>NZ_SNZH01000008.1:210391-282397 GCF_004363655.1 Tahibacter aquaticus
AGCTGGCCCAGTCCAAGAACGGCGTCAAGGTCAAGGGTGCCAATCTTTTCTTCCGTATTTCCAATGGCAACATTGTGCAATTCGGCAGCAACCTGGTCGCGCCGGTGGAAATCGACACGGTTCCGGTGTCGCGTCCGGTCAAGGCCTTCGACCTGGCGTTCGCCGAGCTGGGCTTCCCGGCCGGTACCAAGGTCGTCGAATGGCTGGAACAGGGCGAGCTGCAGCTGCTGCCGTTCGCCGCCGATGGCAAACAGGCCGGCGAAGGCTTCTCCGGTGCCGACGGCAGCGGCTATTCGCACCGCCTGGCCTGGCACTTCACCTTCCGCATCGACGGCGATGCGACCACCTACGACATCCGCGTCGACGCCAAGACCAACCGCGTCATCGACGTGGGCGCGCTCGACCGGAACGTCAGCGCGGTCGTCGACGGCGGCATCTTCGAAACCTTGAACACGCTGCCGGAAGTGATCAAGCCGATGCCGTTCGCGGCGGTGACCAACGGCACGGCCAAGGTCACCGATGCGCTGGGCATCTATGACTACAGCGGCGGCGCGGCCTCGGTCACGTTCGACGGCAAGTTCTTCAAGATGACCGACACCTGCGGTGCGCTCAGCCTGAGCAACTCCAGCGACGGCAACCTGCACCTGGGCACCGATACCGGTACCGATTGCGGCGCGGCCGGCGGCGTCGGCGGTGCGGGCAATACGCGCGCCTCGCGCAACGGCTTCTACTATCTGACCAAGATCAACCGCAAGGCCGCTACCTTCCTGCCCGGCAACAGCTGGATCGCAGGCAAGGTCACCGCGAACATGAACGTCAACGACGTCTGTAACGCGAACTGGAACGGCTCGACGATGAATTTCTTCAAGTCCGGCAGCCTGCAGAACAACGTCTGCGCCAATACAGGCGAACTCCCCGGCGTGTTCCTGCACGAGTGGGGCCACGGCATGGACCAGAACAGCGGCGGCGCCGCCAACGAGAACGGCACTGGCGAGGCTGTCGGCGATACGTTCGCCTTCCTCGAAACCAAGCAGGCCTGCATCGGCAACGGCTTCTTCACCCCTGCGGGTGTCAACGGCTGTGTCAACTGCGCCAGCACCTGCTCCGGCGTGCGTGATCTGAACGCCTTCAGCACCCTGGGCAGCCGCACCGTGGCCAAACCGTCGACCATTACCGACGACAACGGAGCGAACTGCGACCGTCTGGCCTGTCCGTTCCTCGCCAGCGGCATTTTTGCGTACCAGGGGCCGATGGGTTACGAAGGCCATTGCGAGTCCTACATCGCCGGTTCGGCCAACTGGGATCTGGCCCAGGCGCTGGTATCGGCGCACGGTTCGACTGCAGGCTGGGCGCAGATGGACAAGATCTGGTACGCCAGTCTGACGCCGAGCAAGAGCGCCTACCAGGTCACTGCGGGCGGCAAGTGCAATACCGCAGCGACGGTGAACGGTTGCGGCGCGAACAACTGGTACACCGTCTACCTGGCTGCCGATGACAACGACGGCAACCTGGCCAACGGCACGCCGAATGCCTGCCGCATCTGGGATGCGTTCAACGCCCACGGCATCGCCTGCGGCACGCGTCCGGCCTGTTCCGGCGGCGGCAGCAATGTGCCGCCGGTGGCAAACTTCGCCTCCAGCACCAGCGGCCTGACCGCCAGCTTCACCGACAGCTCCACCGACAGCGACGGCACGATTGCTTCGCGCGCCTGGAACTTCGGCGACGGCGGCTCTTCGACGGCGACCAATCCGACGCGCACCTATGCGGCGGCCGGCACCTATACCGTCACGCTGACGGTGACCGACAACGGCGGTGCGACGAATACCAAGACCGCTTCGGTCACGGTATCGGGCGTCAGCAGCAATGTGCCGCCGGTGGCGAACTTCACGTCCAGCACCAGCGGCCTGGTCGCCAGCTTCACCGACAGCTCCACCGACAGCGACGGCACGATTGCCTCGCGTGCCTGGAACTTCGGCGACGGCGGCACCTCGACCGCGACCAACCCGAGCCGCACCTATGCGGCAGCCGGCACCTATACGGTCACATTGACGGTGACCGACAACAGCGGCGCGACCAACACCAAGAGCGGTTCGGTGACGGTTTCGGGCGGCGGCGGCAACAACCCGCAGACCTACAGCAACCCGGCCGACTTCAGCATCACCGACTTCGCCACGGTGGACAGCCCGATCACGGTGTCCGGCCGTAGCGGCAATGCACCGAGCAACGCCTCGGTCACGGTGGCGATCGTGCACACCTACCAGGGCGACCTGAAGGTCGACCTGGTCGCGCCGGACGGCACGCTCTACAACATTCACAACCGCACCGGCGCGGGCACCGACAACATCAACAAGACGGTGACCCTGAACCTGTCCAGCGAAACGCTGAACGGCACCTGGAAACTGCGCGTGAACGACAACGGCCCGGGCGACACGGGCAAGATCGACAGCTGGAGCATCACGTTCTGACGGCAGCCGCAAGGCCAAGCCAGCATTGAAGCAGCCCCGGCCTGGCCGGGGCTGTTCCTGCTTGAATTCCCGCTTGAAGTCCCTGCTGCAGGCGGCGTAAGACGCCGCCTGCACATTGTCCACTTCCGGATAAATCCCGTGCGCCGAACGCGCATCGGTGGATCCGATCCGGCTTACTCTCAGGACCACGTCATGACTTTGCATCATCGTCTGCTGCTGTCGATCTCCGCTGCGCTGCTGGGCGCTGCGGTATGTCCGTCCACCCTGCTGGCCCAGGCAGACACGCCGCGCGCCGGCTACGACGCCGAACGCGATCCGTTTGCCGCCGTCTTCATCGTCACCTCGCGCGATACCTACAAAGGCATCGCCGACCTCGCCCATAGCGCCGCCGAGATGCGTGACAGCAGCGGCACCGGCCTGGTCATCGCCCAGGCCGAAAACGGCCGCCTGTCCGAAATGACCGCACGCATCCACGAGAAGGAGCTGCGCTGCGGCGGCTATTTTGCTTTCCGCACGCGCGCCGAAGCCGAGGCGTTCGTACGCGCCGACCGTTCCGGCACGATCGCCAGGCAGCTGCTCGCCGCGGACTACTCCATCGACAACCAGACCACGGTCAATCCCTGGCTGGGCAGTGCGCGCGAGGCCGATATCCGCGCCACCATCACCCAGCTGTCGAGCTACAAGAACCGCTACTACTCCTCCAGCTACGGCCGCGCCGCAGCGGAAGGCATCCGCAACCAGTGGGCCGGCCTGATCGGCTCGCGCACCGATGCGACGGCGGACCTGTATACGGCCTGCACCAACTGCTCGACGCAGCCGTCAGTGATCCTGACCATCCAGGGCAACGAGCTGGCGAGCGAAGTCGTCGTGCTGGGCGCGCATCTGGATTCCATCAACACGGCCGGCAACGGCAGCACGGAACAGACCGCGCCGGGTGCGGACGATGATGCGTCCGGTGTGGCCAGCCTGACCGAAGTCATCCGCGTGGCGCTGGCCAGCGGCTGGAAGCCCCGCCGTACGGTCAAGTTCATGGCCTACGCGGGCGAGGAAGTCGGTCTGCGCGGCTCCAACTCGATTGCACAATCGTTCAAGAATTCCAATGTGAACGTGGTCGGCGTAATGCAGCTGGACATGACCAACTACAAGGCCGGCAGCGGTCCGGACATGCGCCTGATCACCGACTTCTCGAACGAGACGATCAAAGACTTCCTGGTGCGCCTGTTCGACGCCTACCTTGCGCCGCGGGGCTATACGCGCGGCACGTATACCTGCGGCTACGGCTGTTCCGACCACGCTTCCTGGAGCAGTGCCGGCTATCCTTCGGCGATGATGTTCGAGGCCGGCAACAGCAGCGGCGGCTACTTCGGCTCCATCCACTCCGCCAACGACACCCTGGCGAACATGGGCGCCACGGCGCAGAACAGCGTGAAATTCACCCAGCTCGGCCTGGCCTTCCTCGGCGAACTGGGCAAGACCAGCGGCGGCGTGACGCCGCCGGTGAATGTGCCGCCGGTCGCCAGCTTCAGCTCCAGCTTCAACGGGCTTGCCGGCACCTTCACCGATACGTCCAGCGACAGCGACGGCAGCATCGCCGCACGCAGCTGGACCTTCGGCGACGGCAGCAGCTCGACCGCAACCAACCCGGCCAAGACCTATGCGGCCGGCGGCACCTATACCGTTACCCTGACCGTCACCGACAACAAGGGAGCTACGAATGCCAAGTCCAGCCCGGTCACGGTGGTTGCCGGCGCTGGCGGCAATGCCTTGAGCAACGGCGTGGCCAGGACCGGCATCGGCGGTGCGCGCAACAGCTCGCAGGTGTTCACCCTGGTGGTGCCGGCTGGCGCGCGCAACCTCAAGTTCGTTACCAGCGGCGGCAGCGGCGATGCGGACCTGTACGCGAAGCTGGGGTCGGCGCCGACCACGACCAGCTATACGTGCCGTTCCGAAGGTGGCACAAATAGCGAAACATGTACGATTACTAATGTTCAGGCGGGCACCTACCATGTGCTGGTCTACGGCTATGCGGCGTACTCCGGTCTCAGCCTGACCGGCAGCTACACGCCGTAATCGCCGCAATCGGGCGGGGCTACGGGCCAGGGACGGCCCGGCTTTGCCAGCAGAAAGGGGCCGGCCGGCCAGGCCGGCACCGCACTGCAGGCAAGAAAAAACCCCGGTTTCGGCCGGGGTCTTTTTGCCGCAACGGCAGGCGGCGTTGCCGCGGCTATTGCCCCGCAGGGGGCTGCCACAGCTCGATCTTGTTGCCTTCGGGATCGACCACCCAGCCGAACTTTCCGTATTCGGATTCATCCACCTTGTCCTCGACGGCACAGCCTTCGCTGCGCAGTGCCCCCAGCAGGGCATGCAGGTCGTCGACGCGGTAGTTGACCATGAACGGCGCAGTGCTCGGCGCGAAGTAAGTGGAGCTATCGGCAAACACGCTCCACACCGTGGTGCCGCTGCCGCCGGGATTGCCGGCGTCGTTCCAGCGGAACGCCACGCCGCCCCATTCGCCGATCTCCAGCCCGAGGTGACGGCGATACCAGTCGCGCAGTGTGTCCGGGTCTTTTGCCTTGATGAAGATGCCGCCGATGCCGGTGACGCGTTTCATGCGCTTGCCTCAGGGGATGGGTGCGCATTTGTAGCGCCGCTGCCGGTGCTGCGTCTACCGGCTGGCGGCCGGCCCGCGGCGGCTGGGGTGCGAGCCCGAGGCGGACATGGCTGGTGCCACCGGCTCCGGCGCCGTTGCGCGCAAGGCCGGCCGTCCCGGGTGCGGACGCGGCGCCGAAAAGCCGGCAGCAACGGCCTTGTGCCCGGCCGGCTGCCTCAGTCCGGCGCGAAACCATCGCGGAAGATACCGACCGCAACGCTGCGGTTGATGCCGTTGTCGCCTCGTTCGTCCTCGATGGCTTCCGGCGCGGCAACGCTGGCTGCGATGGCCAGCGGCAGTTCGGGAACGGCCGCGACCTGGCCGCTGACGACGAAGGCGACGCTGCCGAACGGCTGAATAGCGACGAGCTGGTCGATGTCGCCGACGCCGCTGGCCGCGCAGTTGGCGGCGACGGCGCTGCAATGCCATTGCGCGCTGCTGACATTGGAGGGCAGGGCACTGCTCACGTGGCCGCCTGTGACGGGGTGTGGGCCTTGGTTGCGAAGTTTCAAAGTACACCGAAGCGGCTTGCCGCCCACCGCGAACGGGCCGATCCCGACCAGCGACATGACCAGCGCCACGCGTGGCAGGACGGTGACCGCGATGGCAGGCGATGTGCTGCCGGCGCAATTGGCATCGCCAGCGTAGCGCAGCGACAGGGCATGCGTACCCAGCCACAGCGCCCGCGATGCGAGCACGATGAATACCGTAAAAAGCGCGGCCCGCGTGATCAGCGGGCCGGCGGGGCATTGCCGATGGCGTCCGGCTGCGCCGGGGTATGCGGCGCAGCGCGAAACCTGTTGCCGGCGCGGGCTGCTGCCCGCGGCGTGTTCAGCGTTTGGCTTCGGCGACCAGTTGGTCCAGCACCGTATTCCAGCCGTCGTGGAAACCCATTTCCACATGCCTGCGTGCGCTGGCCTCGTCGCCGTGCCTGACCACGACGCGATAGCGCGTGCCTTCGCCCTGCGGCTTCAAGCTAATGATGGCGGTGAATTCGATGGTGTGGCAGCCGTCGCTGCCGTCGGTCGCGGCAGCGACGGGGCGGAAACCCGGCAGCAGTGCGGTAGTCCAGACCAGCTTTTCGTTGGGCACGACTTCCAGGTAGCAGCCGACGCTGTGCGGCATGAGTTCGCCCTCGGGTGTGCGCATCACGGTGCGGAAAATACCGCCGGGACGCAGGTCGATATCGCATTCCACGGTTTGCCAGGGCTTGGGGCAGAACCATTTCATCAGGCGCTCGGGTTCGGTCCAGGAGGCCCAGACCAGTGCGGGCTTCACGTCGACGACGCGTTCCAGTTCCAGGTCCAGGGCGGAGTCGAAAGGGTCTTCGCGGCTCATGGGCTTTCCTTCAGTTCGTTGAGGTAGTTGTCGAGGCGGTCGAGGCGGCTTTCCCAGGTCTGGCGCTGGCGCGTCAGCCAGGTTTCCGCGGCTTTCAGCGGGCGTGTCGCCAGGCGGTAGACACGCGTGCGGCCGGTCTTGCGCGAATGCACCAGGCCGCAGTTCTCCAGCATGGCGAGGTGTTGCGAGAACGAGGGCAGGGCCATGGCGAAGGGCTGCGCCAGCTCGCTGGTGCTGGCCGGGCCGCTGCTCAGGCGTTCCAGCACGGCACGCCGGGTGGGATCGGCAAGGGCCTGGAAGAGGGTGTTGAGCTGTAGCGATTGGTTAGGCATGTGCCTAACTATCCATGCGGGCTTTACTTAGGTCAATGCCTTTGTTTTGCCGGGCCTGCCAGATCGTGCCGACCGCTGCGCGCCCGACGCACCGCTCACTCTCGCGCGGGCCCGGCCTGGTCAGGCACGTTGCTGCTGGAGGCGCTGCGCAGCGCACGCTACGCTTGGCGACCCCGTCTTCGGTGCTGTGCCATGTCCGATTCCACGCCGCCCAGCGTCGCTGCACCGTCGCTGAGCCGGGATATTTCGCTGTCGGCGGTGGTTGCCGGCTTCGTCACCGTGCTGGTCGGCTTTACCAGTTCCGCCGCGATTGTCTTCCAGGCGGCGCAGGCGGCCGGGGCGAATGCACAGCAGATCGGTTCCTGGATGTGGGCGCTGGGCCTGGGCATGGGGCTGACCTGCATCCTGCTGTCCTTGCGCTACCGCATTCCCGTGGTCACGGCCTGGTCTACGCCGGGTGCGGCCATGCTGACTGCCAGCGCTGCCGGCGTGCCGCTGGAGCAGGCCATAGGCGCGTTCGTGGTGTCTGCCCTGCTGATCGCTCTGGCAGGTTTCTCCGGCGTGTTCGAGCGCATGATCAGCCGCATCCCGGTATCGATTGCGTCGGGCATGCTGGCTGGCGTGCTGCTGCGCTTCGGCATGGATGCGTTCGTCGCGCTGCAGACGCAGCTGGCGCTGGCCCTGTGCATGATCGCCGCCTATCTGCTGTTGCGGCGCTGGCAGCCGCGCTACGCCGTCGTGGCGACACTGGCGGTGGGCATCGCCATCGCTGCATTTCGTGGACAATTGGATTTTGCCCATTTGCGTCTGGAGCTGGCGCAGCCGGTCTGGGTGACGCCGGTGTTGTCCTGGCATGCGCTGGTCAGCGTGGCGATTCCGCTGTTCATCGTGACCATGGCCTCGCAGAACGTGCCGGGCGTGGCTGTGGTGCGCGCCTCGGGATATAGCCTGCCTATATCGCCGGTGATCGGCTGGACCGGCCTGACCAACCTGCTGCTGGCGCCGTTCGGTGCCTTTGCGCTGAACCTGGCGGCGATCACTGCGGCCATCTGCATGGGACGCGAGGCGCACGAAGATCCGTCGCGGCGCTATGTGGCGGCGGTGGCCGCCGGCGTGTTCTATTGCATCGTCGGCATTTTCGGCGCCACGGTCGCGGCCGTGTTTGCCGCATTTCCGGCCGAGCTGGTCATGGTCATTGCCGGGCTGGCCCTGCTCGGCACCATTGGCAACGGCCTGGCGGCCGCGATGGGCGACGAAAAAGAGCGCGAGCCGGCCGTGCTGACGTTTCTGGTCACGGCCTCGGGCATCAGCCTGTTCGGCATCAAGTCGGCATTCTGGGGGCTGGTCGCGGGTGTGATTGCCCTGCTGCTGCGCAAGCGCAGCTGAGACAGCAACGAAGAAGTACTGCGCGGCCACGCCGGCAGCATGGCATTGCTGCCATGCAGGGCCCCGACTTGCGCTCGATGGACAGATCGGGACTTGCGACCTTGGCACGGATCGGCGGCCGATTTGGCAGCAGGGCCGGGCTGCTGTGGTCTTCACCCTTGCCAGGCTGTGGACTGCCGGCGGGCGAAACCATCGCAATACCGCCGTTGCCGCGCGCTGCCGTCGCTGCCAGCTTGGTCGTGTCAGCCAGGCAAGCGTCTGGCTTTCGCTACACCCTGGTCTGCAGCGGCGCGTACCTGCAGCGGCCTTTGCGCCAGGTAACCGGTGGCAATGCGCGGCGCTCAGCCCGCTGACGGCGACTGCCGCAGATACACCTCGCTGTCGTCGTCCAGCGGCGTATGCAGCCGGGTCTTGTCGTCGAGGTTTTGCCCATCGATCACGATGGCGACCTGAGCGCGCAGCCGGCCGTGTTCGTCCATCACGTAGCCGCGTAGCTGCGGATGCAGGCCGAACAGCTCGTCCAGGGCGGGTTTCAGCGAGGTGCCGGTGACGGCGAAGCGCGGCTCGCCCGAGGGCGGCGGCGACAACCAGCGGGCCAGCGCAGTGGCCAGGACTATGGTCGGCATGCAGTACTCCGGCGGGCGCAATGCGGCTGCAAGCCTAGCCTATCTGCTGTTGCTGTTGCTGTTGCTGTTGCTGTTGCTGTTGCGCTGCGCTGGCGGGGCCGGGCGCGTTGCCGGCCGCCGGCTCGCTGTCGGTGGCGCGCAGCGATTTTCGCAACATGCGCAGCAAAAGTGCGGCGACGACGGCGTGCAGCAGCGTCAATACGGCGATGGCGGCAATCTTGACGTCCATGTACGTGCTCCTGGTGCGGTCTATTCCTTGTGGTCGCGCGAATAGCGCCGCTGGATTTCCTCCAGCCGCCGGCGCGCCTTGTCGAGGTTCTGCTGCAGGGTCTGCGCCAGTTCGGCCACGCGCGGCGTGATGCGCCAGCGGCCGTTGGCCAGCATTTCGGCCAGCCCGGCCAGGCGCAGGTTGGCCAGGTCGCGGGTCGTATTGCTGGGCAGGGTCGCCAGCAGGCGGGCAATTTCGCCCGGTGTAAGACCGTCGAGGTCGTGGTCGGCCAGTATCAACAAGGTGCGCAACGCACGTTGTTGGGCGGCATTGATGTACTTCTCGCTGCTCATTGCAAATCCCCGTTCGTCGTCCATGAATTGGCGTGCATGCAGTGACGTCGCGCTTCCGTACGCGCGCGTACTGAATAAAACTTCCTGTTTTTCACTAGGGGTGGTGGGGGTCCGTGGCCCGTGCACGGCGGAGGTACAAATTCCTGGGCGGTTGAAGAACTGACAAAAATGTCCGCTTGCAAATATCTCGTATTCCGTACTCACGCGTTTGCATAGGCGACTCCGTCGCCACAGCGGTTCGCGCGGGTGAATTTTTGGCAAGCGGTGAGTTTGCGTGGGGGTTTTCCCGCAATTTTCCTATTGCGCAATGCGCTTGCAGCAGGTGAAATGTCGGTCGCCAGGTTCGCTGCTTTTTTTGATGCAGCCGTATCGGTGCGTTGCGACTTGCGGGGGCAGGTCGCGCAGGGCGAAACAGCGATAGCAATGCCGGCAGGCAAGGGCGGACAGCTCCCGAGTCGGGAGGGGAAGGCCCGGAAGCTGCCACCGGTTGAAACCCGTTAGGCAATGCGTCATGGCGTCGTCGTCTAACATACGGGACAGAACTGTCCCTGTTGATAATCATGGGCCGGTTATGGGCTCATCGTCAAGTGGTGTACTCATGGACTTTTTTGGACGGTTACGGGAAGAGCGCGCGCGGCTGGGGCTGACCCAGCAGGAAGTTGCCGACACGGCGAATGTGCACGTCAAGACCGTACGGCGATGGGAATCCCAGGTCGCCATTCCGCTGGATGCGATGGTGCCGCTGCTCGGCATCGGCTATGACGTGCAATACGTCGCCAGTGGTCTGCGCAGCAAGAACGTGCACGAATTGCGCGAGAAAGGCATCGATTACGAAGTGGCGCCGGGCTCGACACGCGATGAAGTGGAAATGTTGAAAGCGTATCGCGCGCTCACGCCGGCGCAGCGCGATCAGGCACGGGCGATGCTGAGCGTGCTGGCAGTGAAGAGTTCGGGCGAGCGCAGTCCCCGTTCTGCGGCGGCGGCCGGCAAGGCCGAGCGTGGCGAGGCGCCTGCGGCGAAGGGGCGTCCGCGCCGCGGCAAGGGCTGAGCGGCAGCCGCGCGACAGCTTGCGCAGTCCATAGGCCGCCCTGCTTTGCCCGGCATCGATCGAAGAATCAAAAAAAAACCGGGCGGCCAAGCCGCCCGGTTCCCTCCCCGGCGAACGGGTCGCCGTGTAAAGCGCTGGCTCAGAAGCGGATGCTCCAGCTGTCGATCTTGCCGACATCGCCGGGGCCGTTGTCGTTCACGCGCAGCTTCCAGGTGCCGTTCAGCGCTTCGCTGGACAGGTTCACCGTATACGTGGCGACGATGTTGGCGGTGGCGCCGCCGGTGCGATTGTGCAACACGTATACACTTCCATCCGGCGCGACCAGGTCGACCTTGAGGTCGCCCTGGTAGGTGTGCTGGATGTTCACCGACACCGAGGCGTTGGACGGGGCATTGCCGCTTCGGCCCGATACCGCGATCGGGCTTTCCACCGTGGCGTTGTCGCTGATGGTGTAGTCCGTGGCATTGCTGTAGGTCTGCACGCCGCCGCTGCCGCCGGTGCTGTAGTCGCCGACGATGCTCAGGCCCGAGAACGCCGCATACGCCTTTACTGCGACGTAGTAGGTGCCGGCGCTGGGCGCGGCGATGGTGCAGGTTTCGGCATTGGTGGAGTTGGTCGACTTGCAGTCGTTGACGGTGTCGGTCGGCGCGCTGCCGAACTTCACGTACAGGTCGGCATCGCCGCTACCGCCAGAGGTGGTGAAGGTCAGGTTGGTGGCACCGGCGGGCACGGCCAGGGTATAGCTCAGCGTCGCATTGGTCGCGGCCGCTTGGCCGGTCTTGGCTACGCCCTTGGTCAGGGCGCCGCCTCCGACCGGTCCGCCGTCGCAGTTGTTCAGGCAGCTGCCGGCTTCGACGCGGTTGCGGATCGTCGTTGCCGGCTGCGTGCCGAAGCCGCGATTGAAGTTGATGCCGACGCTGGTCAGGTGGCAGTAGCTCATGATGGTACCGCCGCCAGAGGGGTTGCCGGGCAGCGGGCAGCCGCCTTCGGTGGCGCCGGAGCAGCTGTCGATGGCCGTGTTGTTGCCGTTCCAGACGCAGGCATGCGTGTGACGCGAACCGAGCAGGTGGCCGGCTTCGTGGGTCACTACGCTGACCGTCCACGAATAGGTCGGCACCGTGTTATAGGCCGCCTGCACGCCGCTGGTACACATGCTGGCCGAGCGCGAGGCATTGCAGATGCCGGCGAAGCCTGCGGCCACGCCGCCGCCGAGCGAACGGAAGGTCAGCAGCTGGGCGATGGTGCCGGTGAAGCTGCCGGCGCGGTTGCTCTGGAAGCTGGACAGGTTGGCGGTGGAGCTGGAACCGTTGTACGGATCGTTCGTGGTCCAGATGTACGCCTGCTGCAGCTTCAGCGAAATGCCGTCATTGGCATACAGCGTGGCCGAGTTGTTGAACACGCCGGTGACGTAGTCCGTCGCCGCCTGCAGGCTGCCGCGGTTCTGGAAAATGTCGTATTCCGCTTCCATCCACTCGGTAGCGCATTTCACCGTTTCCAGCGCATCGATGCCGCTGCCGCCGTCGGCCTTGACTGCTTCGGGCAGCGTGCTCTTGGCGCTGGCAGAAACGCTGTGGCTGGGTTCGTCCCAGAACTTGGCGAAGGTTTCGCGGCCCACGCCGGCGGCGTCCATCGCGCAGCCCGGCGCGCCGCTCTTGTCGAGCAGGGCCGATTCGGCATAGACGATATGGCGGTGATTGCGATTCAGCCCTTCCAGCTTGCCGACGACCCAGTTGCCTTCGGTCGGCGTGGAGAAGGTGCCGATGATTTCCTGGTCGAACACGCTGATGGCGGCGAAGGACTGTTCCTCGCCCTTGACCATGCCGCGGTAATGCAGGCCGCGTTTGATGGTGCTGGTGTCTTCGCCGCCGCTGGCGGTGACCTGGTAGTCGTGGGCAAAGATATCGTGTGCGAACAATTCCAGTTCTACTGTGCCGCGCTCGCGCGTCGGCAGGCGCAGGGTGATCGAGCTGGGCCGGCTGCGCTGCAGTTCGGCGATGCTGGCCAGATCGAGATCGAGCAGGGTGCCGCTGCTGACGGCGAGCTGCACCGAAGCATCGCTGGTGGCCCTTTCGCTGCTGCGGGCGGAAAAGAGTTCCACCGGACGCAGGCTGTCGGCCTTGCCGCGGTAGGTGTCTACCTGCAGCGACAGCAGGCTGGGCTTTGCCGCTTCGGATTCGGCGGCATGCAGGCTGGCGCCGGCACCCAGGGCGAACAACAGGCAGGCGGGCAGAGCAGCGCGCCACAGGCCAGTCAATGTTTTTGTTGCGTAGTTCATTTGTACAACTCCCTCCCGGATTGCAAATGGCCGCGGATGCGGCATGCAGACCTCCGTGTCGTTGACGACCCGGCGCGGGCAGGCAGCACGGCGGCGCGCCGGTTCCGCAAGACGCAGCAGTTCGCCACGGCCGCATTGCGGCCATGCCCGTTCTGCCTGACTTGCGGTACCCGTTGGCGCTTCCGTGACTGCAGCGCGTGGAGCCCCCGCCCCATGCGGCCTTGCGTCTGCGGCGAACAGCAGGTGCGACGGGCTGCAGCGTCGAATGTGCGCAGGCCGTTCTTGCGTACCCGTGTTGTCTACTGCCGCAGGCTTAAGGCCTTCTACCCGTTGCCGAGTACCTCTCCCAGCCCGACGATGTACACCAGGGAGGAAATGCGTTGCAACCGCCAACATAGGACAAATGCGTATATGTGATTACAGTCACTTTCCACTTTGTCGGGATGAAAGCGATTACCGCGCCCACCGGGTTGCGTCGCACCATGGCACGATACTGAACTGTGCAGGGATCGTGCGGACAACGTGCATTCTCAGGCCGTCTGCCTGCGACTGCGGCCATGTTTGTCCAGGGCGTTGATGCGGCGCAGCACGGCGAGGCCAGGCGACCACGAAGTCGGCCTGGCCTCGCACGGTGTGCTGGGCGACGTTCACGCCAGCGTCGCGGTTGTGTCCGCGGCGGCAGGAAAGGGCGGGCTTTCCGCCCGGTCCTGCTGCTGGCGATGGCACTGTCGCCACTACCTGGCGTGTTAGCGGTAGTCGCCGACGATGCTCAGGCCGGCAAACGCCGCATACGCCTTCACGGCGACGTAGTAGGTGCCGGCCCGGGGCGCTGCGATGGTGCAGGTTTCGGCGTTGGCAGGGCCGGTCGACTTGCAGTCATTGGCCGTGTCGCTGGGCGCACTGCCGAATTTCACGAACAGATCGGCATCGCCGCTGCCGCTGGAGGTGGTGAAGGTCAGATTGGTTGCGCCTGCCGGTACGACCAGGGTGTAGCTCAAGGTCGAGTTGGTCGGCGCGGCCTGGCCGGTCTTGGCCACGCCCCGGGTCAGGGCGCCTCCGCCGACCGGTCCGCCACCGCAGTTGCTCAGGCAACCGGCAGATTCGATCCGGTTACGGATAACGGCTGACGGCTGCGTGCCGAAGCCACGATTGAAGTTGGTGCCGACATTGGTCAGGTGGCAATAACTCATGATATTGCCGCCGTTGGACGGGATGCCCGGTCGCGGGCAGCTGCCTTCGGGTGCGCCGCAGCCGTCGATCGCCGTGCCGTTGCCGTTCCAGACGCAGGCATGGGTATGGTTGGAACCGAGCAGGTGGCCGGCTTCGTGGGTCACCACATCGACCGTCCAGGAATAGGTCGGCACGGTGGAATACGCGGCGTTTACGCCGCTGGTGCTCATGCTGGCCCGGCGCGAGGCGTTGCAGATGCCGGACAGGCCAGCCGCCACGCCGCCGCCGATGGAGCGGAAGGTCAGCAACTGGGCGATGGTGCCGGTGAAGCTGCTGGCGCGGTAGTTCTGGAAGCTGTTCATGTTGGCGACGGAAGCCGACCCGTTGTAGGGATCGTTCGTGGTCCACACGTACGACTGCTGCAGCCTCAGCGAAATACCGCTGTTGGCATACAGCGTGGCCGAGTTGTTGAACACGCCGGTGATGTAGTTCGTCGTTGCCTGCAGGCTGCCGCGGTTCTGGTAGATGTCGTATTCGGTTTCCAGCCATTCGGTTGCGCACTTCACCGTTTCCAGCGCGTTGACGCTGCCACTACCGCTGCTTCTGTCGCTGCCGTTGGCCTCGACCGCCTTGGGTGGCGCATTCAGAGTGCTGGCGGAAGCCGTTTCGTTGGGCTCGTCCCAGAACGTGGCGAAATTCTCACGGTCGCTGCTGTCCATCGCGCAACTCGGTGCGCCCTTCTTGTCGAGCAGGGCCGATTCCGCATAGACGATATGCCGGTGATTGCGGTTCAGCCCTTCCAGCTTGCCGACGACCCAGTTGCCTTCGGTCGGTGTGGAGAAGGTGCCAATGATTTCATTGTCGAACACGCTGACGGCGGCGAAGGACTGCTTCTCGCCCTTGACCATGCCGCGGTAGTGCAGGCCGCGCTTGATCGTGCTGGTGTCTTCGCCGCCGCTGGCGGTGACCCGGTAGTCGGCAGCAAAAATATCCTGGGCGAACAATTCCAGTTCTACCGTGCCACGCTCGCGCGTTGGCAGGCGCAGGGTGATCGAGCTGGGCTGGCTGCGCTGCAGTTCGGCGATGCTGGCCAGGTCGAGATCGAGCAAGGTACCGCTGCTCACCGCGAGCTGCACCGAAGGGTCGCTGCTGGCTCTTTCGCTGCTGCGGGCCGAGAACAGCTCTACCGCGCGCAGGCTGTCGGCCTTGCCGCGATAGCTGTCTACCTGCAGCGACAGCAGGCTGGGTTTGGCCGCTTCGGAGTCGGCGGCATGCACGCTGGCGCTGGTGCCCAGGGCGAACAGCAGGCAGGCGGGCAGCGCGGCGCGCCACAGGCCGGTCAAGGTTTTGGTTGCGTAGTTCATTTGGATAACTCCCTCCAGGTTTGCGAATAGCCGCAAAAATTGCGGCAGGCAGACCTCCGTGTCGTTGACGACGCGGCGTGGGTAGGCAGTACGGCGGTTCGCCGGTGCCGCAAGGCGCAGCAGTCCGCCACAGCCGCATTGCGGCCATGTCTGTTCTGCGTGACTTGCGGTACCCGCTGGCGTTTCCGTCGCTGCAGCGTCTGGAGCCCCCGCTCCATACGGCCAGGTACCTGCGGCGAACAGCGGCTGCAAAGCACTGCGGCGTGGAATCTGCGCAGGCCGTTCTTGTGTAGCCGTGTTCTCTACTGCTGCAGGCGTATGGCCTTCTACTCGTTGCCGAGTACCTCTCCTGGACCGCAGATGTACACCTGCGCGGAAACGCGCCGCAATTAAAAACGCAAAACCAATTTATATATGTGTTCGCAATTTGCGTTTTCGTGCCTGTCGCCGGCGCTTGCGGCAAATTTGTGAAGAATTTTTTCGCCGCTCAGCCCGCCATTGCTCGGGCGGACGAGAGGGCATCGATGTCCCGGACGCGCAAAGGCTGTGGGAAAATCGCCTTTCACATCGGCAGTCGGGGCGGCTTCATGGCAGTGGCATTTCTCATCGGCGCAGCAATCGGATTCGTCGCGGCCTGGCTGTTGCTGCGTACGCCGGCAAGACCGCCTTCCGACGCGGTCACCGCCAGTACGCCAGCCCACCCGCCAATAGATACGCAACCGTCCGTCGCCGAGCCGGTCGCCTTGCCGGCGGCCGAGCCGCCAGCACAGGTGCCGA
The DNA here is from genome assembly GCF_004363655.1 of Tahibacter aquaticus. Taxonomy (GTDB): domain Bacteria; phylum Pseudomonadota; class Gammaproteobacteria; order Xanthomonadales; family Rhodanobacteraceae; genus Tahibacter; species Tahibacter aquaticus. The sequence goes on from NZ_SNZH01000008.1 coordinate 226,384, forward strand.
TGCCATCGCCGCGCGACCAGCTGAATGCCTTGCTGCGTCCGCTCGGCGAGCGCATGGACAGCTTCGATCATCCGGACGAACTGGCGGGTTTCGGCGAATTTGCCGCAGCGGTGGAACTGTTCGCCGGCCCGGCTTTCAGCCCGCGCGACCGCCTGGACGCGGTGCCCTCGCGTGCGGTGCCGCTGAGCTGCGCCGCGCTGGCCGCGCTGCACCAGGCCGGCGACGTGCTGCCGCTGGACGTCGTGCGCACCGTCGACCGCATGGGCTACTTCAGCCTGCACTACGCACTGGGCTATCTCGCCGCACATCCGCATCCGGCCACGCTGGAGGCCGTAGTGCTGCGCATGAGCGAATGGTGGATAGACCATCCGGTCACGCGCAGCGCCCTGCAGCGCTATTTCGACGCACTGCCGGCCGAGGCCGGCCTGGGCGCTGCGGTCGATGCCGCCGATCCGGAACACCTGGCGCGGCTGCAGGCCTGGCTGCGCAATTGTGGCCATGTGCGTGGCCAGCTGCTGGCCGACGCGCTGGGCGAGCGCCTCGGCGCGCGCGCCGACTACCAGACGCTGATGGAAATTGGCCGCCTGGTCGAGGTGCCCGACGACAGCGAAATCCTCGCTCCGGCCGACGACGAGGCGCTGCAGCGCCTGCTCGCCGTGCTCGGCCGCGAGCAGCGCACCAGCCCGGTGCTGGTCGGCCCTGAAGGCAGCGGCAAGACCACGCTGATCCGCCAATGCCTGTACCGACTGGCCGAACAGGGCTGGCGCGTGTTCGAGGCGACGCCAGCGCAGGTGCTGGCGGGGCAGAAGTACATCGGCGAGCTGGAAGGCCGCGTCGCTGCGCTGGTCAAGGCGCTGAGCCGGCCGCGCACCGTGTGGTACGTGCCCGAAGCGCACCAGTTGCTGGAGAAGGGCCGCACCACCAGCGATCCCACCGGCATTCTCGACCTGCTGCTGCCGCACCTGGAAAAACGCGAAATCCAGCTGATCGGCGAAAGCCCGCACGATGCCTGGAGCCGCGTGCTGGCGCAGCGGCCGCGGGTGCAGAACCTGACCCTGGGCCTGAGCGTCGATGCGCTCGATGCCGCGGCAACGCGTGCCCTGGCGGTGGCCTGGGCGCAACGGGCGCAGCAGCGGCATGGTGCCGCCGTGGCCGCGCCGGAACTGATTGCCGAAGCCATGAACCTGGCCACGCAACAGTTCCCCGAACGCGCCGAGCCGGGCCGCAGCCTGCGCCTGCTGCAGGAAACCCTGCGCGCAGCCCTGCAGTGTGACCCGCCGCAACTGCCGCTGACACGACAGCAGGTACTGGAAACACTGGCTGCGCAATCGGGCCTGCCGCTGGAAATCCTCGACGGCGGCGCGCGCCTGGACCTGGCCCAGGTGCGCGACTTCTTCGCCCGCCGCGTGATCGGCCAGGACGAAGCTGTCGACAGCCTGGTCGACCGCATCAGCATGCTCAAGGCCGGCCTGACCGATCCGCAGCGGCCGCTGGGCGTGTTCCTGTTTGCCGGCCCTACCGGCACCGGCAAGACGGAGCTGGCCAAGGCACTCGCCGAATACCTGTTCGGCTCGCGGGAAAAACTGCTGCGCTTCGACATGAGCGAATACCAGTCGGAAGACGCCTACTGGCGCCTGATCGACGAAGGCAGCGGCGAGCGCAGTACGTCGCTGACCGGCCGCATCCGCCAGAGCCCGTTCGCCGTGGTGCTGCTGGACGAATTCGAAAAATCCCATCCACGAATCTGGGATCTGTTCCTGCAACTGTTCGACGACGGCCGCCTGACCGACCGCCAGGGAAATACGGCCGACTTCCGCCACAGCCTGATCATCCTGACCAGTAACGTCGGCTCGACGGTGAGCCGGCGCAGCGGGCCGGGTTTTGTCGCCAGCGGCACTGCCTCGGCGCGCGGCGATGCGGAACAGGCCCTGTTCGCCACGTTCCGGCGCGAATTCCTCAACCGGCTCGACCGCATCGTCATCTTCCAGCCGCTGTCGCGCGCGGTGATGCGCGACATCCTGCACAAGGAACTGGCCCAGGTATTGTCCCGGCGCGGTTTCCGCGCCCGCGACTGGGCGGTGGAGTGGGAGCCGTCGGCGGTGGATTTCCTGCTCGAACGCGGTTTCACGCCTGACCTCGGGGCGCGCCCGCTGCGCCGCGCCATCGACCAGTTCCTGCTGGCGCCGCTGTCGCGCACTATTGTGGAAAACCGCGCGCCCAGCGGCGGCCAGTTCCTGTTCGTCACCGGCGCCAGCGATGCCTTGCAGGTGCGCTTCGTCGATCCCGATGCGGCGGCCGAACCACGCGCCGTTGCCAATCCACCGGCGGCGCGTGCCGACCTGCGCGCGCTGGCGCTTGACCCGTCCGCCGATGCCACGGCGCGCGCCGCATTGCAGCAGGCCCTGGCCGAAACCGAGCAGCGCCTGCAGCAGGCGGGCTGGCTGGCGCTGAAGGAACAGGCAGCCCAGGCCATGCAGGCACGCGATTTCTGGAGCAGCGAACAGCGCCAGGGCGTGCTCGACCGGCTGGAACGCATGGACCGTATCGAAAACGCCGTGCGCGGCGCGCATTCGCTGACCCAGCGCCTGACCGGCGGCGGCCGCGGCGTGCTCGACGTGGTGCGGCACCTGGCCATCCGGCTGCATCTGCTCGACCTGGCCACGACGGCTGTGCTGGCTGGCGAACCCGAAGACGCACAGCTGGAACTGGTCAGCGCCGACCGGCCGAACGCGCAGGCGCGCGCCTGGACCGAGCGTCTGGGCCAGATGTACCAGGACTGGGCACAGGCCCGCGGCATGCGCGTGCGCGTGCTTGAACACGAGCGCGAACCGGCGCGCCTGCGTCTGCTGATCGGCGGTTTCGGCGCCTGGCAGGTACTGCGCGACGAACGCGGCCTGCATGTGCTGGAACGCGGCGACGCGGCACCGAACGAACGTCTGCGCGTGCGCGTCAGTGTCATTCCCGACGGCGTCGGTGGAGCGGCACAGGAAGCCGACAGCGAATCGCGCCTGTGCCGGCGCTACCAGGAACTGCCGGCGCCGCTGGTACGCGACGCCGTGCGCGGCTGGCGCAGCGGCCGGCTCGATGCAGTATTGCAGGGCGATTTCGATCTGATGGCGTGAAGCGCGCCGGCCGCGGCGGCTCTCGCGTCACGCGGGGGGCGTGCTGGCGCGTGGTGCGAGCCCGGGCCGCAGCCGAGCCACCGGCACGCCGTCGTCGCGTTGGGTGCGGCCGCCTCGCCGGGCGCGCCGCTTGACCTTGTCCCAAGGGCAGACCGGAGTCTGGAGTCGATGTCGAAACCCGCTGCCACCGTCCGTTACCTGCGCATCGGCGATCTGGCCAGGCGCAGCGGCCTCAGTGCCAAGGCGCTGCGTCTGTACGAGCAGCGCGGCCTGCTGCGGCCGTCGGCGCATTCGCCTGCCGGCTATCGCCTGTACGGCGCCGAGGCATTGGTGCGGCTGGGCCAGATCGTCGTGCTCAGGCGCGCCGATTTCAGCCTGGCCCAGATCGCGCAACTGCTGGCGCGCGATCCGGCCGCGGCGGCGCATCTGCTGGGCCAGCACATCGCCGTGCTGGAACGCGAATGCGCCCAGCGCCAGCGCGCGCTGGATGCTCTGCGTGGACTGGTGCAGCGCGTGGTTTCTCCATCGCACATCGACCTGGATGAACTTGTGGAGACTATTGCAATGAGTACGCAATTGAACGTGGACTGGAGCGCCGCCGAGCGCGAGGACTTCCGCCGTCGCGCCGCGCAGCTGGGCGCCACCGGCATGGCCGAAGCACAGCAGCTATGGCCGGAACTGATCGCCGAAGTACGCGCGGCGCGGCAGGCAGGCGTACCGGCACAGGCAGCCGAAGTACAGGAACTGGCCCGGCGCTGGTATGCGCTGGTACAGACCTTTACCGGCGGCGATGCCGCCGTCGCGCAGAAACTCGGCCAGGCCTGGCAAAGCCAGCCCGCTGCCATGGCAGCGCAGGGGCTGGACCCGGCGCTGTTCGCCTACATCGGCGAGGCGATGCAGGCCGCAGGCTTGAGCCTTGCGCCGCCGGCAATACCGTAGGGCGCGATGAGCGCAGCGAATTGCGCCGCAGAACCCCCAGCGTCGCTCCGCCGTGCGCGTCGCGGTGCAATTCGCTGCGCCCATCGGACCCCGGGTGATGCCAAAGCGTCGATACCCATGCGGCGCACCGCACAGCAAAACCTGGCGTTCCTGCTGCTCAAGTCTGGCGTAAATGCCGCGCCTGCCGCGTCGGCGTCGCGCCGCTGTTCTTGCGTTCGCGCGGCGCCGGCATTGGTGCATCGGCGGCTTCGAACGGCAGCCGGCTGCGGCCGCCGGCGGCGTGGTAGTCGCCGGCCAGCTCGCTGCCGACTTCGCCGGCATCGAAATGGCGTATTTCACAAAGGAAATCGTACAGGGCGCGCACCAGGCGTTCCTGTGCCAGGGCATGGGTCTGGCCGGTGCGGGCATACAGCCAGTCGCTGAAGGCGAGGAAGTGCGCGAACGGACTGTCGCCGAGCAGGCGCCGGAGGCTGCGTGGATAGCGGCCGGAATTGGCCAGCAGATCCCAGTAGCGCGAAAAACGCGACAGGCGCTGCATGGTGGCGAAATCGATGACGTTGGTCGCGAGGATGTTGTACGGCGGGTCGGGATTGAAGCGCAGGCCGAATTCCTGCGTGTGCCGCGCGATCGGTGCGCCGCGCAGGCGTTTCAGGATGCCGAACTGGATTTCGTGCGGCGCCAGTTCCACCAGCTTGTCGAAGCCGCGGGCAAAGGTGTCGACGTCTTCGCCGGGCAGGCCGGCGATCAGGTCTACGTGCAGATGCGCATTGCACTCGTCGCGCAGCCAGCGCAGGTTGCTGGCGGCGCGCTCGTTGTCCTGGCGGCGGGAGATGCGTGTCTGCACGGTGGGATCGAAGGTCTGGATGCCGATCTCGAACTGCAGGGTGCCCGGCGGGAACTGCTGGATTGCGGCTTTCAGGCGTTCAGGCAGGTGGTCGGGAATCAGTTCGAAATGCACGAATACCGGGTCTTGCGGCGCTGCAGCGAGCTTGGCCAGGAAGAAGCCGAGGATGGCGAGCGAGGTATCGACTTTCAGGTTGAACGTGCGGTCGACGAATTTGAACTGGCGCGCGCCGCGCGCGTACAGCGTTTCCAGTTCGGCCAGGAACGGCTCCAGCGGAAAGGGCCAGGCGGTCTTGTCCAGCGCGGACAAACAGAACTCGCATTTGAACGGGCAGCCGCGCGAGGCTTCGACGTAGAGATAGCGCTGGCGCACGTCCTCGTCGGTGTATTCCGCATAGGGCAGGGCCAGTGCCGGCAGCGGCGGCTGCACGCCGGCGATGATGCGCGGCTCGGGTTTTTCGCCGGCCAGCAGCTTTTCCACCAGTGCCGGAAAGCTGACTTCGCCCCAGCCGGTGATGACGTAGTCGGCCAGCATGGCGATGCGCTGTTCCTGCGTTTCGTAGCTGACCTCGGGGCCGCCGAGCACGATGACCATCTCCGGCATCAGCGTCTTGAGCTGCGCCACCAGGCGCGCGGTTTCTTCCACATTCCAGATGTATACACCAAGGCCGAGGATGCGCGGCGCGTCGGCGAGGATCTTCTCGGCGATATCCTCGATCTTCTGGCCGATGATGAATTCCTGGATGCGGCAGTCGTCGCGGTGGCGGCCGAGGTTGGCGCGCAGATAGCGCAGGCCCAGCGAAGCGTGGGCGTAGCGGGCGTTGAGGGTGGCAAGAACGATGGCAGTCATGCGCCAAGTATGCGGGACGGCGCGCCGCGCGGCGATTCGCGCCGGCCGCGACGGCGGTCGATACCCGGCGCAATACAGGCTACCTCCCGCGACCGGCTTCGGCTTTTGCCCCTGGCCCGAAACGGATGAATCGGACAAACGAGCGGCTTTCGAGCTGGCCGCCGCCGGCCATCAGCCCAGTCGCTGAGCCAGCGGGCAGCTGCTGACGGGCTTGTCGTCGCCACGATGTTCCTTGAATTCACGCCGCCAACGATCACCATGCCGTTGTCCTGGCACTGCGGGCCGGGGCAGCATTGACCTCTGAAGAAGTACGCGGCTCGAATCGTCGGCGATGCTGGGGCGAGCGTGCACGCCGCCCATCCGGTATTTTCTGTCTTGAAGTGACCGTTGAAGAGGAAACATGCAGCCGACCCAGATTTTCGAACTCGTCATTGCGATGTTCCTGGCAGTCATCGCACTGCACTACCTGGCACACCGGATCGGACTGCCCCCTTCGGCGGCGCTTATGGCGGGCGGTGGATTGCTCGCTTTCGTTCCCGGGCTGCCCGCGATCACGGTAGACCCCAGCCTGGTACTCACCATCTTCCTGCCGCCGCTGCTGATGGATGGTGCCTGGTCGATCGCGATCAGCCCCTTGCGCCGGCATCTGTTCGGCGTTCTGTCGCTGGCTGTCGGAGCGGTGCTTTTTACCTGCGCCCTCGTGGCGTTCGTGACGCACCTGCTGTTTCCCTCGCTGCCCTGGGCCGCCTGTGCTTTGCTGGGCGCCATCGTCTCGCCGCCGGATGCTGTTTCCGCGAGAGCGGTGCTGGAACGGGTCAAACTTCCCCAGAGACTGCAGATCCTTCTCGAAGGCGAAAGTCTGCTGAATGACGCCAGCGGGCTCGTACTCTTTCGTTTCGCCGTTGCGGCCAGTATCACGGGCATGTTCAGCATCGTCGATGCCGCAGGCAGTTTCCTTCTGCTGGCCTTCGGCGGCGCACTGGTCGGCGCGGCAGTTGGCCTGGTCTGGGTGAAGATCGTTCGTCGTCTGGGCGACGAGTACATCATCATCGTTGGCACTGCGCTGATCTCGTGGACGTCGTACATCCTCGCCGAGTTCTTGCATTTGTCGGGCGTCATCGCGACCGTCACGGCAGCGGTCATTGCCAGCTGGAATCAGTACACCGTGCTGTCCGCATCGAACCGCGTGCGCGGCGGGTCGTTCTGGACGGTGATGGTCTTTCTGATGGAAGCCGCCGTCTTCATTCTGATCGGCCTTTCGCTGCGCGGCGTGATCGAACGCGCTGGAGGATTCGGCGTCGTGGCGGCAACGATGACCTGGCCCATCCTGGCCATCCTGGGAACCTTGATTCTTGCCAGATTCGCCTGGGTATTCGGATCGGATGGCGTGATCCGATTGCTCAATGCGTTGGGCATGCGGAAGTACGGCCCGCTCGGGGCCCGTGCGGCAACCGTCGTGGGCTGGGCGGGTGTGCGTGGTGTAGTCACGCTGGCGCTGGCGCTCAGCGTTCCCGAGGGCATACCGGGGCGCGACTTTATCCTGGTCGCATCGTTCTCTGTCATTGCCGGAACTCTGCTGATCCAGGGCATGACGCTGGGCAGAGTGATCGAATGGGCGCAATTGAAGGAGGTCGACAGCCACTTGCCTCGCCTCAATTTGAACCAGGCCGAAGCAGCCATGGCAAAGGTCCAGCTGGAGACGATGACGCGCCTGGCCTACGACGCGGAAGGCAAGCTCATTCATCCCATGCTGCTCGATCAATTTCAGAGAAGAGCGGGCGCGATAGCCAGGCTGGCGGAACGCACGGAAGAGCTGAGGCCGCAACTCCATGCGCATTTCGATACGCTTCTGGTAGTGGTTGCCGCCGGGAGAAAGGAACTGCTGCGGCTTCATCGTGACGGCGACATCGATGACGACACGCTGCATGAGCTGGAGCGCGATCTCGATCTCGAAGAGCTGATTGCCATCTCGAACAAGGCGTGATCGTCGCTGGCGCGGGTCTCTTGGGGAAATCCCGCGCGAACAACACCGAAGCCTGTTGTTCTGCCAACTTCGGTGTTGTTCGATTTTACTCAGTGCAAGCAGCGGATCGGGTCAGGCCTGCGGCGCAGGCTGCCTACAGCCGCGTCCATGCATCCGCCCACACCGTGCCTGTACCCGGCGCGTAGTGATACGCGCTGTTGATATTGCACCAGCCGCCCTCCGGCGCCGGGCGGCAGCGGTAGCGGTTGCCGTCGCTGCCCAGTACGACGGTGATGCCAGGCTTGTAGCTGCCGATGCCGGCGGGATAGACATAGTCGTAGCTGCCGCCCCCAGCCGGCTGGTGGGCGATGGAGACGGTCTTGGTCGCCGTGTTCACGCCGTCGCTTACGCTCAGGCGTGCGACGACCGTCTGGGCCTGCGCCGGTGCGGTCAGCTGCAGCGTGGTCTGCACGCCGCTGTTGCTGCTCAGGCTTGCGCCGCTGCCGCTGGTGACGGCCCATTGGTAGGTGAGCACGGCGCCTTCGGGATCGCTGGAACCGCTGCCGGTCAAGACCACGTTGGCCGCGCCGCTGACGCTGGTGCTGCTGGCGCCGATGACGGCAAGCGGCGGCTGGTTTGTCGTGGGCAGGCGAATCTCGACCTGGTGGCTGAGGTTCTGGCTGTTGCTGGTATAGACATGATTCGCCGTCGCGCTCTGCTGCGGCGTGATCGTGCCACCGGCCAGTACGCCGATGCGGGCATAGGCCGATTGCGCGTTGATGGTCTGGGCGAAGCGGAACGGCCATTCGCTGGTACTGCCCTGGCCCTGGGCGACGGTGTGGGCCGTGCTTTCCACGTCGTTGCCGGCGGCGTTGAACAGGCGCAGGGTGACGACGGTGCCGGCGGGCAAAGTGCTCTGCGCCGTGAGTACACCTTCGTCGACCCAGCCCGGGTTCGATCCGTTGCCGAGGTTCACATCCATACAGGTATAAAATGCCTCGGTGCTGTCGGCGCGCTGCCATACCGTGTAGATGACGCGCTTGCCGTTGCCCTGCGGCAGCGGACAGCGCAGGTGGTAATTGCCGTTGTTCAGCGGCACATTGCCCAGGCGGCAGAACTCGAACATGTCCGACCAGCGCAGCGGCTGGGTCGGCGACCAGCCGTCGCGGCTGATGAAGAAGATCCAGTCCTTGGTCGAATGCGGTGCGGTGCCGCGGAAGATGAACTCGAAGCTGCCGTCGGCGGCGGGGCCGATCGGCGTGGACTGCCAGTCGTTGCGCGGCAGGTCCAGCCCGCTGAAGGTGGGGTTGTTGCCGCTGCACAGCTTGCCGTCGGGCACCACAGCCTGGTGATTGCTGTTGGCATTGGCCTGGTTGACGCTCATCCAGTCGTAGAACGGCGCAGTGCCGTTGGCGTTCTTCAGCGCGACACAGGCCGGATCGGTCGTGGTTTCGGGCCCGCTCAGAAAGCAGGTATAGATGCGGCTGGGCGGCGTGGTCATGCTGCCGTGGCTGTGCGCGGGCACAGGGGCGAGCAGGGCGGCGGCGCAGCCGAGCAAGGCCAGCGCAAGCGGTGTTCTGATGGTCGGATTCATGGTGCTACCTCAAGGGTGGGAACGACGGACGACAGGCCGCGCCGGCGCGATGGCGAGCGTCGCCGGTGCGGCTATGGTCCTGTCCTGAGGTGGATAGACAGGGGTGCGACGGTGCATGCAGGGCATGCGCAAGGCATGGCGCGAGGCGCGGCATGCGGTAGTGCTGTTTTTATCTACGGACCGTCTCTGTCATCGCAGGCGGCCCGTTGCGTGGTGTGCTTGGTGTTACGGCGAGACGGCCTGGAAGCCCGAGGCGAAGATGGCATCGCCGCCATTGCCGAAATCTACATCAATACAGGTATAGAAAGCCTCAGGGCTGTCGGCGCGCTGCCATACCGAATAGATGGTGCGCTTGCCGCGCAGCGATGGCAGCGTGCAACGCAGGTGGTAGTTACCTTCGTCCAGCGCGACATTGCCCAGGCGGCAGAATTCGTCGAGGTCGGACCAGTGCAGCGACTGCGCCGGCGAATAGCTGTCGCGGCTGACGTAAAAAATCCACTCGCGCGTGGCGTGTGGCGCCGTGCCGCGGAAGATAAACTCGTAGCTGCCGTCGGGCCCGGCGGCTATCGGCGTTGCATGCCAGTCGCTGCGCGGCAGGTCCAGTCCGGCGAATACCGGCTGGTTGCCGCTGCACAGCGTGCCGTCGGGAACCACGGCCTGGTGATTGCCGTTGGCCTGGCCCTGGGCAATGCTCATCCAGTCGTAGAACGGCGCGGTGCCGCTGTGCTGGCGCAGGGCCTGGCAGGCCGGATCGGTGGGGTTTTCGGCGCCGTTGAGATAGCAGTAGTAGATGCGGCTCGGCGGCGTGGTCATGCTGCCGTGCGCACGCGCGGTCTGCGCGGTGAACGTCGCCGCCGCGCCCAGTGCGGCGATAAAAAGAAACTTTGTCATCATTTAACAATTCCTCGGGGTATGCGGCAGGTGCAGACTGCCCGTGGCGTAGGTGCGCCGCAGAGCTGAATTGGGTTGCGCTGCCCGGAGGTGGATAGACAGGCGATGCGGATGCATGCAAACGCATGCGTCAAACCTGCGGATGCGTATGCATTCCTGCAGGCGATGAAGCAATTTCTCTGTTTTTCGGCGCGGATTATCCGTGTCCGCGGCGGATTATCTAGATTCACGCCGGTACGGCTGTGCGCCAGTTACCGCTTTGGGTGCGTAGTCTCGCTTATGAAAAATGTGCCGGCCGTCTTGCAGAACGGCCGGCACGATGCCCTGCTTACGGGCTCAAGTAGCTGCTGAAGCTGGAGTACACATCGGCAAAGCGCGAGTAGTAGTCCGGGTCGCTGGGCGCCGAGCAATACGAAGTACCGCCGTACAGGCCGCCGCGCAGTTGGTAGCTGCCGCCGCTGACGGTGAACAGGCCCGAGCCGGACGAGCCGCCTTCAGTCACGCCGGTGGTCCAGCGTACGCGGTAGAACGGACCCTTGCCGTCGATGCTGCCCGACAGCTGCGTCACGGTGCCCAGCGAATACTTCTTCACGTCGCCGGCAGGATGGTGGATGCCTTCGATCGCGGTGCTGGTGGCTGCGATGGCGCTGCTGCTCCAGCCGGAATAGATCGCACCCGCCGGCGGTGCGGTCTTGAGTTCCAGCAACGCGGTATCGCGCGCGCTGTTGTTATGGCGCAGGAACGCGCCGCCGGTCAGCGTGCGTGCCGAAGAACTCACGGTAGAGCCGTTGCAGGTGGTCACTTCGTAGAACCAGTAGGTCTGCAAGGTGTTCGCCACGGTCTGCGTGCCGATGCAGTGGTTGGCGGTCCAGAACATGTGCTTCTTCGGTGAATTGCTGTTGTTGAGCAAGGTGCCCGTGCACAGGTAGGAGCTGCCGCTCTTGGTGAACACCATGCGCGCGACCGAGTTGGCCGTGCTGCGGAAACCCGACGGCGGGCTGGTGCGGCAGACGATGTCGCGCTCGCAATAGTCGCTGTCGCCGACGGCGCGGCCGATGGTGTTGTCGGTCGAAGCCGGGTTGACGTCGAAATGCGACAGCTGCGGCAGGCGCAGGCCATAGCGCGACAGTTCCTCGCCGGCGGCGACGACCAGCTCCACGCTGAGTGTGTCGCCCTGCACGATCGGCGACCAGTTCAGTTCGCTGCTGCTCAGGTCGGCGCCGTTGATTTCGAAGGTCTGGCCGTCGCCGCCGCGGAAGCGCAGGGTCAGGGCACTGAGGTCGTTGACGCGGCGCTGGCCGGCCGGCGGGCTGAAATCCAGGGCGGCGCGGATTGCGGCGGCGCCGGCGGAGCTCAGCGACAGCTGGGTGCCGCGGCTGCCGTCGGCCAGGGTTTCCCACTGCAGCTTGGTCAGGTCGATGGCCTGGGCATTGGTCTCGCGGCCGTAGGCGACTTCCAGCGGCTCGCCGCGGCGATCCTGCAGGCGGCGGCGTTCGGCCAGCAGGCCGAGTTCTTCGGCCGCCGGTGCGCCGAGGGCCGCAACCGGCAGCGGTGCCACCAGGGTGGCAAAGCGCGCATTGCCGGTACTGGCGTCAGAGGCGCGCGCGGCAACAGGCTCGGAGCCCATTTCGGCGGCGCCGCGAGTCTGGGCGATGGCGGGAATGGCAGACAGCGACAGCAGCGCGGCCACGGCCACGGCAAGATGGTGTGAGCGGATCATGTACGGTATTCCTCCCGGTTGATGTAACGGGCCCCCCGACCCGTGCCGCGGCAATGGCCGCGGCCGCGCCACTGTACGGAGCGGCATGGGCAGCGCACGTTGCGATGCAGCAGTGTTGTCCCGGCGGTACGCAGACGGCTGCGTACGGCTGGCGGCGAAAGTCAGCTGGGCCGCTGGGCGGAGAAAAACGGCTCACGCGATTGTTGGCCGCTGACGCGAAAGTCTATTTCCACTATGTAGATAGTGGCGGCGTTACCGGGCGGCTGCGCCCTCTACACCCGCGTGCCGGCCGGCTGGGCGCGCAGCGGTCATATATCGAGGTGGATATATGACCGCTGCATGCTCTGGCTGGTTTGCACATTTATTTAAAAATAGGGTTGGGTACAAAGTCCGTAATGCCACAGCTGCGGCTGTCGTTGTCCGTAACGTTGCTCGCTGACGTTGCCAATGTGCGGGATGTACAGCCGGATCTGGATTTTTTTATCAAGTGCAGCTGAACCAGGCCGCCTGTGTCGCCCGAGAGCTGCTGCGGGCGCGCTCATGAAGCCTTGCGCGAACAGGAACAGTCATCCAGTCCTGCCCTGCGGGGTTGGGTCGAGATCGTCTAGAAGCGTCGTTCCACTCATGAGCCGCTCGAACATCGTTCGCCGCGTCAGCGCGTCATCGAGCCGGTCCAGAGCGGCCATCAGGTCACCGGCTTCCGCGGTCAGTTCCAGCGCTACTTTCTCGCAGGTTCGCCAAAGCGGTTGCAGTCGTTCGATCAGCGCAAGGCCTGCGTCGGTGAGCATCAGCCTTCGCCGCCGGGCGTCCGAAGGATCGGCTTCGGATACGACAATGCCGGCTTTCTCGAGTGAATTTCGGGTCTGGCTGACCGAAACATGGGTAATCCGCAGCGTCGATGCCAGTTCGCCCACGGTTGCTGGTCCGTTGAGCGCGAGCTGATTCAAAACACCGAACCACCGTTGCTCGAACTGGACTCCCAACGCGGCGTACGCCCGCATGGTGTCGCCGTCGATCGATTCCGACAGCCGTCGCAACCGCGCCCCGATCGCAGCGCCTCCGCAGCTTCGCGTGTAGTCCATGGGTTCGATACCTTCGCCATTCGCGATTGACATTGTGTAGGCGCCTACATAACCATGCAAGCCCATTCATTTGTCGGCAGGCCACACATGACGGACTCCTTCCTGATTCAGCGGCGCCGTTTCCTGGGCGCCGGCCTGATGGCTCTCGCCGCTCCGGCAATTGGCAAGATGGGCGTCCAGCGCAGGACTACCGAAGAACTCGACGCCTACATCGCCAGCGAAATGCGCCGTGCCAACATTCCCGGTCTGGCGCTGGGCCTGGCCCGGGAGGGAACGGTGCGCTTCGTGCAGGCGTATGGCTATGCCGACATCCAGCGGCAGCGCCCGGCGAGCACCGACACCATGTTCCACATCGCCTCGATCACCAAGACGGTGACTGCTACCGCCGTCATGCAGCTGGTCGACGACGGCCGATTGAAGCTCGATGAACCGGTCTCCGGCTATCTCGACTTCCCCCTGGAAAATCCGCATCACCCGGCCGTGCCGATCACGTTCCGTCAGCTGCTGATGCATACCTCGAGTCTTTCCGACGCGAACTACTACGCCATCGATTTTCGCCAGCAAGGCCGCGATGCGACGTTGCCGCTGGCCAGCTTTCTCAAGGACTACCTGGTCCCGGGCGGCCGCACGTATTCCGCAGAAACGTGCTTCTCCAAGGCCGCGCCGGGTTCGGCCTGGGACTACAGCAATGTCGGCTATGCCCTGCTTGGCTATCTCGCCAGCCGTATCGGCAGTCAGGACATGCGCGAGCAGACTCGCGAGCGGATTTTTGCCCCGCTTCGCATGCGTCATACCAGTTGGACGATCAGCGGCACGCCGGAGCCGCTGCGGGCGATACCTTACGATGACGTCGACGGCGCGCTTGCGCCGGTCGAACCCGTCGGCTTTCCTGACTGGTCGGCAGGCATGCTGCGATCCTCCATTGCCGATTTCACACGATTTGTGGCTGCATCCGCGAACGGCGGAATCGCCGAGCGCAACAGGATCGTCAGCGCGCGAAGCATGGCGCAGATGCTCGAGATCAAAACGCCGCCCGAGCTGCCGGACTGGCTGACGGGACAAGGGCTCGGCTGGATGGCCTCCCAGCTGGACGCTGCGGCGATGCCGAATCATTGGGGCGGCGACCCGGGCGTTTTCACGGCCGCCTATATCGACTCCGCAAGCCGCGCCGGCGTCGCCATCTTCACTAACGCGACGGCATCTGCCGAGAGAAGGACGGCCGTGAAAAACATCGCGAGCCGGATGCTGAAGTCCAAAGCGCCTTGATGCAGTAGCCGGGCAAAAACGGCACCCTCCGCGGGCTTCCCGTACGCGTTGGTCGATCCGTCTTGCTGCACGCGGCGCGCGGCAAACGCGGTCGATTTCCTGCCGGCCGGGAACGCCTCTTCGCTCCCGGTTTTTTACACGTGGATAGTGGCCGCGCGCGACAGGGTTTGCGCACAGCAACAACGGCCGAACGGATGATCGCCGCGTCTTGTCAGTGCCGACGCGGCGATCCTACTGGGCTGCGCCGCATTACTCGCCCGGCTGCTTGTACTGCTCGATGCCGCGCTTCTTCTTCTCCGTCGCAACCATCTCGCCCACTTCGGCCAGCAGCTTCTTCGCATCGAACACGATGCCGTCCTTGATGGTGTATTCGACGCCGCCGACGCGGCCCGGCTTGCCGTCGCTGCCCAGGCGGATATGGCCGGTGCCGTAGAGCACCTTGAGGTTGGCCAGCGGGTTTTCCTTGAGCACGGCGATATCGGCCAGCTTGCCCGGCTCCAGCGAACCGAGGCGGTCGGCGGCGCCCAGGGCTTGCGCGCCGTTGAGGGTGGCGGCGCGGATCACTTCCAGCGGATGGAAGCCGGCTTCGCGCAGCAGTTCCAGTTCCTCGATGGTGCCGAAACCGTAAATTTTATAGATGTAGCCAGAATCGCTGCCGACCGTGACGCGGCCGCCGCGGTTCTTGTAGTCGTTGACGAAGGCCATCCAGCGGCGATAGTTGTCGCGCCAGGCGACTTCGTCCTCGGTGCCCCAGTCGAAGAAGAAGCTGCCGTGATGGTCGCGGTTGGGACTGAAGAAATCCCACAGCGCCGGCCAGGTATAGCGGTTATGCCATTCGGCCGTGCGTGCGCGCATGAGGTCGCGGCTGGCCTGGTAGATGGTGAAGGTGGGGTCGATGGTGAAGTCCAGCTGCAGCAGTTCCTTGATCACCGCCTCGTATTTCTCGCTGCCTTTTTCCGCCGCCTGCGCCCACAGGCGGCCGGCCTGGCCGAAGCGGTGGGCTTCGTTGCTGTAGTTGTAGTCGGCCGGGTAGTCCTGCACGGTCTGGCCGTCGAACAGGGCTTCGGGCAGGCCGTACCAGTGTTCCATCGAGGTGAGGCCCCAGCGCGCGGTCGTCAGCACGTTGACCCGCGACACGTCGAGCTGGGCGTGATGGCAGGCGCTGCGCATGCCCTGCTTGGCCAGTTCCTCGAACGCGGCCTGCAGCACTTCGGGACGGTAGCCGAAGCACTTCATGCCCACGGCGCCTTTCTTCTTCATCTCGCGCACCCATTCCCGCGCCTGCTCCGGCGTGGTCATGGGCTGGTCGCGGCCCATGCCGAAATAGGCGTAGGGAAAAATGCGCGGCGCGGTGATGGCATTGGCTTCGCTGCGCCGGGTTTCCTTGACGCACCAGTCGATGCCGTTGCCGCAGGCCGGATCGCGCACCGTGGTGATGCCATGGGCCATCCATAATTTGTATACATAGTCGGCGCTGACGGCCTGCTCGTCGCCGCCGATATGGCCGTGCATGTCGATAATGCCGGGCATGACGTAGTGGCCGGCCAGGTCCATCTCGCGGCCGCCGGGCTTGAGCTTGGGACGGTCTTCCGGCTTGATCGACTGGATGTCGGCGCCGACCATGCGGATCTCGCGGATATGGTTGCCTTCGATGACGATGTCGGCCGGCCCGAAGGCCGGGCTGCCGGTGCCGTTGATCACGTTGACCCCGCGCAGGATCAGCTGCGTATACGGGCCGTCGCCTTCGTGGCGGTCGGCGCCCGGGGCGATGGCGGCCATGGCCGGTGCGGCCAGCAGGGAGGCAAGAGCAAGCAGCAGTCGATTCATCGGAACTCCGCGGGCACGGGCCGCCGATGCAGGCTGCACCGGGACGGGACGGCACATGAGGCGATGCCGCCGCCTATGCTCGCACGTGCCGGATGTCATGGCTTGGCGTATGCCCGCAGGCAGGCTGCAACGCAGGGTGCGATGAGCGCAGCGACTTGCACCGCAAGGCGTTGCCGGCGCCTGTGTCCCTGTCGCGCGCGGCGCAATTCGCTGGCGCTCATCGGCGCCCTACGGAACTGGGTTTACTGGCGCACCAGTTCGACGCGGCGGTTCCTGGCGCGGCCGGCTTCGTCGTCGTTGGACGCGACCGGTTCGGCCGCGCCGGCGCCGCGCGCGCTCAGGCGGGCGGCGGCGACGGCGTAGTCGCGCGTCAATGCCGCGACGACCGCCGTGGCACGGCGGCGCGACAGGTCCTGGTTGTAGTCGCTGCCGCCCTTGGCATCGGTATGGCCGACGATGGACAGGCGCAGTTGCGGCTCGGCCTGCAACAGGCGCGCGACTTCGTCGAGGGTCGGTTTGGAATCGGCGCGGATGCTGTCGCGGTCGAAATCGAACTGGATGCCGTACAGGCTGATGCGGCCGGACGATTCGATGCTGCGGCGCATTTCCTCGGCACCGACGAAGCTGATCTTGTCGGTCGCCATGGCCTTGGTCTCGACCACGCGGATGATGGCGAGGTTGCCGCGGTCCTTGTCTTCGGCGATGGACAGGCTGACGTAGACCTGCTTGCCGTCCTGGTCCAGCCGCGCCAGCAGGTAGCGCGCGTTGAGGTCGAAATAGTTGCGGATGAAGTCGCCGTCGAGGCGCGGCAGTTCGGGCGCGGCATCCAGCGCCAGGGCGAAATCGTAGGGCGCATTGTTGCTGTTGCTGCGGCCGGGAATGTTCACATAGCAGCTACTGTCGGAAGTTGCACAAGTGAATATGGTCTTGAAGCCCTTGCCCTGCAGGCTGCTCTGGTAATTGCGCAGTACTTCCAGGCTGGAGCGGCCGGCGGGCAGGCGGTAGTAGTAGAGGTCGGTCTTGCCTTCCAGCTTGAGCCAGCCCGGCATGGCCGGGCCACGTCCGCTGCCGCCGATGGGCTCGTTGATCAGTTCGACTTCGTCGAATTCGCTGGAATAGTGGCCGACCTGCCTGGCGCCTTCGTAATGGCCGACCAGGGGATGGTCCTGTGCCAGGGCCAGGCTGCTGCCTGCGGCAGCGAGCAGTCCGATCAGCCAGTGCAGTACACGATTCGCGCGCATGAATTTCTCCTTGGCCCGCCTGGATCAGGGAAAAAACAACGCCCGCGGGCAAGGCGCAGCAAGGAAACGCGAAAGCGCCCCGGCGTGTGCCACGCGCCGGCACGGGGCGGTAAAACGCAAACGCCCCGGACAGTGCCGGGGCGAGAGAAAAGCGTCGTGCAAGTGCATCGCGAGGCCAAGAGGCGGACTGACCTCGCCCCCCGCCCCTCTCCTCCCGGCGGTGGAACCGGAAGGAGAGGGGCGCCAGGCCGCGCCATCCCGAGAGTGCGGAGCAGACCTGGCCCGGTGCTGCGGCAGTCTGATGACTACCGCATCACCTCAACGTGCCGCGTTGCTGTTCATGGTCGCATTGCGCGACGCATCCAGGTACTGGGCCGGATCGCGCATGCCGCTGGTATGGCACTGGCCGGTGGTATGGCCGCGGTTGACGCCGCCGCTGAGCTGGCCGTTGGCCTGCTCGGTGGTGCCGTCTTCCGGATCGCTCAGCACCAGGTCGGTGGCGATCTGGCAGTAGTCGTTGGTCCACCAGTTGGTGGTGCGGAAGGCCGTGGTGTAGTAGTTCACCTTGGCGCGGCGCGAGTTCGGAATGCCGGCCAGCCAGGCCGCGGCGCCGTTGTAGCTGAGGTTGTCGTTGGTGCCGCAGCCGACACCGAACCACGAGCCCAGCGTGGCCAGGATGCCGGCCAGGTTGGTGCCCTTGTACGGCGTGCCGACCGACTGCATCAGGCGTGCGCCGGTGGCGTTGTCCAGGCCGCTCCAGTAATACGTATACAAATGCAGTGCGGCGGCGCCGCCCTGGCTGTGGGCAACCGTGCCGAACGAGTTCCAGGTGCTGCCGAAGGTCTGCAGCAGGCGGGCGAACTGGTCGTGGCTGCGGTTCTGGTTGACGTCGAGGAAGCTGGACGCGGTGCTGAACTGCGACGCCGGCCAGACGCCGCCGGAACAGTAGCCGTGTACCAGCAGCAGGCGCTGGCCTACGCCTTCGCTGATGCGTTCGGCGGCCGGACGCGGGCCTACCGTCATGGCCTCGTCGATGGTGCGCGGCGCGGCCGGCGCCTTGAATTTCTCCGGCATCTGCAAGGCCATGCGCGAGGCGCCGGCCAGGGTGACGAAGTGATCGGCGTCTTCGATGCGCAGGTCGCGCAGTTCGAACGGTCCCTGCGCCTTGCTGGCGGAGATCCAGCGCGGGTCGAGGCTCAGGCTGAGCTTGCCGGCCGCCGGCGTGACCATGCCGCTGACCCAGGCCACCGGCGCTTCGGCGCCGCGGCTGTCGCGGCCCCAGACCTGGGCAAAGGCGCGGTAGTGCTGGCTGACGCGGGTGATCTGCACCACCGGCACGTCGATGGACAGGCGGCCGTTGTCGGTCGCATGCACTTCGACCAGGGATTCGAGATTGCTCAGGTGCAAGGTGTCGTCGACCACCGGCAATACATGCTCGGCGGTGCGCAGCACGTCGACGCCGTCGCGGTTGGCGCCGCGGGCCTGTACCTGGGCGACATAGTTGCCGCTCATCTCGGCGCGGAAGCCGGCGCCGTAGACGCCGTCGCCGGCAATGCCGTCGGCATGCTGGCCGTCGTCGAACATCGGGTAGCTCTTGATGCTGCCGTCGGGCGCGGTGACGCGCAGCTGGGCCGTGGCGATGCGGGCGGCGGCCGGTGTCAGCGTGTCGCTGGCGCCGTCGTTGCTGGTCAGGGTGGCGACCACGTCGAGCTGCTGGCCGACAATCTGGCGCCGGTGCGCCGGATACGACATCAGCTCGGTGCGCTTGTCGCCTTCGATCAGCAGGAAGCCGCCGCCGGCGCGTGCAGCGGCGCTGTCGACGCGCACCTGCCAGCTACCGTTTTCCAGGCCTTCCAGGGCGTAGTAATTGGCCGGCACGCTGGCCTGCTCGATGCCGAAGCGGGTACTGCGCGCAGCTTCGGCAAGCTGCTGCGACAACACCTGGCGGCCCGAAGGCGCCGTCATCTGCAGCTGCCAGTCGCTGGCCGTGGCAGGGGAAAAGGTCAGGAAGCGCACCCGGCCGTTCTCGACCGGAATCTCGCCGCGCCAGTTGCCGCTTTCGTTCAATTCCACCGGCATCAGCGCGCTGTGCGAAAACACCGCCGCGTCGGCCGGGGCGGGCACGCGCAGTTGCGCGAATTCCTCGGGCGGACCGGACAGCTGCTTGGGAACCGGCTCGGTAGCGGCCTGCACCAGCGGTGCGGCGAACAGCAAGGCAGAAACAACGGCCAACGTCAGGGGACTTCTGGTCACGGTTTTCCCTCCCAGGAACTGTGATCTTGTGGAATTGGGTGGTCAGGTCTTGCGTATTACCCCAGGCAAATGACTCCGGCGAGACGGAGCTGAACGAGTACCGTACTCAAACGCTCGTTTGATGCACGCCGCGGTGCAGCAAAAAGTGTACAGCGCGGCGGCCGGCAGGGCTGTTGTGTCCGCTGCCGGCCACAATGAGTGGCGAGGGCTGGCAGGGTCAGGGTGTCTTGCCGGCTTTTTCCCGCGCCAGCCGTGCGTCGAGTTTTTCCCGTGCGGCCTGAGCATAGCGCTGGCAGCTGCTGCGATCGATAAACGGATCGGGCTGCGCGCCGGCTGCCCGCCGCGCGAGCCTGGCGTCGATCTCGGCAAAGCCCGGGTGTACCGGAATCAGTATGTCGCAGGGCAGCTGGGCGACGAGGTCGATGCTGTGGCGAAAAAGGTCGGCGATACCCGGCTTGCCGGCATTGCCGCTGAAGCGGAACGTGTCGTCGGAGACGGCATTGAGGCTGTCCGCATAGACCAGGTCCAGGCAGGCCGGTGCCGACTCAGTCGCCGCGGTTTCGTCGCAGGCCTGCCAGGTCCAGCTGGTGGCGCCGGGCGTATGGCCAGGCGTGTAGTGCGCCGTGATCGCCAGCTTGCCCAGGCGCACGCTTTCGCCGTCGGCGACGCTGCGCACCGTCGCGACTTTCGGAAAGCTGTTCGCCTTGGCGCCGAAGCCGGCCTGCGGGTCGTCGGCCGGCGCGGTACCTGCCTGCAGCGCCTGCGCACTGCGTTCGCTGGCCAGTACTTCTGCGCCGCTGGCGCGGGCCAGCGCGGCCACGCCGCCGACATGGTCGTAGTGCGCATGCGACACGGCGATCAGCTTGATCTGGTCGAGGCGAAAACCGAGTTTTTCGATATTCGCGGCAATCAGCGGCGCCGATTCGGCGACGCCGCCGTCGAGCAGGATCAGCCCGTCGGGCGAGGCGATCAGTACGGCCGACAAACCCGTGGTGCCCACATACCAGCTATTGCCGAACAGGCGGAACGGCGCCTGCGGCTGGTTCCATTCGGCGCACTGGCTGCAGTTCTTGGGCGGGTCGGGGACGAGTTCGGCGGCGCTCAGCGATGTTGCGGCTGCAAAGAGAGCAAACGCGGCAAGACGGGGGAGATGCATGGACGGATTCCGGTAGCGGCGGGCGACGCCGACCATGCCCGCCAGGGCTGGCGTTGCCGGGGCGCAGATATGGCGAAGTTATGCCGCGCGGCGGTGTTGCTCAATGCCGCGGTACTTGCTCCGGTGCCGTGGCCTCTGCCGCAACGACGCGATTGCGACCGGCGTATTTGCCTTCGTACAAGGCGAAATCGGCGCGGGCCAGGGTTTCTTCCACCGGTTCGGCCGGCAACATGGTGGCCACGCCCAGGGTTGCACTCAGCGTCAGGAACTTGCCACCGACCAGCGGCGGCAGATTGAGCACGCGCTGGCGGATGCGTTCGGCGACCAGGCGTGCGCTGTCCAGGTCGGTGTGCGGCAGCAGCAGCAGGAATTCCTCGCCGCCCCAGCGGCCGACGCGGTCGGCGCTGCGCAGTTCTACCTGCAGTATCTGGGCGATATGCCGCAGCACGGCGTCGCCGCTGGCATGGCCGTAGCTGTCGTTGATGCGCTTGAAGTGATCCAGGTCGAACAGCAGCAGCGACAGCGGATAGCCGTGGCGGCGGCTGTCGGAGGCCGCTTCCAGGGTTGCGGCCTGGATGCGGCGCCGGTTGGCCAGGCCGGTCAGCGCGTCGGTGGAGGCGTGCTGTTCCAGTTCGTATTGCAGCCCGGTGGCGATGCGGAAGTAGTGCATGACCAGGCCGGCCAGCAGGCAGGCCAGCACGCCGAGATTGATCGCGCGCAGCACCGAAATCAGGTAGGGGCTGAGCGTGGTCATGCCCTGTACGCTGATCTGCTTGTCCAGATACACCAGCAGCAGGGCATGCAGCAGCATCAGCAGCCATTTCATCGTATAGCCGATGCGTCCGCTGATCGCGATAAAAGGGAAAAAGCTAATAAGCAGGAAATGGAAGCCGGCCTCGCGGCCGAAATGCAGCGCGAAATACACCACGGCGGCATCGATGATGCAGACAAAGCCGAACAAGCTGGCACAGAACACGCCGAACGGGCGCTGTGCCGACAGCAGCGAGTGGAACGGCAGGCAGGCCAGGGTGAATATCAGCGTTGCCTGCCAGACGGGCTCGCCCAGGCCGAGAAAGACCAGGCTGTGGATCAGGCCGACGGCGATGGCCATCAGTACGGCGCGCTGCATCATCATGCGGAAGATGGTGCGGACGAACGGCGTGTCGGATTCGTGCTCGCCGGCCGCCTCGTCGGCAACAGCATTTGCGTTGTCCTGCGGCGGGCAGCGGCGGGTCACGCGTGGCGAAGGCATCGCCGGAGAATCCTGGGCAAAACGAGTGGCGCTCATGTGGCGTGGCATTCCGCGGCGCAGCCGGCCGTAGTGTTGCGGCCGCTTTCTGCGTCTCTCCCTGAGGCAGCCCTGTGCTTCCGCCCAGGGGCCGCCAGCATGATGCCGCGGCAGGGTCACCATAGCGCGGTTAGGCAGCGATTAATTCCGCCGAATAGAGGTTTTACAGTTGCTGAGATTCCGGCGCTTTTTTCAACGAACCATGGCGATTTTTTTACAAATTAAGCGTGTATTTGTTACAGCGCGCCACGCCGCGCGCGTCGGTAGGTGGGGGTACGCCGCAGGCCGCACTCCCACATCGAGGTATTGCACCATCGAGCAACGCATGCCGAAGAAAAATGCCGGCCAGACGAAATGCCTGCAAAAGCGCCGCTTCGGCGCTCGCCTTCGCGGTCAGGCCCTTCCTTCGGCACTCGCCTTTTTGCGGCGAGTGCATAGTGATGCCGGGGTGCGCCTGCGGCTTACCCCAGCCTACCTTGCCGTGTTCGCTCAGGCGTTGACGCTGGCCATGCCGGCGGCGGGGTAGCGCGTACCGGCGACGGCATGCGACTGCAGCACGGCGGCGATCGCGGCGAGTTCGCCCGCATCGAGACGAATCTGCGCCGCTGCGATATTTTCGTCCAGCCGGCCGATTTTGCGTGTTCCGGGAATCGGCACTATGTCATTGCCCTGGTGCAGCAGCCAGGCCAGTGCCAGCTGTGCCGGCGTGCAACCGCGCTTTTCTGCCAGCGCAGCCACGGCGGCCACCAGGCGCCGGTTGGTATCCACATTCTCATCGTGGAAACGTGGATTATTGCGCCGCCAGTCACCGGCGGCGAGTGCGTTCGCGTCGGCGATGGCGCCGGTGAGAAAGCCGCGGCCCAGCGGGCTGTATGCGACGAAGCCGATGCCCAGTTCGCGGCAGGCAATCAGCGCATCTTGTTCCACCTCGCGCGTCCACAGCGAGTACTCGCTCTGCAGCGCGGCGATTGGATGTACCGCATGGGCGCGGCGGATGCTGTTGCCATTGGCCTCGGACAGGCCCAGATATTTCACCTTGCCAGCGTCGACCAGGCGCGCCATCGCGCCGACGGTTTCCTCGATCGGCACGTTCGGATCGACGCGGTGCTGGTAGTACAGGTCGATCTGTTCCACACCGAGCCGGCGCAGGCTGGCATCGCAGGCCTTGGCCACATAGGCCGGGCTGCCGTCGATGCCCAGCACGCTGCCGTCGGCCGCGCGCACCACCGCGAACTTGGTCGCCAGCACGATCTCGTCGCGCCGTGTGCGCAGCAGCGTGGCGAGCAGTTCCTCGTTGCGGCCGACGCCGTACATGTCGGCGGTATCGAGGAAATCGAGTCCCTGGTCGAGGGCATGGTTGAGCACGGCGAGGTTTTCCGCCGCGTCACTGGGGCCGTAGAAATCCGACATGCCCATGCAGCCCAGGCCGAGCGCGGAAACGGTCAGGCCCTGGCGGCCCAGGGAACGGCGAGGGAGCGAAGGCGTCATGGGGCGATCCTCGATACAGGGGTGGGCAGCATAGGCAGGGCAGGCCTGCCGGGCTTAGATCAAAGCTGCTGCAAACTTGCCCGATCCTGCAGGCCTCCGCCGCAGCCGCTTCCCGCGCGGGCGAGCCGCCGCATAATCAGCTCCATCGAAATTCCGAGCCAGGCCGATGACATTTGCCAACAACCCGACCCCGGTCGCGCATCTGGACAACCATGCGCCGCAACGCGAGCTGGCTGCCCGGATTGCCCGATTGACACCGCAGGACGGCATCCATCGCAGCGCCATCGAGGCCTTGTGCCTGATCCGCGCCTCGGCGCCGTCGCAGCCCTTGCCGTCGGTCTACCAGCCCAGCCTCTGCGTCGTGGTACAGGGGCGCAAGCAGGCGCGGCTGGGCGAGGAAGTCTTCGTCTACGACGCGCTCAATTATCTTGTCGTGTCGGTCACCTTGCCGATGATCGGCCAGATCATCGAAGCCACCGCCGCGCAGCCCTACCTGTGCCTGCGCATCGACCTCGACCTGCGTGCGATCGGCGAACTGGTGCTGCAGGCGGCGCCGCCGCCGCCGCCGCGCGCCATAGACCGCGGCCTGTTCCTGGCGCGCACCGAGGCGCCGCTGCTGGACGCGCTGCTGCGGCTGGTGCGCCTGCTCGATACGCCGGCGGAAATCGGCGTGCTGGCGCCGCTGGTGCTGCGCGAGATCAGCTACCGCGTACTGCATGGCGAACTGGGCCACCGCCTGCGCGATCTCGCCGTCAGCGACGGCAACAGCCAGCGCGTAGGCCGTGCCATCGACCTGCTCAAGGCGCGCTATGCGGAAAACCTCAGCATCGAGGAGATCGCCGACAGCGTGCACATGAGCGCCTCGGCACTGCATCACCGCTTCAAGGCCGTCACCAGTTTCTCGCCGCTGCAGTTCCAGAAAAGCCTGCGCCTGCACGAGGCGCGCCGGCTGATGCTGAGCGAAGGGCTGGAAGCGGCCGTGGCGGCGCACCGGGTCGGCTACGAAAGCGCCTCGCAGTTCAGCCGTGAGTATCGCCGCCTGTTCGGCGCACCGCCGCGGCGGGAAATCGTCGCCTTGCGTCTGCTATCCGCCGCCGGGGCGGATTGAGTTTCCGCCGCGGCACCCCACGCTTGCACTCCCTCATCGGAGTACTGCCATGGATACCCTGCACGCCGTCACCCCCCGGCTGTTGTTAATCGGCGCCAGCGGCACGCTGGGGCGCGCCGTGGCGGCCGAACTGGGCCAGCGGCACGACCTGATCACCGCCGGACGCAACAGCGGCGACTTGCGCCTTGACCTGACCGATGCCGTGTCGATCCGCGCCGCCCTGGCCCAGGCCGGACCGCTGGACGCCGTCGTCTGTGCGGCGGGAAATGTGCATTTTGCGCCTTTGCTGGAAATGTCGGCGGCGCAGTGGAATATCGGTCTGGCGGACAAGCTCATGGGCCAGGTCAATCTGAGCCTGCTTGCCGCGGAATACCTGCGCGACGGCGGTTCCATCACCCTGACCGGCGGCATCCTCGCCGAGCAGCCGATCCGCCAGGGCGCTTCCGCCGCGCTGGTCAACGGCGGCCTGGAGTCGTTCGTACGCGCCGCGGCCATCGAACTGCCCCGCGGCCTGCGCATCAACCTGGTCAGCCCCAACGTGCTTACCGAGGCCATGCCGGCGTATGCGCCGTACTTTCGCGGCTTCGAGCCGGTCAGCGGCGCGCGCTCGGCGCTGGCCTACAGCCGCAGCGTGGAAGGCGCGCAGACCGGGCAGATCTACCGCGTGCACTGACGCCCGTTTTCAGGCCTGGGCCGGCGCGGTCGCGCTGGCCGGCGTTTCGCGCCAGATCATGTAGACGTCCGAGCGGCTGTAGTGCGAATCCGGCTTGAGCGTGGGCTGGTGTTCGAAGCCCATGCTCAGGTACAGGTTCAGCGCCGGCGTCAGCTTGGTGCTGGATTCGAGAAACAGCGTCTTGCCCTGGCGCTGGCGGAAAACCTCGATCGCGCGCGCCAGCAGGCGGCGGCCTACGCCCAGGCCCTGGTGGCTTTCGTCCACCGCCATCTTGGTCAGCTCGAATACGCCAGGCGACTCCACCTTCAGCGCACAGGTGCCGACGACCTGCTCGCCCAGCAGCGCAAACAGTACCTCGCCGCCGCCGGCGAGGATTTCCTGTTCCGGCTGCGACAGCACGCGGTGGTCGATCTCTTCCAGATAGAAATACTTGCGCAGCCAGTCCGCATTGAGGCGGTAGAAATGCTCGCGCAGCGCGGCATCGAAATCGACTACGCGCAGATTGGCCCGGTCGCTGGCCTGGCAGCGCGCGGCAATCGCCGGCGCGAGATCGGCGCCGATCAGGGCTTCGAACGTGCTCAGGGTCTGCAGCATGTCGATGCCGGCGGCGGCGCAGCGCTGCTCCAGTTCCTGCACGATGGCCTGCCAGGCCGGCCTGGCCTGGCGTATCGCCTCGCGCGAACGTTCGCCCAGGCTGAGGCAGCGCCGGCGCCGGTCGGCCGGGTCGTCGACCACCTCCAGCCAGCCTTCGGTGACGAGCCTGTCGGCCAGCTGGCTCACCGCCGAATGGGTCTGCCCAATCTGCGCCGCAATGCTGCCGACGCTCTGCGGCCCCTGGTCGTGCAGCAGGCGCAGCAGCGGAAACCAGCGCCCCTGCAGGCCCAGGCCGCGCAGCCGGTAGACCTCGTCGGCCAGGGCATACAACTGTTCGCTGATCGCGCGCAGGCGGCTGCCCAGGGCGAGCAGGCCATAGTCGGCAAGAGCGTGCATGGTCGTATCCAAGGTATTTACGTAAGTACTAACATAAATCCCCGATAGCAACCGGCGCAAGCGTCCGGCAGCGATTATTCGTAGCGGATCGCGGCAATCTCCAGGCGCAGGTCGCCGGCCGGGCGGCGCCAGACCACCTCGTCGCCGACCTGGGCACCCAGCACCGCCTTTGCCAGCGGCGAAAACCAGCTGACGCTGCCGTGTTCCGCGTCGGCCTCATCCTCGCCGACGATGCGGTAGCTGGCGCGCACATCGTTCTCGTCGATCACCTCGACCGTGGCGCCGAAGGCGACGCGGCCGCGCGGCTGCGTGGCCGGGTCGATCACGACGGCGGCGGCGATACGCGCTTCCAGCCAGCGCATCTCGCGCGCGAGGTTCTGCGCGGCCAGCTGGTCCTGCAGCGAGGCGTCGCTGCTGCTGTGCATGCGCAACTGCGCCAGCCGCTGCTGCTGGCGCTGCAGGCCCTGGGGCGTGGTGCGATTCGGATGTTCGCTGAGCGGAATTTCCGGCAGCGGCTCGATCTGGTCGGATTCTTTGGTAAAGGCGCGGCTCATGCGGTGGAGCATGGCGCCGGGGGCAGGGAAATCAAGCCGACGTGCGTTTGTGCAATTTTCACTATGGGAAAACCACGCAGAAGCGATGAGCCCGCTGGCGGTCGATGCCCGGTCCGGCGTCGCGATATCGCAGGCGCCCCGGCGCGGACCGTCCAAAATGCTAAGGTGGCGAAGCCATCCATTCCATCTAGGAAGTCGTCATGAGTAGTCATCTGCCCGCCCTGGTCGTCGTGCTTACCGTGTTGTTGCTGGTGCTGGCGACCTGGATGGTCGGCCGGGCGCGCGGGCGCTACGGCATCAAGGCGCCGGCGACCAGCGGCAACGAGAATTTCGAGCGTGTCTTCCGCATGCAGATGAATACCGTGGAAAGCACGGTCGCATTTCTGCCCTGCCTGTGGCTGGCGACGCAGTACTGGTCGCCGTTGTTTGCCGGTATCGGCGGGCTGGTGTGGGTAGCTGGGCGGGTGTGGTACGCGTTTGCGTATGCGCAGGCGGCCAACAAGCGCGGCATGGGGTTCATGATTGCGTCGGCGGCGGCCGGGGTTTTGTTGGTGGGGGGCGGGGTTGGGGTTATTCGCGCGTTGGTGGGGATTTGATGGGTTTCTGCTTTGCTTGAGCGGTGATTTGTTTGTGTGTTCGCTCGTAGCGCGCCGTGAGATGACGATACGGCTTTCGCTCCCTCTCCCCCGACAGCTGTCGGGGGAGAGGGTTGGGGTGAGGGGGCGGCGCTGTGTTGTGCTTCGCCATCGGGTTTTTGGGGAATGAGTCCGCCGTTGGCGGATGTTGCTTGTGCGCCTGGCGGCGCGTTTCGCGCGCCGTGGGCGCGCGACCAAGGAGGGGATGCTTGTCCATCCCCTCCTTGGATTCTCCTAGGACACCCCGGATGCCGCGGTTGCAGGCCATCCATGGCCTGCAACTGCGTGAGTCCGCTACGGCGGTCGACGCACGGGACATCCTGTCCCCTGCGCCGACTCGCGGCCATCCCTGGCCGCGACCCTTCGGGCTTTTCCCTGCGCGGCCTCACCGCGGCATACGGGGCCCCGAAACAAGCGCGCGCTTCCTGCGCGCAGAAGCAACAGCAACAGCAACAGCAACAGCAACAGCAACGGCCAAGGCCACAGCCACAGCAAAATCCCAGACAACGGCAGCAGCAAACCATCGCATTCCGCGCACTCGCGCACCAATCCGCCAACTGTCCCCAAGGATTCACGACGCTTAAACCTGCCTGCAACACGTGGCTTCGACCATGCGCAGCGTCGCGCCATGTCGCGCGCTTTTCGTGTGTTCGGGAGCAGTGTCATGGCAGGGACCAACCGGCGCGAGTTTCTGCGCCTGGCCGCGCAGTCGGCCGGTGCGGCGGCGATCATGGCGGCGTTGCCGCCGGCAATTCGCGAGGCGCTGGCGACGCCGGCGGCGCGGGTGACGGGCACCATCAACGATGTGGAACACGTCGTGGTGCTGATGCAGGAAAACCGCTCGTTCGACCACTATTTCGGTACCTTGCGCGGTGTGCGCGGTTTCGACGATCCGCGCGTGATCCGGATTCCCGGTGGCGCCGATGTCTGGCAGCAGCCGCGCAATGGCAGTGGCACGACGCCGCCGTTCCGGCTGGATACGACGCTGAGCGGCGCCCAGTGCATGGACGATATCGACCATAGCTGGAAGGGTACGCACACGCGCTGGAAGGCGTTCGACCGCTGGGTGCGCGAGAAGGGCAATATGTGCATGGGCCACTTCGCCCGCGCCGATCTGCCGTTCTATCACGCGCTGGCGGATGCGTTCACGGTCTGCGATGCGTGGTTCTGTTCCATCCACGGGCCGACCAATCCGAACCGCATGCATCTGTTCACCGGCACCAGCGGGCTGGCGGTGAACCGCCCGGGCAATCATGCGGTGAACAATGTGGACGATGGCAACTGGACGGCCGACATGAGCCGCGACAATGCCGCATTCGCCGCCTACGACTGGATGACGTATGCGGAACGCCTGCAGAACGCCGGCGTCAGCTGGAAGGTCTATCAGGAATACGACAACTACGGCGACAACTCGCTGGCGTATTTCCGCAATTTCCGCGGCATTGCCACCAGTTCCCCGCTGTATGCGCGGGGCCGCGCCTATGCGCCGGGCTCGAACGCAAGCAATGCCTATACCACGCTGGGTCTGCCGCTGATCGAGCAATTCCGCAACGATGTGCAGAACGGTACTTTGCCGCAGGTGTCCTGGCTGGTCGCGCCGTTTTCCATGTGCGAGCACCCGGAAGCCGCGCCGGCCTACGGCGAACGCCTCACGGCGCAATTACTCGCGGCGCTGGCGGCCAATCCGGCGGTCTGGTCCAAGACGGTGTTCATCATCACCTACGACGAGAATGGCGGCTATTTCGACCATATTCCCTCGCACGTGCCGGCGCTGACGGCCGCCCAGGGCCTGAGCACGGTGGCGACGGGCAGCGAAGATCATGCCGGCGTGCCGGTAGGCCTGGGCATACGCGTGCCGACCCTGATCGTGTCGCCCTGGAGTCGCGGCGGCTGGGTCAATTCGCAGGTGTTCGACCACACCTCGGTGATCCGCTTCCTCGAAGCGCGCTTCGGCGTGAGCGAGCCGAATATCGGCGCCTGGCGCCGTGCCATGACCGGTGACCTGACCAGTGCATTCGATTTTTCCATCAGCGATGTGCAATGGCCGCCGCTGCCGGATACCAGCCACAGCATCGCCAATGCCGATCTGAGCTGCCAGCTTGCACCGGCGAATGCGCCGGCCGCGGGCGTGCTGCCGGCGCAGGAAGCCGGCCAGCGTCCGGCGCGCGCGCTGCCGTACGAGCTCAACGTCAACGGCCGCGTCGAGGCGTCCAGCGGCCGCTACTGGCTGGATTTCTACAACGACGGTGCCGCCGGCGCTGGTTTCAATGTGTATTCGTACAATCGTAGCGACGGTCCCTGGTATTACTCGCTCGAAGGCGGCACCACGCTGTCGGACTATTGGAGCGCCCAGGCCGTCAGCAGCGGCATCTACGATCTGGAAGTGCACGGGCCGAACGGTTTCCTGCGCGGCTTCGGCGGCGACGTGGCGCTGGCGATCGGCGGCGCGAATCCGGAACTCACCCTGCTTTACGACAGTGCCAATCACGCGCTGATGCTGCGCCTGCGCAATACCGGCACGGCAGCCTGTCGCGTCAGTCTGGCGCCGAACCGCTACAGCAGTGCCGCCGTGCAGCAGTTCGAACTGGCTGCCGGCGCCACGCTGGATACGCCCTGGCAGCTCAATGCCACCTCGCGCTGGTACGACCTGAGCCTGCGCAGCGACCACGATGCGCGCTGGCTGCGCCGTTTCGCCGGACATCTGGAAAACGGCCTGCCCGGCGTCAGCGATCCGGCCTTCGGCAGCCGCGGCGACAAGCTGTTCGGCGATGCTTTCGAGGCCGCAGCGCAAGCCGCCTGAGAGGTTGCCGGCGGGCGTCGACGCATCGTTGGCTAGCGGGGCGCGGTGTGCGGGGGCAGTGCCACTGCCGCTGCGGGCACGCAGCGCTGCGCAACGGACGGCGGTGCATCGCGGCAGAACCTGGCGCGTCGGCCCGCGCCGCGGCGTTGCAGCGCCTCAGCGCAGGAAATAGCACTCCATCGTGCGGCGGTAGTCGGTGGCCTGGCTGCGCGCGTCGAGGTTCTCGGCCATGCAGCCGGCCAGCTTGGCGCTGTTGGGCGAGATGGGGCCTAGCTGCTTGGCCAGCTGGTTGATGATGTCGTAGGCCAGCATCTGCTGGTCGACGCAGTCGTACAGCGAGCCCCGGGTGTCCTGGCGGAAGCAGTACATGGACAGGCGGTCGCGCACGTCGCGCCGCTGCTTGTAGACCGCCTGGCGCAGGCGCTGCTGGCGGATGTAGTCGGATTCGGGCAGCGGCGCGGCGCTGATGCAGGCCTGCGCAGTCCAGTTGCCCTGGGCATCGCGGCACTTGTAGGTGGCGCCGGGCAGCGACACGTTCAGTGCCAAGGCGATGGCGAATAGTGTTTGCATCACGCTTCCCCCCGGCAGCCGAGTTGCCCGACGACGGTAACGCGTTTCGACCCTGCGTCAAGCCGGCGCCTGCGTACAGCGTGGCGGCAGTCACGAAACCGTGCAGAAGCGGGCCGCTGCGTCGTCACTGCCTTACTCCGATCGCTGTCGATAGAAGAAATCTGCTTGCACAAGACGTGCCGGATCAGTCCGCTTGGCGCGCACGCTGGCGCTGCAGCCACCACAGCAGACTCAAGGGAACCAGCCAGGCCAGGAACCAGGGCCAGCGCGGCCCGGGCTGTTGCGGTGGGGTGTGGGCGTGGTCGCCGCGGCCGGCCAGGGCCTGCGTCGCCGCCTGGCGCTGGGCGCGATACAGGCTGGGCAGGCTGGCGGGATCGTGTACCAGTACGCGGCGCTGCTGGTCACCGGCCTGCAGCAACTGCCAGCCGCTGCGGCGTGGCCAGTAGCCGGCACACCAGCGCGCCTCGTCGCTGCGCTGGGCGATCAGCGCGACGTTGCCGCCATCGTCTTCGCGCACGCTCAGGGCCGCGTCGCCGGCGCAGACCATGCTGCGTTCGCCACGCCAGAGCCAGTCGGCACTGGCGATCGCGCGCGGCTGGCGTGGCCGGGTCAGCGCGTCGAGCGCGGCCGACCAGAGCGCATCGTGCAGCGCCGACTGGCCGCTGGTGACCAGGCTTTGCGTGCCCAGCAGCCACCAGGCACCGACACGGCCCAGGCCGCGATTGGCGTAGACGCCCAGCACCTTGCCGTCGGCGGCGCGCGCCAGCGGTGCCAGTGCCGCAGCGTCGGCCTGCAGCGGCAGCCGCTGCAGGCCGTTGTCGACGCTGGCCGACTGGCCGGCAATCTGTAGCTTTGTATCCATCTCCACTGATTTCAGGCCAAGGCCCAGCGCTTGCCAGTCGGCAAGTACTGCCGCGCTGGGCGTGCCGCCGAGGCGCAGCAGCAGGCCCAGGCCGTTGTCGACCGCGGCGAGCAGGCGGCTGCGCGCAGTTTTGTCCAATTGCGCCCAGGCGCGTTCGTCGATGACGACGATGTCGGCTTCGGTCAGGCTGGCGTCGTCCAGTTCGCCGTCGCCGCGCTGCTGCGCAATGCCGCGGCTGAGACTGATGCGCGAACGCACTTCGTGGCCGGCGTCCAGCGCCCAGCGCTGCAGATACTTGAGATCGGGGTCGGGGCCGCCGGAGAGCAGCAGCAGGCGCAGGCGGTTGCCGTTTTCGATCTGCAGCGGCAGGGTCAGGCTTTGCTCGGCCTTGCCGTCGGCACCGAGCAGTTCCAGCGTATACGGCAAGGTAGCCGCCTGCCGCGCGACGGCGCTGAAGCGGAATTCGCCCTGGGCGTCGGCTTGCGCGCGCTGCGCCTGGGTGCTGCCCGGTTCGCGCAGGGCCAGCAGGCCGCCGGCGCCCTGCTGTACGCGGCCTCGCAGCTCGAAGCCGTGGCCGCGGCGGATCTGCGGCGGAATCTGCAGCTCGACGATGCCGCGCGGCAGCGCCGCCGGCTCGAACTGCAGCGGCAGGCCGCGGGCTGCATCGCGGTCGGCGGCGCCCAGGCCGTCGCCGAACACCTGCAGCGAGGTGCTGCGGGGGCGGCGGCGCAGGGCCGTGGCGAGGTCGGGCATGCGGGCAACGCTCGCGTCGGCCGCGCTGCCCGGCAGGGCGACGCGGTTCGGTTGTCCGGCCGACGCCGCCAGCTGTTCGGCGGTCGCGCCCGCCGTCAGCACGACCAGTGGCAGTCCTGCGGCATTCTGCAGGGGTGGAAAAAGCACAAAGTAAAGCAATGCCGTGGCGGCGACGCTGGCGGCCAGGCCGGCATAGCGCCGCAGGCCGCGCAGACGCCAGCATTCGGCCAGGCCGAGCAGTCCACCCAGCAGCAACAGCGCGACAATCAGCAGGTGCTGGTTCATGGCTGCGCTCCGCCGGCCTGCAGCGCCTGCAGATAGGCGCGGCCGCGGCTATCGGGCTGTTCGCGTCCGCCGGAGGCCGCGCTGGCGCGGGGCAGCAAGGGCCACAGGCGCGCGCGCAGGTCGTCGCGGCAGTGCGTGCAGGCCTCGTCGCGGCGCCAGCTGTCGGCGGCGGCGGCGAGGTCCAGCGCCTGCTCCGAGGCCAGGCCGCTTTGTGCCAGCCAGCGGTCGAAGCGGCTCCAGTCGGGCTGCTCGCTGCCTTGCAGCGATTGCCACAGCGTGGCCAGTTCCGCATCGCCGGCGCTGGCCGGCACGGCGGCGCTGCTGCTGTTGCGCAGGCCGGCACGTTCGCCGCTGAGGCGGCGCGATTCGTCCACCGGCGGCAATTCCAGCCCGACCCGGGCCAGGTAGATGCGGGTGGACTGCTGCACCAGCTTGATCTGTTCCAGCGCCTTGTACTCGTAGGGCAAAGCCTGCTGCGGCCGGCCGCTGCGCAGATGCAGCTCGGCCTGCCACATCTGTTCCAGCGCTGCCTTGAGAATGCGCTTGGTTGCCGGATCGAGCAGTGTTGCTGCCTCGGTGTGATCGTGGGTATGGCCGAACTCGGCCAGCACGTTGCCGGCGTCGCCGAAGCGTCCGGGCGGCTTGGCCGTGGCGTGGTCGTGTTCGTCGGGCAGTTCCGGCTTGGGCGACGATTTCTTGCCGTCCTTGCCGTCCTTGCCGTCCTTGCCGTCCTTGCCGTCTTCGTTGGCGTGTTCGTCTTCGCCAGCGTGTTCGTGTTCCGCGGCGGCGGCGGGCGGCCTGCCGCCGCTTTCGAATTCCTCGCCGAGGAACTGGCCGTAGCGCAGGCGCAGGATTTTCTGCTCCACGCCCAGCGCGTCGGAACGGTCGACGAACTGGTCTTCGCTCAAGGCCGGCTTTTTCGCGATGAGTGCTTCGGTGTCGATGATGAGCTGGCGCTGGCTGCGGAAATACGCCGGCAGCGTGGTGCGCACCAGGCCGTCCATGCCGACGCTGTCGTCGCCCAGCGGCGGCGGCAGGCGCAGGATGTAGCTGGCGCTGCGGCTGTGCTGTGGCTGCGGTTCGCGCCGGTCGCTCACGTCTAGCCGCACGATCACTTCGTCGCCGGGTGCCAGCGCCAAGGCGGCCAGGTCGATGCGGTGACGGTAGCGCCGCTCGCGCGCATCGCCTTCGCCGCGCAGGCGCACGCTGTCGCGCTTGACCGCGATATTTTCGCCGCTGCCCTGGGCGCGCACGATTTCCAGACTGGCCTCGCCCAGGCCGTAGTCGTCGCTGGCGCGGATGTCGAAATCCCAGCTGTCCTGCGTGCTTTCGCGCAGGCTCAGGGTCTTGTCGGGCAGTTCCACGCGGATCGACGGCGGCTGGTCGGCAATCGTGTCCAGGCGATGGCGCAGGTCGGTGGCCAGTGGCATGGCCGCTTCTATCTCGATACGGTACAAGACTGCATTGTCCAGTTTGTATTCTGCGCTCCAGTCCTCGCCGCTGCGCGCCAGTGCCAGCTCGCGTCCGTCGTGGAAGCGCAGGCGCACGGCCTGCGGCTGCGGCGCCAGGGTGAGGTGCCAGCGCAGCAGCGAGCCTTCGGGCACGCGGGCGTCCAGCGTCTGCTGCTGGCTGGCGGCCAGGCCGGTATAGCGCGGCGGCGCGATGTCCAGGCGCTGCGCCACGATCTGCACCGGGCCTGCCGCGGGCGGCGCACTGTCGGTGCTCGCCAGCGGCGGGCGCACCGGCGCCGATTGCCACAGGCTCAGCAGCACCAGCACCAGCGCGACGGCGGCGCTGCCGGCCAGCGCGGCACGCGGCCAGGCCGGGCGCAGGTCGGGCGCGGACTGGTGCAGGCGCGTCTGCAGGCGCTGCTGCTGCAGCTGGGCCAGCGGCTGCAGCGTCTGTACATCGGCCAGCAGCAATTCGGCGCTGTCGTCAAAGCGCGCGTCGGCGCGGTTCAGCGCGCGCGCATACCAGCGCGCGTCGATGCGTACCTGCTCGCGCCGCCACCACAGCAGCAGTGCCAGCACGGTGGAGACCAGCACCAGGGCCAGGGCCGGCACGCCCGAGCGGTGCCAGGCCAGCCAGGCCAGCGCCAGCAGCGGCGGCAGCGCGACGGCCAGTGCAATCGCCAGGCGGCGCCGGCGTATCGGTTGCAGTCCGCTCAGCAGCAGGCGGTTCATGCGCGGCGCCTAGCGTAGAAGAACGACAGGGCGCGTTCGGCCAGGGCCAGCAGCGCAATCAGCAGGGCCAGGGACAGGCCGAGGTCGTGCAGGCCGGCGTCGCCGCGCGGTGCGCCGGTCACGGGCTGCACGGCGGCGGCGCTGGCCTGGTCCAGGCGCAGCGGATTTTGCCGCAAGGACAACAAAAGCCATTCGGGAAATTGTGCATCCAGCAGCGCCGGCAGCAGCGCCGGCTGCGGTGCCGCGGCGAAGGCGAGCAGGCGGCCCTGGCCGAGTGTGCGCACTTTCAGCAGCGCATTGCCGTTGCCGTCGCGTACCAGCGTGGCGAAATCCGCCGTCGCCGCCTGCGCCAGCAAGGCCGTGCCGCCGGCTTCCACCCAGTGCTGCAGCGGCGGCGGCAGGTCGCCGCCCAGCCAGAACACATACGCCGTCGCCGCATCGATCGCCGCGGCGGCATCCTCGCGTTCCAGCCGGTAGCGCGCCTCGCCATCTTCGTTCCAGGCGCTGACGGCGGCCTGCAGATAGACCTCGCCGGGGGCATCGCCGCTACGGCGCAGGGAAATTTTCTGCACCGGCGTCTGCCGCGGTGCGGCGGGGCCGGCGGGAGCCAGGTCGACGCTGAGCCAGTCCACGGCGCGGCTCAGCGCGATGGCGCCACCGTCGAGTCCGCGCACCACGCTGGGCACGATCACGTGCAGGCGCGTAGCCGGATCCAGTTCGCTGTCGAGTTCTCGCAGCAGGCTGGCCACGTCACGGGCATCGGCGGGCCCGGGCTGCACCGTGTCCAGCGCGGGAAAGCCCGGCTGCAGCCAGTGCCATTGCGCAGCACCGGCGCTGAGGCGCGCCCGGGCTGCGGCCGCGTCAACGCCGGGTACGACGACCACCCAGTCGCGCGCACCGTGGCCCGCGCCCGGGCCGAACGGCCGCGCCAGCAGCAGCGCCACGGCCGCCAGCAGCAGCAGGCGCAGCAGCAGCAGCGGCCACTGTTCGAGGCGCAGGCGCCGGCGCGGCTGCGCCGGCGCGGCAATCCAGCGCAGTGCCGCAAACAGAATGGCGCGCTGCTGCTGGCGCCGGTTCAGATGCAGCAGCAGCGGAATCGCCAGCGCTGCCAAGGCGGCCAAGCCCAGCGGCAGCAGCAGGGTCAGGCTCATGTGCCCTCGCTTTCGCCGCGCTCGGTGACCGCGTGCGTGCCGAACAGCAGGCGCAGCACCTTGTCGGCCGGCTCGTCGAGGTAGTGCACGGCGTGGCGTATGCCGCTGGCCGCCAGTCGCGTATGCAGGGCCTGCTGCGCCTGGGCAAACTGCTGCAGGTAGTTGCTGCGTGCGGCGGCCGCGTCGGCGACGACTTCGGCGCCGCTTTCCGGATCGACGAAACGATGGCTGCCACGGAACGGAAAATCGCGTTCCTCGGCCGTCAGCACCTGCAGCACGATCACCTCGCGCCGTGCCGCGGCCAGGCGTTCGGCCAGCAGCGGCAAGGTTTCGTCGAAGGCATCGCCGATCAGCAGCACCAGCGAGGACGGCGCTATACGTTCCCACAAAGGCAGAAGTTGCTTTTCCGGCGGGGCGCCGCCGAACGCGCGGAAGCGCAGCAGTTCCTGCAGGCAGCGGTCGCGCTGGCGCGGGCCGCTGCCGGCGTTGACGAAGGCGAGCGGCTGGCTGGACAGCGCGGCCAGGCCGAAGCGGTCGCCCTGGCGCAGCGCCAGTTCCATTGCGCAGGCAGCCAGCGTGCGCGCCGCATCGAGGCGTTCGTGGCCGGGGCGCGCTTCATCGCCCTGGCCCATGGAGGCGCTGGTATCGAGCAGCAGCCACAGCTCCAGCGGTGAGTCGCGTTCGGATTCACGCACGAAATAGCGGTCGGAACGCGCGTACAGCTTCCAGTCGACGCGGCGCGGCTCGTCGCCGGGCGCATAGGCGCGGTACTGGGCGAATTCCAGGCCGACGCCGCGGCTGCGGCTGCTGTGCTGGCCCAGGCCATGCGCGCCCGCGGCCTGGCGCGGCACCAGGCGCAGGTCGCGCAGGCGTGCGCGCAGGGCCGGATCGATCAGTTCAGGCGTCATGGGCAGGCAGCACCAGGCAAGCGACGGGTTCCGCGCCTGTTTTGTGCACGTTGCTTCAACGCGGGAATTCCACGCCGGCCAGCACGGCGGCGACCACATCGTCGGCGCTGCGGCGTTCGGCCTCGGCGACGAAGGACAGCAGCAGGCGATGGCGCATCACCGGTGCAGCCAGCGCGCGCACGTCATCGCGCGTGGCGGCCAGGCGGCCGTGCAGCAGCGCGCGCGCCTTGCACGCCAGCACCAGCGACTGGCCGGCGCGCGGGCCCGCACCCCAGCGCACCCATTCGCGGACTTGTTCAATCGGCGAGGTTTGCGGCCTTGTGGCGCGGACCAGCCGGGTGATCCAGGTCAGCACGTCGTCGCCGACGCTGACCTGGCGCACCAGCTGCTGCAGGGCGATCAGTTCGTCGCCGCCCATCACCGCCTGGATCGCGGCGCCGGCCTTGCCGGTGGTCTGCTGCAGGATGGTGCGTTCCTCGCTTTCGTCCGGATAGTCGACGCGGATATGCAGCAGGAAGCGATCCAGCTGCGCTTCGGGCAGCGGATAGGTGCCGGCCTGTTCCAGCGGATTCTGCGTGGCCAGCACGAAGAACGGCTGCGGCAGTTCGTGGGTGACGCCGGCATAGGAGACGGTGCGTTCCTGCATCGCTTCCAGCAGCGCGGCCTGGGTCTTGGGCGGCGTGCGGTTCAGCTCATCGGCCAGCAGCAGGTGGGTGAACACCGGGCCGCGCTGGAACTTGAAATGGCGCCGGCCGGTGCCGTGGTCTTCTTCCAGGATCTCAGTGCCGAGAATGTCGCTGGGCATCAGGTCCGGCGTGAACTGGATGCGGTGGAAATCCAGCGCAAGCGCCTGGCCCAGGCTGCGCACGAGCAGGGTCTTGCCCAGTCCGGGCACGCCTTCGAGCAGGCAATGGCCGCCGGCGAGCAGGCCGGTCAGCAGCTGCTCGACCACGTCGTGCTGGCCGACGATGGCCGTGGCGATGGCTTCGCGCAAGGCGGCGAGGCGGGTGAGCTGGGCTTGCAGCGTGTCTTCGGTCATGGCGCTCATGCGGTTTCCGTGCGGCGGCTTGCTGGGGTTTGCTGGGCTTCACACCATCCCCGCCCCAGCCCTCCGGCCCGTTGGGCGTTCAAGGCAGTCAGAACCTTCGGTTCCCGACGACTGCCTCTCACACCTTGAAGGGGAGGGAGTGGACCTTGGCTTCGAACAACAGCCTGGCGTCGAACCTGGGATCGGCCGGATTCAAAGCCCTCCTCTTCAAGGGGGTGAAGGACGATGGTGTAGAGCCGAAGGCTCTCATCGTCCTGAACGCCCAATGGGCCGGAGGGTTGGGTGGGGATGGTGTGGGGCTGCGATGAACTGTGATTTCTCGGCCGGATAAATGAATGTGACTAACGTAATGCGCGCCGCAGAATTCACTGCCGAGGCCGCGGAAATTCACGCCGTCAGCGCATAAACGACAATATTCACCGCGAACTTGGTGTTGTCTTCGGCCAGCCAGCGCTTGTTGCGCCAGTCGTAGTCCCATTCGCAGCCGTAGTCCTTGTTGCTGTAGAGCAGGCCCAGGCGGCCGTCGATCTCGATGCCGCGCAGGTAGTCGTGGACCAGGTCGTCGCCCCAGCCATTGAGTTCGAAGCCGGTGGCCGGCGGGTCGTCGAAATGAAAGAAGCTGTGGTAGATCGGATGTTTCTTCGGCAGCTTCTTCAGGGCATCGGCACCGAAGATCGCCGCCATCTGCGCTTCGAAGGATTTGGCGAACAGGCCGTCGATGTCGTGATTGCAGTCGTCGACGAAGACGAAGCCGCCGTTGCGCACGTAGCGTTCGAAATTGCGTTTCTCTTCCGGATTGAATTCCACCAGCTTGTGCCCGGCCAGATAGCAGAAGCTGGCATTGAGCATGCGCGGATCGGCCAGCGGCAGCACCTGTTCCTGCGGGTCAACGCGCAGGGTGGTGTACTGGATCAATGCGTCGATCACGTTCGACGGCATGCGCTGGTCCACGTCCCAGTCGCCCGATTCGTACATCAGGCGGGTGAAGCGGAAATCGTAGGTCTTGGCCTCGGCACCCAGCAGCCGCGGCGCAACGGCGGCACCGGCGCCGGCGGCGAACATCAGGCGGAGGAATTCGGCGCGGGTCATGAGGGGTCGCTAGTGCGCAAATGCAGCGAAAGCAGCGAAGGCGCAATTTTTCCTGGCTCCCTCTCGCCCGGGTTTGCTTGGGGGAGAGAGTAAGGGTGAGGGGGCGGAATGGCTGCCAGCATCGGTGACGGGTTGTCGTGGATTGTCTGGGTGATAGCGCAACGCGAAAATCCAGACGGCGAGTAGAAGTGGAGCACCGCCCCCTCACCCCAACCCTCTCCTCCAAGCGAGCTGGGAGGAGAGGGGGCTAAGGCAGGGCCGCGAAAGCGCAAATTTGCCAGCCCTCACCCCCAAGCGAGCTTGGGGGTGAGGAAGCCAGGATCAAACCGCGTCCGACAACGACGTAAAGGTGAAATCGCGGATCTTCATCGGCGGAATCATCATCACGAACGGCGATTCGTCATCGCCCACGCGAACCGGCTTGCCCAGTTCTTCGATGTTGTTGAGCATGATCACCGGCGATTCGTTGAAGCGGAAATTCTTGATCGGGTACTTGATCTCGCCGTCTTCGATATAGAAGGTGCCGTCGCGGGTCAAGCCGGTCAGCAGCACGGTCTGCGGATCGACCATGCGGATATACCAGGTGCGCGTGACGAGGATGCCCTTCTTGGTGCTCTTGACCAGGTCCATGGTCGACTTGTCGCCGCCGATCATGATCAGGTTGCCGGGCTGCGCCGAGGCGGTCTTCTTTTTCTGCTCGGCCCAGTAGCGCGAATACTGCAGGTACTCGACCTTGCCCTTGCTGATGATGTCCAGCTTGCCGCGCGGCAGCCCGTCGTTCTGCGAATCCCAGGGGAATACCGCGGAATCCTTGTCCCACGGATCGGCGTAGATGGTCACGCGCTCGTCGAACAGCTTTTCGCCGAGCTTGTTGCCGCCGCCTTTCTTGGACAGGAAGCTGCGGCCTTCGTCGGCCTGGCGCGCGTCGAAGCCGAACATCATGAAGGAGATCAGGCCCGCACTGGCGGCCGGTTCCAGGATCACGGTGTACTTGCCCGGTTCCAGCGCCTTGGCATCGGCCGAACGCTTGGCCTTGTCGATCGCCACGGCGATTTCGGTCTTGGCGTCGAACGCGTCCACGTCGCGCAGGTTGCGCGCGACCCAGCCCGAACCGCGGCCATCTTCGGTGCGCACGGTGCAGGTGAAATCGATGCTGGCCGATTTCTGGTAGGCGAAGTTGCCCTTGCTGTTGGCCATGGCAAAGAAGCCCTGGGCATCGGTCAGGAAGCCCGCGGCGACCAGCTTGTCCTTCTTGCACGGCTCGATGCTCGCCGCCGCGGTGTTGGCGCGGTATTCCGGCGTGATCGCGGCGGTCTTGGCGTTATAGGTTTCGCTGGGCTTGTAGGTCTGCTTGTCGATGGCCGGCATGAACTCCGGATTTTCCGGCGCCAGCTTGGCCAGCTCTTCGGCGCGCTGCACCACTTTCGCCAGCGAAGCGTCGTCGAATTCGTTGATGGTGGCGGTGCCTACGCGCTTGCCGTAGGCGACCTGCACAGCCAGCTGCAGGTCTTCGACGATACCGCTGGTGGACACGCTGTTGAGCGCATAGCGGATATTGCCGGTGATGCTGCCGGTCAGCTGCGCGCTGCACTCGTCGGCCTTGGACAGTTTGATGACCTTGTCCAGGATGGCCTTGGCTTCCTGCTCGGTAAGAATACCCATGATCAGTTCTCCTGCGCCGCTCAGCCGAGGCTGCGTGCCGTGTTGATGACGTTGATGCCGTTGAAGCGCGCGGTGGACGAGCCGTGCGAGACCGCCGAGACCTGGCCCGGCTGGCCCTTGCCGTCGAAGAACGAACCACCCATGCGGTAGTCGCTCTTGTCGCAGACCGCCACGCAGGCGTTCCAGAATTCCGGCGTGCGGATCTGGTAGGCCACGTCCTCGATCATGTCGGTGACCTTGCCGTTCTTGATTTCATAGAACAGCTGGCCGCCGAACTGGGCGTTGTAGCGCTGCTGGTCGATGGAGAAGGAACCGTCGCCGATGATGTAGATGCCGTTCTCGATGTCCTTGATCATCTCGGCCGGGCTGAGCTTGGCTTCGCCCGGTTCCAGCGACACGTTCGCCATGCGCTGGAACTGCACGCTGGACCAGGAATCTGCATAGCAGCAGCCCTGCGATTCGGTCAGGCCGAGGATGTGGGCCTGGTCGCGGATGACCTGGTAGTTGACCAGCTTGCCCTTGGAGATGAGATCCCAGCGCTGCGTCTTGACGCCTTCGTCGTCGTAGCCGACCGCGCCCAGCGAGGTGGGCTGGGTCTTGTCGGCGACGATGGTGACCTTGTCGCTGCCGTACTGGAATTTCTCTTTCCACTTGTCCAGGGTTGCAAAACTGGTGCCGGCGTAATTGGCTTCGTAGCCGAGCACGCGGTCGAGTTCCAGCGGATGGCCGACCGATTCGTGGATGGTCAGCCACAGGTGCGAGGGGTCGAGCATCAGGTCGTACTTGCCCGGCTTGACCGAACGCGCCTTCAGCTTGGCCTGGGCCTGCTTGGCTGCGGCCACGGCGTCCTCGACCATGTCGTAGGAATTGCCGTAGACCACCGCGCCGCCGGGCAGGGTGACCTTGTCGGCCGGCTTGGGCGTCATGTACTCGTAGCCCATGCCGCGCGGATCGGACAGGCCCTGGCGGACGCGGAACTTGCCGCTGGCCTTGTCCACGGCGGTGACGGTCATCGGTGCCCAGATGCGGTGCACGTCCTGGTCGATGTAAGAGCCGTCGGTGGAGGCGAAGTACTTCTGTTCGTTGACCAGGAACAGGATGGAGTTGATGAAGCTGGCGCCGGCCTTCATCGCCGCCGCGTTGACGCTGAGCAGCAGGTCGACCTTTTCCTTCAGCGGCACTTCCATCGCGTTCTTCTGGATCGGCGTGGCCCAGCTGACCTCGCCCACGCCCTTGACCGGGGCGAGCTCGACCGGCTTGGCCGACAGGCGCGAATTGGCCTTGGCGATGGCGACGGCCTGCTTGGCGGCGCGGCTGATGCTGGCCGGGCTCATGTCGCTGGTGGCGGAAAAGCCCCAGGTGCCGTTGGCGATGACGCGGATGCCGACACCGGACGATTCGGTATTGACGACGTTCTCGACCTTGTCCTCGCGCGTGACGACGAACTGGCGCAGGTAGCGGCCGATGCGCACGTCGCAATACGTCGCGCCGTCGGCCTTGGCGGCTTCCAGCGCCGTATCGGCGAGACGCTTCTTCGTGGCCACGTCGACCTTGCTGATCAGTTCTTCCGCGGCGATGGCGCGGCCATACACCGGCAGCAGCAAGGTGCCGAGCCCGGCACCAGCAAACTGCAGAAAATCGCGTCTGTCCATACTCACTCTCCCAATGGGCGCTACTTGGATGGGCGGCGGCGCGCGTACGAGCAACGGCGCGCAGTCGCCGGGGGCGTCCGATCTTGGGACAGGGCCAGGGGCGGCGTCACGTGACGAAGGGCATGGGGTACTGCTCTTTCGCCGCTCTGCCGTGCCGTGGCGGGGTGTTCGCCATGGGCGGGCGCGACGCGGCTACGGCTGTGGGGCAGGCGGTTGCGTTTGGCGGGAAATTGCCCGAAAGCGCGGATTTCCGCGCAGCGGCGGGCCTGGCGCCGGTGCGCGGCTCCGTCTGCGGCGGGAGATGCGAAGCGGTACGGTGCCTAGGCGATGGCTGCCGGGGCGCTGGCGTATTGCTGCAGGCTGCCGCCAATCCAGCTTTGCCGAATTTGCCAATTCGCATCCATGCAGACCAGGTCGGCGGCGTAACCGGCGGCAATGCGGCCATGGCGATGGCCCAGGCCGAGGAATTCGGCCGGGTAGCGCGAGGCCATGCGCACCGCTTCGGCCAGGTCCAGCCCGACCAGCTCCACCGTATTGCGCACGGCCGTGACCATGTCCAGCGCCGAACCGGCCAGGGCGCCGGCCTCGTTCACTGCCTTGCCGTCGCGTACCAGTACGCGCTGGCCGGCCAGGCGGTATTCGTCGCAGTCGCCGCCGACCGAAGGCATGGCATCGGTGACGAGGAACATCTTGCCCGCCGGCTTGGCGCGGATTGCCGTGCGCAGGCTGGCCGGATGGACGTGATGGCCATCGACGATCAGGCCGCACCAGCTGTCGCGGTGATCCAGCGCCGCGCCGACCGCACCGGGTTCGCGCCCGGTCAGCGGCGTCATCGCATTGAACAGATGGGTCACGCCGTGCACGCCGAGGGCAAAGGCCTGCATCAGGCGGTCGTAGTCGGCGGCGGTATGGCCGGCGGCGAGAATCAGGCCGCGGGCCAGCAGGGCGCCGATCACCGCGTCGCTGACCTGCTCTGGTGCCAGGGT
Organism: Tahibacter aquaticus; assembly: GCF_004363655.1. Taxonomy (GTDB): domain Bacteria; phylum Pseudomonadota; class Gammaproteobacteria; order Xanthomonadales; family Rhodanobacteraceae; genus Tahibacter; species Tahibacter aquaticus. The sequence continues at coordinate 269,816 of NZ_SNZH01000008.1, forward strand.
CAGCACGGTGCGGCCATGGCGCAGGCCGGCGGCCAGTTCCACAGCGGCGGCGTCGGGGCGATGGAACCAGGCCGCGTCGTGCGCGCCCTTGCGCTGCGGCGCCAGGTACGGGCCTTCCAGATGGATGCCGAGCACGCCGGGTACGTCGGCGGCAATGGCCGTGTCGGTGGCGGCGATGGCGGCGGCCATGGTGGCGCGGCTGTCGCTGATCAGGGTGGGCAGGAAGCCGGTAGTGCCATAGCGCCGGTGCGCCGCGCCGATGCGCGCAATCGTCTCGGCCGTGGGCGCATCGTTGAACAGCACATCGCCGCCGCCGTTGACCTGTACGTCGATGAAGCCGGGCAACAGATAGTGCCCGCCCAGGCTCAGCGGCGTGGCGGCGGCCACGCGCGCATCGCTGCGCGGCAGCACCGCGGCGATGCTGTCGCCGTCCAGCAGCACGGCCACGTCGTCATGCAGGCCGTCGTCGAGCAGTACCCGGGCATCGATCAGCGCAGTGGCCATCAGACGGTTTCCGTAACCTTGTTCAGATGCGGCGGCAGGTCCGGATTGTGCCCACGGTGCAGGGCCAGCGCATTGCAGGCGCGGTAGAAGCTCTGCACCTGCAGCAGCGGCGCGCAGACCGGGTGAATAGCGGCGCCCAGTTTCAACGTACTGCCGGGTGGATCGCCCGGCGCGGCAACGAATACCTGGGCGCCGCGGGCGCGGAACTCCGCCGCGGCTTCCAGCGTGCCCTGCTGGGTGCCGTCGTCCTGGGCGAATACCAGCAGCGGAAAGCCGCTGCCGATCAGCGCCATGGGGCCGTGTTTCACCTCGGCCGCACTGAACGCTTCGGCATGCAGGCCGCTGGTCTCCTTGAACTTCAGCGCGGCTTCCTGCGCCGCACCCAGGCCCAGGCCGCGGCCGAGCACGAACAGGTTGCGCGCGTCCTGCAGGCCGTCGACCAGGGCTGACCAGTCTTGCGTCCAGCTGCGCTGCATCGCCTCGGGCAGTGCGCCCAGGGCGGCATCCAGTTCGGTCTTGCCGCCCCAGGCGGCGGCGAGCTGGATCAGCGCGGACAATGTGCACAGATAGCTTTTGGTGGCCGCGACGCTGCGCTCGGGGCCGGCACGCAGCGGAATCACGTCGTGCGCCACCGCGGCCAGCGGCGAATCTTCCACATTCACCAGGGCCAGCACGCGCGCGCCGGCCGCCCGCGCGGCCTCGGCATTGCGCACCAGGTCGGGGCTTTTGCCCGACTGCGAGATGGCAACGAACAGGGCCGACTCCAGCTGCAGCGGCGCCGCATAGACCGAACTGACCGACGGCGAGGCCGATGCCGTGCTCAGGCCGAGCTGGGTTTCGAACAGGTATTTGGCAAACGTGGCGGCATGGTCGGAACTGCCGCGGGCGCAGGTGACGATAAAGCGCGGCGGCTGTGCGCGCAGCTGCCGGGCGAGGCTGCCGATCAGCGCCGCATTCGCCTCGCGCTGGGCGGCAATAAGCGCAGCGGCGCTGTGCGCTTCGCGGAACATCAGGGTGGAATCGGCAGCGGGCAGGGCGGTCATGACAATCCTCAGGGCGTATCGCCGGTCAGTTCGGCAACGAAGTCGTACATGTCGCCGCGGTACCAGGAACAGGTGAACTCGATCACGCGGCCGTCGTCGAGAAAGCTGCGCCGCTCGATCAGCAGGCCGGCGGCGCCGACCGCGACATCGAGCTGGCGTGCCTGGTCCGCATCGAAATTCACCGCGCGCAGGCGCTGCAGCGCGCGCTGCGGGCGCAGGCCCAGGCCGTCCAGCACTTCGTACAGCGAGTTGGTCACGCGCTCGGGATCGGGCAGCAGGTTCAGTGGCACCGCCGTGCGCTCGATCGCCAGCGGCTGGTCGCCCGCATAGCGCAGGCGGTACAGCCGCGCCACGCGCGCGCCGGGCGACAGAGACAAGGCCATGGCTTCCTGCGGCGTCACCTCGCCGCTGCCGCGGCTGATGAACACCGAGCGCGGGTTGAGGCCGCGCGCGCGCAGGTCGTCGCTGAAACTGGTCAGGCGCGAAAACGACTTGACGATGCGCCCGGCGACGAAGGTGCCGGCGCCATGGCGCTGGATCAGCACATCGTCGGCGACCAGTCCGGCAATCGCCTTGCGCACCGTGACGCGGGACAGCGCGAGCTGGCTGCTGAGGTCGCGTTCGCTGGGCAGGGCCGAGCCGGGCGGCAGGTCGCCGGAGGCAATGGCGCGTTCGATCAGGCTGCGCACGCGCATCCAGGCGAGGTCCCTGCTCGGGGACTTTTCGCGGGCGAGTTGGCGCCAGATTTTCAGGAGGGGGGTGGGCATCGGTTTTACGATACCAGTTTGGTACCAGTTGGGTAAGGGGGTATTGGATTGGTTTGCTGCGCGGCGGGGGGCTTTGCTTTAGCTCCCTCTCCTCCAGGCTTGCTTGGGGGAGAGGGTTGGGGTGAGGGGCGGGGTTGGACTTTGCTTCGCCGCCTGGGGTTTTAGCGAAGGGGTCCGGCCTTGGCGGACGTGGCGGTTTGTGCGTCTGCGGTGGGCGGCCGGAAGCCAAAGCCAAGGGCGGTTTCGCCCGCCTGCGGCGCGCGACCTTCTTTCTCTTTGCTTGCCCAAAGAGAAAGAAGGCAAAGAGAAAGGGCACCCCAAAGGCCGCGGTTTCGGGCCATCCCTGGCCCGAAACTCCGTGAGGCCGCTACGGCGGTCGGCGCACGGGACATCCTGTCCCCTGCGCCGACTCGCGGCCATCCCTGGCCGCGACCCTTCGGGCTTTTCCCTCCGCGACCTCACCGCGACCTATGGGGCCCCGGAAGAGGCGCGCTTCCTGCGCGCAGAAGCAACGGCAACGGCAACAGCCACAGCAAAATCACCAGCCACAGCAAAATCACCAGCACCAGCACCAGCACCAGCACCAACAACCGCAACCGCAACCGCAACCGCAACCGCAACGGCAACGGCAACGGCAACGGCAACGGCAACGGCAACGGCCAGAGCAAAAATCCCAGCATCAGCATCAGCACCGGCAACGCTTCCTGGTGGAAGCCAGCCGCCACAGGCACCGAACAGCGCTTTCTCCAGCGGAGCGCCGGCCTGCCGCAGGGCTCGCCTCCGGGGCCGCCTCGCCACAAATCTTTCCCGCCGCCGTCACGCCATGCTTTTGCTGCGCTGCGCAGAATCGGGGTTTGCTGCCACTGATCTACCCACTGTGGTATTTCAGTGGTATTGTCTTTGGCGACCGAGCCTAGGAGTGCCCTGTGACTGCCCCTGCAAGCCACGTCGATCCGTTCGATCTCGTCATTTTCGGTGGCACCGGCGATCTGGCCGTGCGCAAGTTGCTGCCGGCGCTGTTTCACCGTTACGCGGACGGGCAGATCCTGCCGGGTAGCCGCCTGATCGGGGTGGCGCGTGATCCGCTGTCGGAAGGCGATTACCGCGAGCGGGTGCGCGAGGCGGTGCTCAAGGCGGTGGGCGAGAAGGAAGCCGCGCCGAGTCTGGCGGGGTTTCTCGAACTGGTGTCGTATCACGCACTGGATGCGCGCAAGGACCCTGGCTGGAGTGAGTTCGCCGCGGCGATGCAGCCGTCGCCGGAGCGGGTCTGTGTGTTCTATCTGGCCACCAGTCCGGAAATCTTCGTCGCCATCTGCGAGCGCCTGCGCGAGCACGAGCTCAACCACGGCAAGGTGCGCGTGGTGGTGGAAAAGCCCATCGGCCGCGATCTGCAATCGGCCGCGGCCATCAACGATGCGGTCGGGCGCTGTTTCGCCGAGCAGCAGACGTTCCGCATCGATCATTACCTGGGCAAGGAAACCGTACAGAACCTCGTCGCCCTGCGGTTCGGCAATGCGCTGTTCGAGCCTTTGTGGAATGCGGGACATATCGACCATGTGCAGATCACCGTGGCCGAGACCATCGGCGTGGAGTGGCGCGCGGCGTTCTACGACGGCGCCGGTGCGCTGCGCGACATGGTGCAGAACCATCTGCTGCAGCTGCTCTGCCTGGTCGCGATGGAACCGCCGGCATCGCTGGCGCCGGATGCGATCCGCGACGAGAAGCTGAAGGTGCTGCGCGCGCTCAAGCCCATCGACGAATCCAATGCGGCGCAGTGTTCGGTGCGCGGCCAGTACCGCGCCGGTGCGTCCAACGGCGGTGCGGTGCCGGGCTATCTGGAAGAAATCGAGCGGCCGCAGTCGCGCACGGAAACCTTCGTCGCGCTGAAGGCCGAGCTGCGCAACTGGCGCTGGGCCGGCGTGCCGTTCTACCTGCGCACGGGCAAGCGCCTGCCGGAACGCGTGTCGGAAATCGTCATCGCGTTTCGCGCCATTCCCCATTCGATCTTCGGCGAGCAGGCTGGGCCGATCTCGGCCAACAAGCTGGTGCTGCGCCTGCAGCCGGACGAAGGGGTAAAACTCTGGCTGATGAACAAGTATCCCGGCCCGGGCGGCTTGCGCCTGCGCCGCGTGGCGCTGGACATGAGCTTTGCCGAGGCCTTCGGCGTGCGCAATCCGGATGCCTACGAGCGCCTGCTGATGGACGTGGTGCGCGGCAATCCCACCCTGTTCATGCGCCGCGACGAAGTGGAAGCGGCCTGGGCCTGGGCCGACCCGATTCTGAAAGCCTGGGAAGCGAGCCACGAAGCGCCCAAGGCGTATACCGCCGGCACCTGGGGACCCAGCGCTGCCGTGGCCCTGATCGAACGCGATGGAAGAACCTGGCATGAAGATGCACCTTGATTCCGCGCGCGACGTGCGCCCGCGCCGCCGCGATCTGCACGCCAACCTGATCGAGCACGCCTACGCCGACGGCATCGCGCTCGCGCGGGCGCTGGCCAGCGCGGTCGCCTGCGACCTGCGCGACGCCATCCTCACGCGCGGCATCGGCCTGCTGGCGCTGTCGGGCGGCACCACGCCGCAGCGCTTCCTGATCGAACTGGGCCGGCAGCGGCTGGACTGGGGCCGCGTCGTGGTCACCCTGGCCGACGAGCGCTGGGTGAAGCCCGACGATGCGCGTTCCAATGCGCGCCTGCTGCGCGAAACCCTGTTCGCCGGCGCCGCCGCCGCGGCGCGCTTCGAGCCGCTGTTCGAGCCGGCCTATCACCCGGATGCGGCCTTGCCGCGCATCGCCCGGCGCATCGATGCGCTGCCGCTGCCGTTCGATGCGGTGGTGCTGGGCATGGGCGGCGACGGTCATACCGCCTCGCTGTTTCCGGGCGGCGACACGCTGGCGCAAGCGCTGGATCCGCACGGGCGCCAGCGCGTGGTGCTGCTGCATGCGCCCGCCGCGCCCGAGCCGCGCATCACCCTGACCCTGCCGACCCTGCTTGCAACCACGGCGCTGTACCTGCATATCGAAGGCGATGCCAAGCGCGCCGTGCTGGCCAAGGCACTGGACGCGTATACGCGCAACGAAGACATGCCGATACGCGCTATCGTCAACTGTGCTGGCGAGCCGCTGCGCATGTACTGGTGTGCGTGAGGGCGGCCATGCGCCGGCCTGTTGCCACCGTCGTGGTCAAGGCCGTGCAGCGCCGCGGCGGGCAGGCACGGTCAATTCCGCTGTCCGCACCTTCCCGCCGCCTGCGGCGGTCCGTCGTCTGAAAGGGATCCGCCGATGTCGCTAAATCCCATTGTGCATCACGTCACCCAGGCCATCGCCGAGCGCAGCCGCGCCACGCGCGAGCGCTATCTCGACCGCATCGCCACGGCGCGCGGCAACGGGCCGCGGCGCAATCGCCTGTCCTGCGGCAATCTCGCCCACGGCTTTGCCGGCTGCAGCCCGCAGGACAAGCAGCGCCTGCGCGACGGCGTGACGCCGAACATCGGCATCATCACCGCCTACAACGACATGCTGTCGGCGCACCAGCCCTACGAGCGCTATCCGGAAATCATCCGTGCCGCGGCGCGCGCGCGCGGCGCCACCGCGGAAGTGGCCGGCGGCGTGCCGGCCATGTGCGACGGCGTCACCCAGGGCCGCATCGGCATGGAGCTGTCGCTGTTCTCCCGCGACACCATTGCCCTGGCCACCGGCATCGCGCTGTCGCACGACATGTTCGACGCGGCGCTGTACCTGGGCATCTGCGACAAGATCGTGCCCGGCCTGCTGATTGCCGCGCTGCACTTCGGCCATATTCCCGCGCTGTTCGTGCCGGCCGGGCCCATGCCCAGCGGCGCGAGCAACGACGAGAAGGCGCGCGTGCGCCAGCGCTATGCGGAAGGCAAGGCCGACCGCGCCGAGCTGCTCGACGTGGAAGCGCGCTCCTACCACGCGCCGGGCACCTGCACCTTCTACGGCACGGCCAACTCGAACCAGATGCTGATGGAGATCATGGGCCTGCAACTGCCCGGCTCCAGCTTCGTGCATCCGAACACCGAACTGCGCGATGCGCTGACCGTTGCTGCCGTCGAGCACGCGCTGGCCATCACCGCGCTGGGCGACAACTACCTGCCGCCCGGTCATATCGTCGGGCCCGAGGCCATCGTCAACGGCGTGATCGGGCTGCACGCAACGGGCGGTTCGACCAACCACCTCATCCACCTGGTCGCGATTGCGCGCGCCGCCGGGCTGGAACTGCGCCTGGAAGATTTCGACGCCCTGGCTGGCGTGGTGCCGCTGCTGGCCAAGGTCTACCCCAACGGCAGCGCCGACGTGAACCAGTTCCACGCCGCCGGCGGCATGGGCTACCTGGTTGCGCAACTGCTCGATGCCGGCCTGCTGCACGGCGATTTCGCCACGGTCACCGGCGAGGGCATGGACAGCTACCGCAAAGCGCCCTTCCTGCACAAGGATAAAACGCTGCAATGGCTGCCCACTGCCGCCGAAAGCATGGACACCTCCACGCTGCGGCCGGTGAGCCAACCGTTCCGCGCCGATGGCGGCCTGCGCCTGCTCAGCGGCAACCTGGGCCGCGCCGTGATCAAGGTGTCGTCGGTGCCGGAAGACCGCTACACCATCGAAGCGCCCGCGCGCGTATTCGACGACCAGGAATCGGTGCAGAAAGCCTTCGACCGCGGCGAATTCACCGAAGACGTCGTCGTCGTCGTGCGCTACCAGGGGCCACGCGCGAACGGCATGCCCGAACTGCACAAGCTGACACCGGCCCTGGGCGTGCTGCAAGGCCGCGGCCTGCGTGTCGCGCTGGTCACCGACGGGCGCATGTCGGGCGCCTCGGGCAAGATTCCCTCGGCGATACACCTGACGCCCGAGGCGATCTGCGGCGGTGCCATCGCCAAGCTGCGCGACGGCGACCGCGTGCGCGTCTGCGCCGTCAACGGCCGCGTCGAAGTACTCATGGATGCGCAGGAATGGGAGGCGCGCGCCATGCCGCCGCCGCCCGACCTCAGCGCCAACCGTCACGGCCTGGGCCGCGAGATGTTCGCGCTGTTCCGTGCCCAGGTCAGTAGCGCCGACACCGGCGCAACCTTGTTCGGAGTGGTGGAATGAGCGAGCAGATGCTGGCCCGTCAGACCGAAATCGAGCGCGTGCTGCGACTGGCGCCCGTCGTCGCCGTCGTCGTCGTGCAAAACGTGGAAGATGCCGTACCGCTGGCGCGCGCGCTCGTCGCCGGTGGCATACCCGCGGTGGAAATCACCTTGCGCACACCGGTCGCGCTGGACGCCATACGCGCCATTGCGAGTGAGGTAGAAGGCGTCGAAGTCGGCGCCGGCACCGTACTCAACGCGCGCGACTTCCACGCCGCGGCCAAGGCCGGTGCGCGTTTCGCCGTATCGCCCGGCCATTCCCCGGCCTTGCTCGACGCCGCCGACGACAGCGACCTGCCGTACCTGCCCGGCGCCTCCACCGCGAGCGAAGCGATGAGCCTGGCCGAGCGCGGCTATCGCTGGCAGAAATTCTTTCCGGCGGTTCCCGCGGGTGGTATCGAGTTCGTCAAAGCGCTCGCGGCGCCCCTGCCGGCCATCGGCTTCTGCACCACCGGCGGCATCACCGCCCAGGCCGCAGCGCAATGGCTGGCCCTGCCCAACGTAATCGCCGTCGGCGGCTCGTGGCTGACGCCGGCCAACCTCGTTGCCGACGGCAACTGGCCTGCCATCGCGGCGCTGGCGCGCGAGGCGGCGGTGCTGGCGCGGCGCTGAGTTTCGCCGGTCGGCAAGGGCTTTTTGGGGGTCCGGCGGAAGCGGTTTCCTCTACCCCGGAAGGACGTTCGACGGGGTCGTTGCGACATTTTTGTCCAACGGAAGCGGTTTCTACTGCTCCGGAAGGACTTTCGACCGGGTCGTTGCGACTTTTTTGTTCAACCGAAGCGGTTTCCACTACCCCGGAAAGACTTTCGACGAGGTCGTTGCGACTTTTTTGTCCAACGGAAGCGGTTTCTACTGCTCCGGAAGGACTTTCGACCGGGTGGTTGCGACTTTTTTGTTCAACCGAAGCGGTTTCTACTACCCCGGAAGGACGTTCGACCGGGTCGTTGCGACTTGTTGTCCAACGGGAAGCGATTTCTGCTGCTCCGGAGCGGCATTCGAGCGGGTAGCCGTGGGGAGCGAAACCACACCATTCTAACGGCCTGGAGCCCGCCGCGCGTCCCCGTTAAACCCGCCAAGCGCATCAAAAGGCCGGAGCAGCGCAGCGCCGCCCCGGCAACAGAGCGACTCACAGTCCCGGCTGGTAACTCGCCTCCATCAGCCCGCGCAGATCGCGCGACAAGATCGCCAGCGCTTCGAGAACACCCCCGTGCGACCGCGAATCCGGCGCTTGCAGCTGCGCCGTCGCCACCGTCTCGCTAAGCGCCTGGATCGCCGCGATTCGATCCAGCATCTCCTCGTGCAACGCCTCGCGCTGGGCAGGCGTATCGAGCACATAGGCAAACATCACCGGCTCGGCCGAAGCAATTTCGCGGCGCAGGGGATAAAACGAACCTTGTGGCGTCATGGCGCGCGCCTCCTATAAAAGGCAACAACGCCGCCAACGCGGACAAAGCAACCGGGCCTGGGCCCGCAGAACGCATACCGGTCTTCCATGGACAACTCCCTTTGCGTGGAGTCGCCACCCGGAACGGAAAGAAAAGGGTGGCGAACGGTGTGCGGGTTGGCAGACCGGCGCAGGACCGGCGAGCCTTGCGGCTCCCCGCGCACCGCCGCCAGAAATCGGCAGAACACGCCGCACGAATTCCGGGCACAAAAAAAGCGCCTGCTTTCGGTGCGGCGCTATGTGCGCCTGCATTTCGGGCTGCCAAGCCCGGTTGCCGAATTGGCGGCAACGGGCGGATTGTTCTCCCGGCTGCGGTGGGCGTCAAGGGTGTGGATTTGTCCGTTGCAGCAACGGGTGGGAGGAAGTGTTTGCTTTGATCAGTATGAAGCGGACAAGTGTTCTGAGTCAGATGCCTGAAAATGCCGAGGTCTTCACGCGGGGCGATCCAATTGGTCCCGGGTTGCCATGCGGCGGAAAGTGCGGGAATCAGATCTACTGTCTGCGGATTTTCCAGGATGGAGGAAGCGAACTTGGCTTCATTTTAGCCTTGAGATTCAAGCCATACTGGTCCCGTTGCGCCACGATTCGATGTATGAAGTAGATCCCAACGGAGAGGTTGCTCTCATGCGAACACTTTTTGCCGCTTTTGATAGCCGCTATACATCCTTCTGGTACAACTTTGGCTGGTCTCGTTGGGTCGCTTACATTGACGGCTGGATACCGCGCTTCTCGCTGTTTGTACCAATCGTCGGTTACCTGATTATTTTCTCGGATCAGGTCGGAGGTTCCTTGCACTTCAATAATCTCGCTGGTCCAGTGCACGATTTTGGTCTGACGGGGCAAGAGCGTCTGCGCTTTGTGTACTTCGGTCTTTTTTTTCTTGGTGTCAGTAACTTTATCTACCGCATTAAGCGACCTTATGTCTTCAGATTTGGCACCGATCGCGTCAGCTACGGCAGGACAGCCCTTGAGTCATTCACGTACCACGACTTCCTGTCACTGCATCATGAGATACGATCAAAAAATCACTACACTCTTGACGGAAAGTACTACGACAGCGAATGGGACGGATTCAGGGATGCGGCTACTAATCCTGGAGAGGGCACGGACCTTGTTGAGCGGACTGGTCACTGGGAAGAGGCAAAGAGCAAGTACGGTAGTCTGCTACGGTCTGTTCTTTCAGAGACATTTTTCCGCAGCAACTTGCAGCGTAGGTCGTGGCTTGTGCTTTGCTCAATTCTCTCAACGGTAGGCTATCTGCTTCTTGCTGCACCGAGCTTTGACTTGTTCGTCAAGGTCTTCCTCTCAACCTTTAAGTTACCGCTTCAATTGGGAGCGGGCTAACAATTCGTTCAAGCCGATGCCGCTTCGCGACGCGGCTCAATTCAGGTATTAGGCAACCATGCTCAAAGTCTTTGCATCGACAGTTGGAGACGCGCAGCAGGGATGGGTTTGGCTTGAATCTCCCAGCCTGCCTCCTCGCTCTATCGTCAAAATAACCAACGCGGATTCCGGTAGTTCGATCTACTGCGAAGCTTTGCGGATAGACGGCAACTTCCTTCAACACTACAACAAACCGCCTCGTGTCAGTATCACCTCTCCAGCCACTTCAATCGTCATGAATGGTTGGTACCGATCAAAACTAGGCAACCTTGCAAAGCAATCCAGTGCCCAGATCAAGGTCGAGCTGGCCAATAGCCATTGGGGGCGTTTCATGGCATGCACGCATCACCCTCAAGTCGTGGTTCGCGTAGCTGCTTGGCTCGGCCTCATCAGCGTTGTGCTCGGGGCAATCGGAGTCTTCCTTGGCGTGCTCAGCCTTCGCGGGACGTGTGCCTGACAAGTCGTTCGAGCAGATGCCGCTTCGCGGTTCGGCGCAATTCAGGCACAAGCGTGCGAAGGATCAATATGACGCGATCAGAACGGGCTTGTCAGATCTGGGCGGTGTTGGCGTGGGCCGCGCGCAACCGTCAATCCATTACTTACACGCAGTTGGAGTCGATCACCGGCGCCCATCGCGCAGGGCTGGGCCAACTCCTGGAGCCGATCCAGTCCTACTGCTTGATCAATAACCTTCCTCCGCTGACCGTTTTGGTCGTGAAGCAAGAGTCCGGCCTTCCCGGTAGCGGCTTCAGCGGCGCTACGGCCGAAGACCTCGGCAAGTCGCAAATGGCAGTGTTCGCTACCGATTGGCTTGCACACGGGAATCCGCAACCCGAGAAGTTTGAAGCAGCAGTGCGGGAGCGTCCGTCCAATGCCGCACGCTAACAATTCATTCAAACCGACGAGCGAATTCATGTTCAAGTACAAATTCGCTTCTGACCGCTAGATTCCCATGAACGTTACCCACAACCTTCATGACTGCGCTGAAGGTCGCATGTCTCACACTGAGTGGCTGCAGTGGTGGGCTACAAATGCAGATGAAGTAAATGCGTAGCAGGGTCATTTCGCCTTCTTGCGCATCAAGAAGCGTGGTCATGGTGGCGTGGTATCCGTTCTTGAAGGGCTGGGCTTCGCCGTCAAGCATGTCCAGGGCTTCTGCCCCTCCTGCGGGGAGCCAGTGTTTCGAGCCACTCCAGGCCTCACAACCTCAGAGCAAATTCGCGCCTTTGCCGCTTCAAGCCAAGTCGATGGCAGAGATGAAATCCTTAAAAGCGGATGGATTCATCCCGGCGACTACTGCCCCAACGGCTGCACATTTGCTTTACGTTCGTTCCGGCGGACCTAATAGCTCATTCAAATCACCGCCGTGTCGCGCCTAGCCTCGTTGCCGATATCAACTCAGGTGGCTATGAGGGTGTGAATCTGGTCTCATTTGCAGACGTCAGATTTCGCTGGGCATGTCGCCGCGCTACCATGCTCTCTAGCTCTCCGAGATGCCGACATGACGACACCCAAAGCCGAAGTGACTGAGCTACTGAGCTCACTCCCCGATACCGCGAGCTACGAAGACATCCAGTACCACCTCTATATCCTCGAAAAAATCAGGCGTGGCGCTGAAAGGGCAGAAACCGAAGGCGCTCTGAGCCATGAAGAGGCCAAGAAGCGGCTGGGTCGATGGCTCACGAACTGAGGTGGTCGCCTGAGGCCGTAGAGGATGTCGAGCAGATTGCCAGCTACATCGAACGAGACTCTGCCTGGTATGCGCAGGCTGTCGTTGCTCGGTTTTTCGCGGCTGCGGAGTCCCTTCGGGAGCTTCCGGAGCGTGGCCGGGTCGTTCCCGAGCTGCGGGATACCTCGGTTCGAGAGTGCTTCGTATATAGCTATCGGCTGATCTACAAGGTCAGTTTGGGGAAGGTTCTTGTCCTTGCGGTTACGCATGGCCATCGCCTGCTTGAGCCGCTCCTTTCGCGCATGGGCGGCGAAATCTAGCGGTACGTTCAAGCGAGGGTACTGCCGTCGAGGAGTACGAGTGGCGCTGCCGCGTGCCATCGCCCCCTGAGCGAACGTCCGGCGATTGGGGTCGTAAGCGTCCGGCACAACCACCTTCTCCACAGCCCTACCAGCCGCGATAGTCAGCGCCAGCGATGCGGCAGCAGTTCGGCGATGCGGCGATCAGGATGTGTCGGCAGGCGGGTCAATACATCTTTGAGGTACGCGTAAGGCTCATAGCCGTTCTGCCTGGCGGTGGCGATCAGGCTCATGATCGCGGCGGCACGCTCGCCGGCGGCTTTGGA
>NZ_SNZH01000009.1:0-695 GCF_004363655.1 Tahibacter aquaticus
CCGCAGCGGACGGCTGCTGGACAGCTCGGATCACCGCCGCCGCTGACGGTGGCCGTGTTCGTCACACTGGCCCCGGCCGCCAGGGTCGGCGTGACCGGAATGACAAAGCTCGTGCTTGCACTCGCGGCCAGGCCGGCAGGAACCGTGCAGGTGACGGTCTGTCCGGCTGCCGTACAACCCGCTGGCAGCGTGCCGATCGTGAGGCCGGTCGGAATCGTGTCAGTGATCGTTGCTGCAGCCGTCGTGGCCGTCGTGCCGGTATTCGTGACCTGCAGCGTGTAGCTCGCCGGAACGCCAACGGTCCACGGGCTCGCGCTCGCGGTCTTGGTCAGCGTCAGCTGCGGTGCGTCGATCGTGGTCGGTCCCGCCGACGAGCTGCAGCGCGCCGCTGCCGGACAGCCTGAGTCGCCGCCACCGCTGACGGTAGCGGTGTTCGTCACACTGGAGCCCGCCGCCAAGGTCGGCGTGACCGGAATGACAAAGCTCGTGCTTGCACTCGCGGCCAGGCCGGCAGGAACCGTGCAGGTGACGGTCTGTCCGGCTGCCGTGCAACCCGCCGGCAACGTGCCGATCGTGAGGCCGGTCGGAATCGTGTCGGTGATCGTTGCTGCAGCCGTCGTGGCCGTCGTGCCGGTATTCGTGACCTGCAGCGTATAGCTCGCCGGAACGCCGACGGTCCACGGGCTCGCGCTCGC
>NZ_SNZH01000009.1:791-278119 GCF_004363655.1 Tahibacter aquaticus
GGTGATCGTTGCTGCAGCCGTCGTGGCCGTCGTGCCGGTATTCGTGACCTGCAGCGTATAGCTCGCCGGAACGCCGACGGTCCACGGGCTCGCGCTCGCCGTCTTGCTCAGCGTGAGCTGCGGTGCGCCTATTGTGGTCGGTCCCGCCGACGAGCTGCAGCGCGCCGCTGCAGGACAGCCTGAGTCGCCGCCGCCGCTGACGGTGGCGGTGTTCGTCACGCTGGTGCCCGCTGCCAGTGTCGGTGTGACCGGAATGACAAAGCTCGTGCTTGCAGTCGCGGCCAGGCCGGCAGGAACCGTGCAGGTGACGGTCTGTCCGGCTGCCGTGCAACCCGCTGGCAGCGTGCCGATGGTCAGACCAGTCGGAATCGTGTCAGTGATCGTTGCTGCAGCCGTCGTGGCCGTCGTGCCGGTATTCGTGACCTGCAGCGTATAGCTCGCCGGAACGCCGACGGTCCACGGGCTCGCGCTCGCCGTCTTGCTCAGCGTGAGCTGCGGTGCGCCTATTGCGGTTGGTCCCGCCGTCGAGCTGCAGCGCGCCGCTGCCGGACAGCCTGAGTCGCCGCCGCCGCTGACGGTGGCCGTGTTCGTCACGCTGGTGCCCGCGGCCAGTGTCGGTGTGACCGGAATGACAAAGCTCGTGCTTGCACTCGCGGCCAGGCCGGCAGGAACCGTGCAGGTGACGGTCTGGCCGGCTGCCGTGCAACCCGCTGGCAGCGTGCCGATCGTGAGGCCAGTCGGAATCGTGTCAGTGATCGTTGCTGCAGCCGTCGTGGCCGTCGTGCCGGTATTCGTGACCTGCAGCGTGTAGCTCGCCGGAACGCCGACGGTCCACGGGCTCGCGCTCGCCGTCTTGCTCAGCGTGAGCTGCGGTGCGCCGCTGTTGCTGAACGTGCAGGTCAAATCGTCACCGGCGTTGGCCGTGACGTTGAAACTGGTGCCGCTGCCGGATGGCGTCTGCCCGCCGCTGAGCGCGTTGGTGCAGCTGTAGCTGGTCTGGTAGTTGGCGAGATTTGCGCCGCCCGCGGCGGCTTCGGAAAGCACGTAGTTCGCACCGACGACGCCGTTGTTCAGGGTCGCCAGGCCAGTGGCCGTGGTGCCCGCACCCGTCGTCGTTACCGCGGCCGGGCCGCCGGTGCCGGCAATGGTCAGCGTGAACTGGTCGCCGGCAGCGAAGCGCCCGGTCGGCAGCGTTTTCTGCAGGCGCAGGATGGGCAGCTTGGTGTTGGTGAAGGTGCAGGAGAAGCTGATGCTTGCTGCGATTTCGGCACCGCTGATGGTGTAGGTAGTGCCGCTGAGGCTGCCCACCGGGGTGCTCGCCGCGTTCTCGCAGCTAGCCCCCGTCAGCGACCAACCCACCGGCAACGCACCCTCGGTGATGGACACCGCGCTCGTGGGCGAGACGATGGCATAGCCCTGCGTGCCGGCTATTCCAGTATCGCCGTCGACCGCCGTCGGCGTAGCGGCCGTCGCCGTCGTCACCGTGCCCGTGACCTGGCCGGTGTTGGTCAGGGCGAAGGTGAACGGACCGCCCGCACCGCCTACGGTGGTCTTGAACAGTTGCAGCAGACGGCTGACCTGGAACTGGTAGTCCTCTACTTCGCCGCTCTGCACCGTGCCCGCCGGCGTATTGCAGTTGTCGAGCGCGGTGTTGTTGGTGCACACCCGGAAACGGGCGAACGTGGGACCGATGACGGCCCCGAGGGGTACGGTGATGTTGAGATTCACCGTGCCTGGGGCAACCGCCTGGGCATTGACCATCTGCTCGCCGGCGTCGTTGAAGTCGCCGTCGACATTCCAGTCGAACCAGGCGCTGAGGAAGCCGCTGGCGTTCTGGATGCTGACCGGGACGATCGTCGTCTGGCCGATCGGTAGCAGCGGCGTCAGCGTGACACCGTCCTCGTCGTCGGTGTTGTTGGTGTCGTCGCCCGTGGCTGTGGCGTTGTTGAGCAGACTGGCGTCGGCGTCGACCGATGCGCCGAGGCGGACGCCGCTGATCGTGTGCGTAGGGTTGCCGTAGGCCACCGGTGCATCGCCCACGTCGGCGTTGTCCGACTCCAGCAGGAACGATGCATTCGTGCCGCCGTAGACCAGGGTGCCCGCCGCGCCGGCGGCCTGCACCGTGTACAGGCTCGCCGGCGTCGCTCCGCCGTTGCGGAAATACGCAGCGCCTGTCAGCCCGTTCGGTTCGTTGTTGATGTTGCCATTGGGCGTGTCGTATTCGCCCAGGTTGTTGGTCACCGACAGCGTGGCCAGTGCCACATGGCCGGCAGGCAGAACAAAGCCTTCGGTGCTGGAATTCGCCGCCGTGACCAGCTTGCCGTCATCGGCCTCGTCGGGTGCCTGACCGGCATCGTAGGCCGCCGGCGCCATCGCGAAATTGCCCGGAGTGCCCGTGGTCACCTGGGCGGTGGCCGTCGCATTGCGCACGAAACCGGTGACGGTCTGCTCCACGTTCTGGAACACCGAGGCGGTCACCAGCGCGTCGTCGCCGGCACCGCTGGGCACGGTCACATCGGGGAACGTCACCGCAATGCTGCCGCTCGCGGTGCCGCCGAGCAGCGTGTTGATCTCGTTCTCAAACAGCACAATGTGGAAACTGCTGACGCCGAAGAACGCGGTGCCGGCAGGCGAGCCCGTGGGTGAAGTGCTGATGGTGATGAAGCGCGTGTCGCCGCTGGGTGTCCCGCCGATGACCAGCGCGTTCTGCTTGTTGATGGTGCCGCCCGGGCCGACGAACTGCGCGGTGATCTGGCTGTTCGTCGTCGTCGCGGGCGGCGTACCCGTGCGCGGTTCGGGCCAGTTGTCGCCCAGTCCCGTGCCGGCGGTATTGCCGCTGGCGCAACGCCCGGCGGTGGTATCTGCGGGGGAGCAGTGGTCGCGCTCGAAGGTGGCCC
Source organism: Tahibacter aquaticus (assembly GCF_004363655.1). Taxonomy (GTDB): domain Bacteria; phylum Pseudomonadota; class Gammaproteobacteria; order Xanthomonadales; family Rhodanobacteraceae; genus Tahibacter; species Tahibacter aquaticus. Next base: position 3,689 of record NZ_SNZH01000009.1, read on the forward strand.
AGATGAACAGCGCGCGGTTCTTGCCCGAGGGTATGCTGAAGCTCGCGATCGTGGGCTTGCCCGCCGCTCCCGCGCCGGACGCGGCTGCGCTCTGGGTGGTGAGATGCTGCACCTGCGCCGCTTGAGACGGCAGCGCCGCCATCATCAGCGCCAGGGCCATGCCGCAGCCAAGTCGCGAAGCCGCAAGCAGCTTGCCCGCAACGCATCGCCGCGCCGCGGCGAATGCCGTGCACATCCGCATCATCGAATTGTCCCCTGAATGACCACGCTGCGGGACGATCGTACGATCGTTCGCCATGTGGCTTGCCCCCGAAAATCGACCGCTTTCCACGGCCCCGGTGTTCCCGCTGGCAAAAAACTAGCACGGTGACCGTACGCAAGCCAATGGTCAGGCGCGCCGTCAACGGCCGCACCCCGCGCGCAAGGGGTTACCCACGCATGCAGCCCGCTTTTTCGCGCCAGTATCTGGGTGAAAATCTGGAGAATGCGTCAAAATTTCGTGAACGGGCCCGGGCGGCGAGCGGACCGCCGCGCGACTGCGCAAACCCGCTGCCGAGCCACGTGTGCGCGTTCTCTGCCAGCCATGCCTGCCCGGTATGCAGACGATAGGGCAGAAGCCGTCGCGGCCGCCAGCAGGCGACCGGTATCTTTGTCCACAAGCCCCAACCGTCGGACGATGAATGTCGAGCCCACGCGGGTACGACGGTCCAGCGGCCCCCCGAAGCGCACGAATCAGCCCGAAGGGCGGCCGAAAACAAAGGGGCCGGGCACAAACAGACCTCCGGCACTACCGCATCGCCGCTCGGGACTCGTTTCAGAAAGAAAAAACCCCGTTGATAATCAAGGGGGTTTGATTTGGTGGCGGTGGCGGGAATTGAACCCGCGTCCGAAGGCGTGTTGCGAGCTACCGGCTTCGCCGAGCATCGACGCCATACTCGATCAGCAACTCGTCCATCGACGTGCTTATCCCGTAGCCGACCTGGTGACCCAGTCGGCGCACCTGGTCGAGTCGCGTCCATAGCGCGGGGCGTTGTTGCTCCGGCAGCGCCGCGATGGTCTTCAGTGCCTGCTCGAACATTCGGACCAGCGCGTCGTAATAGCTTTCATCGTCCAGGCCCACGTCGCTGCTGAAGGCCGCTGCCTGTTCGCAATAGAACACCATCAATTCCGCCAGGCCATCCGGCTGGCCGACTGCTTTCTTGTAGTCCGCAATGGCCTTCTTTGCCGTAGTCACCGACGTGTTCTGGTTCTTGAGCCAGTTCGGCCAGAGCCAGCGCGTCAGGGTGGCTTTGTAAGGTTTCAGTACATCGTCTCCGAGGCCGAAGCGCGTGTGCAGGAAGGCCTGGTTGTCCTTGCTGGCGGTGTAGAGGTCGTGGAGCAGGGCGATCAGGCCAGGGTTGTCGAAACTGGCGAGGTTCTTTTTGACGTCGGTCCAGGTGGGTTTGGTTTTCTTCGCAGGCACTCGGCTTGTTCCTCGTCGACTTGGGGTTGGGTAGTGCGCGCGATCTGCTTGACCAGCCGGTCAAAGTCGCTCTCGAACAGCCGGTCGTGAACAACGCGATAGTTCTCGAATTCGGTTTCGGCATGCGCCCTGGCGATTTCCGCTGTTACCTTGCCGGCGTGTTGCAACACCTGCCGGCTGACGTCCTGTCAGACGTAGGCGCTCTGTCCTGCGCCGAAGTAGTGATCGTAGACATGCGCGTAGGCGCGGGCCAGTTTCTCGGCGCGGATGTCCTTGGTGAACGACGCCGGCAGACGGCCGAACAACTGCTCCAGGGGTTCACTGCCCAGACGCTGGCGGGCTTGCACGCTGGCGCTGGGCACCGGCACACCTTGCATATCCACGCTCAGCGAGAGGTGCTGCACCACTTGCCTCATGGGTAACTGCCGATACAACGACAGCCCGATCACCAGCCAGACCGCATGCTCGGCCGGTAGCTTGCGTCGTCGGATGCTTGCTTTACCGCTGGCGGCCAGCGCCTGTTCGATCCAGTGGCTGTCGATCAACTGCGCCAACGGGCCGAGCGGGTCGGCATGCACATGCTGCAACGTTTGATTCAGCGTTTCTTGGAGAAGGCGCAAAGCAGAAGGGGGGCATGGTGAACATGCTCCCCTACGACATTAAATCGCCGGACTAAGGCTTATCTGACTGGCATTGACCGCAAGGGCGGCCTTTTTCGCACGGTTTGGTGGTGGAACACGGAACCGAACCCGCGTCCGCAATCAGAACCAGATAGTAACGCCCGGCCCTGAGTCCCTCAATTTGACGACTTGGCCAGTTCGATCACTTGCTCAGGCACAAACAATGGCGCGCGATGTCATCGTTCTGATGATATAAACCGCCTGCCAATGTGCAATCGAACTTCCGTTTTCCGTCTTGCCGTCGCCTGACGTGGATGAGGAGCGCCTGACCATGCATCCCCAACGCGTCGAGAGCTTGAGCCACCCTCAGCGGGAGCGGCTGGCTTACATCGACTTCCGCCTCTACTTCATGGGTGAAATCGGCCGCCCTGACTTGGCGAACCGCTTTGGGGTGGCCCCTGCCGGTGCCACACGCGATCTAGCGCTGTACCGGGAAATCGCGCCGCAGAACATCGAGTTCGACGGCAGCAACAAGATCTACCGGATCTGCAAGACTTTCTCCCCGATCTTTGAGCACGCGACGCAGCGTGTTTTGTCGGCGCTCGCTCTTGGGTTTGGTGATGGCGTAAACGTCGACTCGCAGCCCCTGCTGCCCTGTGAGTCCCCTGCAGCGTTGAGCAGCCCTCGGATGGAAGTGCTGGCTCCGATTTGCCGTGCCATCCATGCCAAGCACCCAGTGGCGATTCGCTACCACTCGATGAGCAATGGCGAGTCCGAGCGAGTCATCGTGCCGTTTGCGCTGGTGGACACCGGTCTGCGCTGGCACGTCCGTGCCTTTGACCGCAAGTCCGGCGAATTCCGCGACTTCGTTGTCACCCGCATCGAGACGCCGACTTTGCTTGATGAAGAACCGCAGGCCAACGAACGGCCGGACAACGATATCCAGTGGACGCGCATCGTTGAGCTGGACTTCGTGCCGCACCCGCGCCTTGAACGCCCCGAGATCATCAGGATGGACTACGGGATGACCGACGGATCGATCCGGATGCGCGTTCGCGCCGCCGTCGCAGGCTACATGCTGCTGCGCTGGAGCGTGGACTGCTCGCCCGACCACCGCCTCAAAGAAGAACAGTACCGCCTATGGCTCAGCGATCCGCTGGCGCTTTACGGCGTCGAGAACGCCAAGCTGGCTCCCGGCTACCAAGCGCCGACCAGCCCCAAGAAACGATAGGAAAGAACACGATGGCCAAGACACTTGAAGCGCATGACAAGCTGATCCGCGAGATTTTCGAAGGCAGTTACCAGTTCGAGATCCCGGACTACCAGCGCCCCTACGCGTGGACGACTGAGCAGGCGGGTGAGTTGTTCGACGATTTGATCTCGGCCATGCAGGACGCCCGCGTCTCCGGTGCGACCAGCCAATACTTCCTCGGCAGCATCGTGCTGATTAAAAACGACCGGGAACCGAAATCATCCGTCGTCGATGGCCAGCAACGCCTCTCCACGCTGACGATGCTGTTCGCGGTGCTGCGCGAGGCCATGCCGCACGCCGCCGACGACATCACCGATTTCCTCTACAAGAAAGGCAAGGTCAGCCTCGGCGAGAAAAACGAATACCGCCTGACCGCCCGCGAGGAAGACGCCAACTTCTTCCGCGCCAACATTCAGGAGCCGGGTGGCATTGCGCAGTTGGTCGCCAGCACCGACAAGCTGGAAGACAGCCGTCTGCGTTACCGCGAAAACGCCACGCTGCTGCTGGGCAAGGCCAAGGCGCTACCGCCTGCCGACCTGATCGCGCTGTGGCAGTTCCTCGCCAACGACTGCTCGCTGGTCGTCATCTCCACGCCTGATCTCGAAGCCGCGTACCGCATCTTTTCCGTGCTCAACAACCGGGGGCTCGACCTCGCGCCCATCGACATCATCAAGGCACAGGTGCTGGGTCTGATCCGCACGACGGCGGGCGATGTCAAAAGCCGTGCCTACGCCAAGGAGTGGAGCCGGATTGAAACCGCACTTGGCCGCGATGCCTTTGGCGATCTGTTCGGTCACATCCGCACCATCTACGCCAAGCAGAAGCAGCGGGCCACGCTGGTCAAGGAATTCCAGGAGCACGTCACCGAGTACAAGGCCCCCATCGACCTCGTCGACAAGGTCATCAAGCCCTACGCCGAAGTGTGGGACTTCGTGCGCGACGCCGACTTCGAGGCCACCGAGCACGCCGAGACGATCAATGAGCACCTGTCCTGGCTCAACCGCGTGGACTTCAAAGACTGGGTGCCCCCGGCACTGGTCTATTTCAAGCGCTTCCGGCAAAAGCCCAAGCTGCTCGCGGAATTTTTCGAATCACTGGAACGGCTCACCTATTTCCTGCTGGTCACCAAGGTGGGCATCAACGAGCGCATTGAAACCTACGCTGCGCTAACAAAGGAAATCGAACCGGAGACTCTCAAGGGGGGGCTGGCCGAGCTCACCACGCTGGCTCTGACAGACGCGCAAAAACGCACGTTCGCCGCGGCACTCGATGGCGACGTTTACGACGATTTGCCCAAGGCGCGGATGGCGCTGGTCTTGCGTCTTGAATCGCTGGTGCGAGCTCCCGGAGTGCAACTGCAGAGCGCCGTGTCGTTGGAGCACGTGCTACCGCAGACACCGCCGGATGGCTCGGACTGGCTGCAGTGGTTCCCCGATGAGGACGAACGCGAAGCGTGGACACACCGCCTCGCCAACTTGGTTCCGCTTGACCGGAACAAGAATTCGTCCGCCAGCAACTACGACTTCGCAAAAAAGAAAAATGTGTACTTCAAGGGCAAGGGCACCGCATCACCCTTCGTCCTGACGCAGGAAGTCCGCTCGGAAGACGAATGGACACCGGCGATGCTGATTGATCGGCAAGAGCGCCTTGTCGGCGTGCTCAAGAAACACTGGGCACTTGAAGTACCGCCAACCGGATCAGTCAGCAAAGCGCCTGACACAACAAAAGCATCGCAAGGGCAGGCTTAATGAAACCCGTAAAACAACAAGATCAAAGCAATCTGAAGTGGGTAGCCGACTTCATCTGGAATATCGCTGACGACCGCCTGCGCGATGTGTACGTGCGCGGCAAGTACCGTGACGTGATCCTTCCCTTCACCGTGCTGCGGCGGCTCGACGCCGTGCTGGAGTCGACCAAGCAGGCGGTGCTGGAGCGCAAGAAGTTCCTCGACACGCACAAGTCGCAGAGCAGGACGGCGCGCTGCGCATGGCAGCCGGGCAAGCGTTCTACAATACATCGGAATTCACCCTCGCCACTCTCACGGCCAGTGGACAAGGACAGCGCCTTCGGGACAACTTCGTTGATTACCTGGACGGTTTCTCCCCGAACGTTCAGGACATCTTGGCAAAGTTCAAGTTTCGAGACCAGATCCAAACGATGGTCGAGGCCGACATCCTCGGTCACTTGATTAACGACTTCCTTGACCCGGAGATCAACCTCGCACCGCTTCCTGTCAAAGATACAGACGGCCGGATCAAGCTGCCCGCACTCGACAACCACGGTATGGGCACGGTGTTTGAGGAGTTGATCCGCCGTTTCAACGAAGAGAACAACGAAGAGGCTGGAGAACACTTCACGCCGCGCGACGTGGTCAAGCTGATGGCCAAGTTGCTGTTCCTGCCGGTGGCCGACCAAATCCAGTCTGGTACCTACCTGCTGTACGACGGTAGCTGCGGCACGGGCGGCATGCTGACCGTGGCTGAAGAGGCACTGCACGAGCTGGCAGCGAACCACGACAAGGAAGTGTCGATTCACCTGTTCGGGCAGGAGATCAACCCCGAGACCTACGCGATCTGCAAGGCCGACCTGCTGCTCAAGGGCGAAGGTGACGAGGCCGAGAACATCGTCGGCGGCGCGGACAAGTCGACACTGTCGGCCGATCAGTTCCGGTCGCGCGAGTTCGACTTCATGATCTCTAACCCGCCTTACGGCAAGAGTTGGAAGACCGACCTCGACCGGATGGGCGGCAAGAAGGAATTCAGCGATTCGCGCTTCATCGTCAATCACGGCGGCGATTCCGAATTCAAGCTCATCACCCGTTCCAGCGACGGGCAGCTGATGTTCCTGGTGAACAAGCTGCAGAAGATGAAGCACAACACGCCGCTGGGCAGCCGCATCGCGCTGGTGCATAACGGTTCGGCGCTGTTTACGGGCGATGCGGGCCAGGGCGAAAGCAATGTTCGGCGCTGGGTGCTGGAGAACGACTGGCTCGAAGCCATCATCGCTCTGCCACTCAACATCTTCTACAACACCGGTATCGCCACCTACATCTGGGTGCTGGCCAACAAGAAGCCCGCACACCGGCGCGGCAAGGTGCAACTGATCGACGCTTCGCAGTGGTTCCTGCCGATGCGGCGCAACCTTGGCAAGAAGAACTGCGAGTTGGCGGATGCAGACATTGAACGCATCCTCAAGCACTACCTCGCCCAGCCGCCCGCCGATGCCGAAGCCGCAAAGGCAGTGCCCGAATGCAAGTGGTTCGACAACGCCGACTTCGGCTACTGGAAGATCACGGTCGAACGTCCGCTGCGCCTCAAGAGCCAGCTCAAACGCAGCTCCATCGAAAGCTTGCGCTTCGCAACGGGCGACGAAGCCCTGCGCAGCGAGATTTACGCCAAGTACAACGACAAGCTGTACACGGAATTCGCCAAGCTCAAAGCCGAAATCGAAGCGTGGCTGAAGGGTGACGATGGCGACGAAGATGCCGACGAGGAGTCGGACGACGAAGACGCCAAGACCACCAGGAAGGCCGTGCCGGAGAAGCGGCGCAAGAAGCTGCTCGACCCCGCGACGTGGCAGCGCGACAAGACCCTTGTGGAACTGGCCAAGCTGGCGCAGCAGGAACTTGGCGAAGGCGTCTTTGACGACCACAACGAGTTCCGCACACGCTTTGACGCCACGATGAAGGCGCACAGCAAGAAGCTGGGTGCTCCCGAGAAGAAGGCCATCTACAAGGCGGTGAGTTGGCGTGATGAGTCGGCCCCGCCGGTCATTGCCAAACGCAGCAAGCTCAAGGCGAGTGAGCATTTCGAACCCGGCTACGACGGCGCGTACCTGGAAACCGTGGGCAAGGATCGTTTCATGGTGGAGTACGAGGCCGATAGCGACTTGCGCGACACAGAGCAGGTGCCGCTCAAGGAGCCCGGGGGCATAGAAGCCTTCTTCGTGCGCGAGGTGCTGCCCCACGCACCGGATGCGTGGATCGCAATGGACGCATCCAAGATCGGCTACGAGATCTCGTTCGCGCGCTACTTCTACAAACCGACCCCGCTGCGCACGCTGGATCAGATTCGCGCTGACATCCTCAAGCTGGAGGAGCAGACGGAAGGCTTGCTGCACAAGATCGTGGGGGCGGCGTGATGGGGGCGGAGTATTCCGACTACCGAACGTCCGAAGCGTCGTGGGTGGAGCGCATCCCCGCGCATTGGCGCACGGCACGATTGCGCTATGTTGCTCGCGTCGGCAATGGAACGACGCCTGCGCGCGGCCGGTTCGACTACTGGAGTAACGGCACCGTGCCGTGGCTGGCAAGCGGGCAGGTCAATGACTACATCGTGCGCAAGGCGCGCGAGCTGGTCACAGCGCAGGCCGTCAAGGAATCGTGTCTTCGAGTTCTGCCAGCGGGCAGCGTGATCCTTGGCATGGTTGGCCAGGGCAAGACGCGCGGCATGTCGGCGTATCTCGCCATCGATGCGACTATCAACCAGAACCTGGCGGGCATCACGCCGGGCAAGGAGCTGGATGGGCGCTACCTGCACTACATGCTGACCGCAGCCTACGACTTCCAGCGCAACTACGGTCGCGGCGGCAATCAGGCGGCATTGAACTGCGCCATCGTCGGCAGCTTCCCGACTTTGTTGCCACCCCGCCAAGAGCAAGACAAGATCGTCGCCTATCTCCGGGCGCAGGATGCCCGCATCTCCCGCCTCATCAAGGCCAAGCGCGAACTGATTGGCCTTCTCACAGAACAGAAGTTGCGCATCATTGACCACGCTGTCACGCGCGGCCTCGATGACTCGGTCGCGTTGAAGCCATCTGGCATCGAGTGGTTGGGGGATGTGCCCCTGCACTGGGATATTGCCCTGGTAAAGCACGTCGCTGATGTGCGCTTCAGTGGTGTGGACAAGCATTCGCATGATCACGAAACGTCAGTTCGTCTGTGCAACTACACAGACGTCTACAAGAACGACAAGATCACCGGCGACATGGATTTGATGCAAGCCACTGCGACGGCAGGAGAAATCGCCCGGCTCACGCTCAAAGCGGGCGACGTCATCATCACTAAGGATTCTGAAACGCCGGACGACATTGCGGTGCCCGCATGGGTGCCAGTCGGGCTTCCTGGTGTGGTCTGCGCCTACCACCTTGGATTGCTGCGACCCGAGCCCGGTCGCATCGAGGGTGAGTTCCTGTTTCGCGCCATCGGGTCTGCCCGTATCGCCGAGCAATTTCACGTGCTGGCAACCGGTGTCACCCGATTCGCCCTCGGCAAGCACGATGTCAAGAACGCCGTCATCCCGCTACCGCCGATAGGAGAACAGAAGGTCATCTGCAGGTGGATTGCCGATGAGTGCAAGCCACTCGAAGAAGCCATCCTGCGGGCGGAAGACGAAATCAAGCTGATCCGCGAATACCGCGACCGGCAAATCGCCGATGTCGTCACAGGCCAAGTGGATGTTCGCGGCTGGGTGTCCGGCCCGGATGACGTTGTGGCCGACGAAGACTTGGCTGTGCTCGGCAGCGACGACGAACTGGATACCGATGGGGAGGAAGAAGATGGCGACGACTGATACCAGCGAAAAAGGCCTGGAGGCCTTGATCGTGCGCGATCTCTGCACCGGCGGCGGCTATGTGCAGGGCAACCCCAGCGACTACAACCGCGACGTGGCGGTGGACGTGGTGCAGTTGCTGGCGTTTCTGCAGGCCACCCAGCCCAAGGCGGTCGAAACACTGGAACTGGCAAGCGAGGGCATCAAGCGCACCCAGTTCTTGCACCGCATCCAGGGCGAGATCGCCAAGCGGGGTGTGGTGGATGTGCTGCGCAAGGGCGTGGGCCACGGCCCGGTTCACGTTGATCTGTACAAGCTGCTGCCCACGCCGGGCAACGCCAGTGCTGCCGAGAACTTCGGCAAGAACATCTTCAGCGTCACCCGCCAGTTGCGCTACAGCAATGACGAGTCGCAGCGCTCGCTGGACGTTGCCATCTTCATCAATGGCCTGCCGGTGATGACGTTCGAGTTGAAGAACTCGCTGACCAAGCAGACCGTCGCCGACGCCATCACCCAGTACCAGACTGATCGCAACCCGGCCGAGCTGCTGTTCCAATTGGGGCGCTGCGTGGCGCACATGGCGGTGGACGATGCCGAAGTGCGGTTCTGCCCGCATCTTACTGGCAAGACCTCCTGGTTCCTGCCGTTCAACCAGGGTTGGAACAGCGGCGCAGGCAATCCGCCCAACCCGCATGGCCTGAAAACCGACTATCTGTGGAAGCAGGTGCTGGTCAAGGACTCGCTGGCCAACATCATCGAGAACTTCACGCAGGTGGTGGAAGAGGAAGATGAAAAGGGCAAAAAGCGGCGCAAGCAAGTGTTTCCGCGTTTTCACCAACTGCGTACCGTCCGTGCCTTGCTGCGCCGCTCCCGCGAGGATGGGGTTGGCAAGCGTTATCTCATCCAGCATTCGGCAGGCAGCGGCAAGAGCAACACCATCGCGTGGCTGGCCCACCAGTTGGTCGAACTCAAGACGGCCGCCGATGCGATGTTGGCTCAATTCGACTCGGTGATCGTCATCACCGACCGACGTGCGCTGGATACCCAGATCGCCCGCACCATCAAAAGCTACAACCACGTCGCGTCGACCTTCGGCCATTCCGAGGATGCCGCCGAGCTGCGCACCTTCCTGCGCAAAGGCAAGAAGATCATCGTCACGACGGTGCAGAAGTTCCCGTTCATCCTCGATGAGCTGGGCGACCTCGGCGGCAAGAAGTTCGCGTTGCTGATCGACGAGGCGCATTCCAGCCAGGGCGGCAAGACGACGGCCAAGATGCACATGGCCTTGTCGGGCGCTCCTGGTGACGATGAGGACGACGAGGAATCCGTTGAGGACGCCGTCAACAAACTGATCGAGTCGCGCAAGATGTTGTCGAATGCCAGCTACTTCGCATTCACGGCCACGCCGAAAAATCGAACGTTAGAGTTGTTCGGGGAGCGGTTCATCGAAGGCAGTGAGGCGCGTTACCGCTCGCCGGAGGAGCTGACCTACACCACCAAGCAGGCGATTCAAGAGGGTTTCATCCTCGACGTGATTGCGAACTACACGTCGGTTGACAGCTTCTATCACGTCGCCAAGACAGTCGAGGACGATCCCGATTTCGACAAGGTGAAGGCGCTGAAGAAGATTCGTCACTACGTCGAATCCCACGATAAGGCCATCCGCAAGAAGGCCGAGATCATGGTCGACCACTTCGTGGCGCAGGTGGCGGGCAAGCAAAAGATCGGTGGCAAGGCGCGAGCGATGATCGTTTGCAACGGCATCGCACGGGCCATCGACTACTACCGCGAGGTGTCGGATTACCTCGCCTCAATCAAGAGTCCGTTCAAGGCCATCGTGGCGTACTCGGGCGACTTTGACATTGGCGGGGTGAGGAAGACCGAAGCCGATCTCAACCAATTCCCGAGCAAGGACATTCCGTCCAAGCTCAAGCAAGACCCGTATCGCTTTCTGATCGTCGCCAACAAGTTCATCACCGGCTTCGACGAGCCGCTGCTGCACACGATGTACGTGGACAAGCCATTGGCGGGCGTGCTGGCGGTGCAAACGCTGTCGCGGCTGAACCGAGCCCACCCGCAGAAGCGCGATACCTTCGTGCTGGACTTTGCCGACAACGCCGAGGCGGTAAAGGCTGCATTCCAGGACTATTACCGCGCGACGGTGCAGGTCGGCGAAACCGACCCCAACAAGCTGCATGACTTGAAGAACGACCTCGATGCCAAGCAGGTGTACAGCTGGCAGCAGGTTGATGATTTGGTTGCGCTCTATGTCACCGGCGCAGACCGCGACAAGCTCGACCCCATTCTCGATACCTGTGTGGCCGAGTACATCGACAACCTGGACGAAGACGGTCAAGTCGAGTTCAAGGGCAAAGCCAAGGCTTTCGTGCGTAGCTACGGCTTTCTTGCTGCGATCCTGACCTACGGCCACCCGGCCTGGGAAAAGCTGTCGATCTTCCTGAACTTCCTGATCCCAAAGCTACCGGCCCCGAAGGAGGAAGACCTCTCCAAGGGCGTGCTGGAAGCCATCGACATGGACAGCTATCGGGTAGAAGCGCAGGCGTCACTGAAGATGTCGATGGACGATGCCGACGCCTTCATCGAACCGCCCCCTCCCGGCGGGGGCGGCGGTGGCGGTACGCCGGAAATCGACAAGTTGTCGAACATCATCAGAGCCTTCAACGACATGTTCGGCAACATCGAGTGGAAGGACGGCGACAAGATTCGAAAGGTCATTACCGAGGAAATTCCGGCGCGCGTGGCTCAGGACAAGGCCTACCAAAACGCGCAGGCCAACTCCGACAAGCAGAACGCCAAGCTGGAGCACGACAAGGCGCTCAATCGCGTGGTGCTGGAGCTGATCTCCGACCACACGGAGCTATTCAAGCAGTTCAGTGACAACCCGAGCTTCAAGCGCTGGCTGACCGACATGGTCTTCGACTCGACCTACCACCCAGGCACGGTGCCGCCTAAGGCCTCTCCTCCAACCGGCGCGTCTGCGTGACTCTTGGTGATTAGGCGAGGGAACTGCAATGGGCGTAGGTGAGGACTTTGGAAGATGAGCCGACTGGCGCAACTGGCCCCTGACCTGATCGATGCCATCGCCTTGGGACGCATCGAGGTGGGTGTCAGCCAGTTGCTGCGCGGCAAGTTATCGGCGTCCTGGCTGGCGCAACGCGAGGCGCTGGTTGCAGGCTCGCGCTGACGTCCGTGCCGCAGCGACACGCCGCCACGCAGCGGTTTTTTGTGCCTTTCGCTGTCTCGGCCGCGCGCTCCCGAGCAAGCGAAGAAGCAAACCAATGGCCCGCAAACCCGCGCCAACACACGACTTCAGGCCTTGAATGCTCAAGAGGGCAGCAGAGAACAGAGAGAGAAAAACGGCGAAAAGTGCGCCGGAAACGTCGACTTCGGGCGGGGGGCTCCAGAGGTCAAGGCGCGAAACCGCGACAACACAGGGGGAACGGGCAAAAAAAATCCCAACCGGATAAGGGCTGGGATTTCACATTATGGTGGAGGTGGCGGGAATTGAACCCGCGTCCGAAGGCGTTTGACGCCAGGTACTACATGCTTAGCTCACTGTTAAATCTCGTCCGTCGGCAGCACAGTGTGCAAGGCGCACCGGAAGACCAGTCTGTAAGTTTTAGCCGAGCCCCGACAGACGGCGGTTCTCAGCGATCTTGTGATAATGACCCTACATCCACGAGCACAAGCACAAGTGGGTTCGGGGCTAGGCCTTAAGCGGCCAGTGCGTAGACGTCGTCGTTGGCGTCTGAGTTTTTTGCCGCTGGATTAACGAGGAAAGCTGCCCCCTCGGCATGCACCCAACCATCTCACTACCCCCGTCGAAGCCGTGACACCCCCGGGGAAAGGCGATGCTAGCACGATGCCAGCGTCGGTTGCGATGTGATGACAGGCAGGGCGGGTTTCAAGGGCGGGTCGGGCAGGGAGGGAGGGGTAGGGCCCGCCTCTTGGGCGGGCGCAGGCCAGGCCGAGGACTGCTTGCCGGCCGCATGGGCAGGCGTTGCCCGACCCGCCTTCGCGCGGCTCGATAGCCGCTTGGCCTGGTCGGTCGGGGCTGCTTCGGTTGGCTTGGCTGGCCCTGCAGTGGCTCCCCGCTGGCCCTGCAATGGCGCGGGTCCGAACGGCAGCGTCGCAGGTTTTATCTGGAGCGACGCAGTTTTTTTCTGCAACGGTGCAGGTCTGACCTGAAGCCATGCAGGTTTTATCTGCAACAGTGCAGGTTTGATCTGGAGCGACGCAGTTTTTTTCTGCAACGGCGCAGGTTTGACCTGAAGCCATGCAGGTTTTATCTGCAACGGTGCAGGTTTGATCTGGCGCGACGCAGTTTTTTTCTGCAACGGCGCAGGTTTGACCTGAAGCCATGCAGGTTTTATCTGAAGCGACGCAGGTTTTTTTCCTGCAATGGTGCAGGTTTGATCTGCAGCGCCGCAGGTTTTATCTGCAACGACGCAGGTCTGACCTGAAGCCATGCAGGTTTTATCTGCAACGGCGCAGGTTTTATCTGCACCGATGCAGGTCTGACCTGAAGTGATGCGGCGTTTATGGGGAACGATGCAGGTCTGATCGGCAGCGCCGCAGGTTTCGACGGGGTCGGAGCACCCGTTGCGAGGCAGAAACGGCGGGTATCTACCCCTCCGCCTGCCGGCTCTGCAGCTCTTTCAGCGTGCGGCCCTGGGCATCCTTCCATTCCACCCGTCCGTTCACGTTGCGGCCCAGCACGACGGCGCCTGCGGTGGACGGGCTGGAGAAGGCGTAGTCCTGGCTGAAGACGAGGTGGTCGGCGCTGCGTTGCAGAACGCCGTTGGCGATCAGTTGCTGGCGCAGTTCGGCCGCAGCGCGGAAATGCTCGGGCAGGGAGGGCAGGTGTTCCAGCGCGGCGTGCGAGCCGGCCTTGACGACGAAGCCTTGCGTGGATTCGTGTCCGCGGGCTTCCAGGCCTTTGCCGCGGCAGCTGAGTAGGGGGCTGGGCAGCGCGGCGGGCGTGTGCGGTGCGGCCAGTTCGAAGGCTTGTACGCCGAGCACCGGCAGCATGCTGAGCAGGTTTTCCAGGAAGACGACCATGTCGGCGCGGTCGGCTTCCGACAGGGTGGGCTCGGCCGGTCTGTTGCCGTTGTCCAGCGGCACGCGCTTGGCCTGCCGGGCGCGCTGTACCAGCTGTGCTTCCAGGAACTGGACGTGGGCTTTGTTCAACTGGCCGGGGCCGGCGACGAAGAACACGGCCCAGGTCCAGAAATCTTTCTCGCTGTAGTGCCGCTCCAGCCGCGGCCGCACCGGGTCGCCTTCGCCGATGTAGAGCAGGTCGCCGTCGCCGTCGGCGCGCGGCCCCAGCAACAGGTAGACGCCGGCCTGCTGGAATTCTTCGCGCTGCTTGATCGCCGGCAGCAGTGGGCGCGGAAACACCAGGGCCTTGCCGATCCAGTTGCTGCGTTCGGCGATGCGCAGGCCGTCGGGATCGCCCTGGGCGACGAAGATTTTCAGGGAGAAGGGGCGAGGGTCCATGGGGTCCGGGCGCGAGGAGGGGAGCGTCGGCGAGGCGGTGATTCTGCCTCGGGCCCGCCGGGCGAGCCTGCTACAGCAGGCGCTGCGGATCAACACGTCGGCGTACATTTTTCGGATTGACTGGACTTTGTGCACACATGAAACTTGGCACCGCTGAGCCTCTATCGGCCAGCCGGGATTGGCGTCCCGAAACAACGGCGCACCCAGCGCCCATCGTCCGATGCAGGCGCTTTGCTTTTTCTGGCAGCCTGTACCCTCGATGGCGTGTTCGTCACTTTATGGCGGGCGGTGCGTGGCAGCCGCAAGGCTGGCCGGTCGTTGTTCGGTACGCCAACCACGCACCGTCCGTCACCTGGGCCGTTCCAGGTGACGGGCTCTCGCGGGTCAGGAGCGGTCGGATGCGCAAGACACAGGAAGTCGCGGCAAACCTTACGTTGGCTCGGCCGGCAAAGCCCCGCGCCAACGCGGCAACACGGTCTGCATCGTCGGGATCTTCTGCAAGCCCCGAGCCCTCCTGCACGACATCGCTTGCTCCACACGGTGCCCGCGACACCTCGCGTGAACGCGAAGACCGCACCATTGCCAAGGCCCTGGCCATCCTGGAATCCCGCGCCCGCCAGCCCGGTGTGCTGCTGACGCATTCCGACGTCGCGGGCGACTGGTTCCGCCTGCGCATGGCGGAATACCCGGTGGAAGTGTTCGCAGTGGCCTGGCTGGATGCGCGCCACCGGTTGATTGCGTTCTGCGAGCTGTTCCGCGGCACGGTCGACCGCGTGTCCGTGCCGATGCGCGAGTTGCTGCGCTCGGCCATCGCGTACAACGCGGTGGCCGCGCTGCTGGCCCACAACCATCCGTCCGGGGCGACGGAGCCGTCGCGGGACGATATCGGCCTGACCGCCGATGCGGCTGCGGCGTTGCAGCTGGTCGGCGTGCGGCTACTGGATCATTTCGTGGTGGGGGCAGGTCAGGCGACGGTATCGCTGGCGCAGCGGGGCTGCGTGCCCACGGCGCTGGCGCCGCGGCTGCCGTTGGCGGCAAGGCGAGGGCAGCTGCGGGATTCGGCGGCGGCAACGCCGTGTTCGATCAGCGGCGCGCCGGTCACGGCGGCGAACGGCAGCAGCGGGAGCACGAGCCAACAGGCATCGATGGGCGGCGGTGATTTCAGTGGATCGGATCGAGCGAACAGGCCAAGCCTGGCGTCGGCGTCATCGTGCGAGCGCGCCCACTGCGCATAGGGCGCGATGAGCGCCGCGAATGGCGTCGCAGCAACGGCACAGGGCCGCATGCGGCGACGGGGCAATTCGCGGCGCTCATCGCACCCTACGACAGGGGCGGCGTTGTGGTGGCGGCAGGCGGCGATGTCAGAAATCGCCGCCGTCGACCGGCAGGCCGGCCAGGCGGATGATCGAGGA
This sequence comes from Tahibacter aquaticus, assembly GCF_004363655.1. GTDB lineage: Bacteria > Pseudomonadota > Gammaproteobacteria > Xanthomonadales > Rhodanobacteraceae > Tahibacter > Tahibacter aquaticus. Next base: position 19,504 of record NZ_SNZH01000009.1, read on the forward strand.
CAGGCACCAGTCTGGTGCGGAATCGATCCGGTCGCTGGCCTGCAGCAGCGGGTCGCGGTCCGGCGTCCAGGCCGGGTCGACGTTGACCCAGGCGTTGGGATCGCCGGTCAGCAGTCCGGCGAATACGGCGGCAACGATGGTCGAGCCGACCGCGCCGAGCCGCTCGCCGGGGAACGACGGGTTCGTCTCGGCTTCGAGCAGGCAGTAGAACCAGAGGGAATCGCGGTCCGGCGGTATGGCGATCGGGGTCAGGCCGAGCTGTCGCGCGGTATCGCTGCCCGAGGGCAGTTCCAGCCGCACGCCCCGCAGCAGGTTGCGAAAGGCCAGCACGTTCATGGGCGAACCGGCCGGCCCTTCGTGCAGCGCGGCCAGCGCGTTGGACAGCTTGGTATCGAGCTTCCGGGCCCGCTGCGGGAAAAGTCCGTGGACGGAAGACTGCATCGGCAGGAACCAGTCCCACTGCACGTAGTTGCGGATATCCAGCGTGCGCCCGCCGCGCAGGTCGTCCGGCGGGACGGGGGCGCCGGGCGAGTTGTCGAACAGCACGGCGAAATTGCCGAAGCCGCGGATCGGGCTATTGGTCTGGTAGGCGTTGCGCACCATGGAGTGGCCGAAGCGATACGCGGCTACGGAGAATTCCACCGGCATGAAGGGCTGGTTCTTCCAGTGGAAGACCGCTTTCAGGCCGCTTTCCCATTGGCTGCCGCCGACCGCATTCGGTGTTTTCCTGAGGGCCAGCGCATGGATGGCCGGATCGACGATGCGGCCGAGGAAGTCATGCCATACCACCCACTGGTACAGCCACAGCAGCGTCTTGCGCGCGGCGTTGAACGGCTCGGCCATGCCGGCGGCGACGGCACGGTCGACCAGGGTGTTGTGGGCGAGCAGGCAGGCCAGGTGCAATTGCGCGACGAACGCGTTCTCGTCGTTTCTGGGATCGCCGGTCAGTGCGGTCTGCTCGGTATTGCGCGGCAGGTCCGGCAGCGTGGCGCGCGTGCCGCCGGGCACGCCGGCGATCGCGCCGAGCAGAAATTTCTTGGCGTTGGCGGGGGTGTGCCGGTCGTAGAGGAAGGGCGCGTCGGCCGGGCCTCGTCCGTACAGCGAATCCAGGTCGAGCCGGGGCGTGCGGTGGTTCAGCAGGCCGGACGGATCGTTCGCCCGCATCAGCAGCGAGGCCGGGTCGAAGGTGATGTCGTGATCGACAAATTGGCCAAAGTATACATAGCCGGCGGGCAGCTCCGCGTCGAACGGCGGCTGCGGCACGGCGGTCGGTATTTGCAGCAGGTTGCCGGGGCTGACGCCGGGAAATTCCACCATGTCGGCGTTGGCGATCTGCAGGAAGTGCTGTTCCAGCGCCGAATCGGGCACGCCGGGCGGGCGCCAGGCGGGCAGGTTGGGGAAAAGGCGGCCGAACGGGCCTTGGTAGAACGGCGATTTGGGCGCGAGAATGGCGACGTTGGAAGCGTGGGACATGGCGAGGCTCCGGTGGCGGTTGCCTCATACAGGTCGCTGGGCGGTGCGGGTTCTCTCAGTGTCGGGCGGCGTGTGCCGGACACGCCAGCGGTGCAAGTCGCTGCGTTCTTCGCACCGGCCGCACTGCCTGGCGCGATGGCGGCGCCCGAATGAGCAAGGCCACCTTGCGGTGGCCTTGGCGGGTGTGGCGAGCGGCGGCGGTGGGTTCAGGCGTCACGGTTGTGCGAACGCATGGTGCGCTGCTTCTCGCGGTTCCAGTCGCGCTCTTTTTCGGTTTCGCGCTTGTCGTGCTCCTGCTTGCCGCGGGCCAGGCCGATTTCCACTTTGACGCGGTTGTTCTTCCAGTACAGCGCGGTGGGGACGATGGTATAGCCCTTGCGTTCGACCGCGCCGATCAGCTTGTCGATTTCTTCGCGGTGCAGCAGCAGTTTGCGCGTGCGGCGGTCGTCGGCGATGACGTGGGTGGAGGCCTGGATCAGCGGGGTGATCTGGGCGCCGAACAGGAACAGTTCGCCGGCCTTGATCAGGGCGTAGGAGTCACCGAAGTTGACCCGGCCGGCACGCAGGCTTTTCACTTCCCAGCCCTGCAGGGCCAGGCCCGCTTCGTAGCGGTCGTCGATGTGGTAGTCGTAGCGGGCGCGCTTGTTCAGGGCGATGGTGCCGCCGCCGTCCTTGTCTTTTTTGTCCTTGGGTTTTGCCATCTTGGGTAGAATCCGCCGCGCGCGCCGAGGCGCGCTTGTTGTTATGGGTTGCGGTCCGATCAATGCGCCCGCCAGCGTCGAGTTCAAGGCGGGGCGGAGCCGGGCCAGCGATACTGCCTGCTTGCCCGATACGTCGAGACTGCCGATTTGATCCAGATCCGTCGCAGCGCCCTGGTGCGCTACAGCCCGGGCCAGATGTTCGACCTGGTTAACGATGTGGAAGCATACCCCAGGCGTTTCGCCTGGTGCGTCGCGGCCGACATTCTGCAACAGGACGAGGCCTCGCTGACGGCCCGCCTGCAGGTCAAGGCCGCGGGGCTGTCGCAGAGCTTCACCACGCGCAATACCTTGCTGCGGCCCGAGCGCATCGACATGAACCTGGTCGACGGCCCGTTCCGCGCGCTGACCGGCGGCTGGAGCTTCACGCCGCTGGGCGAGGTGGGCTGCAAGATCGCCCTGGCAATGGATTTCGAATACGCCGGGGCGCTGATCGGCTCGGCCCTGCGCGTGGGTTTCCAGGGGCTGGCCGACCGCATGGTCGACGATTTCGTGCGCGTGGCGGCGCGGGTCTATGGCTGAGCGGCTGCGGGCAGAAGTGGCCTATGTCGAGCCGGGCCGCCAGTTCCTGCAGGCCGTCGAGCTGCCGGCGGGCGCGACCGTGGCAGATGCCCTGGCCGCCTGCGGCCTGGCGCAGCAGTTTCCGCAGCTGGACCTGGCCAGTTGCAAGCTCGGCCTGTTCAGCCGGCCGGCGACGCCGGCCACGCTGCTGCACGAAGGGGACAGGGTAGAGGTGTATCGGCCGCTGATCGCGAATCCGAAGGACGTGCGCCGCGCCCGGGCGGGCAAGGCGGCGACGCCGTTGAAGCGGTGAAGCGGTTGGAACGGTGAAGCGGTTGGAACGGTGAAGCGCGATCAGCCGCGGGCGGGCTTCTTTTCCGGGCGCTTCTCGTCCGGAAACTCGACGCGGTAGCGTTTCGCGTCCTTGATCAGCTGGGCGGGGTCTTCGGGGAAATAGTCGCCTTCGATACGCGTCAGTGCGTCGTTTTCGAAGGTGAGGCTGAGGTTCTTGGTGGCGATCTTGCCACCGCGGCGCTGCATGGAAGAAACGTAGTCCCAGCGGTCTTTCTCGAACGGGCTGGTGACCGAAGGCGTACCCAGCAGCAGGGTGACCTGGCGTTTGCTCATGCCCGGCTTGAGCTGGTCGACGATGGGCTTGGACAGCAGGCTGCCTTGTTGCACATCGGGTCGGTAGATGATGCCGCAACCGCTCATGGCGAGGGCCAGGCCAAGGACGGTCAAGCTGCGGGTGAAACGCGTCATCGCGACGATCCGGTCAGTCAGGAAGGGCCGGATGATACACTAGCGACGCCAACTGGCCGGTAGATCCGGGCTGCTGCATCGCCAGCCGCACCACCCTGTCTCGTATCGCGCAGGCCTTGTGGCACAAGGCTTCCGCGCTGCTCCACTCCGGCCAAGTCAGCCCCTCAACGTGAATCGTCCCGAAACGGGACGGACTTCCCCCATCAGCCGGCGACCCGCTGATCACGCCACAAGGAGAAACGCATGGAGTCGCAAGACCTGCGCAAAGTCGGTTTGAAGGTTACCCATCCCCGCGTCCGCATCCTCGGCATCCTGGAGGATTCCGATGGCAAGCACCTCACCGCCGAAGACATCTACCGCGAACTGCTGGCCCACGAAGACGACATCGGCCTGGCCACGGTCTACCGCGTACTGACCCAGTTCGAAACTGCCGGGCTGGTGCTCAAGCACAATTTCGAAGGCGGCCAGGCGGTCTACGAGCTGGACCGCGGCCACCACCACGACCACATGGTCGACCTCGACAGCGGCAAGGTGATTGAATTCACCAGCGAGGAGATCGAGCGGCTGCAGCGCGAGATTGCCGACAAGCACGGCTATGTGATCGAGGAACACAGCCTGGTGCTGTATGTGCGGCCCAAGCGCAAGAAGTAGGCGATGCGCGACGGCGCCAGTGCAAAGATGGAAGCAGGGCCGCCCGCAAGGGCGGCCTTTTTTTTCGGGGCGGTGGTGCTGGGACAGGTGCAGACGGGGACACGTGTGGACGGCGCAATTCGCGGTGCTCATCGCGCCCTACGGGCTATGCCGAGGCAGGCTTTTGCAGGGCGCGATGAGCGCCGCGAATTGCGCCGCAAGGCATAGCCCCGCGCCGGCACTGCGTCGCTGTCGTCAATCCCGCAGCGGCTTGCGCCCCACGAAGCGGTAATACGGCACGCGCAGCAGCGGCAGATAGGGCACACGCGCACGCGATTCCACCAGCGCATGCTGCGGCATCAGCTCGCCCAGCAAGGGCAGGTGTTCCGCACTCGGCATGACGCCGTCATGGCCGAACCAGCGCGGCCAGAACCAGCGCGTGAAGGCGCCGTGGCGCGCGCGACCCAGCTGGGGCTGCGCCGGGCTGACGTAGAAATCGACCACGGCCAGCGTGCCGCCGGGCTTGAGCATGTGCAGTGCGTTGGCGATCGCGCCACGCCAGTCGGGAATCATGCTCAGCGCGTAGGACAGGTAGACACAGTCGACCGGGCCGGACGGCTTCCACGCCGTCGCATCGGCTTCATGGATGCGGATGCGGTCGTCGTTGGCGCGGCGTTCGCGGGCGCGCTCGATCAGGGCAGGGCAGAGGTCGACCAGTTCGAAGCGGGCGATGCGCGACCATTGTTGCGGAGTGAAGAAATCCAGATTGCGGCCGGTGCCGCCGCCCAGTTCCACCACGCGCGCGTTGGGCGGCAGGTTCAGGCTGGCGATCAGCTCGCGACGGCCCTGCAGCAGGCGTTCGCGGAAGGCGTCGTACTGGCCGGCCTGGGGCGCGTAGAAGGATTGCAGGCGCTGCTGCAGCGGCACGTCGCGCGGCATGCCGCGCAGCAGGCTGCGCAGCACGTCGAAATCGGCGCGCAGCGCGTCAAGCCGGCGCATCGGCGATCACGAAGCCGGCATAGGTGTGGACGCGGTCGTGCCGGTGCAGGCTTTGCGCCAGTTCGTCCTGGAAGTTCAGCACCTGGCGCAGGGGCAGGGCGTCGCGGCCGACGCGCAGGCTGTCGAGGTAGGCGGGTTGCGCATGCGCGCTGCGCAGCAGGATGCGCGCGGACGGCGCGGCACGCTGCAGGATCAGTTCCCATTCCTCGGCCAGGGCCTGCGGGTAGTAGCTGCTCATCCAGTCCATGTGGTCGAGCAGCACGAAGCGCGTGATGGGTTGTTCGTGCTGGCGCAGGAAATCGGTGATCAGCGTGGTATGCGGTTCGATCGCATCGACGCGGCCGTTCTTCAGCGCGGCGAAGTTGTCGGCCTTGAGGTATTCGGGGCAGCAGTCGCGGCGATAGCGGCCGGCGACGTAGACCTGCCAGAAATAGTTGTCGCTGACCGGCAACTGGCGGAATACGTACTGCACGGCTTCGCGGATAAAACCGGCAATGCCGCCGGCGTGCTGCGCTTCCACCAGCTTGCGCTGCGGATAGGGCACGCCGAGCAGGCTCATGACGAATTGCTGCGACAGCAGCCAGTTCATCGGCTTGCTCCACATCAGCGGGGCGACGCGGTCGTCGTAGATCACGCGCTGCTCGGAAATGTCGCGCGCCTGGAACAGCGCCGTCAGCGCGTGCCTGAGGCGCGGGCGCAGGCCGAAATAAGCGCGGCAGCTGCGCGCGACGATGCCCGACAGACCATGGAAATAGAAACTGCTGCGCGGATTGGCGAACCAATCCTGGTGCTTGTCCCACCACGCGGTGGCGAACGCGCTGAGCTGCGGCCGCAGGCGGCTGCGGTAGAGATTGCGGAAATCCGGGTGATAGCCCTCGCCGAATACGGCGAAGAAATCGTCGAACTCCAGCGCGCGGATGCCGGCCAGCTTGAGTTCCAGCAGCGCGGTCTGACGCGGGTTCGCATCCACCGCGTATACCTTGCGCGGGCCGGCAATGGCGTAGTCCAGCGCATTGCAGCCGGCGCTGGTGATCACCAGCACGCTGTCGTCCGGGCCCAGGGCCAGGGCCTGGCGGTCTACTGCCGGGTCTTCCCAGCAGGCGTTGTAGACCAGGTTGCGCGAATAGATCGCGTTGAACACACCGGCATCGAGCCGGTCCATCAGGCTGGGTTTGTCCATCGCGCATGACTCGTCGGTGACCGCTGCGCACGCTAAAGACAGGGCATGACAGCGCGGTGACCGGCTTGCGACGGTCTTGCGTCGCGGCTGCGACGCAAGACCGCAGTACAGCCAAGGCGAACGGCGCTACAGTTGCGCGCATGGCTACGACCGTTCCCGCCGGATTGCTGCGCACCCTGGCCACCCTGCGCTGGGTGGCGGTCGGCGGTCAGTCGTTGGTGGTGCTGCTGGCGGTGCATCTGCTCGGCCTGCCGCTGCAGTCGGCGCCGCTGTGGGGCGGTATCGCGGCGCTGGCGCTGTTCAATGTGTGGGCTTGGCATCGTGCGCGCCGCCTGGCCGAGGCCACGCAGGGCGAGGCCTTGCTGCATGTGCTGGTCGACCTGGCCAACCTGGCCTGGATGATTGCCTGGAGCGGCGGCGCGATGAATCCGTTCGCTTCGCTGTTCCTGCTGCCGCTGGCCCTGGTCGCCGTGGCCATGCCCTGGCGCGCGGTGCTGGCGGTGATGCTGGCCTGTGCCGCCGGCTACGCGGTTTCCACCGTGTTCGGCCGGCCTTTGCCGCATATGCACGGCGTGTTCGGCGACACGCTGGATCTGCATCTGTGGGGCATGGCGGTGAATTTCGTCGTCTCCGGTGCCGTCGTCACCGGTTTCCTGACGCGGCTGGCGCAGACCCTGCGCGAGCGCGAGCAGGAACTGGCACGCCTGCGCGAACAGTTCGCCCGGCGCGAGGGCATCGTCGCGCTGGCCACGCATGCGGCGGCGGTGGCGCATGAATTGAATACGCCGCTGGGCACCTTGACCCTGATGGTCGAGGACGTGCTGGCCGATGCCCCCGCCGGCAGCGTGCAGCAGGCCGATGCGCAGCTGATGGCGCAGCTGCTGGACGAATGCCGTGACCGCGTGCGCCAGCTGGCGCAGCCGGCCGACGATAGCCTGGCCCAGCCGCGGCTGCTGCGTGGCGTGCTGGACCAGCTGGTCGAACGCTGGCAGCTGCTGCGCCCGGCCATCCAGCTGGATCGGCAGGAACAATTGCCGGCTGATGTCGTGGTGAACTGGGATGCGGGCATAGGCCATCTGCTGCAGGCCTTGCTCAACAATGCCGCCGACGCCAGCCAGGCCGCCGGAAGTGCACAGGTGGAACTTGAGATGGAGTGGACAGACGGCCTGCTGCGCGGCTGCGTGCGCGATTTCGGCCGCGGCGTGAGCGCCGGCGAAAACCTGCTGCCGGGCCGTCTGTTCCAGAGCAGCAAGCCCGACGGCCTCGGCGTCGGCCTGGTGCTGTCGCATGCGACGGTGGAACGCCTGGGCGGCCGCCTCGCCGTCGGCAGCGCCGGTACGTTCGGCGCCAGCGTGCGTTTCGAGTTGCCGCTGGCTTCGGTGGCAGGCGCATGAACGGCCTGCTCATCGACGACGATCCGGTGTATGCACGCGTGCTGCAACGCTCGCTGGAACGGCGCGGCCTGCAACTGCGCATTGCGCTGGACGTGGAATCGGCGCTGGCGCTGGTGCAGGAGGACGCGCCGGATTTCGCCCTGGTCGATCTGAAGATCGGCAGCGATTCGGGCCTGAACCTGATTGCGCCGCTGCGTGCAGCGCGGGCGGACATGCAGATCATCCTGGTCACCGGCTATGCCAGCGTGGCCACGGCGGTCGATGCGATCAAGCGCGGCGCCGACAACTACCTGCCCAAGCCGATCACCGCCGAAGCGCTGATCCGCGCGCTGCAGGACGAGCCGGTGGCCGAGGACGTGGACACCATGACGCCGCTGAGCCGACTGGAATGGGAACATATCCAGCAGGCCTTGCTGGCCTGCGACGGCAATATTTCCGCTGCGGCACGCCTGCTCGGCATGCACCGGCGCAGCCTGCAGCGCAAGCTGGCCAAGCGCCCCGGACCGGAACGCAGCAGCGTCGCGTAGATCCCGCAACCGTTTTCCCGCCTTCCTGGCACTCACCGCGACAACCACCGCACTACGCCTGCCTGCGACAGTCGGTCGCATCGCCCGCGCGGACGATGCCGGTTGTACTAGTGAACTTTCGTCAGGGACTTCGACCATGCTCGTTTTGCCGCTCAGCTCCGCCATTTTGCTTGCACTGGCGACCACGCCACCGCTGACACCGGACGATGCCGGCGGGCCACGGCACGAGGTTTTGCCGCGTATCGATGTGCAGGCAACGGCGGCGGCCGAGGTGGAAGCGGCACGCGCACGCCTCAACGAAACTGCGGGCGCGGTCGGCGTTGTCGATGCGGAACGCTACAAGGAACAGCGCGCCAGCACGCTGGCCGATGCGCTGGGCTTTGCCGCCGGCGTGTTCGTACAGCCGCGTTTCGGCTCGGAGGAATCGCGCCTGTCGGTGCGCGGTTCTGGATTACAGCGCACTTTCCACTTGCGCGGCCTGGAGCTGATGCAGGACGGCGTGTATCTGAACCAGGCCGACGGCGGCGGCGATTTCCAGGCGGTGGAGCCGCTGGCGGCGCGTTATATCGAGGTCTATCGCGGCGCCAATGCGTTGCAATACGGTGCTGCGACGCTGGGCGGCGCGGTGAATTTCGTCAGCCCTACCGGGCGCAGTGCACCGGCGGTCGATCTGCGCCTGGAAGGCGGCAGCTTCGGCTACGCCCGCGGCCAGCTGGCCCTGGCCGGTGCGGACGAGAAACAGGATTACTACGCCAGCGTCAGCGTATTCGACCAGGACGGTTATCGCGACCACGCGCGCCAGGAAACCTATCGCCTGTTCGCCAACTACGGCCTGATGCTGGAACGTGGCGAGTCGCGTTTCTACCTGAGCCAGGTCGACACCAATTCGCAATTGCCCGGCAGCCTTACCCTGGCCGAACTGCAAAGCGATCCGACCCGCGCCGCACCGGGCAACCTGAGCGGCGACCAGCGCCGCGATTTCAGCCTCAGCCGCATCGCCAACCGCACCGTGCTGCAAGTGGACGATGCCAGCGATCTGGAGATCGGCGCGTTCTACGCGGCCAAGCACCTGAACCATCCGATCTTCCAGGTGCTGGTGCAAAGCTCGCGCGACTACGGTGCCAATCTGCGCTGGCGTCACGATGCCGACTGGGGTGGACACCGCAGTGTCTGGACCCTCGGTGCCGCGGCGATTCAGGGGCGCCTGCGCGACCGGCGCTACGCGAATATCGGCGGCGAACGCGGTGCGCCGACCAACGGGTTCGACAACGACGCCACGCGACTGTCGCTGTTTGCCGAGCAGCAGTATTACCTCACGCCGGCCACGGCACTGGTGCTGGGCGTGCAGGCCTCGCGCAACCGGCGCGAGGCGCAGGACACCCTGATCACGGGCGGGCGCGACGAAAGCTATGCGCGCAGTTATTCCGGCGTCAGCCCGAAGCTGGGCCTGCGCCATGAGCTGGGCGAGGGTGTGACCGTGTTCGGCAATATCAGCCGCAGCTACGAGCCGCCGAGTTTCGGCGAGCTGGCCGGCGGGCCGAACGTGACCCTGGTCGATGCGCAGAAGGCGACCAGTGGCGAGCTGGGCCTGCGCGTGGAAAAATCCACCTTGTCGCTGGACGCGGCGCTTTACCGCGCCGACCTGCGTGACGAGCTGCTGGCGCTGAGCGATGCCGACGGCAATCCGCGCGGCACGGTGAATGCGCCGCGCACGCGCCACCAGGGGCTGGAATTCGCCGCAACCTGGCGCATCAGCGATGCGCTGGAATGGCGCGGCGCCTATCTGTGGAACGATTTCCGCTTCGATGGCGACGCGGTCTATGGCGACAACCGCCTGGCCGGCGTGGCGCCGCAACTGTTGCGCACCGAGCTGCGCTGGAGTTTCGGCAGCTGGTACGTGGCGCCGACGGCGGAATGGTCGCCGCAGCGGTCGTTCGTCGATCATGCGAACACGCTGGCGGCCAAGGGCTATGCCATTGCCGGCCTGCGCGTTGGCGGCGACTGGCAGCAGCAATGGCGCTGGTTCGTCGATGCACGCAACCTTGGCGGCAAACGCTATGCGGCGACCACCGGCGTGATCGCCGATGCGCGAGGACAGGACAGCCGCCAATTCCTGCCCGGCGACGGGCGTTCGGTGTTCGTCGGGCTGGAGTGGCGCCGATAGCGGCGGATTTTGTCCGCATTCGCGGCGATGATGGCAGGGCCGGCCGCAAGCGGTCTTGCTATCCATTCTTCAGCGGAGCACCTCATGCTGCACCATATTTCCTTTGCCGTTACCGACCTTGCCCGTTCCATCGCGTTCTACGACGCGGTGATGGCGCCGCTGGGGTTTCGCCGCGTCTGGAGCCATGACAGCGGCGCGGGCTACGGCATCGAGGACGACAACGAATCGTTCGCCATCAAACAGCGCGAACTTGTACAGATTTCTCCTTCGGGATTTCACCTGGCGTTTGCGGCACCGACGCAGGATGCCGTCGTGGCATTTCATGCAGCTGCGCTGGCGCAGGGCGGCAGCGACAAGGGCGCGCCGGGGCTGCGGCCGGATTATGGCGATGCGTATTTCGCGGCATTTGTGCTGGACCCGGATGGTTACTGGATCGAGGCGGTGATCAACGGGCGGTGAGGGGGGCTTTCAAAAAAAGCGCCGGAGGAATTTCTCTGCATGCTTTGTTGAATGCGCGCTGTGTGCAACATGAATGCTGACGGATTCCGCCCTTATTGACGCCGACCCTGGCGCCGACACGACCACGCTGGTCGGTGAGGGGAGAAACGGATGGACAGCAATTCGATCGATACGATGCGGCGTGCGTTGCTGCAATCGGCGGCAGTGGGCATGGCCCTGGGCGCGGCCGGCATCGACGCGGTATTCGCCGCCGGGGCGGCAGCGGAAAAGCCGCCGGGCAAGCCCGGCGATTTCGATTTCCTCAGCGGCAACTGGACGATTCGCCATCGGCGCCTGAAAACAGCAGGCACGCAGGACTGGGACGAATTCGACGGCGAGGCGACGTGCTGGAGCATCCTCGGTGGCGTCGTCAGCGTCGAGGAATTGCGCATACCGGCGCGGCAGTTCAGCGGCATGGGCTTGCGCGTGCTGGACGTGGAGAAGAAGGTCTGGTCGGATTTCTGGGTCAATGCCAAGTCCGGCGTGGTGGTGCCGCCGGGTACGCAAGGCCACTTCATCGACGGTGCCGGCATTTTCGAAGCCGACGACAAGGACGGCGAACAGGCGATCAAGGTGCGTGGAGTATGGGACCGCATCACACCGGCATCCTGCCGCTGGTACCAGGAAATATCCCGCGACGGCGGCAAGCGCTGGGAAGGCAATTGGTACATGGACTGGACGCGCGCCTGAGCAGGGCGTAGCCGCGGAAGGCACGGCGCGAGGGGCAGCGCAAATGGCGGCGCGAGGTCTGTGGTGTTGCGGTTGGCATGAATGCCGCTGCGGTGCGATGAGCAGGCTGGCCAGCCCTGGGTATGAGGACGGTCTAGCCGCGTAGCGCAGCAACCTGCGCGGCAAGTTTTTTCGGCGCCAACGCAGCGTAGCTGGCGAGCAGCAATTCCTCGACGTTGTCCCAGTCGGTCTGGGCATCCAGCGCCAGGCCGACGATGTCGGGCCACCAGCGCGGCAGAAAAAACGGCGGGCGTGCAAAGCGTGGCGTGTCGGCGGCCGGGCGCGGTGTGCGGAACGTCAGTACGCACAAGGGACCGTCGTTGCCGGCGGCCTGGGCATAGGCCGGCGGCCAGCCCTGCTCGATCATCACTGCATGCGCGAAGTTCTTGCCGCGTATGCACCAGCGCGTGCCGGTCCAGGCGGCTTCCTCGACGACTTCGGGCAGATCGAGGCAGACCAGTCTTAGCCGTTGCAGCACTGCCTGCGGCGGTTGCGGCCGTGTCATTCGCCAGCCCTCGCATTCCACGACTGGCGGATACTAGCCCAGGCCGAGGCAAACGCGGCTGCTCATCGCACGCTACGCGTAGTGCGCCGCTGGCGTGGCGGCCTGCGCACGAACATTGCTGCACGCTTACGGAGGACTCGCATCGCCGCGATCGTGGGCTCAGCCCCGCGGGACCGCCCAGTCGGACTGCCGAGGGGTGTCTCAGGCGGACGTTAAGCGCAAAAGAATCGGGCAAGCTACGCCGGTTCGGGCAATCGGGACATGTCGGATGTACCGCAAACTCACGTTGCGACAACGCATCACCCTGGCCTATGCCGTGCTGGGCCTGGTACTGAGTCTGCTGTTCGCGCTGGCTTCCATCTACTTGACCGAGGACTACGAGGAAATCGTGGTCACTGAAATTCTGCTGGGCCAGGCGCAGGACTACGCCGAGCGGCTGCAGCAACAACCCGATCTGGCCTTGCCGCGCACGCACCGCCTCAGCGGCTACCTGCGCCGCGCCGACGGCAGCGGCTTCGTGCCGGCGGATGTAGCCGATCTGCCGCCGGGCATCCACGATGTCGACGACGCCACCGATCCGGGGAAGCACGCCGGCGTGTTCGATACCAAGGCCGGCCGCCTGACCTTCGTGATCAATCTGAATTCGATCGAGGCGCTGGAAGACTATCTGCTCTGGTTCATGCTCGCGGTTGTTGTGCTGGGCACGGCCGCGAGCGGCTGGATAGGCTGGCTGCTGGCCGGCAAAACCATATTGCCGGTGCGCCGACTGGCCCAGGCTGTGGACAGCCTGCCGGCGCGGCCGCAGGCGACCGATCTGGCCCGCCTGGTCGGCGAGGACGAACTGGGCCGGCTGGCGATGGCGATCGATGCCTACCAGCGCCGCCTGCTCGATACCGATGCGGCCGAGCGGTCTTTCTTTGCCGACGCCAGCCACGAACTGCGCACGCCGATTGCAGTGGTGCAGGGCGTTGCCGAAGTGCTGCTGGACGATGCCGAGGCGCCGCCGCCGCTGCGCCGCCGCCTGGCGCGGCTGGAGCGCGGCATGAACGAGCTGACCGACCTGATCAACGTGCTGCTCGGCCTGGCCCGGCGCAGTGCCTATGTCGCGGTGACCACTGACGCCCGCGCGCTGTTGCAGGAAAGCGTGGCGTCGATACTTTCGCCGCTGGAAGCCAGCGGCTTGCGCGTGGAAATCGACGCCACGGGCAGCCTGCAGCTGCCGCATGCCGAATCGGTGCTGACCTTGCGCGGCATCCTGCGCCGCCTGCTGCCGCCGGCGGCGGGCGGCGTGCTGCACTTGCAGGCGCAGACAGGCCGCATCGAACTGCGCTATGACGCCATCGCGTCCGCGTCGTCGTCGCCGGCCTCAACCGGCGCCAGCAGCGACCAGAACCTCGGGCTTACCCTGGTCGGCCGTTTCGCCACGCACCTGGGCTGGCATCTTGAGGAAGTACCCGCGACAGCGGCGCAGCGGCGCATCGTCATCGTGCTGCCGGCAGAGGAAAGCGCGTAGTGGTTTTTGGCGGATGACGCGAAGGCCGCTCGTTTGCCCGGTGTGGCCGCTGCCGTGTCATCGCTGTCCGGCGTCATCTGTCCGGCGTCATCGGTTACGGGCCGCTCGTGCAAAAACGTCCCCATGCGAGAATGCAGGTTCGTTTCGGCCCTGAACCTGGTGCATCCATGTCTGCAGACACTTCGCTCTATCCACCGGTCGAGCCCTATGCCAGCGGCATGCTCGACGTCGGCGACGGCCATCGCCTGTACTGGGAGCGCGTAGGCACGCCCGGCGCGCGCCGGGCCGTATTCGTCCATGGCGGTCCCGGTGCGGGCTGTTCGGCGGCGCACCGGCGCCTGTTCGATCCGCACGGTTATGACGTGTTGCTGTTCGACCAGCGCGGCGCCGGCCGCTCCACGCCGCCGGCCTCGCTGCAGGCGAACACCACGGCGCATCTGATCGCCGACATGGAACGCCTGCGCGAAGAAATCCTGCAGGGCGAAACCTGGCTGGTCTTCGGCGGCTCCTGGGGATCGACCCTGGCACTGGCCTATGCCCAGCAGCATCCGCAGCGCGTCGAGGCCCTGATCCTGCGCGGCATCTTCACCGCCACGCGTGCCGAAATGGACTGGTTCTACCGCAGCGGCGTGGAGCAGGTCTTTCCCGACAAATGGGCGCGCTTCATCGCGCCGATTCCTGTCGCCGAGCGCGGCGACCTGCTGGCCGCCTACGCACAACGCCTGCAGCAGGGCGATGCCGCCAGCCGTCTGGCCGCTGCCCAGGCCTGGTGCCAGTTCGAAGACGAAGTATCGGTGCTGAGCTTCCAGGCCGATGCCGGCGCCACGGCGGAAGATGCCGCGCGCAACCTCGCCATCGCCTGTATAGAAAACCACTATTTCTGCAACGGCTGCTTCCTCGACGAAGGCCAGCTGCTGCGCGACGTACGCCGCCTCGCGCACATTCCCGCCATCATCATCCATGGCCGCTACGACATGCCATGCCCGGCCAAATACGCCTGGGCTCTGCACCAGGCCTGGCCCGAAGCCGAATTCCACCTGGTCGAAGGGGCGGGGCACGCCTTCCGCGAACCCGGAATACTGCCGCTGCTGCGGCAGGCCACCGATCGTTTCGCACAGCCGCCCGTAACAACTTGAGCGGGGCGTAGCGCGGGCAGGACGGCCATCCGGCGCCATTGTGCGGGCACCGCCGCACCGGCTTCCGATGCCTGCCTGCGGTTTGCGCCCATACCGCGGCGAGCAGGAAGGGCGCATGCCGCTTCCCGCGCGCTTGGGGTTAATGGTATAAATCGTATAAACCATTAACTGAGGCGGGCGACATGAAGCGTTCACGGCTGAAATCCGATAGCACAACTCTCGCCGCGATCAAGGCCGACAGCCTCGGCCAGGCGCTGGCGCCGCAGAAGCCCGCAAAGAGCAAGGCGGCCAAGCGTGACAAGGCAGCCAAAGCAGACGGCGGCAAGATTTCCCTCAAGAAAACCAAGATCAAGACCAAGGTCAAGGCGTCGGCGGCTGGCGCCAAGGCCGGCAAGATCGCGGACGCCAGCAAGGCCAGGGACAAGCTGATCCGCGACAGCTTCACCCTGCCGCGCGAAGATTTCGACCTGATCGCCGTGCTGAAGGAACGCGCCCTCGGCTTCAAGCGGCCGACCAAGAAAAGCGAACTGCTGCGCGCCGGCCTGCAGCTGCTGGCCCGCCTGGACAGTGCAGCCCTGCAGAGCGCACTCGATGCGTTGCGGCCACTCAAGGCCGGCCGCCCCAAGAAGAAGCACTGAGCGGTACGCCGCTTCTCCCGCCGATGAGCCGCCGGTGGGCGGCGCGGCATTGGCATCACGCACGGGTCTTTCCATCCGATGAAATCGTTCTTGCGCCGTCGCTCCGCTCTGGCGGCGCGACTGGCTACTGCCGTGCTGGTACTGGCCGGCAGCCTCTGCGCCACCTGGCTGTGCGCCGATGCCGTGGCATTCTTTGCCGGCCGCGACAGAGAAGCGCCGCCGCAGCCGCTGGCCGGCGACCGTTTCGCTGTCAGCGATCTGGAATGGTCCGATGCGGGCCGCCAGCGGCGGGTGCCGGTCAGACTGTTCTGGCCGCAGGCGGTGCAGGGCGGCAAGGTGCCGCTGATCGTCTTCTCCCACGGCATCGGCAGTTCCCGCGATGGCTACAACTACCTGGGCCGCTACTGGGCCCGACACGGCGTTGCCAGTCTGCACCTGCAGCATGTCGGCAGCGACCGCACGCTATGGCGCGGCGATGTGTCCGGGCTGCTGTCGCGCTTCCAGCGCGCCGCCGGCGACCAGGAAGCCATCGCCCGCGTACAGGATTTCAGCTTTGCGCTGGACCGCCTGCTGCAAAGCGGCTACGGCGAACACATCGATGCGGCCCGGATAGTCGCGGCCGGCCATTCCTACGGCGCCAATACGACCTTGCTGGCGGCCGGTGCCAGGGTGATGCGCAACGGGCGCGAGCTGGCCTTCCGCGACGCACGCATTTCCGCGGCCATACTGATTTCCGCGCCGCCGTTCTATGGCGAAAGCGATTTCGGGCCCATCCTGTCGGCGATCACGATTCCCACCTTGCACATCACCACGGCGCAGGACGTGATCCGCATTCCCGGCTTCGGTTCCGGGGTGGACGATCGCCTCAAGGTGTTCAGCGCAACCGGCAGTGCATTCAAGGCGCTGGCGATCTATCGCGAGGGGAGCCACAACGTGTTTACCGATCGCCGCTATTTCGATTCGCTGGCCGTTGCCGACCAGGTCAAGTCGGCGACCGAAGATCTGTCGCTGGCCTTCCTGGCCCAGGTGTATTCGCAGCAGGACAGCCTGCGCGGCTGGAAGGACGAGCACGCGGCGCTGATGAGCGCCTATCTGCAGTTCGGCACTGTGCAGGCGGCGTTGCCTGCGGCGGCAAGGCTGGCGGCGCAATAGCCGGCTGCTGCAGCGTTCATTCAGCGCGCACGTTCCCGCGCCGCCAGTACCAGCGCGATACCGCCCAGGACGGCGACCGAGGCGATGGCCAGGCGCAGGCTCAAGGGCTCGGCCAGCACCACCACGCCGGCCAGCGCGCTGATGACCGGCACGCTCAGTTGCACGGCCGATGCGCGCAGCGCGGTCAGGTGCGGCACGGCCTGCTACCAGACGGTATAGCCCAGGCCCGAAGCCAGTGCGCCGGACAGCACGGCGCAGAGCAGGCCGAGTCCGTCGATATGCAGGTCGGGCAGCCAGGGCAGGGCAGCGGCCAATACGACAGGCACGGCGCGCACGAAACTGCCGGCCGTCGTGCGCAGTGCATCGCCGGCACGGCGTCCCAGCACCGTATACCAGGCCCAGGCCAGGCCGGCGCAGACCATCAGCAGTGCGCTGCCCAGGTGCGGCGCGCTGCTGCCGGGCAACAGCAGCAACAGCAGTCCGGCGATGCTGGTGGCCAGTCCGGCCCAGGCCAGCGCTGCCAGGCGTTCGCCCCTGGCGATGGCATAGCCGAGCAGCCCCGACTGCACGGCGCCGAACAGCAGCAGGGCGCCACTGCCGGCGCTCAGGCGCACATAGGCGAAGGAAAATGCCAGCGCATACAGGCTCAAGGCGGCGGCCCCGGCCCAGCTGCCGCTGCTGCGCAGACGTTCGCCGCCGCGCAGCCCGACCAGCACTGCCAGCACCACGGCGCCCGCAACGATACGCACCACGGTGAAGCTGGCCGGGTCGCTGGCCGAGCCTTTCAGCGCTAGCCGGCACAGCACCGAATTGCCGGCGAAGGCGAGCATCGCCAATAAAGTGAGTAGTGCAAGCCTTGCTTTGTTCACTATGTTGTTTCCGGCAGGGGCATGGCAGCGCGGCGCTGCGCAAGGCGGTGAATCGTAGGCGAGCAGTGCCAGTGTCATGGTCACGTGCCTCGGCTGTTGCCGCGGCATCAGTCGTCTTCGTCGATCTCGGCCAGGTCGGCTTCGCCCGGCTCGTAGACGAGCAGGTCGCCCGGCTGGCAATCCAGCGCGGCGCAGAGCTTGGTCAGGGTGGAGAAACGTACGCCGCGCACCTTGCCCGAGCGGAACAGCGACAGATGGGTTTCGCTGACGCCGATCTGGGCGGCGATCTGTTTTGCCTTGAGCTGCCTGGCAGCCAGTACTTCGTCGAGACAGATTCGGATAGGCATCAGAAAATCTCGTCGAGTTCGGCTTCGAGCGCCGCGGCGCGGCCGAAGACATGGGCGATGACGGTCAGCGACAGCCCCAGCGCGCCCAGTACCAGTGCCGACACATCGAAGGCGATCCAGTAGCCGGGGCTGGCGCCCAGTGCGCGCTGCAGCCCGGGCACGACGAACACGCCGACAAAGGCGCCCGCCGCCAGCAGCAGGCCGATGCGATCGAGCATGCGCGTGACCGTCGGCACGTACAGCTGGCCGCGGGCGAATTCGGCCAGGGCGCGGCGCACGCCGCCCAGGGCCAGCAGGTAGAACAGCTCGGGGATGGCCAGCACGCACTGCACGGCGAAGGCGCGCCAGGCCGTCGCATCGCTGGCAGGCGCGAACAGGCCCAGGCTGACGGCGCCGAAGCGTTCGAGCAGGAAGGTCAGCCACAGGGCGGCGGCAAGCAGGCTGACGAAGCGCAGCAGCAAAGCGCTGCGGGCGCGGATATGGGCGATCTGAGTATCTGTCATGAATTTGCCAGTTATTTACCTTTAACTTAAATTTTTGACGTGATAATGTAAGTCTAACATCAATTTTCGCCTCACCCTTCCGCCGACTCCCCGCACGGACCACGACCCATGCTCTGCCTGGAAACGACCGATCTCTGCCACCGCTATTCCGCCGGCGAAGCTGTGCTGCACGACATCGCCCTGGCGGTACCGCACGCCAGCATCTACGGTTTTCTCGGCCCCAACGGCGCCGGCAAGACCACGACATTGCGCCTGCTGCTCGGCCTGATCCGCAAACAGCGCGGCACCATCTCGATCTTCGGGCGCCATCTCGACGAACACCGCGTCGAGATTCTGCGGCAGGTCGGATCGCTGATCGAAACCCCGTCGCTGTACGAGCACCTGACCGCGGCGGAAAACCTCGCCCTGCTGCAGCGCATCCACCGTGTGCCGGCGGCGCGCATCGCAGAGGTGCTGGAACGGGTCGGGCTGGCCGCCACGCGCGACAAGCGCGCCGGCCAGTTCTCGCTGGGCATGAAGCAGCGCCTGGGCATTGCCGCGGCCATGCTGCACCGGCCGGCGTTGTTGATCCTGGACGAACCGACCAACGGGCTGGACCCCAACGGCATCATCGAGATGCGCGACCTGCTGATCGCGCTGAATCGCGAGGAAGGCACCACGGTATTGGTGTCCAGCCATCTGCTGGCCGAGGTCGAGCGCCTGGTCAGCCATGTGGGCATCGTGCACCGCGGGCGGCTGCTGTTCCAGGGCACGCTGGATGCGCTGCGGCGCGAAAGCCAGTCCGCAGCGCACGTCAGCCTGCACACAGCCGACGATGGCCACGCCCTGCGCCTTCTGGCCGATGCCGGCGTGCCTGCGCGCTGCGGCAGCGCCGGCCTCGTGCTGCCGGCGATGCCGCCGCCGCACATCGCGGCCATCAACCGGCGCCTGGTCGAGCAGGGCGTCGAGGTCTACGCGATCGGCGCCCAGGGCGGCGATCTGGAATCCATCTTCATGAACCTGATCGGGAGCCGCGCCGCATGAACAGCGTATTTGTCGATGCGTTTCGTTGCGAATGGCTGAAGCGCCGCCGCAGCCTGGGCGCCTGGCTGGTTGCCGTCGGCGCGTTCTTCACGCCGGCCATCATCACCGTGGTGCGGCTGATCCGCCATGCGACGCTGCCGCAGCTGTACGCCGATCCGCTGTTCTGGACCTTGCACTGGCGCAATGCCTGGGAATCGATGGCGATCTTCTTCGTGCCGATGGCAGCCATCCTGGCCACCAGCCTGGTGGTGCAGATCGAGGTGAGGAACAACGCCTGGAAACAGGTGCATGCGCTGCCGCTGCACACGGCGACGATCTTCTTCGCCAAGTTCGCCGTGATCCTGCTGATGCTGGCGCAGTTCTTCGTGCTGTTCGTGCTCGGGATCTATCTGTCGGCGCTGCTGCCGGCGCTGCTGGTCGGCGGCGTGGCGTTTCCGCCGGCGCCGCCGCTGCGCGTGTTCCTGGCCGATACCGCGCTGTACTACCTCGATTGCCTGCCCATCGTCGCCGCGCAATACCTGCTGAGCCTGCGCTTCAACAATTTCCTCGTGCCGATCGGCATCGGCTTCCTGGCCTGGATAGCCGCGCTGTCGGCGTTGTCCTGGCAGTACGCCAACCTGGTGCCTTACGCCTACACCATGCTGGATTTCCTCAAGGACAATCCGGACGCGCGCCGGGCCGTGGTCAGTTCGGGCATGCATGCGCTGGCAGCCGCATGGTCTGTGCTGTTCGTCGCCGCCGGCTATGTGGGTTTTGCGACGAAAGCGCAAAAAGGGTAAAAGCGCGCCGCCGGCGGTGGCGGCGACCGCCGGCGCCTGGGCTGCTCCGCTGCCGCCTGGGGCACCTGGCCGGCCGGTGCGCGACAGGCATTCGTGCCGGTGCCGGCTGGCAACGGGTGCGCAGGCCGATGGACGCGCGCATCGGCAGGACGTGCTTCACCGCGTGCTGGCGCGAGTTGCGCATAATCCGACCCGCTGCCGGTGCGGAGGTCGGGTGTGATTCGTTTCGGTTCCTGGAGTACCACGCTGGGCCTCGCGGCCGGTTTCGGCGCGCTGATCGCCATGTTGCTGTTGCTGGCGCCCGCCAATCGCAGCGCCAATCGCCTGCTCGCGGCCTTGCTCGCTGTCGCCACGCTGCGCCTGATGCCTTACGTGATCGGTTTCGCCGGCTTCTACGACGCGTATCCCTGGTTGACCTTTGCGCCGTTCGACCACGGCCTGGCGATAGGGCCGCTGCTGTATCTGTATGTCTGCCGCCTGGCCACGCCGTCGCTGCCGCCACGCTGGGGCTGGCATCTGCTGCCGGCGGCGATCGACTTCGCCTACAACCTGTGGGCGTTCGCCCTGCCGCTGGCGCAGAAAGAAAACTGGGACGAGCGCGTGCATCGTCCCTGGATAGAGCCGCTCGAATCGGCCGCTGCCTTGGTTTCCCTGGCCATCTACCTGGTCGCGGCGATTCGCTTCTGCCGCCGCTACCGGCGCTGGCTGGCCGAGCATGTCAGCGACCAGGACATTCACCGCCAGCCCTGGATCGGCACCGTGCTGGCGGCACTGTCACTGTGGCTGGCGGTCGGCCTGGGCTTCGAGATCGTCGATCGCTTCCTGCGCGACTTGAGCTACTTCGATCGCTTTCCGCAGTACCTGGCGTTCGCCGCCATCGTGCTGTGGCTGGGGCTGGAGGGCTGGCGGCACGCAGCGCACTGCTTTCCGCCGTTGGTAGACCCGCTGCCTGCGCCACCACGGCAGACCGCTGCGATAGCGGCAGAGCCGATGCCGCCGGCCCTGCCGCAGCCCGAGCGCACGCGCGACTGGAGTGCGCTCGCCGCAGAATGGCTGGTGCGCATCGACCAGGCCGGCTGGTGGCGCGAACCTGGCCTTACCCTGGAACAGGTGGCGCGCCGGCTGGGCAGCAACGAAAGCTACGTCTCGCGCGCGTTCAACGCCGGTGCCGGGCGCAACTTCAACTTCGCCATCAATGCGCTGCGCGTGCGCGCCGTACAGCAGGCGCTGGCCGCCAACGACGTGCGCAGCGTGCTGGCCATCGCGCTGGAATCGGGCTTTTCTTCCAAGGCCAGCTTCAACCGGGTGTTCCTGGCGCATGCCGGTGTCAGCCCGACAGCCTGGAGAGCGGCTCATATCCCGGAAACCGCGGCCGGCAAGGAATCTGAGGCGACGTCGGCGTAGCACGGGCGGCACCGTGCAAGGCGGGGCTGGCCTGGCCGATCGCCTGGCCCGCCGTGTCTGTCGCCTTCGCCGTACCGCTGCTGCAGCGGCACGCGCTCTCTTGCGGGAAATACCATGTGCCATCGATTGCTTGCCGCTGTGCTGTTTGTGCTGTGCGCGTTCTGCGCTGGGGGGCGGGTGGCTGCCGCGGACGCCATGTCGTTCGATGCCGCCGCCATCCAGGCGGACATCGACGTGCTGCAACAGGCCTACGAGACCTTGCACCCCGGCCTGTATCGCTACAACACGGCCGAGTCCATGCGCGGCCATTTCGCCGTGCTGCGCGCAGCGCTGCACGGACGGCGCAGCCTGGCCGAGGTCTATCTGGCCTTGTCGGAATTCGCGGCCAAGGTGCGCTGCGGCCATACCTATGCCAATTTCTACAACCAGCCCAAGGCGATTCAGGCCGCGCTGTTCGAAGGGCGCAACCGCGTGCCATTCGAGTTCCGCTGGCTGGACGGACGCATGTGGGTCACGCGCGATCTGAGCGGCCGGCGCCTGCTGGCGCGCGGCAGCGAAATCCTTTCGATCAACGGTGTCGCAACGTCCGACATCCTCGCGCAGCTATTGCCCATCGCCCGTGCCGACGGCAGCAACGACGCCAAGCGCGTCGCTCAGCTGGAGGTGCAGGGCGTAGACCGCTACGAGGCCTTCGATATTTTCCTGCCGCTGTATTTCCCGCAGATCCAGGCCGAGCAGCAGCTGCGCCTGCGTACACCGGGCGGTGCCGTGAAACGCGTGACCGTACAGGCGCTCAGCGACGCGCAGCGCCAGGCGGCGCGGCGCCTCAAGGGTGACGACGAAACCGGCGGCTTTGCGCTGGAGATCGCGCGCGATACCGCTGTATTGCGTATGCCGAGCTGGGTGTTCTACGAAAGCAAATGGGACTGGAAGGGCTTCATCCAGCGCAGCTTCGATACCATCGCGCGTAAACGCATACAGGTTCTGGTGATCGACTTGCGCGGCAACGAAGGTGGCATCGACGCGGGCGATGCCCTGTTGCAGCATCTGATCGATTCGCCGGTGCAGCTGTTCGATCCGCCGCGCCTGGTGCGCTATCGCGCGGTACCGGATGCGCTGGCGCCGCTGCTGCATACCTGGGACAAATCCTTCAAGAACTGGGGCGACGATGCGCAACCTTATGACGCGCATTTCTTCCGCCTGCGCGACGAGCCGCAGGCATCCACGCCACGCCGCATAGAACCGGCGTTGCCACGCTTCCGCGGCAGAGTGTTCGTGCTGGTCGGCGCCACCAACAGTTCGGCCACGTTCCAGTTTGCCCAGCAGGTGCAGAAGGCCGGCCTTGCCACCCTGGTCGGCCAGACGACCGGCGGCAACCAGCGCGGCATCAACGGCGGCGCGTTCTTTTTCCTGCGCCTGCCGAATACCCAGGTCGAAATGGACTTGCCGCTGATCGCGCGCTTTCCCGTGGGCGATCCGCCGGATGCCGGTATCGAGCCGGATATCCGCGTTGTGCCGACGCCGCAGGATATTGCCGCGGGCACCGATACGGAGATGGCCGCGGTGCGTGAAGCGCTGCGCCGGCCGGCGCAATGAACCGTATGGCCTTGCGCGGCCGGTGCAGGGTTCGGCGCGATCAGGCCAGGCTGCGCACTCCCGCCTCGCGCTCGTAGTGCCGCGTGGCGGCCGCATCGAGGAACGCGTCGATGTCGTCCGCGGCAATCACACCCTCGTCTGCTTCGATGCGGGCGGCATCCAGCAATGCCTGGGCACCCGGAGTGAAGGCGATGGCCTTGAGGTGGCCGAAGGCATCGCGTACCCAATCCACCGCGGCCGCTTCGCGCGCGAGCTTTGTCCCGGCCTCGGCCGACAACGCCAGCGCGACCGCATCGAAAACGACGGACGGCGTGCCGGCCAGCTGGCCGTCGGCCGCCAGCGTGCTGCCTTTGCTGCCGGTGACGCCACCGATGCGTGGTGCAACAATCTTGACTTGTGCACCTTGCGCTTCGGCCGCCTTGCGCATTGCCGCGACGGCGCGCAGGTCGGAGCCGTCGGCGACGAGGATGCCGATGCAGCGTCCCTGCAGCGTGGCTTTCATCTTGCCGATGATCTGCAGCGCCGGGGAAGGCGGCAGGTCGTTCGGCTCCACAGCGGCGCGCGGTGCGGGTGGCAAGGCTGTCATGCCCAGTCCGTCGGCCACGCGTTGCGCAAGCTCTGCATCGATATGCCGCAGATGGCCGACCACCGCCTCGCGCACGTGCGCCGTGCCGACCTTGGACAGTTCGAACACCAGCGCCGACGCCATGTGCGACTGTTCCGGCGCGCTTTGGCTGCGGAAGAACTGGCGCGCCTGGCTGTAGTGATCGGCGAAGCTCTGCGGGCGCAGGCGGCCTTTCACTTCCGGGTCTACCGGCGCGGCGAACGAGCGGAATCCGGCGCGGGCCTCGCGTACAGCATCGGGTTCCAACGAGCTGGGCTCGTAGTTGACGCGTCCGCGCGGCACCTGCATCTGCATGTGGCCGTCGCGCTGCAGATTGGCGAATGGGCATTTCGGCGCATTGATCGGTATCTGGTGGAAGTTCGGGCCGCCCAGGCGGCTGAGCTGTGTGTCGAGATAGGAGAACAGGCGTCCCTGCAGCAGCGGGTCGTTGCTGAAGTCGATGCCGGGCACGATATTGGCCGGGCAGTAGGCGACCTGCTCGGTTTCGGCGAAGAAATTGTCTGGCCAGCGATCCAGCACCATCCTGCCAATGACTGTCAGCGGCACCAGTTCTTCCGGGATCAGCTTGGTCGGGTCGAGGTGGTCGAACGGGAAACGCGCCGCGTCATCCTCGGTGAACAGCTGCACGGCCAGATCCCACTGCGGGAAGTTGCCGGAGGTGATGGCCTCGAACAGATCGCGCCGGTGGAAATCGGGGTCGGCGCCGGCGGTCTTGACCGCCTCGTCCCAGACCATCGACTGCAGGCCCAGCTGCGGCCGCCAATGGAATTTGACGAAGGTCGACTGGCCCTGGGCATTGACCAGGCGGAACGAGTGCACGCCGAAACCTTCGATCATGCGCAGCGAACGCGGTATGGTGCGGTCCGACATCGCCCACATGATCATGTGCATCGATTCGGGGGTGAGCGAGATGAAATCCCAGAAGGTGTCGTGCGCGCTGCCGGCCTGGGGAAAGCCGCGGTCGGGTTCCATTTTTACAGAATGTACAAGATCGGGAAATTTCATCGCGTCCTGGATGAAGAACACGGGAATATTGTTGCCGACCAGATCCCAGTTGCCTTCGCTGGTATAGAACTTCACCGCGAAGCCGCGCACGTCGCGCGGCGTGTCGATGGAACCGGCGCCGCCGGCCACAGTGGAGAAGCGCACGAATACCGGCGTGCGTTCGCCGACCTGGTTCAGCACGGCGGCCGAGGTATAGCGCTTGAGCGACTTGGTCAGTTCGAAAAAGCCGTGCGCCGCCGATCCGCGCGCATGCACGATGCGTTCGGGAATGCGCTCGTGATCGAAGTGGGTGATCTTCTCGCGCAGGATGAAATCTTCCAGCGCCGTAGGGCCATTGCGGCCGATGCGCAGCGAGTTCTGGTTGTCGGGGACCGGGATGCCCTGGTTGGTGGTCAGGGGCGGATGGTTGCCGCCTGCGGCAAGATGCAGTTCTCCACCATTGCCCAACGTAGCGCCCGCTGGCGTCGTGCCACGGCGCGAAGCCGGCGTCGATTTTTTCTTGTTCATGAGCAACCCTCCGGGAGACGCGGGCATCCTCCAGGCAGCGGCGTGCAGGTGCCGTCAATCCCTGCGCTCGACCGCCCTGGCCGATGCCAGGACGCCGCACGCGCGGGCCCTGTCGCCGCAATCCCGCGCGTCATGACAGCGCGCCGGCGCCGCTGCCGCTCCGCCCGGCCGCTTGACTCTGGACCTGGGTCCATACTGCAGACTGGCCATACACAGGAGATCGCGCATGACCACACTAGGTATTGGCCAGCTGGCCAAACGCGCCGGAGTCGGCATCGACACGGTGCGCTACTACGAACGCGACGGCTTGCTGTCGCCGGCTACGCGGCTGGAGTCGGGCTATCGCCGTTACGGCGACGCGGAACTCAAGCGGCTGCATTTCATTCGCCGCGCCAAGGCGCTGGGCTTTTCGCTGGAAGATATCCGCGGCCTGCTCGCCTTGAGCGAAGAACGAGATGTGGCCACGGTGAAGCAGGTGGCCGAAAGCAAGCTCGTCGACATCGAGCAGCGCATTGCCGAGCTGGAACGCATCCGCTCGGGCCTGCACACGCTGATTGCAGCCTGTCCCGGCCATGGCCGCGCAGAGGACTGTCCCATCCTCAATGCATTGACCGGGCAGGAGCGCGTATGAACCCGTCCGACGCCAAGCCCCAACACGCCTGTTGTCATGCCCCGGCACAGGCAGAAGGCGATGTCGCGGCGGATACTGGCCTGCGCGATCCGGTCTGCGGCATGCGCGTGGCGCCCGATTCGCCGCACCAGGCGATGCATGCAGGCCAGGACTATCGCTTCTGCTCGGCCGGCTGCCGCACGAAATTCGTGGCTGACCCGGCGCGCTATCTCGCGCCCAAGGCCGACGGGCCGGAGCCCGCTGCACCGCCGGGGACGCAATACACCTGTCCCATGCATCCGGAAATCGTCAATGCGGGTCCGGGTACATGCCCGCTCTGCGGCATGGCGCTGGAACCCATGATGCCGAGCCTGGACGACGGCGAGAATCCCGAGCTGACCGATTTCCGGCGCCGGTTCTACTGGACCTTGCCGCTGTCGCTGGCCGTGCTGGTGCTGGCGATGTTCGGGCATCGGTTCGGCGCGCTGCCGGCCGCGGCGCGTACCTGGCTGGAACTGGTTCTTTCCGCGCCCGTCGTGCTGTGGGCCGGCTGGCCGTTCTTCGAGCGCTGGGCGCAGTCGATCGCCAATCGCAATGGCAACATGTGGACGCTGATCGGCAGCGGCGTCGGCGCGGCCTTCGGCTACAGCGTCGTCGCCACGCTCGCACCGGATCTGTTCCCGGATTCGTTTCGCGAGCACGGCCGTGTCGGCGTCTATTTCGAGGCGGCAGCGATCATCGTCTCGCTCACCTTGCTCGGCCAGCTGCTGGAACTGAAGGCGCGTGCCAGCACGTCGGCCGCCATCAAGGCTTTGCTCGGGCTTGCACCCAAGACCGCGCGCCGCCTGCGCGAGGACGGCAGCGAGGAAGACATTCCGCTGGCCCACGTACATGTCGGCGACCGCCTGCGCGTGCGCCCCGGCGAGAAAGTGCCGGTCGACGGTGAAGTTCTCGACGGCCGCTCGCGCGTCGACGAATCCATGCTGACCGGCGAAGCCATGCCGGTGGAGAAAATGCCCGGCGAGAAAATCGTCGGCGCCACGATCAACGGCAATGGCAGCCTGGTCATGCGGGCTGACAAGGTGGGCTCCGATACGGTGCTTGCGCAGATCGTGCAGCTGGTGGCACAGGCGCAGCGCTCGCGGGCGCCCCTGCAGCGCCTCGCCGACAAGGCCAGTTTCTGGTTTGTCCTCGTGGTGCTCGCCATCGCGCTGGCCACGTTCGTGGTCTGGGGTGTGTTCGGTCCCGATCCTTCGTGGACTTATGCCGTGGTCAATGCCGTCGCGGTGCTGATCATCGCCTGTCCCTGCGCGCTGGGCCTGGCGACGCCGATGTCGATCATGGTGGCGACCGGGCGCGCCGCACAGGCCGGTGTGTTGTTCCGCGATGCGGAAGCGATCGAGCGGCTGCGCAGCATCGACACGCTGATCGTCGACAAGACCGGCACCCTGACCCAGGGCAAGCCCGCTTTTCGCGAGGTGGTTGCCACTGCTGGCGCGACTGCCGACGAGGTTCTGCGCCTGGCGGCGAGCCTCGACCAGGGCAGCGAACATCCGCTGGCAGAGGCCCTCGTGGCGGAAGCGCGGCGGCGTGGCCTGGCGCTGGAAGCGGCCATCGACTTCGAGTCGTCGACAGGCATCGGTGTGCGAGGCCGCGTCGGTACGCAGCAGCTGGCACTGGGTAATACCGCGCTGATGCAGGAGATCGGTGTCGATGTCGCTGCGCTGAGCGAGCCGGCCGAGCGACTGCGCCGTGACGGCGCGAGCGCGATGTTTCTGGCAGCGGATGGCCGGGCGCTGGGCCTGATTGCAGTGGCCGATCCGATCAAGGAGAGCGCACCTGACGCCATTGCCGCACTGAAAGCCGCCGGCTTGCGCATCGTGATGGCCACCGGCGACGGCAAGACCACGGCAGCAGCGGTAGCAAAGCAACTCCGCATCGACGAGGTGTATGGCGAAGTGCGGCCACAGGACAAGCTGGATCTGGTGGCGCGATTGAAGGCCGCGGGCTGCCGGGTGGCAATGGCCGGAGACGGTATCAACGATGCGCCGGCGCTGGCGGCCGCTGACGTGGGTATCGCCATGGGTACCGGCACCGATGTCGCCATGTCGAGTGCCCAGGTCACCCTGGTGAAAGGCGATCTGCGCGGCATCTTGCGCGCGCGACAGATTTCCCAGGCCACGGTCGCGAACATGCGGCAGAACCTCGGCTTCGCGTTTGCGTACAACGCGCTGGGCGTGCCGGTTGCGGCGGGTCTGCTGTATCCGCTCTTCGGACTGTTGCTGAGCCCGATGATCGCCGCGCTGGCGATGAGCCTGTCGTCGGTCTCGGTCGTGGCCAACGCGCTGCGGCTGCGCAGCACGCAGGCCGGGCAGTGACGCACGGTGTCGATCGCACGGCATGCGATCGGTGCGGCAGTCTGCCCGGGTGGCGAACTACCGCCAGTTATTGCGCGATCGCATTGCGCCTTCCGCCAATGCAAACAGATTCACTGTTGTCTTAGTTAACTCATGTAGAAAGCGCATTTGCCGCGGCGGGCACGGCTCGCCGCGGCATGTCCGCCATGTAAGGCAGAGTCCGCTGTGTGCGCTCGCGCTGGTTGCAGACCCGGCCACGAAAAGCGCGCAATCTGAACGAGTTACCATCCGTATGGATGGTAGGCTCCATCCAGACAGCTGCATGGACCTGCCGTGGACACCAAGAGTCGCCTCGCCGAAACGGAAAAAATCACCATCAATCTTGGCCTGGTCGATCTGGGGCAGATCGATCTGCTGGTGATGGAAGGCTTCTTCAACAATCGCACCGATTTCATCCGCACGGCCATCCGCACGCAGTTGTCGGCACATGCCGACACGGTGCGCCAGACCGCCATCCGCAAGACGTTCGTGATGGGCGTGCAGAACATCAGCGCGGCCGATCTGATCGCGGCACAGGCAGCGGGTACGCGCCTGCATATTCGCGGGCTTGGTCTGGTACGCATTGCCGACGACGTCACGCCGGCGCTTGCCATGGAAACCATAGCGTCGCTCGAGGTTCTCGGCGCACTGCACGCCAGCAGTGCGGTGAAGAAGGCCCTGGCGTCGCGTACCAACTAATCTAAAGGACAAACCAAATGTCAGTATTTTCCAACGCGATGCGCGAGGCATTGCGCCTCACGCGCGCGGGCGATCTGCGCGATGCCACGCGCGTCATCCGCCACGCCTTGCAGCGTCGCCCGGCCGACACTGCGGCGCGCGATGCCGCATTCGATACTGTTGCAGAAGGGCGCTGGATCGACAGCGAGCCTGCGAGTGCATTACCGCCGACAACCCCGCAGCCGCCGTACCGGCCCGACACCGCGCAGGCCCGCGCCACCGCCGCGACATCGCCGCGGCCCGAGCTGCGAGGGCACTTCACGGCCGGCGTCTTTTCCAATGCCGCCGGCACGCGCGCCTACAAGCTGTGGGTGCCCTCCGCGGCCGCGCAGGCAGAGCGCCTGCCGCTGGTCGTCATGCTGCACGGCTGCACCCAGGATGCCGACGACTTCGCCCGCGGCACGCGCATGAACGAGTACGGCGAGCGGCACGCTTGCTTCGTGCTGTATCCCATCCAGGACGGTGCGGCGAACGCGCAACGCTGCTGGCGCTGGTTCGACACGGCCCATCAGGGACGCGACAGCGGCGAGCCGTCCATTCTTGCCGGCATGGCCCGGCACCTGGTCAGTGAGCAGCGCATCGATCCCGATCGCATCTACGTGGGCGGGCTTTCGGCCGGGGCGGCCATGGCGTTGGTGCTGGGCGACAGTTATCCGGATGTGTTCGCAGCCGTCGCCGTGCACTCGGGTTTGCCGCTCGGTGCCGCACGCGACGTACCCAGCGCCTTCGCTGCCATGGCCGGGCGCGCCAGCGCGCATTCCGCGAGCGCAGGCATTCGCCCGATCAGCCATCCCATGCCCGCGCTGGTGATCCACGGCAGCGCCGACCAGACCGTGCGGTCGAGCAACGGCGATGCGGTAGTGCAGCAACTGATGCAAGGCTACGAGAACGCCGGCCATGCCTTGCAGCGGCAGGTCGTGGCCGAGCCGGCGCATACGCGGTCCTGCTTCTACTCGGGCGATGGCCGGCTGGTGATCGAACAGTGGACGGTGAAGAACGCGGGCCATGCCTGGTCTGGCGGTGCAGCCGGCGGTTCCTATACCGCTCCGGCCGGTCCCGATGCGTCGGCCCGCATGCTGGCGTTTTTCCTCGGGCATTCGCTGAGCGATCGCCGCGCCGGATGAACCCGGCATGGGCCTGCCGGCGGCCGGGGAGGCAGGCAGCCGGGCTGCGACAGGGCCCGGCGCGGGTCCCCGCAGGTGTCGTGCCGATGACTGTGCGTATACCTTGTCGTCCGATTTAATTCTAACGAAATCAAAAAATTGCATGATGGTTTCGCAGCCGTATGGCGGCATTCTGGCGGTCCGTTGCCTGGCCAGCGCGTCCACCAGCGTGTCGGATTCCGAGTAGTAGTCAGAGCAGGGGGCGGCCCGCAGCGGGCCGTGCAGCATCGCCACACCCATAAAACCAATCGCTCGCCCACTTACTGCTCGGGGGTTTCCATGTTTTTCTGCAAACGCAGCCTGACCATCGCTGTCGCCGCCGCCCTGACCGCATTGCCTGCGGCCGCCCAAACGTCCGGCGAAAAAGCCGATTCGCTGGAAACCGTCATCGTCACCGGCACGCGCGTCACCGACCGCACGGTGGCCGAATCGGCCTCGCCGATCGACATCATCACGCCCGCGGCACTGGAGGCGACCGGCACCATCGAACTGGCCACCGCCCTGTCGCGCGTACTGCCCTCGCTGAATTTCCCGCGACCGGCCATCTCCGACGGTACCGACGCGGTAAAGCCGGCGCAGTTGCGCGGTCTCGCACCCGACCAGGTACTGGTGCTGGTCAACGGCAAGCGCCGCCATACCACGGCGCTGATCAACCTCAACGATAGCCAGGGCCGTGGCTCTTCGCCGGTCGATCTGAATGCGATCCCGATTGCATCGATTGCCCGCGTCGAGGTGCTGCGCGACGGTGCCTCGGCGCAGTACGGCTCGGACGCCATCGCCGGTGTGGTGAACATCGTGCTCAAGGGCAGTGGCAGCGGCGGCGGCATTGCCGCGCGCTACGGCCAGTACACGGCCGGCGACGGCGACCAGTACCAGCTGTCCGGCGATACGGGTTTCGTGCTCGGCGAGCGCGGCTTCCTGCACCTGGCCGGGCAGGCCGGGCACAACGACCAGACCGACCGCGCGCGCCCGTACACCGGCGCGCCGGGACCGGCCGCGCCGCCGTACGACAAGGTCGTGCAGCGCTACGGCGATCCGGAGATCGACCAGGGCGCCGTGTCGTACAACGGCGAGTTCGGCCTGGGCGAACGCGCTGCGCTGTATTCGTTCGGCGCGGCGAGCAACCGCGACGTGCTGTCGAACGGCTTCTTCCGGCCTGCTGGCGATCCGCGCAATATTCCGCAGATCTATCCGAATGGTTTTTTGCCGAATATCCATAACGTGGCCAAGGACCGCTCCCTGGTCGCCGGTGTGCGCGGCACGGCCGGCAGCGACTGGAGCTACGACCTCAGCTACAACTACGGCTACAACAAGCTGAGCTTCGACATCGAGAACACCCTCAACCGCAGCCTGGGCCCGACCTCGCCGCAGGCGTTCTACGCCGGCAGCCTGGAAGTCACGCAGAACGTGGCCAATCTCGACGTGACCAAGCCGCTGGACATCGGCCTGGCCTATCCGGTCACGTTTGCCTTCGGCGCGGAACGGCGCGAAGAGAAATTCAACCAGGGCCCGGGCGAACTCGGTTCCTATGTCGATGGCGACGGCCCGGTCAACACGCCACCCGGCGCCCAGGTGTTTCCGGGCTTCAAGCCGGAAGATGCCGGCCATCGCGAGCGCAACAGCAATTCGCTGTATGCCGATTTCGAGGCCGACCTGACCGACCGGTTTTCCGCCGGTATCGCCGGGCGCTACGAGGACTACAGCGACTTCGGCACGACCACTTCGGGCAAGCTGTCGGCACGCTACGCGTTCACCGACGCGGTCGCGCTGCGCGGCACCGTGTCGACCGGCTTTCGTGCGCCGTCGCTGCAGCAGCAGTACTTCCAGTCGACCGCGACGAATTTCATCGGCGGGGTGCCGTTCGACGTACGTACCTTCGCCGTCGACAACCCGACCGCGATCGCGCTCGGCGCCGAGCCGCTGCAGGCCGAGGAATCGACCAACTACGGCCTGGGCCTGGTGCTGTCGCCGGCCGAAGGGCTGTACGTAACCATCGACGCCTACCGCATCGACATCGACGACCGCATCATCCTGTCGGAAAACCTGATCGGTCCGGCGGTCACTACCTTCCTCGAGACGCGCGGGATTTTCGGCGTGACCGGCGGGCGCTATTTCACCAACGCTGTCGATACCAAGACCACAGGCATCGACATCATCGGTACCTACAAGTGGACCTTCGCCGCGGGCGAGATCGACTGGACTGCCGGGTATAACTATTCCAAAACAAAAATCGAGAAAATTGCTGCGAATCCGCCGGAACTGACCGCGGGCGGGCTGAATCTGCAGCGCATCGGCCGCGTGGAGCAGGGCCGTATCACGGTCGGCGCGCCGCGCGACAAGGTCCTGCTGGGCGGCGTGTGGAAGAGCGGCGACTGGAGTTTCTCCGCCATGGCGACGCGCTACGGCGAATTCAGCGCACTGAATGCGAGCCCTGCGCTGGACCAGACCTTCGGCGCGAAATGGACCATCGACGTGTCGGCCTCGTACCAGCTCGGCCAGTGGAACTTCGCCCTGGGCGGCGACAATATCTTCGATGCGTATCCGGACGAATACCTGTTCGCCACCTCGAATGGCGGACAGCTGCCGTATCCGCGCAACGCGCCGTTCGGCTTCAATGGTGCGTTCGTCTACGGCAAGGTCGGCTATACCTGGGAATAGCAGGAAAAATCGCGCGGGCCTTCCCTCCCGCGCGGGGCGAAGCGAGCATTGATTCGTCGTGCCGGAAAGACGATCGATGCGCTTCGCAACGGTTGCCGCGACACCGGGCCAGGCCGGTGTCGGGCTTGGTGCAGCACTGGCGAGTTTTCGCCCGGCCAGTCTGGCCGGGCGAGAGTCCTAGGCGTTCATGAAGCCGAGGTTGGCAGTGGGGAAATTCGCCAGGTTGGGAAAGATCGTGTTGAGTTCCGCGGCGCTGGTGACGCCCATCCAGCGCGCCAGTGTCGCGGCCATCTGGTCGACGCTGACGGAGGGAATGAACTGGCCGCGCGAAAGGCTGACCGGACCGTTCAGCTGCTGCGCGGGGAAGCTGCCGTAGAGCCGGCCGCCGTTGACGGCGCCGCCCATGACCAGCTGCACGCCGCCCCAGGCATGGTCCGAGCCGTCGCCATTGGAGTTCATGGTCCGCGCAAATTCGCTCATTGTGAATAAAGTAACTTCGTTCTGGGCGCCGAACTCGCCCAGCGAGCGCCAGAACGCATCGAGCGCGACGCTGAGCTGGTGCATATGAGCCGCATGTCCGTCCGGCCCTGGCAGCATGAGGCCGTCGTGCATGTCGAAGCTGCCGAAGCGCAGGAAGTAGACCTGTCGCTTGTGGCGCAGGGTGCCGGACGGATTGCGGCTCGCCCTGATCGTGCGCGCGATCATTTTCAGCTTGCTGCCCAGGCGGTCGTCCGGAAATTCCGTCGCGACCGTGCTCGACGCGAGCGCTGCGTCGAGCACGGTATAGAGCTGCCGCGCGCGCTGGAAGGTGTGCGCGAACTGCTGTCCCAGCGGCGAGGTCGTCTGCTGTTCGGCCAGCAGGCGGTCGAGCGCGCGGGCGCGCGCGCCGTCGGAACTGGTCGAGGCGACCGGACTGACGCCCGAAAGCGCGCCCAGTCCTCTGGCATTCAGGCCGTAGGGACGCGTGTCGTTGCCGGTGCCGAACAGGTTGCGGTCGAGGGCGATGCTCGGCGACAGCGCGGCGTAACCGTTCTCGATGCCGACGCGGTCTGCCACCAGGCCGCCCCAGCCGTAGCTGGCGTCATTCGCCGTCGCCAGGTGCCAGAGGCGTTCCTGCGAATCGTGTGCGTACAGATTCGGCGGCTTCGGCACGTCGCCGTTGACGAACTGGGCCTTGCTCATGGGGCGGACGAGCGGGCCGACGTTGGCGACGAAGGCCAGCTTGTTGGCGCGGTACAGCGCCGCGAGCCGGCCCATGCCTTCCGGATACTCCTCGCTGCCCGGATTGAGCGCGTACTCTGCGCCGGTCGCCGCGTCGCCGATGCGTACCGGCGCGCCCATGCGACCACGGTCGATGGCAAGGCCGGCGCTGTTGGACGGCGAATGGACGCCGCCCCGCGCCGCGGCATAGGTCGCATGTCGCGCCGCATCGTAGGGCATCAGCATGTTCCAGCTGTCATTGCCCCCGCTCAGGTAGACGCAGACCAGCGCCCGGTAGCCCTCGACGGCGTAGTCCTCGGCCGCTGCGGCGCGGATCAGCTGCAGCTGTGGCAGCAGCGCGCTGGCGCCGCCGGCGCCGAGGGTGATGCCGAGATTGCGCAGGAATCGGCGGCGCGCATGATCGTTCTGGTTCATCGGAGGCTCCTCAGCGTTGCACGGCGAATTCGGGCGAAAGCGCGGTGAGCAGGATGGCCGAGCGCGCGCGTTCGCGTCCGCTGGCCAGGCGCGGCAGCATTTCCGCCAGGATGGCGCGCATGCCGGGCGACATGGTTCCGTAGAGCATGCGGCGGTTGACGTCCTCGATCAGCTGGGCGTCGGGCAGTGCGCCGAGGGTGTCGAGACGGATGTAGGGCCGTACCGCGCCCGTGTCTCCACTGCCGAAGTAGTTCGAGAAGCCGTAGTGCGCCATGCCGTTGGCGATGTCGTAGATGGTCGCCTCGTCGATCGGCTGCAGCTCCGGCGCATACAGTCCTGCTGCCTGCAGCGTGCCGGGCGGCTGGTGATCCGGCTCGTAGAAATTGAACACGGACGGTGCGCTGAGCGGCACCTGGGTGACCGGAACCGAGTTGTGAGCCATCGGCAGGCTGCCATTGGCGTCGACGCCGGGCACCTGGAACGGCCAGGCGCGCAGGATCGCCGTGACCTGCAGCAGCGGCTCGCGCACCTTGCCGAACGTGGCCGGCGGCGGAAACTGGCGCGCTTCCGGATCGATCAGGATCTGCCGCACGACCGCACCGAGGTCGCCGTATTCGCCGTCGCCGTTGTCGCGGAATTTCTCGGCGACACGGCGCACGTAGGCGCGCGAGGGATTGCTGGTGGTGAAGCGCTGGATCAGCCGCCGGGCGATGAAGGGCGCCGTATTCGCATGCGCGGAAAGCAGGTTGACCACGCGGCGCACTTCCTCGGGGCAGGTGCGGCCTGCGGGCAGTACGCTATTGCCGATCACCGTCTTTGCGGTTTTGTCATGCTCGGCTTCCAGGCATTTCATCGGGCCGAAGTAGGTGAAGCTGCCCGAATTGATGTCCGCTCCCGCGTTGCCGAAGGTAAAGCCCGTGAATACCTTGGCAAGGTCGGTGATTGCGTCCTGGCTGTAGGTCGGAATCGGCCGTCCCGCGGTGTCGAGCACGGGCGAGCCGTCGATGTTCAGTTCCTTCAGCCCGACCGAGAACAGCTGCATGATCTCGCGCGCGTAGTTTTCGTCGGGCTCGTGCCCCGGGCCTGCCTTGCGGTTGCGGAAGTGGCTGAGGTACTTGCCCATCGTGACGTGGTAGGTCACGTTCTGCAGCAGCGGTGCGTAGCTGTCGAAGGCGGCGTCGGCCAGCATGTCCCAGTAGGCGCCGGACTGCTGCGCACCGTTGTCGTTGATCAGTCCGGGATGCTGCGACGAGATGACGAAGATCTGCGACAGCGCGAAGGCCATGCGCTGGCGCAGCTGGTCCGGCGCGACCATGAAGCTGTGCAGGTGGCGGTCCATGCGCCGGTTGTGGTTCCTGCGCACGTTCTCCAGTCCCAGCATGTAGGGCAGTACCCGCGTCGCCGGCAGTAGCATCTGCTGGTCGATCCAGGCGGACACGCCGATCGTGCGCACTTTGTCGATGTCGGCCTGGGTGGGCCCGAAGGTAGCCTGGGTGAGGAAGCGCGCGGCCTCGCCGTCGCTGGCGGGAATATCGGCCGGGCGCTCGAAATTGCCTTTGAAGAAGCTGCGCGCATGCAGCGGCGGGGCGAGGCAGGCGCACAGCACGAGCAGTACCGCTTTGGTCGCAAATTGCCGCATACGATCATTCTCCATAAAGAAAATACCGTTCGTGGCCGGCCGGTCGCCGGAGCGATCCGGTCGAGCGCCGTGCTGCCGTATCCGGCCGGCTGGTGCCGGCCGGCCAGGTTTCCGGAGCGTTGCTAGGCCGCCATGAAGCCGAGGTTGGCCGTCGGGAAATTCGCCAGGTTCGGAAAGATCGTGCCGAGTTCCGCGGCGCCGGTGACGCCCATCCAGCGCGCCAGGGTCGCGGCCATCTGGTCGACGCTGACTGCGGGAATGAACTGCCCGCGCGCCAGGCTGACCGGGCCGTCCAGCTGCTGCGCGGGGAAGCTGCCGTAGAGCCGGCCGCCGTTGACGGCGCCGCCCATGACCATCTGCACGCCGCCCCAGGCATGGTCCGAGCCGTCGCCGTTGGA
Organism: Tahibacter aquaticus; assembly: GCF_004363655.1. Lineage (GTDB taxonomy): Bacteria > Pseudomonadota > Gammaproteobacteria > Xanthomonadales > Rhodanobacteraceae > Tahibacter > Tahibacter aquaticus. The sequence goes on from NZ_SNZH01000009.1 coordinate 55,958, forward strand.
ACTCAGCGTGCGGCCGAATTCGCTCATGGTGAAGGTCGTCACCTCGTTGTGTGCGCCGATCTCGTTCAGTGCGCGCCAGAACGCGTCGAGCGCGGTACTGAGGTCGGCCAGGTGGCCGGCATGGCCGTTGGCATCGTCGGCCATCAGGCCGTCGTGCATGTCGAAATGGCCGACGCGCACGAAATAGATCTGGCGCTTGTGGCGCAGCGTGCCGGCCGGGTCGCGGCTGGCCTTGATCATGCGCGCGATCGTCCTCAGCCGGTCGCCGAAGCCGGTATCCGGAAAGGCGGTAGTGACGGTATTGCTGCGCAGGGCGGCATCGAGCACGGTATAGAGCTGGCGCCCGCGCTGGAACGTACGTGCATATTCCTGGCCCAGTGGCGAAGCGGTCTGCTGTTCCGCCAGCAGCCGATCGACGGCGCGGGCACGCACGCCGCCGCCGCTGGCCGATGCGACCGGGTCGACACCGGTAAGCGACAGCAGCCCATCCTTGCCGAGCGCGTAGTTGCGCGTATCGATGCCGGAGCCGAACAGATTGCCGTCGAGGGCGATGCTCGGCGACAGCGTCTGATAGCCGTTCTCGATGCCGACCTTGTCGGCGACCAGGCCGCCCCAGCCGTACGCGCCGCCGCTTGCGGTGGCGAGGTGCCAGAGCCGTTCCTGCGCGTCGTGCGCGTAGAGGTTGGGCGGCAGCGGCACGCTGCCGTTCTGGTATTGCGCCTTGGTCAGCGGTTTGACGAGCGTGCCGACATTCGCCACGAACGCGAGCTTGTTGGCGCGGTACAGCGTGGCGAGCTTGCTCATGCCTTCCGGATACAGATCGTTGCCGGGATTCAGGGCGTACTGAGCGCCCGTTGCCGCGTCGCTGATCTGCACCGGCGTGCCGAGGCGGCCGCGGTCGATCGCGAGCCCGGCGCCATTGGCCGCTGAGTGGACGCCGCCACGGGCGGTCGTGTAGACCGCATGGCGCGCGGCGTCGTAGGGCATCAGCATGTTCCAGCTGTCGTTGCCGCCGGTCAGGTAGATGCAGACCAGCGCGCGGTAGCCGTTCAGCGCGCGATCGTCCGCGGCCGCGGCGCGGATCAGCTGCAGTTGCGGCAGGAATGCGCCGACACCGCTGGCGCCGAGGGTCATGCCCAGCGTGCGCAGGAATCGCCGGCGAGAATGGTCGTTCTGTTTCATGGAGATGCCTCAGCGCTGGGTGACGAATTCGGGCGAAAGAGCGGCGACCAGGATCGCCGAGCGGGCGCGTTCGCGGCCGTTGGCGGAGGCCAGCGGCGGCAGCATTTCCGCCAGGATGGCGCGCATGCCGGGCGACATCGTGCCGTAGAGCATGCGGCGATCGATTTCCCCGATCAGCTCCGCGTCGGACAGCGCGCCCAGCGCATCGAGGTCGATATACGGCCGCACGTCGGTCGTGTTGCCGCCGACATAGGCGGAGAAGGTGTAATACGCCTTGCTGTTGGACAGGCTGTAGACCGAGGCTTCCTCGACCGACTCCAGCTCTGGCGCATAGATTCCTGCCGCCTGCAGCGCGCCGGGAGGCTGGTAGTCGGGCGAATAGAAATTGAAGACCGATGGTGCGTTGAGCGGCACCTGGGTGACGGGGATCGAATTGCGCGCCATCGGCAGGTTGCCGTCGGCACCGGGCACCGGCAGCTGGAACGGCCAGGCACGCAGGATGGCCGTCACCTGCAGCAGCGGTTCGCGGATCTTGCCGAAGCCGGCGGGCGGCGGGTATTGGCGCGCCTCTGGATCCAGCAGGATCTGCCGCACGACGGCACCGAGGTCGCCCGCTTCGCGATCGCCGTTGTCGCGGAATTTCTCGGCGACCCGGCGCACGTAGGCGCGCGAGGGATTGCTGGTGGTGAAGCGCTGGATCAGCAGACGCGCGATGAACGGCGCGGCATTCCGGTGCGAGGCCAGCAGGTTGATCACGCGGTCGACTTCGTCGTTGCAGCCGACTGCCGCCGGCAGGACGGTATTGCCGATCACCGTCTTCGCGGTCATGTCGTGTTCGGAATCAAAACATTTCATCGGGCCGAAGGCGCCGTAGCTGCCGGTGAAAATGTTGTTGTTGCCGGCGTTGGTATAGGTAAAGCCGGTGAAAACCTTGGCCAGATCGGTGATCGCGCCCTGGGCGTAGGTGGGAATCGGGTTGCCGCCGGCGTCGAGCATGGGCGTGCCGTCGATGTTCAGCTCTTTCAGCCCGACCGAGAACAGCTGCATGATTTCGCGCGCGTAATTCTCGTCGGGTTCGTGGCCGGGCCCGGCCTTGCGATTGCGGAAATGGCTGAGGTATTTGCCCATCGTGATGTGATGGGTCACGTTCTTCAGCGCGACGGCGTAGCTGCCGAACGCGCCGTCGGCCAGCATGTCCCAGTAGCCGGCGAAATGCTGCGGGCTGGGATCGGTGATCAGGGCCGGATGCTGCGAGGAAATGACGAAGATCTCCGACAGCGCGAAGGCCATGCGCTGGCGCAACTGGTCCGGCGCGACCACGAACGTATGCAGATGGCGGTCCATGCGGCGGCCATGGATTTTCGGCACGTCGCGCAGGCCCATCATGTAGGGGAAGGCCGGTGTCGTCGGCTGCAGCATCTGCTGGTCGATCCAGCGCGACCGGCCGATCGTGCGCACTTTGTCGATGTCGGCCTGCACAGGCCCGAATGTGGCCTGGGTCAGGAATCGCGCGGCTTCGCTGTCGCTGGCGGGAATGTCGGCGGGACGCTCGAAATCGCCTTTGAAGAAAGTGCGCGCCTGCAGCGGCGGGGCCAGACAGGAGCAGGAAACCAGCAGGGCCGATATCGCTATAAATTGCCGCATATGAAGAATTCTCCAGAAATTGGGAGCGGACAGCGGGCCGGCCGATCTGCCCGCTGCGTCTTTCGCTATTGCCTCAGCCGTTCGCGCTGCGCGGACTGGCGCAGGCAGCAGGCCGCGGGCCGGGCTGCGCGGCACTGCCGGCGGCTCCGGACAGGTGCCGGCACAGGACAAGCCGATCCGCGGGGGCAATGTATGCGCCGCTGCGTACTGTCGGGTCTGGCCGAGTGGCCAGTGCCGCAGTGCCGGTGCAGACCTGGCCAGTTGTCCAGTACTGCCGTGTTTGCGTTTGGCTAGACTGGCCGCGCCGGGCGCAGCCGCGGCGGGCTGGACGCGATTTCCGGTCCGGTACAGCAGTTTCCGATGCCAGGGGAGGCGCGATCGCATGGAGCAGGGCGGCAATTCCTCACAGGCAGGGCCGGCGCTGCCGTCGATACTGATCATCGACGACTCCCTGTCGGCGCTGTGCACGCTGGAGGCGTTCCTCTGCGACGAATTCACCATCTGGTCGGCGCAGGACGGTGCCGAGGCGCTGGAGCTTGCGCAGCGCCTGCGCCCGGACCTGATCCTGCTCGACGTGGTGATGCCGGGTCTGGACGGTCATGAGGTCTGCAGGCGTCTCAAGCGCAGTGCAGACACTGCCGATATCCCGGTGATTTTCGTCACCGTCAGGGACGAAGAAGCCAACGAGATCGATGGCCTGCAGCTCGGCGCCGTCGATTTCATCGCCAAGCCGTTCAGCCATGCCGTGGTGCGCCAGCGGGTACGCACGCACATCGAACTGAAACGCCACCGCGACTGGCTGCGCGATCTTCCGCGCGCATTGGGCATGGACCTGCACGACCGGCATGCGCAACTGATGACCGGGCTGCTGCTGCAGCTCGACGCGCTGCGGCACGCCCTGTCGGACCCGCCTGCGGCGCCGGCACTGCTGGGCTATGTCAACCGCGCCGCGGCGCTGGCCCGGGAAAGCATGGAGCAGACACGCAATACCGTGCGGGGCCTGCGCGCCATTGCCGAAGGCGAGGAAAGCCTGGCCGAGGCAATCTCGCGCGCACTGGCGCCTGTCGCCGAAGGCACGCCGCTGCAGGTCTCGGTGGAGCAGCGCGGCGTGCCGTTTCCGCTGCCGGCGGCCTCGGTGCATGCCATGGCCCGCGTGGCGGAGGAGGCGGCCTCCAACGCGGCACGCCACGGCGCCGCGTCGGCGCTGCAGGTCAGCCTGGTCTATTCGGCAGAGGCGATCGACATGACCGTCCGCGACGATGGCTGCGGTTTCGACCTGCAGGCCTTCGATTCCGGCCGGCACGGCGGCCTGGGCCTGCGTGGCATGAACGAACGCGTCGCCGCGCTGGGCGGCACGTTCGGCATTCGCAGCGAACCGCAAGGCGGCACCGTGGTCAGCGCGCGCCTGCCGCGGCCGCAGACAAGGAGCGGCAACGCATGAATCCGATCCGCATCCTGCTGGTGGACGATCACGCCGTGGTGCGGGAGGGCCTGCGCACCGTGCTCGGGCAGCGCCTCGACCTGTGCGTCGTCGGCGAAGCGGGCGACGCGGCAACGGCGGTGGAGCTGTATCGGCGCCTGCGCCCGGATGTGGTGCTGGTCGACCTGCGCCTGCCGGACGTCAGCGGCATCGAGCTGATCGTGCGCGTGCGCACCTTTGCGCCGGAGGCGCGCTTCTGCGTGCTGTCCGCGTTCGACGCCCGCACCGATATCGAAGGCGCCATCGCAGCGGGCGCACGCGGCTATGTGGTCAAGGCGGCGCCGGCCGAGGAGATCGTCGATGCGGTGCGGCGCCTGCACACCGGCCTGCGCGCGATCGAATCGCGTCTGCTGTCGCGCTCGCGGCCAAATGGGGCGGAGTTCGTACTGACCGCGCGGGAAATGCAGATCCTGCGCCGTGTCGCCGCCGGCACAAAAAATCACCAGATCGCCGAGGCGCTCGGCATTTCGCTGAGTACAGTCAAGTTTCACCTGCAACGCCTGATGGAGAAGCTGGGCGCCTCCGACCGCACCGAAGCGGCGGCCATCGCGCTGCGTGAGGGAATTATCCGCGACTGAAGGAAAGCGGTCCGATGCAGTGCATACCACGGCCATGCCAGGCCATGCCGATCTGCAGGGGAGTTGCACTCCGGGGTAGTGCATGGCGGGCCGGCTGGCGCGCGCTGTGGCGGCTTTTCCTGCTGCTGGCCTGCGCGGCGCTGCTGCCGCAGGACGCGGCGGCCGCATCGGTCGACGGATTGCCGGAACATGTCGCGTTCCGCACCTACGGCGCGCGTGAAGGGCTGCACAACCTGAATGTGCTGCACATCGTGCAGGACGGCACCGGCTTTATCTGGGTCGGCACCGAAGACGGCGTGTGTCGCTACAACGGCCGCAAGTTCGATTGCTTCGGCCTCGACGACGGTCTGGCGTCGACGGACATCGGTGCCTTGCACGAGGCGGCCGACGGCACCTTGTGGGTCGGCACGCGTTCCGGTCTGAGCTGGTGGAACGGCCATCGTTTCGTCGCCCTGCCGGCCCACAGCGGCATGCCGGCGGCACAGGTTTTCGGCATTGCCGACAGCGCCGAAGGGGTCTGGGTCGCGACGGAGCGTGGCCTGTACCTGGGCCGCAAGGACGCTGCGTTCGCCCTGGCCGACGGCGACTATCGCGACACCGTGCAGGCCGTGCTGGTGGCGCAGGACGGCGCGGTCTGGGCCGCGCGCTGGCAGGAGTCGCGCAGCGAGGTGCGCGTACGCCGGGCTGGTGTCTGGAGCAGCGTGCCGTTCGAGGAAATTGCCGCGGCCCCACGCTCGCAGATACAGGCGTCGGCGCAGGATGGGCGGGGCCGCGTCTTCGCCCGGGCGCGCATCGGCCTGTGGCGGCTGGCGGCCGACGGCAGCCGGCTGCAGGCGCTGACGGCGCCGATCACACTCAAGCCGAGCCGGCCCAAGCTCGCCACGGCGCGCTCCGGCGGCCTGTGGATTCCCGCCCGCGAAGGTCTGCTGCTGCTCGAAGGCGAGCGCTGGCAGCTGGTGAAGCTGGACGACCTGCCGCCTGGCAATCGCCCGGTGCTGGAAGACCGCGACGGCTCGCTCTGGGTCGGCTCATCCGGGCTGCACCGCGCCCTGGGGCGCGGCACGCTGCACGTCTACACGCGCGCCGAAGGACGCGACTCGGAAACCGTCTGGAGCATTGCCGAAGACAGTGCCGGCCGCATTTGGTTCGGCACCAACCAGGGACTGGAGTACATCGAGCACAATCGCTTCCACAGTGTCCCCGGCACGGAATCGCAGGCGATACGCTCGATCGCGCAGGCCCGCGACGGCACGCTCTACCTGGCCGGCCTGCCGGTCGATCGTGTGCTTGCCTATACGCCCGGCACCGATGTGCTGCGCGTGCTGCCGGCGCCGCCCGGCCTGGGCATGATCTACCGCCTGCGCATCGACCGCGAAGACCGCCTCTGGCTGGCTGCCGGCCGTGGACTGTACCGCCGGCCGCTCGCCGCGGCCGATGCCTGGGAAGCCGTGGTTCCGCCGCAAGGCGAGGACGGCGAAAATTTCAACGACGTGTTCGAGGACACGGCCGGGCGTATCTGGGCCAGCGGCGCGCGCGGCCTCGCGCTGCTGGAGAACGGCCGGTGGCAGCGCTTTGCTGCTGCCGACGGACTGCGTGCGAACCACGTGACCGCGCTGCGGACGGCGCACAACGGTGACCTGCTGATTTCCTACTACGAACCGCATGGCCTGACCCGCGCCCGCTATGCGCAGGGGCGGCTGCAGGTGCTGAGCCACTACGACCAGGCGACGACCGGATCGAGCGACAAGGTTTTCCTGTTCGGCGAGGACTGCCTGCAGCGGCTGTGGATCGGCGGCGGCCAGGGCGTCGACATCATCGGCGACGGCGTCGTGCGGCATCTGGGCTCGGCGCAGGGTTTCGTCGGCGACGACACCAGCAACATGGCGTTCCTGGAACAGCAGAATGGCGATGTCTGGATCGGTACCAGCGTATCGGCCGTGCGCTTCGATTCGCTCGCCTTCGCCGGCCTGCCGACGCCGCCGCCGCCGGCGACGGCGATCACCGACCTGCGCTTCGAGCGCGACGTGGTCGATCCGGCGGTGCGCGGGCTGGTCCTGCCGGCGACGGCGGACGATTTCAGCGTGCATTTCGCCGGCCTCAGCTACGCCTACGAGGACAGCCTGCAATACCGCGTCCAGCTGCATGGCCGGGCCGACCGCGAATATGTCAGCGCCAGCACCGAGGCGCACTTCCAGGCGCTCTCACCGGGCGCGTACCGGCTCGAAGTCGCCGCGCGCATCGGCGAATCCGGCCGCTGGGGGGCACCGGCCAGCTTTGCATTCCGCATCGCCCCGGCCTGGTGGCAGACCTGGTGGGCGCGCGGGCTCGCCGCGCTCGTCGCCGGCGTGCTGCTCTGGCGTTCGCTGCGCTGGCGCGCCGCCGTGCGCAGCCGGCGCACGCGCATGCTGGAGCTGATCGTCGCCGAACGCACGGAAGAACTGCGCCGCAATGCGCACTCGCTGCACGCTGTCAACGCCGAACTGGCGCTGGCGCGCGAAGCGGCCGAGGCGCTGGGCCGGGTGAAAAGTGCATTTCTTGCCAATATCAGCCATGAGATACGCACGCCGATGAACGCCATCATCGGCTTCTCCACGCTTGGCGGCCGCCTGCCCGGCGCCGGCCGCGCGCAAGGCTATTTCGAGCGCATCGCGACCAGCGCGCGCCACCTGCTGGCCCTGCTCGACGACGTGCTGGACCTGTCCAAGATCGAGGCGGACAAGATCGAACTGGAAGCGGTGCCGCTGGATTTCGACGAGATCGGCGACGAACTGGCCGACCTGTTCGCCGCCGACGCATTCGGCCAGGGACTGGAACTGTTCGTCGATATCGCGCCGGTCCCGGCGCAGCTGCTCGGCGACAAGCTGCGGCTCAAGCAGGTGCTGGTCAACCTGATCGGCAACGCGATCAAGTTCACTCCACGCGGCCATGTAGCCCTGCGCATGGACATTCATGCGGCCGCGCCGGAAACCGTCACATTGCGTTTCCGCGTCGACGATTCCGGCATCGGCCTGTCGCCGGCGCAGCAGGCACGCATCTTCGAGGCCTTCGTGCAGGCCGACGAATCGACCACGCGGCGTTTCGGCGGCAGCGGCCTGGGTTTGTCGATCTCCCGGCGGCTGGTCGAGCTGATGGGCGGCACGCTGCGCGTATCCAGCGCCCTGGGCCGAGGCAGCACCTTCGAGTTCATGGTGCCGTTCCAGCGCCTGGCCGGCACTTCGCGCGTACCGCCAGCCGGCCGGCTCGACGGCCTTGCCATCGGCGTCGCCGATGCCTCGCTGATCGGCGCCGAGAGGGTCGCGGCTATGCTGCGGGCGCACGCGGCATGGACGCTGACGGTATCGCCGGACGACAGCCCGCTTCCTCCCACCCCACGCATCGACCTGTGGCTGGTGGAAGCGCGGACGCTGGCGGCGGCCGTCGCGCAGGGCACGGTCGACACGACGCCAGTGCTGCTATACGCCGCCCTGGCGGACGGCTTGCCGGAGACTCCCGCCGGCGTTCTTGCCAAGCCGCTGACCTCGGGCCGGCTGGTCGCGGCCGTACTGCGCGCGCTGCAGCGTGGCAGCGACGCGGCGGCCAGATCCGTGTCGGACCCTGCCGGTGCGGCGTCGATCGCCGGCGTGCGCATCCTGCTGGTGGAAGACAGTCCCATCAACCAGCAGGTTGCCTGTGAAATGCTCGCTGCCGCGGGCGCCGGGATCGATATCGCCAGCGACGGCGTCGAAGCGGTGCAGCTCGCCGCCCAGCGCCAGTACGACGCGGTGTTGATGGACTTGCAGATGCCGCGCTGCGACGGCTTCGAGGCGACGCGGCGCATTCGCGAATTCGCCGGCGATGCACTACCCATCATCGCGCTCAGCGCCGCCAGCGAGTCCGAGCAGTCGCGCTGCCTCGACAGCGGTATGAATGGCTTCATCGCCAAGCCGATCGATCCGGTCCTGCTGGTACGCACGATCCAGCGCTGCCTGGGCGACCCGCTGGAGGAACGCGCCGAGGTGCCGCGCCAGATGGTTGTACCGCCATCGCGCACGGCGGCTGCGCCGATGCGATCGCTGCCTGCATTGGCCGGCATCGACAGCGAACTTGCTCTCAAGCGCCTCGGCGGCCGCGTGCCGCTGCTGCTGCGCCTGCTGGGCGACTTCGAAAGCGAATGCGCCGGCAGCCGGACCGCGCTCGAGGACGCGATCGACTGCGGCGACACTGCCACCGCCGCCCGCGCGGCTCACCTGATCAAGGCGGTTGCCGGCAATCTCTCGGCGATGCGGCTGTACCGTTCCGTCGCTGCGATCGAGCTGCTGCTCCGGCGCGGCGAGCGCGACACGCTGGCGGCCGCCCGTGCCGAATTCCGCATGGCCTTCGACGAAATCGTCGCTGCAGGGCGCACGCTGTAGCATTCCTTGCGGCCGGGCAGTCCGCCGCCGTTGTAGCTCGGTCCTTCGCAGCCGGCGCGCGGCTCAGCGGCTGCCGCTGCGCGCCTTTGCCGGCGGCAGCAGGAAATTGAGCCGGTAGCTGCCCCGGCCCGACTGCTTGGCCTCGTACAGCATGTCGTCGGCGACAGCGATCAGCGCGGCCGGGGACAGCGAGCACTGGCGGCAGGCGACGACGCCTATGCTGGCGCCGCCGGCGAAGACATGGCGCCGGCCGCCGAGGTCGAAGCGGGTCGAAAGCGCAGTCAGCAGCTTGGCCGCGATCATGCGCACGCATTTGACGTCGGGCAGGTCTTCCATCAGCACCACGAATTCGTCGCCGCCGATACGCGCGACCAGATCGCCGCTGCGCACGCTTTCGCGCAGACGCGCGGCAAAAGCGCGCAGCAGCGCGTCGCCCGCGGCGTGTCCGTGCGTGTCGTTGACCGGCTTGAAGTGATCGATGTCGATGTAGAAGACCGTGAGCAGTGCCGTCTTGCCGCGCGACCGTTCGACCGCGCCGCTGAGGCGTTCGTATAGCGCGGTGCGGTTGGCCAGGCCGGTGAGGGCGTCGGTGCGGGCGATTTCGTTCAGCCGCTGCTGCTCGCGCTGGCTTTGTTCCAGCTCGCGCTGCGCGGCGATGGTCGCGGTCATGTCCTGGGCGTAGGTGATGGCATAGGCGGCCGTGCTACCGGCATGGTAGAGACGCGTGCGGAAACGCCAGCTCAGCTCGTGGCCGTCGCTGTGCCGGACCCGCAGCAGGCCGCTGTCCTCGCCGCCCTGGCCGAGGCGTTGCAGCGATTCGTCGATGTACTGGCGCAAAGACGGCGCGGCGAGGTCGTGCAACGCCGTGCCGGCCAGCGACGCCGCCGGGCGGCCCAGCGCCGCGGCGGCAGCGGGATTGACTGCGCTCAGCCTGCCGGCCAGGTCGTGCACCAGAATGTAGCCTGCGCTGTGGTCGAACAGCTCGGCATAGCGCGCCGCATCGGCTTGCAGGCGCTGCTCGCGCCAGCGTTCGGCAGTGATGTCGCGTGCGCCGAGCAGATGCAGTTCGCGCTGCCACAACACCATGCGCCGCCAGCGCAGTTCCACCGTGATGCGGCGCCCGTCGCGGGTGCGGTGCTGCTCGATGCCGCACGCCGGCCGCGGACCGGCGTGGCGCAGATGGTCCGGCGTCATCGCGGCGAATTCCCGCGCTGAATAGCCATACAGCGTTCGTGCAGCCCGGTTCGCGGCGAGGAAGCGAGAGCTGGCCGGATCGCACAGCCAGAGCGGATGGCTGTCGAGATCCAGCGCGTCGGACAGATCCTGCTGCCGGCGCTGCTCGGTGCATCGCCGCAGCAGGGTCGCGGCAAGCACCTGGCGCAGCAGGCGCGCGTTCGGGCCGGGAAACAGCAGCACATACTGCGCGCCCGCTGCCAGCGCCGCATCGCGCAGCAAGGCCACGGCCTGGTCCAGCAGCACGACCAGCACCGCTGCGGCGGCGCGCTGCGACAGCCGTGCGACGCCGTCGATGTGCCGGGCCTCGCTCGCGATCACGACAATGGCGTGATAGCGGTTGCAGGCAAGCCGCGCGATGGCATCGCTGGGAGCCCGGCAGTACGTGGTGCGCACGGCGGAGGGCAGTATCGCGCGCACGGTTTTCTCGCTGACGCAGCCGCCCACGCCGAGTACGTCGTACGGTTCGCGCAGGGCAGGGGTGTCACCGCCTGCAGGCGAGGTTTCCAGCGCGGCAAATGCGGAATCAGTGTCCATGGCTTGGCTCTTGTGCGTGACCGCCAGGGCGGATCGTGCCGGGGCGGGAATTGCCAGCATTGCTGCGCCGCCGGCCGGAATTCGCACCGGTATCCGGCTGAAGCCGTGGCGCTGGCGGCGACGGCGCGTTTCGCCGTGCCAGGGTGAGGCGGAGACCGGCCGGACGCGGCGCTGTCACGACGGCCTGCCTCAGCGAGGGCAGGGAAAAGCGCGGCGCAGAGCGTCCTTCACCAGCGTACTGCCGCTGCGGTAGTGCTGTGCGGTCGGGGCTTCGGCGAAATGGCCGACGGTCTCGACCAGCTGGCGCGTGCCGATGCGGCGAGGCAGGCAGAGGGAGGCGGGCGCGTTGTCCGCCACGCCAGCGACATAGCCCATCAGCATGCGTGCACCGGCAGAATCCGGCAGGTGCTTGTACTCCTCCCACATCTCGCGCAGCCGCGCGCTGTCGACCAGTTCGTGAGCCGTTGCCGATGCCGGTACCAGCAGCAGCGCGACGATCACGGGCAGCCTGGTCATTGCAGCCTGGCCACGCAGGTCGCTGTCCACGCCGCTTGCCGCCGAACGGCGCCGCTGGCGGGGCGACGCGATGGCGTGAAGCGATGCCCGGCCGGATCCGGTTTTCGCAGGGACGTCGCCATCGGAAACTGTCCAGACCTTTTCACGCGCGGCGCCCCCGTCGTTGTATGGGGTGAGACTAGGGCGGAAGGCGGGGCTGTTGACCTGGCCGAACGGTCATGAACGTGCTGGCGGGCAGGGCGCAAGGCATGCGGACAGGTCAGCTATGACTTCCGTCACTTATTGGTGTTGTAGTTCACCAGCACACTAAAGCTCCCAACGACAGGAGCCCCGGCATGAAGATGAAATTGTTGTCCCTGGCACTGCTGACCGCAGGACTGGTCGGCACCGTATCCTCGCTGCATGCGCAGGACAATGCGCCGCCGGCAGCCCGCGCCGCGACTGTTGCCGCGCCGGATCCGGCCCAGGAAATCAATAACCTGGTGCGGTTGTTCCGGGCAGGCGACCTGGCCGCACTGGCGCAGGCGATGACGCCGCGCAGCAAGTGGGAAGCGGCCCGCGCCGCGTTCGAGGCCCAGCGACGCAAGCCGGTCAGCGAAGCTGACCGCGCGCGCTTCGCCGAGCATATCCAGCAGCTCACCGCCCCCGACGCCGTCGACCAGCTGATGCGGAAGATCGAACCGGAGCTGGTCAAGGCCAGGCCGCAGATGCCGGGCATGCTGCTGATGGCGTTTGGCGCGGCGCATGTGGCCGTCACTTCGCCGGACAGCGACCTGACCGACGCGCAGCGCAAGGCCTTGCAAAGCGTGCTGCCGGGCATGCGGCTGTGGGCCAGCAACACCGACTTCCTCAGCAGCGCGTCGATGCGCCACGCGCTGACCCTGCTCAGCGACGCCGCCCGGCGCACGGGCATCACCGATGTCGAACAGCTCAAGGCCTTGCCGCTGGAAGGCGTGCTGGAGCGCGCCGGGCCGATGCTCGCCGCGGCCAAGGAGGCCGTGCGCACCTACGGCATCGACCTCGATGCGGTGGCCGATTCGCTCAAGGTCGACGTGCTGGCGCTGGGCACGGACAGCGCCCGGGTGCGCACCACCATCACCGTGTTCGGTGCGCCGGTCTGGGCCGAACACGAGCTGGTTCTCATCGAAGGGCATTGGTACGGCAAGTACGCCCTGGCGGAAATCGACAACCTGGAAGAACTGGACGGCTGAAGCGGCCGCTGGTTCGGCCCTTCGGCGAAGCGCTCAGGACGCCATCGATCCGGTCTGTCGCCCCGCTGCGCTGCCTGCGCATCGGGGCGACGCTGCCAGTACGTGCCGTGTACAAATACGCTGCGGCCGAGGTTGGTTGCGAATCCGGCGGCCGATGCGAAGATGGGGTCCGGCGATTTTCCCGCCGTCACCGATCCGGAGAACGCATGCCAGCACAGCTCGACGAACCGGCTCGACAGCGCGCACTGGACACCTACCGCGTGGTCGACAGCTTGCCCGAGGCCGCCTATCACGACATCGTCAGCCTGGCTTCGACCTTGTGCAATACGCCCATCGCGCTTGTTTCCCTGGTCGATCGCGAGCGGCAGTGGTTCAAGGCCAGCCACGGCCTCGGCGCTACCGGCACACGCCGCGACGAAGCCTTCTGCAACTACGCGATCGACGCACCGACCCAGCTGATGGAAGTGCCCGATGCGCGCGGCGACACGCGTTTCGCAGGTAATCCGCTGGTCACCGGCGACCTCTCCATTCGTTTCTATGCGGGCATGCCACTGGTGACCGAAGCCGGTGCGGCGATCGGTACGGTCTGCGTACTCGACAACAAACCGCGCGAGCTCGATGCCCGCCAGCGCGCCGGCCTGCAGGCGCTGGCGCGGCTGACCATGACGCTGCTCGACGCGCGCCTGCACGAGCAGCAGCTCGAACGCGCGGTGTTGCTGGCCGAGGCCACGCACGTCGACAAGGCAGCCGTCGCCGACGCGGCCGGCTATACGGTTGCCATCTTCCAGGTACAGGACCTGGCAGGCCACGCGCTGCGTATTGGCGAACGCGCATTGGACCGGCAGCTGCAAGACCTCGCCCGGCAGCTGCACGATGTGCTGCCGGCCGGCGGCGGCGACAGTGTCAACCACACTACGCATAGCCCAGATTTCATCGCCGTGTTGCACGGAGAGCAGGCCACCGCCACGGAACAGGCGCTGCGCGCGAAGGCCGACGAATTTACGGCACGCAGCGGAATACAGGTGGTTTCGGGCAGTGCCAGGGCGCGCACCGCAGCGGACCGCATCGAAACGGTGTTCATGCGCGCGGACGAAGCATTGACCCAGGCCAAGAGCGCAGCGGTCTGACGCGATAACGGGCAGGCAGGATCGAGGTCCTGCGCCGGTCCCGCCGTTCGGCGTGGCGATCCTGCCCGCTGGAGTGCCAGCCGATTCCCGGTCTCGGAAAATCGGAGCCGTTGTACGACACGACTGGGGTTGCCCGGATTATTTGCCCGGCGTCCTGGCGCGCGATTCCTTCGCCACCGCGCGTGAGCCGGCGATGATCATGCGCACCATTTCCGTGAGCTGGCGGATCAGTTCCGCGTCGCGTTCCGGCGGCAGGTCCATCGCCGTGGCACCGATGGCGAACACCAGCCGCGTGATGGCCCGCGCCACCAGGGCCGGTTCGTGCAGCACGGCCTTGTCCAGGGCGGCGAGGCGCACCAGGTCGATCTTCAGTTCTTCCTCGAAAAAGGTCAGCTCGCGGTCTACCGCCTGTTTGAACGCGTCCGAGCCCACCGTGCCCTCGCGCAGCAGCACGTGCAGCAGCTTGTCGTCGTCGCGCAGCTGCTGCATGAACGCGGCGACCGAGCCGCGCACGATGCTGCGGTCGGTCGCTGCGCGGTGGCGTGCGGCGCCGACGATCTTGCGCAGCGAGCGTCCGGCCAGGTCGATCAGTGCAACTGCCAGTTCGTCCATGTCGCGGAACTGGCGATAGAAACTGTTTGGCGCGATGCCGGCTTCGCGCGTGACTTCGCGCAGGCTCAGGCTGGACACACTGCGATGCGGCCCGATCAGGCGCAGCGCCGCGGCCAGCAGGTCGTCGCGGGAAATGCTGGCACGACGGCCCGGCGATGCGGGGTCGGCGCCGTCGTCAGCGGAAGCGAGGTGTTCGGTCACGGCGGTTGGGCACGGGCAGGGTGGATTGGCGTGCATCATAGCCGCGTATTTAATATACGCGTGTATAGACAGCCGTGCGCTCGTCTGTATACTGCAGTGCATGACAGCCCCAGCCCGCCTGAAAGCTTCCCGCGCCCGCCGCCCTCTGCAGCGACTGGTTCAGACCCTGGTCGGGCCGGCCGCTTTCGATTTCTGGGCATCCAAGCTGCATCCGGCCTGGTCCTGGTCGCGGCCGCTCGCGAAGATCGTGGCCCGGCACAGCGAGTCCCGCGACAGCGTTACCCTGCTGCTGCAGCCCAATCGCCACTGGCAGGGCTTCCGCGCCGGCCAGCATCTGAATATCAGCGCGGAAATCGACGGGATCCGCGTCACCCGCAGCTACAGCCTCAGCGACACGCCCCGCCCGGACGGGCGTATCGCCATCACGGTGAAGGCGATAGAGGGCGGCAAGCTCAGCCGTTATCTCTGCACAACCGCCCGCGTCGGCGACGTACTCGATCTGGGGCCGGCCTTCGGCGAGATGGCCCTTCCCGCAACGCCCGGCGGCAGCTTGCTGTTCCTCGCCGCCGGCAGCGGCATCACGCCGCTGATGGCACTCATCCGCAACCTGGCCGGGCAGGGCATGCCGGTATCGCTGACCCTGTTGTATTGGGCGCGTAGCCGCGAAGAAGTGTGTTTTGCCGACGAATTGCGCCGCCTTGCCGCGCAGCACAGGGGTTTTCAGGTCCGCTTCGTGCTGACGCGCGCCAACGCAGTAGCGGACGACGAATGCCAGGGCCGCATCGGCGCGGAGCAATTGTCGGCACTGGTCCCCGATGCGGTGCAGCGCCAGGTCTATGCCTGTGGGCCCGGCGGCTTCGTCGACACGGTCCGCACCCTGCTGGCGGCACAGGTGCCGCAGTTCCAGGCCGAAGCCTTCACGCCGCCACCTCGCCTGATCGAGGAAAGCGGCACCGTGCAGGTGACACTCGCCGCCAGCGGCCAGACCCTCAGCGTGCCCCGCGGCCAGTCGCTGCTGACGGCGCTGGAAGCGGCCGGCCTGCAGCCGGCCTCGGGCTGCCGCATGGGCATTTGCAACACCTGTGCCTGCGGCAAGCGCTCGGGCACGACGCGAAATCTTCATACCGATGTGGTTCAACACGAACCAGTGTCCGCGCTGCGGCTTTGCGTCAGCAGCGCCGCCAGCGACCTCGTCCTCGACCTGTGACCTCCGCATGACTGCCAAACCTGCCAACCGCCCGCTGAGTCCCGAACAGCTCGGCCACTTCGCTGCCGAACTCGACGCGCTGCGTGCACGCACCGCGGCAACGCTGGGCCAGCGCGATGCGGACTATATCCGCGCCATCGTCGCCGCCGTGCGCTATACCGGCCTGGCCGGGCGCACCCTGCTGTTCGTCGGTGCCATCGGCGGTGCCTTCCTGCCGCTGCTGCTCTGGCCTGCCTGCATCGCCGGCACCTTGCTGCTGGCCTTGTCCAAGATTCTGGAAAATATGGAACTTGGCCACAATGTGATGCACGGCCAGTACGACTGGATGCGCGACCCGCATCTGGACGGCAAGACCTACGAGTGGGATATCGCCGGCACCGGCGACAACTGGCGCAAGACACATAACTACCAGCACCACACCTGGACCAATGTGCGCGGCATGGACGACGACGTCGGCTACGGCCTGCTGCGGCTGTTTCCGGAACAGCGCTGGAAGCCGTTCTATCTGCTGCAGCCCGCGATCGCCGTGATCTTCGCCATCCTGTTCGAATGGGGCGTGGCGATCCAGGATCTGCGCCTGGGCCGCTGGTTTGCCGGCAAGGTCAACAATGCAACGATGCGCGAACAGTTCCGTCCGGTCGGCCGCAAGATGGCGCACCAGGTGGTGAAGGATTACGTGTTGTTCCCGCTGCTGGCCGGTCCGTTCTTCCTGCCCGTGCTGCTGGGCAATATCGTCGCCAACGTACTGCGCAACCTGTGGACGTATACCATTATCTTCTGCGGCCATTTCACCGCAGATGCGGAAACCTTTGCCAAGGCCTCGGTCGCGGGCGAGTCGCGCGGGCAGTGGTACCTGCGCCAGCTGCGCGGTTCGTCCAACCTGGCCGGCGGCAGGCTGCTGAACCTGCTCTCGGGCAATCTCAGCCACCAGATCGAGCATCACTTTTATCCCGACCTCCCGGCCAACCGCTATGCGGCAATGGCAGTAGAGGTGCGCGAGATCTGCAGCCGCTACGGCCAGCACTACAACACGGGTTCCCTGCCGAGACAGTTCGGGCAGGTGATCTGGCGTATCCTGCGGCATGCTTTTCCGAGCCGTCCTGCCGAACCGCTGTCGGCGGCGGCATCTGTTGCATCGCCGCTGACGGGCGCCCAGTCCAGCTCCGCATGACGATGCCGGCAACTGTCGATGAGGTAGCAATGAGCAACACCCATACGCTGCGCGAGGAAATCGCCAACGCGCTGACGCATGGCCTGGGTGCGGTGGTCGCGCTCGGTGCCGGCGCTGTGCTGGTGACGCTGACGGCGCTGTGGGGCGACGGCTGGCAACTGGCCGGCGCTATCGTGTTCTGCGTCGCCTTGCTGCTGCTGTACGTCGCCTCGACGCTGTACCACGCTATTCCCCATGCCGGTGCCAAGGCTCACCTGAAGGTGTTCGACCACTGCGCCATCTACCTGCTGATTGCCGGCACCTATACGCCATTCACCCTGATCAGCCTGCGCGGCAGCACGGGCTGGGCCCTGTTCGCCATGATATGGACGCTGGCCTTTGCCGGCATCGTGTTCAAATTGTTCTTCACTGGCCGCTTCAAGCTGGTCTCCACGCTGATGTACATCGCGATGGGCTGGATGGCCGCGCTGGCGGTCGGCCCCATGCTCAAGCAGCTCGATGCCTGGACCCTGGGCTGGTTGCTGGCTGGTGGCCTGGCCTATACCGCCGGCACCTTGTTCTACCTCAACCAGCGCATCCGCTATTCGCATGCGATCTGGCATGGTTTCGTCATCGCCGGCAGCGTCTGTCATTTCGTCGCGGTGTCGCTGCAGGTGCTTTCGCCGTCGGCGGTGCCGCAGACTTAGGCCTGCCCGATTCGAACTGGCCGCCATGTCCGCGGTAGTTGTCACTGCGTACAACCCTGAGTGGCCGCGCTGCTTTGCCGGCGTACGCGCCGAACTGCACCGCGTGTTCGCACCGTTGCCAGTCGCCGTCGAGCATATCGGCAGCACCGCCGTTGCAGGGCTGGCGGCGAAACCGGTCATCGACGTACTGCTGGGCGCAGACTCGCTGCGTAGCATCGAATCGAAAATTCCGGCGCTGGGCGAACGCGGCTATTCCTATGTGGCGAAATACGAGCGCGAACTGCCGCTGCGGCGCTATTTCGTCAAGTCTGCCGCAACCCCGTTCCGCATCCACCTGCATGCGGTCGAGCAGGGTTCGCGTCTTTGGCAGGAACACCTGGCTTTCCGCGATGCGCTGCGCGCGGATGCGGCCCTGCGCGCGCAGTACCAGTCGCTGAAGCTTCGCCTCGCCGAAGCGTTCGCTGCTGACAAGTCGGCCTACACGTCGGCCAAGAGTCCGTTCATCGTGGCTGCCCTTGCCGCCATCCTCGGGAATGTGCATGCCGGCTGACGCTGCGTCCTCGCCGGGTGCAAGGGGGGCGCATCGCGGCAAGCGCGGTTGGCGGCACGGATTGCTGCGAGGCTGGCGTATTTGCCTGAGCCATCCGGCAGGTCTTCCTGCTGGCTGGACCGTGCGCCTTGGCCTGAAGCCCGCGTCTTCCAGAAAAATATACAAAGATAAATCGACTGCCTTCGCTGGAAACGACGCCGACACCCGCAGCGCATACCGGTCGCGCGAGGGCGCCGCCTCTGCCCACTACCGCATCGCGGAACGGCCCCCGTGCAAAGTATCCGTGTGGCTTTCGCCGGCAGCACAGCGCGGCTAGAGTAGGCCGAGGCCTGTACAGGGATAGTCGAAAATGGCGCAGCATCCCCGTTTTGAACCGTTCAAAGCTGCCTGGCAGGCGGCGGACTATGCGCAGGCTCTGGGCCATATCGAGGCCGTGATCGCCGATCATCCGCGCGTTGCGGCGCTGCACTGGTATCGCGCCAGTTGCCTGCTCAAGCTCGAACGCTATGTGCAGGCGCTGGCCGCCTGCACCCAGGTGCTTTTGCTGCAGCCCGACCACGCGCCAGCCCTGGTCATGCAGGTGCAGCTGGACGGGGCGGGCGACGAGCATGACGAAGAGCCGACACGGGCCAAAATGGCGGTGCTGGAACGCAACGCTGTCGCGCGCCTGCAACGGCATATTGCGCAGCTGCGGCGCGCGATCGTGCTGGACCCGACCCTGGCCGATGCCTATTTCGTCCTGTTCCAGGTGCTCTCGCAGGATGCGCTGATGCGCAGCGGCGGCAGCGAACTGGCGCCACCGGGTGGCGAGGCCGACGCGCTGCTCGATCGCGCTATTGCGCTGGCGCCCGATCGTATCGAGTTCCGCCTTGCCCGGGCAGAGCGGCTGCGTCTGTGCGCGATGCAGGTTTCCGACGCGACTCCCGAGGCCGACTGCGTCGTCGGCGTCCATGGCGTGCCGTATCGGCGCAGCGATCTCGAAGCCGCTCTGGGCGAATTCGAGTACTGCGCCCAGCTGGACGGCGGTAGCCGCTACCTCGTGCGCATGGGAATGATGCTGCACGAGCTGCAGCGCTTCGACGAAGCCGTGGCGCAGTACGACCGCGCCTTGCAGCTGCTGCCGGCGGATTCGCCACAGCGCGAACTCATTCTGGGACAGCGCCGGCGCTCGGAAAACAACGGCGCGGGCGAGCGCGAGGAAGTGGCCGCGCTGATGGAAAGCATGATCGCACGGGGCGATCGCAATCAGGATGACGACAGCGTGGCCACCGGCTTGCTGGGGGCGGCGCGGGCCGTGCGCCGTGGCAGAAGCGTCGCCGCCGCGATGGAGGCGCGTTTTGCCGAATCGCCGGACGATCTGATTGCCGCGAATATCGCCGAGCAAATCCTCAATGTCGCCTACGAAGACCCTCCGCAGCTGATCCACGCCGACAGTGCCGACTTTCCAGCCTATCAGCGCAAATACGCCGCGCAGCAGCACCAAGCGCTGGTAGCCGCCGGGGTCCGCCCTGTCGCCTATGCCGAGGCATCGGGCATGACACGGACCCTGGGGCAGCGCGTACTGCTGGGGCTTTATGTCGACGACAGCGGCGGGATTGCCGTCGACACCTACGCGATGCAGCCGAAATGGCCCGGCCTGCTGGCATTCCTGTGGCTGCTCGTTACCGGCAAGTGGAAGACCCAGCGCATGACCGAGTGCATCACCTGCTTCGACGACGACGGTTACCTGATTACGCAGTACGAGAACTCCTCGCCCTTCGTCTATGGCGGCAGGATCGCTGTCGAGCGGCTTCCGCGCGGCACCAGCGTGGCATCGCTGCTGGGCCGACATATCGAGCGTGTCGCCGCCTACCAGCAAGAGCATCTACAGGCGCGTGCGCTGAAGGCCACGGATCTCGCCACCATCGACGCCAACTGGCGTCGCGGACAAGCCATCAAACACGCCTACCGGCGCTCGGTCGGCTATGTCACGGACAGCGAACTGCGTGGCCTGCTGGGCGCAAACTTCGAGCGCTACGCCGGCAAGGTCCGGCAAAAGCTGCAGGAGCTGGCTGTCGATCGCGATGCAGCCACACGCGACAGTTGAGCCGCAGCGCCTGAACCGGCGTCCACTGCATCCGACCCACGACACGCAGACCATCACGGACTTTCATGCCGACTCATTCGCCAGTGCCACTGCTCGCCGAACCGCCGCCGCCGTTGCTGTTGAGCCAGGAAGCCCGCGCGCAAGGCGCGGCTGATCTGGCCGAAACCGCGCAGTGGCGCTATCGCTTGCGCTATCTGCACGAACACCGGGCCCAGGACGAGGTGATCGTCATGGCCTCGTTCAACGTTCCGCCATCGGAAGACGCGGTGGCGACTGCGCCGGGCGATGCGCCGTCCCGTGCCGATTACCGGCTCAGCGCACGGCTCGACTTCAGCGAGGATGGAGAGAACATCGTCGCACTGCGGCTGAGCTGCGAGCAGGGCGAGCCGGGGCCGGCGGGCTGTTGGCCGTATGCCGACTATGCGTCGTCCGATGGGCTGCTGGTCGATCTCGGCAACGGTGCCGGCGAAGGTGGGGTGCGCTGCTATGTCTTCGAGCCGGCGCTGCCGTACGAAGGCTGGCCGGCCATCGGCCTGAGCTGGGACGGACTGAATGTGGCCGGCGCACAGAATGCCCGTGCCGCGCTGGCCGTGGTGCGCAATCGTGGCCTGGTCGACGAGGCTGCCACAGTGGAATCGGTCTACCGCACGCCGAGTGTCGCGGCCACCGTCGCGGTAGCGCCGCACAACCGGTGGCCGCACGCCATCGACATCGGCACCCTCGCCGATAGCGTGGAGACGGCGCTGAATGCAGCATTTGCCACATTGTTCGGTGAGCGCTGGGTCGGCCAGCCGGTGACGCTGGGGCTGTCCTACGGCTATTCGCCGCTGCCCGGCGCCGAGCCCGATACCGCGCCGATGCTGTATCTGCCGGTCGGCCTGCATCCGAAACTGCCGCTGGAGCCAGCGACGGCAACGCTGCTCGCCGGCCTGCTCGCCAGCTGGAAGGATGCGGCGCAGCCGCCGGAGACCGCGGGCGAGTGGGCGTTTTCGCTCGCGCTGTTTTCGCAGGTCGATACGCAAGCGGTGCAGCCGCTGCTCGATCTGGGGCGGCTGGTCTACCGCTTGCGCTAAAGGGCGGCTGCCCATCTGCCGCTCCGGGCGCGGGCCGCCACTGCGTCGCTTCGCCCTGCGCCTGGCATTTCGTCGCACTGCCGCTGCAGGTGCTTGCGCCGGCAGCGGCGATGGCGTTGCCGTTCCCTGTGTTTTTGCGAGGCCTGTCGTGGCTTAGCGGCAGGGTGCGAACAAGTCTCCTTAAGTATTGATGCATATTGCGCAATCATGGAATGGAGTATCAAATTTATCTATTGAATCCAATTAAAAAAATATTTTAGGAATATATTTAAAATTTTCCCGATAGGGCGTACCGTGCTCCGGCACGATCACCCACGGGAGAGTCTCCATGCAGGTCAGATCGCAGGCGCAGCGTTTGTTTGCGTCGGTTGTTGCTGTTTTTCTCGGCGTCTCGGGCAGCCTGTGGTCAGGCCAGGCACTTTCCCAGGACGAGCAGCCCATCGCCACCATTGGCCACGGCGCGTTTTTCGATAGCGCTGGCAGGCAGATCACGCTGACCCAGGCGTCCGTTGCGCAGATACAGTCCTGGTACCGCGCCGACCTGTTGTCCGGCCTGGACGAACGCAAGCAGGCCGAACTCGCCCAGTTCGAGAACGACCTGTATGCCGGCGTGCCGGAAAAAGGCCAGGCGCGGCTGATTTTCCAGCAGCGCGCGCTGGAGTGGCTGTACGTCAACTCGACGCTGCAGCAGGAAGATCAACGAACGCTGGGCAAGCTGCGCGCGCTGGATTTTGCGCTGGGTTTCACGCTGCCTGAGCGCGCGGAGGCGAAGTTCGCCGGACAGGGCACGGTATTCGATCTCGACCCCGCCCTGGCCAGGAAACTGCAAGCCGTCAGGTCCATGCAAGCCGCGGCCCTCAAGACTGCGACGACGAACTCGGGCCTTGCCTATATCAACGAGTGCATCGCTGCGGGCGTGCCGATTCCACCGTCCATCGGCGTGATGGATCCGGCCGGACTGACCGGCTGGAAAGTGCAGGGCTTCATCCCGACGGGGCTGCAATTCATCGTCGGCACGCCGGCCGAAGTGCGCACTTACCAGAGCACGTCGCCGCTGGGCATGTGCTACGCCTTGCCGCGCTACAGCAACGCCTTCATGACGACGGTCGCGCTGGACGGCGTCATCTGCCTGAGCCAGGTCACCTCCAAGGTCTGTATCTGGGACAACCAGATGATGGGTTCCACCTTCTCGTTCCTGGCCGGAGCAACGATACCGATTGGGGTGCCCAACCTGATGGTCGATCCGGCGGGGCGTTATCAGGCCGGCGGCAACGAACTGCTCGGCGGCAGCGGCGGCGTCTGTACCGATTGCCACGCGGGCGAGAATCCCTACATCACGCACCCCAAGGCCAACCTGGGTGCGTATCTGTGGGAAACCCTTTCCCAGCCGCCGCAGAACCTGCCGACGTTCGCGCCCAACCGCTACGACCCGCTAGTGCCGGCGAGCTGGCCGCAGAACCAGCTGTCGCAGGCCGGACCGACTGTTCCCGGCGTATGCGCCGGCTGCCACGTCAAGTTCAGCGCGGGGCGATTCCCGCACCTGTCCAACCAGCTGCCGGACTATTGCAGCGTCATCCTGCCGCAGGCCATTGCCACGACCATGCCGCCGTTCTCTCCCGGCAGCGCGTCGGTCGTCGCCACGGCGTTCAAGAATGCCTACTGTTTCGCGCCGCCCAATGCCGCATCCGGCGATGCGGGCGATCCGCATATCACCACCACCAATGGCATCCACTACGATTTCCAGGCGGCCGGCGAATTCGTGGTGCTGAAGAACTCCGACAGCGGATTCGAGGTACAGAGCCGCCAGTCGCCGGTACAGACCAGCTTCATTCCGCCGGCCAATCCGTATACCGGCCTTGCCAGCTGCGTCAGCCTGAACACGGCAGTCGCCGCGCGCGTCGGCACGCACCGCGTCAGCTACCAGCCGGTGCGCGGTTCGGCCAACAAGGAGCAGATGCAGGTGCGCATCGACGGCGTGCCCGTGCAGCTGACGCCAACGCCGATCAACCTCGGCGGCGGCAATGTGGTGGTCAAGGCGGCGGCCGGCGACGGACTGGAAATCCATTTCTCCGACGGCACCGATCTCACGGTCACGCCGCGCTTCTGGACCTCGGAGGGCTATTGGTATCTGGATATCGACGTACGCAACACGCCAGCCCGCGAAGGCATAGCCGGACACATACTTGCCGGCGACTGGCTGCCGCGTGCGCCAGACGGTTCGTCGTTCGGTCCGCGCCCGGTACCGCTGGCCAACCGGCATATCGTGCTGAACCAGATCTTCGCCGACGCCTGGCGTGTCAGCGCCACCAGCAGCCTGTTCGACTACGCGACCGGTACCTCGACGGCGAACTTCACCGATCGTAACTGGCCGACGCCGAGCGGCGTCCCCTGCCGCACGTCGCTGCTGCCGAGCCGGCCTCCGCTGACGACGATGTGGCCCGAGCTGGCCCAGGAAGCCTGTCGCGGCATACAGAACGAAGCGAAGCTGGCGCATTGTGTGTTCGATGTCACCGTGATGGGCGATCGCGATGTGGCGCGCGGCTACTTCCCGCCTGGCGGTACCGGCGGTGGAACTGGCGGCGACACCGCGCCGACCGGCATGACTGTTGCGAGTCCGCCCGTGCAAAGCACGCACGGCGAGTGAGCAACTGACGCGGGCAACAACGGTGCCGATGCGGAACATGCGCATCGGCACCGCTCGTGTTTCGCGAGTGGAAGCGGACTGGCATATGCCGCTGCACCGCCGCTCGCGTGCGGCCGCCGCGCAAGCGAGCCTTCGCTCGGTCCGCTGCTGTATCCGGCGGCCGCCCACTTCATGTTCTGCAGCAATCGAAGCGTGCTCGGCAGGCGCGGTTTCCCGATCTCGCCACGAACGGGAGACGCCCGCGCCTGAACGATCGATGGAATTTTGTAGAAAAGTAAAAAACTTACCCGCGGTGTTGTCGGAACAGGGCACGTACCTGTCGCAGCGAACAGGCGAGCTGCGTTCGGCCGGCTGACCTCACGCAGGCTCCGGCGCGTTGGCTTGGCCTTGAAGACAAGCTGTCCCTGTCCCTGTCGTTTCCGCGGCAAGCACCGATCAGACCATTCCTCTAAAGTCCGGCCTCGCCCCTGATGTTTCCCCGGCTTTTCTTGATGATTTTGTACGTGCGTTAGGCAGATGCAGAGCACTGCGGTAGACAATCGCCGTCAGTGATCAAGTCGGACATCGGCTTAGCTCAACGGCAAGCACCATCCACCCCCAGCCCAACGGGCCGGAGGATTGGGTGGGGATGGTGTGGTTTTTACGGCTGTAAACATGAAAAAAGCCGGGGAAACGTCAGGCCTCGCCCAATCGGCGAAATAGTGCAAAAAGTGCGGGTTTGTGCGAGTAACGCGTAATCCGCATGCGTAGGCAATTGCGCCGCCTGCCGGGCACGTGTGACGCTAGGCGCATGTCGAGCTCCCTCCCTCTTCCGTCCGCTGCTGCCGGCGTCAATGCCGAGGACTTGAACGTCGCTGGCCTGTTCGATCAGGTCTACGGCCGGCTCAAGGCGATGGCCAGCCGGCAGATTTCCCGCGATCGCGGCGTGACGCTGAACACGACCGAGCTGGTTCACGAACTGTACGAGCGCATGACCCGGCAGGAGCTGCAGGGCATTGGCGGGCCGCGCAATTTTTTTGCGTATGCCGCCGGTGCGATGCGCAATATCCTGACGGACCGTGCGCGCCACCGGCTCGCGCTGAAGACGGGTGGCGACTGGCTACGCGTGACGGTGTCGGAGCGGAACGAATCGGCGGCGTGCGAACTGGCGCTTGATGTCATCGCGCTGAACGACGCGATCGGCCGGCTCAGCGGCGAGGACGAGCGCGCTGCCACGGTCGTGGAACTGCGTTTTTTCGCCGGGCTGTCTATGGAACAGATTGCGCAAACGATGGGCGTGAACCGGCGCACCGTCACACGTGACTGGAATTTTGCGCGCGCGTTCCTGCATACCGAACTCGAAAAAGCCTGATCCAGCGCCGCGCATTCGGCGCGTCTTGCCTGCAGTGTCGCGCCATCCCACACGCCTGGCCGGTATCGATGCCCAGCACCTATTCTTCCGCTCGCGCCTGTTTCGAAGCTGCGCTCGAACTCCCCGCGGTCTCGCGCGCTGCGTTTCTGCTCAAACACTGCGGCGAAACCGACCTCCGGCAGCGCGTTACGCGCATGCTGGCCGCGCACGATGGCGGCAGCGGCGGTGTTCTCGACCTGCCGCTGGTGGCGATTGCGGAAACGCTGGCCGACCCGCTGCGCAGCTTGCAGGCGCAGGCATGGATAGGACGCAGCGTTGGCGGCGTACGCCTGCTGGATGTGCTCGGACAGGGCGGTTCGGCGGTGGTGTTCCGCGGCGAGAAGAAACAGCAGGATGTCTGCCAGATCGTCGCGGTCAAACTGTTCCGCAAGCTCCTGCTGACCGACTTCGATCTGCGCCAGTTCCGGCGCGAGCGCATGGCGATGGCACAGTTGAGCCATCCGAACATCGCGCGCCTGATCGACGGCGGCTGCACCGAAACGGGCATGGCTTACATCGTGCTGGAATTCGTCGATGGCTCGCGCATCACGGACTACGCCGACAACAGGCATCTGGACCAACGCCAGCGCCTGCGCCTCCTGGTCGAGGTTTGTCGTACCGTCGATGCCGCACACCGTGCCCTGATCGTGCATCGCGATCTCAAACCGTCGAATGTGCTGATGACCCGGGATGGTCACGTCAAGCTGCTGGATTTCGGTATCGCCAAATTTCTCGACGACGACGATGCCACCGAGGCCGCCGACCGTGCGCTGACGCCGGCGTACGCCGCACCGGAACAGTTCCGCGGCGAGCCCGTCACCACCGCCACTGACGTGTACGCGCTGGGCGTCCTGCTGGGCGAACTGCTGACCGGAATGCGTCTGGCCAGCGAATACCGCGATGCGCCGCGCGACAATTCCGGCGACACCGCCGCAGCGGCGTTGCTGCAGCAGCTGAGCGGCGACATCGGCAGCATATTTCTGATGGCGACCGCAGCCGATCCGCAGCGACGCTATGCATCGGCCGGCGTCCTGGCCGACGATCTCGAATGCTTGCTGGCCTCACGCCCGGTGCGTGCGCATCCGCCGTCGCGGACGTATCGCCTGGCCCGGTTTTGTGCGCGCAACCGCGTCGGCCTGAGCGTCGTCGCGATGCTTGGCGGTCTTATGATCACGGCTGCCGGCATCGCGCTATGGCAGGCGCGCGCCGCTACCGCGCACGCGGCGCGGGCGCAGACGGAAGCGGCATTGGCGCGCGCGACGCGCGATTTCATGGTCGAGCTGTTTCGGCTGGCCGAGCCGGCCGGCGCGCGCGCCGCGCCAGTCACCGTGATCGAGGTCGCGGAGGCTGCGCTATCCCGGCTGGACAATGCAGCACAGATGGATGCGCGTGTGCGCCTGGATCTCAAGACGCAACTGGGCGCCGTGCTGCGTGGCCAGAGCAGGCTGTCGCGCAGCCAGGATGTGCTGCGCGCCGCCGCGGCGGAAGGCACCCAGGTGTTCGGCTCCGCCGACCCCATGGTGGTGGAAGCGCGCCTGGAACTTGGCGAAGCGCTGCTGACTGCCGGCGATTACGCGGCAGCAGCCGCGCTCACCCAGGCTATGCGTGGCGACGCGCTGCGACAGGAAAGCGACCGTCAGGTGAAGTATCTGGTGCTCGATGCCACTGTCGCGGGCCGCCGCGGCAACGCCGCCGACGCGATGCAGCGAATCACCGAGGCTGCGGAGCATTGCGGCACGGCCTGCAGCGATGCGGTGCGCTTCCAGTTGCTCAACGCCAAGGGCGATGTCTACGGCATGTTCGACCGCAACGTCGTGGCGGCGGAGTCGTTCGAGCAGGCTGCTGCTCTCGCCACGACCTTGTATGGGCCGGTCCACGCCAGGATGGCGTCGGCACTGGATGGCCTGGCGGGTGCGTACAACCGGGTCGGCCGGGCCGACGATGCGCGGCGCATCGCCCAGCAAGTGCTGGCGATCGACGACCGCATCGGGGTGCCGGCTGTGCACTGGCAGCGAGCCTTGCATCTGAACCGCCTCGGCACCGCGCTCTACGCGCTGGGCGAATACGACGCGGCGCTGCAGGCCTTCGAGCAGGGCATCGCCATCTCGCGGCAGGTCAGCAGCGAAGACGACCAGTCGCTGGCCATCGACATACGCAACATCGGCATCGTCTATTACCGGCTCGGCAAATTCGAGGATTCGATCCGGCACCTGAGCGATGCATTGGCACGCCACGTGGCATCCAGCGGCGAGCACCACAGGGACGTGGCGCACCTGCGCGCGAATCTCGCCGGCATCATGGCGGACGGCGGCGATGCCACGACTGCCGTCACTATGGTGCAGCAGGCAGTGGACGATCTGCGTGCGCAAGGCGAGGGCTCGGAACGCCGGCTCGCGGAAGCGTTGCTGCATAGTGCGCGGATTTTCCTGCTGGACGGCGACGCGGGCAGGGCGCTGTCCAGGGTCGACGAGGCGATTGCGATGTTCGAGAACTTGGTGAGAGATACGCGCGAATCGACGCGTTTGCATGCGCATATCACGCGTGGCGTCGCCTTGGCCCGGCTTGCGCGTCCCGTGCAGGCCAGGCAAGCGCTTGAGCCGGCACTGCGACGTCTCGGCGAAATCGGCAAGGACGACCACAGCCAGGCGGAAGCGCACTTCGTCCTCGGTCTGCTGGCGCTGGAAGAAAAACACTGCGACAGCGCGGGCGACCGTCTTGCCGCCGGGCGCCAGGCATTGACGCGAAAGCCCTTCGTCTACGCCTATCTGCGCAGCGAGGAATCCGCGCTGGCCACTGCGGTAATGCAGCGCTGCCGATGAATGCAGTGCCAGGGCTGCTACGGGTCTTGCCGCCGCACCAGACGGCAGCACGTGCGTGCCGTTGTTCTGCAGCGGCTCGCAAAAACGACTGGCGCATCTTTGCGCCAGTCGTTTTTGCTTCAACAACAACGGGCGCTAGTAGGCATACAGACTATGCAGCTGGAACTGGCCGCTGAACGGATCGAACACTCGCCCGAAACGATCCGGGTCCGCAATCGTCAGCAGCTTGGCCGGCTGCTGCATCCCGCCGAAACGGCCGAGGAAAGCGGGCACGCTGGTCGGTGCGAAGGCATTGGTAGGGGCGGTATAGGTATTCAGCCGGATCCAGTTGGTGCCAATGCCGTCGTAGGTCACTTCCCAGATGCCCATGTCGCCGCCCGGCACGCCGCCCGGAATCGGCGACTGATTGCGCAGCCAGCGATAGCGAACCATGTCGTCCCGACCGTTGCCGTTGATATCGCCGATCAGTATCCCGTCGAACGCTTCGCCGCGAATCCGGTTAAGTGGCTGCCAGCCCGTGCGGCCGCCGTAGGAGACCGACCATTTGCCGCCGCTGACAGCAATTACGTCGGTAATGCGGTCCTGGTTGAAATGGCCGAAGCGCAGGCCGCTGAGCGGAACGACGGAGTTGTTGATCTCGGTCCACGGAAACACGCCGGGAGACAGGATGAACCAGCTGCCCGCGCTGTCGCGGCGGAAGAAATCGGTACGACCGTCACCGTTGAAATCGCCGAAGCGCAGGCTGGCGAAATCGGCACCGGCGGCTTCTGCAATGACTTCCCATTCGCCACGACCGCCGCGGGCGATCTGCAGCGGACTTCCCTTCACAACGTCGCATTTGCCGTCGCCGTCGAAGTCGCCCAGGCCGACCTGGTCGAGGCGTTCGCGCGCCGCTTTCAGATAGGTCCACTGCATTTTCCCGCCGCTGGACCACCACCAGTTCGCACCCGTGGCCAGAAACAGATCATCGGCCCCGTCGCCGTCGAAATCGCAGACGCCGTAGCGGGCGAAGGTATCCACGCCGAAGCGGTTGTCCTGCCGGATCAGCGGCGTGGTGACGGCGCTCTGGTAGTTCCAGCCGTTCTGTGCAATGGCATCGTCCTCGTCGTCATGGGCGAATACGTTGCCTATGGCGCGTGGACTGACCAGCGGGTTGCCGCGGATCTTGATCGCATTGCCGCGGGTGTACTGGAAGGCGTTGTCGCTGTACTCGTAGTAGATGCCCGCTTCGCCGCAGCTTTTCGGCGCATCGAAAAACAGCGGGCCGCAGGAAGTCGTGCCGTGCACGTCGAACTGGTGCGTCCACCAGGTGCCGTAGACCGGATAGGAATCGTGAAAGCCGCCGCCCTTGAGCACCAGGTTATGCCGCGCGGTATACCAGCTTCCGGGTTCGTAGCCACCGCCGGCGGCGATGGCGTGGCGGTTGTAGTCGAACAGGTTGCGCTCGATCAGCACCTGCGCACCGCCAGTCGACTCCACGCCGTAGCCGTTGCCGCCGACGTGCTGGTTATGGTGGAAGAAGTTGTCGTGCACCTTGACCTGGTCGGGACTGGTGATGTTGTCCAGGCCGTCGGCAACATAGACGCCTTGCCCGCTCCAGCCGGAAATTTCCATATTGTGTATTTCCACATTGCGGCACGATTCGACCACGATGCCGCGCTCGAGATTGTCGTCGCCCGATTCCGAATTCCAGTGCGGGCCTTGCAGGCGGAAGCCCTCAAGGCGCACGTTGGCTTCGGCGCTCTGGCCTTCGTAGCAGCGCACCAGCAGCAGCGGTCGCGGTCGATCGCTGGTGCGCAGCCGTGGGCCGAGGTTGCCGGCATTGCGCACGCTGTTTGGCTGGTCCGGGTCGGGATTACTGGTGAGCGTGGTGTTCGGCGCGATATTCACCGTGACGCCGGTCATATCCATGTCCACCTGGGGCGCGAGGACGACATTCTTGCCTCCGGCTTCGAGGGCACGCTTGAGCAGGTCGCGCCAAAGCGCCGAACTGCCCTCGATGCGCACCAGCGGACCGTTCGGCAGCGGCAGTCCGGTGGCGCGCACCGTGATCCAGCCCAGCGTTCTTTCGGCGCCGCTGCGCGATGCGCGCAGATACCAGCTCTTGCCCGGAATATGCGTCGGCGTGACGACGCGCGAGCCGACGGTGGGCACGATGTGTTCGTCGATCAGGCTGGTGCCGAAGCGTACGGTAACCGGGCAGTAGGAAGGGTAGTTCACCTGCCAGGAAACCGTGGACGAATTGCCCAGCTGCACTTCTGCCGGCGTCGCGGTCAGCGTGGCCGTCACGTCGTCGATACAGTCGTTGGGTTCCGGTGTCGGGTCCGGGTCGATCGCGCTGGCCGGATGGGGCAGCGCGGCAAACAGTGCGCAGACGAGGGCCCATCGTGCGGTGCGAACGGCAGGACGCTGTCCTCGCCCAGCTATGGTTTTCGGGTACATGCAAGTTCCTTTTGTAACTAGTCGCTAAAGAGAAAATGAATCGCAAAATCGCTTTCGCCGCGGTGAGGCCGGTCGGCTGTGCGCGGCGGTTGGCGCGGTGCCTATGGTGCGAAAATGCGCAGCGCCGGGCGGGCCGCGAATCCGCGTCAGCGGACAAAATCGGAAAAAGACTGCGTTGCGCAGCATGCGAATCGCCATCGGTGAGTTGCGTTGGATCCGAGGACGTCGTCTTGCGCGGATGTGGGACATGCCGCGGAAAATTTTTTCGACGCGAAGCGGCGTGCGTGCGCCGTGCCGGCACCACGGATGGCAAGCGGCGGTCCGCACGCCGCCGCCTTTTGCCTGCTGCATGCAGAGCTGCGCAGGCCGCGGCGCACGCAGTCGCTCGATCAGGAACGCGGCACGGTGATTACGCTGCAGTGCGGCTTGCGGGTTGTCGCCGTGCAGGCCAGTCTTCGCCGGTATTCCCTTCGCTTCCCTCCCAGGAGTTCCGATGATCCGGTTGACCGCGCTTGCGCTTGCTGTTTCCGTTTGCATTCCGCTGTCCGCGTTTGGCGCCGACCGCGTGCAGTACACCGCCATTTTCGGCGGCCGCAACGTCGGCCACGTCAACGTCGATATCGACGGCCGCAAGGCCAAGGTCGATTACGACGTCAAGAACAACGGCCGTGGCCCGACCATGGTCGAGACCATCACCTTCGATGCCGACGGCCTGCCGGTCGACTGGAAGATCTCCGGTACGACCACGTTCGGCAGCAAGGTCGACGAACGCTTTGCGCAAAGCGGATCGCGCGCCAGCTGGACAGACTCGACCGGACCGGGCAAGGCCACGCCGCAGCAACCCGCCGTGTATGTGGCACAGAGCGGCAGCCCGTGGTCGAGCCAGATCTATGCACGCGCACTGCTCAAGCGCCCCGGGCTGAGCATGCCGGCGCTGCCCGGCGGCGTGCTGCGCCTGGAGAAAGGCGCGACGTTGACGGTGCAGGGCGAGGGCGGTCCGCGCGAGGTGACGCGCTACGAACTGTCCGGCATCGACACCACGCCCGATACGATGCTGCTGGATGCGGACGGCACGCTGTTCGCCACCGTGTCGCCGAATGCCATCGTCGTGCGCAAAGGCTACGAAGGCGAGGAAGTGCGCCTGCGCAAGCTCGCTGCCGACTGGGTGACCGAGCGCTACGTCGGCATCCAGCGCGAAGTGGCACATCAGTACGGCGGCCCGGTGCGCATCCGCAATGTGCGTGTATTCGATCCGGCCACCAGTGCCTTGACCGGGCCGGTTGCGGTACTGGTGAACGGCCGCGAGATTGCCGCCATCGAACCTGCCGACAGCCCGGCGACACCGGGCGAAACCAGCATCGACGGCGGCGGCGGCACGCTGGTCGCCGGCATGTATGAAATGCACGCGCACGTCGGCCAGGAAGGCGCCTTGCTGAACCTGCTCGCCGGTGTCACCACCATGCGCGACATGGGCAACGACAACGCCGTGCTGGATGCGCTGGTGCGGCGCATCGACGCGGGCGAGATCGCCGGGCCGCATGTGGTGCGTTCGGGTTTCATCGAGGGTCGCAGCCCGTTCAGCGCGAACAACGGCTTCGTCGTTGACAGCGAGGAAAAGGCCGTCGACGCGGTGCGCTGGTATGCCGCGCGCGGCTTCTGGCAGGTCAAGGTCTACAACAGCATGAATCCCGCCTGGGTGCCGGCGGTCGTCGCTGAAGCGCATCGCCTGGGCCTGCGCGTTGCCGGCCACGTGCCTGCATTCGCCACGGCCGACCAGATGATCGAGGCCGGCTACGACGAGCTGACCCACATCAACCAGTTCGTGCTGGGCTGGGTGATCAAGCCGGAAGAAGACACGCGCACGCTGTTCCGCCTGACCGCACTGAAGCGGCTGCCGGCGCTGGATCTGAACAGCGCGAAGGTACAGCACACGATCGACCTGATGGCCAAGGGCGGCAAGGCCATCGATCCCACCCTGGGCATCCACGAAGCGCTGACGCACAATCGCGACGGGCAGATACCGCCGGGAGCCGTGGACTATATCGACCACCTGCCGGTCGGCACGCGCCGCGATGCGATGAAGGCCTGGGTCGACACCTCCGGCAAGGGCGACGACCAGGCCTATCGCGCCGCATTCGACAAGCTGATCGGCGTGGTCAGGATGCTGCACGAGCGCGGCGTATTCATCGTCTTCGGCACCGACACTGGCGGCTCGTTCACCTATCACCGCGAGCTGGAGCTGTACCAGAAGGCGGGCATGACGGCGCCGGAAATCCTCAAGCGCGCGACGCTGGACAGCGCGCGCTACCTGGGCGAAGACCAGCGCCTGGGTTCCATCGCCAAAGGCAAGCTGGCCAGCTTCTTCCTGGTGCCCGGCGACCCGACGCAGGATCTGAAGGCCCTCAAGCGCATCGCCATGGTGGTCAAGGACGGCGTGTTCTATTACCCCAGCGAGGTCTATCCGAAGTTCGGCATCACGCCGTTCGTCGATCCGCCCAAGGTGACCGAGGCCGTCAAGCCGGCCGCGACTGCCGAGGCAGCACCGGCGGCGCATACGCACTGATACCGGCGCGGCGTTGTTCCTCGGTGCAAGCCGTGGGCAACGCCGCTGCAGCGGTGCCTGGGCAACCTGGCCGTCCCGCGCGCCGGCCATTCGGCCTTGCTGCTGCCCAACGGTTCGCTGCTGCTGGCCGGCGGCAGCGGCGATGCTGCAGCTGCGCTCAGTGCGCAATGATTCGACCCGGCGGCGACGGCCAGCCGCTTCGGCGGGCAGTCTGGCCAGCCTGCGTACAGGCGTTGCAGCAACCTGGCTGCCTGGCGGGAAGGGTCTGTCGGGCGAGGCCTTGCAGGGCAGTGCATCGACGGACAACGTCAAGGCGCTGACTTTCCATTGGCGCTGTACCTTGGCCATCGACAGCGAACAAGGCCAGGCTTGATCGGTACTGCAGTCTGGCTGGCGGTGTGTGCCAGCAGCCTGTCTTTTCAAGCAGTGGAAATCGGCCGCCCAGGGTCTGGGCGGCTTTTTCCTGCCTGGCCGGCGACGCACGATTTGCCCATGGCATGACGCAGTGGCCTCGCAGTGCGCGGAGTCCCGCACGATCACTTCGCGATCCCTCTCTGCCGGTTTATCCGTTACAGGCCGGCAGGCTGCCACGGGCTGCCGCCAGCGCGATACGGCCGGGCGGGATTGCATTTTCTGTTTTTACCAAAAGAGTGACTTTTCACTTGTGTTGCAGCGCCGGCCGGTCGTACTGTCGCGGCGGGGCGGCTCTGTGCAAGACCGGGTTTCTGGCGTGGCGGACAGCCGCGCACCGGCTATTGCGCTTTGCCACAGGCTCACGCGTTTTCTGCTGCAAATTCGCCACGCCCATCGGGAGAGGACAGTCATGAGCGACGACGGCAAGCCGGTGACGCGCCGGCAGTTTCTGCAGATGGTTGGGGCCGCGGGCGGTGCCGCGGCGGTCTATGAGACGATGGTCGTGCTGGGCATGCTGGCCGTGCCTGCGGTGTATGCAGGGCCGCCCGACACCTCGGGCAGCCCGGGCAAGGGACGCACGGTCATCGTGCTCGGTGCCGGTGTCGCCGGCCTCACCGCTGCGTTGCGGTTGAAGCAGGCGGGCTACCAGGTCGCTGTGTACGAGGCCAGCGACCGCATCGGCGGACGCAATTTCACCGTCAGCACCGCCAAGACCGACCACCGCGACGTGATCCGTCAGCACGGCAAGGCAGACCAGACCTGCGCCTTCGAGGGCAGCGCGGCATCGCAGTATTTCGAGGCCGGCTGCGGCCGCATTCCGTATCACCATGTGGCGCTGCTGGAGCTGTGCCAGGAACT
Source organism: Tahibacter aquaticus (assembly GCF_004363655.1). GTDB lineage: Bacteria > Pseudomonadota > Gammaproteobacteria > Xanthomonadales > Rhodanobacteraceae > Tahibacter > Tahibacter aquaticus. The sequence continues at coordinate 90,573 of NZ_SNZH01000009.1, forward strand.
CAAGGTCGCGCTGCAGCCCTACATCATGGAAACGCGCGCGAATCGCTTCCAGACCGATGCGGCCTTCGGCCGCCAGCCTGTCGTCAATCGCCAGCTCGCCAACGATACGCGCGGCTATATCGCCGAACTGCTGGCCAAGGCGATCAACAAGCAGTGCCTGGACGACGCGCTGAGCGAAGCCGACCGCAAGGCGATGCTCAGCCTGCTCTCTACCTTCGGCGAAGTCAGCGAGAAAAGCTCGCCGCCTTACACCTACAAAGGTTCCACGCGCAGCGGCTATGCGGAAGACCCGGGCGTGGTCAGTCCTGGCAAGCCGGTGGCGCCGCTGGCCCTGGCCGAGCTGCTGAAATCGGAATTCTGGAAGCATCGCTTTTACCAGGCCGAGGACTATCTCTGGCAGACCACGCTGTTCCATCCGGTCGGCGGCATGCGGAAGATCGTCGATGCGCTGCAGGCGGGCATCGGCGGCAGCGTGAAGACCAGCACGCCGGCGCTCAAGATCGTCAATGGCAAGGACTCGGTCGCCGTGCTGTTCCAGGATGGCACGCGCGTGACGGCCGACTACTGCATATCGACCGTGCCCTTGCCGGTGCTGAAGAACCTGCTCGACAGCGCAACCTTCAGCGCGCCGTACCGCGAGGCCGTCGGTCTGGTCGAATTCGCCAAGACCTGCAAGATCGGCTGGCAGGCGACGCAGCGCTTCTGGGAAAAACTGCGCGGCCCGAATGCGACGAACGGCCCGCAGATCTTCGGCGGCATCAGCTGGATCGATCATCCGATCACGCAGATGTGGTATCCGTCGGCCGATTATTTTGCGCCGGGTCCGGCGGTGCTGACCGGTGCCTACAACTACGATTCGCCGGGCAAGCCGGTGGCGACCGATTTCGGCAAGCTCGGCCTGGCCGAGCGTCTCGAACTGGGCCTGAAAGGCGGCGAGCGCCTGCATGCGGAGTTCCGCCAGTTCGTGCCGGCGGGCAAGGGGCTGTCGATTGCCTGGCAGGAAGTGCCGTTCATCGGTGGCGGCTGGGCCGAATGGGACCGCGCCAATCCCAAGCACGCCGAAGCCTATCGGCGCCTGCTGCTGCCGGAACAGCGCTTCATCGTCGCCGGTGACCAGGTGTCGTATCTGCCTGGCTGGATGGAAGGGGCTGTGCTGTCCGCTTATCACGTGGTCGAGCAGGTCATGGGCCGCGCCAAGCCGCGTCTGCTGGAAGGGCTGGACGGCCTCGAGGCTCCGGATTCGGCCAAGGTTTCCGGCGCGGGCTGAGCATCGCGGCGCATGCCGGGCGTGCCGGGTTGCGGCGGTTGCACCGCACCCGGCCGCAATCGTGCGACCGGGAAAAGAGTGGATAAGTATTTTATTGCAACATGTGGCAGTTTGGCCTCAGGCCCACGTCATCGCCGCGACGGCAGGCAGGATACGCACGGCGATTCTGGACCTCGCCGGCATACAGCCTGCTGTGCTGATCGGGCACGGCGACCCCATGGCGCTGGCGGACGGCCTTCTGCTCGTTGCCTCGCCCGACGGAACCTATGTCTACGATGTGGTGGAATCGCTGTTTGCCGACAGCTTCGAAAGCCACTGAAACAGTGGAACGGTGAAACAGCCACCCGCAGGCGGGTGGCTGTTTCCAACGGGCAGCGACGTGGCAGCGACGCTGGCTCAGCCGTCTGCGCGGCTCACTGGCACGGCCCGTTGCTGGTCCACGGCTGGCCGGATCCGCTGGCGCCGTTGTGGGTGGCCGGATCCTGTTCCTGCGTCCACCAGTTGGCGGTGTAGTTGACGTTGTTGCGGCTGGCCTTGTTGCCTCCGGTATAGACGGTGGTCGCGCTCCAGGCCGGCTGGCAGGTAGTGGTGCTGCCGCCGAGCACCTTGTTGCCGACATTGATCGCGTTGGCTCCGTTGAACAGGTATACCGGGCTGGCCGGCGTGAACGTCGCCGCGCTGGGTGCCGACAGGGAATAGCCCGCCGCGAGTACCGCACCGGCCAGCGCCGTTTCGTTCAGCGTGCAGGATTCTCCACCGACCAGGCCCGTGATCGATCCGCTGGCCGGCGGCTTGAACGTCGCCGACTTGCTGCCCGAGGTGCTGCAGCTTGCCTGCACCGTGATGTTCGGCTGCGTCGTGATCTTGCTGGTGTCGCCGGAATAGACCGCCGTGAGCGTGATGCTGGCCGGCAGCGGCGTGACCGTTCCGGTGGCGAGCTTGAACGTGTTGTAGAACTGGTAGATCGACTGCGGCACCTGCGAGTACTCGCCGAGCGGGCCGCTGCCGGGACGGTCGCGCTGCAAGGCCCAGTACGACAGGTGGCCGACGCCTTTCTGCTGGGCAAACTGCGTGACTGCCGTGGCATCGGCCGTGGTGAAGGTTTCGCCGGCGACGTCGTTGTTGCCGATCATCGGCGTGATGCCGAGCATCGCCCACAGCTGCGCGTTGGTCTTGCCCGGATAGATCGGCGCCAGCTGTGCGACGGCTGCCGTTGCCGCCGACTGGGTCAGCTGTCCCATGGTCGAGCCGTCGTGGTACGAGCCGCCGAAATCCATCGTCATGAGGTTGACGATGTCGAGCGTCGCTCCGGCCGTGGCCGCGCTTTGCACTGCAGCCACGCCAAAGTGGTCGAGGCCGCCGCCGCCCCAGCTGGGATGTACCGGCACCGACGGCAGCGTCAGGGAAACGTATAGGTTGGGATATTTGAGCCGCAGCGCCTTGATCGCGGCATTGCGCGTGGTGTTCAGCGCGCTGTTGCCGAGCTGTCCGCCTTCGACGTCGAAGTCGATAGCGCGTACGCCGGTGGTCTGCAGCATGCCGTCGATGAGGTTGGTCAGCTGCGTCGCTGTACAGGTCGATTCGAGGTAGGTGCCGTTGGCGCCGCCGAAGGAGATGATCACGCGGCCGCCGGCATTCTGGAACGCGACGATGTCGCTCTGCATGTTGGAAATGGAATTGTCGACCGTGCAGCCGCCGGCGCTGACAACGAAGGCCAACGTTGCGCCGTTGAGTCCCATCTTGTTGCGTGCATCCATCAGGCTGCTGACGGCATACGTCGTATTGCCGTAGCCCCAGGTATAGAAATACGGCGCGAGCTGGGTGGCGCCGGCCGAGGCGGCGCTTGCGAGCAGCGCGATGCCGATAGTCGAACGCAACACGGTCGATCGTAGAATTTTCACGCGGATCCTCCTCCCGAATTGCAGATAGGGCGGCCGGGATCGTTTCGATCCGGCGCTGAGGCAGCGACTGCGGCACAGGGGGGCCGTGATCGCCGCGGCGGCGCTGTTGCGACATCCTCGACCGTATGCGGCTGTCTTCCATGACGTCATGAATGACATCGTTGTCAGTAGCGTGGCTAGGAGTGCGCTTTTTGCATTTCGCTGGCAAATGCCGCTGTGGCATATGCCGCCGGGCAACGGCCGCTGGCCTGGCGTATGGATGCTGTGGGGCAGGGCGTACGGACGGACATCGCCAGGCAGGAACGCCGTGTGCGCCGGCGCATGCGGCAGTCGCTTGCGGTTCGGCGGGCTGCACGGGCGGCAGACAGGGCATGCGATGCCTGGCTGCCGCCGTCGTGCGATGCCTGCGCATGCCGTGTGTGTAAAAGTTTCGCGCCGCGGCTGAACGCGTTGTCGATACTCAGGCGCCGACGTAAGCCGCCAGATGCTTGCCGGTCAGCGTGGTGCGAGCCTTGACCAGGGCTGCCGGCGTGCCTTCGAAAACAACGCGGCCGCCGTCGTGGCCGGCGCCGGGGCCCAGGTCGATGATCCAGTCGGCATGGGCCATGACGGCCTGGTGGTGCTCGATGACGATGACTGACTTGCCGGCATCGACCAGCCGGTCGAGCAGGCCGAGCAGCTGCGCGACATCGGCCAGGTGCAGGCCGGTGGTCGGTTCGTCGAGTACGTAGATGCCGCCTTTCTCAACCATGTGCGTGGCCAGCTTGAGCCGCTGCCGCTCACCGCCGGACAGCGAGGGCAGTGGCTGGCCCAGGGCGATATAGCCCAGCCCGACGTCGGCCAGGCGCGACAGGATGGCGTGGGCTGCCGGTGTTTTGGCCGCGCCCGCCGCGAAGAACGCCGTCGCCTCGGTCACCGACATGGCCAGCACTTCGCTGATGTCGCGGCCGCCGAGGCGGTATTCCAGCACCGCGGCCTGGAAGCGCTTGCCATCGCAGTCTTCGCAGGTGGTGGCGACGCCGGCCATCATGGCCAGGTCGGTATAGATCACGCCGGCGCCGTTGCAGGTGGAGCAGGCGCCTTCGGAGTTGGCGCTGAACAGTGCCGGCTTGACGCCGTTGGCCTTGGCGAAGGCCGTGCGGATTGGATCGAGCAGGCCGGTATACGTGGCCGGATTGCTGCGCCGCGAGCCGCCGATGGCACCCTGGTCGATGGAAACCACGCCCGCGCCTGGGGGAATCGATGCGTGTACCAGCGAGCTTTTGCCCGAACCCGCCACGCCGGTGACCACGCACAGCACGCCCAGCGGAATGTCCACATCGACCTTTTGCAGATTGTTGGCTGTCGCCCCGCGGATCTGCAGTTTGCCGCTGGCTTTGCGCGGCCTGGGCTTGAGCGCTGCGCGGTCGTCGAGATGGCGGCCGGTGAGCGTGCCGCTGGCGCGCAGGCCATCGACGCTGCCTTCGTAACAGACCGTACCGCCGGCCGAGCCGGCGCCGGGGCCCAGGTCGACGACGTGGTCGGCAATCGCGATCGCTTCCGGTTTGTGCTCGACGACAAGCACGGTATTGCCCTTGTCGCGCAGGCGCAGCAGCAGCTCGTTCATGCGTTGGATGTCGTGGGGATGCAGGCCTATGGTCGGCTCGTCGAAGACATAGGTCACATCGGTCAGCGAGGAACCGAGGTGGCGGATCATCTTGACGCGCTGTGCCTCGCCGCCGGACAGCGTACCCGACGGCCGGTCCAGCGACAGATAGCCCAGGCCGATCTCCACGAATGAGGCCAGGGTGTCCTGCAGCGCCTGTAGCAGCGGCGCCACCGACGGCTCGTGCAGGCCGCGCACCCAGGCCGCCAGGTCGCTGATCTGCAGGGCGCAGGCGTCGGCGATGCTGAGCTTGCCGATCTTGCAGGAGCGCGCCGCCTCGGCCAGCCGGGTGCCGCCGCAGTCAGGGCAGGTGGCGAAGGTCACCACGCGATCGACGAAGGCGCGGATATGCGGCTGCAGCGCGTCGACATCCTTGGACAGGAACGATTTCTGGATCTGCGGTATCACGCCCTGGTAGGTCAGATTGATGCCGTCGACCTTGATTTTCGTCGCTTCTTTATAAAGCAGATCGTTCAGTTCTTTCTTTGTGAACTTGCGGATCGGCTTGTCTGCATCGAAGAAGCCGCAGCCGTTGAAGATGCGGCCGTACCAGCCTTCCATGCTGTAGCCGGGGATGGTCAGCGCGCCCTGGTTGAGCGACTTGCTGTCGTCGTAAAGCTGGCTGAGGTCGATGTCACTGATCTTGCCCATGCCTTCGCAGCGCGGACACATGCCGCCGGTACGGCTGAAGCTCTGCTTCACGGTCTTGCTGCCGCCGCGCTCGACCGTGATCGCGCCGCTGGCGCGTACCGACGGCACGTTGAAGGCGAACGCGTTGGGCGGGCCGATATGCGGCTTGCCGAGCCGGCTGAACAGGATGCGCAGCATCGCGTTGGTATCGGTGGCGGTGCCTACGGTGGAGCGGGCGTTGGCGCCCATGCGCTCCTGGTCGACGATGATCGCCGTGGTCAGGCCTTCCAGCAGATCGACCTCGGGCCGTGCCAGCGCCGGCATGAAGCCCTGTACGAAGGCGCTGTAGGTTTCGTTGATCAGGCGCTGCGATTCTGCCGCGATGGTGCCGAATACCAGCGAGCTCTTGCCCGAGCCGGAGACGCCGGTGAATACCGTCAGCCGGCGCTTGGGCAGCTCGATGTTCACATCCTTGAGGTTGTTCACGCGCGCGCCGCGCACGCGGATCAGATCGCGGCGATCGGCGACAGGTAGCGCGGGCGGCGCAGCATCCTTGCGGGTGGTCTTGCTCATCGTGTCTCCAGCGGTGGGGTAGTGCTGCCGGCGCGGCGGATTGCAGCGATGCCGGTTTCGCTCCGGTCTGCGTCGGGCAGGATTAGTGGCCGTCGGCGGCGGGCCCTCCGCTGCGCCATCTGGCGATATACGGCAGCGCGAACAGATACAAGCCGGTAATGGCGAGCAAGGCCAGCGGCAGCAGCGGTACGTACGACACCCAGACCACAGGCTTCTCCTGCGCCAGGGCGGCGAAGGTGGCAATGACGCTGACCGCAAAGGCAATCGCCACCCAGCGGTGGAAGTGGCGGATCCAGCTGTTCACGTTCATGGCAGGCTCCTGTCGAAAGCAGCAATCCCACAACCGCGGCCCTGCGCGCGTAAAGCCTGTTCTGCGTGGGGCGGCGGCAGTGGTGATTGGCGGAGGGTTCAGCGCGACTGCTGCACGCGGATCATGTTGCCGGCGGGATCGCGCACGGCGCAGTCGCGCACGCCGTAGGGCTGGTCGGTGGGCTCCTGCATGATTTCCGCATCGCTGGCCTGCAGCCGTGCGAAGACGCCGTCGAGGTCGGGCGTGGCCAGCAGGATGGAGGCGTAAGTGCCCTTGGCCATCATCTCGGCGATGGCGCGGCGCTCGTCTTCGGTGGTGCCCGGCGTCGAGCCCGGCGGATACAGCACGATGGACGTGCCGGGCTGGCCGGCAGGACCGACGGTGATCCAGCGCAGGCCTTTGTAGCCGACGTCGTTGCGCACCTCGAAACCGAGGGTGTCGCGATAGAAGGCCAGCGCAGCGTCGGGGTCGTTCTGCGGGAGAAAGCTGGCGTGAATGGTGATGTTCATGGCGTTCCTGCTCGTTGGGTTAGGGCACGGCCATGCTAGCGGCGGTTCGCGGGCGGCGCTTCTCGATTCCTGATCGGCCGGGTCACCTGTTTCGCCATGCAGGCCGGCATCTCCGCCGTTGCGCCCGCCGACTGCTGCCGATACACGCTGGGCGGTACGCCGACCAGCTCGGCAAAGCGCGTGCTGAAGGTGCCCAGCGACGAACAGCCGACCTCGAAGCAGACCTCGGTGACACTCAGGTCGCCACGGCGCAGCAGCGCCATCGCGCGCTCGATGCGCCGCGTCATCAGATAGGAGTAGGGCGACTCGCCGAAGGCGAGACGGAACTGGCGGCTGAGGTGTCCTGCCGACAGGTTCACGCCGCGGGCCAGTGCCTCGACATCCAGCGGCTGGGCGTAGTCGCGGTCGATCCGGTCGCGCACGCGGCGCAGCTTGGCGAGGTCGTGCAGATGCTGCGCTTCGTCAGGTGTGCGGCTCATCGGCAGGATCGTGCCATGCGGCGGCTGACCCCCTCAAGCCCGTGCAGACCGGCCTTCACCCGCCGGGGCCGCTGATGTCTTCCGCCGTGCACAGACCGCCGGGCGCTATACGCGTCGCGCATCGCACCCTGCGCGCTGTCGTGCCTCGTTTCGTGTCGGTTTTTTGGTCCGCAGCGGGCGCAGCGAATGGCCCGGTCGCAGCGCGGTGGCCGCAGTGGTTTCGTGCACGTCTTCGCGCACGCGAGCCTGCATGGCGATAGATGGTCCCCATGCTTGTCGCTTCGCTGTTACCGAGAAGGCGGCCCATGGCCATGCGGTCCAGTTTGCGGCGGCGGATTTTGCGAGCCCGCCGCAGCCGCGCGACGTATCGCTGCATGCGTGCTGCTTTCCGACCATGCAAGGCAATCAGGGGAACTCGATGCTTACGCCAGGCTTTGCCATCAAGAATGAAACCATCTGGCCGCTGCAGATCAGTTTGAGCCAGGTGGGGCCGCTGTATTTCGATGTGATCCAGCCCGGGCAGTCGTTTGTCCGCGACACCGGCGCGGTCTGGTTCACGCTCAAGGCGGCGATCTTTCTCGACGAAAAGGACCGGATCACGAACTGGGACGCCGTGAAGCCCGTGCTGTTCGTGGTGGGCGCGGCGATCCTTGCGCTATCGACCGCTGGCGCGGCCGGCTTTGCCAGCGGCCCCGCAGCCGCGGCGATGCTCGCCGCCGATGTGGTCTCGGCAGGACTCGTCGACCTGGCCTCGGGCAGCGTACTGCCGGCCGTGACGGCCGCCGCGACGCTGGCAGGCGCAGGGTTTTCCCGGACGGCAGTGATGGTGGTCGATGGCCACGTGATAGACCGTCGGCGCGAATTGACTCCCGCTGCGCAGGCGGCGCTGGAAAACGTGTTCAGCATCGGCAATATCTCGCTCACATCGGGAGGCTGCTATGCCGGCCCGCCCTGGCCGTTCCGCCGCGAGCTGACGCCGTTGCGCATCACCGGCGGCCCGACTTTCCGGCGCGTGCCAGGCAAGGACCAGGTCGAACTGGTCGCAGGCCGCTTGCAGATCGATTCCCCGCCACCGCCGGCAGCCTATGGTGTGTTCTCGCTGCAGACCGGCACTGCGCTGGTGGCAGGGGACGGCAACTACCGCTTTGTGCTGGCGTCCAACCGCGATCTGGTGGCGATCAAGACCGGCAATACCGGCAGCGGCGGCACCGAGATCCATATCCTGAGCGCGGACAGTGGCTACCGGCAGTTTTCGGTGCAGACGGCGACTGCGCTGGGCCCGGTAGACCGCAACTGGGAATTCGGCATCGCGCCGAACCGCGATGTATTCGCTATCCACAAGAACAACACCGGCAGTGGCACCACCGAGGTACACGTGCTGTCGGCTGCCCACGGCTACAAGACCTTCGCGCTGCAGAGCCGCACGGCGCTGGCGCCTACCGACGGCAGCTGGGCCTTTGCCATCGCGCACAATCGCGACGTGGTGGCGATCAAGAAAAGCGCCACGGGTACCGGCATGACCGAAGTACATATTCTGGCGGCCTCGGCCAACTACCAGGTATTCGCGATACAGGCCGGGACGGCGCTGCATATGACAGACGACAGGTGGACGTTCGATATCGCCCGCAATGGCGATATTTTTGCCTTTATGAAAAATGGTGCGGGCTCCGGCACCTGCGAGCTGCACATCCTCGCTGCACAGGCGAACTACCGGCAGTTCGCCATCCAGACCAAGACCGCGCTGCACGAGATCGACGACACCTGGTCGCTGCGCGTGAGCGGGGACCGCGATGTGTTTGCCATCCGCAAGGCCGGCGGAACCTCGAACAGTACCGAGGTGCATGTGATGAAGGGATAGGCCGCAGTCCGGCTGCCTGCCTGCGGTTCGAGGTAGGCCCGGGCAGTCGATGTGCGGCGTACATCCAGCGGCGGGGGCGGCGGATGCGCGCGGCGCGGTATATAAATTACACGGCGGTGCCGGAGCGGCGAACAGTAGCGGATGCGGCGTCCGGCGCGGCTGCGGGCACGCTACTTCCTGCGCTGCAGTGCCCGCAAGATGCCGTGGCTGCCGTAGACCAGCGCCGCACAGCCGACGATGACCAGCAGCCAGCTGCTGCCTTCGTCTTCGTCGCCGACGATGCGGATGACGTCCGGCCGGTCCGCCAGGTAGCGCACCTGGATACGGTGTCCTGCACCAAATCCGTCGAGCGCGTTGTCGGAGATCGCTGCTTTGGCGGTAAGGCTGCGGCCGTCCTGGCCGATGAAGGTGATGTCGGCGCGGAAGGTGATGCGGTCGCCGCTGCGCTTGATCTTCTTGGTGTTCTGGATGGCCTGTACCGGAGCCAGCACGCCGTGTTGCTCGACGCTGCGGCTTTCCTGATAGAGCAGGGCGGAATAGCTCAGGGCCAGCAGGCCGATCAGCAAGGCTGGCACCGGAAGCATCAGGCGGCGTATCGCGCTGGTCATGGCAGTCGTCCGGTCGGTTGCTGAAATCAGTATTCGATCCTGCGGATCTGCACCACGTTGCCTTCGGGATCGACACCGTCGCAGGCGCGAAAGCCACGCCAGGCCCATTCCTTGTCCGCCGCCTGCACGCGGCCGCCGTATTCGGCCGCGGTGCTGCGGGCGGCGGCGAAGTCGTCGACGTAGAAGAACAGCTTCACGCTCGCGTCTTCGCGCGGCTGCGGCGGATCGGTGATCTCGAACGTGCCGGCGATAGACGGCGGTATGGCGTGCATGACGAGCTGCATGGTGTCGCTTTCGAGCACGACGAGGCCGGCTTCTTCATGCGTGACGGCGAGTGCCATCGTGTGGCGATAGAACGCGACACAGCGTTCGAGGTATTTGACGAACACGACGGCGCCGTTCTTGTTGTGATTGCTCATGCTACGCCTCGCTGCGAAGAAAGAGGCGGCGAGTGACTGCACTCGCCGCCGTGAATGCCTGGCTCAGGCGCGAAGTTCCGCGAAATACTCGGCGACATCGTCCGAAAAATCGTAGTGCGCATCGGGCAGCGGCGCGCCGCTGTCGATCAATGCCTGGGCACAGCCCAGCCAGTCGCCGCCGGCTATCGGTTGCGCGACCGAGGCGAAGCTCAGCGTGCCGTAGACGTTGTCGTTGTAGCCGTGGCGCTCGTCATGGCGCGCACCATGGGCGAGCAGGAACGCAGCGAGCACGCTGTTGCCGCGGAACACGGCGAGATTCAGCGCACTGGCCTGCCAGTCGCCGCCGCGCACCGCGACTGGCCAGCCGGATTCGACCATCAGGCGCGCCGCCGCGTCGGCGCCTTCCGCCACGAGGTCGGGCAGCAGATGCAGCTGTTCGAAACTCAGCGCGTCGATCAGGCGCGGGCGCTGCGCCAGCATCGCCTGCACGGCGGCCTGGTCGGCGCTCGCGCAGGCGGCGATGAAGGCTTCGGTGTCGTCGTCGTCGCCGGCAACACGTGCCCCGTGCAACAGCTCGGCGACGTCGCTCAGCCCCATGCGCCGCGCGAGCCGGTACGCACTGACGCCGTGCGCCGTGCGTGCCGATGCATCGGCGCCGGCATCGAGCAATATCCGCACGACTTCGGCCGAACGGCGGCGGCGGATAGCATGCAGCAGCGGGCTGCCCAGCGGCGCGCGTTCGTTCGCGTCGCCGCCATGGGCCAGCAGCAGGCGCAGGGTCGCCGGGCGCTCGAAATCCAGCGCGCGATACAGCGCGTTGCAGCCGCTGACCCGCGCGCCGGCTTCGAGCAGCAGGCGCGCGCAGCTGGCGTCGTCGGCTTCGACGGCGTGGTACAGCGATTCGTTGTCGTTAGGCTCGGCACCGGCGGCGAGCAGCAGGCGGGTCAGCGCTGCATCGTGGTTGCGTCCTGCCGCGCCATACAGCGCGCTCAGCAGGTTGTCGGGAAACGTCGTGTCGATGGTCGTGTCGCGTGGATCGGCGCCGGCTGCCAGCAGCAGCGCGACGGTCTGGCGGATGCCCTGGGCAAACGGCGGCAACTGGATCAGCCCGGAGAAGCACGCACAGACCAGCGGCGACATGGTCTCGCCCGGCGCGCGCGTGCGCGCCCATTGCGCATCGTCGGCGATCTTGCGGCGCACCGTGGCGACATCTCCGACGGCGCAGGCCAGCGTCGCATTGCCGGCGATGAGTTGCGGATGCTCGTGCAGCAGGCGTGCCGCCAGCAGTGGCTTCGCGCCGTGATAGCCGGCACCGAAGGTCCACAGCTGCCAGCGGCTCAGCAGGGCTGCCGCGTCGGTCGCCGGCGCGGCCTGCGCGTCGACGTAGTCCTTCAGCAGTGCCCAGGACGGAAAACCGTATTCGCGGGCGAGGCAGGATTGCGCGTCGTGCAGGCGGAGTTGCAGGGCAACGATGGCAGCGTCGTCGCGTCCCGCAGCGGCAGGCAATGCCGCGCGCAGCCGCGCCAGTGCCGCGTCATCGCGCTGGCGATACGCGTGCAGCAGTTCTTTGGCTTGTTTCTTCAGATGGCCCAGGTGCGGGCGTTCGGGCAGGTCTTTCATGACAACCTCCATGCACTGATGCCGAAGGTCCGCAAGCCCGGCTGCATAAAGGTCAATGGATTGACGCGACAGACAAGTGGGTTGAACCCTTCCCGCGGACCCGGAGGCGGCTTGCGACGCCGGCGCAAGATTAGCAGGAACGGGCAGGGCAGCGCCGCAGGCTTCCGTTGTGCCTGCTCAGCGCCAGTGGCTCGGCAGGGGCTGGCCGACAGGGGCTGCTGGCGCGGTCTCCGGCGGTGCTGTCAGTGCTTGACGGTATATCGCAAGATATATATCTTAAGACATATCTTCCGATAGTAAGGACGCCTCGCCAATGTCATATCACTCAATACCGGGGCGTCGATGGCCCTACGACTGCGGCAGTTTCTCGCGCCTGCCCGCTGGCTTCCTGCCACCGTTCGTGCAATGCGCCGGCAGCCGGCGCGGTGGCGGCGGTGGAGGAAGAGGCGGCTTCGGCGGGCCGGGCAGTGGCGGCTTCGGCGGCGGCTTCGACGGTAGCGACGGGTTTCCCAGCGGCCGCAAGTTCACTTCCGATGACCTGCAGTCGCTGCTGCTTGCCTTGCTCGACGACAAGCCCAGCCATGGCTACGAACTGATCAAGGCACTGCAGGCGCAGTCGAACGGCTTCTACAGCCCCAGCCCGGGCATGGTCTATCCGGCGCTGACCTATCTGGAAGAACTCGGCTACGTCACCGTCGAAGTCGAAGGCAATCGCAAGCGCTATGCGCTGGCCGAACTGGGCCGGGTCCATCTCGCGGCCAATCGCGAACGCGTCGACATGATGTTCGCCAAGCTGCGCCACATCGCACGCAAGATGGATTCGGTGCGGCGTGCGCTGGCCGGCGAAGATCCGGCCGACGACGAAGGCGGCTGGATACCCGAGCTGGTCCGGGCGCGCCACGCCATCAAGTCCGCGCTGTACCGCAGGGACGACATTCCCGCCGACGAACAGCGCCGCATCGCCGCCATCCTGCAGCGCGCGGCGCGGGAAATCGAAGGCCAAGGCGAGGGCAGCTGACCCGGCTTCCTCGTGCACAAGACGCATACACCACGACTGAACACGTTCCCCTTGTCGCGGCCACCGCGGCCGCAAGGATTCCCATGTATTCGCTGACTCAAGTACAAGAGCGCCGCCTGCTCTGGCTGCTCATGCTGACCCAGTTCACCCTCATCATGGATTTCATGGTGATGATGCCGCTGGGGCCGCAGATCATGCAGGCGCTGAAGGTTTCGGCGGCGCAGTTCGCTGCCGCCGTATCGGCCTATTCGATCTGCGCCGGCCTGTCCGGCCTGCTCGCTGCCACCTATATCGACCGTTTCGACCGGCGCCGGCTGCTGCTGGCCATGTACGCGCTGTTCGCCTTGTCCAACCTGGCCTGCGCGCTGGCCGACAGCTATGCGCTACTGCTGGTCTCGCGCGCGTTCGCCGGCATCAGCGGCGGCGTACTCGGCTCGATCATCATGGCCATCATTGCCGACGTGATCCCGGCGCAGCGCCGTGGGGTGGCCACCGGCACGGTGATGACGTCCTTCGCCATTGCTTCGGTCCTCGGCGTACCGGCCGGCGTGCTGCTTGGTGCACATTTCCACTGGTCGGCGCCGTTCTGGCTGCTGGTGGCGTTGTCGGTCATCGTCTGGATCGGCGGTTCGCGCCTGGTGCCGGCGCTGAACCAGCACCTGTCGCGCCAGCCGGCAGCGTTGTCCCAGGTACTGCCGAACCTGTTCCGGCTGCTGGCAGAGCGTCGCCACCTGAACGCGTTCGCCCTGACGCTGATGCTGACCGTGTCGCAGATGCTGGTCATTCCGTTCATTTCGCCGGTGCTGGTGGCCAACCATGGCATCGATCCGGCACAGCTGTCGTGGATGTACATGGCCGGCGGCGTGGCGGCGTTCTTCACCTCGCGCCAGATAGGGCGCCTGGCCGACCGCTACGGCAAGCACCGCATCTATCAGATTGCCGTGGCGCTGTCGCTGCTGCCGGTGCTGTTCATGACCCATCTGCCGGCGGTGGGCTTCATCGCGATGCTGCTGTTCTTCCCGTTCTTCATGGTGTCGATGAACGGGCGCATGGTGCCGCTGCAGGCCCTGCAGACCACCGTGCCGCAGGCGGCGCAGCGCGGCTCGTTCCTCAGCGCCAACAGTGCGGTGATGTCGCTGGGCACCGGCCTGGGTGCGTGGCTGGGCGGCCTGATGCTGACAACCGATGCGAGCGGCCATATCGCCGGCTATGGCACGGTGGGCTGGATTGCGGCGGGTCTGGCGCTGGGCTCGGCCTTCTGGGTACATCGCGTCACCTCGGCCGAGGAGCATCCGCAGCAAGCAGCCGCCAGTCCGGTCGCCGCGGCCACGGCCGAACGGCAGTAAGCGGCCGGTCGCCGTTGCTGAGGGCGAAGGTGATCCGCGCGTTGGCCGGGCAACGCTAATCGCGTGCGACTGCCGCTACTCCGCCGTTGGCGGAAACCCGGCAAACTGCGCGGCGTTGCCGCCGATGTGATCCCACGGCGCCTTGGAGCCGACGAACAGATGCATTTCGATCGCGACCCCCGGATCGCCGTCGACTGAGCCCAGGGTAACGCCATGGACGCGTTCGTCCTGCCTGCCGCAGAGGGTGGTGCCGCAGCTGCGGCAGAAGCTCAGGCCCCAGCCCGGCATGGTGGCGTAGTGGGTCAACTGGTCTTCGCCGCTTTCCCAGGCGAAACACCCGGGCTCGACTTCGGCATAGGCCGAGCCGGCGCCGCTGAAGGCCTTGCGGCAGCGCGAGCAATGGCAGCTGCGGGCGCTGCGCAAGGGGGCGGCGATGCGGTAGCGGACCAGCCCGCAAAAGCAGCCTCCGCTCAGCGATATGGTGGGTTGCGCTGTATCGCTCATTCTGTACAAATCCTGTGCTGTGTCGTGCACTAGTGTCGGTGACAAAAAAGATACATTGTTTAAATTACATCATATGCGTGCCCGGCCAGGGCGCCATGCCGCTGGGCGTGCTCGCCAGGCATGTGCCTGCGTGCATGGAAGGCGCGGCGACGTAGTGCTTTTTTCCGTCGCCTGCGGGTTCGGTAGTGCCGCTAGTGCAGGCCTGCACGCGTCGCAATCGCGGCGACGGCATCGCCCCAGCCGGATCGGGCTCCCTCCTGTATCGCGTCGTTGCGCTTCTCGACAGCGAGGCCGCGCGAACGGAGCGCCGATATCGAGCGTTCCAGGCTGGAACGCTCGATCGCAAACAGGTCTCTTGCCGTCTTCTTGATGTCGAGCGCGCCGAGCAGCAGCTTCACATCGTCGGGATTGCGGAATGCCACGACGTGTATCGTGTCCACACCGAACGGCGGCACGACGCGGATGACGAATTTGCGCTCGCCGCCAACCCAGTTCATCACGTCCGGCTTTACCTTTTCGCCTTCGGCGTAATCGTTCGGATACAGCATGGTCACGCTACGGTCCTGGCTGTAGACGAATACCAGGGCATACGCGGCTTCCCGCGTGCTGAAACCGATGGAAATCAGCTCGCCTTCGACAAAACTCGACCGTGGCGGGTCTAGTGCAACGGTAACGGTGAGGTCCCGATCGGCAAGGCTGGCCCGTATCTTTTGCACCATATCGTCGACTGGCGGCAACGCCGCTGCCGCCGCCGCTGTTGCGGACTGCGATGGCGGCGGGCTGCTTTCCTGTCCGGGCGGCGAAGCGACGCGGGGCGGAGCCGGCATTGCGGCAGCGGCGGGGCGGCTGGCTTCGGCCGCGGGTTGCAGTCGGTTCTGGCGCCAGCCGATCGACACGCCGACAAAGGCAATCGCCAGCAAGGCAGCAACACTGACCAGTGCAGGGCGGGTCCAGCGGCCGGCAGCGGTTGCCGCCGGTGCCGAAGGCGAGCCCGGCCCGGCCGGCGGTCCAGACTGCACCACGAGGCCGGCGTGGCTGGCCATTGCCGCCAGCACTTCACGGCGCAGTGCCGGCGCATCGGCAATACGCGCGCCGGCGTCCACGGCCATCGCGCGATCCACCACATCGCACAGCGCCCGCGGCACATGCGCCGGCGCGCGCGCGCTGCACGAGGCGCGCAGCCGCTCTTCGTTGCTTTGCGCGCTGCGCTTCTTCGCGTCATCGGGATCTGATCCGGTCAGCAGCCGGTACATGACCGCGCCTACGCCGTAGATGTCGCTATGCGGGCCCTGGGCGCTGCCGTCGACGGAATACTGTTCCAGCGGGACATAGCCCGGCGACAGGATCACGGTCAGCTGTGGACTGAAGCAGCCGTTGGCGGCGGTGCGGGCTGCGCCGAAATCGAGCAGCAGCGGCTGCCCGTTGCTGCGCAGGTAGATGTTGCCGGGCTTGATATCGCGGTGGATGAGCTGCGCCTCGTGCAGCCGCTGCAGGCCGTCCAGCAACGGCCCGACCAGTTTCACGACCTCGCTCGCCGACAGAGTCGGCTGGCGCTTCAACAGGGTCTGCAGCGTCTCGCCCTCGTGCCAGTCCATCTGGAAATAGCCCGTGCCGTTGGCGGCGAAATAACGATGCACCTTGACCAGGTTCGGGTGATCGATGCTGGCAGCCATCCGCGCCTCGTCGCGGAAGCGGCCGAGGAAATGGCGGAAATCTTCCATCAGCGCGCTGTTTTCCAGCGCAACCACGCGCACACCGGCGCGCCGGGCCAACCCATGCGGGAAGAATTCCTTGACGACGAAATCGCGCTCCAGGTCGTGGTCGTGGACCAGATAGGTGATGCCGAAACCGCCGCGTCCCAGCACCCGGCGAATTTCGAGATTGCCCTCGAGTCTCGTTCCCGACGGCAGGGCTTCGACAGACATGGGAAGACGCCAAAGGTGGAGATACGCTAGATTTACACGAGCGCGCAGCGGTCAACAACCGCAGGCTAGTGCAGTATGGAACAGGTTCGGCCAGGCAAGAGATTGCACATGTCCAAGAGTCTGCGGTATGTCCTGCTGCTGTCGATCTGCTGGCTGGCGGCGAGCTGCGAAGCCGCTGAGCGCATGGCGCTGGTCATCGGCAACGCGGCCTACGACAGCGGCCCGCTGCGTAACCCGCGCAACGATGCAGACGATATCGCCGCGCTGCTGCGCGGGCTGCCCGAGCCGCTGCGTTTCCAGGTCGTGCTGGGGCACGACCTGAAGCAGGCGCAGATGATCGGCAAGGTCAAGGAATTCCGCGCCGGCCTGCAGCCCGGCGGCATCGGCCTGATTTTCTACGCCGGCCACGCCGTGGAGTACCAGGCACGCAATTACCTGCTGCCGGTCGACAACGGCAGTATCCATTCCGTCGAAGACGCGCAGTTGCAGGGCATCGATGTCAAAGCGCTGGTCGAGCAGATGGAATCTGCCGGCCCCCGCCTCAGCCTGGTGATCCTGGATGCCTGCCGGGACAATCCCACGCTGTCGCGGCAACGCTCGGCCTCCCGCGGCCTGGCCCGCATCGATGCGCGGCAAGGCACGCTGATCGCCTATGCCGCCAGCGAAGGCATGACGGCAGCCGAGGGCGAGGGGCGCAACTCGCCGTATACGGCGGCCTTGCTCAAGCTGCTGGTCGAACCAGGACTGGAACTGTCGCAGGTGTTCAACCGCGTCGGTGCCGAAGTGGCCCGGGCCACGGCAGGCGGCCAGATTCCCTGGTACTCGTCGTCGCCGTTGCCGGTGGTGCTGCTGGGCGGCGAAGCCAAGACCCGGCCAACGGCCGGTGCCGCCTCCGAGCTGGGCGAACTGTGGCTGCGGGTAGAGCCCCAGGCGGGCGAGCTGTATGTCGACGGCGGCTTCGTCGGCACCGGCGCGCAGACGCTGGCGGACCTGCCAGCCAACGTGAACAGCCGCATCGAAGCGCGCCTGGCCGGCTATCAGCCGGCGGAGAAGATCGTGTTCGTGAAACCCGGCGCACCGACGGCCGTCCTGCTGCGCCTGCAACCGCTGGAGCAGCCGGTCGTGCGCGAGCCGGCGCAGCCGCAGCGGCATTTCCAGGATCCGCTGCACTCGACCGGTTTCGGGCCGGTCATGCAACGCATTCCTGCGGGCAGCATCGAGCTTGAGCAGACGGTCGCGGTGGGCGCGTTTTCCATCGCGGAGACCGAGGTCAGTTTCGCCGACTACCAGCTGTGCGTCGATGCCGGCGCCTGCGCCGATCCTCCCGTCGCGCGAAGCCAGCGGCAAAGCGATCTTCCGGTAACCCAGGTCAGCTGGGACGACGCGCGCCGCTACAGCACCTGGCTGGGCAAGGAGACGGGGCGCAAGTATCGCCTGCCGACCGAGATCGAGTGGCTGTACGCTGCCTTCCCGGGCCGGCAGACGGTGTACTGGTGGGGCAACGACGTCGGGCAGGCTCGGGCCAACTGCAAGGGCTGCGGCAGCCGCTTCGAAGGCCGCCTGGCGCCGGTGAAGTCGTTCGCACCGAATGATTTCGGCCTGTACGACACGGCAGGCAATGTCTGGGAATGGACCCAGGATTGTTTTCGTGTCCAGCTCGGGCTGGTGTCCGCGGTGGCGTCCGGGCTCGACCGCTGTCCCTCGCGCGCGCGCCGCGGCGGTGCCTGGAACAGCGGGCCTGCCAGCATGAGTGAGAGTGCGCGTGCGCAGGCGGCACCCGATCTGCGCAGCGGCGATCTCGGATTCCGCGTCGCCGCAGATCCATGACCGCCGATGAATGAGGGGAGTGCGCCATGAAGCCCGGGATTGCAGCAAATCTGTTCTGGATCGTTCTGCTCAGTCTGCCCGCGTGGTCGGCCGAACGCGTGGCACTCGTCATGGGCAACGGCGCCTACGCAGAGACGGCGCTGCGCAATCCACGCAACGATGCCAGCGACGTGGCCGCGCGCCTGGAGTTGCTGGGATTTGCCGTCACCCGTGCCATCGACCTCGACAGCGCGGCCATGCAGCGACAGGTCGGCGACTTTCATGCCCGGCTGCAGCCAGGCAGCATCGCGGTGTTCTACTACTCGGGCCACGGTGTGGAAATCGGCGGCCGGAACTATCTGTTGCCGGTGGACAACGCCGGCCTGCGCTCGGCCGGGGACGTGGCCGGGCGAAGCCTGGATCTGCGCCGTGTGGTCGAAGGTATGCAGGTCAGCGGGTCTTTGCTCAACCTCGTCATACTGGACGCCTGCCGCGACAATCCCTTGCCCTCGGCCCTGCGTTCGGGCAGCCGCGGGCTGGCAGCGATGGACGCACAGCGCGGCACCCTGATCGCCTACGCGACACGGGCCGGTGCCACCGCGGCCGACGGCGACGGAAGAAATTCGCCGTATACCCGCGCCTTGCTCAAAATGCTGGCGATTCCTGATCTGGAAATAACGCAGTTGTTCAATCGTATTGGAATGGAAGTGTCCACGCAGACGCGCGGTGCCCAGGTGCCGTGGTTTTCGTCGTCGCCGGTCCCGTCGATCGCGCTGGCGGCGTCGCGCCAGTCCAGCCCGGCGGCTGCCGCCGAGGGAACGCTGCGCATCACGGTAGAGCCGGCCGACGCGCAGATCCACCTGGACGGCCGGCCTATCGGCAGCGGCGCACAGACGGTGCAGGCGCTGGCGCCCAACAGCAAGCACCGGATCGAAGCGCGCAAGCCCGGCCTGCAGAGCCAGGTCGTCACGGCATTGATCAAGTCACGCGCGGTGACCGAAGTGCACCTGCGCCTGCCGGCACACGATGCTCCTGCGGCATCGGTACGCGCCGAAGCGGCGGCCGGTACGCTGCCCGCCGGCCTGCGCGATCCGCTCAAGAGCGGCGGCCAGGGCCCGGAAATGGTGCTGATACGCGGCGCCAGCTATCAGCGTGGCAACCCGCGCGGCGACAGCGACGAGCAGCCTGCGCGCACGGTGTCCCTGGCTACCTTCGCCATCGGCAAGTACGAGGTGACCGTGGCGGAATACCGGCGCTACGCCGAATCGCGCGGGCTGACTACGGCGCCGGACGACGAGCAGCGCCGCCGGGTGGCGCACTTCGTCGCCAATTCCGCCATCGACGATCTGGACGAACTCAGGCAGACCAGTGCCTGCTACGCGTACGACGAACAGCGGGGCAACTGGTGGTGGCAGGTGGGGCTCAGCTGGCATACCACCGGCTACGACCAGGCCGAGACGTATCCGGTGGTCTGCGTCAACAAGGACGAAGCACAGAATTATGCCACCTGGCTGAGCGCGCAGACCGGGCGCAAATACCGCCTGCCCAGCGAAGCCGAACTCGAATTCGTCATCCGCGCCGGCAGCACGACCAGCCTTCCCTGGGGCGACGATCCTGCCCAGGCCTGCGCCTACGCAAACATTGCCGACCAGAGCAAGCTCGAACCTTACTCCTGGGGGCCTGGCTCCGTGGCCTGCACCGACGGCGCATGGTACGTGCGCAGCGTCGGTTCCTATCGGCCGAATGCCCTGGGCCTGTACGACACCATCGGCAACGTCTGGGAATGGACCGAGGACTGCTACGCCGAGAATTACCGCGCCGCGCCGACGGACGGAAAACCCTTCGTACAGCGCGGCTGCAATCGCGGCGTGGTCCGCGGCGGCGGCTTCGACAGCGGCCCAGACCAGATGCGTCCGGCGAATCGGCGCTTTGTATACCATGAAAATGGTGGTCGGGCGCAGAGCGTCGGCTTTCGCGTCGTCGCGGAAATGTGACCGGCCGGTGCAGGCATGAATGGCGGTGCAGGCCGGCGGCTATCCGCCGCCAGAATGTAATGCGGATTGCCTGCTTTTCCACTTCGGCGACAGGCAGCAATGGCCGCCTGTGCGGCCGGCATTGCGCTTCACCGGCGGCCTGGCAGCGGCGCCGTCGCCGCCGCCACGTCATGCGAATCGCTTTCGAGATCTTCCAGCGCCCCGATCAGGCGCTGCACGTCGGCGGCATAGAATCCGGCGGAGTTGAGCGTGTTGATCTCTACGATGCGCGGGCCGTCCGGTGTGTCGCACACATCGATGACGAAGGCGCGGTGCGGCTGCCAGTCGGCAATGGCTTCGCCGACGAACCTGTCGAGGCGTTCGTCCACCTCGGACGAATAGGCAACGCGTGCGCCGCGCTTGTAGAGCGACCGGGTGACAATCTGGCCGCCGACGATCCAGAAACGGTACTCGGCCTGGATGAGCTTTGGCCTACATACCTGGATCAGCGTTTCGGGCGTCAAGCTGGTGCCATAGTCCAGATTCAAATCGCAGACGCGATGCTGCCACGCGGCGAATTCCGCGGGACCGAATACGCCGCCGGCAAAATATTTGGAATCGTCGATGGGGCGTACGAACGCCGCCTCGCTCAGGCGTGCATCGCGGAAAGCGATCACCTGCGAGTCGAAATTGAGCATGCGTTCGCCCCATGCGTCTTTTTGTACAAGAAAATTTTGCTCGAAAAGATCGTAGATACCCGGCGTCCAGCCAAAATGCCTGGCAGAGTGGCGCATCGAGTACGAGCCAAGGCAGATTACCTTGGCGGTATCCAGCACCGGAGCGGGCAACAGCTCGCCGACGAACGGCACGACCGTGTGAATACTGTGCGGAAGCCCGAAACGCTCAAGCGCAGCCAGTAGCGTTTCCCACTCGGGTTCCTTGAAAAGATTGGCTTGAAGTATCCAGTGCATGCGAAAAGAGATCCGTGCAAGACAGGGTGACGGCGCTGGTGCTGGTGCCGCACAGTCTAGTGTGCTGTCTCGTAAATACGGTAAAGAAATTCCGGCTGGATTTCGCCGGGAGACCAGGCGCGATCAGGCGGCGTAGCAGCGCTACGGCGACGAATCGCAACGACGTATCGCGGCGAAAGACACGGGAATTATTTAGGTATCTGCGAAATAGGACACTAGAATCGGCGCAATTCCTGGAGTTTTTCCATGTTGCAGCTGTCCCCAGCGTTCGGCGCGCGCTGTCGTGCCTGCTTGCCGTCGGCGCACTGGCTGCCGCGGCGCAGGCTCAGTTGCCCGCACCCTTGCCCACGCCGAATCTGCCGCTGACCGTGGCGGGTGATATCAGTTCGATCGCGTACCAGCCCGACGGAGCGCTCATCGTTGCCGGCAACTTCGACCGCGCCGGCGGCGTGGATCGCAGGAACCTGCTGCGAATTCAACCCGACGGCTCGATGGACATGGCCTGGGCGCCTCGCGTCGATGGCTGGACCTATGCACTGGCTGTCGGTCCGGACGGCGGCATCTATGTCGGCGGCTACCTGGAAAGCGTCAACGGCGTGGACGTCGGCAACGGTCTGCGCAAGCTCGACGGCGCCACCGTGACGGACTACGTTGCGGACACCGATACGTCTGCCGTGTTCGGCCTGTATGTCGACAGCAGCTCCCGCGTGCACCTGACGGGATACCGCGTGGAACGGCCGGTACGCCGCCTGCTGCCGGACGGCACCATGGATTGGAGCTGGGGCACGAGCATGTCGTCGACGACCAGCGCCGGGCTGCAGCGCGTGGGCAATGACCTCTACGTCAACATCAGGTCGGACGGCGATTTCTCGCCGCGCCGGCTCTCGCTGCTCACGGGCATCCTGGATGCGGACTGGAACGTGGCGATGGAATCCTTCGTGGCGCTGTCGATTGCACCGGCTGCCGACGGCGACCTGTTCATCGGCGGCTATTTCGACAGCGTCAACGGTGTGCCGCGCCGTCATCTGGCGCGCGTGTCGTCGACGACGCCGGTACAGGTGCGCGAATGGAATCCCTCGCCGGATAACAGTGTGTATGGCGTCGGTACGACGGCAAACGGGCGCCTGTTCGTCAGCGGCTATTTCACCCAGGTCGGCGGCAAGCCGCGCAATGGCAACGCCGAACTCGCGCCATCCGACGGCGCTGCGCTGGACAGCTGGATTGCGCCGGTGGGCAGCATGCAGCAGCTGCTGGCCGACGACCGCATCTATTTCTCCACCAGCCCGCGCGGCGTCATTGCCTACCCGCTGGCTGTCGGCGATACCATTTTTGCGTCGCCGTTCGAGTGACACAAAACGATCGGAGCAATGCAGCCTACTAGTGTCCTGTCTCGCAAATACCGTTAAACAATTCCGGAGTCTTTGGCCGCAATACGTCGTTGCGATTCGTCGCTGTAGCGCTGCTACGCCTCCTCATCGCGCCTAGTCTCCCGGCGAAATCCAGCCGGAATTTCCTCGCCGTATTTACAAGACGGGACACTGCGCGCGTCGATCGGGCTCGCCTGTCCGGGACTGTTGTTCTACGGTTATCGGCAGCGCAAGCGCTGCAGCATCAGCAGCAGATGCGCCGCGCTCCAGCTGAAGTTGGATGCGCCCAGGCGTTCGCCGCTGAGAGGGTTGTAGTTCTCGTATATCGGCGCGGTTCCTGCCAGTCCGTCTGCCTGCTGCGCAAGACGCTGGCACAGCCGGCTGGCTTCGCGCTGCCTGCCCTGGCGTTCCAGCGCGCGCAGGGCAAAGTCGTACTGGTCCAGCCAGACGCGGCCGCGCCAATAGCCGGTGGCATCGAAATCGGCCGCACTGCGCGCCAGGGTCGGAAAGGGCAGCGGCGTCGCGAACTCCTTGCTGTCGAGCAGTACCCGTGTCGCCGCCTGGCCTTGTAGCGGCGTGGCGATGCCGGTCCAGAGCGGGGCAAATCCTTCGGGACCACGGCCGCGTCCGACCAGCAAGGTGCCGGGGCAGCGGTTTGCCCTGTCTGCCGGCAGCGGCGTCGTTTCCGGCGCAAGAACCCGGTCGTAGAAATAGCCGCTGGCCGGGTCGAAAAAGCAGCGCTGGATGCGCTCGCTCAGCTGCCGTGCCTCGGCGTCCAGCATGGCCGCATCCTCCGCATGACCGACGCGGCGGGCAATCCGGGCGAGCAGAAACTTTTCCTGCGCAAGGAAACTGTTCTGATCGACGGAAACCTGGTTGATCGACCAGCCGACAAGCTGGCCATGCGCGTCGCGATTCTCCAGCACGAGCGTCGGCATGCCCTGCGCATCGCGGGGAAAGAAGCGCGCCGCATTGTCCATGCCCGATTCCCAGGCGGCCGCTTCGATCACGGGCAGCTGGAACTGCAGTTCCGGATGGCTGTGCTGCAGGCGCCGGTACAGGTCGTAGCCTTTGCAGTCGTAGCCTTGCGTCGTGTCGGCAGGCGTGCAGCCGGGGTCTGGCGATCGTGCTGCCTGCAGCACCGTGAAGCGCAGCCGGCCTTGTTCGTCTTCGTGCGCGGGGTGGCGCGTGGCGCCGAATTCCACCAGTCCGTCCTGGTCGCTGTCGCGGTTGCGGTACCACCAGCGGTGATAGGCCAGCAGCCTGGGATACAGGGCCTCGAGCCACGCGCGGTCCGGCGCCTGCCGGTCGATTTCCCACGCCGCCCAGGTAGCCAGGGCCGGCTTGGAATTGCGCTCGTTCCAGTTGTAGCCGTCTTCGCCACGTTCGGCGCTGCGGCGAAAAAACACATTGTCGATGACCATGCCGCTGTCTTGAGGACGCAGCGTGTCGGCATCGCCGATCTGATGGTCGAACAGCGCGAGCACGCTGTTGCGTGCCAGGACGGGATCGACCAGGGCTACGCCGGCCGCATGTTTCCAGCTGTCCCAGGCCCAGGCACCGTTGAACCAGCGCGCGGTCGTCGAGGGCACGATGGCATCGTGGCGCAGTGCGCCGGCCGGTGCGCGCCAGTTGCCGATCAGGGTTTCCACCGCCTTGATCGCCAGTGGACGTTCGGCTGGCGTCATCGCGCGGCGGATGCTGGCCAGATAGTGTTGCCAGCGTTTCTCGCTGGCTGCGAAGGCGGCCGCAATCGCCGCAGGCGTCAGGCGCGTGGCCGCGTCGCCGGCCAGGTAGTAGCTCTGCACGGTCCACACGGTATGCGTTGCGCCCGGCGCGATCTGCCAGGCGGCGCCGGTAGAGACATACGCCAGTCCGTCGATGACGGTTTCGGCAGGCTCGCTGCGCTGGATGCGGTAGCCCGCGCCGCTGCCGAAACGCAGCGCCTGGGCATCGTCCACGCCCTCCAGCGCCAGATGCAGGCTGCTGGCGTCGCTGGACCAGCGCGGCTGCCAGCGCGGATAGCGCGCCGCGACCGTCTCGCCCGAGCGGCTGCTGAAACGCGGCAGCAGTGCACCGTGCCAGCGCGGCGTGAGCTGCAAATGCTGCGTGCCGGAATTGCGCAGCCGGGTACGCACGGCGGCGCTGCGCGGCCCGATGAAGCGCAGCTCCAGATCGAGTTCCAGTGCGGGCAGGCGATAGCGCAGCTGCAGGCGTCCCGGCGCCGCGCAGCGTAGCGTTTCGCCGGACGCCAGCGCGATGCGCTGGCCGCTGGCGTCGCTGAGTTCCAGCCGGTCCAGGCCTTGCGCGAGGAATACGGCGTATTCCTCGGCGACGACCAGCGGCCCGGTGAAGCCGACATCGTCCGCGGCGTCGGCCGGCAGCAGGAAGCCATGCCAGGCTCCGGCATCGAACAGCGGATTGAAGCGCTGGTTTCCGGCGGCATCGAAGTCCTGCATGGCCTGGGGGCTGCCCTGCCGGTCGAGCTGACTGTCGGCACAGGGGCTGGCGGCTGCGCCGGCGGCTGCCTGGCCCGTTGCCGACAGCGCGAGCAGCAGGCCCGCAATGGTTTGCAGCGTCATGGCGTGGCTTCTTCCCACACCAGCACCTGTGCCGGCGCCAGCGGATTGCTGCCGAGCAGTATTTTTGCATTTTGCGGCAAAGTCAGCCGGCTCGGGGCAGGGTTGTAGTTGACGGCGATGTACAGGCCGTCGCGCCATTCCAGATAGGTGCCGGGCGGCAGGTCTTCGATGGCCACGCCGGCGCGCCGGTACACCTCGCGCAGCAGCGTTCTTTCCAGCACGCCGTCGTCCGTCCACACGCCGATGTAGGTGACGCTGCCACGGCCGAGCCTGCGCGTGACCGCTGCAGCCTTGCCGGCGTGATCGCCACCGGCATAGCGCGCCAGCACTTCGCTGCCTTGCCGCGGCGCCAGCAGATCGGCCCAGCGCTGCCAGGTATGCGACCGTCCGCCCATCGTCACCGTTGCGGCGACGCCGTCGGGCAATACATCGAAACCTTCGATGTCGGCGCCGACAAGCCCGGCCACCAGGCTGCCCAACGGCGCCTCGGGAAAATGCCCCTTGGCGTCCTTGTGTCCGCTGCGCGGCGTCAGGATCAGATGGCCGCCACCCTCGACGTAGCTGCGCCACTTCTGCACCAGTTCCGTGCTCACCATCTGGTAGGCCGGCGCCACCAGAAACGGGTAGTCGGCGAAGCGGTCGGTTTCGCTGACGAACTGCAGCGGTGCGCCGGTGCTCTTGATCGCCTGGCTGTACAGGTTGCGATGCGCCCAGGTCTGCCATTTGGTCGTCTGGCGCTGGATTTCCAGATCCCAGTACACGTCGTGGCTCCAGAGCAGGCCGGTCTTGCGTGCGGCCAGCCGGGCGGGCAGGGGGCGCGGTGCGGCTTTCGTCGTGAGCTTGCCGACCTCGCGCAAGGCATCGGTGAATTCCTTGCCGCTGCGCGACAAGGTCACGCCGTCGGTACCGACGATGCCCTCGTGATACATCTCGCTGCCGCGCAGCGGGTGGCGATAGCGGTAGGTGCCGAGCAGGGAAACGCCGCCGGCATAGGCATGCCACATCCACATGCGGATCGCGCCCCGCGCCGGCTGCGGCGTGATTTCCGACCAGTTGACCTGGCCGGGCTGCAGTTCCATCAGGCCGAAGCGCCGGCCCAGGCTGCCGTAGTAGCCGATGGCTTCCATCAGCCGCGTCGGGTTGCCGATCTTGTAGCTGTCGCCGCCGAGGATATTCGCGCCGGCGACGGGGTAGAGGGTAAACGTGGAGAAATCCAGTTCTTTGGCCCGGCGCGGATCGGTGCCCGTGGTGACGTTGGTGTAGTTGGTGGTGATCCACTGGTCGCGGCTGCGTTCGCGCAGCAGGGCGGCCTGCCCGTCGAGAAACTGCGCCGTGGTATCGGCCTGGAAGCGGGCCAGGTCGAGCAGGGCGTGCGGGCTGAGCTTGTCTTCGGCGGCCAGGGTCGGATTCGGCAGGCGCACTTGGTCGAAGTGCGCGTAGCGCGTGCTCCAGAATGAACCGGCCCAGGCCTCGTTCAAGGCATCGATGCTGGCATAGCGCTGCCTGAGCCAGCGGCGGAAGGCCTGCTGCGCACTCGGACTGTAGTCGGCGAAGCTGCCCGGCTCGTTGTCCAGCTGCCAGCCCCAGACGCGCTTGTCGTGTCCGTAGCGCTCGCCCAGTGCCTTGACCATGCGGTTCACAAAGTCGCGGTAGCGTGGATTGGCCAGCGACAGATCGGCGCGGATGCCGTGCTCGTGGCGCTGGCCCCGTTCGTCGACGCGATACACCTCAGGATAGCGTTCGCCCATCCAGGCCGGCACCGCGGCGGAAGGCGTGCACAGAATCACCTTCAGGCCGGCGCGATGGGCCAGGTCGATGGCTTTGTCCAGCCAGGCGAAATCGAAGCGGCCTTCCTCTGGCTCGAAATAGGTCCAGGCGAATTCGCCGAAATGCGTGAACTCGAAGCCGAGCTTGGCGATGTTGCCGAGATCGCGCGACCATTGCTGTTGCGGCCACTGCTCGGGGTAGTAGAACACGCCGACGCTCATGTGCGATGCCGGCAGCGCGGTGTCGAGGTCGATACGGTTGGCAGCCGGGCCTTGCGTGTTGCCCTGCGGTGCTGTGCCGGCTGCTGCGCAAGCGGCTGCGGCAAGCAGGAACATATGTATGATAAAACGCACGACCCCCGAGAAAACCCGCATGAATCTCCACTCCCAGCGCAATCGACCCAATCAACATACCCCGGCGCGCCTGCGCGCCTCTATGCATTTGGCATCGTTGGCATGAAGCTTTTGGCCATTCAGGCAGCCGGCGATCTGGCCGGGCAGCATTGGCAGGTCCGCGGCACGATCAAGCCGCTTCCTTCCTATGCCGACCAGAATTTCCTGATCCGCAGCAGCGACGGTGACTTTGTGCTGAAGCTGGCCAATGCCGGCTGGAGCCATGCCGATCTGGACCTGGAAAACCAGGCGATGATGCTGCTGGCGCGCAGCGAGCCCGGCTATGCCTGGCCGCGCGTACAGACCGCCGTGGACGGGCGCCATATCCTCAGCGTGGACATCGATGGCGAGCGCCGCCAGCTTCGCCTGCTCAGCTACGTGCCCGGCAGAACCTATGCCGACGCAGTCGCCGGCCTGCCCAGGGCACAGCGCAGCGCGCTGCAGGCCAGCCTGGGCCGGGCGGTGGCCTGCATGAACCGTGGGCTGGCCGCGCTGCACCATCCCGCTGCGCAGCGCGCGCAGGAATGGAATCTGCTGAACCTGCCGGCGCTGCTGGACGAGGTCGTGCATATCGGCGATGCGCCGCTGCGCGAGATGGTCGGGCGGCATGCGACAGCCTTCTGCGCGGCGCTGCCGTCGCTGGCGGGGCGCCTGCCGCTGTGCGTGCTGCACAACGATGCCAACGACCTGAATGTCATCGTCGGCGAACAGGCCGAAGTGACTGCTGTCATCGACTTCGGCGACATGTGTACGGGCTTCCGCCTGGCCGAGCTGGCCATCGCCTGCACCTATGCCATGCAGCACGAAGAAGACCCGGTCGAGTGCGCGCAGCATATTCTGCGCGGTTACCTGTCGCAGGGCGAACTGCTGCCTGCGGAGCGTGAGTCGCTGCACGCTTTCATCGTCGCGCGGCTGTGCCACAGCATCCTTATGGCTACGCGTGCCTTGCGCCAGCAGCCGGACAACCCGCATATCCTCGTTTCGCAGGACGGCGTGCGCGCCCTGCTGCGCAAGCTCGACAGCGTGCCTGCGGGCGAACTTCTCATGGCTGCGACGGAGATACCGAGTGAGTGACCTTAGCCGTTCCCGCCCGCTGACGCCGAATGTACTGGACAGTGTGCCTGCGCGCGGCAGCGACGAACTGCTGCGCCTGCGCGCGCGTCATCTGAACCCGACGCTGAGCGTGTCCTACCGCGAGCCGCTGAAGATTGTGCGCGGCGAGGGCGCCTGGCTGTTCGATGCCGATGGTCGCGCCTATCTGGACATGGTGAACAATGTCTGCCACGTCGGACATTGCCATCCCCGCGTGGTGGCGGCCGGCCAGCGCCAGATGGCGCTGCTCAATACCAACACGCGCTACCTGCACGACAACCTGGTCGAATACGCGCTGCGCCTGACCGCGACCCTGCCGCCGGCACTGTCCGTCGTGTTCCTGACCAATTCCGGCTCCGAAGCCAACGACCTGGCGCTGCGGCTGGTACAGGCCCATGTGTGTGCACGGGGCACCGTCGTCGTCGACCATGCCTACCATGGCAACCTGTCCTCGCTGATCGACCTGAGCCCGTACAAGTTCAACGGCAAAGGCGGGCCGGGAAAACCTTCACATGTGGAAGTTGCACCGATGCCCGACACCTATCGCGGCCCCTGCCGCGATGCGGCGGCTGCCGGCGCGCACTATGCGCGCGGCGTCGCCGGGGCCGTCGCGCGCCTGGCCGGGCGCGATCTGCGCACCGGCGTATTCCTCTGCGAATCGCTGCTGGGCTGCGGCGGCCAGATCGTGCTCCCCGACGGCTATCTTGCGGCGGCCTATGCTGCGGTGCGCGCCAGCGGCGGCCTGTGCCTGGCCGACGAGGTACAGGTTGGCTTCGGCCGCGCAGGCGAGCATTTCTGGGCCTTCCAGCGGCAAGGCGTGGTGCCCGATATCCTGACCCTGGGCAAACCCATCGCCAACGGCCATCCCATGGGTGCTGTGGTCACCACGCCGGAGATCGCCGCGAGCTTCGTCAGCGGCATGGAATACTTCAACACCTACGGCGGCAACCCGGTGTCATGCGCCATCGCGCTGGCGGTGCTGGACGTGATCGCCGACGAACAGCTGCAGCAGCAGGCGGCCAGCGTGGGAGAATTCCTGCAGGCAGGGCTGCGTACGCTGCAGCAGGACTACGAGCCGATCGGCGATGTACGCGGCTGCGGCCTGTTCCTGGGCGTGGAAATCGTCAAGGATCGCGCCGCACGAACGCCTGACAGTGCCGTCGCCAGAACCATCGTGGAAGCCATGAAACAGCGGCAGATCCTGCTGTCCACCGACGGGCCGGACGACAACGTGCTGAAGATCAAGCCACCGCTGGTTTTCAGCCGCGACAACGCTGCGGAGTTTCTGCACAAGCTGGCCGAAGTGCTCGCCCGGCTGCCGGCGGCGGCCTGACGCCAGCAGGCGCACTTGCCCGCCTCGGCCGCTGCGTACAGGCCAACAGGCCAACAGGCCACCTGGGAACCACGTAGGCTGGAGTGCGCCTGCAGCTTATCCCGGCCTACTTGGGCAAAAATTCAGACATCGGGGCAACACCCAATTCTGCCGAAGAGGCTTGCGCAGGAACGCACCCCTGCCCAGGCCTCAGGCCTGTTCGAGGTCCAGCACAGCAGGCGCGCTGCTGCCACCCACGCTCACCAGCACCTGCATCTGCAGCGTGCGGCGCTGGCCCTGCTGCAGTGCTGCCCAGGCGAGGGCCAGCGGCGCTGCGTCGACGTCGTGTGCGCCGCTGCGGATCAGTGCGGCGAAATGGGTATAAAGCGCCGCATATTCCCCTTGTTGCGGCACAGGGCAGGGCTGTCCGTCGATGCTCAGGCGGGCACCGCCGTGACTCAGCACCAGTTGCGCCTGGGCCGTATCGATGACGATGTTCCAGCACGCCGCACCGGCATGCAGGAAGTCCAGTTCCATCGCGACAGGCGCGGCGGCGCAGCGCAGGCCGATGCGTGCCGCTGCCGGCATGGGGCTGTCCAGCGGGCAATCCAGCTCGGCGTCCCCGAAGACCAGCGGTGCAGGCAGGATATGCGTGAGTATCGACAGCGCATTGATGCCCGGGTCGAGCACGCCGAATCCGCCGTCTCGCCACAGCCATTCCTGGCCGGGATGCCAGATGCGGTGGTCTTCCTTCCAGCTCACCTGCACGCGGGTGACGGTCTGCCGGCGCAAGGCCGCGCGGACGCTGTCCACGGCCGGCGCAAACCGCGAATGCCAGGCGGCAAACAGGCTGACGCCCTGGCGCAGCGCGAGCTGGCGCAGGTCGTCGAGTTCCTGCGGCTGCACGCAGGGCGGCTTTTCCAGCAGTACATGGCAGCCGCGCAGCAGGGCCTGCCGCGCCAGCGGCGCGCGGACGGCGGGTGGTGTGCACAAAGCAACAGCCTGGATTTGTGCATGCGCGTCCAGTGCCGCATCGAGATCGGCATAGGCGGGAATACCGTCCACGCCAGCGGCAGGGTCGATCGTGGCGACGAGGGCGAAGGCATCGCTGGCGGCGAGGCTGGGCAGGTGCTGGTCGCGGGCGATCTTGCCCACGCCGGCCAGGGCCAGGCCAATGCGGTTCATCGTGTGCTGCGCGCCGGGCGCCGCGCAGGCCGCAGCGCTGCGGCAGGTTTTGACTGGGCCGCGGCGGTAAGGTCGAGCACTTCCTGTATCAGTTTGCGCATGGCCTTGGCGGCGGCCTCGGGCCGGTGCGCCATGATCGCGTCGGCAACGGACTTGTGATCGGGGATGCTGGCCTGGCGCACGCCTTTGTAGCGATTGGTCGCGCGGATGCTGAAGCGCAGCGCCGTGGTGATCAGATCGGTGAACTGGGCGTAGAAGCGGTTGTTCGTCGCCCGCAGGATGGCGACGTGAAAGGCGATGTCGGATTCCAGCGGATCGTCTTCGCCGCGCGCTGCCGCACGCATGCGTTCGATGGCCTGCGCGATGGGACGCAGCTGGCTGTCGTCGCGCACCTGTGCCGCCAGCGCCGCGGCGGCGGGTTCCACCGCGGCGCGGACCTGGGTGAATTCCTGCAGCAGGCGCGCGGAGAACTTCCGCTCCAGTATCCAGCCCAGAATATCCGGATCGAGCAGGTTCCACTGCGCTTCGGGCTGCACCCAGGTACCGCGGCGCGGCAGTGCGGCCAGCAGTCCTTTCGAGGTGAGCATCTTCACTGCTTCGCGCAGTACCGGCCGGCTGGCCTGGTATTCGCCGCACAGCTCGGACTCCGTGGGAAACGGGCGCTTGTCTGAATACACGCCGGTGACGATGGCCGTGCCCAGGTCGTGCACGATGCTGTGGGTGAGGTTCTTGCCGTCGCGGCGGTCGGTCATCGGCGGTACTCGGGTTCATCCACACCGGAAACGCCGACACGATAGACGAAAACATCGCCGGCATGGGGTTCCCGCGCGCGAACGTCCGCTGCCAGTCCTGCCGCTGCGCTGGTGACGAAGAGCAGGTCGCGCTGCGCGCCGCCGAAACAGACGCAGCTGGGCTGGGTGACCGGCAGCGCCAGTACGCGATCGATGCGTCCGGCCGGCGTATAGCGCACGACCTGGGCGCCGCCCCAGTGCGCCACCCAGAGACAGTCTTCGCTGTCCACGGTGGCTCCGTCGGGAAAGATGTGGCCGGGCGTCTGCGCGAATACCTGGCCTTTGCCCAGCACGCCGTCGGCGAGCGGGTAGCGCCATAGCGTGTGGCGGGCCGAGTCGGCGAAGTACAGCGTGCTGCCGTCCAGGCTGAAGGCGAGGCCATTGCCGATATGCACGCCGTCACGCACCGGCCGCACCATTCCGCGCTCGACGCTGTACAGGCAGGCCTTGGCCAGGCCGCTGCCGTCTTCCACCATGCTGCTGCACCAGAAGCGTCCCGAGCGGTCGACGCGGCCGTCGTTGAGGCGCACGCCCGCGGAAGAACCTGGCAAATTCCACAATGTATCAATATGCCCCGCCGCGGGATCGAACAGGGCCAGGCTGCGGGCGAAGGCGACGAGCAGTTGCCCACTGCCTTGCACCAGGGCCAGCGAGGCGGCACGGTCCGGCAGTGCGAGAACCGCTGTCCTGTCGCTGCTGTCGTGGCAGTAGAGCCGGCGTTCGGCGATGTCGGTCCACCACAGGCAGCGGCGGCGGCTGTCCCAGAGAATGCCTTCCCCCAGGCTGTTTCCGACCGCAAGAATGCCGGCAGGCTGCATGGGCCGGCGCTACCAGAACACCGTATACAAGGCGAGCAGGATCGCCACCACGACGGCCGCGCCGGCATTGTAGGAACGCGAGGTGGCGAAATCGCCGGCGCCATACGCGACCAGGGCGACACTGGCCTGCGGCCGCAGCAGGGACAGCAGCACCGCCACGGCGGTGCAGGCCACGAATACCAGGCCGACCCGGTCCATGAACGGCAGTGCCGGCCAGAGCACTTTCAGGGCGAGGGAAAGTACCGCGGAGGCGATCGCCGCAGCCAGGGCACCGGCAGCGCTGGCACGCTTCCAGAACAGTCCCAGCACGAAGATGACGCAGATGCCCGGCGTGAAGAATCCGGTGAACTCCTGGATGTACTGGAAGGCCTGATCGAAGCTGCCCAGCAGCGGCCGGGCGCTGGCCATGGCGATAAGCAGCGACACGATGGCGCAGCCGCGGCCGATGTTGACCAGGCGGTCGGGCGAGGTTGCCGGACGCCAGGGCCGGTACAGGTCCATGGTGAATATCGTCGCCACCGAATTCACCTTGGAGGCAGTGGACGCGACGATGGCCGCGACCAGGGCGGCAAACACCAAGCCGAGCACGCCCGGCGGCAGCATCGCCATCAGGTGTGGATAGGCTTCGTCCGGGCGGGCCAGCTGCGGTGCCAGGGCGACGGCGGCAATGCCGGGCAGCACGATGATGACCGGCATCAGCAGCTTGAGGAACGCCGCCAGCAGTATGCCGCTCTGGGCCTGGCGCAGGTCTTGCGCCGCCAGCGTGCGCTGGATGATGTACTGGTTGAACCCCCAGTAGGACACATTCATCACCCAGAGGCCGCCGAGCAGTACCGAGAGTCCCGGCAGATCCTTGTAGTGGGGACTGTCGGACGGCAGGATCATGTGGAATTTTTCCGGATGCTGCTCGAACAGGCGCTGCAGGCCGGCGATGACGCCGGCGCCGTCGGCCACCTTGTCCAGCGCCAGCCAGGTGATGACGAGACCGCCGACGATAAGCAGGCAGACCTGGACAATATCGGTCAGCGCCACGGCCTTGAGGCCGCCGTACAGCGTATACGCACCGGAGAACGCACCGAGCAGCAGCAGTGCCCAGGTAACGTCCAGGCCAGTCACCGTATGCACGGCGGTAGCGCCCAGCCAGAGTATCGCCGTCAGATTGACGAATACGTAGACCCCGAGCCAGAACACGGCCATCACCGTGCGCACCGCGGGGCTGTAGCGCCGCTGCAGGAACTCCGGCATGGTATATATGTGGTTATTTAGAAAAATCGGCAGGAAGTACTTGCCGACCAGGATCAGGGTCAGCGCCGCCATCCATTCATAGGAGGCGATGCCCAGCCCGATGACATAGCCGGCGCCGGACATGCCGATGATCTGTTCCGCAGAGATGTTGGCGGCGATCAGCGAGGTGCCTATGGCCCACCAGCGCAGGCTGCGGCCCGCCAGGAAGTAGTCCTGCGCATCTTTGCGGTGCCCGGCCTTTTCCCGCGAAACCCACTGCGCGAGGCTGAAGATCGTCACTACATATGTGCCGAGTATGACGGCGTCCAGGGTCGAGAGGCGCATGTCCTACTCCGCAGCGAAAGGGTGGGGGAGATCGCCGGGAATGCCCAGCGCGGTGCGATAGGCCTGCATCAGTGTGCCGATGCGCTGTTCCAGCTGCGCGTCGTCGTCGCCAGGACGGAACAGTTCCGAGCCGAAGCCAAGGCCGGCGGCGCCGGCGTCGAGCCAGCGGGCACAATCCGCAGCGCCGATGCCGCCGACGGGAAAGACCCTCACCGCTGCCGGCAGTACTGCCTGCAGTGCCCTGAGGTGAGCCGGGCCGTAGCTCGACGCAGGGAAAAGCTTGAGCTGTGTGGCGCCGGCGGCGATGGCGGCGAACGCCTCGCTGGCCGTGGCAAAGCCGGGAACGGCGCCCAGGCCCTGGTCCAGTGCCGCGCGAATCACCGCGCTGTTCACGTTGGGCGCGACGATGAAGGTGGCACCCGCCGCGCGTACCTGGGTCACCTCGCCGACGTTCAACACGGTGCCTGCCCCAATGCGGCAGCGGGGCAGGGCATGACTGGCGAGACGCTCGATGCTGGTCAAGGCCTGCGGCGAATTCAGCGGAACCTCGATCGCGCGGATGCCGTGCCGATAGCACAGTTCGGCGGCCTGTATCACCCGTTCGGGGCGAACGCCGCGCAGGATGGCGATGACGCCGCGCTCGATCGCATTAGCCATGTCCGCAGTCCTGCGCACGAAGCTGGCGAAACACCGTTGCCAGCCCGGCGATGGCGGCCTGGCTCCCGTCGATGCAGCGGGCGTCGATGCCGAACACTGACAGCGCGTAGGCGTAGCGCCGGGTGAGTGCAGCTGTGCCGACAAGCCAGAGGGGCGTGTGCGGCGCCGCTGCGAACTGGGCAAGACCGTGGCTGAGTTCATGCCCGATCAGAAGTCCCGACAGGAACGCTGCGGCTTCGCTGTCGGCCAGTTCGCCGCTGAGGCGTCGCGCGCGGCATTCGAACAGCTGCGCCAGCAGGCTGCCTTGCGCTGTGCTCCTGGCCCGCTCCAGACCGCAGAGGAAGCCGCTGTCGAGCGGGCCGTCGTCGACGGCAACGGCCGCGGGATCTAGCAGTACGCTGTGGCCGTGCAACGCTGCATAGACTTCGCCGGTGACCAGGGTCTGGAAGTGGTGTACCCGGGCCTCAGCCAGCTGCAGCCATTTGCTGTGTGTGCCGGGCATTACGACGAGATGCTCTCCCTGGCGCAAGTCTGCCTCCAGCGCGAGCGCACCGAGCAGCTGGGTTTCCTCGCCGCGCAGGAAATCTGCAGCGTCCAGGCGATTCGTACAGGCCAGTCCGGGCAGGATGCGCGGACCTTGCGCATCCGCAACAATGCTAGTTTGTGCAATAGAGTGCAAAGTGGCTGGGCAGCGCAGATAAGGCGCTTCGGCCCAGCCCTGGCGCGAGCCCGCCATGCCGCACAGCAGCGCCGGCAGCGGCCCGTACTCCGCCCAGGGCGCAGTGGCCTGGGCGAAGACGGCGGCGAAACGGCCGCTGCTGGCTGCCGCGCCGGGGCCGGCGGCTTCGGCCAGCACCTGCCCGTCCTCGTCGCACAGGGCCAGGCGCAGGTGGCTGGTGCCCCAGTCGCCGGCGATAAAACGCGCGGCGGCCATCAGTGCGATTCCCGCGCGACAGCGCTGCCGCTGCCGCCGACCAGGAAATCGAAATCGCAGCCCTGGTCTGCCTGCAGCACATGGTCTACGTACAGCCGGGCATAACCGCGGGCAGGCGCGGCGTCTGTGCTGGCCGCCTGCCATTGCGCGGCGCGGGCGGCCATTTCCTCGGGCGAAACCAGCAGGTCCAACCGGCGCGCCGGGCCGTCGAACACGATTTCGTCGCCGTCGCGCACCAGGGCCAGCGGCCCGCCGATGGCAGATTCCGGTGCCACATGCAGAATGACGCTGCCGAAGGCCGTGCCGCTCATGCGCGCATCGGACAGGCGCAGCATGTCGCTGATGCCGCGTTCCAGCAGCTTGCGCGGCAGCGGCATATTGCCGACCTCGGGCATGCCGGGATAGCCGCGTGGTCCGCAGCCCTGCAGCACCAGCACGCTGTGTTCGTCGACGGCAAGATCGGGCGAGTCGATGCGGGCACGCAGATCCTCGATCGAGGCGAAGACCACGGCGCGCCCCCGATGCCGGAACAAGGCGGCGCTGGCAGCGCTGGGCTTCATCACCGCGCCGCCAGGACACAGATTGCCGCGCAGCACCCAGATGCCGGCAACCGGTTTTACCGGCTCGGCCAGGGTACGCACCACGTCGCTGTCGAAGCATTCGGCGTCGCGGTAGTGGCCTTCGATGGTCGTGGTGGCGGCCGCGGGTGCGCCGGCATCGAGCAGCGGAGCCAGCTGCTGCATCACCGCCGGCAGGCCGCCGGCATAGTGCAATTCTTCCATCAGGAAGCGGCCGGAAGGCTGCAGGTCGACGAGCAGGGGCACCGTGGCGGTCAGGTCGTCGAAGTCCTGCAGGCGCAGGGCAACGCCGAGGCGGCCGGCGATGGCCAGCAGGTGCAGCACGGCGTTGCTGGAGCCGCCGATGGCGGCCAGCACGCGGATCGCGTTCTCGAACGCGGCACGCGTGAGCAAGTGCGACAGGCGCACGTCGCGCTGTACCAGGTCGACGATCAGGCGTCCGCTTTCGTGGGCGATCACACGGCGGCGTGCATCCACTGCCGGTGCCGTACCGTTGTACGGCAGGGCGATACCCATGGCCTCGGCCAGGCAGGCCATGGTGGAAGCACTGCCCATGGTCATGCAGGTCCCCGGGCTGCGCGACATGCCGCGCTCGGCGGCAAGAAAATCGCGCAGCGGCATGCTGCCGGCGCGCACGGCCTCGCTGAACTTCCAGACGTCGGTGCCCGAGCCGATATTGCGGCCGCGGTATTTGCCGTTGAGCATGGGCCCGGCCGAGACCACCAGGGTCGGCAGGTCTACGCTGGCCGCGCCCATCAGCTGCGCCGGCGTGGTCTTGTCGCAGCCGCCCAGCAGCACGACACCGTCGACTGGGTTGCCGCGCAGCGATTCCTCCACGTCCATGGCCAGCAGGTTGCGGAACAGCATCGCGGTCGGACGCATCTGCGTCTCGCCCAGCGACATTACCGGGAATTCCAGCGGCAGGCCGCCAGCCTCCCAGACGCCGCGCTTGACGTGATCGGCGATCTCGCGCAAGCCCGCATTGCACGGCGTCAGTTCCGACCAGGTATTGCAGATGCCGATGACCGGCCGTCCGTCGAAGACATCGTCGGGCAGCCCTTCGCTTTTCATCCAGCTGCGATGGATGAAGCCGTCCTTGTTGCGCGGGCCGTAGCTGAGCTGGCTGCGCCGCTGCTTCTTTTCGCTCATACCCATCCCGTTGGACGGCAATCCGGCCAGGCAGTGCCTGCCGGATTGCCGCGTTGGCAGCGCGTGTTACAGCGAGAACAGGTAGCGGGCCGAGAAACGGATCATGCGCGGCGCCTGGTAGGTGAGCGGCAGCATGTAGCTGGGATTGGGCGTGCGGTCGTCGGTCTCGGCCGTCTCCTGGCGCTCCAGCTCCTTGTTCCAGTTGAACACGTTGAACACATCGGCTGACAAGGTCAGGCGGCCGTCGCCCCAGCGCGGTGTGTACTGCAGGCCAAGGTCCAGGTTATGCGTCCAGCCTATGCGTCCCTTGGAGCCGCGCGGCTGCAGCTTGCCGCCGCAGTAGAACGATGCTGCGCCGTAGCCGGCGGCTTCCGGATCGGCACCGTCTTCCGGGTACACGCCAAAGCAGTTGAGCGGTCGTCCCGACTGCGAGCGCCAGTTGAAGCCCAGGCGCCATTCGTCGCTGAGATCGCGAAAGCCGTGTGCCTTGAGCAGATGGCGGTGGTCGTTGGGCAGTACGCCGTAGCCGCCGTCCATCAGGCCGGGCCGGTCGAAGGACGTGGTGTTGCCGGCGTCGATCTGGCCGTTGTCGGTGCGGACGAAACCTTCGGTGTTGCCGTAGCTGCGCGACCAGGTATACGAAGCCTGCAAGTACCAATTGTCTGCGTAGGCGTGCTCCGCCGAAACTTCCAGGGCGTTGTAGTTGCGCTTGGCGCGGGGCAGGCCGAAGTACCGCGCCGGTACCAGGTGCTCGCTGAGATTGCCGTCGCCGTTGATGTCCAGATACAGGCTGGCATCGAAACCCGGATTGATCAGGATGCAGGGCGGCAGGCTGTCGGGCGAGAAATTCGTATAGCCGTTGTCCTCGGCCCAGCGCGCGATGCCGGCGCTCTGGCAGGTATCCTCGATCATCGACTTGAGGCGGCGGTGCACGCCGCGCAGGCCTAACGACCAGTTGTCCGACAGCATCTGCTGGTAGCCCAGGGTCAGCTCGTCCTGGTACATGGGGCGGATGTTCTGTGCCGCCACCGTGCGCGGATCGGGCGCGATGCCGTTGGCGAACGCATAGGTTCCGCCGATCTGCGCGCCGAGGCTGGTCGGCACGCCGGTCACCGGGTCGATGCGCGAGGTGGCCGGGTCGAACACGTACCAGTTGGCCCGGTCGGTCAGCGAGCCGGCGACGCGATAGTTGATGTTGGTCGGAATGGGCAGGTGATAGCGGCCCAGCGTGCCGTAGATCTTGGCGCTGCTGTCGCCGTTCACGTCCCAGCTCAGGCCCAGGCGCGGTGCAATCTGCCGGTCGGCCTTGATGAAGGACTGGCCCAGGTCGTTGCGATTGTCGAAGGTCTCGTTGCGTACGCCGATATAGGCCAGCAGGCGATCGGTGACCTGCCAGTTGTCTTCGAGGTATTGCGCGGTGTTCTGCGATTCGAACGAACCGCCTTCGATGCGCACGCGCGTGCGCACGGCCTGGGTGACGCCG
Source organism: Tahibacter aquaticus (assembly GCF_004363655.1). Classification (GTDB taxonomy): domain Bacteria; phylum Pseudomonadota; class Gammaproteobacteria; order Xanthomonadales; family Rhodanobacteraceae; genus Tahibacter; species Tahibacter aquaticus. Next base: position 129,611 of record NZ_SNZH01000009.1, read on the forward strand.
ACGGGTACCGCCGTGCCATTCTGCAAAATGGCACCGGGTACCACGTCGATGTAGCGCCAGCCGATGCCGCCGGACAACGCGACTTCATTGACCGTGAGGATGGTTTCGTTGTCCAGGCCGCCGCGCAGGCTATGATCGCCCAGATGCCATTCGAGATCGATGCGGCTGGCCTTGCGCGTGTCGGCATTTTCGCTGCTCGGTGCGGTGGAACTGACCCAGCAGCCGAGGTTCTGCGTAGTGCCGCCGCGGGCATCGATTACGTACGGGCAGTTGCCGCCGGAAGAGGCATCTGCCTGGCTGTATTTTCCGTAGCCGTAGGAAGCCGACAGCGAGAAGTCGTCGGTCAGGTTGGCCGTGTACTTGCCGATGTAGTTTTCGCCGCCGCGCGTCGTGCTGCCGGTGCCGGTCTTGCCGGTGATCTGGGTGCTGTAGCCGGCGGTCTTGTAGGCGGTGTAGTCGGTCGTGCGCTCGTCGGTCAGCGCGGTCAGTTCGAAGCGGTGCCGGTCGGCGATGATCCAGTCGAGCTTGAACAGCCCCAGCGGATCTTTGCGCTTGTTCGGCGACACGCTGCCGTTGGCGTAGTTGCTGGTCTCGACAGTGTTGCCCTGGTACAGGGCATAGATGAACAGCCGGTCCTTGATCAGCGGGCCGCTGGCGAAGGCGTTGTAGTACAGCTCGGAAGACTCGTCGTCTTCGTTGTAGATGTAGATGCGTCCGTCGGGAAAGTATACATTGGGCGAACTTTCCCTGAGCTGCTTCGGCTGCCAGTAGGTGTTCGCGCCGAATTCCCAGCGATTGGTGCCGTGCCGCGTGGTGATGTCGATCACGCCGCCGGTGGAGCGGCCGAACTCGGCGCCGTAGCCGCCGTTCTTGATCGTGGTCGATTCGACGGCTTCGTACGGCACCTGGGTGAACTGGATGCCGTTGCGGATATTCGTGACGTTGAAACCGTTGATGTAGTAGACGTTCTCGGCGACCGAGGCGCCGCCGAACGAGGCGAGGTTGCCGAACGTGGAATCGCCCTGCACGGTGCCTGGCGTGAGCAGTGCGGTCGACGAGATATCTCGCGCCACCGGCAGCTTGTTGACCATGTCGGCACGGATCACGCTGACCAGTTCCACGCTGCTCACGTCGACGGGATTGGCTGCCGCGGCGGCAGTCACCTGGATGGTTTCCAGTTCCTGGCTGCCGGCGGCGAGGTTCAGTTCCGTGCCGACGCCGGGGCTGACCGTGACCACCTGGTCTTCGCTGCCGCCGCCGGCGGAACCGGACACGCGGTACTTGCCGGCAGGCAGCGAATTGACGCGATAGCGGCCGTTGGCATCCACCGACACCTCGCGTTTCTGCCCCGTGTCCACACTTTCCACATTGATCGTCGCGCCGGCTTTTGCCGAGCCGTAGATGGAGCCGACGGTATTGCTCTGCGCATAGGCCAGGGACGACAGGCCCAGGCCCAGGGCCAGGAAGAGAAGGCGGCGAGGCGATGTAATGGCGAATTTCTGGCGCAGGTTTTTCACACAGCTATCCCCTGATGGTGTGTTGCACATGGTGGCGCGCTGTCTTCAGCGAGTGCTGCAGTGCGCATCGAGGGTGTGCGGTGCTTTGGCGTAGCGGCCGGCAAGGACTGCTGCGACGCCAGCCGGAGACTGCCGGCTCGCTCCTGTCGACGGAAGCGGCCGGGCAGCGATGCGATTGCACACCCAGTGCCGGGCATGCTCGTCGATTAATCATATATATGTATTGGCCGAATCCGGCGGCATGCCGGCCTGATTCGCCGAATTCGCCAACTGGGCAGACAGGCGCGCAAGCGCTGCTGTACGTCGCGGCTTGCGCTTGTCCGGTGTCCGCGGTGTCGGCGCGTCATGGCCGCAGCGATGTTGCCGGAATTGCGGGCAGCAGCCGCGTCAACGAGGGGCCTGCCGCTCTTGTGGAAAAAGTGCGCTGCGCCAGCGTTTCTGGTACAGCGCACACGCAGCAGCGGTTTGTTATTCGTTGCCTGAGGCGCTGCGCACTGCCGTGGTCTCGTCTTCGGCCGCAGCGTCTTGCGCTTGAGCGCCATTGGCCTCGAAGCCGTCGCGCGAGATCATCAGTTCGAGGCGCTCGCTGGCGTTGGCCGAAAGGCCGCCCGTGCTGGCAACGATCAAGGTCTCGATGGCGCTGCCCGTCGCAATCGAGGCAGTCAGCGGCCTTCGACGAACTCGTACTCGTGCTGCGCATCGCGGACCACCAGCCGGCGCTTGCCATCGCGCTCGGCGACGTCGAACTCGAAACCGTCCTCGCCGGGCGCGATGGTGACGAAAGTCAGTCGGCCGTCCTTGCTCGGCCGTGTCGCGACTTCGCTGCTCCAGCCGCCGAAGTCGAAACGGGTCACGCCGTTCTTGCGGCGTACGTCGAGCCTGCCCAGTTCAGCACTGCGGTAGCTCGGCGCGAGTCTTCCTGCGGCAGCGGCATCGGCGGGTATGCTCAGCTGCTCACGCTGTCCGGCCACGGCGCTTTGCGTTTTCCCGGCCTGGGAAAGCAGTTCTTGCAAGGCCACTGGCTGGCCGTCGAACAGCACTTCGAGCAGGCGGCGGCGGAATAGCGAGCGCAGCAAGGAGCCGCTATCCGAATTGATCAGGATGACGGCGCCGACGCCGTGGTCCGGCAGCCAGATCATGTCGGAGCGATAGCCGATCGCGGTGCCGCCGTGATGGATGACCGGCACGCCCCATTGCCGGTCGATCTTCAGCCCCATGCCGTAGTACTCGTCGCGTCCTTCCGTCACCTGCGGTTCGCGCCGGGCCAGCAGGACGTCTTCGCCGATGTAGCGCCGGCCGTCGGGCAGCAGTCCGTTGGCGAGTTCCATGCGCACATAGCGCAGCAGGTCGCGCACGTTGCTCCAATGGTTGCCGGAAGGGCGCGTCGAGATCGCCGCGCGATTGAGCCCCTGGCCCGCGATGCGCACATTTCCCTGAATATCTGGAGCGTGTCCCGCGGCATGATTGCCCGCCAGCGCGCGGCGAAAATCCGCTGTCGTCGCGCTCATGCCCAGCGGACCGAAAACCAGCTGCTGCATCGCGGCGTCGTAGGCCGCGCCCAGCTCGCGCCGCGGATAGAGGACGTGTCCGCCGAAAAAGCCGGCCGCCGCGGCCATCAGGTTGGAGTACTGGTAGATATCGCCGAACTCGCTGGTCGGTTGTGCCGTGGACAGCAGCTGCATCATCGATGCGGCGGTCGAATGGTCGCCTTCGAACATCCACTCGTAGTCCTGCCGCGGCATGCCTGTGCAGGCGCAGATCAGGTGCTTTACTGCGACACGCCGGGTCGTTTCCGCATCGCCGACGCGGAATTCGCGCCAGATCGACGCTACAGGCGTATTCCAGTCGAAGCGTCCCGCTTCGACTTGCCTGGCCAGCATCAGCGTGGTCAGCGCCTTGCCGTTCGAGGCGATGTTGAACAGGGTGCGGGCATCGACCGGCGCGGCGCGGCCGATCTGGCGGACACCGAAGCCGCCTTCGAAGACGACCTTGCCGTCCTGCACCAGGCCCAGGGCGACGCCGGGAATGTCGAGCGTCTTGCGCGCGGTTTCGATCAGTTCGGTCAGCAGAGCGATGCGCGCGGCATCCAGGCGGTGTGCCGGCCGGCCGGCAAAGGTCTCGCGTGTATAGCCCTGCGGCAGCAGCGTGTTGAAGATCACCTCCAGTTGCGCATCGCGGCGTTCGGCGACGGCTGCGCTGAGGTCGCTGATCACGACTGTCCAGTGCTCGCCCTTGCGCAGGGCGAGGGCGAACAGGTTGCGCGTGCCGTCCGGGCTTTCGTAGCGATAGCGGCGGGTCTGGTCCCAGCCTTCCCGGGCCGGCCGGTCGGCTGCCTGCGCCGTCGCCGCAAAACCCGGCCGGTAGGCTGCCCAGGTGGCGGCGACTGCCGCGTCGGCGCCGTCGCTACCGCCTTCGCGGATCACGATATGCGCATCGCCTTCCGGCGCGCCGAGGATGGCCGCGCCGTCCTGGTTGCGAATCGACCAGCCTTTCGGTACCACGAATCGCGTTCCGTTCTGCAGCACGCGCGCGCTATCCGACAATGCCGTTTCGCCGAGGCTGGCGGCAGGCGGTGTGGACTGGCCGCTTGCGGCTGCGGCAAGCGCAAGGCAAAGCAATCCCGTGGCGGCCATTGGCCACCGGCGTCTACATGTCATGATCTTTACTCCTGGAGTGGGCTTGCGCCGGCGTCGCCGGGCTGTCGTGCGGACTCGAATCGTTCTGCCGCCCGCGTTATCGCTTGCGTGTATCTCGCCTGGGTGGCGGACATCGCCTCGTCGTAGTCCTGGCGAATTTGCGACAAGCGCTCGTCGTATACATCGCTCGACACAATGCCATCGAGCTGTGCAATCCGGCGCTGGTAGGCGATGCTCGCCGCCGTCGCGCCCAGGTCGTAGTCATGACTGGCCCTCGCGGCAGAGCGCTGGTAGCGGTCCCCGGACAGCCCGCTGGTCGTTTCCGTGGCGGCTGTTGTTGCCGGTTCCGCCGCGGCAGCGGTTGCGGGCCTTGCCGCGACATCTGTTGTTGCCGGTCCTGCCGCAGCGGTGACTGCCATCGTGCGCGTCAGCGCCGGTGCGACGGCGGCGACGGCCATGCAGGCGGCATACATCGGCAATAGCGCTACTACCCACGCGAACGTGGCGGCGGGGCCGGGCTTCGGTCTTTCTTCGATGATGCCGCTGATGCGCTGATCCAGTGCCTGCAGGGCATCGGAGACGCCGAGCGTTGCAACCAGGCGCGCCTCCCGCAGCGGCACGAGGTGTTCGATGGCGGTCAGCAGCGCGTCCGCATAGTCGGTCGGTGTGTCGCACGAACGCGACGCCTCGACATCGCAGGCGATCTCGCGGACGGTGTCGAGTGCCGCTCCCAAGCGGCGCATCAATGGATTCCACCAGAACAGCGCTTCGGCGATCTTCTGCAGAGCATGTGCAAGCGGATCGTGCCGGCGGATGTGGGCGATTTCGTGCAGCAGCACCGCGCGCAAGGCCTCGTCCGGCAGCGTAGCGGCCAACTGTTCGGGCAGCAGTATCTTCGGCCGCAGGGTGCCTGCGACTGCAGGACCGAACGAAGCACACAGATGGATGGCCACGCCCTTGGGCAGCATCTGGCGATAGTCGCGCTCCAGCCGGCGAGACCGCACCGATGTGGCGATGAGCCGATGAAGACCCAGGTAGGCCTTGGCACGCCGGCCCAGCTGCCATGTCACGCCGGCAAACCAGAGCGCGACCAGCAGCGTAGCCGTCGACTGGCTGATCGCGATGCTGCGCGGAAGCCAGGTCGCCTTTGCCGGGACGTCGCTGTCAGCAGAGGCGGAAGCAGTGGCGGAGACCGCAACAGCCGCCGCACCTGGCCTCTGGGCAAGGAAAAGCGCCGGCCCGAGCACGCAGAGCATCAGCGCGCCGGCCAGAACCCTGGCCCTGGCCGCGGGGGAGAGGGCTGTGGTCCGGCAGAGCAGCAGAGCAACAAGGGCGATCAGGCTGCTGGCCAGCAGGTGCTGCAGCGCATAGTCCAGCACGAGGAAGGGCAGTTCGGACATCACGCCCCCTTCTTGTTCTTGGCGGCTTTTACTTTCTCGCGCAGCGCCTGCACCTTCTGCGCGTCGACGCCGTGGTGCTTGAACAGATGCAGCGCCAGCATCTCGGGCGAGCCGTCGAACAGCTGCGTCACGAGGTTGCCGAGGGCGCGGTCGCGCACGTCGTCCTTGGTGAGGGCCGGCTTGTAGATGAACGCACGCCCTTCCTGGCGGAAGGTGACGAGATCCTTCTTGTGCAGCACGCCGAGCATGGTGAGGACGGTGGTATACGCCACGGGCTTGTGCAGCGAGAGGCGGTCGGCGACTTCGCGTACCGAGGCTTCGCCCAGTTCCCATAGCACTTCGAGGATGGCCTGTTCGGCGTCGGTCACGGTCGCGGAGGGCGGTCTGGCCATTCGGAACAACACCTAATTCCTTAGTTGACGACAGCATGGTCCGTCTACCGGGCGGCTGTCAACTAACGAATTCATAGATGCGGTGATGGCCGGCGGCTGCGCCGTCGTCGTATGCGCAGGCCGGAACAGAGATCGGCGCGACTGGTGGTTCGTTGCGCTGGCACGCAGGCATGTCGCATCGCTCGCGGCACCCTCCCCGGAAACAGGGTTTCAGGTAAGGCGGCGTAGTGCTTCAGCCGTGGCCGAAGTCTGCAGCAACTGCCCGCGGCACGGCCGTGGCCGCGCCGCGGGAGGATGGCTCAACGCGTGCCGCCGCCCGCCAGCAACTGCTCGCCGGTCAGCCAGTAGGAATCGTCCGAGGCCAGGAATACGGCGATGCTGGCGATGTCCTGCGGCTGGCCTATGCGGCCCAGCGGGGTCTGGCTGACCGCCCAGGACTGGAAGTCCGAGCCGATGAAGCCGGCGCTGTGGGCGCCTTCGGTCTCGATCATGCCCGGATTGAGGGCATTTACCCGGATCTTGCGTGGGCCGAGTTCGCGCGACAGCACGCCGGTGATCGCATCGACGGCGCCTTTGGTGCCTGTGTAGACCGCACTGCCTGCCGGCGTGATGCGCGCGACCACGGAACCGATATTGATGATGCTGGCGCCTTCGCCCAGGTGCTTGGCCGCCGCCTGCGTGGTGAGCAGCAGGCCCAGCACATTCACGTTGAACTGCTGGTGGAAGTCGGCTTCGGTGATGTCTTCCAGGGCGCCGAATTTGTAGACGCCGGAGTTGTTGACCAGGATGTCCAGCCGGCCGAACTGCTGGATCGCCGCTTCGACCAGGGCCTGGCCATCGGCTGCCTTGGTCACGTCGGCCTGTACGGCCAATGCCTTGCCGCCAGCGGCAGTGATGGCGGCCACGACGGTATCGGCACCGGCCTTGTCGGACGCATAGTTGACCACTACCGCTGCACCGGCGGCGGCCAGTGCCTTGGCGATGGCGGCGCCTATGCCTTTGGAGGCGCCGGTGACCAGGGCGACCTTGGAATCGAGTTTGCTCATGAGCGGGAAATCCTGTCAGTTGGGTGGAGACGGAAGTTCTTAAGTTCCGTAGTTCGTAAATTATGAACTATACAGGCGATTATCAAGTGCCGATAAGATGGCCGCATGAAACCGCTGACCCACCCATCGATAGAGGACGTGACCGTGGAAGGCCTGCTCCACGCCCTGTCCGACCCCGTGCGCGCCGCGATCTATGCCGGCATTGCCGCCGCCGACGGCGCCCTGAGCTGTTCGAACTTTCTCCAGGTCTGCGACCGGAACATTCCCAAGTCCACGCTATCCCAGCACTTTCGCGCCCTGCGCGAAGCCGGCCTGATCCGCAGCGAGCGGCACGGCGTGGAGATGCGCAATACAACCCGTTGCCAGGAAATTCAGCAGCGTTTCCCGGGCCTGATCAGCGCCATCTTGACGGCGCACGGTACGCAGGCGGCCGAGCGTGCACGCTCTGCGCGGCGCAAGCCGGCAGCTGGCAAGGCCAAGCCGACCTGACGGCGGCTTGCTGCGATAGTGCGACCGGCCACGTTGTCCGGGACTGAGCGGGGCAGGGCGGTTGGCTGCCGCGGCGCAGGCAGCGCGTTCATCGATCCGCGTAGAAACTGCCGGCGTCAAGAGCAGCGGCCCAGGCGAAGGGTCAGCTGCGATCCAGCTCATGGTGGATCAGCACCACGCACTGCGAGGCGAACAGCATTTTCGATCCCAGCGAGATCTTCCTGGCACCCTGGCGTTCAAGACTGTGAAAGGCCTTTTTCGGCATCGGGATATGGTCGGTCAGCAGGAAGCAGGGATTGGCCTCGAAGGCCTGCTCGCGAATCGATGTGCCCTTCCGGTCCATGACGTACAGCTGGCACTGTTCGGCCAGTTCGCCGACCAGCCGCTCGAAGCTGACGGTGCGTACCGTAACGCCGGTCTCTACCGGCCGCATTTCTTCCTTGCCCATGCCTTTGGAGGTATCTAGCGCCTTGGCGACCTTGCCAAGCAGGGCCTGCTCGTGAAAGCCGCCGATGTCCTGCATCGCGTTGGCGTCGAAACGAATCGTTCGTGAAAAATCCTGGGTGCTCTCCAGCACCAGGTAGACCACTACATCCGCCCGATGCGACTGCGCCACGAAGATTGCGTTCATCAGGGTATGCGCGAGGATTTCGGTATGCGCCTCCTTTCCCACGGAAGCCAGCAGCTTCGCGCTGTCGGTAGGTGCTGCACGCGCTCTGAGTACAAAGGTTCGCATGATGGGAGTGACCATGAATTTGTCCCGGCAGCGGATCGGGGATAGCCGGCAAGCACCAGGCGTCCGCACCGGATCAGGAAAAGGCCGGCGATCAGGACATGGACGCTTCGCCGCGTCAATACGCCGGCTCGATACACCCGCATCGCGGGCCCGTCCTGCAGCTCACCCGCCAGCGCAGACCGGCCAGGGCAAGGCCGGTGAGCGGCGCCATGCCGAACGGCCTCAGGATCGGCACCGGCACCGGTGGCGTGACGGGTCCGCCGAGTCCCAGGAACACCGTGGCATCCGCTGTACCGCCCGCTGCCGGGTCGTCGGTGACGACGGTGGCGTTGTGGCTGCCGTTGGCATCATTGTCGAAGAAGATCTGTCCCTGGTTGCTGATGGGGCCACTGGCACCGGCATTGATCGTCGCGGCGATAGTTGCGGTGATACTGCCGCCGGCCGGGATGGCACCGTTCCAGCTCACTGAATTGGTGCCGACGCTGGCGACGGACGTGCCGCTGCTTGCCGTGGCCGAGACCAGGGTCAGCTGCGGCGGCAGCGTGTCGACGAACTCGTCGCCGGGATTGTCGCCCTGGTTGCCGCCCGCATTGCTCAGCGTGACGGTATAGGTCACCGCGCCGCCGGGCAGGAAGGTGCCGCTCGCCGTCTTTCTGCCGGTGATGACGGCAGGCGCGAGTATCGTTCTGGTGTCGGTTGCGCTGTTGTTGGCCGGGTTCGTGTCGTTGGTAGCGGCCGGTGCAGCGACGCTGGCCGTGTTGCTCAGCGTGCCGGTGGCTGCGGCGTCGATGGCGCAGACTGCTGTATAAGCGTCGCGCCGGCGATGGTTGGCGCCAGGCTGCCCTGGGAACCGTCGTCGTCGTCGAACTCGATCAAGGTGGTGCCTCACTCGTCGACCCTTGCGACTGCCCCAGCAGCAATGGTTTTTTCCGACGCAAAATACGTCAGCCCATGGTCGGGTGCCAGCCTGATCCGGATAGCACCAGCTGCCAGCGTAGTTGGGGGCTCAGAAGTGTGATGCGCCGGCCGGGGGGGCGTTCCGGTCGTGCCCAAACCGGCCGCCGGTGTGGCCGCCGCCATGCCTGAGGCGAACAGGCCGGCGCGAAGTGCAGCCCGTCTTGGCAACTGCGCAGTGTGGTTGCAAGGTAGAAAACGTGGCGAAAGCCGCGTAGTGGAGACTGCAAACGCGGGGCATGGCGAAGTGTTCCGCCGTGGCCGGCGCACCTCCGCCGTTGCCGCGCACGACTTTGCTTCGGTTTTCGCTTCCCGTTCGTTCTCTCTTCCCGACAGCGGATCCATACCGGCCATGCCGGTTCGCCGCTCACTTTCGGAAAAGGAGAAAATGCATGTACAGGAACCTGATCGCCGCAGCGCTCGTCGCCGCGGGTATTTCCGCTTTCGCGCTGCCGGCGATGGCGGCGCAGCTGGTGCCGTCCTCGCTGCAAGAGCTGGCCAGCGCACCGCGCATCGTCGTTGCAGAAGTGGAAAAAGCGCAATCGCGCTGGAATCCACAGGGCACGCTGATTGTCACCGACTACACCTTGCGCCGCGTCGAAGCGCTGCGCGGCGATTTCGATGCCAGGTTCGTGCTGACCCAGGGCGGCGGCACGGTCGGCGAGGAAACCCACCAGCTCAGCGATCTGCCCGTGCTGCGGGCCGGTGCGCGCTACCTGCTGATCCTCAACCGCGAGGACAACCCGGTGTTCTCCTCCGTCCGCTACGGCGCGGCCGGCGCACGCGAAGTGGAGGCGTCGACGGGACGCCTGCTCGGCGGCGGCGACCTGTCCGTGTTCCGCGACGCGGTGAAAAAGGCTGCTGTGATCGACGACGACATGTTGCGTGGTCGCAGCCGCGAGGCCTATCCGGCTGCGCAATACCGTCGTGACATCAAACCTGCGTCGTCGCTGTCGCAGCGTCCGCTGGAAAACCAGGACGTGGTGCTGCCGCCGGGCCGTCAGGACGAAAGCACCTTCGTCAGCACGCGCTTCGCCGACGCACCGCTGCCGTTCCTGCCCGAATACGTGGTGCAGCACGCGCCGGCACCGTTCATCACCTTCAACAACTTCCCGAGCAGTTGGGTGTGGAGCCCGGTCGACCAGCAGATGATGGCGGAGTGGAACCGCTACGGCGACATCTTCCGCGTGTCGGTCAATCCCACCGGCACCTGGGCCTGGACCAACAATGTCTACGACCTGGCCGGCTTTCCCGGCAACGCCGACATGCAGGCGCAGTTCGGTGCGCCCTGGGGCGCGACGACGCTGGCGATCTGCTTCTCGCGCTGGTTCGGCAGCGGTCCCATCGTGGAATCCGACATCGCCGCCAATCCGGCCTTCCAATGGACCCTGGACGACGCCTTCGGCACCGAGAATGCATCCGCGGCCTGGGCCTTCCGCCAGACCATCGAGCACGAGCTCGGCCATTCCTGGGGCCTGCAGCATCCCTGGGAAACGCAGAATGTGTTCTGGCCGTCGACCATGAACTACGGCCCGAAATGGGCGCGCAACCCGCGCATCCACAGCGACGACACCGCCGGCATCCGTAGTGTGTATCCGGGCATCGCCATTCATGACGCCACTCTGTCGATGTACACCACGGCCGACGATCCGCTGGCCAACGACGCTGCCTATACCGCCAGCGTGCCGGCTGCGCCGAGCTTCCAGCACGGCCAGAACCTGAGCCTGGCCACGCCGGTCACGCTGGAAAATCTCGGCACGACGACCATCGTCAACCCGGCGGTCGATCTCTATCTGGTGCAGAACCGCTTCACCTACACCGCTGCAGTCAATCTCGGCCGGGCCAATTTCGTCACTACCGTCGGCACCTATCCCAACAGTATCCGTGCGCTCAACCTCGGCAGTTTTGCCGTGGCCAACACCGTGCCGACCGGTGTCTACTTCACCGCGATCGCGCTGGCGTCGAGCGGCGGCGTAGATGTCGTACCCGGCAACGACTCCGCCTGGGGCACGCTGGAGAATCCTGTCGCCATCACCAATCTGCCAGTCATGCTGACGCCGACCACCTCGGCGCAGAACAGCAGCGTCGGCCGCATCGGCCCCGGTGGCGTGTGGACATTCCGCTTCAACGCGCAGATCGGCAAGACGTATCGCTTTTCCACCTGTGGACTCGCCGCGTTCGACACCGTCACTACGGTACAGGGCACGCACACCCTGATCGGCGACGACGAATGCGGCCAGCAGTCGCGTATTGCATGGACCGCGCCGTCGAATCAGCTGGTCACTGTCGTCGTCAGCGGCTTCGATCGCAACCAGCAGGGCAATTTCCAGCTGGAACACCGGATCGATCCGAACCTGATCTTCAACGGCGCCTTCGAGTAAAACACTTCGCCGGCCGCACCTTGGCGCTACCGCGTGCGCGGCGCTCGCTCCCCTGGAGCGCAATCCGTTTCGCGCGCAACGCTGAGGCGCTGTCTGCCGAAGTGAAGTCCGAATCCGTCCGGCGCGGGTCCTTGCCGATCCGCGCCGGACGCTGCTTGGCTGTACAAGTCACTCAAGACGAAGCGTCTGCGTAGTAGCCCGCCTGATCCAGATCGGCCAGCAGGCCCGGTCCGACCGGCTCCCAGCCCAATCGGGCGCGCGTGTGCGCGCTCGACGCCCACATGTCCGCCGCCGCGAAATCCGCGAACCATCCGAAATGCTCCCGCGCGCGCGATTCGACCGGCAGTCCGAGCTGGCGGCCGATCGTCTCGGCAATGCGTCTGAACGCAACGCCTTCGTCTGCGACGGCGTGATAGACCGGTTCGGTAACGCCGTGTTCCAGCGCAAGCCGGTAGACGCGCGCGGCATCCGACCGATGCACGCCGGCCCAGCGGTTCTGCCCCTCGCCGATGTAGGCCGACACGCCTTTCTCGCGTGCCAGGCGCGCGATCAACGCTACGAATCCGTAGTCGCCGAGGCCGTGGACCGACGGCGCCAGCCGGACCGTCGCGACGCGCACGCCGCGCTCGGCCAGCGTTTTCGCCGCCGCTTCGGACTGTCGCGGCGACAACGGGCCAGGTACGTCGGCCTCGGTGGCGGCACGGCCCTGTGCGAGCCGTGCGAGGCCTGAGGTGACCAGCAGCGGACGTTGCGATCCTTCGAGAGCGCCGCCCAATGTCTCGATGGCGAGACGGTCTTGCGCGGCATTGGCGGCAAATTTCGAAAAGTCGTGGTTGAACGCGGTATGGATCACGGCATCGGCCGTCGATGCGGTGTTACGCAACAGGTCGAGGTCGTCGAGCGTGCCGCGAACGACACGCGCACCGGTCGCGGCGAGAACGGCCGCCTTGTCGTCGCTGCGAGAGAGACCCGTGACAGTGTGACCCGCACGCAGCAGGTCCTCGATCACGGCCGAACCGACCCAACCGGTGGCGCCGGTGACGAATATATGCATTGTTGAACCCTCTATATGGATATTCACGGTTGCCGCGCAAGCTGTTCGGTTTCGGCCATGCCGCCGGACTGTCGGGGCGACGTATGCCTGCAGATGCCGTCGTTTCAACCGAGGCGCAGCGACAGTTCGACGTCTTCGCCGAACGGCGTGGACAGATAGCCGTTCGCCGGCAGACGCACGTGCGCGAGGTAGTCGGGGCTGTAGTCGGCGTTGTCGGCGACGATGAGCGCGCCAGGCCGCAGGCGGCTTTGCACGAGGCTCAGGATCTCGGGATAGAGCGCCTTGGCGCCATCGAGCAGCAACAGGTCGATCGTATCGGGCAGGTCGCTGCGCAGCGTTTGCAGCGCGTCGCCTGCGCGGATTTCCACCAGGTCGGCGAGGCCGCCGGCCGCCAGGTTTTCGCGCGCCCGGAGAATTTTCGACGGCTCGAATTCCGTGGTGATCAGGCGGCCGCCGCCGTTGTCGCGCAGTGCCGCCGCGAGGTGCAGCGTGGAAATGCCGAACGAAGTGTCGAACTCGACGATCGTGCGTGCGCGGCTGCTGCGTGCCAGCATGTAAAGCAGCACTCCCGTTTCGCGCGATACGGGCAGTGGCAAATCCTTCATCCTGGCGTAGTAGTCGAGATAGTCGGTCTTGCTGCGCATCAGGCGCTCGCGGTCTTCGCGCGTCAGCGCAGCGAAGGCGGCACTCGACGCCGGCGACGCTGCAGAGGCTTCGTCGAAAAGGCGGTCGAGCAACGCAGTGACAGGGGGGGCGGTGAGGGTGGTCATGCGGGGTCTCCGGTGCAGGGGTTTCGGGTTCGAATTAGAATGCGACGAATTCGTCATATTCGCTATTCGCATTCGGGAAACCTCATGAGTGACCGCCAGAAACCACTGATTTCGCTGCGAAAAAAACCAAAGCAGGCGCGCTCGAACGAACTGATGGGCGTGATCCTCGAAGCGGCTGCTCAGGTTCTGGCGAAGGAAGGCGCGCAGCGTTTCACGACGGCGCGCGTAGCCGAGAAGGCGGGCGTCAGCGTGGGCTCGCTGTATCAGTATTTCCCGAACAAGGCGGCGATCCTGTTTCGGCTGCAGAGCGACGAATGGCGGCAAACGTCGCAGCTGTTGAGCGGTATTCTTGCAGATGTGGAAAATCCGCCACTACAACGGCTGCGCCTGCTGGTGCGCGTGTTCATTCGCTCCGAATGCGATGAAGCGCAGATGCGCGTGGCGCTCGACGATGCCGCGCCGCTGTATCGCGATGCGCCGGAAGCGCAAGCAGCCCGGTCGGCCGCGGACGGGGCTTTCACGATGTACCTGGAAGAACTGCTGCCGGCGGTGCCGGAGGCGGCACGCGCGGTAGTCGGCGATCTGATCACGACCACGCTGAGTTCGGCGGGCAAGAGCTTTTCGGAAAGCCCGCGGACGGAACAGGAGATCGAAGCATTTGCGGCGGCGATGGGAGAAATGTTTTGTGCTTACCTCCAGAGCCTGGGCGGCTGACAATGGCCTACTGTATTTTTATCGCTTTGCCGATCTGGCCATCACTGGCGCGCTAGCCGTGGCCAGGTCCAGGCCAGCGCCAACCATGCCGGCAGCAACGCCAGTGCATGCCAGATCAGAGTAACTTGTGGATTTAGTTGCAGATCGAACACCGGCACGCCCTGCAGCGCGGCATAGGTCGCAACGATCAGCACCAGCTCGAATGGCCGGGCGTGGCGGCAGAGCGCACCCAGGCACAGGCCCCAACTGACGATAGACGCACTGACCGCAATGGCCGCCAGCGCCGCGACCGGAGCGGTCGCGAGCAAGCGCAGCACACCCGGCAAGGTCAGAACCAGAAGCAAGGCAAAGCCTGCCACGAAGCGCGCGGCCAGCAGGCGACGCAGGATCCCGGGTGCGACGAACACGAGTCCGCCGGTGCCGTGTTCCTTCTCCTGCAGAATGCTGCGCGCGAGGATATCCAGCGGCAGTACCCACGCCAGCAGCATGCCGACCTGCATCGCCAGGCCACTGGCGAAGGCCTGCAGGCCGAATGCGACCAGAGCCGCCAACCACCACCAGATACGGCGTCTGCGCAACGCGGATTTCAGTTCCGCCGCGGCGAGAATGCCGACCCGGCCGCGGGCAAAACAATCGAGCAGCCGGTCCAGCCAGCGCAGACGTGAACCGGCCACGGATCGCGTCCTGGCAGAGCCGGCGCCGCGCGCCGCGGCCCAGTCCAGGCATGGCGCGGCGGCGAGTACGCCAGCCAGCGCGAACAGCACCCACAGCGCACGACCGAACACATCCATCGCCTGCACCGGCCACGATTTCCAGTCGAACCGTACCGGTTCCTTCTTGGTACCTACATGGCCGACGGTATAGCCGAACTCTTGCGGCTTGCCGGTCTGTTGCTCGCGTATCCGATTGAAATCGCGCCCGACCAGAACCATGCCGTTGGGGTCGCTGACCCAGCCGTCGCGAACGAAGCGACTATCGGGGTTTTCGAGCTGCGCCACGGATACCGACGTAATGGCGATCCACACGAAGAAGAACAGCACATTGCCCGCGGTGCGCCGCAACCACGGCAGCAGATCGAACCAGATGGCGAACATCGCCGTGATCGCCAGGCCCGGCAGGTT
This sequence comes from Tahibacter aquaticus, assembly GCF_004363655.1. Lineage (GTDB taxonomy): Bacteria > Pseudomonadota > Gammaproteobacteria > Xanthomonadales > Rhodanobacteraceae > Tahibacter > Tahibacter aquaticus. The sequence goes on from NZ_SNZH01000009.1 coordinate 144,821, forward strand.
CAGCACCAGCACCGGCTTGACCAGTTCCAGCACGTCGATGGAACGGTCTTCTGCGCGGACCCATTGCGCGACCAGGGCCACGCCAAGCCCGGCCGCGACGACAACGCCGAAGATCACCATGTGACTGGCCCATTTCGCCAGCAGGTAGCCGCCGCGCGTCATCGGCGTGGCCACCAGGAGTTGCCAGACACGGGTATCGATGTCGCGCACCAGCGTGCCGCGCACCAGATAGAACCCGCCCAGGCTGAACAGGGTATTGAACATCATCGCCACGACCATGCCGACCCAGGCGCTGGAGTAGTAGCCGCGTTCGCCGCCGTGCAGGGCGACGACCAGGTAGTGCGCATCCAGCGGCGGAAAGCACTGGCTGATGGACAGGATCATCCCGGCCAGGATCACCCAGAACCGCGCGCTACGCGTGCGTTCGCGCAGATCGGCCAGCAAGATGGCGAGGAAACGCTGCAGTGCGGCCATCTCAGTGGCGCCCTGCGTCGGCGCCGAGCAGCCAGGTATAGGCGTCTTCCAGCGCTGGCGTGACCGCTTGTGCCTCGGCGTGCGGTGACTCGGCGCTGACCACGCGCACACGGATGCCATCCGGTCGGCGCAAGGAAGCGCATACGGCGAATTTTGCGCGCGCCTCCGCCAGCTGTTCCGGCGCCAGCGTCCATTCCCATACGTGACCATCGGCCTGAGCCAGCAGTTGTTCGGGCGTGCCGTGGAAACGCAGGCACCCGCCCGACATCACGGCAAGCGCCGTCGCGCTGGCTTCCACATCCGACACGATGTGGGTGGAGAGAATGACCAGACGCTGGCCGGCCAGATCGGTGAGCAAATGCCGGAACCGCATGCGTTCTTCCGGGTCCAGGCCGACGGTCGGTTCGTCCACGATGAGCAACGTCGGGTCATTCAGCAGCGCCTGCGCGATGCCGACACGCTGGCGCATGCCGCCGGAAAACTCGCCCAGGCGACGATCCGCCGCCTCGTTGAGGCCGACCAGACTCAGGCAGCTGTCGACACGCTCGCGCGCCAGGGCGCCGGACAGTCCCTTGACCGCCGCCAGGAAAGCGAGGAATTCGCGGGCGCTGAGTGCCGCATAGACGCCGAAGTCCTGCGGCAGGTAGCCCAAGGCGACGCGTAAAGCGTTCGGATCGGTGGCGATATCTGCCCCGTTCCAGGTGACCTTGCCCGCCGAAGGCCGGGTCAGCGTCGCCAGGATCCGCATCAGCGTCGACTTGCCGGCACCATTGGGACCCAGCAGGCCAAGGATGCCTGGTCCGAGCGTGAGACTCAGGTCCGATACCGCGAGATGCCCGCCGGGATAGCGATAACCCACTGAGTCCACTACAAGTTCGCAATTCGTCACGGCAACGCCCCTTGAGGAAGGGCGCTCCGCGATGTGCTGAAATCGTCCCTTGTGCTGGTAGTGTAGTTACCTATAACACTAAACCACATGGGTCATAAGACATATGGCCCTGTCCGCATCGACGCATTTCGTTCTGTGCCGAAAACGCGTGTTGGTGCCGCAGAGATGCGACTGGGGATCCGCTGAGGGCATTGCTGGACGGCGAACCGCCGGGCTGCGCGCCATCGGGCGGCGCTGTCCGCGCAGGCAGGCTTCCTGCATCGGCGGCGCGCCGCGAGCAGATCCTGCGGGCTTGCGCGCGGGCAACGGCAAGCGCATGCGGCATGGCCGGTGTCGTCGACGAGGCGGCGCTGCGCGAGCGGGCCGGCGCGTTGTGCGCCGATATCGGGATTCGGCTCGGCCACTCGATTGCTAAAACAATTAATACTATTTACTTGTTACACAAAAAAATCCGCGTGCCCTGGAAACTGACAGCCTCGGCGCATCAATGCGCGGGTAGCTGGCTATCCGATCGGACAAGTCCCGGACGCTGAACCATCGATTGCCGCGCCCGCGATGATGACGTCGCCGACGCCGCGAGATGTCGACCACGCCCGTGCGGTCTCCGACGTTGTCGCGTCTGGTGGATACCTCGGCAAGTCCGCGCGAGCGGATCGGCAGGCCAACGCTGTGCCGGGCGATCCGCTTGAGGTACCGCGGCTACGACAGGCCGATCGGTATCCGGCTGATACATTCAGGCAACCGAATGCGCATCGGGCGAGTGCGGCTTCGTCACGCAACAGTTCGGCGCGGGCAAATCCGCAGAGGCAGGGCAGCGTCTCGCCTTGCTCGCGCACGCGATGCGCGATCTCGCGGCTGCCGCCCCGAAGCAACGTGTGGCGCATCTGCGGGAATACCGCCGCTTCGTTCACGCCGGGAGCGTGAACAGCCTGCAGCGCAAGCTCGAAACGACCGCCGCCGCGCCGGTCTACTGGAAAGCCGATGTGCAGGCGATCGTGCAAGCCCACGGCGAGGCGCTGCTCGCCAGCGCGGCACCGCGGCTGGCGGAATGGTCTGCGGACATCGACGACGCGCTGCGCGCGCACGCGCTGGCCAGCGAGCTGAATGTCATGGCCGATCTTTGCGAACACTGGGCCGACCGGTGGCGTCACGCGGCAGAGCAGGGCGACCGGCTGCTGCCGGCGCAATGATCGGGCTCCGGCGATCTGCCGCGCGCCGCCGCTGACGAAACTTTGTGGAAATTGTCGCTATCGACCGGCAGTGCCGCCGGCCGGCGGCTACCGGTTCGTCGGTGCCGCGCCGTCAGCGCCGGCGCCTACGTAGCCTTTCGCGAATCGACGGGCTGTATTTCGCGATGCACCACAGTGCCCGTAGGCCGTCTTTCCAGCCGATTTTCTTGCCTTCCGCATAGTTGCGGCCGTGGTACGAGATGCCGACTTCTTCAATACGGCAGCCGGTCCTGGCGACCTTGGCAGTGACTTCCGGCTCGAAGCCGAAGCGGTCTTCCTCGATGCGGATTGCCTGGATGATCTCGCGACGGAAAACCTTGTAGCAGGTTTCCATATCCGTCAGCTGCAGCCCGGTGAACAGGTTCGACAGGCGCGTGAGCACGGTGTTGCCGAGCCATTGCCGAAACAGCATGCGAGGCGGCCGCGCATTCCTGAAGCGCGAGCCGAACACGACGTCAGCGCGGTCCGCCAGTATGGGTTCCAGCAGCAGCGGATAGTCGTTCGGATCGTATTCCAGGTCGGCGTCCTGGATGATCACGATGTCGCCGGTCGCGGCCTGGATGCCGGTGCGCAGCGCCGCGCCTTTGCCCTGGTTGACCTCGTGATAGAGGATCTGCTGCACCAGTGGTGCGATCTGCGTTTGCAGGATCGCTCGCGTCCCGTCGCGCGAGCAGTCGTCGACGATGATGATTTCCTTCGGCGCGTAGGGCGACAGGCGCACGGCGTCGACGAGGGCACGGATGGTTCGCTCCTCGTTGTAGCAGGGAATCACCACGGACAGTTTCATCGGCATCATTTCCCCGACGCCGCGCGAAGCATCCCCATCTGCTTTCATCAGGTCGGCTTTCATCCGATCAGCACCGCGTTCATCCGGCCAGCATCACCAGGCCGACCAGCGCGAACAGCCAACGATAGCGTCGCTGCATCCACTGCGCGGTTTCGAAATCCAGTCCGCGCCGGAGTGCGTGCAGGGACCAGGCGAGGTGCAGCAGCCAGGCGACGGAACTCCACAGCAACAGCCTCGGCAGGATGCCGAAGGCTGCCAGACCGGTGAGCATCGCATAGGCCGCCGTGAACGTGAACAGACTGGCGAGGAACGCCTGCCGGCGGCCGAATACGACGGCGTTCGTGCGTATCCCGTTGACGAGATCGCCGTCGTAGTCGCGCACTTCCTGATTCAGATGGCCTGCGGCAAACACCAGGCCAAAGAAGAGGCCGATCCAGGCACCGTTCGCATCGAGCGTGTGGGACAGCGTATAGCCGAGCAGGAAGTGCAGCGTGCCGCCGAGCAGATGATTGAGCGATGCCGCGATGGGTGTGCTCTTGCCGAGTACTGGCGAGCCTGAGTACAGAAAACCGAGCGCGGCGATCGCGGCGCCGAACAGCAACGCCGGCATACCGACGGCGGCGAACGCAACGATGGCGAGGACGAGGAGGGCGATCGCGCTCCACGCGACCTCGCGTCGGCGGATGCCCTGGCGGCTGAAGACATGCGGTGCCCGTAGCGGATCGCGCAGATCGCTGGCGTACCCGGCCCAATCGTTGAAGACGAAGATATGCGCCGTGAGCGCGCAGCTGCCGAGCGCGAGCAAGCCGGGCGCGACGACGCCGTCGCGTTCGATGCGGTAGCCGCCGAGGAAGATGCCGAGGATCGGCGAGGCCTGCAGCGCGAGCACTTCCAGCGCCCGGGTGGACGCGAAGTGCCGGATGATGCGCCCGTACTGGCGGACAGTCTTTGCGGTCATGGCGCGGCTTGCGGAGGCGGTTCGGCGTCGCCGCCGGCGGCTTGGTAGAGTCGCAACCACAGTGCGTAGCCGACATCCTCCGACCAGTAGAAGCGTCGTACCGTCGCGCTGAGATCGTTGTGGTACAGCAGCGGGGGCGACTGGCGGACCAGGGCGAAGTCGTCGGCAGCGAGCTGCGCTAGCACGCGGCGCGCGGCGTGCTGCGCCTGCGCGTCCTGCGGCGATGGGGTAGCGGCGACCAGCCAGTGCACTGCCTCGCTCCAGATCGCCTGTCCGCCGACGGGCAGGGCCAGCCGCTCCGCCGGCAGCGGCAGCGGACAGCCGCGCTGCTGCAGTTCGGCCACGCGCAGATACGGCAGCAGCGACGACTTGGCGTAGTAGACCCAGATGTCTTCGTCGCGAAACGCATGCTGCAGGTTGCCGCAGAGTTTCTGCGCCGACGGCGGATCGAGTTCGCGCAGCATCAGGTAGACATGCAGCTGGATGGCAATGTCGGTCGGGTTCGGGTCGCTGCCGGGGTCGAGGCAGCGATAGTGCTTTCGCGGCGCCAGCCAGGTGCGGTACAAGCCCCTCGCGTCGCGGTAGCGCGCGAGTTCGTCGAGCATCGGCTGCCGGCGGGCATCGTCGGCGCCGGGGCCGGCGATTCTCCACACCAGGGCCGTGTCGTCGGCGTCCGGCGTGATGGCGCAGCCCAGCGTGCCGATCGCGGGGCCGTCCGGCAGTCCGTGATAGCGCACCAGTCCGTTGCTTTCGATCTGCGCTGCCAGGTGTGCACGCGCGCGTACCAGCGCCGTATCGAGACCGTGCGATGGCGCCAGCGGCGAGAGCAGGTCGACCAGGGTCGAGGTCAGGAATGTATTCAGTTCCGGCTGCGGCGCCTGGTAGCCAAGACTGCTGGTATGCGCGGTGAGCCAGGCGCCGTACTCGGTCTGGTGCTCGCGCAGCAGCGCTGTCGCGCGGGTGGCCAGCGTATCCAGCGCCGCCGCCGGCAGTGGTGGCGGCACATCGCTCGTCGCGAGGCTCGCCGCGAGCGCTTGCGCGCGTACCATCACGCGCTGCTCGCGGACGATGCGGAAATCGCTGCGCGGTTCGACCCGCACCGCGAGCTGAAGCACCTGCTCGCCGGCCGCAACACCCCACAGGTTTGCGCTGATCTGCCAGCCGGCCGGCGCCCGCGTGTGCATGGCCGCGTCGACATCGGCGCGCGGCAGGAACTGCGTCGTCGTGCCGACGACGACGCCATTCACCAGCAACAACAACTGGGCGGGCGAGCGCCCGCAGGCGAGTGCCCAACCTTCGAGCAGCGCGCCGGGTTCCAGCTCCGGCAGTTTTCCGGCCGCGGGCAGCCGCGTCTGCCCGATCCGGTCGATCGTGCCCATCGCGTCGCAAAGAAGCTCGCCCGGTGCCGGCGGATGGCGCAGCTCGGTAACGAACGGGATATTTTGCGGATTCCATGCGCCGTGCATGGAGGCGGGGTCTCCGGCATAGATCAGCTCGTCGCTCGTCTTCGTGTACCAGAACGCGCCCACCGTCTGCACGCCGACCGACACCACGATCGCCGCGACGAACAGGCTGCGTGCCACAGGGCGCAGAACCAGCGGCGCTGGCGCGAGCATCCACAGCAGGATAGGCAGTACATCGGTCAGCCAGCGCGGCCCCCAGGCCGTGCCCGCACGCCAGTCGCCCTGGGCGTAGAGCAGCAGCTGGCCGACGACGGCAAGAGCCAGCGCCACGGCCAGCGCTCTCGTGTCGGGCGAGCGCAGGCGCTGGACCAGTCCCACGACGACGAAGGCGAGGAAGGGCGAAAAGACCAGCAGCCCGCGCCCCGGGCTGACCAGCAAGCCTGCCAGTCCCGTCCAGTTGCTCTGGAAGAAATTGACCGGCGGCTTCACCACGCCGTAGCCACCGGCGAGATGGCCCATGAAACCCAGGTTGTAGTACACAAGCGCCGCCAGCGGCACGACGGCGCCGGCCGTCAGCCACGCCGCGCTGCGCCAGTCCCGGTATACGACGAAAAGTCCGATGGCCGCGGCAACCAGCCCATCCGGCGGGCGGTTGGCCGCCATCAGCACGCAGACGGCGCCCAGCAGCGCCGTGCGCGCGATATTCGCCGGAGCCAGGGCCAGCAGCAGGGCCAGGGCGATCAGCAATTCGCCGCTACCGTGTTGCCACAGTGCCTGGCTGGAAATCATCCAGGTATTGGTGCCGAAAGCGAACGCGAGCGCGAGCGGCAGACTCCAGCGGTTGCCCTCGCGGCGCAACAGCAGGAATACGACGACGCTGGCGGCTGCGGCAAGAATGGACGCCGCGAGCTTCTCCATCCATTCCGCCACCCGGTCGACATGCGGCTGCTCCCATCCCCGGGCGTCGAGCCAGAGCACCGCGGGCAGGTATAGCGGCGCCACGATCAGCGGCGTCACCACGGGATAAAACGAAGCCAGCTCGTGCTCGCGCGTGCGCACCAGCCAGTAGGCCGTCGGCTCGAAGTAGACGGCCTTGCCGTCGGCGTTGTCCGGCCGGAACCGCGGCAGGGCCAGGGGATGACCGTGCGCGAACAGGCGTGCCTGCGCACCTGGCGCCAACGTGCCGTCGTGCCACAGCATCAGCGGCAGGTAGCGGGCGGACACGGTGTCCCCGGCGCCGATCTGCCGCAGGTTGGCGTTGTAGACCAGCAGGCAGGCCAGGGCCAGCATCAGCGGCGCCAGCAGGGAGCGCAGGCGCGAGCGGCGCGGGTGTCTCGGGCTGGTGGTCATGGGTGGCGAGGCAGCATGGGCGCGCAAGCTTAGCGGATCGACAGCGTCGGGTGCCCTTGCTATGTTGATTGCTCAGGCGTGATACGGAAACCCTATCTAGATGCAGCCAAGCGGGCAGAGAACACTGGTGACGGGCGGTGCCGGCTTTCTCGGGTCCCACTTGTGCGATGCGCTGATACGGCGTGGCGACGACGTCCTTTGCGTGGACAATTTCCACACTGGTACGCGCGACAACATCGCGCCGCTGCTGGGGCATCCGCGCTTCGAGCTGCTGCAGCACGACATCACCTTGCCGCTGGATGTCGAGGTCGACCGCATCTTCAATCTCGCCTGTCCGGCATCGCCGGTTCACTACCAGCACGATCCGGTGCGTACGACGAGAACCTGCGTGCATGGCGCGATGAACATGCTCGCGCTGGCCGAGCGGCGGGGCGCCCGCATCCTGCAGGCGTCGACCAGCGAGGTCTACGGCGATCCGGAAGTGCATCCGCAGCCGGAAAGCTATTGGGGCCGGGTCAATCCGATCGGCCTGCGCAGCTGCTACAACGAAGGCAAGCGTTGCGCCGAAACGCTGTTTTTCGACTATCACCGCCAATACGGCCTGCCGATCAAGGTCGTGCGGATCTTCAACACCTACGGCCCGCGCATGTATGCCGACGACGGCCGCGTCGTCAGCAATTTCATCGTCCAGGCGCTGCGCGGCGACGACGTCACGCTGTACGGCGACGGCAGCCAGACGCGTTCGTTCTGCTATGTCGATGATCTGGTCGGGGCGCTGCTGGCGGCGATGGAAACGCCCGCCGGATTCACCGGCCCGGTCAACGTGGGCAATCCCGCCGAACTGAGCATGCGCGAGCTGGCCGAATGCGTGCTGCGGCTCAGCGGCAGCCCGTCGCGGATCGTCCACCGCCCGCTGCCGCCGGACGATCCGAAAGTGCGCAGGCCGGACATCGATCTGGCCAGGCAGGCGCTGGGCTGGCAACCCACGGTATCTCTCGACGAAGGGCTCAGGAAAACGATCGCCTATTTTCGCCTGCTCCTGAACGCATGAGGCAAGAACAGCAGATGAGGGGAGCGGAAAGAACGGCAATCATCGTCGCGGGCATGCATCGCAGTGGCACCTCGATGACGACGCGCATCGTCAATCTCCTCGGGGCAGATCTCGCCCACGATCTGATTCCCGCCGCCATCGGCAACGAGCGCGGCCATTGGGAATCGCGCGCCGTGCAGGATCTGCACAACGGCATGCTCGCAGAGCTGGGTTCCGACCTGTATTCGCCGGTGAACTTCCCGCCTGGCTGGTTCGGCAGCGCCGCTGCGCAGCAATGGACAGGCCGCCTGCGCGATCTCGTTGCCGACGAATACCCCTCGTCGAACGTGTTCGTGCTGAAAGATCCGCGCATTGCGCTGTTTCTTCCGCTCTGGTCGGAAGCGCTGCGCCAGTCAGCCATCGTGCCGCGATTCGTGCTGCCCTTCCGGCACCCCGATGCAGTCGCTGCCTCGCTGGAAGTGCGCGAGCGCAGGCTGTCCAGCGGCAACGTGCTGCCGCATGCGCAGGGAGTCGCCGTATGGCTTCGTTATGTGCTGGCGGCGGAAAAATTCACGCGCGGCCAGGCACGCACCTTCGTCGAATTCGACCAGGTGCTTGCCAACTGGCGTGGGGAATTCGCGCGCATGGGCCGGCAGCTTGGCATCGACTGGCCGAACTGGCAGCGCGTGGATACGGCGATTGACGATTTCCTCGATGCCGGTGCCGGCGGCCACGGAGCAGGCCATCCTGCAGATACCGTGGCGTCAGATGCGCTGGCGGGAATCTGCCAGGGCATCTACGCCGGCCTGGTGCAGTCGGTACAGTCGCCGCAAACGGCGTGGCCGGCATTCGACGCGGCGGCACAGGCCGTCGCGGCGGCCGAAGGCCTGCTCGGCCCCTGTCTCATCGCCAGGGAACGCGTTTTCGGCGACCTGCGCCAGCGCGCCGACAGCGCCGCGCAGCGGCATGACAGCGAACGCGCCGACATGCATGCCCGCTTTGCCGTCGAAATCGGCCTGCGCGATGCACGCGTCGCAGAAGCAGGCGTGCATGCGCGGCAATTGCAGGAAACGGTCGACACGCTGCAGCGTGAGCGCAGCAATTTCGCCGTCGAGATCGGCCTGCGCGATGCACGCATCGCGGAAGCAGGCGTGCATGCGCGGCAATTGCAGGAAACGGTCGACACGCTGCAGCGCGAGCGCAGCAATTTCGCCGTCGAAATCGGCCTGCGCGATGCACGCATCGCGGAAGCAGGCGTGCATGCGCGGCAATTGCAGGAAACGGTCGACACGCTGCAGAGGGAAAGCAGCAATTTCGCCGTCGAGATCGGCCTGCGCGATGCACGCATCGCGGAAGCAGGCGTGCATGCGCGGCAGATGCAAGAAACGCTAGAAACTCTGCAGCAGGAACGCAGCAGCTTTGCCATCGAGATCGATCTACGCGATACGCGCATTGCGGAAGCAGGCGTACACGCCCGGCGGATGGAACAAACCATCGAAACGCTGCAGCAGGAACGCGGCAACGCCCTGGACTACGCCAGATCGCTGGAGCAGGACCGCGACCGCGTCCGTGCAAGCGAGGAAACGCGCGAGCACGAACGCGCGGCCCTGCATGCGCAGTTTGCCGCCGACATCGAGCAGCGCGACGCGCGCATCGCGCAGGCGGCCGTGCACGCACGGCGTATGCAAGAAACCGTCGAACTGCTGGAGCGCGAACACGGCAATGCCTCCGACTATGCCAGGTCGCTGGCGCAGGATCGCGACCGCGCTGTCGAATACGCCCAGTCGCTCAAAGACAGCCGCGATGAGGCGCTGGAGTACGCGCAGACACTCGAACAAGTGCGCAGCGAGGCGACGCAGCAAAAACGCTCGGAACTGCTGGCGCGCCAGGGACTGCCGGTATTTTTCACGATTGCCTCGCGCAACTACCTGGCTTACGCGACGACCTTGATGCAGTCGGTGGCGGCGCAGTATCCCGATGCGCCGCGCTACCTGATACTCGCCGACCGCGCCGATGGCGAGGACGATGGCGCGCTCGCCGCTGCCCCGTTCACCACCATTGCCGCCGAGGCACTCGACCTGCCGGATTTCGATGCGTTCGCGTTTCGCTACACCATCATGGAATTCAATACGGCGATCAAACCGTTTGCCTTCGCCCATCTGCGCCGGCGCCATCCGGGCGACGGCATCGTCTACCTCGATCCCGATATTCTCGTGGTCGAGCCGCTCACCGAAGTCGAAGCCGCATTCGCCGATGGTGCGCTGGCAGTGCTGACGCCGCATCTCGTCGAACCCGTCGACGACGGTCGTCAGCCTGGCGAGCGCGAAATCCTGGCCAGCGGTACCTACAATTGCGGATTCGTCGCGATCGGTGCCCACGCCGAAGCCGGCCGCCTGATCGCCTGGTGGTCTGATCGCCTCGAATTCGGTGCCTTCAGCGACATTGCGGCGGGCCTGTTCACCGACCAGAAATGGGTCGACCTGGTGCCGGGCCTGTTTCCGGACGTACATATCCTGCGCGACAAAGGATATAACCTCGCTTACTGGAATTTGTCGCAACGCCCGGTGTCGCGGCGCGGGCCGCACTGGTATGCAGGAAACCAGCGGCTCGCTTTCGTCCATTTCAGCGGCGTCGATCTCGATCGCCCTGCGCAGTTCTCCAAGCACCAGAATCGCCATACCCAGGCAACGATCGGCAAGCTGCAGCCGCTGTACGCGGAATACCTCGATCGTCTGGCCGCCAACGGCCATGTCGAACACCGCCGCAAACCCTATGCATTCGGCAGGTTCGTCGACGGCGAGCCGATCTGCGATCCCGTGCGTGCCGTCTACCGGCGTTATTTCGACAAAGGAGCGGCGCAGCCGCAAGCTGATCCGTTCTCCATGGACCGGCGCCTGTACGATCTGCCCTGCGACGAGCAGCCCATGCGCGCCGACGCGCCGATGACACGGCTGATGTACGCCGTGTGGAAAATGCGCGCCGACCTGCAGCAGGCATTCGACATAGGCCAGGCCGCCGGCAGGCGCGGGTTCATCCGCTGGTTTGCCCGCGCCGCGCAGCAGGAGATGGGCATTCCCGAGCGGCATCTCGATCCGGCGCGCCGCGCACTGGCGGTGTGCGTGGTCGACGATGGACAGGATTCCACATTGCAACAACGGCATTCCGCGCCGGGGCTGGCAAGCCATGCCGCTGCCGTCTGCCTGGACGTCGTCAATTGGAGCTACCGCTTTCGGCCGGCGCGGCGTTTCTACGCCACGATTCCGGAAACGACGCGAAATCGCGTCCGTCGCCGGCTGGAGCGCATCGCAGGAAGATCTGCGATAGCCATTCCGGCAGCGAGCCCGCACCAGCCGACGGGTATCAAGCCGACGGGTATCAATCTGGTCGGCTACGCCCACGGCGAATTCGGCGTTGCCGAGGTGCTGCGCCGCTATGCGCATGCGCTGCACGGCGGGGGAGTGCCGTTCGTCGTACGCAATTTCGATACGGGCGTCGCCAGCCGCCAGAGCGATCGCAGCATGCAGCGTTTCCTGTCGGACGAATGCCGCTACGCGGTGAACCTGTTCTGCATCAATGCCGACCAGATGCCGATCGCGCGCGAGCAGCTGGGCGATGCGGTGTTCGCCGGGCGCTACAACATCGCATGCTGGTTCTGGGAACTGGAAAAATTCCCGGCGGAATGGCATGGCGCGATCGACCTGGTCGACGAGATATGGGTGAGTTCGCCGTTCGTGCGCGACGCGATTGCCGCCTGCACGGCCAAGCCCGTACACATCGTGCCGGTGGCGCTCGGCGTGAATCTGCCCCAGCGCTATTCGCGCAGCGAATTCCGCTTGCCCGAGGCGGTCTTCCTCTGCCTCTTCAGCTTCGACTTCAATTCCTTCGCGGTACGCAAGAACGCGGAGGGCGTGATCGCCGCATTCCGCCGGGCGTTCGCCGACGGCCGCCGCGACGTGCGCCTGGTGATCAAGACCACCAATGGCGAGCGTCGCCCCGATGCGCTGCGCCGTCTGATCGACGCCGCCGCAGGCGACGACCGCATCGAGGTGCGCGACGGATTTCTCGACCGCCGCGGCATGTGGGCCCTGCAGGCCTGCTGCGACTGCTATGTCTCGCTGCACCGCTCCGAAGGCCTGGGCCTGGGCATGGCCGAATGCATGCTGCTGGGCAAGCCGGTCGTCGCGACGGCGTATTCCGGCAACCTCGCCTTCATGGACGCGGACAACAGCTGCCTCGTCGGCTACTCGCTGGTTGCGGTGGAGGAGGGCGAATACCCGGCCTGGCAAGGCCAGCACTGGGCCGAGCCCGACGTCGACCAGGCCGCGGCCTACCTCAGGCGGCTGGCCGACGACCCGCTATATGCACGCCAGATCGGGGAAAACGCCAAGGCGAGCGTGAGCCAGCGCCTTTCGGCTGCGGCGAGTCTGGCGGCGGTGACGGCGCGGCTTGCCGAAATTCCCCCGTTACAGCCTGGCTGATATCGCGGCGTGTAGCGTCGCTACTCAGAACTGGCGGCTATCCTCCTTGCTGCCGCCAGACGGAAGATCGGCAGGCAGGGGATTGGCGCCCTCGACTGCGCGGATCTTCACGTCGCGCAGGTACGACCAGTCGCAATCGCTGTTGCTTGCCGGACCGGGCGCCATGTCGATCCGCAGGATGCCGTCGGCGCCGACATCGACAGGACCGAGTTCGAACGGCCGCGCGGGGCGCAGCGCAGCGTCGGCGAACGGGTTGTACGAATACGCGAAGGTCCTGCCCGTACTGCCCGACACCCTGGCCTCCACACCATCGCTGCCGCTGCAGCCGGCACTGGTGAACGCGTTGGGGACGATGCCGATCTCGCCCGAGACGATATAGCCGCCGGGGCCGGGCTTGAAGGTGAGCTGCGCAGGGCTGTGCATGAACAGGACGCGACGCCCGTCTACGTCCATGGTGCGGACGCCGGCGCTCCAGGCTTGCGGCCGGTGCGAGAAGCCGGGAAACAGCGCTTCGGTCATCTCCGGCGGCAGTTCGACGCGGGGCCGTCGCGGCAGCTGCGTGAGGTTCCACTGGATATCGCTGGCGAACAGGGCGCCCAGCGCCTCGCTCTGCGGCAGCAGGCGAAAACGCCGCACGGCAGGCAGGTCGGCACCGACGAACAGGCGCACGTAGTCGTCCAGCGACTGCACCAGCGGCGATACGAGGAAGCTGCCGCTTGCCGCGCCGCGTACCAGCCGGAAGCGCTGGACCGTGCCGTCGGCGAGTTCCAGCTCGATGAACTGCCCCGGCTCGCGCAGCAGGATTGCCATGGCCTTGCCTGCCAGGGAGAGTTCGGAACGCACTGCCAGCACTGCTACGGATTCCGCTGTGCTTGGCAGCGCTATCCATTCGCCCCAGGTCGTTTGCTGCCAGCCGGCCTGCGCCGGGGGCTGCGGCGGCGTGGAGGCGGCGTCCTTCTCCAGTAGCAGATAGGATTTTTCCACGAGTACCGGATGGTAATTCCTGTACAGCGTGGTGAAAGCGAGCGCGTTTTCGCTGCTGGGCAGGTTGCTGTCGATCGGCGAGTACGCCAGCAGCACGAAATCCGTCCGCTGCGGGCCGCTGTAAGCGGCGGCGTTCAGCTGCTGCAGGCGCGGCGTGTAGGCGCCGTAGCCCTGGAACACGGGCGAGGGCCGGTAGGCGAAGCCGTTGATGATGACGACGCCTTGCTGCGTGCCGGCGAGATCGACGCTGCGCTTGCCGACGATGGCACGCGTCTGCGGCAGATCGAGCCGCATGCGCTGCCGGTCCAGCTCTGCATCGAGGGCTGGCCGATAGGTGAGCGGATGCACGAGCAGGAAAGCGTTGTGCGCCAGAACCCCCAGGCTGGCAACGGCCATGTCGCCGGGCTTGTGACTCGCGCCGGCATTGACGGTCCGGTCGGCCAGCGGCACAACCGCCAGGGCCAGGCCCAGGCTCATCGCGCGCAGCCACGGCGGTGCGGCTGTCGTCATCGCCGGCAGCAGCGGCAGCACCAGCCAGGCTGTCACGGCGAAGATGGCGATATGCGTGTCGGCGCGAGTGAAGCCGGCACGCCAGGCGACGAAGATCGCGAGGCCGCAGAGCGCGATGCAGGCCAGCCGGGCGAGGTCGTGGCGGGCGCGCCAGGCCGCCCATAGACCGATGCCGCCGATACAGCCCAGCACCGCCAGGCCGTAGAGATCGAATCGCAGCGGCGGGAAAAAGCCCATCGCCCCGCTGTAGCCGCGGGAGATTTCGTACACCGTGGCGACGAAGGAAAGCAGGTCGCTGAAGCGCTGGCCGCTCGCTATCCACAGCGACAGGGAACAGGCCGGAACGAGCAGCAGCCAGGCGGCCGCGTGGCGCTGCAGGCGCGCCCGCAGCAGTACGACGGTTGCCGCCAGCCACCAGGCCACGATGAGCAGCAAGGTGCTCATCTTGATCAGCAGGATGGTGGACGCGTACAGCGCCGCGACGACGAGCAGCAGCCAGAGCGCGCGCCGGCGTCCGGCGGCGGCGTGTGCGTGCATGCCGGCGAGGGCGAATACCGGCATGGCCAGCCATACCGGATCGGCGGCCAGCAGCGGCGCCGCGAAGACGGCGGCCGCCGCCAGGACAATGCGTTCTGGCCAGCGCTGCACCAGCCACGCGTTGGCGAACAGGAAGGCGGCTGCAACGGCGAGCGCAATCTGCGTCGCGACGAAGGTGCCGTAGCTGTTCGGATCGCAGGCGTTCAGCGGCGAGAGGTAGCCGAGCGGGCCGTAGGTGAACGCGATATCGCTGCCCCAGCGCAGGCCGTGCATGCTCGCCCAGCGCAGCACCATGGTCCAGGACGGGTCCAGCTCGTCACCCGCGACCGAGCCGCCGAAACGCACGCTCGCGACGAGGAACAGCAGGCCGGCGAGCGCCGCTGCTGCCAGGTCCACGGCCGTGACCGGGCGGGCATGTGGTGTCGGTCGAGGATTCTTCGCGCTCATGCCGGAAGCCTCGAGCAGGCACTGCGACGACGTCTGCAGCGGGGACCGGCCACGGCGTGACGTAGCGCCGTTGCCCGCCATGCGGCGTGCTGGCTAGCCGGATGTGTTGCATTCCTGCGCACGCCAAAAAAATAGTGCGCTACAAGATCAGTCGATCGGGTGTCCTGTCTCGCCAATACCATTCACGAATTCCGCTGTCTTGACCAGCTTCGCTGTTGAAAACCGCCGCGATACGTCGTTGCGATTCGTCGCCGTAGCGCTGCTACGCTTCCTCACCGCGCCTGGTCTCCCGGCGAAATCCATCCGGAATTTCTTTACCGTAGTTACGAGACAGGACACTAGCCGTTTGCACAATGCAACCAGAACCGCGTGGATGTGCCGCGCAAGGATAAGGAGGTGGATATGGCCAAGCTCGTGTTCGGAATGAACCAGTCCCTCGACGGCTACGTCGACCATACGAAGTTTGTACCAAGCCCCACGCTCTTCCGCCACTTCGTCCAGGAGGCGCAGGGGCAGGCGGGCAGTGTGTACGGCCGCAAGATCTACGAGCTGATGCGTTACTGGGACGACGATCACCCCGAGTGGGATGCAGACCGTCGTGCCTTCGCGGCGGCGTGGCGGAAGCAGCCGAAATGGGTCGTCTCGCGCTCGTTGCCGCCGGTCGGCCCCAACGCCAGCCTGGTCGACGGCGATCTTGAGGGTGCCATGCGCAAGCTGAAGGCCGAGCGCGACGGGGAGATCGAAGTGGCCGGCCCGGACTTGGCGCAAAGCCTGACCGAACTCGGCCTGATCGACGAATATCGAATCTACCTGCACCCGGTCGTGCTGGGTCGCGGCACGCCCTATTTCGCCGGGCCCCGGCCGCCATTGCGCCTGATCGCCCATGACCGGATTGGCGAGGATGTGATCAGGCTCACTTACGTTCCTGCCTGATCCCGCGACTTGCCACCTGCTTTGTCTGTTTATCCAGATTTTTCTTTATGCCGTCAGCCGTGCTGGCTGAAATCCGGGGCGATGGGCCAGGTGCATCACGGTGTGTCCTGCCCAAAGTCATCGCGGAACAGCACATCGTCGTTGAGGCGCATGACGAAGAAATCCCAGTCGTCGCTATCCGGGTTGTAGCGGCGCTCGCCGGCGACGAGCACGCGGCCTTGCTGGTCGATGGCGATGGCGTGAGGCCGCACCTCGGCGCCGTCGAGACTGTATCGGCGCCAGCCAGTGCCATTGCCGAAGGTGGTATCGAGGCTGAGGTCGCTGAATTTGAGGCGCACAACGGCGATTTCGCGGTACTCGTCGGGGCCGGGATAGTTACGCAGCGCCATTACTACCCAGATGCGCCCGGCGCCCCTGGGGTCGTACACACCTTGCGGGAAATGAAACGACAGTGCGGTCGATGGACTGGTGGCATCGCCAAGGACGTAGCTGCGCGATACCTCCGGGTCGGAATACGACTGACCGCTGTCGTTCACCTGGTAGAAATACGGCCGCGAGGCGGTGAGCACACGGCGGTCGTCGCCGCCGCCAGCGGCGTTCTGCACCTGCGACATGCTGAAACCGGTGGTGCGTATGCTGTAGTAGTTGGGCAGGATGCTCCACAGCTGGTCGTCGAGATGGCCGCCCAGGTTGGGTTCGAACACTTTGCAATTGGTGTACACGCCGGGCGGGTTCGTGCGGAAGTCACGGCCGGGATCGCACAGCTTCACATCGTTGTCGGCAGCGCTGTTGAAGTTGCGGTATACGCGCTGCGACAGGTTGTAGTTGGTGCTGCCGTCGCGGAAGAAATGCGGCGCAATGCCCACCGTGCCGATAACGCCGGGCGGATCCGCGGGCAGGCTGTCGGATACCGTCACCGTTTTTTGCTCGTTGCGCTGGATGGCACAGGTAGCCGCGACGTAGGCCTGGTCGCTGTAGCGGCGCACGTAGCCGGTGATGTGGGCCTGATCGGCCGAGTATGAGCCTGCGCCCAGTGCGTAAAAGTCCCGCAGCGCGCCGCCGGCGATCACTTCGCACTTGCCCAGACCTCCGTTCAGCGTGGTGCCGGCGGGCGATACGGCGAACAGCTTGGCGTAGTTCACCGAGGTGCCTGTGACGACGCGCCCGGAGCCGGCGAAACCGATGCCCTGGTTGCCGCTGGGATTGTTACCGGCGGCCGCCCAGGCGACGAAATCGAACTCGTAAGGCCATACGATCAGGCCCGGATAGACGCCGCCGAAGGTGTCCTCGGCGCTGGCCCACTGGACATGGCGCGAGCCATCGGGATTGAGCCGCGCGGCGGCCAGCAGGCCATTGCCGTTGTACTGCGGGTCGCGGCCGGCCAGGCCCGCCACCACGATGCTGCCGTCGTACTGCACGACCAGCATCCTGGCGCTGTCGTAGCGCGAGCGGCCGGGCGGATCGACAAAGATCGTGTTCCAGCCACGGCCGGCGTAGCTTCGGTCGAAGTCGCCGTTGTCGGGCGCTGCAGATGTGGCAGCGGTGGCGACAGTGAGCAGGTGGGCGGCGAGGGCGTACGCGGCGAGACATGGCCGTGGACGAACCGCCAGGCAATGCCCATCGCGCCTGGCGGCGAGAAACGAACGAACGCAGAAATGGCGCATGGCGGATTTTCGCAAGGAGGCGGTATCCGGACGTACGCCACTGCGCCGCATACCTGACACGCTGCCCCGGCCGGTTTTTTGTGCCACCTCATCGGAACGGGCCGAAAAGCTGGCGGGCAGTGCCGGACCCCGCGGTCCGGCACTGCCCGAGGTTCACTGGAAGCCGTCGCGGAAGATGCCTACCGCATCGGGCCCGTCGACCGCGGTGTTGTTGCCGGTCTGCGGATCGCTGTACGCCGCAGGCAGGCCGACCGAGACTGACACCTGCAGTGGCAGCTCCGGTGTGTGCGGCACGCTGGCATTGAGCAGGAAGCTCACGCGGCTGCCGGCGGTCAGGTTGACCAGGGCGTCGAGTGCGCCGCTGCCGGCGGGCGCGGGGCAGCTGGCGCCGCCTGCCGCGCTGCAGACCCAGGCCAGGTCGGTCAGATGCGCCGGCAGCACAGCCTGCACACGCGCCGCGCTGACCGGATTGCCGCTGGTGTTCTCTACCTCGATCAGCCAGCCCGGCCGGCTGCCGCCGTGGACGAAATCCACGCCGTTGTCGTTGCTGATGGCGACATCGGCCTGAATGCGCGGCGTGACGTTGAGGCTGTTGGACGCGGTGCCCAGCCCCAGGTCATTGCGCGCGCTGACCGTGCAGGCGTAGACCGTGCCGGCGCTGAGCCCGCTCACCGTCAGCGGCGAAGCCGTGCCGCTGGCGACATGCGTGCCCGGTGTGCAGCTGGCCTCGTAGCCGGTGACGGCGCTGCCGCCGTTGTCCGGCGTGCTGAAGCTCAGCGTGACACCACTGCCGTTGCTGGTCGCCACGGCGCTGCTCAGCGCCGGCGCGGCGGGCACCGTGGCGGGCGTGACGCTGGCGCTGGGAACGGATGCCGTGCCTTCGCCGACCTTGTTGATCGCGGCCACGGTGCAGGTTACTGCGACGCCGTTGCTCAAGCCGGTCACGACGACGGGCGAGGCAGCGCCGGTCTGGCTGGCGCTGCCGCAGCGCGCCGTATAGTCGGTGACTGCGCTGCCGCCGTTGGCCGCCGGCGGCGTGAACGCCACGCTGACCTGGGCATTGCCGCGCGTCGCGACGACGGCGGTCGGCGCGTCCGGTACGGCGGCCGGTGTGACACTGGCGCTGGGCGCGGAAGCGGCCCCTTCGCCGACCGCGTTGACCGCGGCAACGGTACAGGTCAGCGCGACGCCGTTGGTCAGTCCGCTCACGACCAGCGGTGAAGCCGCACCGCTGGTACTGGCGCTGCCGCAGCGCACCGTATAGCCGGTCACCACACTGCCGCCGTCAACCGCCGGTGGCGTGAACGCGACGCTGATCTGGCCGTTGCCGCGCGTGGCCACGACAGCCGTGGGCGCGTCGGGCACGGTAGCCGGCGTGATACTGGTGCTGGCGGCAGAGGCTGCGCCTTCGCCGACTTCATTCGTTGCGGCGACGGTGCAAGTGACTGGCACTCCGTTGACCAGTCCGCTCACGACCAGCGGCGACGCCGTGCCGGCCTGGCTGGCACTGCCGCAGCGCGCGGTATAGCCGGTCACTGCGCTGCCGCCGTCGACCGCCGGCGGTACGAAAGCCACGCTGGCCTGGGCGTTACCGCGGGTTGCCACAACCGCCGTCGGCGCGCCGGGCAGCGTCGCCGGCGTCACCGTGTTGGAAAGCGCGGAGCTGGCGCCCTCGCCGACGTCGTTGCTTGCCTTCACGCTGCAGCTCACCGGCGTGCCGTTGGCCAGGCCGGTCACCACGACTGGCGACGCCGCGCCGCTTTGCGTCGTGCTGCCGCAGGTGGCGCTGTAGCTCGTGACACTGCTGCCGCCGTCGCCTGACGGCACGAAGGCGACGCTGACCTGCGCATTGCCGCGCGTGGCGACAAGGCCCGTCGGCGCATCGGGCACGGTGGCCGGGGTCACGCTGTTCGACGGCGTCGACGGCGCGCTGTTGCCGCGCGCGTTGGCGGCGCTGACGACACAGCTCACCGCCGTGCCGTTGGCGAGGCCGGCCACCACGATGGGCGGTGCCGCCGCGTTCTGACTGTGACCGCCGCAGGCGGCGGTGTAGCCGGTGATGGCACTGCCGCCGTTGCCGGCCGGCGCGGCGAACATCACGCTGACCTGGCCGTTGCCGCGCGTGGCGGCTACGTTCGTCGGCGGGTCGGGCACGGTGGACGGCGTGACTGGTCCGATCAGGTCGGGCATGCCCTGCCCAATGTCGTTCACTGCGACGACGCTGCAGAGATACGCCGTGCCATTGGCAAGCCCCGTCACCACGATCGGCGAAGCCGTGCCGTTGGCGCTGAAGGTGCTGCAGCGTGCGATGTAACCGACGATCGGCGAGCCGCCGTCGCTGGCGGGCGGCTCGAATGCCACGCTGATCGACGCGTTGCCCGGTGTCAGTACGATAGTGCGCGTCTGGCCCGGGCGTGCGGCCGGCGTGACACTCGCCGACGCCGCCGACCAGGGGCTGTAGCCGATGCTGTTGTGCGCCCGCACGCGGCAACTTACTGCCACGCCGTTGGCGAGCCCGCTCACGACGATCGGCGAAGCAGTGCCGGCCATGCTCTGGCTGCCGCATTCGGCCGTATAGCCGTCCACGGGGCTGGTGCCGGGATCGGCCGGCGGCAGGAAGTTCACGCTTACCTGGCCGCTGCCGCGCACGGCGTCGCCGATGAAAGGGGCCGTCGGCGTGGCGGGCGTGAGCACGCCGTGGGCGACCGGCGTCGCGATGGATGCGGCGTAGATCGTGTTGCCGCCGTAGCTCGCCGTGAGCTGTTTCGTGCCGGGCGAAGCCGAGGTCAGTGCGCAGCTGCCGCTCGCGCTGGTGCCGCTGCCTGAAAGCACTGCATTGCACACGGCGCTGCCGTCGCCGACGGCGACGCTGCCGTTGATGTCCGCGCTGCCACTGCTGCGCGTGACCGTGACGGCCACGCTATACGCCTGGCCGGGCAGCGAAGGGGCTGGCGCGTGCGAGTCGATGCGCGTCGAGGTCGCGATCAACGGCACCGAGGGCACCAGCGTGCGGAACACGTCCAGGAAGCCTTGCGTGTCGTTGGGCACGAGGTTGCCGGCGGCGGTGTTGAACGTCATGCGGCCATCGTTCGCCACCGCGCGCGGTCCGGCCGTGACCGGCAAATTGGCCGGCGCACCTGTCGAGTCGACGGAGACCCGGTGCAGGCTGCCGCTCTGCCGGTTCTTCACGTAGGCCAGCGCGGTGTCCGCGCCGGCGCCGTCAATGAGTCCGGCCTGGGCGCAGACGAAACCTATCCAACTGGCATCGCCGCTGAGTGCCGCGCTGCTGCAATCACCGCCGCTGCCTTGCTGGCCTGTGCTGCTGAGGTTGGCGCGCGTGACTGCGCCGCTGACGAGGTCTTTCACGAACACGTCGATGCGGCCATTGTCGTCGCCGGCAACGAGATTGCTCGCGGCCGAGACGAAGGCGACGTAGCGTCCGTCGGCGCTCAGCGAGGGCGCGCTGCTGGCACCATTGCCTTGCGTGCCGTCCGCAGCGCTGCTGGCGCGCACGATGCTGCCGTCGCCGAGCCACTTCACATAGATGTCGCTCACGGCGTTGCTGTCGTCGGCGGCGAAATTCGTGGCGAGGCTGGTGAAGGCCACGCGCGAGCCGTCGTCGCTGATGATCGACTGCGTGCTGTCGCCGTTGCCGGGCGTGCCGGCCGATGTCGCGCTCACCAGCGTGGTCACGTTGGTGGTGCGGTTCTTCAGGAACACGTCCTCGAAGCCGTTGCTGTCGCCGGCCGTGAGCGTGGTGTCGGTGGCGCGGAAGACGATGAGGCTGCCGTCGTAGTTGAGCGTCACCGGCCCGAGCACGGTGCCGGCGGTCACCTGCGCGCCGCCCGAGGCAGTGCTGGCGCGGTACAGGATGAAGTTTTCCTGGTTGCCGACGTAGACGTCGGGCTTGCCGTTCGTATCGCCCGTGACGATGTTCGTCGCCGTCGAGCGGAACGCGACCCAGGCGTTGTCGGCGCTGATGAACGGCGAATCGGCGCGCTGGCTCAGCGAGAGGGTGGGGCCGGCGCGCAGGGCGAAGTTCGTGCTGCCGTTGTAGAAGACGAAAGCGTCGCGCACGAGGTTGCCATCGCTGTCGCCGTCGACCACGTTGCTCGCATCCGACGTGTACATCACGCGGCTGCCGTCGCGCGAGATCATTCCCTCGCCGCTGTCGCCGTTGGAGCGTGTGCCACTGGTGACGGCGGCGCGCTGCGCCGTGACCCAGTTGCGGTCGAAGACGAACACGTCCTGCAGGCCGTTGAAGTCGGACAGCGTCACATTGCTGTTGTTCGAGGCGAAGCTGACGAAGCGGCCGTCGGCGCTGATCGCGGGCGTGATGGCCGCGCCAGTGGTCTGCAGCACGCCGCCGCTGGTGCGGTCGATGCGGATGGGTTCTCCCGTGCTGCGGTCCTTCAGATAGAGGCGCGTCATCGTTCCCGTCGATGCCGAATAGAAATTCAACTGGAACGCCACGTAGCGCCCGTCCGGCGTGATGGCCGGCGCGCCGGCGGTGCCGCCGATCAGCGTGCCTGCCGCATTCGCCTGGGCGCGCTCCACCGCGCCGGTCTGCATATCTTTGATGTAGACGTCGGGGTTGGCGGGGTTGGCAGGCAGGGCCAGGTCGCGCGAGTACGACATGAAGGCGACGAAGCGGCCGTCGGCGCTGACGACGGGATTCAGGCTGGATTCGCTCGCGCGTACGCCGGCCGCGTTCGCGCTGGCCAGGCGGATCTGCCGCGTCACGCGGTCCTTGATGTAGATGTCCGGCCCGATATCGGTGTCTTCCGGCACGAAGTTCGATGCCTGCGAGCTGAACACGACGTAGCGGCCGTTTGCGCTGATGTAGGGCGTGTGGTTGCGGAAATTGGCCAGTGTCTCGTCGCTGGCCGTGCTGACGAGGTCGAGTTCACCCGTGAGCATGTCCTTCACGTAGACGTCGTTGTGAATGTTCGTATCGCGCGGCAGCAGGCGGGAAAATGTCAGGAAGGCCACATGGCGGCCGTCTGCGGAAATCGACGTCGGCATGCCTTCGAACTCGTTGTTCGTCGTCGGCTGCGTGCCGTCACTGTTCATCGACACGCGCACGGTGCTGTTGCTGACGAGATCCTTCACGAATACGTCGCGCACCGCGTTGGTGTCGTTCGGCACGAGATTCGTTGCGAGCGAGCTGAAGACGACATAGCGGCCGTCGGCGCTGAGGGAATAGTCGCCGGACTCGCCGTTCGCCTGCTCGCCTGTGCTCGACGTGTTGACGCGACGGATCAGCGATGTCCTGGCATCGCGCACGAACAGGTCGGCGATGCCGTTGCTGTCGTCCGGCACGAGGTTGGTCGCCAGCGATTTGAACAGCAGCCAGCGCCCGTTCGCGCTCAGCGACGATCGGTTGCTTTCTGACACGCCGTTACTGTCCGGGTAGGCGCGCTTGCCCGCGCTGGCCAGCGTGATCTTCGGATCGACCACCTGCACGGCGAACGGCGGACTGCTGCGGGGAGGCTGGCCGGCGACGCCGGTCCATGTCGCGACCAGCGTGTGCAGGCCCGGCGTATTGCTGGTCCAGGTGCATTCGTTGCCTGAGGTATAGACACGGCAGAAATCGGTGCCGTCGCTGACGTCGATATAGCCGCCGGGCGGCGGGTCGAGGAAGCGCGTCGTCTCGAAATCGACGATGACCGATATGCCCTGGCCGATGCGTGCCACGCTCGGCGACGCGCGTGCGATGCGCAGTTGCGTCACGCTGACCGCGGTAGTGGCGGTACTCGCGTTCCAGGGCCCTTGCACCGCGAAATTCGCGCTCAGGTTGTGCAGGCCCGCGTCGGTCGGGGTCAGCGTGCACTGGCCCGTTTCGCCCGGCGTGCCTTCCAGCACGATGGTGCAGCGCGATGTGTACAGATCGTCCGGCGGGCCGTCGAGCACTTCGACCACGCCTTTGGGCTGGCCGCCTTGTGCCGGCGTTTCGTCGACACTGACCCTGACCGTCACCGGTTCGAATGGCGCCGCGTTGGCAGGCGTCACCTCGACGATGCTGGTGGTGGTCGGACGGCCTGCGCTGACGTTCTGCGCGAAGCTCGCGCTCGCAGGCGCGGCGGCGCCGTCGCCGGCATAGCAAAGCCTGAGCGTGCGCTGGCCCGGCGTGCTGAAGGTGATGCTGCAGGAATTGCCGGGCAGCGCGACGCTGCACTGGTGTGCAGGATCGGACGGTGGCGAGGCGCAGTCGGGCGCGTCCTTCACCACGACGGACCCCGTCAGCGCCAGCGGCGGTGCGCCGAACGGCGCAGCCAGCGTCCACTGCAGGGCCAGCGGTGCGCCGACTGCCACCGGGTCGCTGCTGCTGCCGATCGCGCTGAATTCCACGGCGCCTGCGACCGTGTGCTGCTCGGTGTCGCTGCTGCCGTCGAAGCCGGCGTAGCCGAGGTATTCGGCAGTGATGGTTTTATGCCCGCCGGCGTTCGGCGCGAGCAGGCATTCGCCCGTCTCGTTCGCCGTGCCGGCCAGGGCGATGGTGCAATAGGCCGTCGTCGGGTCCTGGCGCAAGCCGTCGCGCACTTCGATCACGCCCAGCGGATTGCCGGCGACGGGATTGCCGGCAGCCTTGGCCACGTTCACGCGCACGGTGATCGGCTGCGTGCCGGTGCTTGCATCCGGCAGGTCGGAGACGATGGTCGTGACCGTGTTCGCCCCTGTGGCCATGTACCAGTTCACCGCCGCGTTGAAACGCATGCGCGCCGACATGATGCCCCAGTGGTTCGGGGTTATGCGGTAGCTGCCGATGCTCGAACTGGCGAAGGCGGTGCTGCTGTCGAAGCGCACCGCGATCTGGCAGGACTCGCCCTGCGGATTGCTCTGGCGGCCCACGTAGACCAGCGAGCTGCGGTAGTCGTCCGGCGTGCCCTGGATGCCGTCCAGGCCGGCGCGTGCCAGGCGCAGGGTGGCAATGTCGTCATGCTGCAGATGGCGCTGCGCCTCGCCGGCACGCGCGCCCTGCACGGCGGCGGCTTCGGCATCGGCATAGCCAAGGCCGGCCAGCACCTGGCGGTTGGCATTGGCGGCGAACAGCGCGCCGGCCGGCAGCGCGCCCAGCGTGCGGGCCATGGTGGTTTCGTCGACCACGCCGGGCAGGGCGCCCGGGTCGTTCACGCCACGCTGGTACCAGTGCAGGTTGATGTCGTCGCCGCGCACGTCGTCGGCCGAACCGTGTACACCGTCCGCGCCCGCGCCCTGGTTCCAGCTGTTGTTCGGACCGTCGGCACTCTTGGTACCGAAATACGCGTTGCCGCTGAGTCCCGATTCATCGGCGTGGTTCGGATGCGCAACGCCGTGTGCGTGCAGCATCTCGTGCAGCAGCGTGCTCTCGAAATCGTACTGGGCCGCCGGCACATCGGCGTCTGCACCGCTGGCATAGGTGTTGCGCGCCAGCGAGCGGAAGCGGTTGAAGGTGGCAATGACATTCTGTACGGCCGGCTCAGCCTGGATCGCCAGCGCCGCATTCACCTCGATATCGACGCAGACGCGGATCGGTTCCAGATCGCCGCCCCATCCGTTGAAATTGCGTGCGTGGCTGCGCACGTCGAGATTGCTCTCGTCGGCGACGATGTAGGCACCGGCCTGGGCCTGCGCGCAGAACAGCTGCGCGCACAGCGTGGCCAGCAGGGCGGGGCAGAGCACCGGCAGACGGATCGCGCGCCTCATGGCCGGCCTCCATCGAGGCGGACGGCGTCGCTGCGCTCGGCCAGCGCCTGCAGTGCGCTGGCCGCCTTGTGGAAGGCCTGCAGCGATTCGTTGTCCGAATACGTCTGCGCCGGGCCCGGCAACCCGGTCCAGGCCGCGACGCCGCGCTTGCCCGCACTGCGCCAGTGGATTTCGTAGCGGTCCGCATCCAGCTCGCTGTAGCGTTCCGCCCTGCCGTCGGCGCCGACATACTTGCGTTGGGCTGCGGCGATGTCGGCCTTTACGCGCTTGGCATCGAAGGTGCGCAGCGCCGGATGGTCAACCGTGCGGCGCAAGGTATCCAGCGCGGCCGGGGCCAGCTGCAGGCGGAAATCGCCGGCGTCGCGCCGGTAGGCCGGCCGGTGCAGCTGCACGCAGCCATCGTCGAACACGCTGACCACCAGGCTGCGGTCGCTGTCGGCGGCCAGCGCCGCGGCGAGCACGCGCAACTCCATGGCCGGCCCGTCGCCGGCCCCGCAGGTTGGCGCGGCATTCGCGGCAAGCGCGCCGCCCAGATACGACAGCAGCAGCCCGGCAACCAGGCAGCGAACACTTTTCACAGACATAACCCCTCCGACACGGCTGGCGGACAGGCGCAACGCCCGTCCGGTGAGCAGCACAACAGTTCTTGCAATCACCCCATGAGCACTCGAGCCCGCGCGGCGAAGCATCGTGGGGAGTGTCGAAACCATTACCGTTTTTGCAGCAGGGCAACTGTCAGGCGGCGGGGAGAATCTGCGCGGGCAGCCGATGAGCACGGCGCCGCTCCAGGGGGCTGGTGATCGGCCACGCTTTGGCAAAGAATCCGCACGCCGCGCCAACGCGGCCCACGAAGAAAAAACGAGGCGCCGCGCCCTGGTCCGTTCCGCCGCCGGCATCGTGCTGGGCGTGCTCGTCCTGGCCGGCACTGCCGTCGGCGATGCCGCGAAATCGCGCTTCGAACCGCTGATGGGTCCAAAATTCCGCGAGGCAGCACTCGATCGTGCTACGCCGGCCGGGATCGCGCTCCTTGAGCAATTCATGATCGAGCATGCCGGCGAGCTTCGCGCGTTGATGCCGGCACCCGATGCCACGTCGGCGGTCGCCGTCGTCGCCGCGGAATCGGCGCGCGAGCGACGCGCCGGGACGAAATCCGCAGCCAGCGCGGAACCGGTGTCCAGCCGCATCGCCGGTGCTGGCGCCCCGGCATGACCCTGACGTTGGCGAACGGACAGCATGGCGCGTCAGCGACGACAGCGCGCTGTCGATCCCGCGCTCGCTGGACAGTCCCGCCGTGACCATCGAAGCCGGATCGTTCGGCAGCTGTTGGCTGCGCGTCGAGGGCTACAACACCGCGGCGCGCGTGAAGCCCGCGAACTGAGTGCAGCCGGCGCTCCGGCTGATAGGCAGCGACGCAGCAATGCCGCGCACGCGGGCTGTGCGCGAACGGCCGACCTTCTCCCCCGCTGCAATCGGGAGAGAAGGAACCGATAAGCCAAGCGATGCGCTGCATTGGCCCCTGTTGCGGAAACTGGCGGATTGCGCGCGCGTCCGGGTGCTGGCCGCGTCACTCGATCGGGCAGGCATCCGGATTGCCCGCAGCGTCGAAGCCGTTGCGGAAGACCGCCTCGATCAGTGCCAGCACGGTGACCGCGAACGGACTCGCCTGGCTCGACTGATGGTTGCTGTCGCCGCCGTAGCTGGCGCCGAGCAGGAGCGCCGCCGCCGGCTGCTGGTAGGCCGACAGCGTCGTCAGGCAGGTGGCCGCACCCTTGTCAAAGGGAACCTTGCCGCATAGTGCACTTTGTCCGTCGTCGAAATCGACGCTGCCGGTCGCGTTCACGCCGCCGCTCAGCCTCGCGACGAGCGTGTACGGCTGGCCTTCGACGAAGGTGCGCAGGCAGTTGCTCGACAGCATGAGCGTGGTGGCGGTCTTGGCGATGACGGCAGTGGCATTGCCGCTGGCGGTGTAGTGGATGCCGTCGCAGCTGGCTGACACCGTCGTGCTGCCGGCATTTGGGCCGATGCTGGCTGGCACGACGGTGCAAGTCGTGCCCGGTTCGTGGTGGATATGCGCGCCGATGGTCTTGGCGTTGCCGTCGTAGACGAAAGCCAGTGTGTCGAAGTCCACCGTGCTTTCGACGCGGCGTACGGTGTGACTCAGGGCGTTCGACACCGGCTGCTGGTCCACCGCATAGGTCGCATCGCCGCCATAGCGCGCAGTGATGACGTGGTCGCCGACGCTCAACGCGGCAACGGTGCAGGCGGCCGTGGCCGGCGCGGCCGTCGTCAGCGCAAGCTGGCTGCAGGTGGCGATCGCTGTGTCGCCGTCCTTGAACGTGATCGTGCCGGTCGGCGTCGCGTTCGCCGGTGCAATGGGTTCCAGCGTAACGGTGAAGGTCAGCGGCTGGCCCCAACTGCTCGGCTGCACGCCGCTGGTCAGGGCCAGCGTGCTGCGCACCCGCGCCGGCGCCGGTGTCGCGCTCAGGGCGTTCGATGCGGCGCCCGTGGACGCGGCGTTGCGGGCGCTGACGTGGCAGCTCACTTCGACGTCGTTGGCCAGGCCGGTCACGCTCACGGGCGAAGCCGCGGCAGTGGCCGACTGGCTGCCGCAGGTCGCCGCGTAGTCGAGGATCGCGCTGCCACCGTTGCTGGCCGGCGCGTCGAAGACCAGCGTGACGCGTGTATCGCCGGGTTGTGCAGCGGTCAGCACGGGCGCACCGGGTGCGGCCGCGGGCGTGACTGACACCGGCCCGCCGAGCGCACTGAGGCCCATGGCATTGTGGGCGAACAGGCTGCACGCGACGGTGCTGCCATTGGTCAGGCCGGTCACCATCAGCGGCGATGCCGGCCCGGTCGCGACCTTGCCGAAGCAGACCGCGCGGTAGTAGTCGATAGGGCTGCCACCATCATTCGCGGGTGCGGTGAACGACAGCGTGGCGCTGCCGTCGCCGGGCTGCACGCCGGTGATGGCCGGCGCGCCCGGCGTGGTCGCCGGCGTCACGCCAAGCGCGTTCGACGCTGCACCCGCGCCGAGAACATTGCGTGCGGTCACCGTGCAGTTCTCCGCTGTGCCGTTGGCCAGGCCTGTCACGATCAGCGGCGAAGCCGTGCCGACGGCGGTGTTCGCGCCGCAGGTGGCGGTGTAGTCGAGCACCGCGCTGCCGCCGTCGTCAGCGGGCGCGCCGAAGATCAACGTGGCGCGGCCGTTGCCCGGCGTCGCCTGGGTCAGCACAGGCGCGGCAGGCACGTCGGCGACCGCGTGCACGGCCGTGCCGCTGGAGCCGGTGTTGGCGGCGTCGCCGGCGTAGCTTGCAGTAAGCGTCCTGTTGCCCCGTGCCGTGGCAACCAGCGCGCAGCTTCCGCTCGAGGGCGCGCCCGGCGTCAATGCCGCCACGCACGTCACCGCGCCGTCGGCGATGATGACCTGTCCGCCGGGTACCGGCGTACCTTCGCCGGACACCGCCACGCTCACGCTGTACGCGGTGTTCACGCGCGACGGGTTGGGTGCCTGCGCGACGATGCTCGTGACCGTGCCGGCTTTCGGCGTCGCGGCGAGCGGGTCCGAGGGCGGGCTGTTGCCGATGCTGTTGTGCACGACGACGCGGCAGTCCACCGCCACGCCGTTCTGCAGTCCGGTCACGCTGACCGGCAGGCTGGTACTGGTCTGACTGCGCGTGCCGCAGGTAGCGGTATAGCCGGTGAACGGCGAACCGATGTTGCTGAAGCCGATCTGCAGCGTGACGCTGCCATTGCCGGGTGTGGCGCTGGTGATGACCGGTTTGGCCGGCGCAGTCGGATCCTGCACGGCCAGTGCATAGGGCTGCGAGTTCGCCGTGCCGTTGCTGTCGTCGCCGCCGTAGTAGGCCGTGAGCGTTGCGTTGCCGCTGACGCCGGTGGCCATGTTGCAGCTGCCGGTCGAGGGCATGCCGGGCGTCAGCGTGGCGACGCAGGTGGGGTAGAGATCGGTGCCATCGAATACGCGCACGCGGCCGGTGGGTGGATTCGCGCCCGAGCCTGTCACGCTCACGCTGACTGCATAGCCGCCGCCGGCCTGCGGCTGTGCCGGCGACGTCGACACGATGCTGACTGTGCTTGCGGCGAACGTGGCCGCATACCGGTTCAGGAACACGTTGGAGACGAGCGGCGAATCGAGTGCGGCCAGATTGCCGGCATCGGATGCGAATACGGCCGTGCCGTTGTCGGCGAGCGCATGCGCCCCCGCGCTGCTGGCGGCGTCGGCGGCGACTGCGGTGTCGGTCTGCGAAACACGCACGAGGGTTCCGCTGCTCCGGTCCTTCACGTAGAACGCGGGCGTGCTGGCGCCGCCGGCCACGAGATTGCCCTGCGCGCAGACGAAGCCGACGAAGCGCGCGCCGGCACTGAACGACGGCGAGGCGCAGTCGCCGCCGCTGCCTTGCGTGCCGGACGTGCTGGCGTTGACGCGCTCGATCGCGCCGGACTGCAGGTCCTTGACGAAGATGTCGGCAACGCCGTTGTCGTCGCCTGGCACGAGATTGGTCGCCCATGACACGAAGGCGACGTAGCGTCCGTCGGCGCTTACGGCGGGCTGCTCGCTGTTGCCATTGGCGGCCACGCCGGCGGTGTCGGCGCTGACCAGTTGCATCGGCTGCGGCACGTTGAAGTACTCGCGCATGTTCCGCGCGAACACGTTGCGCACCGGATTGCCGCTGACGCCGAGGTTGGTGGCGTCCGAGGCGAACGCGAGGATGCGGCCGTCGTCGGAAATCGACGGTTGCAGGCTGTTGCCGTTGGCGGCCACCGTAAGCGGATCGGCAGCGCCGCTGCCGTCAGCGCGGTAGACGACGATGTCGGTGAATCCGTTGCGGTCGCCGGAAATGCCGCCGTCGGGCGAAGCGAAGGCGACGAGCCGGCCGTCGCCGCTGACCGCGAGCGGTGCCTGTGCATCGGCGGTAGCCTGCGCGCCGAAGAACAGGTTCACGCGCTCGACGGCAGCGTTGGCGAGACGCTTGCGGAAGACGTCGATCCTGCCGTTCGTGTCGCCAGCGACGAGGTTGCTCGCGGCCGACAGGAAGTACACGTCGCCCGTGCTTTCGGCCAGCGCCGGCGCGAAGCTCGCGCCGTTGCCGGGCGTGCCATCGGCGGCGGCGCTGATGCGCGTCGTCGCGCCGCTGCCGGCGCGGTAGACGAACACGTCGCGCGTGCCGTTGGCGTCGCCGTCGATCAGGCGCGAGCTCCAGGAGTCGTAGAAGGCCAGGCTGCCGTCGCGCGAGATCGCGATAGTCTCGCTGTCGCCGTCGTTGCGCAGACCGGAGTAGGCGCCGCTCGCGCGCTGAGTGAGGCCGAGCGTGCGGTCGCGCACGAACACGTCGGCGGCGGCATTGTGGTCGGGCGGCGCAATCGCCGACGACACTGACTGGAAGGCGGCGAAGCGCCCGTCGGCGCTGAGCGAAGGCCACATGCGCGGCTCCCACGACACCTGCTCGTCGAGCGCAGCGACGCCGCCCGGCGTCACGTGCTGGTTCACTATCTGGCCAGTCTGGCGATCCTTGACGAACACGGCGACGTAGCCCGGTGTCGCGTTGACCCCGGCCTGGAATGCCAGGTAGCGCCCGTCGGCGCTGAGCGCAGGCGTCAGGCTGCTGGTGTACGGGCTGCCCGTAGCGGCCAGTTCGATCGCGCCGTTCGTCAAGTCCTTGACGAAAACGCGGCTGCCGCTCCAGCCGTTGCTGGGCAGGTTGGTCGAGCTGCACTGGAAGGCGACGAAGCGACCGTCGGCGCTGATGGCCGGGTAGTCGTTGCAAGCGCCGTTGGCCGGCGTGCCGTCCGCCGCTGCGCTGGCCAGCGAGGAGACGCGCGTCAGGCGGTCCTTGAGGAAAACGCGATTGCTGGCTGCGCTGGGCGTGAAACCCGGCACGAGATTGCCGGCTGTCGAGTTGTAGACGACGTAGCGGCCATCCGCGCTGATGGCCGGAAACTGGCTGTGGTTGTCGCCCGGCTGGTCGGCACTGTTGCTGCTGACCAGATCCAGCGCACCGTTGGCGAGATCCTTGACGTAGACATCGATGCGGCCATTGGTATCGCCCGGCACCAATGTGCGATAAGTGGAGAAAGCGACATGGCGCCCGTCGGCGCTCAGCGACGAACGCAGCGCCGTGCCGGCCAGCGCAAGCTCGGGGCTGCTGGCTGCGCTGCCGTCGGCGCGCGTGGTCGCGCGCACGATCGCGCCGCTGTAGAGATCCTTGACGAAGATGTCCCTGTCGTTGCTGTCGCCCGGAAAGAAATTGCCTGCCTGCGACTGGAACGACACGTAGCGGCCATTGGCGCTGATCGAGGCGAAGCGGCTTGCGTCGTTGCCCTGGCTGCCGTCGGCGGCGACGCTGGCGCGGCGCACTGCGCCGCTGAGCTGGTCGCGCACGAATACATCCTCGACGCCGTTGCTGTCGTCGCTGACGAGATCGTTCGCGCTGGAAGAGAACACCAGAAAGCGGCCGTCCGCGGAGAGGCCCTGGTTCGACCCGCTCGACGCATCGTTGCTTTCCGGGTAGCCGCTGCGCGCCTGCGACACCCAGCGCGGATACGGCGCCGCCAGCGAAACCGTCTGTGTCACCGCGGCCGTGGTCATGGCCGGATAGTTCGCGTCGCCGCTCCAGGTTGCCGTGAGCTGATGCGTACCGGCACTGCTGCCATGCCAGAAGCATTGGCTGGCCGGCAGCACGATCTCGCAGGTGTCGGTGCCGTTGCCGACGACGATGGTTCCTGTCGGCGCAGGCGTGCCGCCGAAAGGTGCGACTTCCAGTGCAACCACCACGCTCGCTGCGTGTCCGAGCGGCACGCTGGATGGGGTGTTGCTGACGATGGCGAAGTGGCGCACCGCATGCGCGACCTGGGCCGAATGGCTGCCCGTCCACATTCCCTGGTCGGCGAAGGAGGCCGTCAGCAGATGCGTGCCGGCGCGGTTCGACGCGATCTGGCAGGACGCGGTCTCGTTCGGCGTGCCGGCCAGCAGCGCCGTGCAGCGCGCGCTGAGCGGGTCATTCTCGTCGCCATCGCGCACGATCACGGCGCCCTGGACAAGGCCGCCCTGGCCGGGTGTCTCGCGCACCTGCACCTGCACGGTGTACGGCTCGAACGGCCGGGTCTGCGCCGGCGACTGCGCGACGATGCTGGTCGTGGTCGCGTGGCCGGCGAGCACCACATGCGTCACGCTCGCCTGCGCAGCTGCCACCGCGCTGTCGCCGCTGTAGCACAGTTGCAGTGTGTGCGTGCCGGCGCCGGAAAAGCGCATGGAACAGGCGTGTACCGGCAGTGTCACCGAGCATTGCTGCGAAGGATCGGCCGGTGTGGACGCGCAATCCGCGGCCGCCTTCACCACCACGTTGCCGCTGGCCTGCACGGGTGCGGCGTTGTGCGCTGGTGCCAGCGTCCAGTCGAACATAACGTCCACGCCGATGGCGGACGGGGAGGGCGTGGACGTCACGTTGGAGAACGCGACCACGCCGCTCGATTCGTGCGTCACCGTCGCCGTGTTGCCGTCCCAGCCACCCCAGCCGAGATAGTCGGCAGTCAGCGTCTTGTGGCCGGCTGCCAGCGGCGTCAAGGTGCAACTGCCGCTGCCGCCGGATTGCGCGGCGAGTTCGATGGAACAGGTCGCCGTCTGCGGATCGCCGCGATCGCCGTCGCGCACGACGACGGTGCCGCGCGGCGTACCGCTCATCGGGTTGTAGCCGGCCTTGCCTACTGTCACCTGCACGGCATAGGGCGCAAGGCCGACCGTGGTGCCCGGCGTGGCCGGATCGATCTGCATGACCGTGTTAGCGCCCGGGGTGAAATACCAGTTCACGGCCGCGTTGAAGCGCATCCGCGTCGGATAGATCAGCCGCCAGTGATTCGGGGCCAGCGGCGTGAGGCCGACAAGGGTGGCGGCCAGGGCGACTTCGTCGCTGAAGCGCACCACGGTCGAGCATTCGCCGCCTTGCGGGTCGTTGTAATAGCCGGCGAAGACCGCGCTGCTGCGATAGTCGTCGGCGGTGCCGGCGATGCCGTCGATGCCGGCCCGCGCCAGTCGCAGCATTGCCATGTCGTCGTTGTGCAGGTGGCGGCCGACGCGGCCCTGCACGTAGCCCTGGACGGCTACCGCCTTGCTGTTCGCATGGCCGAGCGCGGCCATCGCGTCGGCATTGCCGTTGGCGGCGAAGTGCTGGCCCGGCGGCAAGGCGTCGAGCGTGCGCGCCATGGTCGTGGTGTCCACGACGGCAGGCAGGACGGCGGGATCGTTCGATCCGCGCGCGTACCAGAGCAGGTTCACATCGTCGCCGCGCTGGTCGTCCGCCGAACCGGGAATGCCGTCGGCGTCGCCGAGATGATCGAGCACGCCATTCGCGCCGCCGCTGCTGCGGGTGTCGTAATAGGAATAGCTGCCGTCGCCGGCGGGGTTGTTGGCCTGATTGGGATGGTCCAGGCCAAGCGCGTGCATGAACTCGTGCAGCAGCACGGTTTCGAAATCGACCTGGTCGGCCGGAGCACTGGTATCGGTGCCGGCGGCGAAGGTGTTGTCCGGCAGCGAACGGAAACGGTTATAGGTGGCGATCACGTTGCGCACGGCCGGCTCCGCAGCGGTCGCAAGGTCGGGATTGATCGAGTTGTCGAGGCAGACGCGGATCGACGGCAGTTCGCCGCCGGTGCCGTAGTAGTTCTGGTGCGCGACGCGATCGGGCTCGTCCTGGCTGACGGTCACGAAGCCACCGGCGCCGCCCACCTGCGGCAGCATGGCCACGGCGCAGGCGACGAATGCGGTCAGGTGCAGGCGCTTCATGGCGCGCCCTCCGTTCCGACGCGTTTGCCCGCGCGCGTGGCGAGGGCACGCAAGGCGCCGATCGCTGTGGCGACGCGACTCAGCTCGGCGGACTTGGGCTGGCGTGCCGATGCCTGCTGTGGATTGCGCGCGACCAGCCGATGCGATGCATCGCCGTCGCGCCAGCGCAGTGTGAACACGTCGCCATCGGTGTCAGCAAACACGACCGCAGCCGTCGGCGCTTCTTTCCACACGCCCTCTGTCTGCGCGCCAAGGCGCTGCTGATCGACCTTGCCCAGCTCATGGGGCGCGACTGCGCTTTGCAGGGCCGCCCATTCCTGTGCGCCAAGGCGCAGTTCGTAGTCGCCCGCGCCGCGCAGAAACCAAGGCCGATGCACAGCGACACAGCCATCGGCATGCGCGCGGACTTCGATGCGGCTTTCCTTGCCGTCGCGCATCACCCCGCTGTCGATGGACAGTTCGAATACCGCCGGCGGCGAGTCCGCGCAGGCGACAGTCGCGGCCGGGGCGGCGAGCGGCAGCAGCAGGACGATGGCGGCGGCGTGTCGGCACCAGGGGAAAGTCGGGCGGCGGGACATGAGTGACTCCGGAATCGCCGCAGGAGAACGGCGTCGGTGTCTCTTTCGTATTTCGACAGTGGCGACTGTCATCCCGGCAGAAAATGTTCGCCGCCTGCCTGCTGGTCGACCTGACTATCCCTTGCCCGCGCGCAGCCCTGTCCACGGGCATGGGCAGGGCTCTCCCACAGCCATCGCCGACTGCTGTGCTACCGATTGCTACCGAGTGGTTCTGCCAGTCCGATCAGCAGTCCTTCCGGGCCGCGGAGGTAGCAGAGCCGATACGAATCCTCGTACTGCACCACGTCGCCGACCAGCTGCGCTCCGTGCTTGCGCAGCCTGGCGAGTGTTTCGTCGATGTCGCTCACGGTGAACATCGCCCGCAGGTAGCCCAGGGCGTTTACCGGACTGTCGCGGTGATCGGCGACGACAGCCGGAGCGAGAAAACGCGAAAGCTCAAGGCGGCTATGGCCGTCGGGCGTGACCATCATGGCGATCTCGACACGCTGATTGCCCAGCCCGGTGACGCGTCCGGCCCACTCTCCTTCGATCGTTGCACGCCCCTCGAACCTCAGGCCAAGCTCGGTGAAAAAAGCGATGGCATGGTCGAGGGATTCCACCACGATTCCCACATTGTCCATTCGTAG
This sequence comes from Tahibacter aquaticus, assembly GCF_004363655.1. Classification (GTDB taxonomy): domain Bacteria; phylum Pseudomonadota; class Gammaproteobacteria; order Xanthomonadales; family Rhodanobacteraceae; genus Tahibacter; species Tahibacter aquaticus. The sequence goes on from NZ_SNZH01000009.1 coordinate 180,178, forward strand.
CAATTGACTTTTGCTCATGATTCCGGCTGTTCTCTGGCGGTGGCGTCGCTGTCGATAGTAGCGGAGCCGGCCAGCTTCTCGCCTTGTCTTTCGATGCGCAGGCGAAATCGGGCTTTGGCGGACTACTCGTTCGCGATGTCGCCGGCTACGAGTGTCCTGTCTCGCCAATACCAGTGAACAATTCCGGTGTCTTGACCAGCTTCGCTGTTGAAAACCGCCGCGATACGTCGTTGCGATACGTCGCCGCAGCGTTGCTACACCTCTTCATCGCGCCTGGTCTCCCGGCGAAATCCATCCGGAATTTCTTCACCATGGCGAGACAGGCTGCTAGCGGCCCGATTCGGCCAGGGCGTCGATCCGCGCCAACAACGCCGGCTCGACCCAACTGCGATCTTTCACCAGCGCGACCGCGCGGCGCGCCGTATCGCGGGCTGCACGACCATCGCCCAGGCGTGTCTGTATCGACGCCAGTACATCGAGCAACTCGATCTGATGCAAATACCCCGCAGGCGCGAGCTGCTGCCACATTGCCAGCGCGCGATGGATATCCACCAGCGCCTCGGCAGGGCGGCCCAGCGCTGTCAGGGCGCTGGCGCGCCGTGCCAGCACCATCTCGGCGGTGGTGCCATGCTGCTTGTCCAGGCGCAGCAACAGCTCGCGCGCCTGATCGCACAGGGCCAGGGCCGCTGCTGCGTCGTTGCGGCGCAGGCTCAGCTCCGCGCGCAGCTGCCATAAATAGGCCATCCAGTGGTGGCCCTGGGGAAAGATTTCCTGCGCCATTGCCAGCGCGCGTGTGCTGCTGGCATCGGCCTGCGCCAGATCGCCGGTGGCGAGTGCGAGGTCGGCCTGGTTCGCAAAGATATCGGTGCAGGAACGCGTGGCGTGCAGGTCGGGGCGTTCGCACCATTGCACTGCGGCGCGGATGTGCTGCGTTGCCGCCGCCAGATCGCGTCGGCGCAGTTCCAGTTTGCCCAGGCTGCTCAGGGTATTGGCGACGCGCAGATGGCCATCGCCGTAGACCGCCCGCATCATGGCCAGTGCGCGGACCAGCACGGGTTCCGCCTCGTCCAGGCGTGCCTGCAGGCTCAACGCATCGCCGAGATTGAGCAAGGCCAGCGCGATGCGGTCGTGCGGCGCATCGTAGATCCGTTCGGCCGTGGCCAGCGTTTCGCGCAACAAGGATTCGGCCGCGGCGCTCTCGCCCAGGGTCTGGCGAACGCGCGACAAGTCGGTGAGGCCCTGCAGAAAATCCTGGGTCGGCGCGCGTCCGCTGCTGCGCCAGGTCTGCAGGGCAGATTCCAGCAGCTGGGCAGCATCGGCATGGCGGCCCGAGCCCACCAGCAGATTGCCGCGCACCAGGTCCGCCTGTACCGCGCCCATGGAGCCGGCGCCATACAGGGCGGCGGCGTGCTGCGCGGCTTCGGCGGAAATGGCCAGCGCCTGCTCGGTGCGCGCCGAATACATCAGCGCGCTGGCGTAGTTCTGCAATCCATCCACGCTGGCGGCGTTGTTGTCCTTGCGCATCTGCGGCAGCAGGGCGGCATAAGCAGTGCTGGCATCGGCGTAGCGCGACTGATGGATCAGAAGGCTGGCCTGCAGCAGGCGAATCTGGGTCACGGCCGTGTCGGACGGTGCGTAGAACGTTTGCGCCAGGTGCAGGGCCTGGTCGTAAAACTGCCCGGCCTGAATGTAGTCGCTGCCCGCCATCCGCACTTCGCCCAGTGTGCGCAACAACTCCACGCGCGTGGCGACGGACAGGTCGGTCTGTGTCTGCAGGCGTTTGCCGGCACGCTGCACGAGTTGATCCAGGGTCAATCGCTGGTCCGGCAATTGTCCGGCTTTCGATGCATCGAACAGCTCGATCAGGAAATCGCGTACCGCGGTGGCACGCTGCGCCTGTTCGCGTGCGACATGGGCCTGCCACAGCGCCAGCGATACACCCAGCACGATCGCGAACAGGGCGAGCATCGCGGCCGTCGACGCGGTGCGATTGCGCTGCATGCTTTTGCGCAGGCGATACCAGGCCGAGGGCGTGCGCGCGGTGACGGGCTGGTTGTGCAGATAGCGTTCGAGATCGTCGGCCAGCAGGGCCGCCGAGAGATAGCGACGGCCCGGGTCCGGCGCATTCGCGGTGTCGTAGATCGCATCCAGGTCGCCGCGCAGCAAGCGCGTCAAGGCAACTCCGGCAGGCATTCCGGCGGGTGCCGCGGCGGCACCGGCACAGGCCCGCGAAAGATTGGCGTGGCCATGGCCGCGCCGCAGCAGTTGCCCGGTGAGCAGCTCGCCCATCAGGATGCCGAGCGCGTAGATGTCGGTTGCCGTGGTCACCGGCCCGGGCAGGTATTGCTCTGGCGCTGCGTAGCCGGGTGTGAGCGAGATCGCGTTGGTCTGGGTGGCGTGATGGTCGTCGTCATCGAGCAGGCGGGCGATGCCGAAATCGAGCACCTTGATGTCACCCGCGGTATTGACCAGTACGTTGGACGGTTTCAGGTCGCGATGTACCACCAGGGTGCGGTGCGCACTGTCGATGGCGCGGCAGACAGTGACCAGCAACTGCAGCCGCGCGCGCAGGCCCAGCGCGCGCGCAGTGGCGTACTCGGTGATCGGCAGGCCATCGACGAATTCCATGGCGATGTACGGTATGCCGGCATCGCTGATGCCGCCCTCGATGAGGCCGGAGATATGCGGGTGCGACAACTGCGCCAGCACCCCTTGTTCGCGCCGGAAACGACGCTGTCCCTCGGCAGAAAACAGCCCGGTGCGCAGCAGCTTCAGTGCCACCGTCTGCATGCCTGCGCCGCTGGCGCGCTGCGCGCGGAACACCACGGACGTGCCGCCCTGGCCCAGCACTTCGGTGAGCCGGTACGGCCCGATGCAGCTGCCCACCAGTCCGGCGCCGTCTTCGTGCGGCGGCGTGTACTGTTGGGCCAGCGCGGCGGCCGATGTGGCCAGCAGCGGCGCGTCGTCGAGATCGGCAGCCAGCATGGCCAGCAATTCCTGGCGCAGTTCCGCGTCGAGGACGTGCGCTGCAAGCCACGCTTCGCGTTGCGGCGGCGTCAGGTCGATCAGTTGATCGAAACACTCGCGCAAGCCCAGTGAGGCGGCACTCACGTCAGCCGTGCTTTGAGGAAGGCGGAAGCGAAGCGCCAGTCGCGCGCCACCGTGCGCGGTGCCACGCCCAGCAGCGCGGCCACCTGATCCAGTCCCAGGCCGGCAAAAAAATGCAGATCCACCACTTCGGCGGCACGCGGGTCGCGCAGCAGCAGGGCATCGAGTGCTGCGTCCAGTTCGAGCGCTTGTGCCGGATCGATCGTGAGCGTTTCCACGTCGGGATCGGTGAGGGCTACCCGCAGGCGCGGGTCTTCGCGCTTCAGGCGCATTTGCAGCTTCGCGCGATCGAGCAGGATGTGGCGCATGGCTTTCGCGGCATAGGAAAAAAACTGCCGGGCTTCGCCGAAGCGCAGGCGCTCGGCATCTGCCAGTTTCAGGTACAGCTCGTTGACCAGGGCGGTCGTGTGCAGGGTGTCGGGCGCACCGCTGCGGCGGCGCTCGCTACGCGCCAGCGCGCGGAGCTGCAGGTACAGACCATCGACCCATTCATCCACGCCGCTGGCATTGACTACTTGCCGCATGGATCGAGGGCTCGGGCGCAAGGAAAACTCACGGTACAGACAAGGCCGCGGTTTTTCCACCGAGTCGGTAGCAGGTTAGCCCCGGCGTTTGCAGCTGCATCGAAAGCCGGCGGCAATGCCGCGCCGGCTTGGTCGTCCAGGCCAAGGGGCCGATGTCGGCCGCGCCACCCGGATGCGCTAGGCTTCTCCGGCGGCGCGCGCCGCGTGGGACGGAGCAACCCGGATGGGGACGGCGTTTTCATGGGTGTCGACGGCCACGCTGCCGCCGGCGGAAGTACTTGCGGCATTGAATCTCGAAGACACCGGCGCTGCCGTGGGCGCGGGCGAATGCGAGATTGCCGGCGCGGCTTTGCCGCAAGGCGGCTATGTCGTTGTGGCCAACGCGTTCTGGCATGCGCTGATCCACCCGGCGAAACTGGCGGCGCTGTCGCTCAAAGCGACCGTGGCCGGCTGTGCCGAAAGCGAGAACGTCAACGCGTCGACCGCGTTTCTCTGGCGCGACGGCGAGCGGATCTGGCAGCTCACGCATCTGCTCGACGAGGGCGCCGGGCACCTCGAGATCGAAGGCGACGCGCCCGCGCAAACGGCGTCGCTGCTCGAACAGGCGATCGCGCGGCATCGCACCGAGGGCTACGACGCCGTGTACGGCGTTGCCGCGGCCGTGGCGAAGTCGTGCACCGGCTTCCGCTACGGCGAGGATCGCCGATTGCGCTTCACGCGGCTGGTGCCGCGCAAGGCAACGATTGTCGCCGGAAGTGCACAGATCGCCATCGAGTGGCCAAACCAACGGGACGAGCTGACCGCCATGCTGGGTCGCGCACTGGAAGCGATACTGGTTCCGCTGGGCTTCGACGTGCGGCGCGACCCCCGTGGCGACGAATTCTTCAGAACCCGCGACGACACGACGCTGACGGTGTACGGCGTCGGATACGACGATCATCCTTTCTATACCTGTGACATTTTCATTTCCGTACGCCAGAACACCGTCGAGCAGCTGATCGCGAGCGTTATTCCGCAGCACACGCGTTCGTCGACTTGCGATCTGCGATTGGCGAAGCTGGAAGGCCACGACGGTTTCGACATCAAGTCGATCAGGCATATCGAGGCGTTCATCAAGTTCCTCGGCAAAAAAGTGCCGGCGCTGATTGAGCGCTGCGGCCGCGTCCGCGAGCTGGATCGCATCGTGAACGCGGACCGCAGCCGCATCGACGGCATCGATTTTCTGTCCGCCGAAGGGCCGATCGTGCTGGCCTGGCTCGCGGGCAATCCGAACTTCGAGACCATGGTGGCGTACGCCGACTCGCGCTACGACCGGCGCTATGTCGAGGGCGAGACGCCGATCGTGCAGCTGGCAGATCATCTGCGCCGCAATGTGCCGGTCGAATAGCCGGGCCAACTGACTTACCAGTCGGTGGGCCGATAATCCTTCAGGAACTGGCCCCACAGATGTTCGCCGCTGTTGATGCCGGCGATGATGGGGTCGACGATGCGCGCGGCGCCGTCGACGATATCCAGCGGCGGATGAAAGCGCTCCTCGATCGTCTTGCGTGCGGCGATCTCGACCGGATCCTCGTCAGTCACCCAGCCGGTGTCCACGCTGTTCATGTGGATACCGTCGTTGTGGTAGTCGGTTGCAGCGGTGCGCGTCATCATGTTGAGCGCCGCCTTGGCCATGTTCGTGTGCGGATGACGGGTTGTCTTGAAGTTGCGGTAGAACTGGCCCTCGACGGCGGACACATTGACGATGTGCTTGTCGCGCTCGGGCGTGCGCAGCATCAACGGCTTGAGCCGCGCATTGATGATGAACGGGGCGATGGCGTTGATCAGCTGCACCTCGAGCAGTTCCACCGACGGCACTTCGGCCATCTGCAGGCGCCACGAATTGCGCCCGCGCAGGTCGATCTGCTGCAGATCCTGATCCAGGCGTCCTTCCGGGAACAAATGCGACTGTGCAATGAACTCGTCTGGCAACAGGGGGACTTGGGACAGTTTTGCCGAGTCGAGGACGGTCACTTCGCGGTTGTGCAGGGAAGGATTCAAGCCCGCCAGCGCGGCAGCGCCGTTGCCGATAGCCGCCTCGCCGTGCTCAGGCAGGATGCCGTAGCTGCGCAGGCCGGCGTAGCTGCCCAGCAGTTTGCCCACGTGCGCCGGTGCGTCGTGCAATGCGGAGGTCTCGCTGGCCATCATGTGCGCATAGAACTCCGGCGGGCGGCGCACGGTCTGGCAGGCATTGTTGATGATGAAATCCAGGCGCTGGCGCGTTGCAAGCACGTGCTGGCAGAACGCCTCGACACTGGGCGTGTGGCGCAGATCCAGGCCGAATATTTCGAGGCGGTGCCCCCAGTGCGCGAAGTCGGGCTCTTGCGCGTAGCGTGCCGCCGAATCACGCGGAAAACGCGTGGTAACGATGAGTTCGGCGCCGGCACGCAACAACTTGAGGCCTGCCTGGTAGCCGATCTTCACGCGGCCGCCGGTCAACAGCGCAACGCGTCCATGCAGATCGGCCAGTTCGGTGCGCTTGGAAAAATTGAATGCGGCACATGCCGGACAAAGCTGGTCGTAGAAATGGTGGATCAGCGAGTACTTCTCTTTGCACACATAGCAATGCTGCGGCTTGATCGACTCGCGCGATTCGGCGGCATCGCCGTGAACATCCTGTGGCGAGAAATCGTCCGGTGGAAACACGTTAGGCGTCGTGAATACCGGCTTGCGCCGCAGCACCCGGATGCCGGTTTCATGCAGAACGGCATCGTCGTTGCGAATCTCGGCTTTGCTGCGTTCCCGTGCCGCTGTCTTGCGACGCTGCCGGCGCGCGACGGGATCGGGAAGAAATATCTGTCCGGCAACCTGGTGCAGGCGCCGCTGATCTTCGGCCGGCAGCCTGTTCAATAGCGTAGCGTCGGTCGCAATCTGTTCGAGCACAGCCACCGCCGAGCGCACGCGGTCCAGTAGGGCAAGGTCGTCGATATCCGCGGTGGGAGATGGAGCAGTCGTATTCAAAGCGGGTGATCCGTAGTGAGAGAGGCGCGGCCGTCGGGGCGCCGCCTGCAGGGCGGGTTACCCTGCCTGGCGAGCTGCCACCGTGGCCGAGGGTCAAGCCCGATAGTCTGACGGAAAACCTGGCGATGCAGCAAAAAGAGAGCCCGCTGCAGGCCGTCACTGCTGGACAGATGGGCCCAAGGTGTTGGCCGGCAAGTACCACCAGGCCTGCGCCGGTGGCGCTGTCGATCATGTTCCGCCGTACCGGTATCGACTCGCCAGAGAGCCGCCGCAAGGGCCGCACGGCACCGTGCCAGGGTGCCGCCGCGGTCTGAATCTCGATACCCAGGCTGCAGCATTGTTGCGAAATGATGTCGGCGCCCGGGGGAATGTCACGAACGTCGGCTCCGGTGCGGGCCGCCGCGATTCCAGAACGGGCGGTTGGCGACAGGCCTCGTTCAACGCGAGGGGAGGGCGGCCGGACTGCGCTCCCCGGAGGGGATATCGATATTCGTCGCGCGGCGCCGGCACGCCAAAGAACGTGTTGATGGCAAGGCGCTCTGGCGCCTGAGATGGACCAGGCCGAGCACAACGGCGGCGGCTGATTCCGCTCGCCCATGGGACAGGGGGCTGGCTCGGCCCGGCTCCAGTGCTCGGATAGCCAAGAAGCCCGCATGTCGTCGAGTAACCCCTTCATTCCAGCGAGGCCTGCAGTGGAGCCGGCACCTGTGCTTGCCCGCCGATGGACGGCAGCAGGCGATCCGCAGGCACGTCCCAGTCCACTGCGGGAACTGATAGGGCAATGGCCGTTTGTACGCTGAGCACAGCACGTGTCGAGGGGTACGCCGAATACCGCCGCATCCATCAGCCGCGGTAGGTCGCGGTAGGAAGTGTCATTGTGCCGGCGGCCGCGCGCGATCCAGCGCGTGCTGTTGCCGCGTACGCGTGTCTTTCGCCGCGTGATCGCTGCCTCTTGGAGCGGGCCGGAATCACGCGATGGTGCCGATCCGCTTCTTGACAACAGAGCCTGGCGGTTCTTTCTTGCCGGTTTTTTCAGCGGTAGAGAAAGGCAAAAGACTACTATTGGCTAGGTGAATAAAAAATACTTGGCGACATATTTTCCGCGTGCGATGATCCGCCGCTCAGCGCAGGATTCGGCCTGATTTCCGCCGGGGGACAATGACACAGACTCAGTCAATCGCCGGGCGGGTGTCGGCTACGCCGCAAGTGCAGGATGATCCCGTCGCGATCGTCGCACTGGCCTGCAACTATCCTGGCGCGCCCGACATCGCGTCGCTTTGGCGACTGGCGATCGATGGCCGCAGCGCGCTCGGGCCCGCTCCGGCAGGGCGCTGGTTCGCAGTACCGCCGCGCGGTGGTTTTGTCGATGGTGCCTATCCGCAGGCGTTCGACGCGCCGTTCTTCGACCTTTCTCCAGCCGAGGCGCTGGCGCTCGATCCGCAGCAGCGGCTGCTGCTCGAAACCGGCTGGCGTGCGCTGGAAGATGCCGGAATATCGACCGAGCCCGAAGCGGGCAAGCCGATCGGCGTCTTTGTCGCCATCAGCACCACCGACTATCAATGGGCGCAATTGTGGAATCCCGGTGCGGGCAGGGTAGATCCGTTCACCGCGACCGGTCTGTCGTTCGCCGCTGCGGCCGGGCGGCTTTCCTACAGCTTCGGCTTCACCGGGCCGAGCATGGCGATCGACACGGCGTGTTCCTCCTCGCTGGTGGCGCTGCATCAGGCGCGCCGCGCCATACTGAATGGCGAATGCGAGGCGGCTTTGGTCGCTGGGGTGAACGCCTTGCTCACGCCCAATCTGTTCGGCTGCCTGGGCTCGCTCAACCTGCTTTCGCCGGACGGCGTTTGCCGCGCTTTCGATGGCGCGGCAAACGGCTATGTCCGCGCCGAAGGCTGCGGCGCGGTGGTACTCAAGCCGTATTCGGCGGCGCTGCGCGACGGCAATCGCGTCGTCGCGCTGCTGCGCGGCTCTGCGGTCAACCAGGACGGGCGTAGCGCAAGCCTCACGGCACCCAGCGGCGTGGCGCAGCGCAAGGTGATCGCTGCCGCGCTGGCCGATGCCGGACTGACGCCCGCGGATATCGACTATGTCGAGGCACATGGCACCGGCACGCCGCTGGGTGATGCAATCGAACTCAACGCACTTGCGGACAGCTATGGCGCAGACCGCGTGGCACCGCTGCTGATCGGGTCGGTCAAGGTCAACATCGGCCATCTCGAGGCCGGGGCAGGGCTTGCGGGCGTGATCAAGACGCTGCTGGCGCTCGAACAGGCAATGGTGCCGGGCCATCCGCGTTTCTCGGCGCCGACGCCGCATCTCGATTGGGCAAGCGCGGGCCTCGCCGTGCCGACCGTCGCGACGCGCTGGCCCGCGACCGGGCGCGTGCGCCGCGCCGGCGTAAGCTCGTTCGGGTTCAGCGGGACCAACGCGCATGTGATCCTGGAAGCCGCACCCGAGCCGCCGCCGCGTGCCGAGGCGATGGGCACCGAAGCGACGAGTAGCGTTGTGCTGCCGGTTTCGGCGCGCAGCGCGGTGGCGCTGGCGGAAAGCTGCGCCATGCTGGCGGATTGGCTGGAGGCCGAGCCGCGCGACCTGCGCGACGTGGCGTTCACGCTCTGTGTCGGGCGCAATGCCTTCGGCCACCGGCGCGCCGTGACCGGCGACGATTGCGCCGCGCTCGCCCGCGCGCTGCGTGGCGAGCCGGTGCAAACGCAGAACGAGCGGCTGGTTGAACTCGCGCGCCGCTGGGAGGCGGGCGAGCCGGTCGACTGGAGCCGGCTGTTCCGCGACGGCACGGCCCGGCTGACGGCACTTCCCGGCCATCCGTTTCATCCGCAGCGCTACTGGCCCGATACGGCGATGCCCGTCGGCAGCGCCGAAGGCGTCCGCGTCGAGGCGCCGCTGCCGGTGGCACGCCCGGCCTGGCTGGCGCTCGTTGCCGAGCACGCACGCACGGTGCTGGGCCTGCCTTCGTCCGCGCCGCTCGCGCCCGATGTGGCGCTGGTCGACCAGGGCTTCACGTCGCTGCTCGGACTCGAACTGCGCCGCGTGCTGGAGGCGCGCACCGGCCGCAGCCTGCCGGCCGGGCTGCTCTACGACTATCCGACACCAGCCCGCATCGCCGGGCTTCTCTGCGGCGACGCGCCCATGCCCGCACCGCGTCGCGCCGCGACGGTCGCCGAACCCGCGGCGGGCGAAAGCGACTTCGACTTTCTCGACGGATTGTCCGCCGAAGAACTCGCCGATCTCATTGACCGCGAAGTGGATCGTTTATGACCGACCTGCCTGAAAAGCCTGCGGACACGCTCAAGAAGACATTCATCGCACTCAAGCGCGCGCAGGCGCGCGTCGAGGCACTCGAAGCGCGGCGCGCCGAACCGATCGCGATTGTCGGCATCGGCTGCCGGCTGCCGGGCGGCGCCGACAGCCCCGCTGCGCTGTGGGACCTGCTATGCCGCGAGACCGACACCGCGCGCGCTGTCCCCGCCGACCGCTGGCCGGAGCAGAGCTTCTACAGCCAGTCGGCCGATGCCTCGGGCCGCACCCACGCCGCGCGCGCGCATTTCCTCGATGGCCATGTCGATGCGTTCGACGCTCCCTTCTTCGGCATCTCGGCCAAGGAAGCGGTGGCGATGGACCCGCAGCAGCGGCTGCTTCTGGAGCTGGGCTGGGAAGCCCTTGAGGACGCCGGGATCGATCCGGCCTCGCTGCGCGGCACGCCGACGGGCGTGTTCGTCGGTATTTCGAGCGACGACTACGCCCAGGCGCACCGCCATTCGGGACGGCTCGATCTGATCGACGGCTATTCGCTCACCGGCACCTGCCTCGCGCCGGCGGCCGGGCGGATGTCCTACACCTTCGGCTTCGAAGGGCCGAGCATGGCGATCGACACGGCATGCAGCTCATCGCTGGTCGCCGTGCATCTCGCCTGCCAGAGCTTGCGCAGCGGCGAGACCGACGTCGCGCTGGCGGCAGGGGTTAACCTTATCCTTTCGCCGGTATTCCACATTGCCTCCTCCAAGCTCGGCACCATCTCGCCGGACGGACTGTGCAAGACCTTCGACGCCTCGGCGGACGGCTATGGCCGCGGCGAAGGCTGCGGCGTGATCGTGCTCAAGCGGCTGGCCGACGCTCGCACCGATGGCGACCGCATCCTCGCGGTGATCCGCAGTTCGGCCGTCAACCAGGACGGCAAGAGCAACGGCCTGACCGCGCCCAACGGCCTCGCGCAGGAGCGCGTCATCCGCGAAGCGCTCGATCGCGCGGGGCTGGCGCCCGAAGACATCGGCTATATCGAGGTGCATGGCACCGGCACGTCGCTCGGCGATCCGATAGAAGTCGAGGCGATCGGCCGTGTCCAGGCCAGCCGCCCCGCCGATCGCCCGGTCGTGCTCGGCACGGTCAAGTCGAACATCGGACATCTGGAGGCTGCGGCAGGCATCGCGGGCCTGATCCGCGCCGTCGAGATTCTGCGCCGCGGCGAGATTCCGGCGCATCTGCATCTGGACAATCCCAGCCCGCACATCCCCTGGGGCGCCTATCCGTTCGAGGTCCGCACCGAGCGCAAGGCATGGGTCGGCGAAGGACCGCGCCGCGCCGGCGTCAGCTCTTTCGGCTTCAGCGGAACAAATGCACATGTGATCCTGGAACAGGCGCCCGAGGCCGCGCCTGCAGTTGCCGCCCAGGCAGTTGCCACGCCTGCCGTGGCCGAGTCGGGACCGGTGCTGCTGCCGCTTTCCGCGCGCACCGCAGAGGGGCTGGCCGAGCTGGCCGCGCGCTGGCGCGACTGGCTTGCGGCAGGTCATGCGCCGCTGGCCGATGCCGCGGCCACCGCGGCGGCGGGGCGCAGCCATCTGGCGCAGCGGCTGGCAGTGGTCGGCGCGGATACGCAGGAAGTCGCGGCGGCAATCGCCGCGTTCCTGGACGGCAAGCCGGCGCGCAACCTGGCGAGCGGCAGCGCCGGTACGAGGCCCAAGATCGCCGGCCTGTTCACCGGCCAGGGTTCGCAATATCCAGGCATGGGCCGCGATCTCTACGACAGCGAGCCGGTGTTCCGCGCGACGATCGATGCCTGCGATGGCGCGATCGGTGACCGGCTCGGCAAGCGGCTGCTCGACCTGCTCTACGGCGCAGACACCAGCGATGCCGAATTGCAGCAGACCGGCTTCGCCCAGCCGGCGATTTTCGCGGTCGAACTGGCGCTCTATCGGCTGTGGGAAAGCTGGGGCGTAGTGCCCGATCTCGTCTGCGGGCACAGCATCGGCGAATTTGCCGCGGCGCATGTCGCGGGCATCCTCGGCTTCGAGGACGCAATCGACCTGGTCTGCGCGCGCGGACGGCTCATGCAGAGCCTGCCGGCAGGCGGGACCATGGCGGCGGTTTTCGCCAGCGAGAGTGTGGTCGCGAGCATGCTCGCGCCCGGCAGTGGCGTCTCGATCGCGGCCGTCAACACGCCCAACGATGTGGTGGTCTCCGGGCCCGAGACGGCCGTCGCCGAACTGGTAGCGCGGCTCGCGGCAAGCAGCATCGGCGTGCAGTCCCTGCGCGTGTCGCACGCGTTTCATTCGGCGCTGATGCGCCCGATCGTGGCCGAGTTCGCGAGACTCGCCGAACGTCCGGCAGGAGAAGCAGTACTGCCTTTCTTCTCGACCGTTTCCGCGGCGCGCATGGCGCCGGACAAGCTCGGCGCGCGGTATTGGGGCGCGCAGATCGAAGCGCCGGTGCGTTTCGCGGCGACGGCGCAGGCGATGGCGGCGGAAGGCGCGACCGTCTTCCTCGAATATGGCCCCGCGGCAGTGCTCGCCGGGCTGGCGCGGCAGTCGGTCGAGGGCGAAGGGCTGCAGTTCCTCGGCTCGCTGCAGCGCGGCGGCGACGGGCGGCGCGCGATGCTCGGCAGTCTTGCGCGGCTGTATGCCCAAGGACTCGATCCCCACTGGAAGGCCGTGGTCACACCGGCGCGCGCCGGGCGTGCCGCGATCCCGACCTATCCGTTCCAGCGCAAGCGCTACTATCGCGCGCCCATCGTCGATGCCGGTCGCCATGCGGGTGCCGCGGGCGCGGCAAGCGGCGGACATCCCTATCTCGGCCAGCGCATCCATTCGCGCCTGCTGCCCAAGGGCGCGGCGCTGCACCAGGCGCTGTTCACCGCGGAAAATCCCGCGTTCCTCGTCGAGCACCAGATTTTCGGCAAGATCATCTCGCCGGCCGCAGCGCATCTGTCGATGGCGTTCGCTGCCGCGGGCGGCGGCGCGAGTCTGGAAGATGTGTCGTTCACTGCACCGCTGGTGGTCGACGCCGAGGCCGCGCGCATCGTGCAGCTCGCAATCGAAGGCGACGGCGTCGGCTACAGCCTGGCGAGCCAGCCGGTGGACAAGCCCGGCGATGTCTGGACCGTGCATTCTGCCGGGCGCATCGCCGCACCCGCCACTGCACCCGAGGCGCTGGATCTGGCGGCCATCCGGGCGCGCTGCTCCGGCACGATGGCTCCGGCCGATTTCTATGCGCTGATCGAGACGCTCGGCTACCGGACCGGAGCGCATTTCCAGTGCATCCGCGAGATCGCCAAGAGCGCGGGCGAGGCCTTGTGCAGGATTGTCGCGGTCGACGCGATCGATGCCGGTGCGATCCACCCCGGATTGATCGATTCGATGCTGCAGACCGTGCTGCCGGCCTGCGAGAGCGATGCCGCGCACATGCTCGACGGCGAGAGTGTGCTGATTCCGCTGCACATGGCGCAGGTGGCGATTCACGGCAGCCTCGATCAGCCGCTGTGGTGCCACAGCCGGGTGGCGGTCGCGGGCGAACTCGTCAAGGCGCAGCTCACCGTGTGCGATGAAGCCGGCGTGCCCGTACTCGCGATCGGCGACTTCCTGCTCAAGCGCACCGACCGGGCGACGCTCTACCAGGAGCTGGGCGATGGCGATCGCGCACTGGTCCATGCCATCGACTGGCAGCCCATCACGCTGGCCGCGCCCGCAGCGGCGCCGGACGGCTGGATCGTGTTCGCTGACCAGGATGGCTGGGGCAGCGCCGTCGCTGCACGGCTGCTGCAGTCGGCGCTGCCGTGCCTCGAACTGAGGCGCGGCGAGGCGGAACCGGCCAGGTTCGCCGAGGTCGCGACCGCCTGGGCGGCCGGGCACGGCGTCGAGCGTGCCAACATCCTGTTTGCCTGGGGCGGCGCTGGCGCCGATCCCGAGGCCGAGACCTGCGGGACGCTTGCGGCGCTGCTACCCGCGGTGCAGGCGCTGGGCAGCGGCACAACGCCGCTGCGCGCGCGGCTGTGGCTGCTCAGCCGGCAGGTCCAGCAGGTGGTGCCCGAAGATGGCGGCGCTGCGCTGCCGCTGCTCGACGGCGGGGCGCTCTGGGGCATGGGCCGCGCGATCGCCAACGAAATGCCGCATATCTGGGGCGGGCTGCTCGATGTCGAGGCGAAGCCCAGCGATGCCGGCGCCGCGGCGATCGTCGCCGCGGCACTGAGTCCCGCGGGCGAGGATCAACTGGCGATCCGCCGCCATGGCCAGTGCTTCGCCGCGCGGCTGGTACCCGCCGTACCGGCGCCTGCGCTGCCCGAGCTGGGCGAAAGCGAGCGCTATCGGCTCGACAAGGGACCGCGGCGCACCCTCGACGATCTGCGCTTCGAACGGCTTGCGCGCAGCGCGCCGCGTTCCGGCGAAGTCGAGATCGAAGTGCTCGCGGCGGGGCTCAATTTCCGCGACGTACTCAACGCACTCGGCCAATATCCGGGCGAAGCCGGGTTGCTCGGCTTCGAGGCCGTCGGACGCGTGACCGCGCTGGGGCCCGATGTCGCCGGGCTGGCGATCGGCGACAGCGTGATCGCGCTCGCCGCACCAGGCTGCATCGGCAGCCATGTGACGGTCAGGCGCGCGCTGGTGGTGCGCAAGCCCGAGGCGCTGAGCGCGGCCGAGGCCGTGGCTCTGCCGGCGGCGCTGCTCACTGCCTATTACGCGCTGCATCATCTGGGCGGCATCAAGGCCGGCGACCGGGTGCTGATCCACGCCGCGGCCGGCGGCGTCGGCATGGCGGCGGTGCAGCTCGCGCTCGCCGCGGGTGCTGAAGTGTTTGCCACTGCCGGTGCGCCCGAGAAGCAGCAGTTCGTGCGCGACATGGGCGTTGCGCATGTGATGAGTTCCCGCACGCTCGACTTCGCCGATCGGATCCGCGCGATCACCGGCGGCCGGGGCGTCGACATGGTGCTCAATTCGCTCAGCGGCGACTTCATTACCGAAAGCTTCGGCGTACTCGCAGCGGGCGGGCGCTTCCTCGAAATGGGCAAGATCGGCATCTGGGACGAGGCGCGTGTGCAGGCGCAGGATCCGAGCTGGGTCTATCGCCCGTTCGACCTCGCCGCCGTCGCACTGGAAGATCCGGCGACGCTGGTGGCCATGTTCGACGGGCTGCTGGAGGAAGTGGCGGCCGGCCGGCTGGTGCCGCTGCCGGTCACGGTCTTCCCCATGGCCGATGCCGAACAGGCGTTCCGTTTCATGGCGCAGGCGCGGCATATCGGCAAGATCGTCCTCAGCCGCGAGCAAGAATCGCGGCGCACACGCCTGGCAACGCGGGGCGTACATGGCGACGCGCACTATCTGATCACCGGCGGGCTAGGCGCGCTCGGGCTGCGCGTGGCGCAGCGGCTGGTGGAGGAGGGCGCACGGCACCTGGTACTCAGCGGCCGCCGTGGCCCGGGCGAATCGGCGCGTTCGGCAATCGCCGAACTCGAAGCCGCCGGCGCGCGCGTGACCATCGTCGAGGGCGATGTCGCCGTGGCGGACGATGCGGCGCGCATGGTCGCAGCGGCGTCCAGCCCACCGCTGGCCGGCGTGATCCACGCCGCAGGCCTGCTCGAAGACGGCATGATTGCCGATCTCGATGCCGACCGGCTGGCGCGCGTCCTGGCGCCCAAGGTGGCGGGCGGGTGGAATCTGCATCGCGCGACCGAGACGCTGGACCTCGATTTCTTCCTGCTCTTTTCCTCGGTCGCGGCGATCATCGGCAACCTGGGGCAGGGCGCCTATGCCGCAGGCAACGCCTTTCTCGACGGCCTCGCCAGCTGGCGCCGCCGGCGCGGGCTGGCGGCGACCAGCCTCAATTGGGGGCCCTGGGCCGAAGCAGGCATGGCGGCGGCGCTCAAGAATGATCGTTTCGCCGCGATGGGCATTCGCCAGCTCGCTCCGGCGCAGGGACTGCGCACGATGCTGCGGCTGATCGGCGAGTCGCCGATGCAGGCCGTGGTGGCGGAAATCGACTGGGCCGCCTATGGCAGGGCGCAGGGAATCGCCGGCGGCAGCGGACTTTTCGCCGCCGTGGTGGACGCACCGGACGCCGCTGCCACCGCGTCCGCCGAGGGGCCGGCCGCGCGCGACATCCTGGCCGAGCTTGCGGCTGCGCTACCCGCGCAGCGCGAGGGCGTGATGCGCACTTATCTGCAGGAACTGGCGCGCCAGACGCTTGGCTATGGCCGCGGCGAGACGATCGCCCCGGACAAGCCGCTCGCCGAGCAGGGCTTCGACAGCCTGATGTCGGTGGAGATGCGCAATCGGCTCAATCGCGCATTGGGGCGCAAGCTTGCGGCATCCTTGCTGTTCGACTATCCGACGCTGGACCGCATCGGCCGGCACCTGCTCGACAGCCTGCTGCCAGCCGAGGTGGCCGCCGCCGCGCCGAGTGCGGCGGACATCCTCGACGAGATCGAGAGCCTGATCGGGCGATCGTCCGTGCACACCGCGGCGGAATCGTAGGTGCCACAGACACTGCTATCGCTGCTCGCACGCGAAACCGGCGACATCCGGCGCGATCTGCTCATCGCGCTGCTGATCTCGGCTGCAGCGAACACCGGAATCCTGGTCATCATCAACCAGGCTTCCGCCTCGGCCGCCGAAGGGGTGGGCGACCTGCGCCTGCTGGGCATGTTCATCGTGGCGATGGCGCTCTACGTGGTCGGGCTGCGCTTTACCTTCGGCGTAGCCACGCGGGCGGTCGAGAGCATGCTCGCGCAGATTCGCCAGCGTCTCATGCGGGGCATTGCGCATGCCGATCTGCTGGCGCTGCGCCGGCTGCGCGAAGGACGCCTGCTGCAGTCGATCTCGCAGGACACGATCGTCATTTCCGAATCGCAGGGGCTGCTCGTGGCGGCCGCGCACTCGGCGCTGATGGTGGCGATGACCGGCGTCTACGTACTCACCGTGTCCTGGCCGGCTTTCCTGATCGTGGTCGTGGTGATCGCTGCGGGCGCAGTGCTCTATCTCGCCCGCAGCAAAGAACTCGATCAGCTTGCCGCGCGCAGCTCGCGGCTGGAAGCCAGTTTCCTCGGCAAGATGAGCGACATGATCAAGGGGCTGCCGGAAGTGAAACTGAGTACCGCACGGCGCGAGGCGCTGCTCGGCGAACTCGATGGCGTCGGCCAGGAGTTGTGCGAGGTGAAGGTGCGCACCACCAGCGTGTACAACGCCAATGCGATCTTCTCGCAGTCCTTTTTCTACGCCCTGCTCGCCGTGATCGTGTTCGTGCTGCCGGCGCTGATCGACAGTTTCGCGCCCCAGGCGCCGAAACTGCTTTCCTCGGTACTTTTCATCTTCGGGCCGCTGTCGACGCTGATCACGGCAGTGCCATCGATCGGCCGCGCCGACCGCGCGGCGGCGTCGCTGCTCCAGCTCGAAGCCGAGATCGGGCGCGCCGGAACACCGCCGCCCGCGCCCGGGCCGGTGCCCAGGCCGCTGGGCATGACCCAGGCCATCGAGTGCCGCGGGCTGCAATTCCACTATCCCGGTGAAGCGGGCGAGACCTTCAGCATCGGACCGATCGACCTGAAGCTGCCCCAGGGCGAGATCGTGATGTTCGTCGGCGGCAACGGCAGCGGCAAGACCACGCTGCTCAAGGTGATCGCGGGACTGTACAAGCCCAGCGCAGGCCAGCTGCTGTTCGATGGCAAGCCCGTGCCGCCGGACGGACAGCAGCGCCAGCGCGAAACGTTCGGCGCGATCTTCAGCGATTTCCACCTGTTCCCGAAGCTCTACGGTATCGAGGCGGACGATGCGGCGATCGCGGCCGAGTTCGAGGCGATGCGCCTGACCGACAAGCTCAGTTATTCCGAGGAGGGCTTCTCGACGCGCGACTTGTCGACCGGCCAGCGCAAGCGCGTGGCGATGGTCGTCGCCATGCTGGAGAACCGGTCTATCCTGATCTTCGACGAATGGGCCGCCGAGCAGGATCCCGAATTCCGTGCGCATTTCTACGAGGAACTGCTGCCGAGGCTGAAGGCGAAGGGCAAGACGCTGCTCGTTGCCACTCACGACGACCGTTATTTCGACATCGCCGACATGGTGGTGAAAATGGAGCTGGGCCGTCTCGTCTCGACGCAGCGGCGAGGAGAGGCCAAGTCATGAAACAGCGTTTGCCGCGATTGCCCCGCGCGTTCCAGATCCCGGAGAACTGACGTGTCCGACGAAACGCTGCCGCCGCTCACTGCCTCGCGCGAAAGCCGCGTCGATACAGGGGTCGCTGCCTATCTGGGCGTTTCCAAGCGCCGGTTCCGCCTCTGGGTGAGCGGATTGCTCGCCGTGCTGCTGCTGCTGCTGCTGTGGCACCGCATCTTCATTCCGATCGGCTCGGGCGAATCGGGCGTGCTTTGGTCGCGCCTCGGCGACGGCACGATCATGGATCGGCGCTATACCGAAGGCTATTGGATGATCTGGCCCTGGAACCGGATGGCGGTCTACGACCTGCGCTACCAGGAAATGCATGGCAAGGCCGATGTGCGGACCAGCGACGGGCTGCATGTGGCAATGGACGTGACCATTCGCTATCGCCCGCGCGCCGACGACCTGCCGATGCTGCACCAGGCCGTGGGTCCGCGCTATCGCGAGACCGTGCTGTGGCCCGACACGATCGCCGCACTGCAGCAGATCGTGGGCGGCTTCAAGCCCGAGGAGCTGACCGTGTCTGGCGAGACCGATCTGGCCCAGCGCGTCGAGGCCCTGGCGCGCAGCTCGATCGAGCGGCGCTGGGTCGATCTGGATCGCGTGCTGATCACGCGCGTCACCTTGCCAGAGCGCGTACAGGTGCAGATCCAGGAGAAGCTGGCCGACGAGCAGAAGCTGCTCTCTGCAAACCTGAAGCGGCAGACCTGGTCGATCGAGGCCGAGGGTGCGCGCGAATTCCAGGCCCGCAGCGGTACTCCGCTGGTCAAATGGCGCAGCATCGACGCGCTGGAAAAGCTCGCGCAATCGCCCAACGCCAAGGTGGTGGTGCTGGGCGGCGGCAAGGAGATGCCCTTCGTTCTGGATGCCGGATCAGTCGAAACCAAAGGCGTCGAGAAACAGCCCTAAGGTCAGCACGAGCATCAGCACATCGGTGTCGAAGGTCGCGTTGGGGCGTGCGCCGCCCTGCATTTGTTGCGCGCGCAGCCGCTGCACCGTATCCGCGTCGAAGATGTTCTGCCGGCGGATCGTCTCGGGCGAAAGCAGTTCTTCCACCCAGGGAATGCGCTGCTGCAGCAGATAGGCGGCGCCAGGCGCCACGAAGCCGAACTTCTCGCGCCGTGCCAGCTCCGGCGGCAAGTGGCGCAGTGCGACCTGGCGCAGCAGCCATTTCTCGGTACCGTCGCGCACCAGCAGGCCGGGCGGAACTCGCGTCATGAAGTCGATCAGTTCGGCGTCGAGGAACGGATAGCGCGCCTCGACCGAATGCGCATAGGCAACACGGTCGCCATGATCGGCAAGCAGGTGATCGGCCATGCGCAGCTTGAAATCGGCATACGAGCGCTGGTGCAGCCGGTTGCGCCCGATCATCCGTGCATGATCGACCGCGGGTTCGCGCGTTGCGTCGAAATCGGCGAGCCGCGCGGCGACGTCGGCGCTGTACAGGCCCGACTTGGTTTCGCGGAACAGCGCATAGTCGCGCTCGTAGAAGAAGCCCGCATCGCCCCAGAGTTCGGCGCGCAGCTCGTCTTCGAGCATCGCTTCCAGTCCCTCGGCCACGCCCCGCGGTTCGCCGGCGGCATCCAGGCGATAGCCGACATAGCCGCCGAACAATTCGTCGGCACCTTCGCCGGTCAGCACCACCTTGTGCCCGCTGTCGCGCACCAGCTGCGAGAGCGCGAGCGAGCAGGTGTCGTAGGACTCCTTCAGCGGCGCCTCGGCGGCGACCACCGCGTCGCGTAGCCGGCGCGCGATCTCGTCGGCGGAGAATTCGATTTCGTGATGGACAGTGCCGAGTGCCGCCGCCATCGCCCGCTGCGGGGCGCGCTCGTCGATCGTCGCATCGGGGAAAGTGATCGAGAAACTGTGGAACACTTGGTCGGGCGCGGCCTTGCGCGCCAGCGCGCCGATCAGGCTCGAATCGAGCCCGCCGCTGAGATAGAGCCCGACTGGAACATCTGCCGCGAGCCGGCGCGCGACCGCAGCGCGCAGCAAGGCGTCGACCTGTTCGACATGGTCGCCGGCATCCGCGGGGGCGGGCGCCGGGTCGGTGGGATAGACCAGGTCCCAATACTGGCGCAGCCGCGTGCCCGACGCGTCGGCGACCAGCAGATGGCCTGGCGGCAGTGCCTCCACGCCTTCGAACATCGTGGTCGGGCTGCGCATGCCGGGAAAGGTCAGGATCTGGTCGAGCGCGCGCAGGTTGAGGCGGCGCTCGATTTTCGGATGGGCGAGCAGCGCCTTGATTTCGGAGCCGAACAGCAGCGCATCGCCGACGCGCGCGTGGAACAGCGGCGCGATGCCCGTCTGGTCGCGACCGAGAATCAGCCGGTGCGTGCGCGCGTCATACAGCGCGAAGGCGAACTGGCCGTTGAGCCGGTTGGCGAAATCCAGCCCGTATTCCTCGTACAGATGCACCACCACTTCGACATCGCAGCGTGTGCGGAAGCGATGGCCGCGCGCCTCCAGCTGCGCGCGCAGCTCGCGGTAGTTGTAGATCTCGCCATTGACGATCGAGACGATCTCGCCCGTGGCGTTGCTGTGCGGCTGGTTGCCCGTCGCCAGGTCGATGATCGACAGGCGCGTGAACCCCATCGCCACGCCGGGGGCGGCGAAGTTGCCGCCCTCGTCGGGACCGCGGTGGCGCAGCGCCGCCGCCATGGCGGCGCACGCTGCGACTTGCGCCGGTCGCGAACGATCGGCGCTGAAGATTCCTGCAATGCCACACACTTATGGGTCACCCTCGTATTGTGTTCCGTCAATAAATCGAAGTCTGGATCTGGATGGTTGAGCCCCCTTGAGACTAGGGGGTGAAGAGCGACGGCTCACAACCGCAGGTTCTGATGCCCGACGGGTCGGTTGGCCAAATGCTTGCGCAGCAAGCATTTGGCGCGGTTGTGGAGAAATGCGGCTGGGCACAGCAGCTGTGATGTGGATACTTGTACATACCTTTACTAATTCGTCTGGAATTTCCAGGTGGGTCCGATCACCAGCGGCATGATCTTCTCGTCCGGGGCGACCGTGTCGACGCGCCAGTAGTAGGTCGTGTTGGGCTTGACTGCCAGCTCGGCGCTGACGCCACTCACCGTGCTGCGCTCGGTGCCCGGATGATGTTCTGCGCTGGCACTATCGACCGCGGCCTGGTCGGTGCCCCAGTAGACATCGTAGCTCTTGCCGTAGATGCGGCCTGCCTGCCATTTGACGGCGACCTTGCCGCCTTCGACGCGCGCCGCCTTGGCATCGCGCTCCGGCGACGGCGTGGTAACGGCTGAGCTGACCTGCGGCATGATGGCGTCGAGCATTACCGCTTCGCACTGGCCGGCCTCGGCGGTGGAGATCGCCGGGTCGCGCGGCAGCACGCAGGTGTCGTCCCAGGTGTTGGTCGCCAGTACGAACGAGGTCTGCTGGTCGTAGAAGTAATACAGCAGTGTCTTGTAGCCCGGGAACGCGCCGCCGTGGCCGCGCGCGGTGCCATAGCTGCGTTCAGGCTGCATCAGGCCGCCCACGCCGTATTGCATCGGCTGCCAGCCGATATGGATGTCTGCCGAAACGAACGTGTACCACTTGTTCTTGGTGCCCTGGTTGAGCAGCGTGTCGGTGCGGAACATCGCATCCTCGAACTTGAGCAGGTCCCAGGGCGTGGAGACGATCGCGCCGGCGGTCCAGGCATAGGTCGGGTTGGTGTCGGTGACATCGCACCAGTCGCTGTAGACCTGCGCCGGATAGGGGACGGAGCCCCATTTGGTGTAGCCGTGCATGGTCGGCAGATTCTTGGTGTCGGTCGCGAAATAGGTGTCCTTGAGACCGGCGACGTCGAACACTTCGCGCTTGATCACTTCCTCTGCGCTCAGCCCGGTGACTTTTTCGGCGATCAGGCCGAGCAGGATGTAATTGGTGTTCGAATAATCCCAGGCCGGATATTGCGGCGGTGCCGGCGGCGCGCTCGCGAATACCGAGATCCAATACGGATTGGGGTAGGTCGCGCCGGGTGCGAACGTCGGCGCCACGGGCGGCACGCCATAGGGTTTCTGATCCTTGGGCACGCCGGTGGTCGAGACGGCCGCGATCAGCTCCTCGGGTTTGAAACTGCGCTGCGGCGTGATCTGCGGCGAGAAGCCGACATTGTCCCAGCCCAGATAATTGGCCACGCCGGACGTCATCTGCAGCAGGTTGGAAACAGTCAGGCTGCCGATGCCGGGAATGCCCTTCACCGTGGCGTTGTCGCCGAGATAGGTGAGCACCGGCGCGGTCAGCTGGATCTTGCCCTGCTGCTCCAGCCGCAGGATCGCCTGGGCCAGGAACGCCTTGCTCACGCTGCCGACGCGGAAATGCAGGTCGGGCGACATCGGCTGCTTGGTGGCGAGATTGGCGACGCCGCCGACGCCTACCCGTATGCCCCAGTCGGGCGAGCGCACGATGATCACCGCGCCGGGGATTCCGCCATTGGCCACCAGCGTGTCGATGGTCTTCTGCCAGGTCGCGGGGAAGGGGCTGTAGGGAATGGCATTGGAGCTGCGGCGCAGCAGCGCCTTCGCGCTCGTCGGCGGCGGCGGCTGGCACACCGCCGGCGGGTAGCCGATGGGAGTCGGCAGCGTCGGCGGTGGCGCGACCGCCGGGACCTGTTTCAACTGCCTCGTCGGCGCTGCCTCCTGGGCCGGCGCAGCTTCCTGGGCAGGCATCGCGGCCGTCAGCGTCGGTGGCGGCGCGGCCGCGGGGATTTGTTTCAACTGCCTCAGCGGTACGGTGTGCTGGGCAGGCGCTGGCGGCGCGGCCACACCCAGCGCAATCAGGGGCAGGGTGACAAGCACGGGATGGCGGAGTCGATTCCGGAAGCGGGTGTTCATGCGTGCTGTCCTTCTGTCGGTTGGGAAATACGCACCCGCGGCGATGGCGCTGCGGGTGTGCTCGAAATCAATTCGGCAAAGCGCCGGATCGCCGCAGGCGAATCGCAGCGCGGCGTGTAGCGGATGGCGGCGGCCAGCCGGCCGCTGTTGCGCCACGCTTCGATCTCGATCGCGCGGGTGCGGCGCAGGCCCGTGACGACGACGCCGGCAAGGCGGTCGCTGAGAGCGAAGGGGGCATCGGCGGCGGGATCGACGTCGCCGAGGTAATTGACGGCGATCGCGGGCTCGGCGGGCGCGAGCGGATCGGTGGCGAGCCAGCGCAGCACGCTCCAGCCCACGCCCTGCGACGGCACGTCGCGCAGCGCGGCCTCGATTGCCGTGGGCGAAGCGCCGCAGGCGAGCCGGAACGGATATTCGGCCGTGAACCAGCCGACGGTGCGGCTGAGGTCGAGCGTGCCGCCTGGCACATGCCTGCCGTGACTCATCAGCGTGACGCACGCCTCGTCGCAGTCATCGCGGTCCGCCAGCGCCGGGCCCAGGCGCGCGAGCAGCGCTGCGAGCACGCCGCGTTCGGACATGCCGGCTGGCATCGGACCGAGGTCGAGGGTGACGATTTCAGTCTCGTCATAGCCATGTTCGGGCGCAGGCCACGACGGTGTGCGGGCGATGGATTTCCAATAGGCGCGTTCCCGCCCGACATCCGACGCTGGCAGGGCCTGCGCCCAGTCGCGCCAGCTGGCGCTGACCGGCGGCGCGACGCCGACCAGCGCATCGGCCAGGTCTTCCAGCAGGATGCGCCAGCTCATCGCATCGACCAGCAGGTGGTGCGCCGCCAGCAGCAGATAGTCGCCGTCGTCGAGCCGGTACTGCGTCGCGACGAACAGCGGCGCGGCCCCGCCAGCACCGCCCGGTGCATGCGCCTGGGCATCGGCAGCAAGTGCCGCCTTGCCAGCGCCGCGCAGATCGACACTGCGCCAGGCGAGCGGGGTAGCGGCAGGCTGGATCTCGGCGCTCCAACCGGTTGCGCTGTGCGCGAAGCGCAGCCGCAAGGCATCGTGGCGCTGCCAGAGTGCCGTCACCGCTTCTTCCAGCGCCTCGGCCGAGCCCATGCGCAGCAGCACCTGGTGCGTCAGCCGCGCGCGGCCGTCGGGATCGGACTGGAAATGCCGAAGCTGGATCGGCGTGAGCGGGACCGGCCCCGCGACCGAACTGGCCGGCGCCGCGGCGGTGCCGCTCCCCAGTCGCGCAATTGCGGCGATGCTGTCCGCTGCAAGCAGCGCGGGCAGCGTCAGTCCCATGCCCTCGCGCCGCAGTCGCGCAAGCAGGCGGATCGCGCGCAGCGAATCGCCGCCGCTGCTCGCAAAGCCGCTGTCCGGCGCATAAGGGCCACCGCCCAGGATCGCGGCAAAGGCGTCGGCGATACGCGCTTCCTCGCCTGTCAGCGCGCGCGCTGCCGGTGTCTGGCGGGTGTACAGGGCGGCCAGCGCGCGCCGGTCGACCTTGCCTGCGATGGTGGTCGGCAGCTCCGGCACTGGCACGACGGCGGCCGGGACCATCCAGCCGGGCAGCAGTTGCGCCAGCTGCCGGCGCAGCGCATCGCCATCGATCGGTGCAGCGGCAACGACGAAGCCGATCAGCCGGCCCTGCACGACCGCCACCGCCGCCTGCACCACACCCGGCAGTGCGCGCAGCATGGCCTCGACTTCGCCCAGCTCGATTCGGTGTCCGTTGAGCTTGATCTGCCCGTCGATGCGTCCGGCATAGAGGACCTCGCCGTCGCCGCGCAGCACGCCCGTGTCGCCGGTGCGGTAGAAACGCTCGCCGCCGACCTCGGGGAAACGCTCGGCGGTCAGTTCCGGCCGCCCGACATAGCCGCGCGCAAGCCCGTCGCCCGCCAGCCAGATTTCGCCGGGCGCGCCCAGCGGCATGTGCCGGCCGCGGCGGTCGCGGATCGACATAGCTGTATTGGCGATGGCGCGGCCGACAGGAATGCCCTGGGCATAGCCGGCCTGCGCATCAATGCGGTGCCAGCTCGCGCAGACCGACGCCTCGGTCGGGCCATAGGCATTGAACGCGGCCAGCGTGCGCGCAAGGCGGCGCATGTCGGCACTGTCGGGTGGCTCGCCGGCGGTGATCAGCACGCGCACCGGGCCCAGCGAGGCCCCGTCGAGCGCACGCAGATACGAAGGCGGCAGCGTCGCGACCGTGATCCGCTCGGCTTCGAGCAGGGCCAGCAAGGCCGCGCCATCGCGGATCGCCGCATCCGGGGCGATGACCAGCCGCGCACCGGCGAGCAGCGCCATGAAAATCTCGGACAGCGATGCATCGAATGTGCAGGAGGCGAACTGCACCACCGAATCCCCGGGCTGCACGCCGAAGCCGTCGATCTGCGCAAGGATCATGTTGACGAAGCCGCGATGCGGCACCGCCACGCCCTTGGGCTGTCCGGTCGAGCCCGAGGTGTAGATGACATAGGCCACATCGTCGGGCGCGGCCGGTGAAGGCGCGCGCTCCACCGCGTCCGCACCCGCCAACGTGTCCGCGCGGGCAATGAGCGCGGCGAGACCCGGCGCCAGCGCTTCGGCGCGCGCCAGGCCGGCCGCGTCGGCGAGGACGCGCCGGCAGCCCGAATCCGCCAGCATCATCGCGATCCGCGCATCGGGGAGCGCAGGGCTGAGCGGGAGATAGGTCGCGCCGGCCTTGAGAATGCCGAGCAAGGCCACGATCCGCGCCGCGCTGCGCGCGCAGAGCAGCCCGACCACGTCGCCGCGGACTATGCCGTCGCCGCGCAACCGCGCCGCCACGCCTTCGGCGGCACGGTCGAGCGCGCGGAAACTGAGCGCGACGCTGGCATCGGCGAGCGCGGGGGCGTCGGGCGTGCGATCGACCTGGCTGTGCCACAGCGACACCAGCGTCGCCGCGGCATCCCGCGCGATGGCCGGGCCGCGCGCAGCGGCATCGAGTTGCGCGCGCTCGCTGGCCGGCAGCAGGTCGATGTCGGAAAGCAGCGCGTCGGGCGCAGCGAGCAGCGCCGCCACCAGTGTTTGCCAGTGCGTCGCCACGCGCGCCATCAGCGCGGCGTCGATGCGGCTCGCATCGAATTGGAACGTGACGCGCAGCTCCGCGTCGTCATGCACGAGGATGCCGAAATCGTAGTTGGCGCGCTCGGCGGCATGCGTCGCCACCACCTGGAAGCCGGTGTCGGTCGCCGTATCGCCGGCGGGGAAATTCTCCAGTACGAGCAGATGATCGAGCAGCCCGGCCGGCAGCGCCGACGCCGCCTGGATCGTCGCAAGCCCGACATGGTCGTACGCGCTGCCCGCGTCGGACTGCTGCTGCAGCCGGGCGAGCAGCGCGGCGAGCGTGTCGCCGTCTTCCAGCTGTACGCGCACCGGCAGCGTGTTGACGAACATGCCGACCAGCCGCTCTATCCCCGGCGTGGCGATGTTGCGTCCCGACGTGACAATGCCGAACACCACGTCGTCGCGCCCGCTCCAGCGCGTGAGGATCAGCCCCCAGATCGCCTGCAGCAGCACGCCCAGCGTCGCGCCGTTGCGCCGCGCCAGTTCGCGCAGCGCGCTGGAGTCGGGCGCGGGCAGCCGCACGCCCTGTTCGGCCATCTGCGCTGGCGCGCCGCCGCGCGCCAGTCGGGGCAGCGTGGCGACCGTGTCATAGCCCGCCAGCAGCGTGCGCCAGTGCGGCAGGGCGGTTGCTTCGTCGCGCAAGGCCGCTTCGGCCATGAAGCCGTCCGGATCGGTCGCGGCTGCGAGCGCGGCGGGTGCGCCGCGCAGCGCCGCGGCATACAGCGCCGTGAATTCCTCCATCAGCACCGCGCCCGACCAGCCGTCGAGCAGGATGTGCGGATGGCTCCAGACCAGCTCGAAACGCGCCGGGCCCAGGCGGAACAGCGCGACGCGGATCAACGCGTCCCGGCGCAGGTCGAAGCCGCGCGCGGCATCGGCCGCGCACCAGCCGGCGATGGCCGCGGCATCGGCGTCGCGCGCCTCGAATGCGACGCGCTGCTGCTTGAGCACGATCTGCAGCGGCTGCGCGGTGCGCTCCCAGTCGAACACCGATCGCAGCAGGGCGTGGCGTACGAGCAGGCCGTTCCACGCCGCCTCGCAGGCGGTGGCGTCGATCTCGCCGTCGATCTCGAAGCGCACCTGGCGGTGGTAGGGCGAGGCGCCGGGGGACTCAAGCTCGTGAAACAGCATCCCCGCCTGCAGCGGAGTCAGGCGATAGACGCGCTCGACGGCGTCGCGGGACAGGCTGGGCTTATCCATTTTCGTAGAGCCCCTCGAGTTCGGCCAGGGCGACACGGCCGCCGCGGGCGTCGGGTGCCGGCGCGGCCTCGACCAGCAGCGCGGCGATGCCCGCAACGGTGGGCGTGCCGAGGAAGGCACGCATCTCGATCCGGTGGCCGGCGGTGCGCAGCCGTCCCACGACCTGGATCGCGCGGATCGAATCGCCGCCGACCGCGAAGAAGCGATCGTGCCGGCCGAATCCGGCATGGCCGAGTACGGCGCGCCATGCCTGCGCGACCAGCGCCTCGCGCGGATCGTCGATCGGTGCCTGCGCCGGCGCAGCCTCGACCGGCGGCAGCGCGGCGTAGTCGGTCTTGCCGTTGGGCGTCAGCGGCAGCGTGGCGGGCGTGATCCAGCGCGCAGGCAGCATGTGCGCAGGCAGCGTGCGCGCGAGTGCCTCGGCGAGCGCATCGGGCGCGCAGCCGACGACATAGGCGAGCAGTTCGTCGCTGGACGGCCCCTTGTGCACGGTCACGGCCACGTCGCGCACCCCCGGCAACGCGGCGATGGCGCGCTCGATTTCGCCCAGCTCGATGCGGTAGCCGCGCAACTTGACCTGGCGGTCGCGGCGTCCAGCGAAGCGGATTGCGCCGTCCGTTCCCATCGCGCCGCGATCGCCGCTGCGATAGACGCGCGCACCGTCGCGCCAGGGGTGCGGCACGAAGGCGGCCTCGGTCAGTTCGGGCCGCGCGTGATAGCCGCGCGCAAGACCGGCACCGCCGATCACGATCTCGCCCTGCACGCCGATCGGCGCCGGATTGCCGCAGCGGTCGAGTACGAATATCTCGCCATTGGCGATCGCGCGGCCGATCGGCACGCCCTGCGTCGCGTCAGCCTGCGCATCGACCCGGTGCCAGCTCGCACAGACCGTGGTCTCGGTCGGGCCATAGGCATTGAACACGCGCAGCCGCGCAGCGAGGCGGGTCATGCGCGGCGCATCGGGCGCTTCCCCCGCCGTCACGAGGATTTCCAGCGGCGCGAGCGCGTCGTCGCTCAGCTCGGCGAGATAGGACGGCGGCAGCGTCGCGACCGAGGCTCGCCCGGCCGCGAGCAGCGCCGCAAAGACAGAGGGATCGCGTACGTCATCGGGCTGGGCCACCAGCAGGCAGGCGCCGTTGAGCAGCGCCATCACCATCTCCCACACCGACGCGTCGAACGAGGTCAGCGCGAACTGGACGATGCGGTGATGCGAGCGGATGCCCAGGCCGTGGTGCTGCGCCAACGCCAGGTTCGCCGCACCGCGATGATCGAGCAGCACGCCCTTGGGCCGCCCGGTAGAACCGGATGTGTAGATCAGATAGGCAGCATCGTCCGGGCCGGGCGCGGGCGGCAGCGAGCCGGTTGTTTCGACCAGTGCCGTGACGTCGATGCTGCGCAGCGCGGCAGCCGGCTCCGTCTCGCCGTGCCCCGGTTCGGTCAGCAGCACAGCCGCGCCCGAATCGGCCAGCATCAGCGCGATGCGTTCGGCGGGATAGCCGGGGTCGATCGGCAGATAGACCGCACCGGCCATCAGTACGCCGAGAAATGCCGCGACGAGCCGCTCCGAGCGGTCCAGCAGCACGGCCACCACGGCGCCGGGCGCCACGCCGCTGGACGCCAGCGCGCCGGCGATCATCCGGGCGCGCGCGTCGAGTTCGGCGTAGCTGAGCGTCGTGCCGGCGCAGACCACGGCATCGGCGTCGGGCTGCTGCTGCGCCCAGGTGGCGAAGATCGCGGGAACGGTCGCGTGCCCGGGCAGGGCGATGACCGGCCCCGGCGCCGTGACCAGCGCCAGTTCCTGCGCACCCAACAGGGGCAGCCGCGCCACGGCGCGATCCGGTGCGGTTACGGCCGCCGCGGCAAGCCGGGCATAGTGATCCGCCATGCGCGCGATGCGCTCGCGTTCGAACAGGTCGCTCGCGTATTCGAGGTTGAGCGTCACGCCGTCGTCGCTTTCGACGAACTCGAACGTCAGCGGATATTTGGCAACGCGCGGCTCGCCGCCGAAGCGCGACACCGTGACGCCGTCCAGGGTCAGGCTGCGCTGGCGCCGGTCCTGGAATACGACCGCGACATCGAACAGCGGCGGGCGGCTCTCGTCGCGCGGCAGGTCCAACTGCTCGACCAGCAGATCGAAGGGATAGGCGCGATGGTCCATCGCCTCGGCGAGGACACTGCCCGTGCGGCGCAGCAGCGCCGCGACATCGTCGGCGTCGTCCAGCGCGAGGCGCAGCGGCAGGAGATTGACGTAGAAGCCCAGCTGCGTCTCCAGCTCGGGATCGTCGCGGCAAGTGACCGGCATGCCCAGCACCGCCTCGTCGCAGCCGGTGTGGCGCTGCACCAGCGCCGCCGTGAGCGCGACCAGGCTGGCGAAGAAGCTCGTGCCCGCGGCGCTCGCCAGCGCGCGCAGGCCCTGTGTGGTCGCGGCGTCCAGCGTCGCCGAGACGCGGTCGCCGTCGTAGCTCGGCGGACCGGCCGGGACATGGTCGAACGGCAGGTCCAGCCGCGGCGGCAGTGCGGCGAGTCGGGCCAGCCACCAGTGCCGCATCGCAGCCGCCGCAGGCGAAGCGAGCCAGGCAGCTTCAGCGACGGCATGGTCCTTGTAGTGGATGCGTAGCGGCGGCGGTGCCTCGCCGCGCGCGCCGCGCAGGATCTCCTCGACCATCACGGACACCGATTCGGCATCGCTGACGATGTGATGGACAGCGAACAGCAGCACGTGGCGGTCGGCGCCAAGGCGCAGCAGGCTCGCGCGCAGCAGCGGGCCCTGCGCCAGGTCGAAACCGTCGCGCGCCAGCATTTCTGCGCGGTGCCGGGCCGCGGCGTCGGGATCAGGCTCGTCGCTCAGGTCGATGCGCGTGACGGCGAAATCGGCCTGCACCTGCACGCGCTGGCGCAGGTCGGCATTGCGTTCCACGAACACCGTGCGCAGCGCCTCGTGCCGCGCCGGCAGTGCCTCGATCGCGGCGGCGAGCGCGTCCGGGTCGAGCACGCCGTCGAGCCGATAGGCGGCGCTGAGTACATAGGCCGCCGGATTGCCGCCGAGCTGGTCGAGAACCCACAGCCGCCGCTGCGCACGCGAGGCGGGATAGTCGGCTGCGGGCGGCGCCGCAGGAATGCGCTGGGCGCGCTGCGGCCGGGGCGCGAGTGCGGCGGCCATTGCGCGCACCGTCGGTGCTGCAAAGAAATCGGCGATCGTCACGCTGCCGCCGAACTCCGGGTTGGCGCGGGTAAGCACGCGCATCGCGCGCAGCGAATCGCCGCCGACGTCGAAGAACCCGGTGCAGGCGCCGACGCGCTTGATGCCCAGCACCTCGCCCCAGATCGCGGCGATGCGCGTCTCGACCGGCCCCTCGGGCGCGACGAACGCGGAGCGGCCGCTCACCAGCTCCTCGGGCTTGGGCAGGGCGCGGCGGTCGACCTTGCCATTGAGTCCCAGCGGCAGCGCATCGAGCGCGATCAGGAAGTGCGGCATCGCTGTCCGCGCCAGATCGAGCGCGAGGTGCGCGCGCAATTCATCGGTCGAAATCGGGCGCGCCGCCGTGAAATAGCAGGCGATGGCCAGTTCGCCGTCGGCGCGCTTGTGCGCGATGGCGACCGCGGTTTCGATTGCCTCGTGCGCCATCGCCGCGGCTTCGATTTCGCCCAGCTCGACGCGCACGCCGTTGATCTTGACCTGGCCGTCGAGCCGCCCGCCCAGCTCAATCGTGCCGTCGGCGAGCGCCCGGCCCATGTCGCCGGTGCGATAGACCATGCCTTCCACGCCCCATTCGAGCTCGGCCTGGATGAAGCGCGCTGCGTTTGCCTCCACATCGCCCAGATAGCCGAGCATGGCGAACGGTGGGGCGATGTGCAGCTCGCCGATCGCACCGGGCGCGGCGAGCCGGCCTTCCTTGATCACCAGCACCTGGGTGCCCGGCAGCGGCCGCCCGACCGGCACCGCGCGCGCCGGGTCGCCCGTGCCGTCGATGCGGTGGCAGCATTTGGCGAGCGAGGTCTCCGAAGGACCATAGAGATTGCGCAGCGCAACCGCCGGGCCGAGTGCGGCCCGCGTGCGCGCGACATCCGTGTTCCACAGCATCTCTCCCGCGAACAGCAGGTGCCTGAGCGCGGGCAGCGGGCATGGCTGCTCTTCGAGCGCCTTGAGCGCGAGGCGAAAGATGCTGGGCACGACATGCGCGACTGCGATGTTCTCCTGCGCCAGCCAGGCCGCAAGCCGCGCACCGTCGCGCCGGACTTCCAGCGGCGCGATGCAGGCCGTGCCCCCGGTCGCGAGGGGCAGGAAGATATCGCGCAGCGAAACGTCGAAGGTCGGCAACGCGAGGTTGCTCACGCGCACGCCCGGCTGCACGGCCAGTTCCTGCGCTTCCCAATCGATGAAATGGCGCAGCCCCGCATGGCCGGCGAGGATGGGCCGCGGCGTGCCGGTCGATCCCGACGTGAACATCACATAGGCGGCGTCGGCAGGGCCGGGGCGCCGGCGCGTGTCGAGCGCGACGCCTGCGGTGCCGAACGCACCTGACGCGTTCCACGCCACGACGCGCTCCGCCGGCGGGCTGACCGCCGCGGCCAGCCGGTCGCGCAGTGCGGCAGCGACAACCCAGGCCCTGGGCTCTACGCACGTGGCGAGCAGCGCGAGCCGGCGTGCGGGCGCCTCGATATCGAGCGGGACGAACACCGCGCCCGCCTTCCACGCCGCGAGCAGGGTGGCGACATGCCCGATCCCGGCAGGCTGGAACGATGCGACACGGTCGCCGTGCCGTACGCCCAGCGCGACCAGCGCGCGCGCCAGCGCCTCGGCGCGGGCGTCCAGCGTGCGGTAGCTCAGCGCCTCGCCGTCATCCTCGATCGCGATCGCATCGGGGCGTGCAGCGACCTGGGCCTCGAACCGGTCCAGCACCGTGCCTTCGATCGCGCTGCCGGCCACGGGCGCCGTGCGCGCACCGAGCGCAATCTCTGCCAGCGGCCGGTCCGCATCGGCGAGCACGGCTTCGGCGAGCCGGCGCCACTGCGCCTCGATCGCGCGCAGGTCGGCCTCGTTTATCGCCAATGCATTGAAAGTGAACTTGATCGCCAGCGTCTCGCCGGGCTCGACGACGATGCTGAACGGGAAATGCATTTGTTCGATCGCCTGCACGTCGGCTATCGCCAGTTCGGCGTCGCCCAGGCTGGCGAAGGGATAGTTTTCGAAGACGAGGACATGATCGAACAGCGTGCGGCGCTTGCCGGCCAGCCGCTGCATCTCGGCGAGCGGGAAATGGTGGAACGGGGCGGCCTCGCCGGCGTCGTGCTGGATCGAACGCGCCAGCGCAGCGAAACCCTGCTCGCCCGCGACGCGCACGCGCACCGGCACGGGCTGCAGGAACAGCCCGACCATCGCCTCGACGCCCTCCAGCTCGGCGGGACGGCCCGAGGTGATCGCGCCGAACATCACATCCGCGCCGCCAGCGAACCCGGCGAGCAGCACGGCCCATTGCGCCTGCACCAGCGTGTTGAGCGTCACGCCCAGCCGCACGCCCAGCTCCGCCAGTGCCTGCGTCGTCGCCCCGTCGAACGCGAAGCTCAGCTCGCGCATCGCATAGCCGCCGTCCGCGACGGTGCGCAAGCCCGGCAACGCGACGGGCTCGGGCGCATCGCGCAGCCGCGCCATCCAGTAGCGGCGCGCGGCGGCGGAATCCTGCGCGGCGAGCCACTCCAGGTGGCGGGAGAAGGGCGGTGCGGGCGGCAGCTGTGCGCCGCGATACAGCGCCATCAGCTCGGCGAAGACGATACCCAGCGACCAGCCGTCGGCGACGATGTGATGCAGGGTCAGGATCACGCGTGTCTGCGTCTTGCCCAGCCGCAGCAGCAACAGCCGCAGCAGCGGATCGCGCGCCAGGTCGAAGCCTTGCGCGCGCTCCTGCGCGGCGTGGCGCTCGACCGCCTCGGCGTGGCGGCCGGCGGCGAGCGTGCTCAGGTCTGCGACCGCGACCGGACCCGGCCGCTCGGCCAGCACGATCTGGTACAGCGCTTCGCCCGGCGGCGCGACGATTGCGGCGCGCAGTGCCTGGTGCCGCGCGAGCACGGCCTGCCAGGCGGCGGCGAACCGTTCGTGATCCAGCCTGCCGCGCAGCGTGAAGGCGAATTGCTGCAGATAGGATTGACGATCGCCGCTCAGCGCATGGAAGGCCATGCCTTGCTGCAGCGGCGACAGCGGCAGCACGGCCTCCACGCCGGGCGCATCGACTTCGGCACCATTCACTTCCGTGGCATCGTTCGACGGCGCGGGCGATGCGGCGGGCGCGTTGCGCACCGTATCGGTTTTCGCTGCACCGGGCGACGGCGCGGACGCGCCGAGCAGCGCGCTGCGCAGCGCATCCGCCAGCTTCTGCACCGTCGCGCGCGCATGGATGCGTTCGCCGTAGCCGATGCTCAGCGCCAGCTTGCCGCCGACGATTGCCGACTCGATGTCGATCAGCTCGGGCCGGCGCAGCGTCGCGCCCAGCACCGGTCCGATCGGTTCGTCGGCGAGGCGGAAGCCGCCGCCCAGCTCGGCGTCGAACTGGCCCATGTAGTTGAAGCCGATCTCGGGCGGCTCGGCAAAGACCAGGCCGGGGCGCAGCGCGGGCGGGGTCGCATAGCGCAGCAGGCCGTAGCCCACGCCCTTGCGCGGGATCGCCGCCAGTGCCGCACCGGCGCGCGCTGCCGCCGCGTCGAGTCCGACCGCAGCGCCGACCTCGATCACAGCCGGGAACAGCGAAGTGAACCAGCCGATCGTCCGGCTGATGTCGAGCCCGGGAACCAGCTCTTCGCGGCCATGGCCTTCGAGGCGAATGCGGATGCGCGGCATGCCGAAGGCTTCGCGGAAGGCGAGTGCCAGTGCACCGAGCAGCAGCGCCGCCATGCCGCCCTCGTTCGCCCCGGCGCGGCGCAGCAGCGCCGCACTCGCGTCGGCATCGAGTTCGAGCGCGATGCTGCGCGCATCGGCCACGGCGTTGATTTCGTCGTCGTAGTCGCGCGGCAGCGCCGTCGCCTCGGCGGCTTCGATGCCCTGCCAATAGGGAATCTCGGCGAGTAGCGCCGGATCGCGCGCGGCCTGGGCCAGCGCCGCCGGCCAGTCCAGCCACGATCCCGCGGCTGCCAGCGTCGCGGCCTCGCCAGCGCATTCGGCGGCATAGGCGGCGAACAGATCTTCCAGCAGGATGCGCCACGAAACGCCGTCGATCACCAGATGATGGCAAAGCAGCAGCACGCGCTCGCCGTCGGGCAGGCGGTAATGCACCACGCGCAGCAGCGGCGGCCGCGCTACGTCGAAACGCGCCTGCAGCGTGGCGGCGTGCGCCGTCAGCGCCGCGGCACTGGCGAGTTCGATAGTCTCGACCGGGACCGCCAGCGTCGCGGCGACGCGCTGCACGCCGTGCGCCAGGTCCAGCGACAGCCGCAGCCCGTCATGCCGCTCGATCAGCGCCGCCACGGCGCGAGCCAGCGCATCCGTATCGACAGCGTCCGCGGCGAGCAGTACCGCATTGTTGAAATGTTCCGGTGCCGTGCCATGCGTCTCGACGAACCAGCGCTGGATCGGCGTGAGCGGCGCAGTGTCGGCTCTCGACAACCCGGCAGCCGCCTCGGCATCACCCGCCACCGCCGCCAGCGCGGCGACCGTGCGCGCCGTGAGGATCTGCGCGAGACTGACCCTGATCCCCGCCCGGTGCAGCCGGCTGACAATCTGCAGCGCCTTGATCGAGTCGCCACCGAGGGCGAAATAATCCTGCTCCACGCCGGGTGCGCCGCCGCCCAGCACATCGCCCCAGATGCCGGCGATCGTCGCTTCGGCCGCTGTGCGCGGCGCCAGTGCGGCAGCGCTGGCGGGCAGCGCCGACCCGTCGGCGGCGGCCAGCGCGGCGCGATCGATCTTGCCATTGGCCGTCAGCGGCAGCGCAGCGAGGCGAATGAAGCGCGACGGGATCGCATGCATCGGCAGGTAACGCGCGAGATGCGCCTGCAGCGCCTCGGCCGTCAGCGCTTTCTCACTCACCACATAGGCAGCGAGCGCGTCGTCGGTAGCCGTCACGACAGCCTTTTCGACCGCCGGGTGAGCCAGCAGCCAATGCTGGATGGCCGCCAGCTCGAC
This sequence comes from Tahibacter aquaticus, assembly GCF_004363655.1. Taxonomy (GTDB): domain Bacteria; phylum Pseudomonadota; class Gammaproteobacteria; order Xanthomonadales; family Rhodanobacteraceae; genus Tahibacter; species Tahibacter aquaticus. The sequence goes on from NZ_SNZH01000009.1 coordinate 215,482, forward strand.
GCGGTGTCCGCGCACCTGCACCTGATGGTCGTTGCGCCCGAGATAGGTCAGGACACCGTCCGCGCCGAGCCGGCCGATATCGCCGCTGCGGTAGTAGCGTTGGCCTTCGCGCGCCACGAAACGCTGGCCGGTCAGCTCGGGCCGGTTGAGATAGCCCGCGCAGACGCCACTGCCGCCCACCCACATTTCGCCCGGCACGCCCAGCGGCACTGTGGCGCCGGCCGCGTCGAGCAGCAGCACCTGCGTCTCCGGAATCGGCCGGCCGATGGCGCTGCGCCCACTCGCCAGGTCGGCTTCGGCCAGGCGGTGCCAGGTGACATGTACCGTGGTCTCGGTGATGCCATACATGTTGACCAGCGCGACGAGCGCGAGCGGGTAGAGCGCAGACCAGGCACGCAGATAGGTGGGTTCCAGCCGGTCCCCGCCGAAGATCACGGTGTGCAGGTGAGCCGCCAGATCGTGCGTCGCGACGGCGCGTTCGGCGTCGATCAGCCCGTAGAAGGCGGCCGGCGTCTGGTTCAGCACGGTGACGCGGTGCGCGCGCACCAGCGCGAGCAGCGCCGCCGGGTCGCGCGCGGTCGCGGCGCTGGCGATCACCACGGTTCCGCCGTTCGCGATCGCGCACCAGATTTCCCAGATCGAGAAGTCGAACGCGAAGCTGTGCGCGCAGACGAAGACCTCGGACGGTCCGAACGCGAAGGGCATGCGGTCGTTGATGAGCAGCCGCACCGCGTTGCGGTGGCTGACCTGGCAGCCCTTGGGCAGGCCGGTCGAGCCCGAGGTGTAGATGATGTAGGCGATGTCGTCGGGCGTGCGTGCGACAGCCGGCCGCGCTGCGGCGCGTTCGCCTACGTCGAGCGCCAGTTCGCGACTCGACTCGGGCAGTAGCGCCGCTGTCGTGGCGTCGACGATCACTGCCGCGCAGGCGCTGTCGCTGAGGATATGCGCGAGCACCGCCGGTGGCTGCCCGTCATCGAGCGGCACGAACACGCAGCCCGCCTTGAGGATGGCCAGCTCGGCCACGACACACCGTTCGGAGCGCGGCAGCAACATGCCCACGCAGGCGCCCGGCGCTGCGCGCCCGGCGATGGCCGCCGCCAGCGCATCGGCTGCGGCGGCGAGTTCGGCATAGGTGAGCGCGGTGTCACCCGACACCACTGCGACGCGCCCGGCATGCGCCGCAGCAGCCTCGTCGAACAGGTCGACCAGCGTGGCTTCGCGCGGATAGTCGGCAGCGGTGTCATTGAGCGCGGCGATCACGGCCGCCTGGCCCGGCGTCACCAGGTCGATGCCGCCGATCGGGCCGTCGGGATGGTCGGCAATGGCCGCCAGCATCTGGCCGAAGGCCGCCGCCCAATGCTCGATGGTGGCGCGGTCGAACAATTGCGTGGCAAAGCCGAAGCGCAAGGTCAGCGCGCCGTCGATCTCGGTGATGTCGAGCGCCAGGTCGAACATCGCCGCCTGCAGGGCGATCTCGCGGCTGGTGAAGTCGAGATCGGCGATGCGGAACGCGCGCGCGGTGGCGTTCTCGTACGACAGCATCGTGTCGAACACCGCGTTGCGCCCCGGCGCGGGCGGTCCGGCCAGCGCCGCGGCGGCTTCGAACGGGAAGTCGCCGTGGTCATAGGCGGCGAGCGCCACCTGCGCGACCGCGTCGAGATGCGCCGCGAACGACAGCGACCCGCCCGGCCGCGTGCGGAACGCGAGCGTGTTGACGAACATGCCTACTGCCCGCGCCACCGCCACGTGTTCGCGACCCGAGCTGGCACCCGCGATCACGATATCGTCCTGCCCGCTCAGCCGGTGCAGGAAGCCGCTCCAGGCGGCAAGCAGCACCATGTAGAGCGAGGCGCCGCCGCGTGCCCGGCCGAGTGCCTTGAGCCGGTCGAGCAGCGCCTTGGGCACATGAGCAATGACCGCATCGCCGCGGAAATCGCGCTGCAGCGGACGTGGCCGATCGCCGGCCAGGTCGAGCTGGGGCAGGGCGGCGAGCTGTTCGCGCCAGAACGTAGCGTTGGCTTCGCCGCGCGCGCCTTCGCCGCCGGCCGCCGCCGCGCGCCGCGCCGCGGCAAGATCGTAGTCGACGCCTGGCAGCGTCTCGCCGGCGTAGAGCGCCATCAGCTCGGCCGCGATGATGTCGAACGACAGGCCGTCCACCGCGATGTGGTGCGTGTCGGCAAGCAGCAGGTGCCGCTCGGGCGCGAGGCGGCCGACCGCGACGCGGATCAGCGGCGCCTGCGCCAGGTCAAACGGGCGGATGAAGCCCGCGATGAACGCGTCTTCCTCGCCGGCTGCGACATCCACGCGCTCGACGGCGAAGCGCGGCTCGGCAATGCACTTGGCCAGCGGCTCGCCATCGATGGTGACGAAGGCGGTGCGCAGCGCCGGGTGGCGGCGGATCACTGCGCGGAACGCTTCCTCAAGCCGGTCGGTGTCGAGCGGCCCTTGGATGGTGAAAGCCTGGGGCAGGTGATAGGGCGCCTCGCCACCTTCGCGTTGCGCGAGCGCGTAGAGCCGCCGTTCGGGCGAACTCAGCGCGCTGAATTGCGGAGCGGGATAGGTGTCGGTCGACCAGTCGAAACCGTGAGCGCGAATGTCGGCGATTGCGCCGGTGATGGCCTCGAACACCGCGTCGACATCGGCCTGGCTGTGCGCGGTCGAGAAGAAGTTGATGCGCCGTTCCCAGGTATAGACGCCGCGGACCAGCATCGAGAGGTAGAGCAATTCCAGCTCGATCGGCTCGCGGTCCTGCGCGCCGATCGGCACGATGCGCCACTGCGACGAGAAATGTTTGGCGCGCAGCGGCACGCGCTCGCGCTCGAACCAGTAATTCAGGCGGTCGCAGAATGCCTCGGTGCGCGTTGTCACCAGGTCCTGCAGCGCCGCGCCCTCGGCCTTCATATACGTGAGCGCGGCATGCGCCGCCGTCATGGTCGCCGGGTTGCGGCAGAAGGTGCCGCCGAAATAGATCATGGCCGACTGCGGGCCCGACCGGTCGCCGTAGTCCCAGTCGCCGCCATCGATGTAGTCGAGGAAGCGCGCCTTGCCGGCGATCACGCCGATCGGCATGCCGCCGCCGACGATCTTGCCGTAGAGCGCCATGTCGGCATCGATGCCGAACCAGGCCTGCGCGCCGCCCGGTCCGGCGCGGAAGCCGTTGATCATCTCGTCGAAGATCAGCGCCGTGCCCGACGCGCGCGTGAGGCGCCGCAGCGCCTTGAGGAAGCCCTGGGGCTGCAGGTCGGGATCGCGGCTCTGCACCGGCTCGACCAGCACCCCGGCCAGGCTGTCGCCGTGCGCGCGGATATAGGCCAGCGACGCCGGCGAGTCATACGGCAGCACCACCAGGTCTTCGATCATCCCCTCGGGCGTGCCGAGCCCGATGGGCACTCGCTCGCCGTCGACTTCGGTCGCGAGCACGCCGTCGAAGATGCCGTGATAGCTGTTCTTGAACAGCACAATGGTCTTGCGCCCCGTCGCGGCGCGGGCGAGGCGCAACGCGACCATCACCACTTCGGAGCCCGTGTTGCTGAAAGCGACGCGCTCGGTGCCGGTCAGCTCGGCGATCAGCTGCGCCGCCTCGGCCGCGCGCGGCGATTGCGTGCCCAGTTCGATGCCGCGGTCCATCTGCGTCTTGAGCGCGTCATGGATGAAGGCGGGCTTGTGGCCGAAGAAATGCACGCCCATGCCCATGGCGATGTCGATATAGCGGTTGCCGTCGACATCGGTGACGTACGGGCCGTCCGAACCTGCCGAGACGATCGGATATTTGGCTTCCTTGAGCTGGCCCCAGAAGGACAGCGTGTGTTTCCAGTCGGCCAGCACCGCGCGGCTTTCCCGCGTGCGCACCTTCGAGCCGCCGGTGCGCGCGACATGCACAGCGACCACTTGGTCGACATAGGCCTGCTGCTCGGCATTGAGCTTGACGCCGGCGAGGTTGATGCCGCGGATCTGCGCCACCGGCACGGCGACGGGCGCCTTGGGCTGCTCGGCCCTGGCCACGGGAGCCTCCGCCGCGCGCACCGCCGGCGCGGCGGCGGCGACGGGAGCGGGGAGTGCGGCAGGCGCCTGGCCCGCCACGGACAGCTGCAGCCGGCTCAGCTCATTGAGGCTGGCCAGATTCTGCGCCGCGAGCGCGGCCATCGCCTGGAGCTGCTGCTGGAACAGACCGCCGTCGCTGACCCATGCAACGGGTGCCGCCGCGAGCGTGGCCATTGCCAGCGGAGCGATTGCCACGGCGGGTGCTGCGGGCGGAGCGACGGGTTGGGAGGGCAGCACGGCAAGCGGCGCCGGCGCGCCGGGGCGGCGGCTGGCGTGCGTCTGCAGATAGACCTCGATTTCGGCGAGCGTGCCCAGCTCCTTGAACAGCTGGCTCATCTTGAGTTCGACGCCATAGTCGCGCTCGACGGCCTGGCCGAGCTTGAGCAGCATCAGCGAATCCAGCCCCATGTCGGTGAGGTGCTGCACGGGGCTGATCTCGGCCGGTTCGAGCCGCGTGATCGACGCCAGCGTTTCGATCAGATGGTCGACGATTACCGCAGTGTTCATGATGGTTTTCTCGGCCGGCTCGGCGCCGGAGGGGATTGGGTCAAGGGAGGACCAGCCGGTGGGACGCAGGGGCGCCACCTCCAGCCAATAAGGCTTGCGCTGGAACGGGTAGTGCGGTGCGGCGACGAAGCGCCCGGGGGCGGGCATGATCGCGGCCCAATCGACATCGGCGCCGTCGCACCACAGGGCGGCGCTGGCCCGGGCGATCTGCACGCGCTCTTCGACGCCGCGCTTGAGCGACGCCGTGGCCAGCCGCGCGCCGCCGCTGCGCGCGAAGCCGGCGAGTACATCGCCAGGCCCGATTTCGAGGAATCGCTCGAATCCGTCGGCACGCAGCGCGGCGAGCGCATCGGCGAAGCGGACGGGCGCGCTGATCTGCTCGATCCAGTAGTCCGGCGTCAGCAGCCGCCCGGTCGCCAGCCTCGCGCCCGTCACCGTCGAATAGAACGGCAGCCGAGGCGACCCCGCCGGGCTGGCCTGGCAGACGGCGCGGAAACCCGCGAGCATCGGCTGCATCAGCGGCGAATGAAACGCGTGCGAAACCTTCAGCCGGATGGCCTGGACCCCGTCCCTGGCCAGCGTCGCCAGCGCTTCGTCCAGCGACGCCGCATCACCCGACACCGTGATCGTCTCGGCCGTGTTGACCGCGGCAATGGCCAGCTTGCCCGCATGCGCCCGCACCACGGGCTCCACCCGCTCGCGCGCTGCGTACACCGCCGCCATCGCACCACCTTCGGGCAAGGCCTGCATGCGCTGCCCGCGCTCGATCACCAGTGCCATCGCCGCCTCGGGCGTCAACGCACCGGCGACGGCAGCGGCAGCGAACTCGCCGACGCTGTGCCCGGCCACGGCGTCGGGCAGCACGCCGCGACTGGCCCAAAGCTCGCTCAGCGCCCATTGCAGCGCAAACGTGACCGGCTGTGCGATCGCGCTGCGTGCCAGCGCGTCGCCTTCGTCGAGCAATGCGGCGAGCGGCATGCCCAGCGCGTCGCCCGCGACTGCGGCACAGCGCTCGAACGCCGCGCGAAACACCGGCTCGCTCGCCAGCAGCGCACGACCCATTCCGGCATGGTGCGCACCCTGGCCGGTGAAGAGGAACGCCGTGCCCGCCTGGCGCGCGGGTGCGCTCGTGCGCGTCGCAGCGGCGCGAAGATCGGCCACGAGTTCCGCCGCGTCGGCGCCGACCGCGACCCGGCGCTCGGCCAGCGGTGTCCGCCGCGCAGCGGTGGCGCAGAGAGCGGCGATGTCGACAGGCGTTGCTTCGGCCAGACGCGCTTCCCAGGCCGCGGCCATCGCCGCGAGCGCCGCAGGCGTCGCCGCCGACAGCGCAAGGACATGGGGCAGGGCAGGCGTCTGTCCGGCGGCTTCGTACGCCGGCGCTGCCGCCACGATCAGGTGCGCGTTGGTGCCGCTCAGGCCGAACGAACTGATACCCGCCGCCTGCGCCGGCCAGGCGCGCGGCGTCGCGACGACCTCGATCGAAGCCGCCGCCCAGTCGATATGATCGTTAGGCGTTTCGAAGTGCAGGCTTGCCGGCAGCGTCGCGTGGCGCATCGCCAGTATCGTCTTGATAACACTCGCCACGCCGGCCGCGGCTTCGGTATGACCGATGTTGGTCTTGACCGATCCCAGCAGCAGCGTGCGCTCGGGGGAGCGCTTGCCGAACACCGCGTCGAGTGCGCCGAACTCGATGGGATCGCCCAGCGGCGTGCCGGTGCCGTGCGCCTCGATATAGTCGACGGCATCCGGCGCGAGCTGCGCGTCGGCAAGCGCGGCGCGGATCACCGCCTGCTGCGCCAGCCCGTTGGGCGCGGTAAGCCCGTTGCTGCGCCCGTCGTGGTTGACGGCCGATCCGGCCAGCAGCGCATGCACCGGATCGCCGTCGCGCAGCGCATCGTCGAGCCGTTTGAGCACCAGCAGTCCGCAGCCTTCGCCGCGGCCATAGCCCGAGGCCCGGCCGTCGAACGCGCGGCTGCGTCCGTCGGCGGCGAGCGCCTGGACCTTGCACAGCGCGACCGTGCTGTCGGGCGAGAGGATCAGGCTGATCCCGCCTGCCAGCGCCGCATCGCAGTCGCGGCGGCGCAGCGCCTTGATCGCCGCATCGAGCGCGACCAGCGACGACGAGCAGGCGGTGTCGAGCGTGACGCACGGCCCACGCAAATCGTAGAAATAGGAAAGACGCCCGGCCGCGGTGCTGAACATCACGCCGCTGCCCGAATAAGGCGTAATCCGCGTCGGATCGCCCGAATGGACGTGCGCCTGGATGTAGTCGTAGTTCGACAGTCCGATGAACACGCCCGCACGCGTGCCGGCGAGGCGACGTGTGTCGATGCGCGCGTCCTCGAACGCCTCCCAGCTCACTTCGAGCAGCAGGCGCTGCTGCGGGTCCAGCGCCTCGGCTTCGGCGGGGGTAATGCGGAAGAAGCCCGGATCGAACCCACGGACGTCGCCGATCAGTGCGGCTTCGCGGACATAGATGCGGCCGGGGTCGGCGGGATTTGCGCTATACCAGCGGTCGATGTCGAAACGCTCGCGCGGGATAGGGGCGACGGCGTCGCGGCCTTCGGCGAGCAACTGCCAGAAACGCTCGGGATCGTCGGCACCGCCCGGATAGCGGCAGCCCATGCCCACCACCGCGATCGGACTGCTCGCGCGCAGTGCCGCATTCTCGTCACGCAGCGCGCGGATCTGAGTCGAGGCGCGCCGCAGCGCTTCGACATAGGGGTTCTGCTCTGATGTTTCGGTTTCGATCCGCACTGCGCCCCCGGCGGACAAGCATCCAGGTCGAAAATGGCGTACATCGGACACGCGAAAGCGTGCCGCGATACCGGATCACAACGCGTGCGATCAGGCCCAGCACCTGGAACCTAGTCTCTGAATGGCCAGCCGGCGCGCGGCGCGCACCGGCTGGAGAAAAGGCTTAGCCTCAGGCCTTGCCCGACGCGGTCGGCGGTGCCGCTGGCGTCTTGTTGATCCTTTCGTTGGCCGCATTGAACGCGGCGCTGGCATCGGTCATCAGGCTCGAACCGGTGGTCGCCAGCTTGTACGAATTGACGCGCAGGCCGATTGCAGCGAGCGCGCCGAGGATCGGCATCGTCGGTGCAAGCACCGCCACTGCCGCAAAGGTGCCGACGAGCGTGGCCACGCCGACGCCGAGGTTGCCGGCAACGATATTCGAAGCTCCGGGAACCAGAACCTCGGCTGCCACCAGCGCGGTCTTGGCGAGCGCGGTATTGCCGTCTGTAGTCTGTGTGGTTTGCATCTGCTGTCCTTTCCGAAGAGTTCGACGAGTCTTTCGCGGAGTCATGCAATCGCAACGATAACTGTAGAAGTCACTACACTTTCGTGGTGGATAATAGCGGGATAAAGATAAAATGCAACAAGCAATTTTAGACAAGTATCCGGCGCGAGGACGGCTTGGAGATCACGCCGGAGACGCCATCCCGCAACGCGCCGGCAACAGGCCGCACTAACCGCGACGGCATGGCGATTCGCCCGTCGATTCGTGGCGCGGCCGTTGCCGAAAAGACTTTCAAATGGCCGCAAAATAGGCGTTTTTTGTACCGGAAACGCGATCGCAGGCATTCAACAGACAAGAAGACACGCCACGCCTGCCTGGGCGTTGTCTGGTCATGCCGCCCGGGATTCGGAACGAACAGCGAACCCCTGGGGCAATGCTATACATAGTATAAAAAGTAATTCCGACGCATCGCATTGCAGGGCTGCTCCCCGGGTGCCGCGAAGCTTCCCGAAAGCGCAACCTTGCCGCCACGGAATCCCGCGGTCAGCCAGAAGCCCGGGTGAGGTTGCTGCCTGAACTCAGGATTGAGCGAAATCCTCCCGTGGGCGGACTTGCCCCGGCTACGCGCGTGGCCCCGATCAGGTCCCGGAGCCACGCATGACGCCTGCAGGGGATACAAAGCGGAAACCGGGGGCCAAAGCTGTCACAGGGGGGTGACGGCACCGTTTCAGGCCCGCCGAGCCACCGGGCGGCCCGCCCCGCGCTCACGCCAGCCAGCCATCAAACCCGGGGCCGTTCGGGTCAGGCCGATGCGCCGACTGCGTCGTCAGGCCGGAAGTGATGTGCCAGGACGCGGCATTGCGCTAGCCGGAATGCCGCAATCGAGAGGCAACACAGCGGGTCGGGCGCCAGACGCCCGGCGATGGCTCGTAGGCGGTGGAGACGAAATTCGCCGGGCGAAGTCCGCGAACACAGGCCAATTCCTCTTTTCTGCGCCTCAGTGGCACCTTTGATGCATGACTGTCCATTCTTTCTCAGGGGGAAAGAAATCCAATGAACCGCACGCTTGCAGCACTCTTCCTTACGCTGTCGTCCGCTTTTGCCGTCGGTGCGACGGAGCAGGGCCTTTCGGAACACGATGCGACCCGGCCGGCTTCGGCATCGGCAGGCAAGCCGACCGAGACGCGAATGCGTCTGTCCGGCACCTCGAATATCGATCTGCGCAACCTGGCCAAGGGCTCCCCGGTCAGGCGCGATGCCGCAAAGCCTGACGATCCCGAATTCGCGCCGCGCCAGCTGACTGGCGCCGTAAGCTCGGATCCCGCGAATGCCGTACCGGTTGTCGGCGCGGCAGCGCCCGCGCCGATCGCCAACTTCGACGGCCTGGATTTCGCGAACTTCGGCGCGACCTATCCGCCGGACGCCAACGGCGATGTCGGCCCGGTCCACTATATCCAGGCCATCAACGCGTCGATCGGCATCTTCCGCAAGTCGGATGGCTTTCGCGTCGCGGCGTTCACCCTCGATACGTTCATGAGCCAGGGCAGCTTCGGCAATCTGTGCGACACGAACAACCGGGGCGATGCGGTCGTGCTTTACGACACGTTCGAGGACCGCTGGGTCATTACCGACATCGCGTTCACGCTCGACGGCTCGGGCAATGTCATCAGTCCGCCGGGGGCTTTCCAGTGTTTTGCGGTGTCGAAAACCGGCGATCCGGTCTCGGGCGGCTGGAACTACTACTCGATCCCGATCGCGGGCGGCATCAACGACTCGCCAAAGCTCGGCATCTGGCCCGACGGCATCTACATGTCGGCCAACCTGCTCAACCTTCAGTCGCCGAACGCGTTCATCGCGCCGCGCGTCTACGCGCTGAACAAGGCGCAGATGTATGCCGGGCAGCCGTCCGTGCAGATCGTCTCGTTCGACGCGCCGTCGGCGGATTTCTCGCTGCTGCCGAGCAACGCCCGGCTGCAGACCGGCACGCCAACGGCCGGCACGCCTAATTACTACGTGTCCACATGGCAATTTCTCAACGGTTTGACCGTCTATAAATTCCACGTGGACTGGGACCGGATTGGCCTGTCGAGCTTTACCGGCCCCGACGTGCCGCTGGCGGCGACGAGCTGGCCGAATGCCAGCGTCGCCAATGCACCGTCGCTGGGCGGCAACACGCTCGATGTGGTACAGATCCGCGCGATGGCGCAGGCGCAATACACCAACCTGGGCGGTGCCGAATCGGTATGGGCGACGCACACTGTGCGGCGCGCCAACACGACCGGTTTCGCCGCGCCGCGCTGGTATCAGGTGAATGTCACCGGCGGCACGGTCGCGGCAAACCTGCCGCAGTCGGCGACCTGGGATCCGGACGGCGCCAACGTGATGCATCGCTTCATTCCGAGCCTTGCCATCAATCGTGCGGGCGACATGGCGCTCGGTTACAGCACGTCGAGCAGCACGACCAAGCCGGCGCTCAATTACGCCGGCCGACTCGCCGCAGACCCGATCAATACGTTCAGCCAGACCGAGCAGCTGCTGATTCAGGGCACCGGCACGCAGACCGGCACCTGCGCCGGCGGCACCTGCACGCGATGGGGCGAGTACAGCGCGATGGCGCTGGATCCGGACGGCTGTACGTTCTGGATGACGGGCGAGTACTACGCTGCCGACGGACTCAACTATCAGACGCGGATCGGATCGTTTTCCTATCCGTCGTGCACGCCGGTTGGGGCGGGCGGTACCGTATCCGGCACCGTGACGGCCGCCATCGGCGGCGCTCCGCTGAATGGCGCGACCGTTTCGCTAGGCAGCCGCACCACGACGACCGATGCAGCCGGTGGGTATTCGTTTGCAGCCATTCCGGCCGGAACCTATCCGGGCATCAGCGCGAGCTTCCCCGGTTGCGTTACGGGCGCGGCGAGCAACATTGTGGTAAACGACGGAAACACCACAACGCAAGATTTCGCACTGAGCGCGGCGGCCGAAACCGCCTGCCTGACCGACACGGCGCAGTCCGACTTCCAGGCGGGCGTGCTCACGAACGTCGATGCAGCCACGAACCCTGGCGATCTCCTTCTCGCCGGCGGGGCCAATGTCGACCAGCAGAACGCGTCATTGGGCACGAGCGGCGTCGGCATTACCGTGACGACCTGGGGTGGGCAGACGTTCACGCCGTCGGTCACCGGCCTGATCAAACGGGTCGATGTCAATCTGTTCTGCAGCGGCTGTACCGGCACCGTGCCGAATCTCACCCTGAGCATCCGCGCCACCAGTGGCGGCCTGCCGACGGGCGCGGATCTCGCCTCCGGAACGATCGCCGGATTCAACGGCGGCGCCAGTGCGTACTACACCGCGAATCTGGCGACACCCATCGTACTCAACGCCGGGACGCAGTACGCGTTCATTGTCCGTCCGACGGCCAACCCGTCGCCGGGCACCTATGCCTTGACGCGCAGCGGCACGGCAACCGCGGGCGCCGATGTCTATGCCGGCGGCACGCGCATCGCCGGCGCGACGAGCGGAACGGTCTGGTCGATACCGCTGACCGGGGGAATCAATACCGATACGGGATTCAAGGTCTACATCGATACCGGCTATCGCGCGTCGGGCGACCTGATCTCGTCGATCAAGGACGCCAATCCCGCTCCGGGACACGTGCCGAACTGGTCGACACTGTCCTGGAACGCGACGGTCCCGACGAATACCAGCCTGCGATTCCAGGTTGCCGCGAGCAATTCCTTCTCGGGGCCGTTTGTATTCGTCGGGCCGGACGGCACCGCCGCCACGTTCTTCACCACGAGCGGTGCGTCGCTGAGTCAGTTCGACAACAACCGCTACCTGCGCTATCGCGCATTCCTGGCGACCACCGACAGCACCGTATCGCCGACGCTCAACGACGTCACGATGTGCCATACCAACCCCTGCATCCCGCCGCCGACACCGACGGTCACGCCGGGCGGGCCGACGACGTTCTGCGCCGGTGGCAGCGTTTCGCTGACGTCGTCCAGCGCCAGCGGAAACCAATGGAACCTCAACGGCAGTCCGATCGGCGGCGCCACGTCGCAGACCTACATCGCCACCGCGTCGGGCGACTACACGACCACGACGACCAATGCCTTCCTGTGTGCTAGCGCGTCGTCGGCGATCACGACGGTGACCGTCAATGCGTTACCGCCCACGCCGACGATCACGCCCGGCGGCCCGACCACGTTCTATGCCGGTGGCAGCGTCACGCTCACTTCGTCCAGCGCCAGCGGCAACCAGTGGTATCTCGACGGCAATCCGATCGGCGGCGCAACCAACACGCAGTACGTTGCCACAGCGAGCGGCAACTACAGCGTCACGGTCAGCAGTTCCGGCTGTTCGAGCACGCCGTCCGCTGCGATCGCGGTCACCGCTATGCCGCCGCCGGATCTCGCGATCAGCCTGACCAATGGCGTGACCCAGGTGAACCCGGGCGGCACCACGACGTATACGATCCAGGCATCCAACAACGGACCGAGTCCTGCTCCGGGCTCGACGGTAGCCGACACCTTCCCGGCTGCGCTGACCTGCACCTGGACCTGCGTGGGGGCGGGCGGTGGCAGTTGCACGGCGAGCGGTTCCGGCACTATCAACGACAGCGTCAATCTGCCGGTTGGTGCAACTGTGGTTTATACGGCAATTTGTACAGTGTCCGGTTCTGCTTCGGGCTTGCTCAGCAACACCGCGACGATAAGCGCGCCGGCCGGCGCGACCGATCCGACACCGGGCAACAATTCGGCGACCGACACGGACAGCCTCGTGGCGGTGGCCAACCTCGCGCTGACGCTCACCGACAACCGGCAGTTCGCGCAGTTGGGCTCCACGCTGAACTACGTCATCACCGTCACCAACGCCGGACCAAGCAACGCGACAGCCACAGTGACCGATGCGCTGCCGCCGCAACTGGATAGCGGTAGCTGGACCTGCGTCGGCACGGGCGGAGCAGTCTGCGCCAGCGGCTCCGGCAATACGCTCAGCGACACGGTCACCCTGCCGGTGGGCGGCCAGGCCTCGTACCTCTACTCGGCCACGCTCGTGGCGAGCGGTGCCAACGACCAGATCGTCAACACCGCATCGGTCGCGCCGCTGGTTGGCACGGACCCGGCACCGGCCAACAATTCGGCCAGCGATACCACCATCGTGCCGATCTTCCGGGACGGCTTCGATGGTCCGTCGTCCCTGCAGCCGAAAGCCATCGGCGAGGGCAGCGATTTCGTCGCGGCAACGCTGCGCATCGACGCGAGGCTGCTGCATGCACTGAGCATCGCACCGAGCGTGATTGCCAGCGGGCGAGCTGCCGATGGCAGCGCGCTGTTCACGGTGGAATTCGCGCGCCTGGGCAACCAGATAGCCCTGCGCATCTCCACCACCGACAGCCTCGGCGCAGGCGAACGATCGGCATGGCGAACGATCAATCTCGATCAGCGTCTGCTGTCGTTCGCCTGGCAGTTGGCTGCCGATGGAAACGCCGCCTATCTGACCATCAATGGCGATGCGGCCTTCGTTCTGGACGCCAGCGCTTCCCGGCCACTGACCGAACTCTGGATAACGGCAGAAAATGACGTGCCCTGGCTGGTCTTGCTGGCCCACTGATTGTCATTGCGGGTAGCGCCAGCGGGTCCGGCATGTGCCGGGCCCGCTGGCGTCGTTCTTTTTCAAGCCGCCCACTGATTTACGAATCAACAGTCTGTAGCGCAGGCGAGCAAGCGGCTTCCGCCGCCGGCGCCTCGTACATCAGTCCCGTGCGGGTTCAGCGGTGGGGGCCTGCCTGGTTCCCGCGCATCGCGGCATCGTACCGGCTCGGCATCCGGATGTATGGAAAAAACAGCAATTGTCGCCAGGCATCAGTAAGAATCGTTGCTCGGATGCTGCGACTGGTTGTTTTTACAGAAGATGCAGTCTGCTCCCTGACTTAAAGAGAGCTCAGCTTGTTGTCGAAACGACGCATTTCACGGCATTGTTACGCCCCGGCAAAGCCACGGGCCTGCGGCCCGTGGCGGCTGGCGTCAAGCCACGCTAGGGCACTACAAAAGGACAAGGGTTCGCGTCGAAACCGTCGGCATGCACGATCTGATCGGGGTTGGTACTCCAGCCGATGTCCTTGAGCAGGTCCAGGGTGATATCGAAACCGGTGAGCATTCTGCGGCTGATATAGCGGTTTTCCTGCATCAGCAGATTGGGAAACATGTCGGCCGTGAACATCGAGTTCACCAATTTGAAGTTTGCGGGATTCGGCGCGTTCAGGCGCAGAAAACCGCCCTGCGTACCCGCCAGCTTGGTGGGATCGCCTACCGTGAGGTTCACGCCGCCGGCGAGATTGGCGCGAAGCGACGTGCCCAGCGCCTGGGTGATGCCAACGGTCGCAATGGTGATGGTGGGATCGGTGCCGCCCAGCGGGGGCAGGTCGGGATCGACATTGTTCTGCACGATCACGGCTCGTGCGCCCGCGTTCTGTGCATTCTTTACTTTGATTACAAATTGGCAAGCGCCGCGTTCGACGAGCGCGATCTTGCCGGTCACCTGCGCCGCGTTGGTCAAAGGCTGGCAAGCGTCATTGATGGTGCCGCCACCACTGGTGTCGCCGTCCGTCACCAACACGAGGCTGCCTGTTATGCCGCTCTTGGGCAGCCCTGGCCCGAAGTCCGGCATGGCGACCGGATTGCTGCCGGCGATAGCCGCCGGCGAATTCACCGTGAGCAAGAGCGCGGCGCCCAGATAGGCGCCTTGCATGCGATTGGCGTTCTTCCCCACCCAGGTGAGATTCGGGTCGTTCGACGCCGAGTCGAAGCGCTCCGAGCCGTCCATCTCGACCCAGCGCTTGCCCGTCGCGGCATCGCGCATGTACCAGGACCAGACATCCGGGCGTTGATTGTCATCGCAGCAAAACTCGCCGCTGCTCGGATCGGTCAGCGAAATGAAGCCCAGGCCATGCGCCAGCCGTTTCACCACTAGCGGTAACAGCGGAATCTTGTCGCCCGGTACAGGCACGGCAGCATCCACGCCGTACCACCAGCCGGTAGTACCCGTCAGGCAGCCGTTGTCGATATCCGAGTTCATGCTGATGGTGATGTCGTTGTGGGTCGGATCCAGGTCGCCGAACGCCATGGCATTGGCCTGGGCGATGACGTACCAGGTGTCGGCAAGGGCCTCGGGGGCGAAGTCAGCGTAGAGACTGAGGGGAAAGCCCGAACCCAGCACGGCGCTGTTGCCGCTGCACTGGTCGGGTTCCATGCTTGCCTCGACGCGAATGGGGACGATGGAGTTCAGTACAGCGCCCCATTGATCGGTGGCTTTCTGAAACACGTACTGGCGCTGCGCACCCAATGTGGTACCGGGATTGCCCGCCACGGGGTCCGCTGGCGTGTCGTCGTCGAAACCCTGGCCGGCAACGATGACGAAGTTCGCGCCAGCGTGTGCCTGCAGCGCGGCACACAGCAGCATCAGCACCGCCCAACGACGCAAGCCATTAGCGATCATTTTGCATCTCCGTCTGCAGCGGTCCTGCATTGCGAATTTCCAGGCTGCCGTCGGCGCGGCGGTGCGCAACCGTGGGCATGGCGTAGCGCGTATCCACGTGTTTCAGCTTGCTGGCGTTGGGCCGCTGCAGCAGCGGCGGCGCGCGCTCCGCTGCGGCAGGGAGGGGCGCCTGCGGGCGGGAATTCGCCGGCGCGGCGGCTGGCGCGGAATCCGCGGCCAGCACGCCGCAGGCGGCACTCAGCGAAAGGCAGCAGACAACGATTCGAAGGAGGCTGGACATAGTTGGCTCGACGATGGGTGAGGTAGGAAAACCGGCGTAGACCTTCGTCCACGTTTCTTGAGACGGCCGCGTGCTTCCCACCGCAGTCAGCGGTGATGCCTCGCACGGGTTTCAAGGCTTCCCCGGCGGCGCTTCGCGCTCGAGGACTCATCACGCACTCCCATTCGCGGCGTCTGTATCGGCTTGAACGACAGAACGACCGGAATTGCGCCCCCTATGCCCAAGAAAATTTTGGGCTCCATCGCAACCGCATCGGCTCGGTGGCCGATCGCGCACCAGTGCGTGAGCGGTCTGGCAGCCACCGCAGGGTGTCGCAGTGCGTGATGCAGAGGGTTCGTGGCCGCAATCACCCGGGGCCTGCAAGGCCCGGTGCACCTGGCCGGATGTCGGTGCGCGCAAACGCGGCCAATTGCGCCAGGTCGCTAGGAATCGATAGCTGGTGACATGGCGATAGTCTGGGCGGGCAGGAAACTGACAGCGTTACCGCGCAACGAGGCATCGGCAAGAACGGTCAGGCCCGGCGACAACCAGCAACGCATCGAGGACACGCAACGCTCAGGACAGGAACCCGTGCTCCAGCCCGTCGAGCGCTTCCTGGCCGAGCCGCGCGAGATCGGGCTTGCCGTCTTTTTCGTACCAGTAGCGCATCGTCGCGCGGATGACGCCGATCGCGGCGCCGGCCATCAGGCGCGCACGGCGCTCGGCAGCGGCGCCGCGGCCGAAGCGGCGGCGGAACGTCGCGGCCATGGCGGTCTCCCAGTCGCAGTCGATCTCGTGTTCGCGCGCGGCGAGCGCGGGCACGGAGTCGACCAGGCGCTGCTGCGCGAGGATCGCCTCGCGGTTGGCCGAGTATTCGTGCGCGAAGGTCTGGCAGATCGCGCGCAGGCCGTCGACCGGGTTGGGCGAGTGACCGGCACCGTCGAGCAGGGCGAGGAAGCGCTCGAAGCGCTCGGTCCGGTGCGGAAACGCGAGCGCTTCCTTGTTCTCGAAATAGCGGAAGAAGGTACGCCGGCTCACACCGGCGTCGGCGCAGATCTCGTCGATCGTGGTCTGCTCGAAGCCGTGGCGGTGGAAGCGGCGGTTCGCCGCGGCCACCAGCGCCTGACGGACTGCGGCCTTCTTTGCTTCTCGCAGTGGCATTTCCGCTCCAGCACGGCTATAACGGCGATCCTCTAAAATGCCACTGAGTGCCAGTTTTGGCTAGTGTTCCCCCGATTGACCCCCACGCGCCGGCGCGTTGGCGCGGCGGCGCGCCGGTGTTCGCGCCGGCTGAGCTCGCGGGCGCCTGCGCCCAGGTGCGCCGCACCGCCGTCGTCATCCGCGACGATCGCGACGGCCGGCTCGGCGTCGGGCTCGACGGCGCGCTGGTCGCCGCGGGCGAAAGCGGCGCCTGGCCGGTGCTCGGCCTGTTGCCGCCGCTGTATCCCGAGTGGCTTGGCGACCGCACCTTCAACGAGACGCACGGCACGCGTTTTCCCTACGTCGCCGGTGCGATGGCGAACGGCATTGCCACGACCAGGCTCGTGATCGAAATGGCGAGCGCGGGTTGCCTCGGCTTTTTCGGTGCCGCGGGTCTGTCGCTGGCGCGCGTCGAAGCCGCGGTCGACGAACTGGCCCGCGAACTCGATCCGCGCGGACTGCCCTGGGGCGCGAACCTCATCCACAGCCCGAGCGAGCCCGCGATCGAAGACGCGGTCGCGGACCTGTTCATCCGGCGCGGCGTGCGCTGCGTCGAAGCGTCGGCGTTCATGGGTCTCACGCCGGCGATCGTGCGCTACGCGGCCAGCGGCCTCACGGTCGACGGCGCCGGCACTATCGCGCGCCGCCATCGCGTGCTGGCGAAGGTTTCGCGCGAGGAAGTGGCGAAGCAGTTCATGGCGCCGATGCCGGTCGCGCTGCTCGATGCGCTGGTCGCGCGCCAGCAGCTCACGCGCGCCGAAGCCGATCTCGCCGCACGCGTGCCGCTGGCCGAAGACATCACCTGCGAAGCGGATTCCGGCGGCCACACCGACAACCGTCCGCTGGCCGCGTTGCTGCCGACCATCATGGCGCTGCGCGACCGCATCGTGGCCGGCCAGCGCTATGCGCGGCCGATCCGCGTCGGCGCGGCGGGCGGCCTTGGCACGCCGGGTGCGCTCGCGTCCGCCTTCGCACTCGGCGCGGCGTACGTGCAGACCGGCTCGGTGAACCAGGCTTGCGTGGAGTCGGGTCTCGGCGCCGGCGCGCGCGCGATGCTCGCGCAAGCCTCGATGGCCGATGTGATCATGGCGCCGGCGGCTGACATGTTCGAGATGGGCGTCGACGTGCAGGTCCTGCGCCGCGGCACGATGTTTGCGGTGCGTGCGAAGAAGCTCTACGAGATCTACCGCACGTATTCGTCGCTCGACGCGGTTCCCGCCGCCGAGCGGGCGAAGATCGAGAAGGAGATGCTGCGTGCCGGCTTCGACGAGGCGTGGGCCTCGACGCGCGCATTCTGGTCCTCGCGCGATCCGTCGCAGGTCGCGCGCGCCGAATCCGATCCGAAACACCGCATGGCGCTGGTGTTCCGCTCGTACCTCGGCCTCTCCAGCCGCTGGGCCATCGAGGGCGTGAACGAGCGGCTGAGCGATTTCCAGATCTGGTGCGGCCCCGCCATGGGCGCGTTCAACACCTGGGCCGCGGGCAGTTTCCTCGAAGCCCCCGCCCAGCGCACCGCGGTGCAGGTCGCGTTGAACCTGCTCGAAGGCGCCGCGGTTGTCACGCGCGCGCAGCAGCTGCGTACCTTCGGATTGCCGATCCCGCCATCCGCGTTCGATTTCCGTCCGAGGCCTCTTAGTGTCCTGTCCGATGAGTTCACATGAATCCTCGCACCTGTGCTCGGCCGCGACGCGTCGTTGCGCCTCCTCGCCGTACTGCCAGTACGACTCGTCGGCGCGCCTGGATTCACGACCGATGCCGGGCGCGATCCCTTCAAGCAACTAACCGGACAGGACACTCGCATGAGTTCTTTGCAGCGCCAGCCGATCGCCATCGTCGGCGTCAGCGCGATCTTTCCCGGTTCGCACGACGCGAACGGCTTCTGGCGCGACATCCTCGCCGGCAAGGATCTGCTGACCGACGTGCCGGCTACGCACTGGCGCATCGACGACTACTACGACGCGGATCCGGCGGCACCCGACAAGACCTATGCCCGCCGCGGCGGCTTTCTTGCGCCGATGGATTTCGATGCGCTGGGGTGGGGCATCCCGCCGTCGACGATCCCCGCGACCGACACCTCGCAGCTGCTCGCGCTGATCGCGGCGCGCGCCGTGCTCGAAGACGCCGCACGCGAGCAGTTCGAGACCATGGATCGCTCGCGCATCTCGGTGATCCTCGGCGTCACCAGCGCGCAGGAACTGCTGTTCTCGCTGGTGTCGCGCCTGCAGCGCCCGGTCTGGCAAAAGGCGCTGCGCGAAACGGGCCTGCCCGAAGACGAGGTGCAGGCCGCCTGCGAGCGCATTGCCGCGCACTACGTGCCGTGGCAGGAAGCGTCGTTCCCGGGTCTGCTCGGCAACGTCGTCGCGGGGCGAATCGCCAACCGGCTCGGTCTTGGCGGTACCAACTGCGTGACTGACGCGGCGTGCGCGTCGAGCTTTTCCGCGATCCAGATGGCAGTCAACGAGTTGCAGCTGGGCGATTCCGACCTCGTGATCAGCGGCGGTGTCGACACGCTCAACGACATCTTCATGTACATGTGCTTCTCCAAGACACCAGCGTTGTCGACGAGCGGCGACTGCCGGCCGTTCTCCGACCAGGCCGACGGCACGATGCTGGGCGAAGGGCTGGGCATGGTCGCGTTGAAGCGCCTGTCCGACGCCGAGCGCGACGGCGACCGCGTCTACGCGGTGCTGCGCGGCGTCGGCACCTCGTCGGACGGCCGCGCCAAATCGGTATACGCGCCGGTGTCGGCGGGGCAGGCGGTCGCGTTGCGCCGCGCCTACGCGCAAGCCGGCTTCGGCCCCGACACCGTCGAACTCGTCGAAGCGCACGGCACCGGCACCAAGGCCGGCGATGCCGCCGAGTTCGAAGGCTTGCGCAGCGTCTACGCCGACGCGGATGCCACGCGCACGCAGTGGTGCGCGCTGGGCTCGGTGAAAAGCCAGATCGGCCACACCAAGGCGGCCGCGGGTGCCGCGGGCCTGTTCAAGGCGGTGATGGCGCTGCACCACAAGGTGCTGCCGCCGACGATCAAGGCCGACACCCCCAATACCAAGCTCGATCTGCCGCAAAGCCCGTTCTATCTCAACACGTCGGCGCGCCCCTGGATCCGTGACGCATCCCACCCGCGCCGTGCGGCGGTCAGTGCGTTCGGTTTCGGCGGCTCGAATTTCCACCTCGCGCTGGAGGAATACGTCGGCCCGGCGCCGCGCGCGGAGCGGCTCGCCACGCAGTCGCACGAGCTCATCGCGCTGAGTGCGGCCAGTGCCGACGCCATGATCGAGCGGATCGCGCAACTGCGGCAGTCCTGCGCAGGCACTATCCCGCTGTCTTCGCTCGCGCGCGCCTCGCGCGATGCGTTCGACCACAGCGCGGCATTGCGCCTCGCCGTCGTCGCGGCTAGCGCCACCGACCTCGACGCACGGCTAACCCTCGCGCACAACAAGATCGCCGCCGCCCCCGCGCTGGCGTTCCAGCTTCCGGACGGCACCAGCTACGGCGTCGGCGCGCCCGACGGTGCGCTCGCGCTGCTGTTTCCGGGGCAGGGCAGCCAATACCACCGCATGGGCGCCGCCGTGGCGATGCAGTTCGACGCGGCGCGTGCGGTGTGGGATCGCGCGGCCGGACTGCGCATCCATGAGATCGTGTTCGGCTCGTCGGGCGATGCGCTTACGCGCACCGAAAACGCCCAGCCCGCCCTGGGCCTGGCATCGATGGCGCTGCTCAACCTGTTACGCGAACTCGGCGTCGAGGGCACGATGGCTGCCGGCCACAGCTTCGGCGAGATCGTCGCCCTGCACGCGGCCGGCGTCATCGCCGAAGCCGACGTCCTGCGCATTGCGCGCCGCCGCGGCGAACTCATGCGCGATGCGGCCGCGAGCGGCAGCGGCGCGATGTGCGCGCTGGCGTGCTCGATCGAGAAAGCTCGCACGTTGATGGGTCCGTCGCTCGCCATCGCCAATCACAACGCGCCCGAGCAAGTCGTCGTGTCGGGACCGCTGGAGGCGATCGCCGCACTCGAGGCACAGGGTGTCGCGGCGAAGCGCTTGCCGGTCTCCGCGGCATTCCATTCGGCCCAGGTCGCGCCCGCGTGCGCGCCATTCGGCGAATTCCTCGCGGCGATCGAATTCGCCGCGCCACGCATGCCCGTCTATGCGAATACGCACGCAGCGCCGTACAGCGCCGACGTCGTCGCAGTCCTTGCGCGACAGATCGCCGAGCCGGTGCGCTTCGTCGAGACAATCGAAGCGATGTACGCCGCGGGCGCGCGCTGCTTCGTCGAAGTCGGCCCGGGCACGGTGCTCAAGGGGCTGGTCGGCGCGATCCTCGGTACGCGCGAGCATCGCGCGATAGCCCTCGATCGCAAGGGCACGTCCGATCTCGAACCGCTGCTCGCAGGCATTGCCCAGCTTGTCGCTGCCGGCCATGTGACCCAGGTGTCGGCGCTGTTCGCCGACGTGCGCGTCCAGGCGCCGCGCGCATCGCACAAACACGGCATCGCGATCAGCGGCAGCAACGTCGGCAAACCCTATCCGCCAGCGGATCCGTCGCAGCTGCCTGCTCCAAATCCAGCACGTTCCACTCCGCCGCGTGCGGAATCCGCACCCGTTGTCGAGGTACGCACCGTGAAAGAAGAATCGTCGCTGTCGCCGGCCTGGCTTGCCACGTTCCAGGAAGTGCAGCAGCAGACCGCGAACGCGCATGCCGCGCACCAGCGCGCGCTGAGCGACAGCCACACGCAATACCTCAAGCTGGCCGAGAGCGCGCTCAACGGTCTCACCGCGTTGCTCGGCGGAACCGCTCCGACTGCGGTCACTACGTCGGTCACGACCGCAGCTGCGCCGATCGCGGCGCCGCAGATCGTTGCGCCGCAAATCGCGGCGCCGCTGCCGGTCGTGACGGCCGCGCCAGCGCCCGTCGCACCACCGGCGCCCGTCATGCTTGCGGCACCTGCTGCCGTTCCCGCGCCAATGCCAGCGCCAGGCAGCGACCTCGCCGCGCTGCTGCTCGCCATCGTCGCCGACAAGACCGGCTACCCCGCCGAGATGATCAACCTCGACATGGACCTCGAGGCCGACCTCGGCGTCGACTCGATCAAGCGGGTTGAAATCCTGGCGGCGTTGCATACGCAAGGCCCGGCCATCGCACAAACCGACAGCACGACGATGGCCGGGCTGCACACGCTGCGGCAGATCGCCGGCTACCTGCAGGGCGTAGCCGTGGCGAGCGCACCCGTGGCGAGCACACCCGTCGCCCCAACCGCCGCCGCCGACGACATCGCCAAGATGCTGCTCGGCGTTGTCGCCGACAAGACGGGTTATCCGGTCGAGATGCTCGACCTCGCGATGGACATCGAAGCCGATCTCGGCATCGACTCGATCAAGCGCGTGGAAATCCTTGCCGCGATGACCGAGCGCGTGCCCGGCATCGCGAAAGACCGTGCGGTCCCGTCGGCGCTGCACACGCTGGCCGACATCGTGGCGTACCTCGGCGTCACCCCGGCGGCGATGGTGCCTGTCCCTGATGCGCCAACAGCGAAACCGATGCGCCGCGCCGAACTTGGCCGTTTCGTGCTTGAGCTGATCCCCGCGCCCGCGGCCGGCTTTGCCGCGCCGGGCCTGCTCGACGGCGAGCCGGTCTACGTATTCGGCGCGGCCGGCCTGGATACCGCAGTCGCGACCGCGCTGCGCAGCGACGGTGTCGACGCGCGCGCCGTGGATGCGTTGCCCGATGGCGCCAAGCGCTGCGTCTATCTGGGCGGCCTGCGTCGCGTCGAGGACGAGGCGCAGGCGATGGCGGTAAACCGCGAGGCCTTCGTCGCCGCGCAGCGTCTGGCCAGCGTCGACGATGCGCTGTTCGTGACCGTGCAGGACACCGGCGGCCATTTCGGCGTGCGCAACGCCGATGCGCGCCGCGCCTGGCTGGCGGGCCTGCCCGCGCTGGTCAAGACCGCGGCGCTGGAATGGCCGCGCGCGACGCTGAAGTCGATCGACGTGGAGCGGGGCGCGCGCGACGACGTAGCGCTCGCCGAGGCCATCGCCGGCGAGCTGCTGCGGGGCGGCGGCGAGATCGAGGTGGCCTTGCCCGCCGCTGGCGGCCGCTACACGCTGAAGAGCGTCGCGCGCGCGGTGCGTCCGTCGCTCGCTGCCATCGATGCCGGCGACGTTGTCGTCGTTTCGGGCGGCGCACGCGGGGTGACCGCGGCGTGCATGGTGGAGTGGGCCAGGCAGTGCAAGGCGCGGTTCGTACTGATCGGCCGCACGCCGCTGCGCGACGAACCGGCCGATTGCGCCGGCGTCGTCGACGAAGCGCCGTTGAAGCGCATCGTGCTCGCACGCGGTGCCTCGCTCACGCCGAACGAACTGTCCCGGGAAGTCGATCGCATCCGCGGCGCGCGCGAGATCCGCGCGACGCTCGCCGCGATCGAGGCCCAGGGCGCGCAGGCACGCTACGAATCGGTCGCAATCGACGATGCCGCCGCACTCGCCGCGACGCTCGAACGCGTGCGCCAAGACTGGGGCGCGATTGCCGGTGTGGTGCACGCCGCGGGCGTGCTCGCCGACCGCCGCATCGCCGACAAGACGCTGGCGCAGTTCGATCTCGTGTTCGGCACCAAGGTAGGCGGGCTGCGCGCCTTGCTTGCCGCGACCGCGGCCGATCCGCTGAAGCTGCTGTGCGTGTTCTCGTCGGTGTCGGCCCGCTGCGGCAACACCGGGCAGAGCGACTACGCGATGGCCAACGAAGTGCTGGCCAAGGTGGTCGCGGCCGAGGCGCGCAAGCGCCCGGGCCTGCGCGCGAAGTCGCTGGGCTGGGGCCCGTGGGAAGGCGGCATGGTCACGCCGGCGCTGAAGGCGCGCTTTGCCGAGCTGGGCGTGCCGATGATTCCGCTCGACGCCGGCGCGACGATGTTCGCCGACGAGATGCGTGATTCGCGTACCGCCGATATCGAACTCGTGCTCGGCGGCGAGCCGCGCGGCGAAGCGCTGCTGATGGATGGCGCGCAGGAGCGCGTGCAGGGCGTCGAGCTCATCGTCTCGCGCGCCAGCCACGCTTTCCTCGAAGGTCATGCGGTGAAAGGGACGCCGGTGGTGCCGGTCGTGCTCGTCGCCGAATGGCTGGCGCGCGCGGCGCGCAGCTTCCGTCCGGGGCTGGCGCTGGCCAGCCTGCACGAGCTGAAGGTGCTCAAGGGCATCCGGCTCGGCGGATTCGACAACGGCGGCGATCGCTGCCGCATCGAGGCGACGCCGCTGCCGAGCGCGCGCGGCGCGCAGCTGCTGATGACCGTGCGGGATGCGCGCGGCGTGCTGAACTACAGCGCACGCGCGGAATTGTTGCCGGAGCCGCCGAAAGCCCGGCGCGAGACGCCAGGGCTCAGCCTGGATACGTGGAGCGGCGAAAGCATCTATCCCGAGCTGCTGTTCCACCGCAAGCAGTTCGAGCTGATCGACGAAGTACACGGCATCTCCGACGAGGGCATCGGCGCGACAGTGCGCGGCGTCGACGCCGCGGGCTGGGACAGCGAGCCCTGGTCGCTCGATGTCGCGGCGCTCGATGGCGGCTTGCAGATCGCCGCGCTGCACGGCCGGCGCATGCTCGGCGGCCAGACCCTGCCGACGGCGATCGCCGAACTGCGGCACTTCGGCGCCGAGCCGATCACCGGCCCGGTCACCGCCACCGCGTACCTGCGCAAGGTCGGTACCAGCGACACGACGACGGACATCGTGCTGACCGACAAGAACGGAAAGCGCTATGCCGAGATGCTCGGCGTACAAAACCACGCGCTGCCGAACTGATCGCATGATCGAGCCCGTTTTCGAGCCCGTCGCCATTGTCGGACGCGCCTGCGTGCTGCCCGGTGCGTTGAACCCGGCCGCGCTCTGGGACGCCGTGGTCAACGGACGCGACCTGGTCACGCGCGTGCCCGCGGATCGCTGGCGTCTCGCCCCCGGGCACGCGTTGTGCGCGCCCGAAGCGCCGCAGCCGGATCGCACGTGGTCGGATCGCGGCGGCTACGTGGAAGGCTTCGCGTCGATCTGGAATCCGCAGGGCTTCGCGGTTGCGGCAGCCGAGCTGGAGGGGCTGGACCCGCTGGTGCACTGGACGCTGCACTGCGCCCGCGAAGCACTGCGCGAGACACGTTCTGCGGGACGCGTGGGCGCAATCTTCGGCAACCTCGGTTTCCCGACCGCGCACATGGCCGCCTTCTGCGAGCAGGTGTGGACTGGCGAGGGCGATGTCGATCCGCGCAATCGCTTCATGAGCGGTGGCACCGCGGCCATGCTCCAGCGCGCGCTGGCGCTGCAGGCCGGCAGTTTCTGTCTCGACGCCGCGTGCGCATCGTCGCTGTACGCCATCAAGCTCGCCTGCGACGCGCTGCACGATGGCCGCGCCGACGTGATGCTCGCCGGAGCGGTACAGCGCGCGGACGATCTTTTCCTCCACGTCGGCTTCTGTGCGCTCGGTGCGCTGAGCAAGTCCGGGCGTTCGCGGCCGTTTCATCGCGACGCCGATGGGCTGGTGCCGGCCGAAGGCGCGGCGTTCCTGGCGCTGAAGCGCCTGGCCGACGCACGCCGCGACGGCGACACGATCCATGGGCTGATCCGCGGCATCGGGCTGTCGAACGACGGCCGCGGCAAAGGTTTCCTGGCGCCGAGCGAAGAGGGGCAGCGGCGCGCGATCAGCGCGGCCTATGCGGCCTCGGGGATCGAGCCGACGCAGGTTTCGCTGCTCGAATGCCACGCCACCGGCACGCCGGTGGGCGATGCCACGGAGTTGCGCAGCAGCGCAGGCGTGTTCGCGCAGGCGCACAACCTGCCGATAGGCTCGCTCAAATCCAACCTCGGCCACCTCATCACCGTCGCGGGTGCGGCGGGCCTGATCAAGCTGCTCGAAGCGATGCACAACCGCGTGCGCCCGCCGACCGTGCAGTGCGGCGATCCCACGCCGGCCTTGCAGCAGACGCCGTTCCGCGTGCTGCACGACGCCGAGCCGTGGACCAGCGACGGCCCGCGCGTCGCAGCAATCTCTGCCTTCGGCTTCGGCGGCAATAACGCGCACCTGATCGTTTCGGAAGACGACAACCGCATCGGTGGCGAGCGCGTCGCTGCCGTCGCGCGCCCGGTCGCGATCGTCGGCATCGGCGCGAAGGTCGCCGATGCGCCTGATCGTGCCGCGTTTGCGCGCGCGCTGTTCGCCGACCATGCAGCGCGCGATGGCGCAACGGATTCAGACGCTGGCGCAGCGCGCGACGGCCGCATGGACTACGTCGAGCTCGATATGGAGGGTCTGCGCTTTCCGCCGCGCGACCTCGAACAGGCGCTGCCGCAGCAACTGGCGCTGCTCGCGGCCGCCCGCGAGGCGCTCGCGGAGACGACGCCGCTGCCGCGCGAACGCAGTGCGGCGCTGGTCGGCCTGGAGCCCGACCCGGAAGTCGCGCGCCACGGTGCGCGCTGGCGGCTCACCAACGGCCGTGACGACGACTGGGCGGCACGCGCACGCGCCACGCTGGTGCCGGCGCTCGAGGCCGCCGCGGTGCTGGGCTCGATGCCGAACATCCCCGCCAATCGCCTGAACTCGCAATTCGACCTCGGCGGTCCGTCGTTCACGCTGCAGGCGGGTGCTGCCTCAGGCACACACGCGCTGCGCATCGCGGCGCGTGCGCTCGCATGCGGCGAGCTCGATGCGGCCATCGTCGGCGCGGTCGATTTCGGCTGCGAAGCGGTGCACCGTGCGGCGAGCAGGGAAGGGGAAGTGCCCGGCGACGCGGCGGTGGCCTTGGTGCTGAAGCGGCTCGAAGACGCGCAGCGCGATGGCGATCGGGTCTATGCCCTGATCGACAATGACACGCTGGTGGATGATGCCTTCGTCAGTGCGACCACCGTCGCGACCGACGCGCCGCCGTCGCGACTGCGGTCGCTGCTGCAAGCACGCTTTGGCTACGCGCAGGCCGCTTTCGGACTGCTCGAAACCGCCGCCGCGGCGCTGGCGCTGCATCATCGGCGCGACTTCGACGGCGCGCCGTGGCTCAGCGCCGGGCCCCGCCGTGCGGCGAATCTGGTCGAAGCCTCGGCGCATCCACGCCGTGCCGAACACGCCGTCGCGCGATTGCATTGTTTCGCCGGCGCCGACAAGGCTGCAGTGATAGCTGCGCTGAAGCAGGATAGGCGCGGTCTGGACGGCCCCGCACGCTGCGTGCTCGTCGCGACCGACGCGTCGCTGGCCACGGTGCGTGCGCGAGCAATTGCGCACCTGGAAACAGGCGCGCCCGCCGGGCGCGGCGTGTTCTTCCGCGCACAGCCGATAGTCGGCGAGATCGCCTTCGCGTTTGCCGGTGCAGGCGCGTCGTACCGCGGCATGGGCCGCGACCTGCTGCTGCACCTGCCGCAACTGCATGAGCCTCTGCGCGCGCGCAGTCAGCGCCTGGCGACCGCACTCGATGGGTCCTTCGCGGCGGGCGACGCGGCGCCGAGCGTATTCGAGCAGCTGTGCGGTTCCTCGGCGCTGTCGCAGCTGCATCTGGCCTTGAGCGAAGGTTTGCTCGGCCTCCAAGCCGATGCATGGCTCGGCTACTCCTCGGGCGAGACAAATGCGTTGATCGCGGCGGGAGTCTGGAATGATCCCGACGCGCTGATGAGTGACATGGAATCGTCCGGGCTGCTGGAGCGCGAGCTGGCCGGCCGCTTCGATGTGCTGGCGCGCGCGTGGGGCGAACCCGCGGCGTGGGAATGCTGGACCGTCGCCGCGTCGCTGGATGAAGTGCGCCGTGCGCTGGCGGGCCTGGACCGCGTGCACATCGCCATCGTCAACGACGACGCGAGCTGCCTCGTCGCGGGCGCCGCGGTCTCGTGCGCCCGCGTGGTCGAACGGCTTGGCGCGGCGCGCTGCCTGCAGCTGGACTATTCGCTCGTGGTGCATGTGCCCGAGCTGCGCGGCGTGGAGCGCGCCTGGCTGGCCGTGCATCGCCGCGCGACATCGGCGCCGCGCCACGGGCGTGTCTACAGCACAGCGAGTGGCCGGCCCTATGCGCCGGACAGCGAGGCCTGCGCCCAGGCGATTCTTGCGCAAGCGGTGGACACCATCGACATCCGTGCGCTGGTCGACAATGCCTGGAACGACGGCGTGCGCGTGTTCATCGAACACGGGCCAGGCGGCACCTTCGGCCGCGCGATCCGTCACGTGCTCGGCGCGCGCGAGGCGCTCGTGGTGAGCCTCGACCGCCAGGGCGACGGCATCGAGACCGTGCTCGGCGCGACCGCAGCGCTGCTCGCCGCCGGTGTGGCGGTGGATCACCAGGCACTCGAAGCCGCGCTCGCGCCGGTGCCGCGCATCGAACCCAAGCGTCCGCGCCGCTTCGACGCACACCCGCCGCCGGTGAACCTGCCGCCGCGCGAGCAACCGTTGCAGACAATGGCGCCCGCGCCGCAGCTGCCGGCGATCCTCGAACGCCTGATCGTCGCCCCCCCGATTCTTGAACAAACCATGCGCGAACCTGCAGCTGTCGCGTTGCCCGTCGCGGCGCCGGCACGCGTCGCATCACCCCTGGTGCGCGCGACGCATCCCGCGCTCGAAGGCATCCGCGCCGAGCTTGCGCGACTGGCCGCGGCGCAACAGGCGTTCACCGAAGCGCAGACCCGCGCGCACGCGCAGTTCCTTGCCGTGCAGGCCAAAGCGACCGACGTGCTGTTGCGCGCGGGACGACAGGGCGCGAGCCCGCTTGCGATTCCGTTGCCGTCAGTCCCCCCCGAAGCGAAGCGACACCCGCGCAGCGGGCCGGAAGAGCGAGACACTGCCTGGCCGATCAAGCGGGAAACCCGCGACGCTGCTGTCCCGACGCCAGGGCAAAACCGCTCGGCCCCCGCTTTTGCAGCGGTGACCGAACGCGCCGTGCGCTTCACGCGCGATGACCTCCTGGTCCACGCCGACGGCAACATTTCAGCGATCTTCGGCGCGCCATTCGCCGCGCAGGACGGCTTCACGCGGCAGGTCCGCATGCCGCGTCCCCCGTTGCTGCTCGCCGACCGCGTGACCGCGCTCCACGCCGAGCCGATGAGCATGGGCAAGGGCTCGATCACCACGCAGACCGACATCGGCGCCGAGCCCTGGTACCTGCACCAGGGCCGCATGCCGGGCGGCGTGATGGTAGAGGCAGGGCAGGCCGACCTGATGCTGATCTCCTGGCTCGGCGTCGACGCGCTCAACCAGAGCGAGCGCGTCTACCGCCTGCTCGGCTGCGAGCTCACCTACCACGGCGAGTTGCCGCGCACCGGCGAGACGATCACCTTCGACATCCACCTCGACGGCCACGCCGCACAGGGCGACGTGCGCCTGATGTTCTTCCACTACGACTGCATGAACGGCAGTCGCAAGCAATTGACGGTCAGAAACGGCCAGGCCGGATTCTTCACCGATGCCGAACTCGCGGGCTCGGCGGGTTGCCTGTGGACACCGGAAGGCCAGGAGATCGTCGCCAACCCGCGCCTCGATCCGCCGCGCGCGACGAGCACGCAGACGCGCTTCGATCGCGCCGCCCTTGAGGCGTTCGCCAACGGCGACACGCCGGCGTGCTTCGGTACCGGCTTCGAGCTGGCGCGCACGCACACGCGCAGCCCACGCATCCAGTCCGGCGACATGCTGCTGCTCGACCGCGTGAGCGTGTGCGAGCCGCGTGGCGGCCCCTGGGGGCGCGGGTACCTCAGGGCCGAGCTGGACATCGATCCATCGCGCTGGTTCTTCGACGGGCATTTCAAGAACGATCCGTGCATGCCCGGCACGCTGATGCTGGAAGGCTGCCTGCAGGCGCTCGCGTTTCATCTCGCCGCCTGCGGCTACACGCTGGAGCACGACGGGGCGCGCTTCGAGCCGGTGCCCGAACTCGCCTACAAACTGCAGTGCCGCGGCCAGGTGATCCCGAGCGCCAAGCTGCTGGTGACCGAGGTGTTCGTCGAGGAGATAGCGGCGGGGCCGGTGCCGACGATCTGGGCCGACCTGCTGTGCACCGTCGATGGATTGAAGGCGTTCCACGCGCGGCGCCTTGCCCTGCGCCTGGTGCCGGATTTTCCGGCCGCGGACAGCGAGGGCCTGCTCGCGTCGGCGCTCGGCCGCCCGTCGCGCGCGTTCGGGGCCATGTACGAGCGCTTCGACGGCACGCTGCGCGCGCCGCGCCTGCCGGCACCGCCGTACCTGTGCATGAGCCGCATCGCGGGCGTCGACGGTACACCGGGCGAGAGGCGCGCCGGCGCGCGCGTGGTGGCCGAATACGACGTGCCGCACGACGCCTGGTATCTCGACGCTGCCGGCGTGGCGCCATTCGCGGTACTGCAGGAAGCCGCGCTGCAACCCTGCGGCTGGTTGTCGAGCTGGGCCGGCTGCGCGCTGGCCAGCGAGGAAGCGCTGCGCTTCCGCAACCTGGACGGCCGCGGCACCCAGCATTCCGAATTGCGCGGCGGCGAGACGCTCAGCACGGAAGCCACGCTCACGTCAGTGTCCGCGTCGGGCGGCATGATCATCGTCGCGTTCGACGTGCGCTGCACGGCCGGTGCGCGCGAGGTCTACACGCTGAAGACGGTATTCGGCTTCTTCCCGATCGCCGCGCTCGCGGCGCAGGCCGGCTTGCCGCGCAGCGCGCTGCACGAGGCGCTGCTAGGCCGCGAACCGAACGCCGGGCGTACGCTGGACGAACCATCGATGCTGCGCATGATCGACCGCGTCGATGGTGTCTGGCCCGAGGCGATTCGCGCCTGCAAACGGGTCGATGCCGGCGAGTGGTTCTTCAAGGCCCACTTCTTCCAGGACCCCGTGCAACCCGGTTCGCTCGGCGTACAGGCGATGCTGCAGACGCTGGAGCAATGGCTGCGCGCGACACGCGGTACATTGTCCGGCGTCGTGGCGCCGCTGCTCGGCCGCGAGCACACGTGGAAATACCGCGGGCAAGTGCTGCCGCACCACCGCGACGTGACGATCACCCTGCAAGTGACCGAAACCGGCCCCGACTACGCCGTCGCCGACGCGAGCCTGTGGGTCGACGGCGAACGGATCTACGAGGCGAGCGGCATCGGCCTGCGCCTTCGCGATCAGGGATGAGAGTGCACGGCCAGGCCGTCGCTGCGCCGATCGCGAGGCATCACCGGGAAACCGCAGCCTCGACCCGATGCGCCATTGCACCGCCCGGCGAACCGGGCGGTGCAGTCCTTCAGGGAAGGCGTCAAACCATCGGCAGCCGTATCAGTTGCCGTTGTTCGCGTTGTTGGCGAAGTAGTGGTAGTTGTCGGCGTTGCGCGCCGCCGACGCCGGATTGCTGACCGCCAGGTTGTGCGAGTTCGTCGTGCCGTAGGTCACGTCGTCGGTGTTGGCCACGACGTCGAAATGGCTGACTTCGTGCACGAGGATGCTGCCCTTGGAGTAGGGCGCCCCGGCATTGGGATAGCCCCAGTACGACGAGCAGAGGTGAATGCGGTACGGCTGGTTCGGATAGACGTACGCAATGGCAGTCGGCGCCGCCGGGCAGGTGCAATTGAACACGAACGGCTGCGTCGACAGCGCGTTGTAGATGCGCGTGAAGTTCGAGCGTACCGTCGAATAGCGCGACGCGTTGTACGTACCGAACCACCAGGTGTAGCGCGTGCCCGTGCTGCCGGCGTTGAGGTAATTGCGCGACGTATTGGCGTAGGTGGTCGCCTGCGAGCGAGCGGCGGGCATCGCGTTTTTCTGCGTGGTCGAGCAGCTTTCAAAGCTGTTGGTTGCGGCGAGCAGGCCGGGGCTGGCCTTCAGCGCCGGCGCGTCGAACGCATCGACCGCCGTGTCGACGTGGATCGCGGTTGCGGCCGCCCGGTCGAAGTCGAGATAGCCCGCCTCAAGGCCGCCCTTGGCCCCCTGGCCGACTTCGGCGATCACATCACGCGCATCCCGCGCATAGCGCACCTCGTACTGGCCGCCGGCCTTCATGTCGTAGTACGCCGTGAGGTCGACCTCGGCCGCGAGCGTGGCGCCCGGCGCGAGTTCGACATAGTCGGCTGCCGTCGGCGCCGTGCGCATGGCCAGAACACCGTCATAGGCGACAGGCTCGCCGTTCTTGGTCACCTGGAACAGCTCGCTGGAAAGGCCGTCGAGCGGCGTCTGCCAGCGCAGCACATGCAGGGTGCGGTCGGTGTGGTTGGTCAGCGAATAGTGGATCTTGCCGCTGCCGTAGTCGCTCTTGGCGAGCGGTTCGGACAAGGCAACGTCGAGCCCGGCAGCGCTAGCGGTGCCCATGAGGCCGAGTGCAACCAGTCCTGCGAGAAGTTTGTACATTGGTTTTCCTCCCAAAATCATTGTTGTAGATAATGAATGTCGACTGGCGCACAGTCCCCCGTGACCGTGCGCCAGAGTGGAAAACACGAAAAAGCAAGGATGTTCGCCTCAGGGGCGATAGAACCAAAAGGCATACCGGAGAAACGGAAAGCGGCCCGGTTGAATTGCTGCATTGCGTCGAAGACACGCCCGGCGTGGAAGTTGACCTGGCCTCGATAGTTGGTGCGCCGGCTCTGGGAGTTTCGGGACGCTGGCAACACTTTTGTAGCGAAGATCGATCTCTATCCACGGGCATGATCACTGCCCGTTTCGTCGGTCCAACCGGAGAACTGAGATGAGCGAAGGCAACAGGGCACAGTGGGTTTGCGCGACGCTGGACGTGGACGGCGGCGAACGTCTGGTCGGACCGTCGACCTCATTGGTGTCGATGGGCGTGGCGGCGAAGAACAAGCTATGGGAGCCGGGCACTGAGCTGAAGGTACGGTTCCTGGAAGGTACCGACGCGCTGCATGCGCGGGTGATGGAAGCGGCTCGATCGTGGCTGGTCGATGGCGTCCGCCTCAATCTGGTCAAGGCCAAGAGTGGCGAAAAGGCTCAGCTGCGCATCGCCTTCGACGCCAGTGACGGCTCCTGGTCGTATGTCGGCACCGATGCCCTGGGCATCCGCCAGACCCAGCCGACGATGAACCTGGGCTGGGCTACCTTGCAGACGCCCAAGGAAGATTTCTGGAGCGTCGTCATCCACGAATTCGGCCACGCGCTGGGCCTGCTGCACGAACACAATCATCCTGAGGCGCGTATCCAGTGGAGCAGACCTGCGGTCTACGCCGATCTCGAAGGACCGCCCAACGAGTGGACCAAGCAACAGGTCGACGACAATGTCTTCGCCAAGTTCGATGCGTCCGAGGTCATTACGACGAATTTCGACAAGGCATCGGTGATGATCTATACGATTCCGTCGAACTGGACGACCGACGGCAAGAGTTTCATGCCGTCGTGGAAGTTATCGGCCGGCGATGAATTGACCATCAAAAAGCTCTACGCCTGAGCGGCCGGTGTAGTGGCCTGGCGCCTGGAACACGACGTGCTGATACACGATGCATTGCGGGTAAACCTGCAACGCATCGCGGCGTCGCATTGGCGCGCCGATGCGCGACTGCGCAGCTGGGGACCAGCGCCGCTGCATGCGGACGGCGAAACGGTGTCTGTTCCCTGCGCCGAAGGGACGGTTCTGTGGCTGGGTGCCTGGATGGAAGATGCGCCGACCGTCGCCCGCATCGTGCTGGACGATCCGGTCGATGGCAGCAGCGGCGAGTTGTCCACGGACAATGGCTACCAGTTGTGTGCCCTCGTCGATGCCTCGGGACAGCGGCAACCCATCGGCCTGCGCGGCGAATCGTTGCAACGGCGTTTGCGCCTGCAGGTGTATCGGGAGCACGGGCACGGCCGGACCCTGGCGGCGCTGGACCTGGTGTTGTTGCAGCCGGCGGCCTGGGAACGGCTGTCGGGGCGCGAGGCGCCGGGCCCTCTGCGGGAGCCGCCGCTGCCGCCGCGGCTGGGCTAGCCCATGGGAGCCCGGAAAATTGCAGGAGCATGCCCGGTGCGAGCTGTTTCCATTTGTCTAATTTGAGGTAATTCTCATGGCATTGGAGAAAGTGGACAACACGATCGGCCTGTGGCGCGACCCGGCCTGGACCTTCGGCATGCCTGGCGTGTACGCGATCGTGACCGGCATCAGCAAGTATCCGCACCTGAAAAATGGGGGTGCTGTTGCGCCGAATACCTTCGACCTGGGCCAGCTGGTTTCGTCAGCGACCACGGCAGCGGATTTTTTCGCCTGGCTGCGCCGGGGTTTCCTGCGCAAGGATCTCCCCGTCGTCTGGTGCTATCTGCTGCTTTCGCCGGGCGAAGACGAACTGCCGCTGCTCGATCCGGCCATTGGCACACACTACGCCACTCCCGACAACGCGACGCTGCAAAGGGCAATGCAGATGTGGGCCGGCAACGTACCCGCAGGTGCCAAGGCCCGCGACAGCCGCACGCTGTTCTTTTTCAGCGGCCACGGCGTGCAGTCCAATGCGGTACCGTTGATATTGCCGTCGGACTATCTCGATCCTGCGTTCGGTGCGCCGATGTTCGAGAACTGCGTCAGCGTGGACGAGTTGCGTGCCTGGGCCGAAACCCATCCTGCCACCGAACATATTGCGCTGATCGATGCCTGTCGTAACGAGTTCTCGCCCCTGGCATCCAAAGGCGCCACTGCGAAAACGGTGCTGCCGCGCAACGCGCCGGGCCACAGCGGGCCCAGATCCACCGTGGCGTTGTATTCGACCTTGCCGACGGCACAGTCGTACCAGGTGCCCGGCGAACGCCAGACATTCTTCGGCAGGGCCGTGATGGAGCGCCTGGCCGGTGCTGCACGCGATGAAAGCCTCGCTGTGCAGTTCCTGGAACTGTTCAGTTATGTGCGTCCGCGCATTCACGAGCTGATTCGTCTGGCCGGCGGATCGCCCGCGCAGCAGACCGCGCAGCAGCGCCTGTACGGTGACGACGATTTCGTGGTCACCGAGTTTCTGCCCCCACCGGCGGTCGAGCCGGCAGGCGACGATTCCGGCGTGGGACCCGAAGACGGCAACGGCACGGGTCTGGAATCCATGCAGCCGACGAAACCGGCAGCCGTGCGACGCAGAATCAGTCTGTCCGAGCGGGTGGGCAGCGACCGTTCAACGCGCCTGACCGCAGCGGAAGCGGCGTCCGAGTCGCTGTTCGACGCAGCCCGTGTCGATACGCCCATCAGGCTGAGCGATCTCGCGCTGCCCGGAGAGGCGTACCGGCGGTTCGGCCACGAATACGCCTCGGAAATCTGGCGCAAGGGCGGGGTCACGCTCTATACCGCCGACGCGCAGCCGGCGGATCCCGATCGGCTGAAGATTCGCGCCGTGGAACGCGATGCGCTTAGCAGTCTTGTGCGCGTCGATTTCCTGCTCGCACCCGGCGACGAGGCACTGTTCCTGGCGCTTGACGACCCGGACTCTGTGCAGCGTCAGCGCCTGGTCATGCCGCTGCCGCGAGATCCGCACAGCGACGTACCGTACCGACTCACGCTGACTATTCTGAAGTCGGACAACGAGGCACAGCCACGCATCCAGAAAGCCGATCTGCGGCTCGGTCCGGGCACCGGCACCGGCAGTCCGTACTATGACTATCTTTGGGATCTGACCCAGCAGTCGGAATTCGGCAGCCTGCTCGAAGCGGCCAGGCGCGCTGATCCGGCCATGCTGATGGACGCAATACACCACAAACTGCAGGCGCCCGTCGCCGCAACCATGGGGTTTCTGCTGCTCGCCAGCGTCGGGCAGCTCCACCGCGGCCGCGACTGGGCGAGAAACCTGATGAACTGGTTTCCGCGCGCCGACGGCGCCGTGCTCTGGGCCGAATCCGTGCGGGCCGCGCTCGCGCGGGGCAGCACGAATCCATTCGGCATCGCTGACCCGCGCGATGAAATGGTCAAGGCACTGCGGCTGCTGTTGATACGGGGACTGCCCAGTTCCACGGCTGCGTTCGACTTGGCGCAAGTCCTGGTGCGCCAGCTGCAGCGCGACGAGTTGACCGAAACGCAGCGCCAGACACTGAATGCCGTATCGGTTCGCCTGAAAAACGCTTATGCGGCAAGCATGCCCGGTGGCCAGTTCCTGACCCTCGCCGCAACCCCGCGCCCCGCATCGCTGGGCGGCAGCGGGCCGCTGTCGATACGTGAACTGCTGCGCCTGTTCGCCTAAGAGTCGGAAGCCGAGCCGGCGCCGGCTCCCGATAAAATAGCTGCGGCTGCGGGCTTCGGCAGTGCCGCTGCCGGATAGCGGCGGTTTCCCACGGGGTTGCGCATTGTTGGCGCCGGTCTTGAAATCGCTCCCGACGCGTGATCGTGCGTCGTGCTCGCCGTATGTACAGACCTGCTACGCCCACCCAGATCCACCGAGCTGCGCGCTACGCCGCGTACTCAAGATCGCCGGCGCAAGCGAGGTCAGTTCAATGTGCTGCGGTGCATCGACGACACGTGCACCGCAGAAGTTAGCCTGATCCCGTTGGCGCCCGCTTCGTCGCAGCGCCGGCAGCAGCGCCAGCCGTCATCGGGCGGCGCAGGGGAATCACCCCTCGAAGCCATCGGCAAACAACGGATTTTCCTCGACGAAAGGCATCACGTTGCCCACCCGCAGCAGCAGATGCTGCGTGCTGTCGTCGATCGGCACGCCGGGGCGCCGGTCGGATTGCGAGCCGATCACGAGCACGCGCCCATCGGGCTGCAGTGTCGCAGCGTTGGCGAATTCGTCGAAGCGGCCGAAGAGTTCGGGCAAGCGCAACAGGTTTGCGCCGTTGGTTGCGCCGAAGTCGAGGTCCGGCGAGCCGTTGGCTAGCAGGCGCGCCACGCCGATATCCTGCGTGCCGAAGAACACCTCGTTGCCGTTCATGTTCATGTGCGTACCGACCGCGACGAGCTTGCCGTCGGGCAGCGGCAGTATTTGCTGCAGGCTGGTGGTGCGGCCCTGCACACTCTGCGACGGCGGAATGAAATTCACCCGCGCCACGCCGCCGGTGCCAAAGTTGAGATCGAACTGGCCATTGCGCAGCAGGCGCAAGATGCCGACTTCGCCATTGCGATAGCAGCTGACCAGGGGGCGCTGCTGTGCGTCGAGCGTGATGTCGCCGGATGCCACGCAGGTGCCGACCAGATGCACGTAATTGGAATCGCCGGGCCAGCTCGTGTCGACCGAGCCATCGTCGAGCAGGCGATGCACCACGCCACCTTCCTGGGCCGTGCCGCTCTGGCCTTCGGAGCCGGCGAAGTAGAGGTTTCCATTCGTATCCTGCGCAATGCTCTCGATGTACAGGCGGAAGGGATTGGTGGTGGTGTGCAGGCGTGCCACGCCGTTGTCGCCGAAACTGGTATCGACGGCGAGGTTTGCCGTGAGGCGCAGCACCAGGCCGAACGTTTCGGTTCCCGTTGGCCCCGGTTGCGCGAAGCTGCCGGCGACGAGGATACGGCCCTGTGCGTCGCGCTCTATCGCGCTGAACGTCATGC
This sequence comes from Tahibacter aquaticus, assembly GCF_004363655.1. Classification (GTDB taxonomy): domain Bacteria; phylum Pseudomonadota; class Gammaproteobacteria; order Xanthomonadales; family Rhodanobacteraceae; genus Tahibacter; species Tahibacter aquaticus. Next base: position 252,589 of record NZ_SNZH01000009.1, read on the forward strand.
GCCGGTTCTGCGCCTGGAAGTTCAGGTCGGTCCAGGTTTCCAGCACGCCGTTGCCGAAGAAGTCGGTGTCGACGCTACCGTCCGGCAGCAGTCGAATCACCGTACCGTTGTCGCCCACGGCGCCGGCGATCAGGGTGCTGCCATCGTCCATGGCGATGACAGCACTGCACAGCTGGGAATTGTTGCCGGCGGCACTGAGGCTCAGCGTGCGTCGCCCGTTGGGCGGTGCAAACGTGGTGTCGGCGCTGCCGTCCGGCAGCGAGCGCGTCACCACGCACAGGTACGTCGGCGACGGATTGGTGTCGAAGCGCAGACGCCCCAGGGTGGTGATGACGCCACTGCTGTCCACCGAAACGTCGGTGCCCGTGGTGTCCTGGCGCGGTCCGGAGCCCAGGAACTCGTCGAAATGCTGCAGGCGGTAGCCGTTGTTGAAGCCGAAATCCGGATCGAGGAAACCACTGACGGCGGTGGGATCGGCCATGCCCAGGCGCCCGATCAGGAACCGCGTGGCCTGGGTGCCGAAGTCGCGCTGTCCGACGATCACCGGGCGGCCGCGCGGGTCGAGTACCAGGTTGCTGACGCTCTCCCAGTACGACTCCGTGCTGCCAGTAAGGTAGGGATCGCCCACGCGCAGAACGCTGTAGCCAGGCTGGTAGCCGAAGCCGAAATCGGTGGAGCCATCGGCATTGAGCCGCGTCACGTACCAGTCGGTTTCGTTGCCGGGCTGGTTGGCCACGTCCAGCGAGGCGGCCAGCACGATCTTGCCGTCGGCCTGCAGGGCGATACGCGGCGGCCCTAACAAGGTGCCCAGGGAAGAGGTGAACCCCAGCGGTTCGACCAGGCCGTCGCCGCCGAACGCGGGGTCTGGCAGCCCGTCGAGGCCCAGGCGCAACACACCCACCGCCAGGATCGGCCCCGGCGTGGCGCCGGACACATCGGGTTCGCAACCCATCAGCGTGCGGCCGTCGCCGTCGACCACGATGCTGGCCACCCGATCGCAGCGCGGCACGAAGCCGCGCCCGCCACCGCCATTGCCGTTGGGGCCGTTCATGCCGGCGCCGTAGCTGAGATCCAGCGAGCCGTCCTCGGTCACGCGGAAGATCACGCCGTGGCGCGGCGTGCCCGCCTGCTGCGTGGTGCCTGCCACGAGAATGCCGCCTTGCGCGTCCACCGTCAGCGTAGTGGGCTGTACCAGCGGCGTGCTGAAATCCGCCAGCGGCACGGCGCCGTCCACGCCGAAACCGGTATCCAACGAGCCATCGGCGAGGAACCGCAGCAGGATGCCGCGCGCTGCGCCATTGGCCTGCACGCGCCCCACCACCAGCAGCCGGCCCTGCGCATCCAGCAGCGAGTCGATGAGCAGGGTGGCTTCCGCGGGATCTATCCAGCTGACCTGCGTGTTCACCTCGAACACGCCGTTATCGAAGAACGTGGCGTCGCGCGTGCCGTCGGCATTCAAGCGCACGACCACCCCGGTGTTGCGATCGCCGGCGGTGTTGGCGTAGCCGGTGGCGATGAGTTTTCCGTCCGGCAGCACCTCCAGCGACGTGCACAGCTCGTAATTGCTGCCGCCACGATCCAGCACCAGGCGCTGCTGAATGTCGAGGTCGCGGCCCGCCAGTGTAGAGATGAACACCAGGCAATCGCCGTTCGCACTGGTGCCGGGATGCGAGAACGAACCGATCGCGATCACCCGGCCCTGCGCGTCGAACTTCGCATCGCGCAGCGACTGAAAGCGACCGCGGTCGCCATTGATGAACTCGTCGAACTGAAACCAGCCGCGGTAGAGGAAGCTCTGGTCGAGCAACCCGTCGCGCGCCAGGCAAGTGCTCGCACCGAGCAGGGCCAGCAGAAACGAGAGGCAACGTGCAGCGTGCATGGGCGACCTGCGAAGTAGTGTCCGTTCCCGGGACGTACGCCGTCGCGGGCACTACCTGACAAAGGCCACTGCGGACTCGTTCGCGCAGGGGAATCTGGCGCCGGCCGGGAAATGGGGCAGGGCGACTTACTGCAAAAAAGAACGCAGCGACAGATCAGCACCCCCAACGCAGGTGCCAACCTGTCGCCGGTAGCATCACAACGACACGAGTGAACAAACCCCGCCAGTGAGCAGAGTCGCAGCCCCGGATTCGACCACGGCCACTACGGACCCGGATGCGTACTCGCCTCCAGCAACCCACACACATCCCGCGAAAGAATCGCCACCGCTTCCAGAATGGCGCCGTGCGAGCGCGAATCCGGCGCCTCCAGGCGTGCCGTAACCAGCGCCTCGCTCAGATGGTGGATAGCCGAGGCGCGTGCCAGCACTTCGTCCTGCAGCGCATCGCGCTGGGCTGGCGTATCCAGCACCAGGGCAAACAACACGGGTTCGGCCGAGTCGACATCACGGCGCAGCGGATGAAACGAACCGTGACGACTCATGGCTGCGCCCTCCCGCGTGAATCACGGCAGTCAACAGCCAACAAGAAAACGCCGGGGCAGGGCCCGGCAGCGGCGAACAGGTAGCGGTCTTCCATGGCAACTCCCTCGCTAGGGTCGCCACCGCAGATGCAATGAGAAAGGGGTGGCGAACGATGTGCGGGTTGGCAGACCGGGAAGGACCGGCGAACCTTGCGGTTCCCCGCACACCGCCGCCAGAAAATCGGCAGCCTGCGCCGCACGAAAATCGGGCACAAAAAAACGCCAGACTTTCGTGCGGCGCGGTGTGCGCCTTCCGCGGGCTGCCAAGCCCGGTTGCCGAATTGGCGGCAACGTGCGCATTGTTGACACCGTCAACCGCAGCGTCAAGCACGCGAAAGTGTCCGCCCATGAAGAACCTACACGCATGCGGCACCGTGTCTACAGCGCGCCGCACTAGCCCCCGACTGCATTGGGCGGTGAGCGGGGAGTCGCTCAGAACCGCAAGGTTCTGACGCCCCTGATAACAGCACTCGAACACAAAAATTCAGACAGCCCTGAGGGCCACGCGCCGGCCCACGCGGATCACGCACCGATCGTGCAAAAAGCCCTTCCGGAAAGACTTTTTCCCCTTCTCGAAAGGCCCAAAGCCCTTGCGGAAGGACGCCCAGACCCTCCGGAGGGACGCCCAGACCCTCCGGAGGGACTCCCAGACTCTCCGGAGGGACTCCCAGACTCTCCGGAGGGACTCCCAGACTCTCCGGAGGGACTCCCAGACTCTCCGGAGGGACTCCCAGACCCTCCGGAAGGACGCCCAGATCCTCCGGAAGGACGCCCAGATCCTCCGGAAGGACGCCCAGACTCTCCGGAGGGTCTCGCAGCCCCTGCGGAAGGGCTCCCAGCCCTTTCGGAAACACTCCCAGCCTTTCCGGAAAGACTTGACAGCACTTCCGGAAAGTCCCGGACTGCTTTGACCGCCTCCGGATAGACGCAGAGCCCCTCCGGAATAGAGCTACAACCGACGTTTCTGTCAAAACGGGCATGATCTGATTTTCTGGAAGGCAACGGCTTTCGGTTCTTTTGCCAGCCCTGAGAGTGCCATCCATTGGCAATCGCCTCGGGCTTTCCAGAGATTCGAAGTCGTCACTGCAATGTCTTGATGGCGCCTTAACTACCCTGCGGAGGACAGTGTGGAAAGAATTTATCTTTCTCGTGAGGAACGAGAGGCTCTGAAAGAGATCGACCGTGCCGCAGTCGACGAACTTGTCGAGCAGGCACTGCGCGACAGGTGCGTCAGCTCCAAGGGGCTTCGGCTTGATCGTTGCGGGGTCTACGTAGGCGCCAAGCTTCGCGCGTTCGAGAGAACGCTACGCGATCTCGCTTCAGCAAAGTCTGCAAAGAAGTACTCGGAGATTGAATACTGGGCTCGCCGTGCAGGGAGCGATTTGCAGTTTTCCATCGACCGAATGAAAGAGCGGGTAGAAGTCGAAGAGAAAGAAATGCAGCTGTTTCAAATCGACGACCATGTGTTAACGCCAGTCCGCTTGAGCGAAAACCTTTCCGTTTATGTGAGCTATCGATGGCGCTCAACAATAAATGATGAATGGAAATTCGGAAGCATTACTTTTGCTCACGATGTAGAAATACGGATCGACTACACCATACCAGCGCCAAAACGTAAGCCAAGCACTAGAAAGCAGCAGGAGGATCGACAGGAAATTCTCTATCGTGAATGGGAGCATCTAGTGCAGCTGTCGCTACATGCCGTCAGGGACTTTTTCAGACAAGGTGGCGACGCCGAAACTATCCCGAAAACTTTTCGCGTAAGAGTGGATTCGTATGGCGGTGGGCTAAACAACTTTAGCGCCCAGTTCTGGCCGCCCTAGTCGTGTGCAACTAGACGACCGACACTCGAAGACGCGCGGGCCGTCCACTCAGTCACTGTGTGAAAACGGGTTCAGGTCAACTTGCGGCGCATGGGCAATGAAAACGCGGCCAGGTTAGCTTCTTGCGATACCTAGGCGGTTCAAGCTGGCGTGGAGGTTCATATGGCTTCGTTTGTCGATCGACGATACGATGGGTGTGCAGAAATAAATCTGACCCCGTTGGCTCCCCTGTCAGCAATGGAGCCGCCGCGACACTTGGATTTGCGTAAGCCACTTCGCTTGACAGAGCCAAAAGCCTAGCTATAAACACCTTGTACCAGAATCTAATGCGTACATGGAAATAGTCCATGTCAAAGCCCGATTTCCTGGACTGAAATATATGAAAGCAGAACTGCTCTTCTCAGACTATTTTGACCTTGGCCGACTCGCCGTCGAGAAGTATGGAGCCCTCGATGTTTGCATTGAGGCGGATCTGCCTCTATTCATCGATCCATTCCTCCTGTTTTCTTCTGATAGGTCTGTTTATAAAGAACTCCACAGGAAAATAGTGGGACACCTGGCAAGGCTTAGAGATCTTGCCTGTGAAAACTCTCAAATCAACGAAGCTCTGTTTCAATTTCCAGAGATTAGGCAAAATTGGCTTGGTTTTTCCAAGTGGGGGAATGGTGGAAAGGGGCTTGGGCCGAAATTTGCAAAGAACCTTATTAGTTCCTTTAACGGGTTCTACTCGAATTTCGGCAAGGAAACGCTAACAAAATCTTCACATATAGAAAAACTAACCCTTGTTGGTGAGGGCATTGGTAGAGACTTTATCAGTGATTTTACAACCAACTTGGCTCAAGAGTACTTGCTTGAATACACAGAAAAATTTGCCAAGACATATCTTTCTCCACACCAAAGAGCTTTCTTCTCGATTAGATGTAGGTTTGACGAAGAAAGCTTAGTACGGCAACCGCGTCTTTTCGAGCTTCCGTATTTCTACAAAAATGGCGACAGTGGCGACTTCATCATACTAACTCCACTGGATATCTTGACCAAGGACGATGCGTTCATTTCGCATGGAGATTTGGCGCGGAGATTCAGAGTCATTGCGAACGCCTTGGACAATGCGTCGCTTCGACACTCCATAAACGAGTTTTTCAGGAGCAACCTTCGCCGTAATCCGACGAAGGAAGATATTGCTCGAGCAGTGGATATCACAGTTAGAAAGTTTCCCGAGATGCTTGACTATTACATTCTCGATAGGGAAAGAAATAGAGGCGAGGCTGCGCCAATTTCGGCCGAAAAGGTTGAGCGATTGCAACGAGAGCTACTCGATCCCTTAAGTATGCTCGGACGGTATCTTGCTGAGAGAAGCCAATTTTACGCGATTCCTTTGGGCAGCTACGCAGCCGCGCTGCAGAGGGTTAGATTTCTGAAGGAAGTTATCGAGGACAACGATGGGTATCGGATATTCTACAAAGGTGGGAAGCCGATTGCTTCCGAGGAGACGATACAAAGGATCTTTCGCCTCACGTGGTTTGCTTCTCGTTACGACGTCAATTCAGAGGTAAACAATGGGCGAGGTCCAGCGGACTACAAGATCTCGTTCGGTCAAAGGGATTCTGCAATAGTAGAGTTCAAGCTTGGTTCATCGTCCTCAATGAAGAGGAATCTTAAGGCGCAAACCGCCATTTATAAGAAGGCCTCAAGATCTGTGAACGACATCAAGGTCATTCTTTGTTATACGAGAAGCGAGATCAGTACAGTAAATCGAATACTCAAAGAAATCGGCCAAGAGGACGCTGAGAATGTTGTGACAATTGACGCCTCGCCAAAGATTTCTGCGTCAAAGTCTTCGTCGCCCAATTGAGTGGCTGGACTCAATCGATGCTTCGAATTTGTCGAAGCTCATGGGAAATAAAGCCATCGACTCTTGGGCGTGTGCGGAAACAGCCTCGCCTCGAATGATGGACGGAATTTTTGTCGGCTGATAGATTTATCCGTCGGCCAGGGCATTCGACCGAGAAAGCTCAACAAGAAAGTCACCAGCAAGAAAGGTACTGAACGCGCTTGGGTTCATAGGACGACTAAGAAATGTAAAGGCACTAACTAGGTGCTGTCGCCGTCTTCATCGGCGAAGTGCAATACCCAAGACAGATACTTCAGAAGCGAGACAACCTTTAGACTGTTCATCTCGGTGTTGTACGTCACCGATTCCCCATGCAAAACCTGATGGCGGTTCAGCCCATCGAAACCTGCAGGACGCGCCTTCTCTGAAGCAGAGATCGGGTGCATTTTTAGCAATGGCGTTAACAAGGCATGTCTGTAGGCATTCGCCGAAAATTGATCGACGTACTTTGCAACTTGAGGTCGTTTGTTGTCAGCCTTGAATAGTAGAAACGACGTCATGTCCCAACATATACCGTCAACCTGGGTCAAAAGCACCGGCACCGAAAGCTCATACGCGCCCTGTTCATGGGCATCAACCGCCCGGTTGAAGATATGGGCACGCTTTGGGTATTTGGTTATCAGGTGACTCCTGATCGTTGGCAGTTCACTGGTAAAGTGCAGGACAAGTGCTGCGTCCGCGGCTTCCTGATCTCCGGTTTCGATTGCCTTTCTGAGCTTCGCTGGCGCCGAGGCTGGCAGTTCAGGATCAAGATACCAACCTCGCGCGGCAAGGACGCCCAGCTCTGCGCGGATAGATGATGGCAACTCCGCAATCGCTTCAAAGGCTGATTGAGCCTGCTTTGCCAGCCTCGACGCGTACTCAAAGTGCTTTTCTAGTCCCTGTGTTATAGCCGCCACAGGCCTACTGAACTGGTTCTCAATCTGCTTTAAATATTCCTTTAGAGCGACGATAGCGGGTGCGTCAACCTGCTCTTCAAACTGTTTGAGCGTCGCCTGAATTCCGTCGGCGATGGGCTTGTACTGGATCTCAAACTCGCGCTGTTGACGAACGATTTGTTCGATGAAATTTTTGTCCATTTGAGGCTCCGACTTTCGTGTCGACATCGTATGCGTTTTCGTAGTTAAACCGTCTGGATATCTCGCAGCTGGCGGCTTTGCTTTTAACGTCTGCGGCCACGGACTGTTTGACAATACGATGTAAGGTCCGAATATTTCCTCTCACCCTACACGTCCTCGCCGTCGACGCGCGCCGACCTAAGTGCCGCCATCCGGACCAACGGTCAGTGCATAGGTGCGGCCGTCGACGCGATGGCCGGCTGCTAGAATCGGCGCAATTCTCCGGGGGTTTTCCATGTTCCAGTTGCATCCCATCCTGCGGCGCGCGCTGTCGTGCCTGCTTGCCGTCGGCGCACTGGCTGCCGCGGCGCAGGCTCAGGTGCCCGCACCCTTGCCCACGCCGAATCTGCCGCTGACCGTGGCGGGCGATATCAGTTCGATCGCGTACCAGCCTGATGGCGCGTTGTTGCTGGTCGGCACGTTCACGTCGGTCAATGGGGTGCCGCGCAATGGGGTTGCACGGCTGTTGCCTAACGGTTCGCTTGACCCGCAGTGGAACCCGCCGGTGCGCTGGGGAGACATGCAGGTTTCGCGGCGGATCTATTCGCTGCCGGACGGTGGCGTGCTGGTGCACGGCAATATCAGCCACTTCAACGGCCAGTGGCAGCTGGGTTGCGGCGTCAAGTTGACGGCTGGCCCGAACCCGGCTGCCGTGCCGTCCTGGTATGAGAATGCCGGGGGGTGTGTGCCCGTCGATGTCACCTTGGACGACGCGGGCTGGGTCTACTTCGTTTCGCCCGAGGGCCTGCGCCGCATCCGGGCGGACACGGGCAACTACGATCCGGACTGGTTGGGACAGAGCTATTCCTATGGAAGCCTGGTCTATGACGGCAGCGGCGGCCTGATTCAACAGACGGATTACCGACTGAACCGTGTGCTCATTGCCACGGGAGCGCTGGATACGAACTGGCAGTCGCGGGGCCACCCCGGAAGCCGCTTGATCGGCGGCGCGGCAGAGCCTTCGAGCGGTTTCGTCTTTCTGGCGTATGCGGACGGCCGCGTGGACAAGCTGTCGAAGGCAACGGGACAGAGCGCCAGCGGCTGGCCGCAGTTCGCCCCGTATCCGGGCGCCGAGACCTTCGCGCGGGCAAGCGGCGGCGATGTCTACGTGGGCGGATACCGCGGTGTGTGCCGGATGTCGGGTTCGACAGGGCAGGTGCTGGCCAGCTGGCCCATCGAGGGCAATCGCAAGTCCATGCACAGCCTCGCTGCGCGTGCTGACGGTAACGTGGCGGCTGCCGGCGATTTTGCCCGCCTGGGCGACACGCCGACGATGGGGCTCGCGCTGCTCGGCACGGCCGCTGCACAGCCCGCGGCATTGGCCCTGGTCGAGAGCCGCGGCGGCGCCACTCTGCTCGCGCGTCAGCCCGACGGAGCGCTCATCGTTGCTGGCAAGTTCGACCGTGCCGGCGGCGTGGACCGCAGCAACCTGCTGCGTCTACAACCCGACGGCTCGATGGACATGGCCTGGGCGCCTCGCGTCGATGGCTGGACCTATGCACTGGCTGTCGGTCCAGATGGCGGCATCTATGTCGGCGGCTACCTGGAAAGCGTCAACGGCGTGGACGTCAGCAACGGTCTGCGCAAGCTCGACGGCACCACCGGCGCCACCGTGACGGACTACGTTGCGGACACCGATACGTCTACCGTGTTCGGCCTGTATGTCGACAGCATCTCCCGCGTGCACCTGACGGGATACCGCGTGGAACGGCCGGTGCGCCGCCTGCTGCCAGACGGCGCCATGGATGGGAGCTGGGGCACGAGCCTGTTGCCGACGACCAGCAGCGGGCTGCAGCGCGTGGGCAATGACCTCTACATCAGCATCCAGTCGGACGGCGATTTCTCGCCGCGCCGGCTCTCGCTGCTCACGGGCGCGCTGGATGCGGACTGGAACGTGGCGATGGAATCCTACGTGGCGCTGTCGATCGCCCCGGCCGCCGACGGCGACCTGTTCATCGGCGGCTATTTCGACAGCGTCAATGGTGTGCCGCGCCGTCATCTGGCGCGCGTGTCGTCGACGACGCCGGTACAGGTGCGCGAATGGGATCCCTCGCCGGATAACAGTGTGTATGGCGTCGGTACGACGGCAAACGGGCGCCTGTTCGTCAGCGGCTATTTCACCCAGGTCGGCGGCAAGCCGCGCCATGGCAACGCCGAGCTCGCGCCATCTGACGGCGCGGCGCTGGACAGCTGGATTGCGCCGGTGGGCAGCATGCAGCAGTTGCTGGCCGAAGACCGCATCTATTTTTCCGCCAGCCCGCGCGGCGTCATTGCCTACCCGCTGGCTGTCGGCGACACCATCTTTGCGTCGCCGTTCGAGTGACGCAAACGATCGGAGCACTGCAGCCGGGTGTCCTGTCTCGCAACGACGTCGTGACCCCCGACAGCTGTCGGGCGAGAGGGAGCACGGTGTGGCCAGCTGGAACTATCCGACGCCGGAACTTGCGGTTGAATTTCCTACGGCTTGCTTCGGACAGCTCAAGTCAATTCGCTTACGTCTCCGCAGGCCCCGATATCACGCTTGTCGCCGTAGTCATGATGCTCGGTGCGCCGTTGGCCTTGTCGGTGAAGACGATGTACGGGGCGCCTTCGTAGGTGACCGGGCTGAGGGGGTAGCGGGTCTGCAGCGCGGTGATGGTCTTGCCGCCGTTGGTAGTGCCCTGGATCTGGTAGTACGTCCAGCACTGCGATTGCGGACGCCAGGCGTAGGTGATGATGTTGCCGTTGTCGTCGTTGACGAGCAGCAGCAGCATGCCGCCGTAGGTGGCGAGACTGACCACCGAATGGGTGGTGATGATCTGCCCGAACGGGTCCTCGGCGATGGGCGATAGCATCGACCAGGCCTCGCCGCCGTCGATCTGCAGCACGCAGATGCTGTTGTTGCCGTTGGCGTTGACGAAGGCCATCACCAGCGAACCGCCGTACTCGGTCATGCCCACGCTCATGCTCGATCTCGCGGCCGTGAGCGAACCGCTCATGCCGGTGAAGAAGACCGGAATCGGCGTGTTGAACAGGTTCTTGGCCGGGTTCCAGCTGCAGAACACAAGGTTGGCGCCGTTCTGCGACACGCGTGACGGAAACACCATGAACAGCCCCTGGCTGTTGACGTTGCACAGCGCCGCGCGCGGCCCCGCGCTGCTGCCCGAGGCCGGTGCGAGCAGTTTGTAGTTGGCGCTGTCGGTGCTCGACAACGCCGCCTGCTGCGAGCCGGTTCCCGGCGACGACCAGGTCTGCTGGTTCGCCGACCATGTCGCCTGCAGCAGCACGCCGTTGCTGTCGGGATAGATCATCAGCAGCGACCCCGGCCGCGCCACGACAGCGGGATCGCCACCGTCGCTGGTCAGGTGCGACTGGCCGCCGACGGCGATCTCCGTCGGCGTATAGATCTTGAAGGCCGGTGCGTCCGTCATCGGGATCGCAAGGAAATGCAGATGGTGGTTGGAGTTGTCGGTACTCGTCTTGCGGAAAACCACGCAGAGGATGTTCTGCAGCGCCGCATTCAGCGCGGTTTCCTGCTGGCTGGGGCTCAACTCGTCGGTGGGCTGGGTGTTGCCGATCGTCGTGCTCAGGGTGACGACGGCCGCGGCCGGCGCCAGGTCGTCCTCGCTACTGCCGATGATGCGGTTGTTCTGCCACCTCAGCGCGTGGGCAGGCCCCGCCCCCTGCCGCGGCGGTGCGCCGGCCATGCTGTGCACGCCGCCATTGGGCACCACGTCGTAGACCGACGCATAGTAGAAGTTGCTGGTCCAGTAGCGGCAGGTCAGGTCGTTCCATACCTCGCGAAACTTGACCGTGCCGTTGTCGACGACGAACAGCGGCGACCAGTTGTAGGGGCTGTTGCGGTCCGACGCCGAATCCAGATTCGGAATAAAGTCCAGCGCGCTGAACACCGGACTGCCATCGCCCGACGTCACCGCGTTGCAGACGTCCTGCAGCGAAGCCTGGACCGCGTTGCGCGCGATGGAGAAGCTTTGGCTGTTGGCCAGATCATTGAGGCGCTTGTCGCCGTAGGCGGTCCAGGAGTCGCCACGGTTGTTCTGCACGACCAGCCCGTTGTAGCAGTCTTCGTCGTGCATCAGCCGCGAACACAGATCGGAAAACGAGTTGCCCGTGTGCAGCGACTTGCGCGGTGTGCGCAGGTGGCCCGATGAGAACAGGTCGGTGAGGAAGTGGCAGGCGAAGGCCTCCATCGCGTACGCCTGCGACCACTTGCCCTGGCCCGCCGCCTGCAGCGCCGCGGTATGGCCGGCCTTGTAGGCGGCGAGCGCATTGGCCCCGAAATGGTCCCAGTTGGTGGCGGCGAGCTTGAGGTAGCGTCCTTGCGACCACCACCACGGGTGGATATCCGGATTCCCGCCCGTGGCGTTGTTGTAGGCGATGTCGTACTGATCGTCGTCGTTGATCTGCGAATAGGCCTGCGACCAGGAGTCGGTCGCGGTCGGGTCGTTGGCCAGGATGGCCGCCTGCGCATTGGTCGCGTCAGCCGACTGCTGCTGCATCAACGACAGGATCTTCTGTGCCGGCGACACGTTGGCGTTGAACAGGATGACCAGCGGCTCCGTCCACAGTGTGTTGAACGCGTTGAGAAACGCCTGCTGCTGCGAGGCCGGGTCGGGGGCGTCGGAGATGGGTTGGCTGGGTATGCCGTAGAAATCGCCGGCCAGTGCGAGGATCTGCCCGAAACTGAAAGACTGCCCGCCCTGGCTGAGGAAATAGTTGGTGCTCGGCGCCGACTGCTGGAACTGCTTGCCGTCCCCGTCGACGAACCACAGTCCATCACCAAACGCCTCGTGCTCCGGCCCTTCGAACAACTGCAGACCAGGCCCCGTGTACAGCGGATCGAGGAAGCGCGTGTACTTGCGCCGGTCACGCGGATACGTGACCGGCCGCGGATTCTCAGTAGTGGATGCGTCGCCTTCGGCGCGCGCGGAAGTAGCCTCGTTCGTCTCGGTGGTGTCGCTCATGGGCGGGACTCCGTTCAGGGGGAGCGCGATGCCAAACGGCCGCCGTGCAGCACCCTGGCAGCACTAGCGCCGATCGGTCGTCCGGTGGATGGGTCTGCTATACCAATATCTTTTAGCGCAAAGTATTGGCAGTTCCTATCGCACCGATTCCAGGGCGTGCGGGAACGCGAGGGAGAGCTGGGATTGCGCTGCGCCTCTTCCCAGCCAACGGTTTGGCACGACGGCAGGATTACGATCAGCAGCCAGCGGAGGCTTCACCATGACCGAGCAGAAATGCGAGGACGAAAAGCAGCTTGAGTCGGAACTTTGCAAACGAATACTGCCAAGAGATCCCCATGCTCTGGAGCAAGTACGAATCGACAACAGCACAAGCGACGCAAGGAACCTCGCCGATCTGATTGGCGACAAGGATTTCGAACTGCTCGCGGACACCAGCAACTGGAATCAGCACAAGAACGTGCTGATCGACATCACCGGGAATATGACACCGGATGTGGTTATCCGCTCCACGTCGTCGGGCGAAAACCGGACCATCATCGAAGTCAAATACACGCATGTGCTGGGCTACGGCAGAGCCGACTCCCAAGTCATACGCTACTTTCTCCACCTGCTCGCAACGACACTCCAACGCAAGAATGGCGGCGATATCAGGCGCGCATTGATTCTGGCAGCGCCGGATTCCTGGTTCGAGAACCGCCGAAATAGCGAGGACTGGGGATACTTCATGAGAACCTACAAAGACATTGCCGGCGCCTTTGACATCACCCTCGGGGAGATCCGATTGCCGTTGCCTGTTGCCGCGCGCTCGAAGCTGAGCATCTCGGCGCACTGAAGATTGGTCACATTCAGCACTGTGAGCGGCACTGTTCTCTATGAATCGGGCACCGGCCGACCTGGTCCGTGCCCTCGCGCAGAAACGCGTTTCCCTGGTCAACTAGTGGCGCGCAGCAACATCCCGACAGCAACGACGACAAGACTGATAGCCGGGGACGCCCCTCTGCGCTAGCGACTGCCGGCGGCCCCAGCATGTCCAGCCAGCATGTTCCAGTGTGAGCCGTCGGGAAAGTCCGCTTGCTCCCATTGATGTTCGCGGACGTTCGCTGCCGACTCTTCGTTACTGGAGAAATTTCCTTGAAGCTCAGCATCTGCACGCGTGGTGATCTGGTGCGTTTCGTCACCTGGGCGGCCATTCTTCGGGCCGCAAACGACAGCATGCGCTGCGTGGTCCGCATTTTGTCGAGGCCGTTCGCCGAGATGGACGTGCGCCATCACCGCTCGGGTTCGACAACCGCGAGAACATCGCGTACGCACATCTGCGGCATCGGCTTGATCGCGCTCGCGGCATCTCCGCTGGTTCATGCGACGGGGTTCGTGGCCGGTGGCTCGCTCGCACAGTCCCGTTACCTGCATTCCGCGACCACCTTGTCGTCGGGCAAGGTGCTCGTCGCGGGCGGTAACAGCGGTAGCGACAATCTTTCCTCCTGCGAACTCTACGATCCGACGGCGAATACCTGGACGCCGGTCGGTTCGCTCACGACGAAACGCGAACGCCATACCGCGACCTTGCTGCCGTCGGGCAAGGTGCTGGTGACGGGCGGCATCTCGGGCAGCGCCATCACAACCTCGAGCGAACTCTTCGATCCGACGACCAATACCTGGTCGGGAACTCCGGCACTTTCCCGGGCACGCGAAAGCCATACCGCGACCTCGCTGCAATCCGGAAAGGTGCTCGTGGTGGGTGGCTTCAACGGAACCGATGGGGTTCTTCCTCAAGGGGCGGTCTACGATCCGGTCGCCGTCGGTTGGGCGGCGGGCGGTACTCTCACGACCGCGCGCACCAACCACGCCGCGATCTTGCTGGCATCCGGCAAGGTGCTCGTCACCGGCGGACAAGGCTCGACCGGCAGTGCGCTCGCTTCCGCCGAGATTTACGACCCGGCCACGAATACGTGGTCGGTGACGAGCCCGCTCGCCGCCGCACGCTATCGTCATACGGCGATCCTTCTGCCGTCGGGAAAGGTGCTGGTTGCGGGTGGAAACAGTAATTCCGGTTCCCTGGCCTCCGCCGAACTCTACGATCCGACCACCAACACCTGGTCCGCTGCCGGCCCACTGGCGACCGGGCGCTACTACCACACCGCCACCTTGCTGCCGACCGGCAAGGTGTTCGTTGTCGGCGGGACAGGTACCGCCGGCACCCTGGGTTCCGCCGAGCTGTACGACCCGACGAGCAACACCTGGTCCTCGGCAGGCTCGCTCGCAAACGCTCGCAAGTACCAGACCGCCACGTTGCTGCCCGCCTCGAGCCGGGTGCTCCTCGTTGCCGGTCAAGGCACGGGCGGAGCACTCACATCGGTCGAACTCTACGGTCCGGGCGTCTGGACGATGGCCGGCTCGTTAGCAACCGCCCGCTACTTCCACTCGGCAACCTTGTTGGCTTCAGGCAAGGTGCTCGCTGCTGGCGGTTACAACGCCGTTCCTCTGGCTTCGGTCGAGCTCTACGATCCGGCCGGCAACACCTGGGCCGCTGCCAGCCCGCTCGCGAGTGCACGCAATCTGCACAGCGCGTCGCTGCTGCTGTCCGGCAAGGTCCTCGTCGCCGGTGGCGAAAACAGTACCGGCTTTGTCGCCGCGGCGGAGGTTTACGATCCGGCCAGCAACACGTGGACCGCCGGCGGCTCGCTCGCAAAGGCGCGCAGGTACCACACGGCAACGGTACTGCCCTCGGGCAAGGTGCTCGTCGTCGGCGGGAGGGACAACGCGAGCAATTTCGTCGCGTCGGCCGAACTCTACGACCCCGCCAGCAACGCGTGGTCCGCGGCCGGCTCGCTCGCGACCGGACGCTACCAGCATACGGCGACCCTGTTGCTGTCGGGCAAGGTGCTGGTTGCGGGTGGAGCCAGCAGCACCGGGTCTCTGGCTTCGGTGGAGATCTACGATCCGGCCACCAACATCTGGTCGTCCGCTTCCACACTCGCGACAGCCCGCAGTCTGCATTCCGCGAGCGTGCTGCCTTCCGGCAAAGTGCTTGTCGTGGGCGGCAGCCCCGGTACCCTCGCCGGCATTGCCGCGGCGGAGCTCTACGATCCGACGACCAATACCTGGTCGGCAGCGGGCTCGCTGGCGGCCGGACGCTACGTGCATACGGCAACCCTGTTGCCTTCGGGTCAGGTGCTCGTTGCGGCGGGCGTGAGCGGAGGCAGCGCGCTGCTGTCGGCAGAAACGTACGATCCCGCCAGCAATGCGTGGTCGCCGGCGTCCAATTTCCTCGCAACGGCACGCGCCTACAGCACCGCGACCTTGCTGCCTTCCGGCGCGGTGCTGCAAGCCGGTGGACTGAACGGCAGCAGCGCGGTCGGCAGCAGCGAGGTGTTCTACCCGGCCAGCGTTACCTGGTCAGCGGCAGGGTCGTTGACAACCACCGAACGGGACCTGCACACCGCGACGCTGCTGCCGTCGGGAAAGGTGCTCATCACTGGCGGTCGCCAACTCGGCAATTCGGGACTTGTCTCCACGGAACTCTACGATCCGGCCGGTAACACCTGGTCCGCGGCCAGCGCGCTCGCCATCGCGCGCTACTCGCACACTGCAACGCTACTGCCGTCAGGCAAGGTGCTCGTTGCCGGCGGTCGCGACATCGACGGAGCCACGCTCGCTTCGTCGACGATTTACGATCCGGCCACCGATACGTGGTCGGCAGGCGCCTCGATGACAACAGCGCGCGATTCGCACACGGCAACCTTGTTGCCCTCGGGCAAGGTGCTCGTGGCTGGCGGAATCAATACCGCCACGACGATAGCCACGGCCGAACTGTACGATCCGGCGACCAACACCTGGTCTGCGGCCGGATCGCTTGCCGCCGCGCGCAACCTGCACAAGGCGACGCTGCTGGCCTCGGGCAAGGTGCTCGTGGCCGGTGGTCAAAGCGGCGGTGCCTTGGGTACCAGCGAGCTCTACGACCCGCCGAGCAATACGTGGTCCGCGGCAGGTTCGCTCATCAGCGCACGCTATTCGCATACGCAAACGCTGCTGCCTTCGGGGAAAGTGCTCGTGACCGGTGGCCAGCTCAGTAGCGGAGTGGCGGCTTCGGTCGAGATCTACAATCCGGTCACCAACATCTGGTCGGCAGCCAGCCCGCTCGCAACAGGGCGTTACGCGCATACCGCGACCTTGCTGCCATCGTCCCAGGTGCTCGTTGTCGGTGGCGTGAACATCCTTGGATATCTCAGCTCGGTCGAGCTGTTCGATCCGATCAGCAATTCGTGGTCCACGATCAACCCGATAGCCACGGTGCGCGGCCGACACACGGCGAGCCTGCTGCCCTCCGGTCGGGTGCTCATTGCGGCGGGTACGGGCTTCAGCTCGGCGGAACTCGCCAATCCCGGCTTGAGTCCCGACCCAGCGCGCCAGCCGACGATCACGACCAGCAACGCCTTTGTACTTCAGACCAGTGCGCTCGCGGTGACTGGCAGCGGCTTTCGGCCGAGCCTGGAGGGCAGTAGTAGTGAGGTGAACAATTCGGCATCCAATGTGCCGGTATTTCAAGTGGAGCGCCTCGACAACCAGCAGAGGATATTCATCGCCAACGACCCGACGGTGAACTATTCGAATACGAGTTTCACCGGTAGTGCGACGGCGTTCGCCGGCTTCCCCGCGGGCCCCGTGCTGGTGCGCGCGTGGGTGAATGGCGTCCCCAGCGCTGCGAGCTACAGCACACTGGCGGTGATGCCCGGCAAACCGGCCACACCGACCGCGAGCGCAGCCATCGAGCAGGCGACCGTGAATTTCACGCCGGTTTTCTACAACGGTGGCACCCCCATCACGAGCTACACCGCGAGGGCAACGCCGGGAGGGGCGACAGCATCGTGCACCGCGCCGTGCACGAGCATCGTCTTCAATCCGATCGGTTGGGGCGCGTATACGTTTACTGTCGCTGCGAACACGGCCGCAGGCACCGGGCCGTGGTCGTCCCCAAGCAGCACGGTCTGGGTGACCCGGGCCACTACCACGACCATCACGTCCACGGCGCCTTCGGTGGCAGGGCAGCCCTATGCGATCGCCGTAACGGTCAGCATGGCCGGCGGCACGCCTGTTAGCGGGACGATCAGCGTCAGCGACGATGCGATACCGCCCAATACCTGCGGACCGGTTACGTTTTCGGGCGGAACCGCGACGTGCACGATCGCCTGGTTCGCCACCGGCACCTACGCGCTGACCGCGGTCTACGGGGCCCCGGCCGGCGGTATCTTCGCGCCCAGCACCAGTGCGGCGCAAATGCACGTGGTGAACAAAGGCGGTACCACGGTCACGATCTCGCCGCCGAGTGGAGCGGTCAGCGTGGGCAGCGCCTACCCGATCACTGTGTCGGTGACCGCGGCGGCTCCGGCGGCCGGAGTGCCAACCGGCAGCGTCAACATCAGCGACGGCACCGGCGACACGTGCACGATCCCGACGCTCGACGGCAACGGCGCCGGCACCTGCCAACTCACGCCGACGACTGCCGGCGGCAAGACGCTGACGGCCACCTATGCCGGCGATGCGAACTTCACCGGCAACAGCGGCAGCGCGAGCCTGACCGTCACGCAAATCGCCACGACCTCCGCTGCCACGAGCAGTGCCAATCCCAGTGCGTTCGGTCAAGGCGTGACGTTCACAGCCGTTGTCAGCGGCAACGCGCCGACCGGAACGGTTGCGTTCAACGACGGAACGAACGTCATCGCCGGTTGCAGCGCGGTCGCCTTCAGCGGTGGAACGAGCAACAGCCCGACCGCGCTGTGCCTGACGAGTTCACTCACGACGGGAACGCACAGCGTCAGCGCGACCTATAGCGGCGATGCGGTCAATGCGGGGTCGACATCGCCGCCGGTGTCGCAGGTCGTCAATCCGGTATCCAGCGCGACGGCCGTGTCCACGAACTGCCAAACGACGTTCATCAACAACGAGCCGTTCACGCTCACCGCGACCGTCAGCGGTTCAAGCCCCACCGGTACCGTGACGTTCGAGCGTGCTCCAGACGTTCTCTGCGACAGGGTGGCGCTGACTGCCGGCAGCGCCAGTTGCACGGTCAGCACACTTGCGACGATCGGGTCGAATAGCCAGGACACCTTCGACCTGACCGCACGCTACAACGGCGATCAAAACAATGGAACGAGTACGAGTTCACCGCTGAGAGTCACGGTGCTCAATACCGCCGATGTTGTTTTCAGAAACAACTTCGAGGAGATGACGCCATCGTGCCCAATCTTCTGATGGCTAGGAGTAGTCCTAACCAAGCAGTTCGGAATCGGGGAGGGCACTGTCAACCGCACCGTCAAGCACGCGGCCGTATTGGCCACTGAAGAATCTATAACCACGCGACACGGTGGCTACAACGCGACTCCCTCTCCCCCGACTGCTGTCGGGGGAGAGGGTAGGGTGAGGGGGCAACGCCGTGCATCGCGTAGCCCCAAGCCGCTGCCCGAAACCGAGATCTGACCGGCCGTGCGCCACGTCGCGCGCTCGAAACTGCCGACTGAAACCGCGAGCCCCTCGTCCAGATCTGCAAGGTCAATACCCTTGCACGCGAGGTCGCCGTCCCGTTCCGCAAGGTCAAAACCCCTGAACGCGAGGTGCCGAACCGTGTCCGCAAGCTTCAGACCCCTTACCGCTAGGTCGAAAGTCCGAAGCCTCGCCGTTTGAACCTTGCGCGCAAGCTTGCCGACCTCACGCTCCGCGCTTTCCACCTTGCACTCCGCCGTTGGAACCTTAACCGCAAGGTTCAAACCCTTGCCCCAAGCCCGAGTTTTCCGGAATTTTGGCCCCCAACCGCCGCTGCCACGTCTTTTCGACCTGTCCTAGCGGCTTGGCCCCCAAAACGAGCGAAAAACGACCTCGCACTCCGCGCTTTCGACCTCGCGCGCAAGGCTTCGAACCTTTCACGCAAGGTAGCCGACCGGGTGCACGAGGTGCGCCGTCGAGTACCAGCCGTCCGTCCACGCGCTACCGCTACGGCGAAACCACCGGCCTGCGCCCGCGCCCCCGGGGACCATACGCCGGCCCACGCAGTCCCCCGATCGATCATGCAAAAAGCCCTTCCGGAACGACAAAAACCCTTTCCGGAGAGGGCGATTCCTTGCAGGCGGACTCTCAGCGCCGTGGCTGGTCGCGTGCCCCCCTATTTCACCTCACACCCCACACGTCTTCGCCCACTGCGGATCAAACCCCTTGCCCTCCGCCGCCAGTTGCCGCAAATCCTGGTAACACTCCGACAGCAACAGCCCGGGCACCTCGCCCAGGGTGAGGCTTTCCTGGTAGTCCCCGTCGGCACGCAGGAATTTCAGGCTGAGCAGCGCCACTGGCTTGTTCTCCTCCGGAAAGCTGCTGCCGCTGAATTCGATCGTGGCGGTGATGCCCAGGCCGCGCCAGGTCTTGGTGTAGTCGGTGAACCAGCTTTCGCCGTGGTTGGCGCGGGCGTAGCCGAGTTTTTGTGCGCGGCTGCGCAAGGTGAAATTGGGTAATACGTAACCTTCAAACTCTTTCAGTTCCTGGGCCTGGTGCAGCTCGGCCGGCAGGCGGTAGACGCCGCGGCCGAACAGGGGGAATAGCGGCATGACCTTGTAGTCGCTGAGGTGTTGCTGCCAGCGGGCGGCCAGTTCGGCGGGCAGGATGAAGGCGTGGGCGATGCGGATTTTCGCGGTGTCGGCCACCGTGACGGGGTTGTCGTCGACGTCGGTGAGGGAGCCGTCGCCCAGCGGCCGGAAGGTGGCTTTGACCTCGCTGCCGTCGACCACGGCCCAGACCAGGGATTCGACCAGGTGGCGGGCGATGGGGTGCTGCAGCAGGTAACGGTTCCAGTCTTCGAACGGCCATTCGCGCTGGGTGCACAGCGCCTCGTAGAAGCGGTCGGTCTGCTGCGTGAGTGTGGTCTTCAGGGTTTTCTTGGCGTCGGTCCAGCTCTTCTTGGATTCCTTGGCCAGGGCTTCGTCGTCGTCCTTGCGCGGGTCGGGCAGGGCGGCGAGGGTCTTGCCGGTTTCGTCCTGGAGCTGGAGGGTCAGGTCGGGCATCAATCGCCCGGTGAAGGCGCGCTCGCCGTAGCTCAGGGTCATGCTGCCGGTTTCGTCGAAGCCGGCGGCGGGGATGGTGCGGTCGGCCAGTTCGGCCACGGTCCAGCCGCGGCGTTCGGCGAGGGCGTCGACCTGCAGCGCGGCTTCTTCCTGGATGCCCTTGGTGCGGAAGCGGTTGCCGACGGCGAGCAGCAGTTGTACGGCGGTCGGGTGCGGAATCCAGGCCAGCATGGCGATCAGTGCCTTGCAGTGGGCCGCGCGCGTGCCGTAGTAGTCCTTGAGATAGCGCGCCACCACGGGTACGGCGCCACCGCTGGCGCAGGCGGCGGCCAGGGCGAGGATGCCTTTGCTGGCGATGGCGCTGCCGGAGGGCTGCTTGAGGTATTTCGGCAGCAGCGCTTCGTATAACTGTTCAATGGTGTAGTTGAGCTGCGGGTTGCCGGTGAAATACTGGGGATACTGCGCCATGAACTGGTGCGTGTTGCGGGCGCTTTCCTGGGCCGCGCGCGTGGCCAGTGCCTTGTCGATGGGCCGGGTGTCTTCGGTTATCCAGGCGTCGAGCAGGTGCTGGCCGAGGACTTCGCGGCTGCGCGCTTCGAACATCGCGCAGTACTGGCGCAGCAGCGCATGCGGTTCCGGCGTCTTCTGCTTGGCGGCCTGGATGACCATGCCGCGAATGAGCACGGGGTCGACCGCTTCGGCGGTGTCCGCCCAGGTGACGGTGGGCAAGGCCTCCCAGTGGAACCACTCCAGATCCTTGCCGGCGCCTTTGGCCCAGGCTTTTTCCGCCTCTTTGGCCAGGGCCTTGCGATCGACGAAGGGCGCGGTGCTGCGGCCCAGGGCGATCAGCGTTTCCAGCAGCGCGCCTTTGGCGGCTTCCTGTTTTTCCGCCTTGGCGGCTTTTTCCAGCGCGGGCACGGCGGCTTCCAGGGCCAGGTCGCGTATCCACGCAGCGGCAGCGGCGCGGACATCGGCCTTGCCGTCGGACAGCGCGGCGATGACATGGCCGTCGCGCTGGGGCAGGCGTGCCAGCACGGCCCGGGCTGGGCCGCGCTGCGCCTTGGGGCCGGTCAGTGCCACTTCCAGCAGCCAGGCCACCAGTTCCGGCGGCACCTGCGGCAGCAGGCCAATGGCGCGGAAGCGCGCGCTGTGGTCGGCAGTGGGGTAGTTCTGCACGTTCCCTTTCAGCGCGTGCACCACGGCGTTCAGATAGTGCGCAAAGAACGGCCAGCGGTCTTCGGCACTGCGTTCGCCGGGGCGCAGGCGCTCGCGCACGTGGCCGAACGCGTAGAGCAGCTTGTCCGTGGGCACGCCGAGTTCAGACAGCGCGATGGCGTAGCCGAGCATCGCGGGCTGGCCGGTGCGGCGGCGCAGCTTCTCCACCGCGTCGATGCCGTGGTGGTTGAGCCATCCGGAGTGATTCACCAGCAGTCCGAAGTAGCGATACAGCTTGAGCAGCAGCACCAGCGATGCGCCGTCGCGTTGTGGGATCTGTTCCAGCGCGGCGTAGACGGCCTTTTCGGCAATGTGGTGCAGGGTGAGGGGTGTCGCCGGCGTGGGCTCGGCCGCCACGAGATAGTCGCGCAGCTGCTGGCGCGTCTGCGTGGTGATGGGTGGCGCGCGGTGGTTGTCCTGGGCGACGCGCGCATTGGCTGTTTCGATGGCCGCGTCGACTTCGTGCCAGAACGGCTCCAGCAGCGCTGTAAGCGCGGCGTCGTCGGGCACGCTCCAGGCGATCACGGGAACGGTATAGGCGTTGACGGGGCCTTGCGCGGCGTCTTCGCGGGCTTCCCACTCCGTGATCAGCGCTTGCACCGAGGTGGCTTTGTCGGCGCGTGCGGTATCGCGCACGAAGTCGCGCAGCGTCGCGTCGTTGCGCCGGCGCGCAATGTCGTCGAGAAAGCGCAGCGCCTGCACGCGCTGGTCGGGCTTGGCCTTGGGCGCGATCTCGCGCAGCACGGGCACGACATCGTCGATGACCTTCCAGGCCAGGCCCTGGGCCAGGCTGTTCACCTGCTTGCTCGTGGCGCAGGACAGCTCGGCCAGCGGCGCAGCAAAGGGCTTCAGCGCAGCGGCGCTCAACGGCGATAGCAGTGCCAGCACGTGCAGGCGCTGGGCGGCGTCGGCTGGTGTGAGGTGCGGCAGTATCAGATCGGCGTAGCGCAGCACGGCATCGCTGAGATCGCACAGTGCGCCGATCGACAGGGCGCAGGTTTCCGTATGTCGGTGATGCTCCAGCGGCGTCGCGAACGCGGCGACCACGAGCGCGGACGGCGGAAGGCCATCGGCGGCGAGCGCGTTTTCGAATACGGTGGAGGTCACGCGCCGGTACAGCGGCCGCTCCGGCCACAGGCGCGACCAGCCGATCATCTGGTGTATCAGCGCTTCGGCCCAGCGCGCGCGCGGCGGTACTTGCAGCGCGCCCGCCCAGTAGTACGGGTTTTCCAGCAGGTTGGCGACGATCTCGCCCCAGCGCACCAGCATCGCCGGGTCGATGGACGCGACGTGCGCATAGACCGGCTCCAGCGCGCGTTTCCAGGTGGTGGCGCTGTTGTCGAGCAGCAGCTTGGACAGGGCAGGGTGCTTGCCCAGGGTCGCCGGCAGGCCGGCGGGCTCGCCGTCGGCGATGTACCGCGCGATATCCGCGAGCGAGACGGCCTCGGTGAGGCGGCCATCGGCATCGGCCGCGGGGGCGAGCAAGGCCGTGAGTGCGGCCGGCCATTCGGCCGACGTCATCGCTGGCGCGCTGGCCGCTTGTTCCTGTGTTGCTGTCGTCATGGATAACCCCGAATGCCCCTTGTGGGCCGACCGCGCGACTGTAGAGCGAAGCGCAGCGGCGAGGCGAGGACGTCTTCACGAAGCGGAGAACGAAACGCGGAACGCTGTCGCCTGCGCCGTGTGTGCACGCGTGGATAGCGGGTGGCACAACGGTGATTCGGGCATGCCGGAAACGCACAGCGTTGCTGCGCATAGCAGCGCAACCGTGCGCTGGCCCTCGACGTGACGCCTGCCGGCAGGGCATGCCGGCAGGCGCTTCCCGTCATCGCGTCGCGTAGCGTCGCCAGGCGAGACCGACGAGGCCGAGCAGCATCAGCAACATCGCCAGGCGATCGAGCGTCGGGACCGGCACCGGCGGACTGATGCCGACCACCACGGCGAAGCCCGTGCCGTCGGTGGTGCCGGGGCGGGTGGGATCGTCCGTGACTGCGGTGGCATCGTTGCTGCCGTTGCCGTCGCTGTCGTAGTTGATCGTGCCCTGGTTGGTGATCTGGCCGCTCGCGTTCGCGTTGATCGACGCGACGAGGGTGATGGTCACGCTGCCCGTCGCCGGGATGGCGCCGTTCCAGCGCACCGTGTTGCCGGCGCTGGAGGCGGTGCCCGCGGTGGCGTTCGCGGAGACCAGGGTGAGGCCCGCCGGCAGCGCATCGACGAACTCGTCGCCGGTGTTGTCGGCCTGGGCACCCGCGCCGCTGTTGCTCAGCACGATCACGTAGGTCACGTTCGTGCCTGCCAGGAAGCTGCCGCTCACCGATTTGGTGCCGCTGAGCGTGGCTCCGCTCGGCGGCGTGACGGTGACGCTGTCCGTATCGCTGGCGCTGTTGTTGCCCGTGGTCGGATCGGTGGTGCCCGCCGGCGCCGTCACCGTGGCGGTGTTGGTCAAGGTGCCGGTGGCGGCGCCCGAGATCGCGCAGGCCGCGGTGTAGGTGACGCTACCACCGCTGGGCAGATTCACCGTGTCGCTGAGATTGCCGCTGCCGCTGGCGGTGCAGGTGCCGCCGCCGGCACCGGCGCAGGTCCAGGTGCAGGTCTGGCCGGCCGGGAACGTGTCGGTCACGGTGGCGCCCGGCGCAGCGCTCGGGCCGGCGTTGCTGGCGACGATGGTGTAGGTGGTGCTACCGCCTGCGGCGACCGCGCTGACGCCATCGGTCTTGGTGATCGACAGGTCGGCGCTGGCGCCCAGCGTGTCGCTGTCGGTGGCCGAGTTGTTCGCCGGGTTCGTGTCGGTGACGCTGCCTGGCGCGGTAACGGTGGCGGTATTGGTCAGCGTGCCGGTGGCGGAGGCGGAGATCGAGCAGCTCGCGGTGTAGGTGACGCTGCCGCCTGACGGCAGGTTCACGCTGTCGGCGATGTTGCCACTGCCGCTGGCGGTGCAGGTGCCGCCGCCAGCTCCGGCGCAGGTCCAGGTGCAGGTTTGCGAGGCGGGGAAGGTATCGGCGACGGTGGCACCGGTGGCGTTGCTCGGCCCGGCATTCGATGCCGTGATCGTGTACGTCACGCTGCCGCCTGGCGTCGCCGAGGTGACGCCATCGGTCTTGGTGATCGACAGGTCGGCGCTGGCGCCCAGCGTGTCGCTGTCGGTCGCGCTGTTGTTGCCCGGCGTGGGATCAGTGACGCTGCCTGGCGCGGTAACGGTGGCGGTGTTCGTCAGCGTGCCGGTGGCGGAGGCGGAGATCGAGCAGCTCGCCGTGTAGGTGACGCTGCCGCCCGACGGCAGGTTCACGCTGTCGGCGATGTTGCCGCTGCCGCTGGTTGTGCAGGTGCCGCCGCCAGCTCCGGCGCAGGTCCAGGTGCAGGTTTGCGAGGCGGGGAACGTATCGGCCACGGTCGCGCCGGTCGCGTTGCTCGGCCCGGCATTCGATGCAGTGATCGTGTAGGTGACGCTGCCGCCTGGCGTCGCCGAGGTGATGCCATCGGTCTTGGTGATCGACAGGTCGGCGCTGGCGCCGAGCGCATCGACGTCGGTGGCGCTGTTGTTGGCCGGTGTCGGATCGGTGACGCCGGCCGGCGCGCTGACGGTCGCGGTGTTGGTCAGAGAACCGGTGGCGGAGGCGGAGATCGAGCAGCTCGCGGTGTAGGTGACGCTGCCGCCCGACGGCAGGTTCACGCTGCCGGCGATGTTGCCGCTGCCGCTGGCTGTGCAGGTGCCACCGCCAGCCCCCACACACGTCCAGGTGCAGGTTTGCGAGGCGGGGAACGTATCGGCCACGGTCGCGCCGGTCGCGTTGCTCGGCCCGGCATTCGATGCAGTGATCGTGTAGGTGACGCTGCCGCCTGGCGTCGCCGAGGTGATGCCATCGGTCTTGGTGATCGACAGGTCGGCGCTGGCGCCGAGCGCATCGACGTCGGTGGCGCTGTTGTTGGCCGGTGTCGGATCGGTGACGCCGGCCGGCGCGCTGACGGTCGCGGTGTTGGTCAGAGAACCGGTGGCGGAGGCGGAGATCGAGCAGCTCGC
>NZ_SNZH01000009.1:278217-278656 GCF_004363655.1 Tahibacter aquaticus
TGTTGGCCGGTGTCGGATCGGTGACGCCGGCCGGCGCGCTGACGGTCGCGGTGTTGGTCAGAGAACCGGTGGCGGAGGCGGAGATCGAGCAGCTCGCCGTGTAGGTGACGCTGCCGCCCGACGGCAGGTTCACGCTGCCGGCGATGTTGCCGCTGCCGCTGGCCGTGCAGGTGCCGCCGCCGGCGCCCACACACGTCCAGGTGCAGGTTTGTGAGGCGGGGAAGGTATCGGCGACGGTGGCACCGGTGGCGTTGCTCGGCCCGGCGTTCGATGCGGTGATCGTGTACGTCACGCTGCCGCCTGGCGTCGCCGAGGTGACGCCATCGGTCTTGGTGATCGACAGATCGGCGCTGGCGCCCAGCGTGTCGCTGTCGGTGGCCGAGTTGTTCGCCGGGTTCGTGTCGGTGACGCTGCCTGGCGCGGTAACGGTGGCGGTATT
>NZ_SNZH01000010.1 GCF_004363655.1 Tahibacter aquaticus
ACGGTTTCTTCTTGGCTTCCCCCGTCGGCTCGCCTTCGGGCACCGGTTCTGCGGCCTTGCGCTTGCGCGCGAAGCGCGCGGACAGGTTGCGGCGCCGTTCTTCCAGTCCCAGTTCGGGCCCGAAGGTATCGACCAGTGTGTAGCCCAGGCGAGAGACCGCATCCCGGTCGCTGCCGATGGCCACCAGGGTGTCGTTGCCGCGCTGGACCAGGCGGTTGAGGCGGGCGATGCGCGGTCGCAGTACATCGAGCGCGGCCGCTTCCTGCTGCCGAGTAGTTTAAGAATCAACTATTCGATTTATTGTTCTGCAAAAACGGCGTGGGCATGCGGGTTTTTTCTCTGTCTTGGGACCAGCCAATGCAGAGAACCGCCATGCACGCTACGCAGATCCTACAACGGTTTTCCGACACGCATTTTCCGACGATCCACGCCTCTCGGCGAGGCTGCCTCATCGATGCGGCAGGGTCGGTCATGCAGGGCAACCCGCTGCGGCTCTCGCGCATTGGCCGGGGGATGGTAAGGCGCCCAGGGACGTTCAAAGCCGCCCTCAAACGCGTGGATCGACTGGCCGGGAATCCGCGTATCGAGGCGGAGAACCGCCAGGCCAGCTGCGCCATTGTCAGTCAGCTCTGCGCCTTACGTGGCGAGTCGGCGGTCGCTAGGCACGGCCGGAAACCCGCGCCCGCTTGCCCTGATGGGCGCTGCCCCTATAATCGCCGCCGGTTTCCCTGCGGCAGAGGTATTCGTCCAATGCGCCACTGATGCCGCCGTCGTCCTGACGGCCAGTCTCCAACCACCCGCCGCGTGCGGGGGAGTCCTGGGCATCGTGGGTATATCGCATGACGAATCCGCTATTGGCGCTGGAAAGCGCCACCGTTGTGCTGCCGGACGGCAGGACACTTTTTTCCGCGCTCGACTACGCCTTCGACCAGCGCCCTACCGCACTGGTCGGCCGCAATGGCGTGGGCAAGAGCGTGCTTGCCCGCGTATTGGCCGGGCAGCTGCCACTGACAACCGGACGCTGCCTGCGTTCCGGCAGCGTGCACTACCTGCCGCAGCAGATCGACCAGGCCGCACACGCCTCGGTCGCGGCACTGGCCGGTGTTGCCGCCCCCTTGGCCGCATTGGCACAGATCGAGGCCGGCAGTGCCGATCCGGTGCATTTCGATACGCTGGCCGAACGCTGGAATCTGCGCCGGGAATTGCACAGCGAACTGGCGCTGGCCGGCCTGGCCCATCTGCGCGCCGAAACGCCGGCGCAGACGCTCAGCGGCGGCGAAGCCATGCGTGTCGCGCTGGTCGGCGCGCAGCTGTCCGCTGCCGATTTCCTCATTCTGGACGAACCCAGCAACCATCTGGACCGGCCGAACCGGCTGGCCCTGCTGGCCCAGCTGCAGCGCTGGCCGCGCGGCCTGCTGGTCATCAGCCACGACCGCCAGCTGCTGCAGGGCATGAGCCACACGCTGGAACTGTCGCCGTCGGGCCTGCGCAGCTACGGCGGCGGCTATGCGTTCTACGCCCAGTGCAAGGCCGAGGAGCGCGCGGCGGCCGTGGCGCAGCTGGAACAGCGCAAGACCGAGCGCCGCCGCGAAGAACTCGCCCTGCGCGAGCAACGCGAGCGGCAGGAACGCCGCCAGGCCAACGGCAACCGCGAGGCGCGCGAGGCCAACCAGGCGAAGATCCTGCTCGGCCTGCGCAAAGACCGCAGCGAAGACAGCGCCGGCAAACTGCGCCTGCAGCAGGCGCAGCGGCGCGAAATCGTGTCCGAGCGCGTGCGCGAGGCAGCGCAACAGGTGGAAAAAGCAGCATCCGTCACCTTGCATGCGCAGGGCGCCGCCACACCGGCGCAGCGGCGCGTCGCCCAGCTCGACGCGGTGGATCTGCCCTTCGTCGCCCCGGCGCTGCGCCGCATCGATCTGCTGCTGGGCGGCCGCCAGCGCATTGCCGTGAGCGGACCGAACGGCTGCGGAAAATCCACACTGCTAAAAGTACTGGCCGGCCTGCTGCCGCCGCTGCGCGGAACGCGCCAGGCCTGGCTCAGGCCGGCCTACCTGGACCAGCATCTGGCCGGCCTCGATCCGCAGCAGTCCACCCTGCAGCAACTGACGGCGGCAAACCACAGCGCGGGCGAGGATGTATTGCGCACCTACCTGGCACAGCTGGACCTGGATGCGCAGCGCATTCTTCTGCCCAGCGGCTTGCTCAGCGGCGGCGAACGCCTGAAGGCGGCGCTGGCCTGCGCGCTGTATGCCGATCCGCCTGCGCAATGGCTGTTGCTGGACGAACCCGGCAATCATCTCGACCTGGCTTCGCTGCAGGCACTGGAAGCGATGCTGCAGCAGTATCCGGGTGCGCTGGCCGTGGTATCGCACGACGAGGCGTTTCTCGACCGCCTGGGGCTGACGCATCGTCTGCAGGCAACGGCACAGGGATGGCGCATGGAAGCCTACGATGCGGTATCGCTGCCCTGAGAAAAAGCCGCGTGCCGCACACCACG
Source organism: Tahibacter aquaticus (assembly GCF_004363655.1). Lineage (GTDB taxonomy): Bacteria > Pseudomonadota > Gammaproteobacteria > Xanthomonadales > Rhodanobacteraceae > Tahibacter > Tahibacter aquaticus. Next base: position 2,498 of record NZ_SNZH01000010.1, read on the forward strand.
ACGGTGCAATTCGCTGCGCTCATCGCACCCTACCCGTGCAGCCGGCCGCTTTCGGCCAACTGCGCAGGACGCGATGAACAGCGCGAAGTGCGCCGCCGGCGTGCCGTGATGCGCACGACAATCCGGACCATTGCAAAACACCAGCCACGGGAAAGCATGAACACTCACACCATCCAGCCTGCCACCGTGCAGGAAAGCGAAACCCTGTGCGCGCGGCTGCGCGCCTTCAACCGCCGCGCCGTCGGCGAGTTCGAATTCGCGCCTGTCGCCCTGGCGGTACGCGGCACGCAGGACGAACTGCTAGGCGGCTTTCTCGGCGAGGTCTATCTGGGCTGGCTGGCGATCGATGTGCTCTGGGTCGACGCAGCCCTGCGCGGCAGCGGGCTGGGTTCGGCGCTGCTGCGGCAGGCCGAGGCACGCGCTGTTGCACTCGGTGCGGAGGCGGCCTATCTGGATACCTTCGAATGGCAGGCCGAAGCCTTCTATCGCCGGCACGGCTACGCAGCATTCGGCCAGCTGGACGATTTTCCCCGCGGCTTCCGCCGCGTTTTCATGCGCAAGACAGCGCTTGCCACGGTGTTGGCCTGACCGTTGCCGGCAGCGGCGTGCCCTGCGCACCGCTGCCGACGACAGGCTGCTGTCAGGAGCCGGTTTCCGACGGCAGGCCAAACCACCACAATTCGTTCGGATTGCCGCCGCCCCAGCCGTCCCAGGCGGCGACGGCGCATCCGGCCTGCCAGGGGCCGTCGCCAAGAATGTTGAAATTGCGGTCGAAATCGAAGCAGGGGCGGATCGCGTACGGCGCGCCCAGCGTGACGGTCGGCGGCAGCGAGCCGGCCGCATTCAGACCGAACACCAGCGGAATCAGCGCGCCGGCAATGGCCCAGCCCAGCGCGGTTTTCGCCGCACCATCGCCGGGAGTGACCTCGGCGACGTTCAGCCGTTCGTTGGTGTCGTAGCTCAGCTCGCCGTCCAGCGACTTGGCTTGCACCGTCAGCGCGCCGTCGCCGCCGACGTTGAGTACGCGCTTGCCGTTGCCGCTCCACAACGCGATATTGCCACTGCTGTCCAGGCTGTCGACAAACCAGTACTGCGAGGTGTCGCCGTAGCGATACGGCTCGACCACCAGGCTCTGCTTGTCCGGGCCTACGCACAGGCACAGCTTGAGCGGACTGCCGGCCGGCGAGAACAGGATCAGCGGCTGGGTGGCGAGGATTTCGTCAAATGTGGACATGTGCAAGCGCTCCGCGGCGAGGGATACGCTTGCTTGCGTAAAACCGGCGGCCGGACTGTCAGGCGTGGCAGACGCGGATCAGCCCCCCACCTGCGTCGCCGACTGCTGCAGGGATTTCATCGCCGCCAGGTAAGGCCCGGGCCCATGGCTGATGCGCGCCACACCCAGTGCCGCCAGTTTTTCCAGGGACGGCGTCGTTGCACCGACCATGATATTGACCGGCAGCGGCGAGGCATCGACCAGTTGCGCGATCAGTGCCTCGTCGGCCAGGCCAGGCACGAACAGGCCGTCGGCCCCGGCCGCGGCATAGGCCTGCGCCCGCGCTACGGCTTGCGCCAGCATGGCCGCATCGTGCGCTTCGGGCGGACGCTGGAAGAACACGTCGGTACGCGCGTTGATGAACAGATCGACCGATGCCGCCGTGGCTGCCGCCCTGGCCTGCACATAGCGCTGCACCTGTTCGTCGATGCCACGCAGGCTGCCGTCGGCGGGAAAGCTGTCTTCCAGATTGCAGCCGATCGCGCCCGCGGCAATCGCCTGCGCGATGCTGGCGCCGACGTCCGCGGCGCTCGCGCCGTAGCCGCTTTCCAGATCGATGGTGACCGGCAGCGCGGTGGCCGCGACGATGCGCGACAGGTTGGCCAGGGCGAACGACAGCGGCATCTGTTCGCCGTCGGCGAATCCATTGGCCGCGGCAACGGCCCAGCTGCCGGTGGCAATCGCCGGCGCGCCGGCGGCCGCCACAGCCTTGGCACTGCCCACGTCCCAGATATTGAAAAGTACCAGCGGGCGGCCGGGCTGGTGCAGCGAGCGGAAGGTCTGGGCCTTGTGTTGCTGAGTCGACATGACTACCTCGGAATGCGGAAGGATGAAGGCGGCAGCTGGGCCGCTGCGTGCAGAGTGCCGGCCTGCACGCATCCGGGCAATGACGTAGCAGGTCATGGAAACGCGATGGCAGAGGTCAGGCAACGCGGCATCGGCCCTGCGCGCCACGGCCATGACAGCGGCAGGCCGGCAACGACGCGGCATTGCCGAAGGTCGGGGCGCGCCGGTCATGCACATAAGAACTTCTTAATCGCCGCCCCGCTACGCTGCGCCGGACAAGGAAACCGTATCGCCGTGAACCTGCTGCTGGTCGAAGATGACCCCATGCTCGCCGACGCCATCTGCGACGGCGTACGCCAGCATTCCTGGAATATCGACCACGTGGCCGACGCGGTTGCCGCCAAGGCCGCCCTGGTCGACCATGCCTATGCCGCCGTGCTGCTGGACATAGGCCTGCCCGGCGAATCCGGCCTGAGCGTGCTCAAGGCCATGCGCCGGCGCTACGACGCCACACCGGTGATCATCCTTACCGCGCGCGGCCAGCTCAGCGAACGCATACGCGGCCTGGATTCGGGCGCCGACGACTACGTGGTCAAGCCGTTCCAGTTCGACGAACTGCTGGCGCGCGTGCGTGCCGTCAGCCGGCGCAGCCAGGGCCGGGTATTGCCGGCGCTGTGCTTCCGCGACGTCAAGCTGGACCCGGCCAAGCGCCTGGTGACGCGGGCCGGCCAGCGCGTAGCCCTGAGCGCGCACGAATACCGCACCCTTCTGGCGCTGATGGAAAGACCCGGCCAGGTGATCACGCGCGACACGCTGGAAGACGCGGTCTACGGCGCCGACAGCAGCATCGAGAGCAACACCATCGCGGTATTCATCCACCAGCTGCGGCGCAAGCTGGGCGAGGACATCGTCATCACCGTGCACGGCCATGGCTACATGATCGGCGAGGCCGAGCGGTGAAATCACTGCAGTGGCGCATGATGGCCGCGCTGGGCATGGCCGTCGCGGCGTGCTGGACCGTCGCGCTATGCCTGCTGATGAGCTATCTGTCGCACAACCAGAACAGCATCTGGGACGACAAGCTGGAATCCATCGGCAACCAGATACTCACCACCATTCCCGGCGACACGACACTCGATTCGCCGGGACCGGAAGCACTCGGCAGGCCGAGGCCGACGCTGCAGCTGCGGCCGGGAGCCAGCAGCCACACCGAACCGCTGGCGATCCAGATCTGGCTGGTGGGACAGCGCCTGGCCTTCCACAGCCCAGGCGCACCGGCGCAGGCGCTGCGGCCCGATTTCCAGGAAGGGCTGGCGACCACCATGGTCGAGGGCCAGAGCTGGCGTGCGTATTCGGTATCCGACCGCAACGGCATGGTCTACGTGCAGGTGGGCTATCTGCACAGCGCCATCGACCAAGAACTGGGCCGCAAGGCGATCATTGCGCTGGCCTTGAATACCGCATTGCTGGTGATGCTGGGTGGACTGATGTGGTGTGCCGTGAGCCGTTCGCTGCGTCCGCTGGGGCGGATCACCGCAGCACTGCGTGAACGGCGCAAGTTCGATCTGACGCCGTTGCCCACGGTGGATATTCCGCGCGAGATACGTCCGCTGGTGGAATCCTTCAATACCTTGATGACCAGCCTGGATCACGCGGTGCGGGCCGAGCGCCGCTTCATCGGCGACGCCGCGCACGAACTGCGCACGCCGCTGTCGGCCTTGCACGCGCAGGCGGAAGTGGCGCTACACGCGCGCAACAATGACGACAAGGACGCCGCGCTGCGCAAACTGCTCGACGTGTCCGAGCGCAGTACCCGCCTGTCGGAGCAGTTGCTCGACCTGGCCCGCCTGGAAGCTGGCCTGCATGCGAGCCAGCGCGAGCCCGCCGAACTGAGCGACCTGATCGTCTACGTGGCGAGCGAGTTCGAGCTGGTCGCGGCCAGTCGCGGCCTGAAGATTGCGCTGCTCACCGCACCCTGCCAGATCGACTGCGACGTCGACGAGATTGGCATCCTGCTGCGCAACCTGCTCGACAATGCCATTCGCTACGGCCGCGATGGCGGCCGCATCCGCGTCAGCTGCGGACGCAGGACGGCGCCGCAAGGCGATGGCGTATTCGTCGAAGTGGCCGACGACGGCCCCGGCGTACCTCCGGACCAGCGCGGGGCGATCTTCGAACGCTTTCACCGCGTCGCGGGCAACAAGGCCCGCGGCAGCGGCATCGGCCTGTCCCTGGTCGCCGCGATTGCAAAAGTACACAACGCCACGATTGAAACCTGTGACGGACTGGAAGGCTGCGGCTTTTGCATCCGCATCGTCTTTCCCGCGGCGGATACAGACAGGACAACGCCGGCCTGACGGTTTGCACGGCGAATGCGGCTTGAAAGCCGCTTGATCTTCCCAAGAAAAAATTAAAGCGGCAGCAGTAATCTGCCGCCACACACAACGCGGCACCGCCGCAGGGGAACACTAGAGATGACGATACCGATGCAAGTCCATAGCGCCGGCGACAGCCGGCACCGCACACTCGCCGCCATCGCAACGGCGGGACTGGCCTTGCTGGGCCAGGGCACGGCGCTGGCAGCGGAAGACGCGCAAGGCGGCAAGCCACGCTGGGGCATAGGACTGGGTGGCGGCGTGCTGCAGAAGGCCTACCGCGATATCGACAGCAAGACCATCGGCATTCCCCTGCTGATTTACGAAGGCCGCTGGATCAGCCTTACCGGACCTGGGCTCAGTTTCAAATTTCCCGACGCGGGTGCGTTCTCCTTCGCGCTGACCGCGCAGCTGTCGCGCGATGGCTACGAGGATTCGGATTCGCCATTCCTGGCCGGCATGGACGAACGCAAGGACAATGTCTGGGTCGGCGCTTCGGCCAAGTGGCATACGGAAATTGCCGACTTCGCCGCACACTGGCAGACCGATGCGTCCGACTACAGCGGCGGACAGAAATTTTCCCTGTCGGCACAGCGCCGCTTCTCTGCCGGGCGTTTCGATTTCACCCCGCGTCTGGCCGCAACCTGGCTGGATGCCAGCTATGTGGACTACTACTACGGCGTGCAAGCGCACGAGGTGCGCCTGGCACGCCCGCTGTACACGCCCGGCTCCACCGTCAATTTCGAGGCCGGCCTGCGCACCGGCTTCCGCCTGCGCGAGCGCGATTCGCTGTTTCTGGACCTGGGCGTAGAGCGCCTGGGCAGCGCGATCGAAGACAGTCCACTGGTGGAAAAATCCAGCGAGTCGCGCGTGTTCATGGGCTACGTGCACCTGTTTTGAGGCACTGCCCCTGCGGGCGCGTGGCGGCGCGCCCTGCATCGCCGCGCGCCGTTGCCGCTCCGCCCCGCTTCTTCATCCAGGCTGCCGGTCGGCGTAAACGGCCGGCGGCGGAATCAGGAACTCCAATGAATAGCGGCGTCAGCGACGTTTCCGTTCTCGTCACGGGCGGCCTGGGCTATCTGGGCAGCTGGATGCTGATTGCCTTGCTGCGCCAGGGTTACCGGGTGCGCGCGTCGCTGCGCGATCTGGCCCAGGAGAAACAACTGCGCGCAACGCTGGCGCCGTTTACCACCTCGCTGCACCGCCTGAGTTTTCATCGCGCCAGCCTGCTGCGCGACGAAGGCTGGGACAGCGCGATGCAGCAGTGCCAGTTCGTCGTGCATACCGCCGCGCCAGTGCGGCGGGGCGACTACCGGCCGCAGGACATCATTGCGCCGACGCGCCAGGCCACCTTGCGCATACTGCGTGCGGCACGGCGTGCCGGCGTGCGCCGCCTGGTACTGACCTCGTCGGCGCAGGCAGCGCTGCCGCCGCCGCAGGGCGCAGCAATCAGCGACGAAACGCAGTGGACCGGCCTGGACGACACAGGCACCAGCGATACGGTCCGCGCCAAGACCCTGGCCGAGCAGGATGCCTGGACCTTCGTGCGCACACACGGCGGGCCGGAACTGGTCACGGTGCTTCCTGCCTTCATTCAAGGCCCGGTCGTCAGCGCCGACTATTCCGCGTCGATAGGCCTGGCCGCGCGCATTCTGCGCGGCAAGATGCCGCTGCTGCCGCGGCTGGGTTTTTGCCTTGTCGACGTGCGCGACCTGGTGGACCTGCATCTGCGCGCGATGACTCATCGCGACGCGGCGAACCAGCGCTTCATCGCCGCCGGCGAGTTTCTCTGGATGCAGGATATTGCCGCGGCCTATCGCGACGCGTTTCCCGAGCGCGCCGCGACCATCTCGCTGCGTAGCGCACCCGATGCCTTGGTCCGGCTGCTCGCGCTGTTCAGCGGCGAACTGCGCCAGGCGGTCACCAGCCTGGGCCAGCGGCGCGAGTTCAGCTCGGCCAAGGCCGAGCGGATGCTCGACTGGCGTCCGCGCCCGGCACGGGAGTCGCTGATCGAAGGCGCCTTGAGCCTGTTGCACAAGGGCCTGGCCTAGGGCGCGATGAGCAACGCGAACTGCGCCGCTGGTCTGGCGCAATGCCGACCCAGGCGTCGGCCGTTACGGGTTAGCGGCAGAAAACGCCGGCACTCAGGTCACCTGTCGCAGCTTCGCGCGTTCTTTCCTGACCAGGGCTTCGTTCAGCCGGATAAATTCACGCAGCAGCTCGTTGCCGGGATCGCTGGCCAGTTCGGCACGGGCGCAGCAGACATAGGTTTCCAGGCGCTGGATGGCGCGGATTTCGGCCAGGGTTTCGCGAGCCTCGGCGTGCATGTCGGTTCCTCGTAAGCATCCGCAGCCGCCAGTGGCTGCGCCAGCCCCAAACGATGGCGGCAATGGCGCGGGGTTGCATGCGCTGGCGTCTGGCAGGCACCTAGGAAATTTCCGAGATGTCGTTGCGGGCGTTTCCGAGCCCGGCGTACGCTGCACGGACAGGGCGGATATGCGCCTTGCCCGCGCCAGCACCGCCAGCCGTGTCCGCTGCATCGCCGCGCTGCGCGGCGGCGCTTTGCTTACGCCTTGGGCGTCAGCTTCAGCAGGCGCCCGCCGGTACCGTTCATCTGATCTTCCAGCAGCCATATCGCACCGTCAGGCCCCTGCTCCACTTCGCGGATGCGCACACCCATGTCGTAGCGCGCGGCCTCCTTGACCGTGCTGCCGTCGAACTCGACGCGTACCAGCGCCTTGCTCGACAGGCCGGCGATCAGGCCGTCGCCCTTCCAGTCGGGAAGCTGGCTGCCGGAATAGATGATGAAGCCGCCGGGCGAGATCACCGGCGTCCAGCTCAGCGCCGGCGCGTGGAATTCGGGCCGGGTGTGGTGGTCGGGAATATCCTTGCCGTCGTAGTGGTCGCCATTGGATACAATGGGATAACCGTAATTGTGGCCACGCTCGACGCGATTCAGCTCGTCGCCGCCCTTGGGCCCCATCTCGATATTCCACAGCTGGCCCTTGGCATCGAAGGCAATGCCCAGCGGATTGCGATGACCCAGGCTCCAGACCTGGGCGGCAACGCCACCCTGCTCGGCGAAGGGATTGTCCTTGGGCAGGGAGCCGTCGTCGTTGAGGCGCACGATCTTGCCCAGGTTCGATTTCATGTCCTGGGCCGGATCGAAATGCTGGCGTTCGCCCGAGCTGATGAACAGATGGCCGTCGGGTGCGAAGGCAATGCGGTGGCCGTAATGGCCGCGGCCGTCGAGCTTGGGTTCCTGGCGCCAGATGACCTTGCTGTCCGACAGCGCGCCGCCGCCCTTGTCGTCCAGGCTCAGCCGGGCCCGTGCCACGGCCGCGCCACGCTTGTCGCCCTCGCCCGCTTCCGCATAACTGAAATAGATGAAACCGTTGTCGGCGAATTTCGGATGCGGCACCACGTCGCCGAAGCCGCCCTGGCCGCCGTAGTCGACGGCCGGCGTGCCGCTGATCTCGCCGATCTTGCCGTCCTGGGTGACGAGCTTGAGCTTGCCTTTCTTCTCGCTGACGAGCATGCGCCCGTCGGGCAGGAAGGCGATGGCCCAGGGTTCGGCCAGCTTGGCCACCGGCCTGGCCTCGAACGGCGGCGGCGAAGCGGCCGGGGGCTGTGCCAGGGCGCTGGCCGAAACGGCCGCGAGCGCGGCAGCGAGCAGGGTTTTGCTGAGCATGAGGGTCTCCAGGGATCGGCACCGCGGGCTGCGCGGCAAAACACAGTCGTTTATGCCTGAACCGGCGGCAAGAAAATGTCTGCGGCGGCGCAGCCCGCTAGGCGCGCCAGACCTGTCGCGCCAGGCGCAGCCAGTTGCCGCCGAGCACGGCCGCGAGCTGGTCGTCGCTGAAGCCGCGCGCAAGCAGGATGTCGGCCAGTTCGGGCAGCTGCTCCGGCTCGACCATGCGCATGCCGGCGCCGTAGCCCAGGTGCGGCGGGAAGATCTCCGGATGGGCCAGCACGTACTCGTCGACTTCTTCCTTGTCGAAGGTGTAGTCCAGACCCAGGCCGACATGTTCCACGCCCACCAGGTCGGCGACGTACAGCACGTGCCGCGCCAGCGCCGCCGAGGATGCATCGTTGTCGCCGAGGAAGATGCCGATGCCGTTGATGCCGATCACGCCGCCGCGAGCGGCGCAGGCGCGGATCAGGTCATCGGGAATATTGCGCGGATGGTCGCGCAGCGCGCGCGGATTGGAATGCGAGAAGATCACCGGTGTCGGCGAGGCATCGATGGCCTCGCGTGCCGTGCGATAGCCGGTATGCGAGCAGCAGGCCAGCATGCCGACCCTGGCCATTTCCTGCAGCAGCTGCCGGCCGAAATCGGACAGGCCTGCATCCTCGTCCTGGCAGCCGCCGCCGGCGAGGTTGTTCTGGTTGTAGGCCAGCAGCATCCAGCGCACGCCCAGGTCGTAGTAGAGCTGCACCAGGCTGAGCTGGTCGTCGATGGCGCGCGCGCCTTCGATGTCAAAGCCGATGGCGAGCTTGCCTTCGCTGCGGGCAAGCGCGATGTCCTCGACCGTGGCGATCAGGCGGTAGCGGTCGGCATGGCGCGCAAACCAGTCGCGCAGGCTGGCCAGCATGCGCACATGTTCCTCGATGCTGTGCTGGCCGAAACCGACATTGACGATGACCACGTCGGCGCCGACCGCGCGATGACGTTCCAGTTGCGGCAGGAAACGCTCGTCGCCGGGCCGCAGCGGCAGGCAGGCGTGGTTGTCCCAGACGAGGTGGCGCGCAAGCAGTTCCCGCGCGCGCGGACTTGCAACAGCAGAGGCAATGGCATTCATCCGCCTAGCCTAGCCGCTATGGCGCAGGACTGGCATCGTGCGCTGCGCAATGACGTGCCGGCCTGCGGCCAACGCAAGCGCCATTGCCGCTACCATCGCCGCTTTGCCAACGCGGGAGAGCAGGCAGTGGCGCTACGCAATTGGCTGTGGCTTCTGGCCGCGCTGGCCGTGCTGCCGGCGAACGCCATCGTGATCCGCGCCGACATCGCCGATGCCGACTATCGCGCAGATGCCAGCGAATTGCCGGCCCTGGCCGACCTGCCCGGGGAAGGCCATGGCGTGCTGATTGCACCGCACTGGGTGCTGACCGCGGCGCATGCGGTGCAGGGGCAGACCTTGCGCGAGGTACGCATCGGCCGCAAGGCGCGCGCGGTGGCTGCCGTGATCGTGCATCCTGACTTTCGCGCCGCACCGCCGGAACTGCAGCAGGGCGACGCGGCACCGCTGCTCGCGCTGTTGAAAATCTCGGCGGATATTGCATTGGTCCGCCTGCAGCAGCCGGTCAACGACATCGCGCCGCTGGTGCTGTATCGCGGCAGCGACGAAGCCGGCCAGGTGGCTCGCCTGTACGGCAAGGGCGCCAGCGGCAATGGCGCCAGCGGACAGGACGCGGCCGCGTCGCATCGCGGCGAGCTGCGCCGTGCAGACAATCGCCTGCTCGACAGCGACGGCCATTGGCTGCGCCTGCGCTTTGACGCACCGCCCGCCGCCGAACCGCGCGAAGGCATGCAGGGCAACGGCGACAGCGGCGGCCCGCTGCTGCTGCGCCACGGCGGAAGATGGCAGGTCGCCGGCCTGATGTCCTGGCAATCCTGGCAGGGCGACCTGAGCGGATTTCGCGGTGGGCTCTACGGCACTACCGCTTACGCCGTGCGCGTATCCGCGTTTGCCGGCTGGATAGACGCGACTCTCGCCGCAGACACTGTGCAGAAACGCCGGCCGGCGCGCTGAACCGTTGCGGTTCTTGCGCTAATGCTGGCACCGCCACGCGGCGCGCGGTGCATTCGCTATGGTTCGCGGCGACTCTCCGGGGCTGCCATGAACGACCGCCATTCGCCGCTGCGCACCATCTTTCTCGCCGGTACCGTCAGCGCGACGATCGACATCGTCTACGCCTGCTCTTTCCACTATTTCAACAGTGGAACTTCGCCGTTGCGGATACTGCAGGCGATCGCTTCGGGCATCCTCGGCCCGGCGGCGTTCGACGGCGGCAACGCCAGCGCCGCGCTGGGCCTGGCCGCGCACTACTTCATCCTGATCGTCGCGGCCGGCCTGTATTACGCCGTCAGCCAGCGCCTGCCGCTGTTGCTCGATCGTGCCTATGCCTGCGGCCTGCTGTTCGGCGGCGGCATCTGGCTGACCATGAACTACATCGTATTGCCGCTGTCGGCCGCACCTGCGTTCAAGGGCGGCTCGGCCTTGGGCTTCTGGAGCAATCTCGCCGTGCACGTGTTGTTGCTGGGACCGGCGATTGCCCTGGTCCTGCGCCGCCACCGGCGGCGCGATTCGGCGGTAACGCTGCGCCGCTAGCGGCATCCGGCGCAATTCGCGTCGCTCATCGCGCCCTACCAAAGCACAGGGGTTTCCGTAGGGTGCGATGAGCGCAGCGAATTGCACCGTCGCACTAAACGTCCCTGGCGAACATTTTTACCACACTGGAAAAATCCAGTCCGCCGTTGCCGGCGCTGCTGTTCATGGCGTAGAGATTGCGCGCCAGCTCGCCCAGGGGAATCGACGCGCCCACGCGCATCGCGGCTTCGGCGGCCAGGCCCAGGTCTTTCAGCATGAGGTCGTTGCCGAAGCCGCCGCTGTAGCCGCGCGAGGCCGGCGCATTCGGCAGCACGCCGGGCCAGGGGTTGCAGACTTCCGTCGCCCAGCTGCGGCTGGTGCTGACGGCCATCATCTGCGACAGCACGGCCGCATCCAGGCCATGGGCGACGCCGAGCGCAATCGCTTCGCCGGTGACAGCCATGATCGCGCCCAGGGCCATGTTGTTGCACAGCTTGGCCACCTGCCCCGCACCGCTGGCGCCGACGTGGAAGATGTTCCTGCCCATGGCCTGCAGCAGTGGCCGCGCGCGTTCCAGCGCCTCGGTTTCGCCGCCGACGATAAAGGTCAGCGTACCCGCCGCCGCGCCGGCAGTGCCGCCGGATACCGGGGCATCGATCATCTGCAGGCCGCGCTGTTGTGCCGCGGCCGCGACAGCCTGCGCGCTGGCCGGCGCGATGGTGCTGCAGTCGATGATCAACGCATCTGCGGCAATCAGCGCGAGCACGCCCTGCTCGCCCAGGTACAGCGCTTCGACATGACGGCTGGCCGGCAGCATGGAGATGACGACTTCCGCTTCGGCGACGGCATCTGCTGCCGATGCCGCAGCAACGGCGCCTGCGCCAACGGCCGCCTGCACGGCCGCCGCAGAAAGATCGAAGGCCTGTACGGCATGGCCGGCCTTGAGCAGATTGGCCGCCATGGGCCCGCCCATGTTGCCCAGGCCGATAAATGCGACGCGACTCATGCGGAATGCTCCGTGGTGTGGCCCAGTCCGGCCAGCGGATGCTCGTGCGCCGGCCAGGGTGCGTGAAAGAACGGCTCTACCCAGGCGGCGCTGGCCAGCGCCAGCGTGGCCGGGTTCCACTGTGGATTTTTATCTTTGTCGATCAGCAGGGCGCGTATGCCCTCGGCAAAATCGCCGTGCGCCGCGCAATGCAGCGAGACGGTGTATTCGAGGCGGAAGGTATCGGCCAGCGACAGTTGCGCGGCACGCTGCTGCAAGGCGAAGCCCAGCCGCGCCGAACCGGGTGAGCCGGCGGCCAGTGTCTTCTGCGCGGTCTGCAGCCAGGCGTCGTCGCCAGGCAGCGCGGCAATCGCCGCGACCAGTGCGGGCAGGTCGTCGCTCGGCAAGGCCTGCAGCAAGGCCGCATGCTGCTGCAGCGGTCCCGGTGCGGCGGCTTGCGCGAACGTGGCCAGCACATCGTGCAGCAGCTGTGCATCGGCCTGCGCCGCGCCGCTCCAGCGCTGCTCGCCCAGGCGTGCATAGACCGCCGCGCGCTGCGCTTCCGGCACGAAGACGTCGGCCAGGCCGGCGTAGATCGCATCGCCCGCGTTCAACGGTGCACCCGTCAGGGCCAGAAACAGCCCGGCGCTGCCGGGTACGCGAGGGAGCAGCCAGCTGCCGGCGACATCGGGATACAGGCCGATGCCGATTTCCGGAAACGCCAGGCGCGAGCGCTCGCTGACCACGCGCCGGCCGGCGCCGGCCATGAGTCCGATACCGCCGCCCATGACGATGCCGTGGCCCCAGCACAGCAGCGGCTTGGGATAGGTATGGATGCGATAGTCGAGGCGGTATTCCGTAGTAAAGAAATCCACCGCGTAGCTATTGTTGCGAATGTCGCCGGCGCCACCGGCGACGTAGTCGCGCATGCCGCGATACAGGCCGTGCAGATCGCCACCGGCGCAGAAGGCTTTCTCGCCGGCCCCTTGCAGCACAACCAGGGCAACGCCGGCATCGCCGGCCCAGGCGGCCAGCTGCGCGTCGAGCAATTGCGCCATCGCCAGCGACAGGCCATTCAGGCTGGCCGGTGCGTTCAGCGTGGCTACGCCGATGCGCTTGCCGCCTGCGCTGGGCCACTCGTCGAACAGGACCGGCGATGCCGTCGGGCCACTGGCAGCATCGCTTGCAGCAGCGGCGCTCATGCATTGCTCCATTGCGGCGCGCGCTTCTGCAGAAAGGCATTCACGCCTTCGGCCTGGTCAGCGCTGTCGAACAGATCGACGAAGGCTTCGCGCTCGCGCACCAGGGCGCTGGCGTGGGTCTGCGTGCGCGTTGCCTGCAGCAGTGCCTTGCAGGCGGCGACGCTGGTCGGGCTCTGCTTCTCAGCCTGTTTGGCCCATTCGATCGCGCGAGCCTTGGCCGTGCCTTTGGGCACCACTTCCTCGACCAGGCCGATGCGCAAGGCCGTTGCCGCATCGATGCGTTCGCCCAGCAGGATCATGCGCTTGGCCCAGCCCTCGCCAACCAGGCGCGGCAGGTTCTGCGTACCGCCGGCGCAGGGCAGCAGCCCTACCGTGGCTTCGGGCAGGGCCAGCTGGGCCTGCTCCTCGGCGATGCGCAGATCGCAGGCCAACGCACATTCCAGTCCGCCGCCCATGGCATAGCCGTTGATCGCGGCAATGCTCAGGCCACGGAACGCACTCAGTGTTTCGAAGGCTTCGCCGAAGCGGCGCGCGGCATCGCGGGCCAGTGCCTTGTCACCGTCGGCAAACTGTTTCAGGTCGGCACCGGCGGAAAAGAATTTCTCGCCTTCGCCGACGATGACCAGGGCATAGACATCGCGCCGGGCATCCAGGTCGCGCACCAGCGTGCGCAGCGCGGCCAGGCTGTCGCGGGTCCAGGTATTGGCCGGCGGATTGCTCAGGGTGACGACGGCAGTATGCCCGTCGACGGCCAGCTGCAGGCCGCTATAGGGCGTGGACGCAGAACTCATCGCAATTCCTCTTCGGTATTGAGCAGGTGGCGCGCAATGATCACGCGCATGATTTCGTTGGTGCCTTCAAGGATCTGGTGCACGCGGCAGTCGCGCAGCAGGCGCTCGATCGGGTATTCGCGGATATAGCCGTAGCCGCCGTGGATCTGCAGCGATTCGTTGCACACGGCAAAGCCGGCATCGGTGGCGAAGCGCTTGGCCATGGCGCACCAGATGGTGGCATCGGCCTGGCCGGCATCGAGCTTGCGCGCCGCGCTGTGCACCATCTGGCGTGCGGCGACCAGCTGCGTCGCCATATCGGCCAGCTTGAACTGCAAGGCCTGGAATTCGGCCAGCTTGCGGCCGAACTGGCGCCGCTCGCCCATGTAGCGCCGCGCCGCATCGAGCGCGCCCTGGGCCGCGCCGAGCGAACAGCTGGCGATGTTCAGGCGGCCGCCGTCGAGTCCCTTCATCGCGATCTTGAAGCCATCGCCTTCCCGGCCGAGCAGATTGGCCGCCGGAATGCAGACGTCGTCGAAACTCACGCCGCGCGTAGGCTGGCTGTTCCAGCCCAGTTTTTCTTCCTTGCGGCCAAAGCCGATGCCCGGCGTATCCGCCGGCACCGCAAACGCGCTGATGCCGCGCGCACCGTCGCCGCCGGTGCGGGCCATCACCACCAGCATGTCGGTGGCACCGGCGCCGGAGATGAACGCCTTGGAGCCGTCGATGCGGTAGACCTCGCCGTCGCGCCGCGCCCGCGTCTTCAAGGCCGCGGCGTCGGAGCCGGCGCCGGCCTCGGTCAGGCAGTACGACGCCAGTCGCACACCGCTGGCCAGCAGCGGCCCCCACTGCGCGCGCACGCTTTCGTTGGCGTGCGCGGTCAGCATCCACGTTGCCATATTGTGGATACTGATAAAAGCGGCGGTGGACGGATCGACCGCGGCCAGTTCCTCGAACACGATGGCCGCGTCGAGCCGGCTCAGGCCGGCGCCGCCGGCGGCTTCGTCGACGTACAGGCCGCAGAAACCCAGCTCGCCGGCCTGGCCGATGGCTTCGCGGGGAAAGATGCAGTGCGCGTCCCAGTGCGCCGCCTGTGGTGCCAGTTCGGCCTGGGCGAATTCGCGCGCGGCTTCGCGAAACGCCTGCTGGTCTTCGCTCAGCTCGAAAGCCGATGTCGCTGCTCGGATGTCCATGGCAGCCGCATCACTTCAGGCTGATGGTGGTGTTGACGCCGAGGCTGGGCGCCGCATCGTCGAACCAGCGCGCGGTGACGGTCTTGGTCTGGGTGTAGAAGGTGACCGCCTGCTTGCCGTAGGGACCCAGGTCGCCAAGCTTGGACGCGCGCGATCCGCTGAAGGAAAACAGCGGCACCGGCACCGGAATCGGCACGTTGATGCCGACCTGGCCGACGTCGATGTCTTCCTGGAAACGCCGCGCCGCCGCGCCGGACTGGGTGAACAGCGCAGTGCCGTTGCCATTGGGATTGGCATTGACCAGCGCGATCGCCTCGTCCAGCGTTTCCGCCGCGAGCAGGATCAGCACCGGGCCGAAGATTTCCTCGTCGTAGATACGCATGCCCGGCTTCACGCCGGAGAAGATCGTCGGCGCAACAAAGTTGCCTTGTTCATAACCGGGCACGACGGGGCGGCGGCCGTCCAGCTCCAGCGTCGCGCCCTGTTCCACGCCGGCAGCGATGAGGCTTTCCACGCGCTCGCGTGCGGCGCAGGAGATCAGCGGACCGACGTCGGTGGCAGGCTCGGTGCCGCCGCTGACCTTCAGCGTCTTCGCCTTGGCCACGAGGTCGCCGATCCATTCCCGCGCGGCGCCGACCAGCACTGCGGTCGAGGCGGCCATGCAGCGCTGGCCGGCCGCGCCGAAGGCGGCGCCGGCCAGGGCGTTGAGGGTCTGTTCCTTGTTCGCATCCGGCAGCACGACGGCGTGGTTCTTCGCACCCATCATGCATTGCACGCGCTTGCCGGCCAGCGCAGCACGCTGGTAGACATGCGTGCCGACGCGGGTGGAGCCGACGAAGGAAACCGCCTTGATGTCGGCGTGATCGCAGATCGCATTGACCACGTCTTCGCCGCCGTGCACCACGTTGAGCACGCCGCGGGGAATGCCGGCCTGCAGGGCCAGCTCGACCAGGCGCATGGTCACCAGCGGATCCTGCTCGGATGGCTTGAGCACGAAGGTATTGCCGGTGGCGATGGCCATGGGGAACATCCACAGCGGAATCATGGCCGGGAAGTTGAACGGCGTGATGCCGGCGCAGACGCCGAGCGGCTGCAGCAAGGTATACGTATCCACTCCGCCGGCGACATTGTTGGCCAGCTCGCCCAGCTGCAGGTTGCCGATCGCCGCGGCGTGCTCGACCACTTCCAGGCCGCGGAATACGTCGCCTTCCGCATCGGCCAGGGTCTTGCCCTGCTCGGCCGTGAGCAGCGCGGCCAGTTCACCCATGTGCTCGCGGATCAATTGCTGGTACTTGAGGAAGATGCGTGCACGCGCACCGATCGGTGTCTTGCGCCAGCTGGCGAAGGCACGCTTGCCGGCGGCTACGGCCGCGTCGACTTCCTCGGCCGTGGCCATGGGCACACGCGCCAGCACGACCTGGGTAGCCGGGTTGACCACCTCGCGCCAGTGCGAAGAACGGGATTCGACGAATTCGCCGTCGATCAGAAGTTTTACCGTCGCTACCGCCGCTGCGGCGCGGTTCACATCATTCATTGCCGGTCTCCGTATCGCCCACCCGCGAAAAGAATGGGTATTGCGCAGACACGACAAGGCGAACCGATGCAAGGCAAAGCGCAGCGAATCCGCTCGTCTGGTTGCCCGCCGCAACACCCGAGTAGAAACGCCTTTCAGCGCCCGCCACGGGCCGGTCTCCGGGCTTGCGAGCGATGCGGACGCATCACCCCGGCAACCTTCCCGCGCGAACGCAGTGGCATGAGGCCGGGTTTTCTCGTTTACCGTTGCGGGGGCAGCGCCGGCATTGGGTTTTCACCCGCACCGGCTTCCCGTTTCACCCTGCTCGCCGAAAGCGGCAGGACACCTGTGGCGGGCGCAGTGTAGGCGGCAGCCGTGGCGCGGACAAGTTATGTACGGACATGAGTGCAGCGCGGACCACGTACGCACACGTACTTCGCGCTACGACGCCTTGGCTTCGGCGCGCGCGGTATCGCAGATGGTCGATTCGGGCTTGATGGTCCATTTGCGCAAGCTGGCTTTTCCGTCGTACTTGCCTTCGCCTTGCCACATCGTATTGATGGGCAGCAGCAGGTTTTGCCAGCGCGCCGGATCGACCACCGTCAGCGCATTGTCCGGGCTCACCTGCTGTTCCGCATGGGTCAGCGGCACGCCGAACAGGTCGGCAAACGGCTCCTGGCCAAGCCGCCAGATCGAATAGGCGAACCAGCCTTCCTGCCCGGGCTCGTAGCGCAGGCGGATGCACCAGTCGATCGACTCCTGCCAGAACGGCCCCATCTTGCTGCCGGCGAACAGGTTGTACGAGCCGCTGGATTCGCGCAGATAGGTAACCTGCATCGCCAGCACATCGGGCTTGCGCACCAGCTTGCTCGCGATGCCCTGCAGATAGACGCCGCCGCCGGAACCCACGTCGCCCGGATCGGCGACTACACCGCCGCTCAACTGCCGATAGAACGCATCGCCAGGCCCGAGCCGCGGCGTGGCACCGGCCGGATCGACGTTCGGCGCCAGGACGACCAGGCCGCGCTTCTGTTCCGCTTTTGCCTGCGCCAGCGTGGTCGGGTTGTTCTGCAGCCGGGGCTTGGCGGGTTGCGTGAGCTGCTCTCTCAGCCAGCCGCTGCCATCGCCCACGGCAGTCATGCTCTTGAGCAATACGATCACCGCGAGCGGAATGCCCAGGGCCAGTGCAAACATCAAGGCGACGCGCGGCGGCGCGGCGGGCTTCTTCGGGGGCATGCACTGGCTTCCTGCGTGGACGGGTTTGCGCAAACGACGGACTGTACAGTCCGCCGGAAGGCGCCCACCTTACACGCAGACGTCGCGGGCAGGCGACGGAAGCAGGCTCATTGCACGAAACGCGACACCGCCGGGCTCCGTCGCAACGGCCACGGCACAATTCGCTGTGCGCATCGGCGCCCTACGTGGGCGCGTAGCGCGCAATGGCCGTCGCAGGCTATTCGCAGGGTGCGATGAGCGAATGCGAATTGCACCGCACGCCGTGTCGGCCGGGCTCAGTCGCAACGATTGCGGCGCAATTCGTTGCGCGCATCGGCGCCCTGAGTTGCGCGATCAGGGATAGCTGACCATCTGCTTGCCGGCGATATTCCAGCCATCTTCGTCTTTCATCAGGAATACCGCGCCGCGCGAAACCCAGCCCAGGCCGTCCTTGGCATCGACCAGCACGATGGCATCGTTGTCGCGCTGCCAGCCGGCGGAGACTTTGACGTCGTGCAGAAAACGCATCGACTGCGTACGCATTTTTGCCTTGCGCACTTCCAGTGCGACCGGCTTGCCGTCGTAGTCCTTGTCGGCCAGCACCATCTTGGCGAAGCCGTTGCCGGACTTGACCGCCGCATCCGGATCGTTCGCCTGCACGGCCGCGTACAGGGCGGCGCTGCTGCGCACCAGCGCCTGGCCAGGTTCGCCACCGTCGGCGGGCAGCGGCGTTGCGCCGTCTTTCCAATCAGTGCGGCGCTCCTGCGCTTTCGAATCGTAGATACCGCCGGCCAGCATCTTTTCCAGCAGCTGCTGGTTGGTCGTGGCGCGCAGTTCGGCCAGCTTGGCCGGCGTATAGCGCTGGGCGATCAGGCGGTAGTTGCCGTCGACCTTGGCAAACGGCATCTGCAGCTTGCCGTGGCCCTTGCCGTCGGCGTCCTTGGCCTGCAGCACGACCAGGCCTTCCGGTGCGGCTGCGACTTCCATGCCCTGCTCGGCCATGCCGGCCTGCTGCTTCTTGAAGCCGTCGTCCAGCGGCCCTGCGGCCGCCGTGCAGACGACATCGGCAGTGCCGCATTCGCGTACCTGGTCAAGCAGGAAGAAATGCAGGTCCGCCGGCGCGCCGTCGATCTTGGCCAAAGCGAGTACCGCGTCCATGTCGCCCTTCTCGAAGGCGGCCTGGACATCCCTGGCCAGGGAGTCGGGACTGCCGCCACAGGCATGCAGCAGGGGCAACAGGGCAAGCAGCAAGGGCAGGCGGCGGCGCGGGTTCATGGTGTGGCTCCGGTGGATGAAGGCAGACAGCCTTGGCCATGCAAACGCCGCCACGGTGCGCAACCGTACAGAACCGGGCAAGGCGCGGCCCGGTTCAATCGGCCCGATCCGACCGGCCCGATGCAACCGGCACGGCGCAGCCAGCGACCGCGCCGACGCGCCGGACCGGTACAAGTCTGGCGCCGGGGCTGCACAGCCGCTTCAATCGGCAGCGCCTCCACCACGAACCGGGTTCACTCATGTACCAGCCGCTGCGCCGCATTTCCGCCGTCTGCGCCGTTGTCCTGGCCTGCACCGCTGCCGCGCAGGCCAGCGCGGCCAACACCGCCGAAGCGGCCATTCGCCAGGTCGTGCGCCAGTTCCAGGAAGGTATCCGCGCCAAGGACGGCGCCGCGCTGCGCAGCCTGTTCCTGGCCAAGGACAATTCCTGGCTACGCGTCGCCACCACGGCGGAATGGCAGTACCTGCGCTCCAGGCGCGCCGACGCAGCCAAGGTAGAAGCCGGCAGCTACGAAAACTTCGTGCGCGAAATCGTCGACGACAGCGAAAGCGTGGAAGAGCGCTTCAGCAATATCCATATCCACACCAACGGCACCGTCGCTTCTGTACATTTTGATTTTGTATTTATTGCCGGAGAACGCACCACCAACCAGGGACAGGAAGCCTGGCATCTGGTCAACACCGAGCAGGGCTGGAAAATCAGCTCGGTGATCTACTCGGCAGAGCGGCCGGCGCAGCGATGACCGCCGCACCGCCCTGCTACCATCGCTGCTCCGGCTGAACTTCTGCACATGCAGCCCCTCGCTTCTGCCGCCATTGATCGCCGTACCGGCCTGCCGCCGTTCTGGCTGCCCATGCTGGCCGGCCTGCCTGTCGTGCTGTGCATGGCGGTAATGGCCTTGCCCGTGCTGGGCAACGGCAATGCCTTCGCCTACCGCGCGCTATACCTGTCGGCGTTCATGCTGTGGAGCCTGCCGCTGGCCTGGCTGCAGCGCGCGCTGTGGCAGCGCCTGCCCTGGTGGCTGTTGGCCCTGGCGCTGCTGCTGGTCACGTATCTCATGTCGCTGGCAACCAACGGCCTGGGCCTGGCCCTGGGCTATTGGGCCGGCTGGGAAGCGGCGCAGCCGTTCAGCGTGATCATGCTGTTGCGCGGCCGCGGCCTGGACGGTTGCTGGCTCGCCCTGGTCGCCTTTTGCGCCATCCACGCCGTGGTGAATGCGTATGCCGCCCTGCGCGACGCGCAGGTCCGCCAGACCAGTGCGCTGGCCCTGGCGCGCGATGCGCAATTGCATGCGCTGCGGCTGCAATTGCAGCCGCATTTCCTGTTCAACACGCTGAATGCCATTTCCGCACTGGTTGCTGCACAGCGCGCCGGCGAGGCGCGCCAGATGCTGAGCCGCCTGGGCGACTTTCTGCGCGCCGTGCTCGACGGCGGCCAGGCCCATGAAGTCGAGCTGGCCGAAGAGCTGGCCTTGACCGAAACCTATCTCGCCATAGAAAAAGCACGCCTGGGCGAACGCCTGCAGCTGGAATGGAACATAGGGCCTGACCTGCTCGACGCGCGCGTGCCGCATTTGCTACTGCAACCCTTAGTGGAAAATGCGATCCGCCACGGCATTGCACCGCGGCGCCAGCCTGGCAGGCTGCAGATCGTGCTGCAGCGCGAACAGGATCAGCTTCTGATCGCGATCGACAACGACGGTGCTGCCGGCGCCACTGCAGCAGCGGCGCAGCGCCCGGCCCTGGGCTTGAACAACACGTCGGCACGGCTGCAGCAGCTGTATCCCGGCGCGCACCGTCTCAGCGCGCAGCCCCGGGCCGATGGCGGCTACAGCGTGCGCATCGCGCTGCCCTGGCGGCGCATGACGGCGCCGGAAGCGCTGCCGTGATGCGCGTCGTGGTGATCGACGACGAACCGCTCGCTCGCGCCGGCGTGATCGCCCGCCTGGCCGAGCACGCCGACCTGCAGCTGGTCGGCGAGTTCGGCGACGGCATCGACGCGTTGCAGGCACTGCCTGCCCTGGCGCCGGCTTTGGCCTTCGTCGACATACAGATGCCCGGGCTCAGTGGAATCGACCTGCTGGGGCAGCTGACCGCCGCCCAGCGTCCGCTGGCGATACTGCTGACGGCTTACGATAATTTCGCGGTGCGTGCTTTCGAGCTGCACGCCATCGACTACCTGCTCAAGCCGATCGACGACGAACGCTTCGCCCAGGCAGTGCAGCGCGCGCGGGAGGCGCTGCCCTACCGCCTGCCGCAAACAGCAGAAAATGCGGCAGCGCCGGACTACCGGCGGCGCTTCCAGGTTCGCCTGGGCCGGCGCATCGCCCTGATCGAGGCAGACACGATCGACTGGATTGAAGCCGACGGCGACTATGCCGTGCTGCACCGTGCCGGTGAGGCGCATCTGCTGCGCGAATCGCTGAGCCGCCTGGCGCTGGAACTGGACCCGGCCCGCTTCCTGCGCATCCATCGCTCGACCATCGTGCGCACAGCACTGATCGACGGCATGCAGCGCCTGTCCAATCGCGATGTGCTGCTGCGCCTGCGCGACGGCACGCCGCTGCGCGCCAGCCGCACCTACGTCGATGGGCTGATGCAGGCGCTGCGGCTGAATACCACGAAATAACGGTATTTATCCCGATTGTTGCAAGCCGGGCCGCGGCTTGGGGCAGCCGACGTTTGCGCGATGTCGCCACGGACTCGCGCCAACGGCCCCGGCGCAGACCGCGGGTGGTCGCGCCTGAATGTGCGTCTGTTGCAGCCCTGGATGAGCCAGGACGCGGCCGGCGGCGCCCTGCCCACTTTGTACGAGGCGACAGCGCCGGGTGCTGCCGCTGGTGGCTATTGCGGTCCCGGCAGGCTGTTCGAGATGAAGGTCCCGCCCAAGCCAGCGGCGATCGGCAAGCTGGCGCGCGGCGCAGCCCTGGCGGCACGCCTGCGGGATGTGTGCAACGCGCGGGTCGGCGTGCAATGGCCTCAGCGCGACAGCGGAGCGGCCGCATGAACGTACTGATCTTCGGCGCCAGCGGCATGCTCGGCCCGGGTGTGCTGCGGGAATGCCGGCGCGCCGATGACGTAAGCCAGGTCACCTGCATCGTGTGCAGTCCGCCGGGGCTGTCGCATCCGCGTCTGCGCGAAATCGTCCACGACGATTTCTTCGGCTGCGGCCGCGTTGAAAATCAGCTGGCGAATGTCGACGCCTGTTTCTTTTGCCTCGGTGTCAGTTCGTTCCGCACAGAACAGGCACAGTACCAGCGCCTCACGCTCGACCTCACCCGGGCCGCCGCGCGCACGCTGGCGCGGCTGAATCCGGTGCTGCATGCTGTCTACGTGTCCGGCGTGGGCAGCGACAGCAGCGAGCGCGGACGCAGGTTCCGGGCGCGCATCAAGGGACGCACGGAAAACCAGCTGCAGCAGTTGCCGTTCCGCGCTGCCTACGCGTTTCGCCTGGGCCTGATCCAGCCGCTGGGCGGCATCGCCTCCAAGACGGCGCTGTCGCGCATCGGCTATGTAGTGCTGGGTCCGCGGCTGCCGCTGCGGCGGCGCTTCTGGCCGGACCAGATGCTGACCAGCGCATCGCTGGGCCAGGCCATGCTCGCCGTCGTGCGCCACGGCAGCGCCAAACGCGTGCCGGAACCGGCTGACATCAACGCATTGGCGCGCTGAGCCTGTGGATGCGCCGCAGATGGCGCGGATGCACCAGCTGTTCGAAGAGTGCGAACGGAATGCGGATCAGCTCAGTATGCGAACCGGCATTGAAGGTGATCTCGCCGTCTTCGGACAGGCTTTCGTCGACGAATACATCCAGCCCGTAGAGATTGCCGAACGGCGGCATCGCACCGGCTTCGCAATCGGGAAACAGCGGCGCGAATTCGTCTTCGTGGGCCAGCTCGATCGCCTGTGCGCCGGTGGCCTGTTTCAGCGCGGCAAGATCGAGCCTGTGCTCGGCACTGAGTACCGCCATGGCCATGCGGCCGTCGAGCTTGATCAGGAGCGTCTTGGCCAGTTCGCGTTCGGCGATACAGGCGCTGTGCGCCGTATCATGCGCCGTCGTGGCGCGCGCGTGATGGATGGTTTCGAAACCGATGGCGTGGTCGTGCAGGAACTGCTGCAAACGGGGTTCGGACATGATCCTGACCTCCGCAGTCCGCCGCGCTTCAGCACGATGGACCGATGGTAGCGAGCGGGCGCCGGCCGGCCCTGGCGGCGCAACGCCGCTGCGACAGCTGTGTCGCCAGCCATCGCATCGGCACAGCAGGCTGTGCTGCAGCTCACCGCCACGCAGAACACGTAAAAACTACACAGGCCTGTTGTGCGGCCAGCGTACTCCGTGACTGGCAGGGCAACCAGCCACGGAGTCCGCAGTTTTCATGACGTCACAATCATTCCGTGGCCAGCTTCAGTCCGGCCAGGCCGACCACGATCAGCGCGATCGACAGCAGGCGCAGGGCACTGACGGTCTCGCCCAGGAACAGCATGCCGACGATGGCGGTGCCGACCGCGCCTATGCCGGTCCACATGGCGTAAGCCGTACCCAGCGGCAGGCCGCGCAAGGCGAGCGCGAGCAGGCCGAAGCTGACGGCCATGGCCGCAAGAGTAAGCAAGGAAGGAACAAGGCGGGAAAAGCCGTCGCTATAACGCAGGCCTACAGCCCAGCCGATCTCGAACAAGCCGGCAAGAATCAACAGCAACCAATGCATGGCACAACCCCTCTACGGCGGGGTCGTCCCCAAACAGTGCGGTATATCGCTGCAGGCCGTCCTGCAACGCGGCGCATTATGCCTGCAGTCACTGAATCCGGTGTAACCCGCGCCGGATGGCGCGGGTTACTGCTGCGCCTGCTATGCCGCCTCGATAGACCTATTGGATCACGGCGTCAGCGCAGACCGAGAAAATCGCGCTTGCCCAGCTCTACGCCGTTGTGACGCAGGATCATGTACACCGCGGACACATGGAAATAGAAATTCGGCAATGCGAAGGACAGCAGGTAGTCGAGCCCCTTGAACCGCAGCGCCTCTGCGCGCGTGGGAATCGTGATCTCGCGATCTTCCGCGCCGGCAAAACTGGCCGGGTCGATGCTGTTGACGAACTCGCGCGTGCGCGCAATGCGCTGCTTGAGTTCCGGCAGCGTGGTTTCCACGTCCTCGAACACCGGCAGCGTGGTGCCGGACAGGCGACCGGCCATGCCCTTGCCCATGTCGCTGATCAATTGCACCTGACGTATCAGCGGCAACATGTCAGGCGCCAGACGTGCATTCAACAGCACGCCGATATCGAAGCTGCGCGCCTGGGCCGATGCCGCGGCCTGATCCAGCAGGTGGTCGACCACATCGAGATTGCGATTCAGAGTGACGCGAAGCGTTTCGTAGACAGAAAGAGTCATCGCAGGAATATCCGCAGGAAAGAGTGGAGAACGCTATCGGGAACGGCAGTACCGCAGCCAGCGCCATATCCGCCAGCTGCGACAGCGGATATGGCCTGCCTGCCCCGCTTGCAAGAGGCAACAGGCCAGCAAGGTGCAACATCGCCGCCATCGAGGGCGGCGGCATGAGCCAGCCTGCGATGGATCTGAAAAGCGGCTACCCGTTCTGGGCACTGAAGAACGGCCTGCTCGCGAGCTTCCCGCCGTTGCAGCAGGACCAGAACTGCGACATCGCCATCGTCGGTGCCGGCATAACCGGCGCCCTGATCGCACAGGAATTCACCACGCACGGCTACGCGGTGGTGGTACTGGACGAGCGCGACGTGGCCTGGGGCAGCACCGCTGCCAGCACGGCCTTGCTGCAATACGAAATCGATACGCATCTCGTCGATCTGGCCAAGCGCTACGGCGAAGCCGATGCGGTGCTCGCCTATCGCGCCTGCGCCGACGTGATCGAACCCCTGCTCGCCCAGGCTCGGCGCCTGGGCCGCGTCGATGCGGAGCGATTGCAAAGCCTGTACTACGCCAGCCGCCGCAGCCATGCCCCGGTACTGGCGCAGGAATTCGCCCTACGGTTGAAGCACGGCTTCGCGGTGGAATGGCTGGACCGGCATGCGCTGAAACGCGAGTTCGGCGTAGATGCCAGCGCCGGCATCCTCAATCGCCCGGCCGGCGGCATCGATCCTTACCAGATGGCCTACCGCCTGCTGCAGCAGGCCCAGCGCGGCGGCGCACGCATCTACGACCGCAGCCGCGTCAGCGCCATCGAACCGCGCTCGCGCGATGTGCTGCTGCGCCTGCAGAGCGGTGCGCAGGTACGTGCCAGACAGGTCGTCCTCGCCGCCGGCTACAGCACGCAGCAGTGGCTGCAGCAGCGTTATGCGCGCAACCGCAGCAGCTATGCCTTTGTCACCGAACCGATCGATGCCGCGCAACTGGGGCCGCTGCGCAACACCATGCTGTGGGAATCGGCGCGGCCGTATCTGTACCTGCGGCCCAGCGCCGATGCGCGCCTGGTCGTCGGCGGCGAGGACGATTTCATCGATATTCCGGCCCGCCGCGACCGCCGCGTCGAAAGCAAGGCACGCAAGCTGTTGCAGAAAACCCAGGCCTTGTTTCCAGAGCTGCCGCTGCAAGCCTCCTTCAGCTGGGCCGGCACGTTTGCCGAAACCAGCGACGGCCTGCCGTATTTCGGCGCCCATCCGCAGTACGGCAAGCGCGTGCTGTTCGCCATGGCCTACGGTGGCAATGGCATAACCTATTCCGCCATCGGCGCCGGCCTGCTGCGCGCCCTGGTCGAGCGCCGCGCCCATCCGCTGCACACCCTGTTTTCGTTCCAGCGTAGTTCGCGCTGAGCAGCAACCACCGCCAGCCAATCGCCAACCGGAGTTAGCCATGACCGAGACCATCTACGACGCGCTGCGCGAAAGCCACGAGATCCAGCGCTCGCTCTGCCGGCGCCTGATCCGCAGCAAACCCGACAGCAGCGAACGCCAGCAGATTTTCCGCGAACTGCGCATCGAACTCAGCGCCCACGAGGCCGCCGAGGAACGCTACCTCTACGTGCCCATGCTGATGGACGACATGGGCCTGAACGCCTCGCGCCACGCCCTGCACGAGCACCACGAGCTGGACGAACTGGTGGAAGACCTGCAAGCCGCCGACGACGGCCGCAGCTGGGCGGCAATCGCGAAGCAATTGTCGAAAAAAGTACACCACCATCTGCGCGAGGAAGAGAAAAAATTCTTCCAGGTCTCGGGCAAGATCCTCAGCGAAACGCAGAAGACACGCCTGGCCAAGCAGTACCGGCGCGACTACACACGCATGCACAAAACCCTCGCCGCCGGCTGAGCCGGCCGTCAGAACTCGACCTGTACGTCCAGCGCATCGCTGTAGGCGCCGGGCTGCAGCCACTGGCCGGCGCCGATGCGCGCATAGACCGGCACCAGTACGGCAGTCTCGCGCTGCGTGCCGGCCCGCAGGCTCACGGCCGCGGACGCGCCGCCCCACCAGGGGCGCAACAACGCCGCATCCTGGAAAAGTGCATAGTGCAGACCGTCGCTGCCAGGGCCGCGCAGGCGGCGCTGTATTTCGCCGCCGATACGCACGACAACGCTGGCGGCGGTATCGCTGCCAGCACTGGCACTGCAACGGATGCCGATGTCGCCGCGCACGACGGTGGCGTCGCGGCGGGCCGGTGCGTAGTTGCCGAACGGCAGCGGGCTGGCATCGACACGGCAGGCCTGCGCTGCCAGCAGGCCAGGACAGCAAAGTGCCAGCGCGACGGCAGTGCGTTTCATCGTCCGGTTTCGCATTGCAGCTGCGCCGGCGCGACGGACCGCAAGGTGCATTCGCCGAAACTGCCGCGCAATTGCCAGCGTTGCCTCGGCGTCGGCGGCGGCAGCTGGACCAGACCGTCGTAGCCGACCGACTGCAGCGCGCGCCCGTCCAGCAGCACCTGGGCGCCGAGCGGCGCCAGGCTGCCGTCGGCCAGGCGCAGCTGCAGCGCCTGCGCAGGGCTGCGGCGCAGGCCCAGGTCTGCGCGTATGCCGCCGCCGCGATACGGATACAGCAGACGCCAGTCTGTGTCGCCCTGTACCTGCGCCGGCAATTCGCGCGCGTCGTAACCGATGCGGTTGGCCTCGTACGGCCGTAACTCGGTGACCAGGAAACGGCCTTGCGCATTGCTGCGGCCCTGCCACTGGTTTTCCCGCTGTATGGGCAGGTTCGCCACGCCAGCCGTGTCGACGACGGCAAAGGCGTCGCCGAGACGCCGCGTCGCAAACAGCTGTCCGTCCAGCCAGACCAGTGCACCTTCGGCGCCCGCGCGTACGGCTGTACCGCTGCTACTGTAGTCGGCCTCCAGGCTCAGGTCGGCATTGCGCGTGCGCCATTCGGCCGCGACGCGCAGATCACTGCGTTCCAGCGCGCTTTCCAGCCGATAGCCCCAGCCCAGGCCGGCCGGTGCGGGCCGCTGCAGGCTGGCGATGCGCCGGTCGCGCGCACCGCTGATGCCGTCGAACGCCAACGACGTGCCGGCATCGTCCAGCGGCAGCAGCAGGTTCAGCTGCACGGCACTATCGTTATCTTTTCCACTTTCCCGCAAACGCTGCACGGCCAGCGAAAGCCAGGCACGCTCCAGCAGGCGCTGCGACCAGCTCGCCGATTCCAGCAGTAGCGCGCTGCCGTCATCCTCGCGCCGGGCGATGCGGCTGAGATTGAACTGGCCGATCGCGGTCGCGACGCCGAGACTGAACTGGCTCTGCCGGCGCGGCAGCGCGCTGCCTTCCAGCGCAGCCAGGTCGCAGAATTCGTCGCGTTTCCACTGCTGCACGCTGCGCGCGCTGAACCAGCCGCGCTGCCACTCGCTGGCCAGGTAGAGCTGGCTGCCGGCGCAGGTGCCGCCCTGGCTGCGTGACACCGCCAACTGCACCGCACCGGCCTGGCCGACCCGGGTGACCAGGCCCATGCCGGCGCTGCGCAGCCCGTCGCCGGCCTGGGCCTGGGTTTCCAGCGTCAGGCTGTCGCTGAATCCGTGACGTGCAGACAAGGCGGCAAAGCCCCGCGTATAGCGATCGCCGAACCCCCGCCGCAGCCTGCCTGCATCGAGGGAAAAGTCGCTCAGGCCTGCACGCAGCAGATGGGTGCTGACATAGAACGGCACGCGGCTGACCTGCTCGCGCCCCAGCGCATCGGTCATCACGACCAGCGCCTCGCCACCGCCGCTGATCAGCGGCAGGCGTGGAATCGCGAACGGCCCGTCCGGTACTTGGCCCTGCGGCGTGCGCAGGCCGTTGACGACAATATCCAGCGCCGACGGCACCGCCGCCTCGCCGCGGAAGCCGGGCAAGGGATAGGTGATCAGGTCCGGCCGCAGACTGTAGTCGCTGCCGAAGTGCACGCCGCCGTAGCGCCAGGCGCGCGACCAGGCCAGGCCCGGCGCGATCGCGTCGCCGATGCGCAGCTGGCGCGCCTGGGCGGGAAAATCCTGCTGCCAGTAGCTGTCGATGCGGCGCCAGCGCGGCTGGTCTTCGCTGTTGTAGAGCGTGTCGTGACTGAATACGCCGAACGGACCGAACAGGCGCGGCGTGAAGCGCGCGGCCGTTGCCGTATCGCTGCCGCTGCGCTGCTGGCTGAAGGCGTAGCCCAGGCTCAGGCCCGGCGCGAGCTTCTGCGCCGGGGCAGCGGCCTGATCGGGAAAGTACAGCACGGTCAGCGGACGCAGTCCGGCCGCCAGGCGCAGCGATAGCTGCTGGCGCGCTTCGTCCACTGTCACCGCAAGCCCGGCAACTCCGCGCAGATCGACCCACTCGCCACTGCCCGCCGGCAGCGGCAGACCCAGCTCCTGCAGCAGTGCGCGCGGTGCGTACAAGGCATCGCCGACACGGCGGAATTCGTCCACTTTTCCGGTTGTGCGGTCTTGCAGCACCACGTCGTAGACGACGATGTCGCCCGCCTCGGGCCCCGGTTCCGGCGCGGCCAGGGCCGGCGCCGCCAGCGCCAGTTCAAGGAACATCCACCAGCTCCACGCGCGCATCGATGCCTCCTGCATCGCTGTCGCCGGCCACGCGCAGACTGCGCGTGGCCGGATTCAGCCAGAGCGGACGCGCCAGCACGATCTCGCGGCTGGCGCCCGGCAGCACGTACAGCAAGGTCGCTTGCGCAGCCGCTGCGGTGCCTGCATCGGCCGGCGACAGGGCCAGGCTGGCGATACGCACGTGCTGCGTCCCGCGGTTGTGCGCGCGCAGGCGGATCTGCTCGCCGTCGCGCAGGGCTGTCCAGTCCAGTACCGGCTCACCCGGCCGGGAACCGGCCACGAACAGGGGAATGACCAGGCGGATCGGCAGACGCACGACGCCGGGTTCCGCCACGCCCTGGGGCAGCTGGTCGATGAAGATCCGGTAGCTGAGTTCGGATTCGGCCACGGCAATGCGCCGGTAGATCCGCACCGTCTGCTCGGCACCGGGCGCCAGCAGGAAGCGCGGCGGACTCGCTGCCATATCGTCGCTGGCCGCATAGCTGTCATCGTTGCCGGACTGGCTCCAGCGCAGCACGCGCACCTGCACATCCGACGGCGTGCTGCCGTGATTGGTCACGCTCAGCACTTCGGCCTTGGCCGTGCTGGCCAGGTCCAGCCGCACCGGCGCGACGGCGATGCCGTCGGCCTGCACCGCCGCGGCGAAGGCGAGCAGCAGCGCGGCCGCCGCCCGGCGGCCGCGGCATATTCCCCTGTGCATGGGCACGCCGGGTCAGTAGACGACGGTGACGCCGACCGTATCGAGGTAAGCCCCCGGCGCGGCAAACTGGCTGGCAGGAATGCGGCCGTAGGCGGTGAGGATGCTCGGCAGCAGTGCACCCGTGCCGGCGACGGTGTCGGTGCCGTCGGTCTGGCCCCACAGCTGCGTATGACCGGCGTCGCGGTAGATGGTGTAGTTCAGCGTATTCGCGCCGAAGCTCAAGGTGCGCGTGGCCACCGTGGCACCGCTGCCCGCACCGGGGTCCAGCCGCACGACGAACGGCGTGCCCAGGGTGCAGGTCACCGTGACGGAAGCCTGGGCATCGAGCTGGGCACCGCTGTAGTTGCCGAAGATCAGCGGCGTTGCCAGCACGATGCAAGTGGCCAGCACGGTCGCGGTGACCGCCATTGTCGTGGTCGCCGTGGCGGCCTGGGCCGTGGGCTGGAAACCGATGGCCGCAGCCAGGGCGAAGGTCAGCAAACCGGTACGCAAGGACTTCATAAAGCCTCCCGCAGTCCGCAGCGCGCCGCCGGCACTGTGCCCGCGGCGAGGGCTACGACCGAGCAGATACCATACGCACGCGCTCGTGTAAATATATATTTATATTCAAGAGCAAAATTGATAATAACCCACAACTTGGCCGGACGAGGCCGGCAGCGGACCTGTCGCTGAGTCCGGTACATGTGCGCAAAATATAAACATGGCGCCGCCCGCCGGCGCGGACCGCCGCCGCAAAACGAAACGGCCGCCCAGGGCGGCCGTTTCGAATCCGCCCGCCCGGCCGCAACAGCCCGGCAGGCGCAGGATTGCCGCTACTTCGTACGCACGACCGCCGTCAGCGAACTCGCCGGCATCGGATTACTGCCGCTTTCCCGCTGCGAGAGGATCGCCGGCGTGGCCTGCGCCGCAGGAATGCCGAAGCGCAGCCAGCGCGGCCCGCCGCCGGCACCGTAGCCGGCGGTGAAGGCGACGCCGTTGCTCAGCGGCGCGACAGCGAGCGGGTAACCGCCGAGGCCGCCGAACACCGAGCGATAGTTCCAGCTCTGGAAGGTATAGGCGGGCGTCACGCCTGTGACTGCATCGTCGGTATAGCTGGCGACGGCCATGTCGCGCGCCCAGAGGTTCGGGTCGGCCCCGCCCAGGGCTGCCTGCAGATTGGTCACGCCGGTGGTGGTGGCATTGGTCAGCGCCGTGAAGAAGGTGGCCTCGCTGCCGCCCAGCCGGTCGGACGCGTAGCGCAGGAACACGCCCATGACCGAATCCTGCAGGTAGCGCACTTCGTGATCGTTCACGCCGGCAACGGCGAACGGCGTGCGCCGCAGCGGTCCCACGCGCACGCCGGCCAGGGGCGAGGTGGTGGGGTTCTGCAGATAGAAGCTGCGGTGACCGCCGAAACGCGGATTGGCGTAGGTGTTGAACGCTGCGACGCGACGCGATGCATTCGGGCCGGTGGTCAGGTCGGCCAGGGCGATATTCGCGCGGGTGTTCAGGCCGACCGAGGTGTTGAAGAACAGGATTTCTTCCGCAATCCAGGCCAGTCCTTCGTCCAGCCAGCCTTCTTCCAGCGCCGGGGCGCTATTGATGTACAGGCGGCGCGACGCATTCACCAGGTGGGTGTAGTTGTGCATCAGCAGACGGGTGGTCTGGCCCCAGACCAAGGAAATCGTGCGCACGTTGCTGTTCACCGCACCGGTCGGGTCGGGCACCATCATGTAGACGTATTCGCCCTCGTTGCTGCGCGGGCAGCTGGCGGCAGCGAACAGGTCGCGGGAATCGAAGGCACCGCCGGCGAACGAGGCGGACGCCGGCGGCGACAGTTCGTTCATGGCCTTGGTGAAGAACACGATCACGCCGCCGTTGCTGTCGATGTCGGTGACTTCGCCGAAATTGGCAATCTGCGCATCGCGCCCGCCGGTCATGGCCAGCGTACCCAGGGTGCCGCTGCCCGAGCCGGTAATGCCCGGCGGCAGGCCGTCGAAGGCATCGCGCAACACTTCGAAATCCTGTCGCGCAAAACCACCGGCCACCGCCGGCACGTAAGTGCCCGAACCGGCCGGCTGCTCGACCACTTCCTGCACCATGTACAGGCGTGGCTTGGCCGGCGTGGAAACAGGCGAAATGGCCTCGACGCGGCCCTTGCGCATATCCATCGCACCGGTACAGCCCGGGGCTACCTGAATATCGATGAGCTGGTCCACGGCCGGCGGCACGCTGCCGCGGGGAATCGGCGGAATCAACGACTGCGTGCGCTGTTCGGCAGTGGCGAACTCGGGCAGGTCGGCAGCACGTTCGGCGTGCAGGTCTTCGACACTCGCTGCCGCCAGCGGAGCCAGCAGCGAATCCGGCGCGATCGGCGTCGGCGGCCCCGTGACGGGGACGATATTGCTGCCCAGGGTGCTGACATTCAGCGTCGACGCATCGGCCGCTGTGCTGACGGGAACCACGGTGTATTCGCTCGCCGCCGCGTCGCTGGTGACGCAGAAATCGCTGGCGGCTGCACCGTCGAGCAGTTGTACCTGCCCCAGGGTCAGCGACAGGCACGCACCGGTACCGATGTTGATCGGCAAGGTACGCGTCACGACGCAACCGTTCGCATCGCTGGCGACGATGCGCGACAGCGAGGTGCCGACATCGGTCGGCGTACCGGAAAGAATGCCGGCGCTGGACAGGCTGAGCCCTGCCGGCAACGTGTCGGCGCTGTACTGGTAGCTGCCGCCGCCGCTGACACTGAATTCCACCGGCGTGATGGGCTGGGTGATGTTGGTATTGGTCACCGTGGACGGCGACAGGTTGGCCGGCGGGCACTGGGCACCGGCGGCACTGGAAAACAAGGCGGCACTGGCGGCCAGGAGAGAAAGCGTCGTCTTCACGGGCGGCCTCATTCGACGTCGAAGTGCATCAGGGTGACCGGCACGCCGGACGCATTGTGGAAGACCACCTGGTCGAAGCGCACGCTGTGCGGCTCCGAACCGGTCAGCTGCTCGACGAAGATGCGCACCTGGGCACTGCTGGTGGCGGCCGGCGCCAGCGCCGAGCCTTCGATGGCCGGGCCTGCATTGGTCGGAATTCCACGCCAGATGGTGTCACTCAGCGGATATGCCGTGCCGACTACCGCTCCCAGGCCCTGGCCGCCACTGGAGTCCGCAGTACAGTCGGCCGAGGCAAAGAACGCGATTTCCATCACTGCACGGGCCGCAGCGTCGGTCTGGCCTGCCAGGAATTTGACCCGCGCATAGTATTCGTAGGTCTGCTCGCCGATCGCCGGCAGACATTGCACCAGACCGATCTGGCTAGCCGCAGTCTGTACGGTGAACTGCGCCGAGCCCGAGCTCGCGATGGCATTGACATCGTCTGCATTCCAGACGCGTGTGCCGTCGGCCGGCAGGGCCGAGCCGAAGTCGGTCCAACTGCTCAGATCGGTGGCAAAGCCCGTGTTGACGACAAGGTTCTGCGCCTGTCCCTGGGCACACCAGAGCAGAAACAGCCCGCCCGCCGATAAACGAATGAAGTTACGGCGCACATGCACCTCCCGTGACAGTGGTATTTCCCCGATTGCGTCAAGCATCGGCTAGGCCAGACCCGGGCGATGCCAAACCATGCGACAACGTACGCCAGAGACTAGACTTCGTCTCGAAACCGCGCAACGGCCCGGCACTTACCTGCAGCACCGAAGAACACGGCCAGCGCCGTGTACTGCAGTACCGGACAGAACAGGACAGGCCCACACGTCGCGACGCGACAATGCAGCATAAAATATTTATAACAATTGCCGCAAACCTCGCAGCTTGCCGCAAAGCCCCGCAGCGGCAGGCCCGATGCTGATTAGCGCAGAAGCGCGGCCCTGCCTATCGCCGGCAGACTGCAGGCGCGGAAGCGGCTGCATGGCCAGCTCAGCGGCACCGGCCTCAGCCTGGACGCACAGGCCGGGAACGCGACACGCCGAACAGACGGCGTTCCTGCCGGATCACCTGCCCTCGCCTGCCGGCGCAGCAATCGGGCTCACCAGCTCGCACTGGATATAACCACGCGAAAGGAAGTCGAGCTGCCAGGCGACATCGGCAATCTGCAGGCCCAGCCCATAGTGGCCGCGCGACAGATGTTCCAGGTGCAAAGCACAATCCTGCAGTTGCAGCGAGATCAGGCAACCGTCGGCGGCAAAGTGCGCAAGCGCAGGCATCGCCGCATCGGCAGCACCTGCGCATTCCAGGCGGGTTTCGATCGCGCCCTTGCGGCTGCCCCACAGGCGCAAAGCCAGGCGCTGCTGCGCGTTCACGATCACGCACAGGTCGTAGCGGGCTTCGCCGGTGCGCGCGATCTGCACGGCGGCAGCGGCGGCGATCAGCTCGTCGAGCAAGCGCCCGTCCGCAAAGGTGCGAACGATGATGTCCCTCATGCAAAAAGACTCCCCACGATGCCGCCAGCCTGGCGCTGCATCGTGGGGAGCCCGATAGCGCCGGAGCGCGTTTTCAGTCGACCTGGAACTGCTGCAGCGATACCGGCGTCGCGGTCTGGTTGCAGGCCACGAACAGCCGTACCGAACCGGTGGCGCCCGCCGCCAGTTGCAGCGTGTACTGGAAACCGCCAGTGAAGTCGCCCGGTCCGAACGGCAGTCCGGTGTTGGCGAAATCAGTCACCGTTGCATTGCTCAGCTGGGCCGCCACATCGGTTGCAGCTGCAAACGGCAGCACCAGGTAGGCAACGGCTTCGGGTGCACGGTATTCGCAGGTACCGGCAGAGGCGTCGGCCACGCGAATATAGTTGTTCGGCTGCACCAGGGTCGCATTGTCGGTAGCGGCCGAGCCGTTCA
Organism: Tahibacter aquaticus; assembly: GCF_004363655.1. GTDB lineage: Bacteria > Pseudomonadota > Gammaproteobacteria > Xanthomonadales > Rhodanobacteraceae > Tahibacter > Tahibacter aquaticus. The sequence continues at coordinate 36,865 of NZ_SNZH01000010.1, forward strand.
CGTCGAGGTCGATCATATTGAACAGGTGCAAGGTGATCGCTGTTGCCGCGTTGTTGGTCACCGTCACCACCGTGGCGACCTGACCAATGCCTGCTCCCGGACTGGAAATGGTATGCGTCTTGGTTACCGCAAGGCTGCGGCCGCCCAGGTCGGTCCAGTTGATCGTGGCCAGATCGAGTGTGTAGTTCTGTGTAGTCGGCGCCGTAAACACCGTTTCCGCCGTATCGCCCTGAATACGGAACCACCATCCCGATTCGAACAGCTGGTCGCCGGTACCGACGCCGGTGAAGTTCGTTTCCGGCGAGGTATCAAAATGCGAAGCGGTCAGTACGTAGTTGGCACCGCCCGACGTAATCGTGCCCTGCGCGTAGGCAGAGCCGGCCGACAACAACAAAGCAAGTAATGCAAAAGATCTATAAGCGAACATTGAATAACCCCCAAAGGACAAAGTTGCGGAAACGCAAGCCGCATTTCTGACCGTCGCCGTTCCCCGTGCTGCCGCAGGCAGCACCCGGCGCCGACCATCCCCTGAAGTACGGCCGCTGGTGACTTATACGCCTACGTATTGATTGGGGGAACCGGTTTGTTGCATCGCAACGCCGACCGGCTGGGCTTCAATGGCTGGGCTCGCTTTTTGGAATCGGCCCTGTTCAGCTTCTTCACACAATCGGGCTACGCCCAATCACATGGCACCGCGGATTCGCACGACGATGGGCGGCCCGGCCCGAATCGGCCGTAGCCGCAACTTTCATCGCCGGCAGTGCCGGCGCCCAGGCAGAACGCGAGGCGTCTGGCGCAGGAAAGCGGACAGGAGCTACCAGGCAGGGTATGGGACACGGCGGACGCCTGGCCGAGCGTCGCGAAGGTCATCGAAGATTTTCAGCAAGCCGGCCGCTTTACCCAAGCACGGCACCGGCGCAAGCGGCCAGGAATGAAACCATTCATCTACGCGGAAATACACGGATAGCGCGGCGTACTTTTGCCGACAGTCCCGGCAGGCGCAATCCTGAAGTGGGCTGCATTCGCCCCTTCTGGCTGGACGGGCCGCAGGCTTCAGCGGCATCCAACCCCTACAAACAACGTGGCCCGGCATGGGATTGCCACTTCCCATGCCAGGCCACTGGCGCATCGCTCAGATCAACCCGCGAGCTCAGCCTGCCGATACGCCTTTCTTCAGCAGCGAGCCCGGCTTGAATGCCGGCACCTTGGCCGCGGCGATCTGGATGGTCTCGCCCGTCTGCGGGTTGCGACCGGTGCGCGCCGCGCGTGCGCGGACCTCGAAAGTACCGAAGCCCGGCAGTACAACCGATTCGCCGGCAGCGAGCGCCTTGGTGATCTGCGCGACCACGCTGTTGAGATAGGCTTCGCTCTCGGTCTTGGTGCCGCCGATTTCCTCGGCGATGCGGGCAATCAGATCCGTCTTGTTCATGGTGAAGTTCTCCTGTCGAAACCGCGATTGTCGCATGCGGTCGGCCAGCTCCCAATCCCGGGTGAGCACTTGCGCTGCGGCCCGGATTGTGCAGTAGCCCGGATCGGCGCACGACAAAGAACGGCGCGGCGTTTCCACACCATCGTGCGGACGTTCCCTTACTGCCGGAAGCGCCCGCCGACAAACCGCATGGCTGTTCCAGCCGATTCCACGAAGCCGAGGCCTTCGAAGCCGGGGAGCAGACTTCGCCGCGGTGGAACAGCTGCGGGTGGAACACTGAGTGACCTGTAACGGACAAATCGATAGCAGCTCGCTCGGCCTGGCCGCGCAGCACTTGCTGCTCGCCCGGGCCTTCGCCATCCCGATCAACCGTTGCAGGCCGCTAGTCCAGATGGACTAGCAGACGCCAAAGCATGGCGTAACGAGACTGGGAGCGCTACGTCGTGAGCTGCGCGAAAACCGTAAGGACTGAAACCGACCTCGGTTGACCTGGATCACTACCCTGGTACCGGTGCTGCGCCAGGCTTGGTACCGGTCGACAGAGATGAGCCCCATGGCGCAGGCGGCAGCAGTAGGTTGGACGCGAACGGACGGCCGCGCCACCCTCACCCTGGCAGGCGATTGGACCCTGGCCAACGCGCGGGATCTCGCGCCCGCAGTGGTGGGTGCCGCAGCCATGCGACCCGGTGACCGCTGCCTTATCGACGCGTATCAGCTCACCGCACTGGACACCACCGGCGCCTTGCTCTTGCTGCGCGTCTTCGGTGACCTCCCGCCGACGCTGGACGCCGCCGACGTTCAGGGAATGAATGCCGCTGACCTGGCCCTGCTCCGGCTCGTGATCGCGCGTCACGGGCGGACGGTGCCGCCGCAACCCGTCCACGCAAGCGTGTCCCGGTTGCTGGAACGCATTGGCGGCGCCATCGTCGACGCTTGGCACCAGGCGCGCGAGTTGCTGGGGTTCGTTGGCATCATGCTGGCGACACTGGGCAAAGTGCTTTCCGGCCACCGTCGTCTGCGTCTGACGGCCACCGTTTTCCACATGGAGCAGACGGGTCTTGATGCCGTGCCCATCGTCGCACTGCTGACGTTCCTCGTGGGCGCAGTTGTGGCATTCCTGGGCGCGACCGTCCTGCGCGACTTCGGCGCAGAAGTCTTCACGGTCGAACTGGTCTCCTATTCGTTTCTGCGCGAATTCGGTGTTCTGCTGACGGCAATACTCATTGCCGGCCGTTCTGGCAGCGCGTTCACCGCGCAGATCGGTTCGATGAAGAGTCGCGAGGAACTCGATGCGATCCAGGCGCTGGGGCTCGATCCGATCGAACTGCTCGTGATCCCGCGCCTGCTCGCCCTGCTGGTCATGCTGCCGGCGCTGACGTTTCTCGGCATGCTGGCGGGGCTCTTCGGTGGTGGAATCGTCGGCGTGCTGTCGCTCGATTTCACCCCGGCGATGTTCATCGGCCGCCTGCATGAGACGACCGAGCTGCGCCACTTCTGGGTCGGCATGACCAAGGCGCCGATCTTCGCATTCCTCATTGCGGCGGTCGGCTGCCTGGAAGGCTTCAAGGTCGAGGGCAGTGCCGAATCCGTCGGCCGGCATACAACCGCTTCCGTCGTGCAGTCGATCTTCCTCGTGATCGTCTTCGACGCCGTGTTTGCCATGTTCTTCATGGAACTGCAGGTATGAGCCCGGATGTGCTCATCGAAGTTCGCGGTCTGCGCAGCGTGTTCGGCACCCAGGTGGTACACGACGCGCTCGATCTCGATGTGCGCCGAGGCGAGATCCTTGGGGTGATCGGCGGCTCCGGAGCCGGCAAGTCGGTATTGCTGCGCTCAATCGTGGGCCTCAAGGACCCCGACGGCGGCAGCGTCCGATTTCTCGGCAAGGACACGACCCATCTGCGCGCCGAAGACCGCCGCGCCATCGACCGACGCATCGGCGTGATGTTCCAGGACGGCGCCTTGTTCTCATCGCTCACTGTGCTGGAGAACGTCGAACTGCCCCTCATCGAGTCCCATCATCTTCCGCCCGACCTGGTGAAGGACATCGCGCTGCTCAAGATCGCGCTGACCGGCTTGCCGCCCGACGCCGCCGCCAAGTATCCGGCGCAGCTGTCCGGCGGCATGCGCAAGCGCGCCGGGCTTGCCCGTGCACTAGCGCTCGATCCCGAAATCCTCTTTCTCGACGAACCGACTTCGGGTCTCGACCCGGTCGGCGCCGCAGCGTTCGACGAGCTGATCTCTACCTTGCGCAATGCGCTGAACCTGACCGTCTTTCTCGTCACGCACGATCTCGACAGCTTGTACTCGATCTGCGATCGCGTCGCCGTGCTGTCGGACCGGCACGTGGTCGTCGCCGATCGGGTGGGTGCAGTCGAAAACCACCCCGATCCGTGGATACAAGCATGCTTCCGCGGCCCCCGCGCCCGCGGCGCACGTGCCCACCGACCGGTTCCACCCACTGCGACCGCTGGAGCATTCGATGGAAACTCGCGCTAGCTATGTACTGATCGGTACCTTTGCGCTCGGCCTGTTCGTCGCAGCGTTCGGTTTTGTGCTGTGGCTCGGCAAGCTCTCGCTCGAACGCGAGTGGGTCTACTACGACATCGTGTTCGAGGAAGCGGTGACGGGCCTCACCGTCGGCGGTGCCGTGCAGTACAACGGCATCCAGGTCGGAGAGGTGCGCAAACTGTCGCTGGCTCCGGACGATCCACGCCGCGTCGTCGCGCACGTTCGCCTCAACGGTGGCACGCCGGTGAAAACCGATACCCGCGCACGCCTGAACATCGTAGGCCTCACCGGCGTGACTGTGATCCAACTCTCCGGCGGCACACCGGAGGCCGCGGCACTGGTGCCAGCGCCGGGCGAAACCGTCGCCCACATCGTCGCCGACGTCTCGGCGATGCAGTCGCTGCTCGCCTCCGGCCAGGATGCTGCAGTGAGCGCGAACGAAACTCTGGTGCGTCTCAACAAGCTGCTGTCGGACGACAACCTGGATCATGTGGCGGTCGCGCTTCGCAACATCGACGAGGTGACTCAGTCGCTCGCTGCGCAACGCGGAGAATTGCAGGGACTGGTGGCCGACGTCAGCGATGCAAGCAAACAACTGACGCAGAGTTTGCAGCGCGTCGATCGCGTATCGGCGTCGACCGACGCTCTCGTCCACGAGCGGGTGCAACCGCTGCTGGACGATGCGCGCCACTGGCTGACCTCGGCACAACGGACCACCGACGCGGCCACGGCGCTGCTGGAGCAAAACCGCGAACCCATCGCGCGCTTCACGAACAATGGCCTGGCCCAGCTCGCCCCAGCGCTGATCGAACTGCGTGCGACCCTGCGCACGCTGCGCTCCACCTCGGGACATCTGCAGGACGATCCCGCCGGCTATCTCCTGGGTCGCGAGCAGCCGAAGGAGTTTCAACCGCAATGAGAACACAATACAAACATGGATTAGTACTCTTTGCAGCACTACTCACGAGCGGCTGCTCACTGCTCGCCCGCCCGGGCGGAGGTGTGGCACGGTACGCACCGGCCCTGCTGCCCCACGCCCTGCCGGCGCCCACGCACGAACGGCGCTGGCAGATCGCAGTCGCCGAACCGCTCGCGCCTGCACCGCTGCTCGGCACCCGCATTCTCGTCTCGCCGCGACCAGGGCATATCGAGGTCTATCACGCCGCTCGCTGGCAGGAAGCGCCGGCAGTCCTGCTGAAATCGCTCATTATCCAGGCGCTGCACGAAGCCGGCGCTGCAGGTGCCGCCGACAGCGCAAGTCTTCAGCGCACGGATTTCCTGCTGGAGTCTGACTTGTTCCGGTTTCAGTCGGACTATCGCGATACCCCCGCGCCGTCGGTATCCATCGATCTCTACGTGCGCCTGATTCGCGTCGCCGACGGACAGGTCGCCGCCGCACGCAGGTTCTCCGTAGTGGAGCCCGCTGCCGGCAGCGCGATGCCCGCCGTCTTCGAGGCCTTCGAGCGAGCCATCGATCGTCTCGTGCGGGACTGCGCCGATTGGGCGGTTGCTGCCGGCGATCGCATCGGAGCCGACACCGCTAGTCGGTAGCGCGTCCACGATATCGAGCGCGCAACATGTCGGGCTGCGGCGGCCAGCCCGAGCGTCCAGCCTGTCAAACGGCGGCTTCTGCAGTTCGCCGTCGAGCAGATGTCGATCGGCCTCACCGACGCCGCGGCCCCAATCGCCGGAGACTTCCTTCGGCCGGCCCCGGTAGAGCGCCGCTATTTACCAGCAAGCGAACGCGTTGCCGAGGCCGCCGAGTAGAGCGCATCCACGCATCTTCCCTCGTCGGCGCAGCGGACCATTGCAGGCGTCCAGCCGAATCGATGCATTCAAGCCGCAGCGCGGCGGGAGCAAGCAAACACTCAGGCGATGTGAAGCCGGTCGACCACATTACGGACGCCACCGACGGACCACACGGCCCGTTCCACGGCAACCCGCTCGTCCCAGTTGTCCACCTCACCCGTGATCGTAACGGTTGTGCCTTCGACGGCAATCCCGATCCGATCGGCCTCCAGCTTCGCGTGCCGCGCCAAAGCACCCGCGATGCTCTGCTTGATGTCGGTCGGCTGAACCCGTGCGGCGAGTTCGATGTGGTTGAACACGCCGACGACACCGGACAGTTGGCGCACCGCGGCTTCAGCCACCGTCCGCTGATGATGCCAGCTCACCTCGCCGGTCAGCGTCACCCAGCCCTCTGAGACACGAACCTTCACGGCGTCGTGGGGAACCTGGGTGTTCCAGGCGAGGATATTGACCGCGCGCTGGGCGATCTCGTCGTCGGCGCGGCGCTTGTGGCCGGGAAGACGCACTTCGACGTTCTGAGCAAGTCCCTTGACGCCTCTAACCCGCCAGACCGCGCGTTCCGCCGCCGTCTTCTGCGGGTACGACGTGACGTGCCCACTCAACGTGATGACTCCATGCTCGGCGGCAACACCGATGCACGCAGCGTCGAGGCTCGGCTCAAACTCCAGTTCGTCGATCACGTTTTGACGCAGTTGCTCGTCGCTCATCGTCGCTCTCCGAATCCGTTGGACATCGCAACCGCCTGGCTCCTCGTACCGAAACGGGAGTCAGCGGCCACCGCCGTTCGCGTCACCGTAGTCAGGCGCTTTGCGGCACGAGCCATTCTGGCCACGTGCGTGCAGATCTCCTTGATGCAGGTCAAGACCCCGCACCAGACCCGGCGCTAGCGTGAATCCCCCTGTCCGGAGTGACGCCATGAAAGACCTGCTTGCGTTTGCTGACGACCACGATGCCTGGGAAAAAAACTTCGGTTTTGCCGCCCGTCTGGCCGCGCGCCTCGATGCCCGCCTCACCGGCGTGAACATCTACCCGACGCCTACGATGCCCGGCGGTTTCTACGGGGCCGCTGACACGTTCGCAATCATTCTGGAAAGCGTGCGCAAGGCGGAAAACAATGCCTACGCCGCTGGCGAAAGCTTCATCGCCTGGGCCGGAAATCAGGGCGTGCGCGCTGCCGCTTGGCAAGTGGCCGAGGGCGATCCCAGCGCCGTATTGCAACGCCTGGGCAACCGACACGACTTGCTGGTGATGGCACGCAAGGCCGGCGTCGCGGACGATCACCTGCGGCTCGGACATATCCTGCTCCAGTGCGGATTTCCTCTCCTGCTGCTGCCACCCGCATGGACGCAACCGGCGCAGTTCGACTGCATCGCGCTTGCCTGGAACGGAACGGCAGAGGCGTTGCGCGCCATCCACGCCGCTCAACCACTGCTTCAACGCGCGCGCCGCATCGTCGTCCTGCGCGGCGAAATGCGCGACGCCTACGCGGAGATCGGCTGGCTGCCCCCCTTCGATTTGGCCGCCTACCTTGCCTTCCACGGTCTGCAGGCGGAGGTGCAGGGCATTGCCGAGTCCGGCGACGCCGCAGGGCCGGCCCTGCTCGAGGCCGCGCATCTTCAGCGCGCCGATCTGCTGGTGATGGGCGGCTACGGGCGCAGCCGCTTCAGCGAGTGGCTGCTCGGCGGAGCAACGCGCCACGTGCTGGGGCAATCCACCCTGCCCGTACTGCTGCGCCACTGAGCGCGGCATCAAGCCTGAGGAGAACCTGCCATGAGCCCGCGAAAATCCACGCGCACGCGCCGTGAGTTTCGCCTGACGTTTCTCGGCGCCACAGGAACCGTGACCGGATCCAGGTACCTGATCGAAGCCGACGGCCGACGCATCCTGGTCGACTGCGGCCTGTTCCAGGGCTACAAGCCGTTGCGATTGCGCAACTGGGCCGAGTTTCCTGTGGATCCGGCCAGCATCGACGCCGTCGTGCTTACCCACGCGCATCTGGATCATTCGGGCTACCTGCCGCGCTTGGCCGCACAGGGCTTCAAGGGAACGGTGTGGGCTACGCGCGCCACGCGTGCCCTGTGCGGAATCCTGCTGCCCGATTCGGGACGTCTGCTGGAGGAAGACGCGGACCACGCCAACCGCAACGGCTACAGCAAGCACCATCCCGCGGAACCGCTTTACGACGAAGCCCAGGCGCAGCAAGCGCTGCGGCTCATCCGTCCAGCCGACTGGGAGCACAGCTTTGAACCCGTGCCCGGCCTGCGTGCGCGGCTGCGCCCGCAGGGGCACATCCTTGGCGCCGCAGCGGTGACGCTGGAACAGGGCGCCACCCGCATCACGTTCAGCGGCGACATCGGCCGCAGCCACGACCCCGTGATGCTGCCGCCCTCGCCGCCCGCGGCGTCGGACTGGATCGTCGTCGAATCGACCTACGGCGACCGCCGTCACGGCAGTGATCCTCTCGAACAAGAGCTGTTGACCGTCTGCCGCCGCGTGCTGGCCCGCGGCGGCGCGATCATCCTGCCCGCCTTCGCGGTCGGGCGTGCACAGTTGCTGCTGTTGCTGATCGCGCGCCTGCAGCAGCGCGGCGAACTGCCGCGCGTGCCGCTGTATCTCAACAGCCCGATGGCGGCCGACGTCACCGCCCTTTACGAGCGTTTCGCCGGGGAACACTCGCTAGGCCCGGACGATTTCGCCCTGCTGCACGAGCGCGTCCAGGTCGTGGGCTCCGCCGAAGAGTCGCGCGCGCTGAACGCCCGCAGCGGGCCGCTGATCGTGGTATCGGCCAGCGGCATGCTGACCGGCGGGCGCGTGCTGCACCATGTGCGCGCGTTCGGCCCGGACCCGCGCAACGCTATCGTGCTGGCCGGTTTTCAGGCAGGAGGCACGCGCGGCGCGGCGCTGGCCGGCGGCGCACGCAGCCTGCGCATCCATGGTGAACAGGTCAGCATCCACGCCGAGGTCGTTTCGCTGCAGGCGGCATCCGCGCATGCCGACTCGGACGAACTGATGGCCTGGCTGCGCAGCGCACCGGAACGGCCGCGCGGCGTCTTCGTCACCCACGGCGAGCCGGACGCGGCCGATGCCCTGCGCCTTCGCATCACGCATGAACTGGACTGGCCGGCACACATTCCCGAGTACCGCGAAAGCGTCGATCTGCTGGGCCCAACCATTTCAGGCAGCCCTTCCTGACCGGCTGCAGCACGTTGCCTGTATCGCAAACTTCCGGGAGTTCCCGATGTCCTCCACACATCCACATTATCTGGATTCCGCTACACGCTGGTTCGGCCGACGCTTCGCCGATCTCGATCACAGCACACGGCGAGCACTGACCCATGCCGCCGACCGCCGCGCCATCGCCACGGCCCCGGCAACGCAGCAGGAGGCGGCCGCCAGCTTCGGTGAGCGCATGGCCGACCGCGTCGCACGCTTCGGTGGCTCGTGGGCGTTCATCGGGATGTTCGGACTCTTTCTGGTCTGCTGGAGCTTCCTCAACACGCAACTGCCCCGCGCACTGGCGTTCGATCCGTATCCCTACATTTTTCTCAACCTGATCTTGTCCATGCTGGCGGCGCTGCAAGCGCCCGTGATCATGATGAGCCAGAACCGGCAAGCGGCCAAAGACCGGCAGATGGCGGTCTACGACTACGAAGTCAACGTGAAGGCCGAGGTCGAGATCATGGCCCTGCACGACAAGCTGGACGCCCTGCGCAGCGACCATCTGGTGGTGCTGCTGCAACAGCAGCAAGCCCAGATCGATCTGCTCACCCGCCTGATCGCGGCGCAACCTCCGGTGACCGCGGCAGCGCAGCACTGAAACGACGCGCACGGCGCTGGCACAGGCGCCGACTTGATCCGCATCAAGTCGGCTCGCGCCGTAAAGCGCATCCTGACGCTCACCCCCGCCACCGGAGTTCCCCATGGATCCGTCCAGCAACAGCGCCGGCACAACACCTCCGCAGAACCTGTCAGCCCTACCCATGAGCGCCACCTCGCCGATGTGGGTACACGCCTTGGCCAACGGCGCGCAGGTCATCATCCGACCGCTCGGCAAGGGCGACGCCGCGCTGGAGCGCGCGTTCATCGAATCGCTGTCCGCGCAATCGCGTCGTTTCCGGTTCCTGGGCCAGATCAGCTGCCCCAGTGACGACCTGGTTCGACGCCTGACCGACATCGACTACGTGCATGACGTGGCATTTACCGCGATCACCGACGTCGATGGCACGGCACGGGAAATCGGTGTCGCGCGCTACAGCGTGTCCGCCGACGGACAGTCCTGCGAATGTGCGGTGGCGGTCAGCGACGATTTCCACGGCCAGGGTCTGGGTACGCTGCTGATGAACCACCTGATCGACATCGCGCGCGAACGCGGCATCAGCGAAATGGTTTCGCTGGATGCTGCCGAGAACTTTGCCATGCGGGACCTTGCACTGGCGCTGGGCTTCCGGCGCGAATCAGACCCCGAGGACAGTACGCAGGTCATACACCGGCTGGCGCTGTAGCGACGAGTGACCGCGGCGGCACCGGGTACGTGGCGCTACGCGCCACTGCGGCTCGTCTGCAAGCAAAGCTGCGACCTGTCGCCGCGGTCGACGACTTTCCGTTCCGGCCCGGTTTCAGTGCGTGTACGCCGGTTTCGTTGCCGTCCCGCCGCCACCCGTCGCTAAAGCAGCGGCCGGGCCGCCCGGGCGAGCATCAGTTCTTCATCGACGTGCACGACGTAAACGGCAACGCGCGCTCCGATCCGACCGATCGACTCGTCGCCACGCCCGTTGGCGGCCGCGTCGAGCTCGACACCCAGCCAGCCGCAGCGCTCCGCGATGCGCGCACGCAATGCGGGCGAGCCGGTGCCGGCGCCGCCGCTGAACACGATCGCATCCAGCCCTTGCAGACGCGCGGCCATCGCACCGATTTCGGCAACCGCGCGGTACACCAGCAGATCGAGTGCCTGCTGTGCGCGCGGATCGTCGCTGGCCTCCAGCACGCGGACATCCGCGCTGATACCGGAAACGCCGAGCAGGCCCGAGCGCCGGTACAGCAGATCTTCAACATCGGCGACAGTCATGCCGGACTTATCGAGCAGGTGCAGGATCACGCCCGGGTCGAGGCTGCCGCAGCGCGTCCCCATCGGCAGGCCGTCCAGGACGCTGAAGCCCATGCTGCTGGCGATGCTGCGCCGCTGCTGCAGCGCGCACAGGCTGGAGCCGGAACCCAGATGGACAATGACGACACGCCCGTCCGCGATCGGACCCGCCAGGCGCGGCAGCGCATCGGCGATGAACTCGCACGCGACGCCGTGGAAGCCATAGCGTCGGATGCCGGCTTCCGTATAGTGGCGTGGCAAGGCGTAGAGCCTGGCGACTTCCGGCTGGCCCGCATGAAAAGTGGTGTCGAAGCAGGCTACTTGCGGCAGGCCGGGCCAGCGCTGCGCCATGCGGCGCACCGCCTTCAGGGCAACAGACTGATGCAGCAGCGCCATCGGTGCCCAATGTTCCAGGCGCTCAATGAGCCCTGCATGCAACAGATACGGCCGCGGCTCCAGATCGCCGCCGTGCACGATACGGTGGCTGGCACAGCGAAGGGACAGTTGCGGCAGGCCGACGTGCAGACTGTCGATCAGCTGTTCGACAGCCTCGCCTGCATCCTGCCCCGCCGCGGCGAATCCGCCGAGGTGTCCAGCCAACGGGCCGCTCAGGGACGTACGCGCGTGGTCTTTTCCGAAATCCACATGTCCGCGCAGACGCAGCGCCAGATCTGCTGCGTCGAACAGGGCGAAGCGCAGGCTGGACGAACCCACGTTCAACGCAAGAATTTCGTCGCTCATCACCTGGCCCTGTGCTGCAACAGCCGCGGCGCCAGGGCGCAGGCGGCCAGTCGCGCCGCAACGTCATCGGCGCGGCTGCTCAGCATGATCGGTACGCGCGCGCCCAGCACCAGGCCGGCCGTGCGTGCCCCCGACAGATAGACGAGCTGCTTGACCAGCATGTTGCCCGACTCCAGGTCGGGCACCAGGAGTATGTCGGCGCAGCCCGCGACCGGCGAGGTAATACCTTTGGTGGCCGCCGCCTGCGGTGAAACCGCATTGTCCATCGCCAGCGGCCCTTCCATGAGCGCTCCGCTTATTTGTCCACGATCCCCCATCTTGCACAAAGCGGCGGCATCCAGGGAAGACGCGACGGCAGGATCGACTTCCTCCGACGCGGAAAGAATTGCGACCTTGGGCACCTCCACGCCTGCCGCCTGCGCGAGATCGATCGCGTTCTGCACGATGTCGCGCTTGTGCAGCAGCCCGGGGGAAATGTTCAAGGCGCCATCGGTGATGAACAGAATCCGCGGGTAGTGTTCCACCTCCACCGCGAACACATGGCTCATGCGCCGGCCGGTGCGCAGTCCGGATTCCCGCGCCACGACAGCCCGCATCAGTTCCTGCGTGTGCAAGGCTCCTTTCATCAGCGCCGCCACCCGCCCCTCACGGGCCAGCTCGACGGCGCGGTCCGCTGCGGCATGGCTGTGCGGCACGTCGATCAGCTCCGTTCCCGTCAAATCCAGTCCGGCCTGCTCCGCGGCAGCGACGATACGCGCCCGCGGGCCAACCAGTACGGCCTGCATCAGCCCGCGCGCCTGGGCCTGGAGCGCACCAGTGAGGGATGCCGGATCGCAGGGATGGACCACCGCCGTTCGCAGCGGCGGCCCGGAGCAAGCAAGCTCGACCAGGGCTTCAAGCACTATCCCACTCCTGTGTTCTCAACCACCTGTGCCGCCGCTCGCCGCTGCGCAGCGCCCGGCACCAGACCGCGCGACAGCGCCACCAACGCGACCGGCAGTGCCGTCGCCAGTCCGGCCCATGCCGCCGACGGTGCCGCAAACCGGAACAACGCGGCAAGGCCCGCAACGTACAGGCTCAGGCCGAGCATAACCAGCGCCGTGGCCGCGATAATCCAAAAAGCGGCGTTGTCCACCTGGAGTGCCCCACGCATGCCGGCCTCGTTGCGGTTGAACGCCAGCAGGGCGAGGTTGCCGACGACAATCGCGGTAAACGTAAGGGCCGCCACCATTTCGGCTTCGGCACCGCTGTACCACGCCGACAGGTAGACCAGGGCAGCCCCGAGCGTGGCCGCGGCACCCTCGACCAGGCTTGCGATCAGCAGGTTCCGGCTGATCAGGCGCGAGCCGGCCGGGCGCGGCGGCTGCGCGAGGGGGTCGGATTGCGCGGGCTGGCGTTCGAAAACGAGCGTGCAGGCGGGATCGATCACCAGTTCCAGGAACACGATGTGCACCGGCCAGAGCACCAGCGGCCCTCCCAGCAACAGCGGCACCACGGTCATCGCAACCACCGGCACGTGCACCGCAAGGATGTAGCGCAGCGCGCGTTGGATATTGGCGTAGATCAACCGGCCCAGACGGATGCCGTTCACCACCGAGACGAAATTGTCATCGAGCAGGACGATCTGCGCGGCCTCACGAGCGACATCAGTACCGCGCCGGCCCATGGCGATGCCCACGTGCGCCGCCTTCAGCGCCGGACCGTCGTTCACGCCATCGCCGGTCATCGCCACGATATGACCCTCACCACGCAAAGCGCGGACCAGCCGCAGCTTCTGCTCCGGTGCTATCCGTGCGAACACCTGACAGTTGCGCAAGCACCCGGCCAACTGCTCGTCGTCGAACGCCGCAAGCTCGGCCCCGGTCGTTACGTTCGTACCCGGCAGGCCGGCGGCGCGGGCGATGCTGGCGGCCGTCGCCGGATGGTCGCCGGTGATCATCACAATGCGCACCCCTGCCGCCACTGCGGCGGCGATGGCCCCCTTCACGCCCTCGCGCAAGGGATCGGCGAATCCCATCCAGCCGCTCAGCTCAAACCGCAACTCAGACGGCGACGCCGGCAGCACAGCGCCCGGCACGATCTCCGCGCGCGCGATGGCCAGTACCCGTAGTCCATGTTGCGCTGCCGCCGCCACATCGGCGAGCAGTGCTTCACGGCGCTCGCCCGACAACCGGCAAAGTTCAGCGAGTGCTTCCGGAGCACCCTTGCTCGCGACAAAGCGGCTCCCGTCCCGCCGCGCCCACGCCTGGCTCACGGCCAACAGTTCCGGGGCCAACGGGTAGTGGCGCAAGTGCTTGAACGCCGAAGGGGCGATGCTGCCACCAGCGTCCGCTATGGCGATCTCCATCGGGTCGGTCGGCACCGCTTCGCAGGCCCAGGCCGCGTCCTGCAACAAGCCGGCAAACACGGCCGGTGGCGTGTCGAGCGCGCCAGCCGCGCGCCACGTAGACGTAGCCGCGGCTGCGGCCGCAACGCGCATCCGGTTTTCCGTCAAGGTTCCGGTTTTATCCACACACAGAACACTGATCGCCCCGAGTGTCTCGATGGCCGGCGGCCGCCGTACCAAAACCTTGACTGCGGCCAGGCGCCAGGCGCCCAAAGCCAGGAACAGCGTGAGCACAACGGGAAACTCTTCCGGGATGCTGGCGATAGCCAGCGTGATGCCAGCAAGCAGCGCATCCAGCCAGCTGCCGCGCCCGGACCCGGCGTAAACGACCGTGACCAGCGCGCAGAAGGCCAGCCCCAGCGCTGCGAACAGTACGACCGCGTGATCGATTTCGCGCTGCATGGGCGAGCGTTCCCGCACGATGCCGCGCAGCGCAGCGCCGATCTTGCCAATGGAGGTGCAGCTACCGGTCGCGTCCACACGCGCCTGCGCGTTGCCACCGACCACGAGGGTGCCGGCGAATATCCTCGAAGGGCTCGCTGTCTCATTCGCCCCGCCGGCAGACGATCCGACCTCAGCACCTACCGCAACGCTTCCGCTGCCCGCGCTCTTTTCCGCCGGCACGGACTCGCCACTGAGAAGCGACTCGTCCACGCGAAGAGCAGCACTGTCGAGCAGCGTCGCGTCGGCTGGCACACGATCTCCCGGACCGAGCAAGACGACGTCTCCCGGAACCAGCTCCCGCGCGTCGCAGACGGTCGCGCGACCGTCCCGCAGTACACGGGCCTGCGGGCTCGAAAGCTCGCGCAAGGCGGCCAACGCTTTTTGCGTCTTGCCGGCTTGATAGACCGTATTGGCAACAACCAGCAACACCGAGCTGCCCAGGATGGCTGCTTCAGCGGCATCACCGAGCAGCCAGTAGAGGAAGGCAGCTACCGCAAGCAGCGCCAGCATGGGTTCGCGAAGCGCGTCGACCAGCAGCGCCCACGGCGATGGCGACCTTTCCTGCTGCAACACGTTGGGCCCGCTATCGCGCAGGCGGCGCAACGCCTCGGCTGTGCTGAGCCCGACCAGTGGCTGTTCCGTATCGCTCATACGGCCAAGCTAGCCGTTTGCGCTGATGCGTTGCTTGATATGGGTCAATACTCACGGCGGGCTTGACGAGGATCAAGTCACGTCCACGGCAGCCGACCTATCCTTGATCAACCTGATGCGCTGCGAGGAGCAACCGATGGCCAAGCTCACCGATGCCGGCCCGGCAACAAGGCCCGACGCCTACGTGCCGCGGTATGCAGAACTTCCATTCGTGGCGTTTGGCACATTCTGGCAAGACCGAATCACAAAGGCAGCACAATGGAACAGCGAACTGCTGCGTTTTGCGGCCGCGCGCTGGCACAAGGATCTGGACACACTGGTCCAACTCGCCAACTGCCGCAGCGTCGCTGAGGTCCTCTGCGTCCAATTCGAAGTCGCAGCGGAGACTGCATCGGACTATCTGAGCGAAGCGGAGCAGCTAGTCGCTAACGTGAATACGGCGCTGCAGTCCGGTACGAACGCGCCCACAGGCAGCTGAATCGCCCAGCCGATCCCGGCCACTCTCCGTCGAAGGTACGAAACTCGGGAATGACGTGGATGCCGGTGACGCGGGCACCAGTCGCCCTGGCGAACAGCATGCCGTGCTCAACGGCGGCTCGGGACAGATCCGTTCCGTCGGTCGGAATCAGGATGTGCTTGTGCATGGGCCACCCTGGAAACGGGTACCTCTTGAACACACGGGCGCATTCGTGCCGTTTTCGTGGTTCCAGGAAAGACTGCCGCGCCACATCTGACGATGCACTGGTCTCGATCGGGCGGCGGGTTGATCGCCAGACAACTTCAATGCATCGGCCCCGGGCATTTCCCATCACGTACCGCATTGGACGTGTCAGGCAACAGCGGCGACCGATGGAGCGCGGCCAGAACTTTTGCGTCCCTCTGATAAACGTCGAATTTGTAGGCCACTCGCCCGCCGTCGTGGACGTCGACGCTCCAGTACATCAGCAGCAGCGGCACAGGCCGGCGCAAGATCACCGAGCGGGTGACGCCGCTGTCCATCTCCGCCAGCATGGCTTGGTGATTCCACTGCCCGGCATCGTCGAGCAGCAACTCGACAAGCTCCAGCGGACGCTCGACCCGTATACAGCCGGAGCTGAACGCGCGTTGTTCGCGATCGAAAAGCTCGGTGTGCGGCGTGTCGTGCAGATAGACGCCGTAGCGGTTGGGAAAACGGATTGCTACTCGCCCCAGGGCGTTGCCAGGGCCAGCATCCTGGCGCAAGGTGATACCGGACGCGCGGTGCCAGTCTACGGCTGCCGCATCAAGCGGATTTCCCGCCGGGTCGAACGCGCGAAGCCGATTTGTCGCAAGGTAGCTGCTGTCACGTCGTATTTTTGGAAGCACGTCGTTGCGAAGGATGGTTGGCGGAACCGTCCAGGTCGGATTGAAGGTGACGTGCGTAATCATCGATCTGAAGCTGGGTGTACGACGGTAGGGGCGCCCGACTTGCACGCGTGACGCCCACTTTAAACCGCTATTTTTGTAATACGATACTTTATATCCAGCTATGTCGACGAGCACGAAATCATCGGTGATTTCTGGTATCCAGCGGACACGCTCCAGGTTCACCTGCAGCTGACCGATCCGTGCATCGATGGAAACATTGAGCGTGTTGCGGGTAGCCGCACCGACCTTGCCATCCACGCCGAGATACTGCTCGGTCTGGAACGCCCTCACAGCGACCTCCAGGGCCGGGTCGAAGTAGTCGACGTTGTCCGTGACGTCGGATCCGTATCCGCCAAGAGCCAGGCGATGCCGTAAGGCAGGGATGCGAGGATCCCGCATCCCTCGCGCGAGCGTAGGTCCCGCTGGCACCAGCGGCCATCCTCCATCCGCGGCGATGGCCCGCAACTCGTGCAGCGACTTGCGCAAGGCACCGTAGATGGCGTGCGGCGGTCTTGCGAGGGCGAATGCCGCGGCAACGTTACCGTCGTCGACGGCCGAGTTCGCAAGCCCCAGGTCTTCGGCCGGATCGGAACTGCGCGGTTCGAAGTTCCAGTCCGGATAGAGTTCCTGCGGCGCTACTTTTCCGTGGTACAGATGCCTCAGCGCAAGCAGGTAGGCACGTGTCGCCAACACATCCAGGCCTATGGGATCCGAGTGGCCTGCGATCAACCGTTGTTCGCGCATGCGGACAAGCCGATCGAGAAAGTAGTCCGATGGTGTCAGTCCGTCGTCTTCGAGCGCCCTTATCTGGTCGATCAGGTGATCCAGACTCTCCGTATCGCTCCACGCCATCCGACAGGAACGAGCCTCGTAGAATCGAGCGAGCAAGGCATCGACGACGGTCGGGCTCGATCCGGACGCTGTTCCTGGACAGGACGCAAAGCATTCGGCGATCGGATCAGCAACCGGCTGAGCATTGGCCACCGCGATCGGCAGCCACCACACCCACATCGGCAGAATGGCCTTCAATGCGCGACGGATGACTCTGCTCCAAGAAATCCGTGCAATGCAGATCCCTTGTGTCCGAACTGCCGGGCCATGCGTTGGCTGAGCGGTGCCGTCGTCTGTACCATCAGCGCTATTGGAGGCCGGACTCATGCTCAAACTTCGTCCGATTCTATTCATCGTCATCACGGCCGGCTCCATCTGGCACCCAGCGCTCGCTGATCGCGTCGATGCGCGCAGCCTGAGCCGCGCTGCGCCGAACGCGGACCCTCGTGTCGTGGCGCTTGCATTCGACGCGATGACCTGCGCCATCGCCCAGGGTTTTCCAACGTCGCGCCGTCTGGCTGTCATCGACTATTCGCGGCCTTCGACGCAACGACGTCTGTGGGTGTTCGATCTCAATGAATCGGCGCTGCTTCACGAGGAATGGGTCGCACATGGGCGCAATTCGGGGGAAAACTTCGCGCGGACCTTCTCCAATACGGCAGGCAGTCTCGCCACCAGCCTCGGGCTTTTTCAGACGAGGGATGCCTACGAAGGACAGAACGGTTATTCGTTGCGGTTGTCCGGGCTGGAGCCCGGAGTCAATGATCAGGCCATGTCTCGAGCAATCGTCATCCACGGAGCGGCCTATGTGAATCCGGATCGCCTCCCATCCACAGGCCGTCTGGGCCGCAGCTGGGGCTGCCCGGCAATCCGTACTGCGATCGCGCAGCCGCTCATCAATCATCTCAAAGACGGTCAATACGTTTTCGCGTACTACCCCGATTCGCAGTGGCTCGCGACTTCGCCGTACCTGCGTTGCGCCAGCGCGCATCAGCAGGTCTTTGCACGCGCGGCTCGCTGATCCGTATCGGTCACATGCCGGATCGCTCGGAAAATGCGCACGCCTGTTCGCCGTTTGCGCAAAGATCCAAACGTCGCTTCGCACGACGGCTGCTTCCGGTGCATTGATGCGCAGGTGAAAATCGATTCGCGGCGGAAGCTCCGAGGCACAATCCACGATGTATCTTTCCGCGTCCTGATGCAGCGTGCGCTCGCGGAAAGGCGCCGGATCGAGCGACTCGAACAGTTGCTCCAACGTTCGGATACGGATTTCGATGGTCGCCACCGCCGCGCGATTCATGGAATGGCCGCAAGGGGCGCTGCGGATCACATCGCCGCTGCAAGCCGGCGCGACAGGCGTCGACGTGCGATCCGGCGGAGCGGCCCGCGGTACTCGATGGCGAACGGCGATCGACCGGCACATCGCGCCAGCAGCAAGCTGTCGTCTTGCAGTTCGCCCAACATGACGGCCTGATCGTCGCGGTCTTCGATGCCTCGCACGATCTCGGGTGCGATCGCGCCCAGCAGGGTGACTTGCTGACGCAACCGCCGCAGGCGACGCCGGAAGGTGTGCCACACGGCGGCTTGATCGGGCTTTGACATCGCCCTTTGCCTTGCACCACGCAGGCGACGCTCGCTGCGCTTGAGTGCCGCGCGTGCGTCCCCTGGCTCCAACACAGTCCAGTCGAGCGCCGCAAGTCGCACATCGACCTTCTCGATGCGGCGACGGCGCGCTGCAAAGTCCCCGTCTCGCCGCAACGCCAGCGTCAGCACGTTGTCCCGGTGTTGCGTGGCTGCGACCCGTGAGTTCTGGCAAAGGTTGGCAGTGAACTCCTCGTCCCCCTGCAGGCGACTCAAGGCTTCCACAAGGGCCTGCGCGTCCCGAACCGACGACAATCCGCGACAGATACGGCGCAATTCATGATCCGATGCAGCGACCGCTTGTCGCCAAGGTTTCGCGCCCAAAGCCAACGCAGCGCGCGTCCGGCGCAAACACTTGCGGGCCTCATGTACGCCATCGTGACGATCGTTGCCAGGACGGGCCAGATGCATCCGCGCCATTGCCAGTTGGCCGTGCACGAAGCGCCGCAGTTCCGTCCCGAACTGGCATGCGGCAGAACGACCGTTCTGACTGGATTCCCTCGCACGATCGGTGGAGGTTGCAGGTGCCATGGTGGTATCTCCTGACGGCAGCATGATGAACTGACCCATGGGTTCATTCGATCCGGATCATCAGCCGTTCAAGCGAGCAGTCCGCGTGCCTGGCCCGCATCGGCAACCGCTCGCGACGGACCAGGTGCCGTTCCGCTTCCAACACCGACCTGCCCGGTATCAACACCCATCCGCGGCTCAGCCCAGGTCGAGCACCACGCGCCCGTCCACACGACCGTGCCGGAGGTCGGCGAACACGCGGTTGATGTCTTCCAGAGGAGCACGGTGGTAGTGCGCACGCACCTTGCCCTCCGCTGCCAGCGCAATCGCCTCCGCAAGGTCGTTGCGGGTGCCGACGATGGAGCCACGCAACGTGATTCGCTTGAGCACCACGTCGAACACCGGCGTGGCGAACTCGCCCGGCGGCAGGCCAACCAGGCTGACGGTGCCGCGCCGGCGCACCAGTTCCAGCGCCTGACGGAATGCGGGCAACGACACGGCCGTGACCAGCACGCCGTGCGCGCCGCCACCTGTTGCTTTGATCACCTGCGCCACGGCATCGACGGCGCTGGCGTCGACGGCGAGATCCGCACCGAGTGAGCGCGCCAGTGCGAGCTTTTCTTCACGCACATCCAACGCGGCCACCAACAAGCCCATGGCTTTCGCGTACTGCACGGCGATGTGACCCAGCCCTCCGATCCCGGAGATGACGATCCATTGGCCCGGCCTGACTTCGGTTTCTCGAATGCCCTTGTACGTCGTCACGCCCGCACAAAGGATGGGCGCGAGCGCATGAAAATCCGGCTGGTCCGGCAGACGCGCGACATAGTCCGCAGCACCTACCGCGTACTCCGCAAACGTGCCGTTCACGCTATAGCCGCTGTTGTGCTGCGATTCGCACAGCGTTTCCCACCCACCGATGCAGTGTTCGCAGCGGCCGCAGGCATCGTGCAGCCAGGCGACGCCGACGGCATCGCCCTCGTGCAGATTCTTCACGCCCGCCCCGAGTGCGGCCACGACACCGGTGCCTTCGTGACCGGGAATGAACGGCAGCGACGGCTTGACCGGCCAGTCACCGTCGGCAGCATGCAGGTCAGTGTGGCAGACACCACTGGCCCGCAGTCGAATCAGCACCTCGCCGGGCCCGGGTGTCGGTACGATCACGGTTTCGATCTGCAACGGCTGGCGGAATTGGCGCACGACAGCAGCTTTCATCGTTGTGGACATGGCTTCATCCCGCAGTGTCTTTGAAGGACCGAAACTAGCCGGAAGCTCGGACGCCGCGCTTGATCGAAATCAATGCCATCACTGGCCCGCGATTGATCCAGGTCAACGATGCCGCGGCTGGCGGCCACACCATTGCACGCGGTAGTTGGTTGCCGCTAACGAACGAGGCAACGATGCGCCCATCGCGTGCCCTCGAAAAGGACCCCTATGAATGCGCCCCCCTGGAATGCCTCGTCGCGCTATCCGTTGTTGCTCCTGACGTTGTTTGCGATTGTGTGGGTCGCACTTGCCATAGCGCCGAACTACCGTCAGGACTGGCTGCTGGAAAATGTGCTCGTACTGATTGCCGTGCCGCTGCTCGTGGCAGGCCATGGCCGGCTGCCTTTTTCCAACACTGCCTATACGTGCTTGTTTGTATTCCTGGTGCTGCACGAAGTGGGTGCGCACTACACGTATTCAGAAGTCCCACTGCCGTCCTGGATGGCTGGCGCCGTCTCAGACGGAACCGCGGCGGTGTCGCGCAATCATTTCGACCGGATCGTGCATTTCCTGTACGGGGTGCTGATCACCCCCATGGCGGTGCAGTTGCTCGATGCCCGCGCGCCGCAGCGCGGAATGTGGCGCTGGCTGCTGCCATGGCTCTTCGTCGTCTCTCATGCGACGCTGTTCGAGATCGTTGAAGCAGCGGCCGCTGGTGTTTTTGGTGGCGACCTGGGCCAGGCCTACGTCGGCATGCAAGGCGATGTGTGGGACTCGCAGAAGGACTCCGCCCTTGCCGCAGTCGGCGCAGCGCTGGCCGTCGCCTTCGCGCGATGGCGCACACGTCGGAAGGCGCGTGCGCCGTAAGGTTTCGCTGGGTATTCGGGTTTGCCGGATGATTGCCAGTGTCCTGTCTCGCCGCGTTGATTAAATTCCGGTGTCTTTCCCCCGGAGACCAGGCGCGATGAGGAGGCGTGGCAGCGCTACGACGACGAATCACAACGACGTAGCGCAGCGAAAAGCACCGGAATTCGTTAATGGGTTTTGCGAGACAGGACACTAGGGGTACGCAAGAGTGCGGTGACATCGACCGCGCCCCGTGCTGCCCGGATAGGCCAGGACGTTGTTCCCGGTTCCCGCATCCGCCACAGCAAGGAGCGGGAGAACGTCACCAGCCCCCCAATTTGTCTGCATGAAATTCGGCCAGGTTCGCGGTGCGGACGCCGGCGGCAGCCGCGCCGGAAACCGTGCCGCGACCGCTTTTTCGCGCTGTCGGTCCCTGGCTCTAGTCAGGATGTTGGCCACCCGTTGATCGGCCGCTCTATCGGGTGGGTCGATGCCATTCGCCCTGCGCATGCCGCGGATGATCTCCACAGAGTCGGCGTCAAGGTGAATGGAAACAGCCACGTCTGCAGCGCTACAGCTTGTTTCAGGAAGCGGAAGGCAGATCGCCAAGGCGATGAAGACGGCACCGCGGAAAGGCTTTCGTCCGCCCGAAAAGACATACCTGCGACCACGATCAGCTTGCGACATAACCACCTCGGCGCGTGACTTTCAATAATTTGACCATTTATTTACTTGGTCAAATATCTACTTATGCATGCTAGTGCCAAAATGCGCCTTCGGCTTGACCCACGTCAAGCGACATCAAGACATGGCTATTTTCCATTAAAATAATCTGTTTACTATTTCAAATAGTTAACACTCACAGAGTGGCACCCTGCTGCGCCGACCCGGGCCGACGGGAGATACGGTCGCCTTCGTCCCGCCATCCGCTGGAGCCGATGGATAAAATCGGGTTCTCGCCGTATTTTTCGCGGGCGTTTGCGAACCTTCGCAAGGAACGTTTCGGCTGGTTTTTCGCAGCCGCCCGCTGTGCCAGGGAGGCACACGGAACACCGGCGTGAATTTCAGCACCGGCACCGTAGCCGGCACCCGGAGCACTTGCGGCATTCCACACAGACGTTTCAACACCGGTGCGGGCCGCGTTCTTCACGCGGAAACATCCGATGTTCGGACGCCGGTTCGTATAGCGCGGCATCCATGCCGCCGGCGATTTACCGGGAATCAGTGCTGCATGAACAGCGGCAGAGGAACGTGTTGCAGCAGATGGCGCGTGGCGCCGCCCAGTATCCACTCGCTGATGCGGCTGTGGCCGTAAGCGCCCATGACCAGCAGGTCAGCGCCGACGTCGGCGGCCGCGCTCGCCAAGGATTCTCCGGCCGCACCGACGTCGATGCGGCGCCGGCCGGAGCTGACAGGCACGCCCTTCGATTCGAGGTAGGCGGCAATGCCACCCGGCGGGTCGCCGCAATCACGCGCTCGCGAAAGACCGACGTCACCGAGCACTACCACTTCTTCCGCACGCTGGAGCAGACCGAGCGCGGAACGCACAGCGCGTATGCATTCGGCCGAGGCGTTCCAAGCCAGGGCGATGCGGCGCGGCGGAACGAACACCGCGTCGCTGCGCACCACCAGGCACGGACGCCGGCCGGTCAGCACGAGCTGGCCCAACGCTGTGGCATCGGCGCACTCGTTGCCCTCGTCGGCTTCCAGCACGACCACGTCGTGCCAATCGGCGGCGGCGGCGACGGTTCTGGCAAACGGCGCTTCGACCGCCTGCCAGCGATACCCGTCCAGTCCGCGCCGCTGCGCCCATTCGGCGAAGGCCGCACCGCCTTCGCCGGCAGCGCGGCGCTGTTCCCGAATGTACTCGATGGCGTCGGACAGAACGGCAGGGGAATCAAACACCGGGCCGCCGAGAAAGGCCTGAATCACGTACAGCGCAGTGAGCGGGGCGTCGAACTCGGCACTGAGCCAAGCGGCGTATTCGAAACTGGCCGGTCGCGCGTAGGCGCGCGTAATGGGTAGCAGCAGGTCGCGCATTGTCGTCTCCGTGGAAGCAGGTTCAGTGGGCCAGCAACAGCGGCACCTCGGCGCTCCGCAGCAGCCGGGCCAGGGTCGTCGCTCCGTCCCACTCGCTGAAGCGGACGTGCGGGAAAGCGCCGAGTACGAGCAGGTCGAGGTCATACCGACGGGACAGCTCCGTCAGGCGCGTGCAGGCATCCGCCGGCTCGGCTGCGCTGTCGATTCGCAGGGTTCCGACTCCGTGCCGGCCAAGATACGCGCACGCCGCGTCAGCATCGGCAGCATGACCAGCTGCCTGGAACACCACGACCCGTGTGGCGTCTTGCAATAAGGGCAGTGCCGCGTGCAACGCGCGCCGGCATTGCAGCGAGCCGTTCCAGCCCAGGCCGATGTGCCGGGGCGGCCGTGGCTCCGCTCCGTGGTGTGCAGGCAGCACCAGACAAGGTCGGGCACTGTCGTTGACTACGCCGCGCCAGACGGTGAGATCGTCCAGACCATCGATAAGTACGGCATCGGCCCAGGCCGAATGCTGTACAAGTGCTTCTGCCAGCACCGGATGCCCTCGCGCCACCTGTGTCAGCAGCACCCCGTCTTCCACAGCCGAACCACAGGCCGGTGTACCGACCGGGCAGTCGTCGCACAACCGTACGATAAGTCCGGCGCCCGGCGTGAGCAGGCAGCGGGCGTAGGCCATAACGATCGGCCAGCGTGCCGGGTCGCGGCAATAGACGAGAAGATCCTGATACATGACAGCGAATCAGCCGGTTGGTGAAGGGTCGCCAGCGGCCTGCGCCGCACTCATGAAGCACAGGCTAGGCCCAACACAACGCGGGAACGACCACAGAGCAGCAACCGTCGGTAACAGTCGGTAACGGCGGGGAAAGGAACGGACGTGCCGTTCGCGGCAGGTGCATGCCCGACTGTGCGCGCCTATGATCAACGGAGCCATCCACTGGCGATCTCGATGGAAGCGAAGATTCCACATATCCTTTGCGTGGACGATGAGGAAGAAATCCGAGTCCTGCTCAGCCGCTACCTCGGCCAGCACGGGATGCGCATCAGCCTTGCCGCCAGCGGCAGCGAGATGCGCCGTTTCGTTGCCGAGGGCGGCGTGGACCTGGTGCTGCTCGACCTGGGCCTGCCAGGGGACGACGGCCTGAGCCTGATGCGCCATCTCCGCGAGCAGTGGAATGGCGCCGTGATCATCGTCAGCGGCCGCAGCGATGCGGTTGACCGCATTGTCGGCCTCGAACTGGGCGCCGACGACTACGTGACCAAACCCTTCGACCTGCGCGAACTGCTGGCGCGCGTGCGCAGCGTGCTGCGACGACTGGAAGCGGGTCGCGCTGCGGCGCCGGCCATCGATCAGCCTCGCCGAGTTGCCGTATTCGCTGGCTTGCGCTTCGATCTGGCAGCTCGCACTCTGCATGATCGCGCCGGCACGTGCATCGACCTGACCAGCGGCGAGTTCGAACTGCTGCGCGCCTTCGTGCAGCAGCCCAATCAAGTGCTCTCCCGCGACACACTGATGAACTGCATCCATGGCCGCGAAGCCGGCCCCTACGATCGGGCCATCGACATGCAGATTGGCCGGCTACGGCGCAAGATCGAGGCCGATCCGGAGCGCCCCGCGCTGATCAAATCCGTGCGTGGCGCCGGCTATATGTTTGTCCCTGCGGTGGAGCATCAGCCATGAGCGTCTCCGGTGAAGTCCCCTCTCCGCTGTACCGGGCGCTGTTCGAGACGGCGCCCGACGCCATGATCGTGGTCGCCCGTGACGGGCGGATCGTGCTGGCCAATCCACAGGCGGCGCGGCTGTTCGGATACGCGCTGGAAGAGCTTGCGGGCCAGCCAGTAGAGCTACTTATGCCCGAGCAGGTACGCGGCCGCCACCATGCCCATCGCACCGGATACATGGAGCGCCCGCGCGAGCGTCCCATGGGCGCGGGCCAGGAACTGGTCGGCCGCCGCCGCGATGGCGGTCAGTTTCCGGTGGAGATCGCCCTCAGCCCGATCAACAGTGGCACCGAAACCTTGTTCGCCGCCTCGATACGCGACATCTCCGAGACGCTCCGCCAGCGTCAGGCCCTGGCGCGCGCGCGCTTCGACACGTATGCAGCACAGATCGGCCAGCTCGCCCTCCAGACCGGTGATTTCGAAAAGCTCGGCGAAAAGATCTCCGTGCTGATGCGCGATGCGCTGCAGGCGCGCGCCGTCGGCATCGTGCTGTTCCAGTCACCCCACGCCCGCATGCTCGGCAACGCCGTGGACGGCACTGACGAAGACATCGTGGAAAAAGTCTGCGCCGCCTTGGACCTCGGCCCGGGCAACTGCCCGGCCGAACCGGACGTCTGGTTGCGGGATGCGGCGCACGCGGCTGTCTGGTCCCGGGCCGGAATCGGCGGTGGACGCATTCTTCCGATTCTGGACCACGACCGCACGCTGGGCGCCCTGATCGTGCTGAGCAGCGCCCCGTGGCGCGCCGATCGCGATACCGATCATTTCCTCAGCATGGTGACCAACGTGTTGGCGACGGCAGCCCTGCGTCATCACGCGCAGGAGCAGCTCGCCCATTCCCAGCGGCTGGAAGCGGTCGGCCACTTGACCGGCGGCATTGCTCACGACTTCAACAACCTGCTTACCATCGTATCCGGCAATCTGCAGTTGCTCGAAGATCTGGCGGAACGCGATCCGGTCGCCAACGACGCCGTCACGCGCGCACTGCGCGCCGTCGGGCGTGGCGCAGAACTCACGCGCAAGCTGCTCGCCTTCGCCCGACGCCAGCGCCTCAGCCCGGACGCAGTCGCTCCGGCGGACCTGCTGCTGGAACTGGGCCGCATGCTGGAGCGCACGCTGGGTGAAACCATCCAGGTGCAGATCGACTGCCCTGCGGAGCTGCCGGCCGTGTTCGCGGATCCGGTGCAGCTGGAAGGCGCCCTGCTGAATCTGGCCCTGAACGCGCGCGACGCCATGCCGCGCGGTGGCCGCCTGTCGATCAGCGCCCGACAGCACCGCATCGAGGAGACCGGCGAAGGCGCCGAGCTGCCTGTGGGCCGTTACGTCCGCTTCACCATCGCCGACACCGGTGTCGGCATGCCCCCGGACGTACTGGCACGTGCCTTCGAACCGTTTTTCACCACCAAGGAATCGGGCAAAGGCAGTGGCCTGGGCCTGAGCATGGTCTACGGATTCGTCAAGCAGTCCGGCGGACAGCTGTTGGCGCAAAGCCAGCTCGGCTACGGCACGCAGATGAACCTCATATTGCCGCTTGCGCCGTCCGGGGCTGTCCGGCCAGAAACCGTGCAGACCATGCCTGGCCCGCGCGGCAACCAAACCGTGCTGGTCGTCGAGGATGAACCTGAGGTGCGCGGCATCGCGGTTGCGTTCCTGCGTGCGCTCGGCTACGCCGTGCATGAAGCCGGCGACGCCGAACAAGCCCTGCAACACCTGCGCGACGATTCCTCCATCGCCTTGCTCTTCAGCGACGTCGTGCTGGGCGGCAGCACCAACGGCATAGAACTCGCCCATGCGGCTCGTGCACTGCGTCCCACGCTGCCGGTACTGCTGACCTCCGGGTACGAGCTGGGCAGCACGGACACACCGCACGAATTCCCGCTGCTGCGCAAGCCTTATCGCCGGGAAGAGCTGGCGAGCGCCTCACACGCCGCCTTGCGTCGAAGCTAGTGTCCTGGCCCGCCGGATTCAGGCGGCACACCGCGCCAGCTCGGCACCACCGGCGCAGCGGCCCAGGCGCTCGGCGCAGGCGATACGGATCTCCCGCCGCTCGACCGCGATGATGCCCGCGGCCGCCAGGTGGGAGAGGGCACGCGTGACCGTTTCGTGCTTGAGGGCAAGAAAGCTCGCGATGTCGATGCGGCTCATGCGCAGCACGAAATGGCTGGCGGAAAAACCCAGCGCGCGATGACGTGCGGCGAGATCCTGCAGAAAGGCGGCTACGCGCTGATCCGCATTCAGCGTTCCCAGCGTCAGCATCCAGTACTGGTCGCGGCGCAGTTCCTGCGCCAGCGCCTGCGTCAGTGCGCCCTGCAGGGTCGGCATCGCTGCGCAGGCGTCGAGCACCGCTGGATAGGGCAGTTCGATGATCTCGCAGTCGTCCAGGGCAACCACGTCGACCGTGTAGTGCCCGCTGCCGATGGACTCCACCCCGACCAGTTCGCCGCGCATGGGAAATCCGGTCACCTGTTCGCGCCCGTCCGCCGTGGCAACGCTGCGACGAAGGAATCCCGCGTGGACGAAGAACAGAGCCCGGAACGGCTGACCGGCACGGTAGACGTGCTGGCCACCTCGCACCCGGCGACGCAGGACAGTCATTTGCGCGGACAAGGCAGCGATGTCGAGCGAGTCCGGAACGAGCCGCAGCATCGACGCGGGAAACGGAACGAATGCGGGGGTCGTGGCGGTCATGGCGGTCATGGCGGTTCCTGGTCGACGACGTTGGCGTTTGCTACGGGAGCAAGCCTAACGACCGGCGATCACACGACGACCACGCGCCAGCAACGGTGAGTAACAGCGCGTAACGACGCCGGAATTGACATGGCTCAACACCGGTAATTCGGATCAATCCCACAGTGCGCCCATGGACTACGGCTTCCGCTACCGCTCCGGCGTGCACGCCACGCCAACTTCCTTCGTCGACCCCGTTGCCGTCGAAGCCTGGGACGCTTGGTTTCGCTGGCGAGAAGGCAACGACCTGCGCGACTTGACCATTGATGCGACGTGGTCAAGGGTCACCGGCGCACTGTCCTCGCTGTCCCCGGGCCACCCGGTGCAGCACGAGCAGCAGATCGGCGATGCGATCAGCAGCTGGCGGCTGCTGCCGGACGAACGCATCCTCGCCGGCGCCGGCACGCGGGGCTTTGCCTGGCCCAGCCGAGGGCTCAACGCGACCATCAACATCGCGCGTTTCGTCTCCCTGCCTTTTACCCAGCGTGCAAGCTTCCAAGTCGACGCGCTTGCAGCGACGGTACTGCTGGCGCTACGGCTGATGGACGACGTCCGTCAAGCCACCGGATGCGACGACGCCCAGTTGCGGCTGGGCATCGTTGGTTTGGCCGATGCGGTGGCCTTGCTGGGCGCCGACTACACGGGCCCGAGCGGGGTGGCGGCCGCAGAAGAGGCCGCACGCCTGTTCGCCGCCGCCAGCCTCGTCGCCAGCAATCAACTGGCCTGCGAGAGGGGCTCGCTGGTCGTCAGCGACGAGCACGCGTTGCGACGCTTCAGCGGGCAACTGTCCGTAACAGAAAGACGCACCATTCTTCGCCACGGCCTCCGATTCGGCCCACTTACGACCGCAGACAGCCAACCCCACCTCGCCCTGCTTGCCAACAACGTCGCCGATGCCTTGCAGCCCCTGCGCGGCGAACGGCAAACCTACGAGGTCAGGGGGCCGCGTGGCGGACGCCAAGTGGTCGGGTCGGGCTTCGCGCTGACGCTGTGGCGCCAACTCGGCGCCCGCTCCGGCGAGGAAGCCTACCCTCACCCAACTGCAGCAACCACAACGGCTGAGCATCAGGGTCGCATCGAGGCGACTGTAAAGCCCTGGCTCGACTACCCTGCGCACACGACAGCGGTCCAGCGCTGAAACGCAGCTTGAGACGTGGGCGCAACGTCAGCACTGTTGCGAGCTGCGCGCAAGCTACCCAGGTGGCTCCGCGGAGCTAGTGTCCTGTCTGGTCGATACGTCAGAGAAATTCCCGATGGATATCGCCGGGAGACCAGGCGGGATGAAGAGGCGTAGCAGCGCTACGGCGACGAATCGCAACGACGAAGCGCGGCGAAAGACACCGGAACTGGTTAATGGTATTGGCGAGACAGCACCCTGGCTTGCGCCGGGATCCGCTGTTCCTTGGAAGAGCTGCCACGGCAGCGCAGCCTAAGGCTCCCGTAGACCACAGCCCCCGCCGGCACGGCGCAGGGCGGTCGACGATCTGGCCGGCTCTTCCCGATTGAGGCCTAGCGCACCACCAGCACAGGAACGGGGCTACGAGCCAATACTTTTGTGACCACCGAGCCCAGCAGCAGGTTGCGCCACGCACCGCGACCGTGCGACCCCATCACCACCAAATCGGCCTGGGTGGCCGCCTGCTCCTGTAGAACGACATCGGCCGGGTCGCCAACGGCCGTGCGGCTCTCCACCGCGATCCCGGCCGCTGCGAACGCTGTTGCGGCGTCCCGAAGTGCGTCGGCGGCATTGTCGGCGTGGTAGCGCTCGACCTCAGCCCTCCCCAGCGCGTTGGCCACGTGCGGCGTGAGCGGAGGATCGCCATGACACAGCACCACATTCAGCTGGGAATCGAGCACCGGCCAATGCGCGATGACGTAGTCGACGGCCCGGCGGCTGTGCTCGCTGCCGTCGGTAGCGATAAGCAATTTCATGGATCAACTCCCTGGTCGGATGAACGAGGCAAACTTCAGCTTGCGCTATCAGCGATGCTGCGCAGCTGGGTGCAAGCCGCCGAATTCGGCGGCCGCGCGCGCCATCAGCTTCGCCGGGGTACCACCTTCTGGTGTTGATCCACATCAAGCGGGGGGCTGTCTGATCCTGACCCCAAGGAGCCAACATGAGCGCGCGCCAGTTCGTACGGCTTCGGGGAGAACCGAATTCTGAACACCGGCATCGACCAGAAAGCGCCGCCGTACAAGCGGGCCGCCCTTCGTCCGGCCGCCGCGACCGGCAACACCGCGCGGGTCATCGGCAACCCTGCCTGCTGGGCCAACCGACTACCTCCGGGTCACCGCCTTGAATCGGCGGGGGATCCAACACGCTTGTTCCAGGGCATCTTGGCGATCGCGCGAGCAAGCCCGCAGAAACCGGTTAAACCCGCGACTGCAGCCACCCAAACTTGTGGCCACTTTTTTACTGTGTCGTATGTGTAGCCGAGCGGCAAATGACGCACGATGCCGCCAACGTACGAGTTCACCGCTTCAAGCTGGGCCATCCAATCCAGCGGGACTGCCGGGCCGCCGGCGCTCGCATCAGGAACGTGGCTGGCGACCCTGCCGGCTCCGCAAAGGCAGCACGTGGACTCTTTCCATTTTCGGGAGGCGAGCTTGTCTGCATCGCTCAGCTTGCGGCAGGCCATGGACCCGCCCTGCTTCTGGATCTGCGCGTTCCACCGTCTGGTGAAGTGCTGCAACTCCAGCGATTCCGCCGAACCAATGTGAAAATTGTCCACAATGATTAAAATTTTCCCCGGCAGTTTGAACGCCGTGGACGCCAGGCCCGGCGGGTCTATACCACCGGTCGGGATGTCGACCTAAAAGTACAGGCTGGTCCCACCCGGCAACCCTACCGGATGGCTGGCGAAACGACCGACGCCTGGGTCGTAGTGCCGGAACCGGTTGTAATGAAGCCCGGTTTCGGCGTCGAAGTATTGCCCCTGGATTCGATGCCTTCGCAATCGCTATGTTCACTGATCATTGGCGGCATTCCCAGCGACGTTACTTGCGTCAAGAGTTTGGACCGCAAACAGCCGCGCCTCACCCGCCAGCGAACACTTGGCTTCGCGACACTTTTTGCTCGCCACGGATGCTGCCGACAGTCAGACGTGCGCCCTCAAGCCTGCAATGCTCCCACGATCGCATTGGGTCCCGGTTGCTTGCGGCGCCTGAAAGGCCAGCGTAAATTGCCGGTCTGTCCAACGGGTAAAAATGCGACGAGCATCCAGTGCAGATTCCCGCTCAAGTGATCGCGGTCTCCCTCCTCCTTGGCCTGGTTGTTTGGTTGGTAATGCTGAGCTATAGCACACGACGCACGTTCGGATCGCTGTTGCTCATGTTCGCGCTGGCACAGTGGATCGTTTGCTCCGTAGGTATCTTCGTTTTGGGCGTTATCTGGCATCCCAACCATCACTTCAATGCGCGATCCTTGCTGTTTGCGTTCGGAACGTGTTCGATCCTGCTGTGGGCTTTCCTCGCTTGGCCAGAATTACGCAGCCTTCTTCGACGCTCCAAATAAACCTTCTTCTGTTGTTCGCATAGATTGGCGGGAACGTGCTGCTCGCCAGATCCGCACAGGGCGTCATCGGCTCAATGCTAGTGTGCTGTCTCGCCAATACCATTAAATAATTCCGGGTGGATTTCCTTAACGTATTTACGAGACAGGACACTAGCTGGTTGACCTTGGGAAGGCCGAAGAAGTCGGGATGCACGTAGCAGCTTCAGGATCTGCACCAAGCAGCTCGCCGCCTTCGGTCGAACTCAGACCGGTGAAAAGCAACCTACCTGGCGCGGCATCAAAATTAAGTTGGCCGCGCCTGAGGCAATCGAGGCTATCGACGGGCTGGATTGTCCACGGCTGAACCGAAGATTCTCTTGCTCCGACACAATCTACGGGACACAGGTCGACGCCCTCTTGCATCGGCCGCCAATTTACGTATAGTTGCTACATGCAACCAAATCGCAACGACCGCGAGCACTCGCCTTCTCAAGCCCTGCTGACTGATGCTGAAGCGTTGAACGCAGCGCTCGCGGACTTGGTTCGCGTCTACCAGTTCCGCGACCGCGACCGCATCTGCTGCTACGACATCTCCGTGACCCAGTGCTACGCGCTGGAGGCTCTGGCGGACCATGGTCCGATGCGCAGTCAGACCCTGGCAGGCTTGCTCTTGCTCGACAAGAGCACCACTACTCGGGTGATCGATGCGCTGGAGCGCAAGGGCTACGTCGAGCGTCGCACCGACGAGGATGATGCCCGGGCGGTGTCCTTGCGGATCACCAGCAACGGCCGATCGCTCTACGACACCATCAACCGCGGCCTAATCGCGCAACAGGCCGAACTGCTGGCCGACCTGGATCCTCAGGTACGAGCCAGCGTTACCGATGTCATCCGCCGCCTGGCCAAGGCCGCCGAAGCCCGCTTTGTGTCCGGGGTCAGCGTTGGCACGTGCGCGCCTTCGTGCGACACCACCGGCTGCAGCTGACTGCAGCTGATCTTTTATTTGCCCGTATAGTTGGTACTGACAACACTATGAACGTACGCGTTTCCACCCAGCCGGCGGTTGCCGCCGACGCACCGGCGATCACCGCCATCTACAACCAGGGCATCGCCGCGCGCAGCGCCACGTTCGAGACCGAGCTCCGCACCGCCGAGGACCTGCTGCTCCGCGTGGCCGACAGCCGCTATCCGCTGCGAGTCGCGACAGACGCGGACGGCAGCATCATCGGGTGGGCCGGCTTGAGCAGCTACCGGCCCCGCGCCTGCTACGCCGGCATCGCCGAGTTCTCGGTCTACATCGACGCGGCGGCTCGCGGCCGAGGCGTGGGCCGCGTCCTTCTCAACGACCTGATCGACGCGGCCCGCGCGGCCGGATTCTGGAAAGTCCTGTCGCGTGTCTTTCCGTTCAACACCGCCAGCCTGGCGCTGTGCCGCGCCTGCGGGTTCCGCGAAGTTGGGCGGTACGAAAAACACGGCCAGCTCGACGGCCAATGGCTCGACGTCGTGATCGTCGAGCGGCTGATCCCCGAAAACCTTGCCGGCGCCGCCGGCAGCCTGCCCACAGAACGTGAGGTTCACCATGTCTAGTTCGTTGCCCGTTGTCGTCGTCGGTGCCGGCCCTGTGGGCCTGGCCGCCGCCGCCCACCTCCGCGCACGCGGTTTCACGCCCCTTGTGCTCGAAGCCGGTGCGCGCGTCGGTGCCGGCATCCGTGCGTGGTCGCACGTGCGCATGTTCTCGCCCTGGGAATACAACATCGACGCCCGCTGCGCAGAGCTCCTGGCGGCGCACGGCTGGCAGCCGCCGGACCCGGCGCAGTTCCCCACCGGGCGCGACGTCGTGGAGCGGTATCTGGAGCCGCTGGCGGCCACGCCGGAGTTGGCTGCGCAGATCCAGTTCAACGCACGGGTCGTCGGCGTCACCAAGCACCAGCGCGACCGCATGAAGAACGCCCAGCGCGGCACCACGCCCTTTGTGGTTCGCTACCTGCAGGACGGTGAGGAGCGCGAACTGCTGGCGCAGGCCGTCGTCGACGCCTCCGGCACCATCGATACTCCCAACCCGATCGGCGCGGCGGGCCTTCCGGCGCTGGGCGAGCGCGCCGCGGCTGCGCACATCGTCTACGGCATGCCCGACGTCTTGGGTACAGCACGCAGCCGCTACGCCGGCCAGCGCGTGCTCGTGGTGGGCAGCGGCCATTCCGCGTTCAACCTACTGACCGACCTGGCCCGCCTGGCTCAAACCGCACCCGGCATGCAGATCCACTGGGCCGTGCGGCGCCCCTCGTTGCAGCGGGTGCTGGGCGGCGGCGAAAACGACCAGTTGCAGGAACGCGGCCGACTGGGCCTGCGCATCGCGCGCCTCGTCGAAGAAGGGGCCATCGTGGTTCACACCAACGCCCACATCGAGCGCATCGAACGCACGGACACCGGGTGGGTCGCGTGGAGTGGCACCGTCGCGCTGCCACCGGTCGATGAGCTGATCGGCGCCACGGGTTTTCGGCCGGACTTGAGCATCCTCGGTGAGGTACGGCTCGACGTCGATGCCGGCACGCAGGCGCCGGCCGCGCTGGCCCCGCTGATCGATCCGAACCTGCACAGCTGCGGCAGCGTGCGCCCGCACGGCGCGGTCGAACTCCAGCACCCCGACGCCAACTTCTACATCGTCGGCATGAAGAGCTACGGGCGGGCGCCGACCTTCCTGCTGCTGACGGGCTACGAACAGGTGCGGTCGGTCGCCGCTGCCATCGCCGGCGATTGGGAAGCGGCGCGGCGCGTGGAACTGGTGCTGCCGGAGACCGGCGTGTGCAACACCCAGTTTGCGGACGACGAAGCTGCTGCCGCAGCAGCGGCGTGCTGCGGCGGCCCTGCGCCGGCCGATGCCGCCGCGTGCTGCGTAGCCGACGCCGACGCCAAGGCCAGCGGAGAAGCCGGCTGCGGCTGCGGTCCTGCGGCCGTGGCGGTGCCTGTGGTTGCGGTTGCCGCTCCCGTCAAGTCATCCTGCTGCGGCCCGGCCCGCGCATGAGCCACCCGCGTTGGACCGTAGCCTGGATCCTGGGCGCGGGCCAATGCGTCTATTGGGGCATTTTGTACTACGCCTTTTCCGTACTGTTGGTGCCCGTGCGCAACGAGCTGGGCACCTCGGACGCGGCGGTAGCCGGCGCGTTGTCCGCCGGGTTGGCCGTGAACGCCGTGCTGGCCACCGCCGTAGGCCGCTGGCTCGACCGCGGCGGCGGCGTGGCCATGCTGCGCGGCGGCGCGTTGGCGGGTGCCGGATTGCTGCTGGCCTGGTCGTGGGTCGAAAACCTGGCCGGTCTCTACGCCGTCTGGATGGGCCTGGGCGCCTGCATGGCCCTGGTCCTCTACGAGACGGCGTTTGCGTTGATCACGCGGGCCTACGGCGATCCTGCAGCCCGTCTGCGCGCCTTGGCCAGCGTGACCGTCATGGGTGGGCTGGCGAGCACGCTGTTTCTTCCCCTGGTCGGTGCCGGTGTGGCGCATCTGGGCTGGCGCCTCACCCTGCGGCTGTTGGTCGTGGCCTGGCTGATCACGACGCTCTGGCTGGAGCGCGCTGCGTTGCCGGGGTTGTACGCGTCGGACCGAAGCACACGTCCCGCCTTGTCGTCGACGCCGACGATCGGCCAGGTGGACCGTCGCTTGCTCTGGTGGACCGGCGCACCCTTCGTCACCGCGACCTTCGCCGCCATGGCGCTGACCACGCTGGTGGTGCCCAGCCTGGTCGCACGCGGCCATCCCATCGAGCAAGCGGCGTGGGTGCTGGCCGCCTTGGGCGTGATGCAGCTGCCCGGTCGGTTGTGGCTGCTGCGCCGAGGCAGCCGCCCCCTGTCGCCCCGCAGCCTGCTGGTAGCCCCCATGGCCTTGCAAGTCCTGGGACTGGCCTTGCTCGGCACCGCGGGCTCACTGGCCGGCGCGTTTTCAGGCGTGGCGATCTTCGGGATCGGTGCCGGCCTGCACACGCTGGCGAGGCCGTGGATCGTGCCGTTGATCTTCGGGATCGAGGCCGCCGGCCGCACCAACGGGGTCATCGCCCGCGCTCAGGGCTTTGCCCGTGCTGCCGGCCCGTTTGCGGTAGCGGCTGCATCCGGATGGGTGGGCAGCAACGCCGTGTTTCTTGTTCTGTCTCTGGCACTTCTGACGTGCTGTCCGCTGGCCTACGCGCTGTCCCGCCACCCCAGCCTCTCGGCCCACTCCGCGGCCTGAAGGCATCAACCGCTTTCCATCGAGGACCACCGACCGATGCGCACCCTGCTCCGCCCCCTGCTCCGTTTTGCCGCGTTCCCGTTGCTGTTCGGCGGCGCTGGCGTCGCCGCGTGGAACGGCTACTCGCCGGATTCCATCGGCTGGCTGATGCCCGTCATCGTTACGACGGTACTGCTGGTGACATTCGGCCTGGAGCGGCTCCTGCCCTACGCAAACCGCTGGAACGCAGGATCTGGCGCGGGGACCGACCTGGTCTACCTCGGCACGACCTCGGTCGTTGTCGCCATCGCGGAAGCCGCCGTGTGGGCGGGTGCGATCGCGCTGCTCAGCCCGTGGGCGGCAGACGACGGCACTCTTTGGCCGACACGCTGGCCGTTCGCGGCGCAGGTTTTTCTGGCCTTGGCGGTTGGTGATTTCCTCCCCCACCTCTACCACCGCGCAAGCCACGAATCGACCGGTTTTCTGTGGCGCGTGCACGCCATCCACCACGCGCCCGAACACTTGTACGCGTTCAACTTTGCACGTTTCCACCCCATCAACGCCTTTCTGACCGCGGCGCTGACCCTGCTTCCCCTGGCGGTCCTCGGCACCCCGGCCAGCGTGCTGTTCGTTGCGGGTGTTCTGCACAACGTCCACGGTGTTCTCAGCCACGCCAACGTGGACTTCCGCCTGGGACCGCTCAACGTCGTTTTCAGCATGGCCGAACTGCATCGCTGGCACCACGCGCGCGATCCGCGTTGGGCGAACGGCAACTACGGCGCGACCGTGCTGATCTGGGATTGGCTTTTCGGCACGCGGCGGTACCCCGGGCACGGCGTCGCGGACGACGGCGTGGGGCTTTGGACGGGAAGCGCGGTGCCGCGCCGCCTGAGGAATCAATGGCTACACCCGTTCTCCGGCATCAGCGAGCGGGTCGTACACCGTCTCCGAAGCGTTCGGTGCGGATGCTGTTGCGCGGCCGCCTAGTGTCCTGTCTTGTCAACGTTAAAGAAATTCCGGATGGATTTCGCCGGGAGACCAGGCGCGATGAGGAGGCGTAGCAGCGCTACGGCGACGAATCGCAACGACGTATCGCGGCGGTTTTCAACAGCGAAGCTGGTCAAGATTCCGGGCTTAGTTAATGGTATTGGCGAGACGGGACACTAGGTGCCCGGCGTCTGCACGCGGTTCGAGAGCCAACGAGTCGCGCTCCTCCACAATCGAACATCTGCCCTTCGCAGCGAAATCAATCGCAGGCCTTGCTCAGTCGTCGGACGTCAAGCGCCCCTCGGGCAACGCCACCACCGGCAGATGCTTCGGCAAGGCCAGGGAAATCAGGGCGGCCAACGCGACCAACACCGCGGCGATCCACAGGCACGGGACGAGCCCGCCGACCTGGAACACCGCACCGGAGAGCACCGTACCGAGCAAGCGACCCAACGCGTTGGCCATGTAGTAGAACCCGACGTCGAGGGAGACGCCGTCCTCGCTGGCGTAGCTCACGATGAGGTAGCTGTGCAACGAGGAGTTGACGGCGAACAGCACACCGAAAACGGCGAGCCCGACGACGAGCACCGCGGTGGCATCGACCGCGTAACCCAGCAGCAACGCCATGGTCGCGGGCGAGGCAGCCAACACCGCCGCCCACGCAAACGCGCTAATGCCGTCGGGCACGCGACCGCTGCGCCGGCCCGTGAGATACGGCGCAAGGGATTGCACGATGCCGTAGCCGATCACCCAGCTGGCCAGAAAGGCACCGACCGACCAATCGCTCCAGCCCAACGCCGTCGCCAGGAATACCGGCAGCGCCACCACAAACCAGACGTCACGAGCGCCGAACAGGAACAAGCGAGCCGCGGACAGCAGGTTGACGGCGCGGCTCTTGGAAAACAGATCGCGGAACTTCGGCTTGTTCTTGGCTTTGCCCAGATCGCGCTGCAGCAGGAGCAGACTGGCCACCCACACGAGCATCAGAGCCATGGCCATGCCGGCGATCGCTACGCGAAAACCGAACGCGGTCAGCAGCGCACCACCAAGAAAAAAACCGACGCCCTTGAGCGCGTTCTTCGAGCCGGTCAGCGCCGCGATCCAGCGGTACAACGCACCCGCCTCATCGCCCGGCACGAGCAGCTTGATGCTGCTCTTGGCGCTCATCTTGTTCAGATCCTTGGCGATGCCCGACAAGGCCTGGGCCGCCATAACCCACGGCACGGTGAGCGCAGCGGCCGGCACCGTCAGCATGCCCAGCGCAACGACCTGCAAAGCCAAGCCCAGGTTCATCGTACGGTTCAGGCCGATGCGCGCGCCAAGCCAACCGCCCACCAGATTGGTGATGACGCCGAAGAGTTCGTAGAACAGGAACAGCAGCGCGACCTGCAACGGTGTGTAGCCCAACTGGTGGAAGTGGAGCACCACCAGCATGCGCAGCGCGCCGTCCGTCAGGGTGAACGCCCAGTAGTTCCCGGTGATCAGGAAATACTGGCGGACCGCGGCGGAACGCAACGCAGCCATCGGTGTTATCGGTCCGCCGTGCCGACCAGGCGAACCAGCTCTGCCGTGCGGTTCACGTAGCCCCATTCGTTGTCGTACCACGCGTAGATTTTCACGTGCGTGCCGTTGACGACCAGCGTGGACATCGCATCGACGATGCCCGAACGCGAATCGCCCAGGAAGTCGATGGAAACCAACGGCCGTTCTTCGTAGCCGAGGATTCCGCGCAACGGGCCTTCGGCCGCAGCCTTCAGCAGTGCGTTCACTTCCTCCACCGTCGTCGGTTGCTCGACCTCGAACACGCAGTCGGTGAGCGACGCGTTGGTCAGCGGCACGCGCACGGCATGCCCGTTCAAGCGGCCTTTCAATTCCGGAAAGATCTGGGCGATGGCAGTGGCCGAACCGGTCGAGGTCGGGATGAGGCTGGACCCGCACGCCCGCGCCCGGCGCAGGTCCTTGTGCGGCGCGTCCACGATGACCTGCGTATTGGTCAGGCTGTGGATGGTCGTCAAGCTGCCGTGGCGGATGCGCAGGCCTTCGTGGATCACTTTCACCACGGGTGCCAAGCAGTTCGTGGTGCAGGAAGCGGCGGTCACGATGCGGTGAACGGACCGATCGAAACGGTCGTGGTTGACGCCGACCACGCAGTCGAGCACCCCGGCTTCTTTCACCGGTGCCGTGACCACGACGCGTTTGACGCCCTGGTCGAGATACGGCCTGAGCACTTCGGTTTTGCGAAACTTGCCCGAGGCTTCGACCACGACGTCGCAGGACGACCAATCGGTATCCGCAATCGCTTTGTTGCGTGTTACCGGGATACGGCGGTCGCCAACGACCAACGCCTCTCCGTCGGCTTGCGCTTCGTGCGACCAACGGCCGTGGATCGAATCGAAGTTGAGCAGGTGCGCGAAGGTGGCGGCATCACCGCCCGGGTCGTTGATGCGTACGAACGTGAAGTCAGGGGAATCCCAGGCAGCGCGGAGCGTCAACCGCCCCATGCGGCCAAACCCGTTGATGCCGACGCGAATCGTCATGGCGGTTCTCAGCAGTTCGAAAGATGAAGGGGAATCACGACGCAGCCCCCGGTATGCGCTTGCCGCCGGCGTGCCCCGCGAGATCGCCCAACCGTGTGCGCAGCGCCAACCGGTCCAGCGATTCCGCCTTCAGTTCGGTCAGCAGCGAAATGCGGTGCTGCAAAAGGAACAAGGTTTCCCGGAACGCGGCCTTTTGCGCCAGCGGGGAACCGACGACCGCCGCGGGATCGGGAACGCTCCACTGCGCGGTGATGGGCTGGCCGGGCCACACGGGGCAGGACTCGCCGGCGGCGCGGTCGCAGACCGTGATGACGAAGTCCATCGGCGGCGCGTCCGGCGCGGCGAACTCGTGCCAGCTCTTGCTGCGCAACCCTTCCGTCGGCAGGTCGTTGTTGCGGAGCAGCTCCAGCGCCAGCGGGTGCACCTCGCCCCGTGGATCGGCGCCGGCGCTGAACGCCTCGAAACGTCCACCGCTCAGACGACGGGTCAAGGCTTCCGCCAAAATGCTGCGGGCGGAGTTGCCGGTACAGACATACAGCACGCGGTAGGTCGGATGCATGGAAATCTCCGGATAAACGATCCCGTGGTTCACAGCGTTGGCGCGCGGCGGCTACGCCGGCGCGCCGGCGCGGAACCTGAAGGTGTCGGCCGCATCGGTGTTATTGGGGCCGTGTGGGCTTGCGCTTCACCGTCGGCAGCGGCAGCGGCGTGGCAACCGGCATGCACATTTCTGGCCTTCCTCCGCAGCACGTCTCGGTCAGATAGCCCACCATGGCCTGAACCGTGGCAAGGTTGGCCGTGTAGCGGACGAAGCGGCCTTCCTGCCGGCTCTCCACCAGCTCGGCGTGGTGGAGTTCTTTCAGGTGAAAAGACAGGGTTGCGCCGGGTAACCCCAGCGTTTCGGCGATCGCGCCGGCGTGGACGCCTTCCGGGCCAACCTCGACCAGGTGACGGAAGATCGCCAAGCGCGAGTCTTGGGCCAGGGCGGCAAGAGCTTTGAGTGCGGCTTTTGTTTCCATCTTTCGATTATTCTGGAAACAACGAATTCTTGCAAGCCCCGATTCGCCGGACCAGTCCCCGACAGCAACCGCAGGCTCCAGCGGTCCGAACCGGATCGGGCACGGCCACCAGGGAGAACGAACGGGTCTGCGCGGTTACGGATACGCCACGGCAGCACTCGGCTTGACTCAGGCTACGGTGCCAACGCTCACGTATCGAAGAACGCTGGCGTGGCCGGCGTTCTTCGATGGCTAATGCCTTCGAGATTGTGCACGCCGCCCGACCCGTTGCTGAGTTGATCGCGCCCCTCAGGCGGCGGGCAGCAACAGGAGTAGCCGACGGGCGCGAGACGCCCATGCCCGACCTACAGCGTGGAACGTTCCCCGACTGACCGCCCCGGTGGCAGGTCAGCGGCCATGTCCGCGCGATCCAGGCACGCCAATACAGCACCGAGAAAGCTCATCACCCGTTCTTTACGGGCCGCATCACGAACCTTTTTCGGTTGCCTACCCCGACCACGATCCGCCGGTTGCACGGTTCGATCGACGATCGGAGAAAACTCGCAAACTTAGATGGCGGCCCCGATACGATTCGAACGTACGACCTTCCCCTTAGGAGGGGGACGCTCTATCCAGCTGAGCTACGGGGCCTGATGTACCGCGTGCAGAATGCGTGGCGCTTGCCGCGCCGTGGAGTGAGCCGGGCTGGTCGAACGGCCAGGGCCACCGGGGCGGAGCTGCTGCTTTTCCGGCCAGGCCGGTTTCGCAGCGGCGCGGATTTTCGCATGGAAGTCTGTCCCAGGGCGAGACAGCAGCGGCGTTCAGATGGATGGCGGAATGCGGCACCGGCGGGCACCGGAACGGAGCCAATTCGCGCCGGACCGGCGGGACCACCGGTTCCTGTCCGGCCCTGAGCCGGCCGCGACGCAGGGCGGTTGATATAATCCGCGGTCTTTGCGCCGGCCGCCGTGCCGTGCGCCGTCCCCGTTCCGCAACAATTTTCCCGCAGATTCCGGAGTTCCCATGTCGCAGCAGATCCTCAAGGCCCTGAACCTGGCCGAGATGAATTCGGGTACCTATCTTGGCCAGGGCGAGTGGTCCTCGACCAGCGATGCCGGCGTGCTGGAAGCCATCAACCCCAGCAACAATGAAGTGATCGCCCGCGTCCACGCCAGTTCGGAAGCCGATTACGAAGTCATCCTCCAGCGTGCCCAGGAAGCGTTCAAGACCTGGCGCACCACGCCGGCGCCCAAGCGCGGCGAAGCCATCCGCCTGTGTGGCGAGGCGCTGCGCCAGCACAAGGACGCACTGGGTTCGCTGGTCGCCCTGGAAATGGGCAAGATCAAGCCGGAAGGCGACGGCGAAGTGCAGGAAATGATCGACATCGCCGATTTCGCCGTCGGCCAATCGCGCATGCTGTATGGCTACACCATGCATTCGGAACGCCCGGGCCATCGCATGTACGAGCAATGGCATCCGCTGGGCATCGTCGGCGTGATCTCGGCGTTCAATTTCCCGGTCGCGGTATGGGCCTGGAATTCGTTCCTCTCGGCCATCTGCGGCAACATCACCATCTGGAAGCCGTCGCCCAAGACGCCGCTGTCGGCCATTGCTTCGCTGCAGATCTGCAATGCCGCGCTGAAGGCCGCCGGCTTCCCCGACATCTTCTTCCTGTTCAACGATGCGCGCACCGAACTGGCGCAGAAGTTCGTCGACGACACGCGCATTCCGCTGATCAGCTTCACCGGCTCGACCCAGGTCGGCCGCCTCGTCGGCGAGCGCGTTGCCCAGCGCATGGGCCGCTCGCTGCTGGAGCTCGGCGGCAACAACGCGATCATCGTTGACGAAACCGCCGACCTGAAGCTGGCGATTCCGGGCATCGTGTTCGGCGCTGTCGGCACGGCCGGCCAGCGCTGCACCAGCACGCGACGACTGTTCCTGCAGGAATCGATCTATGAAGGCGTGCTCAACACGCTGATCGGCGCGTACAAGCAGGTCGAAGGCAAGATCGGCGATCCCACCCTGCCGGCTACGCTGATGGGTCCGCTGACCGACAAGGCTTCGGTGCAGCGCTACCTCGGCGCGATCGAGAAAGCCAAGGCCGCCGGCGGCCAGGTCGCCACCGGTGGTGCCGCGCTGACCGACCGCCCGGGCAATTTCGTGCTACCGACCATCATCACCGGTCTGAAGAACAGCGACGAAGTGGTACAGCACGAAACCTTCGCGCCTATCCTCTACGTGATGCCGTTCAAGACCATTGACGAAGCACTGGGCTACCAGAACGGTGTGCCACAGGGCCTGTCCTCGTCCATCTTTACGCAGAACGTGAAGACGGCCGAAGCCTTCCTCTCGGCCGCCGGCTCGGACTGCGGCATCGCCAATGTGAACATCGGCACCTCGGGGGCGGAAATCGGCGGCGCCTTCGGCGGCGAGAAGGAAACCGGCGGCGGCCGCGAATCCGGCTCGGACGCGTGGAAGGCCTATATGCGCCGCCAGACCAATACGATCAATTACTCTGACGCACTGCCGCTGGCCCAGGGCATCAAGTTCGAGTTCTGAGGTAGCGATACCGCCCGATCCGGCATGACCAAACCCGGCCGCGACAGCGCGGCCGGGTTTTTTGTGGCCGCAGCGACTTGCCGCCAGCGTCACAATGATTGCCAGTTGGCCTCGCCCTTGGCCACTCAGTACGCACTAGTATTGAGGTTGTCCTGCGGGGGAGACTGCGCGTGCACCATCAACGGCCTGACCACTGCCCGCCGCGCAGCCACTGCCTGCCGATAGTGCTTTCTGTATTTC
Source organism: Tahibacter aquaticus (assembly GCF_004363655.1). Classification (GTDB taxonomy): domain Bacteria; phylum Pseudomonadota; class Gammaproteobacteria; order Xanthomonadales; family Rhodanobacteraceae; genus Tahibacter; species Tahibacter aquaticus. Next base: position 79,836 of record NZ_SNZH01000010.1, read on the forward strand.
TTTCTTTCGCCGCACTCGCGACAAGTGTCCACGCACAGCAGCTGCCGCCGCTGGTATTCGTGCAGCGGCAGATTCCCGCCGACGGCAACAGCGCCTGGCCAGCGGCGGCCTTGCCAGGCGTCGGCGCGCATTCGCGCCTGCGCCCGGCCGCACCGGGAAAACTGCGCGTGCGCAACAGCGACGGCAGCCTGCGCCCCCTGGTCGACGGTGCGGCTTCCGGCAGCCCACTGATCGACGTATCCGCGCCCAGCGTCAGCTGGGACGGCACGCGCATCGTGTTCGCCGGACTGCCGGCCGGCAACTGGAACAGCACGCCGCTGGGCAATCCCGGCGGCTGGCGCCTGTACCTGATCAACGCCGACGGCAGCGGCCTGCGCGCGCTGACCGTCAGCGACATCCACGCCGACTATTCCCAGTTCGGCAGCGGCGCCGTGCCCTGGGCCTACGACGACTACGACCCTGCCTTCCTGCCCGACGGCCGCGTTGTGTTTGCTTCGACGCGCTGGCCGGCATTTGCCCAGTTTGCCGATGCGCGCACATCCAACCTCTGGGTGGTCAACAGCGACGGCAACGGCCTGCATCGCATCACCAGCGAACGCAACGGCGCCGACCGCCCCCTGGTCGATCCGGTCAGCGGGCGCATCGTGTTTTTTCGCTGGTGGCGCAACCAGCGCCTGGCCTACGACAGCCTGGCGGACGAGCCGGTCGCTGCCAGCCAGCCGCAACTGGGCTGGATCAGTCGCCAGGGCCTGAGCACCCAGGCAGTGCCTGCAGCGCGCAACAGCTGGCAGATCGTCGGCATCAATCCGGACGGCGCCGAGCTGGCCCTGTTCGGCGGCAAGCCGGATTCCGACAGCGACGGTTTCGGCTACGGCGGCGGCTTTGCCGGCAATGGCGTGTTGTATACGAATTACTTTCCGGCACTCGACCTGGCCTCCGCCGCCGGCTTCGGCGGCATCCGCGTGCTGGGCCGCGGCGCCACGCAATGGACTGCCTATGCCGGCGTGGTCCGGCGCGATGCGAACCTGCGCCTGGCCGGCACGCCCGAAGCGGCCCAGCTGTACCAGGGGCCGTATGCAACCGATGCAGAAGTGCTGGCCGATGGCCGCGTGGTATTCGCCCGCGCCGCCGACCTGGACCAGGACTACGGCCTGTGGGTCGCCACTCCCGGCGGCACAGCGCAATTGCTGCTGGACGAAGCCGGCACGGCCGAATTGCGCCCGCGCGTGCTGGCTGCGCGCAGCGTGCCGCCGGTCATACCCGACATCTATCGCGACGCCCCCGCATCGGCGCCGTATCCGCAATTCCTGCCGCCGCCGGCGGGCACGGCGCCCCGCGACGGCACCTTCGTGTTCGATGCGCGCAATGTTTACGCCAATGCCGCCGTAGACGTGGATATTCCCAGCGCACCGGCTGTCGGCAGCGCTGCCAGCATCCGCTTCTATGCCGATCACCAGCGCCAGGCGCCGGGCACCTTTCCTTCGCTGGACTGGCCGCTGTTTCTCGGTGAGCAGGCCATTTCCGCGGCGGGCAAGGTCAGCGCGAACGCACCGGCTTTCCTGCCGCTGTTCGAGCAACTGCGCAGCAGCGCCGCGGCCGGCTATGCAGTGCCGCGCACCGGCTGGCCGCGCGGCAACAGCGTCGCCCATGTAGCCGGCATGAACCACGACCGCGCCGGTGTGGTGGCGCAGTGCACAGGCTGTCATGCGGGGCATACGCTGATTCCCGTGCCCAGCGAAAGCAACGCTCCCTGGAGCAATCTCGCTCCCGGCGCGCAGGTGACGGTGAGCAGCGCCCGGGCCGGTGCCGGCGGCGACGGCCTGATCGACCGCAAGGTGTTCCTCGGCCCTGTCCGCGCCTACTGGACGTCGGCGCCGGGCCAGGTCAGCGGCCAGTGGGCCGAACTGGAGTTCCCGGTGCCGGTCATCGTACGCCGCGTGCGGCTGTACAACCCTCGCCCTGGCGACGAAGCCGACAGCAGCGTGCAGGTCACTTCCACGCGCGTGACCTTGCGCGACGGCGCGGGCAATGTCGTCGATACGCGCACCAGCGGCAGCGTGCTGCTGTTCGGCACCGACGTGAATTTCGTCGATGTCGGTGCACGCCGCGTGCGCGTGGAAATCACCGGCGTGACCGGCACCTTCGATGGCTCTGCCGCGGCGGGCCTGGCCGAGATCGAAGTGATCGCGAAAGGCGACGGCATCCGCATGACGCCGCAGGACCGCCTGTTTCGCGACAATTTCCAGTTGTAACAAAGACAGACCCGGCTCGCGCCCGAGCCGGGCTTGTGGTTGGGCTTAGAAGCGGAACTGCGCCGAAGCGCCGAGCAGGTTGCCGCTGCTGTCGAATGCCCCGGTCAGCCGGTCGCGCGTGGCAGCGGTGGTATCGACATGGGCGTCGTTGACGAAAATATGGCCGTAGCCGAAGTCGAACGACAGCGTGTCGCTGGGCGTATAGCCCAGGCCCACGGTCACCCAGCGTCGCGTGCCGTCGGGCACGCGCGGCGTACGCGTCTGCAGCTGCGTCGGCGAGCCGTCGACCGCAATGCCGCCGCGCAGTACCCAGGCCGGGTTGAAGCGGTATTCCATGCCGATGGAGCCGAACCAGGTGTCTTCCCAGTCGAACGCTTCGACCGTATTCGGCTGCAGCGGATTGGCATAGTCCACAACGAGATTCTTGAACGTCGACCAGCGCGTATAGCCGACGTCGGCGCCGATGCTGAGGCGATCGTTGACGGTATGCCACCAGCTGGCCGATGCATTCGCCGGCGTGGTGAAGCCGGCCGTGCCCGGCGTATCGACGAATACCGCAGAGCCCAAGGCCGGATTGATCGCCGTGACGGCCGCCGGCACCTGGAAACTGCCGGTACCGGACAGCTGGTGCGTCACCTGCGAGTGGAAATTCAGGCCGATGCGATCGGCCTCAGTCGGCTTCCACAGCAGGCCTATGCCCCAGCCCCAGCCCCAGTCGTCGCCGACAACCTTGCCGCGGCCGTCCAGCGACTGCGGCAATACCGGCGCGCCAGCGCCGGCCAGCACCGCGCCGAAATCGATCGCCTGGGTCAGCTCGGCCTTGGTGCGCTGGCCGACTACGCTGGCGCCGATTGAGAAATTGTCGTTGATGCGGTACGAGGTCGACACGGTCAAGTCGATGGACTGGAACATCGACTTGTATGCACTGTAGCGGCCAACCCAGCCCTGGTCGTAGTCGGTCTCGAAGCCGAACGGCGCGCTGACCGCGACACCGAGGCGCCATTGCTCGCCCAGCGGCTTGATGTAGTACAGCGCGGGAATGGGCTTGGTCACGCCGCCGTTGCCGCCGTCGCCGCCACTGAGCGGGCGCCCGGCCGCATCGCGGCCCTGGCCGGAGAACTCGGTACTGAACTGCACGCCGGTGACATCGGCCTGGAAGATCGCGCGATCGACTTCGCCCATCGCGGCGGGGTTATTGACCACGACCGCTGCATCGTCCGGCGCCGCGGCGGAACCGGCAAACGCCCGGCCCAGCGCCTTGACGCTGTTTTCCTTGAGCTGGAACGCGCTCGCCGAGGCGTGCTGCGCATAAGCGGCGGACAGGGCGCAGAGCACGCCTGCAGCAAGGCCGCGCACAAGGAAATAACGGGAAAACTGTAATTGGCTAGGTTTCACAGGGGAAGCTCCGTAGTGTCCCGACTCCCCCGGCACGAATGCTAGTACGCGGCGGCGCGCAGAACACGGCCCTGTCCGAACGAGCGTTCATGCGGTATACACGTCGCGCCGCCCGCAGCCACGGCCGCTGCGTCGCCGGCCGGAGCCGCCGCAGGCCGACGGTGATCCCGCGCTCCATCCATGGCACGATGCGCGCCCCCGCACCGCCATTCCTTCGCATGTATCAACTCGCCCGCCCCTTCCTGTTCTGCCTGGATGCCGAAAAAGCCCACGAACTCGGCCTCAAGAGCCTGGAACTGGCCTATCGCAGCGGCATGAATCCGCTACTGGCGTCACGGCCGGCGCCGTTGCCGGTCACGCTCTGCGGTATCGACTTTCCCAACCCGGTCGGACTTGCCGCCGGCCTGGACAAGAACGCAGCGCATATCGACGCGCTGGCCGCACTGGGTTTCGGCTTTGTCGAAGTCGGCACGACCACGCCGCGGCCGCAGGCCGGCAATCCCCGGCCACGCATGTTCCGCCTGCCCGAACACGAAGCCGTCATCAACCGCCTGGGCTTCAACAATGCCGGCGTGGACGCGCTGGTGCGCAACGCCGAGGCAGCGCGCTTTTCCGGCGTGCTCGGCATCAATATCGGCAAGAACAAGGACACACCGAACGAAAACGCGGTGGACGACTACCTGCACTGCCTGGAACGTGTCTACGCCCGCGCCAGCTATGTCACGGTGAATATTTCCTCGCCGAATACCCAGGGCCTGCGCGATCTGCAGGAAGAGGAAACCCTGAAACGCTTTGTCTCGACCTTGCGCGAACGGCAGGAACAGCTGGCCGCCCAGCATGGCGCGCGCAAGCCGATGCTGCTGAAGATTGCACCGGACCTGAGCGAAAGCGAGCTCGACGCGATCGCCGAGGTGCTGCTGGCCACGGGCATCGACGGGCTGATCTGCACCAACACCACGATTGCCCGCGATGCCGTCGCCGGCCACCGCCACGCGGGCGAAGCCGGTGGGCTTTCCGGCAGGCCGGTGTTCGCCCGCTCGACCGCCGTGCTCAAGGGCATGGCGCAGCGCGTCGGCGGACGCATCGCATTGATCGGCGTAGGCGGCATTCTCGACGGCGCCGGCGCCCAGGCCAAGATCGACGCCGGCGCCAGCCTGGTACAGCTCTACAGCGGCATGGTCTACCGCGGCCCGGCACTCATCGGCGACTGCGTCGCCGCGCTGCGCGCGGCGCGGAAAGCAGCCGCATGAGCGATTTTCGTGTTGCCCCGGCGCGCCTGGACGGCAAGGGCTACAGCATTCTCGAAGACGCTGCACTGGACGGACGCAATACCTTGCGCGTGGCCGCGCGTGCCGCGCTGCTGGTCGACGTGCGCGACAGCGCCGCGCTGGCCGAAGTACTCGCCTTTCCGCTGCTGAAATCTTCGCCACTGCTGGTGCTGGGCGAAGGCAGCAACCTGCTGCTGACGCGCGACGTCGCTGGTGCCGTGCTGAGCCTGGCCACCCGCGGCATCCGTGTCGTCGACGAAACCGCCGACCACGCCATCGTGCGCGCCGAAGCCGGCGAATCCTGGAACGACCTGGTGCACTGGAGCCTGGGCCACGGCCTGTCCGGGCTGGAAAACCTGGTGCTGATTCCAGGCACGGCGGGTGCCGCGCCAATCCAGAACATCGGCGCCTACGGCGTGGAGCTGCGCGAATTCGTGCATGCGGTGGAAGCCTGGGATCGCAAATCCGCCACTTTTATACGTTTTGACAATGAACAGTGCGGCTTCGGCTACCGCGACTCTCGCTTCAAGCGCGAACGCGAGCGGCACATCGTCACCGCGCTGGAACTGAAACTGCCGCGCCAGCCGGCGCTGCGGCTGGACTATGCCGGCGTGCGCGAAGAGCTGGCCACGCTGGGGGAAGGCGAAGCCACGCCGTCGCGCGTGGCCGAGGCGATCTCGCGCCTGCGCCGGCGCAAGCTGCCCGACCCGGCCGTGATCGGCAACGCCGGCAGCTTCTTCAAGAATCCTGTCGCCTCTGCCCCCCAGGCAGATGCGCTGAGAGCAGCGCACCCCGGCATGCCGCAATGGCCGCTGCCCAATGGCGAGGTCAAGCTGTCGGCCGCCTGGCTGATCGAGGCCGCCGGCTTCAAGGGCGTGCGCGAAGGCGATGCGGGCATTGCTGCCCAGCACGCCCTGGTACTGGTCAATCATGGCCGGGCCAGCGGCGCCCAGCTCTGGGCGCTGGCGCAGAAGGTCCAGGCCGGCGTGGCCCAGCGCTTCGGCGTGATGCTGGAACCCGAGCCGCGCGTCGTCTGAGCCGTACCGGCGGTCCATGACCATCGTCTATTTGCGAGATCCCTCACACCATTCGTACACGTATTGTTTAGCCTTGGCGGACTCCCACAGTTCCGGAAGTCCCCATGGCCAGCGCTTTTGCCAGCCAGGTTTTCTCGCGCCGCCACCTGATCCAGGCCATGGCCGGCGCCATCGGCGTTACCGATGAAACGGCCATGCGCCGCCCCGGCAAGGCGCCGCTGCTGGAAGAGAAAAGCCTGCCGCAGACCACGGCCGCCACGCCGCCCGGCCCGGTGCGCTGGCTGCAGAAAGCCACCTTCGGCTTTACCCAGGGCGACTACGCCGCCTTCTATTCCCTGCCCGGCGCGAACGACGACCTGCGCTGGCAAAGCTGGGTCAGCCAGCAGCTGAACCCGGCCGCGATCAGCGACACGGCCTGCGACGCGCGCCTGGCGGGTGCGGGCTTCACCACCCTGGGCAAGACCCTGCCGCAGCTGTGGGCACAGCACCGCGTGGACAACTACACCACGCGCATGCAGCCGATTGCCGAGATCGAGTGCGCCACCAGCATCCGGGCGATCTATTCCAATCGCCAGCTATACGAAGTGATGGCCGATTTCTGGCACGACCACTTCAGCACCTTCGGCTGGGACTACGACGGCGGCCCGGTGTTCGTGCACTACGACCGCGACGTGATCCGCCCCAACGTATTCGGCAATTTCCGCACGCTGCTCGAGGCAGTGTGCAAGTCGACCACGATGATGTACTACCTCGACCTGCAGGCCAGTACCGTGGCCGGGCCGAACGAGAACTACGCGCGCGAACTGATCGAGCTGCATACCCTGGGCGCCGAGAACTACGCCGGCGTGATGGACCCGCAAGACCCGTCCCTGCCTGTCGGCATCAGCGGCGACGGCACCAGCGCGCGGCTCAAGTACGTCGACGAGGATGTATACGAATCCACCCGTGTACTGACCGGCTGGACCATCAAGAACGGCCACTGGCAATACCCGGCCGACAACGACGGCACCTTCATCTTCCGCGACGCCGAGTCCTGGCACGACCGCTTCACCAAGTACGTACTGAATCGCCGCTTCGCGCCCGACCAGGGCCAGCAGGACGGCTTCAAGCTGTTCGACACGCTGGCCTCGCATCCGGGCACGGCAAACTTCATTGCGCGCAAGCTGTGCCGGCGCTTCGTCGGCGACAACCCGCCGTCCAGCCTGGTGACCAGCATTGCCCAGTTGTTCATGAGCACCTGGCAGGCGCCGGACCAGCTCAAGCAGGTGACCCAGGCCATCCTGCTCAGCAACGAATTCAAGACCAGCTGGGGCACCAAGGTAAAGCGGCCGTTCAATGCGGTGATCGGCGCCCTGCGCGGCGCCGGTGCGGACTTCACGCCGACCCTGGCCAGCTATGGCAGCGGTACCTGGTCGACCAAGGACGAAGTCAATTCGCGCCTGCAGCAAACCGGCCAGCGCAAGTTCTACTGGCCGGCGCCCAACGGCTATCCGGATACCGCCGCGGCCTGGAGCAGCAGCGGCAGCCTGGCCATGACCTGGAAAATGCTGGTACGTCTGACCGAGATCCACAAGGAAGTCGGCTACGACGACACCCGTCCTTACCTCATCGACATCATCGGCCTGACCAACGGCGCCGTCGCCGCCGGCAGCCGCACGGCAGTGAACATCGTCAACTACTGGTGCGACCGCCTGCTCGGCTTCCGGCCGGAGCCCACCTATACCAAGGCGGTGGACTATCTGCGCCAGAACGCGGCGGCAACCGAGGTGCTGACCTTGAACGAAGTCTGGGCTGGCGGCAGCTCGCCGAACCTGAAAAACCACTACACGCAGTCGCGACTGCGTGCCACGGTTGCACTGATCATGTGCAGCCCCGATGCGCTGCGTCGCTGAGGCCCGGGCCCATGTTCAATCGTCGTGATTTCCTCAAGACCAGCGCCGCCGGCGGCAGCGCCCTGGCCCTGGCCGGCACGTCCAGACTCGGCTTCGCCGCCACCACGGCCAACAGCTACGACACCCTGGTCGTGGTCTATCTGCGCGGCGGCATGGATGCACTGACCCTGCTCTCGCCCGGTGGCAGCAACAGCAACCGCGCCGCCTACGAGACCGCGCGCCCCTCGCTCAAGGTACCGCTCAGCGGAACCGGCGCCGGCCTCGCCATCGCCGCCGACCAGTGGCGCCTGCATCCGCGCGCCGCGCCGCTGCGCGACCTGTTCACCGCCAGCAAACTCGCCATCGTGCTGGGCAGTGGCATGCCGGCACCGGTCACGCGCAGTCACTTCGATGCGCAGATCAATATGGAAGTCGGCCTGGCCGGGCAAAGCAGCGGCATGGGCTGGCTGACGCGGGCGCTGGCTTCGGCCAACCTGCCGCCGACAGTGCAGATTCCCGCCGTCAGCGCCGGCAGCATCACCTCGACCGCGCTGCTGGGCAGTACCGAGTCCATAACCTTGGGCAGCGGTGCGGATTTCCGTATTGATTCCGGTTCCTGGGCCTGGAATGTCGAACCCGATTTCCGCACCACGGCACCGCCCGGTGCGCGCGGCATCTTCAGCATGCTGCCGGAACTGTGGGGCGGCAGCGATCCGCTCGAAGCCGCCGGCCGCCAGGCGCTGGACGCGCTTAACGTGATCAAGCCGATCGACTTCGGCGCCTACGCTCCGGCCAACGGCGCGGTCTATCCGGATACGGATTTCGCGCGCCAGCTGAAAATGCTGGCACAGCTGATCAAGCGCGATGTCGGCCTGCGCGTCTGCACGGTCGACCTGGGCGGCTGGGACACCCACGACGGCCAGGGCAACCCGGCCAGCAGCTACGACTACTTCGGCAACAAAGTGGAAGAGCTGGCAAAGGGACTGGCGGCGTTCTACACCGATCTGAACGGCGTCGGCGCCAACAACTACGCCGCCACCACCAGCGTCGTGACGATGAGCGAATTCGGCCGGCGCGTGCGCGAGAACGACGACGGCGGCACCGACCACGGCTACGGCAGCATCATGCTGGCGCTGGGCGGCGCGGTGAACGGCGGGCAGATGTACGGCACTTTCGGCGGCCTGACCACGGCGCAACTGTTCGAAGGCGCCGACGTGCAGGTGACTACCGACTACCGCCGCGTGCTGTCCGAGGCCTTGATCCGCCGCCTGCGCAATCCCAATGTGTATTACGCCTTCCCGACCTACTCGGCCTATGCGCCGCTGGGCGTGTTCCAGGGCACCGATCTGCCGCCGCAGAACTATGACCGCATCTTCGGCAACGGCTTCCAGTAGGCCAGCAACTAACAGGACTCCGCAGCGGCGCCATACGGCGCCGTAGCAATGGCATCGCCTTGCCCTCTGGCAGGGCGCACAAGCCATTGTTTTGCGGTGCACTTCCGCAGCCCTTCCGGTCTGCCAGCGTTTTTGCACTGCGAAACAGCACTGCCGCAACGCTCTGCTAAACTCGGCCTCCCGCCCCACTTGGGCAAGCTGCCGCCACTGATGAGCGAGGACCACCCTAGTACGCCCGCCCACCGTTCCTGGTTTGGACGTCTCAGCCAGGCACTGTCGGGCGAGCCGCGCAATATCGAGGAACTGCTCGAAGAGCTGCGCCATGCCCGGGCCAATGGCCTGCTTTCCAACGACACCTTGTCCATGGTCGAGGGCGCGATCGAGGTCGCCGACCTCACCGTCGCCGACGTCATGGTGCCGCGCGGCCAGGTCGTCGCACTGGCGGCGCAGGCGCCGTTCCAGGACAACCTCGCCATCGTGATCGAGTCGGGCCATTCGCGCTTTCCGGTGCATGGCGACGAGAAGGACGAGATCCTCGGCATCCTGCTGGCCAAGGATCTGCTGCGCTGTCTTTCCGACGGCGTACCGGCCGACATCCGCCTGCTGCTGCGGCCGGTCGCGCTGATTCCGGCGTCGAAGAAACTCAATGTGCTGCTGAAGGAATTCCGCCTTTCGCACAACCACATGGCCATCGTGGTCGACGAATGGGGCGGCGTCGCCGGCCTGATCACCATCGAGGACGTGCTGGAGCAGATCGTCGGCGACATCGACGACGAACACGACGACGCGGACGACGGCGGCAAGCAATACCTGAGCGAAGTCGATGGCCAGTGGCTGGTGAATGCACTCACGCCCATCGCCGAATTCAACGAGCGCTTCGGCTCGAATTTCCTCGACGAGGAATACGACACCGTGGGCGGCCTGGTCACCTCCGAATTCGGCCATCTGCCCGAAGTAGGCGAAGAGATCGCGGTCGGCGGCTTCGATTTCCATGTGCTCAAGGCCGACGATCGCCGCGTGCATCAATTCGCCGTGCGCGTGCATGCCAGCTGAGCGCGGGCGGGGCGGCATCCGCCTCGTCCTCGTCCTACTGTGCTGGCTGTTCGCCGCCACCGTCGCCGCGCAGCCGGTCGCCGCCGACAGCACTGCCGACGAACCCGGCGCACAGCTGCAGGTATCGCTGTTCACCTTCGGCCCGGGCGAAATCTACTGGGAGCGCTTCGGCCACAACGCCATCGCCGTGCGCGACCTGCGCAGCGGCGAGGCGATCAGCTTCAACTACGGCATCTTCGATTTCGAGGAAGAAGATTTCTTCCTCAACTTCCTGCGCGGCCATATGCAATACAGCATGGAGGCCAGCACGCTGGACGAGGACATCGCCCTGTACCGCGACGAAGGCCGCGCCGTACTGGAGCAGCGCCTGGCACTGAGTCCGGCGCAGCGCCTGCAGCTGCGCGAGTTCCTGCTGTGGAACCTGCGCCCGGAAAACGCCAAGTACCGCTACGAGTATTTCAGTTCCAACTGCTCGACCAAGGTGCGCGACGCGCTGGACCAGGTGCTCGGCGGTGCGATCCGGCGCAGCCTGGAATCACGTTCCCGCGGCAATACCTACCGCCTGCAGGCCGACCGGCTGATGGCACCCATCCCCGAACTGATGCTGCCCATGGATATGGGCCTGGGGCCATATGCGGACCGTCGCCTGTCGTTCTGGGACGAAAGCTTCATCCCCGCCGCCTTCGCCGAACATATTGCACAAGTAAACATTATCGACACACAGGGCCGCAGCGTGCCGCTGGTCGAGTACAGCAAGCGCTGGAGCGAACCGAATGCGCGCCTGCAGGCCGACGAGCGCAGCTGGCTGCGCCGGGCCGGCCCGTATCCGATCGGCTATGCGCTGCCGGTGGCGGCGATCAGCATCGCACTGTGCCTGCTGCTCTGGCTGACGGCGCGTTCGCCACGGCCGCGCCTGGCATTGCTATTCGCGCTGTGCGCCAGCGTCTTCGCACTGCTGGCCGGCACGGCGGGCCTGGCCTTGCTAGGCCTGTGGAGCCTGACCGATCACATCTCTGCCTGGCGCAACGAAAACCTGCTGCTGCTCAACCCCCTGCTGTTGCTGCTGTTGCCGGCCCTGTGGCGCACGCGCCGGCCGGACTGGCGCAGCGGCCGTTTCGTGCGCGTGCTGGCCGGCCTGATTCTGGCGCTGGCCGGCATTGCCCTGGCCGGCAAGGTGTTGCCCTGGTTCGTGCAGGAAAACGCGGTCTGGCTGGCACTGTTGCTGCCGCCGCACCTGCTGCTGGCCTGGCGCCTGCTGCGTCGTCAGGACTGAGCCCGGGCCTGTAACGGACAAATCGATGGCAGTTCGTTCGGCCTGGGCGCGCAGCAATTGCTGCTCACTTGGCCGACAGCGCGGGCTATTGGCCGCGCTTAGCAGCGGCGTCCTGCTCGACCAGTCCTTCGCCATCCCTCTACCGGTTCATCCGTTACAGGCCACCAGGCCATACGCCGCATTGGCGAGCTTTGTCACTTTTTTGCCGCGACACCGCCCCGGCATGGCGCAAGCCGCCTAGAATCGGGCACATGCCCTGTTTCCGCCTTCTGCTGCCGTTGCTGCTCTGCCTGCCCGCCGCAACCGCGGCCGCGCAGGCCGAGGTGCTGCCACTGCAGATCCAGCTGGCTACGCTGGAATGGCCGCCGTATGTCGGTGCCGAGTTGCCCGGACAGGGCTATGCGGCCGAAGTCGTGCGTGCGGCCTGTGCTCGCGGCGGCATAGAGGTACGCTTCGAATTCATGCCCTGGGCGCGCGCGCTGATGCTGGCACAGCAAGGCAGCTATGCCGGCGTACTGCCCGAATACAGCAACCCGTTGCGCGAGCGGCAATTCGTCTTTTCCGCGCCGTTTCCCGGCGGCCCGGTAGGCCTGTACAAGCGGCACGGCGATGCCATCGCCTATGCACGCAGCCCAGCTGAGGATCTGGACGCCGCCCTGCGCAGCCTGGCGCGCTACCGCATCGGCACCGTGCGCGACTTCGTCAACAACGAGGTTTTCGATCGTGCCGACTACCTCAAGCGCGAAGAGTCGGCCAGCGACACCATCAACCTGCGCAAGCTGCAGCACGGGCGCATCGACCTGGTCTTCATCGATCGCTGGGTGGCTGAATACGTGCTGCGCACCGATGCGCTGCTCAAGGACGCTGCACTGGAAATGCTGCAGCCGCCGATCGCCGAACCGGCACTGCACGTGGCCTGGTCGCGCACGGCGGACGTCGTAGCCCAGGCCCGGCCCGCCTGTGATCGCGGCCTCGGCGCCATCCAGGCCGACGGCACGCTGTCGCGGCTGCGCGAGAAGCATGGCGTGGCCATGCCATGAGAGCGATGCTGTCGCTGCGGAACGCGCACGATGCAATTCGCCACGCTCATCGCCCCCTGTAGAAACCTGCCACGCGGCGCTTCGCAGGGTGCGATGAGCGGATGCGAATTGCACCGCAAGTCATTCAAGGGACCGCTGGATGCAAGACCGCGATGGTGCAATTCGCTGCGCTCATATCGCACCCTCTAACTTGCCGCGCGGCGCTTCGTAGGGTGCGATGAGCGGATGCGAATTGCACCGCAAGACATTCAAGGAACGGCTGGATGCAACACCGCGACGGTGCAATTCGCTGCGCTCGTCGCACCCTACGAAAACGCTGGCCTGTGCGGCGCGGCGGCGGTCTACAGCCACTTGGCCCGGCGCAGCACCAGGAACAGACCGCCGATGATGGCCACGGTAGCGACGATGAAATAGTGGTAGCCGTTTTCCAGCTCGGGCATGTTACGGAAGTTCATGCCATACCAGCTCGCCAGCAAGGTCGGCGCGGCCAGCAGGGCGGCCCAGCCGGCCAGACGCTTGACCACTTCGTTCTGCGCCACCGTCACCAGCGACATGTTTACGCTCATCGCGGCGGTGAGCATTTCGCGCATGGTGTCGGTGGCCTCGTTGATGCGGGCGGCATGGTCGGACACGTCGCGGAAGTACAGGCGCACGTCGTCGCGGATCAGGCTGGGGTGGAAGCGCATCAGCTGGTTGAGGATGTCCTGCAGCGGCGCGACTGCCAGGCGCAGGGTGACGAGTTCCTTTTTCAACTCGTACAGATTCCTGATGGTGTCGCGCTTGAAGGTGTCTTCGAAAATATCCTTTTCCAGTTCCTGCAGCTCGGTGCGGAATTCGCGCACGATGGGCAGGAAATTGTCGACGATGAAATCGAGTACCGCATACAGGCCGTAGCTCGGCCCCAGCGCCAGCAGTTCCGGCGACTGTTCGCAGCTGCGCCGCGCGGGCTGGTAGGACAGCGACGCACCATGGCGCACCGTGACCAGGTAATTGCGGCCGAGGAAGATATGCGTCTCGCCGAACTCGATCTTGCCGCCGACGGCCTGGGCTGTGTGTACGACGATGAACAGCGAATCGCCGTAGACCTCGATCTTGGGACGCTGGTGCGCCGCATGCGCGTCCTCGACCGCCAGTTCGTGCAGGTCGAATTCTTCCTGCAGTCGTTCGAGCAGGCTTTCGTCGGGCTCGTGCAGGCCTACCCAGACGAAATGATTGCGGTCCTTGAGCACCTCGCTGATCTCGGCGATGGTGATGTCGCGCAGGCGCTGGCCAGTCTCGGTGGAGTACGCCACGCAGTTGACGACCATCGTGTTCGGATCGACGGAAACGGGCACGCTGGTGCTGGCGTTGAGATTCATGAGCGGCTCGCACGTCGGAAGGCGCGGCAATGATGCCGCAAGCCTGCCGCTGCGCCTACCGCCGCGCGACCGGCGCGAAGCCTGCCCGCGCCGGTGCCGTCGCGCCAGCTGGCATGCGCGGCTGTGCCTCCTGCAGCCGGCACAGCCGGTTTCAGTCGGCAAAGCCCTCCAGCACGATCTTGCCGCGCGCCTTGCCGCTCTCGATCAGTGCATGCGCACGGCGCAGATTGGCCGCGTCGATGCGGCCGAAATGCTCGCCCAGCGTGGTCTTCAGCGTGCCCGCGTCGATCAGCGCGGCGACCGCCTCCAGCAGCCGGTGCTGCTCGATCATGTCGGCTGTCTCGAACACCGGCCGCGTGAACATCATTTCCCAATGCAGCGACAGCGCCTTGCGCTTGAGCTTCATCACGTCCAGCGGCGTGGCCGGGTCGTCGATAAGGCCCAGGCGGCCCTGCGGCTTGAGTGCCTCGACGACGGCGTCGTAGTGCTGGTCGGTATGCGTGAGGCTGGCGACATAGTCGACCTCGGCCACGCCGATGCGGCGCAGTTCTTCGCCCAGGGGCAGGGCATGATCGATCACCTCGTGTGCCCCGAGCGACAACACCCAGTCGCGCGTTTCCGCGCGCGAGGCGGTACCGATCACGCGCAATCCGGTCAGTTGCCGCGCCAGTTGCACCAGGATGGAGCCGACGCCGCCGGCCGCGCCGATCACCAGCAAGGTCTTGCCGCTGCCTTCCCGCGGCACCTGCAGACGGTCGAACAGCAGTTCCCAGGCAGTGATCGCGGTCAGCGGCAAGGCCGCCGCCTGGGCGAAATCCAGGGTCTTGGGCAGATTGCCGACAATGCGCTCGTCGACCAGCTGCAGCTGCGCGTTGGAACCGGGCCGTGCAATGGACCCCGCATACCAGACCTTGTCGCCAGGCTTGAACAGACTGACGTCGCTGCCGACTGCGCGCACCACGCCGGCCGCATCGAAACCCAGCACGCGCGCCGTGCCGTCGGCGGGGGCGGCGTTGCGGCGCACCTTGGTATCGACCGGATTGACCGATACCGCGCGCACCTCGACCAGCAGGTCGCGCGGGCCGGGCACCGGATCGGGCAGTTCCAGCTCGACCAGGGCATCAGCCTGGTCTATGGGCAGATTCTTGTAGTAACCGATGGCTTTCATGGCAACTCCGGGTTGGTGATCGACAGCAGGGAAATCGGATGGCGAGGCGGCAGTCCGGCGGCGACCGGCACAGGCCGGCGGCTGGCGCGCAAGGCAGATGCTCGCACCGGGAAACAGGAAACTACGGGAAAACACCGCACCTCAGGTCGCCTCGGCTTCGCGCCGCGTGGCCTTGTCGGCCAGCGCCCAATGCGCGATCTGGTCCTTGCGTGCGGTCGCCACGCCGGGCTTGGCCAAGGCATAGGCGAAGAAATCGTCCAGCGCCTTGACCACGGCCGGGCGCCCGCCGATGCGATCGTGCGTGCTGATCGACATCATGCGGCGGCGGCTGCCGGCTTCCGCATACAGCTGGTCGAACTCGTCCTTGAGCTGCTCGAAGAACTGGCGGCTGGAAAACTTGCTGCCCTCGATCAGCACGATGTCGTTGCAGTGCAAGGTATACGGCACCACCGCGAAATCCTTGCCGGCTACCGGCAACAGGAAGGGTTCGTCGCGGCTCAGGTCGTCGGTGTGGTAGGTGAAGCCCAGTTCCTGCAGCAGCGACAAGGTGTTGCGGCTGCGCCGCAGCCAGTTGCAGTTGTAGCCGCGCGGGCGCTGGCCGGTGATCTTTTCCACCGCGTCCACGCCTTCGCGGATGAAGGCCAGTTCCTCGGCGCGGCTCATGCTGTGCTGCGGCTTCCAGCTCATGCCGTGAGCGGCGGCTTCGTGGCCGCGGCGGACGATTTCCCGCGCCAGCGCCGGCGATTTCAGCACCGCCGTGCCGACCATGTGCGAGGTCACCTTGATGGCGTGCTTGTCCCACAGGTCGAGCAGGCGCGGAATGCCTTCGCGGTAGCCGTACTGGAACCAGGTGCGGGCCGGCAGATCCGGCACGCCGGCCGGCAGCGGATTGCCGGAAAACGGGCTGTCGGCACCGCTGTCGGGTTCGCCGCCGGCCTCGAACTGCATCGACACCGACAGGATCAGCCGCTCGCCGCCGGGCCAGTATTTGCCGTCGCCACGGCGCGGCGGTTCGCTGTCGCCCGGCGCAGCGTCGGCGCGGCCGCCCAGGGCCAGCGTACCGGCGGCAAGGCCGGCAGCCGCAGCTGTATTGAGAAATTCGCGGCGCGAAACAGGATTAGCGTTGCTCATGGTGCTCTCGTTGTTCGTGGCAGGGTTGGCGTTGCGCTTGGCGCAGGCGTTCATTCGGTGCTTTGCGCCAGCGCGAGGCGGCTGGCATAGGCCTCGTCACGGGGCAGGCCCGCGCCGGCGCCGGCATCCAGCTCAATCACCAGGCCGCCGGGCAGGCGCACGAAAATCTGCACACAATTTCCTTCGGGAACAAAAGCGACTTCATGTTCCAGTCCGGCATCGCGTACCCGCGCCAGCAGACTGTCGGCCGGTTCGTCGGTGCGGAAGGCGATATGGCCCAGGCGCACCCCCTGGCCCGGCTGCGGCCTGGCGCTGACCAGGTGCAGCCAGGCCTCGCCGTCGCGGTACAGCCAGTCGCCGGCAAACGGAAACGGCGGGCGGTAGCCGCGGGTCAGGCCCATGATGTCGCCGAACAGGCGCTGCAGCGGTGCGTCCGCCGCGGCGTGCAGGTTCAGGTGGTCGAACTGCCAGCGGTAAGCGCCGGGCAGGGTTGGCTGGCAGGTCATGGGCGTCTCCGGGCTGGCGAGGACGGCATGTTGGTTGATTGGAACCGAGAGAAAAACCGGGGAAAAGGCAAATCAGTTTCAAACGGTGATTGAAAATCTGCTAGCGTTGGCAGTCATGAAAGCGCTGATCGAACTGGAGTTTTTCGTCCGCGCCGCTGACAGCGGCAGCTTCTCCGCCGCAGCGCGCAGCCTGGACCTGAGTCCCGCCGCCGCCAGCGCCGCGATCAAACGCCTGGAAACCGAGCTGCACACGCGCCTGTTCGTGCGCTCTACCCGCAGCCTGCGCCTGACCCCCGACGGCGAACGCTTCCTGCAGCATTGCCGCCTTGCCTTGCAGACCCTCAGCGACGGACAGCAGGCCTTGCGCGGCGACGGTTCGCAGCTGCACGGCCAGCTGCAGCTGTCGCTGCCGTCGGACCTGGGCCGCGGCAGTGTGCTCGGCTGGCTGGACGAGTTTCTCGCGCACCATCCTGGCTTGCGCCTGCGCGTGCAGTTGTCCGACCGCTTGGCCGATGTCTACCGCCAGCCGGTAGACCTGGCCTTGCGCTATGGCGCACCGGCCGACTCAGCCCTGGTGGCACTGCCGCTGCTGCCGCACAACCGCCGCGTCGCCTGTGCTGCCCCCGCCTATCTGCAACGCCACGGCCGGCCGCAGCAACCGCAGGATCTGAAGCGGCACAACTGCCTGCGCTTCCTGCTCAGCGACGACGTGCACGCGCGCTGGCGTTTTCACGGCAACAGCGGCGACAGCGTGGTCGCGGTCGACGGCGACCGCGTCAGCGACGACGGCGACGCGGTACGGCGCTGGGCGGTGGCCGGCCATGGCATCGCCTTCAAGTCATGGCTGGATGTCTGCAGCGACGTCCAGGCCGGCCGGCTGGAAGTGCTGCTGGCGGACTGGCGCGGCGAAGCCGCTCCGCTGAACCTGGTCTGCGCCGACCGGCGCCTGCTCAGCCCGGCAGTACACGCCTTGCGCGAACACCTGCAGCAATGCTGCGCGCGCCTGCCGCTGCCGCCGGCTCCTGCCTGATGCGGTTATTGCCGCAACAATCGGCGACGCCGGCGCGTCGGGTTCGCCGCGCCGCTCAGTCGGCGCAGCCGTGCAGCGCCCGCGCGCGTGCTCCCCAGCCGGCCACGCGCTCGCGATAGAGACGAGCCGCCTCGCTGCGCTCGGCCGGCGAAAGCTGCCGGTCGAGCTGCTGCAACGCGGCCAGGTCGCGCTGCAGCCGTTCGGCGCTGTAGGCCACAGGCTGGCAGCCGTGCGCTGCGAACCAGACGCCGTACGCATGCCAGGACCAGTCCTGCGTCGCCGCATCGGCGCGATGCGGCCGCGCCAGCAGCGCATCGGCCGAGGCGTTGTCGCCCAGCGCAGCGGCACGTTCGGTCCAGCGCGGCTCGCGTTGCGGCGCCAGTTGCTGGCCGTCGCTGCGGCGCAGGAAATCCGCTACCAGCGCGGCGTAGCGGTCGTTCTCTTCGGCGACTTGTTCCAATAGCTGCAGACCCAGCTCGCGCCGGCGGGGCTCGGCCGCGGCCAGCAGTTCGCCGGCCAGGGACAGCGGCACGTTCTCGCTGCGGTTGCTGTGCCATAGCCCGCGCAGATGTTCCAGCAGGCGCTCGAACAGGCCGGGCGGCGGTTGCGGCAGGGCGAATTCGCGCTGCAGTGCCTGCAATTGCGCGGCGGCCGGATCCTGTGGCCGATAGTCCTGCAGCGCCTGCGCCAACTCGGCCTGCCGGTCGCGCCAGGCCTTGCAGCGGCGTTCGCGCGCGACCAGCAATTCGCCCTGCGCCTGCTTCAGCGCCGCGATGGCCCGGCCGGCTGCGGCGTCGAGCTGTGCCAGCGCGGCGGGCGCCGCTTCGGCCAGGCGTGGCAACGGCGTGCTGCATTCGTCCTGCAGCGATTGCGCGGTATCGGCGGCAACGGCATCGCCGGAGTGCAGCCGCTGCAATACGCGCTGGATTGCCGTGGCCGGCTGGCTGTCGACCAGCGCGGACAGATCCGCCATGGCACGGCGCTGGCGCTGTGCCTGTGCGGCGAGCTGGTTGTCGTGCCACTGCTGCGCGCTGAAGGCGTGGCGCGGATCGTCGTCGTCCAGCGCCGTCGCCCTGTCATCGGGCGGCGCGGCTGTCGTTGCGTTCTGCCGCGGCCGGCTTGCCGCGGCAGCGGGCGGTGACAGCGCCGAAGCCGGATCGTGGCGTGCGCGGGATTCGCTGCGCGGCGCCGCCGGCAGTGGCCGCGCCGGCTGCAGCGCATAGGCCAACAAGGCGACATGGGCGCTGACAACCAGCAGCAGCAGGAAATAACGCGGTCGTTCGGGCGTGTGTTGGTACATGCCGCGACGCTAGCGGAAAGCGGCTGCATCAGCCAGCGATAGCCCCTACGCTGCACCAGCGTACATTTTTGCCCCTTCCGCCCAGCGGCCGCGACGAGTCGGCTACACTCGGGATTGCCCCTCGCCCGAGCCGCTCGCGTGGAACACGATCGCCAGTCGCGACGAGATCGTCTGAGTACCCGGCTTACCCGCATCGTGCTGTTGGGCACGTTGTTGATCGGTGGTGCCTTGTCGTTGGGCCAGGTCGTCATTGATGCACACGTGCATGCGCAGCAGCTGGACAGTTCCGGCCTGCAGGCCCTGACCACGCTGCGCCGCGCCGCGGCCGAGGCGGTGTACGAAATCGACACCGATCTGGCCGGCCAGGTGCTGGACGGACTGACCGCCTACCCCGGCGTGTTCCGCGCCGAGATCCGCATGTATCCGGACACCACGCTGGCGCGGCGTGACGGCAACCTGACGCAGAGCCCCTGGCGTTTCATCACCGACCGGCTGTTCGGCGCGCAGCGCGAGTACCGCGAGCAACTGCCCGACCCGCGCGGCGGCAATGCCCTGGGCGAGTTGCGGGTCGACGTGGACACCTTCGTGCGCGGTCGCGATTTCCTCGCCCGCACAGCGCTGGTACTGGGCATAGGCGTGGCCTGGGCAGTGCTGCTGGGGCTGGTGCTGCTGGCGGTGGTGAACAGGGTGCTGACACGGCCGCTGGAGCGGCTGGCCGATGAGCTGTCCGATACCGATGCACTGACGCCGGAAGCCGCCTCGGTCACCATGCCGCCAGGCCACGAACACGACGAACTGGGCCGCCTGGCCGGCGCAATGAACAACCTGCTCGCCGGCATCCGCGAAAACCTCGCGCGCCGGGCCGAGGCCGAAGCCCGCGCCAACTATCTGCAGCAGTTCGACGACCTTACCGGCCTGCCCAACCACCATCTGCTGATGACCCGTCTCAGCCATGCCGTCGCCACGGCAGCCGGACGCGGCTCGCCGGTGGCGCTGATCATTCTGGATTTGTGCAATCTGCGCGCGATCAACGAAACCTACGGCCGCGCCCTGGGCGACGACATCCTGCGCGAACTGGCGCGCCGGCTGGATGCAGTCAACGGCGACGCCTTCCTTGCCCGCCTGGTCGAGGACAAGTTCGCCCTGCTGCTGCACGAAGGCGCCAGCCGCAGCACCGTGGAAGCCCTGGTCGCGCGCATCAACGAAGCACTGGCCTGGCCGCTGGACCTGCCCGCCGGCCAGTTCCAGCTGGCGGTGCGCGCCGGCACGGCGACCTATCCGGACGACGCCGACAGCGCCGAATCCTTGCTGCTGAATGCCGAATCGGCACTGGCGCAGACCAAGCGCGAAGGCCTGGGCGGCGCCGGTTTCTACGATGCCGGCCGCGACGACGAATCGGTCGTGCGCCGGCGCCTGAGCCAGGATCTGCGCCGGCGCACCATCGGCGAAGAGATGTGCCTGGTGTTCGACCCTCTGGTCGCCAGCGGCAAGGGCCGCGTACAGGGGCTGGAAGCGCTGCTGCGCTGGCAGCATCCGGAGTTCGGCCTGCTGCGCCCGGGCAATTTCATCCGCCTGGCCGAGGAGAACGGCAGCATCGTCGTACTCGGCGACTGGGTACTGCAGCAGGCCTGCGCCAAGGCCGTGCAGTGGCGCGAGCAAGGTCATGCGGGCCTGGCCGTGTCGGTCAACGTATCCGGCGCGCAGTTGCGCGAGCGCAACCTGCACGAGCGCGTCGCCGCAATACTGGAAGCGACCGGCCTGCCTGGTACGGCGCTGGAGCTGGAAATCACCGAGACGGCGATCATCGACAACATGAAGTACGCCGCCGAATCGCTGCGCCGCCTGCGCGCGCTGGGCGTCGGCATCGCGATCGACGATTTCGGCACCGGCCATGCCTCGCTCGGCTATCTGAAGCAGCTGCCGGTGACCAAGCTGAAAATCGACATGAGCTTTGTACGCGACGTGCTGACCGACCTGTCCGACGCCACCATCGTGCGCGCCATCGTCGGCCTGGGCCACAGCCTGGGCCTGCAGGTTGCCGCCGAAGGCGTGGAAACCACCGGGCAGCGCCGCTTCCTCGAAGACATTGGCTGCGACCTGCTGCAAGGCATGCTGTTCGGCTGCGGCCTGCGCGAGAGCGAAGCGCTGAGCTTCGCCCGCCAGGGCCGGCGCACAGCGCGCGCCTGAAATGCAACGCGCGCCATCAATTCCTTTCTTGCACTAGTTTTTAATGCAAAAAATAATTTTTGCGCCTTCCGGCGAGGCGCGCCAAGCGTCGCGCAAGTACTTTGCATTACGGCATTCTTTCGCAACAGAACAATCGCCCGCATTGCGGTCTTCGCGCTGTCATTTGCAGCTGCCGGCCGCCAGAGTGAAAAATCGGTGAAAACGGCGAGGCTTTTTTCAGCAGCCCGCAACCTGTGACGCCGCTCACAAATTTGCGCCTTTTTTGTAATCAACCGTAACGCGCTGCGAGGAAACGCACCGTCGCGACAGTTGCCTTTGGACTGACGCGCGAAAGCCCGTGCCTGCGCCCAGGGAACGCAGGCCGCCGAACGCAACGGTCGCTCTTCCCCTGAACCGAGTTCTGCCGATGAAGTCCCTGATTGCCAGCGCCACGCACAAACGCCCGCGTCGCCCCCGCACCGTCCTACCCGCGTATGGCGGCTGGTCCCAACCTGGCCTGCCCCGGTGGCACACCCCGCTGAGGCCGCTAACGTGCCGCCCGGCTGCTAGGCAGTTTTTAACCATTTGGTTACGATCCGGTGGACGACCCAGCCTGCGACCATCCTGCATGCCCAATGGCCCGGAACTGGTGCCTGCCCCAGCCCTTCCTATCGATGCTGAGCTCGCCGCGCGTGTCGCCAAGGGTGACAGCGAGGCAATGACTGCCCTTGTGCAGCGCTATACGCGGGCTGTCATGACCGTATTGCAGAAGCGCTTGCGCCAGACCGAACTGGCGCTGGACCTGACCCAGGAAACCTTCCTCATCGTATTCGAGCGCCTGCGCGGCGACGGCATTGACGATCCCGACCGCCTGGCCGGCTTCCTGCGCCAGACCGCAATCAACCTGGCCATCGGCGAGCAGCGCAAGCTCAACCGGCGCCGCACCGAGTCCGACAACCAGAGCATTGCCAGCGCCATCGATGAAACGGCTGGCCCGGCCGCTCAGCTGGAACGCGAACAGGCCGGCGGCATGGTGCGCCGCCTGATCGGCGAACTGCCGATGCAGCGCGACCGCGAGCTGCTCTGGCGCTACTACGTACTGGGCCATGACAAAGACCGGCTGTGCCGCGATTTCTCGCTCGGCGTCGAACATTTCGACCGCGTACTGCACCGCGCCCGCGGCCGCCTGCGCGAACTGGTGGAGAAAAACCATGGCGCACTCTGAACACGCCGCGCCGTGCCGGCGCCTGCGGGTGATCGCATGAACGCCCCCTCGCCGCTGCGCAGCGAGCGCCTGCGCGCCTACCTCGACGACACCCTGGACGAAGCCGAGCTCGAACGCTTCGAACTGGAGCTGTTCCACAACCCCGAACTGGTCGACGCCGTCGAGGCCGAGCGCCTGCTGCGCCTGGGCATGCAAAGCCTGGCCGAAATACCCGGCGTCGCGGAAACCGTCTACACCACGCCGCCGCGGCGCTACTGGCCGATTGCCGCGGCACTGCTGGCCGGTGCCGCCCTGCCCAGCCTGGTGCTGTGGCAGCGCGACGCCGCAGTACCGGAAGCCGAGGCCAATGTCGCCGTATTGCGCCTGGACACACTGCGCGGCGGCAGCGGCACGACCTTGCTCGCCCCGGCCGATGCACCGCGCCTGATCCTGCAGTTCCCGCTGCTGGCGCAAAGCGGCGTCAGCGACTACGAGCTGGAAATCGCCAACGCCAGCGACAATCAGCAGGCCTTGCGCGTGCCTGCCCTGCATCCGCGCAGCGACGGCCTGGTCTCGGTCGCGATCCGTTCGCAGCGCCTGCCGGCCGGCGTATATACGGCGCGCGTGTTTGCGCGCCAGGGCGACGGCCAGCGCGTCGAAGTACTGCGCCAGGGCTTCACGCTGGCGCGCTGAGGCCAGGCGACTACGCACGAGAGGGAACAAGGCAGGCGCTGTCGCGCGGCTGGAGCGGGGCGACCCTGAACGCCCCGTGTCGACAGCGTCCTGTCGCGCAATTCCGGGCACATCGGCCTTGGGGGAGGTACGTCGTCCTGGCGTCTGCTAGGGGGTAAACCCACCAAGGAGCTGTAGCCGCATGGATACCACCGCCGTCTTGCGCTGCTCGCCCTGGCGCTGTTCAGCGCCTGCGCCAACGCCGCCGACTATCAACTCTCCGGACGCGTCACCGACTACACCAGCGCCGCGGCGATCGAAGACGCCCCGGTTTCGCTGATCAGCCTCACCTCCGACCTCGTCGTCCATGCCGAAACGCTCAGCGACGCGACCGGCCACTACAACCGGGCCGGAACCTGCGCGCAGGGCTGCCGCATCGCCGCACGTAAAAGCGGCTACGCCGGAGACGACCAGCCGCTGCCGCAAACCCCGGGCGCGGGCGCGGTCTTCGCCGCGCCCGCCGGGTATCAGGCGGCAGCCGGCTGCGGCTGCCCGCGCGAACGCCAGAGCAGATAGATGCCGAGCAGGATCAGCGGCAGCGACAGGATCTGCCCCATGGTCAGCCAGCCCAGGGCCAGATAGCCCAGCTGCGCATCCGGCTGGCGCACGAACTCCACGCCGAAGCGGAACGCGCCGTACAGCAGGGCGAACAATCCCGACAGCACATAGCGCCGGCGCGGCCTGGCCGAACAGAACCACAGCACCAGGAACAGCACCACGCCTTCGAGCAGCATCTCGTACAGCTGCGACGGATGCCGCGCCTCGCCGTTGAGCTGGCCGGCCTGGTACATGGCGACGAGCTCCGCCTGCGATTTGTTCAGATGTTCCAGCGCACGCGGGAAGATCACGCCCCAGGCCTGGTCGGTCTTCTGTCCCCACAGCTCGCCGCCGACGAAATTGCCCAGGCGGCCGAAACCCAGGCCTATCGGCACCAGCGGCGAGACGAAATCCATCGTATCGAAAAAGTGGATATTGTTACGCCGCGACCAGAACCAGCCCGCGGCCACCACGCCGAGCAGGCCGCCGTGGAACGACATGCCGCCCTCCCACACCTTGAACAGCGCCAGCGGGTTTTGCAGGATCTGCTCGAAGCCGTAGAACAGCATGTAGCCGATGCGGCCGCCGAGGATCACGCCGATCATGCCGTAGAAAATCAGGTCGGAATATTGATCGTAGCTGACCGGCAGGCGCCCCTGCGCCAGCCGGCGCTTGCCCAACCACCAGGCGAACACCCCTCCCAGCACGTACATGAGCCCGTACCAGTGAATGGATATGGGCCCCAGCGACACGGCGATCGGGTTGATGTCATGGAAATAGGGCATCGAATACACAACCTGGCGAGGCAAGAGCTGGATTCTCGGCAGGCAGGCGCGGCGCGTCCAGTCCCGTAGCCGCAGCCGCAGCCGCAACGATTACGCCATCGCCGCGGCAGACCAGAGGCGCGCAATGTGCGTGCGCGGTCGCCGTTTGCCGTCGCCGCGCTCGCCGCCGCGGCGGGCCGGCGCTACAGTCGCGCGCAATTCGCCTACTGGATGCAAACCATGCGTTTTGCTGCGCTGCTGGTCCTGCTGCTGAGCGCCGGCGCAACACTGGCGACGGAATTCGCGCCGCCCCCGAGCAGCGACGATCTGAACAACCCGCACAAGGGCTTCATGCTCTGGGGCAGCACTTGGTCGCAGGGCGGCGGCGACAACTACTACGGTGCCAGCATCTACCACGTCTACGTACCCTGGCGCGAACTGGAGACCGCCGACCAGGTATTCGACTGGACCGGCTTCGAACAGCGCCACCTGCAACCCATACTCGCCGTCGATCCCGCCGCAACCTTCGTATTGCGTCCGGTCGCCGACTATCCCGACAGCGTCGGCACCGGCCTGAGCTTCTACTACAGCGGTGGCCAGCCCGAACGCGACTACCCGCTGTTCCTGGAACAGCCACCGCTGAACATCAGCGCCGTCGACTACACCAGCTGCGACGGCGATGGTCCCGGCCGCACGCCCGACTGGAACGCGCCGGCCTTCGCCAACCAGGCCGTCCAACTGGTACAGGCCCTGGCGCAGCGCTACGACGGCGACCCGCGCATCACCGCGGTGCAGGTCGGCCTGATCGGCCTGTGGGGCGAATGGCACCAGAGCGGCTGCGAAGCCAACCAGCCCGGCAACGCGATCAAGACCGTCTTGCGCGACGCATACACCGCAGCATTTTCCACAACGCGGCTGCAGACCCGCTATGCACGCTCGCCCGACGTCGCCGGCGCCAGCTTTGGCTTCCACGAAGACTACTTCCCGTCCTTCACCGCCAACTGCATCTACGGCTTTCCGGCCTGCGACGCCAGTGGCGACTGGAACCTCGAATACGGCTTGAGCAACGTCGTACCGGCCGCGCGGCAGAACTGGCGCGTCAATCCCGTCTCCGGCGAAAGCCCGCTGGCCAGCCAGCAGAACACCTGGAGCAGCGACACCGACGACGTCATCACGGTATTGCGCGACTACCACTTCAGCTTTCTGGGCCCCGCCGGCAAACACGAACAAGCCGGCTTCGCCACCCCGCTGGCGCGGATCAAGCGCGCACTCGGCTACGACCTCAGCATCGTCAGATTCGCCCTGGGCGATCCGCTCATCGCCCAGGGCAGCTCGTTGCCCTGGCGACTGGAACTGGCCAACCGCGGCAGCGCCCCCGTCTATCATGCTGCGCAGCTGAAAATGGAACTGCTCGATGGTGGCGACGTGGTGCGCTCCACATCCGTACTCAGCGCCGACCTGCGCCAGGCCGAACCCGCTACCACCACCATCTACCGCGGCCGCCTGTTTTTCGGCGGACTGCCCGCCGGCATCTATACCGTGCGCATCGCCATAGCCGATGCGCTGCCTGGCCGTCCCGGCATCATCCTGCAGAACACGCCGCGCTATCCCGCTGCGGCTGGCGTGCGCCTGGGACAGGTCACGCTGGGGGTGATCGGCGAACGCATATTTGCCGATGATTTTGCGGTGTATTGAGGCAAGGCAGGATTTCACCCGATCGAGGTTTGACAGAGCGGTACATCAATAGGCGCTTTCGTATCGACCGCTGAGAAGCGGTTCGTCGTTGGAGCCTCGGGCTAAAACCTTAGGCTGTAGCCAGCGTGACCGCCTGCCCCCTCAACCCTGACGTTTCCCCGGCTTTTTTGCGCGATTCGTGGCTTCGGACAAACACAAGCGCAAACCGCATCAAAGGGTTGCCGAAACAGCTGACTGTATCGCCGAAAGACAACACCATCCCCCCCCAGCCTTCCGGCCCGTTGGGCGTTCGAAGGCGATAGAGCCAATGGCTCTGTCGCCTTCGAACGCTCCAAGCTTGGAGGAGAGGGGCTAAAAGCAAAGCCGCCTGCCGTAACACCAGTGCCTATCTTGCCGTTGCTCGTGATGGGACTTTGGCTTTGGTTTTGGCCTTTGCAGTTGCTTCTGCACGCAGGAAGCGCGCCTCTTCCGGGGCCCCATATGCTGCGGTGAGGCCGCGTAGGGAAAAGCCCGAAGGGTCGCGGCCAGGGATGGCCGCGAGTCCGCAGCGGCCTCACGCAGTTTTGGGCCATGGAAGGCACAAAACCGCGGCATCTGGGGTGCCCTTTCTGTTTGGTTACTTTATCTTTGGGCAGGCAAAGATAAAGCAACTCGCGCGCCGCAGGCGGTCGAAATCGCCATTCTCTGTAGCTGTAGCCGCCGCCGTAACAGCAACTCCAAATTTCCCCGAAAAAAAAACTAAGCCGGCAAAACCCGACAAATAAACCCCTTCAAATAATCCGTCTCCGCAATCCCCGGATGCACCGGATGATCCGCCCCTTGCTGCAACTGCTCCAGCACCTGCACATGCCGGTCCAGATGCCGCGCCGCCTGCTGCACGCTGTCGAGCAGGGCCGCCCGCGGCATATGGTAGGAGCACGAACAGGTCACCAGGATGCCGTCGCGCGCCAGGATCTGCATGCCCATCTCGTTGAGGCGGCGATAAGCGATGCGGCCTTCGGAAAAATCTTTCTTGCGCTTGACGAAGGCGGGCGGGTCGAGCACGACGACGTCGAAACGTTCGCGCTGTTCGCGCAGGCGCTTGAGTTCGTCGAAGGCGTCGGCCTTGACCGCGGTGACCCTGTCGCCGAGGCCGTTGCGCTCGATATTGCGCCGGATCGCATCCACCGCATGCTGCGAAACATCGACGCAGACGACTTCGCTGGCGCCCATCGCTGCAGCGCGCAGGCCCCAGCCGCCGAGATAGCTGCAGACGTCCAGCACGCGCTTGCCGGCGACGTACCTGGCCATGCGATCGCGATTGGCCTGCTGGTCGTAGAACCAGCCGGTCTTCTGCCCGCCGATCACGTCGCATTCGAACTCGACGCCGCCTTCGCGCACCACGACCGGTGCATCCAGGCTGCCGTAGCCGATGTCGGCGTACTCGGGTAGCTGTTCCATGCTGCGAATGCCCGCGTCGTTCTTCCACACCAGCGCCGACGGCTTGAGCACCTTGACCACGGCTTCGGTGATCTCGTCCTTCAGCCGCTCCATGCCGGCGGTGGTGGTCTGGCCGACGATGACATCGCCGAAGCGGTCCAGGGTCAGGCCCGGCAGGCCGTCGGATTCGCCGAAGACCAGGCGGTAGAACGGTTCCGCATACAGGCGCTGGCGCAGGCTCAGCGCGACATTGAGCTTGTGTACGAACAGCGAGCGGTCCAGCGCGTGATCCAGGCCGCGGGCGACCAGGCGCGCGCAAATCAGCGAGTTCGGATTGACATAGCCCACGCCCAGCGGCTTGCCTGCATGGTCGAGGATGATGCAGATATCGCCCGGCGCGAAAGCCGTCAGCGGCGAGCGCTTGACGTCGACTTCGTTGGAAAACACCCACAGGTGTCCGGCGCGCAGGCGCGCTTCCTCGCCACGCTTGAGATAGAGGGGAGAATATTCGACGGCATCGGACATGGCGGATCCTGGTTGGGCGGACTACACGTCCACAAAATGCAATTTACGGATTTTCGCCCTGCGCCCGAAGCGGCGGCACAAGGCTTGTCGGCAAGCACCGCGGGCGGCGGCGGCGCGAAGCGCGCGGCAGCACTGGCGCCGCACGCGCGGGAAATGCGCCGATCGGAATGCCGGCGGCGGCGCAGCGGGCGGCAGACTTACAGCCAGCGCGTGCCCAGTATCAGGCCCCAGCACAGGATTACGTTCATCATCAGCAGGAAAACCGCAGCCGAGCCCATGTCCTTGGCGCGTCCGGCCAGCACGTGGAATTCCGGACTGGCCTTGTCGACGATGGCCTCGACGGCGGAATTGAGCAGTTCCGCCGCCAGCACCGAGATCAGGCTGCCGACCAACAGGGCTTTTTCCAGCGGCCCTTGGCCCAGCCACAGCCCCAGCGGCGCGAAGATCGCGAACAGATAGACCTCAAGCCGGAACGAGGCCTCGTAGGTAAAGCCGGCTTTCATGCCCTGCCAGGACCAGCGCATGGCTTTGAGGATCTGTTTGGGGCCGCGCGGTTCGGTACTGGGCATGGCTGTCGACGGTGGCTGGCGCAAA
The DNA here is from genome assembly GCF_004363655.1 of Tahibacter aquaticus. Lineage (GTDB taxonomy): Bacteria > Pseudomonadota > Gammaproteobacteria > Xanthomonadales > Rhodanobacteraceae > Tahibacter > Tahibacter aquaticus. Next base: position 108,548 of record NZ_SNZH01000010.1, read on the forward strand.
GGCCGCGTATTCTGCCACAGGCGGTTCAAACGGCCGTTCGCGAGCTTTTTTCACCGTACGCGCGCCTCGCGACCAAAGCAGTGCTTGACCGCAGCCGCCGACCTGCACAGGCTTGCGGCGTCTGCGAGCTTGGGGAAGGGAGCAATGACGAACATACTGAACAAACTGGGCTGGGTCGCGTTCGCGCTGTTCGGCGCCGCCTGCCTCGCCGTTGTTGCGCTGCAACGTGGCGAACCGGTGAATGCGATCTGGCTGGTCTGCGCCGCCGTCGCGGCACTGGTGATTGCCTACCGCTTCTACGGCCGCTTTATCGCCACTAGCGCGCTGGGGCTGGACCCCAGCCGCGCCACGCCCGCGTTGCGGCGCAACGACGGGCTCGACTTCGTACCGACCGACCGCTGGGTGCTGTACGGCCATCACTTCGCCGCGATTGCCGGCGCCGGGCCGCTGGTCGGGCCGGTACTCGCTGCGCAGATGGGCTATCTGCCCGGCACCTTGTGGATCCTGGCCGGCGTGGTTTTCGCCGGCGCGGTGCAGGACATGGTGATCCTGTTCTGCTCCACCCGCCGCGACGGCCGCTCGCTCGGCGACATGATTCGCGCAGAACTGGGCAATACCGCCGGCAGCGTGGCCATGCTCGGCATTCTCGCCATCATGATCATCCTGCTCGCCGTACTCGGCCTGGTGGTGGTCAAGGCACTGGCGGAAAGTCCCTGGGGCACCTTCACCGTCGCCGCCACCATTCCCATCGCGATGTTCATGGGCGTGTACATGCGCTGGCTGCGCCCCGGCAGGATTCTGGAAGCATCGCTGATCGGCCTGGTGTTGCTGTTCGTCTCCATCTGGCTCGGCGGCGTGGTCGCGCACGATCCGGAATGGGCCGCAGCCTTTCATTTCGACGGCCGCCAGCTGGCCTGGATGATGATTGCCTACGGGTTCATCGCCTCGGTGCTGCCGGTGTGGTTCCTGCTCGCGCCGCGCGACTATCTTTCCACTTTTCTCAAGATCGGCACCATCGTCGGGCTGGCCATCGCGATTCTCTGGGTGCGTCCGGACCTGCAGATGCCGGCGGTGACCAAGTTCATCGACGGCAGCGGTCCGGTCTGGTCCGGCGGGCTGTTCCCGTTCCTGTTCATCACCATCGCCTGCGGCGCGGTATCGGGCTTCCACGCGCTGATCTCCTCGGGCACCACGCCGAAGATGATTGCCAGCGAATCCGACATCCGCCTGATCGGCTACGGCGGCATGCTGATGGAAGCCTTTGTCGCGATCATGGCGCTGATCGCCGCCGCGGCGCTGCAGCCTGGCGTGTACTTCGCCATGAACAGTCCGGCAGCGGTGCTCGGCGGCACGGTCGAATCCGCTGCCGCGGCGATCAGCCAGTGGGGCTTCGTCATCACCCCCGAGGTGCTCGCCCAGACCGCCAAGGACATCGGCGAAAGCACCATCCTGTCGCGCACCGGCGGCGCGCCCACCCTCGCCGTGGGCATGGCGCAGATTCTGCACAGCGTGCTGTCGGGCGAAGGCATGATGGCCTTCTGGTACCACTACGCGATCCTGTTCGAAGCGCTGTTCATCCTGACCACCATCGACGCCGGTACGCGGGTCGGCCGCTTCATGATCCAGGACTTGCTCGGCACCGTGCATGCGGGTCTGCGCCAGACCGAATCCTGGGCCGGCAACCTGATCGCGACCGGGCTGTGCGTGGCCGGCTGGGGCTGGTTCCTCTACCAGGGCGTGGTCGACCCGCTGGGCGGCATCAACACCTTGTGGCCGCTGTTCGGCATCGCCAACCAGATGCTGGCCGCACTCGCACTGATCTTCGCCTGCGCCGTGCTGATCAAGATGAAGCGCGACCGCTATCTCTGGGTCACCGCGCTGCCGGCCGGCTGGCTGGTGCTGTGCACGCTGACCGCCAGCTGGCAGAAGCTGTTCCATGAGAATCCAAAAATTGGATTTCTTGCCAATGCGCATCGTTTCTCCGATGCCGCGGCCAAGGGCGAGTTGCTCGCCCCAGCCAAGACCCAGGCGGCCATGCAGCAGATCGCATTCAACAACTACCTGGACGCGGCGCTTTGCGCGCTGTTCGCTGTCGTCGTGCTGATCACGCTGGTGTTCGGCATCCTTGCGGCGCTGAAGGCGCGGCGCAACAGCCAGCCGACGGCGCTGGAAACGCCGTATGTCAGCGCCGCCACGGTGGGCACGTGAACAGGGCCGGGGCGGGCCCGAACCGCTGGCTCGCCCTGGCCCGCGCCGGCTGGCGCCAGCTGCGCGAAACCGCGCGGCTGGCGGTCGGCGTGCCCGACTACGGTAGCTACCTGCGTCACGCACGAGCCCAGCATCCGGATGTCGAACCGCTGAGCTACGAGGAATTCTTTGCCAATCGCCTGGCCGCGCGTTACGGGCGCGGCCGCTCGCGCTGCTGCTGAACTTCGGCACGGCCCGCGCGGCAGCGAGCGGCGATTGCCGCGCTGCAACGCGGCCTTATGCAATGACCGGGCAGCACGCTCCGGCGTAAAAAGGTTTCCAGTGCGGGCCGCGCAAGGGATAATCCGCGGCCCGCCGTTCGGAACACCCTGCTGATGCATTTCTCCCCCGGTCAACGCTGGATCTCCAATGCCGAACCCGAACTGGGCCTCGGCACCATCTTGCGCATCGAGGGGCGCAGCATTCAGGTCCTGTTTGCCAAAGCCGGCGTGCTGCGTCATTACGCCGCACACGCGGCACCGCTGGTGCGGGCCGAGTTCCGCATTGGCCAGAAAATCAGCGGCAAGGGCAGCAGTTTCACGGTAGAGCGCGTCGAGACCCACCAGGGCCTGCTGCATTACTACAGCGGCGCCACCTGCGTGGTGGAAGGGGAACTCGACGATGTGCAAAGCCTGTCGCAGGCCGACGAGCGCCTGCTGTCCGGCCGGCTCGACCGGCCCGACCGTTTCGATTTCCGCCTGGAAGCCCTGAACCGCCGTGCCGGTGCGCGCCGCGGCGTGGATTTCGGCCTCGGTGCGGCGCGCATCGCGCTGGTGCCGCATCAGTTGCGCGTAGCCCAGATCGGCGCCAGCCGGCGTCCGCCGCGGCTGCTGCTGGCAGACGAAGTCGGCCTGGGCAAGACCATCGAAGCCGGCATGATCCTGACCCGGCTGATCGCCTCGGGCCGCGTCGAACGCGTACTCGTGCTGCTGCCGGAACCGCTGGTCTACCAGTGGTTCGTCGAGCTGCTGCGCCGCTTCAATCTGCAATTTTCCATTTTTGACGAAGAACGCTGCGAAGCGATCGAGGTCGGCGGCGACAAGCGCAACCCGTTCGAGGACGAGCAGCTGGTCATCACCGACCTGGCCTTCCTGTCCGGCAATGCGCGCCGCGCCGAGCAGGTGTATGCCGCAGGCTGGGATCTGATCGTCGTCGACGAAGCGCATCACCTGGCCTGGACGCCGCAGGCGGCCAGCCGCGAATACAGCGTGGTGGAAACCCTGGCCACGGCGACACCGGGCGTGATCCTGCTGACCGCGACGCCGGAACAGCTGGGCCGTACCGGCCATTTCGCCCGCCTGCGCCTGCTCGACCCGGCGCGCTACCACGACCTGGAGCGTTATACCGCCGAAGCCGAAGGCTATCTCGGCCTGTCGCGCATCGCGGCCAAGCTGGCCGACGGCGATGCACTGGATGCGGACGAGAAAACCGAACTCGGCCGGCGCCTCGGCGACGACGCTTCCAGCCAGGCACTGCTGCAGCGCCTCGACGGCGACGCCGCCGTTGCCAGCGAACTGCTCGATGCGCTGATCGACCGCCACGGCACCGGCCGCGTGATGTTCCGCAACCGCCGCGCCGTGGTCGGCGGCTTTCCCAAGCGCGTGCCGACGATCGAGATACTGGACGGCGCCGAGCTGCGCGACGACCAGCAGCAGCGCCTGCTGACCGAATTCCTGTCCGACATCCAGCAGCCGCCGACCCAGCACGAATACGACTACACCGACGATCCGCGCCTGCCCTGGCTGATCGGCGTGCTGGAAAAACACCCGCGCGACAAATTCCTGCTGATCTGCCGCAGCCAGGCCAAAGTGCTGGCGCTGGAAGAAGCCGTGCGCACGCGCAGCGGCATCAACCTGGCGCGCTTTCACGAAGGCCTGTCCATCATCCATCGCGACCGCAACGCAGCCTATTTCGCCGACCCGGAAGGTGCGCGCCTGCTGATCTGCTCGGAAATAGGCTCGGAAGGCCGCAATTTCCAGTTTGCGCATCATTTGATTCTGTGGGACGTGCCGCTGGACCCGGACCTGCTGGAACAGCGCATAGGCCGCCTCGACCGCATCGGCCAGCAGCACGACATCGTGCTGCACGCCGTCGCCTTCAGCGGCAGCGCCCAGCACGTGCTGCTGCGCTGGTACAGCGAAGGCCTGGATGCCCTGCGCGTCAGCCCTGCCGACGGCCGCGAACTGTACAAGCGCTTCGGCGCCGACCTGGCCGAGCGTGCCGCCACACATGCACTGGAAGGCACCGACCCGGACCAGGAACTCGATTCGCTGATCGCCGAAACCCGCGCCAGCCACGAAGAACTTTCGCGCCTGGTGCATGCCGGCCGCGACCGCCTGCTGGAACTGGCGAGCAGCCGCGAAGCACGCGACGAAACCCTGCGTGAAGCCCTGCTCGCCGTCGACGCCGACCTGGAAACCGAAGACTTCATCCTGCGCCTGTTCGAACAGTTCGGCGTAGAGCACGAGGAAACCGGACCGCGCACCTGGGTGCTGGACCCGGAATACCTCAGCACCGAAGGCTTCAGCGGTCTCAAGGACGGCCCGCAGACCGTTACCTTCGACCGCGCCACTGCGCTGGCACGGGAAGAACTGCCGCTGCTGCGCAACGACCATCCCATGGTCGTCGGCGCGCTCGATCTGCTGCTCGAAGGCGAGCAAGGCAATGCGGCCTTCCTGGTCGACGACGCCTTGCCGCCGCGCACGGTGCTGATCGAGGCGGTCTATGTGCTGGAATGCATTGCCCAGCGCAGTCTCGGCATCGATCGCTTCCTGCCGCCGCTGCCGCTGCGCGTGGTGGTCGACACTAAGCTGCAGGCGCGCGAATACCGGCCGAATCCGGTGTCGCTGAAGAAATCGGTAGACCGCGCGGTGGATTTCAACCGCTATCGCAAATTCCTCGCCCAGCTGGTGCCGCCGATGCTGGAGCGCTGCGAAACGCTGGCGCGCGATGTGTCCGTGCGCGAGATCGATACGGCCCTGGCCACGGCCAAGGCGGCTCTCGACGGCGATGTTGCCCGCCTCGACGCGTTGCGCGCGGTGAACCCGGCCGTACGCGCCGAAGAAGTGGACGCGCTGCGCGCCGAACGCGATGGCATCGTCGACGCCCTGCCGCGGGCGCGTCCGCGCCTGGATGCGGTGCGCTTCGTCTGCAGCCAGGATTTCCTCAGCCTGCGTTGATACGGCCAAGGCGACCGGGCGGCGTCTGCGCAGCCCGGCCTGCCAGCATCAGGCACGGCGGAAATACAGATACGCCAGCAGCGCGAGCAGCAAGGCCGGCAGCAGGGTCGCGAAGGCGAGATTGATGTTGTAGACCGCGCCCACGTTCACCAGCGCGCGCTGCAGGAAATTCCAGCCTATGGCCAGCACCATGCCGACGAAGATGCGCTTGCCCATGCCGCCGCTGCGCAGCGCGCCGAAGGCGAACGGCAGCACGCAGACCACAAGCACCAGTACGTTCAGCGGCCAGAAGACCTTGGCCCAGTAGGCCAGTTCGAAGGGGCGCGAAAATTCCTGGTTGCGCTTGAGCGCGCGAATATTGCGCCGCAGGTCGCTGATGGACAGATAAGCCGGCTGCACGATGGACAAGGCCAGGTAGCGCGGGTCCAGGCCCGACTTCCAGCTCACCGACGCCTCGGTGGTGCTGTTGGCCTGGGCATCGACGAATTCTGTCTTGCGCACTTTTTGCATTGTCCACTGGCCGGAACTGTGTACGGCGCTCTCGGCCACGGCGATGGAAAGCAGCTGCCCCTTCGGTGCGAACTCGAACACACGCACATCCGACAGCTGCACTTCGCGCAGGCCTTGGACCTGGCGCGTGATGCCACGCTTGGCATTGATGAAGGTGTCGCCGTCGCGCGCCCACACGCCCATGGAGCGCTGGCCTATCGCCACACTGCTGGATTTCGCCTGCAGCAGCAGCGATTGCGCCTGCTGCTCGCCCCGCGGGCCCAGCGTGTCGCCCATCACCGCGACCAGCAGGGTCAGCACGCCCAGCGACCAGGCCACCGAAAGACAGATCCGCAGCTTGGACAATCCCGCCGAGCGCAACGCTATCAGTTCGCCAGTCCCGGCCAGTGCGCCCATGCCCAGTAGCGAACCGATCAGCGCAGCGCTGTCGAACCACTCGTAGGCGCGCCGCGGTACCGTGCAGAGAATCTGCAGCATCACCGCGCCAATACCATAGTTGCCCTGGCCAATATCCGCGGCGGCGCCGATGAAGGCCTTGGCCGCATCCAGTCCCGTCAGCAACAGCCAGGTGGCCAGTACCGCGCTCAATACCGAATAGGCGACCAGCCGGTCGACTTGCTTGATGCGCCAGTTCATGCACGTACCTTCTTGCCCCGGCGCGAATTCGGCCGGGCCGGTCGCGGCAGGCGATCGCTGCGCCAAAGCATCCAGGCCGCCAGCGCCAGTGTCGGCAGATGGATCCACCACAGACCGAAGCCCGGCGCGATCTTGCCCTGCTCGATCAGGCTGCGCGCCACGCCCAGCAGGCCCAGATAGATGAAATAGCACAGCAGCGCCAGCAGCAACCCGGCGTAACGCGTCTCGCGCGGCCGCGTGCGCGACAGCGGCACTGCCAACACCGCCAGAATGAGGGCCGACAGCGGCGCGGCCAGGCGCCAATGCACTTCGGCCTGCTGCAGCGGTTCGCGGCTGGCCAGCAGTTCGCGCATCGGTGCGGCGCGCTGCAGCGCCTCGGGCGTGCTGTCCGGATCGCTGTCGGCCAGGGCAATGTCATTGCCCTTGAAGCGCAGCAGGCGGAAATCGTCGTGGCCGATGCGGCCTTCGACGCGGAACCCGTCGCTCAAGGCGAGGAAACGCCCCTCGCCGTCGCTTTCCCGGCGCAGTTCGCCGCGCTCGGCGGTGATCACATCAATGCGCGTGTCTTCGCCGTCGGCACGCTCGGTCTCGACGAACATGCGCTCGAAACGCTGACCGTTCTCGTCCATCGCACCGACATACATCACGCCGCCGCGCCCAGGCAGCTGCACGAAGCGGCCGGCTTCCAGCCCGGCCACGACCAGCGAACGGTTGGCTTCGTCGACCAGGCTGTGCGACAGGCGCACTGCCGCCGGCGCCAGCCAGAACGAGATCACGCTGATCAGCAAGACCACCGGCACGGCCAGCCAGGCCAGCGGCCGCAGCAGATCGCTCAGCGGCATGCCGGCACCCTGCAGCACCGCCATTTCGTTGTCCCGCCACAGCCGTCCATAGGCCAGCAGCACACCCAGGAAAACCGCCAGCGGCACCAGTACCGTCAGTGCGTCGAGCGTGCGCAAGCCCAGGATTTCAAACACCAGATTGCCGGGCAGACGGCCGCGCAGCACCTTGCTCAGCACGTCGGAAACCGTGCCTCCCAGAGTGACGACCAACAGGACTACAGCGCTGGCAAAAAAGCCGAAGGCCAATTCGCGCAACAGATAACGATCAATGATTCTGAGCATTGCCAAGGGCTTGTGCGATAATCCGGGCGCTTGTGCCAGTCGCCGCACAAGAACATTCCCCGAGTTTAACCGGCCTGACGCAGCGGCGCGGCATTGCCTCCGCTGTTTTGGGCCTCTTTCGTCCGGTGCCCGTTCATGTCGATTCAGTTCTCCCTCGCCAGCGCCTCTCCCGAAACGCAAGCCACGCCCTGCGCCGTCGTCGGCGTCTATGAAGACAAAATGCTGACCAGCGCCGCGGCGCGCATCGACGAAGCCTCCGGCGGCGCGCTCAAGCGCCTGATCGACAGCAACGATCTGAACGGCAAGCTGGGCAGCACGCAGATGCTGTTCGGCCTGTCCGGCATCGCCGCCGCGCGGGTGCTGGTGGTCGGCCTGGGCGAGCAGAAGAAGTTCGACGCCGCGCGTTATCACCGCGCCAGCAGCGACGCCGCCCGCGCACTGAAAGGCCTGCCGCTGGGCTCGGCCACCTCGTATCTGGCCGAAGTCGAGGTACCCGGCAAAGACCTGCACTGGAAGCTGCGCACCGCGGCGCTGGCTACCGATCACGCCGCCTACAAGTACACCGCCACCTTCAAGTCCAAGGACAAGCCCCGCGGCGAAAGCTTCGGCGCCATCGCGTTTGCCGGCGATGCCGCCAGCCAGGCCGCACTCGACCAGGCCGCCGCGATCGCCTATGGCGTGCGCCAGGCGCGCGAGCTGGGCAACCTGCCGCCGAACATCTGCAACCCGGCCTATATCGCGGCACAGGCGCAGAAATTCGCCGGGCAGCAGGAAGGCGTCAGCTGCGACGTGCTCGACGTGGAGCAAATGCAGGAACTCGGCATGGGCTCGTTGCTCGGCGTGGCGCGAGGCTCGGCCAATCCGCCCAAGCTGATCGTGCTGCGCTGGAACGGCGGCGGCGAAGCCAAGCCTTACGTGCTGGTCGGCAAGGGCATCACCTTCGATACCGGCGGCATTTCGCTCAAGCCCGGCCCGGGCATGGAAGAAATGAAGTTCGACATGTGCGGCGCCGCCGGCATGTTCGGCACGTTCGTCGCCGCCAGCCGCCTGAAGCTGCCGCTCAACCTGGTCTGCATCCTGGCCGCCGTGGAAAACATGCCCGACGGCAACGCTTATCGCCCCAGCGACGTGCTGACCAGCATGTCCGGCCTGACCATCGAAGTGCTCAACACCGATGCGGAAGGCCGCCTGATTCTCTGCGACGCGCTGACCTATGCGCAGAAATTCAATCCGCAGGTCATCATCGACGCAGCCACCCTGACCGGCGCCTGCGTCATCGCGCTGGGCAAGCACGCCTCCGGCCTGATGACCAAGGACGACGAACTGGCCGAGCAGCTGCTCGCCGCCGGCAACGCCAGCCTCGACCGCGCCTGGCGCCTGCCGCTGTGGGACGACTACCAGAACCAGCTCGACTCGGCTTTCGCCGACGTGGCCAATATCGGCGGCAAGAACGCCGGCGCCATCACCGCCGGCTGCTTCCTGGCGCGCTTCACCGAAGGCCAGCGCTGGGCGCATCTCGATGTTGCCGGCACTGCCTGGGACGAAGGCCGCAAGGGCTTCGCCACCGGCCGCCCGGTACCGCTGCTGGTGCAATACCTGCTCGACCGCTGCTGAATCGCGTAGCGGCTGCGGCGGAAAGTTGGCACAAAACCACTTTTCCATCACAGCCGCTGCAGCTACATCCTGCCCTCCCCTACGCCATAGCCATCGATGCCGCGCGCCGACTTCTACCTGATCGACAAACCGCGCTTCCGCGCCGATCCGCTGCTGCTGGTCTGCGAACTGGCCAAGCGCGCCTATGCCAGCGGCCAGCCCACGCTGATCCTGGCGCGCTCGCTGGAACAGGCTGAGGAAATCGACGGCAAGCTGTGGGAATTCGACGAAGACGCCTTCATTCCGCACCAGGTCGCCGGCGACGAAGACGACGAAATCACGCCGGTACTGATCGCCGCGCCGGAAAACCCGACGCCAGACCGTCCGCTGGTGATCAACCTGCGCGACGACTGCGCTCCCGGCCTGTTCGACCGCGTGCTCGAAGTCGTCCCCGCCGACGAATCGCAGCGCCTGGGCTCGCGCGAACGCTGGAAGACCTACAAGCAGGCCGGCTTCGAGCTGAAGAAATTCGATATGTGACGGCGATGGTTGGGTGCGCCTGAGGCTTATCCGACCTACGTTCGCTTTTTTACGCTTTCGCGCTGCAACCACGACGCTTCCAGCAAACCGGGCGGCTTCTGTCCTGAATTGGCGACACCCTGCGCGAGTCGCGCTTCGACGACTGAGCCAAGGATTGACGCCATGACCATGGATACCGTTTACGGCGCGGCGCAAGCCGCCCCCACCGACTACAACTGGCTGCGCCTGCTGCGGCGCAGCGACCGCAGGCGCCTGCGCATTCGCCCGGCCATCGCCTACATTCTTCGCGCCCTTGGCCTGCTCGCCGCAGCCGGCAGCAGCGCCCAGGCCGCAGCACCCGCAGCCATCGACGACCAAGCCGTGATCGAACTGCGCCAATACACCTTGCATCCGGGCCAGCGCGACACGCTGATTGAAATTTTCGAACAGAATTTCATCGAAGGCCAGGAACAGGCCGGTATGCGCGTCCTCGGCCAGTTCCGCGACCTGGACAAACCCGACCGCTTCGTCTGGCTGCGCAGCTTCCCCAGCATGCCAGCGCGCAAAGCTTCGCTGGAAGCGTTCTACAGCGGCCCCGTCTGGCAGGCGCACCGCGAAGCCGCCAATGCAACCATGATCGACTCCGACAACGTACTGCTGCTGCGCCCCGCACACGAACAGGCAGGCTTTCGTCTCGATGGCCTTGGCCGGCCTGCAAACGATGCCGCTACCGGCAAGGCCGGCCTGATTGTCGCAACCCTCTGGCATCTGCAGGAACCCGCGACACCGGCCTTGCTGAAACTGCTGCGCACCCGCCTGGAGCCGCAACTGCGCGCCGATGGTGCAACGGTACTGGCCAGCCTGACCAGCGAATCGTCGCCGAACACCTTTCCGAAACTACCCATACGACTTGGCGAAAACGTACTGATCGTGTTCACCGCATTCGACGACGCGAAGGCCCATGCAGACTTTGCTGCAAGGCAAGCAGCGTCGGCCGACTGGCAGGAACTGGACAAGCGCCTGCACGCTTACCTCAAAGGCGAGCCGGAGATAGTGCGACTGGCGCCGACGCGGCGCTCTCTCTTGCGTTGAATATATAAAATTCAACAAACTCATTTGTAGGGCGCGATGAGCACAGCGAATTGCGCCGCAAGATAGCGAAAACTGCTGTGCGAAAGCCATCGCAAAAAACTGCCGCGCCGCATACGTGACCGGCTGCCCCCTCTTCCAGCTCTCTACCCCCGACGCCGTCGGGGGAGAGGACTAAGCGCAAAGCGCTCTGCCGTCGCCATCACGGTCGCAGTCGCAGTCGCAGTCGCAGCCAATACCGTAACGTACTCCAGTCATCGCTCAAGATTTGGTTGTCGCTGTCGCTTCTGCGCGCAGGAAGCGCGCGCCTCTAACGGGGCCCCGTATGCCGCGGTGAGGTCGCGTAGGGAAAAGCCCGAAGGGTCGTAACCAGGGATGGCCACGAGTCGGCGCAGGGGACAGGATGTCCCGTGCGCCGACCGCCGTAGCGCCTCACGATGTTTTGGGTCAGGGATGGTCCAAAACCGTGGCATCCGGGGTGTGTTCTCTTTGGTCACTTTCTCTTGCCACCAGCAAGAGAAAGTGACTCGGGCGCCGCAGGCACACGAAACGCCTTTTTGCAGTTGCAGTTGCAGTTGCAGTTGCAGTTGCAGTTGCAGTTGCAGTTTCAAAATAAAACAAATCACAAATACAGTGAGACAAAAAAAAGGAACCCCCCTCCACCACACTAGTGTATCGCGCCAAATTGCAGTCTTGGCAACACCCCAGGCCGGGCGTACCGTGCGCACTCTTCCCCGCAGGCGCGCGCCCTCTCATGAAAGACCTGACCCAAGGCCCCATCCCTGGCCATGTGTTGCGCATGGCCGCGCCGATCGCGATCGGCATGCTGTTCCAGATGCTGTATGTACTGATCGATCTCTACTTCGTTGCGCGGATAGGCGATGCGGCTGTAGCCGGAGTCAGCGCCGCCGGCAACGTGCAATTCATCATCATGGCGCTGACCCAGATCCTCGGCGTAGGCACCATGGCCCTGATCGCCCAGGCCGCCGGTCGCAAGGACAAGGACGACGCCAACCTCGTCTTCAACCAAAGCCTGTTGCTGGCCCTGATCTGCGCAGCAGTGACACTGGCCGGCGGCTATGGCCTGGCCGACGCCTATGTTCGTACGCTTGGCGCCGATGCGGCGACTGTGGCGGCCGGGCTGGACTATCTGCACTGGTTCCTCCCGGGCATGGCCTTGCAGTTCGCCATGATCTCGATGGGCTCGGCCCTGCGCGGCACCGGCATTGCCAAGCCGACCATGCTGGTGCAAATGTTTACTGTTGTACTCAACGCACTGCTTGCGCCGATACTCATTGCCGGCTGGCTCACCGGCAAGCCGTTCGGCGTCGCCGGCGCCGGCATGGCCAGTTCGCTGGCGATCGCAGCGGGCGTGGCCATGATGGCCTGGTACTTCCTGCGCCTGGAACACTACGTCGCCTTCGACGCTCGCCTGTTCCGCCCGCAATTCCCAGCGTGGAAACGTATCCTCGGCATCGGCCTGCCGCCAGGCGGCGAGATCGCGCTGATGTTCGTCTACATGGGTGTGATGTACTGGCTGATCCGCCATTTCGGCGCATCGGCCCAGGCGGGTTTCGGCATAGGTTCGCGCGTGATGCAGGCGATCTTCCTGCCGGCCATGGCCATCGCCTTCGCCACTGCCCCCGTGGCGGGACAGAATGTCGGTGCAGGCCTGGGCGAACGCGTACGCGAAACCTTCCGCGCCGCGGCCCTTATCGGCGCGGCGATCATGTTTGCGCTGACCTTGTTCTGCCAGTGGAAGCCGCAGCTGCTGTTCACGCCATTCACGCAGGAGCAGGCGGTCATCGACGTGGCCACGGAGTTCCTCGGCATCGTGTCGTGGAATTTCGTCGCCTCGGGCCTGATCTTCAGCTGCTCGGGTATGTTCCAGGCACTGGGCAATACCTTGCCGGGCCTGGCCAGCGGCGCGAGCCGCCTGGTCACCTTCGTCGTGCCAGCCGTGTGGCTGTCGCAGCAGCCCTGGTTCCAGTTGCACCACCTGTGGTGGCTGTCGGTGGCGACGCTGGCCTTGCAGGCGCTGCTGAGCTACGTATTGCTGCAGCGCGAATTCAATCGCCGCCTGCCGCTGCTGAAACCGCGCACTGCGCCGGCAGCGGAAACCGTGGCGCCCTGAAACCCTGCTCCATCAGCGCAGGTGCCAGCAGCCAGGCGTAAAGAAAAGACGGCGGGTGGCTAGCAAGCCCCCGCCGGCAGGTCGCAGCCCCTTCGACGCCCGCGACAACAGTGTCCCGCCTCGCCGCGTGCCAGGCCACCCCGCATTCGCGGGGTGGAACCACTGCTCCCCGCGACCTTCGTCGCTACCGACCCAAGCGGCGCCGGCAAAGATTGTGAGTTTGCATAATAGTGAACTCCTGCTCGCCGGCCAGGCTGGCAGCGGCGCCGATCAAAATCCGCCCCCATGCCAGTTTCAATCCAAGCAACAATTTATGAAAATTGTTTCAAAAATAAAATTTATGAAATACAGCCAAATCCGAACAGCTGTTGGCAAGATTGCGTGATGGACCCGCCGTTTGCCACAGCCGTTTGCGACTAGCTTTACCGCGTCCTGTCGGGGGATGGGAAGCCAGCGAGAAGTTCTCGCTACGCGGCGTAAATCGCGCGATGCGCGTTGCCGTACGCGCGCCGGAGCAGATCTGGGAGGCCTGCTCCGGCGCCGCGCTCAGGCTTGACCAGGCCCTGTGGCGACTGCAGCGCCGCCAACGGCAAGACTCAACAAACCACTTGCACAATCAGCACGCCGCAACAACAGCGGCCGGCTTCATGCCGCCCGCAATTTTTCCATTGAACCTGTCCACAGCTCAATTTTTGGGAAATTCGACAATGCATTCAGTCATTTTTAAAACCTTATTTGCCGCGACCAGCATCGCCAGCCTGGCCTTCGGCGCCACGGCAGCCGCCAGCGAACCGACACCCTGGAACTATGCCGAAGGCACCGAGCACTGGGGCTATCTGAGCCCAGAATTCTCTGCCTGCCGTGATGGCCTGATGCAGTCGCCGATCGACGTGAGCCGCGTGGCGGCGCATACACGAGCGCTGCCGGCGCTGAGTTTTGCCTACGCGACCTCGGCCAGCGTCAATGTGATCAACAAAGGCCACACGATACAGACCGAGCCGGCCGCCGCCGGCAACGCGCTGCTCATCGGCAACAAGCGCTACGAGCTGGCCCAGTTCCACGTACACACACCCAGCGAAAACTTTCTCGACGGCGAGCAGTACCCACTGGAAGTACATTTCGTGCACCAGGCGGCGGACGGCAGCCGCGCCGTCGTCGGCGTGTTCTACGACGAAGGTCCCGCCGATGCGCAACTGCAGAAAATCATCACGGCGATTCCATCCGAGGAAAGCGGACAAAGCAGGGTCAACGCACTTAACCTGCGCAGCCTGATTCCCAGCGGATCAAGCTATCGTTTCAGTGGTTCGCTGACCACGCCGCCGTGCAGCGAAGGCATCGCCTGGCACGTCATGGGCAGGCCCAAGACCGCATCGATCACGCAACTCGCCGCGTTCGACGCGCGGTATTCCGGCCTGGAATTTCCCGGCGGCAATCGCCGTCCCGTGCAGTCGCTGAACGGTCGCGCGATATCCACCGAGGCGCGCGACGACTGAGCCGCTTCGACGCTCTGGCGGTAGAGGCGGCCGGACGGAAACGTCCAGCCGCCTTTCGATCGCCAGGCCACCGCCGCTCTACAGCGACTCGAGAAACTCCACTAGGTGGGCGCGCGCCGCCGCCGGCAGATTGCGGAAGGCTTCGCGACTCGCCTGTGCTTCGCCGCCGTGCCAGAGAATGGCCTCGGCGATGTTGCGGGCGCGGCCATCGTGCAGCAGACGGCCATGGCCATTCACCGCTTCGCGCAGGCCCAGCCCCCACAGCGGCGGTGTACGCCATTCGCGATTCGCCTGCGCCTGCGGCGTCAGCTGGTCGGCCAAGGCATCGCCCATATCGTGCAGCAGCAGATCGGTATAGGCATGGATGGTCTGGCCGCGCAGTTCCGCCAGCGGATGGCGGTAGCCGGTCTGCAGGGTCGCCACATGACAGCCGCCACAATTGATCTGTGTAAACACCGCCTCGCCGGCAATCGCGCCGGGCAAGTCGATGCTGTCAGGGCGGCGCGACGGTGCGCCCGTCATCTGCACATAAGTCGTGATCAGCGCCAGGTCTGCATCGCTCAGACTGCCGGCTCCCTGTGCCTGTTGCTGGCAGGCCAGCTGGGCGACGCCGCAGTCCAGCGTCGGCAGCAGCGAGGTCTTTACGCCGATCTCGCCGCGCAGCGCCGTAGCGGAAAAATGCCGCAAACTGAATTTATCCGCCTTCCAGCCGAAGCGGCCTATGCGCGGCAGACCCGCCCCGGCCGCTGGCACCAGCGCTACGCGGCCGGAAATGCCGTCGCCGTTGCTGTCGTCGGGATCGTGCCGCTGCAGCAGGGTTTCCTCGTCGATGGCTTCGAGCAGGCCGAGACCGGCGATGGTCTGCGGCATGCGCGCCGAGTAATAGGCGATACCACGGCCCGGCGGCTCCTGCGCCTGGAACGCAGAGGCGAAAATGCGATCGTCGCTGTCGACGAAGCGGTAGGTCGGCCGCTGCAGGGCGAAGGCCTGACCATCGGCGTAATTACCCGCCTGTTCGCTGAAAGCAACCCGCGTCGCCGGTTCGGCCGCCAGTGCCGCATTCAGCGTACGTGGCTGCAAGGTGTCGCCGAAATGGTAGTGCGGCAATGGCTGGCCGTTCGCATCGACCTGCCCGGAAGACACTTTCATCACCGACGTCGTCAACGCCTGTGCTTCCTGCGGCGCGGCACCGCGGCCATTGTGCACATGGCAGGCGATGCACGACTCCTGCACCGCAAGACTGTTGGCCAGCCCGGCGATGGCGGTATTGGCGGGATTGCCCGGCTCAAAATGCGCGCCGGTCTTGAACGAACTGTGGAACAGGCGCCGGCCGTTGAGGAAATCGTTGTGCGTGGGCCAGCGGATATTCAGCGCCTCGCGGAAGAAGCTGGTGTAATCGGTTGCACCGCTGTCGACGATGTAGTTGTTGTAGTTGCCCAGGCCGTCGAGAATCGTGTGCGTGACGACCTGGTTGGCATCGTTGCGATAGGTCAGCTGGTTGCCCTGCTGCGAGATCACCGCCGAGGGCGGCACCGACTCGCCGGCGCGCACGAACGGCGCCGTCGCCGCGCCGCCGGCGCTGAGGCGGGTATTCAAGGCCTCGTTGCCTTCGATGAACAGGCCCGGATAGCCGATGTGGAAACGGTAGGTGTCGGTGTAATACACCGTCTGCCCCTGCACCACCGGATCGCCCTGGCTGATGCCGAGGAACTGCTGGAATTCCACCTCCATCCAGTCGCCAATGCGCAACACGCCGTCGCTGCCCGCATGCGCGTTGCGCGTGATGCGGCAGACCCATTTCTGCCCCGTACCGTCCGGCCGCGCCACTGCCACCGGCGTCGGATTGAAGGTCGCATTGTTATTGAACGCAGCGCGATACGGATTGCCGTAGGCCGAGCGGCATTCGGGCTGGCGCCAGTGCGCATACTGCGGTTCGTAGAAGATTTCGATGCTGTTGCCGCCGGCGGCGACATGGTCGTGGATCTCGAAACCGAAGGTGCGGTGCTCGTGGTAGCGAACGGGAAAGGTATAGAAAATACTTTCTGACTCGTGCCGCGAACGCGCGCGGCCGCTGCCGAAGGTGACGATGGTGCCGTCGGGCGCTATGCGCCAGTTGACCGATTCGGCCGGCGTATACGTGGTTGCGAACAGCGGCGCGTACGCCGGCGGCGTACCCGCAGCAGCCAGCTCGGCCGCTGCAACAGCGGCAGCGCCGCAGGCCAGCGCCAGCAGATTCTTGAAAGAGGCCACGCTATCACCTTGATCGGTAGTGCGCTGCGGATACGGATGTTGCCCATTCCCCACGAATGCGCCCCCGCAGCGTCGGCGACGACGATAGCGGGCGTTTGCCCTGCCTGGCCGCTGCGGCGAACGAACGGACAGAAATGGCCGACGAGAATGCCTCGGCTCGACCAAGGTCGATGGCCAGCCTGTGACCGCCGTCACAGGCCGGTGCGGGCACTGCGCAAGCTGCCGACTTGTACGAATGTACACGTCCGCGGCCGCTGCACCGGCGCTAGGCTGCACGGCGTCCTTGGGAGGGATACACCATGCATCTGCTGATTCGTCTTGCCGTGGCCGTGGCCTTGCCGCTGGCGGCCGCCACGTCCGTACAGGCGGCCTGCGTCGACTCCGTCGTTCTGGTCCACGGCAACAGCGGCTCGCCGACCGATTTCGACAATACCTATGTTGAGCTGCGCGCACGCGGCTATACCGATGCCCAGATCCGCCTGCCCGACTGGGGCAGCAAGACCTGTCCCGCCTGCAACGACCATAGCGGCACGGAAGAGACCCCCGTCGCCAATGCGCTGACGGCAGCCATCGCCTCTTCGTGCACCGGCAAGATCGACGTGATCGGCCACTCCATGGGCGTGACCCTGGCCGCGCGCGAAATCCTCAAGCTCAACCTGGCCAGCAAGGTCGACACCTTCGTCGGCATCGCCGGCGGCTATCGGGGCCTGTACAGCTGCGGCATCTATCCCTACAACGTGCCCACCTCGACCTGCGGCAGCAACGGCCTGTCGATAGGCAGCCCACTGCTGAACGGCATCTACAACAAGAAGCTCGCCACGCGGGAATACTCGATCAAGTCCTACGTCGACGAAATCGTCTGCTCCACCGGCACCTGCCTGGTCTACGGCGTACATTCCTCGTCGATCGCCGGCGAGAACGCCAGCTATACCTATCCCTACTATCACTACCAGCTGCTCTGGTTTACCTCGGTTCTGCAGGCCGACCTGGTCGACTGAGCGCAACGCCTGTACCGCTGCGAAGACGCCGCGCCATTGCCGGCGTCCTTGCCGTAGGCCGCCTTGCCGCGGCCTGCACGCCTGTCCGGCGCACCAGCCGGCAGATTGCATTGCGCGATGTCGCCAGCGCACCCCGGTCGCCGTCTGAATAGCTGCGACAACGCGCGCTCATGCTTCACTTCTTTGTCCAGAACACGGCCTTGTCATGCATTGGCACGACCATTGCCCTGCGCTGGACATACGACGACGCAATCGGGCGCCGTCGCCTGGATATGGCAGCGCAGCGATCGCGGCGCCCATGCTCACCGGAGGAGCAGAATGAACACGTTCGACCCCGCAGCCACCGTATTTGCCTGTCGCCATGGCCAGAGCCGCGGCAATACTGCCCGTGCCGAAGCCGAGGCAAGCGGCCTGCTCGATGTCGCCAGCAACTGCGGCGATGCGGACCTGCCGCTGACCGCCCTGGGGCGGGAACAGGCCGAATGGCTAGGCCGCAAGATCGCCAGCCTGCCCACGGCGCAGCAGCCGACGCGCATCCTCTGTTCGCCGCACCGGCGCACCCTGGAAACCGCCGACGGCATCATTCGCCATGGCTATGCCAACCGCCGCATCGCCTTCTCCCTCGACCGCCGCCTGACACCGAAAGCCTTCGGCGTACTCGAAGGACTGACCCGCAAAGGCGTAGCCGAACGCTTTCCGCAACTGGCTGCCGAGCGCGAACGCGTAGGCCGCTTCCACTTCTGCCCGCCCGGCGGCGAATCGCGCTGCGACGTAGTACTGCGCGTGCGCGACTTCCTGCACGACCTGCGCCGCCGCCATGCGGGTGAACGCGTGCTGCTCGTTACCCACCAGATCGTGATCAACGCACTGGGCTATCTGCTGATGGCCAGCGACCAGGACCCCCTCTCCACCAACGACGACGGCTGGGTGCCGAACGCGCGCCTGTTCGCCTTCCAGCTTGGCGAAACGAGCACCGTGGTGGAAGACACCGCTGCTGCGGCCTGAAAGGCGGGTGGCTGCACATCCCTCGCCGAGGCTTTTAGTCGGCGCCGCTCGGCGTGGGGATGCGGAGCGGCGGTGTACTTGTGCACGTTTAGTTTGAAGTTATCGCTGTTGCCGATACTCGGATTTTGACGCCGCCAAACCTGGCGCTGCGGCCAGCGTGACCGGCCGCCCCCCCTCTCCCAGCATCTCTGGCCCGTTGGGCGTTCGGAGGCCAGAGCCAATGGCTCTGTACGTTGTCTCCTCACCCCCCAAGCAGAGCTTGGAGGAGAGGGGCCAGAAGCAAAGCCGCCTGCCGCAAGACCTGCCGCAACACCAGCAGCCTATCTTGCCGTTGCCGTTGCCGTTGCCGTTGCCGTTGCCGTTGCCGTTGCCGTTGCCGTTGCCGTTGCTCGTGATGGTGCTTTGGCTGTGGCTGTGGCTTCTGCGCGCAGGAAGCGCGCCTACCCGGGGCCCCATATGCCGCGGTGAGGTCGTGTAGGGAAAAGCCCGAAGGGTCGCGGCAGGGATGGCCGCGAGTCGGCGCAGGGGACAGGATGTCCCGTGCGCCGACCGCCGTAGCGGCCTCACGAAGTTTTGGGCCAGGGATGGCCCAAAACCGCGGCATCTGGGGTGGTTTTCTCTTGGTTACTTCTCTTTGTCCACACAAAGAGAAGTAACGAGCGCGCCGCAGGCGCGCGATGCGCCGTTAAAAGCCCAACAAGGCAAGCCTACCCAAACGAAGCAGCAGGCGCCTCGCAAACACACGACACGCCGTCAAAAGCCCTACAACGCAAGCCTTCCAAACAAGGCAACAAACCCCTGCAACCACACGAACCATTTCTGCAGTTGTATCAAAAGCAAAGCGCGCAAAACCCCGCGCTCAACTCTCCATCAATTCCACCCCATCCAACCCCTGACTCAAAGTATGCGCATCGCCCCCCTGGGCCAGCTTGATGCGCAGACGAACTTCGTTCGCCGAGTCGGCATGGCGCAGGGCGTCCTCGTAGGAAATTTCACCCGCCTGGTACAGTTCGAACAGGCTCTGGTCGAAGGTGCGCATGCCCAGGTTGGTGGACTCCTTCATGATTTCCTTGAGCTTGTGGATCTCGCCCTTGCGGATGTAGTCCTGCACCAGCGGCGTGCCGAGCATGATTTCCATCGCGACGCGGCGGGCCTTGCCATCGGGCGTGGGAATCAGCTGCTGCGCGACCACGCCCTTGAGGTTCAGCGACAGATCCATGAACAGCTGTTCGCGACGGTCGTCGCTGAAGAAGTGGATGATGCGGTCAAGCGCCTGGTTGGCGTTGTTTGCGTGCAATGTGCACAGGCACAGGTGACCGGTTTCGGAGAAGTTGATCGCGTGTTCCATCGTCTCGCGCGTACGCACTTCGCCGATCAGGATCACGTCGGGCGCCTGGCGCAGCGTGTTCTTCAGCGCGTTCTCCCAGGAGTCGGTGTCGATGCCGAGTTCGCGCTGGGTGATGATGCAGCCTTCGTGCTTGTGCACGTATTCGATCGGGTCTTCGATGGTGATGATATGGCCGGTCGAATTCTGGTTGCGGTAGCCGACCATCGCCGCGAGCGAGGTCGACTTGCCGGTACCGGTCGCGCCGACGAAGATGATGATGCCGCGCTTGGTCATCGCGAGTGTCTTGATCACCGGCGGCAGCGACAGTTCGTCGACGGTCGGGATCTTGGTCTCGATGCGACGCAGCACCATGCCGACGCAGTTGCGCTGGTAGAAACAGGAAACGCGGAAGCGGCCGACACCGGTGACGCTGATGGCGAACTGGCATTCGTGCGTCTTTTCGAACTCCTCGCGCTGCGACGGCGTCATCACGTTCAGCACCATGTCGCGCGACTGCTGCGGCGTGAGCGGGTTCTGCGTGATGGGGCTGATGCGTCCGTGCACTTTCATCGACGGCGCGACACCGGCCGTGATGAACAGGTCGGAAGCCTTCTTGTGCACCATCAGCTTGAGGAAAGAGGTGAAATCTACGCTGCTCATTGCCTGCTCCAAGAGCGCGGCGACGCCGGTTAGCGGCGGCCGGGCTCAGTCCCGCCGCACATTTCCCGCACCGCCCGCCGTAACCAGTTTGCGGGACCACTTCCTGTGCAATGCAGGCCCGCGGAAGGGGCCTGCGCTGCTACTTGAAGGATTCCTTGTTCTTCGCATAAGTGATGGCCTGCTGTCGCGTAACCAGTCCACGTTTGACGAGATCGAGCAGGCACTGATCCAGGGTCTGCATGCCGTACTGGGCACCGGTCTGGATCGACGAATACATCTGCGCCACCTTGTCCTCGCGGATCAGGTTGCGGATGGCGGGCATGCCGACCATGATTTCGTGCGCCGCGATACGCCCGCCGCCGACCTTCTTCAGCAGCGACTGGGAAATCACCGCGCGCAGTGACTCGGACAGCATCGAGCGCACCATCGGCTTTTCGCCGGCGGGGAACACGTCGATGATGCGGTCGACGGTCTTGGCCGCCGACGAGGTGTGCAAGGTGGCGAACACGAGATGGCCGGTTTCCGCCGCGGTCAGCGCCAGGCGGATGGTTTCCAGGTCGCGCAATTCGCCGACCAGGATGTAATCGGGGTCTTCGCGCAGGGCCGAGCGCAGTGCTTCGTTGAAGCCGTGCGTGTCGCGATGCACTTCGCGCTGGTTGATCAGGCATTTCTGCGAGGTGTGCACGAACTCGATCGGATCTTCCACCGACAGGATGTGGGCGTATTCGTTCTTGTTGACGTGGTCGACCATCGCCGCGAGCGTGGTCGACTTGCCCGAACCGGTAGGCCCGGTGACCAGGATCAGCCCCTGCGGCTGGGCGATCAGCTCCTTGAACACCTTGGGACAGCCCAGGTCTTCCAGCGAAAGCACTTCCGAGGGAATGGTACGGAATACCGCGCCGGCGCCGCGGTTCTGGTTGAACGCGTTGACGCGGAAGCGGGCGAGGCCGGGGATTTCGAACGAGAAGTCGACTTCGAGGAACTCTTCGTAGTCGCGCCGCTGCTTGTCCGACATGATGTCGTAGATCAGCGAGTGGATCTGCTTGTGGTCCAGCGCCGGAATATTGATGCGGCGCACGTCGCCGTCGACGCGGATCATCGGCGGCAGGCCCGCGGACAAGTGCAGGTCGGAAGCCTTATTCTTGACCGAGAAAGCAAGCAGCTCGGCAATATCCATGCGTATCCCCCAAATGCAGTCGACGCCGCTGGCCGGCGTGGTTTCGCCCGAGTATAGCTCGGCAATTTTCCGCTGGCGCACGCGCTTGAGATGAGTTCCTCCGAAACTTCCTTTACTGAGATCCATGCCCGTATCGCCCATGCTGCGGCGCAGCATGGCCAGTCCGCGCGCCTGCTCGCCGTGAGCAAGACCAAGCCCGCCGACGCGGTGCGCCGGCTGGCCGGCCTGGGCCAGCGCGCGTTCGGCGAGAACTACGTGCAGGAAGCCCTGGCCAAGCAGGGCGAGCTGGCCGACCTGGCGCTGGAATGGCATCTGATCGGCCCGCTGCAATCGAACAAGTGCCGCGAGGTAGCCGAGCATTTCGACTGGCTGCAGAGCCTGGACCGGGCCAAGCTGATCGCGCCACTGGCGCGCTGGCGGCCGCCCGCGCGCGGGCCGTTGCAGGTGCTGATCCAGGTCAACATTGATGACGAGGCGTCCAAGTCGGGCTGCCGGCCCGAGCAGTTGCCCGAGCTGGCCGAGGCCATTGCCGCACAGCCGGCGCTATGCCTGCGCGGCCTTATGGCGATTCCCGCGCCGCATGCGGACCGGGCGCTGCGCGTACGCGCCTTCGCGGCCATGCGCGGCCTGTTCGACACGCTGCGCACCGGGCACGCCGGCATCGATACCTTGTCCATGGGCATGAGCGACGATTTCGAACTGGCACTGGCCCATGGCGCAACCATGGTGCGCATAGGCTCGGCCCTGTTCGGTGCACGCAGCGCGTGATTTCAGTTCGCTGCACGGCGCGGCTATGCTCGGCGTTCCTAATCCAGCAGTCGAAGACTCATGCCTGAGACGCAACTCAACGTGCGCATCGCCTTCGTCGGCGGCGGCAACATGGCACGCAGCCTGATCGGCGGACTGGTACGCCAGGGCATGGCGCCGTCGCTGATCGCCGTAGCCGAGCCGAATGCCGAACTGCGCGAGGCCCTGTCCCGCGATTTCGGTGTCGGCGTCCATGCAGAGGGCGCCGCGGCGGCAGCCGGTGCCGCAGTCATCCTGCTCGCGGTCAAGCCGCAGGTGATGCGCACGGTCTGCGAATCGCTGCAGCCCGCCGTGCAGGCGCAGGCACCGCTGCTGATCTCGATCGCTGCGGGTATCCGCATCGACCAGCTGGAGCACTGGTGCGGCGGCAGCGTCGCCGTCGTGCGCAGCATGCCGAATACGCCGGCCCTGGTCGGTGCCGGTGCCAGCGGCCTGTGCGCCAACGCGCAGGTCAGCGCGGTGCAGCGCGGCCAGGCGGAAACCATACTCGGCGCCGCCGGTCTCGCGGTGTGGATAGACGAGGAAGCGCAGATGGACGTGGTCACCGCCCTGTCGGGTTCGGGACCGGCGTATTTCTTCCTGCTGGTCGAAGCACTGGAAGACGCCGCCGTGGCCCAGGGCCTGCCGCGCGATGCAGCCCGCGCCCTGGCCACGCAGACTGCGCTGGGCGCCGGCCGCATGCTGCGCGAAGACGGCGAAGCACCGGCCGTGCTGCGCCAGCGCGTGACTTCGCCCGGCGGCACCACCCAGGCCGCGCTGGACAGTTTCGCCGCAAGCGGCTTGCGCGAGACGGTAGCCAGGGCGGTCGCCGCGGCGACCGAACGCGGGCGCGAGCTCGCCGCAAAGTCGGAGGGCTGAGGCATGGGCTTTTTTTCCGACGCAGGCATGCTGCTCATCAGTGCGGTTTTCAGTGCGCTGCTGCTGATCCTGCTGCTGCGCCTGACGCTGCCACTGACGCGGGTGCGTTTCAATAATCCCATCTGCCAGTTTATTTATAAATTCACCAACCCCGTAGTCGGGCCGCTGGCGCAATTGATACCGCCGTACAAGCAGTTCAGCCTGGCCACAGCGGTGCTGATGCTGCTCACCGCGATGATCCAGCTCGTGCTGTCCATGCTGCTTCTGCGCATGGCCCTGGACCCGCTCGCGATCGCCCTGTTCAGCGTGACCGGGCTGATCTACTACATCGTCAATACGGCATTCTGGATCATCCTGATCAGCGCAGTCATGAGCTTCTTCTCGCCCAACCCGCGCAACCCGGCCGTGGAAGTGATAACCAGCCTGAGCGCACCGCTGCTGCGGCCTTTCCGCAGCTGGCCGCCGCGCAACGCAGCGCTGGACCTGTCGCCGCTCTACGCCACCCTGGCCCTGCTGCTGCTGAAGCTGGCCATCTGGCATGCGGTCGGCCCGGCCGGCACCCTGTTCCTCAAGTTCTGATGCCAGTCCGGGCGCGTGTAAGATCGAACCCGCGCCTGCAGGAGCCTGCCATGAAGCTCGCCTACAAACTTTCCCTCGCTGCAGCCGCGCTGCTGTTGCTGTTGCTGTTCCCCGCCCGCGGCCGTGCCGAACAGGTGCAGCGCTTCGACAACTACCAGGTGCATTACAACGCCCTCTCCACCGACATGCTGCCGGCGGAAGTCGCCAGGCAGTACAAGTTTTCCCGGTCGAGCAAGCAGGGACTGGTGAATATCGCTGTGCAGCAGCTGGGCAGCGACAGCCAGCCGGTGGCCGTGGCGGCCAAGGTCAGCGGCACCGCCGCCAATCTGGCCGGCCAGCGCAGCGAATTGGCCGTACGCGAAATCCGCGAAGCCGACGCGGTCTATTACCTGGGCGAATTCGACGTGCGCGGCAGCGACACCATCAATTTCAGCATCGACATCACGCCGGCCGGCAGCAAGCGCAGCTACCAGCTCAAATTCAGCAAGAACTACGTTACCGACCGATGACTGCACGCCTGCTGCTGATCCGCCACGCCCAAGCCAGCTTCGGCACCGACGACTACGACCGGCTTTCCGAGCGCGGCCTGCGCCAGGCCGAACTGCTGGCGCAATGGCTGGCGGCGCAGCCTCAGCTGGAATTCGCCCATGTCGTCGCCGGTGCGCAGAAACGCCACGCCCAGACCCTGCACGCGCTGCAGCTGGCTGCCGCCGCGGTCGACCGCCCGCTGCCGGCACACAGCATCGATGCGGACTGGAACGAGTTCGACCACGAAAGCCTGTTGCGTGGCTATGCCAGCATCGCGCTGGACGATCCCGACCTGCCCAGCCTGCGCGACGGACTGGAACCGGCGCGGGTGCAGGCCCTGATCGGCCGCGCCTTCGCAGCCTGGGACCAGGGCCGCCTCGACGAACATATGCCGGAAACGCTGCAGACCTTCCGCGACCGCGTGCGCCGGGCGCATGACCGCGCCGAGGCCAGGGCCGCCGGTGGCACCACGCTGGTGGTCAGTTCCGGTGGCGTCATCGCGCGCTGCGCCCAGGCCCTGCTGGCGCTGGACGAAGCGACCACGATACGGCACAACCTCAGCCTGGCCAATTCCGGCATTGTGGAATTTGTACGAAACGATTCGGAATGGCAATTGCAGCATTGGAGCCACCTGCCCCACCTGCAGGACGAACAGCACCGCGCCCTGCACAGCTGGTATTGAAGCCGGCACGGCGCCGACAGGCGCGCGATAGCCACGGTTTGCGACGATTTCCCGCCGAATCTGGCGCCCAGGAGAATCCAGCCCATGACCAGCTCCGCCGACAGCGTGCTCGATACGCAAACCCTGGCCGACTATCTGCAGGCGCAGGTCGAGGGATTCCGCGGACCGCTTACGGCGACCAAGTTCAAGGGCGGCCAGTCCAATCCCACCTATCGCATCGACGCGGCCTCCGGCCGCTACGTGCTGCGGCGCAAGCCACCAGGCAAGCTGCTCGCCTCGGCGCATGCGGTAGAACGTGAATACCGCGTGCTACAGGCCTTGCAAGGCTCAGCTGTTGCGGTGGCGCAGCCGCTGCACCTGTGCGAGGACGACAGCGTCATCGGCAGCGCGTTCTATCTGATGAGCTTCGTGCCCGGCCGCGTGCACTGGGATCCGGCCCTGCCCGATGCCACGCCGGAACAGCGCACCTTCTACTACCACCGTGCCGTCGACACGCTTATCGCGCTCGCGCAGCTGGACGTAGCGGCCTGCGGTCTCGCCGATTACGGCAAACCCGGCAACTATTTTGTGCGCCAGATCGCGCGCTGGAGCGAGCAATACCGCGCCAGCGAAACCGAAACCCTCGTCGCGATGGACCGCCTGATCGAGGCACTGCCCGCCGCGGCGCCGGCCGACGACGGCCGCATCGCGCTGGTCCACGGCGATTTCCGCCTCGACAACCTGATGTGGTCCGACAGCGGCGAACTGCTCGCCGTAGTGGATTGGGAATTGTCCACACTGGGACATCCGCTGGCCGACCTGGGCTACTACTGCATGGCGCTGCGCCTGCCACGCAACCCGGTGCTGCCGGGCCTGGCCAGCCTGCAGCGCGACAGCCTGGGCATTCCCGACGAAGCTGCCCTGCTCGGCCGCTTCGGCACCGCCACCGGGCTGGACCCGGGCGATGCCTGGCCGTTCCATCTGGCCTTCCATTTTTTCCGCCTGGCAGCGATCGCCCAGGGCGTGATGAAGCGCGCACTGCAGGGCAATGCATCGAGCGAGCAGGCCCTGGCGGCCGGACGCATGGCCGGCACGATTGCGCAGATGGGGTGGGAAGTACTGGATCGAGGCGCTGCAAAGTAACGCCGGCAGTCGAGACGCGGCCGCAGCCGTCTACTTCGGCAGCAGCCCTTCCTCGGCCAGGCTCAACACCCGCCGCTGCTCCGCCTCGCTGAAAACTTCCAGCAATTTCAGCAGGCGCAGTTCGCGCTCGCCCGACGCCAGAGTGCCGTCCGCAAACAGTTTCTCGCGCGCCTGTGCATACGCACGCAGCCGCAGTTGCCAGTCCAGATCCTGCTGGTCGAGCTCGGCCAGGCGTGCTGCCGCATCCGCGCCCCACAGCTCGGTGCGCTGCTGCACGCGCTGCGACGCATCGGCGTGTTGTGTATCGAGCTGTTCGCTTTGCACCACGGCCAATTGATAGTCGGTGCTGTCCGCACGCGAGGCGCGTTGCCGAGGATCGACGCTGGCCTCGACTTGCGCCAGCCGCTGCGTGCGGGTAGCCAGATCCAGCGTGTTGTCGCGTGCCAGGGCCAGACGTTCCAGCGTCGCCGCGGCATAGTCTTCTTCCTCGCCGAACCAGGCTTGCGCCAGTGATTCGCCCAGCTCACGCCGGCGCAGCTCGCGCAGGCGTTGCAGGTCGGCCCGCAGATCGCTGCTGCGGCCCAGCGCGGCACTGGCACGCTGCAGCTCGGCGTAGCGGTCGAACAGGTTCAGCACCTCGGCACGCGCGCGCGCATCGAGTTGGGCCTGGCTTTGTAGCCAGGCCAGCAGGTCGGCGCGGATCTGCACCGTGTCGCGTTCGCCGAGCCGCGAGAGGAAATAGTCGAACAGGCGGCGCAGTTCGCGATCCGCGACAACATGGCCTTGCGCATCGCGGCGCACGCTGCCGTCGACGTCGGTGCCGCGCAGGGAATCGGCCTGGGCAGGCGGCGCGGAAAGGCGAGGCGCGCCGCGTGGCGTTGCCGGCGCCACGGCCGAGACCGCGGGCACCGACGCAGCAGTAGCCGGCACCGGCTGCGCCACGCCCCGCGGCGATGGCGCTTTTGATAGAAATAAAAAAAACAGCAGCCCGAGCAGGGCTGCTGCCATCACCGGCAAGAGACGTTTCACAAGCCCGCGTTCTTCAACCGGTTGGCCTGGGCACGCAGTACGCTGACGGGATCGGAGGCGAAAAGGCCACGCAGGGCCAATACCTGATTGACCTCGTCCAGATGATTCCAGCCGTAGTCGTCGCGCAGCACCACGCCAAGATGGCTGGAGCAGCGGCCGACCAGGCCGTCATTCGCCTCGAAGCCGAAGAACAGACCACCGGCGCCGAGCAGCGCATCGGACGCATCGAAGATATTGGTCAGCACCGAGGTGCCGCCGATGGAGTAGTAGCGCACGCCATTCACTGTCGCCGCGCCTTCGCCGCAGCTGCTGGCCGGCATGCCCTGGGGATGACGGGTATTGAACGCGGTCGAACCCGCCGTGTTGAGCGATGCGAGTGCGCCGAGGGCGTACTGTGGATCGCTGTTGCCGGACAGGAAAGCAAGGAAGCCGCCCAATGCATCGACGAAACCGGCTACCAGCGGCCGCAGCGGCGAGCCGGGCGGCAAGGTCGCATCGAGCGCATCGGCCACCTTGCTGCCTTTATGCGGCGCGCCCACCGAAGTCACCGAGGCGACCAGATCTGGCCGCACCGAGGCGACGTAACGGATGGTGGGTCCGCCATGGCTATGGCCGATAAGGTTGAACTTGGCATGGCCGTACAGCGCACGCAGATGATCGAGATCGCGGATCAACTGTTCGCCGCGCACCGCGCTGGAGTTCGCCGCCGCCACGCTGGCGACGTAGACCTTGGCCCCACCGGAGCGCAATTGTGAGGGAATTCCATACCAATAATCGTATACACCGAGCAGGCTGTCGAAACCGAGCAGGCCGTGTACAAGTACGATGGGATGGCGTGTCTGGGTATAGCCGGACTGGGCCGCGACCGGCGCGGCAGCGAACAGGCAGAGCAGCACGCCGAGCAGGCGTGCGAGAACGGAACGCATCATACTTCCCTCTCCCAAGGGAAGCCTGGCCTGGACCGGTTACGCCGGTTTCATCCTGGAGATGTTGCTCCTGCCGCGCGGATTCCCGTCTTCGGCGAGCTGCCGGTGCGGCGACGAATCGCCACGCCGGCAACCACTTCGTTCAACCGACGGCAGCTCCTGACGAGGCCCCCAGCATGACGAAACGATGGTTGGATACCGCGCGCAGGTTGCGCCGGCCGGCCGACTCTACACCGGCCAAACGCAGATTTCAAACGGGCGTTTCAATGACGGCCGAGGCCGCCAACCGGCCACTCAGAGCTGGCGATCTTCGGCCTTGAACTCGCCTTCGACCGCCTGCTTAGCGCCAGATGCATCGATCAGATGAAAACTGAAACGGCCCGCATACAGCTTGCCCGCAACGCTCTGTACCTCGAACACATTACCGGCGTGCTGCTTGTCCAGCGTGTATTCGGCGTCGGGGTCGCCGCCCATTGGTTTTACACCTTTATAAAACCGCACATCGCACTCGGCGCGGCCGAACGAAGCGCTGTCCAGGCGTATCGGCTTACCGGCAGCCAGGCCGCTGCAGATGATCGACAGCCGGTCGATCGGCGTCTTCGGCGGCGGATAGGCGCTGCCGCCCGCGGTAGTGGCGCTCAGGCTGAAGCTGCCGCTGGAGTTGCCCAGCGGCACCAGCGTGATGCCGTCGTCGTCGCTGACAAAGGCTGCATCGCCGACGCGCGCGCTCAGCGATTGGGTTTCGGCCGCCTGCGCGGCGGCACCGGCAGACAGCAGGACAAACAGCGCAATGCAGCGGGAAGAGGTTCGCATGGCAAGCTCCGTAAGCGGTCGAAGCAGAATACGCAGGCCGGCACGCAGGCCTGACATCACGCAGTCCAGCGAACGCCGAGGTGTGCGGCGGTCAATCTTCGCGCCGCGCCCAGCGCAGTATGGCGGCATGAATCGCATCGAGTCCGTCGAACAGCGCCGCCGGGCCGGGCTGCAGGATGATCGGCGACTTGATCTCGAACAGCTGTCCGTCGCGCACTGCCGGTATCGCATCCCAGCCCGGCCGTGCAGCGACCTGTTCAGGGCGGAAACGCTTGCCGCACCAGGAGCCCAGGATCAGTTCCGGCGCGCGCCGTATCACTTCGCTGCCGTCGGCGAGGATACGGTCGCGCGCCAGGGAATGTTGCGTCAGTTCCGGAAAGATGTCGTCGCCGCCCGCGATGCGCACCAGTTCGCCGACCCAGCGGATGCCGGTGATCAGCGGCTCGTCCCACTCTTCGAAATATACTTTTGGCCTACGCGGCAATGTTGCCGCCGCGGCGCGCACCGCGGCGATATGCGCCTCGGCCTGCTGCGCCAGCACTTCGCCCGCGGCGGCCTGGCCGACCATGCCGGCCAGGCGGCGGATATAGCCGAGTATGCCGTCCACCGAGCGGTGGTTGCTGATCCACACTTCCACGCCGGCCTTGATCAGGTCGCGGGCGATGTCGGCCTGGATATCGGAGAAACCGATGACGAGGTCCGGCTCAAGTTTGAGGATTTCGCCGATCCTGGCGCTGGTGAAGGCAGAGACCTTGGGCTTCTCCTTGCGCGCACGCGGCGGCCGCACGGTAAAGCCGGAAATGCCGACGATGCGGTGCTCCTGCCCCAGCGCGTACAGCACTTCGGTCGGTTCTTCGGTCAGGCAGACGATACGCGAGGGATACAAGGTGGCCGCTCCTGCCCGCTCAATGGCGATGGGCTGTTGTGGAGCCCCCTCCTGAGTCAAGGGAGCAGCAAGACCTCTGCTGCGCAGGGGTCTTGCAGAGTTGTCGAGGCAGGCGCCGAGTACAGGAGACATTGCCTCGATGCGTGCGCAGTTCTTCCTCACGCTTGGCGGCGCCGTGGAGGCAGGCAGCCGAGCAGAAACCTCGTGCATCGGCTGCCGGACTCGGTCACGGATACAGCATGCGTTGGCGCCATTGGCCGTCGATCAGTTCATGGCGTTGACGCTCGTGCAAGCGGAAATTGGCGCCGTACCAGAATTCGATCAGATCGGGATCGACCCGATAGCCGCCCCAGTGCGGCGGCCGCTCCACTTCGCACCCGGCAAAGCGTGCTTCGACTTCGGCGATACGTGCCTCGAAATCCTCGCGCTGCGGCAGGGTCTGCGACTGCAGCGAAGCCCAGGCGCCGATCTGGCTGCCGCGCGCGCGCGACGCGAAATAGGCGTCCGAATCGGCCTCGGGCAGCCTGCTGACCGTGCCTTCGACGCGCACCTGTATGCCTTCGCGCAGCTGCTTCCAGTGCAGGCACAGGGCAACCTGGGCATGCGCGGCAAGCTCTTCGCCCTTGGCGCTCGTGTAGTTGGTGAAGAAGCGCAAGCCGTCTTCGGCGACGCCCTTGAGCAGCACGATGCGCGAATGCGGACGGCCGCGCGCGTCGATGGTGCTGAGATTCATGGCCGTCGGTTCGGGATCGCCGCTGAGGGCTGCTTCGGCCAGCAGGCGGCGCAGCTCTTCCAGCGCGGGAACACACAATGACATGGCGGAGGACTCCGTCGAACGAAGACCGCAAATGCTAGCACGCAGGCGCCGGCGCGGCCGCGGCATAAGCGCGCAGGTGGCGGTTTGCGGCGACGTTGCGCGCTTTACCCGACTCCATCTACGGTGGCGCTGCGCGCTCGCCCGGCCTCCATCTACGGCGGCGCTGCGCGCTCGCCAAGGCTCTGCACAACGCGGGCGAACTGGGCGAAATCCAGCGGCTTGGTCAGGTAGTGATCGGCACCGGCGGCCAGCGCAGCGCGACGCGCTTCCTCTGTAGCATTTGCCGAAACTGTAACTATGCCGCCTTTGTAACCTTGTGAACGAAGCTGGAAAACAGCCGCATTGCCCGACAGGCCGGGCAGTTCCACATCGACCAGCACAAGGTCCGGCGCGCGCTGCCCGACTTCCGCCAAAGCCGCCGCCGCGGTGGACGCGACGCGCGTGGTGGCGCCCAGGTCGCCGAGCAGTACTTCCAGCAGCGCGGCCACGTCGGGATCGTCGTCGACGATCAGTGCGTCCAGTCCGCGCCGGCGCTGCTCCTGCGGCAATGCGGGCAGGCCAGTAGCGCCCAGTGCCGGCAAGGCGATGCGAAACGTGCTGCCCAGGCCGGGCGCCGAATCGAGCTCGATCTCGCCGCCCATGCGCTCGACCAGGCGCTTGACGATGGACAGGCCAAGGCCCGCGCCGCGCCCGCCGTGCTGGGCACCGCGGTTGAACGCCTTGAACACGCGCGCGCGCGAAGCAGCGTCGATGCCCAGGCCAGTATCGCTGACCTCCAGCCGCAGCAGCGCGCCGTCCCAGCCCAGCTGTCCGCGCACATAGCCCTTAGGCGTATAGCGCAAGGCATTCGACAGCAGGTTGATGGCTACCTGGCGGATCTTGATCTGGTCGAACAGGGCAGTCGCCGGCGGCGCCTCGCCCGCTTCGATGACCAGGGCCAGGCCTTTTTCCGCCGCCAGCGGGCGGAACATCGCATCCAGGTCGTCGACCAGAGTCGCCAGCGGCAGCTCGGCTGCGTCGAGCAGGGTTTCGCCGGCTTCGCTGCGGCCGTATTCGAGCAGGTTTTCCGCCAGCGCGAACAAATGGCTGGCATTGCGCCGCAGCGCCTGTAGCGCCTGTGCCCGGCCGCCTTCGCCGCCGCCGCGTTCGAGCAGGTGCAGATAGCCGAAGATCGAGGTCAGTGGCGTGCGGAATTCGTGGCTGAGGGTGGCAAACAGCGCGTTTTTCAGCGCATTGGCTTCTTCCAGCCGGGCGCGCTGCTGTTCCAGTTCAGACTTGATCTGGCGCAGCCGCGCCAGCGTACGCGATTTCTCCAGCCCGGCCAGCACGGCCTGGTTGCCTAGCTGCTGCTGGCTCTGTGTGCGTTCGTGTTCTTCGCTGGCGTCCAGCAGCAGCAGGTGGAACGTGTCGTTCGCATCCGGCACCAGATGCACGTGGGCATGGCGGCCGTCGGACAGTTCCACAAAGGGAAGATCCTGGGTCTGGTCCAGCGGCAGGCCGAGGAACAGATCCTGCAGCTGCTGTACCAGTTCGGCCGGACCGCCCTGCTCCAGGCCGTGGTAGCCGGCCGCGCCGGACACCTCGGTCAGCTGCCACTGCGCATCGAAGCTCAACAGCAACGGATGGGCGCGATCGCGCAGCGCCTGGCTCAGGTAATTTTCCACCGCCTGCGGAAATTCGCTCATGCGTGCAGCCTCGTCGCCAGCTCGCCGAAACCCGCCTCGACACCGTCGCCGCTGAGGGCGCTGGTCTCGAATACCGGCAGACTGTGGCGCATCTCGGCCAGGGTTTCCGGTGCCACTTCCCAGCGTTCGACCAGGTCGAGCTTGTTCACGAACAGCACGCAGGCGGGGTTGTCGAGTACGTCGCGCGCCTGCATCAGCAGGTTCAGCGCCGCGCGCAGGCTGGCTTCGCGGGTGCCGTCGGCGACCAGGATCAGGCCACTGGCACCGCGCAGGTAGTTCTGGTTCAGGCTGTCCAGCACGGCCTTGCCGGCTATGTCCCAGACCACGAACTTCATGCGGTCGCCGCCGGCCAGATCGACGACGCGGCTGTCGACCTTGACGCCGACCGTGGTCAGGTATTTTTCAGAGAAGGTGTTGCGCACAAAACGGGCAACCAGACTGGTCTTGCCAACGCCAAAGTCGCCGAGCATGCAGATCTTGCGCGCCAGTTCCGTCATTCCATCTCTCCCTGATGAGCTCCGTCCAGGCTGAGGCTGGCGGCGCGGTACTGAATCATAGGCTGGGCCGGCGTGGCTTCGGTGCGGCCGACCTGCAAGCTGGCGGGATCGATGCCGGCCGCGGCGAGCCGGTCGCACAGCCAGCGGGCGCGGCTTTCGCGCAGGCGCTGGTTGATCGTCGCCGTGCCCGGCTCGTCGTTGTGCCCATGGCAGGTAAACGCGACGGGGCGCTGCAACAGGCGGCCGAGTTCGACCAGGCGCAGCGCATTCGCCTGCAGCGCCGCCGCAGCGGCGGCATCGGCCAGTTCCACTTCGCGCACAAAGTACACGTGCTGCCGTGCCAGTTGCTGCAGCAGACCTTCCCATTCGGCGCGCAGCGGGGCCTGGGCATCGTTGCTCTCGCCCAGGCCACTGGCGTCGACGCGGGCGACGCCAGCTACCCAGCCGGCCTGCTGCCGCAGGCGCGCGAGCACGTCAGCGGCGGCTTCGCCCCGCAGGTGCAGAACGCCCTGGCGCACAGCCAGGTGCACGCCCTCGGGCGGCTGCAGCTGGCGTTGCGCACGCCGCTGCACAATCGCGTCGTCGCTGGACAGATAGCCACGCAAATCGGTACGGATATCGACGTCGTCCGGTAGCAATTCGGCCATCGCCGTGCGCGGCGATGACGCATCCGCATCGATCAGGCCGCGAAGTAGAAGCTGGCCGTGTTCGCTGCTCAGTTCTTCGACATGCAGTCCGGGCCAGTCAGCCAGGCGTTGCGCCACAGCGTCGACGCGACGCTGCCACTGCCAGTCGCGCCAGAACCAGGCGCCCAGCAATGCCAACAGCACGGCACCGATCAGCAGCAAGGGCCAGCGCCGCACAGGCGCGCCATCCCGGGCGGCCGAATCGGCCGCCGCGGCCAGTTCCAGGCGCTGCAGGCCGAGGGTTTCCTGCAGCTGCGGGTCGGTGCCGGCGTCCGGCACGCCCGCCGACGCGCCACGCAGCGGATCGGACAGCCAGGCATGCGCCTGTTCCAGGCGCTGGCGCAGGATCAGGCGCAGTGCGGCCGGCGCTACGCCGCGCAGGAATACCGCAAAGCTGGCACGCGGCCCGTGCTCCACCCAGACCAGGTGTTCGCCGACGCTGACCGAATCCAGTGTGCCGGTGTTTTCTTCGCTGCCGCCGCCGACCGAATCGCGCACGAAATCGCCGATCGCGGTGAGCATGCCGGCAATGGCATCCGCATCCAGATCGGGCAGGTCGGCTGCCGACTGGCGCGCCAGTACCAGGCCGCTGGCGCGGTCGATCAGGAACAGGTGGTCGAGGCGGAAGCGCAGGTTATGCCGCAATACCACCTGCACGTAGGGAATGCCGGTGCGCCAGGATTCCAGCCGCCAGCGCAGGCCGCGCGGGGTGAAGCTCGACTCCAGCGCGCGATTGAAGCCTTCGGTGAAATCGCGCAGCGATTCGGCGATGGCCTTGCGGATGGCCGGGCCAATCACCGGAAACAATGCATCGACCACGCCCTGGCGCTGTTCCTGCGCGGCACGGCCCAGCGCGTCGGTCAGCGGCAACACCAGTGCCTGCGACAGTTTGCGCCGGCCATCGCCGAGCTGGCTTTGCTGCAGCAGCAGCGGCAATTCTTCCGGCAGCGCCGAGCGCGCAGCTTCCAGCGCCGCCATGCGCACAGCGTGTGTCTCCCAGTCGGCGAGCTGCTCGCCGAGGATCAGTCGCCGGAGTCGCTGGTGTTCGTCCACGGCGCCGAGCCGCGCGCTCAGCGCGCGCCGGGAAGATCGAAGTCGCCCTTCAGCCGCAATGCCAGCTCGGTCATCAGCGCGGCCAGGTCTTCGCGGCCTACCTTGTCGGCGCGCAGTTCGTCGCGCGAGCGGGTCAGGTTCTGGTTGCTGCGGCTGGCCTGTTCCTTCAGCGCGGCATCGAGTTCGCCGAGTGCGGCGCGCAGACGCTCTTCGCTGGCGGACAGTTCCTGGGCCAGGCCATCGATGGCGGTATTGAGTTCGCTGCGCTGGCTGCGTGCGCTCTGGCTCAGGCGCGATTCCAGATCGTCCTGCGAGGCAGTGCGGTCGGCGATTTCCTGGCGCAGGGCCTTGGACAGGCGTTCCTGCTGTTCGTCCAGGCGCTTGTCGAGCTGGTTGAAGCGGCGTTCCTGGTCCTGGCGCAGGCTGGCCAGGTCAGCCTCGATGCGCTCGTTGAGTTCCTGGAAGCGGCGCTCGTAGTCGCGCATCTGGCCGCCGAACAGGATGTCTCGGATCTGGTCGACATTGCGGTCGGCACTGACGTCCAGACCGACGGATTTCTTCTCGCTCACACTGGTCTCCGAAACGTGGCGCAGGGCTGCGGGCTGCGCATCGGCCTGGGCTGGAACGGTCGCGGCAGACACCGGCTTGGATGCTACCTGCGACGATGCGGCCGGCAAGCCCCGGCCGGGCGGTTGCTTGCCTGCTGCCGGCTTGTGGGGCGCACTCTTGCCGGACTGACGTTTGCTGGACATGGCCTCGATTCCCGGGTGGAACAGCTGGCCGACCGGCTCAGGCCTGT
Organism: Tahibacter aquaticus; assembly: GCF_004363655.1. GTDB lineage: Bacteria > Pseudomonadota > Gammaproteobacteria > Xanthomonadales > Rhodanobacteraceae > Tahibacter > Tahibacter aquaticus. The sequence goes on from NZ_SNZH01000010.1 coordinate 144,256, forward strand.
TCGAGCCGGTATCCGTGCTGGTAAACCGCGGTCAGTCGCCAGCCATGTTCGCCGCCGAGCTCCAGCTTCTTGCGCAGGCGGCTGACATGGGTGTCGACGGTGCGCGTGGAAACCTGGGCGCTCATGTTCCAGACGTTTTCCAGCAAGGCATCGCGGCTGACGATACGGCCCTGGCGGCGGAACAAGTAGGTGGCCAGGTCGAACTCGCGCTGGGTCAATTCGATGTCGCGGCCTTCGATGGCCACGCGCCGGCGCATGAGGTCGATGTGATAAGGCGGCACGCTGAGGTCGGTGCTGGCCTCGCCATCGACGCCACGACGGCGCAGAACCGCGGCGACGCGCGCCAGCAGCTCGGCCTGCTTCGGTGGCTTGATGACGTAGTCGTCGCCGCCGCTTTCCAGCCCCTTGACGATGTCTTCGTCGAGCGAGCGTGCGGTCAGGAAGATCACCGGCAGCTCGGCATTGGCCGAACCGCGGATCCACGCCAGCACGTCCAGCCCGGTCGCATCCGGCAGCATCCAGTCCAACAACAGAAGGTCGACCGCTTCGATGCCGAGGCGCCGGCGAAACTCGTTCGCGCTGCGGAACACGCGCGGCGTATAGCCAGCGCGTTCCAGCCACAAGGAAATCAGGTCGGCTTGATCGGCGTCGTCTTCAAGGAAACCGATGACCACTTCATGCTTGCTCATGCGACTCCTTCCAGCGCAAGCCTTCGGCCCATTCCTCGCTCCTCATTCGACGACAAAGCTCACGCGCAGATTGACCCGCCACTCGGTTACTCGCCCGTCGTCGTCGGTGGTGACCTTGATCTCGTTGACCCAGGCGCCTTTCACGTTCTTGACTGTGGTGGCGACCTTGAGCAGTCCCGACTGCACGGCATCGTCGATGCCCTTGGGCGAGGACGAACTGACTTCGATGACCTTGGCGATGGACATGACGGCTCCCTGTTTGGGTCAGCTTGCGCGGCCGGCTTGCACGATTGTGCAAACTATGGCGACGTGCGCGCAGTGTAGCAGTATGCAACCGCGCTGCCAGCGCAGGGCATGTTACGTCCAATGGCGCGGCGCAACATGCGTTGGATAAAACGCGATGATTGACCCAAACACCGGGCTGCGGTCAATCCGGGGTTCTACGCATTGCGGCCAGGATAGTCCCATAGCCGCTGCGGAAATCGTCGTGGCGCAGGGCGTAGCCCGACTCGCGCAGGCGCCGGTTGCGCAGGCGCTTGTTGCCGACCGCACGTTCGCCGGCGACGGTTTCCTGCGGCGGCGGCGGCAGTCCGAGCTGGTCGGCCAGCCAGCACTGCACCTCGCCCAGGCTGGCCGGGCAGTCGTCGCTGAGGACATAGCAGGGTGCCGGCTGCGCCAGCCCGAGCAGATGGACAAGGGCACCGGCGACATCGTCCACATGTATGCGATTGGAAAACTCGGCCGCTCCGGCCGGGCGCCGCGCGCTGCCGCCGACCACCTGGTCGACCAGCCGGCTGCGGCCGGGACCGTAGATGCCGGCACAGCGCGCAACCACCGCATCGGGCACAGCCTCGTGCAACCAGCGTTCGGCCTGCAACAACAATCGGCCGTTGAAAGCAAGCGGCCGGCAGTCGCTGTCTTCGTCCACCCAGTTACCGTCGTGCTCGCCATAGACCGCACTGGACGACACGAACAGCAGCCGCCCCAGCGGACCGCGCCCGCGCAAGGCCTCGACCAGATGCCTGAGCCCGTCCAGAAACAGCCCGCGATAGGCCGCCTCCTCGCGCCGGCCCGGCGTAGGCAGAAAGATCACGTCGGCAATATCGGACGGCAGGGCGGCCAGGCTGGCGGCATCGGTCAGGTCCGCCTGCAACGGCAGCAGCGGCGCCGGCAGAGTGCCGACGCTGCGCCGCAATCCGTACACTTTGCGACCTTGCGCGGCAAGCAGCAGGCCGCTGCGAATGCCCACATCGCCACAACCGGCCAGCAGTACGGCGGGCTGGGTCACGCCATTGCCTGCAACGGCGGCGGATCGAGCGGCGGCGGCGGCGCATCGTCGTCGCGGCTGCGCGGCAGGTAACGCAGCCAGACCAGGAATACCACCAGCGCATCGAGCACGATCAGCGCCTGCCAGATGTAGCTGTGGAACCACTCGAACCAGACCTCGTCCCACTGGTTGAGGTAATACAGGCTGATGATGCGCACGAGATTGAGGCTCTGGATCGCCAGCGTGCCGATCGCGATGCCGATCAGCTTGTGATGCCAGCGCGCCGGAAACGCGAGCATCGCCGACACCAGGATGATGACCGCCTCGACACCGTTGCAGACGCGCTCTATCGATACCGCAAGCCCGGTGCGCATGCTGATGATGACCTTGCCCTGGGCGATCGCATCGCCGCCGCACAGGGCGATGATCTTGGCCGAGATATTCGCCAGCAGTGCATTGAACGGATCGATCACGTGCAGCTCGACCACGGCCAGTACGTCCAGCGTGAACAGCACCAGCAAGGACAACAGGAAAATTGCGAGGAAGCGGAACATGGCGAAACACGCGCGGGAGATTCGCAGTAGCTTACGCCGTGACGCTGCCGCAGGCGAAACCCGCGATCGCGGGGATGTGCTCATGCCATCGCTGCACAAAGGCGCGCGCGAGCTGCGTGCTAGCATCAAGTGCATGAATCCCGCACCTAATCTGTTCCTGATCGGCCCGATGGGGGCCGGCAAGACCACCATAGGCCGGCGCCTGGCCGAGCAGTTGCAGCTGCCCTTCCACGACCTCGATCACGTGATCGAGGAGCAGACGGGCGCAACCATTCCGTTGATCTTCGAACTCGAAGGCGAAGCCGGTTTCCGCCGGCGCGAATGCAGCTGCCTCGATGAAATGACCGCGCTGCAAGGCATCGTGCTGGCCACCGGCGGCGGCGCCGTGCTCGACCCGGACAATCGCGCCCTGCTCGCCCGCCGCGGCTTCATCGTCTATCTGGAAACCGCCGTCGATATTCAGCTGGCGCGGCTGGCGCGCGACCGCAAACGGCCGCTGCTGGCCGCACCCGACCGGCGCGAGCGGCTGGAACAGATGGCCGCCTTGCGCAATCCCCTCTATCGCAGCCTGGCCGACCTCACCGTGATCTCCGACAACGAACATGCGGCCCAGGTGGCCGCCGACCTGGCCCAGCGACTCGCGCTGGAATGGCAGCGCCAGCCCGCGACGGCGGCGGCATGAGCGAACCGCGACAGCTGGACGTCGTACTCGGCGAACGCTCCTACCCGATCTGGATCGGTGCCGGCCTGCTCAGCGATAGCGCGCGCTGGCGCCGTGCCATCCGCGGCCGCCATGTGCTGATCGTCAGCAACACCATTGTTGCGCCGCTATACCTGGATGCCGTGCGGCACGGCCTGGCCGGCCTGGACGTGGTCAGCGTCGTGCTTCCCGACGGCGAGCAGCACAAGACATTGGCCCACTGCAGCGTGGTACTCGACGCGCTGGCCCAGCAGAAAGCCAACCGCGATGCCTGCGTGATCGCACTGGGCGGCGGTGTCGTCGGCGACCTGGCCGGCTTTGCCGCGGCCTGCTGGATGCGCGGCATCGACTTCCTGCAGATCCCGACCACGCTGCTGGCCCAGGTCGATTCCTCGGTCGGCGGCAAGACCGGCGTGAACCTGCCGGCGGGCAAGAACCTGGTCGGCGCCTTCCACCAGCCGCGTGCTGTCGTCATCGACACCGATACCTTGCGCAGCCTGCCCGCCCGCGAATACCGCTCGGGCCTGGCCGAAGTGGTCAAGTACGGTGCCATCGGCGACGCAGATTTCTTCGCCTGGCTGGAGCAGCATGCTGCTGCGCTGATCGCACGCGACAGCGCCGCCGTCGCCGAGGCGATTGCGCGCAGCTGCCTGCACAAGGCCGGCGTGGTCGCCCGCGACGAACGCGAAGACGGCGAGCGTGCCCTGCTCAATTTCGGCCATACCTTCGGCCATGCGCTCGAGACCGCGTCGGGCTACGGCCAGCTGCTGCACGGCGAGGCTGTCGCCATTGGCATGCTGCTGGCAGCGCGCCTGTCGGCCCAGCTCGGCCGTGCCCCCGCAGCCGACAGCGAGCGCCTGCAGGCGCTGCTGCAGGCATTGCGGCTGCCGGTTGCACTGCCGCCCGGCAGCAATGCGGAAACCCTGCTGCGGCTGATGTACCTGGACAAGAAAAACCTCAGCGGCCAGCTGCGCCTGATTCTCTGGCGCGGCCTGGGCCAGGCCGAGATCGTGCCCGACGTGAGCGACGTGGCCATTCGCCAGGTGCTGCAACAGGCCTGAGCGCGGGCCGAATTGCGCGGCGCCGCGACACCGTTGCGGCTTCCGCCGCTACAATCCCGGCTCATGCGCATCTATCTGCAAACCCAGGTGGCCGCGGCGGAATCGCCGCGCTACTACGACATCATCCTGCAACAGGACCTGCTTGGCGGCTGGACGCTCTACCGCGAGTGGGGCCAGCAAGGCGGCCGCAGCAGCAGCAAGCGCGAGGTCTACCTCGAACGCGACGACGCCCTGACTGCCTTTGCCCAGGCGCGCGACGCCCAGGTCAAGCGCGGTTTCCGCGTAATGTTCAGCCAGGGCCTGGAGGCGCCGCATGCCCGCTAGGCAACGCCGCCTGCGGCACCCGCTGCGACACGCCATTCGCGGCCTGCTGCTGTGCCTGGGAATGGCTGCAATGGCGCCACTACAGGCGCAGGACGAACATATCTTCGAGCCGGGCACCAAGCATGTCTGCCTGCCGGCCAGCAACGGCGAGGGCTGGGACTGCCGTTCTGCCGAAGCCGGCGGCGATGCCGCTGCCAGCGAAGCCAAGGCCACCGCGAAGCCACGCGAACCCAAGCTGCGCAGCAGCAGCGCGGTGCCGGCAGAGGCGGAAACCAGCGCTGCTGCCGCAATGGCGGCAGCAGCCGCCACACCAGCAGCACCGCCTGCGCCTGCAGCGACCGCACCGATGGCTGCGACCGAATCGCCCCGCACTGCGACAGCAGTGCCCAGTTCTGCGAGCAGCGACACGGCCAGTTCGCGCTCTCGCAAAGTGCCGAACTATCTGCTGGCACCGGAAGTACAGACCACTACCGCACGTAACGAAGCCGCCGCTGTACGCCAGGCAGAGGCGCCGAAACCACAGCCAGCAGCCGTCAGGCCGGCGCCTGCCACCGTCGCGCCTGCAGCACCCAGCATTGCCGCCGAACCGCCGCGCGCGCCTGCAGCGGCGGTCCGCAGCGAGGCGGTCGCTCCGGTCGCCGCCACAGCGTCTGCACCGGCAGCCACCGCGCCGACTACCACCGCCGCAAGCTCTGCCCCCGCCCCCGCCGCTGCGCCACCGGCGGCTTCCGCAGCGGCGAGCAGCACGGCAGCGCAGGCAGCATCCACCCAGCCTGCACCGCCGCAGGCCGCAACCGCCAGCGCGACGGCAGCCCAGCCCAGCAACGAAACACCTGCCAGCAGCGCCTCCCGCACGCCAGCCGCAACAGCAGCTACCGAAGCCGCCGCGGACAGCCCTACCGCATCGCCCGCCGCCGGCACTGCCGCAGTACATGGCAGCACCCCGCTCCTGGGCAGCAGCGAATTCCGCCGCCTGAGCGACAGCCGCTACGTGCTGGAACTGGCCAGCGGCAGCGACCGCGACCAGGTCGAAGCCAGTGCCGGCCAGTTCGCCAGCGGGCGCGGCCAGATCTACCTGCTGGCCCTGCAGCGCAACGGCGAGCCCTGGTTCCTCGCCGTCTGGGGCGATTTCGAATCGGTCGACGCCGCGCGCGCGGCCCGCGCCGAAGCGAATGCCGCCGGTACCGCCGCCGGTTGGCCACGCCGCGCCGGCCCGCTCAAGCAGGAACTGCGCTGAGCCGCCCCGCACTTTTCATACCAATTGCAAATTACAAAGATACCCAATGAGCAACGATAGATTCCTGCGCGCCCTGCGCTGCGAACCGGTGGACTGCACGCCGGTGTGGCTGATGCGCCAGGCCGGCCGCTACCTGCCCGAGTACCGCGCCACCCGCGCCCAGGCCGGCAACTTCATGGCCTTGTGCATGAATCCGGATCTGGCCTGCGAAGTCACCCTGCAACCGCTGCGGCGCTTTGCGCTGGACGCGGCGATCCTGTTTTCCGACATACTGACCATTCCCGACGCGATGGGCCTGGGCCTGCATTTCGCCGAAGGCGAAGGGCCGAAATTCCGCGCACCGCTTCGCAGCGCCGCCGATATCGAACGCCTGGGCGTACCCGATCCGGAAGGCGAACTGCGCTACGTGATGGATGCGGTACGCACGATCCGGCGCGAGCTCGACGGGCGCGTGCCGCTGATCGGTTTCTCCGGCAGCCCGTGGACACTGGCCTGTTACATGGTGCAAGGCGAGGGCTCGTCGAATTTCCCGCTGGCCAAGGCCATGCTGTGGAACGAACCGGCACTGATGCATCGCCTGCTCGATACCCTGGCGCGTTCGGTAGCCAGCTACCTGAGCGCGCAGGCCGCCGCCGGTGCGCAGGCGCTGATGGTGTTCGACACCTGGGGCGGCATGCTCGCCCCGGCGCAGTACCGGGAATTCTCGCTGCACTACCTGGCCCAGATCACGTCCGCGCTGAAAGAAAACGCCGCCACGCGGGACGTGCCGCTGATCCTGTTCTCCAAGGGTGCCAACGGCCATCTGCCGGCTCTCGCCGCCACGGGCTGCAACGGCCTGGGCGTGGACTGGACCATCGACCTGTCCAGTGCCCGCACGCTGGTCGGCCCGCATGTCGCCCTGCAAGGCAATCTCGATCCGGCGGCCCTGCACGCTTCGCCCGAGGCGATACGGCGCGAAGTCGGCCGCGTACTCGCCAGCCACGGCAACGCCCCCGGCCATGTGTTTAACCTCGGCCACGGCATCACACCCGATGTGAAGCCCGAGCATGTCGGCGCGCTGGTCGATGCGGTGCACGAACTGTCGCGGCGCGAACAGGCGCCTCGCTAAGCCACTCGGCCGCTGGCGTCGCCGAAGGCGGCAGCCAGCATCGCCCGGGTTGCCGGCTTGCGCAGGAAGCCGTCGATCCCCGCGTCCCGCGCCAGCGCTTCCGCCTCGCCGTCACCGCGCGCGCTCAGCGCCACCAGGCGCAGGCGGCTGACATTGCCCAGCTCCTGCGCGCGCAACAGCCGCGCCAGCTGGAAGCCGTCGACATCGGGCAGATCCAGATCCAGTACGACCAGTTGCGGCCGGCGCGCGGAAACTTCCGCCAGCGCCGCCAGGGCCTGGCTGGCGTGGCGTACCTGGTGGCCCAGCGATTCCAGTAGTTCCTTCACCACGCGTGCGACCGCCGCGTCGTCCTCGACCAGCACCACGTCCAGCGCGGCCACCGTCGCCACTGGCGTCGGCGCTGGCTCGGCCGCAGCCGCCGGCAAATGCAGCTGCACCGTGAAAATGCTGCCGCGGCCCGGCGCGCTTTCCACGACGATGCGGCCGCCCATCAGCTGGGCCAGCTCCTGCGAGATAGCCAGGCCCAGGCCGCTGCCGCCGGCACGGCGGCCGATCTCGTCCTGGCTGTACTGCTGGAACAGGCGCGACTGCATCGCCGTATCCATGCCCGGACCGGTATCGCTGACGCGGAAGCACTGCTCACCCGGCCCAGCCTGAGACAGCTCCAGGGTGACGCCGCCGACATCGGTGAACTTTATTGCGTTGTTTACAAGGTTCAACAGTATCTGGCGCAGCCGCTGCGCATCGCCGCACAGCGGCACCGGCGGCTGTACCGGCAGGCGCACGAGAAAACCCAGTCCTTTGCGCGCTGCCAGCGCATGGCCGACATCGGCCACGTCGCGCAGTACGTGCTGCGGATCGAAACTTTCCTGCTCCAGGCTCAGGCGGCCGGCTTCGACCCGGGCCAGGTCGAGCGAGTCATTGACCAGGCGCAGCATGTGCTCGCCCGAGGTGCGTATGCCGTTGACGTAGCTTTCCTGGCGCGGGTCGAGCGGGGTGCGCTGCAGCAGTTCGGCCATGCCGAGCAAGCCAGTCATCGGCGTGCGGATTTCATGTCCCATATGGGCGAGGAAGCGGGTCTTGGCCAGGCTGGCCTGCTCAGCCAGCTCGCGCCGCTGCGATGACAGCGCCAGGGCGTGCTCGCGCGTGACGCGCCGGCGCCAAGCCCGCGCAATCAGCCAGGCCAGCAGCAGCAGCGCAAGCAAGTACAGGGCATACGCCCAGGGCCGCGCCCAGGGTGGCGCAGCTACCGTGAGCTGCAGCGGCGCGGCCAGTTCCACCCTGCCGTCCAGACCGGTAAATGCGCGCACATGCAGGCGGTAGCTGCCGGCGCGCAGTTGGGCCAGTTCGCGCCGGCCGTCGGCGCTGCCGGCAGTCCAGTCGCTGTCCAGTCCCTGCAGCAGGAATTCGTAGCGGTTCGGCGCCGCATAGGACAAGGCCCGTGCTTCTACGCGCAGGTCGCGATCGTTCCAGGCCAGGTTCGCCGGCGCCGCCGGATCGAAACGAAATTCCTCGCCGCCGCGATGTACACCGACACCGGTCAGCAACAAGGGGGCCGGCGGCAGCGGCGGTTCGCCGGCGCGCGTATCGAAAGCAACGATACCTGCCGTGGTCACGGCCAGGGCCACGCCGTCGCCACGCAGCTGCAGGCTGCGGTCAATCAGCTCGGAATTGAGCAGGCCCGCCTCGGCGCCGAAGCGGCGCACCCGGGCGGTGCGCGTATCGACCTGGTAAAGCCCGCGCGGCGTACCAATCCACAGGCGCTGCTGCGCGTCGAGCACCATGCTGCCGGCATCCAGCGCCGGCCAGCCCTGCGCGGCGCCGATCTGTTCGCGCAATTGGTAACTCTCGGCATTGCGAACAAAGTGTTCCAGCACGCCGAAGCGATGCAGCCAGACGCTGCCGTCAGGCGAAAACGCGAACGCGTGGATGCGCACTTGCGGCAGGCCCGGCACCAGCTCGAAACGGCCGGCGTCGGCGACGAAGCGGTCGATGCCGCGCACATGCGATACCCAGACCGAACCGTCGGGGGCGGCGCGCATCTGTTCCACATCGGCGTCGCGCAAGCCGCTGACTTCCGGCAGGAAGCGCGTCGGCAGCAGCGTAGCCGCGTCGATGCGCGCGACGCCGGCGCCGCGGGCGCTGGCCCAGACCGCATCGGACTGCTCCAGCAACAGGTCGACCGGCCCGGCCGGCAGGGTCTGCGCGGCCTTGGGGTCGGCGGCAATATCGCGCGTCTCACCCGAATGCAGGTCAACCACGCGCACGCCGCGGTGCTGACCCAGCCAAAGCCGGCCGCGACTGTCCTGCAGCACCGATCGCTGGCGCTTCTCGGTGCCGACCGTGCGCGCGCCCCAGCGCTCTACCGCGCCGCTGTGCAGATCCAGCCTGTCGACCGTGCCGGCCATGCCGACGCTCCAGACGGTATCGCCACTGCCCAGCGCCGCCGCCTGGATGCGGCCCGGCGACAGGCTTTCCGCCACACCGGGCAGTTCGCGCCACTGCGCAAACAACGGCCAGGTCGGCGGCAGATAGGCCACGCCGCCGTCGATGGTGGCAAACCATACGCCGCCTTCGCGATCGGCCAGCAGGTCGAATACGGCCTCGCCTGGCAGACCGCCAGCCAGACTGGGCTGGGCACGATAGACCGTCTCGCTGCCGTCGCTGCCGCGCCGCGCCGCGCCCTGGCGCGTGGCCAGCCACAGCTCGCCGCGGCGATCGCGCACCGAGGCATACAGCATGCGCGGCGGTGCCTGCGGGTCCAGCCGCGTCACCGCCAGCGCCGCGTCGATGCGGTACAGCCCGGCCGAGGTCGTGGCCAACACATCGACACCGTCGGCACACAAGGCCAGCACCTGCGGCGGCGTTTGCGCCAATGCGACCGTGTCCACTTTTCCATCCGGCAGGCGCCGCGCCAGGCCCAGCTCGGTGCCGACCCAGAGGCTGCCGTCGGGACGGCCGAGCAGGCTGAGCACCGTATCTGACGGCAGGCCCGAGCCCTGCGCGCTGCGCAGATGGTCGAAGCCACTGCCATCGGCGCGCAGGCGATCCAGTCCACCCGAATACGTGCCTACCCAGATCGCGCCGGCAGCGTCCTCGGCAATCGCCCAGACATCGTCGGCGGCAAGGCTGGCGGCGTCCTGCGGATCGTGCCGATAGCGGCGGAACTTCTGCCGTCCGGCGTCGAGCATATTCAGGCCGCTGCCCTCGCCGCCCGCCCAGATCCGATTGGCCTTGTCCACGTACAGCGCCGAAACTTCGTTGCCCCCGATCGAGGCCGCGTCCTCCGGCAGGTTGCGCCAGACGCGGAAGGCGATGCCGTCGTAGCGCGCCAGGCCGTCCTGAGTGCCGACCCAGATAAAGCCGTCGCGGTCTTCGGCCAGCTTATAGACGATGGACGAAGGCAGGCCGTCGTCCACGCCATGACGGCGGAACATCGGCGTGTCCGCCAGCTCGGCCGCCTGCGCAACCGCACTGCCCAGCAGCCATGGCAACAGCCAGCGCAACTTCATTGCCTTTCCTCGCGAAAGCGTGGCAGCAACTCACCGGCGAGGCGGAATCGTCCCCGCACGACAGGCTTCCCGTTCGATTGCAGCGTGATCCGCCCGTGGCGGCGCCGCGCCGGCCCCGATCATGCCAGAAGCCGGCACCGCCCCGCGCAAAGTGCACTTGTTGCGTACCTGACTGTACGGCCTGGCAACCCGTGCGCCAGCGGCGGCCTGCTAGCATCGGCCGCATGACTACGCCCGATACTCGTCATCTACGCCTGCTGCTGGCGCTTTGCGTCGGCCTGGCCAGCCTGGGTCTGCTCTGGCTGGCGCTGGGCGCCACGCGCAGCGCGCTGGAGCTGTGGCGTGAACTGGCCGGACTGCCGCTGGTGCTGCGCCTGGGCCTGATCGCGCTGGCCGCGGCCTTCCTCGGTGCCAGCGCCTGGCTGGTCTGGCGTTTGCTGCATCCCCGCGCGCGGCCGCCGCGTCCGGTCGTCGTGGCCGACCGCGCCGGCATAGAGAAACGCATCGAGCGGCTGCAGTCGCGGGAAGCGGAAACCGCGCGCTTCCAGGCCGAACTGGAAGAGCTCGACCGCCGCGCCGCGGCCGAGGACTATTACATCGCGGTATTCGGCGAAATCAGCGCGGGCAAGTCCAGCCTGGTGCGCGCGCTGGCGCCGCAGGCCCCGGTCGATGTCGATGTGCTCGGCGGTACTACCACCCAGGTCAGCCATCACCGCGGCGAGCTGGGCCAGCGCAGGCTGGTACTGGCCGACGTGCCCGGAACGCAGGAAATCGGTGCGCGCGAGCGCGAGCAGCTGGCACGCGACGAAGCCCTGCGCGCACATGCGGTGATCTACGTCGCCAGCGGCGATCTGACCCGCGCCCAGGATGCCGAGCTGAAATGGCTGCGCGGCTACGGCAAGCCGCTGCTGCTGGCCCTCAACAAGACCGACCAGTGGAGCGACGCCGAGCGCCACGAACTGCTGGCCACGCTGCAGCGCCGTTACGCCGGCACGGTAGACCGCATCGTCGGCGTACGTGCCGGCGGCAGCGAAACCGTGCTGCGCCGGCTGTCCGACGGCCGCGAGGAAACGCTCACGCGCCAGGCCACGCCAGATACCGTGGCACTGCGCGAAGGCTTGCTCGCCTGCCTGGCCGCCAGCCCGCAGCAGCTGGAACAGGCCCGCGCCAGCGCCGTCCTCGGTCATCTGGACGAGCAGCTCGGCTCCGCCGAGCGCGGCATGCTGGAACGCGAATCCCGCGCCATCGTCGAGCGCTATACACGCCGCGCCATCGTCGGTGCGCTGGCGGCAGTGGCGCCAGGTACCGACCTGCTGATCCAGGGCGCGCTGGCCACGTCGCTGTTGCGCGAACTGGCTACGCTGCACCAGGTACCGATCAAGCAGCTCGACCTGGATGCGTTCCTGCGCCAGGCCACGCTGACCTTGCGCACCACCAGTTCCGTCATCCTCGCCATCGCCGGCAATGCGCTGAAGGCGTTTCCCGGCCTGGGCACGCTGGGCGGCGGCGTACTGCATGCGATCGCGTACGGCCTGATCTTCGACAGCCTGGGCCGCGCCGTCAGCCAGACCTTGCTCGACCAGCACCGCTTCGACCAGGACCAGGCGCAGGCCACGCTGCAGCGCCTGCTGACGGAGCAGGCACGCGAGCGGCTGACGCATGTGGCTCAACTGGCCTTGCAAAGCCTGCGCCGCGACAACGGCAGCGAGGCCTAAGTGCCACAGCGATTGTGCGCGATGGCGACAAAAGTCCGTTCAGCCGGTTCGGCTTCTGTCGCCTGCCCGCTTCTGCCAAGCTAGGCCGCATGTCCCTGCGCCTGCTGCCATTGTCGCTGCTGCTGTTCGTGCTGCCGCTGCGCGCTGGCGAAACATCCTGGCGCCTGGACCCGGTGCATACGCAGATCCAGTTCAGCATCGATCACCAGGCCTTCAACCAGAGCCTGGGCCTGTTCAAGATCCGCACCGGCGCGCTGCGCTTCGACGACAACGACTGGAGCACGGCAAAGCTCGCCGTCGATATCGACAGCGCCAGCATCCTGCTCGGCGACGCGAAGTGGGAAGAAACTATCCGCTCCTGGCGCTTTCTCGACAGCAAGCGCTGGCCACTGGCGCACTACCGCAGCCTGTCGGTGGAAAAGCGCGCAGGCGACAGCGGCGTAATCCGCGGCGAACTGACCCTGCACGGCCAGACCCGGCCGCTGGACATCGCCTTCCGCCTGAACAAGCTCGGCAACGATCCGTATTCGTTCAAGCGCACCGCGGGTTTTTCCGCCACGGCGACGCTGAAACGCAGCGACTTCGGCATGGACAAGGTGCTGAGCGTGGTCGGCGACGAAGTACAGCTACGCCTGGAAGTCGCCGCCGTGCGCGACCGCGACGCCGACCCCGATGCGCTGGCGCCGGCTGCTGCAGTGTCCACTGATCCACAATCCACGGATTCACTACCTACTACCCCTGCGCCCGACCAGGATGGCAACGATGGCACTGAAAAGCGATGACACCCGCTGGGGCGCCGCCGCGCGCACCTTCCACTGGCTGATGGCGATACTCATCATCGTGCTCGGCATCGTCGGCCTGTGGATGGCCGACCAGCCGAATTCGCTGCAGAAAATAAAGATATACGCCATCCACAAATCTGTCGGCCTGACCGTGCTCGCACTGGCCCTGCTGCGCCTGTCCTGGCGCCTGTTCGACCGCCGCCCGCGCGATGTGCCCATGCCGGCCTGGCAGGCCTATGCCGCGCATGCGACGCACGCGCTGCTGTATCTGCTGATGCTGGCGCTGCCCTTGTCGGGCTGGCTGTACAACTCCGCATCCGGCTATCCGCTGCAGTGGTTCTGGAGCTTCAACCTGCCCAGCCTCAGCGGCGGTGCCGACCCTGCCCTGAAAGCAATCGCCCATGCCATCCACGAATGGGGCTTCTACGTACTGGTACTGTTGCTGCTGGGCCATATCGGCGGTGCGCTGCTGCATCATTTCGTGGAAAAGGACGAAACCCTGGTCCGCATGTTGCCGCTGTTGCGCCGGCGCCAGGCCGCCCCCACTGTGGCGAGCGTCGCCGCACCGGCAATGCCGCCACCGGGGCCAGTGCCCGCCGGCGTTCCCGATTCCCCTGCCACCGATGGAGATTGAACCCATGCGTCTCGCCCTCGCTTTGCTGCTTTGCCTTGCCGGCGCTGCCCAGGCCAAGGATTACACCGTCGATCCTTCCAGCACGCTGGGCTTTTCCGGCAACTACCAAGGCGAGAAATTCAGCGGCAAGTTCCCGCGTTTCAGCGCAAAGATCAGCCTGGACAAGGCCGACCTGGCCGCGGCCAAGCTCGAAGTCGACATCGACGTGACCAGCATCACAACCGGCAATGCCGACTACGACAGCGAACTGAAAGGCTCGAAGTTCTTCGATTTCGCCAAGTTTCCCAAGGCGCACTTCGTCAGCACCGCGGTAAAGGAAAGCGGCGGCGCACTGACAGCCGACGGCAACCTGACCATCCGCGACAAGACCAGGCCGGTGCAGCTCAAGCTCGACTTCAAGCCCGCCGGCGACGGCGGCACGCTGGACGTACAGGCCACGCTGAAGCGGCTGGATTTCGACGTGGGCACCGACGACTACGCCGATACCTCGACCATCGGAGCCGACGTCACGGTCACCTCGCATCTGGTCCTGAAGTAATCGACGCCGCGCCGGCCATTCGCGCATGAAGTCGCTCGGCGGCTGGATCGATTCTCTGGGCCAGTGGTGGCGCGGCGATGCGGCGGCCACTGCGCCGCCCACGCCGGTTGACCAGGCCAGCGATGCACTGCGCCAGCTGCTGGACGATCCGAGCATTCCCGATTCGGTGCGGCGCGAACTCGGCGAGGAATTCGCACGCATCGAATCGCTGCTGGCCAAGCTCGCCCGCGATGAATTGCACGTGGCCGTATTCGGCCGCGTGTCGGTGGGCAAATCGGCACTGGGCAATGCCCTGCTCGGCCAGAGCGCATTCGAGACCGGCGTACTGCATGGCACCACAGTCAGCGCCAACCAGCAGCGCTGGACCGAAGCCGGCGGCGCCGGACTGCACCTGATCGATACGCCCGGCATCAATGAACTCGACGGCGAATCGCGCGAACGCCTGGCTTTCGAAGTAGCCGAGATCAGCGACCTGGTGCTGTTCGTCGTCGACGGCGACATGACGCAAGTGGAACGCGATGCGCTGGCCACACTGGCGCGCACCGAGCGGCCGCTGCTGCTGGTATTGAACAAAGCCGACCGCTACGACGAGGCCGAACGCGAACGCCTGCTGACGCGGCTGCGCCAGCACGCCGCCGGCCTGCTGCCGGCAGACAACGTACTCGCCTGCGCCGCCAGCCCGGCGCCGTTGCGCCTGATCGAGGTCGACGCCCAGGGCGTGGAGCGCGAACGCCAGCAGCCGCGTCCGGCCGACGTGGCCGAACTGCGCGAACGCCTGCTGGCAATCTGCGCGCGCGAGGGCAAGACCCTGTCGGCGCTGAATGCCGGCCTGTTTGCCGGACGCCTGTCCGACCAGGTGGCCCAGCGCGTGGCCGAGGCACGCCGCGACGTCGCCGATCGCGTTATCCGCCACTACTGCCTGGGCAAAGGCGTGGCGGTGGCGCTGAATCCCGTGCCGGTGGCCGACCTGCTCGCTGCCGCCGCGCTGGACGCGGCGCTGGTCATGCATTTGGGAAAGGTATACGGCATGCCGCTGACCCGGCGCGAAGCCGGCCAGCTGATCGCCACCATCTGTGCCCAGCTGATTGCGCTGATGGGTGCGATCTGGGGTGTGCACCTGGTCGCCTCGGCACTGAAGGTTGCCAGCGCCGGCCTGTCGACCGTGCTGACTGCAGGCGCCCAGGGCGCACTGGCCTGGTATGCGACGCTGGTGGTCGGCCGCGCCGCCGAGCGCTATCTGGTGGCGGGTAAATCCTGGGGCGAATCGGGACCCAAGCGCGCGGTACAGGACATCGTCGCGCAGCTGGATCGCGATTCCATCCTGCGCGAAGCGCGCGACGAAATTCTCGCCCGCCTGCGCGCCGGGCCGGCCCGCTGATGCAACTGCTGCAGTTGTCCGCGGCGCAGGGACCGGCCGAGTGCGCGCTGGCCGTAGCCAAGGCCTGGACCTTGCTGCAACGCGAAGCCGAGGCGCTGGGCCTGCAGGTCGACCTGCTCGAGGCCGAGGCCGGCGCGGAACCCGGCACCTGGCAATCGCTGCTGCTGGCCCTCGACGGTGCTGCCGCCGCTGCGCTGGCGCAGCGCTGGAGCGGTTCGCTGCTGTGGATCTGCGCCAGCCCGTACCGGCCGCAACACCGGCGCAAGAACTGGTTTTTCGGTGGCCGCCGGTTTGTGCCCGCCACGCTGGCTGCGGGCGACGACGTGCGTTTCGAAGCCTTGCGTTCTTCAGGGCCGGGTGGCCAGCACGTCAACAAGACCGCCAGCGCGATACGCGCAACCCATCTGGCCAGCGGCCTCAGCGTGAAGGTGCAGAGCGAACGCAGCCAGCACGCCAACAAGCGCCTGGCCCTGGCGCTGATCCAGCAACGTCTGGCCGAACGCGCCGACGCTGCCGCCGCCGGCCAGCGCGCCGACCGGCGCCAGGCGCATTACGACATCGACCGCGGCAACCCCGTACGCACGTTTCGCGGCGCGGCGTTCGAGCCCGACCCCTCCGCAGTCTAGTCGCCGGCCAGCCAGGCACTCACCCGTTGTGCATCGAACGGCCAGTCCAGCTCGCGCCGCGTATCGTCGTCGCGCAGTACCGGCACGCGTTCGCCGTAGAGGGCTTCCAAGGTGTTGTCAAAGTCGATCCAGACGCTGGCGAAATCGGGCGCGCGCGCCTGGGCCAGCACCTCCAGCGCGAGATCGCATAAATGGCACTCGTCGCGCTGGAAAAGTACAAGTCGCATTGTCATGAGGTCCACCGGGCCAGGACGGCTAGAATAGTCGGCCTAGCCACCGCCGGAATCGTTTTTCATGGGCGTCAGCGTATTCGACATCTTCAAGATCGGCATCGGTCCGTCTTCCTCGCACACGGTCGGCCCGATGCGCGCAGGAGCGCGCTTCGTCAGCCACTGGCTGGAGGAACGCGGCCTGCTCGACCGCGTCGCACGCATCCGCGGCGAGCTGTTCGGCTCGCTCGCCCATACCGGCCGCGGCCACGGCACCGACAAGGCCGTGCTGTGCGGCTTCGAAGGTGAATGGCCCGACCGCATCAACCCGGACATCATCGAGGGCGCGGTCGAGCGCATCCGCAACAGCAAGCGCATCCGCCTGCTGGGCAAGCACGAAATCGATTTCGACGAAAAACGCGACCTGGTTTTCAACAAGCGCCAGAAGCTGCCGTATCACACCAACGGCATGCGCTTCACCGCCTACGGCAGCAACGAGGAAGAACTGGCCACGCGCGACTACTACTCGGTCGGCGGCGGCTTCGTGGTCAACCATGACGAAGCGGCGGAAGACCGCATCGTGCCCGATACCACGCCCCTGCCCTATCCCTACCACAGCGGCGACGAACTGCTGCAGCAATGCGCCGAATCGGGCAAGACCATCGCCGAAGTGGTGCTGGCGAACGAACTGTCCTGGCGCAGCGAAGCGGACATCCGCAGCGGCCTGCTCACCATCTGGAAGGCCATGCAGGCCTGCGTCGCCCGCGGCATTCGCGAATCGGGCGTGCTGCCCGGTGGGCTCAAGGTGGTCCGGCGCGCGCCGAACATGCAGGCGGAACTGCTGGCACGGCCCGAGGCAGCGCTGAAAGACCCGCTCACCATCCTGGACTGGGTCAATCTCTACGCCCTGGCGGTGAACGAAGAGAACGCCGCCGGCGGCCGTGTCGTGACCGCACCGACCAATGGCGCCGCCGGCATCGTTCCCGCGGTGCTGCATTATTTCGACCGCTTCTGCCCGAGTGCGAGCGAAGACAGGATCATCGATTTCCTGCTCACCGCCGGCGCCATCGGCATCCTGTACAAGGAAAACGCCTCGATCTCCGGTGCCGAAGTGGGCTGCCAGGGCGAAGTCGGCGTGGCCTGTTCCATGGCTGCCGGCGGGCTGACCGCAGCACTCGGCGGCAGCATCTACCAAGTCGAGAATGCCGCCGAGATCGGCATGGAACACAACCTCGGCCTGACCTGCGATCCGATCGGCGGCCTGGTGCAGATTCCCTGTATCGAGCGCAACGCCATGGGGGCGGTCAAGGCGATCAATGCCTCGCGCATGGCCCTTCGCGGCGACGGCAAGCACCGCGTGTCGCTGGACAAGGTGATCAAGACCATGCGCGATACCGGCAAGGACATGCAGGACAAGTACAAGGAAACCAGCCGCGGCGGGCTGGCGGTCAACGTCATCGAATGTTGAGCGGCGCGGCGGCGCGGCATCCGGGTCCGCCGCGCTTGCCGGCTCAATCCTGCCAGTCGCAGGACTCCTGCGTTTCCATCGCCCGCTCGGCGGCCTTCTTGGCCGTTGCCGGATTGTATAGACCTACATAACGTCCATATTTGCGCGCCGCGGTTTCGCCCAGGCTTTCGTCCGGCGCGTAGGCACGGGCGAAGCGCGTCGACTTGCAGCGCACCACGTTGTGGCCGCGCTTGAGCAGTTCCTGCGCCGCCAGCTTGCCCTGCTCGATCGGTGCCCGCGGCTGTGCCGGCTCCTGCGGCGCCGGCGCCAGGCGCAGGCTGCCATCGGCGTTGTACAGGCTGGGTGCGCTGGGCGTGGCGACGATGGCATCGACACCTTCCGCCGCCGCAGCCGGCGCCGCTACCGGGCGCTGGCCGCGTTCGCGCCGCAACGGCGCCGGTGCATTGCGCGCCGTGCCGCCCTGGGGCGAACTGACCGACAGCGGCGGCAGCTCATGCACCGCTGCCGGCAGATCCTGCGGCGGCGCCACTTCGATCAGGCTGACCTGGATCACATCGCGCCGGTTTTCCACAAAGGGCTTGGCCCGCATCGCATCGCGCACCAGCCAGATCAGCAGCAGATGGGCCAGGATCGCGACGAGAATCGCCACGGCCACGCGGCGCCAGTTCACATCCGGCGCACGCCAGCGCAATTCGTGCAGCATGGCGCGGCGCATCGGCAATACGCGCGCGGCCACACGCGCCGGATCGATCGGCGGGGCACGCGGTGGCTCAGGCCGGTTGAGCTGCGGATCGGCGCTCATGCAATCAGGCAATGGGGGGAGCGCGCAGTGTAGCCAGGGGCTGTCGGGCAGAGATTACGAAAGGGTTAGCGCGCTGCGGGACGGTAGGGTTCGCTTCAGCTGAGCCGACGCAGAAAAACCACGGGCACCCGAAGGTGCCCGTCGTCCCGATCCGGCACCATCCTGGTGCCGGTGTGTCTGCGCTCTTACGTTGAGCGAACGGCGCGGCGCTTCAAGCCGCTGGCCGCCTTATTCCGCCGGCGTTACGCCGCGGTCAACCCGGACGCGCAGGCGATTGCCCGGGTGATGATCCATCGTGGTGTGGAAAACGTCGCCACGATAACGGTAGGTGACCTGGTAGCCGACGATCTCGTCGTTGCCGCGCCAGGCGGTCTGTTCACGGCAGCGGGTTTCGTAGTCGGTGGTATAGCCGCCGCTGGTTTCGTAGTAGTCGCCACGACGCTGCGAGGTGTTGTTGCCGACCGCGCCGCCGATCACTGCACCGGCAATGGTGGCGGCCTTGCGCCCGTCGCCCTTGCCGACCTGGTTGCCCAGGGCACCGCCGATGACCGCACCGAGCACGGTGGCGCCGGTGTGATTGCGGCGGGCCGTATAGCCCGGCTCATAGCGCTCGACCGGCTGGTCGTAACAGACTTCGCGGCTTACCGGGCGACGCGAACGTTCGATGATGGGATCGACGTCGACCACGGTTGCCCAGTCATAGCGCGTGTCATAACGACCGTAGTCGTCGCCGCGACGGGCAAGGGCCGGACCGGAAAGCGCCACGCCAGCCACCAGGGCCAAAGTGAGAGGAATGTTCTTCATACCGCCTCCTGCTCCGGGCACCATGCCCGTTCGTATGTCTCACAAGGTAGGGGCGACGGGATGAATTCCTAGTTAATTCCAGCAGTTACGTGGCGTTCATTCAGTTTGCAGGGGAACTTGTGACGGCGATGTATGGAATGTTTCGGCCTGTGTCCAGCCCAGCACGCGCCGAGCCAGGGCCGCCGCGTCGCGGCCCAGCAAAGGACCGGTATGACTGACGCCGGGCAAGATCCACAGCTGCGCCGCGCAGGCAGCCGCCAGGTTGCGACTGGACTCGGTGGGTACGTCACCGTCGGCGCTGCTGGCGATGACCAGGATGCGGCAATCCGGCAGTTCGACATTCAGCCCTGTCACGGCCTGGTCCAGCACTGCCGCTGACTCGTCGCGCCAGTGCCGGAACGCGTAGAGCACGGCCGCGTCATCCGCATCGGGCAGGCTGCGCTGGCTGCTGGCCAGGCGACGCCGGCTGGCCCAGGGAATGATGCCTGCTGTATCGACCCGCCGGCCTGGCCGCGGTGCGATGCCGGCCGGCGGCAGGGGATTGACCAATACCAGCCCACGGGCTTGCACTTGGCGGGCGATGGCCAGGGCGATCAGTCCGCCCAGGCTGGCGCCGACAATCACCGGCCGCGACAGCCCTGAGGCCGCCGCACGCATCTGTGCGAGGTAATCATCGAGCAGGGTTGCGCCGAGTCCCGCTGCCAGCGGCTGCAGGTCGGGCGCGTACAGGGTCGCTGCGTGTGCACGCCAGACGCGCTGCCAGATCGCCCATTCCCAGCCGCCGCCGCCGGCGCCATGAATGGCGAGCGTGGATTCGGGCGGACATACGCAGGACGACGGCATCGCCGCATTATGGCGATTCGCCCTGGCCCATGGCGCGCCGCGGCAAGGGCAAGCTACGCTGCCGGCGATGCCTGCCCCGACCTACCGCTTCGGCGACTACCGCCTTGACCCCGCCACCCGCGAATTGCAGCGCAGCGGCGAGCTTGTCGCCCTGCCGCCGCGTGCCTTCGATTGCCTGGCCTACCTGGTCGAGCGGCGCGAACGCGCCGTCGGCCGCGACGAACTGATTGCCGCGGTCTGGGGCAAGGCCGAGGTGTCCGACACCTTGCTCGCCCAGACCATATTGCGCGTGCGCCGTGCCGTCGGCGACACCGGCAACGAACAGCATGCCGTACGTACGGTGCCGCGTTTCGGCTACCGCTGGGTAGTGCCGACCGAAGTCGTGACAGCGCCCGAACGCGGCGAGCCTCGCCGCGAAACGGCGGCGGCTTCGCTGGCGATACCCGAGCCACCCGCCGCAGCAGGTGCGGCCCCCGCGGCAACGCAAAGGGCACCTTCCCGCACCGCACCACCCGTCCAGCCGCCGTCACCTCGGCCCCTGTGGCCCTGGCTGGTCGCCGCGGCCGCTGCGGTTCTGCTTGCCCTTGGCCTGTGGCGGCTAAGCGCCGACAAACCCGTCACTGCCACCGGCAGCGGCACCGAGCCGCGCCTGAGCAGCAACGCCGCGATTGTGCTGCCGGTCGAACTGGACGAAGGTGCCGAATGGTCCTGGGTGCGCCTGGGCGGCATGGATTTCATTGCTTCGCACCTGCGGGCCAGCGGCCAGGCGGCGCTGCCCAGCGATACCACCCTGGTGCTGCTGGCCCGCCAGCCCGCGCCACGCAGCACGGCAAGCGACCTGAAAGCTGCCCGCGACAGCGGCGCGCGCCTAGTGCTGCAGCCGCAGGCCCGGCGCCTGGCCGGCCAATGGCAGGTCAGCATTGCCGCCTACGCCACCGACGGCAGCCGGCGCCAGGGCGAAGGCCGCGCCGACACGGTATTGCAGGCCAGCGAACAGGCGCTGCAACAGTTGCTGGGCGCGGGACTGGCCGAGCCGCGAGCCGGCAGCCAGCGCGCCGAACACTTGCAGCGTGCCGAAGCTGCCTTGCTGGCCGACGATCTGGCCACGGCCCGGCGCGAACTCGATGCCGTCGCCGCCAGCGCCGACGATGCGGAGCTGGCCTATCGCCGCTCGCAGATCGACTTCCGCGCCGGCGACTACGAAGGCGTCGACCAGCGCCTGTTGCCGCTGCTGCAAAAGCTCGATGCCAAGACCCAGGCCGGCCTGCGCGGCCAGGTACTCAACGGACTGGGCTCCATCGCCATACGGCGCAACCAGATGCTCGCGGGCGAGCGCTACTTCAGCGAAGCGGTGAACCTGCTGCGCAACCGCGGCGATGCGCGCGCCCTGGGCCAGGCCTATACCGGCCTGGCGATAACCCAGGCGGCGCAGCACCGCTTCGACCTGGCACTGGGCACGTTCGCCCACGCCCGCGTCGAGCTGGAAAAGGCCGGCGACGAACTCGCCGTGGCCCGCGTCGACGCCAACCTCGGCATTCTCGACATAGAACGCAAGCGCTATCCGGAAGCCGTGACCGGCCTGCGCCGCGCCGCGGCGCGCTTTGCCGCCTTCGGCGCCGTCAACGAGCAGCTGACCAGCCTGATCGGCCTGGCCCGGGCGCAAGCAGAAATGCTCGATACCGCCGGCGCCAGCCAGACCGCCGACGAGTTCTGGAGCCTGGCCGCACGCAGTGCCAGCCCGCGCCTGCGTCACCAGATGGCCGTGGTGCGCGCCGATGTGCTGGCCCAGTGCGGCCGCCTGCAGGAAGCGCGCAACCTGCTCGCCGGCCTGCGGCGCGAACTGGAACTGCCCGCCGAAAACGATACCCAGGCCCGCGCCGATGCCGTGCTGGCGCGCCTGGCCCTGGCCGACGGCGATGCCGCCCTGGCCCTGAAACTGTCCGACGCCGGCCTGGAAGGCCTGCCCGAAGAACAGTTCGAACGCGAACGCGCCCAGCTCTGGCTGCTGCGCCTGCGCGCCCTGCGCGGGCTGGAACGGTTCGACGAAGCACGCCGCCGCCTGGAAGAATTCCAGCACTGGGCCGGCAGCACGCACGACCCCGCCGCGCCGCTTTACGCCGGCCTGGCCAGTGCCGAGCTGGACTGGGCGCAGAACCGGCGCGAGCCGGCACGCCAGCGCTATGCGGAACTGCTCAATCAGGCCGACCAGGCCGGCGTCGCACTGGATCTGGCCCTGGTAGTGCAAAGCTACGGCGGCGCCCTGCTCGATGCCGGCGACAGCGAGGCCGCTGCGCCGGTGATCGCCCGTATCGCGCGCTGGGCCGATGCGGATTTCGGCTGCGCCCTGCTGCAGGTCTGGGCGTATTGGGCCCAGGGCGACCTGCCGGCCTGGCAGCAGGCGCTGCAAAAAGCCCGCGGCCTGGCGGGCGAACGCCCGATCGCCCCCATCCTGACCCAGCCACCGCAGCCGGCGCAGATCCACTGAGCTTGCCGCAACGTGATGGCCATCACATTGGCGAACCCCGTACGAGTACAAAAAACCCAAACAGAATCAACAAAGTGATGGAAAAGTAAGGCAACGTGAAACGCCGCCGCATGGAGCGTGAAAGCAGTTGTGCGCCCAGCACCAATACTGCAGCCGTCTGCCGGTCGGCCCGCCTCCCCACGCCCCCCGCCGGCCTTCCGGCAGACCTTCTTTCCGCACCATCGAGGGTCTACCGCATGCGTGTCCGTGTCATCGCTGGCCTCGTCGGCCTGATCCTGTCCAGCACCAGCCTGGCAGGCACCTTCCATTCCGTCGGTCAGCCAGGCAGTCAATTGATCAGCCTGTCCGAACACGGCCGCATCGGCGCCGGCAGCTTCTTCGGCCAGGGCGCCTTCCGCTGGACCAAGGCAAACGGCGCTGTGCTGATCGATCGCTACCAGGCCATCCAGGGCATGAACAGCTGGGGCCAGCCGCTGGCCGGCCAGGCGCAGGATGCGAACCAGAGCTGGGTCGCCGCCATTGCCTATAGCAATGCCGAGTTCTTCGATCCCATCCTGGTCGGCGGCCTGCCCGGCGCACAGTCCGTCGACGGCATGCTCAGCGCGGGCTACGACGTCGCCGACGACGGCAGCGTGGTCGGCCTGGCCTATAACGCCGACAACAACGCCGTCGCATTCCGCTGGCATGCCGCCAGCGGCATCAGCGAACTGCCGCGCTTGAATCCGGATAGCTATTCCCGCGCCAATGCGGTCAGCCGCGACGGCCGCGTCGTGATCGGCTGGAACGACACTGACGAGGGCTACCGCCGCGGCGTGAAATGGGTCGACGGCAAGATCAGCGAATTCCTCGACGCCGATGGCCTGCAGGTCGGCGAAGCCCTGGGCACCAACCGCGACGGCAGCAGCATCGTCGGCAACGGCGCCGGCAAGATGGGCAACGAGGCCTGGCGCTGGACCGCGGCGACCGGCCTGCAAGCCATCGGCATCATCGGCACCGGCAGCTTCTTCGACCAGGCCTATGCCTTCGGCGTCAGCGACGACGGCAATCTGATCGGCGGCGGCAGCGGTGCCGGTCCGGAGCGCAAGGCCGTGCTGTGGACGCCGCAGACCGGCATGATCCTCCTGACCGACTACCTGGCCCAGCACGGCATCACCTATCCCGACGGCTGGAGCTTCAACGCAGTGACCGCGGTTTCCGGCGACGGCCTGGTCATCGGCGGCTGGGGCTACGATCCGGACAACGCGGTCAATTCCTTCGTCATCGAGCTGGACAACGTGCGGCCGCAGCAGGTCATCGTCGAAGCCCATGGCAAGGTGTTCTGGAACGACATCGCCGCCGGGCCGTTTGCCGGCGTGGCCGCCGACGCGCCCGTCACCATGAGCTTCCGCATGGAGCCGAAAGGCTACGAAGTGGAAACTGGAAAGTTCGTGCGCTACCCGATCGTGCTGCCCAGCTTCCGCTTGCAGGCCGGCAGCGCCAGCGACACGCTGTCGGGCGATGTGCCCTTCCCGCCCACCAACGGCCTCGCCAACGACTACCCGCGTTCCGACGGCATCCACATCTTCGACACGCCTCTGGTCACCCCCGCCACATCGATGGAGTTCGAACTGTTCAATCCGGGCGGCGACCTGTTCGACTCGGTGGAACCGAACAACATCAACCGCACCTTCGGCCCGGGTATGTTCGAGAAGGTTGGCTGGTCGGTGACCGAAGGCCAGGGCGGCCAGCACGTCATGGTCATCGACCTCGAATCGGTCACGATCGAAGACGAGTGCTCGATCTTCTGCGGCCGCTTCGACTGAAACCCGGCATCCCGCAGGGTGCGATGAGCGGCAGCGAATTGCACCGCGAGGCATTCCCGCCGACTCCGTCGCGGGACCTGGCGGCGCAATTCGCTGCGCTCATCGGCGCCCTACGTTACTGCCCTGCGCCCGCCTTCGACCGAAGGCGGGTTTTTTTATCAGTCGTATTTTATTGCGCGATGCGCGGCTCGAAGCCTGACTGCAGGATCATGTCGCCCGCATAGAACGGCCCGCTGATCTCGTACGTGATGCCGCCGCTGGACTGGCCGGTGGTGCCGCGCTGCGACGAGAAATACAGGCGCGAACCGTCCGGCGAAAACGCCGGGCCGGCGATTTCCGAACTGTCCTGGCCGACCACCTGCAGGAACGGTAGCACCTGGCCTTCCGGCGCCAGCAGCACCAACTGCAGATTGCCGCCGTCCTCGGCTACGTAGACGAAACCCTTGGCATCGACGATCAGATTGTCCACGCCGGTGAGTTCCGGCTGGGCGAACCACGCATCGTCGTAGAAGATCTCGATCATGCCGCTGCGCGTGTCGTAGGCGTAGACGCGGTTGTCGCCCTTGGTGGTGAAGAACACGATGCCATTGTGGAAATAAATGCCTTCGCCCCCCTTGAACACGGTGCTTTGTGCCACCTGCAGGCGCGTCGCGGTCTGGCCCAGGGCCAGATCAGGGTTCGGATTGGGCACGGCGTGCCAGGTCACTGCCCGCGGCACGTTCTCGTCCGCACCGACCGCCTCGGCCACTTCCAGAAGGCCGGTACCGAAATCCGGATAGGCCGCCGGAGTGAAGCGATAGAAACGTCCGCTGGACTGGTCTTCGGTCAGGTACACCCGCTGCGCCACCGGATCGACCGCAATCGCCTCGTGCTTGAAGGTGCCCAGCGCAGCGCGCTTCACCGCCGGCCGTACGCCGTAGGGGTCGCACTCCCAGCTATGCCCGCTGTCGGTTTCCTCGCAGGAAATCCAGGTGCCCCAGGGCGTGGCGCCGCCGGCGCAATTGCTGCTGGTGCCGCTCAGAATCGAATACGCATCCACCACGTCGCCGGCCGCGTTGAAGCGCAGCGCGCCGCAGCCGCCCTGGGCCGAGCCGACTTCCGCATTGCTCACATAGATCCAGCCGCCGTCGCTGGTCGCGAACGTCGCGCCGCCGTCCGGCGCGCGGTGCCAGCTGTACGAGCCGCCCGCCACCGGCGGCTGGCCGGTGCGCGCGACCACGCGCGAGCTGAAGCCGGCCGGCAGGCGAATGCCGTTCGCGTCCGGCGGCTCCAGCCCGGCGCGCAGTGCGTGGATCAGCTGTGGATTCATCGCACGCAGGCGCTCCCAGCCGTGTACCGCCCGCGTCGCCTCGTTGATGCTGGCGAACGCGCGCGGGCCTACCGTCAACACGCCTGCCGCTGCCATCGCGCGCAGCAGAAAGCCGCGCCTGTCCATGCTCTTGCCGAGTGCCATCCCGACGTCTCCGTAAAAAAGGAGGCGCAAGGGTGCGCAGCACAGATGTAAGCCAGTTTTCGCGCAGATGACAGAACCGCGCCAGCGCACGAAGCTGCAACGCCGCGCACGAATCACGCCAGGGCTGCGCTTTGCACCCCGCCGTGGCGCGCTTGTCGCAATGCAGCTTGACGCTTGCATGACAAGGGGCAAGGCTAGCCCGGCGTGGTCGCCCGTCGCGACTGCGTACCCGCCATGACCGCCCGCCCCACGCTGCCTGCCGGGGCATAGCGCCTTTTGCGGACGACCATGACGGCCCTGTTTCCACGCTCGTTGGGAGGGTTACGTCATGTCCTACACTACCGAAGGCATCCGAAACATCGCGCTCGTGGGCCACGCGAGCGCGGGCAAGACAACGCTGTTCGAAGCCCTGCTGCAGTCAGGCGGCCTGATCCAGACCCAGGGCAGCGTCGAGCGCGGCAGCACCGTGTCCGACTTCGACCCGATGGAAAAGGAACGCCAGCACTCGATCGCCGACACGATCGCCTCGATCGACCGCGGCGACTGCCACATCAACCTCATCGATACGCCGGGACACCCGGAATTCCGCGGGCCTACCCTGTCGGCACTGGCCGCAGTGGAAACCTGCGCCATTGTGGTGAATGCACACAATGGCATCGAGTACTCGACCCACCGCATGATGGAGTACGCCAAGGCGCGCAACCTCTGCCGCGTACTGGTCGTCAATAAGATCGACGGCGGCAACTGCCGCGCGCTGGTGGAGCAGCTGCGCGAAACCTTCGGCCCCGAGTGCCTGCCGATCAACCTGCCCGCGCAGGGCGGCAAGTCCGTCGTCGACTGCTTCTTCAAGCCCGACGGCGTGGCCGACTTCGACAGCGTTGCCGCGGCGCACCAGCGCATCATCGACCAGGTGGTCGAAATCAACGAGACCGTGATGGGCCACTACCTCGACGAAGGCGAGCAGGGCCTGTCCGGCGAAGAACTGCACGACGCGTTCGAGCAGTGCCTGCGCGAAGGCCACCTGGTGCCGATCTGCTTCGTCTCGGCACGCACCGGCGCCGGCGTCAAGGAGCTGCTGGAACTGATCGAGCGCCTGGCGCCCAATCCCAAGGAAGGCAACCCGCCGCCGTTCGTCAAGGGAAGTGGCGCCGATGCCACGCCGATCGAGGCCCAGCCCGACCCGGCCGCCCACGTCATCGCCGACGTGTGGAAGATCGTGAATGATCCCTTTGTCGGCAAACTGAGCATTTTCCGCGTCTACCAGGGCACGGTGAGGAAAGACACCCAGCTGTTCATCGACGACGGCAAAAAGCCGTTCAAGGTCGGCCACCTGTTCAAGCTCAAGGGCAAGGACCACGTCGAGATCGACCAGGCCATACCCGGCGACATCGCCGCCGTCGCCAAGATCGACGAAATCCATTTCGATGCGGTATTGCACGACTCCCACGACGAAGACCAGATCCACCTCAAGCCGCTGGAATTCCCCGTCCCCATGTTCGGCCTCGCCGTGGAGCCGGCGCACAAGGGCCAGGAACAGAAGCTGGCCACGGCCCTGGCCAAGCTCGGCGAGGAAGATCCCTGCTTCCGTGTCGACCACAACAAGGAACTCAACGAAACCGTGGTACGCGGCCTGTCCGACCTGCACCTCAAGCTGATGCTCGAGCGCATGAAGGAACGCTACGGCGTGGAAGTGAAATCGCGGCCGCCGCGCATCGCCTACCGGGAAACCGTCGGCACCCAGGCCGAAGGCCACCACCGCCACAAGAAACAGACCGGCGGCGCCGGCCAGTTCGGCGAAGTGTTCCTGCGCATAGAACCGCTGGAGCGCGGCGGCGGCTTCGAATTCGTCGACGCGGTCAAGGGCGGCACCATTCCGGGCCAGTTCCTGCCGGCCGTGGAAAAAGGCGTGCGCCAGGTGCTCGACCATGGCGCGGTCGCCGGCTACCAGATGCAGGACGTACGCGTCACCGTCTACGACGGCAAATACCATCCGGTAGACTCCAAGGAAGTCGCCTTCGTCGCCGCCGGCAAGAAAGCCTTCCTCGACGCCATCGCCAAGGCGAGGCCCACGCTGCTGGAGCCCGTGGTCAACCTCGAAGTCTTCGTACCCGACAACCACATGGGCGACGTGACCGGCGGACTGGCCAGCAAGCGTGCCCGCATCAGCGGCACCGATTCGCTGCGCGGCGGCGAAATCATCATCAAGGCGCAGGTGCCGCTGGCCGAGGTGACCGACTACCAGACCGAACTCAAATCCCTCACCGGCGGCCGCGGCCGCTATGCAATCGAATTCAGCCACTACGAAATCGTGCCGGCCCAGGTACAAAAGCACTTGGTGGATTCGTATAAACCGCGGCATGAAGAGGATTGAACGACCAGTCATCCGCTCGGCAGTGCGCGCAAGGCCGCATGCTGGCCTTGCGCGGGGTTTGCCATTGACTCGACATCCCGCTTGAGCCCTCCCCTGCAGGCCGTTGAAAGACGATGGGTGGAACCGACGGTTCGCGCATCGTGCTGAACGCCTAACGGCCGCAGGGTTGGATGCGGATGGTGTTTCGTGCCAAAAATCGGAACGTCGGGCATACGGCGTTCCGATCGCGCCCCCAACTAAAGACATAAGCCTGCAGACCCATGCCAAGCATGGTTCTTCAGGCCGATGAACAGCCGCCTCAAGCCGGGCATAGTCAGGAACCGCACTCCGCCAAAGCTTTTCCGCATGCGCGCCGGCTATCTCAATCGCAAGGTTCACTACTGGCTGTCCGTCTGGCTGGCCCTGCCCATGGCCCTTATCTCGGTCACCGGCCTGCTGCTGCAGTTCAAGAAATCGCTGCCCTGGGTACAGCCGCCGGAGCAAAAGCGCGAGCTGGCCCTGCCCATCGCCGAATGGCCCGTGCTGCTGGCCGCGGCCCAGGCCAGTCCGCAACTGGGGGTAAGCAGCTGGAAAGACGTGGAGCGGCTGGAACTGCGCCCGTCCAAGGGACTGATCAAGCTGATCGGCAAGAATGGCCAGGAAGCCCAGTTCGACGCGGGCAGCGGCCAGCTGCTGCAAGTGGAGCTGCGGCGCTCGGACACCATCGAAGCCTTGCACGACGGCTCATGGTTCGGCGACGGCATCAAGTTCGGCTGGTTTGCGACCAGCGCCTTCGGCCTGCTGCTGGCCACCCTCAGCGGCATCTGGCTGTTCGTCGAGCCGTATGTGATGAAAGCCCGCCGGCGCCGGCGGCAGGCACGCGAATCGGCGCTGACTCTCGCCAGCTGAACAAGGCGACTTGTCGGACATTCAAAGTAGGTCGGGACAAGCCGCAGGCGCGCTCCGACCTCGAGGTATCAAACCAGCAAAGAACCGATGCCGAAGAAGTCTTCGTTTCGCCGGAACACCGGCAAGGGCGTTCCTTCGGCAGGGGGTTTTTGTTGCGGAACCACCTCGATGTCGGAGGCGCCTGCGGCTTACCCCAACCCGTTCACACAATTACATTTTTAAATAAATATCTTTACTCGCATAGCGAAAGCCTATCGCTTCCATCTGCCCAATCGATTTGCCCTATCACCCATGCAGACCTAGTCTTGCCGCGTCCCCCGCCCACGAGCAGACGCCATGAGCAGCAAGACCCTCACTACCGCCGCCGGCCGCCCCATCGCCGACAACCAGAACAGCGAAACCGCCGGCCCGCGCGGCCCGGCCACGCTGCAGGATTTCTGGCTGATCGAAAAGCTCGCCCATTTCGACCGCGAGCGCATTCCGGAACGCGTCGTGCATGCCAAGGGCTCTGCCGCCTACGGCACCTTGCGCATCACCCATGACATCAGCCGCTTCACCAAGGCCAGCGTATTTTCCGCGGTCGGCAAGGAAACGCCGGTATTCCTGCGCTTTTCCACCGTCGCCGGCGAACGCGGCGCGGCGGATGCGGAACGCGACGTGCGCGGCTTCGCGCTGAAGTTCTATACCGAGGAAGGCAACTGGGATCTGGTCGGCAACAACACGCCGGTATTCTTCATCCGCGATCCGTTGAAATTTCCCGATTTCATTCACACGCAGAAGCGCGACCCGATCACCAACCTGCGCAATGCCACCTCAGCCTGGGATTTCTGGACGCGCCATCCGGAATCGCTGCATCAGGTCACCATCCTCATGAGCGACCGCGGCCTGCCGCGCAACTATCGCCAGATGCACGGCTTCGGCTCGCACACCTACAGCTTTCTGAATGCGGCGAACGAGCGCTTCTGGGTCAAGTTCCATTTCAAGTCGCGCCAGGGCGTGGTCAATTTCACCGACGCGGAAGCAGCCGCCGTGGTCGGCGGTGATCGCGAAAGCGCACAGCGCGACCTGTTCGCCGCCATCGAGCGCGGCGAATTCCCCAGCTGGAACGTGCGCGTGCAGATCATGTCCGAAGCCGATGCAGCAACCTATCGCATCAACCCCTTCGACCTGACCAAGGTCTGGCCGCACGCCGACTACCCGCTGATCGACGTCGGCATCCTCGAACTCAACCGCAACCCGGACAATTATTTCGCCGAAGTCGAGCAGTCGGCCTTCAATCCGGCCAACGTGGTGCCCGGCATCGGCTTCTCACCCGACCGCATGCTGCAGGGCCGCCTGTTCTCCTACGGCGATACCCAGCGCTACCGCCTCGGCGTCAATCACGGCCTGCTGCCGGTGAACAAGCCGCGCTGTCCGTTCCACAGCGCCCATCGCGACGGCGCCATGCGCAGCGACGACAACGGCGGTACCGATCCGAACTACGAACCCAACGGCCGCGACGGTCCGCGCGACAATCCGGCCCTGGCCGAGCCGCTGCTGCACGAAGCCTTCGGCGGCACTGTCGCGCGCTACGACCATCGCGAAGACAGCGACTACTACAGCCAGCCCGGTGCGCTGTACCGGCTGATGGACGAAACGCAGAAGCAGGCACTGATCGGCAACATCGCGCGGCATATCGCCGGTGTCGATGCAGCCATCCAGCGTCGCGCGGTAGCGCATTTCGCCCAGGCCGACGCGGACTACGGCGCACGCCTGGCCGCGGCCTTGAACCTGGCCTGACAGGGTCTTCGCCGCGGCCGCCGGTTGGCCGCGGCGAACACGGCACCTACACGCCCGCCCGCTACACTTCAGGCCGCATCTGGCCCAACAACGGAGTGTCTGCAATGGTCGTGAATGTTTCCGCGCTACTCGCCCTGATCGCTGGCATCCTGATCCTGATCCAGCCCCGCCTGCTCAACTACGTCGTGGCGATCTATCTCATCGTGGTCGGACTGATCGGCCTGTTCCCGCGACTGGTTTCCTTCTAGCACCGTTCGGCGCTCTGGATTCGCTGCATACAATCGGGTGGAATGGGCGTCCTGCTCCTTCCACCCGACGGCAATGACGCGGCATGTTCGAGGTTCTGCAGACTCCCGGCGAGATCGACAGCCTGCGCACGCAGCGATTGCTGCTGCGGCCGTTGACGCTAGACGACGCACCAGCGTACTGGCCGCTGGTCAGCGATGCGGACATCCTGCGCCATGTCGGCGAACCGGTGCGTACTTCGCTCGATGAAGTCCGTGCACTGCTGCGCGACAAGCCTCTCGCCGACTATTGCCGGCATGGCCACGGCCGCCTTGGCGTGATTGAGCGCGACAGCGGTCGCCTGGTCGGCTGGTGCGGCTTGAAAGTCGTTCCCGACCTGGGCGGCGAGATCGATATCGGCTATCGCTTCCTGCCCGATTGCTGGGGCCGCGGCTATGCCACCGAAGCCGGTCATGCCGTCATCGGCCACGGCTTCGCCCACCTGCGGCTCACGCGTATCGTCGGCATGGTCGTGCCCGCCAACCTTGGCTCGGCACGCGTGCTGAGCAAGCTCGGCCTGGTGTTCGAACGCCAGGTCGTGATGCCCGGTCACGCCGAACCCGTACTGCTGTATGCGATCCAGCACGCCGCCGCCTGACGTTCGCGCGCTCCGCCGGCATCGCCGCCCACAATGCAACATTTCGCCAAAGAACAGTGATTTGCCTCACTGCCTGCGGCGCAGCGGGTGCCGGCCAAACACCGACCCTGCTATAAGATCGACTCGTTTGCACGGATCGGAAGCATGCCCGAGAAGGACTACCCGACCTCGCTGCCCGGCGCGCCCCTGAGCACGCCAGCCGCCAGCCGGCCCGCGGCCGCCATTGCGCACATCGCTGCGCGTACGGCCTGGCTGCTGCTGTTGTGCGGTACCGGCGCGAGTGCCGCCACCATCACCACCACCGTCGGCGGCATCGACGGCGAACTCAAGCTGGCCGCATTGGCCGGACTGGATCTGAACCAGTACGCCGGCCGCGAAGTCAGCGCCGCGCAGGCACGCCGCCTGTACGAGCGTGCTCCGGCGCAGATCGCCGCGGCGCTGGAGCCTTACGGCTACTACGACGCCAAAGTCAGCGGCGATCTGAAGGAGACACCGCAGGGCTGGACCGCGACCATCAACGTCACCACCGGCGACCCCGTCAGCGTCACCACGCTGGATCTGAAACTCGACGGCGAGGCACGCCAGCTCAAATCCGTACGCAGCGCACTGCGCGCGTTCGAGCCCAAGCTTGGCCAGCCCATGAACCACGCCGCCTACGAGCGCGGCAAGGCGGTGATCCAGGCTGCCCTGTTCGCCGACGGCTTCCTCGATGCCAAGCTCAAGACGCACCGCGTCGAAGTCAGCCGCAGCGACCACAAGGCAGCCATCAGCCTGGCCTGGGAACCCGGCCAGCGCTACCGCATCGGCAAGACCAGTTACGAAGGCGCGCAGTTTCCCGTCGAATTCCTGCTGCGCTACCAGCCCTGGAACGAAGGCGATTTCTATACACAAGACCAGTTGCTGGCGCTGCAGCAGCGCCTCAACGACGCCGACTATTTCTCCATCGTCGACGTCAACCCCGACATCGAGAACGCCGCCGACGGCGTGGTGCCGATCAAGGTCACCCTGGCACCGGCCAAGCGCAGCATCTATACCGGCGGCATCTTCGTCGGCACCGATACCGGCTTCGGCGTACGCGGCGGGCTGGACCGGCGCTGGATGAACCGGCGCGGCCACAAGCTCAAGAGCGAAGTCATCGTCGCCCAGCGCCTGAAGACCGCCTCGGCCCTGTACCAGATACCGCTGCCCGGCCCGGACAACCGCAGCCTCAACTACGGCATCAACTACCGCGACGAGAACACCAAGACCACGCGCTCAAAAATCACCACCCTGGTGGCCAGCGAAACGCGCCAGTGGATGGGCTTCACGCGCAACCTCGGCCTGCATTTCCAGACCGGCGATTTCGAGATCGGCGACCGCAAGGAAGTGGCTTTCCGCGGCAACTCCACCATCCTCTATCCGGAAGCCGCGCTCACGCGCAAGCGCGCCGACGACCCGCTGTTCGTTCGCCGCGGCTACTCGCTCAGCCTGCTCGCCCGCGCCGCCGCCGAAGGCGTGCTGTCGGATACCAACTTCGTGCAGCTGCGCGGCGACGTGAAATGGATACGCGCCCTGCAGCCGCGCCAGCGCCTGATCCTGCGCGGCAGCGTCGGCACCAGTTGGGTGGACAAATTCGACGTGCTGCCGCCGGACCTGCGCTTCTTCGCCGGCGGCGACCGCTCCATCCGCGGCTATGCCTACCAGACGGTCGGGCCGGAACGGATCGTCGATCCGACCAAGGCCCCCGTCGTGATCGGCGGCAAGCACCTGATCGCGGCGAGCGCCGAGTACGAATATTACTTTCGCAGCAAATGGGGCATAGCCACCTTTGTGGACGCTGGCGACGCGTTTTCCGGCACCAAGTTCCATCCCAAGATAGGCACCGGCATAGGCCTGCGCTGGCGTTCGCCGGTAGGCATGCTGCGCTTCGACCTGGGCGTACCGCTGCGCGAGCCCAAGGACGGCGTGCAGATCCACCTCGTCATAGGACCTGACCTGTGAAGCGCTGGCTGAAATGGATCATCGGCGCCGTTGCCGCCCTGCTGCTGGTGCTGGCACTGGGCCTGCTCTGGCTGCTGCAGACCGAATCAGGCGCCCGTTTCGCACTGGACCGGGCGCTGGGCGCCACGGCGGGCAAGCTCAGCATCGGTTCCAGCGAAGGCAAGCTGGCCGGACCGCTGGTACTGCACCAGGTGCGCTGGCGCGACGCCGGCGTCGACGCGCAGGTCGGCAAGGTCACGCTGGACGTGGCCATTCTTGCTCTGCTGTCGAAAACCGCCCATGTGGAAAACCTCGAAGCCAGCGACATCGTCGTAGCCACGGCCACGCAGCCGCCGCAGCCCGCTTCGAACGAACCATTCAGCCTGCAGCCACCGCTGGACATCCGCGTCGACCGCGTGCTGCTGGAACGCATTGCCGTCAGCCACGACAGCCAGCCCGTCTTCGATGCCGACAGTTTCTCCGCCAACGCCTGGTGGGGTTCCAGCGGACTTGTCGTCAAGCAGCTCGCCCTGCGTGCAAAACAGGGCGAAGTCGATCTCGACGCCGACCTGCAGTCCTTCAGCGACTACCGCGGCAATGCCAAGGGCCGCTTCCGCTGGCAGCTCGACGGCACCGATTACGCTGGCACCCTGGATTTCGGCAACGACGGCAATTCGCCCAGGCTCTCGGTCGCGCTGGCGCAACCCATCGTGCTCACCGCCAGCGCAGCCAGTGCCGGCGGCGGCATTGCACTGGACCAGCGCGACTGGGACGTGCGCGTGCAGGCGCCGGCGTTCGATCCGAAATTGCTGCTCAAGGACAGCACGCTGAAATCGCTGGCGCTGGATATCGCCGGCAAATTCAGCACCAAACGCGGCGAATTCGGCGGCACCGTCGATATCGACCAGCGCCGTGTGCTGGTCGGCCCTGCCGTCTACACCCTGGATGCGACTCAGCTGACCATCGAATCGCTGGCGCTGCGCGCCAGCGATGTGCGCGGCGAACTGAAACTCAGCGGGCAGGTACCACTGGGCGAGCAGGCCGGCAGTGCGGACCTGAAGCTCGGCTGGACCGACGTACTGCTGCCGGCGGAACTCGCCGGCCAGGAACTGGCCAGCCAGGGCCAGGTGGACTTTGCCGGCAATGCGGAAAAGTACACCGTCAAGGGCCAGCTGCAGCTGGGCCAGCCCGGCAAGCCCATGGACATCGCGCTCGCCGTCAACGGCAGCAGCGATATCGTCCACCTGCGCGAAGTGCGCATCGAGCAAAAACAGCAGGCGAAGGCCGGCTTCCTGCTGGCCAGCGGCGACGTGCTGCTCAAGCCGGTACTCGGCTGGAAACTCGACGTACAGGCCAGCCAGCTCGATCCCGGGGCATTTGCGCCGGAATGGCCCGGCGCGCTGAACTTCACGCTGGCCAGCGAAGGCCGCAGCGAAGAAAAAGGCATCAGTGCCACGCTCAAGCTGGACAAGCTCGATGGCAGCCTGCGCCAGCGCCCGGTCAGCGGCACCGCCGATCTGAAGATCGCACCGGAGTTCGTCGTCGACGGCACCCTGGCATTGGCCTCGGGCCAGAGCAACCTCGCCATCCAGGGCCGTGGCGGCAAGAACACCACCGACGCGCAGATCGGCTTCAGCATCGCCTCGCTCGCCGACGTGCTGCCCCAGGCACAGGGCCGCGTGCGCGGCCAGTTCCAGCTCAAGGGCAAATGGCCGGCCTTGGGCCTGAGCGGCAATCTCAACGGCCAGAACCTGGTGCTTGAGCAGAATCGCGCCACCTCGCTGGAAGTGAATGTCGATGTCGCCGACATCGGCGCGCCGCGCGGCAACCTCGAACTGCTCGCCACCGGCGTGACCGCCGGCGGACAGCAATTCGACCGCGTCAGCCTCGACGGCAAGGGCGACCGCAGCGCGCACGAACTCGTGCTCAACGCCCGCGGCGATGCGCTGTCGGCGCAGTTGCAGTTGCGCGGCGCGCTGGCCGGCGAAAACTGGAGCGGCACGCTGAACCAGCTCAAGCTGGCCCTGAAAGACCAGCCCGAGTGGAATCTCGACGCGCCGGCCAGCCTGTCCTGGCAGGCCGGCGTGGCCAAGCTGGGCGACCTGTGCCTGGTCGCCAACGGCCCCAAGCTCTGCGTCGCCGGCAACCAGGCGGCCGACGGCAGCGCCCAGGGCAGCTATCGCATCGAACGCCTGCCGCTGGCCATGCTGGCGGCCCTCGCCTCGCCCGACGCCACCTTCCGCCTCGACGGCGAGATCAACGGCGAAGGCGATGTGCGCCGCAGTGCCAAGGGCGAACTCAACGGCAGCGCGCGCATAGCCTCGGCGCAGGGCCGCATCGCCTATCCGGACCGGCCCGAGCAAGCGCTGCTGCAATACGACAACCTCAGCCTCAGCGCCACGCTCGCGCCGCAGCAGCAGCGCATCACGCTGCAGGCGCAGCTGTCCGACAACGGCCGCATCGACGGCAACATCGCCGTCGACGGTGCCGAGCAGGCCCTGTCGGGGCAGATCCAGATCGCCCTGGGGAGCATTTCCTTTGTGGAATTGTTGTCGGCCGAAGTGGTGAATGTGAAGGGCCGCGTCGACGGCCGCATCAACCTCTCCGGCACCGTCGCCAAACCCGCGCTCAGCGGCACAGTCGGATTGGACGGCTTCGCCGCGGAAATCCCCGAGGCCGGACTCAAGCTGGTCGACGGCAAGGTCGGCGTCGACATCGACGGCGCCGGGCGCATCGTCGTCAGCGGCGGCGTCAGCTCGGGCAAGGGCCGCCTGAACGTATCCGGCAACGGCGGCCTGGCCGACGACGCACCGCTGGAAGTGAACATCGAAGGCCAGGATTTCCTCGCCGCCGACATTCCCGCCGCCCACGTCATCGTCGCGCCCAAGCTCAGCGTCAAGCGCAATGCACAAGGCCTCTACGCCAGTGGCGAAGTCGGCATGCCCAAGGCCGACATCGACCTGACCAAGCTGCCCGGCGGCGGTGCGGCCAAGACCTCGCCCGACGTGATCATCGTCGACGCGGACAAGGTCGACAGCAAGGACGCCCTGCCCGTGACCGCCGACATCACCTTGCGCCTGGGCGACGACGTCAAGCTCAAGGGCTTCGGCCTCGACGGCGACCTCAAGGGCCAGCTGGTCGTGGTCGAGCGCCCTGGCCGCCAGACCATAGGCCGCGGCGAAATCCGCGTCGGCGG
The DNA here is from genome assembly GCF_004363655.1 of Tahibacter aquaticus. Lineage (GTDB taxonomy): Bacteria > Pseudomonadota > Gammaproteobacteria > Xanthomonadales > Rhodanobacteraceae > Tahibacter > Tahibacter aquaticus. The sequence continues at coordinate 181,323 of NZ_SNZH01000010.1, forward strand.
CACCTACAAGGCCTACGGCCAGGATCTGAAAATCCAGACCGGCCGCCTGCTGTTCGCCGGTACCGCAATCGACAACCCCGGCCTCGACCTCAAGGCCGTGCGCGAACTCAAGGAAGTCACCGCCGGCCTGCGCGTACAGGGCACGGCCCAGGTGCCGGTACTGACGGTGTTCTCCGAGCCGGCGATGGAACAGTCCGAAGCACTTTCCTACCTGATCACCGGACGGCCGCTGTCGGCACTGAAGAGCGGCGAAGGCGACCTGGTCGGCGCGGCCGCACAGGCGCTGGGTTCCGCCACCGGCGACCTGCTCGCCAAGGGCATAGGCGCGCGCCTGGGCGTCGATGCCGGCGTCAGCGACAACGCGGCCCTGGGCGGTGCTGCTCTTACCGTGGGCAAGTATCTTTCTCCCAAACTGTACCTGAGCTACGGCGTCGGCATCTTCACTCCCGGCGAAGTCATCACCCTGCGCTACAAGCTGTCGCGCATGTGGGAGCTGGAAGCGCAGAACGCGACGACGGAAAACCGCGCAGGGCTGAATTACCGCCTGGAAAAATGAAGAAAAAGAGAAATCGTAGGTTGGGACAAGCCGCAGGTGCGCCCAACACCGGGGTATATCACCATCAAACAGCCCATGCCGAAGGAAGGCCCGTCGCCGGAACACAAGCAAAGCGTTCCTCCGGCACAGGCTTTTGTTGCGGGAACTCCTCGATGTTGGGGTGCGCCTGGCGGCTTACCCCAAACGACGTATTGAGGTGACAACGATGGAATGGAAACTCGATAGCGACAGCGTCGACTGGGACGAACTGTCCAATCTCTATCGCATCGCCCCCTTGGGCGAGAAGAAACCCGCCGACCTGCGAACGTCCTTCGGCAACAGCCGCTATACCTGCTTCGTCTACGCCGACGGCATACTGGCCGGGGTCGGGCGGGCACTGGCCGACGGCGTCGATTGTTCGTATATCTGCGACGTCGCCGTACATCCGCAATACCAGGGCACAGGCCTGGGCCGCGACATCGTTACGCGGCTGCGCGATCTTTCCGCCGGACATCGCAAGATCATTCTGTATGCGAATCCGGGCAAGGAAGGCTTCTATCTGAAACTCGGCTTCAAGCGCATGCGCACGGCGATGGCGATCTTCGCCAACCCGGCGCGGGCGGTGGAAACAGGCCTGGTCGAGGACTAGCGGCGCACTTTTTCAGAGTGCGTTCACCGCGAGCGCCAGCACCGCGAGGCAGGCGAAATTCCTTCGTCCCACTGGCTGGCGGCGCAATTCGCTGCGCTCGTCAGCGCCCTGCCACAGCGCAGCGCGGTTACCCGCAGGGTTCGATGAGCAACGCGAATTGCACCGCCAGGCATCGCAGCCGGCCTCCGTCGCACGCATTACGCGGCGCAATTCGCTGTGCTCATCGGCATCGGCGCCCTATCGGCCCACATCGCGCTGCCGAGCGGCGAGACTCAACCCTGCACCGGATCGCAAGGCGAATCGCCATCGCCAGGCGATATCGCGGCGGGGAACTGCACCGTCGCAACCGTGCCCTGGCCCAGTACGCTCTGGATCTGCAGCGGCCAGGCAAAGCGGTCGGACAGGCGCTTGACGATGGTCAGACCTACGCCATGGCCGCCGCGCTGGCTGCGCTCGGCGCGGTAGAACGGCTGGAAGACGTGGGCGAGTTCGTCGTCGCTCATGCCTACGCCCGTGTCTTCGACGCGCACGAAATCCTTGCCGATGGTGACGACGACGCGGCCGTGTTCGGTGTAGTGGCAGGCGTTGCGCAACAGGTTCCCCACCACCACCGACAATACGCGCGGCGACGCGTGCAGGCAGAAATCGCCGTCGCGCTGCAGGACCAGGTGCACCGGCTTGTTTTCCAGCAGCGGCCGCACCTGTTCCATTTCGTCAGCCACCAGTTCACCGATCAGGAAATCTTCTTCCGGCAGGCCGGTATCGGATTCCCGCGCCAGGATCAGGAAGGCTTCGATCAGCGCTTCCATGTCGCGCGTGGCCGCACGGATACGGCGCACGGAACGGCGCGCGAAGGCGGTCAGCTGCTCCTCGTCGTCGAGCACGTCGGCGGCAAGCTTGATCACAGTCAGCGGGCTGCGCAATTCGTGGCTGGCATCGCGGGTGAAATTGCGCTCGCGCTCGACGAATTCGTCGATGCGCGTGGCGAAGCTGTGCAAGGCGCGCGACAGCACTTCCACATCGTGGTCGACATCGCCGGGCAGGTTGTCCAGGTCGAGCGCGGCCAGGTCGGGCTGCTTGGGGTCCCAGTCGCGGACTACGCTGGCCAGCGCCACTACCGGCGACAGGGCCTTGCGCGAGGCGCGATAGGTCAGCCAGGTGGTGAGATAGATGATCAGCAGCACCACCGTCAGCGGCACGAAGCCGAACAGGAATGCCAATTTGTGCACTTGTTCCTGACTGAACACCAGGAACAGCCAGCCCTGCTCGGCCTGGCTCACGTACACCAGTTCGTTGCGGCCGCCGCCGCGCACATGGTGGTAGCCCGCGCCCAGCGGGCGCAGTTCCTCGGGCAGGCCCGGGCGCTGCGCCTCGTCGGCGATCAGGTAGCCGCGCAGGTTGTAGGTATTCGGCAGCTCCGCCGCCGGCCGCTCCTGCAAGCGGCGGAAATAGTGCTGCGCCTCGTCTTTCAGCGCCTGCTTGATCAGCAGGTCTTCCAGTATCGTGGCGGCGCCGTAGACGCCGACCACGGTAGCGAAACTGATCGCCGCCAGTTGCAGTACGAAGACGACCCAGATCTTGCGTCGAATGCCAGCCGGCCGCCGCATCGATCAGGCCTGGCTGCTTGCGGCCAGCTCCGCATCGAGATCGGCCAGGCGATAGCCCGCGCTGTGGATGGTATGCAGCAGCTGCTGCTGGAACGGCTTGTCGATGATCTTGCGCAGGTTGTACAGGTGCGAGCGCAAGGTATCGGAATCGGGCAAGGTGTCGCCCCAGATCTCGCGCTCGATGTCGCGCCGGCTGACCACGCGTGGCGATTCGCGCATCAGGATGGTCAGCAGCTTGATACCGATCGGCGAGACGACCAGTTCCTGGCCAGCCCGCGTCAGGCGCAGGGTGGCGGTGTCCAGTACCAGGTCGGATACTTTCAGCACTTCGGCGCTGACCAGGCGGCGGTCGCGCCGGATCAGCGCACGCACGCGCGCTTCCAGTTCGCGGATCTCGAATGGCTTGACCAGATAGTCGTCGGCGCCCGCATCCAGCCCGACCAGCTTGTCGTCCAGTGTGTCGCGCGCGGTCAGCATCAGTACCGGCGTGGATTTCTTCGCTTCGTTGCGCAGGCGGCGGCACAGGTCGATGCCGTCCATGCCAGGCAGCATCAGATCGAGCACGATCACGTCGTAGCTGTTGTTGGTGGCCAGGCGCAGGCCGGTCAGCCCGTCCGTGGCGTAGTCGATGCCGTAGCCGCGGCGCTCCAGGTACTCGCCGACCATCTCGGCGATGCCGCGATTGTCTTCGATCAGCAGGATCAGTCCTGCCGGTTCCTCGCGCTGCTTCATCGTGCCTCCCAGGCGGCCAAGTGGGTCTTCACATTTGTGAAGAGTGGCGGCGCTCCGGTGATGGCGGCGTGAACAGTGTCGCAGCGGATTGCAGACCTGCCGGCGGCCCCTGACGCGGCCTGCCGCAGCGTCTGGCGCCTGCTGTCGCGCGGGCTAATTCCGCCCTAAAACAAACCTGCTACAACTGCGCGGCAAGTACCGTCCACACCGTCTCCAGCAGCTTGGGCTGGGCGGCCGCCGTCGGGTGCAGGCCGTCGTCCTGCATCAGGTTCGGGTCCAGCGCCACGCCCTCGAGCAGGAACGGGACCAGCGGCACATTGAATTCAACCGCCACGTCCCGATACAGCTGACGCAGGCCGTCGCGGTACTGCGGTCCGTAGTTCACCGGCAGTTCGATACCCAGCAGCACGGCCTGCGCCTTGGCGGCGCGGACGTGCTGCAACAGCTGCACCAGGTTGGCGCGCAGTTCGCTCAAGGGCAGGCCACGCAGGCCGTCGTTGGCACCAAGCTCCAGCAGCACCAGGGCAGGCTTGTGTTCGGCCAGCAGCCGGGGCAGGCGGGCCAGGCCGCCAGCGCTGGTCTCGCCGCTGATGGAGGCGTTCACCACCGCACGCGTCGGCGTCTGCCTGGCCAGGCGCTGCTGCAGCAAGGTGACCCAGCCGGCGTCCGCGGCAATGCCGTGGGCGGCGGAGAGCGAATCGCCCAGCACCAGCACCGTGCCGGTTTTCGCGGCCGGTGCAGCGAAACAGAAAAGTGGAACAAGCAATAAAACCAAAATCAGGAAACGACGCATGCCGCAGTCCGCCGATGTGATATTGAGTGCCAGCGATGTTAGCAAAGCCGTAGCCGGCCCCGACGGCCATTTGCAGATTCTCGATTCAGTCAGCCTTACGGTTCCCACCGGCGAGACGCTGGCCATCGTCGGCGCGTCGGGCTCGGGCAAGACCACGTTACTGGGGCTGCTCGCCGGCCTGGACAACCCCGACAGCGGCGACATCGTGCTTGACGGCAGTCATCTGAACCGGCTCGACGAAGAAGCGCGTGCGGCCCTGCGCCGCCGCCGCATCGGTTTCGTGTTCCAGAGCTTCCACCTGCTGCCGGCACTGACCGCCGAGGAAAACGTGATGCTGCCGCTGGAGCTGGAAGACAGCGGCGGTGATGCACGCAGCGCAGCGCAGCAGGCACTCGCTTCGGTAGGCCTGGAAAAACGCCTGCACCACTATCCGCACCAGTTGTCCGGCGGCGAGCAGCAGCGCGTGGCGATTGCGCGCGCCTTCGTGCATTCGCCGCGGCTGCTGTTCGCCGACGAGCCGACCGGCAACCTGGATGCGCGCACCGGCCGCGCGGTTTCGGATCTGCTGTTCGATCTCAACCAGGCGCGCGGCACTACGCTCATCCTGGTCACCCACGATCTGAATCTGGCCCAGCGCTGCCGCCATGTGGTGCGCCTGGACGGCGGTCGCCGCGTGGACGAGGCCGCATGAATATCTTCCGCTTTGCCGCGCGCGCGCTGCGGCGCGAATTCCGCCATGGCGAATTGCGCACGCTGGCTGCGGCGCTGGTGCTGGCCGTGGCCGCGCTCACCGCCGTGGCCACGCTGGGCCAGCGGGTGGAACGTGCCATCGTGGCGAGTGCGGCCGAACTGATCGGCGGCGATCTCGGCGTATCGGCGCGGCGCGAGATTGCGCCGGAGTTTTCCGCCGAAGCACAACGCCTGAATCTGCAGCAGAACCGCAGCGCCGAATTTCCCAGCGTGGTGTTTGCCGACGGCAAGAGCCAGCTGGCCCAGGTCAGCGCCACCGATGCGAGCTATCCGCTGCGCGGCGTGCTGCGCATCCGCGGCAGCGACGGCAGCGAGCGCGACGTCAACGCACCCGGCCCCGGCCAGGCCTACGCGGACGGACTGCTGATCAATGCGCTGGGCCTCAAGCTCGGCGACTCGCTGGAACTCGCCGGCAAGCCGTTGACCATCGCCGGCGAAATCCTGCGCCAGCCCGACGGCGGGCAGATGTTTTCGCTGGCGCCGCGGCTGATCGTGGCGCTGGACGATGCCCAGTCCAGCGGCCTGCTCGGCGTCGGCAGCCGCGCGCGGCACAAGCTGATGCTGGCTGGCGATGCGGCCGCGCTGGCGCAATTCCAGGCTTTCGCCAAGGCAAACCTGAAAGACGGCGCGCAACTCGTCACCGTGGCCGAGGCACAGCAGAACCTGCGCACCGCATTCGAGCGCGGCGAATCCTTCCTGCGCCTGGCCGCATTGCTGTCGGCCCTGCTGTCCGGCATCGCCGTCGCCCTCGCGGCGCAGCGTTATGCGCGACGCAAGATCGACGAGGTCGCCCTGCTGCGCGCGCTTGGCCTGGGCAAGCACCGCGTACTCGCCAGCCTGAGCCTGACCGTGCTGATGCTCGGCCTGCCCGCCTGCCTGACCGGCGCCGGCATCGGCCTGCTACTGCAGCAGATCGTGCTGAACTACGCCGGCAACCTGCTGCCCGCCGCGGCGCCGGCAACCAGCCTGCTGCCGGCACTCGCGGCGATCGCGGTTGGCCTGGCCGTGCTGGTCGGCTTCGCCCTGCCGCCGCTGGCGCGCCTGCGCGACGTGCCGCCGATGCGTGTATTCCAGCGCGCGGTCGGCCTGCGTCCGCGCCGTTTCGACCTGCTGTACCTGCTGCCGCCTGCGGTCGCGTTCGGCCTGATCATGACGCAAAGTGGAAATAGCACCATTGCGTCGGCACTGGCCGGCAGCCTGCTCGGCGTTACCGCGGCCACGGTCTGCGCCGGCCTGCTGCTGATCGTGCTGCTGCGCCGCCTGGGCCGCAGCCTGCCGGGGGCCTTGCGTTTTGGCCTGGCCAATCTGGCCCGTCGCCGCGGCCTGAGCCTGATCCAGGCCACGGCACTGGCATTGAGCTTTACCGCACTGCTGCTGCTCGCCGTCGTCGGCCCCGGCCTGCTCGCCGCCTGGCGCGCCGACCTGCCGCCGCAGACGCCGAACCATTTCCTGCTCAATCTGCAGACCGAACAGCGCACCAGCGTGGAAACGCAATTGCAAAACCTCGGCGCGAAAAATTTGAATGTGTTGCCGCTGGCCGTCGGCAAACTCGTCGCCATCAACGGCAAGGCTCCGCGTGCGGAAGACTACGAAGACCGCCGCGCCGCCGGCTGGATCAACGGCGAGACGCGACTGTCCTGGAGCCCTGCCCTGCCCGAATCCAATGTGCTCAAGGGCGGCGCCTGGTTCGACGGCAAGGCCACCGCGCCGCAGATTTCGGTAGAGCAGATGTGGATCGACATGCTTGGTCTGAAACTCGGCGACACGCTGAGTTTCACCATCGGCGACCGCCGCATCGATGCACAGATCAGCAGCATCCGCCAGGTCGACTGGACCTCGTTCCGGGTGAATTTCTTCGTCCTGCTCGATCCGGCCACTGCAGCCGAACTGCCGCACAGCCTGATCGCAAGCTATTGGCTGCCGGCGGAACGAACGGTGGAACTGCGCAGTATTTCGCGGCAATTTCCCAATTTGTCGATGATCGACATCAACGCGATTCTCGACCGCGTGCGCGACATCATCGATCGCGTCAGCAGCGCCGTGATGGCAGTACTCGGCTTCAGCCTGCTGGCCGGCCTGCTGGTGCTGATTGCCGCCCTGAACGTGAGTGCGGAGGAGCGCCGCTTCGAGACCGCGCTGCTGCGCACGCTGGGCGCAAAGCGTGGACAGCTGCTGTCCACGGTACTCGGCGAATTTGCCCTGCTCGGCCTGATCGCCGGCCTGATCGCGGCCCTCGGTGCAATCAGCGCAGGCCTGTCGCTGGGCCGCGGCGTTTTCCGCATCGCCTGGCATCCGCCGCTGCTGTCGTTCGCCATCGGCGTAGTCGCGGCGGTGGCCTTGGTCACCTTCGCCGGCTGGCTCGGTACGCGGCGCATTGCGCGTACTTCGCCGGTGCTGGTATTGCGCAAGGAATAGCTAGGATTGGAAACGCACAAAAAGAAACCGGCCTCGCGCCGGTTTTTTTTACAGATTGTTGTTGCAACGATCCGCTCGACAACTTCAAATGGAAAATTCATCAATACCGAAACGTACGCATAGCTCCGAAAATTCCGTGATAGCATCGGCTCAATTGGATTTACGCCGGTCTGCCCACGCTTCATGCGACAGTATTCAGAGTCCAAACGATGTGCCCTCTTCCCTCCAGCATTCCGCCGTTGTGCTTGAAATCACGCACATAAGTCATCGCACAGTTTTTCAACCCTTTCTACATTTTCTTAGCCGCGACCGCTAGCTTCCTGATTTTTTGGATACCTCAGGATACGAGAGCGGAAATTTGCGGGCTTCAGAACGCGGTCTACGACGTCATCTTTGTGGATGGATTCAACAGTCCGACCAGCACCGGCTTGGGGCCTGCCTACGGTAACGTCGGTGCGCCAGCGAGCGGTATTGCCCCAACTATCAGCATCACCTCTCCTACTGGCGGCAGCTTGACCGGACGGCACGTTCAAATCAGCGGCACAATCTCCGGACAGCCTAACGTCGGCGTAGCCGTGAATGGCGAACGCGCCTACGTCTACAACGGCACGTTCCTGACGCGTACGCTGACGCTCGACGCAACAACAAGCCAACTTTCCGCGGTGGCCACGACTCCCGATGGACTTTCAGCAACCGCCAGTACGACGATCAGTGTATCCAGCATCGAACCGGACGCTACGTTGGAAGCCGACGCGGATGCAGGCTTCGCGCCACTACCTGTAGGTTTTGCCATTCGCCTACGCCCGGGCCTAGAGTTGACTGCACAAAATATAATCATAGATTATTCCACCGATAGAACCCCCGACTACAACGGTTCAAGCCCCATCCCGCTGACCATGTACGCAGGCCCAGGCGTATATACGGCAACAGCCGACATCACGCTGTCGGACAACAGCCATCGCATCGTGAGCCGCAAGGTCATCGCTGTTGACTTGGCAGAGCAAAGAACGAACGTCTGCTCCGTATATGCCAACCTGAAAGCCAGGCTGGTCGCGCAGGACGCTGCCGGAGCCGTGCGATCGGTTACCGGCGGGCTCCACCCCAAACTCCTGGCATTTTTCACGGCGATGGGAGCGAAAATGCCCATTGCCGGCGCAGGTCTTGGCACACTTGCCGATGGCACCCTCGGACTCGATGGAGCGGACGTGGTGGCAGTCCGCGAAGTTTCCGGCAAGTTGCGCGGCTATCCTATTCACTTCACGCGGGATGCCACCGGCGTCTGGCGCATCGATGCGATGTGAGAAAGCAACTATGAACTCACCGCTTCGCGAAGCCCCCCCCATCCCTCCCACCGACCGCTTGGCCGCAAGCGCTCGCCCACGCGGCCTGGGCGGCTGGCTTGGGCCTATGGTCCTTGCCGCGAATGTTGTGGCAACCGCTGTCGTTGTCTTCGCTTTCGTAACGCCGTCCGCCTTCAATCCGCCGAGCGTCGGCGCGCTTTACGGCTACGCCTACATTGGGTCGTTGGTACTGTCGGTAGGCGGCGGTCTAGCGCTGATGATTCGGCAGAACAATCCCTGGTGGCTGCTGACGCTCCCTTGGGCCGTCGTGCTCGTCGCCGTGCTTTTGGCCATTGCTCGTGCAATGGGCGTTGCGTCGATGCATTGACGCTGGTTTGCCGACTAAGGAATTCACAGTGAACCGGATCTCACTATGGACACTGTTGGGCTTAGGGAAGGTCTGAACAAGTCAGCGCCACGCGCCAAAAGTGCTATTTCGCGCCGTGCGCGCTGGAATTGACCACGAATTCGGAAGAATCGCAGCGCGAAGGCCGCAATTTGCGGCCTTTCGCCCTCAACAAGCGACCTGCGGACGCAACTTCCCCGTCATCGCCAACAATCGCTTTCTCGCCATCCACAGATTCGATAGCGCGAACAGTGTTACGACCTGCGCTGTGTTCTTCGCCAATCCCTTGAAGCGAACCATCACGTAGCCGAACTGGCGCTTCACCACACGGAATGGATGCTCACCCATCGCTCGGATGCTGGCCTTCTGCTTCTCCGCTTGCTCGATCACCAGCTTCTCTCGCCCTTCCGGCATGGCCTTCACGCTGCCGCGCTTGCGCGCAATCTTCCACTCCAGACCTTTGCGCGCAGCGCTCTTGTCCGCACCGCTATAGCCCGCATCCGCGTACACCACCTGCTCCTTGCCGTGTAGCAGGTATTCCGCTTCAGTGACGTCTGCCTCGTTGGCCGCCGTCGTCGTTACCGTGTGCACCAGGCCTGAATCTACATCAACACCGATGTGCGCCTTCATGCCGAAATACCACTGCTCGCCTTTCTTCGTCTGATGCATCTCCGGATCACGCTCTCCCTCGGCATTCTTGGTCGAACTCGGCGCCGAGATGATCGTTGCATCCACGATCGTTCCCCGCTTGAGCAGCAGACCTTTCCGCGACAGATACCCGTTCACCCGCGCCAGAATCTCCGGCGCCAGCTCGAACGTCTCCAGTAACCGACGGAAGTTCAGAATCGTCGTCTCGTCCGGAATCGGCTTGGTCAGCGAAAAACCAGCGAACTGGCGCATCGATGCGATCTCGTACAGCGCTTCTTCCATCGCCGGATCGCTCAGCCCGAACCAGTTCTGCATCAGATGAACCTTCAGCATCGCCTTCAGTGGATACGGCGGCCGACCGTTACCCGCCTTCGGATACACCGGCTCAATCAGGTTCAGCAGAATCGTCCACGGAATGATCTGCTCCATCTCCGCCAGGAACGTCTCACGGCGCGTCCGCTTGCGCTTGCTCGCGTACTCCGAATCACCGAAGCTCATCTGCGACATCGACCGGTTCCTGATGGCGGGTTGACGCTATTTCAGCACAAGGACTTGTTCAGAGGTTCCGAAGCGGATGGCATCGCGCTGGGCACGTACGACGTCAGCGAACCGACGTTCGTTTCCTTCTGGAACAACACCGACTATTTCTGGAATGGCACGAACTATATGCCGCAGTTCGCGACGTACCCGTTGCGCAATGTGTACTCATTTTATGCGTGCGCGGGCTCTCCTTCGAAATTACTGTTCCGCTTTGCCGGTGCCAGCGGCGCCGTTGCGTTGGGCATCCCACCCCAGCCAGGCCATCTGCGGCTCGCCTTGATTGTCGGCCGACCGGACAACGCCACCCAGCGATTCCCCATACGCGCCGTTCCTGTGATGCAGACGTCGCCGCACGCCTCGCTCCGTTCGTCTTTCACGCGCGGACAATATCGCCAGGCAAGCAAGGAAATCGTAGCCCCTTCTGTGCTCGCAACACCCTACGAAAACTGCTTCGTAAGCCCGCCGCCAACCGGCGTGGATACGTGGTGCTTCGACCCGATACAAAAACGCCGCGGCCTGCTCTGGGGCGACATTGCACAACCTATCTACTGGAGCACTTCCGCAGGTGCAGGCGACGGACCCGATGTGGACAGCGTTCCGTTGCCGGTGTTTTCCTCCGCCACCCCGCGCGATGGCGGCGAAATCAAGTTCAATGACGCTGGCGCGCTGCAGAACTGTCCGTCTCAACCCGCTTCCGCGCCGGAGGACGAGGGCAAGATTCAAATGCGAGAGGAACAGGCCATCCTTGGACTCCCCTGAGCGCAAGCTTCGAACCTTCGCCCATATTGGCGATGCCACCGGCGCTCCGCTTGCGCACTGCACCAGCAGCGCACTCGTGTGTCGGTCTGTGCAGTACAGCGCGGGCACGGACTGGCTGGATGAGCTCTGTCGCATGGAGCGCTGGTGCTGGTGTCGCGCAAGGCAAGGAATGATGCGGCAGCGCAGTTGCTCGAGTCCGGGCCACCTGACCTGGACTCGCCGGTGCCAACCCGGGAGAGCATCCACGTCGCGCTAGACTCTGCGGTCGCACAACGCGCAAGGAGTCCGCCATGTCCGCACCGCATATCGCCCTGGTCACCGCCCGCGCCGCGCGCGATCTCGACGAAGACCTGCCGCCGCTGGTCAAGGCGCTGCAGCGCGCCGGCGCCGAAGTGGCCGTGGTCGACTGGGACGATGCACAGGCCGACTGGGGCCGCTATTCGCTCGTGCTGCTGCGTTCGCCCTGGGACTACAGCGACCGCCTGGCCGAATTCCTCGCCTGGGCCGAGCGTGCCGCCACGCAGACGCTGCTGCTCAATCCGCCGCCGATACTGCGCTGGAATACCGACAAGCATTACCTGGGCGAACTGGCCGGCGCCGGCATCGCCACGGTGCCCGGCGAATTCGCCGAACCCGGCGCCGACGCCACTGCCGCGCTGGATGCGTTCCTCGCCGCGTATGCGTCCGGCCAGGACGACTTCGAATTCGTGATCAAGCCCTGCGTCGGCGCCGGTTCGCGCGATGCGCAGCGCCATGTGGCCAGCGCGCGCGATGCCGCCCTGGCGCATCTGCGGCGGCTGCTCGACGCTGGCCGCAGTGCGCTGCTGCAGCCCTATCTGGCGCGCGTGGACGAGCACGGCGAGACCGCGCTGCTCTGGTTCAATGGCGAGTTCAGCCATGCCATCCGCAAGGGGCCGCTGCTGCGCCGCGGCGAGGATTCCACCCGCGCCCTGTTCGCAGCGGAGCACATCACCGCGCGCCTGCCCAGCCCGGCGGAAATGCAGCTGGCGCGCGAAACGCTGGCCCGGATTCCGTCGCAAGACCCGCTGCTGTACGTGCGCGTAGACCTGATCCAGGACGCCGGCGGCAGCCCGCGTCTTCTGGAGCTTGAACTCAGCGAGCCCTCCCTATTCTTCGCCCACGGCGCCGGCTCAGCCGACCGTTTCGCCGCCGCCATCCTGCTGCGGCTGCAAGCTGTCCGGACCAACTGACCTGCCGCGGCCCGCCCGGCGCGGTAGAATCAGCGGCTTTCCGGCCGCGGCCCGCGCCGCTTTCCCTCATCCAGAACGGAATCCGTTGCATGAAGATCCTCGTCGGCTATAAGCGCGTTGTCGATTACAACGTGCGCATCCAGGTCAAACCGGACGGCTCCGGTGTGGTCACCGAAGGCGTCAAGCTGTCGGCCAATCCTTTCGACGAAATTGCCCTGGAAGAAGCGCTGCGCCTGCGCGAGAAGGGCATCGCGACCGACGTCGTGGTCGCCACCATCGGCCCGGCCGACTGCCAGGCGCACCTGCGCAACGGCCTCGCCATGGGCGCCAACCGCGCCATCCACGTGGTCACCAGCGAAGCGATACAGCCGCTGACCGCCGCCCGCACCCTGCTCAAGCTGATCGAGAAAGAACAGCCCGACCTGGTCATCCTGGGCAAGCAGGCCATCGACGACGACTGCAACCAGACCGGCCAGATGCTTGCCGCATTGTGGAACCGTCCACAAGCCACGTTTGCCTCCAAGGTGGAGATTTCCGGCAGCACGGCCAAGGTCACGCGCGAAGTCGACGCAGGCCTGGAAACCATCGAGATCGATCTGCCCGCGGTAATCACCACCGACCTGCGCCTGAACGAGCCACGCTTCACCAAGCTGCCCGACATCATGAAGGCCAAAAGCAAGCCGCTGGAAAGCATTCCGCTGGAAAGCCTCGGCGTGGAATCGGGCGACAGCCTGAAGACCACTGCCTATGCCGCACCGCCCAAGCGCAGCAAGGGCGTGATGGTCAAGGACGTGGCCGAACTGGTAGCGCTGCTGAAGACCAAGGGCCTGGTGTAATTCCTCCGCCCGGGCTGCCGCGCATCGCGCCGGCCGGGGCAGAACCAACGGGATAAAGTTCATGAGCAAAGTTCTGATCGTCGCCGAACACCTCAACGGCAAGCTCAATTCCAGCACCGCGCGCTGCGTCACCTGCGCCAAGGCGTTCCATGCGGAAAGCATCGACATCCTCGTGCTGGCCGATGCGCCCGACGCCATTGCCGCCGAAGCCGCCGCGATTGCCGGGGTCGGCAAGGTGCTGACCGTGGCCAACACGGCCAATGCGCATGCGCTGGCTGCGGTCTACGCGCCGCAGGTGGTCGCTGCCGCGGCGGGCTATAGCCACGTGCTGGCGCCGTCGACCACCTTCGGCAAAGACCTCGCTCCGCGCGTTGCCGCACTGCTAGGCGTGGCCCAGGTGTCCGATATTGCCGAAGTGCTGGGCGCGCACAGCTTCAAGCGCCCGATCTACGCCGGCAACGCCATCATCACCGTGGAAGCTCCGGCAACCGCCACGCTGATCGGCACTGTGCGCACAGCCTCGTTCGCCGCGGCGGAAGCCGGTGGCAGCGCTGCCGTCGAAGCGCTGAGCATCAGCGCCGAACTGCCGACACATACGCGCTTCGTCGAACTGCAGCAGGGCAAGAGCGACCGTCCCGACCTGCAGAGCGCAGGCCGCGTCGTGTCCGGTGGCCGCGGTGTCGGTTCGGCGGAAAATTTCAGCGTGATCTACAAGCTGGCCGACAAGCTCGGCGCTGCCGTCGGCGCCTCGCGCGCCGCGGTCGATGCGGGCTACGTGCCCAGCGACATGCAGGTCGGCCAGACCGGCAAGATCATCTCGCCCGAGCTGTACCTGGCCATCGGCATTTCCGGTGCCATCCAGCATCTGACCGGCATCAAGGACGCAGGCACCATCGTCGCGATCAACAAGGACGGCGAAGCGCCGATCTTCGAGATTGCCGACATCGGCCTGGTCGGCGACCTGTTCACCCTGGTGCCGCAGCTGGAAGCCGCACTGGGCTGAACCTGCAAAACCTGCTGCAAGCGAAAAGGCCCGCCGCGCGCGGGCCTTTTCGTTCCGACGCAAAAGCTCACCGATTTGGCGCTGGCTGCAACCTTGTCGCGCATTTCCGGCATCAACACCGCTTAGCATCCGCCCGCCGTCCAATACCGATACGACTTCTCATGCTATTGCGCCTCCTGCTGCTGTCCCTGGTTCCCGCCGCCGCCTCGGCACAGACGGCACTGCGCATCGATGGACGCATCGACGAAGCGCAATGGCGCGACGCCCACGTCTTTCGCGATTTCAAGCGCGTGCAGCCGTATACGCTGGACGCGGCCACGGTCGTCACCGAAGCGCGCATGCTGTCCACGCCCGAAGGCATTGCCTTCGCCTTCCGCTGCGAACAGCCGGCGGATATTCCGCGCGTCAAGCCGTTCACGCCGCGCGACCGCATCCGCAATGCCGATCGCGTCAATGTGAACATCGATTTCGATGCGGACGGCAAGACCGGCTACAACTTCACCGTATCGATGTCCGATTCGATCGAAGACGCGATCATCACCAACGAAAACAATTTCAGCACCGACTGGGACGCGGACTGGCAGCACGCGGTGCAGGAAGACGAGGCCGGCTGGAGCGTGGAAATCCTGCTGCCCTGGACCATCGCAACCATGCGCGGCAGCAGCACGCCGACGCGCGAAGTGGCGGTCAATGTGGATCGCGTCGTTGCCTCGCGCAGCGAGCGGTCGGCCATGCCGCCGGTGTTCTACGACAATTCGGTCTATCTGTCGGGCTTCGAGCGCGTCATGATTGCGCAGTACCGCAGCCAGGTGCTGGATTTCTTTCCGTACGTCTCGGCGCTGTACGACCTGAAGCATCCGGGCAGCGAGCTGCGTACCGGCGCCGACCTGTTCTGGAAGCCCAGCGGCGATTTCCAGCTCACGGCAACGGTGAATCCGGATTTCGGCCAGGTCGAGTCGGATGAACTGGTGGTCAACTTCGACGCGATCGAAACCTTCTACTCGGACAAGCGCCCGTTCTTCACCGAGAACCAGGCGCTGTTCGACCTGCAAAGTGCGCCGGACGGCGTGATTTTGTATACACGGCGCATAGGCGCTGCTTCCGACGACGGCAGCGGCAACGCGGCCGACATCGCCGCGGCGGTGAAGGTGAACGGCAATGCGGGCAATCTGAAATACGGCGCGCTGCTGGCCGAGGAAGCCGACGACGCGGGCCGCCGCTTTGCTGCAGCACGGCTGCTGTATCCGATCGGCGAGTCGAGCATAGGCACGCTGATCACCTCGGTCGATCGCCCCGCACTGGACCGCCAGGCCCAGGTGATGGCGAACGACTGGCGCTGGGCCATATCGCCGGGTCTGCGCCTGGAAGGCCAGTTTCTGCTCAGCGACATCGACCAGGCCGGGGTCAACAGCCGCGACAGCGGCGGCGTGCTGCGCCTGCTGTCCAATCCGACGCCGCAATGGCAGCACATCGCCATACTGACTCACCTCGGCGGCGCGCTGGATTTCAACGACGCCGGCTATATGCCGCGCAACAATTTCAATCGCGCGCTGTGGGAGTCGAGCTACAAGCGCAGCAACCTGCCGGCCGATTCGTCCATCGCTGCCATCACCTGGCGCGGTATCGGCATATATCGGGCGAATGACGACGGCGACCGGCTGAGTGCCTACGGCTACCTCACGCGCAACGCGGAATTTCGCGCCGGCGGTTCGCATTTCCTCGAACTGCGCCTGGACAGCGCCGGCTGGGACGACCAGATCACGCGCGGCAACGGCAAGATCTGGCGCGACGCACGGCAATCGTTGTTCACCGAATTCGAGAGCGCGCGCCGCGGCAAATGGCAGTACCAGCTCGGCGTCTGGGCACTGCAGGAAGGCGTGGACGACTGGGCGCTGCAGCTGGAATCCAGCATCAGCTACAGCGTCAACGACCGTCTGTCCATCGACGGCGAAATCAGTCCGCGCTGGAGCCGCGACTGGCTGATCTGGCTGGACGGCGACCGCCTTGCCAGCTATCGCCGCACGCAGTGGGACACGGCGGTGAACATCAACTGGTTTCCCCGCGCGCGCCACGAACTGCGCGCCAAGCTGCAGTGGTTCGCCATCGACGCGCACGACGCGACGGCGTACCGCATCGGCCCGCGTGGAAGCCTGTACCCGGACGGCACGGCGGACGATTTCAGCGTCAACAATTTCGGCCTGCAATTGCGCTACCGCTACGAGTTTGCACCGCAGTCCGAGCTGTACCTGGTCTACAGCCGCGGCGGCTACGAGCGGCGCGAACGGCATGACGACAGCATTGACCTGTTTACCGACGCGCTCAGCCTGCGCGATGCGGACCAGTTTCTCGCCAAGGTGCGCTATCGCTTCTGAGGCCGCGTAGGGGAATTGCCCGTTCGCTCGTCTTGCACTGCCACGCGCCGGACGACCGGGTAGTCGATCCGGCGCGGCGGCGCGCCACAGCGGCGCGTGCACATTGCTGAACGCCAACTGCTACTGCAATGGACTTGCGCCAAGGCCGGATAGCTCTGGCAAACTTGGCCCCAGCCACGGAGTTACCCGGAACCGCGGCGCCACGGAAGACAGGCACCAAGCCATGAAGAAACCGATCTGGGAACCCAGTTCCGAGCGCATAGAGCGCGCCAACATCCACCGTTTCGTGCGCTATGTGCGCGAGCAGACCGGCAACGACGATCTGCGCCGCTTCGCTCCGCTCTACGATTTCTCGATACGCCACCCGGAACGTTTCTGGCCGATGCTGTGGGAGTTCTGCGGCATTCGCGCCTCGGGCACGTTCCACGAGGTGATCGTCGATGCAGGACGCCTGCCCGGTGCGCGCTGGTTTCCCGGCATCCGGCTGAATTTCGCCCAGAACCTGCTGCGTTTCCGCGACGAGCGCTGCGCCCTGATCGGCAGCGATGCCTATGGTCACCGGCAGGAACTCAGCTATGCCCAATTGCAGCAGCAGGTCGCCCGCGCTGCAGCGGGTCTGCGCGCGCTGGGACTGCGGCCCGGCGATACGGTATTGGCAATACTGCCGAACGGCATCGAAGCCGTAGTCGCCCTGCTTGCGGCCGTCGCCGCCGGCGCGATCTGGTCTGCATTGCCGGCAGACTGCGACGCTGCGCGCCTGCAGGCCGCGGCCGCCGCACTGCAGCCACGCCTGCTCGTCGCCACGGCGGCGGCAGCCGATAAAGTTCCCAAAATTGAACTTTCCATTCTTGTCGACATGCATCGCCCCGGCCATGCCAACTGGAGCGAACTGCTGGTTGCACAGGCGCCGCCGCTGCAGTTCGAGCTGGCCGGCTTCGATCATCCGTTGTTCGCGCTGTGCGGCGACGACGGCGACATCAGCCTGCACTCCTCCGGCGGCACGCTGATCCAGCACCTGAAGGAACTGCTGCTGCACGCCGACCTCAAGCGCGAAGACCATATCCTGTTCAGCGCGCAGCCGGGGCAGAGCGCGTGGTACTGGCTGGTGTCCGGCCTGGCTGTCGGCGCCACCCTGGTGATGGCCGATGCGGATTTCGACCTGGCCAGGGCCGGCAGCTGGGATCTGCTCGACCAGCACAGCGTCAGCGTGCTGGCCATCGCTGCGGATCCATTGCAGGCCTTTCTCGACAGCGGTCTGCAGCCGCAGCAGACGCACAAATTGCTGTCGCTAAAGACCGTGCTCGCCTTCGGTGCGCCGCTGCCCGCAGCGGCCGTGGAGCAGGTCTATGCGCGCATCAAGTCGCGCCTGATGCTGTCGACGCTGTGGGGCGACGCGGGCGGGTTGTCGCACCTGGTGCTGGGCTGTCCGCTGCTGCCGGTGTACAGCGACGAAAGCGGCTGCCGCGGGCTGGGCATGAAGATCGACGTGCTCGACGCCAGCGGCGTGGCGCAGGCAGAGCTGCCCGGCCGCCTGGCCTGCCTGGCGGCGTTTCCGTCGCTGCCGCTGGGGCTGCTCGGCGACAGCGACGGCAGCCGCTTCCAGGCCAAGTATTTTTCCCATTTTCCCAATGTCTGGTGCAGCGGCGAAACGGCGCGTCTGGGCGCGCACGACGGCGTCCAGGCCGCCGGCACTGAATGAGCATGCGTCCATGAGCTTCTACGTCCACCCCCTGGCCTGCTGCGAAAGCAGCGCAATCGGCGACGACACCCGCGTATAGGCTTTCGCCCATGGGCTGCCGCAGGCGCACATCGGCAGCGACTGCACTATCTGCGATCACATATTCATCGAGTACGTCGGCGGCGGCGGCGACCGCGTAACGGCCAAGTGCGGCGCGCAGCGGTGGGACGGCGAGCGGCAGCAGGAATTCCTGCTCGACCGGCCCGAGCTGGGCATTCCTATGCCGCCGATCACCTGGGGCATCCAGTACAAGTATTCCAGCGATGCCGTGCTGCTGGTGTTCGCCTCGCATCACTACGAGGCGGACGACTATGTGCGCGACTACGTGCGTTTCGTTGCGCTGAAGAAAGCCGCAACCTAGGTCGCCAGCCCTGCAATGCGCTGCGGCGCCGGCGTCACGCCTGCGCCACAGACATCAACTTTTCCACAATGGGGGAAGTACCGCATCGTCGTTGGCGGCCGCGCGGCTTGCCAGTTCCAGGCCGCGGCTGAAGCTGGCGGCGAAGCCGGCCGGCACCGATGTCGTGGCGTCTGCCGCATACAGGCTGGCCTGCAGCGCGGCGATGGCGTCGCGCTGCACAGGCGACTGCAGCTGTGCCGCCAGTTCGCCCAGGTTGCGCGCGCTTGCGCCTTCGTGCCGTGCCCAGGCCAGCAGCTGGCGCGCCGTGGCGGCGGCATCGTTGCCGGCCACGGCCTGGTCGAAAGCCTTGCGCGAACCCGGTGCCGCTGCCGGGCTGGCCGCAGCAACGGGTAGCGATACCGGGCTGCGGCGCCAGTACAGAAAGGCCAGCAGGGTCAAAATCCACAAGACAAAACTGCCGATCGCGAGCAGGCGCCAGATTTCCGCCCGCGACGAATCGTAGCCGGACGCAGCGGTCGCCAGGCCCGGCGTTGCGGCTTCGGTCGGTGCGGCATTGGGCAGCACCGCCGCAGTGCCCGCGCCATCGGCCGCCGTCGCGGCGCCAACTTCCACGTCGAAGGCCGGCGTCTGCGCCAGGGCGGCCTTGTTGCTGGCGGTATCCCACCAGTTCAGCTGCATCGCCGGCACATGCAAGGTGCCGGCGCGCTTGGGCACGATGGCGAACTTGCGGCTGCGCTCGCCGATGATCCAGCCGTTGTTCTCGCGCGAGCGCGTAGTGGATTTGTCGGGATAGATTTCCGCGCCCTCGATGGCCGGCATTTCCAGTTCGGGCAGCTGTTCGAAGCCCAGGCCCTGGGCCGTCGCGGTAATGGTCGCAGTGAGCGGCTCGCCGACCCGGGCGGGCGCCGCGGGATTGGCGCCGTCGATACGCAGCTCCAGCGATTGCGCCGGCAGCCACGGGCTGTTGCCCGACTCGGCCGGGCGCGGACGTACCTCGATGGACAGCGCGTCGGAGCGCGCGCTGACCGCACGGCCGCGGCCGAAGAACATGGCATTCGGGTCGTTGCCGCTGAGCGCGCGGCCGCGGAAATTGACTGCGGGCAGCGCCAGGTTGCCGCTTTTCTGCGCGGTCACGGAATAGCGCCGCTCCAGCACGCGGTAACGCCGTCCGTCGCGCTCGGCTTCGTAGCTGCGGTCCTGGCCCAGCTTCTGCACTACGGCATCGGCCGCGGTCAGCTCGTCCAGGCCGCCGTCGGTCAGGTTGATGGCATAGAACAGTTTCAGCGTCACCCGCACCTGCTGCTGCACATAGGCATTGAGCGGATCGGCGCTGAGTTCGACGAACAGGTCGTCGCCAGGTTTGGCACTGGCCACCACGGGCGCGGCGCCGACGTTCAGCTCGACCGGCGCGGTCTTGTGCGTGCCGACGCTGAGTGCCGGTACGGTCAGCTTGCCCTCGCGCCGCGGTTTCAGCCCTATGGCCCAGAGCTGGGTGCTGGAAGCACTGCCGTTGACGATGCTGACCGAGCTGGAATTGGAGCGGTTGAGCAATTCGAAGTCGGCTTCCAACCCGCTGAAATCGGGCTCGCCGAGCGCGCCGCTGGTTTCGACGTTCAAGGTGACGGTTTCGCCCAGTTGCATGCTGTCGCGATCCAGCCATGCACGCACGGTATCGGCAGCCAAGGCCGGCCAGACCAGCGCCGCCAGCAGCAAGGCCAGCAGCGTGCGTAGCGCCCATCGCGGGAAGGTGTTCATTGCTCGCCGCCTTGTCCGCCGCGCTGGCGGCGTTCGTATTCGAGTTGGAATTTGCGCCGCAGCAGGCCGCCCGGATCGTCCGGCACGCGTTGCAGCCACTGGTCTACTGCCTGGCGCTGTTCGCGCTCGGCGGTGGTTTCGGCCGATTCCTGCGGCGTGCCGGCGGTCACGGCCTGCTGTTCGCCCTTTTCATCTTTCTGGCCGGGCTGGGCCTGGCCGGCAGCGTCCTTGCCCTGCTGCAAAGCCTTTTCCATCGCCTGCTGGAAGGCCTGCTGCTGGCTCGCATCGGCCTTGGCCGAGGGCTGGCCCGATTTGCCGGCGGCTTCGTCGCGCTCGCCGGGTTTGGCTTGGCCCTGCTTGGAAGCCTGGTCCTGGCGCTGCTGGGTTTCGCCGGCCGTGCCGGACTTGTCTTCGCCCTTGGACTCGGCACCGGGCTGGCCCTGTTGCGCCGCCTCCCCCTGCTGGCCGGACTGGCCGTCCTGCTGCTGGCCGTCTTCGCCGGCGCTGGCGTCCTGCGACTGCTGGGTTGAATCGGAGGAATTCTGGTTGCCCTGCTGCGGCTGGTCGGGCTTGGCGCCGTGGGGCTGCTGCTGGTCTTTGGACGAGGAATTCTTGTCCTTGCCCTGCTTCTGCTCTTGCTGCTTGAGCCAGTCTTCCACGGCCTGCTTGTTGGCCAGGGCGTCGGCATGCTGCGGGTCGCGCTGCAAGGCCTGATTCCAGGCATCGATCGCCGCTTCGTAGTTCTGCTGCTGCGCCAGCGCATTGCCACGGTTGTAGGCGGCATCGGCAGATTCGCCGTGCGACCAGTCCTTGGCCGCAGCCTCCGCATCGCCGGCGCGGAAATGCGCCGCGCCGCGCAGGTCGGCGTCGCTGGCCTGGGCCGCCGCCTGGGCCGCGTCGCCAGCCTGCAGCGACTGCCAGGCCTGCTGGTCGTCGCGCTGCCACAGATCGCTCCAGGACAGCGCATACGCCGGCTGCTGCACGCCCAGGCAGGCCAGCAGCAGCACCGCCAGCCAGCCGCGGCGGAAACCGGCCAGGGCCAGCGGCAGCAGCAACAGGGCGAGCCAGGGGCCGCGATCCAGCCAATGGGCGCTGTCCACGCCAGGCGAATCCTTGGCGTCGATGCTGGCCGTGCCGGTGGCGGCGACCAGGCCGGCCAGGTCGGGCGCGGCGCTGCCATCGAGCACGCGGAAGTTGCCGCCGCCAACCCGGGCCAGCGTCTGCAGGCTGGCGGCATCGACGCGCGGCACGACGATATTGCCGGCGCTATCTTTCCAGAAATCGCCTTGTGGAAGGCTGACCGGCGCTCCGGCCGCCGTGCCCACGGCCAGCACCGAAACGCGCACGCCCTGGCGCAGCGCCGCCTGGGCTTCGCCCTGGGCATCGGCCGAGGCTTCGTCCAGCACCAGGATGATCTCGCCGCGCGCCGCGCCGGACTGGTGCAGCAGTTCCACGCCGCGGCGGATCGCCGCGCCGGTGGCATTGCCGGCGACCGGCATCACACCCGGATCGAGTTCCATCAGCAAATTGCGCACAGTGGCGCCGTCGTCGGTCATCGGCGCCACGACGAAGGCGTCGCCGGCATAGCCGAGCAGGGCGACCTGGCCGTCGGCCAGCACGTCGAGCAGGTCGCGGATGGCGAAACGGGCACGCGTCAGCCGGGTCGGCTTGAGATCCGCCGCCAGCATGCTGGGGCTCAGCTGC
This sequence comes from Tahibacter aquaticus, assembly GCF_004363655.1. Taxonomy (GTDB): domain Bacteria; phylum Pseudomonadota; class Gammaproteobacteria; order Xanthomonadales; family Rhodanobacteraceae; genus Tahibacter; species Tahibacter aquaticus. The sequence goes on from NZ_SNZH01000010.1 coordinate 203,417, forward strand.
AGCGCGATCACGCGCGCCGCCTGGTTGCGGTACAGCGGCGTGGGCAGGCGTTCCCAGGCCGGCCCGGCCGCGGCGACGCAGGCGATGGTCCAGGCCACCGACACCAGCAGCAGCGGTGCGCGGCGCGGCGTTTCGGCACCGGCCAGCAGATGCGGCAGCAGATGCGCATCGACGGCGCGCGCCCAACTGCGCTGCAGACCGCCGTCGGCGCGCAGCGCACGCCACAGCAGCGGCAGCAGCAGCAAGGCCAGAAACCACCAGGGACGCAGAAAATGCAACATATCCATCAGGCCGCACTCTCCACAGGTTCCCGCCGGCGTCGCAGCGACAGCGCCGGCAGCAGGGCCAGCAGCAGCGCCAGGCCCAGCGGCAGATGGAACCATTCGTCCACCGGGCGGTAGCGCTGGCTCTGGTCGGCGGCGGGTTCGAGCTGGTCGATGTCGCGGTAGATACCTGCCAATTCCTGCGTGTCGCGCGCGCGGAAGAAGCGCCCGCCGGTCTTTTGCGCCATCTCGGTGAGCAGTCCCGCATCCAGGTCGGCAGATGGGTTGACGGTACGGCTGCCGAAGAAATCGTCGACGCGCATGCGCTCCGAGCCCAGGCCGACCGTATACACCTTTACTTTTTCCGCGGCGGCCAGCTCGGCGGCCTTGCGCGGATCGATCTCGCCGGCGGTATTGACGCCGTCGGTCAGCAATACCACCACGCGCTGTGCCTCGGGCCGGTCGCGCAGGCGCTTGACGGCCAGGCCCAGCGCATCGCCGATCGCGGTCTCGCGGCCGGCCAGGCCGACGACAGATTCTTCCAGCTGGGTCTTCACCGTTTTCACGTCGAAGGTCAGCGGCGTGAGCAGGTAGGCGTTGGAACCGAACAGGATCAGGCCGACGCGGTCGCCGCCGCGACGCTCGATGAAGTCGCCGATGATGGCCTGCATGGCCTGGAAGCGCGTGGCCTGGCGTCCGCCCAGGGACATGTCGGCGATATTCATGCTGCCCGACACGTCCAGCGCCAGCAGCAGTTCGCGCCCGCTGCGCGGCAGGTCGGCCGGCTCGCCTATCCATTGCGGCCGCGCCACGGCGGCCAGCAGCAGGCACCAGACCAGCCAGGGCCACAGGCGCTGGCGCGCGTCACGGCGCGACGATGAGGCCGCACTCAGCGCATCGACCACGCCAGCATACGGCAGGTGCAGCGCACTGCCCTGCTCGGCGCTGGCGGGCAGCCAGCGCGCGGCCAGCCAGGGCAGCGGCAGCAGCAGGAACAGCCAGGGCCAGGCAAATTCAAACATTGCGCAACTCGCTGTGCAGCACGCGCCAGACATGGCCGCGCACCAGCGCCTGCAGCCGCGGCGCGTCGATGCCGGCACTGGCGGGCCGGTACGGCGCATCGGTCAGGGCGTCGGCGTAGGCGGCAAAACCGTCGTCGTGGCGATCAAGAAAACGGATCCAGTCGGCCCCTTGCAGCGCCGCGGCCTCGGGCCGCACGGCGCGCGAAAGCCGGCGCAGGAACTGGGAAACCTGGGCCAGCCAGGCAGGCAGCGCCGCTGCATCGGCCGGGGGGCTGCCCAGACGGTCCCATTCGGCCAGGATGGCGCGATGCCGGCGGCGTCTGCGCCAGGCCTGGCGCAGACGCCACAGAGCAAAGGCGAGCGCGGCCAGCAACAACAGGGCCAGCAGCCACCAGCCCGGGGCCGGCGGCCACCAGGACGGCGACGGCGGCAGATGAATATCGCGCAGGGTGGGCAGGTCGGGCGCGGCCATCAGCCGGGGCTCCGGCGCGTGGCCAGGGCCAGGCCCAGTGCGGCAAGGCGGCGGCTGAGATCATCGCGCGTATCCAGCGCGAGACTGGCGATGCCCAGGCGCTTGCACTGATCGAGCAGCAACTGGCGCCGCGCGCGAAAGCCGGCCACCCATTGCGCATCGGCGCTGCCGCCGAACTCCAGCCAGCGCCGCGCGCCGGCCACTTCGATGGCGTAGCGTCCGCGCGGCGGCGCGGCAAGTTCCAGCGCATCGGTCAGCGTCAGCAGGCGTACGTCGCCATGCGCCGCCAGCCGCGCCAGCGGTGCTTCGGCAGCCGCATCGGCACAGAAGCCGTCGCTGAGCAGGATGACCAGGCTGCCGGGACGGGCCAGGCGGCGTGCGCGTTCCAGCGCGGCCGACAGTGGCGTGGCGCTGTCGCTGCGGTCGACGCGGGCCAACGTGTCCCAGTCGCTCAGCGCGCGTAGACAATGCAGCACGCCCCGCGGACCGCCGGCCGGTCGCACTTCGCCGGTCACGCCGCTGCCGAAACCCAGCGCGCCGACGCGGTCGCCGCCGCGGATCGCACTCCAGGCAATCAGTGCCGCGGCGCGCGCCGCCTGCACCGACTTGAAGCAGACACGGGTGCCGAAATGCATGCTGGGCGAGTGATCCAGCAACAGCAGTACGCTGCGTTCGCGCTCTTCCTGGAACACCTTGGTATGTGGCCGGCCGGTCCGCGCCGTGACGCGCCAGTCCATGCTGCGGATATCGTCGCCGGGCTGGTAGCTGCGCGATTCCACGTAGTCGACGCCGCGGCCGCGGAAGCGCGAGGTCTTGATGCCGGCCTGGGCCGCGGCCACCTTGCGCGAGGCGGCCAGCACCAGACTGCGCGCGGCAATGCGCTGGGCGATCAGATCGTCCAGCACCACTTCGACGCCGCCGCGGGCGGCGCCGCGTTGGTGCGCCGCGGTGGCGACGGCCGGATTTCCAGGCAAGCTCATGCGCGGCTCAAGGCAGGGCGATGCGCGCCAGCAACTGGGCGATCGCCTGGTCGCTGCGCACGCCTTCGGCTTCGGCTTCGTAGCTCAGCAGTACGCGATGGCGCAGTACGTCGGGCGCGACTGCGTGCACGTCTTCGGGCAATACGTAGTCGCGGCCGCGCAGCCAGGCATGGGCGCGGGCGCAACGGTCCAGGGCAATCGTGCCGCGCGGACTGGCGCCGAACGCGATCCAGCGGGCGAGATCGTCGCCATGGCGGGCCGGATTGCGCGTGGCCACCACCAGTTCGACGATGTATTGCTCCAGTGCCGGTGCCAGATGCAGATCCAGCACAGCCTCGCGCGCGGCGAAGATCTGGGCCTGGCTCAGGCATTTGCGCGGCGGCGGAACGTGGTGCAGTTCGGCACGTGCACGCTCCCGCGCCAGGCGCAGGATGGCGGTTTCGGACTGGGCGTCCGGATAGCCGATGGAAACATGCATGAGGAAGCGGTCGAGCTGGGCTTCCGGCAGCGGATACGTGCCTTCCTGCTCGATCGGGTTCTGCGTCGCCATGACCAGGAACAGCGGCGGCAGCGGATACGTGGTGCGGCCGATGGTGACCTGGCGCTCGCCCATTGCTTCGAGCAGGGCCGACTGCACCTTGGCCGGGGCGCGGTTGACCTCGTCGGCCAGAATCACATTGTGAAAAATCGGGCCGCGCTGGAATTCGAAGCGGGCTTCCTGCGGCCGGTAGATCTCGGTGCCGGTCAAGTCGGCGGGCAGCAGGTCAGGGGTGAACTGGACGCGATGGAAATCGGCCTCGATTCGGCTGGCCAGTTCCTTGATCGCGGTGGTCTTGGCCAGTCCGGGCGCGCCTTCGACCAGCAGGTGGCCGTCAGCCAGCAGGGCAATCAGCAGGCGGTCGACCAGATGCGCCTGACCGATGATGCAGGCGGACAGCTCGTCGCGCAGCGCTGAAAAGGTTTCGATCAGCGACGAGGTGCGCTGCGGTTCGGGTTGATCCATGGAGAGTTCACCAGCAAGGCGTCGAAAACGGCGGTATGACCGCCACGGAACGAGAAAGTTTAGCCGAGTCGCTCATCGCGACGACCAGCCACTACGACGGCGCAACATACCGGGCGCGGACCGCGGCAGAAGCAGGCAGCCGCAGACCCGGCCGGCGCGACACTAGTGGCAGCACCCCACTCTTTCGCAAGCGCCGAAAGGCAGGGGCATGCGCGCCTGCGCGTCATCATGCCGCCGCGCTTGTCGCCAGGGCGACGGCATCGACCAGGGCCAGCGGCTTGCCGATCAGATAGCCCTGGGCGTAGGTGCAGCCCAGTTCGCGCAGCGAATCGAGCTGAGCCTGGGTTTCAACGCCTTCGGCGACGATGTTGCAGCCCAGCGAATGCGCCATCACCACCACCGCGTGCACGATGGCCAGGCAGCGCGGCTCGTGCATCTGGCGCACGAATCCCTGGTCCAGCTTCAAGGTATCGAATTCCAGCTTGTGCAAATGGCCGAGATTGGAATAACCGGTGCCGAAATCGTCCAGCGCCACCTTGATGCCGGCGGCGTGGCAGCGCTCGATGATGCGGCTGACCTGTACGTAGTCCAGCACCAGGCTTTCGGTGATCTCGATCTTCAGCTGCGCCGGCTGCAGGCCATGCGCGCGGATGACGGCGAGAAAGCGGTCCAGCAGCGCCGGATCGGCCAGTTGGCGGCCCGACACATTCAAGGCCACGAACAGGGGGTCTGCGGCATCGCCCGGAGCGAGTTGCTGCAGTGCCGAACAGACCTGGTCGAGCACGTAGTCGCCGACCGGCACGATCAGCGAGGTTTCTTCGGCGAGCGCGATGAACTCGGCGGGCGAGATCGGCCCGCGCTCCGGATGGGTCCAGCGCGTCAGTGCTTCGAAGCCGGCGATGCGATGGTGCGCAATGTCCAGGATCGGCTGCAGGCGGACTTCCAGTTCGCCTTTGTCCAAAGCCTCGCGCAGATGGCCTTCGAGACGGATCTTGTCCAGCGCGACCGACGCGTCGGAACTGCGCGGTACCGGCAGGGACGCGGCAGACGGTTCGATCTGGCCCGACATCTGTGCCAGGGCCGAGCGATAACGCGAAATCTGGCTCAGCAGCAGGGCGCGTACCACCGGGTCGGCCGAATCCAGGCGCTCGGCGAACTGCTTGCGGTCGATCGGCATCAGCACGCAGTCGGCCAGCGCCCGCGCGGTGGCGCTGCGCGGCGAATCGTCGAGTACCGCCATCTCGCCGAGCAGGTCGCCGGGACCGAGCACGCCCAGTCGGCGCGATACGTCGCCATGCACGGTAATGACTTCGATGGAACCGCTCTCCAGCAGAAATGCCGAGGTCGGCGCATCGCCCTGATGAAACAGCACGCTGCCGGCGGGCACGTCGACGCGGAACGAGGTTGCGGCCATAAGAAGCTGCCTCCGGGGATGATCCGATGCTAGCAGGCGCCCGTTGCTGCAGGGCACCCCATGCTCGCGGGATGGGACAGGGCATCTGCTGCACGCCTCGCTGCCATTGTCACGCTGCTCCAGTACGGATTTCGGCCAGCGCAGCCCTCATCGGTAGTCAACGACGGCACAACGGCGGTAACGACAAAGGCCGCCTCGCGGCGGCCTTTGTCGTTACTCGGTTTGCGTAATTCGCTTACGGAACCGTCACGGACACGTTGCAGGCACGCGCCGAGCTCATGGTTGCGTTGGCGGTAAGCGGGCCGGTCTGCGCGCATTGGCCACTGAATATCACCGTCCGCGATGGCGGATTGGGCGGCAATGCGGCAGGCGGGCAGTTTGCACCGGTCGGCGTGGCAGTCAGGCTGACGGCTACACCTTCGTTGAACGGGGCGACGCAGCTGACGGCAGCGTTACCGGCCGGCGCACTGCAGGCAATGCCTGTCGGCGTGCTGGTGACGGTCAGGCCGCAGGCCGGATTGCCAGCCGCCATCGGGTTCACATTGACTGTGAGGTCGAATGTATCGACCGTACCGCCGCAAAGCTCCGGCGGAGGCGGCGGGCTGACCGCACCTGACTCGCAGAAGTCGATACCGGTGAAGGTGACCGTGGTCTCTTCGCCGGAGGCAGCGGTGAAGGTGCACTCGGCATCTTCCGACGTGCCATACCCGTTCAGACCGTTGTCGATCGCCGTCGCTGTGGTCTGGCCCTGAGCGTTGGTAACACCCGGTTGTATGCTAAGGCCGACAGGCGAAGTGCACTCGCCAGTGATCAACACACCAGGAACCGGATTGCCGGCGGCGTCGCGCAAGGTCAGGGTAATCACACCGCCGCCGCCGCGGAACGCGCCAGGCTGCGCCGTCAATGAGCGATTGCCCGTCGCGATGATATTGACCGTGTCGCTCAGGCCAATGGCGGAGAAGATCACGCGGGGCTCGCCAGTAGTGCCGCCGCCAGTCGTAGCCCCCATGCCGGTGGTGACGACCTGGGCCAGCACGCAGCCCGAGGGACCGGTCGCCGTGTCGGTGCTGCCTTGCGGACCGTTGCCGTCGACCGAACCGACGGCACCGACCGGCAGGCCGGCAAACGAATAGTTGATGAAGATGCCCTGCAGCGGCGCGTTGTACTTGTCGACGATGCAAACGGTGACGAAGGCCGTCGTGTTGCCCGGGATCTCTTCCGGGTTCGCACTGAGCGTTGCATCGGCCACACCGGGGAAGACGATACCGGAGATGTCGGTGACCTTCTTCTGTCCGTTATTGACGCCGACACCATCGCCCTGGGCAAACAGGTAGACGCTCTTGCCCAGCTTGCGGATGGGATAGGTCATCAGTGCGCTGGCGACGCCGAAGCGGTCGGTGACGCCCAGCGTGCCCGTATCCGGGAACTCGGGAATGTCGATGCTACCGGTATCGCGCACAGCGACGTCCTGGGCACGGCCGATCACGTACGGGATCACCGAGCCGTAGTCGACGCTGTTGCCGGTGTCGTCGTTGCGATTGAACGGCACGCTGACGTTGAGGCTGGTCAGGCTGTTGATCGAAGCAATCGTGCGCGCGCTTTCGAGATCGCGGTTGCCCGGGACCAGGTCGCCGAAAGCGAGCAGCGTATCGCCCGGGCCCGGACGGTCGCCGGTGCCGGTGAAGCGGCCGGTCGGCGCGGTGAACAGCGTGCCGGATTCCTGCGGATTGCCGTCGTTGCCGCCGATTACGAAGGTGCCGGAGCCCTGGGCCGGGAAGCCGGTCAGCGGCGAGTCGATTGCGCCGAAACGGATTACCGTGCCCTCGGGAACCGGATTGCCCTGGCGATCGGTAGCCAGCGCGCTGACCACGAGCGAGTAGCTGCCGTTGGCGATATTCGGCAACGGTTCGGAGCTGTCGTCAGAAATCGGCGTATTCAGCACGCGGTTGATCAGAATCGCGCTCTGCGAGGGTGAAGTGATGGACAGGCTGAACAGCTTGCCGTCCGACACACTGATCGTCTGCACCACCGACACGGGATTGGTGATTCCGTTGTCCACATTGCCGTCGGCACGATCTGCTGTGACGCGAATCTGCACCGGGCCCTGGATGGTGCCTGCAGTGAAGGAGACCGAAGCCGTACCCTGGATGGTACGGGTCTTGATCGAGGCCCCCGAAACAGCGCCGCCGGCACCCAGTGCGCTGAGGTTGCCGCTATTGGCCCCGCCGACCACGTCGAACTGCAGATTGTTGTACGCGGTGTTGCCGGTGACCGGATCGGGTACCAGCTGGCCGCTGCCGTCGCGCAGGACAGCAGACAGGATCGAGCTGCTGTTGCCGCCGGTATCGTTGAGGTAGACATGCGTCGGGCTGGCACCGACGGCGATCGACGCCGGCAACGGCGTGGTCGACGGATTGATGGTGAAGCTCAGCGTCTTGGCGATGGTCGTGTTCGAACCGGTATCGCGCGCCGTAACCGTCAGCGTCGCGGTACCGGAGGTCGACGACGAGTGCACGAAGATGGTCGCGTGGCCGCCGGTAACGTCCACCGGGCCGCTGCCCAGGCGCGTGAGGAACTCGTTGCCGCTGAGGTAACGCCCCTGATCGTCCCGCAAGATGGGCGTGGTCGGATCGTCCAAAGTAGAGAACGAAGCCGTTGCCACCGGATTGATCGATACCGCAATTTCCTGGCCGGTCACCAGATCGCCGTTGGCACGGCGCCAGGTCACATCGACTTCGCTCATGAACGGCGATCCGCCGAACGGCGCCACATCGCCAATGTTCAACGGCAATTGCGTAGTGCTGGCGCGCAAATCCAAGGTTCCGCTCGGCGTGGGCTGGAACGCACCGTCGCCGCCGCTACCGCCTCCGCCGCCGCAGCTGGCCAGCATCAGGCTGGCAGCCAGCAGACCGAGGCAACGATTAAAAACTCTCATGTCGTCTCTCCAAGCTCGCAATTTATTGCGTTTCTGGCCGCAACGCCCGACCGTTGTCAACGGCCGGGCGTGCGAGCTCAAGCGTCTATTTCAGGCTTTCGTTGAGAATGCGTGGGGTCACGAAAATCAACAGCTCTGCCTTCTCGTTTCTACTGGTCTTGTTACGGAACAGTGCGCCCACGCCGGGTATGTCGCCGAGGAAGGGCACTTTCTTGACATCGTCGCGGGTCTCCACTTCATAGACACCGCCGAGCACGACCGTCTGGCCGTCGTCGACAAGTACCGTCGTGTTGATTTCGCGCTTGTCGATCTGCGGTACGAAGCCGCCACCCGGATTGGCGACCAGCGCCGCGATGTTGTCTTTCTTCACATTGAGAGCCAGTACCACGCGCTCGTCGTTGGTGATGGTCGGTGTGACCTTCAGTTCCAGCACCGCATCTTTGAAGTTCACGGTGGCCTGGCCGGCACCGCCGGTCGCGGACGCCTGAAGGGTCACATAGCCGATTTCCTGGCCTTGCTTGATCACGGCTTCCTGCTGGTTGGCAGTGATCACGCGCGGACTCGAAATCACTTCGCCGCGAGCCTCGGTCTGTGCGGCGGAAAGTTCCAGGTCAAGCAGATAGTCGGCGCCGAGAATAGCCAGGCCGAAACTGCCGGCCGGCGAGGAAACCGGCATGTTCACACCCAAGCGATTGCCCAATGAAGGCGTAGCGATGCCGCCCGGGGTCTGTCCCGGTACGCTGACCGGCGTGCCGCGATTGCCGGCAAAACGGTTGTTCAGCGCGACATTGGCCATGGTATCGGCAGCTACCTGCGAACCCGACAGCGAAACCACGTTGCCGTTGTTGTCCTCGTAGCCGCCGCTCACGCCAAAGCGCACGCCGAGTTCCTTGGCAAAATCGTCATTGGCGATGACGATGCGCGACTCGATCAGCACCTGCTGCACCGGACGATCCAGGGTAAGTACGAGATTGCGCACTTCGACCAACTTCTCCGGCGTATCGTTGACCAGCAAAGTGTTGGTGCGTTCGTCGAAGGTGACGGAACCGCGAGAAGAGAGGAAGCCGCGCGAGGTTTCATTGCCTCCACCGCCACCGCCACCGCCACCGCCGCTCTTGCTGGTCAGCAGGGCCGCAATATCCTTGGCCTTACCGTAGCTGACCTTGATATAGGCCGAGTCCAGTTCCACGCGCTGTTCCAAGGCAATGCGCGCATCTTCCAGCGCCTGCTCGCGCTCGGCGATTTCCTTCTGCGGCGCAACCCAGATCACGTTGTCGCGACGACGCTTGTCCAGCCCCTTGGCCTGCAGCACCAGGTCCAGTGCCTGGTCCCAGGGCACGTTGATCAGGCGCAGGGTCACGTTGCCGGTAACCGAATCGGCGACCACGATATTCAGATCGGACACGTCGGCGATCAGCTGCAGCACCGAACGGGTCGGGATGTCCTGGAAGTTGAAGGTAACGCGGGCACCGGTGTATTCCGGCGGAGCACCCTTCTCTTTCTTCTTGTCGACTTCCGCCTTTTTCGGCGAGATTTCCAGCACGTATTCGTTACCGGACTGGTAGGCCAGCTGCTCGTACGGCCCCTTGGCGGTAATTTCCAGGCGCGCGCCAGCACCGCGGGAACGGGCTTCGACGAACTGCACCGGCGTGGCAAAATCCAGCAGATCGAGGCGCTGGGCCAGATTCGGCGGCAGCTTGGCGTTGTAGAGATCGAGCGTGATGTTGTCGCCTTCGCGCTTCACGTCGGTCGTCGCGCCTTCACCGGTAAAGGTGATAACGACGCGTCCTTCGCCGTTCTTGCCACGGCGGAAGTCGACGTTGGACACCTCGACGCCCCGTGCCGCGACCGCCTTGTTCGGATCGTTCGACACCATGGCGGTGGCCGTGGCCGAACCGGTCACGCCGTTGCCGATGGTCAGAATCAGATTGCGACCGTCGATCTTGCTTTCATAGCTGGACGGACGCACAAGGTCGACCACGACCCGGGTGCGGCCGGCGGCTTCCACCGCAGACACTGCCGTGGTCGAGCCGGTATTGATTTCCACATTGCGCTGAGCCAGGGCACTGCGCGTGTCGGCCAGGTCCAGGGCGATGCGCGGTGGCGTATCGGTGGTGAATATTTGAGGATCGTTGGCCGGCGCAGAGAGCTGCAGCGTTACTTCCACCCGGCCGCCAGGCAAGGTGTTGTAGCTGATTTTCTCAAGTACGTTTTCGGCACTGGCAGATCCGGAGCCCAGGGCACCTGCGAGCATCAACGCCGGAAGGCATCGCTGCAGCAGACGACTGAGGGGACCGGACGAACGTCCAGAATTTTTGGCAGCTGTCGTAGTCATGAAAGTCACCCCCAATGGGCCTCTATTTTTCGCCGAGCGCCATGGACGCCTGACGCTCCATCCAGCCGCCGGCACCGTTGGGAACCAGCTCGACCAGTTCGATGCGGTCTTCGGCAATCAATGTGACACGGCCGTAGTTCTGACCGAGATAGTTGTTTTCATGGACACGGTGGACCACCCCGTCCGGATCTTTCACCAAGCCTTCTATGGCAGTGCCGATCCCCAGCGTGCCAACCATGGCCAAGCCGTCGAGCGGGAAAGCCTCGAGCAGCTCCTTGGTCCGGCCCTTGTCGGGAGTCGGACCATTTGCACCACCTTCGGCGATTTCCTGACGCGCCTCTTCCGCACTCGGGCTGAAGGGATCGCGCAGGTCGGCACCGCCAGTGTCCTGGGCCTTGTATTCGAAGGTTTCGAAAGTCTTGACCACCGGCAACGGATCGATGGGCGCGCCCTTCTTTGCTTTTTCCGCAGCGACCCAGTCTTCCAGGTCGCGCCGGCCCGCAGTGCAACCCGCCAGCACCAGCATGGCCAACAGGGGAACGACGAATGTTCGCAGGCGCATGCTCACTTCCCTCCCGCAGGCTTGGCCGGCGCCTTGGCACCTGGCTTGCCGGCTGCTTCAGCCGCTTCGGGCGTCTCGTCGTCTTCCACGTAACGGTAGGTCTTCACTGTGCCTTCAAGCGACAGCGTTCCGCCGTTCATCAGTGCAGCCTGAGCCTGGCTGACCCGGGTGCCGGTAGTTGCGCCCTTAGGCTTGAGCGACACATCGTGCATGGTCAGGATGACGACTCGCGGCAAAGAGGCCACGCCGCTGATGAAAGCGCCGAACTGGTGGTAGGAACCGACCATGCGCAGGCTGATCGGTTTTTCCGCATAGAACTCTTTGACCGTCTCGGCACCTGGCTGGAACAGATCGTTCTCGATGCCTGTGGACAACGCCGTCTGCGAAATATCGACCAGCAGTTCCGGCATCTCGGTCTTGCTAGGCAGCTGGCGCAGCATCTGCCGCAGCATGTCTTTCATTTCTTCCAGCTGCTGGCGCAGGGCTTCGAGATTGACTGCCTTGGCCTGCTTGATCGAGAAGTCGCTGCGCAGAGAAATTTCCTGCGACTCCCTGGCCTCTAGGTCTTCCTGCTGCCCCTTGATCCAGAAGTACCAGCCAACCAGACAGATGACCAGGAACAGCAGCACACAAAAGGTCATTTTTACCCCTTGCGGCCAGTTGCCCGAATTCTGGAAATCCAGATTCTTGAAATCCGAGGCCTTCATTTCTTTGCCCCCTGTGCGTCAGGCGCGGGCGTTGCGGGAACCGCGGCAGGTGCCGCCGCCGTAGGCGCTGCTGCGCCAGGCGGAGCCCCGGCAGCATCGCCACCCTGCCCCTCCTCGCCTTCGGCGCTCGCCGGCTTGCGCAACTTCACATCCATCGCAAAGTCGTACGGCATGCGCTTCTCGCTCGTGCGCTTGATTTCGGTTTTCTTCAGATCGGGATGTCCCAGCCAGGGCGATGCCTCGACATTGCGCATGTACGTCGCCACGCTGGCGTTGGATTGGGCCACGCCCTCCAGCGTCAGCACGTCGCCGACCTGCTTGAGCGAAGTCAGGCGCACGCCATCGGGAATGGTACGGACCAGTTCGTCGAACATATGCACCATCTGCGAACGGTTAGCCTGCAACTGCTCGATCACCTGCTTGCGCTGCAGCAGTTTGCTGCGCGTCTTGTCCAGCTCCTTGATCTCGGTCAGCTTCTTCTCGACATCCTTGATCTGTTCCTGCAGGTAACTGATGCGATCGGCCTGGTTCTCGATGCGCAAATTCATCCAGTACCAGACACCGCCCACGGCAAGTACCGCTGCCACGGCCGCCGCGCCAAGCATCATGGCAAATTCACGTTGGCGGACGGCGCGCCGTTCGGCGCGCCAGGGCAATAGATTAATTCTGGCCATCAGTCGAAGCTCCTGAGCGCAAGGCCGCAGGCGATCATCAACGCCGGCGCATCCTGGGCCAGCGTCTGCGCCTGCACGCGGGAGGACAGCGACATGTTCGCCAGCGGATTGGCGACCACGCTGGGAACGCCCAATTGTTCTTCCACCATGTCGGCCACGCCGGCAATCGAGGCGCAACCGCCGGCCAGGACGACCTGATCGACCTTGCTGTATTCGCTGCCGGCGAAGAAGAACTGCAGCAATCGGCTGATCTGCTGGACCATGGCTTCCTTGAATGGCTCCAGCACTTCGATTTCGTAGGATTCGGGCAGGCCGCCCTGGCGCTTGGCCAGGCCAGACTCCTCGTACGACAGACCGTAGCGGCGCATGACTTCGTCGGTCAGCTGTTTGCCGCCGAAGACCTGCTCGCGCGAATAAATGGTGCGCTGATTCTTCAGCACGATCAGCGTCGTCATGGTCGCGCCGACATCGACGACAGCGACTACCGCGTCCTTGGACACCGCGAGCTGGTCGGCGATGAGCTTGAAGGCGTTCTCCATCGCGAACGCTTCGACATCGACCACCTTGGCCGAAAGCCCGGCCAAGTCCAGCGCGGCGACGCGCAGGTCGACGTTTTCGGTACGCGAGGCGGCCAACAGTACGTTGACCATGTCAGGGTTGTCCTTGACTGGCCCCAGCGTCTCGAAATCGAGGCTGACTTCCTCGATCGGATAGGGAATGTACTGGTTCGCCTCGACCTGGATCTGGCCTTCCAGATCCTCCTCGCTGAGGTCGGCAGGCATCGGGATCACTTTGGTGATCACGGCCGAACCAGCAACCGCGGCGGAAGCAAACTTGGTCTTGGCCCCCGAGCGGCCCAGCGCGCGACGGATCGCCTCGCCGACGGCTTCGACCTCGACAATATTCTTCTCGACCACAGCATTGGGTGGGAGCGGCTCTACCGCGTAATGCTCGACGCGGTAACGACCGCCCGACTGGCTGAGCTGCAGGAGCTTAACCGCCGTCGAACTGATGTCCACCCCAATCAGCGGCGGCGCTTTCGGACTGAACAGGCCCACATTTTTCCCCTTCCCACGCGCTCTTACGAGCGAAAGATGCGCAGTCACATTAAATACGAAACTTAACCAAATGGCAACGACCCGAAGAATATTCTCCAAGACCATGAAAATCCATGGGTTTTGTCACACTAACCGGGGCCCTGAGCGGATATTTCTGCTATCGGCAAACGGGGGCAGGATCTATACTCTGGGCCCGGTCGCGCCGACTTTGACTGTCATCACATTCCCGGCTCCTCATGCGCCTTTTCTTTCGTTTGTTCCGTTACGCGCTGTATCTCGCGCTGACCGGAGCCGTGCTCGGATGCCTCGCGGTAGGCATCGCTTATTGGCTCATCTCACCCCGCCTTCCCTCGGTAGAGACACTGCGCGATGTACGCCTGCAGGTGCCCCTGCGCGTCTATACCGCAGATGACAAGCTCATCGCCACCTTTGGCGAGACGCGGCGCATTCCGGTCGCGATCGAGAATGTGCCGGACAAGGTAAAGAACGCCTTCCTCGCCGCCGAAGATGCGCGCTTCTACGAACACCCCGGTTTCGATGTGCAGGGAATATTCCGTGCCGTATGGCATCTGGTGCGCACGGGCGGCGACAAGGGACCGGGCGGTTCCACCATTACACAACAGGTGGCGCGCAACTTTTTCCTTAGCCCCGAACAAACCTATACGCGCAAGATTTCCGAGCTGTTCCTTGCCCTGCGCATCGAAGGTGCGCTGAGCAAGGACGAAATTCTCTCGCTCTATCTCAACAAGATCTTCCTTGGCCACCGCGCCTACGGTGTCGGCGCAGCGGCCGAGTTCTACTACGGCAAGACGCTGGACCAGCTGGATCTGGGCGAATGCGCCATGCTCGCTTCGTTACCCAAGTTCCCGTCGTCGGGCAATCCGCTGTTCAACCGCAAGCGCGCGGAAGAACGGCGCAACTACGTGCTTGCACGCATGTTCGAGAACAACTTCATCACCGAAGAGCAGATGAAGGCCGCCACGGCAGAACCGGACAAGTCCTACGCGCACGAGCCACCGATCGAAGTGGAGGCGCCGTATCTGGCCGAAATGGTCCGCGTCGAAGCGCTGGCACGCCTGGGCAACGATGCGCTCAGTGACGGCTACAACATCAAGACCACGCTGGACAGCCGCATGCAGGACGCGGCCAATCAGGCGGTGCGCAGCGCGCTGATCGACTATGACCGGCGCCACGGCTATCGCGGTGCCGAAGCGCATGCGGAACTCAAGCCCGATGCGACACCCGAAGACTACGCCCGCGAACTGGCCAGTTTCCGCCCGCTGGCCGGGCTGATTCCCGCCCTGGTCACCGAAACCGCGAAGGATCATGCCCAGCTCTATATGGCTGATGGCCAGAGCGTGGTGCTGGAAAAGAAAGCGGTGGAGTGGGCTCGTCCGTACCAGAGCGAGAACAGCCGCGGCGCAGCCCCCAAGAGCGTCGATGCGGTGGTCAAGGTCGGCGACATTGTCCGCGTTGCCCGCGGCGATGAGGAAAACTGGACATTGGCACAATTGCCCGCCGCCCAGGCAGCACTGGTGTCGCTGGATCCGGAAGATGGGTCCATCCGGGCACTGGTCGGAGGCTTCAGCTTCGGCCGCAGCAAATTCAACCGCGCCACCATGAGCGCGCGCCAGCCCGGATCGAGCTTCAAGCCCTTCCTCTACGCCGCGGCGTTCGAGCACGGCTTCACGCCCAGTTCCATCCTCAACGATGCGCCGCTGGTATTTCCCGATCCGTCGCGCCCCGACGGCATATGGGCACCGTCCAACGACGACGACAAGTTCGAGGGCCCGATGCGCCTGCGCGAGGCCCTGGTCAAGTCGGTGAACCTGATCTCGGTACGCCTGCTCGATGCGATCGGCGTGCGCTATGCACGCGAATTCATCACTCGCTTCGGCCTGCCGCTGGAAGCGATGCCGGAAAACCTGTCCATGTCGCTGGGTACCGCTTCCGTCGCGCCGCTGACCATGGCACGCGGCTATTCCGTTCTCGCCAACGGCGGCATGCTGGTCGATCCCTATTTCGTCGCCAGCATCCGCGACCGCGACGGCAAGGAGGTCTACGCGGCGAATGCACCGCGGGCCTGCCGCAATTGCCCGGAGCGCCTGCTCGACGATGCACGCCTGGCACGGGAAGCCGTGCCGGCGGTGACCAATCCGGCCGTCCCCACGGCCCAGCCCGGCAATAGTCCGCGCTTCAATCCAATCCGCAGCGCCAACGCCGCCGCAGTGCCCAGCCCCGACGCCGCTGCAGCCGAGCCAGGCAAGCCGCGCCTGGCACCGCGTACGCTGGACGTGCGCACGGCGCACCTGGTCACTTCGCTGATGCGTGACGTGGTCCGCCGCGGCACCGGCCGCGCAGCGATGGAACTGAAGCGCAACGACCTGGCTGGCAAGACCGGCACTACCAACGAACATCGCGACGCCTGGTTCAGCGGTTTCAACGACCAGATGGTGACCAGTGTCTGGGTCGGTTTCGACGACTTCAGCTCGCTGGGTCGCGGCGAGTTCGGCGCCAGGGCGGCGCTGCCGATCTGGGTCGACTACATGCGTGTCGCCCTGGACGGCAAGGCGGAAACGCCGTTCGTGCCACCGCCGGGCATCAGCACCGCACGCATAGATCCCAGCACCGGCTATCTCGCGTCCAGCGACGACAGCGGCTCCATCCTGGAGATCTTCAAGAGCGAAGACATCGAGCGCCTGGCTGCCCCGCCGCCCGATGCGCAGAACGAGGAAGGCCAGCAGGGCGAGGCCTACGACATCTTCTGATGGGCGAATCCACGCACCATCGCGGTCGCCGTGGCGAGGATCGCCGCGACGACCAGCGCCAGCGCATCGCCGCCGAGGCGGCTCGCCTGATCAGCGAGCTTGGCCTGCGCGACTATCACCAGGCCAAGCTGCGCGCGGCACAGCGTCTGGGCATACAGGACGAGCGTCACCTGCCGCGCAATACCGAGATCGAAAACGCCCTGCGCGAGTATCAGCGCCTGTTTGGCGGCGAAGACCGCCTGGATTACCTGCGCGCGCTGCGCCAATGCGCAGTCGAGGCGATGCAGTTTTTCCATGCGTTCGAACCGCGCCTGGTCGGTGCTGTGCTGGAAGGCACCGCCGACCAGTATTCCGCAGTCTGCCTGCACCTGTTCTGCGACAACCCCGAGGCGTTGGCTTTATTCCTCGACGAAAACGGCATTCCCTACGAACAGATCGAGCGCCAGCTGCGCTGGTCGGCCGAGGAAATCGAGCGTGTCGACGCCTATCGCTTCAGTGCCGACGACATGCCGCTGGATCTGACCCTGCTGCCCCTGGACGCCTTGCGCCAGGCGCCGCTGGACCGCATCGACGGCAAGCCGATGCGCCGTGCGAACCTGGCCGCAGCCAGGCAACTGCTGGACGATTCCGCCTAATCCACTGCTCCACAGCGGGCGATCGGCCTGGCGAACTGCCCCGACGCTGTCGCAAGCACCGGGCATGATTGCGGCCACACAGCGAGCTCGCGAATTCGCCACATTCATCGACTCCCTGTGCGGTCGCGGCGCGCTCGCTTTTGTAGGGCGCCGATGAGCGTAGCGAATTGCGCCGCCCCCCCCCAGCCGGTAGGCACATCAGGCACAGCGCAGGCAGTCACCCGTTTCCGCCTCGCGGACGGGATCAGGATGCTGCGGCAGCATCGCCGCGTTCCCGCGCCGCCCGCAGTGCCGGCACGGCAGAAACGAGGGACGCCGCGCGACCAGCCGACGGCATGGTGGCAATTCACGCGCAGGACGATGGCAGGTCGGCTTCGACACTGAAGCAGTTGCGCCCGGACAAACAAAAACCCCGGCTTTCGCCGGGGCTTGCGTCGCACGCCAGAAAGGCTTTTCCGCTCAGCGCTGCTCGGCGGCCACGTAGGCGCGCGTAGGCGCGCCGGTATACACCTGGCGCGGGCGGCCGATCTTCGCGTCCGGCGTCTCGTGCTGTTCCAGCCAGTGCGCCACCCAGCCGGCCGTGCGCGCAATAGCGAACATCACGGTGAACATCTCGGTCGGGATGCCCAGCGCCTTGTAGATGATGCCGGAGTAGAAATCCACATTCGGATAAAGCTTGCGCTCGACGAAGTAGGAATCCTTCAATGCAGCCTGTTCCAGCTCCATCGCCACATCAAGCAGAGGATCGTTCACGCCCAGCTCGCCGAGCACCTTGTGGCACATCTCGCGGATGATGGTCGCGCGCGGATCGAAGTTCTTGTAGACGCGATGGCCGAAGCCCATCAGGCGGAAGCCCGAGTTCTTGTCTTTGGCGCGTTCCACCGCCTTGCCTACGTTCTTGGCGTCGCCGATCTCGGCCAGCATCTTGAGCACGGCTTCGTTGGCACCGCCATGCGCCGGCCCCCACAGCGCGGCGATGCCGGCAGCGACACAGGCATACGGGTTGGCGCCGGTGGAACCGACCAGGCGCACGGTCGAGGTCGAGGCATTCTGTTCGTGGTCGGCGTGCAGGATGAACAGCAGGTCCAGCGCCTTGGCCGCCACCGGATTGATCTGCAGCGGCTCGCTAGGCACTTCGAACATCATGTGCAGGAAGCGCGAGCAATATTCCAGGTTGTTGCGCGGATAACGGATCGGCCAGCCGATCGAATAGCGATAAGCCGCTGCCGCGATGGTCGGCATCTTCGCGATCAGGCGGATCGCCGCCATCTTGCGCTGGGCCGGATCGTTGATGTCGAGAGAGTCGTGATAGAACGCCGCCAGCGAGCCGACTGCCGCCATCAGCATGGCCATCGGATGCGCGTCGTAATGAAAGCCCTGGAAGAAGTTCTTCAGCGACTCGCGCATCATCGTGTGATGCGTGACTTCATGGTCGAACTTGGCGAATTCGTCGGGCTTGGGCAGTTCGCCGTTGATCAGCAGATACGCCACTTCGAGAAAGTTGGACTGCTTGGCCAGCTGTTCGATCGGGTAGCCGCGATACAGCAGGATGCCCTGGTCGCCGTCGATGAAGGTGACCGCGCTCTTGGTCGCGGCGGTGGACATGAAACCCGGGTCGTAGGTGAAGTAGCCGGTGTCCTTGTTCAGCTTGCCGATGTCGAAGGCGGGATCGCCCATGGTGCCGCTGACCACCGGCAGGCTGGTCGAACGGTTGGATGCGGCATCGGTAATGAGAACGGTCTTCTCGGACACGGCAGACTCCTGGTCACTTAGTTCGGTTCGAAACGGCCGGTCGCGACGGCGTGCAAACGGCCAGCGCGTGGCCAGAACCTAGGCCGGGCCACGCAGGACAATGCGCGATTATCGCACACGCGTTTGAATCGGAAACGGTATGCCGTCCGGAGCATAAGCCCGCATTGTTGCGACTTTGGTCCAGTTGCCGCCGCTGCCGGCGGACCGGCTACCGCGCGCTTTGCGTGCGCGCAAATGCAAACGCCGACCACGAGGGTCGGCGTTTGCTGAACTGGCATTCCCGCCGGCGCGAACGCCGCGGAAACCGGCAGACTTACTTCTTGGCCGCGTAGCGGCGGTTGAACTTGTCCACGCGACCACCGGTGTCGATGATCTTGTGCTTACCGGTATAGAACGGATGCGAGGCGCTGGAAATATCGATCTTGATCAGCGGATATTCCTGACCGTCTTCCCACTTGACCTTTTCCTTGCTGGACATGGTGGAGCGGGTCAGGAAGGAGAAATCGGTGGTCACATCCTGGAACACCACCGGGTGGTACTTGGGATGAATGTCGGCTTTCATGGTGGCTCCAGAAGCGAATCGTAGGCGGAAAAGAGCGGTATGTTATCGTCCCGCCTGCGGTCAGCGCAAGCGCGGGACCAAAGCTCGTAGCGCCGTCGCCACGACAACGTGGCCGCCGCGCGGCTGCGGAACAACAAAGGATCGGCAAGCATACGGCAATAAGGCGCCGGGGGTGTAGCGGCTGTGCTGCAGCGCCGGCCGGCACCGCAGCCGGGCTGCCCGAACCCAGAACGGAGTCTAGAAACTTGCCGACACGCTTGTGGCCGCACCTGATCGCATACCTGCTGGCGCTGGGAACCTGGGCCGCTGCCGCGGCGGACCCCGCTGCTACCGACCCGCTGCAGGCCTGGCGCCAGCAGCATGCGGAAATCCGCGTTGCGCCCGATCCGGAATTCGCCCCCATCGACAGCCTGGATGCGAACGGCCAGCAGACAGGACTGGCCGCCGACTACCTGCGCCTGGTAGCCGAACGCTCGGGCCTGCGCTTTCGCCTGGTCCCGGTAAAAAGCTGGAAGGACGCCCTGCAGGCCTTGCGCGATGGCCGTGTCGATATGTTGTCCAGCGCTTTCGCCACTGCCGATCGTGCCGAAATCGCCTTGTTCAGTTCGCCGTATCTGCGCCTGCCCTGTGCGGCGTTTGTGCGCCGCGGTGGCGGTCTCGCCCGGCTGGACCAGATCGACGACCATCGCATCGGTGTAGCCGAGCAACATGGCTGCCTGGAGGCGCTGAACAAGGTTGCGCCGAAGGCGCGGGTCCAGCTGTTCCCCTCCACAGGCAAAGCGCTGGCCGCGCTGAACCAGGACAAGGTTGACATGCTGGTCGGCGACCTCGTCACCGCCCAGGCTGCCGCCAACCGCAGCGGCGTGCGCGACCAACTGCTGGTACTGGGCCAGATCGGCACCGACGAGGCGCTGGGTTTTGCCATCCGCAAGGACTGGCCCGAACTCAAGCAGATCCTCGACCGGGCTCTGGCCGAGATCGACGTCGGTGAAGAAAGCCGTCTGCGCCGACGCTGGCTCAAGGATCTGTTGCCCGACAGCCCAGCCGCAGGCGGCGCTGCCGGCGACACGCTGCCGCACAGCCTGCTGCCCGCGATCAAGGGCGCGCGCCAGACCCTGGCCGACGGCAAAAACACCGATGCGCTGCAGGGCGAGGCGATCAAGACCCTGCTCGATGCAGCCCAGACCGACGACGAACGCGCCAGCGCCAGTGCCGGCGAGCTGCGCGACCTGCGTGCGAGCGCGGCGACAGCAGACGACGAGGCCCAGGCCCTGGAGCAGCAACTGCTGCAGGACAACACCGCCAGCCTGCTGGCCTGGCGCGCCGGCCTCTCGGAGCGCGCCAGCGTGGCCCAGCTCGAAGCCCAGCGCAGCGACGAACGCGCCGCCCTGGCCGAAGCGCAGGCGGCCGTGGCACAGCTGCAGGCCCGCGTCATCGGCCAGCATGAACGCCCGGCACAGATCCGCGACGAACTCAAGACCGCCCAGGCCGATGCGGACAAGGCGCGCGAGCCCGCCATCGCCGACAAACAGGCGCCGGCACTGCTGGCCGAGGCGGCCCGCTTGCGCGGCCAGGCCGCACTGCGCCTGGCGCTGACACGTATCGCCCTACTGGAAGAGGAACTGCGCAGCTACGATCCGCGCCTGCGCCTGGAATCGGCCCGGCTGCGCCTGCGTCAGCGCGAAGTGGGCGAACTGCAGCACAAGGTCGACGCGCTGCAGAGCCTGATCCTGGACCGTACCCGTGCCCAGGCGATTGCGCTCAGTTCGCGCCTGCACGAAGAGGCCGCCGACCTGACCGAAGGCAACGAAGTGCTGCGCGACGTGGCGCAGCGGAATGCCGCCTACGGCAGCGAACTGGTGCAGACCGTAGGCCACCTGGCCGAGGTACGCGAAGCGCGCGACACCTATGCGCGGCAAAGCCGCGAAACCGCGCTGGCACTGAAGAACACAGCCGAGCGCGTCAAGTACAGCGGCGTCAGCGAGGCCGTCGGCCTCGTGCTGCTGGCCGAGCGGCGCAAGTTGCAATCGGTACCGCTGCTCAAGCGCCGCCTGGCGGCGCTGCAGACGGAGCTGGCACAGACCCGCATTGCCCTGATCGAACTGCGCGAAACCACACAGCTTCTGGCCGACCCGGCCGCCCCGGTCAGCGCCGAACTCAAGCGCCTGCCGCCCGAACAGGCCGCCCCCGGCAGCGCCGTGCGCCAGTCGCTATACCGCCTGTTCGCGACACGGGCCGAAGTGGTACCGCAGCTGACCCTGTTGCAGAACCGCCTGGCCGACGCCCTGGCCGATGCGGAACAGGAACTCAGCGGACTGGCCCGCGACACCGCCGCCCTGCGCGACCTGCTCGATGCACGCCTGTTGTGGACTCCCAGCCACGCGCCGCTGGACCGCAAGCTGCCGCTGGAAGTCGCCAGCGGCGTGGCCGATCTGGCCCAGCCCGGCCGCTGGTGGGAAACCGCCCGTCAGACAGCACGCCTGGCCTGGGCGCGACCTTGGCCGCCGCTGCTGGGCATCACCATCGTCGTCGGGCTCTGGCTGTTGCGCCGGCGCGTACCGGCGGCGCTGGACGCCATTGCCCAGCCGCTGCGCCGCATTCGCACCGACCGCTACCGCTTGAGCGGCCGCGCGCTGCTGCTGACCCTGGTCGCCGCCGCGCCCTGGCCGGCCCTGGTTGCGCTGATCTCGCGCCTGCTCGTGCGCGCCGGCGAAAGCGGCTACCCCTTCGCCGACGTGCTGGCGCAGGGCGCGGCCGAACTGATCGCCCCGCTGTACGCGCTGGAGTTCGTGCGCTGGCTGAATGCCGACAAGGGACTGGCGGCAGCGCATTTCCGCTGGTCGCAGGGGCGCCGCCAGGCGCTGAACTTCCTGCGCCGCTGGATGCTGATCAGCTTCCTGCCAGTGCAATTCTTCCTTTCTGTCTATTTCTACTTTGGCGAACAACTGGCCAGTGCCGGTCTGGCGCGGCTGCTGTTCATTGTCGCCAGCCTGCTGCTGGCGCGGGTCAGCTGGCGCCTGCTCGCGCCGGGTGCGCTGTGGAGCCAGCGCAGCGGCCAGAACGAACCCGCACGCCTGCGCCAGCTGCTGCGCATCGTGCTGACCGCGCATTCGCTGGGACTGGCGGTGCTCGCCGCCGCCGGCTATTTCCTCACGGCAATGGCGCTGGCCGCTCATCTGGTCGAGTCGGCCATCGCCTTCCTCGCCATCGCCGTGCTGACCGGCATGGCCTTGCGCTGGCTGTCGCTGGGCGAGCGGCGCCTTGCCCTCAAGCGCATGGAAGACAAGCGCGGCGATCAGATTTCCCGCGACGACGAACTGGAATCGCGGCCGGAATTCGCCGCCGAAGCCGAACAGATCAGCCTGGCAAGCATCAATCAGCAGACCCGGCGCCTGCTGCGTGCGCTCACCGTCGTAGCGCTGGCCGGCGTACTGCTCTGGGTCTGGTCCGATGTGACGCCGGCGCTGGCCTACCTCGGCGACATCGGCGCCTGGAAGACCAGCTATACGGCCGATGGCAAAAGCGTCACCGTGCAGGTGACGCTGCGTTCGCTGCTGTTTGCCGCGGTCTGCCTGATGCTGACCTGGATC
Source organism: Tahibacter aquaticus (assembly GCF_004363655.1). Classification (GTDB taxonomy): domain Bacteria; phylum Pseudomonadota; class Gammaproteobacteria; order Xanthomonadales; family Rhodanobacteraceae; genus Tahibacter; species Tahibacter aquaticus. The sequence continues at coordinate 226,149 of NZ_SNZH01000010.1, forward strand.
GCCACGCGCAATATTCCCGGCCTGCTGGAAATCGGCGTGCTGCGCCGGCTCGACGTGGACGCACCTACACGCTACGCGATCACCGCCGTTTCGCGCTATGCCCTTGCCATCGTCGGCACGGTGATGGGCCTGTCACTGCTTGGCCTGCGCTGGGGCCAGCTGCAATGGATGGCCGCGGCGCTGACCGTCGGCCTGGGTTTCGGACTGCAGGAAATCTTCGCCAATTTCGTTTCTGGCCTGATTGTCCTGTTCGAACGGCCGATCCGCGTCGGCGACGTGATCACCATCCGCGGCGTCGAAGGCACGGTCATGCGCATCCGCACGCGCGCAACCACCGTGATCGACTGGGACAACAAGGAAATCGTGATCCCGAACAAGACCTTCATCACCGACCAGCTGACCAACTGGACCTTGTCCGACAACATCACGCGTGTAGTGATCAAAGTCGGCGTCGCCTACGACAGCGACCCGGACCTGGTGCGCGCGCTGCTGCTGGAACTGGCGCGGGCACATCCCAAGGTACTGAAGGAACCCGTGCCCAGCTGCTGGTGCGTAGCCCTGGGCGCCAGCACACTGGACTTCGAGCTGCGCATCTTCGTCGGCGCCATCATGGAACGCAGTGCCGTGCGCAACGACCTGCACGGCAGCGTGCTGCGCGAATTCCGCGCCCGGGGCATCGAAATCTGTTTCCCGCAGATGGATGTCTGGGTGCGCGACGCGGACAAGCCGGCCGCTCTCGTGCCGAAGGACGCACCCAATCCGTAGGATGCAATTGAGGGAACGCGAACTACACCGGCGAGCCTTCCAGGCGAGCCGCAGCGGCCGTCGAAACCTAGCGACGCAATTCGCTGCGCTGATCGCGCCCTACGGAAATGTGAAATTACATTGATAGGGTTCGAGGAGCGAACGCGAATTGCACCGGCGCAATCTTCGCGTAAGCCGCCACGAACAAAACCTCGCAGCGCAATTCGCTGTACTCATCGCGCCCTGCGAATACCGCCGGGGTATCCGGCGGTCATGCATCAGGCGGCGCCGAGCGCCGCCACGATCATCGCCTCGAAACGCTGCTGGTCCACTTCCAGCACGATGCGCGCATTCGCAGGCAGGCCGTTGCGGCCGTCCCAGTCGACGATGGTGGCGCCGCGCGTGAGCGAGCCGTTGAGTTCCACCGCCACGTGGCGATGTTCGGCCCGAATCACGCAGTCGGGCTGCAGCGCGACGGCCATGGCCAGCGCATCGGCCAGGACCAGGCCCGGGCGGCGGCGCTCCTGCATGAAGCCGCGGATTTTTTGCGAGATGCGCTCGTAGCAACGCGCGCGGTCGTCGTCCGCAGCGAGCCAGGACTCGAACCGCTGCAGTGCGATGCCGTGGCGCATCGTTGCCTCCCAGTCCACCAGTTCAAATTGCGGCCAGGTAGAAAAAACGATATGTGCAGATTCGGGGTCGAAGCCAATATTGAATTCCGCCGGCACCGAGGTGTTGCCGCGGCCGGTCACTGCGCCACCCATCACCACCAGGCGCGGCACGCGCTGCGGCAAGGTCGGGTCCAGGCGCAGGGCCAGGGCCAGATTGGTCAGCGGGCCCAGCGCGACCAGGGTCAGTTCGCCCGGCTGTTCCTGTGTCAGGCGGATCAAGGCCAGTGCCGCGTGCTCCGCCTCGGCCTTGCGCTCTGGCAATGGCAGGCCCGCATCGCCGAAACCGTCAACGCCATGGACAAACGCGGCGTCTGCCGCCGGCAGTACCAGCGGCGTGTCGCAACCGGCAAATACCGGCGTCTCGGCACCGACCAACTCGACCAGGCGCAGCGCATTGGTGACCGTGTGGGCCAGGCCGACATTGCCGGCGGCGATGCTCAGGCCAACCACGGCCGCATGCTGGTAGGCCATCAACAACGCCAGCGCATCGTCGACACCGGGATCGGTGTCGATCAGTAGCAAATTCTGCATAGTGTCTCTTCTCGCTTGCGCCGCAGCCGGCAATCCGGCCACCGCAGGACTGCTCAGCATAACGCCTGATGCAATCGGGGCAAGTCGCTCAGCGGGCGTCGAAACCACCGCGGAATAGGTGCAGCGGACTTTGCCACTCCACATGATCGAAATGGCAGTAGCTGTAGTCGATCGCCGCGGCCGCTGTCTGTGTATGGGCCAGGCTGACCCAGGCGGCACCGCTGTGCAACGGCGCGACAGCGGCGATTTCCAGCGTCTCGAAACCGGCATTGTTGGTGGCATTGGCCACTTTGCGCGTGAGCAGCACACCGGCGCCATCGGGGCAGTCGGCCGTGTTCAGCACATCGATACGCAGCTCGCAGGATGCATTCGGCTTGAGCTGCGGCTGCACTGCCGCGCGCAGGGTGAACGCGCCCGGTGCCAGTTTCACGCATTGCCCCCAGAAGTCGCGGCGCGGGCCGGAACGCAGGTTGCGTACGCGGCCGCTGCCCGCGGCGGGGGAACCGACTGCGGCGTCCCAGGACACATCGCCGCCGGTGCCGCTGTCGAGGTACCAGCGCCAGTTGATCGGTGCGCTGGCGCTGACTGGGTCGGTGTCGAATTCCGGATTGCGCAGGAAGGTTTCCGGCGCCGGCAGGGGCTGCGTCCATGCGGCAGCGAGCAGAAGACTGGCAATGGCCTGCATGACGATCACTCCCGCGGTGAGGCAGCCGCACTATAGCGCGGCAGGGCACAGACGCCAGAGCACGGAACGACGCTGGTCGCCGGCCTGCGGCCGTGCGTCGGCTCAGGCACCGGCGTAGCGGGCTGAAGCACCGATCCAGCGCACGACGATGCGTTCGGCCAGGGCTGGATACCGGGTCAGCAGGGTTTCGCCGACGCTTTGCACCGACGGCAGCAGCTCCGCATCGCGCTGGATGTCGGCGATGCGGAACTCCAGCCGGCCGGTCTGGCGCGTCCCCAGCATCTCGCCCGGGCCGCGCAATTCCAGATCCTTTTCGGCGATGCGAAACCCGTCGTTGGTTTCGCGCATCACCTGCAGCCGGGCCCGCGCCAATTGCGACAATGGCGACTGATACAACAATGCACAACTGGATGCGATACTGCCGCGCCCTACCCGCCCGCGCAGCTGGTGCAGCTGGGCCAGGCCCAGACGCTCGGCGTTTTCGATCACCATCAGGCTGGCATTGGGTACGTCCACGCCAACCTCGATCACCGTAGTCGCCACCAGCACGGCAATGTCGCCGGCCTTGAACGCGTCCATGATCGCGCTCTTGTCCTTGGGCTTGAGCCGCCCGTGCACCAGGCCAACCTTCAGCTCCGGCAGGATTGCCGATAGTTCCGCATGGGTGACTTCGGCCGCCTGCGCTTCCAGCAGTTCGGTCTCCTCGATCAAGGTACAGACCCAGTACGCCTGGCGCCCCTCCAGACAGGCAGCGCGAATGCGCGCGACCATTTCGTGCCGGCGCGCATTCGACACGGCCACGGTGGTGACCGGTGTGCGTCCGGGCGGCAGTTCATCGATGACCGAGACATCCAGGTCGGCGTAGGCTGTCATCGCCAGGGTGCGTGGAATCGGCGTCGCCGTCAGTACCAGCTGGTGCGGAATGCGCTCGCCTTCGCGGCCCTTGTCGCGCAGGGCCAGGCGCTGGTGCACGCCGAAGCGGTGCTGTTCGTCAACGATGGCCAGGCCCAGCTCACGAAACACCACACCTTCCTGCATCAGGGCATGCGTCCCCACCACCATCGATGCGTCGGCGGCAACGGCATCCAGTGCCGCCTTGCGTGCCTTGCCCTGCACCTTGCCGGCCAGCCAGACCACGTCGATGCCCAGCGGCTCGAACCAGGCACGCAGATTGCGCAGATGCTGCTCGGCCAGCAGCTCGGTCGGTGCCATCAACGCGGCCTGGCGGCCCGCCTCGATCGCAGTCAGCGCCGCCAGCGCGGCCACTACGGTCTTGCCCGAACCCACATCGCCCTGCACCAGACGCAGCATGGGCTCGTCTGAATCCAGATCCCGCGACACTTCTTTGGCGACGCGACGCTGCGCCGCCGTCAGCGCAAACGGCAACGACTGCAGCAGGCGCTTGCGCAGCGCGCCGGCTCCCTTGAGACGCGGTGCGGCCTGGCGCCGCACGGCATTGCGCAGCTGTTTCAGGCTCAGGTGATGACTGAGCAACTCCTCGAAGGCGAGGCGCCGCTGCGCCGGATGCACGCCCAGCAGCAGCTGCGACACATCGGCTTCCGGTGGTGGCCGGTGTACGAACAGCAGTGCACGGCGCAGCGAAGCGAGCTTGAGCCCGGCGCGCAATTCACGTGGGATCAGCTCCAGTTCCTCGTCGTCGGGCAGGCGCTGCAGAGCGTGCTGGATCAGACTGCCCAAGCGCTTCTGGCCGAGGCCTTCAGTCGTCGGATAGACCGGCGTCAGCGTCTCTTCGACGGAAGTGGGTTCGTCGTCGGCGATGCGCTGGTACTGCGGATGCACCATTTCCAGGCTGTTCGCGCCGTAACGCGCCTCGCCGAAGCAACGCAGGCGCGTACCCGGCTTGAGCTGGTCGGCCTGCGCACCGCGAAAGTGGAAAAAGCGCAAAACCAGCGTAGCCTGCGAACCGTCGCTGATCGCCACGCGCAGCTGCGGCCGGCCGCGAAAACCCTTCTGCACCGCATCGACCACGCCCTCGACCTGGGCAGATTCGCCCGGCCGCAGGTCGGCGATCGGCACCAGGCGAGTACGATCCTCGTAGCGCAGCGGCAGATGAAACCAGAGATCCTGCAGCGTTGTTGCACCTAGCCGGGCCAGGCATTCGCGCAGCGCCGGCCCGACACCGGGCAGACTGGTCAGCGGCTGCAGCCCCGCATCCTGCGGCATGAGAGCGTCTGGCTAACGCTTCAGCTGCGCACCAGCACCAGGTCTACCTCGACCTGAGCACCGCGCGGCAAGGACGCCACGCCGATGGTCGAGCGCGCCGGATACGGCTGCTGGAAATAGTCGGCCATCACCGCATTGACCGCAGCGAAATTCCCCAGGTCGGTGAGATAGATGCCGACACGTGCCACGTCGGCGAAGCTGGCACCGCCCGCCTCCACCACCGCCCGCAGATTCTCGAACACCTGGCGTGCCTGTGCGGCGATATCGCCACCGACCAGTTCGCCCGTCACCGGATCCAGCGGAATCTGTCCCGAGGTATAGATCGTGTTACCGACCTGCACGGCCTGGGAGTAAGGGCCGATGGCCTTGGGTGCATTGTCGCTGGCAATGATGGAGCGGGACATGGCAATCCTTGGGGAGTCAGGGCAAGCGCTGGATTCTAGCCAGCAGCGCCGGGGAAGCGTACTAGCAGCGACGGCGAGGACCATAGGCGCGAGCGGTTTCGACGTTGCGTCCACTCGTGAATTCCAGCACAAGGCGCTCACTGCCGTTGCCTGGGATTTTGCTGTGGCTGTGGCTTCTGCGCGCAGGAAGCGCGCTTCTTACCGGGCCCCGGATGCCGCGGCATCCGGGGTGTCCTTTGGGAATCCAGAGGGCATTTGGACAAGCAAATGTCCTCTGTTCGCGCGCAACAGGCGCGCGAAACGCGCCGCACGGCGCTAGACAAACACGTCCGCCACCGGCGGACTCCTTAGCGAAAACCGAGAAACGAAGCAGAGTCCGGCACCGCCCCCTCACCCCAACCCTCCCCCAAGCGAGCTTGGGGGAGAGGGAGCAAAGAGTCAGCTCAGCTACCCAAAATCCAGAATTCAAACCGGATGCCGATAAACCCCATGCACCACCCCCAACCTGCGCACCCTGCGCATCACGTCGGCCAGGTGCTTGCGGTTACGTACCTCGATCGTGAAAACGATGATCGCCGACATCAGCCCGCGGTCCTGGTATTCCACATTTTCAATGTTGGAATTGCTCTCGGCAATCGCCGCGGCAACCGAGGCGAGCACGCCGGGCTTGTTCTGGATGTCGACGCGCAGCTCGCATTTGTAGTCGCCGCTGACGTCGCGGTCCCACTCCATCGCGATGCAGCGTTCCGGCGTCTTGCGGAACTCTGGCACGTTCGGGCATTCGAGGCGGTGTACGACCACACCCTTGCCAGCCGTCATGAAGCCCATGATCTCGTCGCCGGGAAGCGGATGGCAGCAATTGGCGAACGTCAGTACGCCGCGCTCGGCACCCGTGATACGGATGCTTTCGGCGGTGCGCGAGACGCGCAGGCGTGTCTTGCCGCCCTTGAGGCGCAGCAGCTGCGTGGCCACGTGCTCGGCCACGCGATTGCCCAGCGCAATATCGGCGAGCAGCTCTTCCAGTCGGCGGAATTTGTTTTCCGCGAGGTAGCGGTCGAGCATTTCGCTCGATATGCCTTCCAGCGAAATGCCGACCTGGTCCAGCGCGCGATCGAGCATGCGATGGCCGAGTTCCACCGCATCTTCGTGCTGCAGCCGCTTAAGGTGATGGCGTATGGCCGTGCGCGCCTTGGCCGAAACCACCCATTCCAGCCATTGCGGATGCGGCTGGGCCGACGGCGCGGTGATGATTTCCACAGTCTGCCCGCTGACCAGCTTGGTGCGCAGCGGCGCCAGCTTGCGATCCACGCGCGCTGCCACTGCATGACTGCCTACGTCGGTATGCACGGCATAGGCGAAATCCAGCGCCGTGGCATTGCGCGGCAGCGCCAGGATGCGGCCCTTGGGCGTGAACAGGTACACGTCATCGGGGAACAGATCGACCTTGACGTTCTCGATGAACTCCAGCGAGGAGGACGTGCGCGCCTGGCTGTCGATCAGTCCTTCCACCCATTCGCGCGCACGCGACTGCGCCGCATTGCCCTGGGCCCCGCCGGACTTGTAAGCCCAGTGCGCTGCGACACCGCGCTCGGCCACCGAATCCATCTCTTCGGTGCGGATCTGGATTTCGATCGGCGCGGCAAACGGACCAACGACAACCGTATGCAGCGACTGGTAGCCGTTGACCTTGGGAATCGCGATGAAATCGCGGAAACGCGTGTCCATCGGCTTGTACAGGCCGTGCACGGCACCCAGCGAGTGATAGCAACGCATCACGCTGTCGGTGACGACGCGGAAACCGTAGACGTCCATCACCTGGGTAAAGGATTTGTGCTCGTTCTTCATCTTGGTGTAGATGCTGAACGGCGATTTGATCCGGCTGACCACGCGCGCGACGATGCCTTCGGAGGCGAGCCGCGCTATCAATGCCGTCTCGATCTTGGCCATGGCTTCGCGCCGGTTGCCCAAGGTGTTCTTGATGCGGGTTTCTATGACCCGATGCCGGTCCGGGTACATGCCACGGAAGCCCAGCTCCTGCAGCTCGCCCTTGAACTTGTTCATGCCCAGGCGCTGGGCAATGGGCGCGTAGATTTCCAGCGTCTCGCGCGCGATGCGTCGGCGCGCCGAGGCTTCCATCGCCCCCAGCGTGCGCATGTTGTGCAGGCGATCGGCCAGCTTGATCAGGATGACGCGCAGATCGCGCGCCATCGCCAGCAGCATCTTGCGGAAGCTTTCCGCGGCGGCTTCCTGGCGGCTCTTGAATTGCAGCTTGTCGAGCTTGGTCACGCCGTCGACCAGCTCGGCCACGGGCTCGCCGAATTCGGCGGCGAGTTCGGCGCGGGTCAGTTCGGTATCTTCGAGCGTGTCGTGCAGGATCGCAGCGATGATGGTCTCGTGATCGAGACCCAGGTCGGCCATGATCGAGGCAACCGCCACCGGATGAGTGATGTACGGTTCGCCGCTCTTGCGCTTCTGCTCGCGATGCGCGTGCGCACCGACCTCGTAGGCGCGGCGCACCCGTGCCACCTGCGCCAACGGCAGGTACTGCACAAGCTTGTCTTCCAGCGCGCGAACGTAGGCGGGAGGGTCGCTCAACGCCGGCGCCTGCTGCGAGACCAGGGCCGTATCCACGGGTTACTCCGCCGGAGTGCAGGCCGGCGCGAAACGCCAGCCCGGTTGCAAGGGTTTACAGATCGTCGCCGCCGCCCTTGAGATCGTCGTCGACTTCGGCGGCAGCCCATTCCAGTGCTTCGCGCTCGGCGCGCTCGCGTTCGAGCTTTTCTACCTGCTCGATCAGTGCATTGTCGACCTTGCCTTCGGCAATTTCGCGCAGTGCCAGTACGGTGGGCTTGTCGTTCTCCGAGACGACCAGGGAGTCAGCACCCTTGGCTAACTGGCGTGCACGCTTGGTCGCCATCAGGACCAGTTCGAAACGGTTATCGACTACCTGCAGGCAATCTTCTACGGTGACTCGGGCCATGTGAACCTCAAAATCAGAAAAATCAGACGCTTGTATGCCCGCATTGTAGCCGTGGCAACGGTCTCGGCGCAAACCGGCTTAGCGGGGCGGGGCATAGCAGGTGTACACTTCCGGATTCGTGCCCGGTCCGGGGCTTGAATCCGCAGAGGATCAGTCCCACTGAGCGCTGCGCCCCCGCTGCTGCAGGAAGCCGTACGCATGCAATTCCCTTCGCGCTGGAAGCCGCTGAAAGTGCTGGCCCTGGTCACTTTCAGTCTGGTCATGGCGGGCTGCACCATCGCCAAGCCTCGTACCGACGATCCCTGGGAGCGCTGGAACCGCAAGGCCTACGCCTTCAACGATGCTGCCGACCGGGCCGTAATCCGCCCCGTCGCCGTCGGCTATCGCAAGATCACAACACCGAACATGCGGCGCGTGCTGAGCAATTTTTTCAGCAACTTGCGCATGCCCATCACCATGGTGAACAACCTGCTGCAGGGCCGGCCCAAGGATTTCACGCGTAGCACCGGCCGTTTCCTGGTGAACACCACCCTGGGCCTGGTCGGATTCTTCGACCCTGCCAGCCAGATGGGCCTGAAACTGCAGGAGCAGGATTTCGGCACCACCCTGGCCAAATGGGGCGTGCCTGACGGCCCGTACCTCGTGCTGCCGCTGCTGGGCTCGACCACGGCGCGCGATGTGTTCCGTTTTCCGGTCGACCGCCTGGCCGACCCGCTGTCCTGGTATGCCTCCCATCGTGACCTGCGCCTGCAGGCTCAGTACATGCCGACCTGGCTGTTCCTGATCACCTTGCGTTCGCGCGGCATCGAGGCAGAAGGCCTGCTGGAAGGGGTCTACGATCCCTACGTGTTCTATCGCGATGCCTATCGCCAGCAGCGTGTCTACCGCATCTACGACGGCAACCCGCCGGTGGAAGTGATCGAACTGCTGCAAGGTGTCGGCGAGGATTTCGATCCGGAAGAGCTGCTGGAAGAACAGCGCAGCATCAACGCGGCCCCGCAGAAAACCAGCGACGGCAGTTGACGCGGCGAATCGCAGGCCGGGTGAGCCGCCAGGCGCACCCTGAATCACGGTGTCGCCGCAACGAAAAAGCCCGAGCCGAAGCAATGTCTTGGTTTGCAAGGCCATTGCTTCGGCTCGGGCTTTTCGATGTTCGATGTCCCGGGATGCGCCTGGCGACCTACCCCTGCCCGCCTCGGCTTGTGGCTTCGTTACGCTGGTTTTTTGCCCGGCATACCGAGCAACACTTCCACTTCGCCCAGCTGTGCCAGTGCCTGCAAGGTCGCCGGCATGGCCGTGATCTGCAGCGCCGCGCCACGGACGCGGGCAGCACGGCATAAAGCCAGCAGCACGCCCAGTCCTGCGCTGTCGCTGGCGCTGACGCCGGAAAGATCCAGCGTCGTCACATCGCCGCGGGCGAGATAAGCCCGCGCCTGCGCCAGCGCCGTCGCGGCGGTGGCGAAAACCAGGTCGCCGGACATCGCGAGGATGCCCGGCGCTGGGGTGGATACCTGCACTGGCGCAGCGGCAGTGGCCATTACTTGGCGTTCTTTTCCAGGCTTTCCAGCGCCTTGTCGCCCTGGGTTTCCAGGCGCGTGATGAGCTCTTCCAGGCTGGACTTGGCGATTTCCGCCGACACCTGGTTACGATAATTGGTCACGTAGGAAATGCCTTCGATGATCACGTCATAGGCTTTCCATTCGCCGTCCTTGGTCTTACGGAAGGCGTAGTCGACCGGTACGCGCTTGCCGTCGTCGAGCACGACTTCGGTGCGCACCAGCGAACGCTTGTCGTTGAGCTCGCCCTTGTACGGCGAAATATTGATGCGGCCGCGGGTGTAGTTGAGCAGACCCTCGGCGTAGCGGTGGGCAATGGAGTTGTAGAACGCCTTGGCGAAGCGGGTGCGCTGCTCCGGGCTGGCCGACTTGGCATTCTGGCCCAGCACCAGGATGGACGCGTAGTCGATATCGAAATGCGGAAGCACAATGCCGTCGATCAGCTTGATCAGCTTGTCGCGGTCGTTGCGCAATTCGTCCTTGCGCCCTTCCAGTGCCTTGCCCAGGTCGTCGGCAATACCTTGCACGACGCCATTCGGGTCGTTCGCCGCGGCCTGCGCCGACGGCATGGCCGCAAACAGCAGAACGGCCAGCAGCGGAAGCAGTTTGCGCAATACACTCATGGTTTTTCGCCTTGTTTGGACGCAGATTCGGGTTCGGCAGGCTTCTTCGCCGGCGTATCGCCGCTACCGACCAGGTACTTGCCGATCAATTCTTCCAACTGCACGGAGCTCTGGGTCAGGATGATCTCATCGCCGTCCTTGAACAGTTCCGGCGAGCCGCCCGGCTTCAGCGCAACGTACTGATCGCCCAATAAACCACTGGTGAACACCGACGCCGCCGAATCGTCCGGCAACTGGTTGTAACGATTGTCGATCGCCAGGGTCACCAACGCTTCCAGCCGGTCAGGCTCGAGCTGGATGTCGCTGACGCTGCCGATGCGCACACCGGCAATCTTCACCGGCGCACGCAGCTTGAGCTGGCCGATGTTGGTGAAACGCGCCTTCAGCGCGTAGGTCGGGCCCTGGCGGTAGTTGGCCAGACTGGTGGTCTGCGTGGCCAGATAGCCCAGGGCGGCAAAGCCCAGCACGATGAACAGGCCGGTGCCGATCTGGTGGTTACGTCGTTGAGTCATGGCATCGTTTCCGCCGCATCACATCAGGAAGGCCGTCATCAGGAAATCGATGGCGAGGGTAAGGATGGAAGAAGAGACCACCGTGCGCGTCGTCGCATAGGCCACGCCTTCGCTGGTCGGCGCGGTGGTATAGCCCTGGTAGGTCGCCACCAGGGTGACTACGCCGCCGAATACGGTGCTTTTCCAGACGCCGTTCATGACGTCGGTCCAGACATCGACCGCACCAGTCATGTTCGACCAGAACGTGCCGTTGTCCAGGCCCAGCCAGGTAACGGCGACGGTATGTGCGCCGAAGATCGCCAGCGCATTGAAGATGGACGCCAGCAGCGGCATGGCGACGATGCCGGCGAGAAAGCGGGGCGCGACCACATAAGCCATGGGGTCTACCGCCATCATTTCCATCGCGGCAAGCTGGTCGGTCGCGCGCATCAGGCCGATCTCGGCGGTGATGGACGTACCGGCCCGGCCGGCGAACAGCAGCGCAGTGACCACCGGTCCGAGTTCGCGGTACAGCGCGATGGCGACCACGGTGCCGACGGAAGCCGTACTGCCGAAGCGCGACAGCACCTCGTAGAGCTGCAGGCCAAGCACCAGGCCGATGAACAGGCCGCAGGTCATGATGATGACCAGGCTCATCGCGCCGACGAAGAAGACCTGCCGCACGGTCTCGGCGAAATAACGCAGGCTGCGCGGCACGGCCGCCAGCACGGACAGCAGGAACAGGCCCAGCGCGCCAACCTGGGCCAGGCTGTCGCCGATCAGGCTGGGGCGAGGTTGCGGTTCGCTCATGCGCGCTCCTGCGTGAATCCAAGGTCGGCGGCGTAGTCGCGCGCCGGATAGTGGAACGGCACGGGACCATCGGCCTCGCCGCCGAAGAACTGGCGCGTCCACTCGGTCTCGCCGCGGCTGATCTGGTCCGGCGCCCCGTGTGCGGCAACCTTGCCGGCGGCCAGAAGATAGATATGGTCGGCAACCCGGCTGACCGCGGCAAGCTCGTGGGCCACGACGATGCTGGTCAGGCCCAGGGTGTGGTTCAAGGTACGGATCAGTTTCAGCACCTGGTTCAGTGCAATCGGATCGAGGCCGACGAAGGGTTCGTCGTAGATCAGCAGCATCGGATCGCGCACGATCGCGCGGGCCAGGGCGACGCGGCGCGCCATGCCGCCCGACAGTTCCGCCGGCATCAGCTCGGCTGCACCGCGCAGGCCTACTGCCTGCAGTTTGGGCAGCACGATATTGCGGATCAGCTCTTCCGGCAGGCGCGCATGCTGGCGCAGCGGGAAGGCAACGTTCTCGAAGACGGTGAAATCGGTCAGCAGGGCCGAGTTCTGGAACAGGTAGCCGATGCGCTCGCGCAGGTCGAACAGGCCGTCGCGGTCCAGCGTGGCCAGCTCGCGCCCGTCCACTACGATGCTGCCCGCATCCGGCCGCAGCTGGCCGGTGATGTGACGCAGCAAGGTGGTCTTGCCGGTACCGCTGGGGCCCATCACGGCGGTTACGCTGCCGCGCGGGATATCCAGCTCGACGCCGTCGAAAATGACCTTGTCGCCCAGCTTGGTGCGCAGGCCGCGAATGCTGACTAGTGCATCTGTTGACGTTGTGGAAACTGCTGTCATCGGGGCGCCGTGCGGGTCGATGGACGTACGGATAGCCGGCCTACCTTAGCGAAAGGCCGGACAGGGCGAAAGCTCGCGCATTCAGGTCGGTTTCATGCGGGCACACAGGCACCGCTTCACTCGCCCTTGAGCAGGTCTTCGATCTGCATCTGGTGACGCACCAGCTGATTGCCGCTGCGCAGGCGCTGACTGGTCACGATGGCCTGCAGCTCGCCCAGCGCGGTGGCGAAATCGTCGTTGACGATGATGTAGTCGAATTCCTTGCAGTGGACCATTTCCGCCCGCGCCTCGGCGGTGCGGCGCACGATCGCCGCTTCGCTGTCGGAACCGCGTGAACGCAGCCGGCGCAGCAGTTCCTCGCGCGACGGCGGCAGGATGAAGATAGTGACGCAGGGCAGTTTGGCGCGTACCTGCTGCGCCCCCTGCCAGTCGATCTCCAGCAGCACGTCATGACCGGCGGCGAAACGCTCGGCCACGGTCGCGCGCGAGGTGCCATACAGATTGCCGAATACTTCAGCATGTTCGAGAAACGCGTCCTTGCCGATCAGCAGCTCGAACTCGGCGCGCTTGACGAAGTGGTAATGCACGCCGTCCTTGTCCCGCGGCCGCGGCGGCCGCGTCGTGTGCGAGATCGACAGCACGATGCCGGGTTCGCGCTCGAGCAGGGCGTTGACCAGGCTGGATTTGCCTGCCCCCGAAGGCGCCGCGACGATAAACAAGGTTCCGGGCATAGGCACTACTCGATGTTCTGCACTTGTTCGCGCATCTGCTCGATCAGCACCTTGAGCTCGACCGCGGCCTGGGTAGTGCGCTGGTCCACCGACTTGGAGCCCAGCGTATTGGCTTCGCGATTGAATTCCTGCATGAGGAAATCCAGGCGCCGGCCGTTCGCGTCGGCGAGCTTGAGAATACGCCGCGCCTCGGCCAGGTGGGCGCTGAGCCGGTCCAGCTCCTCGTCCACGTCGATGCGCGACAGCTGCAGCACCAGTTCCTGCTCCAGCCGGCCCGGATCGGCGCCCTGGCGGAAATCGGCCAGCTTGGTTTCCAGCTTCAGCCGCAGCGCGGCGCGGATTTCCGGCAGCCATTCGCGCACCTGCACGACGACTTTGGCGATGCCGTCGAGGCGCTCGGCGATGAATCCCGCCAGACGTTCGCCTTCGCGGCCGCGCGTGGCAACCATGTCGTCCAGCGCCTGGTCGAGCAGTGCCAGGGCCTGGGCATGCAGCTCGGTCTGATCGACTTCGGGTTTTACCATCACGCCGTCGATGCCAAGCAGGCCGACAAAATCGGTCTGCAGGTTGGGAAAACGGCCGGCCAGCTGGGCCGCGGCGCCCTGTAGCTGCGACAGCAGCACTTCGTTCAATTCCAGCGCCGTCGCGACGCCGCCATTGCTGCGCAGGCGCATGCCCAGGTCGACTTTGCCGCGGGTCAGGCGGGCGCCGACACGTTCGCGCAACTGCGACTCCAGCGCGCGCAATTCCTCGGGCAGGCGCGGACTGAGCTCCAGGTAGCGGTGATTGACCGAGCGCAGTTCGCACGACAACAACCCCAGCGGGGTCACGCTTTCGGCGCTGGCATACGCGGTCATGCTACGGATCATGGCGGTCCCGGTCGGGAAAAGGGTCGCAATGGTAAACTCGCCGCCCGCTTTCCCCAAGTTTCCAATCCATGACCTCTGCTCAGCGCCCCTCCGGCCGCGCGCCCGACCAACTGCGCCCCATCGTCCTGCAACGCCACTACACCTGCCATGCGGAGGGTTCGGTGCTGATCAGCTGCGGCGATACCCGCGTTCTCTGCACGGCCAGCGTGGAGGAAAAAGTGCCGCCCTTCCTGCGCGGCAAGGGCGAAGGTTGGATCACGGCGGAATACGGCATGCTGCCGCGCGCCACCAAGGAACGCACCCAGCGCGAAGCCGCCCGCGGCGGCCAGGGCGGCCGCACCATGGAAATCCAGCGCCTGATCGGGCGCAGCCTGCGCGCCTGCGTCGACCGCGGCGCCCTGGGCGAACGCACCATCACCCTGGACTGCGACGTGCTGCAGGCCGACGGCGGCACACGCTGCGCAGCCATTACCGGCGCCTATGTCGCCCTGGTCGACGCGGTACGCCAGCTGCAGGCCAAGCGCCTGATCAAGAAAGATCCGATCTTTGGCGCCATCGCCGCGGTCTCGGTCGGCATCTACAAGGGCCAGCCAGTGCTGGACCTGGACTACGCCGAAGACGCCAACTGCGATACCGACATGAACGTCGTGATGAACGACGGTGGCGGCTTCATCGAACTGCAGGGCACCGCTGAAGGTCACGCCTTCCGCAACGACGAGTTGCAGGCCCTGCTGGCATTGGCCAACAAGGGCGTGAGCGAGCTGGTCGCGCTGCAGCGCGCCGCGCTGGCAGCCTGAGCAACCCGATGAAAACCATCGTCCTGGCCAGCGGCAATCGCGGCAAGCTGGCCGAGCTGCGCCAGCTGCTGGCCGGACTGGATCTCGACGTCGTGGCCCAGACCGAACTGGGCGTCGACGACGCCGAGGAAACCGGGCTCACCTTTGTGGAAAATGCGCTGATCAAGGCGCGCCATGCCAGCCGCATCAGCGGCCTGCCCGCCCTGGCCGACGACTCCGGCCTGTGCGTGAATGCGCTGGACGGCGCGCCCGGCCTGTACTCGGCGCGCTATGCCGGCCAGCACGGCAACGACGCCGCCAACAACGCACGCCTGCTGCAGCAACTGAGCGGCATTGCCGAGGCGCAGCGCGGCGCACATTTCCACTGCAGCCTGGTCTTGCTGCGCCATGCGCTGGACCCGGCGCCGCTGATCGCAGAAGGCCGCTGGTTCGGCCGTGTACTGCAGGCCCCGCGCGGCGACGGCGGCTTCGGCTACGACCCGCTGTTCCTGCCGCACGGCTTCGCCATTTCCGGCGCGGAATTCGCACCGGCAGAAAAAAACCGCCTGAGCCACCGCGGCCTGGCCACGGCGCAGCTGCTGCAGCTATTGCAACAAGAACGGGCGCGCCAGCGCGAGGCCGATCAAGGGGAACTGGCGCACCGGCGCGATATCATCCAACGGGAGCCGGCGCGCACGCGCGCCAAGCAATGATCGCGCCGCCGCTCGCGCTGTACGTGCACATTCCCTGGTGCGTGCGCAAATGCCCCTACTGCGATTTCAATTCGCATACGGCGCCCAGCGGGCTGCCCGAAGCCGACTATGTGCAGGGGCTGATGGCCGACCTCGACCAGGATCTGCGCGACTACGCCGCAGCGCTGGCCGGCCGCCCCGTGGTCAGCGTGTTCTTCGGCGGCGGCACGCCCAGCCTGTTCGCGCCGGCGTCGATCGCCGCCATCCTCGATGGCGCGCAGGCACGCCTGGCCTTTGCCGACGGTGCCGAGATCACCCTGGAAACCAATCCGGGCACGGTCGAACACGGCCGCTTCGAGGACTACCGGCGCGCCGGCGTCAATCGCCTGAGCTTCGGCGTACAGAGCTTCGACGACGCCAAGCTCAAGCGCCTGGGCCGCATCCATTCCTCGGCCGAGGTGGTGCAGGCGGTGAAACTTGCCCGCAGCGCCGGCTACGACAACTTCAATCTCGACCTGATGTACGCCCTGCCCGAGCAGAACCTGGCCCAGGCGCTGCACGACGTCGAACAGGCCCTCGCGCTGCAGCCGCGGCATATTTCGCACTACCAGCTCACGCTGGAGCCGAACACCGCGTTTGCCAGCAACCCGCCGCCGCTGCCCGACGACGATCTGGCCTGGGACATGCAGGAAGCCTGTCAGCAGCGCCTGGCCGCCGCCGGCTTCGACCACTACGAAACCTCAGCCTACGCCCGGCCCGGCAGCCTCAGCACGCACAATGTGAACTATTGGCAATTTGGCGACTATCTCGGCATCGGTGCCGGCGCCCACGCCAAGCTCAGCGACGCGGGGAGCGGCCAGATCCGTCGGCGCTGGAAGATCCGTGCTCCCAAGGCCTACCTGGCCCATGCCGGCAGCGCACGCGGCATCGGCGACGATGCCGCGATCGCCGCCGCACAGTTGCCATTCGAGTTCATGCTCAACGCGCTGCGCCTGGAACACGGCTATGACCGCGCGCTGTTCGCCGAGCGCACCGGCCTGGCGGAAACGCAGATCGCCGCGGCACTGCAGCAGGCACAGGCGCGCGGCTGGCTGCAGCAGGAGCCCCAGCGCATCCAGCCGACCGAACTGGGCAAACGATTCCTCAATGACGTGATCGGACTGTTCCTGCCCTAGCGGCTGCATCCACGATCTTCACACGCCCATCCGACGCTCCCAGGGAAACCGCCATGCTCGAATTCGTCCAGCTGCACTGCCCCTACTGCGGGGAGTCGTTCGAAACCAGCGTCGATCTTTCCGCCGGTGAGCAGGTCTATGTCGAAGACTGCGCCGTCTGCTGCCGGCCGATCTCGCTACGCCTGCGGGTGGACGCGCAGGGCGAGCTGGAAGCGCTGGAAGCACGTCGCGACCAGGATTGAAAACAAGGCTAAATCCTTTGCTGCATAGGCTTTTTGGCTAGTGGCCGGGCCAGGCGTCGCAGCATAGAATCAGGCAAACAGGGAACTCAGGGGTTCGCTATGTATTCCGTGGATCCGGCGGCGCCCAGAGCAGGGGCGGAACCGCGACTGGTCACGCTGGGCTCGCGCCAGTCGGTGCTGCCGGTACGCGTACGCGGCCTGCTCGAAGGCGTGCTGGGCCTGGTCGGCAACCTGATCGAGCGCTCCCTGGCCGACAGCCTCAACGACTACGAACAGCAGCTGTTCAAGCAGGCCGAGAAAGCACGCAGCAGCAACGAACAGCATGCGGTGTTCGAATCGCTGCGCGAGGTCAAGCGCGGCCGCGCCGATGTGGCGCCGCGTTTTCTGCTGTTCCTGGAGTCGTCCCTCGCCCAGTTCGACGGCAAGCCGGCCGCAACGGCCACGCCGCCGCGGCGCTTCCAGGAACTCGCCCTGGTCGAGACGCGCGACCTGGAGGAAAACATTTCCCTGCAGGAAATCGCCACCAAGGCCGAAATCCGCCACAGCCAGGTGCTGTATACCCTGGGCCACCGCTTCGGCGTCATGGCCGGCGCACCGGCGCTGGATACGGAACACCTGCCGATAGGCCCGCAGCAGATCTGCGCCGCACTGCGCTATTCCACGGCCTGCCTGGGCATTGCGCTGGAACATCGCCTGCTGCTGTACCGCCAGTTCGACCGCCGCACGATGGCCGATATCGGCAATCTCTACGCCTCGATCAACGACTATCTGATCGAGAACCGCATCCTGCCGCACCTGCAGCTGTCGCAGCGCTACGGCAGCAGCGCAGCAATGTCCGCCAAACCGGCGACGCCGTCGACACCAGCCGCGGCCGCGGCCGAAACAAACGCCCCGGCAGCAAACGCCGCCACAGCCGGCACGCAGCCCGGCTCTGCCCATCCGGCTGCGCGCACCGCCGCCAGCCACGAGGACGCGCGCGACTCCGAACTTTTCCACACCTTGCGCGAACTGCTGTCGGGCCGGCGCCAGGCGCAGGGACAGGCAGCAGCAGCGGCGCCGAGCGGCAGGAGCAGCGGAGTCAGCTCGGACTACGTCGCCACTGGCGAAGACATCCAGTCCGTACTGGGCAGCCTGCAGCACCGTCCTGCGGCACCGATGGTTCTCGGCGGCCGCGCAGTCCAGCGCACCATCGGCCACGTCAAGCAAGACCTGTTGCAGCAGCTGCGCCAGTTCACTCCGGACGGCAAGCCACCGCAGCTGAGCGATATCGACGGCGATACGCTGGACCTGGTCGGCATGCTGTTCGACTTCATCGCTAAGGACGTACGCGCGTCCAGCTCGACCCAGTCGCTGCTGACCAAGCTGCAGGTGCCGGTGCTGCGCGTGGCTCTGCGCGACAAGAGTTTCTTCACCCGCCGCGCACATCCGGCACGCCAGCTGCTCAATGCGATCGCCGAGACAGGCCAGTACTGGATCGACGAATCCGAAGGCGAGTCCGATCGCCTGCTGGTAGAAAAGATGCAGCTGGTGGTGGACCGGGTCAGCAACGAGTTCGACGGCCGCGACGAGCTGTTCGACGAACTGCTCAACGATCTGAGCCGGCATATGGGCACGCTGGCGCGCAAGGCCGAAGTGGCCGAACGCCGCCATGTGGACGCGGCCAAAGGCCGCGAGCGCCTGGACATGGCGCGCGAACGCGCCTCCCAGGCCATCGCCGAACGGCTGCAGGACAAGAAGATCAACCGCCTGATCCGCACCATGCTGGAACAGGCCTGGACCGACGTACTCGCGCTGACCATCCTGCGCCAGGGCGAGGAATCCGACGCCTACCGGCGCCATATCGCCGTGGCCGACCAGCTCATTGCCGGCACCGCCGACGCCGACGACGGCAACCTGCGCAATGACATCGAGCAGGGCCTGGCCCAGGTCGGCTTCCATGCGGACGATGCCCAGGGCATGGCGCAGCAGCTGCTCGGCAGCGGCGAGCAGGCCAAGGACGACAGCGCGTCCACGCGTACCGAACTGGCCCTCAAGCTCAAGGCCAAGACTCGCCTGGGCGAGGAACCCGCGGCCAGCGCGCCGGCCAGCGCGTCCGCGGCATCCAGCGCCGGCGCCATGACGGAAGCGGCCAGGCCGAATGCGCCGCAGGCGCTCAATGCGGAAGAACGCCAGACCCTGGAACGCCTGAAGACCGTACCGTTCGGCACCTGGTTCGAATTCGTCACCAACCAGCAGGGCGAGACAGTGCGGCGCAAGCTGTCCTGGTTCTCCACGCTTACCGGCCGCTGCCTGTTCGTCAATCAGCGCGGCGCACGTACCGAGGAACGCACCTTGCAACAACTCGCCCGAGACCTGGTGCGCAAGCAAGTACGCATCGTCACGCAAGAAAAGGAATCGTTGATCGATCGCGCCTGGGGTGCGATCGTCGGAACCCTGAAGCAATTCACCGGTGCGGCACCTGCGCCCCAGCCGGCTGCCTGACGATGAGGGAGTGGCCCATGGTCGAGCACCGTCGCGCACCGCGTCGAAGAGCCGAAGAAGCAATCCCGGTCGTCAACAGCATCACCGGCGAAGTGGCCGGCCATATCGCCAATCTGTCCATCGACGGCATGATGCTGGTCTGCGAGCAGCCCGCACGCGAAGACGCGCTGTACCAGTTCAGCTTCGAGTTGCCGGACGAAAACGGCCAGCCATATCGCTACGAGATCGGCATGCACGAACAATGGACCGAGCAGGCCAATGTGCCGGGCCAGCATTGGGTGGGCCTGCGCTTCATCGACATTGCGCCGGACGACATGCTGCAGCTGCAGGGCTGGCTCGAACGCGGCAAGCACAATTGGATCTAGCGCTGCGCCGGCCGCAATGGATGGCCGTCGCCGTACTCGTCGCGGTGGCGGCAGTGATCGCCTGGCGGCAATGGCAGAGTGGGCACGAATCGCGACCGCACAAGGCCAGTTTCGTCATCTTCGGCGGCCTGACCGAAATCGAAGTGCGTGGCGTATCCGAAGCCGTAGCCAGCCGCGCCTTCGGTGCGATCGGCGAACAGCTGCAGCGCGACCAGCGCGCCTGGCATCCCTGGGAAACCAGCGACCTGATGCGTCTGAACGCCGCGATCGCCCAGGGCGCGGCCTACCAGGCCACACCCGAACTCAGCGGCCTGGTGCGCCGCGCCCAGCAGGGTTTCGCGCTCAGCGACGGGCTGTTCAACGCGGCCATCGGCAAGCTGGTCGGACTGTGGGGCTTCCACACCAGCAACTACCCGATCAAATCCCCGCCGCCACCACAGGCGAACATCGATGCGCTACTGGCCGCGCGACCGCGCATGGACGACCTCACGGTCAGTGCAGAAGGCAGCATCGTCTCGCGCAACCGCGAGGTGCAGCTGGACTTGAATGGCCTGGCCGAAGGCTATGCCGCCGAGCAGATCGCCGGACTGCTGAAACAGCAGGGAATCGCCGACGCATTGATCAATGTCGGCGGCGATGTACTGGCCCTGGGCAACGCCGGTGGCCGCCCCTGGCGCGTCGGCATCAGCTCGCCGCAGCACGCCACCCTGGCCGGGGCCGAACTGCAGGGACACGAAGCCCTGTTTTCGTCGGGCAGCTACAACAAATTCCGCGAGGTGGAAGGCCACCGCTGGGGGCATGTACTCGATCCACGCAGCGGCCAGCCGGCCCAGGGCGTTGCTGCCGTCAGCGTGATTCACGACGACGCGGTAATCGCCGACGTGGCTTCCACCAGCCTGATGATCGCCGGCAGCAGCGCACTGGGCCGGCTGGCGCGAGCGATGGACCTACGCTGCGTGCTGCTCGTTACCGATGACGGCACGGTCTGGATAAGCCCTGCCATGCAGCGCCGCCTGCAGTTCGCCACACCGCCGGCGCGGCTGCAGGTCACCGAAGACCTGGGCGAGAACTGCACCGGCGAAAAAGCGCCGGCACTTCGCTGAAGTGCCGGCGCTTTTATTGGCTCACTCTGCTCAGGCTCAGTAACGCGCCTTGAGGAAAACCGACGGTCCCGACAGGCGCACGTTCAATTCGCCGTCGAAACTGCTCTTGTCGGCCTCGATCTTGATGCGCTGTGCGCCGTATTCCACACCAAAGCCGATATTGCGCCACGGGTAATACTCGAAGCCCAGCGACGCGTTGTAAATATGTCCACTGATGGAACCATTGCTTTTATATACACCGGAAATATCGGCGTACAGGCGCGAGTTCTCGCTGAAGGCATGACGCCAGCCCAGCTCCAGCAGCGGCGCCCAGGCCGAAGCGCTGTCGCTCAGCGTGACATACTGGGTTTCATTGTCGTTGAGCCTGGCATCGCCACTGAGCTTGCCCGCGGCGCGGTAGTAGGCGCCACCCAGGCCTATTCCCCAGACATCGTTGTCGCCGGCGGGAATCCACCAGCGCCAGGCCACGCTGGCGAAATCCAGATCCAGCTCGCCTTTCACATTCGCATTGATGTCGAAAGTGCTGCCGTCGTAGTTGATCGTACGGTTCAGCGACCGGCTGGCATCGCGGTGAAAACGATAGCCGTCGACTTCGATGCCCTGACTATCGCCGACCAGGAAGCCGAAGCGTGCGCGGCCGACGATGCGGTCCTTGGTCAGGCCGAAATCGTCCTCGAAATTCACGTCGCTGCCGATCAGGCCGTTGGCGCCGTTGATGCGTGCGTCCGCATCGCTGTCGGCCTGGTAGGCACCTGCCGAAAAATAGATCCGGTCCAGTGCAATCGGCTTGTCGGCCTGCGCCACTGGCGCGACTGCAAACGCCGCCAGCACTGCTGCCGGCAGATACCGCAAGGTGTTTCTGCTTTTCATGCTTACTCTCCGCACAACGCGTTTATCCATACGGCGTGAGCGCCGCGAGCCACGATTTTTACACGAACGCGGCACATACATTGCCGTATCGTGGCGCGGATCATGTATGCCGGGCGCGTCGAAGCTGTGTGAATTCGGAGAATTCCCATTTGCGCAAGGCCAGCATCAGGCTGAATCCGTCGCGTTGCGCCAGCGGCAGACGTGCATCCTGCCGTGCCAGCTCGTCGAATTCCTGTGCAATTCGCTGCAACACGGCCTTCAGGTGCGTGCGCGAAGGAACCGACAGCATGCCGCTCAGAAAGCGGAATTCATCGCCAATATCGTCGAACGGTGCACGCAGAAACTCGCCCGCGACACGGGCCAGAAAGAACGCGTGCACCGGCCCGTCCTTGCGCCAGGAAAAATTCCGCGCGGTGAGTTTCTTGATACGCCGTGGCGGGCGGTAGTCGACGATACGCAATTCGTCCAGCCGCAGCAGCAAGCTGACCATCTGCGATTCATCGAAGCTGTAGGTGCGTTCGATCTCGGCCAGCTTCCAGTCGTTGACCAGCAGGTAAGTCAGCAACAGCAATTGCGGATCCTGCACCAGGGCACGTTCCTGCGCTTCGCTGAGTTCCTGCAGGCTGGCCTGCGCCGGCATGCCGTCGAGCAGGTCGGACAGGCTCAGCTCCAGCACCTCGCAGATGCGATCCAGCCGGCTCAGGGAAAAATCGCCGCGGCTCAGATCGCGCTTGATCGTCGGCTCGCTCAGTTCCATCAGCTGCGCCAGCTGCTTGTAGGTGATGCCGCGCTGACGCAATACAGCGCGGATATTGTTGACCAGGGTCTGCCCAGCGCTCATGCCTGCTCCGGCGAATTCGCCTTGGATGCGCAAAGCGGCAAGGGTATCTCTGCCTGTGCTGCCAGGCCAGCGACACCGGCACGCAAGCACGCCATCACCGCCGCGTTCCGGCGGAGATGGCGTCGGCTACGGCAACAGTCCGCGCGAGCGAGAGTGTGTCGGCGCGCGCTGGCGTAGTGGCGTCAGCGCTGCTGCCTGCAGGCCGCGTATTCGGAACTGATGATCTTGCCATCGCCGTCGGTGTCGCACGTGGCAACGACACGATTGGCCGGGCCATTGCCGGCCATTTCATCGGCCGAGATATAACCGTCGCGATTGCGATCCAGCGTCGACAGGCTGTCGGCGCGCGACGGCAACAGTTCGCCGCTACCGATCGTACCCGACGGCGGCGTGGGCGCCGTCACGTCCGGCCGGCTGGCCGGATTCGTCGGGTTGTTCGGATTCAAGGCACGGTTGACGTTATTCGGATTGAGCGGGCTGTTGGGACTGGCCGGATTGTTCGGATTGGCCAGGCTGTTCGGATTCGCGGGGTTGTTCGGATTGATCGGGTTGTTCGGATTCGCCGGATTGTTGGGATTCAGCGGACTGTTCGGATCGGTCGGATTCGGGTTCGCGCGGGGAGTTGCCGGTGCGCTGCTCTGCGCCGGATTCGGCGTACTCAATGCCGACGGCGTGGACGGCGGCGTGTTTGTCGGCATCGGTGTCGGCGTAGGCACGTTCGGCGGCGCATTCGTATCGGGCGCGGGAACGGCAGGAGTAGGCGCCGTGGCCAGCGCAGCACCCGGCTGTGCAGATGGCACAGTGGCCGCTGGCGCCGCAGCCGGTGGCGCTTTCGCGCCGCTCGCCGGTGCCGCCCCGCCGGATTGGGCCAGCGCCGTGCCAGCGAACAGCGCCAGCGAAATGGACAAGGTCAACGGAAGAAGACGGCGATGCATGCTCATGGCGGGACTTCCTGTAGGTTCGGACAGAAAAAGCAGGAGCACGGCGTGTGCCACGCCCACCGCTTCCTCTCCTGCGGCGTCGGCACTGGGGTCGCGCCGAGGCAAGTGGATGCGCCGTCGCGGAATTTCGACGCGCGGCGCCGTTGCGCAGGGCGCTGGCCGGAACGGCCGCAGCCCGCGAATTGCAAGAGACGCCGTCGCCGTCGTGCGCATACGACTACCGGCCCCAACCGATGCAACGGGAACTATCTCCACAAAAAAGGCGCGATCGCTCGCGCCCCGGCACTGCCTAATCAATGCGCCTATGCGCGACGACGAGCCTATCGATTCTTGGCCCGGTCCCGATTGTCCGCGTCCTTGTCCGATACACGATTGCGCGACTGCACGCGGTTCTGCTCGTCCTCCTGCGGCTGGCGCGACTGGCTCAGCTTGCGCTCGGCCTCCTTGTCGGCCTGGCGCAGTTTCTCGGCGCTGGCCGGATCGGTCTCGCGCGCAGGTGGCATCTTGTCCGGGTTATTGCCATTAATGGAATTGGGCATTTATCTCTCCTTGGGGTTGAGATGCGCGATTGCGCCGAACAGGCAGCGCAAGCCGCGTGCCAACGCCAGCGGCAAGCGCCTGGCGATTGCCGCTTCGTGAGCGCCAGCGCACTGTCACGCGCTTGTCGAAGACACGCCCCATGAGGTGCGTCAAGAAAATGTGTAGCGACATCGGACAACCGTGAAGAACCGTTACGGCTCCTTAACGGTGTTGGCCGTATATCGTGTCTGCCGCGAATGCGCGGCCGGAGAACCAGCCATGGCTTTGTTGAAATCGATACCCGCTATCGGCCGCGCGCCGCACAGCAATGCGGATCGCATCGATCCCTCGGCGACCTGGGAGCTGAACTACTGGGCCAGCCAATGGGGCGTATCGCCCGACCAGCTGGTGCGCGCCATGGCCGAAGTCGGTACCAACCTGCGTGTCGTACGCCAGCATTGCGCGTTGTCGCGCCAGCTGAAGGCCTGAGCCTTTCCCGCGCGTTTTGCGAATAATTCCAACTGTCTGTCGCAATTGATGCAATACCCCGCCGCTCCGCTTGTCCTCCGCGCGGCGAGATGAGCCAAGGCGGATCGAAACGCAAGGCATAAAGCCAGTCTGGCGCGAACAACAGCAACGGCGTCGGCCGCAGCGGCCCGGTTCGACGCCGCAAGTCCACCGGACAATCGACTCAGCGGCGCACAGACCTCAGCGCACTGGCCAGTACGAACACACCCAGCAGGGCGAGCAAGGCCGCCGCCGCGTTGCCTGGCCACTGCTGCAAGGCAGAACGCTGCAGCATCGCTTCGCTCTGCTGCGCATCGGCAAAGAATGCATCCAGCGCATTGGGTTCGGCGGCAAACAGATCGGCGAAATAACCGGGCTCCACCGCGCCCGAAGCCGTCACGAACGCATAACGGTAGATCGCAATCGTCGTAGTGCCGCTGCGGCCGCCACTGGCAACACCGCGCCGCCGCTCCAGCACAATGACATCGGCGATGGGGCGCGAACGCAGCGGAATGACATCCAGCGCATCGCGTTCAAGCAGGCAATCAATAACCGCCGCCTCGCCTGGCGGATGGCGCTGGCAGGACAGGCGCACGCCGGCATTGAACCAGAGCAAGGCAGCCGCACCCGCGAGGGCAAACAGGCCAATCACGATACGGCTGGTGGTCTTCGACTGTGCCATCTGGCCTTCCTCCCCGCGTAGAGAGCCCGAAAAGTCCGGGCTCGCCATTGCGACTGGACCGTTCCCGCTTTTCGCCACAACACCTTCGTGGCAAAAAGGTCGACCGAGCCTCGGCGCAGCGGCGAAACTCAGCCGGCAGGCCGTAGCAAATTCCACACCTACAGGTTGATCGGCATTGCCGCCTGCGTCAGAACTGGCACTATTGCCGCGACAGTAGCCGCCCCCAATTCCCTGGAGATTCTACGCATGCTAAGCAGAACCACTTTCGCCGCACTGCTTCTGCTCATCGCTGCCGGTTCCGGCACCGCCGTGGCCCAGAGCAGCACGATCGTCGGCAGCGTCGTCGATGCCGTCAACAAGGCCCCGCTCGCCGATGTCGTCGTCAGCGCAGCCAACCCCGCCCTGCAAGCCGAACAGACCGTCGTCACCGACAGCCAGGGCAACTACCGCATCCCGCAGATGCCGCCCGGCAGCTATACCTTGCGCTTCGAAGCGGATGCGTACAAAACCTATACCCGCTCGGACATCCAGCTATCCATCAACCGCACCATCCGGGTGAATGTGGAACTGCTGCCCAACAATTTCCAGGAGCCGGCCGGTCGCCAGTAGACAGCTGGCTGCACCCGCCGCCGCAGTCCGGCGCCGCCGCACAACCTCGACCTCGACCCGGCCCGCTATGCGCTCCACGCCGCGCGCAGGCGAAGCATGCGCAGGTAATGCATCGCATTGCATTGCATTGCAGACCATGCCCCGCCTGGCGCTAACGGTTACGCCGATTGCCGTCATTTGCCCCAGCCCGGTCCCGCCCCTACAATCACGCCCGCGCCGGCTTAGCTCAGTTGGTAGAGCAACTGATTTGTAATCAGTAGGTCACGGGTTCGACTCCTGTAGCCGGCACCATCAGTAAGTCCGGCACTGCCCGGCAACGTCCCGAAAGCCGCATCAGACCTCACTCTCCGCCCGTCTCATGGTCCGCTGGCGTCCACCGCCAACCGGGGGTAACCGGCAAATTGTGGGGGTAACTTTGGGGGCAGCATGGCGACTCCTCCGGGAGTTACCCCCAAATGCCGCTGACCGATACCGAGGCGCGAAAAACACCACCCGAAGGCCGGCCGCTGAAGCTATTCGATGGCGGTGGCCTGTACCTGCTGATCAAGCCGAACGGCTCGCGCTGGTGGCGCCTGAAGTACCGCGTCGCGGGCAAGGAGAAGCTGCTCAGCCTGGGCGTCCATCCCGAGGTGACGCTGAAAGCCGCCCGCGCGCGCCGCGACGAACTCCGCAAGCAGATGAAGGCCGGCCTAGATCCAGGCCAGCAGCGCCGCGCAGAGAAGCACTACCAGGCCATCGCGACGGCCAACACCTTCGAAGCCATCGCCAACGAGTGGCTGGCCCTGCAGAAGAAGCGACTTACGCCGGCGAACTACAGCAAGAACTGCTGGATGCTCGACTCGTACTTGGTGCCGGCATTCGGCCGCGAAGCAATCGGCGACATCACCGCGCCGCAGATCCTGGCCATGCTGCGCCTGATTGAAACCAAGGGTGTGCACGAAACCGCGCATCGCTGCCGCTCGCTGTGTAGCCGGGTGTTCCGCTACGCCATATCCACCGGCCGAGTAGAAGGCGATTCAGGCACCGATCTGCGCGGCGCGTTGGCGCCCGCGGTATCCACGCCGCGGGCGGCCATCACCGACCCCGAAAGCATTGGCGGGCTGCTGCGTGCCATCGAAGGCTACACCGGCCACTTCCCTACCCTCTACGCGCTCAAGCTCGCGCCGCGGGTCTTCACCCGGCCGGGAGAACTGCGCGCTGCGGAATGGGCCAAGATCGACCTGGACGCGGCAGAGTGGATCATCCCCGCCGCGCGCATGAAGATGCGGGCCGAGCACATCGTGCCGCTGTCGACCCGGGCTGTAGAGATCCTGCGGGCAGCCCACAAGGTCAGCGGCATTGGGCGCTTCGTCTTCCCCGGCGTTCGCTCCCGCGCCAGGCCGCTGTCCGACAACACCATCAACGCCGCCCTGCGCCGGCTCGGCTACGCGATTGAAGAGATGACCGGCCAACGTCGACGCGAGGAAGCGCAGCAGAAGCGCAGCAGAAGCGCGAGCAGCAACAGAGCAGCCGCGGTGGGGGCTCTGGCGGTGGCGCAGGTGTTTCGTCCCGCATCCAGATCGAGGTAACGGGCCGCGCGATCGACACCGACGCGCTGACCAAGGATAGTCAGGCGCTCGGCAAGCTGGTCAGGGCGATTGCCCCCCTGAACCGCCGCCCGATCCCGCAACGTCGCGCAAATGGTCAACGTTGACCATTTGCCCGCCGGCCCGATCAAGGTGCAGCGTTGCACCTTTTCTCCGGCCGTGAGTGCTCACGTGAGCACTCAACCGGTACATCCGTTCAAGCGGCAACGTTGCCACTTGAAACTTTAGTCAGTCGAGCTGCGCTAGGACCGTCGGCAATCTCACTACGCAATTCTGCGCAGCGAGACGGGCCAGTATCGAACTACGCGATATCCGGGCAGTTTCCAGCGGCCGACCAATGCGGAGGAATCTGGTATTTGCACGATTTGTCAATTCAGCCGGCCAGGCGCTGGCGCTGGGCCGCCCCTGGGAGGATGATGGCTCAGCCCACAGGGGGGTGAGTCATGAACAGTCGATTTGTTGTGCAGGTTTGTCAGTTGGATCCGCTTTGGCGAGTCACCGTCCGAGACAGCGGTAGGCAAGCGCCCGTGTATTGCCGGGACTACCCTTGCAAGGATGAGGCAGTGTCCTATGCCAGGGGCCGTGCCCTGCAGCTGCTCGCAACCACAGAGGAGGCCGTGTCGGTGGTGCTGCTGTCAGCCGGAGTGGAAACGGTGTTGTGGAATAGCTCTGGCGAACTGCGGATGCTCGCTTTGGCGGGATATCCGGAATCCTTGCTTTGGTCGGCCGCTCCTCAGATCTGAGGAATCGATCTATCGGAAACCCGGTAGATCGCAGACCGGCGTGGCTGGCAGGTGCCATTCCCTGCATCGCCGGCATGCTTCCCGATTCCGGCATCATCTCGACAGGTTTTCAATAGAAACACAAAGTCCATCTTTCGCATGATGAACTCAATTATTTATGAGTCACGGCGTGCGCAGCGCCGGATCAGGCTACTCGAAGCCGTGGTCGAGCAGGAGATTTCCGTCCGCTCGTAGGCGCCGATGTCGCAGCGCGGGCCGCTCGGTCGGGCGGAGCCACGCTGGTCGGTGCCGGTGCAGCTCGCAGCGTTGACGATCACCTGGTCGATCGCGGGGCTGCCGGCCCGCAACGCCATCGTCTTCGTCGGCCCACCGTTGTTGGCCAACGCCTCCAGTAGCGGATCGAGACCGATGCGGTCGAAAATCTCGGCCGAGGCGGGAAAGCACGAGCCGTCGCTCACGATGTTGTCGCCGCTGGAGGTCACCGCGCCGGAACAACTCTGCAGGATGGATCGGCTGACGACGAACCCGCGGCCACCCTTGATACTGTCGCCACCGAGCTGCGAGAAATTTTCGCGGAAAGTGCTGCTGGTCAGTGTCCCGTGGCCAGCCAGGAGGGTTCCCCCGTAGCCGCGCGCGTAATTGCCGGTGAATGTGGACTTCTCGATGACCAGCGCGCCTGGGCTGCAGATGGCGCCGCCTTGACTGCTGTTGGTGCCGATGCTCCTGTTGTCGGAGAACGTGCTGTTGCGAATCGTCATGCTGCCGTCGTTGTAGATCGCGCCGCAGCCATCGCTCGACTCATTGCCGGCGAAGGTGGAGTTGCTGATGGTCGACGTACCGTTGACGACGTAGATCGCACTACCGTAGTCAGTGGTCGAGAGATTGGTGGTCAGATTGCCGGAGAACGCGCAGTCCTCGACCGTGAGATTGCCCCATACAAGCAAGGCTCGTTCGATATTGTCGACGATGCGCAGTGCCTCAGCGTCAAGGATTGCGTGCTGCTCGGCACATAGATGGCGCCAGAACCCCCACGCCGGATCGTCACGCCGCTGATCGTCAGCGAGGCCGAGAAATGGGTCTGGAACAGGGGACTGCCGGCGTTGTTGCCGTCGAAGGTCAGCTTGTCGGCGCCCGGCCCGTCGATGGCCGGATTCTTCGTGATGTAGAGCGGCGCCTGGAGAATCGCAATCATGGCCGGCCAGGCGAGATTGAAGTTGATCGTGTCACCGGCCACGGCGGAAGACACCGCCTGGCGAAACGAACCCGGGCCGCTATCCGCGTTTGTCGTGACCGTAATCGTGGCCGCCCATGCCGGAGCACTCGCGCCGCCCGCCAGCAGCAGGTTGATCGCTACGGCGCAGCATCGGCCAAGAAGTGGTTTCATCGCGATTTCCTCGTCGTTCGTCCAGGCAGCCCGGCGCTGGACGCGCATGGACTTGATGACTCAAACGACGAAGCCGCGACAGCACTGCCATCGGATTTTCCGAGGGCGGGCCCTGGCCGATGCTCGATGGCGACCTAGTCGAAACCGTAGCGGAAAAGCAGATCGGAATCCGAAAGGCAGTACAACGCCTGGAGCAAGCTACAGCCGACCGAGTCGAGATAGGACCTGGGCCAGCGTGGACCATTGGCTTCCGGCAGACTCGTCCAGCCAGCTCCTGACGATGCGTTCCAGCCGCTGCAATTCACACCGAAACTGCCGTTGTTGTCCACGCCGGTCCATGCGTAGTTCACGAATGAATTCCTGTACAGGCCGGTCTCAGTCAGGTTCAGCGGGGCACGTACGAAGCCCGAGCTGATCTGCGCGAAGTCGTCGGCGAACCTGACGCCGTCGAGCCGGAACCAGGGACCGTCGTTCTGGAAGCGCGCCGCGGGATTCGAGCCGGCTGCGATATACGCCTTGTAGCTCTGTGGCTCGTACAGATTCGCGGCCTGCGCAGAGTTTCGGCAGATCGCATCGGCCGCAGCGAGGCCGGAATTCCCGCCAGCCAGCGGCGACGTCCCCAGGTTGCCGGTGGATAGCTCCCGGGTAATGAACGCCTGCTTCCCGCCACTCGGCGGCAAGGACAGTGCAGGTCCCGCACCTTTCTGCATGCAGGCCAGGCGACCGCTGTTGCAGAAGGCCCTGCCGGCAACTTGGGTCCATCCCGGATACGTCTGGGACGTGCTGCCGACTCTCACATCGTCATCGATGAGCCAGTTGCCGCAATGCAGATCGGTCACGGTGCCGTCGGGCGTGGTCCCCGTATAGAGGCGCTGGTTGTTTACCGTGGCGCCGAACTCGTCGAGGCTCAACGGCATGTAGACGTCTCCTTCGATCGCGCGTTCGATCACCGCCATGAACGGCGTGCCGTCGACGCGCTGCCACGGCCCGGCGCCCGCCGGCAACGTGGCCTGCCCGCACAAGTTGGCCTTGGTGCCGTTGAAGCCGTGTATGCGGCAGTAGGCGTCGTTCGTCGAATCCGACAGCCAGGCCACGTAATCGCCCGGATTGGGCAGATTCGCGGCAGTTGCCCGCGCCACGCAGATGGCATCGCCCGCGGCCAGCCCCACGTTGCCGCCCGCATCGGCCCAGTTGCCCAATATCCCGCTGTCGGCGATGGATGTGACGAACGCCTGCTTGGCCGCCAAGGCTGGCGCGCTTGCACTGGCGGCCAGGAGGATGGCGCTGGCGATGCCGAACCGGCGCCCGCGCTTGATCAGTAGATTCATGTCTCGCCCTTCGATTGATTATTGCGATAAAGCACAGCGTGCGCGGGCCAGCCTGCGCACGTGCAAGGCTGTCGACGGAACGCGCAGGCCCGTTCGCTGACCCGAGTCGGGCGCAGAACGCCTCTTGTATTAACTAAACGACGAACGCGCGGCAGTTCTGCCATGGCGTGCTGTTTCTGCACTCGATCGCCGAGGGGCGAACACTTCGGTCACGCCCGGGGCCGGGCCGAAACGGGGATTGCCGTGCCGCTGCTGGGCTGGGCTTTCATCGCCCCGTCGCAAGGAGGGTAGCGTTTTTGCGCCATCTCACGGTGAGACCCAGAGGCGGAGCCCGGCCAGTCCGAGACCTGAAGGCCGAGGCGCTTCACCCGCTTGCGCATTCGTGAGTGGTTGATGCATGCCTTTGCGCCAGGCCGAAGGTCGAATCGAAAGTCCAGGTTGCTCGACATCGGCAAGCCAGCAAGGCGGGTGGCATTTCACCCATTCCGCGCGATCGACCGGGCCCGGCGTCCTTTGGGGCATAGACCATGAGTGATCGCATGCTGGCGTATGCACGCTTCGTGCGCGTGTTGCTGGGTGTCTGCCTTGTTCAGCGGGCTTATGCGCGGGCCGGCGACGGGTTTGCGCCGAATGCGAACGCGCCTGTCGTCACGCTAGCCGTGCAACCCGACGGCAAGCTGGTGGCAGGCGGCCAGTTCACACAGTCTGCCTGGTGCGATGGAACGGCGACGGCAGCCTGCATTCCGCAGTGGATGTACAGCAAAGCGCGCCGGTGAGCGGGCGGGCCGACGGCAAAAGGTGATGACGACCAAAGTACTGCCACCCCGCTTCGTCGAACACATCCTGCTGTTCGATCCGCCGCAACCGGCACTGCAGTCGCTCTCCGCGATTCGCTCTCGACAGCAGCTGACATCGTCACCGCAACCTGATCGCTGCGTTGCGGGGCTGGCGCCGCGTCAGACAAGCCCCTAAAGCTGTCGCAAGACGGCTTTGGCGATATGGCGTTGCGGCCCTGCTACGAATTGCGCGTAGCGGGAAGCGGAAGCGGCGCGAACCAGGGTCTGGCGTTGACTGTACTGCTGTGATGCCGCCACTGTTCGCCGTCAACCGGCAGGGCGTTCCTCCATGAAAACCTTCCTTACCTCATTGCTCCTCGGTTTCCTTCTCGTCTGCGGAACCAGCGCGCTCGCGGTCCGCCACGACACCGAGCAGAAGAAGATCGACTACCTGATTACCTCGATCCAGGCGCTCGACGGTGCAACATTCATCCGCAATGGCAGCGAGCACACGGCAGTCAAAGCAGCCGAGCACCTGCGCAGAAAACTGGGCAATGCAGGGGACAGGATCCAGACTGCCGGGCAGTTCATCGATGAGCTGGGCACGCAGTCATCGATGTCAGGGGAGAAATACCGCATCCGGCTCAAGGATGGCCGCGTGCTCGAATCCGCGCAGTTCCTGCGCGAAAAGCTGGCGCAGTACCGTCCCGAGTAGCCCACAAGCCTGGCATTGGACGCTTCGGCAGAGCACGTCGCCCGTGCCGGGTGCTTCATCGCCGGACCTTGCGCAGTGCCGGCGTCGTGGGCGCAGGCGCGCAGTCGAAGCTCGTCGACTTGAATGCGGTTATCCATCGCGTCTGGCGCCGGCAGATGCCGGCGCCAGTAACAGTGCCTGTATCCGGCCCATTGCCTGGGCCGCTGCCGGCAGTGCCTACATCACCCGGTTGCCGCTGCCTTCGTCGACGAGCGTGGGCTTGTTGTCACTATTGACCGTGTTGTTCTTGCCACGGAAATGCACACGGCCGTATTGCGTGCCCAGCAGCATATTGCCGTCGCCGGCGACGACGGCCTCGTCGACTTCGGTCATGTTCAGCGTGTTGCGCGAGCCCTCGACGTTCAGCGTACCGACCTTCTGGTTCAGCAGCGTCACGCCGCTGCCGGTCACGCTGACGCTCTTCGCTTCTTCGACATTGAGCGAGCCGTTCGAACCGCGAATGGTGACCGCACCGCAGCTGCCTTCGAGGACGATGCTGAAATCGCTGCGTGTGATAACGACGTCCTGGCCATCGGTACAGCTTGCGCCGCTGGCGGGATCGGTGAGCACACCGGCCTGGGCCGGCAGGACAGACACGGCGAGGACGCCGGCAACACACAGGGCAAGCAAACGGAGTCGAATCATGAGTCGGCATCGTGTTGTCAGGGGGCCGGCAGCATAGATGCAGCCGCATCGGGAAAACCGTAAAGCGGATCGCAGCATGGCGATTTCACGAGGGCGGATGGAAGGTTCTGGGCTACTTCCTCGTCAAATCCATCAAGCTCTGGCATCGGTGCAGATGCGCCGGCGCCGCCTCGCACAACCCGGCACGAAGCGACGGCGCACTCCACTTTCAGCCACTTTTCCACTCTGCCACTATTTCGCCGCAAACAGGTGTGGAAAGCGCCGCGGCTGCGAACGCAGATACTGGTCGGCTGCCTTCACTGTAGCGCCCAGATGTGCTGCCGCATGCCAGGGCCAGCGCGGGTTGTACAGCATGCCCCTGGCCAGCGCGACGAGATCGGCGTCGCCGGTGGCAACGATCGCCTCGGCATGGTCGTACTCGGTGATCATGCCGACAGCGACGACGGGAATGGATACTTTCTCCTTGACCGCGCGCGCCAGCGGAACCTGGTAGCCGGGCCCGACCGGAATGACCTGAGCGGGATGCACGCCGCCGCTGGATACATGAATCGCCTGGCAGCCGCGCTGTTCCAGCGCCTGGGCGAAGACGACGGTATCGGCGATGCTCCAGCCGCCGTCGATCCAATCGGTACCGGATACGCGCACGGTGACCGCGCGCTGCGCCGGAAATGCCGCGCGCACTGCATCGAATACTTCCAGCGGGAAACGCATGCGGTTTTCCAGGCTGCCGCCGAATTCGTCGCTGCGCGCATTGGCCAGCGGCGAAAGGAACTGGTGCAGAAGATAGCCATGCGCGGCATGGATCTGCACCGCATCCAGGCCCAGCCGCGCTGCGCGCCGCGCGGCCGCGGCGAACGCATCGCGCACCTCCTTCATGCCCTGCCGATCCAGCGCCTGCGGCAGGCTGTGCTGGGGAGAAAACGGCAGCGCAGAAGGCGCGACAGTCTGCCAGCCATTGGCGTCACCCGGTGCGAACTGTGCGCCGCCGCGCCAGGGCAGATCGGTCGAAGCCTTTCTTCCCGCATGGGCCAGCTGAATGGCGATGGGCATGTCCGAACAATGGCGCACTCGCGCCAGCGTCGCCGCCATGCCTGCCTCGGTCGCATCGTCCCAGAGACCGACGTCGGCGTAGGAAATGCGTCCTTGCGGCAGCACGGCAGTCGCTTCGATCGTCAGCAGGGCCGCACCGGACAAGGCCAGCTGACCCAGATGAATGGCATGCCAGTCGGTCATGCAGCCGTCCTGGGCGGAGTACTGGCACATCGGCGCAATCACGATGCGATTGGCCAGTGTGAGTGAACCCACGGTCAAGGGTTCGAACAGTTTGGGCGTAGGCATGGGTTTTTCTCGCCGGAGGGCTGGGTGACGCGAAACGCGCTGCAGCAGGCTATGTAGTCTTTGGCAGCCGCGCACACAAGACGTCCGCCCGGCTGCGCGGCCAGGATACCCGTCAGTCGGAAGACACCGCACCGACATCCGCCGATGCAGTGGCACACCGGTTCAGTCGAAACTGTCGCCGAATACCGTGTCGAACGGGGTATTGATCAGCGCGAAGCAGGTGCCGATCGGCGAGGTATTACCGGCAGCAGCGGTAGCCGCAAGGCCGATCACCAGACTATTGGCAATGCTCGGCAGCACCACGTTGACCTTCAGCGTACGGGCGGCGGCCGGCAAGGTGACTTGCACGGTACCGATGAAGGACTGGGCGTGGGGACGCCCACCTGCCGGACCTACGTCGTCGCAGCCGGGCGAACAATACGCATCCATACGAAACATGCCCGGTGCAGTATCGAGCGTTGCGTTTACCGTAGCGCTGACATCGGTAGCCGGACGTGCCGCCACTGACGCCCATATCAGCGTGCTTATCGTGGGGAAGTTCTGCAGGTGGCTGGCGCTGTCGTCGCCATCGCCCGCATCGTTGGGTAGCAGGCACATCGTGCGCGAAGGTGGCTCAGGAATCGACAGCGGTTTCCTGCGTCTTCGAGGCCGCCTAATAGACAACCAGCCAGAACGGTGGATCTGCCGCAACCGCGCCGCGCTGGACCTTCTGCCGCGCCGGTGTCGCTGCTTTACCGTTCTGCTGTTGCGCACGCTGCAGCCACGCAGCGAAGCGCGCGTCCGCTGCGGCATCGGGCGCATCGATTCCCTGCGCCCTGCGCTGTGCCCGGATCAGCTCTACCCAATCTGCATCGAGTCGCAGCGAAATGGCGACATCGGCAGCGCGCGAAACCGGCGCCTGCCAGAACAGTAGCGCGCCGACCAGCAGTCGCGCAGCGCCCGTTTCCAAGCGCCGAACGATGGCATGCCATTGTTTCGACGGCACCCTGGCAGGCACCAGGTTCAGCTCGCCACGACGGCAACAAGACCGATCGGCGCGCGGCGATGAAGGTCGACTCGTTTTCATGGCGTCATCGATCTTACGCATTTTCCCATAAGCAACAATAGACATTGTGTGATGACGAGCGAAGTCAGCCATTCGTGTGTTGCGGACACAGCAACAGGAAGAGCCGGAGCCGCCGGTTACAGTTTCCTGCGCCGCTGCCGCGGCACGTCTCCAGATCACACGCCGTCCGTCGCCACGCGTAGCGCCGGGCTCCGCACCAGGCAATCAGCGGCCTGCGGTTCTTTGCCGCAGCGGCATCGCCGCGCCCCAGACGGCATGGGGCCGGCATGAGCGCACGAGAAAACGTGCGGGCAAGGCCAGGGGCCGGCGTTGCATCGAAACCCACATCGCGGGGACGGACACCGGCAGGCCGCTACGCACACCATGGAATCACCCGGGGGGAAGTGCCGCTTGGATCACTGCGTCACAGGTATGCCTGTACAGAAATCGCCACCTGTACAGTCCGCCGCTGTCGAACCGACGTCAGGACCGTGCACCGCGACGCTGGAGCACTGCCACGGCGGCGCTGCGTTTCGGCAATGTATACATGAAGCATTCCTGGGTATCAGTTGTACGCAACGGCGCGATGGCTGCAACTGCACTGCAACGTAAAAACTTCTTCATCTGCCACGGCCCAGCGCCCCAACTATCTTCACATGCGCGAACGCATGGACTAGGCGAAAACGTAGCCGATGCGCCGTTACGGCAAGCAAGGGAGCAAGACGTGCTGCGATGGCATGGCCGAATCGGCAACGCCGAGACGACCGTATCTGCAATGCACCGCGACTATCGCGTTGCATTGCAAGGTATACCGCTGGACAGCGGCGACAGTCTTGCCATTCACGCACGACTGTCAGGCGACGACTGGGCCTTCGAGCAGGTACGCTCGGTCGTCATACGCGGCGTGTGGCCGGGACGCGGCCAGCTATGGTCGCCCGACCCCGCAGCTGCCGTGACAGCGGTAGACGACGCTTCCGACGCGCCTGTTGCCTGTCGGTTGCGGCGCGAGCTGTGCATCAGCACCAGCCTGACACGCACTGAACTGTTCGATCGCCTGCAGCACGCATTCGCTGCAGAGCGTCTGATCGAGGTAGTCATCGCGACCGAGACGGATTGACCGCGATCGCCAGGGCCATCGCGGCCACGGCTGCCCCTGGCGATCGGCAAGCGGCCGCACACACCGTCGCCGCCGGGCGCCGTTGACTTCGGCTACACACTTCCCCTGCAATGGTCGGGCCCGATGCAGCCACGCCTTCGGCACCGGCAGCGGAGGGAGCCTGTTGCATGCAAGAACTCGCCAGTACCAGCGCCGCCGATGAGCCCAGGCACATCCTGGTCGTCGACGACACGATAGCAGCGCGCGTCTCCCTGGCGGGACTGTTGCGCGTGCTCGGCTTCATCGTCTACGAGGCGGCAGATGCGGACCAGGCCCTGACCCTGCTGAGCGCGTCCCTGCCGGTCGATTGCGTGATCACCGATGTGGAGATGGCCGGTTCGATGAACGGCCTGGGATTGCTGCGGCATCTGCGCAACACAACGCCGCATCTGCCGGTGGTATTGGTTACCGGGCTGGATTTACGCCCGCAGGATCTCGGCGACGGCGTGGTGTGCTTTCGCAAGCCGTATCGCCCGGAGCAGCTGCTGTCCCACCTCGATACGGTTCTGGCCAAGCATGAATCCCGCTGACAACGCAGACGACACGCCGTCCATTCTGTTGGTCGACGCGGAAATACTGGCACGTACGCCAATTGCAGCTTACCTCCGGGAATGCGGCTACCTCGTCATCGAGGCGGCAACGACCGACGAAGCCTGGACCCTGCTCGAACGGCGCCAGCCGCTGGTCGACATTGTGTTCTGCGCGCTCGACACACCGGGCGCGCGGGACGGCTTCGCCCTCGCCAAAGCAGTGCGCAGCCGCTGGCCGGACATACATGTCGTCCTGGCAGGAACACTGCAGAAAGCCGCCGAAGTGGCGACCGAGCTGTGCGATGACGGCCCGCATCTGCGCAAACCCTATGACTCGCAGTTGCTGGTCAACTGGATCAAGCGCCTGCGCGCATCGGCCCGGCGCTAACTGGTGCTGGCAACCGCCGGGCGCGATCCGCCCGCACCTGAAACAGCTTTCCCCCTGCAAGGGCTTGCCATGCTGTCTGCTGGCGTGCGTTTTGTCGGCGCGATGCCAGCCGGAGCAGCGGCGGCACGACCTGTCGAGGGCCTACCTGGGTAACGGTATAACACCGGCATAACATCGATCCGACCATAGTGAGCGGTTGGGTGAACCGGCGACCAGATGGCCAGAACGGCACATCGCCGTGTGCCCACGGACCAGCCGGGCAGGCTGCTGCCGCGCAGCGGCCAGGAATTGCAAATTCGGCAAATGCGAAAATTTTTGCATTTTTCTCGACGCTCGAGACAGGGGAAATTCAAAGCATTCCCTGCTGTTGGCCTGATCCGGCAGTGGCGCCGATACCGGCGCAAAGTGGATGGAGCAGCAACGCAGCACTGCTTTACCGGTTTTTCCCGCGCCGCCTGCGCAATGGCTAGTGGCCTGTAACGGATGAATCGGCAGAGGGATGGCGAAGGGTTGGACGTGCAGGACGCCACTGCGGAGCACGGCCAATAGCCCGCGCTAGTGGCCAAGTGAGCAGCACGTGCTGCGCGGCCAGGCCGGGCCAGCTGCTGTCGATTTGTCCGTTACAGGCCACTAGTTCGCGGCTTACGGCGGAATTTGCGCCGATAGCAGCGTTTTTGCCGCCACGCCGTTGATTTGCTAGCAATACCGCTTCGTTGGAGTATGCTGTGACCGCGTTTGCGCGTTGAGCGCGTAGTAATGAGCCCCGCAGGGTTTGGCCGGCGTTTCCGGGCGCTGGCACCAGCGGCTATCGTGTGCCCGACAAGGCGACACGAGACCGAAGGCGCTTCGGCGCCACGACAGGTTTCAGGAGTCGCCATGTACAACCTTCCTGCGCATACGCATCGTCAGATCCGGCATGCCGTCGCTCCGGCGCAAGACAAAGCCGGCGGCGGCGACAGCCGCTGAATGAAAACACGGTCTCCGAGACGGAACCGCTCTCACCTGGCCGGGCCTGCTGCCACATGGCAATAATTAAACATTTTCAGTTTGTACTTTCCCCCGGCACCAGCGTAGGCCCCGAACTGCTGCGGCAAATCTGGTCTATGGCCAGCAACAGTACGCGCGTACAGGTCAGCCGCTCGCCGCGACACAATGCCGACGGATTCATTTATTCGCTGTCGGCACCTTCCAATCTGGACAACATCGTCGCCGTCGAGGCCAGGCTCCGGGCGCTGCTCAGCAGCCATCTCGTCGGCGCGGTGAATTCGCTGGTTCGGCTGCCATAGGAGATGACATTGGGCTACGACATTGCCATAGGCCGTTGTCTGGAAATCGAGAACGAAACCGCGACCGCCAAAGTGGAACTAGCAACTTTGCGCAAATTGCGGCCACAGGAAGACTTCCCGGTCAATTCGAAGGCACGCCTGCGCATCGAGCTTTCCATCTGCAGCCGGCAGCGGCCGCCGCGCCAGGGCGAAGAACTGTTCCTGGACATCGACAAGGTTAAGATCGGCGGCGCTTCCCAGCTGGATGCGGACGGTGACGGGTCCTTCGTCAACGTCGACATACGCCTTCTTGCCGCCGACATGGACCCTTTGCCCAGGCCCTCGCCGGCGGACAAATCGCGCGGTGCGACCTGGCCGCCGAAAAAAGGGCGCTGATGCGCCTGCGTTAGCCGGTGCATTGCGCCAGCCAGTGCGAGTGCGCGTCGCCCGCGCATCATCCGCGCGGATGGTGCTGCGCGTGCAGCCGCTTGAGGCCTTCCTTGGCCACGTAGGTGTAGATCTGCGTGGTCGACAGCGAGCTATGGCCCAGCAACAGCTGCAGCGCGCGTAGATCGGCGCCGTGATTGAGCAGGTGCGTCGCAAACGAGTGGCGCAGCACATGCGGCGAAATGCGCTGCCCTGCGATGCCGGCGGCAAGCCCGTGCTTCTTCACCATGAACCAGAACATCTGCCGTGTCATGCCCTGCCCGCGCGCGGTAACGAAGACCGCCTCGGCGACCCGGCCACGCAACAGCAGCGGCCGCGCCTCGGCGACGAATTTTTCCAGCCAGTGCTGCGCCTCCTCGCCGATCGGCACCAGCCGGTCCTTGCCGCCCTTGCCGGTAACGCGTAGCACGCCCTGGCGCAGGTTGATCTGGTCGGCGCGCAAGCCGACCAGTTCGCTCACGCGCAGGCCGGTGGCATACAGCAGTTCGAGCATGGCGCGATCGCGCAGGCCCAGGGACGTGGCGACATCCGGTGCGCGAATCAGATTTTCCACTTCGGCCTCGCTCAGCGCCTTGGGCAGCGAGCGAGGCAGCCTGGGGGCTTCCAACAGCAGGGTTGGGTCTTGCTCGACCCGGCCGATGCGCCGCATCAATTTGTAATAACGCCGCAAAGTGGATAAAAGCCGCGCATTCGAGCGCGCGGTATAGCGTGCCGCCGACCGCTGCGCCAGATAGCGATACAGCAGCTCGCGCGTTGCCAGCGCAAGGCTCGCACCCTGCCCGCCCAGCCAGCGCGCGAAACCGGACAGGTCGCTGCGATAGCTGGACAGGGTGTTCTCGGCCAGGCCGTATTCGGACCAGATCTGTTCGATGAATTGCTCGATCGCCTTGCGGTCGATCTCGTGCAGCGGCGGTGATTCGATATCGGTCATGACGAGCGTTCGGCGGAATCGCCGCAGGTTAGCCCAGAAGCCGGGCCAGCGTAGCCGGTCGCGTCGCGGCAGCGGCCGATCGCCGCCGCCAGTGCATCGACTTGGACGCGGCCACGCGTCATGCTTGCGCCGATTCCCGGTCTGCACCTATTGCGCATGAACCCAGCAACGCCCCAGCCAGCCCACCTGGGCTGGCGCATCGCCGCCATGCTCTACGACCTGTTTCCCGTGCTGGCCCTGCTGCTGGCCACCGGCGCCGGCGCGATGGCGCTGACCCTGGGCCAGCTCGACTATCACTCCTGGTGGTACCGGCTGCTACTGCTGTTCGTGCTGGTGGCCTACTACGTCGTGTCCTGGCGTTTTGGCGGGCAGACCATAGGCATGCGCGCCTGGCGCCTGCAGGTGGTCGATAACACACAGCGCCCGCCCGGTTGGAGTGCCTGCCTGCTGCGGTTTTTCGTCGCGCTGCTGTCGCTGGCGGTCGGCGGTCTGGGATTCTTCTGGTGCCTGTTCGAGCGCGACCGCCGCGGTTGGCACGACCTGGCCAGCGGCACCCGCATGCTGCGGATGCCCAAGCGCTGAGGAGCGAGGGCGATGCTCGAACAGGTGCTGTTGATTGCCGGGGCGCTGATATTCGGCGTGCTGGGCGGCATCCATCTGCTTTACACCTTTGTCGGCGAGAAGTTTTCGCCGCGCGATCCCGCAACACGCGTAGCGATGCAGGCGACCCATCCGCGCCTGACCCGCGCCACGACGATGTGGCGTGCCTGGATTGGCTTCAATGCCAGCCACAGCCTGGGCGCCATGGTATTCGCCGCCTTCGTGCTGTTGCTGGCCGGCTGGCATATGGATTTCCTGCACAGTGCACCGCTGTTCGCCTGGCTGGCCGCGGTGAATGCACTGGCCTGGCTGGCATTGGCCGTGCGCTACTGGTTCCGCATTCCGCTGATCGGGCTGGCCTTGTCCAGCGCCTGTTTCGTACTGGCGGCGCTGCGCCTCAGCTTCTGAGCACAGCAGAACCGACGTTCGCACCGGCGAGCGCAGGACGGCGAATACCGCAGCATGGTCAGCCTGCTCTGCCGGGCAGTCGAACACTGCACCGGCGCCGCCTCTCGCCATATCCGTCACGTTCTGCACAGTGCATGCGCGACGCCGTGGCGCAACAGTGCGACGATGCGGCCGTTGCACGCGTCTGCGCGTCTTTGTCCGGTCTTTTCTGCGCATGTCATCTACGTCCATAGGCTTAGGCGAATTCGAACTCAATCCCGCGACGCGCGAATTGCGCCGCGGCAGCGAGCTGATCGAGCTGCCCAGCAGCGCGTTCGACGGACTTGTCTATCTGATCCTGCATCGCGAACGCGCCGTCGGCCGCGACGAACTGATGGCAGCGATCTGGGGCCGCAGCGATGTGGCCGACAGCCTGCTGGGTCAAACCCTGGTACGCCTGCGCCGCGCGCTGGGCGACAGCGGCGATACGCAGCAGTGGATACGCACCGTGCCGCGCTTTGGCTATCGCTGGGTGGGTCCGGTGAACGCAGCCGCGGCAGCGGTGCTGGAACAGGCTCCCGATGGCGACAGCGCGGCGGCAGCGGATGCAGCGGCAGAACCGGCACCGCTGCAGGCAGGCAGCGCAGCGGACGAAACAGATCTGGCAGCGGCAACAGCACTACCCGAGTCCGCTTCCCTGCTCCAGACCCATGCCATGCCTCGGCGCCTGCGTCAGCACTGGGCCAGCGCCGTAGCCGTGCTGGCGCTGCTCGGCCTGCTGGCGATGCTGCATTTTCAACCAAGGAACAATGCAACAAAGCAGCAGGCCACGACGCAGCAGCCGACGGCTGCGCCTGCCGCACCTGCCCTGGTCCTGCCCGCGCTTGTGCGCGCCGACGAGGAGTGGGCGTGGCTGCGACTGGGACTGATGGACCTGGTCGCCAGCCGCCTGCGCCGCGGCGAGCTGGCCACCGCGGCCAGCGAGTCCGTCGTCGCGCTGCTGCGCGATCGCAGCGAAACCGAAGCCGGCCCGCTGCTCGAAGCCAGCGGTCTCGTCGGCGCCGACACCTTGCGCATTCAGCCCGAGGTCGAGCGCAGCCAGGGCCAGTGGCTGGTCCGCCTGCGTGCACAGGACCAGCAGCGCCAACTGCTGGTGGAAACCCATCACGACGACGCCATCGTCGCGGCGCGCGAAGCCGCCGACACCTTGCTGCTGCGCCTGGGCCACCTGCCACCGGACCGTCGCGACGAGGCGCCGCAAGCATTGACCGAGCTACTGCAGCGCACCCGCGCAGCCATGCTGGCCGACCAGTTGCAGACCGCGCTGGAGCTGATCCGGCGCGCCGAAGCACCGCTGCGCGAACGCCCGGAAATCGTGCTGCGCCTGGCCCAGATCGAACTGCGCGCCGGCGACTACCTCGCCGTAGAGCAGCGCCTGCTCGCGCTGCTGGACACGGTACCCGCCAGCCGCGATGCAGAATTGCGCGGCCGCGCCCTGGTCACGCTGGCGGCCAGCTACATCCGGCGCGAGCGCCCCGACGATGCCGCCGTGCACTACGACGAGGCCATCCGCCTGCTGCAGCAGGGCAAGGCACCGGATGCGCTGGGCCTGGCTCTGCTCGGCCGCGGCCTGGTCGCCACCTTGCGCGGCCGCTACGAACAGGCCGTGTCCGACCTGGGCTTGGCGCGCAGCGAGATGGAATCTGCCGGCAACGCCCTGGGCGTAGGCCAGGTCGATCTGAACCTGGCCCTGATCGAGGTGCTGCGCCTGCGTCCGGCTACGGCACTCGCTCCGTTGATCGACACAGCCGCACGCTTCCAGCGGGTCGGCGCGCAGGAGGAATACGTCTTCACCCTGGCCAGCATCGCCGAGGTGCAACAGCTGCTGCTGGACCATGAAGCGGCGCTGGCGACCACCGAACGCTATTGGCCGCCCGAGGCCCATAGCCAGAATCGGCGCCTGCGCTGGAAACTCAGCCTGGTGCGCGCCCAGGCCTTGTTCGAAACCGGCCGTCTGGATGCGGCGCAGCAACTGGTCGACGGCATCCTGGCCCAGGCCGACGCCGAACTGGATCTGGCCGTGCGCGCCAAAACCGCCGGCGTACAGGCACAGATTGCAGCGGCCCGCGGCGAGCATGCGCGCGCCGCACGGCTGGCGCAGGCGGCACTGACGCCAGCACTGGATGCCAGCGACCGTTGCCGCTATCTGCAGACCTGGACATTGCGTCTGCGTGCCCTGCGCGCCCAGGGCGACCTGGTATCGGCCGCGCGCGAGACCCAGGCCCTGTTTGCCTGGGTGCAGCAGCGTGCCGAGCCCTGGTCGCAGACCTATGCCAGCCTGGCCCGGGCCGAACAGGAGGTCGCCGAACAGCGCCTGGACAGCGCCCAGCCGCTGTTCGAACAGGCGCTACGCCAGGTCGACGCGGCCGGCGCCATTCCCGACGACCTGGTCGATGTGATCCGCCCCTATGCCGACATGCTGGTGCGCAACGGCCAGCTGGACCAGGCGCGCGCGCTCAGCGCACGCATCGCACCCTGGGCCGACCGCGACCTGCGCGCCGCCTCG
Source organism: Tahibacter aquaticus (assembly GCF_004363655.1). GTDB lineage: Bacteria > Pseudomonadota > Gammaproteobacteria > Xanthomonadales > Rhodanobacteraceae > Tahibacter > Tahibacter aquaticus. The sequence goes on from NZ_SNZH01000010.1 coordinate 269,927, forward strand.
GTGTTCGTGCAGATCAACTCGGCCCTGGGCCAGACCAAGGCCTTGCATCTGGCCGAGCAGCGCGCAGCACAGCTCGCAGGCGAACGGCCGCTGGTGGCGATAGAGCCCTAGCCGCCTGTAACGGACAAATCGATAGCAGCTGGCTCGTCCTGGCCGCGCAGCACTTGCTGCTCACTTGGCCACTAGCGTGGGCTATTGGCCGCGCTCCGCAGCGGCGTCCTGCTCGACCAGTCCTTCGCCATCCCTCTACCGATTTGTCCGTTACGTGCTACTAGCCGCCACAGCAACCGCCACAGCGAGCAAAAATATAGAAATCGAAAACTACCCGTTGCCGCTCAGAGGCAGCTGACACGCCGAGGCTGGCGGCAATGCAACGTCGTTGGCGAAAGGCCGCAGAGCGATGAGTCCCCAGACCGGCTGCCATCATGCCGAAGCATCGACGGACCGCACACGCCGCCAGCTACCTGCAAGCGCCAGAGTGCAGCCGCCACCATTTCCGGTCGGGTTGTACGGCTTGCGGGATAGCACCGTCAGCCGGACAGCGGGCTTCCAGGCGACCGCGTTTGACCACATCGGGTCCCTTTGTCCCGGCGGAGAAGACCCAGGCGCATCCCTGCGCCTGGACCTTGTCCCGGGGTGGGCGTCAGCGCCGGCGCAGGGGTCGGCGGCGGTTTTCAAGGAAGGCCAGGCCCGCCATCAGGCCTGTGAGCAGCAGCAGCATGGCAGGGGTCAAGGCCGGTGCCGGCTGCGGCGGACGCGGTGGCACCAGGACGGGCGTGGTATCCGTGCCGGTGTTGTTGGCGGGGTTCGGATCGGGCGTGAGGCTGCTGGCCGTGGCG
>NZ_SNZH01000011.1:0-173647 GCF_004363655.1 Tahibacter aquaticus
TAGCAAGCCGCTACAGCGACGAGAACACAAGCAGCGGTGCGATTGATCGGCTCAATCGGGGCTGAGAGAAAGAGGTGATTCTCAACAGCCTGCTAGACGTGGCGGTTTCTCTTCGCCTAGGACGTAACTCTTTTCACTTAACGCTCGCGTCTGAAATTCCGCCATGGCAGACGAACTCGCGAGCAGAAGCACTGCGAACAGCCGGATCAGCATGTCTCCCCCTGGAGTGCTGGTTGCGCGACAAAAGTATAGAACACAACAGACGCTGTGCAGGTAGTGAAAAGGGCCCTAATTTGAGGGCGCAAGTCGATGCTGCACCGCGGAATGAGCAGGCCTCGATCCGGCACGATAGCCGAGCGGAGTAACTCGCGCTTCGCTATAGATTCGAAGGTTGATCCCGGACCGGTCGACGGATCACCGCAACCGGTCCGGGGATCCATGCAGCTAACTAGCCCAGCGCTCTTCCCGTCGCCTCAATCAACCCCTTCACATCCCGCGACAGAATGGCTATCGCCTCGATCACCCGCGTATGCGAGCGCCGGTCGGGGTCTTCGACTTGCATGCTGAGCAGGGCGTCGCTCAAAGACGTGACGGCGGCCAGGCGAGCCATGGCTTCGTCGTGAAGGGCGCGTCTTTGTTCGGGGGTGTCTACGGCGTAGGCGAACAGTACGACAGGGGCCGTGGTGTCTTCACCGGCCAGGGGATAGAACGAGCCGATAGGCTTCATGGTTTGGCGCTCCTCGCGGAGTGAGTCAGATGGCGCCAAACTAGGCATGGCGCCGATGTGCCCTCATTATTTTTCGAGCCGCCAAACTCGGCTGCCACATGAGTGGCAACGGGCGCAGTTTTATATCTGCGCATTCCGGCGCGTCAAGGGTATCTGCACAAAATAAGTGGCCAGGTATACATCCGGCGCGACCATTCCGAACCGGATGCAGGGATAGACGAAACTGTCCCGTCGGGCAATTCACCACTGGGAGCTGGCTGTCCGCGGTTCTGCGACTCAACGCAACCGGCTACGCCGCCTTCCCTGCTCGACCGCCGCGACGACCGCGCATAGCGCAGCCAGCAGTGCCGCGGCGAATGCTGTCAGGGACGGTATTGGAACAGCACTGGCGTCGCCGTAGGGCGCGACGGTGACTGGACGTTGCCCCATCAAACGGGGTGGTCCGCCGCCCGACAAGGGGTGTGGAAGATAGAAGGCCTTCAAGGTGTAGACGCCTGGCGGAAATCTCCCGACGACATACGAGCGGGTGGTAGTGGGGAAGTTGCAGAAGGCGTTGACCCTCGCCGGAACGACGATGGTGATCGTGGTCCCGGCTGTCGTTACAACGGCATCGTTTGGGCCACCGTCGAAGAGGTAACAGCCACTCGCACGCGTCTCCATCGAAATGACATCGGCCGACGTCGGAGCCGCAGGTGACAGCACGGGTGGACCGAAAATGGCAAACAGCGCGCCACTTCTGGCGGCCAGCGTCAGAAAGCCCACGGTCTGCAGCAATCGCGTCATCAATGGCTCGATCCCGTTGCGCGCAGCGCCCATCACCGTAGTGACCTGGCTGCGAAATTCGCCAGTGGCTGTTTCTATACGACGGTCGTTGCTGGCGGGTTAATCGTTGGTTATTGCAGGCTGCGGATTGCACGAGGCGCACAGTGATGGCGGGGGGCGTGTGCCCTGCACTGCGCAAGGTTTCCGGGCGATTCGGGGGCGCCGAAGCGCTGGAGAACGGGCGGTTGCCGCGGTAGTTTGTCGGCAAACTGGGATGGCGCGCTCGTCCCATGCACGCACACACTCCTTCGTGTCGTAGCCCTTGTCGGCGCCGAGCGTGCCACCGTTTCCTGGCTGAATGCGTGCCGGATGAACAGATCCGCCTGCCGCACCGGCACACCCCAAGGGTCTTGTTGGGGAAAAGATCGGCCAGCACCGGCCACCGTGCCGTCCGCGCCGCGCACGACCACAACAGCGACCACGCCTACCGCGTCCGTGATCCTCCGTCGAGGGCAAACGCCGTTTCCCAAGTGTCGGCGACGGTGATCGTCGCGAGGGGCGCTTGCGCCAGGAACGTTCCCTTCAGCAACTCGCGCAACGCGTGTTCTGGATCGATCACTCCGTCCTTCGACCGTTGCACGGCAATGCGTTGATTGGCCCGTGACGAATAGTCTGCGCGAAGCCTCGGCTTCACACACGGCCCCGTATCCAAATTCACTCTTCCAATGAATTGCGTACGTTTGCATCGACTGCATAAAGTTTTCGCGACGCGAAAGCGGAGGGATCCCCACCGCCGCCACGCTCACACGCCATCGTCAGGGGTCGATGGACCATCGCAAGGAACAACGCACGCGTACGGAGACCGTTGTGGCCCAAAACCTCTTGTCCATCACCTATACCGACGAACAGATGGCCGCCGCCGAAGCCGCCATCACCCAGCTCGAAACCATCTTCGGGAATTTCCTTTCCCTCACCCCCGACGAACGCCGCCGCCTCAACCGCATGGGCCAGCAATCGCAGCCGTTCTGCGAGAAGACGTTGATGATGATGGAGCAGAACCGCCACCTGATTCCGCCCGTACTCGACATGGCGGAAGCCCGGCGCGACCAGAAAGCCCTGCAACTGCTGGAACCCCTGCTCAACCGCCTGGAACGCCTGGCCGAACGCGGCGCCGACACCGAAGCCGCCCTGGGCAGCGACCTGATGATGCTGTGCCTGGACGGCTACGCCGCCCTCGACCGCGGCGGCGTGGGCGAGGGCCTGGACAGCCTGCGCAAGGAACTGGCCAAGCGCTTCGCGCGCAAGCGCCGCGCTACGGTGGCCGAAAGCGCCGGAGCCGACGACCACGGCGACAAGAAGTAAGCCACCCGGCCCTCCTGACCGCCGCCGCGGCGTTCTGCCAAACGCGGCGGCCGGGAGGGCTACCAGATACCTTACGCACCCGGTCCGGCACCTTGCGCGCAAGGTTCAAAGCCTTGCAGACCTGGTGCCCCGCCGGGTGCGCAAGGTCGAAAGTCCCGAGTGCAAGGTCAAGAGTCCTGAATCCGGGCGCCAAAACGCCGGCTGCGCGCCGAAAACGCCCTGCCGCAAGCGCGGGCGGCTGAAATCACCGAAAAACCGGTCAAACCGCAAGGCCGACACCCTTGCGCGCAAGGTCCGGACCGCGGAACGCAAGCCTCCAAGCGCGGCCTGCAAGCATCAAAACCTTGAGCGCAAGGTCAAAACCGCGGCGGTTTGGAATTTCGACCTTGCGGGTAGCGGTTCAGACCTTGCGGACCCGGTCCGGCACCTTGGGCGCAAGGTAAAAAGCCTTGCGGACCCGGTCTGTAACCTTGCAGACCCAGTCAATGATCGTGCTCACAACGGAAGAATGCAGTCGTCAGAACTCGATACGCGCGCGAACGGCGGCTACAGCGCGCTCCCTCTGCCCCGACTGCGTCGGGGGAGAGGGTTGGGGTGAGGGGGCGACGCGAAGGTCGATGAGTCCCAGATGCTATCGCCGGAGCCACCCAGCGCCCCTAACAAATCGCAACGCCTGACCCACCTCAGCGCCACAACCGCCCTATCCCACCTCCCCCATCGCCACCAACAAGCCCCGCGCATCCCGCGACAAAATCGCAATCGCCTCCAACAAAGGCACATGACTGCGATCGTCATGCGCCTCGACCCGCACAGTCGTCAACGCATCGCTAAGCGCATTGGCCGCGGAGAGGCGGGCCAGCGCTTCCTGATGGAGGGCGCGGCGTTGGGCGGGGGTATCGACCGCGAAAGCGAACAATACGCCGGCGTCATCGCCTGTTTCGCATGGCAGCGGATGGAACGATCCGATGGATTTCATGGCGCGCCTCCATTCGAATCGCCATCGCCGCGCCGCAGCCACGTTGGCCACATCCCTACCCGGCAGCAAACAAGTTCCTTGCTCATGAACCCACCTCCCGCCGTCTGAGAATCGACGGCCGATCTCTTCCGTTCCAGCTCCAAGCCGCCGAACTAATACCATAGTACTAGCCGTAGGACGGTAGCAGGGTCTCGTTGTGGAGCCCTGCAATGCCTACATTTGAACAAGCGCTTGGCCAGGTAATTGCGACTGAAAGGAAGCGACTGGGACTCACACAAGAAGCTCTCGCTGAAGCGTGTGGCGTTCATACGACTTACGTAAGCCAATTAGAGCGAGGTCTGAAGTCACCAACAGTACGTGTCGTAAGATCTCTCGCCTCAGTACTAAAATCAACCGCCGCTTCTCGAATCGCGAAAGCAGAAAAAGCCTGAACTGGCGTGCCGACCGCCAACTACGACGCTAGATAAAATAGAAGAGCGGCGGCGAATTTCGCCAGAATTGAGCTGGACATAGCTCCGACGAACTTCAGTATAGCGACTAGAACGGATTTACTATTCTCGGCTCTAGCTGAGCGAATTGCTGCCTTGTCGCCCGCGGTTAAGCTCAAGTATGAAAGCTCTGACCACCTATCCAGCGAGCTTTCTGCGGCTCTTCCAATGTGAAAAGCGAGCCTATAGAAAGCAAATATACCGACTAGTGAAGCAACGACAAAGCTAGCTCCATCACGAATTGTTGCATCGCTTTTTACGAAAAGCCCTGAATACTCAATGGCAATCAGCGCAGCTACAATTCCGACAAAATATCTCGAAATCAACGGAATATAATGTGATTTTCTTACTACAGATTTCCACAGTCTCGAAGCACTCTCTTTGGGGACACTATCCAACCAGGAGTCCACCGTATCGAGTAGATTTCTCGCAACGATATAATCCACGTATTTTACTGAAACTATTGCCGTTCTTGCGCCAAACGTGCGAAACATTCTTGGAACATCGATCAGCATCCCCTTCGCCATTTGGCCCTCAACTGCAATTCGAGAACTCAACCGAACCGATAAATTATAGTTCTGGATAGTTCCCACCTTAGGCAACAAAATCATGAAATCATACGCTATCAACACACTTTCCACTGAACTAGAGTTTCCCGCATTGAAAGCACGAAATCGGTCGAAGGAACTAAAAGTTTCCTTGCTGTCTTTCACATAAAAAATTGTTGCTGAGCAGCTACTTGCACGAACATTGTACTGCTCACAGCATTGAGTTACCCGGTAATTCAATTGCTCAAGATCTGAAAACTCAATTTGAAATGGGTCTGAATACGCCTTCGAAACGTCTTCGGATTTCCCTGTTAGCTCATAGTAGATATTCTGCAAGACCTGAATACTAACCTTGCTTTCATGTGGTGTACCTTGCCCTACGACAGCGAGATCACCAACCCCCCCATCTCCCGAAGCATCACCCTGACTAGATATCACGAGACCCCCTATCGGCAACATCAACAGAATGTAGTATTGGCCTAATCTTTAACCCATCACTGATCAGCCAGATCAGGAACCGAAGCATTCGGCGCCCGAAAGCCATTCTTCCACTAATTATAAATTCAATCGCGACTAAATCTCGCGCCGTCGAGCGATGCCCAGTTCATCGGCCCACTTTTCGGCTGGTGGATAAGCACCTTACCGCTACTTGCTTTGGTGGCGAGCTGAAAGCGGAATACGGATTCGCTGATAGATCTGTTCAAGGGCATTGTGTTGCTTCCACCCCTCGAATGATCAGGAAAACCAATAGTCCTTGAGAAATGTCCCCAGAAGGCACGCCAGTGCACCGACCAAGGCAGCGACTACCGCGACCCCGAAGAATTTTTCGCTGCCCATTCTCGCCTCCGTTTTGCGGACTAGGGCTTACTTTCTTTCCTTGAACTGGTCTCTTCGGAATGTGCGAACAGAGCCAAACTCACTTAGCCCATTGAAACGAAGCGCAATCAGCTCACATAACCCATCAGAACCACGCAAACCGCCGCGATCCCCGAGACCTCCAGCCCATCCCCCGACGGATCCGCCACGGCCTCAGAAATACATCTGCAACTCTTGATGCCTTTTCCCGAAGGTCGTCCATGGAGCTGGGCTTGGCGACCTTGGCCACGAAGTCGGCGGCAGTGGCCAACCTGTTCTGAGTCGACAACTAACGGGGTCAGGTTTACTTCTTCGAGGACCAACGTCCGCGAAGCCCCTCCACCTGAACACCCCACCAGCCCTCACTATTCCGCCCCCTCCGCCGCCTTTCCATGCCTGATCGTTATTCGAATCGCCGCCTTCGACAACTAACGGGGTCAGGTTTACTTCTTCGAGGACCAACGCCCGCGAAGCCCCTCCACCTGAACACCCCACCAGCCCTCACTATTCCGCCCCCTCCGCCGCCTTCCCATGCCTGATCGTTATTCGAATCCCCGCCTTCGCGTCCGAATAGGGTTTGAGCAGGGCCATGAGCTCCTTCACCGCCTTGTGTGTGTTGCCGCTAACGTAGTCCTTGCTTTTTACGCTGCCGACCAAGATGCAACCCTCGGTATCCCCAGCGGCGTTCCCCCAGTGGATTCGTATATTCGTGAAGTTCGGAACATTAAGTAGCTCCGGCAGAACCGTCCCGAATTTGGGCGATTCTGTGAGCCTTATCTCGTAGGTACCCGTCGGAATAGCTGTCTCATTGGCTATCTTTTTGACGCGCTCCACGTCCTCCAGTGTGTAGAAGAGGTGGCGCCCGCGGAGGCTCAGCTCGCCCATCGTGCTTTTTTTCGTGAATGTCGTTCTGACCAGAAGCAACTCGCAGGGTCCGAGCACCTTCTTCGTCGAGCCTGCCGTTGAATCCCCCGCGCCTACCGTTCCGGGTATCGGCGAGGCCGCGGGGATCCGGGTGCCCGGGTCAATCGTTGTCGTGCCTTGGTCTCCGCATGTTGGTCCTGGCGTTCGTCCGCAAGCCATGGCTGACCACCTCCGTTTGCCGTGTTCGTGTGCCGACTGGTGTTTGCAACAGCGGGTTCGGCTTTACTGCTGGAACGGCCTCACGGGTTGAGCTGCCGGCCGTGGGTCGACCTGACTGCGCTGGCTCAACGCCGTACTGCGCCGCAACATTGCGCCACGGCAGCCGTCGGCCCGCTTCGCCCGGATGACGCCCATGGGACACGCTGTCGCCTCACGGCGCGTTCTCTCACCCGCCGGGGTATACCGCTGCAGAAAACGCGGCAGACGCGCCCGGTCGACACGGGTCGGCCACTCCCCCGCCCTTCCCGGAATGCCCGTGGCGCGTCGGACCACCCATTTCTGTCTCACCCGGTGATACAGGGCGCCCTGACCCTCCGCGCCATGATCTCGAACCACACTTGGCACCGCGCCGGCCTCACCCTCACGCTGCAATCGCCGGACGGGCATCGGGTCGGCAGCATTTCTGCCGTGGAGAACGGCCGCTGGCGCGTGGAGACGCGATTCAGGACGGGGCATGCGGATGTGCGCACTTACGACTCGCTGGCCGAGGCGCAGCGCTATCTGGCGGATCCGCTGGATGCGGCGCTGGTGCGGCTGTTGTCGCCGGCGGCGATCAATGCGTTGCGGCGCGCGGGGTTGATGCCGTGATCATTGCGGCGCAGTGGCGCGACGACGGCTATGGCCAGCATGTGCTGTTTGCTGGCCCCGAGCCCATGGCCCAGGTGCAGCGCGTGCCGGGGCGAACGCAGTTTCGCTGCGGCATCCGCAGCCCTACGGGGCTGCGCTACACGCTGTTTCCTACGCTGGAGCAGGCCAAGGCACAGGCGGAGCTGGCGGTGGATGCGATGGTGCGTGCGCGGCTGGGGGATGCGGCGAATCGGGTGCTGAGCGAGGCGGGGTTGTAGCCGTGCGCGCGTGCCAGCCCCGGCGCCCGTGAGGACACGGCGTTCTCGCAACGTTGCACCGCTTCAGCGCGCTAGGCCTGCTTGAGAACAATCACGCGCGGAAGCGCAATCACGTTCTGTGTCATACGCAGTACGTCCTTGTCCGGGTGAGGAATGGCCAGGCGGCCAGCACCGTTCGCGTGTTGGGATACGGTGCCGTTTCCTGATGCGGCGGGGCGAACGCAGGAAGTGTCTACGATGACAGCGCTTTCAGCGGCCGCAGCTTTGTATTGAGGGGCGTTGACCCTGCCGGGACGCCCGGCGTTCCGACTGCCCGCCCCGACTGTGGCCGGAGCCGGTCATTCCGGCGCCGGCCTCGGCTTGGGCAATGTGCACACGTTCGCACATGCGGCAACTGCCGCGTGCTATCTAACGGCGTTGCCGCGCGCCGGCGACAGCGGCTGCGGGGGCAGCCTCGCCGGGCGCGGCATACGCGCGGACCCTGGTCCGCACTCGCACGGCCGTTTCCGGCGCCATCATCCGCCGGCACGGCCGACTATCACGCCGGCCGTCGGGGAGGATGGCCGGCTGACCCTGGAGAGTCCCATGCTGTCCAAACTGGCCGTATTGCCGCTGGTGTTAGCCGGCGCCCTCAGCGCGCCCGCGCAGGCGGAAGAAACCTGGTTCGTCACTGCAAGCTACGAAAAACCCGGGCAGCTGCAGGCCATTGCCTCGCAGTTCCAGCATCTGATCGTGGACAAGAACAAGCGCACGGTCAGCGTAGAGGCCGACGCCTCGACGCTGAGTGCACTGCGCGCGGCCGGCTTCGATGTGCGCATCGACGAGGAGAAGACGGCCAAGCTGCGCGCCTATGAGTCGGCCCTGGCGGCCGGCGGCGGCCTGCGCAGCATTCCCGGCTACAGCTGCTACCGCACCGTGGAAGAAACCCAGACCACGATGAACCAGCTCGCCACGCAGAAGCCGAACCTGGCCGAGGTGCTCGACATAGGCCCGAGCTGGGAAAAGACCCGCAACGCCAATAACGGCTATACGGTGAAAGTGCTGCGCCTGGGCAACAAGGCCACCGACGCGGCACTGCCGGACAAGCCGGCCCTGGTCGTGATGAGCGGCCTGCATGCGCGCGAATACACGCCGGCCGAGACCATGACGCGCTTCGGCGAGTGGCTGGTGAACGGCTACGGCACCGATGCCGAGGCCACCTGGCTGATGGACAATTTTAAATTTCACCTGATCCTGCAGGCCAATCCGGATGGGCGCAAGAAAGCCGAAGCCGGTTCGTCCTGGCGCAAGAACACCAACAACACCAACGGCAGCTGCTCGGCATCGAGCTATGGCACCGACCTGAATCGCAATTTCCCGTTCCACTGGAACAGTGCGCCCGGCGGTTCCAGCGGCGATGCCTGCGCCGAGACCTATCGCGGCCCGGTGCGCGGCTCGGAACCGGAAACGCAGAACATCGTGCGCTATGTCGCCGGCACCCTGGGCAGCAACGGCAGCTATAGCGGCGGCGTTTTCGCCGACCGCCGCAGCGATGCCGTCAGCAGCGCCGCGCCCGACGATTACAAGGGCGTGTTCATGGACATCCACAGCTATGCGCAGCTGGTGCTGTGGCCCTGGGGCGATACCCCCACGGCGGCGCCGAACGGCACAGCCCTGCGCACCTTCGGCCGGCGCCTGGCCTGGTTCAATAATTACACTCCGCAACAATCTGACGAGTTATACGCCACCGACGGCGCCAGCGACGACAACATGTACGGCCTGCTCGGCGTACCCGCGTTCACCATCGAGCTGGGCGTGGCGTTCTTCGAAAGCTGCACCACGTTCCAGAACACGACGCTGCCGCAGAACCTCGGCGCCCTGCGCTATGTCGCGCGCAACCTGCAGGCGCCGTACAAGCTGCCGGCGGGGCCGGATACCACGGCGGTGAGTGTGTCGCCGACGAGCGTCGCCGCGGGCGGCCAGATCACCGTGACGGCAACCGTCGACGACAGCCGCTTCAACCAGAGCAACGGCAGCGAAACCGTGCAGAACATCGCCTCGGCCGCGGCCTATGTCGATGCCACGCCGTGGCAGGCCGGCGCCGTGCCGGTGGCGATGGCGGCCAGCGACGGCAGCTTCAATGCCAGCAGCGAAGGTGTGCGCGCCACCATCAGCACCAGCGGCCTTGCGCCGGGTGTGCACACCGTGTTCGTGCAGGGCACCGACGCCGCCGGCAAGCCCGGCACGCCGAATGCGGTGCGCTTCACGGTGACCGGCGGCGCCAACCAGGCGCCGGTGGCGAACTTCAGCGCCGTCGCCAACGGCCTGACCGCGAGCTTCACCGATACCTCGACCGACAGCGACGGCAGCATCGCCTCGCGGGCCTGGAATTTCGGCGACGGCAGCACGTCGACCGCGACCAATCCCAGCAAGACCTACGCCGCCGCCGGCACCTACACCGTCACGTTGACCGTTACCGACAACGCCGGCGCCAGCAACACCAAGAGCAGTTCGGTCACGGTGAGCAGCGGCGGTGGCAATGTGCTGCAGAACGGCGTTGCCGTCAGCGGCCTTGCCGGTGCGGCCGGCGCCAGCCTGAGCTACACGCTGGTGGTGCCGGCCGGTGCGAGCAATCTCAAGTTCGTGACCAGCGGCGGCAGCGGCGACGCAGACCTGTACGCCAGGTTCGGTTCCGCGCCGACGACAACCAGCTACGACTGCCGCTCGGAAGGGTCCAGCAACGCGGAGACCTGCACCATCGCCACGGCGCAGGCTGGCACTTACTACGTGCTGGTGAAGGGCTATGCGGCTTTTTCCGGTCTGAGCCTGACCGGCAGTTACAGCACCGGTGGCAGTGGCGGGGGCACCTTCGAGAACACGACCGATTTCGTCATCACCGACAACGCCACCATCGAAAGCCCGGTCACAGTCAGCGGCATTGCCGGCAATGCGCCGGCAACGCTGAAGGTCGACGTGGCGATCAACCACAGCTACCAGGGCGATCTGAAAGTCGATCTCGTCGCGCCGAACGGCACGGTCTTCAATCTGTGGAACCGCACGGGCGGCGGCACCGACAACATCATCCAGACGTTTACCGTGAACGCCTCGGCCGTGACGGCCAACGGCGTGTGGAAATTGCGCGTGAACGACAATGGCAATGGGGATACAGGAACGCTGGACCGGTGGGCGTTGCGGTTCTAGAGGGGTTTAGGCCCGGCGAAAACTCCCGCTCCCCCGAGTGCTTGGGGGAGCGGGCCAGGGTGAAGCAGCGGTGTTGGACGCTGCCTCGGCGCGTTGAATTTCGCGCCACGCTTTCAGACGCGGAATTTTGGCGATAGACGTGAGCCGAGGTTCGCAGCCATGGCTGCCGCCTCACCCAACCCTCTCCCCCAAACACGTTTGGCGGAGAGGGCTTTATGCGCCACGCATCACGCATCAAAGCGGCACACTGACCGCTTGCACATCACCTTGCCCGGGCGCCCAAGCAGCCGTAGTGCTACCGCACTTCACTCGGCGCCAGATTGCGCAGCAAAAACGTGTACTCGTCCGCCAGCAATTCCGCGACCTGCAATTTATTGTTGCCCAGGCCATGGCCGGCGTCGTAGTCCACGCGCAACAGCACCGGTTTGCCGGAACCTGAAAGCGCCTGCAGGCGCGCCGCCATCTTGCCCAGCTGCCAGGGCGGTACGCGCGGATCGTTGATGCCGGTTTCCAGCAGCACCGCCGGATACGCGCCGCCCGGGCGCAAATTGGCATAGCCGCTCAGCGCGCGCATGGCGCGGAAATCGTCTTCGATGTTTACGCTGCCGAATTCGTTGATGTTTGCCTCGCCGCCCTCGGTCACTTCGGTGCGCAATACGTCGGTGACGCCGACGCGGATCAGCACGGCACCGAACAACTCCGGCGCCTGGGCAATCGCCGCGCTCATGATCACGCCGCCGGCGCTCTTGCCGGCAATGCCCAGGCGCTGGGGCGTGGTATAGCCCTGGGCGATCAGCCAGCGCGCCGTGGCGAGGAAATCGTCGACGGCATGCTGCTTGTTGTTGCGCCGGCCGCCTTCGCGCCATTCCGCACCTTTCTCGCCACCACCGCGCACATGGGCGAAGGCGATGATGCCGCCGCGTTCGTACCAGGCCAGGTCGGCGGCGGAAAACCACATCGGCGAGATGGCGCCGTAGGAACCGTAGGTGACCAGCAGTACCGGGTTGCTGCCGTCGAGCTTCAGATCCTTGCGCGCGGTCAGGGTCAATGGCACGCGCAGATCGCCATTGGGCACTTCCAGCCGGCGCGTGACGATGCTGGAAAAATCGGCCGGATCGGCGGCGCGAACGCCCGTGTCGGTGAGATCGCCGCGGTCCGGGTCGTAGCGGAATACGCGTGGCGACAAGGTCGGTCCCTGCAGCGCCAGCAGCGCGCCTTTGCGCCGCGGGCTGCTGTCGAATTCGATCAGTTCGCCGTCGGCGCCCAGCGGTATTTCCCTGGCCCGGTTCGGCGTGTCGTAGGACAGCGTGCGCAGCACGCTGCGCCCCTGGCGCAGACCGGCGACATACAGCGCATCGCCGGCAACCGCAAGGCCGCCGCTTTCGTCGGCGATGCTGATGTCGCCTGCGGCCAGCCATTCCTGCGCATCGGCCAGTTTCTGCGTGCGCGCATCGAAGCGCAGCACGCGGCCGGTACGCTGCGGTTTTTCTGCAATGACGTAGATCCAGTCCTTGTGCGCCAGCGCAATGCTGACGCCGTCGTCGAAGCCGGCGATGGCGCGCCAGGGCGCATCGGCTTTGCGCGCATCGCGCAGCCACAGGGCGGGATCGTTGTCGGTGCCGCGATATACCGAGGCGATCAGCCAGCGGCCGTCGCCGCTGACCTGCACGCCGGGAAACCAGGATTTGCTTTCCAGCGCGATCGCCGCATGCACGCCGTAGCCGAAGACGGCGGTGTCCCGCGCCGTATCGCTACCCAGCGCGTGGTAGTAGACCCGCTGCTTGTCGTACTTGGCGGTGGCAGGGTCTTGCGCCGTCAATGCCTGCAACTGGGTGTAGTAGAAGCCGCGCCCCCTGGCGTCCCAGGACGGTATCGGCGCAGCCACGCGCTCGATGCGTTCCGGCAGCAGTTTGCCGCTGGCCGCATCGACGATGTGCAATACCCAGTCTTCGCCCCCGCCGTGGGAGACGATGAATGCGACGTGGCGTCCGTCCGGCGCGACGCTGATGAAGTCGACGCTGGCGCGGCGCTCGGACGTGGACAGGCTGGCTGGGTCGAACAGCACGCGGCGCTCGCCCCCCTTGCGCGGCCAGCTGACCAGGCGTGCGGCATTGCCGTCGGCGGGGGTTTCCAGGAAGAAATAATGGCCGCCGGCCTCGGCGACGAAACGTGTGCTGGCCGTGCCTTTCTGCAGTACGCGGATGCGATCGAACACGTGCTGCCGCAGCGGCGCATCCTGTGCGTACCAGCGCCGCGTGTAGTCGTTCTGGGCGCGCAGCCAGGCGACCAGCTCGGGATTGTCGCGGGCTTCCATCCAGCGATACGGATCGCTTACCTCGCTGCCGAAATAGCGGTCGCGCACCTCGGCTACGCGGGCAGGCGGCGGTGGATCGGTGGCGGGGCTCGCCAGCGCAGGCAACAGGCTGGCGGCGAGAACGACTACGCGGACGAGGTGTGGCCGATAGGGTATGCGCATCGGCCGATACTACGAATCGCTACGTAGATTGACTAGATGCGCTGCAGCACGCCGCCGTGCCGGTGCCGGACCACCGGACAGTACGGCAATACCGACACCGCCCGGCATGACCGGATGGCATCGCGCAGAACCGCCATGAAGACCCGGCCGCCGGATGCGGCGGCCGGGCCTGTCTCGGGCCAGGCAGGCAAGGCGCCTGCCTGGCCCGGCGCTTACGGCTTTTGCAGGCTCAGGGTATAGCTGCCGGTGCCGGCAAAGTTCACAACGCGCACAACGTAATACCCGGCGGTGCCGGTATAGGCGATGCGCTCCGACGAGGTTGCCGATTCGCTCTTGGCCACCTGGGCCCAGGCGCTGCCGTTCCACTTGTCCAGGTAGATGTCGAAGTCGGTGCCGGCCGGTCCGGTCAGGCAGACGGTATGCGCGCCGCTGACCGTGGTCTGGTAGTAGTTGCCGTTGGGCTGGACCTGGGTCTGGCCGGCGGCGCCGCTGAAGGTGCCGCTATAGCTGGTGCCCGGACAGGTACCGCCGCCACCCGTGCTTACCGTGACCTGCTGGCTCTTGCTGTTGCTCGCGCCCTGGTTGTCGGTGACGGTCAGGGTGACGGTATAGGTGCCGGCCGTCGTATAGGTCTTGCTGGTCGTTGCACCGCTGCCGCTGGTGTTGTCGCCGAAGTTCCAGCTGTAGCTGGCGACGGAACCGTCCGGATCGCTGGAACCGCTGCCGTTGAGCGCCACCGTAAGGCCGCTCGGCGCTGCGGTGAACGAAGCCACCGGCGGCTGGTTGCCGCCACTGCCGCCGCAGGCATTCGGATTGGCCGGCGCGGTGCCGGTGACGCCGACGGCATCCCAGGCCTGGCCGACGCGCACTTCGTCGCAGGCACCGACCGTGCCGTTGGCGCGGGCGCGCGTCATCATCGCGTTGCGCAGGCGCGCGAAGGTGTCGTTGGCCTGCAGGATGCTGGTATGCGATTCGTACAGGTACTTGATCGCGCGATCGAACGGAATCGCCGTCACCTGCACGCTGCTGGCGCCGCGCGGGTGCGTGCCGCCGGTGGTGAGCAGGTAGAACGCGAGATTGACGATGCCGCTGGACAGGTGCACGCCGCACTGGTCGTTCTGCTGCGACGGCGTGCAGCTGCCGTATTGCTGGGTGTACTGGGTGTAGTGGTCCAGGCTGCGGCCGTCGGCCTTGGGATCGTTCATGAAACGCAGCGCGGCGGTGCCGTTGCGCATCAGGCCTTCGCCGAGTTTCCAGGTGTTGGCATCGGGCGTATAGCTCACCGCCGTGCCGGCGCCGGGCTCGCCCGAGACTGTATTCATCCACGCCTCGACCGCAGCGGCGTAGATGTCGGACGAGGCTTCGTTCATGCCGCCCGACTGCTTCTGGTAGACCAGATTGGAGGTGGACTGGGTCACGGCGTGGCCGAGTTCGTGATAGATCACGTCCGGCTCGCTGTTCATGTCGTAGAAGGTGCTGCCGCCGTTGCCCATGGCGATCTGCGAACCGCTCCAATAGGCATTGTCGCCGCTGCAGCCGCTGTTGCCCTGGAAGGTGGCCTTGACCGAGACCGTGATCTTGGCGCCGGCGCCGTTGTACGAATCGCGGCCGAATGCATCGCGGAACCACCAGTAGACACGGCCGGCGTTGCGATAGGCCTGGTTGACCACGCTGTCGGCGCTGCTGCCGCCTTCGCTCATGGCGAGCGGGCCGGGCAGGCCCGAGCCGCTCGCCGATACACAGGCGTTGTTGAGGTTGTGTACGGCGCGGTTGATCGCGTCTTGTACATAGGTGTAACTGTTTAACAATGCGCCAGTGCGTGCATCGACGAACACGCGTGCGGCCAGCGGCCGGCCGCTGACGCCTTCGTAGGCGATGTCGGCGTCCCAGGCCAGCGTCGGCGCATGGCCGTCGGCGGCATAGACGCTCAGTTCCGGTGCGCGCGTATAGCGGAAGCCGCGCGCGGCGGCCGCGGCGGCGCGCACTTCGGCGCCGTCGTTGAGCGCTACCGTGCGCACGGCCTCGGCGTACAGTTCGCTCGCGGCGCGCGGATTGTCCACGGCCAGGTTACTGACCGGAATGGCGCTGCCGAACACGGCTTCGACCGTGCCGGCGGCATCGGTCTGCACGACCAGGCCGTCGCCCCAGACGGGCACGCCCCGGTATTCCTGGCGGCTGCGGTGGAAGCGGCGTCCGTCGGCGGTCGTGGTGACCGAGTGCACGCGCACGCTGTCGGTGGCAGACAGGCCGACCAGTCTGCCCAGTTCGCCCTGGAACAGGGCGCTGACGGCATCGCTGTCGACGGCACGCAGGGTGGTTTTGCCGGCGAGCAGGTCGGTGCGGCCGTTTTCGCCGCGACTGACGGAGGTGAAGCCCAGCGCCTGCGCGCGGGTTTCGGTGGATTGGGCCTGTACGGCGGGAACGGCCGCGAACGCGGCGGCAAGGGCCAGCGGAAGTACTGCGAAACGCATCGTCGTTTTCCTCATGCTGTTGAACGCAACGGGTGTTGCGCCAGCAAGTCGCGTGACGATGCAGCAGGGCGCCGCCCGGAAAAGGCGGTGCAATGCGGTTGCCCTGGACAACCGCCGCTGTTGCGTAGTTCGACGACCGCACCCCCGACCCGGAGAGACCTGTCATCGCCCCGGCGTTATGGCACGGGGCGGCGCAACCTAAGGCGTGCCGCGCGCGGCTGCAAGCTGCGCTGCAACATCGGCGCCCGCGGCGTCGAGCAGCCAGAGATCGGAAGCGCCGCGTAATCCACTTTTTGCCAATAGCTGGCCATGCCGCGCCGCGCTGCAGTGCGCGGCGCGCGGGTTGGTTTCGGCAATGCTGTGCACCAGCAGTTCGCCGAGCACGTCGGCATGCCGGCGCGCGTCCGCGTCCAGCGCATCCATGAGCTGCGCCGCCAGCGCCGTATCGCCGCGGCGTTGCGCCAGCAGCGCCTGCACCGTGCGCAGGCGGCGGCGGCTTTGCCAGTTGTCCGCCGGCAAGTCCGCGCCGCTGCGCGCGGCTTCGCTCGCGGCCAGGTCGAGCTGGCCGGCGGCCAGGGCGATTTCGGCCAGGGCCAGATGCGCATCGGCGCTCAGCGCCACATAGCCGGCGCGCTGCAGCAGTTCCTGTTGCGCCTGGACCAGCCGGCGTGCGCCGTCGAGATCGCCGCTGCGCGCCAGCAACGGTGCCAGCACGAGTACCAGCTTGCTGCGGTCCGGCGTACTGTCCAGCGTCGCCAGATTGCTGCGCGCGGCGGCGAGCAGGCGCCGGCTTTGCGCCAGGTCGCCAGCCTGCAGGGCGAGTTCCGCTTCGCCGACATCGGCGTAGATCTGGTAGTGCGGCAGCTGCGGCGCGCGGCATTGGCCGAAGGCGTTGCGTGCGCGCATGGATTCGCCCTGGGCCAGCGCAATGGCGCCGCGCAGGCACGACAGGCCCACTACCTGGCCGGTGCGCGTGCTGTCGCCGGCCAGCACCTGTTCGGCGCGATCGAGCAGTTGCCGTGCGCGTGCGTAGTCGCCGCGGTCGTAGGCGACGCTGGCGGCGAAATGGCTGAACCAGAGCGAGGCCATGCCCTGCAGCGGCTGCGTGTCGAGCAGGGCCAGGCGCCGGTCGGCCGCGGCACTGTCGCCCTGCAGCAGCTCCTGGTGCAACAGATCGATGCTGGCGATGGTGCGCGCATGGCGGTCGCCGGCCGCATCGGCCACGGCGACGGCCTGGGCCAGGCGCTCCGCGTAGGCCGGCATTTCTCCCTTGCGGTAAAAATGGAAAGCGCTACGGCGCAGCGCGTCGAATTCGACCGCGACATTGCCCGCGGCGCGCGCCTCGGCCAGTAGCTGGTCCAGCGCCTGGCGCTGGGCCGCGGCATCGTCGCGCAGCAGTTGGGCAAGAAAATGCGCACGCAGGGCGCCGAGGCGATCATCGCTGCGCACATACAGTTCCTGCGCCTGCTGCAGCAGCGCTGTCGCATCGCCTTCGGCACCGCCGCCGGCGGCGTCGGCCAGCAGGCTCAGGGCACGCGCCTGCTCGTGTTCCCAGCCCAGGCGCGCGGCCTGCGCCGCCGCCTGGCTGGC
Source organism: Tahibacter aquaticus (assembly GCF_004363655.1). Classification (GTDB taxonomy): domain Bacteria; phylum Pseudomonadota; class Gammaproteobacteria; order Xanthomonadales; family Rhodanobacteraceae; genus Tahibacter; species Tahibacter aquaticus. Next base: position 17,424 of record NZ_SNZH01000011.1, read on the forward strand.
GCTGACGCGGGCACGCAGGGGCTCGCCGCCGACCAGCTCGGCGATGGCCCGCTCCAGCAGCCAGGGCACAGCCTGGCGGGGTTGCGCCGGCACTTCGCCGCCCAGCCGCCGCAGCGCGTCTTCGCTGCGCCCGCCGCGGCGCAGGTTGCGCGCCTGGGCCAGGCGCATCGCCGCCATGTCTGCACTGTTGCTTTGTTGCAAGGTATTGAAGGCGGCCGCAGCCTGGTCGAAATCCTGCGCCAGCGCGAGCAGATCGGCCTGGTGCATCGCGCGCACCGGCGGCGGCAGTGCAGCCACCCATTCGCGCAGGCGCGGCAGTTGCGCCTCGGCCGCGCCCTGCTGGCCGAGTTCGGCCAGGTCCTGCGCCAGGCGCAGGCGTGCATAGCCGAAATCGGGTTCGGCGGCGATCACGGCCTGGTAGTGCTGCGCCGCACTGGCGCGGCGATGGCGCTGTTCGTCGTGCAGGCCGGCGACGAATTCGGCTGCCGCCCTCGCATCCAGCTGCAGCGCCGGCCAGGCCTGCGCGGCGGATTCTGCCGCCAGCACGCGGTGTACATCGCGGCTGAGGCTATCCAGGCCCGGCACCAGACCGGCTGCCGTCACGTTCAGTATCAGGTCGTGCTGGATGCCGTTGCCGCGCAGGCGCGCGCCGAGCTGCCAGCTGCCGGCTTCGCCGTCGCCCGGCGCGGCGCTCAGCAGTACCACGACGTCGTCGCCCTGGCTGGCGGAATCGGCGCTGACCTGGGCCAGTTGCACTTCGCTGCTGGCGCGCAGCTTCCACTCCAGCCAGGCCTGCAGCAGATGCACCGGCCAGGCGGCCGCTTCGGTGCCGCCGGGATCGCTGGCGGCGGCGAGCACGATGCGCCGCGGCGCCTGCGCGCTGACTTTCCACCACAGTGCGCTGGACAGCAGCAAAGCAAGCGCCGCAAGTACCGTCGCGGCGACGGCGCGGCGACGGTCACGCCAGCCTCGCTGCAGCGGCGCCTGCGGCGCCACGACGGCCGGCGCCGGCGGTGCCGCGGCGGGCAGCGACACCGGCGAAGCCGCGGTCGTGGCTTCGTCGGCCCATTGCACCGGCTGCGGCGGATCGAACACATAGCCAAGCTTGGCCACGGTGCGGATCCAGTCCTTGGCGCCGGCGCCCAGCGCGCGGCGCAACAGCCAGATGCTTTGGGTCAGATTGGCGTCCTCGACCACGACGCCGGGCCAGACCTGGCGAAAGATATCGTTGCGGCTTTGCAGTACGCCGGGATGGGCCAGGAACAGCAGCAGCAGATCGAAGATGCGCTGGGCCAGTTCGATTTCGCCGTCGGCGCGGACTACGCGGCGATAGCGCAGGTCGATCTCGATCCCGCCCACGTGCAAGCGCCGCTGCGCCGCCGGCCACGGCAGTCGGAAGTGTTCGCTCACAGGCCCTCCCCGATAGCGATGGATGGCGCGGCTGCAGCCGGTTCCTCGCTGCGGGTCGCACCGGCGCAGCGACCTCCCCGTCATGCGCCAGCGAAATAGTTACTCCAGTAACGATCTCGACTCAAGCGCATGAGCGCGCAATCGCGGTTCAGATCGATATCTATCGCGCCACTCGCGGCACGGAGATGCGCAATTGATGCGGGATTGATGCTGCGCCAGAGGCGGTACCTGCCCGTCATGGCGACGCTGCAAGGGCGCCAGCACACCCCTGACCCGGAGGCGCCGCCCCGCCCTGCCTCCAAAGGGCGGGGCACCTGTATCGAAATAACGCAAGACGGGTTCCGCGCGATGGCGCGGAACCCGGTAGTCGATCAAACGAGGCGCGCGGCCAGCGCGGCGCGCCAGATGGCCTTAGCGGCGGCTCTTGCCGTTGTCGGTGCTGTCGTCGACGCGATTGCCCGAGGCGGAACGCGTGTTGCCGCTATCGTCGTCCCACGAGGAGCGCGAGGGGTTCTGTGTACCGGCCTTGGTCGGGTCCGTCGTGTTCTGGTCCACCGCATGGCCGCGGCCGCTGCTCGGCGAGCTGTCGCCGTGGCGACCGCCGGCCTGCTGCGGTTGCGCCGGCTTGCGGTTGTTGTCGTCCTGCTGGTTCTGCGGCGGCTGGCGCGGCGGATTCGGGTTCTTGTTGGCGTTCGGGTTGGTCGGCATGGTGGGTATCTCCATTGGCTTGACTGCGCGAATGCGCCAATGGAAGTGGCAAGCCGCATGCCAGGGCAGAAATAGCGCTAAACCGCGCATTTGCTGCGCATTCCACACGGCGTTTCGCATGCAATCCGCGCAGGGCCATGCAAGGTAAAGAGCCCGCTTGCGCTGGCGCTACGGCGACAGGAAAAGCGGCGGCGGACGCGACAGAATCGCCAGCAAGACTGCCCCAGCCTGCAGGCAAAGCGGATGTCGCTTTTCCGTTAGCCGCGCAACGGCATCGCCATCGATGCCGCAACCTGAACCAGCATTCTTCTTGTTAGTAGCAATTGCAGCAAAAGCTGCGTCTGCACAGGCCCCGATGGGCGCCGGCCATTGGATGCCGGCAATGCCGCCGCTGCGCCCTGCGACAGCTCAGCCCGGCGGCAGCACGCCGACGACGATGGCCCCCGGCCCCGCATGCGCGGAGATCGCCGCGCCCACCGGCACGATATCGACCGTGCATTGCGCCAGCGCCACACGCAGTGCCGCGGCCAGCTGTTCGGCTTCGTCCGGGTTGTCGCAGTGGCCGACCAGCACCTTGCAACCCGCGGGCACGGCGCCCAGCCGGCGCACGATCCAGCGCGCAAAGCGCTGCGGCAGGCCGGCACGGACACGCAGCACCGAGGTCAGGTGCAGGCGCCCGTCCTTGCCGACGGCGGCAATGGGCGCCAGGCGCAGCCAGCGGGTGATGGGCAGGGTCCAGCGCGGCAGGCGGCCGCCCCGCACGACGTGGCTGAGGTCGCGCACGTAGGCGAACACCTGGGTGCGCGCAACGAGCACCTGCAGGCGCGCAACGATGTCGGCGGCGCTGTAGCCCTGTGCTGCCCACTGCGCCGCCTCCAGCGCCAGCAGCCCCTGGCCGCAGCTGGCGGTGCGCGTATCGACGACGTGTACGCGCCCGGCGGCGCAGCGCGAGGCGGCAGATTCGCCCGCCTGCAAGGTGCCGCTGACCGCGCGCGACAGGCCGATGTAGACCACTTCCTCGTGGTGACTGAGCAGGAATTCGAACAGGCGGCGGAAATCGCCCGGCGGCGGCTGCGAGGTGCGCGGCGGCAGCGGGTTCTCGCGCAGTTCGCGAAAAAATTCACTCGGCGACAAAGACACTTTGTCGAGATAGTCCTGGGCGCCGAAATTCAGCCGCACCGGCACCAGGTGCAGCGGCAGCGACTCCAGCGCCGCATCGGGCAGGTCGGCGGCCGAGTCGGTCACTATCGCGACGCGGCTGCGCGCTTGCGTGGCGCGCTGCTGCGCATGCATGTCGTCGGCCTTGCAGCTGCCGACACGGCCGAAGCGGGCCAGCACGTCGAACAGCTGCTGGGGCTGGTCCAGGTGTACGTGCACACGCAGTTTCTGCCGCGTGCCGGCCAGCACCAGGCTGGAATGCTCCAGCGCGTCGATGGCGGCGCGCACGCGGTCGCGCTCGATCGCCTCGGCGCTGAGTACGCATTCCGTACACCAGCGGTGTTCGGCATCGTGCTCGGCGCTGGCGACGACACCGGCCTCGCCGCCCTGGTAGTCCTGCCGCGCAGCCAGGCTGGCACGGCCACGTGCCAGATAGTCGTCCATGCCTTCGAGCAGATCGACGAAACCCTGAGCACCCGCATCGACGACGCCGGCCTTGCGCAGCACGGCCAGTTGCTCGGGCGTACGCGCGAGCGCGACGCGGCTGGCAGCGACGGCGCGGCGCCAGCCCTGGCGCAGATCGGCCGCGCCGGCCGCGGAGGCGTCGCGCAGCGCGTCGGCAAACGCCGCGATCACCGACAGCATGGTGCCCTCGCGCGGCTGCGCCACCGCACTGCGCGCCTGCGCGGCACCATGGGCCGCGGCCTGGGCCAGGATGGCCAGGTCCAGCCGCGGCTGGTCGGCCAGGCGCTCGCCCAGGCCTTGCAGGAACTGGGCGAGGATGGCGCCGGAATTGCCGCGCGCCCCGTCGATGGCCTCGTCGCCGGCCCGCGCCAGCAACCCGCCGGCACTGCGCAGGCGCAGCGGCCGCAAGGCCTGTTCCACCGCGCTCAGGGTAAAGGCGAGATTCGAGCCGGTATCGCCGTCGGCGACCGGAAAGACATTGATGCGGTTGATCGCATCGCGCCGCGCCAGCACTCGGCCTATGCCGGCGAACAGGCTGCGCTTGAGGGCGAGGCCGCCGGGACGCCAGCGGCGGGGCAGTGCGATCAGGTCGACGGGGAGCGAGCTCATGCCCGAGTCTAGCCAGCGCCACCCCGCCTGGCCCGCTGCATTGCAGCGCAGCCGCCGGCCCGGGACAGGCCGTCGCCGCCGTACGGCACCACGCCGGTGAAAAAAGTTTCATGCGCACGCAACCAGATCTCGCCTGGGCGCATCTGGATGTCTGTCCGGCGCGTGTCCGCGCTCGCTCAAGCGGACACGGCGGACAATAACCATGACTTCAAGCCCTTGTTGCACAAGGCCCGGCAGGGCTGGCATGCGTTGGCACGAAGCCTGCTGTAGCGTAGCGCCCCCGCTGGCTACACCGGTGCAATCGTGCGAGCATTCCGCCCCGCCCGAGCCGTGCCAGCGTTCCGCTATCCGGAGCCACCGATGCTCACTATCACTCGAACACTGCTTCTGCTGATGAGTCTTTCCGCCCTATCCGGCATCGTCCGGGCGGACGATTTCATGCTCGGCGGCGCACCGACCCTGGCCATGGCGCAGGTCCGGCAGGACTGCGACATTCCGCCAAGCAGCACCGCCCAGGCGCGTGTCATCTATCACGACGGCCAGCAGGCGCCGATCAGCGTACCGGTGGATTCGCGCGCCGTGGTCAGCGACGACATAAGCACGCCCGGCGGCGACAGCGCTGAACTGAGCCGCGGCGCGGGTTCGGTCAACCTGCCCTCGGCCGAGCCGGCCGTTCCGCAGAAACCCCGCGGCGGCGGACTGCGCTGGCAGTCGGTGCTGCCGGGCTCGATCAAGTAGACCATCGCGCCAGCGGCCCCTGGCCGCCAACCTGTAAGTCCTACGCTGCAATACGGCTATCGCCGCGCCGCCCCGGCGCGGCATCATCGGCGCATGTTTTCTCTGCTGCGCCGCCTGGGAGACGCCCTGCGTCCCCGCCCCGAACCCATTTCCGATGAGCGCTGGCAGGCCGTCGTCACGGCCTGCGCCCTGCTGCAGCCGCTGGATGCGCCACAGAGCCAGCGCCTGCGCGAGTTCTGCGCGCGCTTTCTCGCCGACAAGCAATTCGTCGCCCTGGCCGGGGCCGAGCTGAGCGCGCAGCGCTGCCTGCTGATCGCCGCCCAGGCCTGCCTGCCGGTGCTGGAGCTGGACTACGACTACCTGCGCGGCTGGTATCAGGTACTGGTCTATCCGGACGAGTTCCACATGCGCAACGAACACCACGACGAGGAAACCGGCGTAGTGACCGACGTGGAAGACAGCCGCATCGGCGAAGCCTGGGACTACGGTCCGCTGGTGCTGTCCTGGGCCGACATCGAGCACGACCTGGCCGATCCGCACTCCGGCTACAACGTGATCATCCACGAGATCGCACACAAGCTGGACATGCGCTGCGGCGCCGCCAACGGCATACCGCCACTGCCGCCCGGCCTGCCGCGCAGCGAATGGAAACGCACCTTCCAGCAGGCCTACGAGGCGCATCAGGCCGCCGTCGATGCAGGCGAAGAGGCCTTGCTGGATGCGGATGCGGCGGAAAGCCCGGACGAATTCTTCGCCCACGCGGCCGAGGCCTGGTTTTCCAATCCGGCCCTGGTCGCCGCGGCCATGCCGGCCGTGGCCGAGCTGCTGCGCCGCCTGTTCCGCCCCGGCCGCGATCCCGCATCAGCCTGAACGGCTGCAGTCTGCGACGCTGACGGGCCGTCCCATCGTCCGTGCAGGTTTCGGCTACACTGCCGCGGTTTTCTCTGTCGCATTTGGAGTGGTTGGCATGCGTATCACCGCAATTCTGGCCGCGCTGGGCCTCGGCCTCGTCGCCTCACCGTACGCCTTCGCCATCGAAGAGTTTGCGGGCACCGGCACCGGCGCTATCCCCGACGCTCCCGCCGGTACGCCCAATTGCGGCGTGAACAACCTCGGCCAGCCGCGCATCGTCAGCTTCGACGTACACGATCTGATCTTCCCGGTCGTTGCGATCGGCGTCAGCATGGACCTCACCCACTCCTGGCGCGGCGACCTCGTCGTCAAGCTCGCCGCCCCGGGCGGCACCCCGTCCAAGATCATCTTCAGCCATACCGGCTCCAACGTACCCAACGGCTGCGGCCACAACGGCAAGCTGGCCGGCGTATACAAATTCGACGACTCCGGCGACCGCGACTGGTGGGGCAGCGCGTTTTCCACGGTCCCTACGGGCAACTACAAGGTCAGCGCACCGGGTGGCGCCAACCCCGGCGGCGGCGCGATCCTGCTCTCGCCTGACTTCAAGGGCCTGACACCGGAACAGGCCAATGGCACCTGGACCCTCACTTTCTGGGACGCCGGCGACCCCGGTCCGGGCCAGCCGGGCATAGGCTCGGTCAATGCGGCCACGCTGTTCATCGATCAGAGCGACCTGATCTTCAAGAACGGCTTCGAGACGCCGCCGACCACGCCCTGAAACGGCCTGCCGCGGCGCAGCGCCACGGCCTGGCGCCGGGGGACAACTCTGTACCTATGGGGGTTTGCATAGGCATTGAGCAGCGGTTAGCCTGCCTGATTCGGTCATAACGACGATTCGCAGGTTCTGCTCGCTCATGCTTCCGTATTCCCGTCGCGTCGCTCTCGCCCTTTTTGCCGCCCTGCCGGGTTCCGCCGCACTCGCCTGCTCCGGCGGACTGCACATCGAAATCGAGTCGCCCGGCGTCTACGCGCTGGACCAGGCCAGCCTGGTCGCCGCCGCGCCGCAACTGGCCGACTGTCCGCGCGACTCCCTCGTACTGACCCAGCGCGGCAAGGAAGTGCCGATCCGCATCAGCGGCAGTGGCGCCACCCTGCAGCCGGGCGACCATATCGAATGGGTAGGCCAGGCGCTGCACGGGCCGCTGTCCTGGTTCGACAGCTACAGCACCGTCAACGTCTATCAGCTCGGCAGCCGCAGCGACGGCGGCGCGCCCGCGCGCATCGTCGACGCCAGCGCCGCGCACGGCGGCGCGAGCGCGCCACTGAGCCGCCGCCTGCACCTGGAGCAGGAAAACCTGATGATCCGGCTCAACCAGGCCCACGTGAAGCAGTGGGCCGAGCCCGACTACTGGCACTGGGCCAAGCTGACCCATGTCGATCCGGACCCGGTGCAGATCGATTTCGACCTGCCCGACCTGGCCGCGCGCAGCGGCAGCGTCACGTTCAAGCTGAAATTCCGCGGCATGTCACAGATCACCCCGCTGGGACAACCGGACAAGCCGCTCGACCACCAGGTCCGCGTGCAGCTGGGCGGCAAGCCGGTGGCCGAGTTCACCTGGGACGGGCGCGCCGAGGTCGAACACGCCCTCAGTGTGCCGGTGGCCAGCCTGCGCGAGCAGGGCAACCGCCTGACCCTGAACGTGCCCAAGCGCCAGGCCAAGCCGGCCGATCCGAATCCCATCGTCGACGTGGTGATGTTCAATTCCCTCGACCTGGACTATCCGGTCAACGGCAATATCGACCGCAGCGCCGAATCGCTCTATCCCAGCGGCGCCGGCAGCGTGGTGCTCGGCCATGGCGGCGGGCAGCTGTCGGCGTACAGCGAGGACGGCCGCCGCTGGCTGGCCCAGGGCGACCAGCTCGGCCGCATCGATGCCGGCGTGGAGCTGTATCCCATCATCGACCAGGGCTTCGCCAAGCCGCAGCGCATCCGCCCGATGGCGGGCAAGGACTGGCGCACGCCCGACGCGCCCATCGACTACATCATCATCAGCCACTCGCGCCTGATCGACGCGATCCAGCCGCTGGCCGAGTTCCACCGCAAGCGGGGCCTTCGCGTGGCCGTGATCGACGTCGACGACGTCTACGACCAGTTCAACCACGGCATCACCCATCCGCAGGCCATCCGCAACCTGATGGAGCAGGCCTACAAGCACTGGCCGGCGCCGCAGCCGCGCTTCGCCCTGCTGGTCGGCGACGCCAGCTTCGATATCCGCCACCAGCGCGTGGACCGGCGCAACCTGGCCAAATGGGCCGACTCGGAACTGCTGATGCCAGGCCAGTTCGGCGACATCAGCAGCACGCCGTACGCCGACACGCCGAGCGAACTCAAGCACCGCGCACTGATACCGACCTGGCAGTTCGTCTCCTACGACGGCCAGTCGGCCAGCGACAACCACTTCGTCAGCGTCGGCGAAGACGGCCTGCACCCGGTCATCGCGATCGGCCGCTTCCCGGTAGTGCGTCCCGACGAGGTCAAGGCCATCGTCGACAAGACCATCGCCTACCTCAGCACGCCGCAGCTGGGTGCCTGGCGCCGCGACGTGATGTTCATCACCGACGAAAGCGACTACTTCAAGAACAGCTCGGACCAGATCGCGAAAAGCCTCGACAGCGAAGGCTTCCTCACCGACAAGGTGTACGCCAGCGCCGACGAGAAAGACAACCTGGCACACCAGTCGTCGATCAAGGACGGCCTCAACGAAGGCCGCCTGCTGGTGCATTTCATCGGCCACGGCGGACGCTATATCTGGCGCACCGGCCCGCCCGACCTGCGCAAGAACCACGACTTGTTCACATTGGAAGATGTTTCGGGCCTGAACAACGGCGCGCGCCTGCCGATGATCCTGTCGATGACCTGCTACTCGGCGCCGTTCGACAACCCGACTGAAGACTCGATCGGCGAACGCTTCCTGCGCGAGCCGGGCAAGGGTGCGGTAGCCGTATTCGCCGCGTCCTGGCGCAACTCGCCGTCGCCGCAGTACAGCAAGGTGATCGTCGAGCAGCTGACCAAGCCCGGCGTCACCATCGGCGAAGCGATCATCGCCGGCAAGAAACCGATCCAGGACGATACCCTGGTGGAAACCTACAACCTGCTGGGCGATCCGGCCGTGGTGCTGGAACGTCCGGCCGGCGAATTCCAGCTGGCGCGCAAGGCGCGGCCGTTCGGTCCCGACGCCATCGAAGCCAGCGTGCAGCGCACCAGCTTCCGCGGCATGGCCGAGGTGAACTGGGTCGACGCCACGGGCAAGTCGCTGTTCGCCAGCCGTTTCGCCGTGCTCGGCCCGCGCTTCACCCTGCCCGAACCGCCTGCCGAGGTGCGCGCCACGGCAACCGAAGTGCGCGGCTATATCGCCGACCCGGCCAACCCCTTCGACGCCATCGCCATGCTCGACCTGAGCAGCGCGGCACCGGCGCAGCCCAAGCTCAACGCCGAAGCACTGTCCAGGCTGAAGAAGACGCCCGACCGGGTCAGCCAGGGCGACGTGATTCTCGGCACCGGCTTCGACCAGGCAGCGCCAGTCGAGACCGGCAAGAACAACGACAAGGTCGCCACGCAGTAACCCGCAACGCCCTGCGCGGCTATTTGCCGCGCAGGGCCGACCACAGGTCGCGCAGCGCGTTGCGTACGTAACCCTTGTCGTAGAAGCGCGCGCTGACATGGCGCGCGAACGCCGCCGGTGCAATGCGCCGGCGCTGCTGCACACGGCGGCGCTTGCGCAGCATGGCCAGGCTGCCGCGCAACGCATCGCGATACAGGCGGAACACCACGCGCGCCTTGCCGCGCAGCGAATGGCGCAGCACGATGCCGCCGTGGATGGCCACTATCCAGGGCAGGCGGCGCAGGATCAGGCTCAGCGGCACGCACTTGAGCAACATCCAGATCGAGTTGCGGATGCCGTGGTACAGCACGAAATCATTGAAGCCGCCGCCACTGGAGGCCTGGCCTTCATGGTGCGCCAGCACCGCATCGGTATAGCGCGGCACGAACCCCAGCAGCAGTGCCCGCGCTGCCACGTCGGTGTCCTCGGCATAGCAGAAGAACGCTTCGTCGAACACGTAGCCATGCTCGGCCTGCAAGGCCTCCAGCACGTGCCGCGCATACAGCGCACAGCCACCGGTAGGGCCGAAATACGGTTCGGCGGCATCGAGCCGGTTGGAGGCGAGCAGGCTGCGGTAGATGGCAATGCCGAGCGAATCGATCTCGTCGCTGCCGGCGTGCAGCTTGAGGACGCGGCCACCGGCGAGATCGGAATCGGCGCGTCCCTGCACATGGTCGTCCAGCCAGTGCTGCAGCGCCGGCGTGGCCACCGCGTCGTTGTTCAGCAGCAGCACGTGCGACACGCTGGCCTCTGCCAGGCAGCGCGCGATGGCGCGGTTGCAGCCGGCGGCAAAACCGATATTCAGCGGACTGGCAATCAGCTCTGCGGCAGGCCATGCCTGCACCAGGCCATCGCGCAGCAGGGCCAGGTCGGCCGGCTGCGAACCGCTGTCGACCACGATCAGGCGAATGCGCCCGGCCAGTCCGCGCAGCGATTCGACACAGCGCAGGCTGCGGTCAGCGGTGTTGTAGTTGACCAGTACCACGGCGGCCCGCGGCGGCAGCGCGGCCAGTGGAGGCGGCGACGCGGCAACCGTGCCGGCACCGGCCCGCTGCTGCGCAATGCGATACACCTGCAGGGTCGCCGCGACCGTGCGCTGCCAGGAATAGCCGGCGGCCTGGGCCAGTCCGGCCGTCCTTGCCTGCGCGCGCCAGCCTTCGTCGCCGATCAGCCGACCGAGTCCGCTGCGAATCGCGTCCACGTCGAGCGGGTCTACGCACAGCGCCGCGGTGCCGACCACTTCCGGCATGCAGGCCGCGTTCGACGTCAGCACCGGCACGCCGCTGGCCATGGCCTCCAGCAGCGGCAGGCCGAAGCCCTCGTACAGCGACGGAAAGGCGAAGCCGGCCGCGCCCGCATACAGCGCCGGCAGCTGTGCGTCGGCGACGAAGCCAAGCCGGCGCACTTCGCCGCGCCGCTCCAGCGGTTCCAGCACGCGCGCCAGCGGGGCGTCCAGCCAGCCACGCGCTCCGACCACGACCAGCGGCAGGCGCGCGCGCGTGGCCGCGTCCAGGCCGGCATAGGCCTGCACCAGCCGCTCCAGGTTCTTGCGCGGCTCTTGCGTGGCGACCACCAGCAGATAGCCCTGCCAGCGCAGCCCGTGCGCCGCCAGCACGGCGGCAACCGCTGCCTCGCCCTGCGGCCGGAAGGCTGCATCCACGCCCAGCGGCACGACGTGCAGCTTGGCCGCATCGACGCCGAGCACGCTGACCAGTTCGTCGCGCACATAGGCCGAATCGACGATCAGCGCATCGGCGCGCTGCAGGGTCGGCGGCAGGTGGCGTTCGAGGAAGCGCACGCGTTCGCGCGGGTGGAACTGTGGATAACGCAAATAGGAAATATCGTGCACCGTGGCGACGCAAGGGCCGTCGAACGGCATCAGCACGAAGTTTGGCGCATGCAATACGTGATCGCGCAGGCGCCGCGCGTTGAGCCGGAACAGCTCCGCACGCAAACGCGTATAGCCCTCCAGCGCAGCGCGCTTGAATGGCAGCAGCCGGCGCACGCTCTGGATGGTGCGATTGACCTGGAACGCCTGTTCGCTGTTACCGACCCAGCGATAGGCGGAAAACAGTTTCAGCCCGGCCAGGTCCGGCGAACGTTCCAGCCCCTGGGCCAGTTCCCGCGTATACACGCCGATGCCGGTCAGCGGTGCGCTGATCGCATCGACATTCAGAATCAGCTTGAGCGGCGGCAGGCTTTCCTCGGCGGCGCTCATGCGGCACCGGCCCTGCGCAGGCGGCGCTGTTCGGCCTGCACCAGCAACTGGGCGAGACCGGCCAGGTCCAGGCTGTGGCTCAGGCCCAGTTCCTGCCGCGCGCGGCGGGCGTCGCCGCGCAGCAGCGGCGCGTCGGCACGGCGCAGCAGCGTTTCGTCGACACTGATGCAGACCGTGCCGGTGGCATCCCGCGCAGTTTCGGCGGCGCCGCTGCCCTGCCACTCCAGCGCAATGTCGGCGCTGGCATAGGCCAGCGTGGCGAACTGGCGTATCGAGGCGACCTGGCCACTGGCGAAGACGAAGTCCTCCGGCTGCTCTCGCGCCGCCAGCTGCTGCAGGGCGGCGACATAGTCGGGCGCGTAGCCGAAATCGCGCTGTGCGGCGAGATTGCCCAATTGCAATACCTCGGCGTGGCCGGCACTGCGCCGCGCCACCGCTGCGGCAATCTTGCGCGTGACGAAAGCAGCGTCGCGCAGCGGCGATTCGTGATTGAACAGGATGGCCGCGCTGGCCCGCAGCGCAAAGCTGTCGCGATACGTGCGCACGGCTGCATGCGCCAGCAGCTTGGACAGCGCATACGGATGGCGTGCCTGCAGCGAACTGGATTCGTCCACAATGCCATTCTGCGGCACGAAGATTTCGCCGCTGGAAGCGAGCACGAAGTGCGTATCAGCACTGTGCCGCTGCACCGCCTGCAGCAGATGCAGGGTGCCCATGCCGTTGCTGTTGACGCTGTCGAGCGGGTCTTGCGCGGCGCGGGCGACGCTGCTGACCGCAGCAAGATGGTAGAGCTGCTGCGGTCGCAGGCTGCGCACGGCATCGGCGCAGGCCAGCGCATCGCGCACGTCCAGCGCAATCAGTTCCAGCCGTGGCTGGCCGAGCAGGTCCAGCTCGCGCAGGCGCCACAGCGAGGCTTCGCCGAATCCGGGCCGCAGTGCAGCCTGCACCTGCCAGCCGGCGGCGAGCAGATCGCGGCAGAGGTAGGCGCCATCCTGCCCGCCGGCACCAGTGACCAGGGCGCAGCGCTTCATGCGCGCACACCGAACGGATTCGCCGCCGCCGCACCGTCGCGGTCGAGCTGGAACAGATCGGCCACGGCCGCCAGCTCCGCCGGCAGCGTGCCGACGATGCGGTCTATCGCCTGGCGCTGCAGCAGCTGGGCAAACGCCGCACGGCGCTGCGCCCGCGCCGCCGCATCGTCGCCGGCGGCGACAGCAATCCGTTCGCACAGCGGCCAGCGCTGCGCATCGGCCGACTGCAGCAGCCAGTGGTCGCGCTGTACGCTGCAGTTGGCCAGCAACTGCCCGTCGCCGGGCGTAGCCGCAGCACCCTCCCAGCACAGTAGCCGCGGCAGCGGCGCCGGCCGGGCATAGGCGCAGCGCACGCGCCAGTCCAGCGCGCGCCGGCGCGGCGAAAACAGCGTGGCACCGACATCGGCTTCGTAGCGCGGCCAGCGCTGGCGCAGCACGGCCATGCCCGCCTCGCCCAGCACGCGGCGGCGCTCGTGGCCGAAGCTCTGGCTGCGGGCATGCCGCACCAGCACCGGGCCGGCGATCGCATGCTGCCAGCCGGCGGCCTCGGCGCGCTGGCACCAGTCGTTTTCCTCGCCGTAGCCCTGGGCGAAGGCGTGTGCGTCGAACAGGCCGACCGCGTCCAGCGCGGCGCGCTTGAGATAGATGCAGAAACCGTTGCCGGTGGGCAGGCGCGGATAGGCCAGCCCGGCGCACTGGCGCAGGGCCAGCGCCGCTTGTGCAAATGTCCACCCTTGCGGAAAGGGATTTTCCTGCTCCAGCTCGGGCACCGAGAACGCGCCGGCATTGTCCGACACCGCCGTGGCACTGGCCGTGTCGCTGCGCGCCCAGGCGGCGGCACGCAGGCCGTCCAGCCAATGCGCGGCGACTTCGGTATCGGCGTTCAGCAGTACCACGTCAGCGCGGCCGGCCAGCTGCATGCCGCGGTTGACCGTGCCGGTGAAGCCGAGGTTGCTGTCGTTGCGCAGGATTTCCACACCGGCGATGCCGCGGTAGCTGGCCAGCAGCGGCGCGATCGCCGCCTCGCTGCTGGCATCGTCGATCACGATCAGGCGCGCGGCACCGCGCGTATGCGCCAGCACGCTGTCCAGGCAGCTGCGCACCGCCTCGGCCGCGTTGTATACCGGCACGATGATCGCCACTTCGCGCGCCAGGGCCACGGCGGCAGTCGTCGGATCGAGCAATTCCTCGCCCTGCAACGGCTGCAGCGGCAGCAGCGTGTCGGCGCGCGCCAGGCCGGCCTGTCCCTGGCACAGCTGCACCGGTGACGACAGTTCGCCGCCGCAGCGCAATTGCAGCTGTATACTTTTCTGCCCGTTGGGCAGGTCGGGCAGGGCCAGCACTATGCGACTGGCGGCGTCGGCCGGCAGGCAGGCGTAGATGACCTGGTCCAGCCACACTTCAACAGCCTGGCCCGGAGCCGATTCCAGCGCGAGCGCATGGCCGTCCCAGTCCAGCCGCCGCGGCAATCGCGAATGTGCTTGCGTATCCATCAGCTTCGTTCCCGTTCCGCCGCCAGCACAGCGCGATGCTCACGGCCAATCTGTTGCAGCAGCGCGACCGCCGTGTCGTCGGCGGCTGGCGGCGCCGCGTCGCCGATCGCATCTGCTGCACGCTGCTGCAGCCATTGCCACAAGGCGGTCTGCGCCGCACTGGCCTGCGGTTCCCGCGCCAGCCGCTGGCGGGCCAGCTGCGGCCCGACCCAGGCGGCCACCTCTTCCGCCGCAGGCTCGCGCAGCCCGCGCAGGCCAAAGTCCTGCAAAGCCCGGCGCAGCCGCTGCAGTTGCAGCAGCGGCTCGCGCAACAGGCAATGGTAATCCAGCACGATGCTGCGCCGCTGATGCGTCAGTGCCAGTGCGGCGCGGTTGTGGTGCTCCCACAGGGCCAGCGCATGCGGCGCGGTCAGGCCATCACGGCGCAACAGCGAAGCCGCCACGGCGGCCGGCGGGCGTATCACGTGGACGAACACAGCATCGGCCAGGCTGTCGGCGATTTCGTCCAGCAGCAGGCACAGGCGCGGCTCCTTGACGAACCAGGTGCCGGCCGGGCGCAGCTGCGCCTGGATCGCGGCCCAGTCGTCGCGCCAGCGCTGCCGCGATCCACGCAGTGCCGCCGTATCCCAGCCCAGCGGCACCGACCAGTCGCCGCCGCGGCTGCGCAAGGCTTCGACACAGGCCAGATGCAGGTCGCCACGTTCGAGAAAGCCGCGCGGGTTTTCCTGCGGATTGCGCAGGAAACCCTCCGGCTCGCCGCCATAGGCGCCGAGCAGCTGCAGCAGGCCGGCGACGCAGGAGGTGCCCGAACGATGCATGCCCAGCACCACCAGTGGCTGTTGCGGCGCCGCCGCGGCCACCGCGCGCAGGCGTGCCGGCGGACGCTGCTGCAGGCGTTCGCGCACGCGCTGCGCAGTCTGCGCCCAGGCGCCCTGTACTCGCACGGCCGCGCTGATCTGCTCTGCCCGGGCACAGGCCGCCGGCCAATCCGCCAGCCATTCGCGCAGGCGCTGCAGCAGCGCTGTTTCCATTTCCGCGGCGTCGGCGCTGACCGCCTGCCCGCCGTACTGCGCCAGCAACTCGGCGCAGATGCCGTGGTCCGGTGCGAGCAAAGGCTTGCCCACGGCGAGCGCCTGCAGCGCCGCCCAGCTGCGCTGGCGGCTGCGGCTGCTGACGATGACCGCGTCGGCCGCGGCAAACAGGGCCGAATGCTGCTCTTCGTGCAGACGCCGCTGCGGCAGCAGGCTGTAGCGGCCACCGTGCGGATCCAGCGCCAGCGCGCGCGTGGCCGCGGCCAGGTCGATGCCGGGCGCGTCCAGCCACAGCAGCAGGCGCAGCTTGTCCTCGCGTCGAAAAGTCTGCGTCCAGGTTTGCAGCAGTTGCCAGGGCCGGTCGAGTTCGTCCCACTGCGCCACGCACAGCACGACGCGCTCGCCGGCCGGATTGCGCGGCACACGCAGGCGCGGATGCGCATACGCCGGATCGATGCCGAACGGCAGCCAATGCACCGGCGCCTCGACACCCAGTCCCAGCAGCTCGTCGCGCTGCCACTGCGCCGCCACCCAGATCTCGTCCATCGCGCGCAGGCTGGCGATCTCGTCGTCGGCCAAGGTCTCGAACGCGGCCAGTCCGATGCGATACGCGCCGGCCACGCGCGGCCACAGGCGCATATCGCCGGCACACAGCACGACCTCGGGCAGTGCGGCCAGCGTGCGCCGGCGCAGCATGTTCAACAGCACGTCTTGGCTGTCGCCGCTCTCGGCAATCGCTTCGGGCAACACCGCCGCATACAGCGAGCGATACGTCAGGCGCACGCCGGCCAGGTCCAGCGCACGCGCCAGCGGCCGCAGCCAGCGTGCCGTTTCGCGGGGAAAATCCAGCGCACCGGCGATATGCAGATCGAGGTCGTACTGCTGGCGCAATGCGGCGCCCCAGTGCTGCAGCAGGGTGGCGCGGCCCTGCGCCTGCAGCTGCGCGCGCCATTCCTCGCGGCCGGCACTGGAGCCGTGCTGCTCGTGCTGCAAGGTCACGCCGCCGCAAAGCCAGGTCTGCCAGCCCGCGGCCGCCGCGCGCAGGCAGTAGTCGCTGTCCTCGCCGTAGGTCACGTAATCGGTATGCAGCGGCCCTATCGCCTCGATCACCGCACGGCGGATATACACCGCGGCGAAGACCACGCCTTCGACGCGTCGGTCCGCGTCGCTGTACTGGCCCATATCGCGCTCGACCCGGCCCGATGCGGTCTGCACGCCCGCGCCGTCGTCAGGCATCAGCCGCGTGCCCGCATGCAGCAGCCTGCCCTCGCCGTCGACCAGGCGGCAGCCCGCAATGCCGCAGCGCTCGTTATCTTGTACACAACGCCGCAAACGCTGCAGCCAGTCGCGCTGGCCGAACACCAGGTCATTGTTCAGCAGCACCACGTCGCTGTCCGCGGCCACGGCGGCAATGCCGGCGTTGTTGCCGCGCACGAAGCCGAGGTTGTGCGGCAGGCGCAGGCTGCGCACGCGCGGTGCATAGGCCGCCAGGCGCTGCGGTGTCGCATCGCTGGAACCGTTGTCGACGACGAGGATGTCGCAATCGGGCAGCGCGCAGCCGAGCAGGCTGTCCAGCGCGCGCGCCGTCAGTTCCCAGCGGTTCCAGGCCAGCAGGATCAGGCTGGTACGCGCCGCCAGGCTCATGCCTGGGCGTCGTCGCGCACCGGGTTTTCCTGCGCCACGCCCTGCCACAGCTGCTGCAACAGCGGATCGAGATCGCGCGCCGCAGCGGCGTCGTCGCAGAGCGCGTCCAGCAGCACGCGGCGGCGCGCCAGGCCGTCGTCATGGGCGGCGACGATGCGGCGCCAGTGCTGCGTGTCCTGTGCCACCGCCGTGCTGCGCCCGCCGCGGCGCAGCAGCCAGTCCACGGGCGCCAGCAGCGCGCGGCCCAGGCGCCAGCTGCGGCTGTGGAATACCGCCTCGCCCTGCTGCAGCAGAATGTCGATGACATGGCGCAGTTCGGCTTCGACCTGGCGCGATTCGGCCAGGCGCAGTTCCAGTTCCTGTTCGCGATTCATGCCACGCCTCCGGCGCAAGCGCCGTCCAGCCACGGGCCGAGCAGCGCCAGGCCCAGCAGCAACGCCGCCAGCAGGCTTGCCAGCAGCCAGCGCCAGGTTCCGCCGAATACCACGGCCGCGCCGGGTTCGTTGCGGCGCAGGCTGACCAGGGCGCTGCCGGCAAACGCGCACAGGAAGGGCATCATCGGCAGCAGGAAGCGCGCTTTCACGTGCAGCAGCAGGTACAGGCCCAGCTGGTAGGCGAAGAACAGGCCTATCCACCACACCAGCACGTCACGCCAGCGCCGCCAGAACACCAGGCCGAGCGCAAAGCCAGCCAGAATGGACAAGTGGAAAATATCGCCCAGCAGGGCCAGGCCCTGCCCCAGCAGCGGCGGTACGGCACGATAGGTGCCGACATGGCCGCTGCAGGCCGGGCCGGGCAGCTGGCTCAGCAGCAGGGTCTTGCTGCTGAACAGGCGGAAATACTGCTTCTGCAGCTGCTGCGACAGGGTTTGCAGCAGGCCACGTTCGCGCACGATGCCTTCGGCCCTGGCCATGAACAGCGCATTGCGCTGCGCCGCGCCGCCGGGCAGGCTGAAATACTCGCCCGCCAAGGGAGCGACGCTGTCGGCTACGTAGTCGCTGCGCCAGCGGTCTTCCAGGCCGCCGACCAGGTTGAACGCGGAACTGTCGGCGATCATCGGCTTGCCCGTGAGCTTCCAGCCGTTCCACAGCGGCACGGCGATCACCGCGGCCACGGCCAGCAGCAGCGCTGCGCTCGCGCGCCAGTTCCAGCGCCAGCCCTGCACGATCAGCAAGGCCGGCCAGAACAGGCTGAGCAGGCTCTTGGCCAGCAGCGCGCCACCCAGGGCCAGGCCGGCCGCCACGCCGCGCCAGGCCGTGGTCAGGCGCTGCACCAGGCGCAGCGCCGCCAGCAGCAGCAGCAGGTGCAACGGCTCAGGCCAGAGCCACTGCGCATAGGCCATGGTGGAAGGATTCAACAGCAGCAGCGCCGCCGCCGCGTTGGCCGCGCGCACGCGGCCGTCCACGTCGCGCCAGATCGCGCGCAGCAGCGCGGCCGCGCCGATCAGGAATGCTGTCTGCAGCAGCTGTATCGGCAGCAGGTTTTCGCCGAACAGGCGCAGCATCGCGGCGATCAGCCAGGCCTGCAGCGGCGGCCACCAGCCGGCGTCGACGATCGGCGGCGCCAGACCGGCCAGGCCGCGCGCCCAGTTCAGATAGCTGGCTTCGTCGCCAAGCAGCGTCTTGCCACCGCCCCAGTACAGCCAGTACAGGGCAATTTGCTGCAAAAGGAAAAACGCAATAAATACCAGCAGCAGGATGCGCCGCCGCGACTGCGCATCCTGCCGCGGGTTCACGGCTTACTGCGCCGGCTGGGTCGGCTGCGCAGGCTGTGCCGGCGCGGCGGCCGGCTTGCGCTTGGCAGCGGCCTTGAACACCGGCGTGAACTTCTCGCGGGTGCCGTCGGTGGCAATGGATTCGACGTAGTACCAGTATTCCTTGCAGGGATCGATGGTGTCGTCGCGGAATTCGTATTTCTTGGTTTCGTCGGTAGTGCCGGCGCCGAGCACCGGTTCCGCGCCGAGCTTGGCGAACGGGCCGGCTTCGGCATCGCCGCGGAACACTTCATAACCGAAGTTGTCGACTTCGCTGGCCGTGGTCCAGCGCGGCGTGTTGGCCAGGCGCTGTTCTTTGGGCAACGCGCTCTGGTCGCCGCACGCGCCTTCTGCAATCGCCGGTGGCGGCGCGTCGGCCGGTTTGGCATCGGCAGGCTTGGCATCGACCGCCTTGTTTTCCGCAGCCTTGGCAGGGGCGGCCGGTGCCGCCGGTTTGCTGTCGGTGGACGAATTGCTGCACGCCGTCAGCGACAGCAGCAAGACCAGGGGAACGAACAGATGGCGCATGGGGAACTCCGCAGATGAGGTGGGCTGGAACACGAACCGTATCCCAACGCGGCCTATGGACAAGCACAGGCGGGCGCAACGATAGTCGGCACATGCTTTCCGTGCAAACCCCAAATCGGCTCAGGTCGCCGCGATTGGCCCTGGCCAGCTTGCTGCTGTGGCTGCCTTTTGCCATTGCCCAGGCCGCCGGCTGGCAGGCCAGCATCAGCCCCGGCGACGCGCTGTATCCCGTACTCGATCTGTCCCAGGGCGTGAGCAAGCCCGGCGAAGGCCGCTACGGCGACGGCAGCGGCATGATCTCGGTCGATATTGTCGCCAGCCAGGACAACGAACGCGTCGACCTGCGCGTCAGCGCACCGGCGCTGGCGCAGGCAGCGACGGTACAGGCCGTACTGCCGCGCGCCGGCCAGCACTACACCTTGAAACCGCGCCTGCGCTGGGACCGCGGCGCACTGGCGCGCGTGGACAAGCCGCAGGACATCGCCGTCGACTTCCGCCTGCAGCGCAACGGCGGCGACGTGCAGACGCGGCGCCAGGCTGCGCGCCTGCACCCGCTGTCCGAAGCGCTGTACTACGTGCGCGACGGCAAGGACCATGTCGATCTCGGCTGGATCTTCGCCGCCTACGCCGATCCCAACTCGCCCGTGATCGATCGCATCCTCGACGAGGTGGCCGAGCGCCATCCCTTCGTCTCGCTGCAGCCCGGCCCGCGCAGCAGCGCGCAGACCCTGGCGGCAGCCTATGCCGTGTGGGAAGTGCTGCAACTGCACGGCGTGCGTTACGCGGACGAAGACCCGGGCCTGGCCCGCGGCCCGCTGGTCTGGAGCCAGCACGTGCGCCTGCACGACGATGTGTGGAACGAACGCCGCGCCAACTGCATCGACGGCAGCCTGCTGCTGGCGGCGGCGCTGGAACGCCTGGGCATACGCAGCGTGCTGCTGCTGGTGCCGCGGCATGCCTTGCTGGCGTTCTATACCGACGCACGCCAGTCGGCGCCGACCTTCGTCGAAACCACCTTGCTCGGTGCGCGCCAGCTGGCCGTGCGCCCCCGGCCCGGCTTCGTCGGCGAACTCAGCCTGATCGACAGCGATGCACTGGACAGTTTCTCTGCCGCCCTGGTCGCCGGCCAGGCGCGCTATGCACGCGAAGCGGCCGGCTTCGGCCAGCGCAAGCCCGACTTCCAATGGATCGACCTGGCTACCGCGCGCAGCTACGGCATCGTGCCGCTGGCCGCACCCGCTGCCGCGGCACCGCCGCGCCGCTGAAGCAGCACGCAGCCGCCCCTTGCCCATGAGCCCTACCGACGCATCCCGCCGCAGCGACGAACTGCAGCAGCTGCACGCACGGATCCGCAGCGAGGCGCTGGCCCTGCCCGCGCCACCGGCCAGCGACGTGCTGCCGCGCGCTGCCGTCACGGCGGAACTACCGGCCGATCATCCGCAGCGGCTGAACTATGCGCTGGATGATTTTCTCCATGTGCACAACGAGGAATTTGTCGAACTCGCCTACCGCTGCCTGCTCAAGCGTGCGCCCGATGCACAAGGCCATCTGGAACTGTTGCAGCGCCTGGCCGCCGGCGACAGCAAGATCGCCATCCTCGGCGATATGCGCGAATCGGTCGAAGGCCGCGGCTTTGGCGTGGAAATACGTGGCCTGGCCGCGCGCTACCGGTTCTGGCGGCTGACGCGACTGCCGCTGGTCGGCAGCCTGATCGAACGCGCGGCACTGCTGTGGAACCTGCCCGAGATCGCCCGCGAACAACGCCGCCTGGGCCAGGCCCTGGCGCGGGAAAGCCATAGCGGCGAACTGGTCGAGCTGGCGGCCGAACTCGCACGCCTGCGCCGGGAAATGCAACGCCTGCGCCGCGACACCGAGCGTTCCGGCAAAGGCGATTGATGCGCATGAAGATCGCCCTGCTCGCCCCTTCGCTGACCGCACACGACGCCGTCGGCACCGACGTGCTGGAAATGGCCGCGGCACTGCGCCAGGCCGGCCACGACGTGCGCCTGTACGCCGACCATAGCCAGGGCATTCACGACAGCGTGCATGCCCCGGCCGGGCTGGAGCGCTGGCTGGGGCCGCGGGATCTGGTCATCTACCACTATTCCATTGGCTGGCCGCGCGTCGAACAGCAGCTGGCGACGCTGCGCTGCCGCCGCGTGCTGCGCTACCACAACATCACGCCGCCGGAATTCTTCCAGGGCTGGTCGCGCGAGCATGTGCGCAGCTGCGCTGCCGGCCGCGCCGGCCTGGCCACGGTCGCCACGCTCGGTTTCGATCTCGCCTGGGCCTGCTCGGCCTACAACCGCGACGAGCTGGTACAGGCCGGCCTGCCGCCGGAACGGAGCCTGGTGCTGGCGCCGTTCCACCGCTGCGAGGCGCTGCTGGACCAGGCCGCCGACAGCGCCCTGCTCGACCGCTACGACGACGGCCGCCGCAATATCCTGATGCTGGGCCGGGTCGCGCCGAACAAGGGGCATATCGCCCTGTTCGACGCCTTCGCCTGCTACCGGCGCGAATACGATGCCGAGGCGCGCCTGCTTGTGGTCGGCAAGCACGACCGCCGCCTGGGACGCTATTCGCGCCATCTGCGCGAGCGCTGTGCCACACTGGATATTTCTGCACAGGTTCACTTTCTCGACAATGTCGACGATGCCCGGCTGAAGGCCTGCTGGCTGGTCGCCGATGCGCTGCTGATGCTGTCCGAACACGAAGGATTCTGCGTGCCCCTGGTCGAGGCGATGGCCCTGGGCGTGCCCATCGTCGCGCGCGACAGCAGTGCCATAGGCCAGACCCTGGGCGAAGCCGGCCTGCTCTGGCAGGAATCCGATCCGCGCCTGTACGCCGCCAGCCTGGCCCGCCTGGTGCGCGACGCGGACAGCGCCGAACTGCTGCGCCTGTGCGGACGCGCGCGCTACCGTGAGCAGTTCGCTCCGGCAGTGCTGCGCACCCAGCTGCTCGCGGCGATGGAGGCTTTCGCATGAAGCGTCTTGCCATCGTGGTACAGCGCTGCCATGCGCAGATTGCCGGCGGCTCCGAGGCGCTGGCCTGGCATTACGCCCAGCTGCTCGGCACGCAATTCCAGGTCGATATTCTGACCAGCTGCGCGCTGGACTACCGCAGCTGGGACAACACCCTGCCCGCCGGCGAAGAATGGCGCGACGGCATCCGCATCCTGCGTTTTGCCAGCGCCTGGCCGCGGGGCAGCTGGTTCAACGAACTGCACCGGCGCCTGCTGCACAGCTACGCCCAGGATGTGGAACGCGGCGGTGCCGGTGCCATCGCCTGGCGTGCGCCGCTGGCGGAACAGTTCGTACGCGCGCAGGGGCCATGGTGCCCTGGCCTGATTGATCATCTGGCGCAACATCACGCCGACTACCAGGCTGTGCTGTTCTGCACCTACCTCTATCCGACCAGCTATTTCGGCCTGGAAACCGTGCCGCAGCACAAGCGCTTTCTGATACCGACCCTGCACGACGAACCGCCGGCCTACCTGCCCATCTACGCCCAGGCCGCGCGCCGGGCGCGGCTGATCTGGCTGACCGCGGCAGAACGCCGCCTCGGTGCACGCTTGTGGAAAGTGGAACATGGCGAGGTAATCGGCATGGCCGTCGACACCGCGCCAGCGGCACCCGCCGCGGCACAACGCCCCTACCTGCTGTACTGCGGCCGCATCGACGAAAGCAAAGGCTGCCGCGAGCTGATCGCCGCATTCCGCCAGCTGCGCCGCCAGCGCCTGGACACGGCAGACCTGGTGCTGACCGGCGCCGATCACCTGCAGGTGCGCGAAGGCGACGGCGTGCGCTACCTCGGCTTCGTCGACGAAGCGCACAAGCACGCGCTGATGGCCGGTGCCCGCGCCTTCGTCATGCCGTCGCGCTGGGAAAGCTTCAGCATCGTCACCCTGGAAGCGCTGGCCCAGGGCACGCCGGTCATCGTCAACGGCGATTGCGACGTACTGGCCGACCATGTCGCCCATTCCCAGGCGGGCTGGAGCTTCCACGACACGGCCGGGCTGGTGCGCTGCATGAACCTGGCGCTGGACCTGCCCGCCGCGGCACGGGAAACCATGGCGCGGCAGGCACGCCGCTACGTCGCCGGCAATTTCGCCCGGCACACGATTGCCGAAAAACTGACCGCCTGCGTGGAAGGTGTCGCAGCCGGCTGAGTCCGGGCCGGCGAGTGCACTTCAGCTGACGGCTTCGAACCGCACCACGAACAAGGCACCGCCCAGCGCCTCGGAACGCTGCACCGACAGCGTGCCGCGGTAGCCCTTGACGATGTCCTGCACGATGGCCAGGCCGATGCCGTGGCCTTGCACGCGCTCGTCGCCGCGCACGCCGCGCTGCAGCAGGTGCTCGACCTTCTCCGGAGGAATGCCCGGACCGTCATCTTCCACGCGCAGCTCCAGGCCGGACCTGCGCATGCGCGGCGTCTTGATCACATGCGCCGTCAGCAGTACGCGGCGGTCGGTCCATTTGAAGGCGTTTTCCAGCAGATTGCCGAGCAACTCCATCAGGTCGCCCTGGGCGCCGAAGAAGCGCGCATCCGGGTCCAGCTCGAATTCGCACAGCACGCGCTTGGCCGCGTAGACCTTTTCCAGGCTGGCCACGATGCCTTCGGCCGCGTTCTCGATCGCCAGCGGCGTGGAGAACACCTGGTGTCGCGACGCCGTGGCGCGGGACAGCTGGTAGGAAACGATGTCGTGCATGCGCTGCGACTGGGCGCTGACGCTGCGGCGCAGGTTCTGGTAACCCGAATCGCTGTCGATCTCGCTGCGCAGTACCGCCAGCGGCGTCTTCAGGCTGTGCGCCAGGTCGGACATGGTATTACGGTAGCGGTCCAGCTGTTCGCGGCCGAAGTCGATCAGCTCGTTCAGGCTGCCGGTCAGCGGTTCGATCTCGGCCGGGTACTGGCCGGGCAGCCGATCGGCATCGCCATTCATAACATTGTCCACATCACGCACCATGCGGCGTAGTGGACTCAAGCCCCAGCGCAGCAGGGCAATCTGCAGCAGCAGCAGAACGATGGCCAGCGCGCCCAGCCAGCGCACCAGGGTGCGGCGGTAGGCGTCGATCTGGCGCAGGAACGGCTGGTCGCTCTGCGCCACGTGCACGGTCAGGGCAACGGGCTTGCGTTCGTCCACTTCCCAGCTGACGCCCTGGGAAAACACGAATACGCGGCCGACCGCGTTGTCGACCGGCCCTTCGAAGCGCGTTTCGCCCACTGGCAGGCGTGTATCGAAAGCCAGCTCGCGTCCCAGCGCCGAGGGCGATTCCCAGCGCAGCGACTCGCTGTCGCCGACAACCACGGCGTAAAGGCCGGAACCAGGCCGGTTGAATTCGGGGTCGGGCAGGGTTTCCGGCGGCAGCAGCTTGGTGCCGCGCAGCACGTCGGAACCGGCCAGGTAGGCGTAGACATAGCCTTGCAGGCGGTCGCGCATGGCTGCGACCGTCGCGTCGTAATACGCCTTGTCCAGGGCAAACCCGGTCACGCCGAGAAAAGCCGCCAGCGCAAGGCCGGCGGCTACGGTGGAACGCGCCTGCAGCGACAGCGGCCGCCGCTGTGACATCAAAACTACTCCGCTGCGGAATCGCTGCGCGGAATGGCGAAGCGGTAGCCACGCCCGCGCACGGTCTCGATCGGCTTGAGATGGCCGTCCGGATCGAGCTTGCGCCGCAGACGGCCGATAAAGACTTCGAGCACGTTGGAATCGCGGTCGAAATCCTGCTGGTAGATGTGCTCGGTGAGATCGGCCTTGGACACCAGCTCGCCCGCATGCAGCATCAGGTATTCCAGCACCTTGTATTCGTAGCTGGTGAGGTCGACCGGCTTGCCGTCGACGGTGATGCTCTGCGCGGTGGTATCGAGCTGCACCGGGCCGCATTCGAGCACCGGCTTGGTCCAGCCGGTGGCGCGGCGCACCAGGGCATTGAGGCGGGCCAGCAGTTCTTCCACGTGGAAGGGCTTGACCAGGTAATCGTCGGCGCCGGCCTTGAGGCCTTCGACCTTGTCCTGCCAGCTGGACCGCGCCGTCAGGATGAGAATGGGGTAGCGCTGGCCCTCGTCGCGCAGTGCCTTGACCAGGTCCATGCCCGGACGCTTGGGCAGGCCCAGGTCGATCACGGCCACGTCGAAAGGCATTTCGCGGCCGAGGTAAAGGCCTTCGTCACCATCGGCTGCACTGTCAACCGCATAGCCTTCGCGCTTCAGGCGCGCGGCCAGGGTTTCCCGCAGCGGGGCCTCGTCTTCGACCAGCAGGACTCGCATTATCGGTTCTCCTTAACGTCTTCCGCGGGAATCTTCACGACCTGGACTCGCCCGTCGCGGGTCAGCAGTTTGATCCGGTAGAGCTTCTTCTTGCCGATCGTGACTTCTTCGGCCTTCAGCACCCGTCCCTGAATTTCCTGCTGCACCTGCTCCACTGCATCTTCCAGCGTGCGCTGTGCAAACGCCGTGGACCCGAACGCGGTCAGCGCGATCAGGGTCAAGGGACGCAGCAGAGAGACCACCGATCGGTGCATGTGTTCATCTTAGCGAGGGCGTCCGAGTCTCGATAGCAGGGATTGAATTGCACCTGAACTGGGCGAATGGACAGTCTTGCGCCCAGCACGCCCGGCCCGGGCCAGCTGCCATGTTGGACATGCGGCGCAATTCGCTGCGCTCATCGACGCCCTACGAACGCACGCCGGGGCACTCGCAGGGTGCGATGAGCGAACGCGAATTGCAGCGCCAAGTACCGCCAGCCGCGTCCATCCCAGGTCATGCGGCGCCATTCGCCGCGCTCATCGGCGCCCGGCGAAATTCGGCGCCGCCGGCACAAAGCCCTAGTACATCTCGCCGACGCAGCAGCGCAGGCTGCCGCCGGCCTTCTCGATCTCGGGCAAGGCCACGGCTTCGATGCGGAATCCCCAGCTGGCCAGATCCTGGCGCTGGTCCGGGCCCAGCGACACCGCTGCGCGTTCGCTCATCCAGACGCTATCGTCGCTCAATGCGATGCAGTTGCCCGCATAGTCGGCCTTCTGCGCGGCACTGAGCAGCAGGGTCCGCGGTGCGTAGGCCTGCGCCAGCGCCTGGGCCACGGCCGCATCGGCAAAGCCGCCGGGTGCAATGACCAGCGCGCGCCCGGCCAGCACCGACATCACCACATTGGTGTGGTATTCGCCGTCAGCCAGCTCGAAACAGAAGGTGAGGCGCAGCCCGAACGCCGCATGCATCGCCGCCGCACCGGCCTCGTCGCAGCGCTCGCTCAGGCCGCAATAGCCGATGCCGCGGGCGCGGTCGATCACCAGGCAGCCGGTCAGCTCGGCCACGCCATCCAGTGTGGACAAGTCAATTTCTTGATAAGCGGCAATATCGCGAAAGAAACCGCGGATGTCCGGGCGCTCGGCCTCGCGCTGGCGTACCGGATGCCGCATGCGGCCGATGATGCTGCGCCCGGGCGCAGTGGCAAACACATTGTTCGGAAACACCGCGTCCGGCGTCTGCGCATCACCGGGAAAACACACCGTCGGCAGCAGCGCACTGACGCGCCGCGCCAGCTGCGCATGCTCGGCCAGCGCGGCGTTCGCATCCACGCCGGCGTGCATGGCCATGTAGCGGTTGTCGCTGGCCGACTGCTCGGCCAGGTGGAAACCCAGCGGCGTAACCAGGAATGCGCCTCGTGCACAGCCGGGCGCAGTGGCCGGCAGCTGGGCGAACTGGCGCTGGAAATCGGCAATCGAGCGTGTGATCACGACAGGCTCCAACAGGGGAAAAAGCGACCGGCGCCTACGGCGCGCCACGCGGCACGTCCAGCCAGGCCGGTTCGTGTTCGTGGCCGCGGCTTTGCGCCAGCACGGCGCGGTCGCGGCCCTGGTGCTTGGCGCGGTACAGGGCCGCATCGGCAATGCGCAGGCAGGCGTCCAGGCTCAGCACGCCGGGTGCGGCGCTATCGAACGGAAACGCGCAGACACCGAGCGAACAGGTCACGGCCAATGGCTCCACGCCGAACACGAACGGCCGCCCGCCGATGCCGTCGAGCACGCGCCGCGCCGCGGCGGCCAGGCTGTCGCGATCGGTATCGCGCAGCACCAGCAGGAATTCCTCGCCGCCCCAGCGCAGCAATACATCGCCTTCCCGCGCCTGGCTGCGCAGGCGTGCGGCAATTTCCACCAGTACCGCATCACCGACGGCATGGCCGTGGCGGTCGTTGATCTGCTTGAAGTGATCGCAGTCGATCAGCACCAGGCCCAGCACCGTGCGCGTATCGCCTTCCTCGGCGCGGCGCAGCGCGCGGGCGCATTCGGCCGGCATTTCCAGGCTGAAATGGCGCCGGTTCCACAAGCCGGTCAGCGGATCGGTCAGCGAGGCATGCTCCAGGCGGCGGTTGGCATCGGCCAGTTCGCGCGTACGCAGTGCCACTTCGCGCTGCAGCTGTCCCGCGCGGCGGGCCAGGTGGCGGTTGCGCCAGCGCCCGGCGAGCAAGCCGGCCAGCAGCAAGGCAATGCCGAAACCGATCAGGGCCGGCACGGTCTGCCACCACGGCGCCTTGAGCTGGAACGCAATCTCGATCGGCGCAGCTTCGACGCCGTAGGCATCCTGCGCGCGCAGGCGCAAGCGGTAGGCGCCCGGCGGCAGGCGGCTGAACTGGAATTGCGGATCGACCACCCAGGCCGGACTGTCGCCGCGCAGGCCGACCAGTTCGGCGCGATAGCGAATCTGCTGCGGCCGCTCGTAGGCGAGCAGGGAAACTTCCGCACGCACGCTGTTATCGCCAGCGGCCAGGCGCGTGCCCGGTTCCAGCAGCGTGCCGCGCTCGGTACTGGCCTCGCGCAGGCGCAAGGGCGCCGCCGGGCCGGCCGTGGCTTCCTGGGCCGGGTCGTACAAGGCCAGTCCGTCGACGCTGCCGGCCCAGACCCGGCCGCGCGCGTCCACGTACGAGGCGCGGTTGAATTCCAGCCCGGGCAGGCCGTCTTCCATGCCGAAATGCGTGACCTGCTGCAGCAGCAGCGAATCGGCCAGTGGATCGGCAAAGGTATAGCGCGTGACGCCGTCGGAACCGAACACGTACAGGCGGCCGGCCTGATCCACCGCCTGCTGATAGACCTGCCCCGCCGGCCGCGCCGCCGCCGGCAAGCCGACACAGCGCAGCGGGCCACCCAGATCGACGCGCACGACGCCGGCGCGGCTGGCTACCCACAATGCCTGGCGGCCGTCGGCGCTGCGCTGCAATTGCATGTCGAGCAATTCCGGACTGGGCAGGCAGCCGTCCGGCACGGCGTGCCAGCCCGCTTCGTCGCGCCAGAGCAGGCCCGACGCGGTCGCTGCCCACAGACGCTCGCGCCCATCCGTCGCCGGGGCAAGCAGCAGCTTGCGCACCATTGGCGCGCCGTCGGCCAGGGGCAGATGCTCGCGCTGTATGACGCCCTTGCTCAGGCGCGCCAGGCCATGCCGCGTGGCAATCCACAGGTGATGGCCGTCGAACGCGTCCTGGGCAATCACGTCGAGCACGGTCAGGCCGGGCAGGTCGCTGTTATCGGCGCTGTACTGGCGCACGCTGCCTTTTTCGAGGCCGATCACCCCTTGGTCGGTGGCCAGCCAGACGGTCGCGCCGTCGCGCACCAGGGCAAACACCGTGCTGCGTTCGTACGGCGGCGGCAGGAAGCGCTGCCAGCTGCCGCCCATCCAGCGCGCCGGCCCTTCCACCGTGCCTATCCAGGGCGAATCCACGCCATCGGGAAATACTGCCCGGCCAATGCCGAACACCACGCGATGCGGCAGGCCGTGGCGCTCGTCCAGCGCCGCCCAGCGGCCGGGTTCGCGCCGCACCACGCCGGACGAGGTCGTGCCCAGCCACAGGATCCGATGCGTCGCCGATTCGCCGGTTTCCAGCAGGCTGCGCACGCCATCCTCGGGCAGGCCTTCGGCGCGCGTGACCAGCTGCACACTGCCGTCTTCACCCAGTTCCGCCAGCCCGGCCCGTGCCAGGCCGACCCGCAGCAGCGGCCGGCCGTCGCGATCGACGCCGGGCAGCAGCGGCGCCGCCGTGCCTTCGGGAAATCCCGTTGTAGCGTCGTATACAACCAGCCTGCCCTGCGCCAGCCGGGCCAGGCCGCGGCCGGTGCCTATCCACAGATCGCGCCCGTCCGCGCCGCCCCACAGCACGAGCGAACGCACGGCATCGTTGGGCAGGCCGTCACGCTTGCCCAGATGCCAGTCGGCCAGCTGCGGTGCCGCGCCGTCGGGATCGTCCAGGCGGAACAGGCCCGCTTCATTGGTACCTATCCACAAGGCCGCGCCGTTCGGACCCTGGCCTTGCAGCAGCGCCGCCACTTCGAGCTTCTGCGTGGCCTGCAGCAGCGTGCAGCCCGCCGCATCGCAGCGATACACGCCGCGCGGCGTACCGGCAAACACCGAAGACTCGTTGCGCAGCAGCAGCGCTTCCAGCGCCAGCTCCGCCGGCAGGCCCGGCACGCTGTGCACGCGGCCGCTGCCGTCGCGCCGCCACAGGCCGACGCTGTCGCTGCCTATCCAGAGCGAGCCGTCGCCGCTGGCCACCAGATGCATCACATACGGCCGCACGCCGGCGCGTTCCGGCAGGGCAATGCGCCGCCATTGACGCCCGTCGAACTGGGCCAGGCCGTCTTCGGTGCCGGCATAGACATAGCCGGCACTGTCCTGCGCCAGCGCATGCACCGTGTTCTGCGGCAAGCCGTCGGCCGTGCTGTAGCGGCGCAGCGCCGCCCATTCCAGCTCGCCGCGTCCGCGCGGCGCCGGACCGTCGACCACCACCGGCGCCGCCATCGACGGCAGCACCGCCACAATCAATAAAAGTACAAAAAGGCTAAGCCGCCGCACGCAGCGCATCGCGTTGCTCCAGCGCTGCCAGAATCACCTCGATGCCGGCCTTTTCCCGGTGCGCCTGCTCGCTCAGCACGCGGCGGAAGCCCCGCGCACCCGGCAAGCCCTGGTACAGGCCCAGCAGATGCCGCGTGATGTGCTTGAGCGCCGTGCCGCGCTCCAGCTCGTTTTCGATATACGGCAGCATGCGGCGCAAAATGTCGTCGCGGTCGGGCAGCGGCTCGCCGTAGACCGCATGCTCGACCCGCGCCAGCACGTAGGGATCGTGATACGCCGCACGCCCGATCATCACACCGTCGACCTGCTGCAGATGCTCCAGCGTCGTCTGCTCGCAGACGATGCCGCCGTTGATCACGATGCACAGCTGCGGAAAATCCTTTTTCAACTGGTATACCCGCGCATAGTTCAGCGGCGGAATCTCGCGATTTTCCCTCGGCGACAGCCCCTGCAGCCAGGCCTTGCGCGCATGCACCACCAGCGTGCCCACGCCAGCGCCGACCATGTGCTCGGTAAAGCGCTGCAGATCGGCATAGTCGTCCTGCTCGTCCACGCCGATACGGCATTTCACCGTCACCGGCAGCGGCACCGCCTCGCGCATGGCCGATACACAATCCGCCACCAGCGCCGGCTCGCGCATCAGGCAGGCACCGAAACGCCCCATCTGCACCCGGTCGGAAGGGCAGCCCACGTTGAGATTGATTTCCGCATAGCCCGCCTCGGCACCATAACGCGCCGCCTGCGCCAGTTCCTCCGGTTCTGCCCCGCCCAGTTGCAAGGCAACCGGCCGCTCGAACGCGCTATGCCGCAACAGATAGCCGCGCTTGCCATGCAGCAGCGCCGCGGCAGTAACCATCTCGGTATACAGGCGGGCATGCGGCGACAGCATGCGATGGAAGTAGCGGCAGTGCCGGTCTGTCCATTCCATCATCGGCGCAACGGAAATCCGCCAGTCGGCGCAATTCATTGATTGGACTTTATTTTTTTCTTCGGCAAGGCTCATGAGCACGCAATCTGGCAGCTTCGGCTCCGTCGTGCGGCGCCAAAGCAGGCAATCGGGGGAATGAAACAGCCCGCCGGAAAATCGGCGGGCAATGCGCCGTATCATCGCATGCGGCAAATCGCGGCTGTAGAGCGGCGTACGGAACGGCTTCAGCAGACGCCAAGCGTGCTGCCGCCTTGTCTCCCTCAAGCTGCCTCAGTCCGGCAGCTCGCGATCCAGCGGCCGCCGCACAGGTGGCGGAACCTGGCACCGGCTTGCGCCGAATTCCCGGTAGTTGGCTCGGCCCCGGGTCAGGCTCAGGTCGCCGTTCGGGCCGAACAGCGCCCATGGCAAGCCTATGGCGCAGCAGATGGACGACCAGCTTGTCGACTGGTACGTCCGCGAAATCCGGCGCAGCCGATCAATCGGCCAGCAAACGCCGCGGCCCGGCTCCGCCTTGACCCAATCGATCGGCCGGATTGCTCAACCGGCAACGCTGCAGCGACAGGCAGCCGCAGCCTATGCAGCCGCTCAACTCGTCGCGCAGGCGCGTGAGTTCGCCGATGCGTGCATCGAGTTCATCGCGCCAGACGGCGGAAAGACGCAGCCAGTCTGCCCGTGTCGGTGTGCGCGCCGCAGGCAGGCGGGCCAGTGCCTGGCCTATCGCCTCCAGCGAAATGCCGACCCGCTGCGCCACCCGGATCACCGCAATGCGCCGCAGCACATCGCGTGCATAGCGCCGCTGGTTGCCGGCGCTGCGGCGGCTGTGGATCAGCCCCTTGCTTTCGTAGAAATGCAGCGCGGATACCGCCACGCCGCTGCGCGCCGCCACTTCGCCGACACTGAGTTCGCCCATGTCGCTTGACCTCAAGTTCACTTGAGATTCTATGCTCGGCGCCTCCTGTCTGGAGGTCAAGCATGGGCATCGCGGCAAGCAGCGAAGGATCGCGTGTGGAACTTCAAACAAAAGTAATCCTTGGATATTTATCCAGCCGCGGAGAAACCCTTCCCCAAGGCAGCGATCTGCCCGCAGGAATCCGCGCATGAATACGCCGCAGCCGCCGCGCCTGCTCGGCGCCGGCTATCGCGCAGTCACTCTGGGCATCGTCACCCTGGTGTCGCTGATCGCCTTCGAGTCGCTGGCCATCGCGACCGTGATGCCGTCCGTCGCCCTGGCGCTGGACGGCATGGCCTGGTACGCCCTCGCCTTCGGCGCCGCACTCGCCGCCAGCGTGATCGGCATGGTGGTCGCCGCCGGCTGGAACGACCGCCGCGGTCCACAGGCGCCGCTGTGGACCGGCGTCGCCTGCTTCGTCGCCGGACTGCTGATGGCCGGCCTGGCACCGGACATGCCACTGCTGCTCGCAGGCCGGCTGCTGCAGGGACTCGGCGACGGCCTGCTGTCGGTGTCGCTGTACGTGCTGATCGGGCGCATCTACCCGGTGCCGCTGCGGCCGCGCGTGTTCGCGGCCATCTCCGCGGCGTGGGTGCTGCCTTCGCTGATCGGCCCCAGCATCAGCGCCCTGATCCTGCACGGCCTGGGCTGGCGCTGGGTGTTTCTCGGCGTACCACTGCTGGCGGTGCCGGCCGCGCTGATGCTGCGTCCTGGCCTGCGTGCACTGCCGCCGCAGGCGCCGGATACGCAGCAGGGCGGCGGCGCACGCCGCATCGCCTGGGCGATCGGCGCTGCCGCCTGCGCCTGCCTGCTTGCACTGGCCGGCCGGCATCCGGCCGCAGCGGCGCCGCTGCTGATCGTCGCCCTGGCCATCAGCCTCGCCCTGTGCGCGCGGCAGCTGCTGCCGGCAGGCACGCTCGCCGCGCAAGCAGGCATACCGGCCGTGATCGCCCTGCGCGGTCTCGCCGCAGCGTCGTTCTTCACCGCTGAAGTTTTCGTACCGCTGATGCTGGCCCGCGAGCGCGGCCTGGCGCCGCTCTGGGTGGGCGGCGTACTCACCGCCGGCGCGCTGAGCTACTCGGCCGGTTCCTGGTGCCAGGGCAACATGGCCGGCCATGCAGACCACAGTCGCCGGCTGCGCAGCGGCCTCGTCCTGATCGGTGTCGGCACCAGCATCGTTGCCTTGCTGCTGTGGCCGCGGGTCGCCCTGGTCGTTGGCATCGCTGGCTGGATCATCGCCGGTTTCGGCATGGGCATGGTCTATCCCATCCTGGCGACACGCCTGCTGCAACTCTCGCCGTCGCAGCAGCAAGGCAGCAACAGCGCAGCCCTGCAGCTGGCCAATGCGCTGTCGATTGCCGCCATGCTGGCGCTGAGCGGCAGTCTGTTCGCGCATCTGTTGCCGCAGTCCGGCGCGCTCGCCTTCCTCGCCACGTTTGTCGTCAGCGTGCTGCCGGCCTGGCTGGGGGCGACGCTCGCCGGCCGCTGTTTTGCGACACAGCCAGCGCGGCTCGCACTGCCGGCACCGCTGCAGCCACAAGCCATTTCTCGCCAAGCGCAGGGATGATCATTGTGGACAACGCTATTCCTTGATGCGCGTATCCGTCGCTACCCAGTTCAGCTCCCAGCTTTTGCCGCCGTCGGCAGAAAACGCCTGCTCGAAGCGGCATTCGTCCGCCGTGGCGCAGGCGATCACAAAACGCACGGCGACGGGTTTTCCGTCCAGCGTCTCGTTGCCGTAGAACTCGCCGCGTCCGTTGCTGAAATGACCGATGGTCGGCGGCGACAATGTTCCCGCGGCCAGGCTGGCGAAATTCAGGCTCCACTGGCGCGAGCCGGCCTCGTACAGGCGCAGCGATACGCCCTGGATGCGGCCCGATGCACCGGCGATGTCCAGCTCGGCCACATTGGCGCGGCCATCCAGCAGCTTGCGCACGACGGTAGTGCCTTCCAGTTCGACCCAGCTGGTCGAGCCGGTCAACGGACGCTGCAGACGCGACACCGTCGTCTTCCAGCGGCCGATCTCAAAATCGAAATCGTGCTGGCCGTCGCGTGCGGTATCTTTCGCCGCCGGCTTGCCGGGCACGGCATCGGCCATGGTGGGAAACGGCGCCAGCACGGCTGCAGCAACCACCAACGAAGCACTACGGATCTTCAGCACATTCATGCTCTGCTCCTCACTGATGTTTGCGGTTCTGGCGAAAAACGCGGTGACCGACGGCGCAGCGTGTCGACGACTATCCGGCGCATCCGGCGCGTTGGTAAGAACCACTTTGCACCCGCCGCGCAGCGCCACCGCAGCGCGGCGGCGCCGTGCTGCCGCGCCCTGTACCCGCTGCGCCAGGCAGGCTCGCAGGCAGCAATAGCCTCGCCACTGTCTCAACCAATTCCTGCAGTCATGCATCCGAACCGAACCCGCTTGCCACAAGGACCGACCATTCATGAAAAAACCCGCGCTGCTGCCTTTCGCGACGCTATTGCTGTGCAGCCTGGCTGCCCAGGCTGAATCGGCATCGACACCGGCTTCGGTCGAACACACGCCGCCGGCGCTGCAGGCGCGCATCGCACGGGTCGAGCAAGGTCTTTCCACCCGCGTCGTGGTCAAGGGCTCGGCGCAACGCAAGATGGCATTGACCCAACGCATGGCTTTCCACCAGGTGCCCGCCGTCAGCATTGCCCTGATCAACGACGGCCGCGTCGAATGGGCGCGCGCCTATGGCATGGCCGACAGTGCCAGCCAGCGGCCGGCAACGGCGTCAACGCTGTTCCAGGCCGCATCGGTCAGCAAGCCGGTCAGCGCCCTGGGCGCCTTGCGCCTGGTCGAGCAGGGCAAGCTCGCGTTGGACGGAGACGCGAATCGCCAGCTCGACGCCTGGAAAATTCCACAAAACGAATTTACCCGGCAGACACCGGTCAGTCTGCGCATGCTGCTCAACCACAGCGCCGGCACCACGGTACATGGCTATATGGGCTATGCACAGGGGCAGAAACTGCCGACGCTGCTGCAGATACTCGACGGCGTCGCACCGGCGAATTCCGCGCCAGTCCGCGTCGACATCGCGCCGCACAGTGCGTGGCGTTACTCCGGCGGCGGCTACAGCATCGTCCAGCTGATGATGAGCGAGGCCAGTGCGCAGCCATTTGATGTTTACATGAAGTCCGCGGTGCTGGACCCGCTGGGCATGGTCCACAGCACCTTCGCCGTACCCCTGCCGCAGAACTTGCGCAAACAAGCGGCCACGGCTTACGACGGCAGCGGCAGAGCCATCGCCGGGCAATGGCACGACTATCCGGAATCCGCCGCGGCCGGCCTGTGGACTACGCCCGGCGACCTCGCAAACGTCGTGCTCGATGTTCAGCGCAGCGAAGCAGGCAAGCCGTCCGGAATCCTCTCGCGCAATATGACCACGGCCATGCTCACGCGTGGCCTGGGCGAGTACGGCCTGGGCTTCTTCGTCGAAAGACTCGGCGACCGCACCAGCTTCGGCCACAGCGGTGGTACCGCAGGATTCCGCGCCCAGCTCTATGGCTATACGCGCACCGGCCAGGGCGTGGTGGTGATGACCAACAGCGACAACGGCACTGCGCTGATCGACGAGATCCTCTGCAGCATTGCCGCCGAATACGGCTGGCCCGAGTTCGGCGTGGTGGAGAAAGCCGCCATTGCCGGCGATGCCGCCGTCAATCAACAGCTCGCCGGCGACTACCAGCTGGCCAACCAGCCCGCCCATATCGTCGCTGACGGCGAACGCCTGTACTTCCAGGGCGACATGTTCGGCGCCCAGCGCATGGAACTGTTCGCCGAGTCGAAGAACGCGTTCTTCATGACGGCGCAGGATATGGCGATCCGCTTCGAACGCGACGGCGACGGCGCTGTCGTCGGATTCGCCCTGACGCGCGGGGCCAACACCTATCCGGCCGCGAAGACCCGCTAGGCGAGCCGCCGCAGCACCAGCGCCAGGCAATCCGGCAACGGTGGTGCCAGCGCCACCGCGCGCCATGATCCCTGGCCACATCGCACTGCGTACGTGAGGACAATCCCCACGGAGTGCCTCCCATGCGCCGCCTCATGCTTGCCGCCGTCCTGGCTTCTGCTGCCATCACCGGCACTACCCTGGCAGCCGATGGAGCACTGGACCCGATCTTCGGCACCGATGCCGAATTTCCCGGCTACGGCTTCTACGCCAACCCCAATGGCAGCACGACCAACTCGCTCGACTACGTAGGCGCGACCGTAAAAGCGCAAGACGGCAAGATCTGGGTCGTCGGCCGCATGAAGGCGCCCGGTGCGTATCGGCTGAGCCTGTATCGCGTCGGAGCCGACGGTTATCCCGATGTGGATTTTGGCGACCTGGGCCTGCGCACCGTGGTAGCGCCCTGCGCAGATTTCAGCGTCGCCGATGCCACGCTCGACGCCCAGGGCCGGCTGGTTGTCGCGATCGACCGCTGCCCCGACTTCACCGTGTATCGCTTCCTGCCCAATGGTGACCTCGATGCCAGCCTGGCCGGCAGCGGCGTGCTCAGCGTGCCGTTCAACCAGGGCGGCGACAACGAAGACTTCAGCCAGCGAGTGGTCACTACCGCGAACGGCGGCATCATCGTCGCCGGCACCGTCACCACCGCGACCACGAACAATCTCGGCATTGCCTGGTACACGGCTGCCGGACTGCCGCTGCCGGGCTTCGGCAACGCGGGCAAGGTGCAGGTGCCGTTCGAGTGGTCGGTGTCGGAGATTCCCGGCGTCAACGGCCTGCACCTGATGGCGGACGGCCGCATCGTCGTCGCGGGCCAGATTTCGCAGACCACCCAGGCGGTTTCGGATAAAAAGCAATTTGTGGTGCGCCTGCTCGGCAACGGCGGCATGGACCCGGCGTTCGGCAACGTCTCCGCCGGTCTGTCCAAGATCAACCTGAAATCGCCCCTGGGCGTGGCGGAATCGCCGCGCACCTACCGTTCGATGATGGAATCGAACGGCGCCGTGATCCAGGTCGGCCACGTGCTGTCCAACCAGGTCAATTCCGACGGCGACATTTTCCTGCTGCGCTGGCGCCCGGACGGCCAGCTCGATACCAGCATCGGCCCGAGCGGCGTGCGCCAGTACGCGCTGGATTTCGCCGGCCCCAACCCGGCGCAACCCGGCGACAACTGGGAATCGGCCAACAGCATCGCGCGCCAGGCCAACGGCCAGTACCTCATCACCGCATCGAGCTACAGCGGCGAATTTCCGGCCACTGCAGTGCTGCGCCTGAACCGCAATTTCAGCCTCGACACCCGCTTCGGCACGGGCGGCAAAATCCAGCACGTGGTGCAGGTTTCCACCACCGGCGATCACGGCCAGATCGGCAGCACGCTGCTGCTGCAACCTGGCCGTATCGTGGTTGCCGGCTCGGTCTTCACCGGATTCAACGCCCGCACACAGATGATGTTCGGCATGCAGCACGACGAGGTGTTTGCCGATACCTTCGATTGAACGGCATGCCCGCACCGGGTGCACTGGCCAATGCTTCGCTCAATCCAGTTCGGCAATCCGCTGGCGCATCAGATCCTGCCGATGCGCATCGGCCTCGGCGGCCAGCATTTCCCTGAGGATGGCGACCTGCGCCACGTCGAGGGCGCGTTTCGCTGATACGGCTAGCTGCGGTGTTACGCCGCTGCCTTCCCAGTCCGTATGCGTGACCGGACTGATGGGCAAACCCGACGGCACGAACAGCATGAAATGCGCGCTGAGCCGGCGCGGACTGCCGGCATGCGCGCCACCGCCGGTGTTTTCGCCGACCAGGGTCGCACGGCCGGCATTCTTCAACGCATAGGCGAAGTCCTCGCAGGCGGAGAACGTGTCGGCGCTGGTGAGCAGATAGACGCGGCGGGTCTCGCCGAATTTCGGACCGCTCACGCCTTGAGTGGTCCAGCGCACTTCGGTGTGGTTCTCGTCGCGGAAATAGATGTCGTTGAGATGCGTGGGCTGGTCGAACAGGTAGCTCGCCAGCAGCATGACGGTTTCCGGATCGCCGCCACCGCAGCGGCGCAGATCGATCACGAGGGCATCGGTATCGCGCAGCAGGGTCATTGCCGCGGCGATGCGCGGCGCCGCGGGCTCGGGCCGGCCGAAGGCGTGCAGGTCGATATAGCCGATATTGAACTGCAGGCGGTCGACATTGTGGAAACCGTGGTTCAGGCGCCGCGCGTTCTGCTGCTCGGCGGCTTCCTGCTCCGGCGAACGGCCGGAGGCGTCTTCGCTCAGCACCTGGGCGAAATAGCGCAGGTCGAGATGACGGTCGCCGGTCTGCGCCTGCAGCCATTCGCTCAATCTGTCGGCGAAGGCTTGCGCGCTGGAGAGCTGGTCGAACTCGCCACGCAGCAGGGCAGCGCGCAGCTGCGTGCCCAGCGCGGCGGCTTTTTCCGGGAACACGTACGCGTGCTCCAGCTGCGCAATCGCATTGCCGATCACTTCCTGGCGCACGGTCGCATCGATCGTCATGTCCGCCTGCGGCGGCGCCGATGCGCCATTGCCAGGCACACCAAACACCTTCAGCGCCATCGCGCCCGTCACTGCACAGAGCAGAACTGCGGCCGCACCAAACACCCATTTCTTTCGCTGCATCGCACATTCCTCGCCAGTTCGCAGGGCTGAAACCAAACCGGCCACAGCTTTGCGCGGGAATGTGAGGACATTGTGGGCAAGCCGCCGCGCCGCCGAACGCGACGCACTACAGTTCGACGCGATAGCCCAGGCCGTAGACCGATTCGATGACATCGACACCGGGCAGCACCGCAGCGAACTTGCGCCGCAGGTTCTTGATATGCGTGTCGATGGCACGGTCGGTGACATCGAGGCTGTCGCTGCTCGCTATATCGAGCAGCTGCGCACGCGAGTAGATCGTGCCCGGCCGCTGCGCCATCGCGGCGAACAGCTTGTACTCGCTCGCCGTCAGGCGCAGCACCTGCGCGCCGACGCACACCTGCCGTGCCGCCGCGTCCACCTGGATGCGCGCCGGTGCGCTTGCCACCTGCCGCTGCCGGCGCAGGATCGCCTTGACGCGCGCCATCAGCTCGCGCGGACTGAACGGCTTGCACACATAGTCGTCGGCGCCGGATTCCAGGCCGAGCAGGCGATCGATTTCCTCGACCTTCGCCGTCAGCATGACGATCGGCACGTCGGAAAAAACGCGCACCGCCCTGCAAAGCGCCAGCCCGTCGAGACCCGGCAGCATCAGGTCGAGCACGATCAGATCGGGCATCGCCTGCCGGATGCGAGCCAGCGCCGTGGCACCGTCGGCGATCACCTGCGTGGCGTAGCCCTCGGCGATGGCGTAGTCGGCCACGATGGCCGCGAGGTCGCTTTCGTCTTCGACGATCAGGATCGACGCACTCATGGCGCGACCAGGCCGAGTACGACACGCGCGCGCAATCCGCCCAGCGGCGAGGCGGAAAATTCCAGGCGGCCGCCATGCGCTTCGACAATCTGCCGGCATAGCGCAAGCCCCAGCCCGCTGCCGCCGGTCTGGCGATTGCGCGACGGATCAGGCCGGAAAAAGCGTTCGCCCAGACGCGCCAGCGCGGCCTGCGCCACGCCGGGCGCAGTATCGTCGACGACGATGTGCAGTTCCTTGCCGGCGACCACCCATTGCACATCGACCGCCCCGCCCGGATCGGTATAGCGCACACAGTTCTCCAGCAGATTGCTCAGGACGCGGCGCAATGGCTCGGCATCACACCGCACAGTCGACTGTGCCGGCGCGGCACCAAGCGACGCGTGCAGGCCGGCCCGGCGAAACTTGTCCGCAAAATCCGTAAATACCTGGTCCACCAGCGGCCACGCATCGGTCGCCACCGGTTCGCCATCGCGTCGCTCCACGTCCCCGCGCGCCAGCGCAGACAGATCGTCGACCAGCAGGCCTAGTGCGCCGACCTGGCGCAGCATCGAGGCGATGTTGTCCGGTGTCGCGCGGCGTATGCCGTCCTGCAGGCTTTCCAGTTGCGCGCGCAACACCGACAGCGGCGTGCGCAGTTCGTGCGAGGTATCGGCAACCCAGCGCCGGCGCAGCGCCTCCGCGTCTGCCAGCCGCGCCGCGAGCCGGTCGAACGCCTGCGCCAGCTCGCCGAGTTCGTCGCCGCGGCGCAGAGCCAGGCGCGTATCGAACTGCCCCTCTTCCAGCCGCCGGCTGGCATCGCGCAGACGGCGTATCGGCCGGCGGAAATGTGCTGCCAGCAGCGCCGCCACGAGCGCGCTCACCAGCACGCCAAGGCCAAGCGCCAGCAGCAGTCGATCCTGCTGCTGCAGCAGAAACGCAACCGCGAGCGCATCGTCGGGATTGCGCGACTGAGCCAGTACAACGTAGCCGACCGTGCGGCCGTCCACCTCGACCGGACGGCGGATCGTATCGACGGAGGCAAACGCAATCACCCAGCGCCGCGCGATTGTCCCTGCCAGCAGCTGTTCGTGCGCGTCGAGCACGCCGACGCGCTCGGCCAGGTTTGTCGGTATCGTGGCGCGGGGGGACGGCCGCTTCCCGTGTTGAATCTGTTCGCCCAGCCAGACCGCCGCATCGCGCGGTGCCGGTGGCAGGAACGACCAGTTGCCGCTCTGCCGATAGCGCTCGGCGAGGCCATCGGCGAGTGCGCCCAGGAATACCGCGTCGGCATCGTTCCGGCGTGCGGAAAAATTGTCGAACAAGGTCCAGCGCACCAGTTCCAGGCCGATCGCCGCAATGAGCAGGATGGCGGCGAGCAACGCGACAAACAGGCGATGGCCAATCGACAGCCTCAAGCGCGCATCCCGGCGAAACGATGGCGACACGCTAGACAAGATCTGCCGCAGCCGCAAGCTGCATGCCGACAGGCATCGTTGCTGACGCCTACGCCAGGCGTCGATGTCAAACCGCCATCTTCCGTTGCTGCCTGTTCCAGGCTCGCCGCTGTCTGCTCGCCACGTTGCGTTGCCCCGAAAAGCAGCCGCCGCTCGTGAAAAACCAACGCCCCGGCACACGGCCGAGGCGTTGGCTTTTATAAAGTTACAACACCGAACTTACTCGATGACGAATTCTTCGCCGTCGATCGCACAAATATCCACGCCATATTCTTCCAGCGGTTCGTGGCCAGCGATTTCATAACGGAAATCGTACTTGCAGACCGACGTACCGGCGATGGAGACCGACAGCGTACCGCCGGTCGGAATCGAACCCTGCAGGATATTGCTGCCCCATTCGCCGCTCGACGACGGGCCGCCGTACAGCGCCTTCATCGTACCTGCGGTCTTGTTCACGACCGTGAACTCAACGTCGCGCGCGCTGGCAACGGTAGAGCACAGAGCAAGCGCCGCAGCGACGGCAAAAAGCGTGTTACGCATAAGTTTTCCCCTGTTTGGCGTAGTGCCGGAGCGGAGAGTAGGGCCGT
This sequence comes from Tahibacter aquaticus, assembly GCF_004363655.1. GTDB lineage: Bacteria > Pseudomonadota > Gammaproteobacteria > Xanthomonadales > Rhodanobacteraceae > Tahibacter > Tahibacter aquaticus. The sequence continues at coordinate 58,836 of NZ_SNZH01000011.1, forward strand.
CTACATACGCCTAGCAATGGGGATTTTCGAGCACGGGAATCCGCCGTTCAGGTTCGCGCTGCGCGACGCTGCCGACTCGATGCCTGCTCGTAAGCGGGCGCCGCTTTTCGCTACCCGGCGTCAAGCCGGCCAGCGGCTTCGTACCATGAGTTTCGCCCCATGCCCTCGCCTGCTGCTTCCCGCACAATGCCGCATCGCGCTGACTTTCCTGCCATCGAGGTGACCGTGTTCCCTGCCGCCTGCCGTGCATACGTGGTCCTGCTGTTCGTCGCCATGGCTACCACTGCCACGGCCGCATCGGCAGACAGTCGTCCTTCCCCCGCGGCCAGCCTCGCGCCCTGTACCCTGCCCGGCGTCGCTCACCCGGCACGTTGCGGCAGCATCGAGGTGCCGGAAAACCCCGACAAGCCCGACGGCCGCCAGCTGTCGCTGAACATCGTCGTCCTGCCGGCGCGCAATGGCCATGCCCTGCCCGACCCGGTGGCCTTTCTCAGCGGCGGGCCAGGCCAGGCCGCGACCAGCGACCCGGCCCACCTCAGCACCATCCTTGCCGGCATCAACGAGGAACGCGACCTGCTGCTGCTCGACCAGCGCGGCACCGGCAAGTCCGCGCCGCTGCGCTGCCCGTTGGTGGATGCCGCCGATACCGCGCCCAACCTGCGCGACATTTTTCCGCCGGCGGCGATCAAACGCTGCATCAAGGCACTGTCTGCCACCGCCGACCTGACCCAGTACTCGCTGCGCCACTTCGCCCGCGACCTGGAAACCGTACGTGTCGCCCTCGGCTACGAATCGCTGAACCTGTACGGCTTCTCCTACGGTACTCGTGCCGCACAGGTATACCTTCGTACTTATCCCAAAACCTCGCGAACCGCCTACCTGGGCAGCATGGCGCCGATCGACGCGGACGTGCTGCTGGAATTTCCCGACGCCGCGGAACAGACGCTGGTCCGCACCTTCGACGCCTGCGCAGCCGATGCGGCCTGCCATGCAGCTTTCCCGGCACTGCGCCAGGAATTCGCGACACTGCTTGAGCGGCTGGACAGCGGCAGTGTCGTGGTGACCGCGGCCGGCACGAATACGAAAGTCACCCTGAGCCGTGGACGCTTCGCCGAACGCCTGCGCTCGATGCTCTACACACCCGAGAGTGCCGTCAGCGTACCGTGGGTGCTGCACCAGGCGCATGAAGGCAATTGGCAACCCCTGGCCGACGGCATGCTCGACTTCGCCCGCTCCATGGATGCGCAGGCCAGCATGGGCCTGTTCTTCAGCATCACCTGCAACGAAGACGTCGCCTTCCTGCGCGAAGCGGATATCCGCGCCCGCGCCACGCCACGCCAGTTCGGCGACTTCCGCATTCGCAGCCAGCAGGCGGCCTGCGCGCTGTGGCCGCGCTACCGCGTGCCCGACGGCTATCGCAAACCCATCCAGACCGATGTGCCGACCATGCTGGTCTCCGCCGAGCTCGACCCCGCCACACCAGCCTCGCTGGCTGCGCGCGCCGCGCCAGGCTATACCCGGCACGTGGAAGTGTTGCTGCGCGGCCAGGGCCACAGCGGCTGGACCGATTGCATCGGCGAACGCTATGCGCAGCTGCTGCGCCAGGGCACGGTGGAAGGCATCAGCCGCGAATGCCCGGCCACGCCATGGCCGGCATTCCAGCTCAAGGCCGAGGAAGCACCAGCCGACGGCAAGGGCTGAGCCGTCCTCGTTGCACGGGCTTGCAGCAGACTGCCGCTTCGCCTGCGCGTCGCAGCAGTCTGATCCAGCGAATCACTTCGCCGGCATGAACAGACGCTGCATCGCCCACAGCAGTCCGCCGGGAAACGTGGTTTCGTGGTACGCGCCGTCCACCACGCGCGTATGCAGTTTCAGGCCCGGATACTGGCGCGCCTGCAGCTGTTTCGCCATCGCCTGCTGGTCGCCGACCATGTCGACGCAGTTGCTGCCACCGCACTGGCCGGGACGTTCGTTGCCGCCCACGGCGAAGAAGATAGTTGCCTTCAGATCGCGGTGTTCCTTGGCGTAGTCGCGCTCGGCCTGGAACAGCATGCGCTTGCCGTACCAGAGCGAAGTGCTGGTAAGAATGTAATTCTGGAAAAGAGATGGTTCGTTGAAGGCCACCCACAAGCCGAACAGACCGCCGTACGACTGGCCTGAAAGCGTGCGTCGCGCCGCATCAATGCGGTAGTTGCGTTCGACCTGGGGCAGCACCTGGCCCTTGAGGAAATCCAGATACGCGCGCGCACCGCCGGTGACGTAGGGCTTGCGCGCGTCCACACTCGGCGTGTAGTCGCGGCCGCGGCTGTCGGCCGGCGTATTCTCGCTGGCGTAGCCGATGCCGACGATGATGAATTCCTCGAACAGCTGCTGCGAGAACGGTACGCGCGAAACACCCGAGGCCACCTGGAACGTATACGGCCCGTCGTTCAGATACACGACCGGATAGCGGCGTTGCGCGTTCTCCGGCTTGTCGTAGCCGGGCGGTGTCTTGACGTAGACCTCGTAATGCCGCTGCGAGACATCGTCCTTGAGCGTATACAGCGCGCTGCGTTCGATCTGGTAGGGCGGCGGCGCGGGTTCGTTCTCGGCGCGAGCAGTATCGAAGATGGCGTGCGAAACGAACACGGCGACAAGAACGCACAGCCAATAACGCATAGAGATCGAAGCCATTGTGTCCGAGCTGGGGCGAGATCGTCTGGGATTTTGCCGCGCATCACAAGTGCGTGTGATGACCGCTAGTGAACACTCGTCGACGCAGCGAGTTCCAGTCCGAGCTTGTCCAGGCCTTCCTCGGTACCGCGCAGGCGCAAGGCACGATCCTCGTGCCCGTCCAGATAGGCAAGCTGCTCGGTGTAGACCATGCGCGTGCCGCGCTGGCTGGCGAAGAACTCGACCGTCACCAGCGATGCCGACAAGCGGCGTCCGTCGAGCCGGATGTCGTAGGCGAAGACGATGCGCCGCGCCGGCGCAATGTCGAAGAAGACTTTCTCGATTTCCTGGATGCGGCCATCCGGATACGCCACGCGATGCGTCTCATGCCCCAGCGGGCGAAAGTCGAGGCGATAGCCGGTGGTGTATTCGGCATGGCAGTCCGACCAGCGCCGCTTGGCCTCCGGGTCGGCCCATGCCATGAACACCGCTTCTGGCGTGGCGTCGAACTCGCGCTCGATGACGAAATCGGTATGTGTGCTCGGAATGTGCGTCATCGCGCAGGCTTCCTGGTCTGTTGGGCGAGATAGAGTTCAAGACGATCGAACTGGCTGTTCAGCAGCTTCCTGCGCCTGGCCACCCAGGCCTCCATCGCATCCAGCGCCTTGGGCTCGATCGTGTAGGTGCGCACGCGGCCAACCTTTTCCGAGACGACAAAGCCGCCCAGTTCCAGCACGGCCAGGTGCTTCACGGCGGACGGCAGTGCGATACCGAGCGGCCCTGCCAGGTCGGATACCGATGCCGGCCCGCGACTGAGGCGGTCCAGCATGCCGCGGCGATATTCGTCCGCCAGTGCAAAGAACAGGCGATCCAGCTGCGCCGATTCCGCCACGCGATTCACTTCAGCTGTCCGCCGGATCGAAGAAGCGTCGCGACAGGCCGGCACGGCCTGGATAGAACCTGAAATACGGCCGCGCGTTTTCAATGACAGCGGCCACCGCAGGATGGGTGACCAGGCGTTCGAAATAGGCCGACAGCTGCGCGTGCTCTGGCGGTACTGGCAGATAAGTCACGGCATAGAACAAGGCCGGCGCTGCGGTGCAATCGGCCATGCTGAACGAGTCGCCGGCCAGCCATGTCCGCCGCTGCAGATGCCGGTCGATGATGGCGTAGCTGGTCGACAGGGTTTCGCGCGCACGCGCAACGCTGCGCGGATCGCGCTCGGCTTCCGGCTTCAGCAGATCGGCAGTGAGCGCCTGCATCGGCGTCATCACGTACTGATCCAGCAGGCGGTCCCACAGACGCACGTCGATAGCCGCGTCCGCATCATCCGGAATGAGCTTTGCGTCGCGCTGCGAATGATGGCGCTGCAGGTGCTCGATGATGATGCTGGTCTCGGGAATCGCCCGCCCCTGGTCCACGAGCAAAGGCATTTTTCCCAAAGGCCACAACGCCAGATGGGCGTCGCGCTCGGCCGGGTCGGCCAGATTGAGCAGGCGCTTGTCCACGTCCACACCCAGCATGTCGATCGCGATCAGCACTTTCTGGCAGTGGGAGGAGAGTGGGTGGTAGTGCAAGGTGAGCGTCGTCATGGGCATCCAATACTTTCCTTGAAAGGAAAGTGTCTGGCCATCGAAGCGGCAAGTCAAGCGTTGCGACCAGCACCAATACCGGGAAGCCGATCCGGTGGCCTGGTTGGCGGCGACACTAACGGCGGGTTAGCGATCCCTGCCCGGCAGAGCGGTGGCGGTCTTCTCGTCATCCGCAGCCAACCGCAACAGCAATGCCTGCGATCGCCCGGTATCCACCGCTGCGTCGCCGCCAGCCACCAGAGCGATGCGCCCGACTCCAGGAAAACGGGCCAGATCCGCCCCCGACCTCAACCCGTCACCATACGGCGCTATAGTAGGCCGGCAAGTCTTGCGCTCACGATTTTGGGGAATCGTCCATGCCGTCCACCGCTCTGCCGCGCCTTGTCCGCGCCTGGCTGCTGATCAGCCTGTTGTCCTGCCTGCCTTCGCTGGCTTTCGCCCAGTGCGTCAGCCTTACCACCCTCGGTTCGGCGGTCACACAGAACTTCGACACGCTGTCGAATACAGCCGGCTCGACCACGAACAACCTGACCATCACGGGCTGGTTCCTGACCGAAAGCGGCGGTGGCGCGCGGGACAACGAGCAGTACGGGGTGGATACCGGCGCCTCGACCACCGGCGACATGTATAGCTATGGCGCCGCAGCGGCGACGGACCGCGCGCTGGGCCAACTGCGCAGCGGCACGCTGATTCCGCTGTTCGGCGCCTGTTTCACCAATAACACCGGCTCGACGCTGGCCAGCCTGGCCGTGGCGTATACGGGCGAGGAATGGCGCCTGGGCACGGCGGCGCGCACCGACACGCTGGCGTTCGAGTACAGCACCACCGCGACCGACCTGGTCACGGGCGCCTGGACTGGTGTCACGGCGCTGAATTTCGTCACGCCGGATACCGCGACTGCCGGCGCCAAGAACGGCAATGCCGCGGCCGACCGCACGGCACTGGCCAGCACCATCTCGGGGCTGAGCATTGCCAACGGCGCCTCCTTCTGGATTCGCTGGAACGATACCGACGCCAGCGGCGCCGACGACGGCCTGGCGGTCGACGATTTCTCGCTGACGCCGCAGGCGCCGATCGCACTGCCCAACCTGAGCATCAACGACGTCATTCTCAACGAAGGCAATGCGGGCACGACTTCGTTCACCTTTACCGTCAGCCTTTCCGCGCCGGCCGGCCCGGGCGGCGTCACCTTCGACATCGCTACCGCCGACGGCACTGCCGTCGCGCCGGGCGACTACGTGACCAAATCGCTGACCAGCCAGACTATCCCCGCCGGCAGCAGTACGTATTCCTTCACGGTGCTGGCCAACGGCGACACGACGCCGGAAACCAACGAGACCTTCTTCGTCAACGTGACCGCGGCCACCGGTGCGACCGTCACTGACGGCCAGGGCCAGGGCACCCTCGTCAACGACGACGCGGCGCCCAACCTCACCATCAACGATGTGTCGCTCAACGAAGGCAATGCGGGCACGACGACGTTTACCTTCATCGCGAGCCTGTCGGCACCGGCGCCAGCCGGCGGCGTGACGTTCGATATCGCCACGGCCAACGGCACGGCAATCGCCCCGGGCGACTACACGGCGAGTTCGCTGACCGGCCAGACCATTCCGGCCGGCAGCAGCACGTATACTTTTTCCGTACTGGTGAACGGCGACATCACGCCGGAAAGCGACGAGACGTTTGTCGTCACCATCACCAATGCGACCAATGCCATCGTCACCGACGGCCAGGGTCAGGGCAACATCGTCAACGACGACCTGTCGCGCATCCACGATGTGCAGGGCAACGGCGCGTCCACGCCGATTCCCGGCGCCACGGTGACAGTGCAAGGCATCGTCATCGGCAATTTCCAGGGCGCGGGCAGATTGCAGGGCTTTTTCCTGCAGGAAGCCGACGCGAATGCCGACGCGGATCCGGCCACGTCAGAAGGCATTTTCGTGTCGTGCGGCAGCTGCGCCACGCCGGTCGCCGAAGGGCAGGTCGTGCGCGCCACGGGCGTGGTTTCGGAAAGCAACAACCTCACCCAGATCAGCGCGACCACGGCCGGCGCCGTTGTCGTGACCAACGCGGGCAACAACCTGGCCCAGGTCACGCCGACGACGATCGATCTGCCCGTGGTCGGCGCGATCGACGATTTCTACGAGTCGCGCGAAAGCATGCGCGTCACCTTCGTCGATACGCTCGCCGTCAGCGACTATTTCGAAATGGCGCGCTACGGCCAGCTGGTGCTGATGGAAGGCGGCCGGCCGCGCGCATTCACCGAGTTCGCCACGCCGAGCGTTGCCGGCTACACCGCCTACCTCGACAACCTGGCGCGCCGCCGCGTGCTGCTGGACGACGACAACAACGCGCAGGAGTCTTTCCTCACCCAGCCCAACGGCATGCAGTCCGTCTATCACCCGCGTGCCAACGGCGGTTTCTCGTTCGGCACGCAGGGTACGGATTTCTTCCGCGGCGGCGACCTGGTCAACGGCCTGACCGGCGTGCTGGATTTTTCCGACCCCGCCGGTGCCGCGTCGCCGAGCTGGCGCGTACGCCCCGTTGCCGCAACACCGCCGACGTTTACCGTTGCCAATCCGCGCCCGGCCACACCGCCGGCCGTCGGCGGCGCGATCAAGGTCACCGGCCTCAACCTGCTGAACTACTTCACCACCATCGATACCACGGCCAGCAGCAGCGCCGGCCCCTGCGGCCCGGGCGGTACGCTGGACTGCCGCGGTGCCGACAGCGTGGCCGAGCTGAACCGCCAGCGCGAGCGTGCCTCGGTCGTGATCTGCAGCCTCAACGCCGATGTCGCGGCGCTGATCGAGCTGGAGAACACCACCCCCAGCGCCACCATCACCGACCTGCTCGGCGCGATCAACGCGCGCTGCGGCGGCGCGCATCCGTATGCCTTCGCCAATACCGGCGGCACGCTGGGCACGGATGCGATCCGCGTGCAGCCGATCTACCGCACGGGCATTGTCTCCCCGGTAGGTTCGCCACTGAGCGATCTCGACCCGGTGCATAACCGCCCGCCGACGGCACAGACTTTCGACGTGGTCGACGCGACCAATGCGGCCTTCGGCCAGCGCTTTACCGTCATCGCCAACCACTTGCGCGCCAAGAGCTGCAGCGGTGCGACCGGCGGCGACGCAGACACCGGCGATGGCCAGAGTTGCTTTACCGCCGCACGCACCGCACAGGCCACGCGTCTGCTCAGCTGGATCAGCAGCACGGTCATACCCGCCGCCGGCGATCCGGATGTGCTGCTGCTCGGCGACTTCAACGCCTATGCGCAGGAAACGCCGATCGCGACGATTGTGGCCGGCGGCTATACCGATCTGGAAACCGCGTTCGAAGGCCCGGCCGCGTATTCCTACGTGTTCGGTGGCGCGCTCGGTCATCTCGACTATGCGTTTGCCTCGGCCTCGCTCAACAGCCAGGTGATCGGCGCGAGCGCCTGGCACATCAACGCCGACGAAGTGCCGCTGCTCGACTACAACGACGAAGTGGCCGACGTGGGCGAATCGGCCTTCGAGGAAAAACCCGACGGTTCGGCCCTGGTGCCGCCGCGCGTGGTGTTCCAGCCCGCATCGCCCTACCGCGCGTCGGACCACGATCCGGTGCTGGTCGGCCTGTTCGCGGTATCCGACCTGGCCGTCACCCTGACCGACTCGCCCGACCCCGTCGTTGCCGGCAACAACCTCACGTATACGATTACCGTAAGCAACAATGGACCGGATGCGGCAACCGCCGCGAGCTGGAGCCTTTCGCTGCCACCGGGCCGCAGCTTCGTCTCGCTGCCGGCCGTGGCCGGCTGGACGTGCACCACGCCAGCGGTCGGCAGCGGCGGCACAGTCAGTTGCAGCAATCCAGGCTTCAGCGTCGGCAGCGGCGTGTTCACGCTGACGGCGGCGGTGGACCCGTCCATTGCCGCGGGCACGGTACTGACGGCCACCGCGACAGTGACCTCGGCCAGCGGCGATCCCACACCCGGAAACAACAGCGCCACCGCAACGACGACCGTCGGCACCTCGGCCGACCTCGGCGTGACCAACAGCGCCGCGCCGGCAACGGCGATCAGCGGCCAGGCCATCACCTACACCATCACCGCGAGCAACGCCGGCCCCAGCGACGCGGCCGGCGTGTCGCTGAGCAATCCCCTCCCGGCCAATACCACCTTCGCCTCGCTGGCTGCGCCGGGCGGCTGGAGCTGCACCACGCCAGCGGTCGGCGCGACGGGCACGGTGTCTTGTACTGCCGCGAGCCTCGCTGTCACGTCGGCGGTGTTTACCCTGGTGGTGACCGTGGATGCGGGCACGACCGCGGCGAACATCACCGATACTGCCACTGTGTCGTCAGCGACCAGCGACCCGAACCCGGGCAACGAATCGGCCACGGCAACAACACCGTTGTCGGCGGAAGCGGACCTCAGCGTCACCCATGTCGCCACCCCGCTCTCTGGCCCGGACCTCGCGCCGGGCGAGAGCATCCAGTACGCGATGACGGTGACCAACGTAGGACCGAGCAGCGCCGCCCTGGTGACCCTGTCCAACATCATGCCGCCGCAGACGACACTGAACTCCCTGACCGCGCCGCCGGGCTGGAGCTGCACCACGCCTGCCCTGGGCAGCAACGGCACTATCAGCTGCACCCGGCCCACCCTGGCGCCGGGGTCGTCGACGATTACCTTCGTCGTCCTGCTGGATGCGGGCTACCTGGGCAGTACGGTCGTCGACACGGCGAGCGTCACCTCCGCCACCACCGATCCGGCTCCCGGCAACGAGACACAGACGGCGACCACGCCAGTGCTGGCGTCGGCCGACCTGGCCGTCAGCAATACCGCCTCGACACCGACGGCGATCAACGGCCAGCCCATCACCTATACCGTGACGGTGACCAACAATGGCCCCAGCAACGCCGCCACGGTGGCGATGAACAATCCGATTCCGGCCAATACCACCTTCACCGCCGCAACCACGCCGCCGGGCTGGAACTGCACCCTGCCGGCGGCCGGCGGCACCGGCACCGTGGCCTGCGCCAACGCCAGCCTGGCGCCGGGCTCCGCGGTGTTCAGCATCACCGTCACCGTGAACCCCGGCGCGCCGGTCACCATGATCGTCGATACGGCAACCGTCAGTTCGGCGACGGGCGACCCGGCCACGGGCAATGAATCGGCCACGGCGACGACATCGACGCCGGTGTCGTTGCAGTCGTTCGAGGTGGATTGAGTACTGAAGCGGCTATACGCGGGGTGCCTGCTTCGGCAGGCATTTCGCCCTGTCCATCGACGCAGCTCGCGCACGTTTGCACCGATCAGGCGTGCAGCATCCAAGCAGGAATACAAACCCACGCCGAATGCGGCCCTGGAAACTTCTGCCACCATCCGTTGCCTGCCCGCTGAAACGATTCTGCGCGTTGGTCAGATACGCGGTGGCCATCGTAGCTAGGTCCGGCTTGCGGTCGTAAACAGCAGGCAATCCGCCGTTTCCTACGCCGCGGTATGGCACTACTTCACCAGCTCCACCTCCACTGCCGCGCCTGCCGCCAACCTTCGCGCGCTCTCCAGCGACTTCACCTTGAAAAAGGTACTTGTCAACTCGGTGCCGCTGGACGGCGGCAGCTGGTCGCGGTCGGGTCCGGCGTTGACGATGGCGACGATCTTGCGCACGCCCAGGAACTGCATCGCCACGGGCCGGCCGTCCAGGGCGGCCAGGTTGTCGTCGCTGCCCGTGTATTCCTCGGCCAGTCGCAGCGCTGCACTGCTCGCCGCGTCGCGGTCGGCGGCCTGCAGCAGGAACACGTCTTCGCAGACGTAGATTTCGCCGGCCGGTGCTTCGCGCGGATGGATGGCAAAGGCGAGATGGGCGGTATACCAGGTCATAACGTTTTCCGAACCAAGGGCAGCGATGCAGGCAGCTGCTCGCTACTGCGGTGGACGCGCCAGCAGCGGCAAAACCCCCAAGCACTTAGGCCATTGCTGACGAAAAGCTGTAGCGATCGATGATCCCTGTACAGCCGCGCTTACGTACGTACCTGCACAGGCCCGCTCCGGTGCAGGGCCTGCCCAGGGAAAAGCGCCGGCTGTCTGAGGGGGTGAGTCATGGCCATGCGTTTTCCTGTCGTCGCGCGCGCGTTCGGCGCGCTGTTGCTGCTGCTGTTGCTGCTGCTGTTCGCGCTGCCCGCGCCGGCCGCGGTGATCTGGGCCCAGGGCGGTGCCCTGGTCGCCTGCTATCCGGGCAATCAGGAGGACCTGAGTTCGGCCGGCTGCCCGTGCGCCAGCAACAACGAATGCCGCACCACCTGCTCGCTGCAGACCGGCACCTGCGCCAGTGTCACCGGCGCCGCCGTGTGTGCGAGCGGCAATACCATCAACGCCAGCGTGAACGGCTGCGCCTGCAGCAACGACAACGAGTGCGTCGGCAACTGCAACCAGACCACCCATACCTGCGGCGGCGTGACCAATGCGCCGGTGTGTTCGATCGGCAATGGTGTGAAAGCCAGTACGAACGGCTGCCCCTGCGCGTCCAGCAACGAATGCCAGGGCAGCTGCGTGGCCTCGACCGATACCTGTGGCGGCGTGGTCGGCGCGGTCGACGACAATCAGCCCGCCATCGCCGGCACAGCGGCCAGTGCAGTGATCGCGCTCGGTACGGCAATGACGGATACGGCGACGCTGAGCAGCGGCATCCTCGCACCCGATGGCAGCATCGGCTTCGAACTGTACGGACCCAGTCAAGCGACCTGCATCGGCGCGCCGGTGTTTACCGCGTCGGCGAATGTGGCCGGCAATGGCAACTATGTCTCGGCCGCGTTCATGCCCATCCAGCCCGGCTACTACCGCTGGGTAGCGCGCTACAGCGGCGATGCCTACAACCTGACCGCGGCCACCACCTGCAGCGACGCTAGCCAGCGGGTGCTGGTGCAGGTGCTGGACCGCATCTTCTTCAACGGCTTCGAATTGCCGCCGCCGCAGTAAGCCACTGTCTTCACCACCGCACCGATGGCGGCGAGCGCAGCGGCTCGCCGCCGCTGCCGCGCCTATGCGGCGGCGTTGTTGCGGCGCAGGTCTTCCACCGCGTCGGCACTCAGCCACAACACGGTATTGAGGAAGCTGGCGATATACCCAAGCACCTGCGCACGCGGCCCCTGTACCCAGGTGGCCGAGCCATAGAACGCGTTCTGCTGCATCTGCAAGTCGGCCAGGCTGGCATAGGCGCGCACGAGGAAATAGCAGTCGGGCTCGTGCGGCGAGGGGCCGAAGGCGACGACGTCCATCGCCGGTGCGAGCAGGGGCATCACCTCGCCGACAACTACATTGTGGAAATCAGCCAATGTGCCGGGCTTGAGCCGGTACGCACGGATTTCGATCAGACGCTTCATGGCAGGCCTCGCTGGTAGCGCCGCGGCGGCGGTCTGCACCGACAGTGCCACGCTCAGGGCCGCGCAACCAGGGCTGCGCCTGCGGTGCCGCAGCGCTGCAACAAGTGGCATTTCCGTACTTGTCCGGATTGCTTCGCGCCGCCATCGACTATAGGCAGCGACTATAGAGTTGATCGTATCAATCGATTTCCCCGATACCCAGGCGCGCCTGATACTCGGCCCCGGGAGAGCGGCAGTCCTCGTTCGATAGCAGAGGCATGCCAATGTATACAAACACAACAATGCGGTGGCTGGCGCTGGGTATGGCCGCCATGGCGGGAGTTGCGCAAGCGCAGGGAACCTTGACCCGGGACAACGGTGCGCCCGTCGGGGACAACCAGAATTCGCAGACGGCGGGCGCCGGTGGCCCCACCTTGCTGCAAGACGTGCAATTGATCCAGAAGCTGCAGCGCTTCGACCGGGAACGTATTCCCGAACGCGTCGTACATGCGCGCGGCACCGGCGCGCACGGCGCGTTTGTCGCCACGGCGGATATTTCCGCCCTCACCAAGGCCGCCGTGTTCGCCAAGGGCACGACCACGCCGGTGTTCGTACGCTTTTCCACCGTGATCCACGGCCAGCATTCGCCGGAAACCCTGCGCGATCCGCATGGCTTCGCCACCAAGTTCTATACCAGCGAAGGCAACTGGGACCTGGTGGGCAACAACCTGCCGATCTTCTTCATCCGCGACGCGATCAAGTTTCCCGACATGGTGCATTCGCTCAAGCCGTCGCCGGCAACCAATATCCAGGACCCGAACCGCGTCTTCGATTTCTTCTCCCACGTACCCGAATCCACCCACATGCTGACGCGCGTGTACTCCGACCTCGGCACGCCGGCCGGCTACCGCTTCATGGATGGCAGTTCGGTGCATGCCTACAAGTTCGTCAACGCCGCGGGCGAGTACCGCTACGTGAAGTTCCGCTGGGCCAGCAAGCAAGGCGTGAAGTCGCTCGATGCGAAACAGGTCACCGAAGTGCAGTCGCGCGATTTCAATCACCTGACGCGCGACCTGGTCGACGCAATCGCCCGCAAGGAATTTCCGCAATGGGATTTGTATATCCAGGTGCTCAAACCCGAGCAGCTGGCCGCATTCGACTATGACCCGCTGGACCCGACCAAGATCTGGACCGACGTGCCGGAAAGCCAGATCGGCACGCTGACCCTGAACCGCAATCCCGCCAACGTGTTCCAGGAAACCGAGCAGGCCGCGTTCGCACCGGCCAACCTGGTACCCGGCATCGAGCCGTCGGAAGACCGCCTGCTGCAGGGACGCATCTTTTCCTATGCCGATACCCAGCTCTACCGCGTCGGTACCAACGGCCTGCAGCTGCCGATCAACCGGCCCAAGGGCACGGTGCTCAACGGCAACCAGGACGGCGCGGCGAATTTCGGCGCGACCACGACCGATGTGAACTACCAGCCCAGCCGGCGTTTTCCGATGAACGAGAACGCCCAGGCCAAATACAGCAGCCTGCCCCTGAACGGCACTACGCAGCAGGCGCGCATCCAGCGCACGCTGAATTTCCGCCAGGCCGGCGAGTTCTATCGCACGCTGGACGCGACGGCGAAAAAGAACCTGATTGCCAACCTGGCCGGCGACCTGGGCCAGGTCACCGACGCCACCACCAAGACCACCATGCTGGCGCACTTCTACAAGGCCGATGCCGACTACGGCACACGCCTGGCGCAGGCGGTCAAGGGCGATGTCGCCCAGGTCCGTCGCGTATCCGAATCGCTGGCTGAGTAAGCCGGCGTAGCCCGCCGCCGCCGCGCAGCCGCTCTCCCAAGACGGAGCGGCGGCGGCGGGCACCTTGTAGTTGTCCACATTGAGGAGAATTCCATGCGTATTCTGTTCGCACTGCTGCTGTCGCTGCTGGCTGCAACCGCCTGGGCGCAGCCGGGCACCGGCACGCTGGACGCAGCCAGTGTCCAGCACTACCTGTTCGATGCCGCGCGGGCGGGCAAGACCGACCTCGTCGCCGATCTGCTCAAGGCCGGCGCACCCGTCGATGCGGCCAACGGCGCCGGGCATACGGCGCTGATTCTCGCCGTCTACAACGGCCGGCTGGACACGGCCGACACGCTGCTCAAGGCCGGCGCCGATCCGAACCTCGGCGACCGCCGCGGCAATACCGCGCTGATGGGGGCGATCTTCAAGGGCGAGGAAAGCCTGGTGCAGCGCCTGCTGGCCGATCCGCGCACGCGGGTGGATGCGCGCAACGGCGCCGGCCAGACCGCCGCGATGTTTGCGGCGCTGTTCGGCAAGCGCAGCGTGATCGAACAGCTGGCCGCGCGCGGCGCGGATTTCGCCCTGGCCGATGCGGCGGGACAGACAGCGCAGAAGCTGGCCTTGCAGCAGGGCAATGGCGAGCTGGCGGCGTATCTGCAGCAGTTGTCGGGAAAACCGCGTCACTGACCCGGCACGCCACAGTACAAGGCATCACCACGAGCGCCGCGGCAAGCCGGACACTAGCGCGGCAGATACTTGCCCGGTACACAACGGCTGGCCCGTTCCTGCCGCGGCTTCGCCGCAGCGGCCGGCGACGCCCAGCGCTGGCGCAGCTGCGCACTACGCAAGCACGCCGCACTGATGCCACCACGCACGCGCAGGCCCAGCCACAGCCCGGCCGCCAGGCCGCGATTGAGCCACTCGTTGCGCCGCCCCAGCAGCACCGGCCCCAGCAGCCGCGCAGCAAAGTACAGGTGTTCATAGCGATACAATGGATATAGAGCGGCCTGGTAGCGCCGCGTCACCGCCTTGCGGCCATAGCCCGGCGTCGGCGGCGATTCGACCAGCCAGGCCGCGAACATGATCTGGTCGTCGCTGAGCTCCAGCATGCGGCCCAGGCCGACGCGCAAGCGCTGCCACAGCGACACGCGGCTGCGCTGCCCTTCTTCGTCCAGCATGGCCAGGAACATGCCGTAGTGGCGCGCTTCGTCCTGCGCCAGGGTGTTCAGCAGGGTGCGGCCGGTTTCGTCGCTGCAGGCGTCGCGCAGCACGCGGTAGAAGGTGCTGGCCAGTGCCTCGACCACGCAGCGCGCGATCAGCTCGCCGGCAATGTCGCCGCGCACCGAGCTGCCGTCACAGGCGTGGTAGTGAACGCCGGCCAGATAGGCCTGCATCAGGCCGTCGAAGGGAAACTCGGCGCGCAGCGATTCGCACAGGCGCCGCAGCGCGCGGCCGTGTTCGCGTTCCTCGCCGTTCCAGCCGTCGATGGCTTCGCGCCAGCGCGCATCGCGCGGCGCGAATACGGCGCGCAGGTAGTCGCCGTACTGATCGGCGCGCGACTCCACCAGCGCGGTCGTACGCAGGATATGCAGCAAGGCATCGCCATAGCCCTCGCGCCGCACGCGGGAATAGGCGAAATCGGTATGCCGCCAGGGACGCGCAGCGGGTTTGAGAAAGTTCATGCAAGGCTCCGGCAACGAGGCCTGCAGCGTCACGCCGTCGGCGGCCGCCGGACCGGCGCGGATCGGGCGAGTTCAGGCAAGTTCGGGCGGCGCCGGGGCAGCGTGCATCGCCGCTGGCGGTGGCGTGCGCGGGTTTGCATACTGCGCTTCCGCCCCTGCCGCCGCATTGCCCATGGAAGCGCGCTATTTCCGCACACCGGCCGAGTTCCGCCGCTGGCTGCACACGCATCATGCGAAGGAAACCGAACTCTGGGTCGGCTTTCACAAGGTCGGCAGCGGCGAAGCCAGCATCACCTGGCCGCAGTCGGTGGACGAGGCGCTGTGCTATGGCTGGATCGACGGCCGCCGCCAGCGCATCGACGAGACGCGCTATCGCATCCGTTTCAGTCCGCGCAAAAGCAGCAGCATCTGGAGCGCGGTGAATGTCCGGCGCATGGCCGAACTGGAAAAGGCCGGGCTGGTACAACCCGCCGGCGCCAAGGCATTTGCGGCACTGCGCGCCGACCGCACCCAGGTGTATTCGCACGAGCGCCGGCCGGAAAGCCTGGATTCGCCCTACCGCGAACAGCTGCAGGCCCATGCCGTAGCGGCCGCTTTCTTCGACGCGCAGAACGCGTCGTACCGGCGCGCCTGCTGCAACTGGGTCAATGGCGCCAAGCAGGAAGCGACGCGGCAGCGCCGCAACGACAGCCTGGTCGAGCATTGCGCACGCGGGGTGCACCTGGCGCAATTCACGCGGCGCTAGGCACGCGGCAGGCACCCAACACTTAGCTTTCTATCCTTTGCTGCACCGTCCTCGCTGCACATAGTCCCCTCGCAACGCTCGCCATGACGGCCCGCGTCGCGACGGCGATCCGCTCAGCGGTCGACCAGCTTTTGCAGGTGCTCGGGATAGCGCGCGCCCTGTACCGGTATCTGCGCCGCCGCGGCGGAGATGCTGTCTATCTCGCCAGCACTCAGTTCGACCGTAGCGGCAGCGAGGTTTTCCTCCAGCCGGTGCACCTTGGTCGTGCCCGGGATCGGCACTATCCACGGCTGCTGCGCCAGCAGCCAGGCAATGGCGATCTGCGCGCGGGTCGCCTGTTTCTGTGCGGCGATGCTGCCGAGCAGGTCGACCACGGCCTGGTTGGCCTTGCGCGCCTCGACGGAAAAACGCGGAATGCCGCTGCGGAAATCGCCGCTCTCGAAGGAGGTGTTCTCGTCCATCGCACCGGTGAGAAAGCCCCGGCCCAGCGGGCTGAACGGAACGAAGCCGATGCCCAGCTGCTGCAGCGTCGGCAGGATTTCGGCCTCGGGCTCGCGCCACCACAGCGAATACTCGCTTTGCAGTGCCGTCACTGGCTGTACCGCATGGGCGCGGCGAATCGTCGACGCACCGGCTTCCGACAACCCGAAATGGCGCACCTTGCCCTGGGCGATCAGGTCTTTCACCGCGCCGGCCACGTCCTCGATGGGCACGTTCGGATCGACGCGGTGCTGGTAGAACAGATCGATCACGTCGGTGCGCAGGCGCTTGAGCGATGCCTCGGCCACCTGGCGGATATGCGCGGGCCGGCTGTCCAATCCCTGCTGCTTGCCGCTGGCGGCATCGATGGCGAAACCGAATTTGGTCGCAATGACGACCTGGCTGCGCACGGGTGCCAGCGCCTCGCCCAACAGTTCCTCGTTGGTGAACGGGCCGTAGACCTCGGCGCTGTCGAACAAAGTCACGCCGCGCTCGACCGCCGCACGCAGCAGCGCGACCGCCGTTTTCTTCTCGGTGGGCGGGCCGTAGCCGGAACTCAGCCCCATGCAGCCCAGGCCGATGGACGAAACCGCCAGACCGCCTTGGCCGAGCCTGCGAGTCTTCATGGACTGTCTCCTATTGCCACGGCAGCCGCCCGCTCCGGGCGCCGGCCTGTTTCACGAAACCGACGACGAACCACTACCCGCCTCGCCGACGGCAGCGCACCCACGCCCCGGTAGCCGCACCGGTGCACCGATCGCGCTGTCGGTGCCGCGACGTCAGCCATGCGTTTCCTTGAACGGCGTGCGATGCGGCGCGGCCTCGGGCTGCACGCGGGTGAAGACCTCGCGCACCAGCGCGTTCACCGCCGGCAGGCGGTGGCGCAGCCAGACATGGCTGGAATACGCGCTCGCCCCCAGCGCCGCCTTCGGCTCGGCGGCGGTACGGCCGAAACTCAGTTCGCTGCAGCCCAGCTCGATCGCGTCTTCGATCAGGCTCTGCAGCAGGCGCAGATACAGCGGCACGTTGGCGTTGACGGCGTAGTCCAGGCCGACGTAATAGCCCAGCGCGCGCTCGCCGTCCTTGATCAGGGTGATGAAACCGGCGATATGTTCGTCGTTGCGGATCAGCGTCGTGCGCATGCGCGCCGGGCCGGCCAGCGCCGCCAGCGCGCCGAAGTAGCCGCGCGGCAAGGACGACAGGCGTGTCGTGGCGCGCTGTTCCACCGCGCTGTACAGCGCATGCAGGCGCTCATCGTGCGCCGCCGCGTCGGCATTGCGTTCGACCCGGTAGCCGGCGTCCTGTACCTGCTTGGCCACTTTCTTGGCCTTGCTGCGGTAATTCGAATTGAGGTCGGCCAGGTAAGAAGTGAAATCTTTCCACTGCGGACGAATGACCATGGCCATTTCCGGCTCGGTCGCCAGCGGCCGGTAGCTGAAATCGCGCAGGGGTGCGGCGCCCGCATGCCGCGCGTCGTCGAGGTCCTTGATCATCACGTAGTCGATCTGGCCGTGCAGACGGTCGGCACGGCGGATGCGGTACAGCGCCTCGGCCACGCCGTGCCACAGCACCTGCGGCTCTTCGTCGGCGGCAAAGGCCAGGCCGTGGAAACCGCTGGAAACCAGGCTGCCGCAGACCAGCAGGCGCGTACGCAATTTTTCCAGCGCCTTCTTGCGCACGCGCGATTCGGGCAGGTTGGCCATCTGGTCGCCGCGCACTTCCAGCACCTGGGCGGCCAGCGCCACGATGGGCCGGCCGTCGCGATAGACCAGGGCATAGCGCTGCTGCATGCCCTCGGGCGCATAGGTCTCCAGCAGGCGGCGGTAGTCGCGCGACATGAAGAACGAAGCGCCCCGGGTCAATGCATCCCAATGTTGCGGATTGAGAAAATCCACTTTGTCGGCCAGCGCGCAATCCAGGCCGCCCGGCCGCGCGCGCTTGTCGTGCCGCTGCATGGCGGCCTTGATCTCGTCTACTGCGCCGCGTAGGCCCTTGGCCATGTTTGCATCCTGCTGAGGTCGTGTGGGGCCGATTCAATCAGCCCTGGGGGAAAAACGCACGCTGCGCATCGACAGGGAACCCATGTCGAAGCCTTCGATCGGGAAATCGACGCGGTCATCCGCATCGCTGGCGCCGACGGCGTAGAGCAGCGGCAGGAAATGTTCCGGCGTGGGATGCGCCATGCGGCCGTCTTCGCCGGCGAAGATCTCCGCAACCGTCTCGCGCTGGCCGCCAAGCAGCGCCTGCGCAATGGCGCTGTCGAAACGCGCCGCCCAGTCCGGGGTACGCGTATCCCCGGCCCGCCAGGCGCGGAAGGCATGGCCGAGGTTGTGGGTGATATTGCCGCTGCCGAGAATCAGCACACCCTGGTCGCGCAGGGGCTTGAGTTGCGCGGCGAGGGCTAGGTGCTCGCCCGCGCTGGCGCGGCTGTCGAGGCTGAGCTGCAGCACCGGCACATCGGCAGCCGGATACAGATGGCGCAGTACGCTCCAGCTGCCGTGGTCCAGGCCCCAGTCGTCCAGCGCCTGGATGCGGCCCGGGCTCAGCGCCGCAATCTGCGCCGCCAAGGCCGGGTCGCCGGGCGCCGGGTAGTTCACTTCGTACAGGGCCGGCGGAAACCCGCCGAAATCGTGGATGGTCCTGGGCCGGGCCTGTGCGGTCACGCGGCTGCCCGCTTCGACATAGTGCGCCGACACCGCCAGGATGGCGCGCGGCTGCGGCAGGCTGGGCGCCAGCTCGCGCAGCGCGCGGCTCCAGCGGTTGTCCTCGATCGCGTTCATGGGCGAACCGTGGCCGATAAACACGACGGGCAGGCGGGCATTCATGACAGGCATCCGGCAAAAGAATCCGGGCTATATCGGGGTGCGATCGTGCGCATCAAGCCGGCGAAGCCAGACCTGCCGCCGACGGCACCGGCGACCGCCAACCCGCGGCGGACAACGTCGCCTTTCCGGGTATTGCGGCGGTGGGCTTGGGGGATATGGCGGGTGTCCGCGTCACAGCCTTAGTCAATCCCATGACGCGCGACCGTACGAGAGCAAGCGATGCAGGCGGCGTTCAAGGCGCCCCCGTGAGATGGCGCTGTTAGGCCGCCGCCTGCATCGGCCGCGATTGTGCGCTGGCCTGCGCCGTGGCAGTGCCTGCCAGAGGTCAACATTCGTGCCGGGCCCGGCGTTTCCGCGGGTTTTGCACGGCAAGGCCGCTGCCTGCAGCATCGCTTGGCCTGTGCTAGCGTGCCGGCGGCCGTGTCAGGGAAGTGCGGCGGGTGAATCGGCAGAGAACGTTTGCGGGCTGATCCATGCGGCTGCGCAGCGCTCGCAGCACACGAACTTTGTTTTTCTGGAGATAGCGACATGTTGAAGAAACTACTTGTAATCAGCCTGCTCGGCGCTGCCGCAGCCAGCACTGCCCAGGCCGCATCGCCCGGCTTCTACGTCGGCGCCGGCATCGGCCAGGCGCGCTACGACGACACGATTCCCACGCAGATCCGCGACGCCTACCGCAACGATCCGGGCTATTCCTTCGTTTCCGCCAGCATGGTCGACGACACCGACCAGGCCTGGAAGATCTTCGGCGGCTACCGCATCCTGCCCTGGCTGGGCGTGGAGTTTTCCTGGGTCGACCTGGGCGAGGTGCGCAGCAATTTCGTGCTGCGTTCGCTGGTGCCGCTGACCAACGCCAATGCCGTCATCGACGGCCGCTACAAGATTTCCGGCCCCAGTGGCACGGTATTCGGCGAACTCGACTTCACCGACAATTTCTCCGGCCTGCTGCGCGTCGGCCTGTACAACGCCAAGCTCGACTACAGCGAAGGCGGCCTCAACGCCGACAATTCGCCGCACAGCTACAGCCATTCCGACAGCACCACCAAGATCACCTACGGCCTGGGCCTCAACGTGCGCGTCAACCCGTCCTGGGACGTACGCCTGGACTGGGACCGCTACACCGACGTAGGCCGCCGCTTCGCGCTGCGCAACGAAACCAACGGCCGCTTCGACCATATCGACCTGATATCGCTGAACCTGGCCTACCGCTTCGGCCAGTAAACCCGTTTCGGGAAAAAGAAGCGGGGGGATCGCTGCGGGCAAATACCTCTGGATGGTGCCTGCAGCGGCCCCTCGCTTCTTCTTTTTTCCCGTTGTTGCTTTCTACTCGCGGCGGTAGTCGATATTCATAGTGCGGGTTTCCTTGCCGTCCTTGAATTCGTACCAGTCGAAGCCGTAGTGCTTGTCGTCGTAGATGCGCATGACCTGGCGCACCTTGACGATGTTCTGCGGCTTTAGCGGATCGGGCATTTCACCGAGGAAGGTCCAGGCGTTGCTGGCCTTGTCGTAATCACCCCAGGACAGCCAGAAGCCGGTCGAACCCGAGTCGATCCAGGTGCTGAAGAACTTGCCGCGCAGGTTGTCGAAACCGAGCTGGCCCTGGCCCTGGAACGGCTGGCCGAAGAACAGCCCTTCGAAACTCATGGTCACATAGCGGCCGCCGTAGATCGCCACGGCCTTGGATGACCCCGTGCTTTCCAGCGCCGCTGCGGCCGAGTCCATCCAGACCTGGCTTTTGGTCTTCCAGCTGCCGACGAAATAAGCCAGCTGCTTGTGTTCCGGACGCAACTCGCTCATGCGCTGGTAGGCGTCGGCCTGGGCCTTCTGCTCGGCCGTCATGGGCGGTGCGGCCTTGTCCTCGGCCGCAGCCGTGGCGGCCATTCCTGCCAGGAAGATACTTGCAACGACTGCGACTGCGCGCTTCATGCCTGTCTCCTGTCGGTGCCCGGATGGGCGCGCCGATGATAGCGGCCATCGAAAAAAGAAATCCGCGTCGCGCCAACCCCGCCTGCCGAAAGCCGCCGTTGTACCGCCACCCCACACGACGGAGCACGACCATGCGCAGCACTTCCCTGAGCCTGGCGATAGGCCTCACCCTGGCAATCGGCCTGGCTGGCTGCAGCCAGAAATCTTCCCCGCTGCAAGACGGCGTCGTCAAAAAGGAAGACGACCGCGCCCAAGGCGAAGTGCAGGCGCAGCTGGCCGAAGCACGCGCCGACAAGGAAAAATCCGCCAGCGGCAAGGACGCCGCGATCCGCGACGAGATCGTCGCCGTCAGGCCGGTGACGCACCCCGAACCCGGCACGCCGCCACCGCCGGCGATGTCCCTGCCAAAACCTGCTACCGAACTCGCGGCCCAGCCATTGGAAAGCCGCAAAGCCATCGACAACTATTCCGGCCTGATGCGTCACCGGGCCGTTCGCAGCACGACCCCAGCCGACGCCAAGGCCGGCGCCCCCGCGTTCACCAACGCGGCGCCGATGGTCACCGCACCGCCGGCCACCCCCGAACCAGCCAATACCGAACGCTATCAGGACCACGCCGACAATCCGCTGCAGATTGCCGCCGACAACCCGGTGTCCACTTTTTCCATCGACGTCGACACCGGCAGCTATACCAACGTCCGGCGCATGCTCAATGCCAACCAGCTGCCGCCTTCCGACGCCGTTCGCGCCGAGGAATTTCTCAACTATTTCGACTACGGCTACGTTCCTCCGGCCCGGCGCGACGTACCGTTCAGCGTCACCACCGAACTGGCCGCCGCGCCCTGGAATGCCGGACGCAAATTGCTGCTGGTCGGCATCAAGGGCTACGAAGTACCGCGCGGCGATATTCCGCCGTCCAATCTCGTCTTTCTGATCGACACCTCCGGCTCGATGAACTCATCGGACAAACTGCCGCTGCTGCGCGATGCCTTCAAGCAGCTGGTGCCGAACCTGCGCGAACAGGATCGCGTTTCCATCGTCGTCTACGCCGGCAGTGCCGGCCTGGTGCTGCCGCCGACACCAGGCAACCAGCACCAGCGCATCCTGGAAGCCCTCGACGGCCTTTCCGCCGGCGGCTCTACCAACGGCGGCGCCGGCATCCAGCTGGCCTATGCCATGGCGAAACAGTCGCTGATCAAGGGCGGCGTCAACCGCGTCGTACTCGCCACCGACGGCGACTTCAACGTCGGCACCACCGACGACACGGCGCTGAAAACCCTGGTGGAAAACGAACGCAAGAACGGCGTCGCGCTGACCACGCTCGGCTTCGGCGCCGGCAACTACAACGAACAGCTGGCCGAACAGCTGGCCGACATCGGCAATGGCAACCACGCCTACATCGACACCCTGGCCGAAGCGCGCAAGGTACTGGTGGCGGAAGCCGGCTCCACCTTGTTCACCATCGCCAAGGACGTGAAGATCCAGGTCGAGTTCAACCCGGCCGTGGTCGCCGAATACCGCCTGATCGGCTACGAAAACCGCGCCCTGCGCCGGGAAGATTTCAATAATGACAACGTGGACGCAGGCGAGATCGGCGCCGGCCACGACGTGACGGCGCTGTACGAGCTGAGCCTGGTCGGCGACGGCAGCGGCCAGGTCGATCCGCTGCGCTACGGCGGTGGCGACAAGCCGGCCAACAGCGTCGGCGCGGCAGAAATTGCGTTCGTCAAACTGCGCTACAAGCAGCCGGACGAAGACAACAGCCGCCTGATCGAGCGTCCGGTGCGCAAGAGCGAACTGCGCGACAGCGCCAGCGAAAACCTGCGTTTTGCCGCGGCAGTGGCGGCGTTTGCCGACAGCCTGCGCGGTGGCAGCCACCTGGGCAAATTCGACCTGGGCCAGGTAGCGGCTCTGGCGCGCAACGCCCGCGGCAAGGATGCGGACGGTTATCGCGCGGAATTCATCAAGCTGGTGGAAACGGCACAGCGGTTGAAAGGCGACGAGAAAGCGCAGGCAGTCGCGGTGATTGCGGATTGAGGACGGATATCACGCCGGGTAGCGTCGATCTGCAGCGGTGCGTGAAGCCGTCGATCTGCGCCCTAAGCCCTTTCGTCCAAACGTTTTGGGGGGAGAGGGTTGGGAGAGGGGCAGGCATGGCTGCCAGGCCCGGCGTGTGATTTTCGGCGTACGCCACGCGTGTTTGTGCTATCGGCGACAAACGGAATGTCGAGGAAGATTCAAGCGCCTGCACCCTCTCCCCCACGCTTCGCTTGGGGGAGAGGGTGCTTTCCTGCCTCTGAACCTTGTCGCCAGGACCATGGCTTTCCCTGTCTTTTCCCTATCATCAATAGCAAAAAATCTGATTTTCCATTCGGTACAAATCGTCCGGACAAATCCTTAGTGCTCTACCACCGTCCGCAACAGATCACTGTCGAACATCGCCGCCGGCGAAATCACCGTCTCGTCCAACGGGATGCGCTCGCCGTAGCGCTGGCGCAACTTGGCCTTCACCACCGGCGTATCCAGGTCGAACTGGCGCAGCAGCTGGGTCTCTCCCAGGCGCACGCCGAACGCGCGCTGGTAGGCCTTCCACACCAGCTCGGAGCAATAGATGCGCTGGTCCGACCACTCGAATGTCAGGTCATACGGTTTGCCCTGCAGGGCCAGCGCTTCGCGGCGCAAGCGCGCCGCGCCGTGCGCGTCGAGCCGCGTATCCGCTTCGGTCCAGCGTTTGGCGACGTAATGTCCGCCATCGCCCCGCGCGATCCATTGCGGCAGCGGCGTGAACTTCACCGTGGCCGCCGCTTCCAGCACAAACGGTTTGCCGTCCTGGTGCAGCACCAGCCCCATATGGCTATAGCGCGAGTGCGTGGCACGCTGGATGGCGGCGCTCTGCGCCGAGCGCGAGGTGTGGAAGAGGATGTCGCCATCGCGCAAGGCCGGCTCGGCCGCGTAGGCGCCTGGCAGCAAAACAAACAGGCCCAACAGCAGGGTGCAGATAACCAGAGAACGATGCAAAGTAGGGGCAACCATCGACATGGGTGAACTGCTCCGATGAACGTCCTGCGACGAATGGCCGTGGCCGCGCTGGCCCTGGCCGTTCTGGCCTACGCCGCCTACGCCGCCCTGTTCTATACCGCGCAGCGCCAGCTGTTGTTTCCGCTGGCCGATACCGTCCGCCATCCGTTCCGCACCGCTCTCACGACACCGGCGCAGCTGGTCGAGCCGACCGTATCGTTCGGCCATGCCCGCGGCGTGTTTCTGCCCGCTGCGGCCACACCGGCACCGGCCCTGCTGTTTTTCCACGGCAACGGCGAAACCATCGACCAGCACCTCGATACGCTCGCCGCGCTGAACACGCTGGGCCTGAATGTATTCCTGCTCGAACTGCCGGGCTATGCCGGCGCCGACGGTGCACCGACCTTCGACAGCCTGGTCGAGGCATCGACCGCCGCCTACGACTGGCTGGCCCAGGACAGCCGCGTGGACAAGCGCAAAATCGTCGCCTTCGGCCGCTCCATCGGCGGCGCGCCCGCGGCGGAGCTGTCGCGGCATCGGCCGCTGGCGGCGCTGGTCTTGCTGTCGACGTTTGCCTCCACCGCCGACCTGGCGCGGGATCACTTCTTGCCGCCGTTCCTCGCGCTGGACCCGTTCGACAGTGCCGCGCGCATCCGCGAATTCTCCGGCGCGGTGCTGCTGATGCACGGCGACAACGACGAGGTCATTCCGGCCGCGCATGCGCGCAGGATGGCCGGTGCATCGCCGCGTGCGCAGCTGCACACGGAACCCTGCGGACATAACGACTGCCGCTATTTCGGCGCCGCGCTGCTGCCGTTGCTGCGGACCTTCCTGCAGGCGCACCAGGTATTGCCCACACCATGATCAAGCTATCTGCGCCTAGCCATCGTTGTCTGTCGATAGGCGCGGCGATACTGCTGTCGCTGGTCAGTTTTGCGACGCCGGCACAAAAACCCGCCGCAACGGTATTCCCCGACAACCTGCTCGCCGCCGCGCAGCAGCAGATCGGCGTGACGCTGTACTACGACGCCGCCTACGCGCGCCTGGCCTATCCGAACGGCGACGTGCCGCGGGTGCGCGGTGTCTGCACCGACGTGCTGATCCGCGCCTATCGCGCGCTGGGCATCGACCTGCAGCAGCGCGTACACGAAGACATGCGCGCGGCCTGGGCGGCTTATCCCAAGCTCTGGGGCCTGCGCGGCACCGACCGCAATATCGACCACCGCCGCGTGCCCAACCTGGCCACCTTCTTCACGCGTCACGGCAAGGTACTGAAGGTGAGCCAGACCGATGCCGCCCTGTACCAGGCCGGCGATATCGTCACCTGGCGCCTGCCCAGCGGCGTGCCGCACATCGGCCTGGTTGCCGCACGCCGTTACGGCGGACGGCCGCTGATCGTGCACAACATCGGCGGCGGCACGCAGCTGGAAGACATGCTGTTCGACTACACCATCACCGGCCACTACCGCTTCGAGCCCACGGCCGCCCCCTAGGCGGCCGCGGGCCAAGCCGCGCATCGTTCGCGCTTACTTCGCCTTCGGCAGCAGCGCGGCGCGATCGGGCAGGTTCACCGGTACGCCGTCAGCGTTGCAGCTGCCGCTGGCGCACAGCTGCTTGCGCAGCAGCGGCGCGCTCTGCACGATGATGTGGAAAATGACATTTTGTTCCAGCTCGCCGTGGAAGGCCTGCGCGCCGGGGCCGCGCGCGAAGATGGCCACGTCTTCGCCGCCATGGCTTTCGCTCATGAACGGCACCACCGATTCCTGCATGTAGTCCGGCGCCTGGGTATCGACCTTGCGCAGGTCGGGCCGCGCCGTCGACGGGCCCTGCAGCTTCTTGTAGTAGTGCGGATAGGTCTTGGGGCCTTGCGGCTGGCTGTCGCTGGGGCCGGTATAGCCCGGGCCGTTGGCATAGCCCAGCGTGGTATACGGCAGGCCGAGCTGGTCCAGCGCCAGCGCTTCGCCGGAGTCCTCGAAATCCGACCCGCCGTGGACCAGGCCGAGGATGGGATTGCCGCGCTGCGGATAGCCGGAGAAATACATCGTGTGGGAATGATCCGACGTGACGACGATCAGCGTATCCGCGGCATCGGTATCGTCCATCGCCGCCTGGATCGCGTCGGAAAACGCGATGGTGTCGGTCAGCGCGCGATAGGCATTGCCCGCATGGTGGCCGTGGTCGATGCGGCCGCCTTCCACCATGAGGAAATAGCCCTTCGGATTCTTCTTCAGGATCTTCAGCGCCGTGCGCGTCATCTCGGCCAGGCTGGGTTCGTCGGCGGCGACGCGGCCCTTTTCCTCGGGCGGATTCAGCCGGTCATGGTCAAAGCGCATGTGCGAACGCTCGAACAGGCCGAGCAGGTGCGTGGTCGCACCAATATCCACCTTGTCGAACTGTTCCTTGTTCCACACGTAGCTGGCGCCCGGGCGGGCGCTCCACTGGGCGATCAGGTCGTGCTGGTCCAGGCGCTTGCCCGGGCGGCCGGGTTCTTCCGGATCGCGCTGGGTGGGCAGCATGAAGTTTTCGCGGCCGCCGCCGAGTGCCACTTCCAGGCCGTTGCCGAAGGGCTGCTCCACCAGCTGGCGGGCGAAGTCCAGGCAGTCGCCGCCCTTGGGCGAATTGGCCACGTCCACGTCACCTTCCCAGTTGCGCTCGGGCAGGTGGCCATAGGTCGCCGCCGGCGTGGCATGGGTGATCTTGGTCGTGGTCACCGCGCCGGTGGACAGGCCGGCGAGTTCGGCCAGCTCCAGCCCGCTGAGCAGCTCATCGCCCTTGCTGGAAGCGCAATCGGCGCGGTCGGCGCCCTGGCCCACGCCGATGAAGCCGGCCTTGGTCTTTACGCCCGACATGATCGCCGTCATGGTGCCGGCAGAATCCGGCGTCTGCGAATCGGTTTCGTAGGTGCGGCTCAGCGCGGTGTAAGGCAGCGTCTCGAACGACAGCCGCGCGCTTTCGCCGTCCTTGCCCTGGCGCTGGCCGAGCAGGATATGCGCCGCGGCAATGGTCGGAATGCTCATGCCATCGCCGAGGAACACGATCACGTTCTTCGCCCGCGGCGGCGTGGCGCCGACATTGGCGTGGGCAGCGGCGGCACCGGCAGTGAACCACCACGCCGCGGTTTCCTGCTGCGGCCGCTGGATCTGCGGCACCGCAATCGGCGTCAGCGTAGCGGACGCGTGCGGCGATGCGGTGGGTTGGCTGGCACAGGCGGTCAGGCCCAGCGCCAGCAGGCAGGGCAGCGGATGCAGTCGCTTCACGGTGGTCTCCCGGTCGAATTCGCAAAGTAAGTGGCCAGTGTGACAGCCCGGCGGCACGCGCACTATGGGGCCAGGGTTGGGCTGCAGGCCCATCGGCGGAAGGTGGGCCGTCACGGCCCGGACATGCGGCCAGGCGCATGCCGGTGCTAAGGTGCGCGCCCAACCTCCAGCCTGCGCAGCCGCCATGCACCGTCTCCTGCTTGCCTTCAGCGTCGCCGCCACCCTCGCCGCCTGCACCAGCGGCGGCCACAAGAAAGGCCCGCAACTCGAGGACGGCGCCCGCGCCGACGTGGCCCTGCTGGAGACCACCGACCTGCACGCCAACGTGCTCAGCTTCGACTATTTCAAAGGCGTGCAAGACCCGACCCTGGGCTTCGAACGCGTCGCCACGCTGATCCGCGCCGCACGCAAGGAATACCCCAACACCTTCCTGTTCGACGACGGCGACACCATCCAGGGCACCGCCCTGTCCGACCACCAGGCCCTGGCCGAGCGCCTGCCCTGCACGGAAAAGCTCGCCACCTACAAGGCCATGGATGCGCTGGGCTACGACGCCGCCACCATCGGCAACCACGAATTCAACTACGGCCTGGATTTCCTCGCCCAGGTCACCGGCGCGCGCATGAACGCCGACGGTGTCGATGCACAGGACTGCGTCGGCCCAACCTTCCCGTTCGTGCTGTCCAACGTGTTCTCGGCGCGCGACGGCAAGCCGATCTACCAACCCTTCCTGGTGGTGGAAAAAACCATCACCGCGTACACGCCCGACGGCAGCGCGCTGAGCGTGCCGCTGCGCGTCGGCGTGCTGGGCTTTGCGCCGCCGCCGATTCTCAAATGGGACAAACGCAACCTCGAAGGCAAGGTGACCACGATGGGCGTGGTCGAGGCCGCGCAGAAATACCTGCCGCCCCTGCGCGCGCAGAACGTAGACCTGGTCGTCACCGTGTCGCACGGCGGGCTGAACCCCGACACCTACAGCGACACCATGGAAAACGCCAACTGGCATCTGGCCGGCGTCGCCGGCATCGACGCCATCCTGCTCGGCCACAGCCACGACACCTTCCCCAACGCCAGCAACCCCAAGTCGCGCTTCAACAGCATGGCCGAGGTGGACAACGAACGCGGCTTCGTGCGCGGCGTGCCCGCCGTGATGGGCAGCTTCTGGGGCAAGGGCCTGGGCGTGATCAAACTGGCGCTGGAACGCAAGGACGGCCGCTGGCAGATCGCCAAGGACAAAAGCTACAGCGAAGTGCGGCCGATCTGTCCCAAGGACCACGAGTGCGTGCCCGCCGACGGCGAAATCGCCAAACTGGTCGACCGCGAACACCGCGCCACCATCGCCTGGGTCGAGACCGCG
The DNA here is from genome assembly GCF_004363655.1 of Tahibacter aquaticus. Lineage (GTDB taxonomy): Bacteria > Pseudomonadota > Gammaproteobacteria > Xanthomonadales > Rhodanobacteraceae > Tahibacter > Tahibacter aquaticus. The sequence goes on from NZ_SNZH01000011.1 coordinate 87,509, forward strand.
ATCGGCCAGACCGACTATCACCTCAGCACCTATTTCGCCGACCAGGGCGACGTGAGCGCCCTGGGCGTGATCAACGCCGCCCAGCGCGACTTCACCCGCGACTGGATCAAGAGCGAACGCCCCGACCTGGCCAACATCCCGGTGCTGTCCGCCGCCGCCGCGTTCAAGGCCGGCTTCGCCGGGCCGGAAGACTACAGCGACGTCAAGCCCGGCAAGGTCACCATCAAGAGCGCGGCCGATCTCTACCTGTATCCGAACACCATCGCCGCCGTGCAGATCGACGGCGCCATCCTCAAGGGCTGGCTGGAAAAATCCGCCGAACGCTTCAACAAGGTCGACACCACCTCGGCCGAGCCGCAGGCGATGATCAACACCCGCGTACCGACCTACAACTTCGACGTGATCCAGGGCGAGCTGCTCTACACCATCGACCTGACCCGCGCCCCCGGCCAGCGCATCGTCAAGCTCGACTACCAGGGCAAGCCGGTAGACCCCAAGCAGCCCTTCCTCGTCGCCACCAACAACTACCGCGCCAGCGGCAGCGGCAGCATTCCGGGGCTGGACGGCAAGAACATCGTGTTGTCCGCCGAAGTGACCAACCGCGACGTGGTGATCGCCTGGCTCAAGGCGCATCCGCAACTCACGCGCCGCGACATCGAAGCCAGCCCGGTGCGCTTCGTGCCGCTGAAACTCAAGGCCCCGCTGACCTTCCGCAGCCGCGCCGGCCAGGCCGACGTGGCCAAGGGCAACGGCGTGCGCGGCATCAGCCAGATCAAGGACAACGGCGATGGGACGGCAACTTATGGCTTCATGCCGTAAGAGCGTCTAGCAAGAAGCTATCCGTTCCGACAGGCTTGGCTTGAGCCCTCTCCTTCAAGGGGGTGAAGGTGAGGGGCTAACGGCTAGCAAGTCTGCCGTTTTGTCAGACGCGCCCAAGACTTGGCAAACAACCGATACCCATGAACACGATGCCAGCGCAGGGCCAAAACCCTGCGCTGAGTCCGCCGCGTCGGCAGCCAGCCTCGCTACACTCGCGGCATGAGCAAGAAGACCGACGCTCCCGGCGGTGACGCCGAAGCCAACGCCAGCCTTCCCAAACCGCGCAGTCGCGCCAGCAAACCTGCTGCAAGCGCCGACGCCGATAATTCCGCCACAGCGAAGCCGGCCGCGCGCCCACGCACTGCCGCACGCAAGACCGCCAGCGAAACCGCAGCAGGCGAATCGCCGCAAGGATCGTTGATCGCCGATACGGGCGAAGCCGCCACCGCGCCGAAGCCGCGCAGCCGCGCAACACGCAGCAGCACAGCCGCAGACGGCGAAGCCGCCGCCACCAAGACACCGGCGCGATCTTCCTCCGGGCGATTTGCGCCGAAGCCGGCGGCCGCTACGCCCGAGGCAACGCCGTTGGCGACAGCGGCCGATGCGCCGCCTGCGGCAGTACAGCGTGCGTCGCCGCCAGTCGCGGCGAAATCCACCCCCGTACCCACCGCCGCCGCGACACCGGCGAGCAGAGCATCCACTGCCGCGCCGGCGACGCCAGCACCGCCCGTCGCACCGGCTGCCGCGACCGCAACGCCAACACCGCCCGTCGCAGCACCACCATCAGCCGAAGCGCCTGTCGTTGCACGCACCGCGGTTTCACCTGCAACAGCAGCGCCGACAGCCGCACCGGCCGCTGCACCACCGCCGTCAACACCAGGCGCGACGGCATCACCACCAGCGGTGGCAGCGCCGGTAGTCACGCGTCCGGCCGACGCATTGCCCACTGCGACGCCGCCCGTGGCAAGACCGACCACCGGTGCGCAGCAGGCCACCGCCCCACCGATCAACACGCCGCCGGCAGCACGTCCGCCGATAGCGCCGGTTGCCGCTGTCACTGCGCCCGTTGCGGCGAAGCCGGCGACAGTCGCAGCGGCGCCCGCATCACTACCGTCGCATGCAGCGCCGCTTGCCCCACGTCCACCGCCGCCGGGTGGGGCGTCCGTCACGGCACCGGCAGCGGTGAAACCCGCGCCGGCGGTGCCAGCTGCAGCACCACCGGTGACCGCGTCCGCGCCTGCCGGGCGTCCCGTTGTGCCGCCGCCCGCGGCGGCCGCGGCAACGCATTCCGCGGCGACCGCATCGCCGGTGCCTCCGGTCACTGCACCCGCGACCGCTTCACGCACAACTGGCGGCGCACACCGCCCTGGCGCCGGACCGGCCTCTGCGCCCCCGGCCGCCAGACCCTTGGCGCCAGCGCCGGCCAGCAGCACGGCACCCGCATCCCGTAGCACCGTCACACCGCCACCGCCGTCCCCACCCGCGCCGGCAACGCCCCAGGCACCCACCCATGCAACCGCCCCTGCACCACCGTCCACCGGCCCGACCCACGCCAGCAGCACACCGGTGCCGTGGATGAATACCGACAAGATTCCACCGCGCAGCGCGACGCCCGCAGCGACCGCCGCCGCAGACCCCGGCAAAGCCAAACCCGCCCACAAGGCCAAACCCGCCGCCGCCAAAGCCGCCGCACCCGCGCATCCCGCCGACGCCTCGGCGCGCTCCCGCGGCGTGCTCGAAGCCCTGCTGCGCCTGCTGCCCGCGGCCTGGCGCGACACCACGCGCGACTACCTCGTGCTGATGCGCATGGACCGCCCCATCGGCGCGCTGCTGCTGCTGTGGCCGACCTGGTGGGCGCTCTGGCTGGCCCAGCACGACTTCCCGCCGCCGCACCTGCTGGTCATCTTCACCGTCGGCGTATTCCTGATGCGCGCCGCCGGCTGCGTCATCAACGACTACGCCGACCGCTGGCTGGACCCGCAAGTCGAACGCACCAAAGGCCGCCCCATCGCCGCCGGCCGCGTCACGCCGCGCGCCGCCCTGGTGCTGTTCGGCGTGCTGATGCTGCTGGCCTTCGGCCTGGTACTGCTGACCAACGCGCTGACCGTGAAGCTATCCCTGGCCGGTGCCGCACTCGCCACCTTGTATCCCTTTGCCAAACGCCACACCCACCTGCCGCAAGTGGTACTCGGCGCCGCGTTCGGCTGGTCCATCCCCATGGCCTTCGCCGCCGTCAAAGGCGGCGGCATCAACGTCGGGTTATTCGATGCCCTGCCCCCGCTGTGCTGGGTACTGTTCCTCGCCAACGTCGTCTGGGCCACCGTCTACGACACCGAATACGCCATGGTCGACCGCGACGAAGACATCAAGGCCGGCTCCAAATCCACCGCCATCCTGTTCGGCGACGACGACCGCATGATCATCGGCGTGCTGATGGGCACCTTCGTGATGGCGCTGGTACTGATCGGCAGCCGCGCCGAACTGCACTGGTCGTACTACTTCGCCGTCGTCGCGGCGGCAGGGCTATGCGGCTACCAGCAGTGGCTGATCCGCACGCGCGAGCGCGCCGCGTGCTTTGCGGCGTTCCGGAATAATTTGTGGGTGGGGATGGTGGTGTGGGCGGGGGTTTGTTTGGCGCTGGCGATAAGGCACTGAGATCGCAAAGGGCGAGCCGCCGAACCGTACATCTCCAGCAGCATCGCAATCGGTCGAGGTGGTGGGTTTCGCGTCCCGTCACGTCGAATTGCGGGTCGCCTGCTGCAGCGTGTTGACCGATCACTCAATCCCGCGCATGGACGTGACGAGGGTTTTGTCGTGGAAGCGGTAGGTTCGGCCACATTCGTTGATCGCAGCAACTTTACGCAGCGCGTCTGGCTCGCTTTCACCAGCTGCGCGCAACGCGGCATAAAGTTGGTGGAATTCGGTTTCGAGATCGCCTGCAAAAATTCCCGGATCGTCGGAACCCAGGCTGACCAGGATCGGAGGGTCTTCAGCCTGAAGATATTCGGGCACCCGCATCCACCGCAACGAATGATGCTCCAGAAAGCTCTGGTACTGACTGATACGCACGTTGCTCGACGGTAACGTTTCGACGATGACACCACGCTGGCCGATATGGCGCATCAACGATTGCTGAATAACAACATATTGCGATGCGTCAAGGAACCCTGCATCGACTTCAATGATCTCGTCGGCACGTTTGATGACATCGGAATCACTTAACCAGCGCCACAGCAACGCAGTTGCGTCAGGTTGTTCACGGACAACACGCCGTACCCGATCGATCTCCAACTGCCAGTGATTGCTAAGAGCGTCACTGGCGGCGCGCGAGCCCGTGCAGCAACGCAATAGGGTCTTCCGACACACGCCGCGCAGCGCCATGGCACGCTCAAGAACAGCTGCAGGTTGCCATTGACCAAAAATGTTTTGTCCCTGACTTTCAAACTCGCGCTGCAACCTAGGCACACATGCCTGCATGCCAGGAACATCCCTCACTAGCTGCCATGCAGCAAGAAGCGCGGTTAGCCATTCCCCGCGCGCGAGCAGGATACGACCCGGCATACGTTGCAACCACAGACTCGGCGAGATACCCATCGCGGTGCCATGGCCTATCCGATCGCCACGCTGCAGTTCAAGCAGGTTGAGGGCGTCCCACATGTAGCTAATGCCAGAAAGCAAATGGCGAAAATCCTCACCCGCGTGAAACGTGCAATGCGGGAGTCCGGCTGCACGACAAACACGAAACACTGGCGCGAACACGTCAGGGGGGGCATGCAGCTCGTTTGCTGCCGCGTCGATACCTCGCACCCACCGAGAAAGACGTGGCCAGCGCCTCAACGCAACCAGCAAGATGCCGGAATATCGGCGAAGTTTTTGATCGAGATCATAGTGTCGATACAGCTTCTCGACCTTAGGGGGCGCCAGCTTGACGAAGTGTACAACCAGCGCAAGTTGCAATACGCGCTGATTGCCTGGTCGCGTCGAATCCAGCTCGACGAGAAGCCTGGACAGAGGACGATAAGACGTGCTCATCGACCTGCGGCCTACCGTTTTCAGGTAGTGCAAATAGCCTTGGAGCACCGCTCTAATTAATTCGCTTAGCTCACGGAGCGTGTCTTTCGGCGCAATTCGTCCTTCAACATAGCCAGTGACGCTATGAAATCCCGATCCATGCATCGCCAGAAAACGTTGCTGGTAGGTACGCTCGGTAGGGTCGCGTAACTTGGTCAGTGTGAGCTTTTGGAACTGGTCAAAACCGTGAGAACTTTCGTTCTGAACGAGTAGCCGATAATACTGATTCTGCAGCAGTAGATACGTGTGGAACATGCCTCCAATCACGCCACTCGGCCGCGTGTCGAGCCTACGTATCAACTGAGTCTGCCACTCCAGTTCGGCTTGAATATCCAGGCCAACTCGCAATGACTGGCGTAGCCCAGCGAATGCTGGCGCCCTTTGGTAGCCGCCGCCGAGTAGTGCTTGGCAGGACTGTGGGAGCGTCATAGTCATGGGCAGACGTTCAGCGGCAAAGCATACAAGCCATTCGCGCAGTCTTGCCGCGAGGCATAGCCGTTTGAACAGCTCAGCCGGCGTCAACTCCGGATCGACCTGTCGCACGAGGTCACGGACACGCTCCCTATCCCTTCCGATGGACCATGCCTGATCGAAATCGCGAGTGTACTTACGTGGCGCGTCGAGAGCGCCAAGCCAGCAAACCTCGGCTTGGCTACTGCCATTCAAATGCAAGTGCGTTTCATGAAGACCTTGCTTTGCAAGGTATTCGTCGATTGACGCATTCGCGGGCTTGAGCAACGGCACAGACAAACGCCCCCAGGAGGCTGAAGGCACTGGCGTCATTCCCAAACGCGCCGAACGATCGTCGCGCCCTTCGCGGCTGGTCGCATTGAGCGAAACGGCGGCCATTGCCTGGATCGGTAGCGATGACATGCGGCTGGCAACTCCTTGTTGCCAGGCGCCGAACTTCAAGTGATCGACGTAAATCTTAAGGTGCCTGTATTCGACAAACTCACTGACCAGCTGGTGCAGCGCGGACCGCACAAGGCATGAGCGATACTGAGCGCCCACGGACACTTGTCGCCATGCCATATCGAAAACGTGATCTGGGTAACGCGCAGCCCAGGGCTGGTACGCCAAGTAAACTGGCTCTCGCAACAAATCCCAAGTCGATCGCCCATTGAACGGCGCAGCGCGCAGATACTTAAGCACGCGGTAGTCCGATAGCAGTAGCGTTGAAAGCAGCGCGCTTGTAGACACCAATTGGCCGTTCATCGGCCTTTTTTGCCCGACGTTACGGCTTTTTTCTTAGCCGGTTCTTTGGTCTCCGGTTTAGGCCGTGCCTTGATGGCGGGTTTTTTTTTCGCGGAAGATCCGCCTTCCTCATTTAGGTACGATGGGTGCGCATTCGTCGCATCCAGCACAGGGGCACGCCGTGTCTGATTCGCTGTGACGATACCATCGTAGCTGGCTTTATTGCGACAGCTACCTTTAGGAAGTAATTGCTCGAACATCTCCCGATACTCCGCACGCTCGTAGAGCAGACCAAGTACTAGCGGACACGTCGCAACGATGGCCATCAACGGCCAGCGCTCAGGCAACAACTTCGTAGCCTTGAGCTTTTTTAGAAAAGGTTTTGGACTAGTTCGCGGATTACCGCGATTGACGGGCTCAGTTTCATTTGTCTGTGCGCCGATGACAAAGTGATGCTCAGCCTCTTCCACAAAAAACGCATTGAGTAGACAGACCGCGAACATTTCTACCAAGTCCGCCGCTACATTGGGCTTTTCCAACTTGGGACCAAATGCTTCGGCAACATTCTCGAGGTTATGTAGTAAGCGGTTCGCGACTTTACCGACAAATATAGAGGATGGTGCCAGAAATCTTTTTAGTAACTCGACATCGCTCAGCCATTCCTCCACAGGTATCAGCAATTTTTCGATTAGTTCATCATCGGCTTCTTCCTCGGTATCTAACCGACTGCTCGCACGTCGCCTAATCTCGGCTTCGGCGGTAGCGCCCCAGCTCGGCGCAGGAATCGTCAGAGTCGGATAGGTCTTTCGAAGTAAGTGTCTAATGTCTTCGATCGACAAACCTTTCCCAGCTTTGTCGTTCTTGGCATTGTACTGCTCGGATAGCAAACGCTCGACCAATCCCAGGAGGGTGAACAGCGAGGCATATGTTCGAATCCCCTTTCTCTCAGAGATTTTTATGAGACTCAGCTGAATCGCGGCCGATTCGGCGGCCGAATCTTTGCTAGAAAGGAAATACGTGCCAAGCTGGACGTCTTTCGACCGTGGCGTCGAGTAATGCGATGCTATTTGGCCTGTGGCGCGGCGCCCCCAATCCAGCGCATATTCGTCACGACCTATGCCGAGGTACTGTCGAAAGCGCTGCCGTCCGAGATCGGATTGTTCGTTATAACCACCGCCATCGCGCGTCAAAACATAGAGTAGGACGTTAAGTGGGCCGCGACAGAGATAACGCAGCATCGCGCCCGGTTGACCATAGCAGAATCGTGCAACTTCGGCGGCAAGGGCGGCTGAACAGTTGCGAATGTCCTCATCGTCCGAGGTCGGCGACAGATAAGGCGCCGTATCTACATCGTCGCCACCACGCGTGAGATCGAACACCGCGCGACAGAGCTCCGGCGAGCTGCGCTCGGACAACGCGTCGGTATCAATACGCAGCTTGTAGAGACTCGTCAGCGTCAACCCCCGCATTGCGGCGCAGAAAGCGTTGAACAGCTCGCCAGGGTCGGTTCGGCCCGAGTCGCAGTTGGGCCATTCAAGATGAGGCGCACAGTGCGCCATCAGATCAATAACGGATCGCAACGGCTGCTTCAACAAGTAGACGCGAAACAAAGCAACATCAGATTTGGTACGAATGCGTAATGCCGAGCGGATCAGTTGATCGATTTGCTCGCGAACATCGCATTTCGCGTTGTCCCAAGAAAACTCGTACCTATACGTGTTCGTCGACTCATCCATCGTGTTCCAGAGCGGCGCTAGCGAAGCGCGCCGATGCGTAGGAAACAGTTTTAGAAGGTATTGCTCTTCAAGCTGGTCGATCATGCGTAGATATTGGTCAGACCGTCCTTTGTGCGCTATGTTTTCTGTATTTGCATTGCCGAATATGACCCTGCCGCCGATGGTTTTCGCGAAATGACGTCGGACTAGCAAAGCATAGAGTTCCATGTCACCAGCAACTACTACCATCATGCGCGGCATATCTAGATACTTACGTATGCATTCAAGCAGACCCACCGCGTGGCCTGCGTGTGTGTCCGCGTCATCGAAAGCCAGCATCAATGCATCGACTTTCAAAATTTCGCAGGCAAGGTCGAACAATTTGTGCAACTTCTTGCGTAAATCGAGACTATCTCCAGCGCGCTCCAATCCCCAATCGAGAAACAGCTCCGGATCAAGATCATTAAGCGCGTGATGTCCCTGTTGGAACAGCGCCAAGCCACCTGCAACGTTTTTAAAAGCTTCGCGCCAGCCTTGGCGAGATTTTTCGCAGTCGAGGCTGCCTTGCACTTCCAACTGCTTATCTACGCATTTGGCAATTTGCCGCAGTATGACAAGAAGCGGGATTTCGCTGTGCTCGATCCGACTCGGGTCAATAAGCGGCAAGAAGCGCATTCGAAATTTTGCTTCTTTCTTTTTCTCGAAAACCTCTTTGAGATGGCGGAGAAAGGTTGATTTTCCCGCGCCACGCGTACCGTCGAGAAAAAAAGTCCACCCACTCGCGCTTGGATAGCTATCCGGTTCAACCACGTATTCCGGCACGCGGAGGTCGTCAAGTCGATCAAGGTGGTCCCTAACACTGCGGCGGAAGCTGTCATATTGGCGGCGGTGAATAGGCTCGCGTGTTTCGGACGGATCGCGACCCGCTCCAGTAGATCCTGATTGCGCTTGCCATTCCGGACGATCCAGTTTGATGACAACCGATTCGAGATTGGGTGCGTGGCCAATAGACGGGGTTGGGACCTGATTCGACACGCCGTTCCTCCTGAATCGAAACCGCAAGTTGATCGAAAGCACACCAAATACCCTAGCCGACGGCGCGCGCTGTGAACCTTACGGCAGTTTGTTGCCGTCGCGCAATGTATACGAGCGGCCCTGGGAGAGAAACGCCGATACCGGCGCAACAGACGATGTGTATCACACATGCGCCGGCGCGAAGTGCTTTGCGGAACTCTCAATACTCGATGTACTGCTGAGGATCTTTTATTGGCTGGGCTGCCGGCTGCGGTTTCTATTCTCCGACGAACTGAAACTATCGTCTCTGGAACCCAATGTTGTCCCGCGCTCAAATGGCATACCGCCACTGATCTGCAGCCGCCATGGACTTTCGCTACCTGACAGAATTTTCGGACGTAGGATCAAGAACAACACTTGCCCGTGCGTTGGACATTCTGGAAGCTCAGGCGAGAAAACCTGGCCCAGCCTTGGCTAGCTCGCACCTCGCAGCAGAGTGGTTCCGAATTCGTCTTTCGCCGCTGAGCCACGAAGTCCTCGCCGTCGCCTGGCTCAACCCCAAACTCCACCTCCTCGAATTCCGCGAACTCGCCCACGGCACCCTGGACCGCGTGATGGTTTATCCGCGCGAAGTGGTGAAGTCCGCGTTGGCGGCCAATGCCTGGGCCGGCATCCTGGCCCACAACCATCCCTCGGGTGACGCGGAGCCGTCGGATGCGGATATCGCGCTGACGCACGAACTGCAGGCGGCACTGCGCCTGGTCGACGTGAAGCTGCTGGACCATTTCATTGTCACCGCCGCGCAGCCGCCGTTTTCGATGGCACAGGCAAGGCTGCTGGTGCCGGAACCCGGCCTGCGCCCAGCGCTGGCATTGGCGGGACGGGTGAAAGGCCGGCGTAAGGCGGCGCGCCCGTAGGAACGCGGCGCACAGCCGGCGCGCTGTCGGTGGGGTTTGCCGATTGACGGTTTATGCGGAAACGCCGCCACGGTGGGCGGCCCGGCCCAGGGATTGGCCCGTTTCCGCTCCCGGCTGCGCGCCCTGGCTTTCGGTCAAAAAGCCCGAAACGCGGCGCTTTTTTTGCGGTGCTCCGCGCTTTTACCGTGGAACTCGGCGCTTTGACGGTCGCGTTCCGCCCTTTTTTCGCGGAACGCCGCGGAGTGAGCGCGGAACCCCGCCGTTTGGGCGCGGAGCACGGCGCGTTGACCGTGGCGCTCCGCCCTTCTGGCGCGGAACGCGGCGCTTCGACCGCGGCCTTCCGCGCGGAAAGGGTGGAACTTCGCGTTTTGACGGCGGAATGCCGCGCTTTGCGGGCGAATGCTTCGGCCGGAATGGCCGGCCGCCCCCCGGCGGCCGCCGGGTCCGGTGCACGGCAGCGTCGGCGGGTTCGCCACACGGTGCAGCCCGTTGGCTGCGGCGTCTGGCACGCCGTTGTTGATTGCTACAAAACAGTTTTGATCAGAAACGCCCGAACTATTCAACGAATGGAATAACACAGCGCCGCGCCCCTGCCACGGGCGCGGCACTGTGCGGCAGGCGCTGGCGGGTCAGGTGGCGGGCGGGTTGCTGCCGCCGTTGTCGCCGGCGGCTTTCTTGGGCTTGCGCGGCGCACGGGCGAAGCGCACCGACAGCTGTTTGCACAGGGCATCGAGCCCCTGCGCCTTGCCACCGGCGCGCAGGGCGCCGTAGCCGCCCAGGGCCAGCACCATGATGTCGCTGCCCAGGGCGGCCTCGGTATCCCAGGCGCGTTCGGACAGGCGTTCCATGCGGCGGAACAGGGGTGTCAGCTGGTCGAAGGTGAGCACGTCTTTCTTGCCTTCGGCCAGGTCGAGAATGGGCGGGATGAGTTCGGGGTTCTGTTCCATGGCCAGCAGCGTGGCATCGCAGAAGGGCTTGGATTGCTGGCCCATGCGGGTAAGGCTGCGGCGTTCCTGCGGGGTGAGGGAGACGAAACCCGCGAACAGGGTTTCCAGTTGGGTGATGGCCGCCTCGGCGGCGGCCAGTTGGTCGTCGGTCAAGGCGAGATCGACAAGGTTCTGGGTCATGGTGCTCTCCGAGTGAAAGGGGCCGGGGCGGCGGTGGGCGCTGCCCGCGCGATGCCGCTGCCCGGTGACGGCCGGGTGGCGCACCGGGCGGCGGCAGGGACCGAGTCTTTCACTGGATGCACATGTATGCAATGGAACTATACGCTGTAGTTAAGAAATACACTTACGTATGGAATGGGCGTATGGACGGCGAGAGGAATACGTTCCGTGCGGGCTGCGGCTTTTGTAGCGGCGATGTCGAATACGGGTGTTCGTCATTGTTTTCGCATGGCGGCACTACGCCGGCGAATCGGCGGCGTGAGTGAGGGCGTGGCGTTTTTCCGGGCGGTATTGCGCCAAGCGGAAGGCCGCGGCGGGCGGGCGGCCCTGCCGGGGAGCGTGCAAGATAGCCCGCACCCACGGGCGCTGCCCCGACGGCCGGACGCCAACCGGCGCCGGTTGCTCATTCCTGCCAGAACGCCGCACCACGCACTTGCTCATACACACGATCGAACACGCGCAGGCCGTCGCCAGGCTCGTGCCGCTCGACGGTCGGCGGTGCCGCCAGTTGCATGACCGCCCCACCCTCGCCGGCATAGCGGGGCCACTGCGGCAGTCCCTTGCCCGACGGGTCGCCGCGCTTGACGAAGTTCACCCAGTAGCTCGCCATCTGCTGCGCCAGGCGCTGGTCGGCGGCGCTCCAGCGCCAGCGGGCCTGGTCCAGGTGATCGAACATGTACCACAGCTCGGCGAAATGGCCCGCGCCCCAGTTTGCGTACACCGACCCGGCCGGAAACGGCGGGCGCTGCGCAAACCGGTAGAAGTACACCGGCTGCGTGCCGGCCAGCGCCTGCAGGCGTGCCCAGGCCCACATATCCCAGCCAAAGCGCAGGTCGCGCTCGAAATCCAGGCGGGCCTGCTGCGCCTGCGCATCGGTGGCAGTTGCATAGGCCGCGAGCAAGGGCGCCGGCAGCTTGCCGAAACGGCGTTCGATATCTGCCGCGAATGTCGCCGCTTTCACGGCGCTCACATCGACCAGCGAGCGCGCTTCCTCGGCGTTGGAACCGATCAGCAGCGGCACAGCGTTGTGCTGCCGCGCGCGATAGGCCGCATACGGCGTCAGCGGCAGTACATCGGGCTCGATCACCGGGTGACTGAGCGCCGCCGCCGCCGCCGTCAGCAACGCCGCCGCGGGCAAGGCGCGCAGTTCGCGTATCGAACCTGCGCCCACCGACGCGGCGTATTTCTCGCCATCGCGTTCGGCATTCGCCAGTTGGTAGGACGGCGCGAGTTGCTCCGGTTCGAACACGCCGCCGCTTTGCCCGATCGCGCCGTGGAACAGACCCTTGGCCCGCGGCGAAGCGAGCAGCAGGCTGACCGACATGGCACCGGCCGATTGCCCGGCAATGGTCACCCGCGCCGGATCGCCGCCAAATGCGGCAATATTTTTTTGCACCCATTGCAACGCGGCCATCTGGTCCATCAGGCCGTAGTTGCCCGAGCCGTGCCGGGCCGATTCCGCCGTGAGCTGCGGATGCGCCAGGAAGCCGAATACGCCCAGCCGATACGCTACGCTGACGACGACGATGCCCCGGCGCGCCAGGCGGTCGCCCCAGTACAGCGGCATGGCCGCGGAACCATTGGTATAGCCGCCGCCATGAATCCAGACCAGCACGGGCAGGCGCTGGCCGGCGCGCGGGGTCGGTGTCCAGATATTCAATGCCAGGCAGTCTTCACTCACCACGGGCGGTGTTTCGCCCGGCATCGACACGCCGGTTTGCAGGCAGGCCGGCGCAAATGCAGTTGCCTTGCGCACGCCTTCCCAGGCCAGCGGCGGCTGCGGCGGCATCCAGCGCAGCGCGCCAACGGGCGACGCGGCGAACGGAATGCCCTTGTACGCGGTGACGCCACCTTCGCGCACACCGACCACGCTGCCGCTTTGCGTCAACACCGGTTTCGCCACGGCCAGGCCGCTACCAAACAGGAAAACTGCGGCCGCCATCGCGGCCATTACATGTATTGCCTTCACCGTCATCTCCGTCGAAACCTCGCCGTAAAGCATTGATGGCGAACGGCGGGAAGGCCAGACCGGTTCACACCCGAAGCGGAGCGGTTCGCCCCAAAGCCCTGTCATTCGCCCTATGGACGAAGCGAAAGGTGCTTGCCAGACTCGAACCATGATGCGAACCGCGCTACCGCACGCCGCCGGCCCGACGCGCGCTCTTCCGGCGTGGCTGCGCCAAGGCGTGATCGGCCTGCTGTACTGGGCCGCGTTCCTGCTGGTGCTGGAGCCCGGCAATATTCTGCGTGCCAGCCAGGCCGGCCACTCGCTGGCGGCCGGCGACGAAGCCTTGCGCATTCTGGCGGCATCGCTGTTGGGCGCCTCGGTAACGCCCTGGGTGTTCCAGTTGACGCACCGCTTTCCTGTGCTCGGTCCCGCGCGCTGGCGCCACGGCCTGATTCATGCCGGCGCCACCGTCGGCCTTACGCTGTGGCTGATTCTGCTGTCGTGCTTCCTCGCGGCCTGGGTCTTCCACGGCCGCTGGCTGCCGACGCTGATCGAGCTGCGCGAGGAATACACGGCGAATGGCTTGCTGCTCGTGTTCGCGCTGCTGGCGTTTGTGGCTGGACTGCACGCGCGCCGGCTCGATAACGTGCAAACGATGGCCGGCACCGCAGCGCCATCGCCACACCTTGCACAGATACCGGTCAAGCACCGTGGCCGCACCCACTTGATCAACGTCGCCGACATCGATTGGATCGAAGCGCAGGGCAACTACGTTGCACTGCATGTCGGCGGTGCCAGCCATCTGGTGCGCGAATCGCTCAGTGCGCTGGAGCGGCAGGTGGATGGCGAGCGGTTCGTACGCATCCATCGCGGTGCCATTGTTGCCCTCGCCCGCATTCGTTCGCTGAAACCGATTGCTAACGGCGATGCGATGCTGGAAATGACCAACTCGGCGGAAGTGCGCGTCAGCCGGAGCTATCGCAAAGGATTGGCGGCGCGGTGGGTAGACGGCAAGTCCGCAGGCTCGCCCTAGCGCTGTCCTCGCTTCGCGATAGATGACGTAGCGATGCGGTGCATGGCATTCACGGCAAGGGAGAAAGAGCCGCCGCGCTGGCGGCTCTTTCCGTGCGCCCGTCAGGACACCGGAAGGCCGTGCTCCCGCGCCATGCATTCGCGGTACGCATCGCCTTTTTCGATGACGATCTGCCGTGCGTAATCGCAGAGGTGTGGAGCGACGAAACAAACGTGTTCCGCTGTCTCGACCGCCGTCTCGAAGTCGTGATACTCCGCCGCGCATTGAGCAGCGCGAGCCGGCACGGGTGTCAGTGCAAACAGCGTCGCGGAGGCGGCAAACGCGAGCGAAAGCGGGATCTTTTTCATGGCAATTTCCTTATGGGGTGCGGCGTGTCAGCGGTTCGGGCCGCCGAATGGACTTGCCGACGGAACGGCGCAGGACGCAGTTGCCGGCCAGGCGAGTCAACGCAATTGCCCGCATGCTCGCCACCCCGATGGGACAGGCTGCGGTTTGCGGGATACGAATGCCACGCTGGCGTGCATCAACGGCACAGGCGATGGCGCCGATACGCAGGCTGCTGCGCAAGCGCACGTGTCGTGTTCGACAGCGGCGCGGCCCTGACACGCAGGCGCCGATTCATCGGCACGTCGCCCGCTTCGAGCCGATTGCCTGCAACAGGCGACGCGGTGAATGAGGTGATGGTGGTGCTGACGATGCCGTGTTGCGTGGTACGGGTAACCGTCAGTGCGTGGCCTCAGTCGTCGCCGGCGTCGCGGCTGAAGTCGCCAGCCAGCGCGAGGAAGGGAGAGCGGGTACGCAGGTCGAACGCCGCCCGCAAGCGCCGTGCACCGCGCTTGCCGCGCTGGCAGTAACAGCAGCCGCAGGGTGTGCGCTCATGCGCATCGGGAAAATGTCGCCAGCCGATATGTTGTGGCAATTGGCGTACTGCCTGGATGTCGCCGGCCGGGACACGCCGCGGCAGGATGACTTCGTAGCCGAGCAAACCCTGCTCGCGCAGCTGTGCCGCAGCCTGGTCGGCCGTGATGCAGTGCTTGTCGTCGTTGTAGTGGCCCGCCCAGACCGGCTCGTTGCCGCCCACCTTGAAATATACGCCGATGGCAGTGCGGAAGCGGCCGTGTTTGATTTCGCGCAGCCACTGGTGCGAAACGACGAAGTTCGGCACTACCGGCAGGGCGAACACGCCGTAGGCACGTGGTGCCTGCACGGGTGGCGATGCCAGTTTCAGGCCATTGCGGCGTATCGATGCGGCGTCGCGAGAGTCTGCAATGTGGACAAATATCGGCATGGCGACGATGGCAGTGGTAGTGGCGACAGCACAGTGTACGACCGTCTGCACGGCGGTCGCGCTGCGCATGACCGCCTATGCGTATACGGCAGCCGTGCTAGCCTCGGCAGCGTTCCGCCGGCCAGGACACTGGATGAGAAGGTTCCACCTCGCTACCTGCGCACTGGCTGCCGCCTTGGGCGCCGCATCGTTCGCCAGGGCGGAGCAAGCAGCCCCGCTCGCCTCTACCGGTGCCGGCGATACCGAATGCACACCGCTGACCATCGGCGCGCCCTTCATCGGTCCAGCGCAATCGGTAGCCGAGGCCGAAGCCGAATCGCTGCAGCAGCTCAAGGGGGCGACCGGTGTTCCCCAGCGGCCGTTCGGCTTCGCCAATGCGGCTTGGCTGGATTTGAAGGCAGGCATGAAACCCGGCGACAGGCTGCATCGCTACAACATCGGCGATGAAGGCGGGCATCTGGTGTTGAGAAATGGGTGTCTGGTCGGGCGGCTGATGGAGTGGGCCCGCTGAAACCGGGCGGGCGGCGTTGCTTGCTACCCGCGGCCGGCCGCTCGCTTACCGAGGGGGCGGTGTCGCGCCACCCGGCAAGTCTTTGCGGCGATCGTCGCGCTCCAGCCTGCGTGCGATGGCCTTTGTCGCCGATTCGGCATTTACGGGGCTTTCGGCTTGCTATACCACAGCGCATTCACGATCAGCCACTTGTCGCCAAAATTTCCCATATGGAAATAGTCGACAAACCACGGTGTCTCCAGGCGCACCGAGGCGGCGTTGCCGGTGATGTCGAGGATGGTGCAGGTGCGGTTCCATTGATCGGCCGGGGTTTTCAGCGCGCCTTGCTTGGTCAGGCCGACCAGTTCTTCCTTGCTCATGCGGCGCAGGCCGAAGCGTTCGTACGGCGTGTCGCCGATCACGGCGCGCTTGGCCAGGTCGGGATGCAGCGAACGGGCGACGCGGTCGGGGTTGGCTTCCAGCTGGCCGTCGATGTAGTCGAAGCAGGTGGCCTTGACGGCCTCGATGGTCTTGGGATCGGCGTTCTCGGCCGGGCTGCCCGCCGCCAGTGCGATGGCGGTGAAGAGGGTGATGAGTGTCATCGGTTTTCCTGGAATGGAGTGAGCCGGCAATCGCGTCGTGCGCGACACGCCAGGACCGTCGAACCGGCGAAGGCATTTCGTTCGATGCCGCGCTTGGGTGCGTACATGCGCCCAAGCGTGCAGCGGGCAGGCCAGGCTGCCCGGTGCACGCTGTGCGGGGCAGTGCCGGGCGTCCGATGCCGGGTCAAGCGGCCAGCGGCCGGCGTGGCAGAACGAAGGTGCGAAAAACATAGCCCCAGGGCACGGCGATCATCGCCAGCGGAATCCACAGGAACACCATGGCCATGGGTTCGGCCGGCGAGCCGGCCAAGGTGCCGGCGCGCCATAGCGGCAGGGCGACCACGGCCAGCCACAGCAGTTTGTAGCCGATCATGAACACCACGATGGGCAGCAGGCGCAGCGGTTGCAGCAGGCCCAGTACCGACAAGGTGGCGTAGGTCGCCCAGACGCAGAATGCGACTGCCCTGAGCGGCTCCCACGGGCCCTGGTGGGTGATGATCGCCGACCACGAATCCCAGCCGACGAAGGCAAACATCAGGAAGTAGAGAAAGCGCAAAAGGTAGATGTTGATCGGCCGCACGCCGTCGTAACGCAGGCGGTCGGGCGTGAACAGGGTCTGGATGAACATGGCGTCAGCCTTCGGTGGATTCGGATGATTCGTCGCCGGCGTCGAACGCTCGCTCGCCGGCTTTGCCCGGGGTGTAGGTGAGCAGGTCGCCGGGCTGGCATTGCAGTGCTTCGCAGATCGCGTCGAGCGTGGAGAAGCGCACGGCGCGGGCCTTGCCGGTCTTCAGGATGGAGAGATTGGAAACCGTGATGCCGATGCGCTCGGACAACTCGGTCAGCGTCATGCGGCGCGCATAGAGAAC
This sequence comes from Tahibacter aquaticus, assembly GCF_004363655.1. Taxonomy (GTDB): domain Bacteria; phylum Pseudomonadota; class Gammaproteobacteria; order Xanthomonadales; family Rhodanobacteraceae; genus Tahibacter; species Tahibacter aquaticus. The sequence goes on from NZ_SNZH01000011.1 coordinate 104,635, forward strand.
GTCGTCGAGATTGACCGTGATGGGCATGTCAGACCGTCCCTTCCAGGTCTTCGCGTAGGCGTGTGCCGTGGTCGAACACCCGCGCCAGCACGAACAGCAGCAGCACGGCGAGCCAGGGCGTCGGCGAGAAGCTGCCGTCGAGGTCCAGCGGCATGGCCGGCGACGACACTAACGCCTCGACGAGGCCGACGCCCAGGCGCAGCAGTTCGAGCGCCAGCACGGCCCAGGCGATCTGCTGCAGCCGCGTGGCGTTTTGCGCCACGAACGGATCGCCCTGGTTCACCGTCAGCACGATGGCCAGCAGCCGCGTCAGCGCGATATGGGTGACCGGGGCCGAGACGACACCGACCAGCATGATCAGGCGCATGCCGATGAACAGCGCGGCGCTGCCCTCGTTCGACGGTACGCCGAGGGCGCGCATGACCCAGTCCCCGGCCACCAGCGAGGCAACCAGCAGCGCGAGGATGAGGAAGCCCAGCAGCAGATTGAGCGCGATGAGCAGCCGCAGGGCGCGGCGCGACAGGGCCAGGGTGTTGGGACGGGAAAGGACTTGCGGCATGGGTGCCTCCGTCGGGCTTGGCAGAAGTATCTCGATTAACGATACCAGCGTTATCGCTAATCGGCTAGAAATTTATCGATTATCGATAATTTTCTTGCAAAGCCAGCCAAATCTGCCGGACAGCGTCAAAGGGACGGCGCTGACGGGAGGGAGCAAAGGAGGGACTCGCGCACCAGTCGCCGGCGCGGAATGCGGGGCCAGGACTGCGGCGCGGCCACACGCGGACGCCTATGCGAGCCAACCACACAGTCCGACAAAGCGGCGTTGCGGCTTTGCAACATTCGGAAGTTGTGGAAAACCGGCACGGCTATCCGTCAACGGTTGTCAGGATCGGGGTTGATCGCCACATCGACCACGCGCCCATCGGGCGTGGTGACGGCGACGAGCAGACGGGTATTGCCGGGCTGGCCGATCCGGTAGGTCGACTCCGTGCCGTCTGCGCCGACCTGCCGTGCGAGCAGTTGCGGCGGCGACTGGTCCCAGGCAGGCGGCAAGGCGTGGCGCAGGCCGAGCAGCGTTTCGGCAGAAGGAGCGTAGCCGGTGCCGTCGGCCGCAACGGTTACGGCGTCGCCCGCCATCAGCGGCCGCAGCCTGTTCCACAGCGCCTGGGTGAGGGGCGGGCGGTCGTCGGCAATGACCTGGCGCGGCGCGGGCATCAGCGCGGGCTCGACCATGCCGGCGACAACGCGGGCGATGCCGTTGGGCCAGCTGTGTTGCGAATCGAGGTTGGTCAGCACGACCACGGTGAGGCCGTCGTCGAGATAGCGCGCCAGCATGCTGGTGAAGCCCTGCCAGGCGCCGTCGTGTTCAACCACGCGGTGCCCGTTGACCTGTTGGACGAACCAGCCGAAGCCATAGCCCTCGGCGTTGGGCACGCCGGTATCGAGCGGGAATGGCGTCCACATCTGCTGCAATGTCGCTGGCTTGAGCAGGGCGCTTCCATACAGGGCGCGGTCCCAGTGTTCGAGGTCGCGCACGGTGAAGTAGAGCGTTCCGTCCGCGGTGGCGTTGAAGGTGGGCGATACCCACTGCTGATTGCGCAGCACGCCGCCAGTGATCTCATAGCCCGCGGCGCGATGCGGCACGATATCGAGGTCCGAGATCACGCGGGTGGCCCGCATGCCCAGCGGCGCAAAGATGTTCTGCTGCAGATAGTCGCCGAAGAACTGTCCCGTCACGCGGTGGATCAGAACGCCCAGCAGCACGTAGTTGGTATTTTGATAGGCCCAGTCGCTGCCTGCGGCGAAATCGATCGGCAGTTCGGCCATCGCCGCGACGAGTTCGTCCTCGGAGTAGTCGCGACGCAGATCGAAGGGACCGCCCGCGGCGATGCGTTCCTCGCTGTCGTGGGCGGCCAGACCGGAGGTATGCGACAGCAGGTGAGCGACGGTGATCGGCTGCCAGCTCGCGGGTGCCTCGGGAAAATAGGTGCGGATGCTGTCGTGCAGCCCGACCTTGCCCTGTTCGACCAGCATCATCACCGCGGTGGCGGTGAAGGATTTGCCGATCGAACCCGACTGCATCACCGTATCGGCAGAAACCGGCACCGTGAGTTCGATGTTGGCCAGGCCGTAGCCCTTGGTCAGCACGGCGCTACCGTGACGATAGATGCCCAGCGCCAGCCCCGGAATGCGCTGACGCGCCATTTCGCCGCTGATGTAGCGATCGATGGATGCCATCTGCGCGGCACTCAGGCTGGTACGAGACATATCCGGCATGGCACTCCCCTGGCGGCCGAACAGACCGAAACCGCGCGTTGCACCCACCACGAGCGCCGCACCGGCCAGCGCCACCATCACGACTGTTCGCACTCGCATAGTCATCGTTCCGTGAGAACTGTCGCCGACGCCTGGACAACGCGCAGCGCCCGTTTTGTGGGTAGAGCCGGCGATTGTTTCTGGCCAGGGTGCGGGCCGCAAGTGACGTTCGACAGTAGGATTGCTGCCCTCAACGCCCGCGCGCGTAACGCCCCGGCGCCTGGCCAACGTGCCGGCTGAATGCCGTGCTGAAGGTGCTCGCCGAGCTGTAGCCGACGCGTTCGGCGACCTGGCCCAGCGCCAGATCCTGCCGGCGCAGCAGGTCCTTGGCGACGGCCATGCGCCAGGTCAGCAGGTAGAGCATCGGCGCCATGCCTACGGTGCCGGAAAAACGCTGGAAAAAGGTAGAACGGGACAATGCCGCGGTTTTCGCCAGCTGTGCCACGGTCCAGTTGCGCGCGAGCTGGCCATGCATCTGCTGCAATGCCGGCGCCAGCCGCGCATCCGACAGGCCGCGGAGCAGTCCGGGCGGAGCGTCGCTGCCTTCGCTCGAGCGCAGCGCTTCCACCAGCAACAGTTCCACCAGGCGGGACAGCACGAATTCGCGCCCGGGCTTTTGCCCGGCGGATTCCTCGCCGAGCAAGCGCACCAGCAGCGACAGCTGCGCCACGCCGCGGATATGCAGCAGGGATGGCAGCAGCGACACGAGCAGGCCGGAATCCGGCGAATCGAACAGGAAGGAGCCGCCGAGCAGACGCACGTCGGGCGCGCCGCCCTGGGTGCCATGACGTACTTCGCCGGCCGGGGCGGGCGCCTGCTTCGGGTCGATCTGCTTCGGGGTTGCGCGCGCGAAGCTCGACAGGGTGAAACCCGGCGTCGCCGGCAGCAGCAGGAAATCGCCGGCCTGCAGCGTGAGCGGCGGGTGTCCGTCGACGGCGAGCAGGCAGCTGCCCTCCAGCACCGCGCAAAAACTCGGCTGGCCGAATTCCGTATAGCGCACCGCCCAGCGGCCGGCGCCGCTGATGCCTTTGGAAAACACCGCGCGCGGCCGCAGCAGGCCGACGACTTCGGAAAGCGGGTCGCTCATGACGGGACGATGGCCAATGAAATTCGGACGTTTCCGCGTAGATCGTCCGGGCATGGTCACCTAAGGTAGGCACCGAATCAACCACCCCAGGAACTTGCATGAAAACTGTACTGATCACCGGCTGCTCGTCCGGCTATGGCCTCGAAACCGCGCACTATTTCCATGCCCAGGGCTGGAAGGTGGTCGCCACGATGCGCACGCCGACGACGGAGCCGGCGCCGTTGTCCGATCGCTTCCGCGTGCTGGCGCTCGATGTGACCCGGCCCGACAGCATCGCCCGCGCCGTCGAGGCTTGCGGCCCGCTCGATGTGCTGGTCAACAATGCCGGCATCGGCCTGTTCGGCGCGTTCGAGGCCACGCCGATGACGACGGTGCGCGAGGTGTTCGACACCAACACCTTCGGCGTGATGGCGATGACGCAGGCGGTGCTGCCGCAGTTCCGCGCGCGCCGCGCGGGCGTGGTCGTCAACGTGACCTCCAGCGCGACGCTGGCGCCGATGCCGCTGGTCGCCGCCTATACCGCCAGCAAGACCGCCGTCGAAGGATTCACCGCGTCGCTGGCCCACGAACTGCGGGGCTTCGATGTGAAGGTGAAGCTGGTCGAACCCGGCTATGCGCCGACGACGCGCTTTACCAGCAACGGGCAGGAACGCATGCAGGGACTGATTCCGCAGGCGTATGCGCCGTATGCACAGCAGGTGTTCGCCGCGCTGACGCAGTTGACGGCGGTCACCACGGCCGCCGATGTGGCGCAGGCGGTGTGGCAGGCGGCAAACGATACGACGGGACAATTGCATTTTCCGGCAGGCGCCGATGCGCTGGCGTTGGCCGGGTCGCGGTGATGGCCGTCAGACCGCTTTCAGCGCTGGCGCCCCCGGCAGGCGCTGCAATTTTTCCGGGTTCCGCTGCACCCGGATGCAATGGATCCGCTCGCCGTCGGTTTCGTAGGCCTGCGCCGATTCCAGCACGCCGTCGAAATACCGCAGCAGGCCCCAGCTACCGTTGAGCTGCACCCGTTCGATGCGCATCGCCTGGGTCGGGCGCACGGTTACGGCCTGGAACAGGCGCGCGATGCGCTCGGCACCGCGCAGCGGCGCGGGCACGCTGCGCACCACGCCGCCGCCGTCGCCGAGCAGTTCGGCGTTGTCGGCGAGCATGGCTTTCATGGCGGAATAGTCGCCGTCGGTCATGGCCGCGGCGAAGCGTTGCATCAGGCGGCGATGCGCCTCGGGCGTGGCGCGGTAGCGCGGGCTGGCGTCGCGCAGCTGGCTGCGGGCGCGGTAGACGATCTGGCGGCAGGCGGCTTCGCTCTTGCCCAGGGTGTGGGCCAGGTCGCTGTAGTCGGCGTCGAACACGTCGCGCATGAGATAGGCCGCCCGGGTTTCGGGCGACAGGCGTTCGAGCAGGGTGAGCAGGGCGATGGAGATGTCGCCGCTGTGCGCATGCGCCTGCTCGGGCGTGGCCGGACCGTCGCTGAGCACAGGTTCGGGCAACCAGATGCCGACATAGTGTTCGCGCGCCGCCTGGGCACTGCGCAGGCGGTCGATGGCGCGGCGCGTCGTGGTGGTGACCAGCCAGGCTTCGGCGTTGCCGATGGCGCTCTGGTCGCTGTCATGCCAGCGCAGCCAGACGTCCTGCACGACGTCTTCGGCTTCGGCGACGGAGCCGAGCATGCGATAGGCGATGCCGTGCAGGCGCGGCTGCAGGCGGCTGACGATGTCGCGGGCGTCGTCCATGGCGGCAACCGTCGCCGATTCGCCGCGGCGGGGCAACCGCCCCGCGTCACGGTATCCGGCGCGGCGAGCACAAGGCACGGTCCCTGCCGGCCCCGGAATGTCGCCGGGCCGGCATGCGCCTCAGGCCAGGTTGGCCTTGTCCAGGCCAAAGGCCTTGTCCTGCGTACCGGGCACGCAGCCGAAGGCGACATTGACGCGATTCCAGGCGTTGATGGCCATCACGTGGTAGGTGAGATCGGTGAGCTCCTGCTCGGAGAACTGGCCGCGCACGCGTTCGTAGAGGTCATCGGGCACGCCGTGCGGCGGCAGTTGGGTGAGCACGTCGGTCCAGGCCAGGGCGGCACGTTCGCGCGGCGCAAACAGGGTGGACTCGCGCCACGCGGCAAGGTGATGCAGGCGCAGCGGACGTTCGCCATGGATCGTCGCCTGCTTGATGTGCATATCGAGGCAGAAGGCGCAGCCGTTGAGTTGCGAGGCGCGGATGGAAACGAGGTCGCCGATCGATTCTTCGATGGTCGCGCGTTTGATCAGGGTGCTGAACTCGATGAATTTCCTGAACAGTTCCGGCGATTGCTTGGCGTAGTCGAGACGCTGGGTCATGGGGAGGCTCACTCGGGCTGAAAAGCGGGTCGCTGCGGCGGCGCATCGGCGCACGGTGTGCCGCGTCGGGACGGCAGACTAGGTCTGCGCGGCACCGGCCGCTAGGCGTCTGCATGGACGCACGGTGTTGCGCGCGATGCACCAATCGCGTGGCCCGGTGTTTGCGGCGGCCTCGTCGCAGCCAGCCTTGTTACAAAGGGCTGGTGTCGAACGTCTGATGGGTCATGAACGACGACAGTGTCGCGGGCCTGGCCCGCATCGACGATAGGCGCGGCGCGGGTGCGGATTCCCCGCCGCTGCGACATGACAGCCCGGACACGGCCTCGGCGCAGGGCCGGTCCGCGCCCGAAGGCGCCGATACCCTGGCAGCCAGCTTTTCCGCCAGCTATGCCGGCGTGGTGGCGTTTATCACCGTGGCCGCCGAGGGCAGCTTCGCCAAGGCGGCGGACCGGCTGGGCATAGGCCGTTCCGCGGTCAGCCGCAGTGTGCAGAAGCTGGAAAGCCAGTTAGGCGCGCGGCTGTTCATGCGCACCACGCGCAGTACCTCGCTGACGCGCGAAGGCGAGCTGTTCTACGCCAACTGCAATCCGGGCGTGGAGCGCATCGTGCAGGCACTGGATGCGATGCGCGACCTGCGCGAAGGCCCGCCACGCGGACAGCTGCGCATTGCGTCCACCGTGGGTTTCGGCCGTCGCGTGGTGGCCCCGTTGCTCAACGCGTTTCATGCGCGCTATCCGCAGATGGCGACCGAGCTGGTGCTGGACGACGGCCCGGTCGATTTCGCGGCCGACCGCGTCGACGTGGCGTTTCGCGAGGGCCGCCTGCAAGACAGCCAGGTCGTGGCGAAGCAGCTGATTCCGCTGCAGCGTTGGCTGTGCGCGTCGCCGGACTACGCACGCCGCCACGGCCTGCCGCAGCAACTGGACGATTTGCCTGCACACCGGTGCATTGCCTTGCGCCAGTGTTCGGGACGCCTGTCTGCCTGGGAGTTCAACGTGGACGGTCAGGCGCGCGCGCTGCACCCCACGGCACGGCACACGTTCAACGATGCCGACCTGGTACTGCAGGCCGCACTGGACGGCCAGGGACTGGCACAGCTGGCGGGTTACCAGGCCAGCAGCTACCTGCGCAGCGGGCAGCTGCTCGCCTGCCTGGGGCGTCATGCGCCGGCAGATCGCGGCCATTACCTGTGCTATCTCAGCCGGCAGCAGCTGCCCGCGCGCATTCGCGTATTCATCGACCATATGACGGTGCAGATTCGTGCGCTCGATCTGCATGGCCTGGCGACTTCCTGCCGCCCTGGCCGTCATCACGGGTTGCGTCTTGCTGTCGCCAGCGGGGCGGATTCCGCCCCGCAGTGACAGGCGAAGCGAGCAACTGGAACGCCGCTGGCGGTTTGCCGCGACCTACGCTTTCGGGGCCCTCGCCACCGCCCAGACATCGACCCGCTGCACGCCGGCGCGCCGCAGGGCCAGCGCACATTCGTGCGCCGTGGCGCCGGTGGTCATCACGTCGTCGAGCAGGGCGACATGCGCCGGCAGCGCAGTCCCCGCCGGCACGGCAAAGGCCTTGCGCAGATTGCGCCGCCGCGCCAGCGCGCTCAGGCCGCTTTGCGCGGGTGTGGCGTGCAGACGCTGCAGTCCCTGCGGTACGAGGCTTACGCCCAGGGCGAGCGCCAGCGGACGGGCCAGTTCCAGTGCCTGGTTGTAGCCACGCTCGCGCAGCCGATCCACATGCAAGGGCACGGGTATCAGCGCCTGCGGCAGGGACAGGCCGGATGCGGGCCACTGCGCCAGGGCCAGCTCGGCCAGTACGCGGCCGGCGGCGAGGTCGCCGCTGAACTTGAAGCGGGTCAGCAGGCCGGCCAGCGGCGGCAGGTAGACGAACGGCGCCCAGGTCGCGGTGTAGGCCGGCGGGCGCTTGAGGCAACGCCCGCACTCGGCGCTGGCGATGGCCAGGGGCAGGCCGCAACGCCGGCAGCAGCGGGGATTGGGTTGCAGGTCGGCGCGGCAGGGATCGCACAGGTCGCGCCGTGCCGCACCGGCCGCACCGCAGAGCAGGCAGGTGGCGGGCAGCAGGCCGAAGCTGAGGCGGCGCAGCCAGCCGTCAACTGTCGAACGCGTGTTCAAGTTGACAGCCTCCGCCGCGGCCCGGACACTCGCGCCGAATTTAGCCTGCCGGCACTCGCCCATGACAGCCCTACGCCACGACTGGACGCGCGCGGAAGTCCGCGCCCTGTTCGACCTGCCCTTCGCCGACCTGATGCAGCGCGCGCAGGAAACCCACCGTACGCACCACGATGCGAACGCGGTGCAGATCTCCACCCTGCTGTCGATCAAGACCGGCGGCTGCCCCGAAGACTGTGCTTATTGCCCGCAGGCCGCGCGCTACTCGACCGGCCTGAAGGCCGAGAAGCTGATGAGCCTGGACGCGGTGCTCGACAAGGCGCGCCAGGCCAAGGCGGCCGGCGCCTCGCGCTTCTGCATGGGCGCGGCCTGGCGTTCGCCCAAGGACCGCGACGTGGCCAAGGTGGCCGAGATGGTCGGCGCGGTGAAGGCGCTGGGCCTGGAAACCTGCGCCACGCTGGGCATGCTCGACGGCGGCCAGGCGCGCAAGCTGAAAGATGCCGGGCTGGACTACTACAACCACAACCTGGATACGGCGCCGGAGTTCTACGGCGACGTGATCAAGACGCGCGAATACCAGGACCGCCTGGATACGCTGGACCACGTGCGCGAAGCCGGCATGAAGACCTGCTGCGGCGGCATTGTCGGCATGGGCGAGACGCGCGACCAGCGCGCCGGCCTGCTGCAGACCCTGGCCAACCTGCCGGAACACCCGACCTCGGTGCCGATCAACCGCCTGGTACAGGTCGCCGGCACGCCGCTGGCGGGTACGGCCCTGCTCGATCCGTTCGAATTCGTGCGCACGATCGCGGTGGCGCGCCTGCTGATGCCCACGTCGATGGTGCGCCTGTCCGCCGGCCGCGCCGAGATGAGCGACGAGCTGCAGGCGCTGTGTTTCCTGGCCGGCGCGAACTCGATCTTCTACGGCGAGAAGCTGCTGACCACGGGCAACCCGGACGTGGAACACGACCAGGCCCTGTTCGCCCGCCTGGGCATCCATCCGCTGCAGGTAGTGGAACAAGGCACTACCGTACATGCGGATATTGTGGAAATGGAAACCGAGGCCGCCTGCGGCAACGGCGGCTGCGGCGGAGCCTGCGCCGACACCGGCCTGGCCGCCTGACAGCGGCACCGCCGCGGCCCGGCCGCGGCGAAACCCGGCGCATGAACCGTCCCGACCTGCTTGCCCGCCTGGCGCACAGCCAGGCCGAACGCGCCGAGGCCGGCCTGCTGCGCCGCCTGCGCAGCGTGGAACAGGTGCAGGGCCCGCATATCGTCGTCGGCGGGCGGCGCCTGCTGAGCTTTGCCAGCAACGATTACCTCGGCCTGGCCCAGCATCCGCGCCTGGTGGAGGCGCTGTGCACGGCCGCGCAACGCTGGGGCGTGGGCGCGACGGCAGCGCACCTGCTCGGCGGCCACCGGGCCGAACACGAGGAACTGGAAGTCGCGCTGGCTGCCTGGACCGGGCGCGAACGCGCACTGCTGTTTTCCAGCGGCTATGCGGCCAATCTCGGCGTGCTGGGCGCGCTGCTGCGCGACGGCGACCTGTGCGTGCAGGACAAGCTCAATCACGCCAGCCTGATTGATGCGTCGCGCCTGTCCGGCGCGACGCTGAAACGCTACGTGCATAACGACGTGGACAGCGCCCAGCGCCAGTTGCAGACCCTGCCTGAGCAGGCCGCATTGCTCGCCAGCGACGGCGTGTTCAGCATGGACGGAGACATTGCGCCGCTGCGCGAATTGGCCACGCTGTGCCGCGCACACGGCGCGCTGCTGCAGATCGACGATGCCCACGGCCTCGGCGTACTCGGCCCCGAAGGCGCCGGCAGCGTGGCCGAAGCCGGGCTCGATCAGACCGACGTGCCGGTGCTGATGGCCACGCTGGGCAAGGCATTGGGCGTGGCCGGTGCGTTCGTCGCGGGCAGCGCGAGCCTGATCGACGGACTGGTGCAGTTCGCCCGCGCGCATATCTACACCACGGCGATGCCGCCGGCGCTGGCCGCAGCGACGCGGGTCGCGCTGGATATCGCGCGCTTCGAGCCGTGGCGGCGCGAGCGGCTGCAAGCGCTGATCCGCCATCTGCGCCACGGTGCAGAATGCCGCGGATTGCAATTGTTGCCTTCACGCACGGCCATACAGCCGCTGCTGGTCGGCGACAGCACGGCGGCGCTGCGCCTGGCGCAGGCGCTGGAAGCGCAGGGCTACTACGTGCCGGCGATACGGCCGCCGACCGTGGCGGCAGGCAAGGCCCGGCTGCGCATCGCGCTGTCGGCGCTGCATACGGAAGCCATGGTGGAAGGTCTGCTCGATTCGCTGGCCGCGGTGCGCGCATGAAGGCCGCGGCGGACGATCTGGCGGCACGTGCGCCGGTGTGGGCGGCGCTGTCGCAGCTGTATCTGGACACCGAATCCACGGATGCCTACGCAGAAACGGCGAGCGCGCTTGCCGCCTCGCCGTACAGCCTGGCGGAACTGCGCGAGATCCTGCTCTACGAGGTCAATCCGGTACTGCACTGGAACCTGCTGTCCGCTGCCGGCGAATGGCAAGGCTTCTGCCAGGACTGGCTGCGCGGGCAGATCCTGCGCGGCCAGCGCTGGCCGCGCTGGTGGCGCCGCCTGGCCACGCAAACCGTAGTGAAGAACGACTGGCCGGCGATCGCGCCGCGGATCGAGCAATGGCGCACGGTCCATGGGCTTGGGCCGGGCACCCGGCAAGCCAGCATCCCCACCCCGCCCTTCCGTTGAAGCCGAAGGCTTCCGTACAGCGAAACCTGCGCACTCATGCATATCGAAACACTGGGCCAGGGCCCGGACCTGATCATGATCCACGGCTGGGCCATGCACAGCGGCATCTTCGCGCCGTTGACGCGGCAGCTGGCGACGCAGTTCCGCCTGCATCTGGTCGACCTGCCCGGCCATGGCCTCAGCCCCGAACGCAGCGGTCCGCTGCAGCTGGACGATTGCGCGCAGCGCCTGGCTGCGCAGTTGCCGCGCGCGATCTGGCTGGGCTGGTCGCTGGGCGGACAGGTCTGCCTGCGCGCGGGATTGCTGCAGCCGGCAGCGGTGCGCGGGCTGGTAATGATCGCGTCGAGTCCGCGTTTCGTGTTGGCCGAGGACTGGCCGCACGGCGTCGCCGCCGAGGTATTCCGCCAGTTCGGCACGGGCCTGCGCGAGGACTATCACCGCACCATCGAGCGTTTTCTCGCCCTGGAGGCACACGGCTCGGAGAAGGCGCAAAGCGAATTGCGCGAGCTGAAGGCGCATGTGTTCGACCGCGGCGAGCCGGCGCTGCATGTGCTCTGCGACGGGCTGGATATTCTCGACACGGCCGACCTGCGCGAGTGCGTGCCGCAACTGGCTGCGCCCAGCCTGTGGCTGGCCGGGCGGCGCGACCGCCTCATTCCGCCGGCCGCGATGCAGTGGGGCGCCGAACACAGTCCGCAGGGGCGTTATCGCGAGTATTCCGCCGGGCATGCGCCGTTTATCGGCCACGCCCAGGCCATGGCCGAGGCGATAGCCGAATTTGCCGCGGAGCTGGCCGCATGACGCCGTTCGATCGCGATCACGTGCGCCGCGCCTTCGGCCGCGCCGCCGCCGGTTACAGCGAACACGCCGTGCTGCAGCACGAAGTGGAACAGCGCCTGCTGGAACGGCTGGAGTACGTGACCACGCCACCGGCGCGCGTGCTCGACCTGGGCTGCGGGCCGGGCACGGCCTCGGCCGTGCTGCGCAAGCGCTGGCGCAAGGCCGAGCTGATTGCGATGGACCTGGCCCTGCCGATGCTGCGCGAAGCGCGCCGCCAGGGCAGCTGGCTGCGGCCGTTGAACCGCGTCTGCGCCGATGCACGCCAGCTGCCGCTGGCCGATGCCAGCATCGACCTGCTGTTTTCCAACCTGTGCATACAGTGGATTGCCGACCTGCCCGCGCTGTTCGACGAATTCCGCCGCGTGCTGCGGCCGGATGGATTTCTAGTCTTGTCCACCTTTGGACCATTGACCCTGCACGAATTGCGCGCGGCCTGGGCCGAGGTGGACCGCACGCCGCATGTGAGTCATTTCGCCGATATCCAGCGTGTCGGCGATGCCTTGCTGGCAGCGGGTTTCCGCGATCCGGTGCTCGACGGCGACGATTTCACCCTGACCTATGCGGATGCAACCGCATTGATGCGCGACCTCAAGGCCATCGGCGCGACCAATGCCGACCTGCAGCGCCAGCGCGGCCTGACCGGCAAGTCGCGGCTGCAGGCGGTGGCACAGGCGTACGAACCGTTCCGCCGCGGCGACGGCCTGCTGCCGGCGACGTATGAAGTGATCTACGCCCATGCCTGGGGTCCGCAGCCGGGCCAGCCGCGGCGCAGCAAGGGCGTCGATATAGCGACTTTTCCTGTCGATCAGTTGCGTATCCGCAAAAAGCCGCCGTGAAATCCGTGCGGCCGTCTTTCAGCGGCCGCGCAGCGCATCGACGGCCCTGTTCAGGCCGGCCAGGGTCAGCGGGTACATGCGGTCGTGCATCAGTTCGCGCGTGATGCCGATCGACGGCGTCCATTCCCAGCGCGATTCCTCCACCGGGTTGAGCCAGACGGCGCGGCGATAGACGTCGGTCAGCCGCCCCAGCCAGACCGCGCCCGCTTCCGCGTTGTGGTGCTCGATGCTGCCGCCGGGCGCGGTGATCTCGTAGGGGCTCATGCTCGCATCCCCGACGATGACCAGCTTGTAGTCGGCGGCATATTTGTGCAGCAGGTCGAGGGTGGGCTGGTGTACGTCCCAGCGGCGCGAGTTGTCGCGCCATAGCCGCTCGTAGATGAAATTGTGGAAATAGAAATGCTGCAGGTGCTTGAACTCGGTGCGCGCGGCGGAAAACACTTCCTCGCAGATGCGCACGTGGTCGTCCATCGAGCCGCCGATATCCAGCAGCAGCAGAACCTTGACGGCGTTATGCCGTTCCGGCCGCAGTTTCAGATCCAGCCAGCCGGCATTGCGCGCGGTGGCGGTGATGGTGCCGTCGAGGTCGAGTTCCTGCTCCGCGCCGGTGCGGGCGAGACGGCGCAGCGCACGCAGGGCCAGCTTGATGTCGCGCGTGCCCAGTTCGCGTGTGTCGTCGAGATTGCGGTAGTGGCGCTGCTCCCACACCTTCACCGCGCGGCGATGGGTGGATTTGCCGCCGATGCGTACGCCTTCCGGGTTGTAGCCGGAATGGCCGAACGGCGAGGTGCCGCCCGTGCCAATCCAGCGCGAACCGCCCTGGTGGCGATCGGTCTGCTCGGCCAGGCGCTGCTGCAGGGTTTCGAGCAATTTCTGCAACCCGCCCAGCGCCTGGATGGCGGCTTTTTCCTCGTCGCTGAAGACGCGGTCGATCTCGCGCCGCAGCCATTCTTCCGGTACGGCGCCGTAGAGCTGGTCGGCGGCACCGGCGACGCCGTTGAAAAAACCGGCGAAGGCGCGGTCGTAGCGGTCGAACTGGGTTTCGTCCTTGATCAGGCAAATACGTGCCAGCACATGGAATTCGTCCAGCGACAGGCGTGCGAAACCCGCGCGCAGCGCCTGCAGCAGGGCCAGCAATTCGTTCAGGCCAGGCTTGAGGCCCTGGCTGCGCAGCCACAGGAAGAAACGGATCAGCATCGCAGGGAAATCGCTCTAGCCAAAAGGTCAGGCTGGTGACCTACATCCAGGGGCCGCGCGAGTAGGACATTTCTGCATACCCGGGCGGAGCCGGTTAAACGCTTACGCAACACGGTTGGTGGCATGATTCGACCTTCGGATTCGCGACAGCGGCGGCCAAAGCCGCTAGGCTGCGCGGTCTTTATGCCGACGCAACGGCGCCGGCCACGATTCTACGTTTGCGGAGACCCATCGTGCAGAAGCTTGCCCTTCCCCTGCTGATCGCCAGCCTGGCCCTTGCGGCCTGCGGACAGTCCAACAATTCGGCCAACCAGCCCAAGACGACGGCGCAGGCGCCGGCGCCGACCGCGGTAACGGGCTCGGTCTCGCTGAAAGTGCCGGCTCCGGTCGGTGCAGGCACGGAGCTGAAGCTCGCCCTGGCCGATGTCAGCGTCAAGCCCGAGGCGATCATCGCCCAGAGCACGACCAATCCGGGCCAGCTGCCGGCACAGTTCTCGCTCTCGTTCGAGCCGGGCAAGATCGATCCGAATCATCTGTATGTGCTGAACGTCACCGTCAAGGACGGCGAACGCAACTACGTCGCGCCGCGCCAGTACCCGGTGCTGACCAAGGGCTCGGCGGCCAAGGTCGATGTGGTGCTGACGCCGGAACCGACGCCGTCGGAGAAAGTGGAAACCGAATACGCCGGCCTGCAGCGTGCGGTCGGCGGCATGAAGCGCGCCGAAGGCGCCAGCGAAGACGAAGCCAGCACCACGGCCTGGGACGGCTTCTTCGACAAGAACGGCCTGCGCTACATCCGCGAAATCATCGATTTCGGTGACAAGGGCCGCAACAACTATTTCTACGCCTACCGCGACGGCAAGCCCTTCGCCGTGTTCTTCGAACGCGTGCCGGCCATGGCGGAACGGCCCAATGCGGTCACCCGTGCGGGCTGGGACGAAGCCGGCACGCTGGTGCTCAAGACCAAGAAGGACGGCGGTACGGTCAGCGTGCTGGCCGATGCCGAAGCCAAGACGCTGTACGACCGCGCCGTGGCGAAATACGACGTCATTTCGAAGAAGACGCCGAAGTAATCATCGGGCAACGACCACGGCGCGCCGGCAGGTCCGGCGCGCCGTTGTTTTGTCAGCTGCTGCCGCGGCGCGCCATGAACGCAATGCGTTCGAACAGTTGAACATCGGCTTCGTTTTTCAACAGTGCGCCGTACAGCGGCGGAATCGACTTTTTCGCGTTGCGCTCGCGCAGCGTCTCCACGGCCAGGTCTTCGGCCAGCAGCAGCTTGAGCCAGTCCAGCAGCTCTGACGTGGTGGGCTTCTTCTTCAGGCCCGGCGTTTCGCGCAGGCTGAGGAAGGCGCTCAGCGCCTCGTGCAGCAATTCGCGCTTCAGGCCTGGAAAGTGCACTTCCACGATCGCCGCGAGCGTGTCTGCATCGGGAAAGCGGATGTAGTGGAAGAAGCAGCGGCGCAGGAATGCGTCGGGCAGCTCCTTCTCGTTGTTCGACGTGATCATCACGATGGGCCGGTGCGTCGCGCTGACGGTCTGGCCGGTTTCGTAGACATGGAAATCCATGCGATCCAGCTCGCGCAGCAGATCGTTGGGGAATTCGATGTCGGCCTTGTCGATCTCGTCGATCAGCACCACGGCGCGGGTTTCGCTCTTGAACGCCTGCCACAGCTTGCCCGGCACGATGTAGTTGGCGATGTCGGTCGCGCGCGACTCACCCAGCTGCGAATCGCGCAGGCGCGCCACCGCATCGTATTCGTACAGGCCGTGCTGGGCCTTGGTGGTGGATTTGATATGCCACTCGATCAGCGGCGCGCCCAGGGCGCGCGCCACTTCCTCAGCCAGCAGGGTCTTGCCGGTGCCCGGCTCGCCCTTGATCAGCAACGGCCGCTGCAGGGCGATGGCCGCATTCACGGCGAGCTTCAGTTCGTCGGTGGCGACGTAGCGGTCGGTGCCTTCAAAACGCATGGGCGGGTCCGTCGTTGGAGGGTTGCAGGGGAATGCCGGCGGCACGGCGGAAATGCGCCGCGCCGCCGGAACCCGTCAGTTCCGCTTGGCTTTCGCGAACGCGTCGGCAAACGCGTTGTTCGACGGCGGCGGCGCACCGCCGGGCTTGGGACCGGCATTGCGCGGCGCGTTGTCGCGGCGCGGGCCGCGGGAATCCGGCCGATTGCCACCACCGGGTGCCGCCGGGGCGCCCGGCTTCGCGGCTTCGCCGATCGGATCGTCCAGACGCATGGTCAGGGCGATGCGCTTGCGCGGCAGGTCCACTTCCAGCACCTTGACCTTGACCACGTCGCCGGCCTTGACCACTTCGCGCGGGTCTTTCACGAACTTGGTGGACAAGGCGGAAACGTGTACCAGTCCGTCCTGGTGCACGCCGATGTCGACGAAGGCACCGAACGCGGCGACGTTGGAGACGCGGCCTTCCAGCACCATGCCGGGCTTGAGGTCCTTCAGGTCTTCCACGCCTTCGGCAAACGCCGCGGTGACGAACTCGGGACGCGGGTCGCGGCCGGGCTTTTCCAGTTCCTTGAGGATGTCCTTGACCGTGGGCAGGCCGAAGGTGTCGTCGGTGAACTGCTCGGCACGCAGGGTTTTCAGGAACGCGCCGTCGCCGATGATCTGCTTCACCTCGCGGCCGCAGGCCTTGATGATGCGCTCGACGACGGGATAGGCCTCGGGATGCACGGTAGATGCATCCAGCGGGTTGTCGCCGGCGGCGATGCGCAGGAAGCCGGCGCACTGTTCGTAGGCCTTGTCGCCCAGGCGCGGTACTTTCTTCAGTTGTTCACGTGTACGGAATGCGCCATTGGCGTCGCGGAACTTGACCACGTTTTCCGCCACCGAGGCACTCAGCCCGGCCACGCGCGCAAGCAGCGGCGCCGAAGCCGTGTTCACGTCCACGCCGACGGCGTTGACGCAGTCTTCGACGCGGGCATCCAGCGCCCGCGCCAGCTTCACCTGGTTGACGTCGTGCTGGTACTGGCCGACGCCGATCGCCTTGGGTTCGATCTTGACCAGTTCGGCCAGCGGGTCCTGCAGGCGCCGCGCGATCGACACCGCGCCGCGCAGGCTGACGTCCATGTCGGGAAATTCCTTGGCCGCGGTTTCCGAGGCCGAATAGACCGAGGCGCCGGCTTCGCTGACGACGACCTTGGCCAGCTTGAGTTCCGGCGCCTTCTTCATCAGTTCGCCGACCAGCTTGTCGGTTTCGCGCGAGGCGGTGCCGTTGCCGATGGCGACGAGGTTGACGCCGTACTGGCGGCTCCAGGCCGCCAGCTGGGCAAGCGACTGGTCCCACTGGTTTTTCGGTTCGTGCGGATAGATGACGCCGGTGCCGAGCACCTTGCCGGTGCCGTCGACGACGGCGACCTTGCAGCCGGTGCGTATGCCCGGGTCCAGGCCCATCACGACCTTGGGGCCGGCCGGCGCGGCCAGCATCAGGTCCTTGAGGTTGTCGCCGAATACGCGGATCGCCTCGTCCTCGGCCGATTCGCGCGTCTTGCCGAACAGGTCCAGGGCCAGGTGCAGGTGCAGCTTGATGCGCCAGGTCTGGCGGCAGGTGTCCAGCAACCAGGCATCGGCCGGGCGGCCGCGCTGGGCGATGCCGAAATGCACGGCGACGCGGCCTTCGGCTTCGAGATGGCCCTGGTCTGGCTCGGTGGTCGGCTCCAGTTCCAGATCGAGGATGCCTTCGTTGCGCGCGCGAAACAGCGCCAGCATGCGATGCGAGGGAATTGCCTTGATCGGTTCGGCGTGGTCGAAATAGTCGCGGAACTTGGCGCCTTCGTTTTCCTTGCCGGCGACCACCTTGGCGCGGACCTGGCCGCGTTCGGTCAGCCAGCTGCGCAGCTCACCGACCAGGGCGGCATCTTCGGAGAATTCTTCCAGCAGGATGGCGCGGGCGCCGTCCAGCGCCGCCTTGATGTCGGCGACGCCTTTTTCCGCGTCGATGAAGCCGAGGGCGACTTCTTCCGGCTTTTGCGTCGGATCGCCGCGCAGGCCGTCGGCCAGCGGCTGCAGGCCGGCTTCCCGGGCGATCTGCGCCTTGGTGCGGCGCTTGGGCTTGTAGGGCAAGTATAAATCTTCTAATCTTGCCTTTGTATCGGCCTCCAGGATTTCCTTTTTCAGTTCGTCGGTCAGCTTGCCCTGTTCGGCGATGCTGGCCACGATCGCCGCACGGCGTTCTTCGAGTTCGCGCAGATAGCGCAGCCGCTCTTCCAGGTTGCGCAGCTGGGTGTCGTCGAGGCCGCCGGTGACTTCCTTGCGGTAGCGGGCGATGAAGGGAACGGTGGCGCCGCCGTCCAGCAGCTCGATGGCGGCCTGCACCTGGGCGGGCTTGGCGAGGATTTCTTCGGCAATCTTGCGTTCGATCGTGAGCATGAAACCTGGTCTTCCTGTTTGGACAGCGGCGGCAGACTCCCGCTGCGCGCCGGGGCCGGAATTTTAGTGCCTTTGGCGTCGCTTGGGTCGCCTGCTGCGCAGTAAATCGGCATCACCGCCTCGCTTTGCCCGCATTTGCTGCCGGCGGTTGCCGGTTTGATTCAGATCAAGGGCGCGTACGCGCGGCGCTGCGAGGATGTATCCACCTTTTTCCACGATACAGGCGATCGACGATGCGTATTCAAGCGATGTTTGCCACCCTCGCCCTGCTCGGCGCAAGCGGCAGCGCAATGGCACAGGACTTTGTCTTCAAGGTCGGCGCACACCAGGTCTCGCCGCGCTCGGACAACGGCCGCCTGGCCAACGGTGCGCTGCAGGCCGATGTGTCCGGCGACTGGCGGCCGACCTTCTCGCTGGAGTATTTCCTCGGCGAGAAGTGGGGAGTGGAACTGCTCGCTGCAACGCCGTTCAAGCACGAGGTACGTCTTAATGGCGTGCGCGCTGCCGAGGTGTCGCACCTGCCGCCGACGCTGTCGCTGAAATATCACTTCGCGCGCAACAGCCGCATTTCGCCCTTCGTCGGCATAGGCCTGAACTACACCGCGTTCTTCGACGTGCACGAGAGCGGCCCGCTGGCCGGCACGCAACTGAGCCTGAGCAAGTCCTGGGGTGCCGCCGCACAGGCCGGCGTGGATTTCGCGATCAACGACAAATGGCTGTTCGCCGTCGATCTGCGCTGGATGGACATCGACACGCAGGCCCGCGTCAACGGCACCAAGGTCGGCACGGTCCATATCGACCCGCTGGCCTACGGCATCGCCCTGGGCTACCGCTTCTGAGCGCCGTGCAGACCAGCGCCGCGCCTGGCTGAGCGACTGGCGTGCCGCGATCATGACGTTCGTGGCCTACAGCGTGACGCCCACGCCATGGCCTGCATGTTGTATACAAACGAAAATGAAACAAACGCAGCGCCACGGACAAAGCGGAACTCCACCTGCACGCCCGCGACAGCGTATGAACCGGTACCGCGCGGCCTAGGCTGCGCGGCGCTTCAGGTGCACCAGCAGCAATGAAATCGCCGCCGGCGTCACGCCGGCGATGCGGCTGGCCTGGCCTATGGTCTGCGGTAGCGAACGCGTCAGCTTCTGCGCCACCTCGGCCGACAGGCCGCCGACCAGCGCGTAGTCGAAACCCGGCGGAATGGCCGTGTCTTCGTGGCGGCGCTGGCGCTCAATCTCGTCGCGCTGGCGCTGCAGATAGCCGGCGTACTTGACGCCGATCTCCACCTGTTCGGCCACGGCCGTGTCGCTGACGCCCGGGCCTATGCCGTCGACGACGGCCAGCTTGCGGTAGTCCAGCTCGGGCCGGCGCAGCAGGTCTAGCGCACTGGATTCCCGCGACAAGGCGACGCCGAGCGTCGACTCGACGGCCCGCCCCAGCGCATTGCCCGGCGCCGCCCAGATCGCTGCGAGACGCGCGGTCTCAGCCTCGACGGCAGCACGTTTGGCGCAGAGCGCTTCGTAGCGCGCCCGGTCGACACAGCCCAGCGCGTAGCCCTGTTCGGTCAGGCGCAGATCGGCATTGTCTTCGCGCAGCTGCAGGCGGTACTCGGCGCGCGAGGTGAACATGCGATAGGGCTCGGTGGTGCCGTTGGTGATCAGGTCGTCCACCAGCACGCCGAGATAGGCCTCGTCGCGGCGTGGCGTCCAGGCCGGCTGGCCCTGCGCCGCGCGCGCGGCATTCAGGCCGGCCAGCAGCCCCTGCGCGGCGGCTTCCTCGTAGCCGGTGGTGCCGTTGATCTGGCCAGCGAAATACAGGCCGTCCAGCGCCTTGGTTTCCAGCGAGGCCTTGAGCCCGCGCGGATCGAAATAGTCGTATTCGATCGCATAGCCGGGACGCACGATATGCGCCTGTTCGAAACCCTTGATCGAACGCACCAGCTCCAGCTGCACGTCGAACGGCAGCGAGGTGGAAATTCCATTCGGATAGATTTCCACGGTTTCCAGTCCTTCGGGTTCGATGAAGATCTGGTGCGCGTCCTTGTCGGCGAAGCGTACGACCTTGTCTTCGATCGACGGGCAGTAGCGCGGCCCGACGCCTTCGATCTTGCCCGTATACAGCGGCGAGCGGTCGAGCGCGCCGCGGATGATGTCGTGGGTGCGCTCGCTGGTGTGAGTGATCCAGCACGGCACCTGGCGCGGATGCTCCGCGACGCTGCCGAGGAACGACATCACCGGCATCGGATCGTCGCCGGGCTGCGGCTGCAGGCCGCTGTAGTCGATGCTGCGGCCGTCGATGCGCGGCGGCGTGCCGGTCTTGAGGCGGTCGGCACCGAGGGCGAATTCGCGCAGGCGCAGGGCCAGGGTGGTGGCCGGCGGATCGCCGGCGCGGCCGCCGGCATAGTTGGCGAAACCGATATGGATCTTGCCGGCCAGAAAGGTGCCGGCCGTCAGCACCACGCAGGCAGCGCGGAAGCGCAGGCCCATCTGGGTGACTACGCCGACCACGCGCGAGCCTTCGACAATCAGGTCGTCCACAGCCTGCTGGAACAGGTTCAGGTTTGGCTGGTTTTCCACAAAGCGGCGAATCGCCGCCTTGTACAGGGCACGGTCGGCCTGGCAGCGCGTCGCCCGTACGGCAGCACCTTTGGATGCATTGAGTACTCGCCACTGGATGCCGGCGCTGTCGGCGGCGCGGGCCATGACACCGCCCAGCGCGTCGATTTCCTTGACCAGATGCCCCTTGCCGATGCCGCCGATGGCCGGGTTGCAGCTCATCTGGCCGATCGTGTCGATGTTGTGGCTGAGCAGCAGGGTGCGCGCGCCGCAGCGGGCAGCGGCCAGGGCCGCTTCGGTGCCGGCATGGCCACCGCCGATCACGATGACATCGTAGGAAACGCTGAAATCCATGGCGGCAGCTGAAGTCTGGAGGCGGGGGAAACAGGCCGGATTCTAGCGGCTGCTGCGCCGCGGCGCAGAAAACAACACGGCCGCCGGCTCAGAATCGAACTACGGCGCAGGGTTGGCACGCCCCCTGCATTACCCTTTTCGCACTCCCACCGACGCACGGCGTTTGCGAGCACGTCGATAGTCGGAATTCAGGGGCCGGCTCTGCGTCGGTGGGAGGACGCACCAAGGACAGCTGCGGCGAGGTATCTATTCTCAGGGGGATAGAGGCTGGCGCCCGGCGGTCTTAGGAACAGGGGGAATCCAAGAGGACCGTGTGCCGGGCGCCAGTAACCGGGAAACGCCGCAGATGCGCAAGCACTGCGGCGTTTTGTTTTGGCCCGGACAGAGTAGCCCTGGCCAGCATTAGCAAACCGTGAAACAGATCGAACAATTTTCCAGTAGTGGCAGATTGCAGTCACGGTCAGTAAACGACACACCGCGTCACCTCCTGGTTTTTTCGTGTCAACCGTGATCAAACCTGCAGATTCCCGACGTTGGCACGCGAACTGCATCACAGATTGCGCAGCGAAAAACAGGGGAAAACCAGATGAACGCCATCACCGAATCCACCCTCAAAGTGAATCCGCTGTTCATGCGCGCCGATTTGCTGATCGAAGTGGGCAAGCTGAAACTGGCCATCGCCTCGATCCGCGGCCAGCGTGCATCGAACGAAGCCGAGCCGCTGGTAGCGCCGCTGGCTTCGCGTATCGCCTGCCTCACTGAAGCACTGGGCCGCCTTAGCGCCTGAACCGTCTCTCTCCTCCGCGCCCGACCCGCGCGGACTTGCACAAGGCCTCATGTTTTGAGGCCTTTTTTTTGCGTCTTTTTTTCGCCGGATCTGGCCTTGGCGGCCATACCGGCGAAGCCCTGCCTGCTGCAGGGCTTCGCCGTCGCTCAGCGGCGTTGTTCGCTGCGGCCACCACCACCATCGCGTACCGGCGCACTGCTCGGCACCGAACGCGGACTGAAGCTGGGCGCGCGATCGAACGAGGGGGCGCTGGGTGCGCTGCGTATCGGCTGGGGAGCAAATTCCCGCACCGGCGCCGGCGCGCGGCCCGACGTCGGCGCACGGCCAGGCGCCTGTCCACCGAATTGCGCATCGCGGAACGCGGGTCCGGTACGGATGGGACGGCTATCGCGTTCGGGAATGCCGGCGCCGTTCACGCCGGGCTGGAAGCGCTGCGGCCGTTCGCCCTGGCGCCACTGGCTTTCGCGCATCGGCGCCGATTCGCCGCGGCGCTGGCGCGGCACGCCGTAGTAAGGATCGACAGCGTCTGTCCTAAGCTGCCGCGTTTCGTCAGCGCCGCCCCAACGGTTGGGACCGCGCAGGCGCCCGCCGTCGCTGTTGAGGGGAGCGGCCAGACGCCCCGGACCAGCCAGGGCAGCCGCCGAATCGCGGCTGCCGGGCGGCATTTCGCGCCGCATGGCAGCGATCGCGGCGTTTTCGCCACGCACGTTGGCGACGCGGTTGCGTGCTTCCTGCTGACGCTGCCAGTGCGACCAGTCGTAGAAATTGCCGCCCCACCAGACGTCGTACCAGGGCGAGTAATTCCAGCCGGCGTAGTAGGAGCCGTATCCGTACGGTGACCAGCCGCCATAGAAGCCATGCGGCGCCCAGAACGGATCGTAGAAACCGTAGCCACCGAAGCCGCTGCCATAGCCGTAGCTCAGATAGCCGTAGCTGGACGGCGCGTAATCGCGCTCATAGTAATAATCGGCCGAGCCGTCCCGGTAGTAGCTGGTACTGGCGCAGCCGGCAAGAGCGAGGGCAGCGGTCAAAGCGATCAGGGCGCGGCGCATGGCAATCACCTCATGGCAGTCGTCGGCGGCAGTGTAGCGCTGCCGCCGTTAACTTCTGTTGATACACGGAGCTTATATCTGGCCGCCACGGCGCAGGTTCAACCCAGCGTCCTGCGCAGTATGTCGGCCAGATCCTGCGAGCTGTCGCGCCGGACCAGGCGCTGCAGACTCGCCTGCAGCAGACGGCGCCGGGCGGGTTCCAGTCGCGCCCAGTCTTTCAGCGCCGTGGCCAGGCGGGCCGCTGTGGTCGGGTTGAGTGCGTCGATCTGGGCCAATGCCTGTTCAATCAGGACATAACCCGCACCATCCGGACGATGAAATGCCGGCAGATTGCGCACGGCAAAGTTCTGCAGCAGTGCCGAGACACGGTTCGGATTGCGCAGGCTGAAACGCGGATGCGCCATCAGTGCGGCGACGCGCTCTACCGTATCGCTGCGCGGCGCCTGGGCCTGCAGCACGAACCATTTGTCCAGCGTGACCGGGTCGGCATCGTAGCGGCAGGCGAAATCGTCCAGGGCCGGCTGCGCCTGCTCGGCGCCGGCCGCGAGCAGTGCTGCCAGGCAGGCCAGGCGTTCGGTCATGGCCGGTGCTTCGGCATAGCGCTGCGCTGCCATGGCCGCGGCGGCAATCGGCTCCACGCGCAGCCATAGCCGCAGGCAGCGGTTGAGCAGGCGTCGGCGCGCGCGCGCAGCACCGTCGAGATCGCCACGCTCGGCCTGCAGCAGCTGCGCATGGCGCGCGCGCAGTGCGTTCGCGCCCAGGCGCTGAGCCAAGGCCTGCTCCAGTGCTTCGCGTGCTGTATGCGCAGCGGCCGGATCCAGCGGATCGCAGGACTGCGCCAGATCGTTCAGTTCCGGCGGCGTCAGCAGTTCGGCCAGCAACGCCGGATCGAGCGCCGCCTGCGGGAACAGTTCCGCCAGGGTGTCGCACCAGGTGCCCAGCTCGGGCACCACGGGCGCGCCCGCGAGGCAGCCGGCGAAGGCCAGCCTGGCCAGCTGCTGCGCGGCTTCCCAGCGATTGAATCCGTCGCTTTCGAAACGCAGCAGGAAAGCCAGATCGGCCGCACCCAGGCCTGCGTCCAGGCGCACCGGCGCGGAAAAGCCGCGCAACAGCGACGCCACACGGGGCGCATCGATATCCTGGAATTCGAACCGGGCGCGGTCGCTGTCGAATTCCAGCACGCGTTCGCCCGGCGCATCGGCCGAGTCGTGCAGACGCAAGGGCAAGGCCTTGCCGTCGTCGCCGAGCAAGGCCAGGCGCAGCGGAATCGGCAGCGCCTGCTTGTGCGGCTGTCCCGGCGTTGCCGGCGTGTGTTGCTGCAGATCAAGCCGGTAGCAGCGCTGCGCCGCATCGTATTCGCCGCGTGCCTGCAGCTGCGGCGTGCCGGCCTGGGCATACCAGCGCAGATACGGCGAGAGATCGCTGCCGTCGGCGCTGCCCAGCGCGGCGAGGAACTGCTCTACCGTTGCCGCCTCGCCGTCGTGGCGAAGGAAATATTCGTCCATGCCGCGACGCCAGGCCGCCGCACCCAGGCGCCCGGCGATCATGCGCACCAGTTCCGCGCCCTTGTCGTAGACGGTCGCGGTATAGAAATTGTCGATCGCGCTGTACTGCTCGGGCCGCACCGGATGCGCCAGCGGGCCGGCATCTTCGATGAACTGCGAGCGGCGCAGGATCTGCACGTCTTCGATGCGTTTGAGCGTGGCCGAATTCATGTCGGCGGAAAACTGCTGCTCGCGGTAGACCGTCAGGCCTTCCTTCAGCGACAGCTGGAACCAGTCGCGGCAGGTGACCCGGTTGCCGGTCCAGTTGTGGAAATATTCGTGGGCGACGATGGCCTCGACATGGGCGTAGTCATC
This sequence comes from Tahibacter aquaticus, assembly GCF_004363655.1. Lineage (GTDB taxonomy): Bacteria > Pseudomonadota > Gammaproteobacteria > Xanthomonadales > Rhodanobacteraceae > Tahibacter > Tahibacter aquaticus. The sequence goes on from NZ_SNZH01000011.1 coordinate 129,113, forward strand.
GTCGCTGGAATGCTGCGGATCGGCCAGCAGGTACTTCGCGTTGAAGATGTTGAGGCCCTTGTTTTCCATCGCGCCCATGTTGAAATCGTGGGTTGCGACAATGTGGAAAACATCCAGGTCGTAGTTGCAGCCGTACTGCTGCTCGTCCCAGCGCATGGCGCGCACCAGGGCGTCCATGGCGTAGCCGCAGCGGGCGATGGCGTCGCCTTCGGCGAAGATGCGCAGCATCACGGCGCGGCCGTCGGCAGTCCGGTATTCCTGCTCGATCTTTTCCAGCCGGCCGGCGACCAGGGCGAACAAATAGCAGGGCTTGGGATGCGGATCGACCCACGCGACCCAGTGGCGGCCGTCTTCCAGCTCGCCGCTGCCGGCGGGATTGCCGTTGGCCAGCAGCACCGGGAAACGCTGCCGGTCGGCGCGCAGCAGCACGTGGAATTTCGCCAGCACGTCGGGCCGGTCCGGATACCAGGTGATGCGGCGAAAGCCTTCGGCTTCGCACTGGGTCAGCAGGAAGCCGTGTTCGGCGCTGCCCGACAGATACAGGCCGGACAAGGCGCTGTTGGCTGCCGGATCGATCAGGGCCAGCGTTTCCAGCACGCAGACCGCTGGCAGCTGTTCGATGCGCAGCGAGGTTTCGTCGAGCGTGTACTGCGTGTCGGCCAGCTCGCGCCCGTCGACGCGGATGGCCTGCAATTGCAGGCCGGCACCGTCCAGCACCAAGGCCTGCGGCGTGACGCCGCTGCGGCGCAGATGCAGCCGCGCCCGTACCTGGGTAACGGAAATGCCGAGATCGAATTCGAGTTCGACCTCGTCCACGCGCCAGGCTGGCGCAACGTAGTCGGCGAGTCGGACAACGCCGTTTTGAGCAGAGGACATAGCGGGAATCTTCAAAGAATCGGAATCGGTTTGGCAGGTACAACCTGCCCATGTCGCGCAGGCCGCCCATCGCCGGCTGGGCAAGGGTCTGGCCGGGCACCGCAAGACAAGGCCAAGCCCGCAAGCCGCGGCGCGAGAACCCCTTCGTGTCGTCGCCAGCGCTGGCAATGGCGGCGCCGCGCAGGCTAGCACGGCACCGTCGGGCGCTGTATCGTCCGGCAGTCATGCAAACCTCTTTCCGAGTCACCCTCGCCGACGTGCGCGACGCCGCGGCACGCATCGCATCCCATGCCCAGGTCACACCGCTGCTGCGTTCGCGCAGCCTCGATGCGCTGGCCGGCGCCGAGCTGTTTTTCAAGGGCGAACACCTGCAGCGCATGGGCGCCTTCAAATTCCGCGGCGCGTGCAATGCAGTCTGGTCGCTGGACGAAGACACCGCCCGCCGCGGCGTGGTGACGCATTCGTCCGGCAACCACGGCGCTGCGCTGGCACTGGCCGCGTCGACCCGCGGCATCGCCTGCCACGTGGTGGTTCCCGCTGGCGCGGTCAAGGCCAAGCTCGATGCCATCGAACGCTACGGCGCCACCTTGCATCCCTGCGCCGCCACGCTGGCCGCACGCGAAGCCACGGCAGCACAGGTACAGAGCGCCACCGGCGCCAGCCTGGTACACCCATATACCGATGAGCGCGTGATCGCCGGCCAGGGCACTGCCGGCCTGGAGCTGATGCAGCAAAGCGGCGGCATCGACGTGCTGATCGCCCCGGTCGGCGGTGGTGGCCTGATCAGCGGCTGTGCCATCGCCACGCGCGGCATCGACGCTGGCGTCAGCGTGTATGCAGCCGAACCCGAAGGTGCGCCCGATGCCTACGAATCCTTCCGCCGCGGTGAACGCTTTACCGACATTGTGCCGGACACCATCGCCGACGGCCTGCGCGGCGCCATCGGCGAAATCAACTACAGCCTGATGCGCGAACACGTGAAAGCGGTGCTGCCGGTCAGCGAAGCCGAAATCGTCGCCGCGATGCGCCTGATCTGGGAGCGACTGAAACAAGTGGTGGAACCGTCCAGCGCGACAGCGCTCGCGGCCATCCTGCGCCATCGCGACTATTTCGCCGGCAAGCGCGTCGGTGTCGTGCTGTCGGGCGGCAATGTGGATATTGACGCACTGCCCTGGATCAAGGCGCAGGGCTGACGCCTGCGCGGTACTGTCGAAGATGCCGCATTCGGCCCACCGACGCCGTCTCGCCCATCAGGTTCGCGATGGCCGGCTGATACCGAACAGGGCCGCGCCGATCAGCAGCATGCCGGCGGCTTCGGCGGCATCGGGCCGCTCGCCCAGCAACAGCCAGGCCAGCAGCACGCCGCCCAGCGGCACGGCCAGACTGACCAGGCCAGCCAGGGTAGCGGGCAGGCGCTGCACGATCAGCGCCCACAGCACCCAGGCCAGGCCCGAGGCCAGCACCGCGTTATAGGCCAGGCCCCAGCCGAAACCCGCCGTCCAGGCGATTTCGCGCTCGGGCACGCAGGCGGCCAGCAGGCACAGGCCGATTGCACCGGCCCCCATCTGCCAGGCAGTCAGGCGCAACGGCGTAACGCTGCCGTCGGCGAAGGCCTTTTTGGCAATGACCACAGCCACGGCCCAGGCCAGTCCGCTGATCAAGGCGAGCAGTGCGCTGCGCAGGCCGCCAAGCCCGGCCCAGGGCTGCAATACCAGCAGCAGGCCCGCCGCTGCCACGGCAGCGAAGGCGAGCCGGCGCCGGTCGGGCCGCTCGCGCAACAGCGGCCAGGCCAGCAAGAGCAGCCAGAACGGCATCGTGTAGGCGAGCAAGGCGGTCTTGCCGGCGCCGCCGTCGACCAGCGCCCATTGCACCAGCGCCTGGAATGCCGTGGTCTGGGCCAGACCCAGCAGCAGGACCGCACGCCAGGGCGGTGGGCGCAGGGTTTCACGCCGCAGCAGCAGTACCAGGAACAACACCAGCGTCGCCAGCACGGCGCGGATCGCGGCAAACTCGAACGGTCCCGAGTACGCCAGCACCTGCTTCATCACGACCCAGTTGTAGCTCCACACCAGGGTCAGCACGGCGAGCGCCAGCAAGGCACCGCGGCGGGAAGCAGATTCGGTCATGACGAGGCGGCAGCCAGGAAAACCGCGATGATAAAGGCAAGCACCGCACCAGCCGGACTTCCCGCGCGATTGCGCCGCCGCGCCGGCCTGCGCAAAACGGCTGCAAGCACCGGGCATGGCGGCTATGCTTGGGCTCCCCGCCACCTAGCGGCATCGATCGCCGGCCGGAGCTGTACATGATCATCGACGGCGTGCGCGCCATGGATCGCGCAACCGAACTGTTGCTGCGCTATTACACCGCGTTCAACCGCGCCGACTGGGACAGCATGCTGGGCTGCCTCAGCCAGGACGTGAAGCACGACGTGAACCAGGGCCAGCGCGAAATCGGCCGCGACGCGTTCCGCGTTTTTCTCGCCCGCATGAACCGCTGCTACAGCGAGCAGCTGCGCGATATCGTCGTGATGGCCAATGCCGACGGCTCACGCGCCGCGGCGGAATTCGTCGTCCACGGCCAGTACCTGGCCAGCGACAGCGGCCTGCCCGAAGCGCATGGCCAGCACTACATCCTGCCGGGCGGCGCGTTCTTCGAGATCGCCGACGGCCAGATCGCCCGCGTCACCAACTACTACAACCTCGACGACTGGCTGGCACAGGTGCGCGCGTGATCAGGCGCTGCAGCTGGGCCGAGAGCAGCGACAGCGAACGCGACTATCACGACAGCGAATGGGGCCGGCCCTTGCACGGCGACCAGGCTCTGTTCGAGTTTCTTTGCCTGGAAGGCGCCCAGGCAGGACTGTCCTGGCGCACTATCCTGGAGAAACGCGCCAACTATCGACGCGTCTTCCACAATTTCGACATCGACCGCTGTGCGCGCCTGAGCGACAAGGCTCTGGAAAAGGCCCTGCTCGATGCGGGCATCGTGCGCAACCGGCTAAAGGTATATGCAGTGCGGCGCAATGCGCTGGCCGCCCAGGCGGTGCAGAAAGAACACGGTAGTCTTGACGCTTATCTGTGGTCCTTCGTCGATGGCAGGCCGATCGACAATGCCCCGCGCCAGCGCGGCGACGTGCCGGCCAGCACCGAGTTGTCCGACCGCTTGAGCAAGGCACTGAAGAAGAAAGGCTTCACCTTCGTCGGCACCACCATCTGCTACGCCTTCCTGCAGGCCACGGGCATGGTCAACGACCATTTCGCCGACTGTTTCTGCCGCACCCAGGCCACGCCATGAACGAACTCGCGCCCAGCCGCTATTCCCGCGCTGTACGCCTGCTGCACTGGACTACGCTGGCGCTGCTGATCGTCGTCTATGCGACGGCGGAATTGCGCGGCTTCGCCCCGCGCGGCAGCGGCCTGCGCGCGCAGGTGATGCAATGGCACATGTTTCTGGGCGTGCTGGTTCTGCTGCTGGTGCTGCCGCGCATCGGCGCGCGCCTGGCGCGGCCGGCACCAGCCATCCTGCCACCACCGGCACGGCTGCTGGCGCTGGCGGCGAAGGCGACGCATCTGCTGCTGTATGCCTTCCTGGTCTTGCAGCCGCTGCTTGGCCTTATCACCGCGCAGAGCGGTGAGCGCGCCGTGGTGATTCCGCTGCTGCAATGGCCGCTGCCGCTGCTGTTCGGCCCCGACCACGACCTGCACGAAATCAGCGAAGACCTGCACGTCGGCCTGGGCAAGATCTTCTACGCCGTGATCGGCCTGCACGCAGTTGCGGCGCTCTGGCATCACTTCGTGGTCAGGGACAACACGCTGCGGCGCATGCTGTAGCCACGCCGCAACGATATTCGCTATTTGGAAGAAATATACTTTTCACGGCGGATATGCGGCACCGGCAGGCCGGCTTCCTTGAGCAGGCCGAAGGACTCATCGACCATGTTCGGATTGCCGCACAGATAGGCGATGTCGCCTTCGGCGCTGGGCGCCAGTTCGTTCAGCAGCAGCTGCACATGGCCGCGGCGGTCCTGCGTACGCGGCAACGAACGCGCATGGCGCGACAGGCAGGTGTAATAGCGGAAACCCGGTACCTCGCGTTCGAACGCGCTGAAATCGGCGTCGTAGAGCAGTTCGTGCTCGTTGCGCGCGCCGAAGATCAGGTTCACTTCGCAACCGCGCGCGGCGATCACCTTGCGCAATTGCGGCAGCATGGCGCGGTAGGGCGTGATGCCGGTGCCGGTGCCGACCAGCAGGTAGCGCTGGTTGGCATCGTTGTCGAACAGGCAGAAGCGGCCATAGGGGCCGCTGGCCGTGATCGTCTCGCCTTCCATCAGGTTGGCCAGCAGGGCAGTGGCCGCGCCGCCTTCCACGTAGGAGACGGCAATCTCGATCTGGCCGATCGGGCTGGCGTCGCCGGCGCCGATCGTGGCGACCGAATAACTGCGCTTGGTCGGCTTGCCGTCGGCGTAGTGAAAATGCACCTGGATGAACTGCCCCGGCGCAAACACGAACGGCAGGCCGTCGGCGCGCTCGAACACGAGATGGCGCACCGCTTCGGCGAGCATATAGCTGGAGACGAGGCGCAACGGAAACTGTTCGGCCACGGGACGAGACCAATCGGCGGCAAAGGGGGCCGTATACTACCCGCCCCCACCCCAACCTGCAGCCCATGAGCAACGCTCCCGCGCTGGAAGTCCGCGACCTGACAAAAACCTATGCCACCGGCGTGCAGGCCCTCAAGGGCGTGTCGCTGCAGGTGGAGCCCGGCGATTTCTTCGCCTTGCTCGGCCCCAACGGCGCCGGCAAGTCCACCCTGATCGGCATCCTGTCGTCGCTGGTCAACGCCAGCAGCGGCGAAGTGCAGATCTTCGGCCGCTCCGTCCACCGCGACCGCGGTGGCGCCATGCAGCTGATCGGGCTGGTGCCACAGGAACTGAACTTCAACCAGTTCGAGTGCCCGTTCGACATCTGCGTCAACCAGGCCGGCTTCTACGGCATTCCGCGGCGCATCGCCTGCGAGCGGGCGGAGAAATACCTGCGCCAGCTCAGCCTCTGGGAAAAGAAGGACGTCGCCGCGCGCACCCTGTCCGGCGGCATGAAGCGGCGCCTGATGATCGCCCGGGCGATGATGAACGAGCCCAGGCTGCTGATCCTCGACGAACCCACCGCCGGCGTCGACATCGAAATCCGCCGCTCGATGTGGAAGTTCGTCAGCGAAATCAACCGCGCCGGCACCACGGTCATCCTGACCACGCACTATCTCGAAGAAGCCGAGCAGCTCTGCCGCAACATCGCCATCATCGACAAGGGCAACATCATCGAGAACACCTCGATGAAGCAGCTGCTGGCCAAGCTCGATGTGGAAACCTTCGTGCTCGACGTGGCCCATCTTCCCGATCCCCTGCCCCAGGTCGCCGGCGTGCGCCTGACGGCAGTCGATGCGCATACGCTGGAAGCGGAAATGTCGCGCACGCACGACCTGAATTCTCTGTTCGCCGGCCTGAGCGCGCGCGGTGTCACCGTCACCTCCATGCGCAACAAGGCCAACCGGCTGGAAGAACTGTTCGTACGCCTGGTCGAAGGCAACAACGGCAAGGCGGCCGCCTGAACGCCGCGTGCAGCACAGCGGCGCCGCCGCAGCGCCGCTGCGGCGGCGGGAAATTGTCTTTTTGTATCTTTCGCCTCTTTTGACAAGACCCCATGCAGACCCAAGCAAACCTGGTTGCACTAGGCACCATCGTCAGGCGCGAAGTCGCGCGCATCCTGCGCATCTGGGGCCAGACCCTGCTGCCGCCGGCAATCACGATGACGCTGTATTTCTTCATCTTCGGCAACATGATCGGCGGACGCATCGGCGAAATGCAGCCGGGCATCAGCTATATCGATTTCATCGTGCCGGGCCTCATCATGATGAGCGTGATCCAGAACGCCTACGGCAATATTTCCAGCTCGTTCTTCGGCTCGAAGTTCGGCCGCTACGTCGAGGAAATGCTGGTGTCGCCGATGCCGAGCTGGGTGATCCTGGCCGGCTACGTCACCGGCGCAGTGGTGCGCGGGCTGATGGTCGGTGCGATCGTGCTGGGCGTGGCGATGTTCTTCACGCATATCCGCCTGCACCACGTCTTCGTCACCCTGACCACCTTCCTGCTCACCGCCGTGGTGTTCGCCCTGGCCGGTTTCGTCAACGCGGTATATGCGAAGAAGTTCGACGACATCGCCATCGTGCCGACCTTCATCTTGACCCCGCTGACCTACCTGGGCGGTGTGTTCTATCCGGTCAGCAGCCTGGCCGAACCCTGGCATACGATTTCCCTGGCCAACCCCATCGTCTACATGGTCAATGCCTTCCGCTACGGCCTGCTCGGGGTCAGCGACGTGAACCTCTACGTGGCCTATGGCGTGATGCTGCTGGCGGCGGCGGTACTGGCAGGCTTTGGCCTGTTCCTGCTCAAGCGCGGTGTCGGCCTGCGTGCCTAGTGGCGTCCAGCGGATGAACCGGACGAGCGAGCAGCTGCCGATTTGCCCGTTACAGGCGACTGGCCGCGGCCGCTGGCCTGCCCGGAAGCCTGATGTAAGATGACCGGTCATAACAGCGGTTCCCCGGGGGATTTCGTGGTCATGGTCAGTCCTGGAGCTTCCTTGGCGGAATCCGCGACCCCCGGCAATGCCTTCGCCCGCACCCGACCTAGCTTCCTGCCACGGCAGCTGTCAGACGCGGAACTCGCCCTGTTCGTCAGCGCTGGCCAGCGGCGCGAGCTGATTCCCCGCGAGATGATTTTCCGCAAGGGCGAACTTGGCCGCGCCATGTTCGTGATCGAATCGGGCACGATCCAGCTGGAATTCGGCGACGGCATGCCCGACAAGCTGATCGGCGCGCGCGAATTCTTCGGCGAGCTGGCGCTGTTCATCGGCAACCACGCACGCGTGGCCAATGCGGTCGCGGCCGAGACCTGCGTGCTGCGCGTGATCGAGCACGCCGCGTTCGAGAGCCTGCTGCAGACCGAGGCGGCGTTGCTGGCGCAGTTCATGCGCCGCTCTTTTTCCTACCTGGTCGCAAGCGAGCAGCAGCTGATCCAGAGCCTCAAGCGGCGCAACGAAGACCTCATGGTCACGCTCGATTCGCTGCGCCATACCCAGACCCAGCTGTCCACCGCCGAACGCCTGGTGCGCACCGACGAGCTCACCGGGCTGTGCAACCGGCGCGGGCTTTATCACTACCTCGACGAGCTGGGACTGCGCCGCGCAGCGGGCATGCGCCTGGGCCTGCTGCTGATCGACATCGACCGCTTCAAGCAGATCAACGATCACTACGGCCACCTGACGGGCGACCTGGCCCTGCGCGCGGTGGCGGCCGAAGTGCAGCAGGCCGCCGCTGCCTGCGACCTGCCCTGCCGCCTGGGCGGCGACGAGTTCGCCCTGCTGGTGCTGGTGCGCGATGCGAACGAACTGCGCGATCGCGCCATGCAGATCGCCGAAGGCGTGCGCGCGCTGCGGTTTCGTGCACCGGCCGAAGGGCTGCAGGTATCGGTCAGCATCGGCGGCAGCCTGTGCCACGAAACGGCCGAATGGTCGGCCTGGTATAGCGATTCGGACTGCGCCCTGTACCTGGTCAAAGGCGAGGGCGGCGACAATTGCCGCGTGATTGCCTAGGCCATCGCCCCCTGCCGTCGCCAGTCTGCACAGGCCCAGGCCGGCGACGGGCAACACCTGCGCATTGCTCTCTTTCACTACAAAGTAAAGTTTTCACCTCTGGCGCAAGACTTGCGCACGTTGCAAGATGCCGCATTCTGTACTGCCCCGGACGGCCGGAGGCTGCATGCGTGCGGTGGAAGCACCTGAACTGATCAGTCCGCCGCCTGGCGGCATGCCGGTACTGCGCACCCTGGCATTGTGCGATCTGGTCGATTCGACTTCCCTGGTCGAGCGTCTCGGCGACCAGGCCGCTGCGGCGTTGCTGCGCCGGCACGACCGCGTCGCCCGCGACCTGGTGCTGCGCCACTACGGCCATGAAATCGACAAGACCGACGGCTTCCTGGTGCTGTTCGAACGGCCGGTCCAGGCGATCGCCTTCGCCCTGGCCTATCAGCGCGCCTTGTGCGGGCTCAGCCGCGAATTCAACCAGCCACTGCGCGCTCGCATCGGCCTGCACGTCGGCGATGTGTTGCTGTGGCAGAACTCCAGCGACGATGTCTCCCACGGCGCCAAGCCGGTAGAGCTGGAAGGCCTGGTCAAGCCGGTGACTGCGCGCCTGGCTGGCCTGGCCCTGCCCGGGCAGATACTCATGTCGGGCGTGGCTGCTTTCCTGGCCCAGCGGCCACAACAGGAACTGGGCCCGGCCAGCGTGCGCTGGATCAACCACGGCCGCTATCGCTTCAAGGGCGTGCCCGAGCCGCTGCACGTCTATGAGGTGGGCGAAACCGGTGTCGCGCCGCTGCGCGCGCCGCCGTATTCCGGCAAGGCCTGGCGCGAAGTGCCCTGGTGGCGGCGGCCGGCCAGCCTGGCCATCGAGGCCAGCCTGCTGCTGGTGCTGCTGCTGATGGGCGCCTGGTCGCTGCTGCGCCCGGAGCCGGCAATCGCCTTCGCCGAACGCGACTGGGTGGTCATGGGCAGCCTGGCCAACCTGACCGGCGAGACGCGCTTCGACGACGCCTTGCCGACCGCATTCCGCATCGGCCTGGAGCAGTCCGGCCACGTCAACGTGGTAGCGGACCTTCAGGTGCGCAATGTCTTGCAGCGCATGGAGCGCGACCCGGCCAGTACGCCGGTCGATCGCCAGGTCGGCGCGGAAATCGCCCTGCGCGACGGTGCCCGGGCGGTGATCCTGCCGTCGCTGGCCGAAATCGGCGGTCGCCTGCGCGTTACCGCCGAAGTGATCGATCCCAAGACCCAGGCCACGGTGTATTCGGAAACCAGCGACGGCCTGGGGCCGGACTCGGTGGTCGAATCGGTAGACCGGGTGGTGCACAAATTGCGTGCGCGCCTGGGCGAGGTGCTGATCGACGTATCCAGTCCGTCGGAACGGCTGGACAAGGTCACCACCGCCAATGTCGAAGCCCTGCGCGCCTATTCGCTGGGCGAGCGCGAACGCGTGCATGGCAACCTGGACGAAGCCATCGTCTACTTCGAACACGCCCTGCAGCTGGACGAACATTTCGCCGCCGCCATGCTGGGCGTGGCCAAGGCCTACCACGACAGCGGCAAGCCGGACCAGGCACAGCAGACCCTGGAGCGTGCCGCCAGCCTGCGTTCGCGCCTGTCTTCGCGCGATTCGCTGCACGTCGACGCCATGCAGGCCAGCCTGCGCGCACCGGCCGAGGCACTGGTGAAGTGGCGCGTGCTGGCGCGGCTGCATCCGGATTTCTATCCAGGCCACGGCGCGCTGGCGTATTTCGGCTGGCGCACCGGCAACCGCTTCGACGAGGCCATCGCCGCAGCCCAGCGCTGCGCCGATCCGCACAATCCGCATGCCGCTGCCGCGCAGCTGTTGCTCGGCCTGCTGCAACTGGGGCAGGAGCATTTCGCCGATTCCGCTGCCAGCCTGCGCGCCGCCGCTGCCGCCGGATTCAGCCGGCCCGAATATCTCGCCGCCACCCAGGCCGCGCAACGCCAGTTCAGCCAGGCCCAGGCCACCCTGGCCCAGCTGCAGGCCAATGCCCAGCGCGCCGGCGATCCGGAAATCGAGCGCATCCGCCTGACCGTCGCAGCCGACCGCGGCGATGCGAAGCAGGTACAGGTTTCCTACAAGGCGCTTTGCGCTGCCGCCGACAGCAGCCCCACGCCCTGGTGCCACAGCCTGGGCCTGGGCCTGGCCGCAGCAGGATTGCTGGAAGCGCCCGCCACAGGCGGCGCCGATGCGGCCGGCGGCGGCGGCCAAGCCGACGCGCGCTTCATCGCCGCAGCCGACGCTTACTGGCATGCACGCAGCGGCAATGCAGCCGCCGCGCGCGCGCGGCTGCAGCAGGCGGTTGCGCCCGACACGGGCAACTACCCCAGCCTGGCCGGCATGCGCGAGGTGGCAGCGGCAGAGATATCCCGCGCCGCCGGCGGCGATGCGGCAAAAGCCGTGGCGCAGCTGCGCAAACTGGTCGACGGCGACGAACTGCTGCTGACCCATATCGCCCTGCTCGACGCGCTGCGCGCGGGCAAGGACTGGGCTGGCGCACGCGAGCAGGCGCAATGGCTGACGACGCGACGCGGCCGCGCCTACGCCGAATACAACGGCGACTGGCTGCTCAACCCGTTCTATGCGGCCTATTCCAACCTGGCGCAGCTCGACCTGGCCGAGATCGAACTGGCCGCCGGTAACCGCAGCGCCGCGCGTGCCGCACTGGCGCAGTTCCGCAGCGCCTGGCCACAGGCCGCACAACGGCCGGCGCTGGCCGGCCGGCTGGACAAACTGGAAACCGCGCTGCGCTGATGCGCCGCTGGCTATTTGCCGAAGCCCAGGCTAGGCCCGGGAATCACCATGCACATGCAGCGCAGGTTGCGCACCGATTCGTCGCTGAGTGCATCGGCCAGCGAGTTCAAGGTGGCGGCATCGGCCAGCGTGGACGGATCGATCGCTGCCGGCGGTATCGCCTGCGCCACTGCAGCGGATACGCCGACTTCCTGTAGCGCCTCCACCGGCGACTGTTCGAAGCGCCGGCGATAGGCATCGTCGCCGGACAGCCTGCGCAGGAAATCGACAGCCTGTTGCGGAGTCAGACCTGGTGCACTCATGCTGTTTTCCCCGACCGTGTTTACTGCAGTCTAGACGCTGGCTTTTCCCGTACGCCAGCCTTTGCAGGCATCCATGAAAGTTCACACATGGAAGTTCACAAATGCCGGAATTTGCCACATTGTTTCGCCGCTGCGCCGTACTGATGCTGGAGGCCCAGGAACGCATCAGCTATCAGCCACAAGACCTCATCGCCGGACGCCTGGTGCCGCGCGTGCATACGCAATGGATGGCGCTGGCGCCGCACCTGGGCGAAGCGATAGCGCTGGAGGCCGCCGAAATCGACGCGCTGGCGCGCTGCTCGTCCAGCCAATGGCTGCCCGTGCACGAACTGGGCATCGCCGCGGAAACGATCGACGCACTCTGCGCCAAGGGTCTGTTGCTGACCCAGCAGCCGGGCGATGCCGCAGCGCAGCGCGACGACATTCTGCGTGGTATGCACTGGAAAGGGCTGTCTGCCGTCGCGCATCTGTTTTCGCGCTGGCGCGGTGTGGACGCGCGCGCGGCCGAACGCCACCTGGCCGCACAGGGCATGGCCCTGCCTGCCGATACGCCGCCGCCCAGCGTCGAGGCCAGCGCTGTTGCGCCGGCGCTGGCCCTGCCGCAGCCGGCCGACAGCGCGCTGGAACAGCTGCTGCTGGCGCGCACCACCTGCCGCAACTATGCCGATGCGCCATTGCGCGCCGATCAGCTGGGCCATGTTCTGCAGCGCAGTTTCGGCGCGCGCGCCAGCGGTGCTTTCGCCGCCGGACTCACGCTGCTGAAAAAAGGCGTGCCTTCCGCCGGCGGCCTGCATCCGGTCGAAGCGCTGCTGCTGTTGCGCAAGGTCGACGGCCTGGCCTGCGGCCTGTATCGCTACCACCCGGTCGAACACACGCTGCTGCTGCAGCAAACCCTGCCTCAGTCCGAGGCCGACGCATTGGCGCTGCGGTTTGTCGCCGGCCAGGAGTATTTCGCCGGCGCGCCCGTGCTGCTGGCGCTGACGGCGCGGTTCCAGCGCAACTTCTGGAAATACCGCGAACATGCCAAGGCCTGGCGCGCCGTGATCCTCGATGCCGGCCACCTGTCGCAGACCCTGTACCTGGCGGCGACCGAACTCCAGCTTGGCGCCTTCATCACCGCCGCGGTCAACGAAGCCGACATCGAACAAGCCTTCGGGCTGGACCCCCTGCAGCATGGCGTCATCGCCGTCTGCGGCTGCGGCATTCCAGCACGGCCGGACGAGGTCGAGTTCGATCCGCTGGGCCGGGCCGCCGGACGGCCGCCGTCCCCGGCGTGACCGGCACTGCCGGAACGGCGATACTTCCGCGTACTCTTTTGCGCTAAGTCTCACTGTTTCGCCCCGGCGCTTGTGCTTGGGTGGCGGACGATGGCCATCGGTCTTTGGAGTGGTAGGCATGAACGCGTTGGTTTCCGCGCCCGAACCGCTGGCTGCACAACGCACAGGAGCGCCACTGCTGCGCAGCCTGGCGCTATGCGACCTGGTCGATTCCACCGCGCTGGTGGCGCGCCTGGGCGACCAGCGCGGCGCGGCGCTGCTGCGCCGGCACGACCGGCTCGCCCGTGACCTGATGCTGCAGCATGGCGGCCAGGAGATCGACAAGACCGACGGCTTCCTGGTGCTGTTCGAGCGCCCGATCAATGCCGTCGCCTTCTCCCTCGACTACCAGCGCGAACTCAAGCGCCTGGCGCTGGACGAAGCCGTCGCGCTGCAGGCGCGTGTCGGCGTACACGTCGGCGATGTGGTGGTGTGGCAGAACGAGCCCGGCGACGTGATCCAGGGCGCCAAGCCGTTCGAGGTCGAAGGCCTGGTCAAGCCGGTGACGGCACGGCTGGCTTCGCTCGCCCTGCCCGGCCAGATACTGGTTTCCGGCGTGGCCGCCAGCCTGGCCCAGCGCGCCCATGGCGAACTCGGCGCGAACGCCGATCGTACGCGCTGGATCAATCACGGCCGCTACCGCTTCAAGGGTGTGCCCGAGCCGGTGGTGGTCTACGAAGTCGGCGAAGCCGGCATCGCGCCGCTGCGCCAGCCTCCGTATTCGGGCAAGGCCTGGCGCGAAGTACCCTGGTGGCGCCGCCCCGGCACCATGTTCATCGAAGCGTCGATCGTACTGGGCGCACTGGTGCTGGGCCTGTGGCTGCTGCTGCGCCCGCCTGCGGCGATCGCCTTCGCCGAGCGCGACTGGGTCGTGGTCGGCGACGTGCGCAACCTGACCAGCGACGCTTCGCTCAGCGAAACCGTGCGCGTCGGCTTCCGCATCGGAATGGAACAATCCAAATATATCAATGTGGTTTCCGACCTGCGCGTGCGCGACACGCTCAAGCGCATGCAGCAAGACCCCGACCGCACGCCGGTCGACCGCCACCGTGCCGCCGAGATCGCCCTGCGCGAAGGCGCCCGGGCGGCGATCCTGCCGGTCGCGACCGAGGTCGGCGGCAAGCTGCGCATCACCGCCGAAGTGATCGACCCCACTACCGAAGCGACCGTTTACAACGAATCGGCCGAAGGCAGCGGCGCCGAATCGGCGCTGGACTCGGTCGACGCCGTCAATGCCGCGCTGCGCCAGCGCCTGGGCGAGAGCCTGGCGTCGATCGAGGACAACAGCGTTCCGCTGGAGAAGGTGACCACGTCCAACCTCGATGCGCTGCGCGCTTATTCGCTGGGCCGGCGCGCTCATGTACTAGGCAACTTTGGCGAGGCGTTGGCGCTGTTTCGCGAAGCGACTGAACTCGACCCGGATTTCGCGCTGGCGTACGTTGGCATGGCCGGGGTCTATATCAGCGGCGACGACAAGCGCGAGGCGCGCACGGTAATCCGCAAGGCACAGCAACTGCGTGCCAAGCTGCCCGGCCGCGAAAAGCTTTATCTTGACGGCATCGCCTCGACCCTGGACACACCGGCCGAGATGTACCGGCGCTGGAGCCTGCTTTACAAGATGTACCCCGATTTCCATGGCGCCTACGCCAATCACTCACTGATGCTCTGGACCTACGGCAATCGGGTGCGCGAGGCCATCGCGGTGATGACGCCCCTGGATACGCCACACAACGCGCGACTCGGCTCGTCGCTCTACCTGCTCGGCACGCTCAATCTCGCCAATGACGATTACGACAAGGCATTGCACTACCTGTCGCGCTCGGCCGACCTGGGTGGCAACAGCCTGGGCCTGGTCAATGCGGAATGGTTCGCGGTACAGCGCCGCTTCGACGAAGCCGCCGCGGAACTGCGCAAATCGGACAAAAGCGGCATGGCCAGCAACGACATTTTTCGCTGGCGCCCCCGGCTGGTGCTGCCGCTGGACCGCGGCGACTTTGCCGAAGCAGGCAAGATTGCCGACGAAGCCATCGCCGATGCGCGCAAGACCGGACCGTTGTACCTGCGCATCTTCGAAGGCATGCGGCTGGGCATCGCCGACGTGCTGCCGGCAGGAACGGTCAAGGCCGAAGACCTGCAACGCTTCGTCCGCACCGAACTGGCAGCAGCCGCGGACAGCGACGACCCCGATGTCGATCATGCTGTCACCGCCGCGCTCTACGGCGCCTACCTGGCCGCCCGCAGCGGCGACGCGAAACTGGCCACGCAGGTCATCGACAGACTCGGCAAACAGGCCGATGCGAGCGCGTTTCCCAGCAACAACGACATGGCAGCCATCGCCCGTGCGGAGCTGGCCCTGCAGCGCGGCGACGCCGATGCTGCCGTCAAGCTGCTGCAGCCGGTTAGCGGCGACGAAAACCTGTACCTGGCCCACGTAGCCCTGCGCGATGCCTACGCCAAGGCCGGACAACCGGAAAAGGCCCTGGAGCAGGCACTGTTTCTGGCCAGTCGGCGCGGACAGGCCTACGAGCAGTTCGGTGCCTTGCACATGCTGGTGCCGATCAATGTAAAAGAATCTACAATTTCTCTTTTGTGTGCCGCAGAATACAGCCGTACCCTCGGGCGCGAGCAGGATGCAGCACGCTACGCGGACGAATTCCGCCGCGCCTGGCCCGGTCCCCTGCCTCAAGCCTACGCGAAGCGGATGACCCAGGTTCAGGCAGAAGGGAAAGCGGAAGCGCCGGCACCGTAGCACGGGCGCACGCTGGGGCGGCTCGTGTTCTCTAGCGCCTGACGAGGTTGTGAGGCACCTGGCCCAGCGTGGTCAACGCACCGGCACGCAAGGTATCGGCGGCGTTCCTGGCCGCCGCCTTGTCCGGCAAATCGGACGCGGCGAAGCAAGGCGCCAGTGCTGCCGGCAGACCGATGGATTGCAGCGCCGTCGCCGGGTCTTTCTGCAGCGCACTGCGGAAGTCGTCATCGTTGGCCAGCTTGCCCAGCAGCGTCTCGACTTGTTGCGGATTCAATTCATTCGCCATGGCTCCCCCCTGATGTGGGCCAGAACAGAACATGCGTCCAGGGCCGGTGCCACGGCTGCCGCATCGCCGGCAGTGCCGCCCAACTCCGCAGGCAACACCCAACCGCTTCAACGGAGCTGACAGCACGAAACGGCGAACGGACACGGTTCGCCGCCGGCAAAAGATTGAGCTTAGCCGTGGTGTCCTATAGCAACAAGCGCGCCAGTATGGTGAATTGAGTCGCAATAGGGCACACGCGTTGCCCCCGCCAGTACGAGCCGCTAGCCTGGACACTTTGTTCGGGAGAACGCCGTGCGCCTGCGCCGCTGCGCCGTATTGCTGATCGAACCGCGCGAGAGTATTGGCTTCGACCTGGACTCCCTGCTCGCTGGCGGCGACGGTCTGGCCGCAGGCCACCGCCTGCTCGCGCTGGCACCGCACCTGGACCGCGAGGTGGAACTCGTTGCCGGCGATGCCGACGTGCTGGCCGCCGTGCCAGTGCAGCGCTGGACCGAACTCACCGTACTGCAAGCCGCGCACGAGCCCGCCGTGCTTGCGCGCCTGCTCGACTGTGGACTGCTGCTCAGCGACGACCACACCGGCACGCACTGGCGCGAACGCGACGAGCGCCTGCGTGCCACCGGCTGGCACCCGCATGCCGCGGTCGCGCAGTTGTTCGGGCGCTGGAGCGACGTGAAATCCGGCGAAGCGGCGCAACAGGCCGGCTATGCCACGCTGAACGAACTGCTGGAAAAGCTCGGCCCGCCGCCGCCAACGGTGGGCGAGCGCAGCACGGCGGCGCAGCGCATGGCCCTGGCGCTGCCGCCGCCGAACGCATTCGACGCGCTACTGCGGCGCCGCGTCACCTGCAGGAACTTCGACCCCGCCGCCTACCTGGACAATGAATTATTTTGCACAATGCTGCATCGCGTATTCGGCGCCCAGGCCATGCTCGACATCATGCCCGGCAACAGCGTGATGAAACGCAACAGCCCGTCCGGCGGCGGCCTGCACCCGACCGAGGCCTACCTGCTGGTGCAGCGCGTGCAAGGCGTGGCGCCGGGCCTGTATCACTATCATCCTGTCGCGCACGCGCTGGAACCGCTGGCGTCGCCGGCGAGCGCGGAACTGGGCGACTTCGCCCTGCGCTGCGTCGCCGCACAACGCTATCTGGCCGATGCGCCGGTGCTGGTGATGCTGGTATCGCGCTTTGCGCGCAGCTTCTGGAAATACCGCAACCACGCCAAGGCACACCGCGTCGTCGTGCTCGACGCCGGCCATCTGTCGCAAAACCTGTATCTGTCGGCGACAGAACTCGGCCTCGGCGCCTTCGTCACCGCGGCGATCAACGAAACCGCGATCGAACGCGCCTTCGGCCTGGATCCACTGCACGAAGGCGTGCTCGCGGTATGCGGCTTCGGCATGCGCGGCAATACCCAGCGCGACGACGAACTGGACCCGCTGCACACGGTATGGCCGCGCGAGGCCGACCACACCGAATGACTATTTCACCTGTATGCGCACATCCACGCGCAGGCCAATCGGCAGCGGCGGCTGGCCTTCCAGTTCGATCAGCGCTTCGAGGATTTTCGCATCCTGCTTCTCGGCCGGGTCGCCGGAGATGGAATTGCGCCGGCCCATGCGCTGGCTCACGCGCACCACCTTGCCAGCGAACTGCTGCTGCACGAAGGCGTCGCTGCTGATCGTCGCCGGCTGGCCGACGCGGATGCGGCCTATGTCCAATTCGTCGATGTCGGCACGCACGTAGCGGCGGCTCAGATCGCCGATGCGCGCCAGCGGCAGCGGCGACAGCGCGACCACGGTCTCGCCTTCATTCAGATCGCGCTTGAGCACGTGGCCGCTGACCGGCGCGTAGATCCGCGTCTTTTCCAGCAGCGCCTGGGCGCGATCGCGCTCGGCCCCGGCCGCGGCGACGGCAGCCGTGGCGGCGGCCAGTTCCTCCGGACGTGCACCGGCGCGCAGCAGATCCAGGTCGGCGTCGGCACGCGCACGGCGCGCCGCGGCGGCCGCGGCCTGGGCGCGGGCCTGCTGCGCAATTTCCACGGCAATCGACTTGTTCCTGAGCAAACCCTCGCGGCGGTCGCGCTCGGCCACGGCCTGCTGCTCGAGTGCGGCGGCTTCGTCGCGCGCCGCGCGGGCGGCGGTCAGTTCCTCGCTGCGCGCGCCGGCGCGCAGACGCGCCAGTTCCGCTTCGCGCCGCTGCACCTCGGCAGTCGCGGCGGCCAGCGCCGCGCGGTATTCGCTGTTCTCGATCTCGGCAATGAGCTGGCCGGCCTGTACCGCATCGCCTTCGCTGATGGTCACCTTGGCCAGGCGTCCCGACAATTGCGGAATGATCACGCGCTCCTCGCCGGCCGGCTCGACCAGGCCACCGGCCGCTATGGCCTCCAGCGACGGCGTGTGCGGCGGCGGTGGCGTGCTGCCGCAGGCAGCGAGCGCCAATGCGACAACCACCAGGGCAAGGCGGGCAAGCAGCAACAGCACATTCATGCGGAACTCCGCGACGGCCGGCTGTCGTCGACCAGACGACCGTCTTCAAGATGCAGGACGCGATCGCCAAACGGCTCTACGCGCGGATCATGGCTGACCACGACAACGGCAACGCCTTCGCGGTGGGCCAGCTCGTGCAATGCGGCGGCAACGCCCTGGCCAGTCTTGCCGTCCAGCGCCGCAGTCGGCTCGTCGGCGAGCAGAATGCGCGGCGCACCGGCCAGCGCGCGGGCAATCGCCACACGCTGTTTCTGTCCGCCGGAAAGCTCGCTCGGATAGTGGCCGGCGCGATCGGCCAGGCCCAGTCGCGCCAGCAGGGCCAGCGCCTGTTCGCGCTGCTGCGCCCGCGGCACCTGCTTGATGTCCAGCGCCACGGCCACGTTTTCCCAGGCCTTCAGCGTGGGAAACAGGTTGTAATGCTGGAACACGAAACCGATATGCGCCAGGCGCAGTGCGGCCATCGCTTCGGCGCCGACGTCGCGGGCCAGTGCCTGGCCGAACAGCTGCACGCTGCCGCAGCTGGCGCGCAGCAGGCAGCCCATCACCTGCAGCAGGCTGGTCTTGCCCGAACCGCTGGGGCCGAGCAGCAAGGTCATTTCGCCGCTGGCAATATCCAGGTTTATACCTTGCAGCGCAGCGAACGCAGTGGCGCCGCGACCGTAGGTCACGCCGACATCGGCGAGCGTCAGCACGCGGTTCACTGGAACACCGAGGTCGGGTCGATGCGCATCACGCGGCGTATCGACACCAGCGCACCCAGCGCACACATGCCGGCCGTGAGCAATGCCAGCACGCCGATCAGGCCCGGCGGCATTGCCACCGCCACGGTGCTGCCGGCGCTGGCCAGCATCACCAGCCAGACCATCAGCATGCCGCCGGCGAAGCCGAATACCGCGCTGATGGCGGCCTGCTTGAGGATGACCGCATACAGATAGCGGTTTGGCGCGCCCATCGCGCGCAAGGTGGCGTATTCGGGCAGGCGGTCGACCGTCGTCGCATACAAGGTCTGGCCGACGATGACGATACCGACGACCAGGCCCAGCAGCGCCGCCAGCAGCAAGGCCGAGCCCGCGCCGGTAGTCACCAGCCAGTAGCGCTGCGCCTGCGCGGCGAAATCTGCCGCGCGCCAGACATCGACCCGGCCCAGGCGCGCCTGCAAGGCCAGCCGTGTCGCCTCTACATCGGCGCCGGGCCTGAGCTTGACCAGCAGGTAGGTGGTCTCGTCCGGGCGGAAAAAAGTGAAATTCTGCGCATTGCGATGGATAGTGAAGACGTAGGGGCTTTGGGTGAACGTGCGTATGCCCTGGGTAAAACCGACCACCCGCGCGCGGCGGTTGTTGATTTCCACCGTTTGCCCCAGCGCTGTCACGCCGAGCTTGCGCGCATACAAGGTGTCGATGATCACCGCATCGTCCTGCTGCAGGTCGGCGATGCTGCCCTTGACTAGGTTCCACGGTGCGCCCTGGCCGTTGGCCAGGTTGAAGCCGACCATGCTGACGCTTTCGGTACCGCCGTCGGGCTTGCGCCAGAACGCGAACTGCATCATCAGGCGATCGACCTGGGCTACGCCGGGCACGGACATCGCCTCGAAGCGGCGGCGCTCGTCGAGACGGCCAGCAATATCCACATTGGTCGTTCCGGCCGGCGTTATCCAAAGGTCGGCCGTGGTGTGGTCGACCAGGCCCGAGGTCGTGCGCGCAAAGCCCAGCAGCAGGCCCAGTTCCACCCCCATCAGCAGCACCGCGAACAGCACGCCGACCAGGGTCACGACGAAACGCGCGCGGTCATGGCTGAGGTTGCGCCAGGCCAGCAGGCTGGTGCCGCTGACACGCTCCGCCGCCTCGGTCATGCCGATCCCTTGTCGCGCTGGCTGCCGGCCAGCACGAATTCGATCTTGGGCACCAGCCGGCGCAGGGCCGCCTGCTCGTCGGCGCCGAACAGCTGCTGCAGCCCCAGGTAGGCAGCGTAAGTCAGCGTGGAAAGATCGCGCGACACTGCCGGCGGGTTGCCCTCTTGCCGGCACAGCTCGACCAGATAGTCGATGCGCTGGCGGTCCACCGCCTGTACGACCTCGCGCGCCTGGGCATCGTGCGCGGCCCAGTTGCGTACGGCGCGCTCCAGCCGCAGGTCCAGCGCCATCGCCAGCCTGTCGAGCACGCGGGTCTTGTCCTCGACCCTGGCCTCGCGCTCGGTCTCGGCGATCAGGCGTTCGGTATTGCGTTCGCGCCAGGCATCCAGCAATGCCGCGCGGAACAGCGCCATGTCGGCATAGTGGTGATACAGCGAGCCCTTGGTGCGGCCGCTGCGCGCGCACAGGTCGGCCACTGTCAGGCGCGTATGCCCCAGCTCGGCCAGCAGGTCCAGGCCGATGGCGATCCAGTCGACGTCGCTCTTGCGCGCCATCATGGCCTCAGGCCAGCCCGGCCGCGCTCAGCAGCGCGATCACGACGAAGAACGACCACTGCGGCATCAGCCAGGCACTCACGCGAAAACGCACGACCAGGGCCAGACTCAAGCCGGCAAAGCCAGCCGACAGCGCCAGTACCAGCAGCACCAGCGCGACATTGGCCTGGTACGCCGCCCAGCCCAGTGCCGCGGCCATGGCCAGCAGCAGCAACGTCACCATGTGCCAGCAGTAGTAGACCGTCAGGCGTGGGATGCGGGCCAGCGAACGCGCCTGCAGCAGTGGCGCAGCGATCTGCCGGCCACCTACGAAGGTATGCACCAGGAATGTCGCAAACGCCGCTAGCGACGCGGCGACCAGCCAGGCATTCATGTCCGCTGCTCCAGTTTGGGGGACGCAATAACATACCATGCCTGATGGAATGTTCAAGAGGCCGCGACAGCCGGCGTCAAGTCGACCAATGTATTCGTGTCAACTGATTCACTTATCTGCATATGTAACCTTCGTCATATTTTTCTGACGCGCAATTGGTTAACCTATGTGCACTTTTTACGCGGCTGGCGCTTTCGGCACCCGGGCCTGACCAGGCTTTCCGGGGCACAGGCGTCTGCGCCGTGCATTCCGGCCGCGGCGCCTGTTGCCGCTGCTGTCGTTGCTTGCAGGTTGCCGCACCCGCGGCACAGGAGGAACCATGCTCGACATGCTGCGCAGACTCATTGGCCAGCCGGCCAAACCCGCCCCCGCGCCGGCGCCCTCGCCGCTGCGCCATGGCGGCATGCCCCCACCGCGCGCGCCGAGCTACGACTCTGGCCTGGTGCCTTCGCTGAAGAACGACCACCAGGAACTGGTGGCGCTGTTCGAGCAGATCGGCCGCACCTACGAGGCCCGCCGCTTCCACGAAATCCCAGCCCTGCTCACGGCGTTCAAGACGCGCCTGGAAGCACACCTGCTGACGGAAAATGTGCGCTTCTACAACTATGTCGAGTCGACCCTGCGCGACGACGCGGAAAACCTCAGCCTGATCCGCGATTTCCGCCGCGAGATGAACAGCATCGCCCGCGGCGTGATCGACTTCGTGAAGAAGTACCAGGCCAACCACGATCCGGACATCCTGCAGCATGGCTTCCTGGCCGACTACCGCGCTGTCGGCGGCCTGCTGGTGCAGCGCATCCAGCGCGAGGAAGGCAACCTCTATCCGCTGTACATGCCGACCTGAACAACGGCCGACGCCGGGCGAGACCGTAAACGCCGGCAACAAATCGACGCCACGCCGCACACCCGTGCCGCGTGGCGTTTTTTGTTCGCGTACCTGATGGCGCCCGCGCACAGACGCGCTCGCTGCGGGCCGGCAATGCCGGCCGCTTCGATTCGGCAACAGATATGAAAAAACTGCCCGCCGCAGGCAATCAGAGTCACTGTCTCCAGCCTCTACGACTCTCGGGAAAAGGGACAAAAACGGCTCATCGAAACCGCCAAAGCAATCACAATATATCTTTTATATTTTCGCAATTCCCGATACACGTATACGATTGCAAATAGAACATTAGGTGCTAGGATCGATTCACAGCCGCAGCCACGCGGCGGTTTCGCCCCCGGAGACCGCATGTTTGCAGCCATCCGCAAGCTGTTTGGCAGAGGCGAAGCAGCCGCACCCAGCGCGCGCCCGGCACCGCTGTCGCACGGAACGGCACGCACGCCGCGCTTCGATGCGCGCCTGGTGCCCCAGCTCACCCAGGACCACCGCGAACTCGTCCACGCCTTCGAACAGATCGGCATGCTGCCCGAGCGCGACCGCTGGGATCTGCTGCCGGCGCAACTGCTCGCCTTCAAGTCGCAGCTGGAAGCACACCTGCTCGCCGAGAACGTGCGCTTCTATAACTACGTCGAATACACCTTGCGCGACGATGAAGAAAATTTTGGCCTGATCCGCGATTTCCGCCGCGAAATGAACACCATCGCGCGCGGCGTGATCGACTTCGTCAAGAAGTACCAGCACCCGCTGGTGACTTCGGTCGAGCGCAGCGCTTTCCTGGCCGACTACCGCAGCGTCGGCGCGCTGCTGGTGCAGCGCATCGAACGCGAGGAAGGCAGCCTCTATCCGCTCTATCAAACCAGTTGAGTTGTTCCGCGCGATGCCCGCACGGCGCCGTGGCGGCGTCCGGCCGGCCCGCGCATCCATAGAAGGAGTCAGCCGTGTCCGCACTACTCGAACAGGTGTTCACGCCGCAGGTGCGTGAGCTGCGCGACGCCCTGCACACGCACCGCGTGTTCGACGCCATCCGTGATCTGGAGACGTTGCGCGCGTTCATGCAGGTGCACGTATTCGCGGTCTGGGACTTCATGTCCCTGGCCAAGCGGCTGCAGCGCGACCTCACCTGCGTAGAACTGCCCTGGATGCCGCCGGCCGACATCGAAGCCGCCCACCTGATCAACGACATCATCCTGGCCGAGGAAACCGACACCGGTCCCGACGGCCATCCGATCAGCCATCTGGAGCTTTACCTCGCCGCGATGAAAGAAGTCGGCGCCGATACGCGCCAGTTCCAGCAGTTCCTCGCCCTGGTACGCGACCGCGTGCCCGTGGAGAACGCGCTCGGCCGCGTCGGTGCACCGACCTGCGTGATCGACTTCGTCACCAATACCCTGCGCGTCGCCATTGGCGAACGCACTCTGGTGGTGATGGCGAATTTCTTCTACGGCCGCGAAAACGTCATTCCGGGCATGTTCCAGCGCCTGCTCGACAGCTGGGGGCTGGACCGTATCGAGGCACCGTCGTTCGTCTACTACCTCGACCGGCATATCGAGCTGGACGGCGATGCCCACGGCCCTGCAGCCGAGGCGATCATCCTGCGCGCACTGGAGCGCGAGCCGGAGATGGTGGAAACCGTGAGCCGCGCTGCGCTAGCCAGCCTGACCGCACGCCAGCGACTGTGGGACGGTACCGAAAAGGTGCTTGGCAAACTGGCTCGCACGCCGCGCCGCGCCCGCGCTTGACCAGGCCTGGCGCCAGGAGCCGCCGCCCCTTGCAGCGGCGGCTCTTGTTTAGCCGCCCCGCCATCCCTACCTTCCGGGTTCGATACCCGGAGGCCTTATGGCGGAAAGTTTCCATGCAACGACCATCGTGTCGGTGCGGCGCAATGGCAAGGTAGTCATCGGCGGCGACGGCCAGGTCACCCTGGGCAATACCGTGGTGAAGTCCAACGCGCGCAAATTGCGCCGCCTCGGCCGTGGCGATGTGATCGCCGGTTTCGCCGGCGCCACCGCCGACGCCTTCACCCTGTTCGAACTGTTCGAAGACAAGCTCTCCAAGCACGGCAACCAGCTGGTGCGCGCCGCAGTGGAACTGGCCAAGGAATGGCGCACCGACCGCCGCCTCGGCCGGCTGGAAGCCATGCTCGCGGTGGCGGACAAAGATGCCTCCCTGCTGATTTCCGGCAACGGCGACGTGCTCGAACCCGAGCACGGCCTGATCGCCATCGGTTCCGGCGGACCGTTCGCCCAGGCTGCGGCCAAGGCGCTACTGGACAACACCGAACTCGATGCACGCAGCATCGTCGAGCGCTCGCTCAAGATCGCCGGCGACATCTGCATCTATACCAATCATTCCATCGTCATCGAAGAACTCGACGGCGGCACGGCCTGAGCCGCGCCCTGCGCGCGCCGCCCCTCTTTCCGAAAAGCCCATCATGTCCGAATTGACTCCGCGCGAAATCGTCAACGAACTCGACCGCCACATCGTGGGCCAGCACGCCGCCAAGCGCGCCGTCGCGATTGCCCTGCGCAACCGCTGGCGGCGCATGCAGCTCGACCCGGCCCTGCGCGACGAGGTCACACCCAAGAACATTCTCATGATCGGCCCCACCGGCGTGGGCAAGACCGAAATCGCACGCCGCCTGGCCGGCCTGGCCAATGCACCGTTCATCAAGGTGGAAGCAACCAAGTTCACCGAGGTGGGCTATGTCGGCAAGGATGTCGAATCCATCGTGCGCGACCTGGCCGACATGGCCTTCAAGATGACACGCGAACAGGCCAAGAACCGCATCCGGACCACCGCCGAAGACCGCGCCGAAGAACGCATCCTCGATGCCTTGCTGCCGCGCCGCACCACCGGCTGGGAACAGCAGCAGCCGGCCCAGGCCAGCGATACCGACACGCGGCAGAAACTGCGCAAGCAGCTGCGCGAAGGCAAGCTCGACGAACGCGAGATCGACCTGGAAACCAGCATGAACCTCGGCGTCGAGATTGCCGCGCCGCCAGGCATGGAAGAAATGAGCCAGCAGCTGCGCGGCATGTTCCAGTCGCTGGCCGGCGCGCGCACGCAGCAGCGCAAGATGAGCATCAAGGCCGCGCGGCCGGTGTTGCTGGAAGAAGAAGCCGGCAAGCTGCTCAACGACGAGGAACTCAAGGCCGAGGCGCTGCGCAACTGCGAGCAGAACGGCATCGTGTTCATCGACGAAATCGACAAGGTCGCCCAGCGCGGCGAGTGGCACGGCGCCGGCGTCAGCCGCGAAGGCGTGCAGCGCGACCTGCTGCCGCTGGTCGAAGGTTCTACCGTCTCGACCAAGTACGGCGTGATCAAGACCGACCATATCCTGTTCATCGCCTCCGGCGCGTTCTCGCTGGCCAAGCCGTCCGACCTGATTCCCGAACTGCAGGGCCGCTTCCCTATCCGCGTCGAACTCGGCGCGCTGACCAGCGAAGACTTCGAACGCATCCTGCGCGAACCGCACAACGCGTTGACCAAGCAATACACCGCGTTGCTCGCCACCGAAGGCGTGACCCTGGAATTCGCACCCGACGGCATTGCCCGCCTTGCCGCCATCGCCTTCCAGGTCAACGAACGCACCGAGAACATCGGCGCCCGCCGCCTGCATACGGTGCTGGAGCGCCTGCTCGACAACATCTCCTACGAAGCGCCGGACAAGAGCGGCAGCCACTATCTGGTCGATGCCGCCTATGTCGACGCGCACCTGGGCGAACTGGTCAAGGACGAAGACCACTCGCGCTACATTTTGTAAATTGCCGAAGCGGCGCTGCGCTTTGGCGGGGCGCCGATGATCGCAGCGCAATGCGCCGCGGCATCGTGCGCTGGAAGCCGGCTGAACCACCTCGCGGTGCAATTCGCGTACGCTCATCGCACCCTACGAAGGCAAAGTCCGCTTTGGTAGGGCGCCGATGAGCGCAGCGAACTGCGCCGCAGCGTCATGCGCTGGAAGCTGGCTGAACCACCTCGCGGTGCAATTCGCGTTCGCTCATCGCACCCTACGAAGGCAAAGTCTGCTTTGGTAGGGCGCCGATGAGCGCAGCGAATTGCGCCGCAGCGTCATGTGCTGGAAGCCGGCTGAACCACCTCGCGGTGCAATTCGCGTTCGCTCATCGCACCCTACGAAGGCAAAGTCCGCTTTGGTAGGGCGCCGATGAGCGCAGCGAATTGCGCCGCAGCGTCATGCGCTGGAAGCTGGCTGAACCACCTCGCGGTGCAATTCGCGTTCGCTCATCGCACCCTACGAAGGCAAAGTCTGCTTTGGTAGGGCGCCGATGAGCGCAGCGAATTGCGCCGCAGCGTCATGTGCTGGAGGCTGGCTGAACCACCTCGCGGTGCAATTCGCGTTCGCTCATCGCACCCTACGAAGGCAAAGTCTGCTTTGGTAGGGCGCCGATGAGCGCAGCGAATTGCGCCGCAGGACGCTGCAACGGCGACCGTCGCAACCGCCTAAGTACCGCGCGGCTTCGCCCGCGCCGTCGCGGTGGCGGTCCAGGGATCGTCCGGCCAGGGATGGCGCGGATAGCGCCCCTTCATCTCTTTTTTTACTTCTGGATAAGTTCGCTCCCAGAAGCCCTTCAGATCCTGCGTCACCTGGATAGGCCGCTGCGCCGGCGACAGCAGATGCAAGGTCAGCGGCACGCGCCCCTGGGCGATGCGCGGCGTATCGGCCAGGCCGAACAATTCCTGCAGTTTCACCGCCAATACCGGCGGCTGCCCGGCGACGTATTCGATGCGCCGTTCGTTGCCGCTGGGCACGCGTATCGTCACCGGCGCCTGCGCGTCCAGCGCGCGGCGCTGCTCGAAATCCAGCATCGCACTGAGCGCCTGCGACAACTCATCCGCGCGCAGCGCATCCAGCCGCGACTTGCCCTGCAGATACGGCGCCAGCCACTCGTCCAGGCGCAACAGCAAGGCCTCGTCGGATACATCGGGCAGGCCGATCTCCGGACACCACTCGCGCAACGCCTGCACGCGGCCGCGCAATTCCCGCGCGTTGTCGCTCCAGGGCAATAGCTCCAGTCCGCCTTCCCGCACTGCCGACAGCAGCGCCGGCACCGCATCCGCCGACGTCACCGCCACCTGGCGGCGCGCGATCAGCAACGCGGCAAAACGCCGCTCTTCGAACGCCTCGACCGCACGCTTGGCTTGATTCCAGCGCACGACGCGATGGTTGCCGAAGCGTTCGGGAAAATCGCGTTCGAGCAGATCCGCATCGAACGGTGCGGCGGAAAGAATCAGGCTGTCCTTGTCTTCCGCGCGCAGATCCAGCGCAATCAGCCAGGGCTCGCCGTAGAGCGCGGTGTTTTCGTGCAGGCGCGCGCCGCGGCCGTTGGACAAGGCATAGCGGCGCGGATTGGCCGCGTCCTGCCTGGCCACGCGGTCGGGAAACGCATGCAGCAGCAGATCGCCGATCGCATGCGCATCGCCGGCCTCGCGCGCCGCTGCCGCGCTGCGCAGCCGCCGGCGCCAGCCGGAACTCGCCTGCTCCAGGCCCGACAGCGCGCCGATGTCGGCCTCGCGCGCAGCACGCGCACCGTCGCGGCGCCAGGCTTGCAAGGCCGCAATACGCTGACGGAAATCGTCGCTGCGCCCCGCCTCGCCACGCAGCGGACTGCGCGCCTCGACCGCCGCGAGCAGATCGGCCACCAGCGCCTGATGCTTGGACGGCGCGCGCAAGGCCGCGGCAGCCAGGCGCGGCGTGGCGCCCAGCTCCAGCATCTTGCGCCCCAGCGCCGTGATGCGCCGGTTCGCATCCAGCGCACCGAGCAGCACCAGCAGTTCGCGTGCCTGCGCCAGATTGCCCGCGGGCGGCACATCCAGCCAGGGCAAGGCATCAGCGCCCCAGGCCGCCAGCTCCAGTGCAAGACTGGACAATTCCACCTGTTCCAGTTCCGGCCGGCGCGACGGTTCCAGGCGCTGGCTCTGCGGCCACAGGCGATAGGCACGGCCGGCGGCGACACGGCCGGCGCGGCCGGCACGCTGGTCGGCCGAGGCCTGCGAAATCGCCACCGTCTGCAGTTTGGTAAAGCCCGAATTCGGATCGAAGCGCGGCTCGCGCGCCTGGCCCAGGTCGATCACGGCGCGGATACCCGGCAAGGTCACCGACGATTCCGCCACATTCGTCGCCAATACGATGCGCCGCGTACCTGCCGCTGCGGGCGCCAGTGCCGCACGCTGTTCCTGCAATGGCAATTCGCCGTGCAGGGCCAGCAGCTGCAATCCCGACCAATTGTCCACAATGCTACTCAGCAGCCCACGTGCCTTGTCGATCTCGCGCTTGCCTGGCAGGAATACCAGAATGTCGCCGTCGGTTTCCGCCAGCGCCTGCTCGGCCACGCGGCGCAGCTGCAGCAGCACATCCTCGTTGCCGCGCGCGGCTGGATAACTCACTTCGACCGGAAAACTGCGCCCCGCACTGGTCAGCCGCGGCGCATCCAGCCAGCGCGCTATGCGTTCGCCGTCCAGCGTGGCCGACATCACCAGCAGGCGCAGATCCGGCCGCAAGGTGCTTTGCACATCCAGCGCCAGCGCAGCACCAAGGTCGCCCTGCAGATGCCGCTCGTGGAATTCGTCGAACAGAATCGCGCCGACGGCGCTCAATTCCGGATCGCCCTGCAACAGCCGCGTCAATATCCCTTCCGTGACGACTTCGATGCGCGTCGCCGCCGACACCTTGGCCTCGAAACGGATGCGATAGCCGACCGTAGTGCCAACCTCTTCGCCCAGCTGCCGCGACATGAACTCCGCCGCCGCGCGCGCCGCGATGCGGCGCGGCTCCAACAGCAGGATCTTGCGGCCCTGCAGCCAGGGCTGATCCAGCAAGGCCAGCGGCACCTGCGTAGTCTTGCCGGCACCGGGCGGGGCTTCGAGCACAGCGCGGCTGCCCGCAGCCAGGGTGGCGAGCAGGGAGGGGAGGATTTCGTGGATGGGGAAGTCGACAGGCGAAGGCGTGCTCACGGGCCCAGCCTACCCCAGCACTTGCAACGCTGGCAAAGCGCGGCAGGCCCACATAGCCCGCACTACCGATACCTTGTCTCGATCATGGCCGAACAGGCTCGTCAACCCAGACGACCGTGATTCCGTCGATGGCCTGGTGCGCTTCATCCAGGACCGCACACAGCAACAGCCCTCCATCCACGGAACGCATTTGCCGGCGGCCTCGCACCTCGATCATGGCTGGCAAGCCAATCCCGCCGACCAGGCAGTCCCACAACGCATCGGCATTGCGGCCGTAGTAGCCAGGCAATTGCAGCGAACTCGCCAGCAGGTCGTGGGTGCCTTCAATAGTTGCCGCAGCAGAAAAGCCACCCGAGAAGTTGTACAGAAGTTCACTACGCCGCTCGCCGGGTTTTCCCGCAAAAGAAAAGGCTGCTCGAAGGCCAATGCCGTCAGATAATCCCTGAACCGGCGAATAGAAGTAGAAGGGGGGCATGTTCGGCATGCTCTTTTGCTTTGTATCTGCTCCAGAAAACGCTGAATCCAGCGTTGCAGCATGTGCCATGCAGAAGCACGTGGACAGCTGGGGCAGTTGAACGACGTCCGCTGGATCGAGCAGGCTCTGTCCGCCAGGAGCAAGGCCAGCATTCGACAACGCGAGTTACCGGCTCAGCATGCGGTGTGGCTGTTGATCGGCTTTCAGTGTATCGGCAGTTTCCAATGTGGCAGACGATGCAGCAACTCCCGCCGAGTCTGGATACCCAGAGCGTGCCGGCGTCGAGCGCCAGCGTGCTGGCCCGCCAATGTCTGGGCAGGGAACCGCTGGAGCCATTGTTCCCGCGCGCGAGACCAAAAACCGCGCACTCGGTTTCCCAACGAAAAATGCCAGTCAGCGTCAGCTGACTGGCATTGCCCAGCTGGGCGGCTTTTCGTAGCAGATGGCGTGGCGATTATTCGCAGGTAAGTCCGTTCGTATCGACCGTACGCGTCCACACCTTTTCGCCGGTACCACGCGGCACACCATTGGTATTATGGGTGCTGTTGTAGCGGAACTTCATTTCGTAGCAATTGTTAAAGGTAAACTCCACCGTTCCCCAGGTATTGGTCTGTGCGCTCGCACCGAAATTGCCGGCGAAACCACCACCGGAATTGAAGATTGTCGGCACGGAAATCCTGCCCCGCGTACCGCGGTCGACCGCTGTCGAACCGAACAACCAGAACGGCACGCCATTGCTGTCATAAGTGAACCAGGCAAAAGTAAATAGCAACTTGTTATCTGGTATTTCGAAGGTCTGTACGAGCATGCCTTCGCCGGAATGCGCTTCGTCGAACCAGTTGCCGGTGAGATAACCCGAGATCGGCAGGCCGCGGAAGGCATCGGGGAAGGTGGCCTCGGTCGGGTTGTAGGCCGGGATAGTCAGTGACAAGCCGTTATCGCCGGCAAAGAAATTCAGCAGGGTCAACGTGAACTGATTGTTGAAATCCCAGCGTGCCGTGTCGCTGCTGGTGGTAGGGAAATTTTCCAGCACGAAAGTGCCACTGTAGTACAGCGGTTCGTCGGCGAAAATCGTCGAGACGAATGTGTTGGGCTCGTCCGTCACGCGCACCAGCAGCCTGGGCGCGCTGTTGCCCTGGGTAATGCGTGCACCGGGGAACAACGGATAGCGGGCGGTATTGCCTTCCATATTGGCATCGCGGTCGAGCGCAATGACAGTGGCTGAATCGTAAAACTGGCCGCTGCTGCTGCAGGGAATACGCCATACGCGCAGCGTCACGTACTCGGTTCCGTACTGGCCCAACGAATTGGGCGGATACTGCGCCAGCAGCACGCGGGACGAATAGACCGGCGTCGGATCGTTCGCGGCCGGCAGGCCCGGCATCGGATAGTGCAGGCAGCTGGGCGCATAGACGCGATAATTGTTCGCATACGGTGTCGAGGCTTTAGGCCCCGCGCCCGCGGAAACCCGCTCCGCCCGCTTGGCCGCATCGGCGCGAAGCAGATTGCGCACAGCAGTGTTCTCCTCCGCGACGGCAGTCGCTCGCGCTTGCGCAGCAGGACTGACCGCCTCTGCTTGCGCCGCGACAACCGCGCCACCGGAAAACGCCGATCCAACCAGCAACAGGCTGCCAGCCGCCCAGGCTTTTAACGTACGCATAACAATTTCTCCCTAAACGAAAATGTGCGAGCCGCAAACGTCCTTGAGAGTGTTTTGCAGCAGATGAATTACCTGTGAACTTTTACCTGGTTTTTCCGGTCGCGCCAGCCCAAAACTGCACCGTGGGTGAGGCCCGCGGACGCATCCTGCGATAATGCCGGTCTTTGCCCCGGCGATTCCCATGCACCTGATCGATATCGGCGCCAACCTCACTCACTCCTCGTTTCAGCACGACATCGGGCAGGTTCTGCAACGCGCCCGCGCCCAGGGTGTAGACCAGCTCGTGATCACCGGCGCCAGCCGCGAAGGCAGTCCGCAGGCGCTGGAACTGGCACGGCGTCATCCGGGCCTGTATGCCACTGCCGGAGTGCATCCGCACCATGCGACGGAATACGACGGCGAGACCGACGCGCTACTGCGCGAACTCGTCGCAGCGCCGGAAGTGCGCGCGGTCGGCGAGACCGGGCTGGACTATCACCGCGACCTTTCTCCGCGCGCCACGCAGCAGTTCGCCTTCGAACAGCAGCTGCAGATTGCGCTGGACTGCGGCAAGCCGCTGTTCCTGCACCAGCGCGATGCGCACGACGACTTCATGTCCATCCTCAAGCCCGTGCGCGACAAGCTCGCGGCCGTGGTGGTGCATTGCTTCACGGGTACGCGCGCGGAGCTGTTCGACTATCTCGATATCGACTGCCATATCGGCATCACCGGCTGGATCTGCGACGAGCGCCGCGGCACGCATTTGCGCGAGATCGTCGGCAATATCCCGGCCAATCGGCTAATGATCGAAACCGACAGCCCCTACCTGCTGCCGCGCAACGTCAAGCCCATGCCCAGCCACCGGCGCAACGAGCCGATGTATCTGGCGCATATCTGCGAGGAAGTGGCACGCGACCGGCGCGAGGACACGGCCGTGACCGCGGCCGCCACGACGGCGACGGCAAAGGCGTTCTTCGGTATCTGAGCGGGCCGGCGCCGGCGCGCCGCGCCCGGTCGCAACCGGACCAATCTGGCCGGCAGCTGAGCGCAGGAACCAAGCCGGACGCAACCTGTCAGAGCCCTCTGGCATCCTACGGGAGACCTGGGCAGATCCGGCACCAACGCTGCTCTGGCCGGCAGCATTCCCCACAGCCCGCCAGTCCTGCAATGCGAAGGTCTGGCTGTCTCTGCTCAACAGAGATTGCGTGGCAACAGACACGTTTCGGTTCTTTCACTGGTTCCCAGGGCAGTCCCCGCGAGACATTCCATGACACGACCTACCCGCAGCCTGATCTGGATCGCCGGCTTCCTCGCCGCCGTGTTTGCGCTGGCCGCCCTGATCGCGCCGCGCCTGTACCAGGCCTTCATGGCCAACCCCTTCTTCAATTGCGTGATCCTGCTGGTGCTGCTCGCCGGCATCGCGGTGAACCTGCGCCAGGTGCTGGCGCTGAACCGCGACATCGACTGGATCGAACACTTCCGCCGTGCCAATCCCGAACGACCCGTGCCGGGCCAGCCGCGGCTGCTGGCGCCGATGGCGCGCATGCTGTCCGGGCGCGACCGCAACAAGCTGGCGCTGAGCCCCAGCTCCATGCGCACCGTGCTCGACGGCGTCTATCTGCGGCTGGAGGAAGCACGCGACCTGTCGCGCTATCTGATCGGCCTGGCCATCTTCCTCGGCCTGCTCGGTACGTTCTGGGGCCTGCTCGCGACGATACGTTCAGTCGCCGACATCATCGGCTCGCTCGGCGTCGGCACCGATTCGGTAGCCATGTTCGGCGCCTTGAAGGACCAGCTACGCGAGCCGCTGGCCGGCATGGCGACCAGCTTCTCCACTTCGCTGTTTGGCCTGGCCAGCTCGCTCGTGCTGGGCTTTCTCGACCTGCAGGCAGGCCACGCGCAAAATCGCTTTTACAACGAAATGGAAGAGTGGCTTTCCGGCGTGACCAAGCTGTCTTCCTCCAGCGGCATCGGCGGCGACGGCGACAGCTCGGTGCCGGCCTATGTACAGGCACTGCTGGAACAGACCGCCGACGGCCTGGAGCGCATGCAGCGCGCCATCGTCGAGAACGAACGCGAACGCCGCGGCGCCAGCGAGCAGCTGGGCGAACTCAATGCCCAGCTCGGCCGCCTGACCGAATTCCTCAGCCGCGACGCGCGCGAACGCCATGCCGCCGCCGAGGTGCAGGAAGAACTGCGCACGGCGCTGAAATCCATCGCCAGCCACAACGCGCCCAGCAGCACGCTGTCGGACGAGCTGCGCAGCGAGTTCCGCCTGCTGTCGCGCACCATCGCCGCGGCCATGGACAACCAGCGTCGCGCCGGCAACGACCGCGGCCACTAAGGGCAGACCATGCGCAATCTCGCTGCCCGCCGCCGCGGTCTGGATATCTGGCCCGGCTTTGTCGATGCCCTCACCTCGCTGATCATGGTGATGATCTTCGTGCTGATGCTGTTCGCGATCGGCCAGTTCGTACTGACCGACTCGCTGGCGGGCAAGAATCGCGCGCTGGACGATCTGAATGCCCGCGTCGCCGCGCTGGCCAAGACCCTGTCGCTGACCCAGGACAGCAATCGCCAGCTCGATGGCAAGGTGAAAGAGCTGTCGGCCTCGCTGGGTTCAACCGGCGCCGAACGCGACCAGGCCCGCACCGAACTGACTGCCGCCCAGGCCGAGGCCGCGCGCCTGAACACCGACATCGCCGCGCTGGCCCAGCTCAAGGCGCAGCTGGAAAGCGAAGTCGCGCGCCTGGTCAACGAACTGGGCCTGAGCCAGGGCGAAGTGGCCAAGGGCAAGGAGCTGTCAGCTGCACAAGTTGCACAACTGGAACTGTTGAACCGGCAGATGCAGGCACTGAATGCGCAGCTGGCGCAGATCCAGGCCGCGCTGGACGTGGCCAGCAAGGACATCAAGGCCAAGGACGCCAGAATCGCCGACCTGGGCAAGGAGCTGAACATCGCCCTGGCCAACCGCGTCGGCGAACTGGAGCGCTACCGCTCCGAGTTCTTCGGCCGCCTGCGCGCAGCGCTGGGCGACCGGCCGGACATTCAAGTCGTCGGCGACCGCTTCGTCGTGCCGACGGACATCCTGTTCGACAGCGGTTCGTCCGAACTCGGCCCTACCGCGCAAGCCTCGCTGGACAAGCTGGCCGAGACGGCCAAGCTGGTTGCCGCGGAGATTCCGTCCACGCTGGACTGGGTATTGCGCATCGACGGCCATACCGACGCACGGCCCATCCACACCGACCGTTTCCCGTCCAATTGGGAGCTGTCCTCGGCGCGGGCGGTGTCGATCGTGAAATACCTGGTCGTGCAAGGCATCCCGGCGCACCGGCTGTCGGCGAACGGCTTCGGCCAGTTCCGCCCGCTCGATCCGGCGCAGACGCCGGAAGCGTTTACGCGCAACCGGCGCATCGAGATCCAGCTGACGAATCGCTAGCAGTAGCCAGGCTTTGAAATTGATGCGAATGCTTCAAAGGCGGGTAGCCAGCGAAACCGGCCGACAACGGCGGTCGCAGGCGGCCAGCTTCCGGCGCGACTACTTTTCGCCTTTCTCGCCTTTGCCACCCTTTTCGCCCTTGTCTCCCTTCGCCGCCTTGCCGGCTTTATCGGCTTTTCCCGCCGGTGCTGCAGAAGCCGCATACGACGCCCATCCGCCGAATTGCAGGCCGATGACCTGGTCGACGACGGTCGCCATCTTGTCGAAGGCATGCGCTGGCGTGCCGCTGACGCGGTAGGTGACGACAGCCTCGCTGCCTTCGTCTTTCGCCGCGATGGCGATGCTCAGCACGCCGCTGACGGCCATGTCCTGCATCGGCCCCAGCGCTGCATTCAGGCGCAGCAGCTGCTCGCGCTTGAACATCACGACGCGGCCATGCTCGGCGCCGCCGTCTTTCCAGCGTTCGCAGAAGCAGCCGCCCAGCGCGAGATCCATACTGAGATTGGCCGCGTCGCCGGACCAGGTATGTTCCTTCGGCCACCATTTGCCCGGCTGCCCCAGCGCCGCCCAGGCCTGCGCCGGTGGCGCGGCAATGCTCAGCCGATGCTCGACGATGAAGCCTTCCGGCGCCGACTGCTTCACTGCCGCATTCGCCGTGCCCGCTGCGAGCAGCAGCGCGGTAACGCCCAGACCGATTCGCATAAGCCGTACTCCTGCAACAAATGCCGGGCATACAGGTTGGAGCGCGCCTGGCGGCTTACTCCAACCTGCGCATCCTTCTCAAGTACACCGCCCCACGCGCATGGCCAGATCCCAATGCACTTCCCTGGCCTCGGCTGGATCGCCCCAGGCGGCGGCGAAGTCGGCGGCGAGATCGGCGACCGGATCCTTGCCCAGCGCTTTCATGTAGCGCTGCGTCGCCGACCAGCTGCGCAGATAGGCCAGAAAGCCGGCCAGATCCCAGCTGGCGATAAGGTCGAAACGCGGTGCTTCGATGCGTTCGAACGGAAATTCCAGCTCGGCATAGCCGCTTTCGACCAGTCGGCGTTCCGGTGGCCAGTAACTGTCGAGCAGGTCTACGTACAGGTGCCGCTTCACTGCATCCACCGCTGCATCGACGCGGCAATCGGCATATGTCCACTCCGCGACAATGCCGCCCGGCTTGAGCACGCGCTCAACCTGGGCATGGAATTCCTCGATGTCGAACCAGTGCAGCGCCTGGGCCACTGTGACCAGGTCGGCGCTGACTTCGCGCAGGGAACAGTCTTCGGCGCGCTCCACGCAATAGTCGATATTCGGTGCCGCCACGGCCTGGTCGATCTGCGCCTTGCTCGGATCGGTAGCGTAGACACGCCGGAACTGGCCGGCCAGGCCGACACTGGCCTGGCCGCTGCCGCAGCCGGCGTCCCAGGCCAGTTCGCGGCCCGGTGCCTGCTGCGCCAGCCAGACGAACAGTTCTGGCGCGTAATGCGGCCGCGAGGCGCGGTACATCGCCGAATGCGTGGAGAAGTGGTCCTTGAAAGTCATGGCAACCGGGCACCGTCGGGGCTGGGGTCTCAGCCCAATAGTGCGATGCGGCGGCGCCGCAGACAATCGGATAACGCCGGCGACTTTGGGACAGGCAGGCCGCAGCAGGATTTCAGCCACATCGACCCGCCGCGCAGAACCGCCGCGCGCGACGCCATCAGCCCAGTTCGCGCCACTGCCCAGGCTGCAGGCCTTCCAGCGCATGGCCGCCGATACGCTGGCGGACCAAGCGCAAGGTGGGCAGGCCGACGGCGGCGGTCATACGCCGCACCTGGCGGTTGCGGCCTTCGTGCAGGCTCAGTTCCAGCCAGCTGTCGGGCACGCTCTTGCGAAAACGCACGGGTGGATCGCGCGGCCACAGTCCGGCAGGCTGCTGTGGCAGCGCGCTGACCTGGGCCGGCAGGGTCGGTCCGTCATTGAGCAGCACGCCGCGGCGCAACTGCGCCAGCTGCGCCGCAGTGGCAACACCTTCCACTTGTACCCAATAGGTTTTTGCCTGCTTGTGACGCGGGTCGGTCAGGCGGTGCGCCAGCGCGCCGTCGTCGGTAAGCAGCAGCAGGCCTTCGGAATCGAAATCCAGCCGGCCGGCGGGATAGACGCCGGGCTGGACGATATGCCCGGCCAGGGTCGGCCGTGGCGGCACGCTGCGGTCGGTGAACTGGCACAGCACGCCATAGGGTTTGTTGAACGCGATCAGCATAGGCAGCTGCGGCGTGCGCAGGCACTAGTGGCCTGCACACGCCGGACGGCTTACTGCTTGACCGGCTCCACCGGCGCACCGGGCGGGGTCGGCGCATTCGGCTTGACGAACTTCAGCGTCATGCGGTCGGACTCGCCGATCGCGACGTACTTGGCCTTGTCGGTTTCGCCCAGGGCCAGCGACGGCGGCAGGGTCCAGACGCCCTTTTCGTAGTCCTTGGTGTCCTTGGCATTGGCGTTGACCTCGCTCTTGCCTTCCAGCACGAAGCCGGCGTCGGTGGCGAGCTTGATCACGTACTCTTCCGGGATGTAGCCGGAATCCTTGGTCTTGGCCAAGTCCGCCCCGGCCGCCGCACGATGGTCGGTGACGCCGAGCACGCCGCCAGGCTTGAGCACGTCGAAGGCCGACTGGAACATCGCCTTGTCGCTATTCCACATCATGAAGTTGTGTACGTTGCGGAAGGTCAGCACCACGTCAGCACTGCCCGGTTCGCCGAGCTTGGGTGCGGCCTGCGCGAATTCGCGCAGTTCCACTTCGCTGTAGCGTTCCGCATCGGCGGCAATCTTGTCCTTGAGGCCGCCGTTGGACTTGGTCAGGTAGTTCTTGGTCCCTTCCTTTTCCACGCTGGCCGGGTCGATCACGGCGGCCACGAGCTTGCCCTGGCCCTTCATCAGCGGGGCGAGGATTTCCGTATACCAGCCGCCGCCCGGCGTGATTTCGATCACCGTCTGGCCGGGCTTGAGGCCGAAGAAGGCCAGCGTTTCCTTGGGGTGGCGGTAGGCATCGCGCGCCTTGTTCGCGTCGCTGCGCCAGCTGCCGGCAAGGACGCTGCTCAGGCGCGCATCCCACTGCGCGGCGGGGTTGGCGACGACGGGCGCGGCCGGTGCGGCAGCGGCGGGCGCCGGCTTGGCGGCCTCGGGCGCTGCAGCCGGCTTGGCCGGTTCGGAATTGCCGCCACCGCAGGCGGCGAGGACGAGGGCAAGGGCGAAGGGCAAGGCGAGCTTCTGCATGGGGTCTCCGTAGTGTGGCCGGGGCTGATCAGGCGGCAGGCTAGCACGGCCGGTCGGGAGCGGCGATGACGCTACGCCAGGCGGTGCGGCGAATGCGCCGGAACGGCACTAGCGCCGGCTGCGCCGCGAACGCGGCGCCGGCGCATGTACCGCAGCCGTCGCGGAAATATGCTGCGCGGCCTCTTCCAGCAGCCAGGTGCGGAACGCGGCCACGCCCGGATGCTGGGCCGAACGCGGCGGATAGACCAGGTAGTGCGACCACTCTGCGCGCAGGCGCTGCGGCATCAGCGCGACCAGGCGGCCGGCCTCGATCAGCGGCTTGACCATGGTCATGCGCCCCAGGGCCACGCCCAGGCCTTCCAGCGCCGCGCGGTGCAGGGTTTCCGTGTCGCCGAAATTCGCCACGTAGCGCTTGGGCGGCGCGCCGCCGAACTGCAGAAACCAGTCTTTCCAGCGTTCGCCCGGGTCGCCCAGCAGCGGCCAGCGCGCCAGCTCTGCCGGCTCGGGCACACGGCTGCGCCGCTTGAGGAAATCCGGGCTGGCCACCGGCGTAATCCACTCGTCGAACAGGTGTACCGCGTCCAGCCCCGGCCAGGTGCCGGGGCCGAAGCGCAGCGCCGCGTCGATGGCTTCCTTGTTGAAATCGACCAGGCTGCTGCCCGAGTGCAGATGCAGTTCCAGTTCCGGGTGGCGCGCAACGAATCGCGGCAGCCGCGGCACCAGCCAGCCCGAAGCCACGGTCGGCAGCATCGACAGGCTCAGCGCGCCGTCGCGGCTTTGCCGCGGCGGCTGCAGCGCGCGCGCTATCGCATCGAGCGGCGCGGCCACGGCATCGAGCAGGCGCTCGCCGTCGGGCGTAAGGCTGACACCGCGCGGACCGCGCACGAACAGGGTCTGCTGCAAGCGCTGTTCCAGCGCGCGGATCTGGTGGCTCAGCGCACTCACGGTGAGGCTCATGCCCAGGGCCGCACGCGACAGATTGCGCTGCTGCGCCGCCAGCACGAAAGCCTGCAGGGCGGTCAGCGGCAGTTTTGCCATGTTGAATTTTCCTCAAGCCTGGCTTGCAAAGATGTCGCTTTTTACGCCACCGGCGCCGGCCTAACCTAGCAACACCTTCAAGTCGTGTCGATCCCGGCACGCCTTCCCCGGAGACCCGACATGAGCTCGATCTGGAAAGACCTGTTGTTCCTGCATGGCCATTTCGTACGGCCCGAAGACCTGCTCGATGCGGCCGTGGACAGCGCGTCCCGGACAGCAGCACAGCGCGAGCCGGTAGCGGCTACGCCGGCGCAGCAGCACGACAGCGATCTTGCTTGCGGCGGATGCGCGTGAGCGTCGACCTTCTGGTCACCACACGGCCGCTGTCGTCGTCAGCTGGCAGCGCCATTCGCTTGCGCCCATCGTCCCCCACGACGTCAGTGCGCAGCGTGCTTCCGTAGGGCGCGATGAGCACAGCGATTGCGCCGCAAGGTATCCCCCCACCGAACGCCCGAGGCTAGTCCAGCGACTGCCCCAGCAACGCCACCGTATCCAGGCAGGCACTGGCCGGGTACGGCGGCACGTCGATGCGCTCGCCCTTGGCCATGCGTTGCTGCAGCTGCAGCCACCAGCGCACGTCGAAGATCTCCTCGTGCTTGCTCAGCAATGCCGCGCGCAGGTCGTCGTTGAGGCCGAGAAAGCGCGGAAACTGCTGCGGGAACACATCGTTCGGCCCCACGTACCAGGCATCGCCACCGCTGGCGCCGTCGCCTTCGTCGTCGGGCAGGGCACGGAAGCGGCATTCGTGCACGAAGCACAGTTCGTCGTAGTCGTAGAAGATCGCACGGCCGTTGCGCGTGATGCCGAAATTCTTCAGCAGCAGGTCGCCCGGAAACACGTTGCTGCGCGCCAGGTCGCGAATCGCCTGGCCGTAGTCGAGGATGGCGCGCCGCGCCGCTTCCGCATCGACCTCGCGTAGGTACAGGTTCAGGGGACGCAGGCGCCGCTCCACGTAGCTGTGCGCGATGACCAGGTCGCTGCCGTCGACATAGGCGCTTTCGCGGCACTCGGCCAGGATTTCCGCCAGCAGCGCCGGCGCGAAGCGGCGTTGTGGAAAACGCAGGAAACGGAATTCCTGTGCATCGACCAGGCGGCCGGCGCGGTCGTGATGGAAGACCAGGCGGTATTTGCCCATCACTTCCTCGCGCACGCTTTCCTTGGGAAAGGCGAAGCGGTCGCGGATCAGCTTGAACACCAGCGGATACGACGGCAGCGTGAACACCAGCATGACCATGCCGCGCTCGCCGTCGGCATGCACGAACTGCTCGTCCGGATCGCGTTCCAGATGGCGGAAGAAGTGCCGGTAGCGTTCGGTCTTGCCCTGCTTGGCGCGGCCGAGCACCGTATACAGCTCGTCGATGGGCTTGGACGGCAGCAAGGTGCGCAGGAATACCACTGCGTCGCCGACCGTTGCCAGGTCGGCATGGAAGTAGCTGCGCGTGTAGCCGAAGGCCTGGGCGACATGTTCGCGTTCGGTCAGCACCGCGTCGGCGCGGATGCCGCCGGGCTCGTGTACCAGCGCGATCAGCAGCGGCGTGATGCGCTCGGCGCCGAATACGCGGCCGACCAGGTAGGCGCGCTGTTCGCGATAGAACACCGTCTGCATCAGCTCGATCGCGCGCACCGGATCGCTGCCCCAGGATTCCAGCCGGCGCGAAATCGCCTCGGCGATGCGGATCGCGCACAGGCCCGCATGGGCGTAGGCGGCAGCGAAGGGATAGTCGTCGAGGATGGCCTGGCAGACTCGCGCCAGATTGCTCCAGACCGCATAGCTGTGCCGCGCCACCGGATGCGTGATGCGGTCGGTCGGTTCGATGTCCAGCGCGACGAATTCGATATCCGCGTCGACGCCGCGGGTCTTGAAGTAGCGCCGGGTCAGTGTGTTGTACCAGGTCTTGTACAGCTCCTGGTCGAGCAGATTGGCGATGGCGCGGCTATACGCGGCGTGGATGCCGTGCCACAGCGCGCGCTCGCGCAGGCGCTCGCCGAGCAAGGCTTCCAGCGGTGCAGCCAGGCCGGCGATGCAGGTGTCGTACAGCTCGATACGCTCTACCGCATCGGCAGTGGCCGCGCTCCAGTCGCGCGTTTCGAAGCGCCGCTGGGCGCGCTGGGTGATGGCGCGGAAGCGTGCGTGGTAGTTGGCAAAGCCGGCGTGGATCAGTTCGGCCGCCTGGGCCGCAACAATGCTGTCGGTCATAGTCGGTCGTTCGCAGGAGGCTGAGGCGAGTATCGCGGCAATGGCGCAGCTGGCAAGCGCTGTTGCGCGGCATACGCTGACGAAGTGCACGTGCCGTAACGGTTTCTTATCGGCCAGGCCGCAGAGACACCCCTAGAATTGCCCCGCTTCAGGGGAGATTTCGCATGTGCAAGACAACCGCCAGCCTGCTCGCTGCAGGCCTGATCGCCGGCATCGCCACATCGGCGCTTGCACAGAGCGCCGGCGAGCTGCAGCTGCCGCAGTGGTCGCAGACCTTTCGCTTGCGCGCAAACACCGCGGAGCGTCCGCTGCAGACCTTGCAGGGCAGCTGGCTGCGCCTGGGCGACGGCACGCACCTGGTTGCCGCGCGGGATATGCCCGGTTCGGACGGCTTTCGCCTGCGTGCACTGGAGCCGGACGGCCGCGAACGCTTCACGCTGCCGCTGCAGCCAGAATCCTATGCCGGCGAAGCGGTGGTACAGCTGGCGCACGATGCCGCTGGCGGCGGTGCATTCGTCCTCAGCGATGTCGCCGGCGACTGGCGTCCGGCCCGGCTCGATCTGCTGCAGCCTGACGGCACAGGCCTGTGGCAGCAGGCAATGCCGGAAGGTGCAGGCGATGCAAAGCAGCTGAGCACCTATGGCAACGCTGCAGTCCTGGTCCTGCAGGACGCCGTTTTGCAAGCCATAGACCGCAGCGGAACGGTGCGCTGGGCGTTCTATCCGGGACAGAACGAAAGCCTGCTGCATCACGGCGGCGTCGCCTTCGACGATGACAGCGGCACTACCTGGCTGGCCGGCAGCGGCGGTCTGCGCGGCATGCCGGATGGCGACCGTGTTGCCGCCGTGCGCCGCTTCGATGCCAGCGGTACGCTGCTGTCGCTGGATACTTTCCGT
This sequence comes from Tahibacter aquaticus, assembly GCF_004363655.1. GTDB lineage: Bacteria > Pseudomonadota > Gammaproteobacteria > Xanthomonadales > Rhodanobacteraceae > Tahibacter > Tahibacter aquaticus. The sequence continues at coordinate 171,094 of NZ_SNZH01000011.1, forward strand.
TGTCCACAATGCAGCCAAAGCCGCGCGACCGCGATCGACCTGCTGCCCGACGGCGAAGCCGTCGTCGTCGGCCGTTCCGGCGAGGGCGAGCCCGGCTTCGTCGCGTTCTACCATGCCGACGGCACACGCCGGCTGCGCTTGGATACGCCGCCCGGGAGCGGCTACGACCGCCTGGTACACGATGAACTCGGCACGATCTATGCTTTTTCCGCCAGCGACAGCCGCGTCGTTGCGCTGGGCCGCGACGGCAGCGTGCTGTGGCAGCGCGAAGGTGCCGACATGGCAGCGCTGGACCAGGGTGTGCTGGTTTCGCCACCGTTTCCGCGCCGCGCCGGTGCACTAGGGGTCGATGCGTACAGCGCTTCCGGCCAGCTGAGATGGTCGCGTCAGATCGAAAGCAGCGACGGCCTGCGGGCCGGCGGCGCACGCTGGGACAATGGCCGCATTACACTGCTGGCGCAGATCCAGCGCAGCGACAGCGGCTGTGGTATCGCTCCGCATGTGATCAGCCTGAACAGCCAGGGCGCCGTGCTGGACGATCTGCGCGCCTGCAGCATGCCGGTCATACGCTCGATCAGCAGCACCAGCGCCAACCCCCTCGGCGGCATCATCGGCAATCTGCAGGGCACTCTGGTGCAGCTGTCGCCCGACGCGCAGCGCCGCTGGCAATATCCCGCCTGCCCCGCCTGCGTCGCCGACGACAGCACCCTGGCCGGCGCCAGCCACGTCTACGCGGACGGCTCGGCCTGGATCGCACTGGCCAGGTCGGCCCCGTCGGCGCTGGGCCTGCGCCGCGCACTGCTGCGCATCGGCGCCGACGGCTCGGTCCTGAGCGAAACCGAATTTCCCGCCATTGCCCGCACCACGATGCATGCCGGCGTGCTGCTGGCTGATGCCGATCGCGCCATCGACATTGCTGCACACGCCGGCGGCCTGCGCTGGTCGCGCGTTTCCGCTGCGGGCGTACTGCAGGAGACGCGCAGCATCGGCCTGCCGGGCAGCAGCGATACGGTTGATCTGCTCGACTCGCGGCTGTGGCCGGACGGCAGCGTCAGCCTGGTCACGTCGCGGCGCAATTTTCTCGGCTGCCAGACTTCTCCACCTAGCCCGGTTTCCTGCACACCGGCATTGACCACGCTGTTGCGCCTCGACGCCGACGGCAGCGAGCGCTGGCGCGTCGAACTGGGCCTGGGCTGGCCCTATGTCGGCATCAATGCCGATGGCAGCAGCCTGGCGTTTTCCGTCGCGAGCCAGCAGCCCGTGCGTGCGCGCCCGATCGATGCCAACGGCACTGCCGCCGCAACCCTGGATGTCGGCACGCTGAGCAGCGACTTCTCGTTCGCCGGCATGGGCCCGGTACGCGGCAGATACCTGATCAGCACGGGCAGCGACCTCTATCTGCTGGACAGCCAGGCGGCCATCCTGGCAAAGCGCCCAGGCGACAACGACGCCTGCTGCCGCCTCTACGCCCAGGGCGACTACGGTTTTCTCGTCAGTAGCGTGAACGCCGATGCGGCCCTGCTGTCGGCGGACGATCTGTCGCTGACTGCCCGCTTCGATCTCGACGGCCAGGCCAATACCGGTCTGCAGGGCGGCCGCTGGTTCTGGCATCTGTTCGATGACGGCAGCATCTATTCCTCGATACGCCGGCCGGCGGAATACCTGCTGGGCGGACGCCTTTCGCGCTTTGCCGTGCCGGGCTCGCCCGCTGCCGACCGCGTGTTTCTCGACCGTTTCGACTGAGGCGGTGACGGGCGGCACCGGTCGGATGGGTGGGATTTTCGGTGGATTTCCGGCATTTCACAAATTACGCAGACTTCTATTTCTGAAGAATAGCGATAGCAATTCACTATTTTTTTGGCAACCGCTCCGTCTGACAGGTAGATTGCCGGCCAATTCACGGCAAAAATCGGCGTTTTCCAAGCCGATCTGGCGGACATTCGTACGAGAAAACCACACTGGAAAATTGCGCCGATTTTTTGGGGGGAATTTTCCACTTCCCCCGTCTACCCAGTGCTCAGTGCAGCGCCGCGGCCGACGCCGCTTCAACGACACCGCCGGGAGACAAGACCATGCCGCCGAAATTCCACCGATTGCTTCGCCTTGCTGCGCTGACCGCGCTGGCAGGACTGGGCACCGCCGCGCAGGCACAGACAGCGCCGCAGTGGACGCGCCTGCTCTCCGCCTACGAACCCAGCGATGAAGACGTGTACGACCGGCGCCACTGGGCGGTGGACAAGGACGGCGGTAGCGTCCTTGCCGGCAGATCTGCAGCGGGCGTGATACTGCGCCGGTTCGCGGCGGACGGAAGCGAGCGTTTCACGAAGACGTTCCAGCCGGACCGGCTGCCACTGCCGTCGAACCAGATCACTATCGCCATCGTCGCGGTCGATCCGGCCAGCGATGCGACCTACGCCGTTTTAAGCGGTCCTGTCGACTTCACCCCGACGACGATCAAGCACTGCAATCTGCTGCGCTACAGCAGCCAGGGCGTGCGCGAACTGAGCCTGGCCGTGCCGCCGGCCAATGGCGGTGCCGGCGACTGCCTGGAGCT
>NZ_SNZH01000011.1:173744-267714 GCF_004363655.1 Tahibacter aquaticus
AAGCACTGCAATCTGCTGCGCTACAGCAGCCAGGGCGTGCGCGAACTGAGCCTGGCCGTGCCGCCGGCCAATGGCGGTGCCGGCGACTGCCTGGAGCTGGCCGTCGCTGCCGACGGTTCGCTGATCGTGCTGCGCGAACGAGCATTGCTGCGCCTGGCCAGCGACGGCAGCCTGCTCTGGCAGAACGCCACGGTAAACGCCCGCTCCACCGACGGCCCGTCGCTGCTGATCGATGCGCAGCAGCGCATCGTGATTGCGAACAACAGCGCATCCGACGACGCGAGCGTCGCACGCTATGACATGGACGGCGTGTTTCTCGACGATGCCTATGTGCCCAACACGGGCCGCAATACAGCACTGAGCCTCGACCTGCTTCCCAACGACGATGTCATCGTCAGCGGCAAGATGGACCTGCCCGGCGATTTCAGCCAGACCGGCTTCGTCTCGCGCTGGAGTTCCACCGGCACGCTGCAGCTGCTCAATGTCGCCTATACCGATACGCCGTATCTGCGCTCGGTCCACGATGCGGCCGGCAACCTCTTCGTGCTGACCGGACAGAACACCGTGCGCGCGATCGATCCGCTCAGCGGCCAGTTGCGCTGGGAACAGGCTGCCAGCGCCATGGCGGCGCGGCCCGACGGCGTGCTGCTGACGGACGGCAACAGCACGGTAACCGCCGTCGATGCCGCCGGTATCGCGGCATGGACACATATGCTGTCGGCGCAGGACATCCGCTTCGCCAGCGGCAGCAGCGACCCGAACCTCACGCCACGCCTGCTGCTGCAAAGCGGGGACAGCACGCCTGTCTGCGGCCGCGGTCCCGAGGTGCTGAGCTTCACGACGACTGGCGCCGTGGCGCAGCGGCAGAAGGTCTGCGCCACGGCGATCAACGACGACGTAATGCAGATGCAGGCGGCTGCCGGCGGCGGTATCGGCTTGCTCACGCGCTACCGTGTACGCGCGCTGGACGACAGTGGAACAGCTCAATGGGAATTTGATAACTGTAATTTTTCCTGCACTGGCCAGGAACCTGCCCGCCCGCTGGCCAGCCGAGTGCTCGCCGACGGCGGCAGCTGGCTGCTGAACGAACAGCGGGGAGCACCGCGCTCGCGTACCCTGCTGCGGCTGGCCGCCAACGGCAGCACACTGCAGTCCTTCAATGTACCGCTGCCCTCCAACGGACTGTTCGCCGCTGCGCTGGTGGCCGATGCCGATGAGGCTGTGGTGCTGCAGGCCAATGGCAAAGACCTGCGCTGGGTACGTTTTACCCGCTCCGGCGGTCTGCGCGAAATCCGCGACTACGCTCTCCCGGGTACCGCCGCCGGCAGCCAGCGGCAATGGTTTGCCACAACGCCGCGGCGGCTGCCCGGCGGCGATATCGTACTGGCCTACGCCCGCGGCGGCCCCTGCCCGTGGAATCTCTGCCCGCTCCCCGACAGCATGCTGCTGCGGCTGACCGCCGACGGCAGCCTGCGCTGGCAGTACGAACTCGCGCAAGTCTCGCCGTTCGCCGGCTTCAACGATGACGGCAGCGCCATCGCGCTCGACCTTTACGCCACAGCAGCACAGACGCGCATCGTCGTCATCGATGCACAGGGGGTGGCGACGACGCAATTGCCGGGCTTCCTCATCGAACAGGCGACAGGGCCCAGCCGCGGCAATTACCTGCTGCGTGCCAACGGCGTTCACTACCGCATGAATGCCAGCGGCGTGCTGACCGCGACCGATATTGCGTACCCGCCGGCCGGAAATTCGGCCGTGTATCTGGCCGTGAGCGAAGCAGGCTTCCTGCTCGATGCGAGCAGCCAGGGCATCGACGCCGTACTGATCGATCCGCTCAGCCTGGCCGCCTATGCCAGCTTCGACATCGACGGCGCGACCACTGCGTCCGTTCGCAGTTCTGCATATAAATGGACAATGGCAGACGATGGCAGCATCTATGCAGCGGCTTTTCTGCCTGCTGATGGCGCGGCGGAGTCGCCCTTGCGCAGCAGCCTGGTGCGCTTTGCGGTGCCGGGCTGGAGCGCAGACGACCCTATCTACGCCGACAGCTTCGAATAGGCACGGTGCGGCAACCCGCGGTGGCGCTGACCCGCTGCCGCCGCTGCAGGCCCGGCTGAAACCCGGCCTGCCGCCCTTGCCTGCACCGCGATGCGGGCCGGCGATGTGCTGGCCGCCGCGGAGAAGGGAAAGCGCCGGCGGGCCCGATCTTTAGGGGAATTTCCCACGCCACGCGTCTACTCCAGTGCTTGCCGCGGCGCCGTCGCCGGCGCCGCATCGACCGCCCAGGGGCAGAACCGTGCAACCGAACCTCCCGCCGTTTTTCCGTCTTGCCGCACTCGCCCTGTTGGGCAGCCTGAGCGCGGGCGCAGGCGCGCAAACCCTGCCGCAGTGGACGCGCGAGCTGAAAGCCTACGTGCCCACCGATGAATACCTGTATGGCTGGCGCAGCTGGGCCGCGACCGGCGACGGCGGCAGCGTTTTCGCCAGCAGGAATATGCTGGGACCGATACTGCGCCGCTTCGAGGCCGACGGCGGCCTGCGCTTCGAGCAGATCATCCAGCCCGACCGCCTGCCGCTGCAGCCGTATTCGCTGAATGTCGCGATTGTCGCCGTCGATCCGGCCAGCGCTGCGATGTATGCGCTGCTCGGCGGCCCTGCCGATTCCGGCACGGCCGCGATCAGGCACTGCAATCTGCTGCGCTACAGCAGCCAGGGCGTGCGCGAACTGAGCCTGGCCGTGCCGCCGGCCAATGGCGGTGCCGGCGACTGCCTGGAGCTGGCCGTCGCTGCCGACGGTTCGCTGATCGTGCTGCGCGAACGAGCATTGCTGCGCCTGGCCAGCGACGGCAGCCTGCTCTGGCAAAACGCCACGGTAAACGCCCGCTCCACCGACGGCCCGTCGCTGCTGATCGATGCGCAGCAGCGCATCGTGATTGCGAACAATACTGCACCCGGCGCGAGCGTCGCACGCTACAGCCTGGACGGCGCCTTGCTCGACGCCGCCGCTGTGCCCGATACAGGTAGCAATACGGTGCTGGGCCTCGACCTGCTGCCCAACGACGATGTCATCGTCAGCGGCAAGATGGACCTGCCCGGCGATTTCAGCCAGACCGGCTTCGTCTCGCGCTGGAGTTCCGCCGGTGCGCTGCAGCTGCTCAATGCCGCTTATACCGATACGCCGTACCTGCGCTCGGTCCACGATGCCGCCGGCAACCTTTTCGTGCTGACCGGGCAGAACACCGTGCGCGCGATCGACCCGCTCAGCGGCCAACTGCGCTGGGAACAGCCCGCCAGCGCCATGGCGGCGCGGCCCGACGGCGTGCTGCTGCTGGCCGACGGCAACAGCACGGTAACCGCGGTCGATGCTGCCGGTATCGCGGGGTGGACGCATACGCTGTCGGCGCAGGACATCCGCTTCGCCAGTGGCAGCAGCGACCCGAACCTCGCGCCACGCCTGCTGCTGCAAAGCGGGGACAGCACGCCGGCCTGCGGCCGCGGCCCCGAGGTGTTGAGCTTCACGGCAAGCGGCGCGGTAGCGCAACGGCAGAAAGTCTGCAGCATCGAAAGCGGCGATGAGGTCTATCAGCTCGATGCGGTTGCCGGCGGCGGTGTCGGCGTACTGTCGCAGTCGCGCATGCGCGCGCTGGACCCAGCCGGAATACAACAATGGGAATTTGACAATTGTTATATTTCCTGCGGCGATCCGGGCGATGTACGCACACTGGTCAGCCGCATGCTCGCCGACGGCGGCGCCTGGCTGCTCAACGAACAGGTGCGCGCGCCGTATGCACGCACACTGCTGCGGCTGAGCGCCGACGGCAGCGTCGTGCAGGCGTTCAATGTTCCGCCGCCGCTCAACCGCTCGCGCGCCGCCGCGCTGGTGGCCGATGCCGACGAAGCGGTGGTGTTGCAGTCCGCCAACAAAGACCTGCGCTGGGTGCGTTTTACCCGCACCGGCGGCCTGCGGGAAATCCGCGACTACGATCTGCCAGGCCTCAGCGCCGGCAATCTGATCACGTCGTTCGCCACGCCACCGCGCCGCCTGGCCGGCGGCGACATCGTGCTGGCCTATTCGCACCGCCTGCAATGTGCCTTCATGCTGTGCTATCGGCCCAACAGCATGCTGCTGCGGCTGGCCGCCGACGGCAGCCTGCGCTGGCAGTACGAACTGCCGCAAAGCACGCCGTTCGCCGGCTTCAACGACGACGGCAGCGCCATTGCGATCAACCTGGGCGCCGAAGCAGCGCAGACGCGCATCGTCGCCATCGATGCACAAGGCATGGCAGCGCCGGCGCAACTGCCGGGTTTCCGTATCAGCCAGGCCATTGGACCGAGTCACGGCAACTATCTGCTGTATGCCGATGGCGTGCACTACCGCATGGATGCAGTTGGCGTGCTGGCGGCGACGGATATTCCGTATGCGTCGACTGCCTACCTGGCTGTGGGCGAAGCCGGCTTTCTCCTCGACGCACAAGCCCTGGGTGCCGATGCGGTACTGCTCGATCCGCTCAGCCTGGCCACCTATGCTGCTTTCGATATCGACGGCGTGGCGAATCCGCCCAGCCTGAACTATGCCTACCAGTGGACAATGGCCGACGACGGCAGCATCTACGCGGCCTCGTATCTCGAACACGACAGCGCGCCGGGCTGGTCCGCACGCAGCCGTGTATCGCGTTTCGCCGCGCCGGGCTGGATCGCCGCAGACCGCATCCATGCCGATGGTTTCGAGTAAGTGCCCGCTGTCGCCGATGCAGCGGGCACGCTGGCGTGCCTTTGCACCCGCCACGCGGGCACAGCTGTCGATACGCCTCAGCGGGGCACCATGGAATTCGCTTCGATCCGTTTCAACATGCTGGTTGCCGCTGCGTTGATGCTGCTGGGCGGCATGGCGCAGGCGCAGATCCTGCCGCAGTGGTCGCGTACGCTCGCCGCACAGCACACCCTCGACGACGGCGTCGTCGACCGGCGCGGCTGGTCCGTCGGCACCGACGGTGGTATGGCCCTGGCGACCGCGGCTGGCAGCACTGCCTGGCCCGACAACAGCGTGGTGCTGCGCCGCTACGATCCTTCCGCGCTGCGCTACGAACGGACTATCCGGCTCGATTCGCTGCCGCGCCGCCTCGGCCACGTGCGCTCGCTGCTGCTGGCCATGGACAGCGGCACGATGGACCTGCCCGGCGATTTCGACCACACAGGCTTCGTTGGCGCGATCGATCCGGCCGGCAATCAGCGCGTACTCCACGCCGCGTATACCGACACCCCCTTCCTGCGCACCACACACGATGCCGCCGGCACTGTCTATGTGCAGACCGATGCGGGCAGCGTGCGGGCGATCGATCCGGCCAACGGTGCGCTGCGCTGGGAGCAGCCCGGCCGGGAAATTGCCGCCGCCGCAGCCGGCGTGGTGCTGGTCGACCCGGCGCCCGCGGGCGCGGGGCCGACAACACTGACCGCCGTGTCTGCTGATGGCACCGTGCAGTGGACGCAGTCGCTGGACATCGACCGCCAGGCCGCGGTCCACGGCGGCGACCGCCGCGACGGCCGCAGCCGCCTGCTGCTGCAGCCGGGGCGTAGCGCGGAATGCAGCAAGACGCCGGTCACCGTCACGCTGGATGCCAGCGGTAGCCTCGTCCGCAGAGAACAGTCCTGCCGCCTCGGCACAGGCTCGCAGGCGCTGTACAGCTTGAGCGCCCACCCGGCCGGCGTGCTGGCCCTGTCAGCCACCACGGTGACTGCCCTGGACAGCAACGGCGAACAACGCTGGGATTTCAGCCTTTGCCTTACTGCGTTGCACAGGACGACTTCGATCGGCCCGTAGCTTCGCAGCTGCTGCCGGACGGCCGTGCCTGGCTGCTGCACAGCAGGCATTCCGAAGATGTGGAGAGTTTGACATTGCGGCAAATCAACGCGAGCGGCGCTGTCGCCGCCGCCATTGGCATTCCGGTGCCGGCCGGTGCCAGCGTCCGGATGCTGTCGGCGACTGCCGACGACGCGGTCGTCGTGCTCGGCAGCGATGGTTTCGAATAGGCGACTGCACCCGCTCGCCATGTCCCGGTTGCTGAATGATTGGCTACAGCTATTTTTGTGTATTTTCAGGGGATTCACCGATGCATCATCCGATTCGAGTGCCATGCCGCCTGCTCGCCGCAGCGGCCTTGGGCCTGCTGGCCACTGCAGCCGTCGCGCAGACCTTGCCGCAATGGTCGCGCCCCCTCGCCGAGAATGAACTCAGTCGCGGCACCGACCTGTCGCGGCGCAACTGGGCGGTTACCGCCGACGGCGGCAGCGTGGTGATCAACGACGGGCTGCGGCGTTTCGAGGCCGATGGCAGGCTGCGCTATCTGAACACCTTGTCCAGCGCCCAGGGCCTGCCACCCATCAGGGGCGCCTACGGCATGGTTGCGCCAGACAACGCCACCGACGCCGTGTATGTCGCGCTGGGTGCCGGCGCAGATCTGCCTGCCGCCGGCTGCACGCTGCTGCGCATCGATCTGCAGGGCCGTATCGAATGGAACTACACGACGCCCGGTGGCGGCGCCTGCCTCGAACTGGCCGTCGCTGCGGACGGTTCGCTGATCGTGCGGCAGCAGCTGGCGCTGGCACGCATCGCCCGCAACGGCACGTCGTTGTGGTCGCGCAAGAATGCGCTGAGTGCAGCGCCTGCCTGGGCTTCCGCCCTGCTGCTGGACGCGCAGCAGAATATCGTGCTGGGGCACTATGCCGATGGCTTGTCGCGGGTGAGCCGCTATTCCCTCGGCGGCAGCCCGATCGCCGACACGGCCATGCCCGATCCCTCGCTACCGACGCTGCTGACGGGCCTGGACCTGCTGCCCAACGGCGACATTGCAATCACCGCGACCACCGACCCGGCCGGCAATGCCAGCCAGACCGGCGCGCTGTACCTGCTCTCGCCCAGTCATAGCCTGCGACTCCTGCATGTGTCGCCCGTGGATTCGCCGTATATGCGCTCGGTGCACGATGACGCCGGCAGCATCTACGTGCAGGCCGGCTGGATACAGCCCACCAGCGCCGAGACCGTGCGCGCGATCGACCCCGTCAGCGGCCAGCAGCGCTGGGAGCGCGATGCCAAGGAGCTGGCCGCGCGCAGCGATGGCGTGCTGGTCGTCGCCCGCAGCGGCTCGGGCAGCGGTCCGCTCACAGTGAGCGCACTGTCGTCCGCCGCCAGCAGCCTGTGGACGACGACGCTGCCGGTCGACCCGAACAGCCCGGCGATGGGCGGAGCGTTGCTTGGCGGGCGCAGTCATCTGCGCGTCTCGCCGCTGTTCGACAGCGAGGACTGCGGCACCGGCCCGGTGCTATTCGTGCTCGACGACACCGGTACCGTCCAGGCGCAGCACAAATCCTGTACGCGGGAAATGCAGCGCGACCTCACCGCACTCAGCGCGCAAAGCGGCTTTGGCGTACTGGCCAATTCCGGCCGCCAGCTGCGCCGCTTCGACAGCAACGGCGCGCTGCGCTGGGAGTTCTTCCATTGCCGGTACTGCAACACTGACTCGCCGTCCATCTGGAACACGGCGCTGCTGCCCGACGGCGGGGCTTGGCTGATCGACAGCACGGCGCAGCAGTCGGCAACCACCTACCGCCTGCTGCGCCTGCACAGCGACGGCAGCGAACTGGCGCGGTTCGACCTGCCTTATCCGGCAAATGGCACACAACTATTTGTACACAATGACCGGGTGCGCCTGATCGACGGCAACGCGAGCGCGCTACGCTGGCAGGAAGCGACCGCCGCTCAAGGCGTCGTGAAGACGCGGGATTTCGCCCTGTCCGCGGGCTTTGCCAGCGGTGGTGGCCGCCAGGCCCTGCAGGCGCTGGACAACGGCGACATCGTACTGACCGTGGTGCGCCGGCCCAGCTGCAGCGGCTGGGTGTGCACGCCGGAACAGGCCACCGTGCTGCGCATCGACAGCGACGGCAACGAGGCCTGGCGCTTCGAGACCACGGCCAGCCGGATTACCGCCTATGCCTACGGCGACGGACGCACCTTGCTGTTCGACAACCAGAGCGCGCAGCAGCCCAGCCTGCGTCTGGTCGACGCCCAGGGCAATGCCGCTGCCTGGCAGGTGCTTAGTTTCCCGCTGCAGGGCCTGATCGGCCCCAGCCAGGGCCGCTTTCTTGCCACTGGCGTCGGCGGCGGACACTACCTGATCGACGGCGAGGGCAATGTCAGCAGCGTCGCCACACCGTTTGCCGGCGCTGGCCTGCTCGCCGCCGGCCACTACGGCTTTCTGGTCAGCGCCCGCGCGCAAGGAGCCGATGCGGCGCTGCTCGATCCTGTGCAACTGGCGACGCTGGCGATCTTCGACGTCGACGGCATTGCCAACAGCAGCGTCGATTACTACGCGGAAAAGTGGCGCATGAGCGATGACGGCAGCATCCATGCCCAGACCGGTAGCGCCGTGGCGGAAAACACCGCCACGGTCGGCGTGCGCACGCGCCTGTCACAGTTTGCGGTTCCGGGCACGCCGGCCGCACAGGACCGGCTGTTCATCGACCGCTTCGACTGACCCCCGCAGCACCAGGGCCTGCGCCCCCTGTCATTGGAAAGGGGGGCGCGAAAAAGTCCCGTTGTTTAATGCAATGCCAACGCAGCCTCGCGCGGGCCGAGGGACGGTTTGTGCCCGGGCCAAACGGGGTTTTCGTCATGCAGCGTCGGGGTTTTGGCATTTTCATGGCCACCGCCGGCGCCGTGCTGGCATTGCTGCTGGGCAGTGGCGCGATGGCGCAGGGCGGCCGGCCCGGCCGGCTTCCTGCCCGGTGCCGTGCAATCCGGCGCCGATGCGGTGCTGCTGCAGGCGCAGACCCTGGCCGCCCAGGCCAGTTTCGACGTCGACGGCCTGGCGTATACCAGCGACGGCAACAACCGCGCCTATGACTGGGCCTTGCTCGCCGACGGCGGCCTCTATGCGGCGGCGTCCAGCGCCGTCGACGACAGCACTTATCCGGCCCAGCGTTCGCGCCTGGCTCGTTTTGCCGTGCCGGGCTACCCCGCGGCAGACCGCATCTTCTAGAATAATTTTTAACTAATATTGTTTTTCGAACGATGCCGAACGGCCCCGGCACAGCGACGCTTGGCGCGGCCGCCGTCGCTGTCCAGTGGCCTGCAACCAGGAAATCGAAAGCCGCTCGCGCGGCAAGTCCGACACTATCCGTCTTCCGGTTCATCCGTTGCAGGCCACTGGCCGTCACCCGCCAGTGGCACACTAGCCCGGATGGAAATCCGCCTCTGCCCCCGCTGTACCCGCGGCCATATACCGCCGGCGACGCGCTGTCGCGATTGCGACGTGGCCTTGGAAGTGCACGACGAAAACCAGCTGATCGGCAGCCAGCTGGGCAACTACACGCTGGAGCGGGTACTCGGCAGCGGCGGCATGGGCGTGGTATTCGCCGCGCGTCACGACAATCTGCAGCGCGACGCCGCCATCAAGGTGCTGCAGCCCGAGCTGGATGCGCGCCCCGGCAGCAGCGGCAGCGAGTTCGCCCAGCGTTTCCTGCGCGAGGCGCGCCTGCTCGCCACGCTGGAACATCCGAACATTGTCGGCATCTACGATTTCGCCGTGTCGCCCTGGGGCTTTCCCTATCTGGTGATGCCGCGGCTGCGCGGCGAAACCCTGCGCAGCCTGCTGGGACGCCATCCGCAGGGCTTGCCGCTGGGCTGGGTCGCGGCGATTGCCGGCGACCTCGCCGCCGGCCTGGCGCATGCACACCGCCACGGCGTGGTGCATCGCGATCTGAAACCCGAGAACGTCTTCCTGGCGCTGGAAGCCGGCAGCCTGCGCGCCAAGCTGCTGGACTTCGGCATCGCCCATGCCGGCCCCGACGACGATCTGCTGCGCACCGGCACCGGCGCGGTCATGGGTACGCCGCTGTACCAAGCGCCGGAGCAGCTGCGCGGCGAAGGCGTCAGCGCCGCGACCGATCAATACAGTTACGCCCTGCTGCTGGCCGAGCTGCTGCGCGGCGTGCCGGTGCGCCAGGGCCGCAGCCTGACCGACATTCTGCTGCGCGACAGTCTGGCACCGCTGCCCGCCGATGCCTTGCCCGAAGGCATCGCGCCGCCGCTACGCGCTGCACTGGCCCGCGCGACCGAACCGCAGCCGGCCCAGCGTTTCGCCAGCATCGGCGAGTTGCTCGCGGCCCTGCCGCTGCCAGCGGCCGAACGCGAGCCGTTCGCCCAGCTCATCGACGACGGCAGTTCGACGCTGCCGCTGACCGTGGTGGTATCGCCGCCGGCGGATCGGCAAGGTCTGTCCGCGTCGCTGCCGACAACGCCGCCACCGCAGCGAACCGCGCTGCCCGCGGCCGCGGTCGAACCGCGCGGCACCAAGCAGCCGGCGCGGCGCGGCAAAAACTGGATCGCGCTGCTTGCGCTGTGTGTGCTCGCCGGGGCGGCTGCGCTATGGCGATACCACGCCTCCACGGCCAACGTTGCGACGTCAACCAGCGCCTGGCTGCGCGAAAGCGACAGCCTGCCCTTGCCACCCGGCCTGCTGGCGCCGCTGGCGGAAACGCAGTCCGGCCTGCTGCTGCGCAGTGCCGGCGGCTGGAGCCTGTTCGATCCGGCCAGCGCGACTGCCGGCGCCAGCGCCGCGCTGGGCGTGTCCGAACGCCTGCTCGGTGCCGACGACGAAGACCGCCTCTGGCTGGCCCACGACGGCGCCATCGAAACACTGGCCACCGACGACAACCGCCGCACCACGCGCATCAGCGGCGCCGAGCTGCTGCTCGACGACGCGCAGACGCGCTGGAGCCTGGCCGCGTCGGGCCGCTGGCTGGCCCGGCTGGATGCGGACGGGCGTCTGCGCGTACTCGCTGTCGGCGCGGAAAAAATCGACGAATGGGTAAGCAGCAGCGGCAGCGCAGGCGACAGCAGCGGTTTCGCCGTCGGCGATCGCTACGCCGTGCTGGTGCGGCAGAGCGGCCCGGTGGAAGTCTTCGACCTGGAACAGCGCCGCCTGGCCTGGCAGGCCGATTTCGGCGCATTCCGCGTACGCGCCATCGCGCTGGACGAGACGCTGGACCGCCTCGCCGTGGCCGGCGACGGCGAGCGCCTTGGCATATGGCAGCTGCACGACGGCAAGTCCGTCGCCGCACCGCGGCCCGGCCGCGAGCTGCGCGCCCTGCTCTGGCTGCGCGACGGCGCGCGCCTGCTCGCGGCCGACAGCGCAAACCTCAGCCTGTGGCAATGGCGCGACGGCCAGGCCCAGCAGGTACTTCAGCTGGCCGGCGGCGCCGACTGGCTGTATCGCGGCAAGCGCCAGATCTACGCCGGCAGCGAGCGCCGCCTGCGCCGCTTCGATTTCGGCCCGGCAGCGGCACGCCGCGTCGGCGCCGGCCTGGGCGACACCTGGGCCATCGCCGCCGATGCGCAAGGCGTGTATGCGGGCGGTTCGAACAACGGCGACCTGGTCAAGCTGGAACCGCTTGCTGCCGCACCACTGCGCCGCAAAGTACACAATGAGGGAATTACCGACCTGCAGTTGTACCAGGGCCGCCTGATCAGCAGCTCCGACGACAACACCGTCGCGGTCTGGCGCCTGCCGTCGCTGGAGCTGGAATGGCGCACCAAGGGACACGACTTCCTGGTCAACCAGCTCGCCACCGGCGCCTCGCTGTGGTCGGCCTCGTCCGACGGCAGCCTGCGCCGCTGGCGCTGGCCCGAACTGGAACTGGCGGAAATCCTCGACCTGCGCCCACGCATCGCCGCCGACCTGGAACTGCACGCGCTGCGCGTATTCGGCCAGGACGAGGAAATTCTCGCCGGCAGCTGGAACCACCGCCTGATCCGGCTCAAGCGCGATGGCGGGCACTGGCAGTTGCACACCGCCCCGTTCGAGGCGCGCACGGGCTATCGGCTGGTCGAACTGACCGCGCTGCGGGCGGTACTCGCGGTCGGCCTCAATCCTGGCCGTCTCGCCATCATCGACCGCGACAGCGACCGTATCGTCCAGCTGCCGCGCGATACACGCGCCTGGCATGCCGCCGCCGCCGATGCTGACGGTCGCAGCATCTGGCTGGGCGGCGACGCCGCCATCGCGCGGCTGCAGCTGGAACGCGGTGCCGACGGCGGTTTCAGCGCAACGATGACGCTGCGCGAATCCAGCGATTACGGCCAGATCGGTGCGCTGACGCTGACTCCGGCCACGGCTGGCGCAGCAGCGCAGCTGGCGTTCGGCAACGAGCGCGGGGAGTTGCTGTTCGTCGATACCGCCGACGTGGACAAGGCACCGGCCTCGATCGGCCGCAGCGCGCCGGCAGGCGCGTTCGAAAATCTGGAAAAACCGACAAAGTAGACCGACATCGGACAAACCCGCCGGCACAGCGGCAGGCGGTGGCACGATGCTTTCATCGGCGTACCCGCACGGAAAAGCCCCCACACAATCCGCACAATGCAAGACGGCGACCGGAGTGCCCGGTCGCCGTCGTTTCTGCCGCGTATTGCGCGTACCGCTTACAGCGCCTTGATCAGCTCATCGGCAAACTCGGAGCACTTGACCTCTTTGGCGCCGTCCATCAGGCGGGCAAAGTCGTAGGTCACGGTCTTGTTGCCGATGGCCTTGTCCATCGCCGCGATGATCGCGTCGGCGGCTTCGGTCCAGCCCATGTAGCGCAGCATCATTTCGCCCGACAGGATGACCGAACCCGGGTTGACCTTGTCCAGGCCGGCGTACTTGGGTGCGGTGCCGTGGGTGGCTTCGAACACGGCATGGCCGGTGCCGTAGTTGATATTGCCGCCCGGCGCGATGCCGATGCCGCCGACCTGCGCGGCCAGTGCGTCGCTGAGGTAGTCGCCGTTGAGGTTGAGCGTGGCGATCACGTCGAATTCGTCCGGACGCGTCAGCACCTGCTGCAAGGTGATGTCGGCGATGGCGTCCTTGATCAGCACCTTGCCCTTGGCCAGCTCGGCCTTCTGTTCGGCATTGGCTTCCGCCTCGCCCTTGGCGGCCTTGGTGCGTTCCCACTGTTCCCAGGTATACACCTGGTCGCCGAAATCGCGCTCGGCCAGGGCATAGCCCCAGTTACGGAACGCGCCTTCGGTGAACTTCATGATGTTGCCCTTGTGCACCAGGGTCACCGACTTGCGCTTGTTGGCGATGGCGTATTCGATCGCCGCGCGGATCAGGCGCTCGGAACCGTCCTTGGACACCGGTTTGATGCCGATGCCGGAGGTTTCCGGGAAGCGGATCTTGCCGAATTCCTTGGGGAAGTTTTCCTTCAGCAGGGCGAGGAACTTGGCGTTCGCGTCGCTGCCCTGTTCGAATTCGATACCGGCGTAGATGTCTTCGCAATTTTCGCGAAAGATCACCATGTCCACTTTTTCCGGCGTCTTCACCGGCGAGGGCACGCCCTTGAACCAGCGCACCGGGCGCAGGCAGACGTAGAGGTCGAGCATCTGGCGCAGGGCAACGTTGAGGGAACGGATGCCGCCGCCGATCGGCGTGGTCAGCGGACCCTTGATCGAGACGAGGTAGTCGCGGCAGGCCTGGACGGTGGATTCCGGCAGCCAGCTGCCGAACTGGTTGTTGGACTTTTCGCCGGCGTAGATTTCCAGCCAGTGGATCTGGCGTTCGCCGCCGTAGGCTTTCTTCACCGCGGCGTCGAATACGCGCACCGAGGCGCGCCAGATGTCGGCGCCGGTGCCGTCGCCTTCGATGAACGGGATGATGGGATTGTTGGGAACGGTGAGTACGCCGTTGTCGATCGTGATCTTTGCGCCGCCGGCGGGGGCGGTGATGGTGGGCTCGGCCATGGGAATCTCCGGTGGGGAAGGAAGGCAGGCGGCTGCCGGGAAGGTGCAAGCCGGCTATTGTCGCGGTTGCACCCAATGGCGTCCACGTGCGCAGTGGCCTGTGCCGGTTCTGGCGCGTTGGCGCGGGCTCGCCGCCGGCGCGGACGGATGCGCAATTTCGTGCACATCCGGCACCGTGCGCCTGACTAGACTCGGCCTTGGCTCCCCACGAGGCAAGGCGATGAAGGCAATAGTGCTGGGCGCAATCCTGCTGGCCGGCGCGGTGTCGGCAGCGGAACCGACGGCCGCGCCCGCAGCGAAAAAAGCGGCTTGTAGCGCGGCCGAATTCCGCCAGTTCGATTTCTGGATCGGCGACTGGACAGTGACTGCGCCCGACGGCAAGCCGGCCGGGCGCAACCGCATCAGCGCCATCCTCGACGGCTGCGCCATCAGCGAGGAATGGACCGGCGCCGGCGGCAGCAACGGCCGCAGCCATAGCGCCTGGGACGCCAGCAACCGGCGCTGGAACCAGTACTGGGTCGACGACGATGCCATGGTGCTTTACCTCAGCGGCGGCCTGCAGGGCAGCAGCCTGGTGCTGAGCGGCGAACAGGTCGACCCGGCCAGCGGCAAGCGCTCGCCCCAGCGCGTGAGCTGGACGCCGAATGCCGACGGCAGCGTGCGCCAGCTGTGGCAGGGTTCCAGCGACGGCGGCAAGACCTGGGCGACGGTGTTCGAGGGGGTCTACCGCAAGAAGTGACGCGACCGCGCCGGCCGCTTCGCTGCGGCCACGCAGGCCGCGGTGCGGCTCGCCGCTTACTGCGCTTTCTGCCAGCTTGCCGGTGTCAGCGGCGCCAGGCCGTAGGCGGCACGGGCGCGGTCGCATTGCGGGCTGGGTTGGCCGTGCTCCCAGGCGGCGGCAAGGTCGCGGCAAGGCGAAGGCCGGCGTGCGTATTCGCGGCAGCTGACCTCGCTGCCGACGCGGCCGGCCAGGTTGATGCAATGCGGCTGCCGGCAATCGGTGCCGCGCATGCTGACGCGGTGGGCGTCCAGCGGCTCGGTCAGTTCCAGCGGCATGCCCTGGGCACTGAAGGCCGTGGTCTCGGACCAGTGAAAAGCAACGCGGAAACGGGCGCAGCAGGCGCCGCAACGCTGACAGGGATGGGGCATGACGGGAACCGGCGAGGAAGCCGCATGGTAACCGCCGCCGCACATTGCCGCCTGACGGCAGCGGTTGCTACCTTGCGCAGCACCTACCGACACCGTGCCAGCGCATGTCCGAACGCCATCTCCGCCGCGGCACCCAATTTGCCGCCGGCGTGTTTCTTGTCGCAGCCGGCATGCACGGCATGGCGCACTACCAGTTCTATGTCAGCGACTATCTGATGGACCCGCGCCGCCGGGCGCTGATCGAGGCCATGCAAAGCTATGTGATCGTGCCGCGCTTCGGCACGACCATGTGGACTTTGCACTGCATGTTCAGCCTGAGCTTCGCCGTGCTGCTGGTACTGGCAGGCACGGCCTACTGGTGGATGGGCAAGGACTTGCCGGCAGCGAAACTGCGTCCGCTGGCGACCGCGAGCGCCGTACTGTGCCTGGGCGCCAGCGTGCTGATGGCCCTGGCTTATCCGGTGCTGCAGACGGTACTGATCTTGCTGCTGGCCGGCCTGGGTTTCAGCTGGGCCGCCTGGGGCGGACGCGGCGAAACCTAGGACGCCGCTGCGCGCGGCGAACGGCGTCATCGATGTGCCGCATGGCCGGATGGCTTGACGGTGCAATTCGCTGCGCTCATCGCACCCTACGAAATCGCCAGATGCTCCGCGCCTGCGTAGGGCGCGATGAGCAACGCGAATTGCGCCGCTTCCTGCCTGACCACACGAAAACGGGTGTCACGGAAATCTAAGCCCCGCGATCGGTACGCAGCGCCTGGGTCTGGCGTCGGTCGCCGGCGGCCTTGGCCGCGACGACGAGACTGAGCCCGGCAATGCCGGCGATGACCAGCCCGGCGCCGACGGCCGCCCAGCCGCTGGGCCAGGATTCGCCCAGCAAGGCCACGCCCAGGGCAGTGGCGAAAAGAACTTCCGCCGCCTGCATCGCCTCGACCGCGCCCAATGCGCTGGGATCGTCGCGCACCAGGCCGGTGGCGTGGAAAAACAGGATGGTCGCGATGGTGCCGGTGAACAGCGCCACGCCGGCGGCGAGCAGGATCTGGCTGGCCGCCGGCGCGCCCGACTGCCAGCCGGCATACAGCGCCACCAGCAGCCAGAACGGCTGGCTGGCCAGGGTCATGCCGAATACGCGCTGGGTCGCATTGAGGTCTTCACCGCTGCGTTCCAGGTGCAGCAGGATCTGCCGGTTGCCCAGCGGGTACAGCACCGCGGCAACACAGACGCTGGCCAGCGCCGCCCAGGCCTGGCCGTCCAGGCGGCCGTCGAAATGGCCCAGCTGCAGCAGCAGCACGCCGGCCACGATCAGCAGCCCCAGCCCCAGCGCGCGCTTGGGCAGGCGGGCGCGGGCATCGCGATAGATCAGCGGCGCGAGCAGCATGCCGGCGACGATGGTGATCTGGAAACTGCCAGCGATCAGCCAGGACGGCCCGCTGTCCGCGGCCCAGGTCAGGCAGACACAGAACACGGTGAAGCCGATGCCGCTCCACAGCAGCCAGGGCAGCGGATGCGCCCTGAGCGCGCGCCATACGGGCCCGAAGCCGCCATGCAAGGGCACCACGCAGGCCAGCAGGGGCAGGGTCAGGAAATAGCGCAGGCTGGCGGTCCAGGCCCAGTGTCCGCCGGCGCTGGCCATGGCGCGGTTGAGCACATAGGTCGAGGTGAAGAACAGCGCCGAGAGCAGGGCGATGGAGACAGCATAGAGGGCGGGAGAGCGGCGCATGCGGGCGACAGCCTAGTGCATGTGCAGCGGCAACGGTCTGCGGCTTTCGTCTAGACGCTGCTCATGCCACCGCGTCGACGACGCGGCAGACGCGGTTGCGCCCTTCCTTCTTTGCCCGGTAAAGCTGCTCGTCGGCCACGCGCATCAGGTCTGCCAGCGAGCTCATGCCGCGCTGCCACTGCGCTACGCCGATGCTGACGGTGACTGCCGCAGGCGCGCCGCCAAGGTCGAACGGGCTGGCCGCGATGGCCTTGCGCAGGCGCTCGGCCGCCGCGGTGGCCTCGGCCAGGCTCTGTTCTGCATAGACCAGGGCGAACTCCTCGCCGCCGATGCGCGCGATCAGCTGGTCGGCACGGGCATTGTGGCGCAGCAGCTGGGCGATACCGCGAATCACGCCGTCGCCAGCCGGATGGCCGTGGCGATCGTTGATCGGCTTGAAGTGATCGATGTCGACCAGGGCCAGGCTCAGGGCGCGCGCATGCCGCGTCGCGCGCAGGATCTCTTTTTCCATCAGTTCCTGGAACTGGCGGCGGTTGTACAGCCCGGTCAGCGGATCGGACGTGGCCAGCTGGTACAGCTCTTCGTGGTAGCGCGCCTCGATCGAGCCCTGCTCCATGAACTTCAGCACGCTGTCGCCGACGCCGATATGGTCGCCGTCGCGCAGTTCCGCTTCGTCGACGAGCTGCTCGTTGAGAAAAGTCTTGTTGGTGGAATCCAGGTCGCGCACCCGGTAGCCCGTGGCATCGCGCCAGATGCGGCAGTGCTGGCGCGAAATGCTGCGGTGGTTGATCTGCAGCTCCGCATCGGGCGAGCGTCCGATCACGATGGCCTGTTCGCCCAGCTCCAGGCGCTGGCCCAGGCCTTCGCCATGAATCACCACCACGCAGGCCGATACCGCACGCGTCGAGCGGTTTGCCGGCGGACGTATGCTGCGGCGCTGGGTGGTATTGCTGCTGCGGGCGACCATAGGGCGCAGTGTAGCGGCGGCAGCGCTGCTTACCAGTTACCGCGCCATCGTCTGCGTCAGCAGGTCGCGACCGGCGCGGTCGTCGCCGGCCGCAGCCTGACCAGCATGCCCAGCAGCACCAGCAGCAACACCGCGGCACCGGCGTTGTGCGCCGTCGCCACCGGCAGCGGCAGGCCGAACACCACGTTGCTGATGCCCAGCGCGATCTGCACGCTCAGCGCCGCCAGCAGGGCCAGCGCCCAGCCGACCAGCCGGCGGCGCCAGGCCGCCACGATCACGCCTAGCAGATGGCCGAACACCACGACCGCGCCGATGCGGTGGGTCAGCTGGATCGCCGCGCGCGCATCCGCATCGAGTACGCCGCCTTCGTAGCTCACGCCGATGCCGCGCCAGAGCACAAACGCTTCGCGGAAATCGGTGGCCGGCCACCACTGTCCGGCGCAGGTCGGGAAATCCATGCCGCAGGACAGCGCCGCGTAGTTCGCGCTGGTCCAGCCCCCCAGGGCGATCTGCAGCGCTACCAGCACCAACCCCGCTACCACCATGCGGCGAAGCGCCCGCGTATCGGCACGCCCCAGGCCGTCGAAGCTCAGGCGCAAAGCCACATAAGCCAAAAGGCAAAACGTGGACAAACCGCCCATCAGGTGCGCCATCACCACGATGGGCTTGAGCTTCCAGGTGACGGTCCACATGCCCAGCAGGGCCTGGAACACGATCAGTACCGAGGCACCAATGAGTACCGGCGCAATGCCGGGCAGCTCGCGCCGGCGCAGCCAGGCCAGTACGGTCAGGCCGAACGTGGTCAGAATCAGGCCACCGGCGAGGAAGCGGTGCACCTGCTCGCGCCAGGCCTTGTGCGATTCCACCGCGCGCTCCGGAAACGCGGCATTGGCCGCGTCGATCTCGTGGCCGTGCACGGGCCAGGTCAGCTTGCCGTAGCAGGTCGGCCAATCCGGACAGGAAAGCCCGGCGTTGGACAGGCGGACGAAGGCGCCGAACACGACGACCAGCAGGCAAAAGGCGACGGCGAACCAGGCCAGGTTGCGCTGCAAGCGCCGCGTGATGAAGGAATTCGAGTTCATGGCGTCAGCGAATCAGACGGGACAGGTCCTGGCGTACGCCCGCAGGGTCGTAGCCGGGTTCGTAGCGCAGCATAAGCAAGCCGGCCGGATCGATCACCACGGCGGCCACCGTATCGGCGCCGGCCGGGGTGAGCGCCAGCAGCGGCGCGGCGGAACTCTGCACGAATTCCAGGCGGGGGAATTTTTGCCGCAGTTCCGGCGTGGCCTCGACGCCGACCACGGCCAGGCGCAGGCGCGTGGCTTTCTGCGTCATCAGCGACCAGATCTTTTCCGCATCAGCCAGACGCCGCTGGCAGGCAGCTGCGCAGCCCGGCCCGGCGAGCAGCACCAGCGTCCAGCGGTATTGCGTGTCCTTCCAGCCGAAGGCCGCATCGACGGCAGCCCTGGGCGTATCGGTGGAAATGTCCTGCGGCGGCTGCACCAGGGTGCCGTTGTTGCGCAACCTGTTCGGCTGCCAGCCGGACAGGCGCAGGCCGAAGGCGACCACCATGGGCGCCAGGAACACCAGCATGATGGCGATCAGCTGCAGGCGTTTCCTTCTTTGTGCATCCATCAAATAATTCCTTTATCACTTTTGCGCCAATGCAGCACAATAAAAATGACCAGCGCCGCCACAGCGAAGGAAAACCATTGCAGCGCATAGCCGCGGTGTTTTTCCGGCGGCATCACCGCCGGCGTCCATTCGCGCGCATAGCCGCTGGCCGGGTCCGCATCCAGCCGTAGCAGGCGCGGCGCGACCGCGCTGCCGAGATCGGCCGTTATCGCCGGCAGATCGAGGAACAGGGTCAGCTTGGGCCAGCCATTCTGCCGCGGCAAGGCATCGCCGCCGATGCGCAGACCGCCGCCCGGCGGCGGCGCGTAGATGCCGTGTAATTCCACCTCGCCCGCCGGCAGCGCCGGCCAGACCGGTGCCGGCTGACCCGGCATCGCCGCAATCCAGCCCTGGTCGACCAGCATCAGTTTGCTGTCGCCACGCGGCGCGAACAGCGCAATCGCATGCCGGCCGACCTGGCCCTGGCGCACCTGCTGGTCCAGCCAGTAGCCGCGCCCGGCGCGGTATTCGCCCTGCACCGCGATGTGCGGATATTCTTCGCTATCCAGCTGCGCCGGCAGCGCGGCATATTGCCGCAAGCCGCCGCTTTGCGCGGCGGCATACGAGGCCAGCAGACGCTCCTTCTCCTGCCCGCGCAGCCATTGCCAGCGCGACAATCCAAGGAAAGCAGCAAGGCCGGCCAGCAACAGAAACCAGGCGAACAGCGTGGGCCGATGCCAGCGCCGGTTCATGCCGGGGCACGCCTATACTTCGGCGCTGCGCACCCCGTATCTGCGAGCGAATTTCCCATGGCCGGCAAACTCATCATCGTCGGGTTCCTCATCGTCATTCTCTACAACCTCGGCGCCGGCCTGTACTACATGATGGTCGACAAGGGTACGACCAATCGCACGGTGAAGGCGCTGACGCGACGAATTGCCCTGTCGGTAGGGCTGATTCTGCTGGTGATGTTTTCCATCTGGATGGGCTGGGTCACGCCGCACGACCTGGGCCGCTGAAGCGGGCGCGGCGCCGCTGCACCGCGATTGACGTACCGTTGCCGGCCCGCCGCACGCGCAGCGCTGCCACGTCATGGTCAGCCGATGAGCCGACCGATCTTCCGCTTCGGCGATTTCCTGCTCGATCCTTCCGCGCGCGGACCGCGCCTAAGCGGCGACCGCGTGGCCTTGCTGCCGAAATCGCTGGAATGCCTGATCTACCTTGTCGGGCAGCGCGTGCGCGCCGTCGGGCGCGACGAGCTGATCTCCGCGGTCTGGGGCTGGGTCGACGTCAGCGATGCCTCGCTCGCCCAGACCCTGCTGCGCGCGCCGCGTGGTCGGCGACAGCGGCAACGAACAGTCCAGCATCCGTACCGTGCCGCGCTTCGGCTACCAGTGGGCCGCCCCTACCCAATTGCTGGAAACCGTCGCCACGCCCGGCGCGGCCAGCCCGCTAACCACTGGCGAAACCGTGGCAGCGCCGTTGCCGCGCCGGTCCTGGCCATGGCCGGCGGGGCTGGCGTTTGCCGCAGCGCTGGTAATGGACCTGGCCACCCTGGCTGGGTTGGCGCCCAGGCCAGCCCGAAACGCCACCGCTATAGCCGGACCTGCTGGTGGTACCGCCGGCTGCCCTGACCAGCGATGGCGGCGGCCAGGCCTGGATACATCTTGGCGTGATGGACTACATCGCTGCCCGCCTGCGCAGCAACGGACTGACCGTGCTGCCCAGCGAGCGCGTCGCCGGCCTGGTCGCCGAGCGCGGCGACGAATCCCTGGCCGCGCTGCACCAGCGCCAGCGGTACCGGCCGCCTGCGGCAGCCCGAGGCGCGGCTGCGCAGCGACAGCAGCTGGCAAGCTGGAGCTGCGCCTGGTCGGCGAACAGGCGAAGCAGGCCTTCACGGCCGCGGCAACAGCTCGCGGGTTGCTGCCGCCGCCGTGGCCAAGCTGCTGCAGCATCTGGGCCGCGCCAGCGATGAACCCGCGCGACCGCCGGATGCGATGGCGAAACGCCTGCAGCGCCTGGACGCGGCCATGCTCGAAGGCGACCTGCCCGGTGCGCGCAACCTGGCTCTGCAGCTGGAGAACCCGGTATTGCTGCGCAATATCGCGCAACAGCTGGCCGAGGCCCTGACCACGGACGGCCAGTTGCAGGAGACCGGCCATGTGCTGGAGCAGGCACCGGCCGCCGCCTCGCCCGACGACGGCATAGCCGCTGCGCGTGCGCAGCTCGCGCTGGAACGCGGCGAGCCGGTGCAGGCCCTGGCCGTGCGGTCTGCGGCGCCGGCGACGGACGCTGATTCCCACCGCTGCGCAAGCAAGGACGGCGCACCTGCGCTTCCGCTTCGGTTCCAGCGGCACCGGCGACAGGCTGCCGGGCTGGAGCATCGAAGGGCTTAGCTGCGCAGCACCCTGATGGCACCGGGATGAAAGGGAAGAAGCTGTAGCGCGAGATTGGCACCCCGTCATTTCGACCGCACCATTTATCCATTCCATAAATAAAATAAATAAATTTTACCAATTTTTCCAACATGCGATTGAGCCGCCCGACTCATCGCATGTGCCACAGATCGATCTCGCCAATGTGCCGCTTCGATCTCGCCGCACGACCGACGGGCTGCACCATGCCGGATCCTGCGGAAAACCGTACGGGCGTAGACAGCTCCGCCCTCGGCCAATCGTGCCTTGCGCACCATCGTGCCACTGGGCACCCGAAACCCTGCAAGGCAGGCCACGCCGTTGCGAAGAAGCGGCGCTGAAAAGCATTCCTCTTCGCCATCGGCATGCGCTGACGTATGCAAGAAACGCCGTATTTTCCAGCGGGATTCTCGGCCGATGAGACCTCGATCCGGATACTGGATGACACCGCCGACACACTTTGTCAGCCGGCCATGCCAGGCACCCGTCTGAGCAAAGAACCATTCTCTTCGAAGGCACTTTCAGCCATGGAAACCGCACTGTTCCGCCAGGAAATGCTTACTGCCCGACGTTCGGATTGGCTCGGCGCAATCAGCCTCGCCACGCCACTCTCGCGACAGCTGCTGACCTTCGCCGCTTTGGTCTTCGTGCTCGCGTTCATCGCACTTCTCACGCTGTGCAGTTATGCGCGGCGCGAGCGCGTCGCCGGCGTGCTCGTTGCGACAACCGCCGACGGCCAGTTGTTGGCGCGTTTCGTGGTGCCTGCTCGTGCCATGGGTTTCGTTTCGCCGGGCGATACGCTGCTGCTGCGCTTCCACGCTTTCCCCTATCAGAAGTTCGGACTGCACGCAGGTACCGTGACCGCCGTCGACGATAGCGCGATGAGCGCAAACACACTGGCCGAACTGGGCATGGCACCAGTGCGAGGGGCCTTCTTCCGCGTCGATGTGACGATCAAGGACGGCGTCATTCGCAGCCAGGGAAAATCGCTGCCGCTGCGTGGTGGAATGACCGCGGAAACCGATCTCAAGCTGGACAGCCGCCTGCTGATCGAGTGGCTGTTCGAGCCGCTGTACGGTCTGCGCCAGCGCAGCAAGGGGAACTCCCATGACTGAGGCTACGGTCAGCGTTGCAGAACCACGCTTTGGATGGGGCTGGTGGCGGCAATTACCGATGGTCCTGCAGCGAGAATCAGCCGAATGCGGACTGGCCTGCCTCGCCATGATCGCGAGCTACTATGGCAACGAAATCGACCTGCCCACACTGCGAAGCCGCTTTCCCAACTCGGCCGGCGGCACGCGACTGACCTGGCTGGTCGAGTCGGCGGAAATGCTGGGCCTGCAATGCCGCGCGCTACGCCTGGACCTGTCGGAACTGCAGCAGATACGCCTGCCCTGCCTGCTGCACATGGACCTCAACCATTTCGTCGTGCTCAAGTGCGTCAGAAAAAAGCACGTCGTCATCCATGATCCCGCTTTCGGCGAGCGTCGTCTTTCCATGAGCGAGTTCTCGCACGCATTTACCGGCGTAGCGCTGGAAATGCTGCCGGGGCCGCAGTTCTCCCGTGCAAAGCCGGCTGCGCGGCTGGAACTGCGCCAGCTCGCTGGCCGTATCGTCGGCCTGCGCCGTGCGATGGGGCAGATCTTCTCGCTTGCACTCGTGCTGGAAGTTCTCGCGCTGGCTTCACCGCTGTTCGTGCAGACCGTCATGGATCAGGTGCTGAACAACAGCGATTTCGATCTTCTGCTGGTGCTCGGCCTTGGGTTTCTGTTGCTGATGGTAGTACAGACCGCGATTTCGGCGCTGCGCAGCTGGTCGGTGATCTGCCTCGGCGTGAACTTGAATCTCGCCTGGACCGGCAATGTCTTCGGCCATCTGCTCAAGCTGCCCGAGGACTATTTCCGCCGCCGCCAGCTCGGCGACGTGGTCACGCGCTTCGGTGCATTGGGTGCCATCCAGCAGACGCTGACGGCGCGCGTGATAGAGACCGCGCTCGACGGCATCATGGTCGGCCTGACGCTGCTGATGCTATTCCTCTACAACACATCGCTGGCTGTCGTGACCCTGGCTGGTTTTTCCCTGTACATGCTGACGCGTGTTGTGTCCTACCGCGTGCTGCGCGATGCCAACCTGAGCCAGATCGCTGCCGATGCGCGCCAGCAGACCTTGTTTCTGGAAGCCGTCCGCGGCGCGACGACGATCCGCCTGAACAACCAGCGCCTCGCCCTGGTCGTGCGTTACATGAATCGGGCCAACGACACCAGCAACCGCGGCGTGGCGATCCAGTCGCTCAATCTGAGCTTCGGCACTGTGCATGAGATCATCTTCGGCATGCTGCGCATCGTCGTACTCTGGACGGGCGCAAGGCTGGTGCTGCAAGGCCAGCTTACCGCGGGCATGCTGATGGCATTCCTCGCCTACAGCGATCAGTTCCGCGCCCGCGCCGCCAACCTCATCGACTTTGCGATCCAGTTCCGCATGCTGCACTTGCAAGGCGAACTGCTGGCTGACATCGTGCTGACACCACCGGAGAGCGGGCTCGCAGCCAGCTATACGGGCAAAGACCCTGACAACGACATCGCCTGCGAGAATCTGAGCTTCCGCTATTCCGACAACGAGCCATGGATCCTGCGCCAATGCAGTTTCCGCATCGACGCCGGAGAATCCGTCGCAATCGTCGGCGCCTCGGGCAGCGGTAAGAGCACGCTGGTGAAGCTGCTGTCGGGCCTGCTCGATCCTCAGGCCGGCAACATCCAGGTCGGCGGCGTCGATTTGCGCACACTCGGCAAGACCCGCCTGCGCCAACTCAGCAGCACGGTGCTGCAGGATGACACGCTGTTTAGCGGATCGGTGCGCGACAACATCAGCTTCTTCGATCCGGAAGAAACCGCCGAATCCGTCGAAGCAGCTGCAATCGCCGCCGGCGTGCACGAGGAAATCCTGCGCATGCCGATGGGCTATCACACGCCGGTAGGCGATATGGGCTCTACACTCTCGGGCGGACAGCGGCAGCGCATATGCCTGGCCCGCGCGCTGTATCGCAAGCCGCGCATCCTGCTGCTGGACGAAGCCACCAGTCACCTGGATGTGGCCCGCGAACGGCAGGTCAGTTCCAATGTGGCCGCACTGCAGTTGACCCGGGTCATCGTCGCGCACCGGCCGGAAACGGTACGCACGGCAGACCGGGTACTGGTGCTGGCCGATGGGCAACTGCACGAGATTCCGGCGGTCGAACGCGCTGCACAGCGGGCTTCGCCCGACGCGCTACCGGCCGACACTGCCTGAACCCTTTGGCGACAAGGACACGACAATGAAACGCAGCATTCTGGCAATAACCACACTTTGCGCAATGGGCATGCTCGCGCTCGTGCTTGCCAGGCTACTGCGCGAGCCGCCTGCCCGGCCCTTCGCCCAGATGGCACCGAGCGGGGCAGAAGCCGGAACCGGCGGGCAAGCGCCAGCCGCCGGCGCCGCAACCGGTGCGCCGGCAGCCTCGTCGGCCGCGCAACGCCTGCCGCGCCTCGACCTGCCGATGCCACCACTTGGCGCGCCCCTCGCATCGAGCTTCGATGCACTGCACCAGCGTGCCAAGGCCGGCGACGCCCAGGCAGCGACACGGCTCACACGCGAGCTGGCACGATGCATTACGACAAACCGCATCAACGGCACGGCGTCCGTGCTGACCAGGATGTCGACCGAAGTGCTGGCGGACAAGGAGAAGTTCGACAAGCTCGATTCGCGCCAGCAGCAGCAGGCCATCGAACACGCAGAACAGGTTCAGCGCGGACTCAAAACCGCGAAGGAAAATGCAGCGCTCTGCGAGGGCACCGACGTGTATGTCGAAAGCGGCGCCATCTACGAGGCCAGCCTGATGGCCGCGGATCTTGGCGACCACGCCGCGGCGCTGTGTTACGCGCGCGGCCTGTACGGGCATCCCAAGGACTGGGCCTCGACGACGGCGGTGCAGAGGTACCGCGAAAATGCCCAGCGACTGATGGCCGAGGGCATTCAGCGTGGCGACTGGCGCATGGCAAAACTGATGGCAGAGGCATATTCGAGCCAGGGCGGTCGCGTCGGTCTGTTCCGCTATCTGAACATGTATGACCCCGCGCAGGCGCTTCGATACGATCACCTGCTGCTGTTGGCCGCCAGCGATGACGAGAAGGAAACCTACCAACGCATGATCGCCGCCTGGATGGAGCAGATGCCCAATGCCGACCTCGCCGCGGCATCTGCCTGGGCTGATAGAACATTCAAAAAGCACTTCGCTCGCAGCGGACCATTGGCCTCGGCTCTCTGCGAATACAACTAGGGACGGACATAGCGTGCCGTACACGTTGCAAATCGCTGCCGCAATGCCAAGGGAACAAGCAAGAAGCGCAGTAGCTGGCCAGCACGTCTCTTGCAAGCCTGGGGGCGCCTTCGCACCAGTTCCGTGCGCACGCGCTTGAACGCCGCCGGACAGCCATCACTGGCGTAGCTTCTTTCCGCTACCGGCGGCGAGGAAGAAAGCAAGGTAGTGCGGTAACGCAAGATCGACAGTTGGCCGAACCAGACCACAGATCTTGCGACTGCCGCAGCGGCTGCCAAAAGAACGTTTCATACATAGCGTTCGCACCGCAGACCACCATCTGCGATTCACTGCGACACCACTGAACTCCGGCGACCAGCCGGCTTCCGCAGCCTCCTGAAGCAGCTGCACGGGCGACTGCGGCTTTTTTTCATCCACCAAGGAGAAATTGCATGAACTGATTTTCTAGATACACCTTTACACCTATCGCAATTGACAAGGAGAAGTTTCATGCGAGTGCTTTCAGCAGGAGAAATGGACCAGATTTTCGGTGGCGACGGCACGGTCGTACCCACGCTACCGACCACTTATGTGACGGCGAACGTCTATCAGAACGCGTTCTCGCCTTACGTCTACGGCGCGCAGTTCGGCTGGGACGAGTCGGCCGGTGGCGGCGGCAGCAGCGGCTGCGGCAGCCTCAATGCAAATGCAGCCCTGTCCAGCCTGCCCAGCCTGCCGCAGCTCAAGTGCCGGCTGAATGCCGCCGCTTACCAGGGCGGCAGCCTGGACCCTGCCTACCAGGTCGTGATGGTCAACTCCTACGCGTACGAATCGCCGACCGGCGACCTGTCCCTGCAACGCTGGCAGAGTTCGCCAGGTCCCAACTGGATACAGCTGTTCGGCAGCACGTCCTCGGCCGGCGTGCCGATCACGTATCTGTATGCGCACGGCCTGACCAGTTCAAACGAACAAAGCGTGTCTTATCAAACGCCGACTGGCCAGAACGGCAGCATCAATGGACCGTTCACCGCATCGGAGTGGGCGCTGCTCGTGCTGGGCCATGAGGCGGCGCATCAGCGAGGTATCAACAGTGAAGATGTGGCCGAGTTCTACGGCGCGATGGCCGTGAGCAACTTCCGCAACGGCGCCGGCGCGAACTGCACGGCCAGCGGTGGCACCGGTGGTGGCGGCGGCACGGGCGGTGGCGGCACCGGCGGCGGTGGTCACGGCGGCGGTGGTCACGGCGGTGGTGTGACGCCGTAAATCCTTGCCGTTTGCACGCGGCGTCTTTCGTCCGGAAGAAAGCACGCCGCGTGTTTGCACTTCCTCACCGCACCCGGAGTTTTCCCATGGTTATTTTTTTGCGGAGTGGTTCGCCAGCTTTGCTGGCGCTGCGCCACGCGCTGCGTTCGCTGCGCGCGCAGTGGCCGGAAATCGCCGACAGGCTGGCCCGGCATGGCGCGGTCGATCCCGATGCTGCGTGTTTTCTGCGCGAACTGATCGATCACGCACTGCATGTGGCCCTGCATGGGCTGTGCCGGCGCGAGCGCCACCAGCCGCGCGGGATGCGCGCTGTTGCCGATATTGCTGGCGATTATCTGCAACAGAATTCGTACATTTTCTCGCCGGAATCGTTCCTTGGCACATTGCACGGCGACGCGATCTGCTGGCGCGAAGCCGATGCGGAACTGGCGCTGCCGGCACTGTCCGCGCTGTGCCTGAAACAACTGCAACACGCTATGTCGGTGACGTCGCCGGACCTTGCGCATATCGCGACACTGCTGGCGAGCATCAAGAAAAATGCACTGGCCAGCGCGGCCGGTTTTGCCGGCCAGCTGCACGGCTGCGAAGCACTGCTGCGCGCCGACCCCGGAGGAATTTATGCACAAATGGATTCCTGCAGTCGGCGCGACTATCGCCTGGCGGTGGAGCGCATCGCGGACCGGGTAGGCGCGCAGCCCCGTGCTGTCGTGGCGCAGGCCCTCGCCTTCGCGCGCGGCGGCGATACGACAGCACCAATGCACCATGTCGGCTTCTATATCATCGACGACGGCCGCGCGCAGCTGCTGCGCGTCATGC
This sequence comes from Tahibacter aquaticus, assembly GCF_004363655.1. Classification (GTDB taxonomy): domain Bacteria; phylum Pseudomonadota; class Gammaproteobacteria; order Xanthomonadales; family Rhodanobacteraceae; genus Tahibacter; species Tahibacter aquaticus. The sequence goes on from NZ_SNZH01000011.1 coordinate 201,752, forward strand.
GGACAGCGGCACGCGCGCCGTGGCGCCGGTTTGCCAGCATAACAACCGCAGGCCATGCAAGCGAAGGCCTGCAGTGGTTCCGGATCGCAAGCTACTGGCTGGCGCTCGGCTCCGCTGCGGTGGTCCTAGCGCTTGCCCTGCTCCCGCTGCTGGCGAGTGAATTGAACGCATTGTCCGCAGCTGTCGCATTCGGTGTATTGCTCGTCGTTGCGGTCGAGCGGGTCAATCCGCTGTTCGAACAATTGCTGGCGCTGCGCTACGGCGCTCGCGTGCTGCCCTGCCTCGATTTCGTTCGCGACGGAATTCCCGATGCTGCGCGCACGGCGCTGGCGATTCCGTTCCTGCTGATCGACCGCCGGCAGATCGATGCACTGCTGGCGACGGCCGAGTGGAACCTGCAGGCCAGCAACGACAGCAACGTGCTCGTCGTACTGCTCAGCGATTTCGTCGACGCGCCGTCGGTTGAGCCGACATCGTCCGAATGCGACCTGCTGGACTACTGCGCCGGGCGCGTCGATGCGTTGAATCGCCAATACCGGGTGCGCTTCGGCACACCGCCGTTCGTGCTGCTGCACCGCGAGCGGTCATGGTCGGCGACGCAGCAACGCTGGATAGGCTGGGAGCGCAAACGCGGAAAGCTCGACATGCTGAACGTGTTGATTGCAAGCGGCGTAAACGGTTTTACTGTCTGCCGTGGCGATGTTGACCGGCTGCAGCACACGCGTTACGTTTTTTGCATCGACGATGACGTGCGCCTGCCGCGCGACGCCGTGCAACGCATGGCCGGTACCATGGCGCATCCGCTCAACGCGGCGCAGCTGGATGCAGACGCGCGCATTGTTCGTGGCCACGGTCTGCTCGCCCCGAACGGATGGACACGACGCTCCAGCGTCGCACGATGGCGCTGGGGCTCGGCCGTAGTCGGCCCGCAGTTCGACGAGCGCAGCGCCAGCCCGCCTGTGCGCTGCTTCGCCTTCGACTATTTCGGCAGGAATCATTACGCCGGCAAGGGCCTTTACGATCCGCGCGTATTCGTTGCAGCCTGTTCGCCACGCATGCCGCAGGAAAAAGTGCTGAGCCACGATACGCTCGAAGCGGCCTGGCTCAACCCCGGGTTTGTCGGCCGCGTGACGATTGCGGAAGGCTATCCATCGGACTATCTGCGCTGGTCGGAACGCTACCATCGCTGGACGCGCGGCGACTGGCAGAATGTGCTATTGCTGATGTCCGAGCGGTGCTGGAATACCGGCGCGGGTATTCAGCGCATTCCGGCCGTCGTGTGGTTCACTGTGCTTACACAGATCCGGCTTGTGCTTACGCCGGCGGCGCTGAGCCTTTTGCTGCTGATGGCGGCAACCCGTACGTCGGCCGGTGCAGCCGTGGCCGGTGTCGCGCTTTTGCTCACCCTGCCTGCCTGGTTTCGTCTCGCGCTGAACGTGCGCACCGATTTGCGGCAGAACCGCGCACGCGGCCTGGCACGGCGCAGCCTGCTTTTTGCACGGGATCTGCACTTTGCCCAGCTCTATCGCGTCGCCGTCGCGCCGCATCATGCGCTGCTGGCGACCGATGCGCTGGCGCGCTCGCTTTGGCGATTCTTCCGTGGACGGCGCCTGCTCGACTGGTCGTCCGCGGGCCTCGTCGAAGCGCGGCGCGGGCTGCCGCCGCTTCCGGCCACATGGCTTGCGCTGGTGCCGCCCTTGGCCTTGTCCGCCGCTACCGTGCTGTTTGAGCAGGATGCTCTTTCCGCCGCCGCCGCCCTGGTGCTGGGCATCTGGGTAGCATCGCCGTTTGTGTGCCTGGCGCAGACACGCGCTGAGGCAGCATGAGCGCGCGCGACCTTGGCCCCGTGCAGGATCCGGCATCGATCGCGTTTTCCCGCGCGCTGGGCGTTGTCACCCAGCTGACGATGCGCAGTCCCCACTACCGGGCAATGCCACTGGCGGCCCTCGCCATCTGGGTCGAACCGGCGATCCGGCTAGGGCAGATCGAACTGTTTTTCGACGCGCGCGGTATTGCGGCCGGCTATATCAGCTGGGCGCTTGTCAGCGACGAAACACTGCAGCGGCTCTGCAGCGACGGCACTTCCTGGCTGCATTTCAGCGAATGGAACGAAGGCGACAATCTGTGGATAGTGGATATGTTTGCGAGGCCGGGACATGTCTGTAGCATCGCGCGCCGCGCGCGCGATGGACTGTTCGCCGCCTGCAGCACAGCACGCTGGCTGCGCCGCCGGGTGGACGGATCTGTACGCCGCCTCGCCGTGCTGCGGAGACGCCGCCAATGACGCTGACCGATGCCGAGATCGCGCGTCTCGGACATGACCTGCCCGACCTATCCACCTGGGGCGCAGACATGCTCGTTCCCTTCCCCGCGCGACGCCTGCGCCATGCGAGCGTGGTCTGGATCAACCGACGCTGGTTTCGCGCCTGCGGCCTCGATGCATCGTCAGCCGAGGTCGATGCGCGCCTGTGCCATTGGCTGATCGACGAATTCGCCCATGTCGTGCCACGCCCTGAAGATACAGAGGCTTCTTTCGCTGCCGGCGGCCGCGAGTGGTTCGCGGATCGCTACGGCGGCACCGGCTGGGTACCGCACGGTGGCAGTGGACGCGCCGGCATCGCGGGCCGGTTCCAGGCCAAGGGCATTGGCGTGACGCCGCTGGTCGGCCGGGATGCCGACTGGCTGCATGCACATGGCTGCCTGTGGCTAGAGGAAGCCATCCGCGAAACGATCTGTGCTGAAATCGCCTGCGCCGAGTTTCCGCACTCAGGTGTGCCGGTACTCGCCATTCTCGACACCGGCCTCAACGCAGAAATGCCGCCAGGCCAGCTGGGCGAACGGCGCGCGATCCTGATCCGGCCCTGCGTGATCAGGCCCTCGCATCTGCAACGTGCGCCACTATTCAAGCCGTTCGACGCTGGCAGCGCTGCACAGCCGGCCGACGCCCGGCGTACGCGCGATGCCGTGAGAACGTTCTTCGCTGCAGGCGCAGGTTGGCCTGGTTTGATACAGCTTGCCCGGCGCGTCGCCGAGCAGATCGCATTCGGCCTCGTGCACCGTCTGGATCATGGCGGCTATTTTTCGTCGAATCTCGGCATGGACGGCGAGCTGCTGGATTTTGGCTCCATGCATGCCTCGGCCGACTGGCGTCGCGAGCCTGTCGCAGGCGGCAGCGCCGATGCCGTCACGGTGTTCTCTGCGGTGCTCGCGTCGCTGCATTTCTATCTGTACAAGCATGCCGCAGAACATCTGCACACTTGCACCAGCGCTGCAGCCAGCGACGAGAAATTGCTCGCCTATTTCGCGCAACAGCATGATCGCGCCGTCGTTCGGGAAATCCGCCGCTACTGGGCGCTGGACGCGTACTCCTCAGAAAGCACCGATCGCATGATTGCTGCCATGCGCCGCGTCATCGCCCGCGGCGCAACGCTGGCACTCGACAAACCTGCCGCCGGCCCACTCGCGGCCGACCTCAGCGCGATCGACGGCGCGTTGCACGAAGCAGCAGACCCGGCGCAACGCCGGCGCGCCTGGGCAGCTGCTTCGCGCCACTCGCTTCCACGCGCCTTGCTTGACCGCACGCAACTGCAGGCCGTCATCCATGCTCAGGTCTGCAATGCGCGGACCACAACGGCACCGCCGCGCGACACCGTACAGAACGCGATTCGCCACTGCGTGACCCTGAGCCGCCGCTGCTGGCCGCGGCTGCCGCGCAACCTGATCGTGCTGGCGCAACACGGCGATGACGATAGTGATGTGTTGCTCTGCGTCGACCCGGGTAGCGGCGAGCACGCGCTATGGATCGAAGCCGTATCGGCGGACGCTACTGTAGTTGTCTTCGGCCAGCGGCTGGACACTGCGACAACGGCATCGTTCTGCGTAGACGCCGGCTCGTCGTCTGCATGCCTGCGCATTCCCTGTGCGCCGACCGTTGAGGATGCAGCGCAAAGCGTACTGATCGGCACCGCCGTGCTGCACCTGCCACCATTCGCGCTGCGCTATGCCGAGCCGGACTGGATAGCAATGCCACCGCCCGACAGCGCAGTAACACCATGACAGGTCGCTTCGACTGGCCATTTCCAATTGTCGAACCATCCTCGCAGTAGCAAGCGCCGAATCGACCGGCAGAACTTGTCGACGCATCGCGCAGCGTCAATGCCACATACGGCCAGCACGACGGTGGCCGCACGTGGCAGTGGTTCGATCACGCCGTAACGCTGATCTGCGCTTCCTTGAGCTTCTGCGCGCATTCCTCGCAGCACACTTCCACCGTCTTGCCGCCGAGCTTGACGCTAATGCGGTTGTCGTCCAGCGGATAGTCGCAGGCGGCACAGGTCTGGCTTGCCATGATGTTTCTCCAGGTTTCACCCGACGTCCGGGTGCGACTAGAAGACCACTGCGGCGCTGGCGGCGCTGTCGGAATCTTTAGACGCTTTTGCCCAGCACCTGCTTGAACGCCGACGGCGAGCGGCCGTAGGCCTGGCGGAACGCTGCGGCGAAATGGCTGTGGCTGGAGAAGCCCAGCTCCAGCGCCAGCGCGGACAGATCGTCGTCCTGCACCAGCCGGTCCAGAGCACGCGCCAGGCGCAGGCGCAGCTGGTAGCGGTACAGCGGCAGACCTTCGACCTGCTGGAATACCTGGGTCAGGTAGACCGGCGAACCGCCGACGGCGGCGGCAATCTCGGCCAGGGTCCAGCGCCGCGACAGATCGCTCGCCAGCAGCAGTTTGACGCGGTCGACCAGGCTGCCCTGTAGCCGCGCTGCCCGCGGCGCACGCGCCGTGCGCGGCCCGAGGCTGCGGCAGACCAGGGTCAGCAGCAGGCCTTCGGCTTCCAGCGGCTCCAGCACGCCGCGCTGCAGGCCGTGGCGCAGCAGCGCGACCAGGGCCTGGGCGCGCGCATCGATGCGCAGGCTTTGCTCGCGCAGTGCCGCTTCGCCCGGCTGCAGCAGTTCGGCGGGCGCGAGTTCCTGCAGGATCGTCGGCGCCAGCTCCAGCGACAGGCAGGCATCGCCGCCCTGCAGCGGATGGCTTACCTGGTAAGCCTGGCCGGCATTGAAGAACAGCACATGATTGGCGTCGGCCACCGACTGCTCGCTGCCGACGTGGCGCACGTAGACGCCGCGATACGGAAACACCAGATGCGTCGCGGCACTGCATTCCTCGGCGCTGCGATGACGGCATTCGCCACGGCAGTGCACGTCGCGCACCGTGACGGTGGCGCTGTCGAGCAGGCGGCTGACCTCGAACTCGGGCATGGCGGTGGCGGAACCTTGGTGAAGGCCTAGCCTAGTCCAATGCCGCCGGCTGCGCATGGCTGGGGCTGTTGCTGCGTTGCTGCGCGGGCGGGGCATGAAAAAGCCGCGCTGGGCGCGGCTTTTGAGACCTGCTGTGCTGCCGCGCTGGGCGCGGCTTTCTGAAATCTGCTGCGCCGGTGCGCCGGGCGCGGCTTTCGATTCAGACGAAAGCCGTGCAAAGCACGGCTTCCGGTGTGCGCTGCCTGTGGCTCAGAGCACGTAAACGAACATGAAAAGACCCAGCCAGACCACGTCGACGAAGTGCCAGTACCAGGCCACGGCTTCGAAACCGAAATGGTTGTCCTTGGTGAAATGGCCCTTGGCGCAGCGGAACCAGATCACCGCCAGCATGATGGTGCCCAGGGTCACGTGCAGGCCGTGGAAGCCGGTCAGCATGAAGAAAGTGGAACCGTATACGCCCGAGCCCAGGGTCAGGTTCAGATGCTGGTAGGCCTCGATGTATTCCTCGGCCTGGTAGAACAGGAAGATGGCGCCGAGCAGCACGGTCAGGCCGAGGAAGACCAGCAGCTGGGTGCGGTGGCCGGCGCGCAGGGCGTGATGGGCAACCGTGATGGTCACGCCCGAGGTCAGCAGGATCAGCGTATTGAGCAGCGGCACGCCCCAGGCTGGGATGGTCTGGAAGGCGCCGCCGATAGCGTCGGGACCATTGGTCGGCCAGGCCGGCGCATAGCCCGAATGCAGGTAGAAGTTGGTCAGCGCGCCGTCGCCTTCGCCGCCGAGCCACGGAATGGAATACATGCGTGCATAGAACAGCGCGCCGAAGAACGCGGCGAAGAACATGATCTCGGAGAAGATGAACCACATCATTCCCATGCGGAACGACACATCCACCTGCGAGTTGTACATGCCCTTGAGCGATTCGCGGATCACGTCGCCGAACCAGCCCCACATCATGAACAGCAGGATCGCCACGCCGACGTAGAACGCAGGCTTGCCCCAGCTCACTTCATTGAGCCAGTTGGCCGCACCGATCATGGTCGTGAACAGGCCTATCGTGCCCACGGCGGGCCACTTGCTGCCATGCGGCACGTAGTAGATATGCTTGCCTTGTGCTGTCGCCATGATGAAAACCCCGGTAGAAACGCTGGATCAGGACGCCGGCGCGGCGGCCTGGTTGGATTCGGCCAGTTTCTTGGTGGCTATGTCGTTCTCGAGGAACGTATAGGCCAGCGTCAAGGTACTGATGTCTTTGGGCAGGCGTGGATCGACCACGAAGCGCACGGGCATGCGCCGGGTTTCGCCGGCCTTGAGCAACTGCTCGGTGAAGCAGAAGCATTCGGTCTTGTTGAAATACAGCGAGGCCGAATTTGGCGCCACGCTGGGTACCGCATTGCCGACGATGTCGCGCTGGGACACGTTGGTCGCGTCGAACCAGGCTTCGCTGAGCGCACCCGGATGCACCTGCATCGAGGTTTTCTCAGCGCTGAATTCCCACGGCAGCTTGGACTTGGTATTGGTCACGAACTGCACCGTGACCAGGCGCGATTCGTCCACCGTCATTGCCGCGGCCGCGTCGCCGTCGACTGCGCCCTGCTCCAGCTTGATGCCGAGCACGTGTTCGCAGGCAATGTTGTACAGCGGGATCAGCGCAAAGCCGAACGCGAAGAAGCCCAGCGCGATCATCCAGCCTTTCTTGGCCAGCAGATAGAAGTTCGGCCGCATCATGACAGCAGCACCGCGCGCACGAAGAAGCCGGCGTAGATCAGCACGATCACGCATACCACGGCCACGACCGTGCGGCGCACGTTGGCGCGGCGCTGGGCGGGATCGAAGCTGGCGGGCGTCTGGTTCATGGTCGTCTTCGGCCGCGCGCCGCCGTCATAAACAGCGGCGCGCCTTCAGTGCTCAGTGCGTGGGGTCGCCATGGGCGAGCATCGAGGCCTTGATCACCGGCGGCTCGGTGAAGGTGTGGTGCGGCGCCGGCGAGGGCACCGTCCATTCCAGGCCATGCGCGCCTTCCCACACTTCCGCCGTCGCGGTCTTGCCGTGCTTCTTGGAGTGCCACAGGATCAGGAACATGAACACCGGCGTGCACAGCATGCCGAACGCACCGATCGAGCTGACCATGTTCCAGTCGGCGAAGGCGACGTTGTAGTCCGGAATGCGGCGCGGCATGCCGGCCAGGCCAAGGAAGTGCTGCGGGAAGAACAGCAGGTTGACGAACACGATCGTCCACCAGAAGTGGAATTTGCCCCATTTCTCACTGTACATCTTGCCGGTCCACTTCGGCCACCAGAAGTACACGGCGGCGATGATGGAGAACAGCGCGCCGGTCACCAGCACGTAGTGGAAGTGGGCGACGACGAAATAGGTGTCGTGGTACTGGAAGTCGGCCGGCACGATCGCCAGCATCAGGCCGGAGAAGCCGCCGATGGTGAACAGGATGACGAAGCCGATCGCCCAGAGCATCGGCGTCTCGAACGTCATCGAGCCCTTCCACATGGTGGAAACCCAGTTGAACACCTTCACGCCGGTGGGCACCGCGATCATCATCGTCGCGTACATGAAGAACAGCTCACCGCCCAATGGCATGCCCACGGTGAACATGTGGTGGGCCCAGACGATGAAGCTCAGGAAAGCGATGGACGCGGTCGCGTACACCATGGCCTGGTAGCCGAACAGCGGCTTGCGCGCGAAGGTCGGGATGATTTCCGACACCACGCCGAAAGCCGGCAGGATCATGATGTAGACCTCGGGATGACCGAAGAACCAGAAGATGTGCTGGAACATCACCGGATCGCCGCCACCGGCTGCATTGAAGAAGCTGGTGCCGAAGAACTTGTCGGTCAGCAGCATGGTGACTGCGCCGGCCAGCACCGGCATCACGGCGATCAGCAGGAACGCGGTGATCAGCCAGGTCCACACGAACAGCGGCATCTTGAGCAGGTCCATGCCCGGCGCGCGCATGTTGAGGATGGTCGCGATGATGTTGATCGCGCCCATGATCGAGCTGATGCCCATCATGTGAATGGCGAAGATGGCGAAGGCGACGGACGAGCCGCCCTGCAGCGACAGCGGCGGATACAGGGTCCAGCCGCCGGCCGGCGCGCCGCCCGGCAGGAACAGCGTGCAGAGCAGCACGGTGAAGGCGAACGGCATGATCCAGAAGGACCAGTTGTTCATGCGCGGCAGCGCCATGTCGGGCGCGCCGATCTGCAGCGGGATCATCCAGTTGCCCAGGCCGACGAAGGCCGGCATGACGCCGCCGAAGATCATGACCAGGGCATGCACCGTGGTCATCTGGTTGAAGAAGTAGGGCTCGACGAACTGCAGGCCCGGCGACATCAGTTCGGCACGGATCACGCCGGACATGGCGCCGCCGATGCAGAACATGATGAACGCGAACACCAGGTACAGGGTACCGATGTCCTTGTGGTTGGTCGTGAACACCCAGCGATTCATGAAGCCTTGCGGCTTGTGGTCATGGTCGTCGTGGTGATCGGCGTGATGGTGATCAGTGGCGGCGTGCGTAGCCATGGATTCGACCTCTGGAAGACTTAGCCCTGCGGCGCGGCAGCGACGGCCGGCGCAGCAGGAGTGGCATTGGGAGCGGCAGGCTGCTGCTGGGTGGCGAGCCACTGGTCGAACAACGCCTTGGGCATGGCTTCGACGACGATGGGCATGAAGCCGTGATCCTGGCCGCACAGTTCGGCGCACTGGCCGCGATAGGTGCCGGGCTGCTCGATCAGGGTCCAGGCATCGTTGATGATGTCGGGGATGGCGTCGGTCTTCCAACCCAGCGCCGGTACCCACCAGGCGTGGATGACGTCGTCGGCGGTGATGACGAAGCGCACCTTGACGCCGGTCGGCAGCACCAGCGGCTTGTCCACGTTCAGAAGGTAGGTGGATTCCTCGCCGACCTTGACCGCGTGCGGGTCGAGGCCGGATTTCAGCTGGCGGGTCTTGTCGCTGTCCGCGTCCAGCTTGGAGACGAAGTTCACGCCCGTGGGCTTGCCTTCGTAGTCGACGTATTCGTAGCGCCACTTCCACTGGTAGCCGGTGACTTTCACCGTCAGCACCGGATTGGACGTGTCGGCCTGCTTGATCAGGATCTGCGTGGCCGGCCAGGCCATCACGACCAGGATCAGGATGGGGATGACGGTCCAGATCACCTCGGCCTTGGTGTTGTGGCTCCACTGCGCCGCCACAGCTCCCTTGGACTTGCGGAACTTGAACATGGCATAGGCCATGGCACCGAACACGATGACGCCGATGACCACGCACACCCACAACGCAATCATGTGCGCGTGGTAGGCGTTGTGGGCCGATTCGGTAACACCCCTGCCCATGTTCAGCTGCCAGCGCGCAGGCATGGTGCTGCCGGAGGCGTGGACCATACCCGCCGCCATCGCGAGCACCGCCGCCGACGCGGCACGCCCGATACGCGTAGTTGCCAGAGACTTCATTGCCATCACCCTAAAGCCATCCCAGTCGTTGGGGCCGCCGCCGGGCGAATGCGCTGGCGGCCGCGTCGCGGTCTGCCATCGTGCTCGTCCGGCCACGTACCGAATGCCGTTGCCTACGCCGACCGGCGACCCGGCTGATGGGTCGCACAGAGGCCCGCAACAACCGGCGGCGCGCGCAAGTCACGCTAGTGACGTCGCGCCAGTCGGAGAAGGCGGGCCTGCAAGATCGGCTCTGTTGCATGAAACGGCGCTGGCGCGAGGCCGCGCCTGCAGCATGCAGCAGGCGTAGAACCGCGAAATGATAGTGGCAAGGCCGGACACGGGCAAGGAAACCAAGGTCGGCCGCCACAGCCGCACCGGCAGCCCGCGGCGGCGTGGCCCGCCGCAACCGGCAATCTGCGGCGAATTGCCGCAGCACGGAAATGTTTGCCGCGGCCGGGCCATAGAACTTGACCGGGTTTTAGTCCCACCTACAATCCCAGCTTCCCCGCTGCCGCGCCCGGACCCGGCCGGCACACACCATCGAGAAGCTGCGTGAGCGCCCAGATCCTGACTCCTGAACTGCCTGCTCCGGCCGACGCCGCGCGGGCACGCATGACCGCGGCCTATTGCCGCGACGAAACCGAAGCCGTCAACGAACTCGTCGCCCAGGCCGCCCTGCCCGTGGCCGAGCGCGACCTGGTGCTGACGCGGGCTGCCGAGATCGTCGCCCGGGTGCGTGCCAAGGCCGACCAGAAGTCGGCCGTCGAATCGTTCATGCGCGAATACGACCTGTCCTCTGAGGAAGGCGTATTGCTGATGTGCGTGGCCGAGGCGCTGCTGCGCATTCCGGACAAGGAAACCGCCGACAAGCTGATTTCGGACAAGCTCGGCGACGCCAACTGGGAATCGCACCTGGGCAAGAGCGATTCGGTACTGGTCAACGCCGGCACCTGGGGCCTGATGCTGACCGGCAAGCTGGTCACCCTGGCCGACGAAACCCAGCGCAACCTGTTCGGCGCGCTCAAGCGCCTGATCGGCCGCGCCGGCGAGCCGGTGATCCGCCTGGCCGTGCGCCAGGCCATGCGCATCATGGGCCACCAGTTCGTCATGGGCCGCAGCATCAAGGAAGCGCTGGACCGGGCCGAGGAAAAGGAAAACCGCGCCTACCGCTATTCCTACGACATGCTCGGCGAGGGCGCACTGACCACGCCCGACGGCGAGCGCTACCACCGCGCCTATATCGATGCGATCAAGGCACTCGGCGCGCGCGGGCCGTTCGCCAATGTGCTCGACGCGCCATCGATCTCGATCAAGCTGTCGGCACTGCACCCGCGCTACGAAGTGGCCAAGCGCGAACGCGTCTTCGCCGAACTGCAGCCGAAACTGCTGGAACTGGCGCAGCTGGCCAAGGCCCAGGGCATCTGCCTGACGGTGGATGCGGAAGAGTCCGAACGCCTGGAAATTTCCCTCGACATCATGGCCGCGGTGCATGCGCATCCGTCGCTGGCCGGCTGGCAGGGCTTCGGCCTGGCCGTGCAGGCGTACCAGAAGCGCGCGCCGTTCGTGATCGACTGGCTGGCCGAGAAAGCCAAGCTCAACGGCCAGCGCTGGTGCGTACGCCTGGTCAAGGGCGCGTACTGGGATTCCGAGGTCAAGCGCGCCCAGGAAAGCGGCCATGCCGGCTATCCCGTGTATACGCGCAAGCCGAATACCGATGTTTCCTACCTGGCCTGCGCGCGCCGCCTGTTCGACTACGGCGACCTGTTCTATCCCGCCTTCGCCACCCACAACGCGCATACCATCGCGGCGATCCATCACCTGTCCAAGGGCCGCCCGTTCGAGTTCCAGCGCCTGCACGGCATGGGCGCCGACCTCTACGCCGAGGTGATCGGCGAGCGCAACATGAATGCGCCCTGCCGCGTCTACGCGCCGGTCGGCTCGCACGAAGATCTGTTGCCTTATCTCGTTCGCCGGCTGTTGGAAAACGGCGCAAATACCAGTTTTGTCAATCGCATCGTCGACGAGAACCTGTCGATCCGCGACCTGGTCGCCGACCCGGTCGAGGTGGTGCGCCATTTCACTACCAAGCCGCACCCGCGCATTCCGCAGCCGGTCGGCCTGTTCGGGGAACAACGGAAGAATTCCATGGGCGTCAATCTCGGTAACGACAACGAACTCAAGACCCTGGCCGACGCGATCGCCGCCTCGCCGCAGACCTGGGCGGCCAAACCGCTGATCCCGGGCGCGAACCTGACGAGCGCGAGCGTCGCCGTCACCGATCCGGCCGACCGCCGCCGCAACGTCGGCAGCTGGCAGCCGGCCGATGCCGCCGCGGTGGACAAGGCCGTCGCCAACGCCGTCGCCGCCCAGCCCGGCTGGGACCGCACGCCGGCCGCCGGCCGCGCCAAGATCCTCGAACACACCGCCGACCTGCTCGAAGCCAATCGCGGCGAACTGATTGCCCTGTGCGTGCGCGAAGCCGGCAAGACCATTCCCGACGCAATCGCCGAAGTACGCGAAGCAGTGGACTTCTGCCGCTACTACGCTGCCCAGGCGCGCAAGATGCTCGGCCAGGTCGAAACCCTGCCCGGCCCGACCGGCGAATCCAACCAGCTGTTCCTCAACGGCCGCGGCGTTTTCGTCGCGATCAGTCCGTGGAACTTCCCGCTGGCCATCTTCATGGGCCAGGTCGTGGCGGCGCTGGTCGCCGGCAACGCCGTGATCGCCAAGCCGGCCGAACAGACCAACCTGATCGCCTACCGCGCTACCCAGCTGCTGCAGGAGGCCGGCGTGCCGGCCGCCGTGCTGCAGTTCGTGCCCGGCGATGGCGCCACGGTCGGCGCGGCCCTGTGCAAAGACCCGCGCATCGCCGGCGTGGTATTCACTGGTTCGACCGAAACGGCCCGCGCGATCAACCGTTCCCTGGCCGCACGCGACGCGGCCATCGCCGTGCTGATCGCCGAGACCGGCGGCCAGAACGCGCTCATCGCCGACTCGTCCAGCCTGCCTGAACAAGTGGTCAAGGACGCCGTCAGCAGCGCGTTCTATTCCGCCGGCCAGCGCTGTTCCTGCGCCCGCATCCTGTTCGTGCAGGAAGACATCGCCGACAAGGTGATCGCGATGCTCGGCGGCGCCATGGACGAACTCACGGTCGGCGAGCCGCGCCTGCTCTCTACCGACATCGGTCCGGTCATTGACGAAGATGCCCGGCAGATTCTGGTCGAGCATGCCGCACGCATGGACAAGGAAGCGAAGCTGATCAAGGCAGTCACGCTCGGCGCCGAAGCCGAACACGGTACTTTCTTCGCCCCGCGCGCCTACGAAATCGCCTCGCTGGACCAGCTCAAGCGCGAAGTGTTCGGCCCGGTGCTGCACGTGCTGCGCTGGAAGGCGAGCGAACTGGACAAGGTGATCGCGCAGATCAACGCGACCGGCTACGGCCTTACCCTGGGCGTGCACAGTCGCATCGATTCCACCATCGAGCAGATTTCCAGAAGTGTCAAAGTGGGCAATTGCTACGTCAACCGCAACCAGATCGGCGCGGTGGTCGGCGTGCAGCCGTTCGGCGGCGAAGGCCTGTCCGGTACCGGCCCCAAGGCCGGCGGCCCGCATTACCTGGCCCGCTTCGTCACCGAGCGCACCCTGACCATCAATACCACCGCCGCTGGCGGCAACGCCTCGCTGCTGACCCTGGGCGAGTAGAACGATGCGGTCGGCCGCGTTGCGCAAGTACATCGGCTTGTTTGTTGCGGCGCTGCTGTCGCTGTACCTGCCCGGTGCAGCGGCGCAGAGCGCCGCCGGCGACGATGCGCTGGCGCCGTATCGCGACACCGGGCTGGCCGCGAAGATTGCCGGTCGCAAGCCGGTAGCGACATGGGTGCGTGGTGTCGTCGCCTATCCGTCCGGCGACGACAGCCCGTCCTGGTACGTGGACAGCGAACGCCGCGTCGTCGGCACGCGCGACGGGTTGTTCGAGCTCAAGCGCGGCAAGCTGATGGCCATGAGCAAAGCCGACACGCGGGCGCAGCAGCGCCGACTGGCCGCGCGTACCGAAGTGCCGCCGTCGCATATCCGCGTATTCGGCGACCCGGCTGCCACCGACCGGCGCGAGCTGCTGCTGTTCACCGCCTTCGACTGCGGCCCCTGCCGCGAACTGGAAGAGGTGCTGCAGCGGCGCGGCGACGAACTGAAAATCGAGCTGCACTACCTGTTCGACTCGCTCGACAACGACGAGGCGACACAGCAACAACTGCGCAATGTGCAATGTGCGGCAAAGCCGTTCGCCGCCTTCGAGCGCCTGGCCGACGGCGACAGCGTGCCCGCCACGCCACACTGCACCATTCCGCTGTATGCCACCGGCTACGCCATCACCCTGCTCGGCGCACCTTACGTGCCCTACCTGATCGACCGCCACAGCGGCCAGGCCCTGCACTGGGACGGCGACGAAGATGCGCTGATCGAAGCATTGAACGGCGAAACCGCCGAATAGGACGCGGCAGCGGAATCACCGAGGCCGCGAAGGTCACGTGGAAAGGCCAGGCAGCCAGGCGCAACTCGCTACGCTCACGAGCACCGCTTCACACGGATTCCGGCGTTGAAATGCACCGTTTTTCAAGCCTTGCGCAGGTTTATCTGCTCGCTGCGTAGGTTTCGCGGTACAGCGCGCTCTGGCGCACCAGTTCGGCCAGCTCGTCCACCGTCAACGGCCGCTCGCGGGCGCCCCCCGCTGCGGTGACGTCGCCTTCGAGCACGGCACTGGGCAGGGCGAGGTAGTTGCCGAACAGGCTCAGTCCGGCCTTGTCGTCGTCGTTGCGGATACTGGCCAGCGCATCGTCCCAAGCCAGCTTCAATGCGGCGGGCGGATGGCGCTTGCGCAGCAGTTCGGCGAGAAATCCGCTGCGGCTGCCGTGACCACCGATCTGCTCGCGCCAGTCGTCCTGCAGCAGCTCGGCGATCGCGGCATCGGCGTCGGCGTCGGCGCGGCGCAAAACCTCGGCGCGCAAATAGTCCAGGCCGTACATCGCCTCCATCCAGGCGCCGGTGCCACAACGCATACGCAAGCGGCGGCCCGTAGATTTGTCGATGACCCAGCGTTGCGTGTCCGCCGCCAGGGAATGTTCGCGCACCGGCGCAAGTACAGCCTTCATTTGTGCCAGGCGCTCGGCTGACTCCGTATCCGCTTGCGGTAGTGCGGCAGCGGATGCGACGCGCGCCAAATGGGTACGCGCCTGTTCGATCTTGCCTTGGCGTATCTCCTGCGCGATCAGGATCAGTTCGAGCTGCTGCTCGATCGATGGCGACAGCGGCTGCTGGCGCAGGAACGCAATCACCGGTGCTACACCCTGTTCGAAATGCCGCAGCTTCTGTTGCGCACTGACCTGCCAGGCCATCAGGGAGCGCAGGTAGGCCGGCGTGTCTTCATCGATGTCTTCACGCTCTTCGAAGAAGCCGGCGATCACGGCGTGGGGATTGACCGACAGCGAAGCAACCACCATTTCGGCGAATTCGTCGTCGGGGGCAGCGGCTGGCTCGTCGCCATCGCCATCGCGCTGCAGCGCCTGGAGGCGCAGACCCGCGCGCAGTACCGGCAAGGCAGGCAAGGTGGTTTCCGCACCGCAGGTGAGCCAGCGCAGCATCACGTACTGGCCCAGTTCTTCCTGTGGATCCAGCTGTTGCAAGGCCTGGCGCGACAGCAGCGGCGGACACGCCTGCACGGCCGGTGCAACGAACAGGCCGGCCATGGCCAGCAACAGAGCAAGGCGTTTCATCGATGTCCCCCGATGCGAAAACGCGCCGGCACTGGCCGGCGCGTGCGGGGTCGATGCTAAGCGGTGCGGATTCGGCCGTGCGATGCGCAGCCGACAGCGCTTTAACTGTGGTTTAGGCGCCTGAACGCGGCACGACCATCCGGCTTACTCGGCGTCCGGCTTCTTGCGCAGGCGATACACCAGCATGCCAATGCCGACCAGCAGCATCAGCGCGCCGATGCCGTAGAAGAAATTCGATTCATCCTTGTGGTCGGCCAATGCCACGGTGGTCGGGTCTTCCGGCAGATAGCGCACCGACAGCTTGGGCTCGCTGGCCAGCGCGTCGCGCAAGGCCTTGCCCTGTTCGGTGCCGACACTGACGTCGTCGCGCACGATGCTGCCGTCGGCCGTCGTATAGCTGATCTTGGCGTGGAAATTCCGCTCGCGGCCACGCTTGGTGCTGTTGGTCACGTCGATGACCGTGGCCTCGACGGTAACACCGTGGTCGGCCAGCGCCCTGCTGTCCTTGGCCTCCTTGTAACCGACGACCAGCATGACCGGGCCGCCGACGAGCAGCACGATCAGAAAAATGATGACGCGCAATTTGGATAGAAATGCCATGGTAATCCCCTGGATTTTGTATACCCGGCCGCGACGGCGGCCGGTACCGGTGCAGACAAGACGAAACGCTGCCCGCCGCCCCCTTCCCAGGTGGCGGACTGATTGTCGAAACAAAGGAAGCGCAACGAAGCTGTCCCTGCTGACGCTGCTGTATGGCAGCGGATATCCGTACGCGAATGCGTGCGGAGCGGCGATCCGTCCGTGGATCGCCACGCGGACCGGCGGCGAGCCGGCCCGCGCGGTTTACTGCATCAGTCGTCGCTGCTGGTCAGCGAGATGAGGATGCGCAGTACGTACCACAGCATCAGCGCGATCGAGGCGAACAGGTGCAGCGCGGCACCGGCCGGCCGATCGGTCGGATAGTGGTGAATGATGTTGGAGGTGTCGTACAGCACGCAGCCGCCGGCAAACACGACCATGATGGCCGAGAACCAGATGCCCAGGCTGAAGCCGAAGATGACGCTGGCGATGATCGCGCCGATGGCGCAGAAGCCGGCGATCTTGAGGATGCCGCCGAGGAAGGAGAAATCCTTCTTGGTGCTGAATGCGGTGTAGGTGAGGCCGGCTACCAGCAACAGCGTGATGAAGCCGGCAGCGGGAATCGCCTTGGGCGCAACCGCGGCGGCAATCGCGAACAGCGGCGAGAAAATCAGTGCTTCGGCCAGCACGTAGATGCCAAGGCCGATCATCTGCTTCTGGTTGCTTTCGGCGTTGTCGGCCCAGCTGGAAGCGAACCAGCCGACCAGCATGAACACGCCGAGGAAGCCGATCCAGACAAACTTGCTGGCGCTCATGAGCTTGAGCAGGGCGACGCCGACGCCGCTGGCGTAGAGGATGCCCGACAGGACGGTGAACGCGAGCAGGGCAACGGCGAGATAGGAATAGGTGGAGCGGATGAAGGCAATGCGGCTTTCGCCAAGCCCGGCTTCCGGAAGAGTTTGCGCGGTGTAATCCATGGATACCCCCAAGGCGTTAGGACGATCGCCGTCCGTTCAATGCTGTGTGCGATGGCCCGGCCTTGCGGCAGCCGGAACCGGTACTGGCAAACGATGCGACGGTACGGCTTGCAGCGGTGCTGTGGCAGGGCCGAAGCGGGAACAGTTTACCTGCTGCATAGGCCGCGGGTACTAGCAGATTCGTCAAGTCGCGCACGGCTTCGACTTGACTGCGGCGCAGGGCGGTTTCAAGCCCACGGTACCGCCGCAACGCTTACGGTGCCGGCGCAGCGCAATGCTGCTGCAGCCACTGCGCATCCAGCGGCCTGCTGCTGGCGAACAGGGCGAAGTCGCTGGCATGGTCGGGATCGAAATTGTTGTCCGACACCAGCAGCAGGGTAGCCCGGCCGTCGGGCAGCGGCGGCCCCCAGGCCATGCCTTCGAAATTGCTGCGCGGCAGGCGGCGGCTGCGCGCCAGGTCGAACAGCAGCGACTTGGGCGCTGCGGCGACGGCGTGATCGTCGAACGCCGGGGTCTGTGCCGTATCGGGCGCGTGTTCCAGGTTGGCGCAGTACAGGCGCGTGCGGAAGGTGTAGTGCTCGTTGGCCTGCTGCAGACCCGTGCGCTCCAGTACCAGCAGATGGTTTTCGTCCACGGCGAGGATCTCGCTGATGCCGTTGTCCGCGGCCAGCCGCGCATCGTGCGACGGCAGGCGATCGACGCGATAAGCATGCTGGCGCAGCAACTGGCCGGCGCGGTCGATCAGACTCAGGCGTACCAGCGCGCCGAGCGTCGCGCCGGATTCGGTACCGTCCTGGTAAAGCGGACCTTCCATGGCAAACCACAGGCCGCGCCCGGCCGGATCGAAACTCATGCCTTCGATGCTCAGATTGGGCCGCGGTCCGCTGCGCCCCAGGGGATCGAAAGCGAACGCCGGCGGCAGGCGCCACTGGCCCAGGGCATGGCCGGCGATATCCATGCGCCGGATCGCCGGACCGGCCGCGGCGGCCGCGTCGCCCTCGCTGGCCCACCACAGGTCGCCGCTGCGCGGATCGCGGCGCAGGCTTTCCGCGTCGGCGGTTTCGGCGGCGGGGCCAGCCTGGGCGGCGGGCAGGCGCCGCGGATAGGGCTGGCCTAACTCGGTCTGCAGCGCAACGGTCTGCACGATGTGCACCGGGCCGGGCCCGTCCGCGCCGAGCGCTATCTCGGCGATATAGAAACGTGCCGGTCCCTGGGCGGATTTGTCGTCGCTGAGCAGGTACCAGCGGCCGCTGAGCGGATCGCGCTCGATCGCCGAGATGCCGCCGAAGGCGACGCCATCGAACTGCTGCGCATACGGCAGCGCCGTACTGCCGAGCAATTGCAGCGCCGGCTTGGCCGGGGCCGCGTCAGTGCCGCGGCTGGCAGCCAGCGCCGCGACGGCGGCCAGCGCCAGGCTGCTGCCCCGCGGCCGGCGGCCCAGAGCGGGTGATGGAGTTTGTCGTCTCAATGCCGACCTGCCGCAGTGGCCGCAGCCAGGCCGAAGGGGCACTGCTGCGGCGAATAGGAAAGATGCCGTCGCCACACCAAGCCGGGCCGCACGGCCCGCAGCCGCGGCAGCGGATTGCAGCACAAGAATAGGTCAGGCCGGGGTCGGCCGGCTGCTGGACCATGGCCGCAGGCTCGCCACCACCACCGCCACCGCCACCGCTGCCGCTGCCGCTGCCGCCGGCGCACAGGCTGCGTCCGGAACCAAGTCGGCCCCAACGGGCTCATAACCCCGCCCAGACAGCCGCGGCACGGAAAAACCTGCTGTAGAAACCAGCAGTTGGCCGCGGCACAGCGATTTTTTAACACGGACCCGCAGAGCCCATCGGTTAAGCTTGCCCGCCTTGCGCGCATGAACGGCGCAGCAACAGTCGCCCAGGAACCACGGCCCGCATGTATCTGGAGCACTACGGTCTCAAGGAAACGCCGTTTTCCATTACCCCGGACCCGCGCTACGTCTTTCTGAGCGAGCGCCACCGGGACGCCTTGGCGCACCTGCTCTATGGCATCGGCAAAGGCGGTTCGGGCGGTTTCGTGCAACTGACCGGCGAAGTCGGCACCGGCAAGACCACGCTGTGCCGCCTGCTGCTGGAGCAATTGCCGGAAAACACCCGCGTCGCCCTGGTGCTCAATCCCAAGCTGTCGCCGGTAGAGCTGGTCGAGACAGTCTGCGAGGAACTCAAGCTCGACATAGAAGGCCGCCGCGGCAGCCTCAAGGGCCTGGTCGACACGCTCAATACCTTCCTGCTCGACGCCTATGCGCAAGGCCTGCGCGTCGTGCTGATCGTGGACGAGGCACAGAACCTGTCGGTGGACGCGCTGGAACAGGTGCGCCTGCTGACCAATCTGGAAACGCCGACACAGAAGCTGCTGCAGATCATCCTGCTCGGCCAGCCCGAACTGCGCCGTCTGCTGGAGCGCGACGATCTGCGCCAGCTGGCCCAGCGCATCACCGCGCGCTACCACCTCACGCCGCTGAATGCCGACGAGTGCGAAGCCTATGTGCGGCATCGCATGGCCGTCGCCGGCTCGCGCAAGCTGCCGTTCTCGCGCCTGGGCCTCAAAGCCCTGTACCAGCGTTCGGGCGGCGTGCCGCGCCTGATCAACGTGATCGGCGACCGCGCCCTGATGGCCGGCTTCGCCCGCGAAACCGACAGCATCGGCGAACGCCTGGTCGACCTGGCCGCCGACGAAACCCTGCCCGGCCATGCGCGCTACTACCTGCGCCGCTATGGCCGCTGGGCAGCACTGGCCTTGCTGCTGCTCGCCGGTGCAGCGGGCTATGCCGCCTGGCAACGGCGCGCGCCACCGCCGGCACCGCCCGAACCGGCGGCAGCCGCGGTGCCGGCGTCGGCCAGTATCGATCAGGCCGCCTTGCTCGGCGACAAGCTGGGTACGGTCGACGGCGCCGACCTGATGGCCTGGACCCAACTGCTCGCCCGCTGGGAGGTCAGTTCGCGCGAGGTCAGCGTGGCCGACGCCGCGCGCTGCCAGCCGCATGTGTTTGCCGGTTTCGACTGCCTGCGCGGCAAGGCTACCCTGGACCAGTTGCTGCGCTTCGACCGACCGCTGCTGCTGGAGCTGGACTACCACGGCAAGCGCGGCCTGGCCCTGCTGCGCGGCGTAGCCGGCAACACGGTTAGGCTAGACTTCGCCGGCCTCGGCTACCGCCTCGACCGCAGCGAATTGTCACGCCTGTGGCAAGGCGGTTTCGCGGTGACCTGGCGCCTGCCGGCAGATCTGCCGGTGCCGCTGCGCCTGGGCGATGCCGGTCACGGCATCGCCTGGATCAAGCAGCAGCTGGGCCGCCTGGACGGCAATATCGAGGCGGCGCTGGGACCGGCCTTCTTCGATACCGCCCTGGAAGAACGCATACGCAAATTGCAGGCCGCCTACGGCCTGACCCCCGACGGCATCGTCGGGCAGGAGACCTTGCTGGCCCTGTCCTCGCTGTCTGCCGAAGGTCCGCGGCTGGCCCGCAATGTGGAATAAATCGATTCGAGCGCAGCCATGTCCCTGATCCATGAAGCCCTGAAGAAGGCCGAACAGCAACGCCGCCTGGGCCAGCCGCCCGATCTGGGCACGCCGTTCGCGAGCACGCGCCGGCCGCGCTCCAGCCTGCCCTATCTGGCCGCGGCGATCGTCATTGCGCTGGGTGCAGGCTGGTGGTTCGCGAGCGACAGCGCCGCGCCCGCCGGCAGCGGCGCCGATGGCAAGCCGTCGACTGCCCAGGCCGCCGACAATCCCGCCTCGGGCAGCGCGGCCGCTCCGGCGGCGGCAACTCCACCCGCCGCCTCTGGCGAGGCCGTCGCCAGCAGCAGCGCTACCGCACGCCGCCCGGTCATGGGGGCGAACGCGCAAGCCAATACCAATGTCGTCGACAGCCTGGCGCCGCCGCCACGGCTGAACAACCAGGCCGCGCCGGCCGGCAACAATCCGCCCACCGTCAAGGAAGTCGCCGAGCGCGAATCCGAGCCGCACCCGCCGGGAGCGAATCCACTCGCACCGGGCGAAGCCGCGCCGCTGGCGCTGGGCGCAGCGCCGCCCCCGACCGAAATCAACGATGCCGCCGGCCTCGCCGCCAAGATGGCCGCCAAGGAACGCGAGCGCGGCGGCCTGGCCAGCGCCGCGCCGGCAGCCGACCCGGCGCGCTCGCCGCGCAAGCCCGGCCCGCCACCCAGCAGCCTGGCCGAGGCGAATGCACCGCCGCCCAATCCGGCGACGGCGAATGCACCGCCCAAGGCCACGACAACGGCACCGGGCACGGCCAAGACGCCTGCGGCGCCGAGCATGCCGCCGCCGAACCCAGCGCCTGCCGCAGCCCAGGCCGGCCTGCCATCCGCACCGCCAGCCCCGGCTGCCACGGCCAGCGCCGCACCGGCCACTGCGCCAGGCCTGGAACAATTGCCGGCCTACTGGCAACTGCCGTACAACATGCGCAAGGAATTGCCGGCGCTGAAACTGTCGATGCATGTCTACAGCGCCACGCCAGCGCAGCGCTTCGTCGTGCTCAACGGCAATCGCCAGGTCGAGGGCGACGAACTCGGCGGCGATGTAAAAGTGACTGAAATCCGCACCGACGGCGTCGTGCTGACCTATCAGGGCCAGCGTTTCCTGGTTCCCCGCGGCGGCTCCTGAGTTTCGACACCCGCCGCCGCCGCGGCGCCCGCGCAAAGGAGCCGGTTCGTGGTCTTTATCCAGGTCGAATCGCGCCGCCGTCCAGGCCCACCCTGGGCGACGATCAGCATCGTCACACTCAGCGTGCTGGCGTTTTTCTGGCTGGCCTCCACCGGCAGCAATGAGCGCCTGGCATTGCTGGCGCGCTGGGGCACCGTGCCGGCGCAACTGTTCGATACCAGCGCGCCGCTGCTGCGCCAGGTGATCGAGCTGCGCGCCCTGCGCCTGTTCAGTGCCCTGTTCGTCCACGCCAACTGGTTGCATCTGACTGGCAACCTGTTGTTCCTGATGATCTTCGGCCTGGCCGCCGAACGCCTGCTCGGCTCGCGCCGCTTCCTTGCGCTGTATCTGATCGGCGGCGGCATCGCCAACCTCGTGGGCGCGGTAACCCTGTCCAGTGCAGTGACGCCGATCGTCGGCTCCAGCGGTGCGGTATCGGCCGTCGTCGGCGCCTACCTCGCCCTGTTTCCGCGTTCGCGCCTGGGCCTGGTGCTACCGCTGGGCCTGTTCCTGGAATTCGTCAAAGTGCCCGCCTCGCTGTTGATCGGCTTCTGGGTGCTGCTGCAGTTGCTGTTTACCTACGTAGGCCCGACCTTCGGTGCCGTGGTCTGGTGGACGCATATCGCCGGCTTCTGCGTCGGCGTGGTGATGGCGCTGATCTCGCGCCCGGCAATCGCGCGGCGGCTGCGCCAGTAGGCAAGCCTCTGCAGCGGCGCGTGCCGCCTGGCGGCAGCGCGATCCGGCGGCCGCACTACCGTACTGATCAGGAACAAATCCGCCGCCAGCCGGAGGATTTCTGCTGAATTGTTCACTCGGGATAAAAAATATACCTGCCGGCAACGGACGGCCGCCGTCGCCACTTCTCATTTGTATAAATTACTGATTGACAATATCTACATAACATGAAAAACGTACAGCCGCGGTTTTTTCCATAAAGCGACCCTGCACATCGCAGCTCCGCCGACCGGAAGGCCGCGCAGACCGAACGGTCCGGCCCAGGCTCGCCTGCGCACGGGCCACAGGGCGGGTCTGTTCCCGATACCCACTCACGGAGAAACGCAATGCAACAGCATGACGAAGTCGTTTCGGGTTGGCTCAACGGTTCCAACTCGGTGGAAGGCCTGGATAGTCCGGCAGGCCCGCTCTATCTCGACAATGCCGACTCGGTACTGATGAGTTCGGAAAATACGATCTTCTTCACCGGCCTGGGCGGCACCACAGCCAGCTGCCGCCCGAGCAGCTGCGCCTGCTGCTGAGCGCTGTACAGGCGATGCGCGCAGCTTCCGCGGCTGCGCGCATTTGCCGGGCAGGCCGCCGCGGCTTTTTCCTCCTCACAAACGAACGCCATGCCGACACTGGCCTCCTCCGCACCAGCCGCGACGTTTGCCGACATCGTTGACCGCCACACCCGCAGCAGCCGCGAAGCGCTTGCCGCTGATCTCGTGCAGCTCGCGCCGATGCTGGATGCCGCCGAGATCGCACTGATCGCGCATGCCGCCGACGCAGCCCTGACCGAATCGGCGCGCCTCAAGCTCAATCGTGTACTGCTGCTGGAGCTGCATGCCGCACAGCGTGCCGGCGAACTCGACGCGCCCGACGAAGCCGCCCGGTTCGCCCGGTTCGTGTCGCAGGCGCAGACCGAGTCGTTCGACCGGCATCTGCAGCAACGCTATCCCGCCCTATGGCCCCGCCTGCAGCAGTCGCTGCGGCAGCAGCGCCTTGCGCTGCGGGAAATGGCCGCGCGCCTGGTGGCCGACCGCGCTGTGCTGGCGACGCTGCTGGGCCAGCCGGCCGGCCGGCTGAGCGCTATCAACCTGGGAATGGGCGATCTGCATGCAGGTGGCCACGCCGTGGCGCAGCTGCAGTTCGAGGGCGGCCGGCTGCTATACAAGCCGCGCTCGCTGCGCATCGACCAGTGCCTCGACACCCTGCTGCAGAACCTGTTCGGCGACGATCCGCTGCGTATCCGCGTACCCGCCGTTGTCGATCGCAGCGACTACGGCTGGGCGGCATTCGTCATGCACCGCCACTGCGCGAACGAGGCCGAGCTGCAACGCTTCTATCGCGGCCTGGGCGAATGGCTGGGCGTGCTGCGCCTGATCGGCGGGGTCGACATCCACCACGAAAATCTCATCGCCTGCGGCCCGGTGCCTGTCGTCGTCGACCCCGAAAGCCTGTTTGCCCTGGTCGCCAGCGCACCGCCCTCCGGCAACGGCCACGCCTACGACCTGGCCAGCAACCTGGCATTCACTTCAGTAGTCCGCACCGGCATCGTGCCGTTCCGAAGCGAAACACCGGGTTTCAGCGGCGTCGATCTTTCGGCGGCCGGCAGCCTGCCGGGTCAGCAGCCCAAGGTCCACGCTCCGGTGATTGCCGACGAGGGCACTACCCGTGCGCATCTGAAGCTGGTCGACGTCGACGTGCAACATGCACAGAACCACCCCTGTCCGCAGCCGGATGTATCGCGTTTCTGGAACGAACTCAGTGAAGGCTTCCTCGCCGTCAGCACGGCCCTGCGCACTCTCGACGCGCGCGGCGGGCTGGCGCCGCTGCTGGACAGCTTCCGCGGCTGCATGGCCCGCGACGTTCGCCGCCCGACCCAGGCCTACGTCGAGATTGCGCGGATGCTCTGGCATCCGGCGTCGCTGCACGACGCCCCGGCTGCGCGTATCCGGGCGCGCGAGCTGCTGCGGCGCAACGCCGCCCTGACCCTTGCAACGCCAGTGCAGGACGACGAGATCGAGGCGGAAATTGACGCCCTGTGCAGCGGTGATATTCCGGTATTCGCCGCGCCGCTCGCTGCCGAACGCATCGGCGCCAGCCTGAACGACTGGCGCCATATGCGCACAGACCTGGAAGAACTGACTGTCCGCTGCGCGCTCGTCGCCACCAACCTCAACCGCACCGGCGGCGAGAACGAGCGCGACGGTCGCCATTTCTTTGCGCGCCAGCCGCACACGACCCGGCTGGAAACCCGCAGGCGCATACTCGCTGCCGACGCCGTCGAGCGCCTGCTGCGCCTGGCCGTGCGCGGCAACGACGGTTCGGTCACCTGGATCACCCCCGAGACCAGCCGAGGCAACTGGCTGGTGCAGCCGGTGCGCCAGGACCTGTATTTCGGCCTGGGCGGTGTGCTGGTAGGCCTGGCCGGCTATCGCAGGGAAGTCCTCGGCGGCCGGGCCGACCCGGTCGCCGGCATCGACGAATCGCTGGCCGGCGCGCTGCAGGTACTGCGTGCGCTTGACGCCAGCACGCCCTCGCAACAGACCGGTGGTTACGACGGCCTGGGCGCGCGCATCTGGATCTGGCTCACCCTGAGCGACCTGCTGCAGCAGCCCGGCCTGCTCGACCACGCCATCGCCGCTGCGGCGCAGCTCGAACAGATCGGCTTTGCCGGCGACAACAACCTGGACATCATCGACGGCTGCAGCGGGGCCATCGTGCCCTTGCTGCAGCTGGCCGAGGCGACTGCCGATGCGCGCTGGCTGGCCGTGGCGGCCCAGGCCGGCCGACATCTGGAAGCCCGCGCCGTGATCGATGCGGAAGGCGCGCGCTGGCTCACGCCCGTATTTCCCGAGCCGGTCGGCGGTTTCGCCCACGGCGCTGCCGGCATTGCCTGGGCACTGGCGCGACTGGCCCTGAGCGGCGCCGGCGATGCCGCCGATCGCGCCCGCTGGCAGGCCCTGTCCGAGCAAGGCTTCGCCTTCCAGAGCGGCCTCTACGAAGAAGACCTGAACAACTGGCTCGACAAGCGCCAGCGCGATGCGCAGACCACGTTCCATACCTGGTGCAACGGCAGCGTCGGTATAGGCATGGCCGCGGCCGATCTGTACGCGCGCACCGGCCACGCCGACCACCTGCTGACCCTGCGCCGCGCCGTGCGTGCCTCACAGGGCATGTGGGGCATCAGCCACACCTTGTGCCACGGCGACATGTCGCTGTGCGAATTGTTCCTGCGCGCCGCACGGCTGGACCCGGAACACTGCGCCGTCGATCCGCAGGAGCCGGTGGCCCAGGTCGTTTCCTCGATCGAGGAAAACCGCGGCTTTATCGGCAGCATGACCCGCGCCGCGTTCACGCCCGGCCTGATGACCGGTCTGTCCGGGGCGATCCATGGACTGAACCGGCTGCATGCCGATTGCGCCGTTCCGTCGCCGTTGTTGTTCGAACGGCGAGTGGGGTAAAGAAAAAGCCAAAGCCGCACGCAAAGAGAAAAGCCGCGCGCGTCGGTTTGGGGTAAGCCGCAGGCGCGCCCGGACATCGAGGTGAGGCAGCATCAAAGAACCCCTGCCGAAGAATGCGCGCCACACCACGACGCAAGCCGAAGCGACGCTTCGCCATAGGCATTTTGTTACGGAGATAGCGCGATGTTGGGCTGCGCCAGCGGTTTATCCCAACATCGCGGGGCTCAGCCCTTGGCGGGCCCGGTCTTCGGCACCGCGCGCAAGGCCATCGCCTTGAGCACATGCACCGCTTCGGTCAGCGCGTAATCGTCCAGCGACGCGGCCTCGGTATTGGCCGCCGCGGCTTCGGGCTGCTCGTTCTCGCCCTTGAGGTGATTGGGCAGGTCGCGCTCGCTGGTGATCAGGCTGGGCGGTGCATCGCGCACGGCCAGTTTCAGGTCGCGCAGTTCGATGTCCGGCACGATGCCGGTGGCCTGTATCGATACGCCGCTGGGCGTGTAATAGCGTGCCGTGGTCAGCTTGACCGCGTGGCCGTCGTCCAGCGGCAGCACGGTCTGCACCGAGCCCTTGCCGAAGGTTTTCTGGCCGAGAATCAGGCCGCGGTGGTTGTCCTTCAGCGCGCCGGCGACGATCTCCGCCGCCGAGGCCGTACCTTTGTCCACAAGGATAACCAGCGGTGCGGCGCCGGTCAGGTCGCCCGGTGTGGCGCTGAAACTCAGGTCGGTGTCGTTGAGGCGGCCGCGCGTGGTGACGATGGTGCCGGCATCGAGAAAAACGTCGCTGACTTCGACCGCCGCGGTAAGCAGGCCGCCGGGATTGCTGCGCAGGTCCAGCACCACGCCGCGCACCGCCTGCTCCTTGCCCTTGAGCTTGGCCAGCTTGCGCTTGAGCTCGCCGCCGGTGTCTTCCTGGAACTGGGCCACGCGCAGGTAGGCATAGCCGGGTTCCAGCCAGCGCGCACGCACGCTGGCCACTTTGATCTTCTCACGCTTCAGGGTGATGTCGACGGGCACTGATTCGCCGTCGTGCAGCACGGTCAGCACCACGCTGCTGCCAGGGTTGCCGCGCAGCAGCTCGACCGAGGCGTTGACGTTTTCCGACGAGATCGATTTGCCGTCGATGCGCGTGATGATGTCGCCGGGCTTGATGCCGCCGCGCTCGGCCGGGGTGTCGTCGATAGGCGCGATCACGCGCAGCACGCCGTCGACGGTCAGCACTTCCAGACCCAGGCCGTCATAGGCGCCGCTGGTGTCTTCGGTCAGGTCGGTGAGCTGGCGTGGGTCGAGGTATTCGCTGTGCGGGTCCAGGCCAGACAGCAGGCCCTTGATGGCGGCCTCCATCAGGCGCTTGTCGCCGACGTCTTCCACATAGGCCTGCTTGACCAGGTTGTAGACGGCGGTAAAGGTGCGCACGTCCTCGATGCTGACGCCGGCCTTGGCCGCAGCGGCCTCGGGCGTGTCGGCTGCGGGCGGTGCGTCGGCCTGGGCGGCAAAGGCAAGGGAAGAAAGCGCAAGGAACAGCAGCGAACGGCACGGCATCGAGACGACTCCAGCAGACTCGCGGCGATTATGCCGCAGCAAACCCCGGCATTCCGACCGGCAGCCGGCATAAAAGTGCCGCCGGCAACGGCACTATCAAGGGCCGGGCTTGAGCCAGCTGCGCGGGTCCAGCGGCTTGCCGCGGGCGCGCAGCTCGAAATACAGGCCGGCGCTCTTGCGCCCGCCACTGGTGCCGGCGGTCGCGATTGGTTCGCCCGCGTCGACCCAGTCTCCAACATCCTTGAGCAAGGTTTCGTTATAGCCGTAAAGACTCATGTAGCCGTCGCCGTGATCGAGGATCAGGATCAGGCCATAGCCCTTGAGCCAGTCCGCATAGGCGACGCGGCCATGCGACACCGCGCGCACTTCGGTGCCGCTGTCGGCCGCCACGACGATGCCGGAGATCGCCCGGCCCGAGTCATCGCTGGAACCGAAGCCGACCGCGACCTTGCCCGGCAGCGGCCAGGGCAGGCGGCCGCGGCGTTCCGCGAACGGTTCGGCCGCCTTGAGCTGCTTGGGAATATCGGCAAACACGTCGCGCAGCCGTTCGAGCAGGCGGAGCAGGGCCGACTCGTCCTTGCCCAGGGCGTCCAGGCGGGCAGCCTGGTCTTTCAGGCTGAGCTCCAGGGTGTCGAGCATGGCCTCGCGCTCGAGCTTCTCTGCCTGTAGCCGCGTGCTTTCGCTGTTGCGCTCGCCGCGCGTGGCCTCGATCTCGACGACTTGCGCCTCGATCGCCTGCTGCACCTTGGCCAGGTCGACCAGGTCGGCCAGCAATTCCTCGATGCGGCCCATGCGCGCGCGCTGGAAATAGCGATGATAGGCAAGCACGCGCGACGTCGTCGCCACTTCGTTCTGCTGCAGGATCAGCTTGATTTCCTCGTGCCGGCCCAGGGCGTAGGCCGAACGCAGCAGCGCTGCCAGGGCATCGCGCTGGGATTTGAGTTTTTCCTCGAGTTCCTTTTTGCGCAATTGCAGCGCATCCAGCGACTGCTGCTGCTCGGCCAGTTTTTCCTGCAGCGTGCGCAACTCGCGCGCGACCGCGGCAATGCGCGTCTCGCGCTCGCGCAGCTCTACCGCGACACCGCCTTTCTGTGCTTCGGTCGCCTTGCGCTGATCGGCCAGCTGCTTGATTTGCGTGCGCAAGGTGTCGAGCTTCTGCTGCGCCTCGCGTTCCTCATTGCTGGCCGGCTTGGCCGGCGCAGCGCTTGCGGCCGCCTCGGCGGCTTCCTGGGCGACGGCAGCGGAGTGCCACAACGCGCCGGCCACGTAGGGTGCGATGAGCGCAGCGAATTGCACCGCAAGGCATCCCACCACGCGAAGAACCGCCGCCACGACCGATACCGCGCGCAGCACAGCGGGCGCGGCCAGACCCTGCTCCGCGCGGCGCAATTCGCTGTGCTCATCGCACCCTGCGCAAGGCATGGCCGCTTGACGGATCAAGCGTCGAAAGTCAGCAGCGAACGCCCCGTCATTTCCGCCGGCATCGGCAGGCCCATCAGCGCCAGCACGGTCGGCGCCAGGTCACGCAATGCGCCGTGTTCGATGCGCGGCCGGCCGGGGCCGACATAGACCAGCGGTACAGGCCCGACCGTGTGCTGGGTATGTGGCTGGCCGTTCTCGTCCAGCATCTGCTCGAGGTTGCCGTGGTCGGCGCTGATCAGCAGCGCGCCACCTGCGGCGCGGATCGCCGCTTCGATGCGGCCCAGGGCTTCATCAACCGCCTCGACCGCCGCGATGGCCGCGCCGAGCAGGCCGGTATGCCCGACCATGTCCGGATTGGCAATATTGCAGGCGATGAAATCGAACTCGCCCGAGGCGATGGCCGCGACCAGCCTGTCGGTGAGTTCCGGACAGCTCATCTGCGGCTGCAGATCGTAGGTGGCGACCCGGGGGCTGGGTACCAGGATGCGCTGTTCGCCCGCATACGGCAGCTCGCGCCCGCCCGAGAAGAAGAAAGTTACATGTGCATATTTCTCGGTTTCCGCAATACGCAGCTGGGTCTTGCCCAGCGACGCCAGGTATTCGCCCAGGGTATTGGCCATCGACTGCGGCTGGTAGGCAACGGCGGTGACAGCGAGGCTGGCGCTGTACTCGGTCAGGGTGACGAAAGCCGACAGGGCAAGGGCACGGCCGCGCGGGAAGCCGTCGAAGGCGGCTTCGGTGAATACCTGTACCAGCTGGCGGGCACGGTCGGCGCGGAAATTCATGAATACCACCGCATCGCCGTCGACCATGCGCGCGCCGGCACCGATCACGGTCGGCTTGACGAACTCGTCGTTCTCGCCGCGCGCGTAGGCCGCCGCGAGTGCGCCGACGCCGCTGGCCGCGTGAAACTCGGCACGCGCGTCGACCATGGCGTCGTAGGCCAGCTGTACCCGTTCCCAGCGCTTGTCGCGGTCCATCGCGTAGTAGCGGCCGCCGACCGTGGCGACGAAGGCGCCGCTGGTCGCGGCGCAGACTGCTTCGAGTTCGCGCAGGCTCGGTTCGGCACTCTTCGGCGGCATGTCGCGACCGTCGAGGAAGGCATGTACGGCGATGCGCGGCACGCCCTGCTGCGCGGCCAGGCGGATCATGGCGAAGATATGGCTTTCGTGACTGTGCACGCCGCCCGGCGAAAGCAGGCCGAACAGGTGCAAGGTACCGCTGCCACCGCGGGCGGCGTCGCAGGCCCGCAGCAATGCTGCATTGTTGAAGAATTCACCCGTGGAAACATCCTGGTCGATGCGGGTGAGATCCTGGTAGACGATGCGGCCCGAGCCGATGTTCATGTGGCCGACCTCGGAATTGCCCATCTGTCCGTCGGGCAGGCCTACGTGCAGCCCGTGGGTGTCGACCAGGTCGTGCGGACAGGTCGCCAGCAGGCGGCGCCAGTTGGGGCAGCGCGCCAGCGCAATGGCGTTGTTGTCGGTTTCCACGCGATGGCCCCAGCCATCGAGGATCAGCAGCAATACAGGCTTGGGTGCGGTCACGGCAGAGTCGGCGAGCGTGGCGGAACACGCATGGTAGCCCAATCGCCGCCGCGCCCGCCTGGGCCGCACATGACTGATGGCAGGGGGGCGGCACCAGCCTGCAACCCTGGCGCAAAACGCTGCATCCAAGCCCCTGTCAGCGCGGATCGTCCGCGCAGCCCGCGCGGCACCGGCCAACCTCAACAGGAGTTCATCATGACCATGCGCACGCTCGCCTTCGCCCTCTGCATCGCGCTGTCCGCTGGCGCTCACGCCGGCAGCAGCGGCGAGGACATCGACAAGGTCAACGGTTCGATCCGTATCACCGAAGGCCAGGCCGCCGGCGATCTGGAAACCGTCAACGGTTCCATCCATGTCGGCGACCACGCCCGCCTCGACGATGCGGAAACCGTCAACGGCGAAATCAATATCGGCAGCGACGTGGAAGCGTCGAGCCTGAGCACCGTCAACGGCGGCATCGACATCGGCCAGCGCAGCCGTATCCGCGGCGAAGTGGAATCGGTCAACGGCGGCATCACGCTGGAAGCCGGCGCCGATGTCGGCGGCAAGGTATCCAACGTCAACGGCCGTATCCAGACCGAGGCCGCACGCATCGGCGGCAGCATCGAAACCGTTGCCGGCGACATCGAGATCGGTCGCGACTCACGTGTCGACGGCGGCATCCTGGTGGAAAAGCCCAGCGGCTGGAACTGGGGCAAGAGCAAGAATCCGCGTGTCGTCATCGGCCCGAACGCGGTGGTGCGCGGTCCGCTGGTGTTCCGCCGCGACGTCGACCTGTTCGTCAGCGACAGCGCCAAGACCGGCGCCATCGAAGGCGCCACGGCCAAGCGTTTCAGCGGCGCCACGCCATAATCGTTCGCGCGCCGGCGCGGCCCGGTCGGCATTTGCGTGGGTTTCCGCCGCCAGCCCGTATCGAGCGGGCGGCGGGTTTCCTGCGCAGTAGCCGATAGCAGGCACGCGGCGGGAAACCGGCAGCTACGCCCGGCAGAGCCGGCCCTGGCGCCGGTTCGGCCATTTCCGTGAGCGTGCACATGACTTCTGGCCTGGCTGGGGCCGCCGCGGGCTGACTACACTCGGGATTCTGTGTAGTTCCCGGAGGCTCCATGCGCCATACCTTGATTGTCGCCAGCCTGGCCCTGAGCCTGGCTGCCTGTTCCGATACCCCGCCACCGCCGCCGGCTGCCGCCGCGCCGGCTGCCACTCCGGCCCCGGCCGCGGCGCCCGCCGCACCGGTCATCAACGACAGCAGCGGCATCAGCGCTGCCGGCTTCGGCGCACGCCTGAAGAAACTCGCCTCGGACGAGTTCGAAGGCCGCGAACCCGGCACCCTGGGCGAGCGCCTGACCACGGCCTATATCAAGGACGAGTTCGAGCGCATCGGCCTCAAGCCCGGCAACAACGGCTCATGGTTCCAGTCCGTGCCGATGGTGGAAATCAACCTGCAGAACACCGACGTGAGCCTGGACGTGGCCGTCGGCGGCAGCAGCGAGAAGTTCGCCTACAAGACCGACATGGTCGTGGGCAATCTGTCGGCCAAGCCCGAGGTCGCGCTGAAAGATTCCGAACTCGTCTTCGTCGGCTACGGCGTGAACGCGCCAGAGCAGCAGTGGAACGACTACGCCGGCCTGGACGTGAAGGGCAAGACCGTCGTCGTACTGATCAACGACCCAGGCTTCGGCAGCGGCGATGCGGAACTGTTCAAGGGCCGCGCGATGACCTACTACGGCCGCTGGACCTACAAGTTCGAGGAGGCCGCCCGCCAGGGCGCCGCCGGCGCACTGATCGTGCACGAGACCGAAGGTGCCGGTTACGGCTGGGACGTGATCGAGAACAGCTGGAGCGGACCGCAGTTCGACCTGCCCAAGAGCGAAGACCCGGCACCGCGCCTGGACCTGGCAGGCTGGATCACCAAGGCTTCGGCCGAGCGCCTGTTCGGCAAGGCCGGCCTGGATTTCGCCGCACTGCGCAAGAGCGCCGACGTGCGCGGCTTCAAGCCGCAGGCGCTGCCGGCCAAGCTGTCGGCCACGCTCAAGAGTGCGATCAAGAGCGGCGCTTCAGACAATGTCGTCGGCATGATCGCCGGCAGCGGCCATCCTGACGAAGCCATCGTCTACAGCGCGCACTGGGACCACCTGGGCAAAGACACCACGCGCAGCGGCGACCAGATCTTCAACGGCGCAGTCGACAACGCCACCGGCGTGGCCGGCCTGATCGAAATCGCCGAAGCGTTCGCCAAGCAGAATCCGCCGCCACAGCGCAGCGTGATCTTCACCGCGGTGACGCTGGAAGAATCCGGCCTGCTCGGCTCGCGCTACTACGCCACGCATCCGCCGATCGCAATGAACAAGACCGTGGCCAACATCAACATGGATGCCCTGTACCTGACGCCGATGGCACGCAACATCAGCGTCGTCGGCTTCGGCCAGTCGGACATGGACGCCTACATCAAGGAAGCCGCTACCGCCCAGGGCCGCGTGATCACGCCGGGCGAATCGCCGGAGAAGGGCTTCTTCTTCCGCTCCGATCATTTCAACTTCGCCCGCAAGGGCGTGCCGGCGCTATACGCCAAGGGCGGCGCCGACCTGTTCGTCGGTGGCGAAGCCGCAGGCAAGGCCGCGTTCGACGACTACGGCAAGAACCGCTACCACCAGGTCGCCGACGAATACCGCGACGACCTGCCGCTGGACGGCGCCGTCGCCGACCTGCAGGCGCTGTATGCGGTAGGCAAGAAACTCGCCGCCGAATCGACCTGGCCGCAATGGGCGGCCGACAGCGAGTTCAAGGCAATCCGCGATACGTCGCTCGCACCGGAAGCCGGCAAGGCCAGCTCGGCCAAGTAACACCTGCCATGCTGCCTCCGGGCGAATCCCGGAGGCAGCTGCGCGGCCGCGCTTCAACCATACGCCTTGCGCCGCCGCAGCGACGGCGACAAGATTCGCCGCCTCGCCCGTCTGCCGCGCCGCCATGCCCATCCTCATCGTTGCCTCGGTACTGCTGCAGTTCTTCTGCCTGGTGCACCTGGTGCGCACGGGCCGGCCGTATTACTGGATCTGGCTGATCCTGATCGGCTCCTTCCTGGGTTCGGCGGTCTACATCATCACCCAGGTCATTCCCGAGCTGCGCAACGATCCGGCCAGCCGCAAGCTGGTGCGCAACGTGCAGGACCGCATCGACCCGGAACGCCAGCGCCGGCGCATCGCACAGCAGCTGGACGTGGCCGACACGGTCGACAACCGGCGCAAGCTGGCCGAGGAATGCATGCGCCTGGGCGACTATGCCAATGCGGCCGAGCTGTACCAGTCGGTGCTCAAGGGCATCTACGCCAGCGACGCGGCCTTCCTGCTCGGCCTGGCCCAGGCCCAGGCCGGCCAGCACCAGTACGCCGCCGCGCGCGATACGCTGGATACGCTGATCAAGGCCAATCCGGATTTCCGCTCCGACGACGGCCACTTCCTCTACGCCCGCTGCCTGGAAGAACTGGGCGAGCACGCCCGCGCGCTGGAGGAATACCAGGTCCTGTCCACCAGCTATCCCGGCGAGGAAGCGCGCCTGCGCTATGGACTGCTGCTCAAGCAGGCAGGCCGGACGGACGAGGCACGCCAGGTGTTCGAAGACATGCTCAAGCGCGCTCGCGTGGCACCGAAGTACTACCGGCGCAAGGAAAAGGAATTCCTCGACGCGGCGCAGAAAGAGCTTGCCATCGGCAGCTGAGCGTTTCGCCGCCGCGACAAAACCCGGCACCGGCAAGACCGCTGTGCGCGCAGCACGGCAAACACGGCGCGAACGCGCCGGTTCTGCGGGGCAATAGCCTTGGGTCTACGCCTGCGGACGGCGCAGAACCGCACCCGCGAACTAGCCCTTTTGGCCCAGGGCAGTAGCCCGTCCGCTTTCTACAATCGGGTGCGCCCACTACCGAGCCGAGCACCCGATGCCGATAACCCTCGTTTCCGCTGCCCTGCTTGCCGCGGCCACCGCGGCACCCGAGCAGGGAGCCAGCCGCGTGCTGCGTTTTCCCGATATCTGCGGCGATGCCGTCACCTTCGTCCAGGCCGGCGACATCTATCGCGCCGCCGCCACCGGCGGTGTCGCGCAGCGGCTGACCTCGCATCTGGGCAACGAGCTGTATCCGAAATTTTCCCCCGACTGCCGCTGGATCGCGTTTTCCGGCGAATACGACGGCACGCGCCAGGTGTATGTGATTCCGGCCGACGGCGGCCTGCCGCGCCAGCTCACCTGGTACAACGACGTCGGCGCCATGCCGCAGCGCGGCGGCACCGACTACCGCGTGCTGGACTGGAGCCCGGACGGCAAGGACGTACTGGTGCGCGCCAACCGCGTGCCGTATTACGACGAACGCAGCGGCCTGCTCTACCGGGTGCCGTTCGACGGCGGCCTGGAAACACCGCTGGCCATGCCGATCAGCGGCGGCGGCATGTTCTCGCCCGACGGCAAGTCCGTCGTCTACACGCCGATTGATCGTGATTTCCGCAGCTGGAAGCGCTATCGCGGCGGCCGCGCCCAGGACGTGTGGACCTACGATCTGGTCAACAACACCTCCAAGCGCCTGACCGACGCCCGCGCCACCGATCACCAGCCGATGTGGCTGGGCGATACGGTGTTCTTTGTCTCCGACCGCGGCGGCCAGACCTTGAACCTCTGGTCCATGCCGGCCCAGGGCGGCGAAGCGCGCCAGCTCACCACCTTCAGCGATTTCGACGTGCTCTGGCCCAGCGCCGGCAAGGACGCCATCGCCTTCGAACAGGGCGGCTGGATCTGGCGCTTCGATCCGGCCACGGCCAAGGTGGCCAAGCTGGATATCCGCGTCGGCGGCGACCAGCCCCAGGCCATGCCGGCCTGGAAGAAAGTCGCCGGCCAGATCGAATCCTTCGATCTTTCGCCGCACGGCGAACGCGCCGTATTCGGTGCGCGCGGCGAATTGTTCAGCGTACCGGCCAAGAACGGCGAAGTACGCAATCTGAGCCGCACGCCGGCCGCGCGCGAGATCAGCGTGCGCTGGTCGCCGGATGGCAAGAGCGTGGCCTATCTGTCCGACGCCAGCGGCGAGTACGAAATCTATGTGCGCGGCCAGGACGGCAACGGCGAGCCGCGCCGGGTCACCCGCGACGGCAGCATCTGGCGCTTCCCGCCGGTCTGGTCGCCGGACTCGCGCAAGCTAGCCTATGCCGACAAGCAGCAGCGCCTGCGCATCGTCGACATCGACAGCGGCAGCCAGCGCGAGGTCGACCAGGGCCGCTACGACGACATCACCGACTACGCCTGGTCACCCGATTCGAACTGGCTGGCCTATGCGCGCACCAACGCCGCCAACCTGTCGGAAATCTGGCTGTATTCGCTCGCCGACGGCAAGACCGGCGCCGTCACCGAAGCGACCAGCAGCGCCTTCAGCCCGACCTTCGACCCGAAGGGACGCTGGCTGTATTTCCTGTCCAACCGCGACTACAACCTGACCTTCAGCGCGTTCGAAAGTAACTATTTGTACACAAATGCCACGCGCCCGTATGCGCTGGGCCTGGCCGCCGATGCGCCGGCTGTCTATCCGCTGAAGAGCGACGAGGTCAAGCCGGCCAGCACGGCGCCGGCGGAAAAACCGGCCCAGGAAACCCAGGCCGCACTGCCGCCCAAGGTGCGTGTCGACCGCGACGGCATTCTCGGCCGCCTGACTGCGCTGAAAGTCGGCCCGGGCGATTACCAGGGCCTGCGCGCCGGCATCGATGCGGTGTATTTCCTGTCCAACAATCAGCGCCAGCGGCGCGTGATGGACCCCAGCCTGGACCCGCAGGATCTGCGCCGCCTCGCCCTGGATGCCGACACCGACAAGAGCGTCGCACCGAATATCGCCGACTTCCGCATTTCCGCCAGCAGCGACACCTTGCTGCTCAAGCAGGGCGACCGCTACGCCATCGTCAAGGCCGACGCCGGCCAGGACTTCGCCGCCGGCGCCCTGAATCTGGACCGGCTCGAGCTGTACATCGACCCGCGCGTGGAATGGAAACAGGTCTACACCGACGCCTGGCGCATCCTGCGCGACTGGTTCTACGACCCGGGTGTACACGGTGGTATCGAACGCTGGAACGGCATCCGCGACCGCTACGCCGCCATGCTGCCCTACCTGGGCAGCCGCGCCGACCTGGACTACGTACTGCACGAAATTGCCGGTGAAATGAACTCCGGTCACATCTACGTCGTGTCCTCGCCCGACATGCCCAAGGTCGAACGCCATGCCAGCGGCCTGCTCGGCGCCGAATTCGCCACCGACGCCTCGGGCTATTTCCGCATTGCCCGCATCTATGCCGGCGAAAACTGGAACCGTGACCTGCGCTCGCCGCTGACCGAAGCCGGCGTCAACGTGAAGCAGGGCGATTTCCTCATCGCCGTCGACGGCGTCGACGCACGCAGCGTGAAGAATCCGTACCAATTGCTGCAGGGCCGCGGCGACCAGGTCGTGAGCCTCACGGTCAGCAACAAAGCCAGCGCCAGTGGCGCGCGCGAAGTGCGCGTACGCACGCTGACCTCGGAACAGTCGCTGCGCTACGCCGACTGGGTGGCTTCGCGCCGCGCCCTGGTCGACAAGCTGTCCAACGGCCGCGTCGGCTATATCCACGTGCCGAATACGGCGGTCGAAGGCAACCGCGAACTCAACCGCGGCCTGCTCGCCTACCACGACAAGGAAGCGCTGATCATCGACGATCGCTACAACGGCGGCGGCTTCATTCCCGACCGCATGATCGAACTGCTGCAGCGCCAGCCGCTGAACTACTGGAAGCGCCGCGGCGTGGAACCGCTGGCCACGCCGCTGGTGTCGCACGAAGGCCCCAAGGCCATGCTGACCAACGGCCTGTCCAGTTCCGGCGGCGACGCCTTCCCCTACTATTTCCGCAAATTGAAATTGGGGACTTTGATCGGCACGCGCACCTGGGGCGGCCTGATCGGCATCTCCGGCAACCCCGGCATGGCCGACGGCGGCGGCATGCTCGCCGCCACCTTCCGCCTGCTCGACACCGACGGCAAGTGGGCCGTGGAAGACGAAGGCGTAGCTCCGGACATCGAGGTCATCGACCGTCCCGAGCTGATTGCCGCCGGCAAGGACCCGAGCATAGAAAAAGCCATCGAAGTGCTGCTGGGCCAGTTGCCGGCCACGCCGAAGCCGCGCATCCAGGCACCGCCGGCACCGACGAAATTTGGCGATTGAGCGCTCAGCCGGCTTCTTGGTGCCTAGTGCCTAGTGCCTAGTGCCTAGTGCCTAGTGCCTAGTGCCTAGTGCCTAGTGCCTAGTGCCAAGTGCCAAGTGCCAAGTGCCAAGAGCCGGATGCCAGGTGCCAGGTGCCAGGTGCCAGCAGATAGCACGCGGTATCGAACGCTGAGTCGAAACGCCTGCTTTCACCCCTCTCCTCCAAGCTTCGCTTGGGGGAGAGGCGGGGAGAGGGGCGCTGCTCAATCGTCCTCTGTCTACGATTTTTGCCACGGCAGCACTTCTCGGCCCTGTGCAAGTGACGCCGCCAGTCCCTGCGCCAACCCTGAATGCACCACCCAGCCAGCCCCGTCTGCCCGCGACCCTTCGCACAGCGCCGAACCTGCGCAAAACCCTGCAGAACCGCCTTCGCGACGAGACGCTTCCAACCACCGCAGCGCCACGCATTGCCAAGCCCCCGTCACTTCGCCCTACCATTGCCGCCTCAGCCAGGAGTCCGGAATGGATTGCTTTGTATACAAAAGCCACAAGCGCGCCGATACCTTCGTCTACCTGCGCGAGCGCGACGCGTTCGAACTGCTGCCACGCACGCTGGCCGACAGCCTGGGGCCGCTGACCTTCGTGATCGAGCTGGCGCTGTCGCCGGAACGCAAGCTCGCGCGCGAGGATGTCGATACCGTGATGGCGAATCTGCGCGGTCCGGGCTTCCATCTGCAGCTGCCGCCACCGCCGCTGGAGACGCTCAACTGAGCCTCGCATGACGCGGCGCAGCAACGGCAGCGCCGCGGGTTAAGCCGGACTTACCGCGGTTGCGTACGTAACTGCATATACTCGCGCGGATTTTGGCAGGTTGTCTCAGGACAGCCGTTTTTGTCGACCGCCCTGCAGAGAAGTCCCGCGTGCCCCGAGCCAAGCCGACGCGCCTCGCCAACCTCGTCGCCAGCCTGCCGTACTTCCTGCCGGCCGCTGCCTGCCTGCTCGTCGTGGCGTTTGTCAGCCACCCCGCCGTGCTGTTGCTGCTGCTGGCGGCCAATTCGCTGACCCTGGCGGCGGTCTGCCACGGACTGGGCTTCGATCTGGAAGCACGCTTCGATCGCACGGTGCTGCGCCGTGGCGCCGCGCATTTCGTGCTGCTGGCGAGCTATACCGCAGCAGTGATGCTGCTGCTGGGCTGGCCGCTGGCCTGGCTGCTCAACGGCGGCGAGCTGCCGGCCACCCTGTGCCTGTCGGCTGCCGTCGTCGTCGCGCTGCTGCTGCTGTGGCGGGTATGGCCGGCCTTCGGCCTGGTGCTGGTCTGGGACGATGCCTATCCGGAAGAGGAACAGGGTTCGTGGATACTCGCCGCGGTGTCGCGCAGCGTGACCTTTGCGCGCCACCTCACCGACGAGCACGAACTGTTCTTCAGTCACGGCCTGCCGGTCGCGTTCGCTCAGCTGATCCTGGTCTGCGCCGCGGTGGCGCTGGCCGGGCTCGGCGAATCGCTGCCCAGCGAGCTGCGCACGATGGTGCTGCTGCTCTACGTCGCCTTGCTGCCGCTGGCCCAGCTGCTGATTGCCAATCGCTGCCTGCGCGCCCTGCTCACCGCAAGGCGGGCGCGGCGCGCCGAACCCGCAGCGGCCGAGCCCGGCACGGACAGTGCCGGCGGCGACTGCACTCTGCCCAAGGAATTGCCGCGCGGGCTGGACCAGAACGAGCTGGACGCCGCACTGCTGCACGCCACCCGTTGCGGCCAGCTGGAGCTGGCGCTGGCGGCACTGGAACGCGGCGCCAATCCGGATACCGTGCCGGCCAGTGGCGAACGCGACCAGCGCAGTGTGCTGATGCTGGCCGCCACCCTGCCCGAGGTGCGTTTGCTGCGTGCACTGATCGCCAAGCGCGCCGACGTGAACCGCAGCCATTCCGGGCTTAGCCCGCTGCTGGCGGCGACGCGCGACAGTTACCAGGGCCGCCCCGACGCGGTGCTGACCCTGCTCGCCAACGGTGCCGATCCGGCGTTCGCCGACGGCCAGGGCAATACCGCGCTGCACTATGCGGCGCTGGCGGCCGAACCCATCGTCGCAGCCATGCTGTTGGACGCCGGCGCGCCGCTGGCCGCGGTCAACCGCGACGGCCTGACGCCGCTGGGCCAGGCCTGCCATGCGGCAAATTGGACCTTGCTGCGTTTTCTGCTGGAACACGGCGCGCGCAACGAAGTCGAGCACGCCCAGCCGGCGCTGATCGCTGCCGCCAGCATCGCCGAAGACGACGTGACCGGCGTGAAGCTGCTGCTCAAGCAAAAGGCGCGCGCCGATGCCCAGGGGCCACTGGGCCGTACTGCGCTGATGGCAGCCGCACTGGCCGGCCATGCGGCGATCGTGCGCGTGCTGCTGGATGCCGGCGCCAGCGTCGACACCGCGGACAGCCATGCCACTACGGCCCTGATGGAAGCGGCGCGTGCCGGCGCAGCCGAAGTCATCGCGCTGCTGGCCGGGCGCAAGCCGGATGCGAACAAGGTCGACCACCTGGGTCGCACTGCCCTGGTCATCGCCTGCCAGTCGCGCCAGGCCAAGCCGGCCGCGCTGCGTGCACTGCTCAACCTCGGCATCGACCGCCAGCGCGCCGGCACCGACGGGCGGCGCGCGCTTGAGCACGCCATCGCCGGCGGACGCTGGGATCTGGTCGCCCTGCTCGATCCCGACTACCCGCTGCCCAGCTCGGTCACCGACGGCAGCAATGCCGGCCTGGTCGTGGCCGAATCGCCAGCCCACCTGCTCGACGCACTGCGTTTCGGCCACTGGACCATCGCCGAGGGCATGCTGCCGCGCCTGGCCCAGTGGTCGCAGCTGGAACTGGCCGGCATCTGGCTGGAACTGGCCACGCACAGCGACGCGCGGCCGCGCCAGTGGCTGCTCAATCACGGCCTGCGTGCAGATGCCTATACCGCGCGCACCAGCCTGTTCAACGCCGTGCTGGAGCGCCTGCCCGACAGCGCTGCCGCACTGGGCGAGCTGCTCGACGCCGGCGCCAACAGCGGCGGCGGCGGCGTACTGCGGCGCGTACTGGAAGCGGCACGCAGCGTCACCGATACGCAGCGGCGCGAAACGCTGCTGGCGATCGCGCTGGACTTGTGTCAGCGCGGCGCGGACGCGTTTGCGCCGAACGAACAGGGCGAAACGGCAACGCACCTGGCGGCGCAACTGGGCGCCGACGTGCTGCTGGGACGCCTGCTCGATGCCGGCACCGATCCGAACGGGCGCGACCAGCTCGGCCGCACCCCGCTGCATGCGGCGGTGGCACTGCCTGCAGCCCAGCAGGCCGGCATAGTGCGCTGCCTGATCCGCCACGGCGCCGACCCGGAACTGGCAGCCAACGACGGCGAAACCGCGCTGGGCCGCGCCCTCGGCGGCGGCACGCGCACTTTGCGCTATTGGTTACATTGGCAGAAATGGAAACTGCCGCGCCGCCGCCTGCGTACCGACGATCTGGTCGCTGCGGCCAGCCAGGGCGATGCGGACGCGGTGGAACGCCTGCTGGAGCTGGGCCTGCCGCTGGAAGCGACCGACCACCAGGGCGCCACGGCATTGCTGCGCGCCTGCGGCCAGGGTCATCTGGCCGTGATCGGCCTGCTGTTGCAGCGCGGTGCCGATCTGGAGCACAGCGCCGCCAGCGGTGCCAGCTGCCTGTCGGCCGCCGTCAGCGCGCGCCGGGAGGCCGTGGTCGAGCTGCTG
Organism: Tahibacter aquaticus; assembly: GCF_004363655.1. Lineage (GTDB taxonomy): Bacteria > Pseudomonadota > Gammaproteobacteria > Xanthomonadales > Rhodanobacteraceae > Tahibacter > Tahibacter aquaticus. Next base: position 243,071 of record NZ_SNZH01000011.1, read on the forward strand.
CTGGCGCATAACGTAGTGCTGGACAAGCGCCTACCCGGTGGCGGCACCACACTGATGATCGCCGCGGCACTGGGCTTCCCCGAGCTGGTGGAAAAACTGCTGGCGGCGGGGGCCGACCCCAACCTCGTCGACGAAAAGAACTCGACGGCGCTGCACGCCGCCGCGCGCTACGCCTTCAGCCATGCTGGCTTGCGCGCGCGGGCCGTGCTGGAAGCACTGCTGCGCATGGGCGCGGCACCGAATGCGCGCAACGCCAAGGGACAGACGCCGCTGTTGCTGCTGCTCGGCGGCCGCGCCGATCCGGGGGCGAACTGCGACGCGGCCCAGCTGGCTCACCTCGTTTCGCTGATGCTGGATTTCGCCGCCGATCTCGACGCCCAGGATGAACGCGGCGTCAGCGCCCTGCACGCCTGTGCCATCCACGGCCTGCTCGGCTGCGCGCGCCAGCTGCTGGCCCGCGGCGCCGAGCGCGAGATCCGCGACTGTCTCGGCCGCCGCCCGGCCGAACTGGCCGAACTGCTCGGCTATGCCGACGTGGCGACGGAACTGGGCGCCAGCGCCGCCATTCCCAGCCTGGCGCAGATGCTGCGCCAGCCGGCCGGGCGCGCCTGATCCGCCCAGCCGCCGCGTCCACCCGCCGGCTCCGGCTTATCCGCGCACTATTTTCGCAAGAAAAATTTACCTTCAGTTCGCCAGAGAATTGACAAATTCAGGAATTGGGACAAAGCTGCTCGGCGGGCTTTGCGTTGCGGCTTGGCCCACTCCCGAGTGTCAAATAATTTCATTTCATCCCGCCAAGGCGAACGGCGTCTCCATGACGAGGCACCGCAGGGTTCGCTTGCGCCGAATTTTTGGAGAGTAGTTCCCATGATCAACCGCAAGTACCCCTCAGCGCTGGCTGCCGTGCTCGCCGCATCGGCCCTGATGGCTGCCTCCCACGGCGCGATGGCTGCCGTAATCTGCAATAACACGCCGATTTCGATACCGAACAACATCGACGGCGTCTATATCAACTTCGTCACCGGCACCACCGGCACGAGCAGTGGCGCGGTCCCGGGCTTCGATTTCGATCCGTATGCCGGCGGTGCGGACGGAATGAATTTCTACTTCGGCGGCGGTGCGGACGCGAACAACGGCGCTGTGTTCGACGGCACGATCTACCCGGTGCTCGCCAACGGCACCGTGATCGGTGCGGCCTCTACGTTCGCCCTGGGCACCGCGGACACCACCATGACCGCCTGGCGCGCCGGCACGACGGGCTTTCTTGGGGTGCGCTTCACCAACGAAGCCACCTCGGCGGCCAACTTCGGCTGGGTCAACCTCACGACGACCGCCGGCACGGGCTTCCCGGCCACGGTCAACAGCTACTGCTACGACAATACCGGCGCCGACATCATGGCCGGCACTACGCCGGTAAGCCTGCAGTCGTTCTCGGTCGACTGAGCACGCGCACATCGGTAGCCGACAAACGCCCCGACAGGGGCGTTTGTTTTTTGCGCCCGCTCCACCCGGCGGCGCGGTTTGTCGGCACACGCCGCTAAGGCCGCAGAATCCATCAGGCCTGCCAGCATCTATAGATTTCTCCGCCTATGAATTCGAGCAAAAGCCTGCCCTCGTCGTCGCCACGCGTTGTCGCCTTGCTGCGCGACGCGGAACGCCTGCTGCAGCGAAATGACCTGCCAGGCGCGCAGAATGCCGCGATCTGCGCACTGGCGCTGGCGCCTGGGCAGAAGCGACCAAGGCTACTGCTCGCGCGCATCGTGCGCCGCCGCGGCAGCAGCGCCGAGGCATCGGTCCTGCTGCGCGAACTCGCGCGCGACCATGCGGACGATGCCGAGGTACTCAGCGAACTCGGCGCAAGCCTGAGCGAGACCGGCGCCTTCGACGAAGCGATTCCGCTATTGCAGCGTGCGGTCAGCCTGCATGCCGATGCGGAAAGCTGGTTCGCCCTGGCCCTGGCCTACGACCGCAACAACCAGCCCGAGGAATCGCTGCAGGCTGCGCGCCAGGTCGAACGGCTGGCGCCCAACCATGTGGGCAACCGCTATCTGCTCGCCCGTGCCCAGACCGCACTGGGCCAGATCGACGAGGCCGCCGCCAGCTACCGGCAGCTGGCCCGGCTGCCGGCCGAGGCGGCCAAGGCCTGGTTCAGCCTGCTCGACCTGAAGACCGTCCCCATCTCCGCGGCGGAACTGGCGCGGCTGGAAGCACTGGAACGCGATCCGCGCCAGTCGCGCGACGATCGAATGCTGGCAGCGTTCGCCCTGGGCCAGGCCTACGAAGCCGCAGACCGCCTCGCCGACGCGATGGCAGCGACAACCCGCGCCAACCGGCTGCACCGCAACCCGCAGGCCTGGGACGCCACCGCCCATTCGCGCTACGTCGACGCGCTGGCACGGGCATTCGCACCCGCGCAAGACGCGACCAGCAGCGAACAGGGCGAACAGGTCATTTTCATCGTCGGGCTGCCGCGCTCGGGTTCTACGCTGACCGAGCAGATACTGGCCGCCCACGCCGATGTCGACGCCGCCAGCGAACTGCCCTATCTGCACGAGCTGCTGACGGAGGAATCCAGTCGCCGCGGCCAGCCCCTGGTGCACTGGGCGCCGCAGGCAAGCCCCGCCGACTGGCTGCAGCTGGGCCAGCGCTATCTGCAGCGCACCGCGCGCTACCAGTCGCGCCGGCGCTTCACCGACAAGATGCCGGAAAACTGGCCATATGCCGGTGCGATCCGCGCCATGCTGCCTGGCGCGCGCATCGTCGGCTGCCAGCGCGACGCCGTGGAAACCTGCTGGTCCTGCTACAAGCAATTGTTCGCGCCGGGCCATATCGCCTACAGCTACGACCTCGACCACCTGGCGCGCTATGACGCCGACTACCGCCACCTGTGGCAGCACTGGCAGCAGTACTGGCCGCAAGCCTGCCGCAGTCAGTCGTACGAAGCGCTGGTGGCCGAGCCCGAGCGGGAGATCCGCGCCCTGCTCGAATTCTGCGGCCTGCCGTTCGACCCGGCTTGCCTGGAGTTCCACAAAAGCCGGCGCACCACGCGCACCGCAAGCGCAGCCCAGGTGCGCAAACCGCTGACCGCCACGACCTCACGCGCAGTGCGCTATGGCGAGCTGCTCGCACCGGTTGCCGAAGCAGTGGCGCGGGCGCGGGCAGCGCGAACCATCGCGTCGTAGCTGCCTGGAGGCTACCTCTGCCGCCTCGCCGCGGGGCGGCGAGGAAAAAGCGGGCCTACCACTCGCGATTGACGCCGCCGGACCATTCCTTGCTCGTCGAGCTGGTGGTATCGGCGGCGAAGATCTGCTCCAGTTCCTGCAGTGCGTCATGGGCCGACTGGATCAGCGCGGCATCGTCGTCATAGACCAGGTGCTGCGCCTTGAGCAGCTCCTCGTCGTGGGTGCGGAAGCGGGCAATCCGGTCGGCAGCCACGCGCGGCGGCTGGCCCAGGGCTTCCAGCACCTGGCGGGTCAGATCGAGGCTGCCTTCCAGGGTTTCGCGCACCACACCGTCGACATTCAGGTCCATCAGGCGGAACGCGTGCTGGCGGTTGCGCGCGCGGGCGAAGATCTTCAGGTTCGGATACATGCGCTTGACCAGCCGTGCCGTGCGTACGTTGGCCTCCGGGTCGTCGGTGGCCAGCACGAAGATCTCGGCCTTGTCCGCCTGCGCCGCGCGCAGCAGTTCCGGCCTGCTGGGATCGCCGAAATAGATCGTGCTGCCGAAGCGACGCGACGCGTCCACCTGCTCTATGGAATTTTCCAAAGCAGTAAAAGGTATCTTTTGCGCACGCAGTACGCGGGCGACGATCTGGCCGACGCGGCCGAAGCCGGCAATGATCACGCGCGGCGCATCGCCGTCGATGCGGTCGAACGCACGCTCGGGCTTGCGCACGCGCGCCTGCAGCAGGCGGCCCAGAGCCAGCAGCAGCGGCGGCGTCGAGGCCATCGACAAGGTGATCACCAGCATCAGCAGGCTCAGTTGCTGCGGATCGATCAGCTTGCTGCCGGCGGCCAGCTGGAATACGACGAAAGCGAATTCGCCGCCCGCCGCCAGCACCGCGGCCAGCGACAGGGATTGCCAGCGATCCAGCCCGCCGATGGTGGTGCCGACCGCAAACAGCACCAGCCCCTTGATCGCGAGCAGTGCCACGGTAAGGCCCAGTACCAGCCAGGGTTCACGCAACAGCAGCGGCAGGTCTACCGCCATGCCGACGCTGACGAAGAACAGGCCCAGCAGCAGCCCCTTGAACGGTTCGATCTGCGATTCCAGCTCGTGCCGGTATTCCGAGTCGGCCAGCAGCAAGCCAGCCAGGAACGCGCCCAGGGCCATGGAAATGCCGGCCTGGTCCATCAACCAGGCCGTGCCGATCACCACCAGCAAGGCGGTGGCGGTAAACACCTCGGGAATATTCGTGCCGGCGACAATGCGGAACACCGGCCGCAGCAGATAGCGTCCAGCCAGTACCACCAGCGCGATGGTACCGACCACCTTGCCTGCCTCGACCGTGTTCACTGCCACGCCCTGGCCTACTGCCAGCACCGGCACCACGGCCAGGATGGGAATGGCGGCAAGATCCTGGAACAGCAGCACGGCAAAGCCCTGGCGCCCGTGCGGCGAGGTGAGCTCCTTGCGCTCGGCCAGCAGCTGCAGGCCGAACGCCGTCGACGACAGGGCCAGGCCCAGGCCGACGATGACTGCAGACTTCGGCGCGAGATCGAACGCGAAAATCGCGATCGCCGCGATCACCCCGGCCGTAGCCAGCACCTGGGCCAGGCCGGCGCCGAACACCGCCTTGCGCATCACCCACAGGCGCTGTGGCGAAAGCTCCAGGCCAATCACGAACAGCAGCAGCACCACGCCCAGTTCGGAGATATGCGCGATGCGCTCGGGATTCTGCAGCAGCTTCAGCCCGGCCGGGCCGATGATGGCGCCGGCGATCAGATAGCCCAGCACGGCGCCGAGTTCGAAACGTTTGGCGATGGGGACAACGACGACGGCCGCGGCCAGCAGGACGACGATGTATTGCAGATTGGTGTGGTTTTCCACGCGCCGCCTCCCGGGAACCGGTGCCGATTATGTCACGGCCGTTTGCAGCATCCCGGCACAACGGCAGCGCAACGCCCGTGCCGCTTCGCAGGATCTGAGACGGTCCGGGCGCATTCTGGACCTGCACCCACGAGACAGAAGCGCCATGAACCAGCCACCGATTGCATCCCTGCCGGCAACGCCCGAATCCACCCTGATCGCGCGACTCATTGCCGGCTGGCTCTGTATCGGCCTCGCTGGCGTTGCGCTGCTGCCTGAGGCACGCGCGCACTCGGCGCAGTTTGGCTGGACCGCGTACTGGCTCGTGGGTGCACCACTGCTGATGTGGGCGATGCAACGTCGCCAGCTGTTGGCCGCGCATGCACGGGCGATCCTCGTCGGCCTGTGCATGCGCCGCGCCACTGACGTGGCCGGGGCGGGAAGCCCGTTCGACCGGCGCCAGGGATGGCGTCACGTCAGGTCCAGGCCGCAGGCGCGGCGGCTGATCGCAAAACGGTAGGGCGCCGATGAGCGCAGCGAATTGCGCCGCAAGGTCTCGCCATACGGCCGGGCAGACAATTCTCGCGGTGCAATTCGCATTCGCTCATCGCACCCCACGAAGGCAATCTGCGCTTTGGCAGGGCGCCGATGAGCGCAGCGAATTGCGCCACAAAGCCTTGCGACGCCTTGCGGCAAAGGCCGACAACCGTACCTCGGCGCAAGCGCCAGCCTTGCCTCAATCGGTGATACCCAGCCGCTTGCGCTCCAGCCGGCGCAGGAATTCTTCCATGATGCGCCGGTACAGGTCTTCGCCCAGGTATTCGTCTTCCACGCCCGCATCGATCGACGGGTTGTCGTTGACTTCGATCACAACGATGCGGCCGCCGACCTGTTTCAGATCCACGCCGTAGAGGCCATCGCCGATCAGCGTCGTGGCTTTCAGCGCCAGGCGCACCACTTCGGCCGGCGCTTCGCGCACGGGCAAGGTCTTGAAACCGCCTGACTTGGCCGTGCCGCGGGCACCATGGTTGTAGATCTGCCAATGGCCGCGCGACATGAAGTACTGGCAAGCGTACAGCGGCTCCTTGTTCAGCACGCCGATACGCCAGTCGAATTCCGTATACAGATACTCTTGTGCAATAACCAGCGCCGTATGCTGGAACAGGTCTTCGGCGCCTTTCTTCAGCTCTTCCGCATTTTCGGCCTTGACGATGCCGCGCGAGAACGAACCGTCCGGAATCTTCAGCACGATGGGAAAGCCGAGGATCTGCGGCAGTTCGGCGATTTTCTTCGGGTCGTCGCGGAACAGGATCTCGCTCTTGGGCGTCGGCAGCTTGCGCGAACGCATCAGGTCGTGCAGGTAGATCTTGTTGGTACAGCGCAGGATGGAGGTGGGATCGTCCATCACCACCATGCCTTCCTTCTCCGCCTTGTTGGCGAAGCGGTAGGTGTGGTTGTCCAGCGCCGTGGTCTCGCGGATGAACAGGCCGTCGTACTCCGCCAGGCGGGTGTAGTCGTTGCGCGTGATCGGATCGACTTCGATGCCCAGGTCCTTGCCCGCGTCGATGAACGACTTCAGCGCGCGCTTGTTCGACGGCGGCATGGCCTCGGCCGGATCGTGCAGCATGGCGATGTCGTAGCGGTATTTGCGCCGCGCCCGCGGCTTGCGCCACAGCTTCTTGGAAAAGCGGTCCAGTGCATCGGCGAAGGCATCTTCTTGCGGATCGTTGAGCAGGTGCATGCCGGTCGGCTTGATCGCCACGATGCGCCATTCGCGCTCGCGCTCGAACTCGATGCGCAGGATGGGACAGGGAAAGGTTTCGAATACCTGCCGCGCCAGATCCTGCAGCGGCGCATAGCTGGTTTCGCCGAAGTACACCTGCAGGCCGAAGTCGGTGGTGTCGCGCGAGTCGGGCAGGAAGCGGCTGAGCTTCTGGTTGAGGTCTTCGATGTCCAGGCCGTACAGCGAGCGCCGGCGCAGGTCGTTGATGGTGCGCACCGACGGAATCACCTTGTGCCCGCGCGCCTCGGCCAGCAGCGATACGTAGTAGCCGGTGCCCAGGTACTTGTAGCTGCGGCACAGGTTGATGACCTGAGTGCGCTGCTCTTCTTCGGCGGTCAGCGGTTCGCGCAGATAGTCCGTCGCGGTGACCACATTGTCGGAAGGATAGTAGGAACCCCAGTCCGATGCCTTTTCGACAACGATGACCAGCCGGCTCACAGCGGGCACTCAATACAGGCGACGCGGCGTGGCGCCGCTGGGGCAGGGTCGGGCATAAGAGATTGACGATGGGGTTGCGGCGAGCGGCGCCGAGTTTGACACACGCCTGTGAGGCCGGCACGGGCGATTGGTTCCCCGCCGCGGTTGCCGCGCCGGTGCATGCGGCCGGCGTTCAGCCAGAACGACATAACTGTGCGCCGATTGACGCGCGGCAACGGCTTGCGCCTGCTAGTCTGCGCGCCGTGTCCACGCCTCCCGACATCGCCTTGCGTCCGGCCCGGCCCGGCGACCTTGCCGCACTGGTTGCGCTGGAACAGACCGCATTCGCCTACGACCGCATGAGCAGGCGCCAGTATCAGCGTCATCTGGGCAGCGATCGCGCGATCCTGCTGGTGGCCGAATCGGCGGGCGAACTGCTGGGATCGGCCCTGCTGTTCCTGCGCCGCCATTCCGACCTGGCGCGGCTGTATTCGCTCGCCACGGCCGCCGCGTCGCGAGGACGTGGCGTAGGTCGTGCCTTGCTCAGCGCCATCGAGGCACTGGCCATTACCCGCGGCATACGCCGCATCCGCCTGGAGGTGCGCCGCGACAACACGGCCGCCGTAGCCCTGTACGAGGGCCATGGCTATCGGCGTGTCGCCGCGCTGGACGCGTACTACGACGACGGTGCCGACGCCTGGCGCTACGAAAAAACCCTGCCGGATCCTGCGCAACCATGAAATCCGCCCTGCTCCTGGCCCTGCTCGCGCTGGGCGCCGCCGCCGACGAACCACCCAAGCCGGCCAGCAGCATTCCGCCGGCCGAGCTGATGCCGCCCAATGTGCGCTTTGTGGAAACCGTGCTGCAGCGCAAGCCGCTGCATGCGCTGAACGCACTGGGCGGGCTGCGCCTGCCCAAGATCGAAGTATTCGAACACGGCAGCGGCCATCTGCTACACGTGGTCGGCTGGGACAAGCGCAGCTTGCCGCGGCTGGATCGGGCGCTGCAGAAAAAGCGTATATCCCTGGGCGATCCGCCGCTGCAAGAAATCCTGGCGACGCTCGACGACAAGGATGGCAACGCGATCACGCCGCTGCCACTGGCCGACGGCGACGTGGTTGTCGTCGTCTACTGGGCGGCCTGGTGCGGCCCCTGCGGCACGGCGATGACGGAATTGCGCAAGCACATGCAGGCCGATCCTTCGCGGCGCTACGTCTGGTACGCGATCGAAGCCGACCCGGTGAAACAGAAACTGCAGCGGCAGACCACGCGGTGACTGCCATGCAGACCCTGATCCAGCTGATCGATACCTATCCGGCCGTACTCGCGCTGGCCATCTTCTGCGCGCGCATCGTCGACGTGTCGCTGGGCACGATACGCATCCTGGTCGGCTTTCGCGGCTATCGCCTGCTGGCCGCGCTGATCGGCTTCTGCGAGGCGGCGATCTGGGTGATCGCCGCCAGCAAGGTGATCGGCCACCTGGACTACTGGTACCTGGTCATCGCCTATGCGGCCGGCTATGCGACCGGCAATTTCGTCGGCATCACCCTGGAGCGGCGCCTGGGTGTCGGCCGCGAACTGGTACGTATCATTTCCTACTGCAGCGCCTGCAACCTGGCCGATGCGCTGACCCGGCGCGGCTATTCCGTGGTCGAACTGGCGGGCAGGCATCGCGGCGAAGCCTCGGTACAGGTGCTGTACGTGGTCGACAAGCGCCGGCGCATGCCCGAGCTGCTGCGCCTTGTGCACGAACTCGACCCTGCCGCCATTTATACGGTTACCGATGTGAAATCCTGCCATGGCGAGGACGTGCATGCGCTGGATGCAGCTGCAGGGCCAGGCCTGGCGTTGCGGTTCAAGCGCAAGTAGCGCGGCAGGGCAGGCAGCTGCGCTACCAGTCCATCGCCTCCAGCTTCGCCTTGGTCTGGTCGTCCGCCGGCCGCGCGATCAGGCCGCCGGCCGCGGCCAGGCTGACCTGGTAGCGTGCGCCGTCGAACAGGGGCATGTAGACGCCGCTGCCGAAATCCGCATCGACCCAGGGCAACCAGCTTGGATAGCGGCGCTTGATCTGCCACAGGTCCAGCACGCCGTCGCCGCCGATCGCAGCCACACTGGGCGGCGCCGCCTGCGCCTTGGCCGTATCGCGCCAGCGTCCGCTGACGCGCTCGACCCGGTACAAAGGCTGCGCGCCCAGGCTGACTGCCCTGGGCGTCCATTTGATCACGCGCGCGTCCAGCTGCCAGTCGTCGCCGGCCACCTGGGCGCTCTCGTGCGTGCCGTCGGCCAGGTCCAGGCGCAGCGCCCACTGCTGCGGCGCAAATTCGCGCACGCTGACCGTAGCCACGGGCTGCTCGGCAGTCAGGCGGCGGTAGCCGTCCAGCGACAGCGACAATGCGCAGGCCAGCAAGGCCAGGCTGAGCAGGGTCAGCAGCCAGACGCCGCGATGGCAGGCCGACAGGCGGCGGCGCTGGCGCCAGCGCCGCCGCACGGCAAAGCTCTGGACTAGTGCGGCCAGGCCGAACAGGCCGGCAGCGACCGCGGGAAGCAGGGCGGGAATCTCGAACATGAGGCCAAGTCGCCGTACCCAGGATGGGCCTCGTTATACTGCATCCCTCGCCAAGACCGCATCACGGATGGTGGCAAGACCGCGCCGTCCGCAACCCATAGGCCTAGTCATGTACAAGCTGTTGCGTCCGCTGTTGCTGCTGCTCGCCCTGGCCCTGCTCGCCGCCTGCGGCAACAAGGGCGATCTGGTCAAACCCGGTACCACGCCCGCTCCGGCCAAGAGCGAAGCCAGGCAGTGAGCGCGGCAGCGCGCACTCCGCGCTTGTTGCCTTTTAGCAAAATGCACGGCATCGGCAACGATTTCGTCGTGCTCGACTGCCGCCGCGAGGCGCTGTCGCTGGATGCCGCCGCCATCGCCCGGCTGGGCGACCGGCATATCGGCGTCGGCTTCGACCAGTTGCTCACCATCGAACCGGCGCGCGATGCGGCCTGCGCTTTTCGCTACGGCATCTACAACCGCGACGGCAGCGAAGCCGGACAGTGCGGCAACGGCGTGCGCTGCGTCGCCGCCTGGCTACGCCGCGACGGCGCGCTGGGGCCGGGCCTGACCCGGCTGCAAAGCCCGTCCGGTGCGGTCGCCGTCGAAATTCTCGACGACGGCCGCGTGCGCGTGGACATGGGCGTGCCGGCCTTCGCGCCGGCGGCAATCCCGCTGCGCGAAAGCGCCGAAGCGCTGCGCTACCGGCGCGAACTCGGCGCTGTTGCGGTCGAATTCGGCGCGCTGTCGATGGGCAATCCGCATGCGGTGATCGAAGTCGCCGATACCGTGACCGCGGCCGTGGCGCAGTGGGGGCCGGCATTGGAAACGCATGCGGACTTTCCCGACCGCGCCAATATCGGCTTCGCCCAGGTGATGTCGCCTGCGCAGATCCGCCTGCGCGTATGGGAGCGCGGCGTCGGCGAAACCCTGGCCTGCGGCAGTGGCGCCTGCGCCGCCGCCGTGGTGCTGAACCGGCTGGGCCGCGTCAGCGACGTGGTCGAGGTGCAACTGCCCGGCGGTACCCTGCATATTTCCTGGGCCGGCCCCGGTGCTCCGGTGTGGATGACCGGTCCGGCCGCCTTCGTCTTCGATGGGAACTACCAGCTATGAGCGACCTGAGTCTGAAAGACGGCCTGACCGCGATGGAAGTCGCCAGCTACCTGCGCCGCCATCCGGAATTCCTCAACGAATTTCCCGATCTGGCCCTGGCCCTGCGCCTGCCGCGCGACCAGGGTGCGGCGGCGTCGCTGGCGAGCTACCAGCTCGACGTGCTGCGCGACAAGAACCGCGAGCTGAGCCGGCGCCTGCGCGAGCTGGTCGAGATTGCGCACGAGAACGAACAGCTGATGATCCGCGTGCACTCGCTGACCCTGTCGCTGATGCGCGCCACCTCGCTGGGCGACAGTCTCAACCGCGTCGTAGCGGGGCTGACCGAGGATTTCCACACTGACCTCGTGCGCATCGTGCTGTTCGGCCGCAGCGATACCCTGGCCAGCAACGAATGGCTGCTGCTGCATGCCGACGGCAAGACCGGACTGCCGGCGTTCGCCGAGTTCCTGCAACGCAACGAACCGCTGTGCGGCCGCCTGCAGCCGGACAAGCTGGCCACGCTGTTCGGCCCGCGCGCAGGCGAAGTGCAGTCGGCGGTGCTGATGCCGGTGAATGGGCTGGGCATGCTCGCCATCGGCAGCCACGACATGGACCGCTTCCATCCGGGCATGGGTACGGTATTCCTCAAGCTCATCGCCGAGGCGATCACGGCTTCGGTGTCGCGCTATCCGCTCTAGGCGGCTGCGCAACCGATGAACATCGCGATGCCTTCGCTCCCACGCTGCGCGGCTGCATGAGCGCCCTGGGCGGCGATGTGGCGCGCTTTCTCGACTACCTGAGGGTCGAGAAACGCTATGCCGCCGGCACCATCGTCAACTACGCGCGGGAACTGGCTCTGCTGCAGGCCCAGGCGGAAAGCCTGGGCCTGAACCATTGGCGCGAACTGCGCGCCGAATTCCTGCGCAGCCTGGTCGCACGCGAACACCGGCGCGGACGCGAGGCCGGCAGCCTGCATCACCTGCTGTCGGCCTGCCGCAGTTTCTTCCGCTGGATGCTGCGCGAAGGCGTCATTGCGCAAGACCCGGCGCTGGACGTGCGCGCGCCCAAGCTCAGGCGAAAATTGCCGCAAGTTCTCGATGTGGACGAAGCCTCGGCCCTGGTCGAGATTCCCGCCGACACGCCCGAGGCGCTGCAGGACCGCGCCATGCTGGAGCTGTTCTATTCCAGCGGCCTGCGCCTGGCCGAGCTGATCGGCCTGCACTGGAACGACATCGATCTGGACGACGGCCTGGTGCGTGTACTGGGCAAGGGCTCCAAGACGCGGGTGGTGCCGGTCGGCAGCAAGGCGCGCGAGGCACTGCAGGCCTTGCGCAAACACGCCGCGCCCGAGGCCCAGGCCAGCGTTTTCCTGGGCCGCGGCGGCAAGCCGGTCTCGCCGGCCACCGTGCGCCGGCGGCTCAAAGGCTGGGCCCAGTCGCAGGGTGTGTGGAAGCGCGTCTACCCGCATCTGCTGCGCCATTCCTTCGCCAGCCATATGCTGGAATCTTCCGGCGACCTGCGCGCGGTGCAGGAACTGCTGGGCCATGCGGATATTTCCACGACGCAGATTTATACCCATCTGGATTTCCAGCACCTGGCGCGCGTCTACGATGCGGCGCATCCGCGGGCGAAGCGGCGGCGCGAGTAGTCGCAAGTACCGGCGTACGGCTGCGCAGATCCGCCGGCGGAAAATACCGCCGGCAGAAACGAAAACGGACAGGTGCGAGCCTGTCCGTTTTCGTTCGTGGCGCTGGTACCTTCGGCTTACGGCGAAGGCTTGATGCCGATCGCAGTGAACAGCTTGGCGCTGTCATAGCGGCGGTCGCCGCGGATCACCGTGCGCACCTTGCGGATGTCAGCCATGTTGAGCGTCGGATCGCCGTCGACCAGGATCAGGTCAGCGACGTAGCCCGGCGCAATGCGGCCGTATTCCTTGTCGCGCTTCATCACCGCAGCGCTGTCGTAGGTGGCGATGCGCAGCACGTCCTTGGGCGGAATGCCGGCGGCAACGTAGAGTTCCAGTTCGCGCGCCAGCTGCAGGCCGCCGCTGCCGTCCGTGCCGGAGACGATGCGCACGCCGCTGCGATAGAGCAGGCCGACGTAGTCGATCATGCGCTGGTAGCCGTCACGGTAAGCGGCCTCCTGGCCGGGCTTGATCGGCAGGCCGCCGGCACCCGACTTGATGCCGCGCTGCCAGGTCAGCGGCAGGCGGTCGAGGATGGCGGCCCAGCCCGGTCCCGGCAGCTTGGGCCGCCCCAGGAACATGTCTTCGAAGGTGCTGACGGTCGGATCGACCACGATGTCCTTCTGCTTGAGGTGCTGCACGAATTCCAGCACCTGCGGCGAACCCAGGTCGATGCCGGCGCCGTATTCGCCGATGGCGGTGAAGCGCGCGGGCGAACGCGTGTCCTGCACTTTGTCGAACAGGAAATTCAGCATCAGCATGTTGATGTGCTGGATCTCGTCGGCGCCGTTGTCGACGAACTGGCGTGCCGTCATGAAGGCCGGCACATGGCCGCTGACACGCAGGCCCTTGGCGTGCGCCATGCGCGCGATCGCCGGCATCAGCTCGGGCTTGATCGAGCTGTAGATCTTGATCTGCTCGTGGCCGCTGGCGGCGTATTCGTCGACGATGCGCTGCGCGTCGGCTTCGTTGTCGGCCAGTGCCTTGGTCGGACCGGCGAACGGACCGGGGCCGTCGATGATGCCGGCCTTGATGATGCGCGGGCCGATGTCCTTGTTCGCCTCGATCGACTTGATGCGCTCGGCCAGTACCGGCGGATTGTTGGCCAGGTCGCGGATCGTGGTCACGCCGCCGGCAATATCGAGCACGCCGTCGGCCTGGCCGAAGAAATGCGCGTGCATATCCCACAGGCCCGGCATGAGGAAACGCCCGCCGCCGTCCATCGTGTCGGCACCGGCCGGTGCGCCGACGTCGGCGGCCTTGCCGGCGGCGACGATGCGGCCCTTGTCGATCAGCACGGCCGCATCGGTGGTGATGGTGCCGCTGGCCGGGTCGAAGGTGCGCACGTTGCGGATCAGCAACGGCTTGGCGAGGATTTCGGTCAGGCTCGTGGCACGCTGCTCGGCCTGCTGCTTCTCCTGCGCATCCTGCACCTTGCCCAGGCCGGACAGCGCGTCGGCATAGCCGTCGCGCACCACCGACTGCCAGCTGGAATAGCTGGCGAAGAAGCGCTGCTGCTCGTCCAGCCAGAGGTAGCTGGGCGTGGTGTCCAGACCGTGGATGGCGTACAGCGTGACCTTCTTCGCACCCGGCTTGCCCTTGACCTTCAGCTCGCTGAGCTTTTCCACCCGCGCGCTGCCGGCGGGGAGGATGTCCAGGCTCTTGCTGTCGGACTTGAGCAGTGCACGCGTGAGCAGCACGAACTCTTCCGGCGTGCCGTTGAGGCTGAGGTAGAACGACGGCTTGGTCAGCTCCTGGCTGGCGTCTTCCGCCGAGTTCTTCCAGCTCACCTTGCTGCCGTCGCGGCTGAAGGTTTCGTCCACCGGACCCTTGAAATAGTCGATGCCGGTATTGGCGATGCGTGCGACGCTGCCGTCGGCACCGACGCGGTATTCGGCATCCATCTTCGGCCCGCGGCCACGGTCGTTGAACTCGTAGTGGACCTTGATGCTACCGTCGTCGGCGTAACGCGCCTCCTGAAAACCGGCCTTGGCGCCCATGGTGAGGATCTCGCTGCGTTCGACCTGTTCGGCCGCGCTCGCATGACCCGTGCACAACAACAGTCCCGCTGCTAGCAGGTGCAGTTTCATCGGCATGGCTCCTGGGTAGATCCGCCCAGCGTATGTCGCCCTTGCCGCGGCAGCCTGTGCCGGAAGGTGGGCCTGCTCTGCACGAAATCTCCCATTTGCCTGCGCAGGCGCTGCGCAATGCGGCATTAGGCTCACACGAGGTATCCGTTCTTCTTTGGAGTACACCATGCGCTGCGCAGCACGCCCGCAACCTCTGCAACGGCCAGCGTCCGGCGCTGCGTTGCCGCCGCAGCACGCCCACCCGGTCGCCAGCCGCGCGGCCTGATGCCGGCAGCACAGCGGCCGATGGCACAATCCCGCCCGAACTCCCTGCAAGGCCGTCCCATGCGCCTGTGGCACCGGCTGTTCCTGCTTTGCGCCGGGCTCAGCGTGGCCAGCCTGCTCGGCTACGCGGCATGGCAGCAACGTGCGTTCGCGACCGGCTTCGCGACTTATCTCGACAGCGTGGCCGAACGGCGTGCCGCGCAGCTCGCCACGCGCCTGGCCGAAGAATATCGCCAGCGCGGCAGCTGGGATTTCCTGCGCCGCGATCCGCATCTGTTCGGCGGCCTGGCGATGAACCCGCAGGCGTTTTCGCCAGCCCCCGACGACGGCCGTGGCAGTCCTGCACCGCCCGGTTCCGATCGGCGCAAGGATCGCGGCGCCGCCGGCAACAACGCCGCCGACCGCGCCGGGCCGGCGCGCGGCGGCGGACCGCCGGGACCACCGCCCGGGTCGATCAATGCCGGCGATCGCCTGGTTTTGCTCGACGAAAACGGCCAGCGCCTCGCCGGCAGCCGCGAAAGCGGCACGCACCTGGTCGCACTGCCGGTACTGGTCGACGGGCGTCGCGTCGGCGAACTGCGCGTGGCGCCATTGCCGCCGCTGGCCGATGCACCGGAACGCGTCTTTGCCGAAAGCCAATGGCGCAGCGGTCTGGTCGCCGCGCTGGCCGTGCTGCTGTGCGCGCTGGCTCTGGCCTACGCGCTGGCGCAGCGGCTGCTCAAGCCGATCCAGGCGCTCAGTCGCAGCTCACGCGCACTGGCCGACGGCGATTTCTCCTCGCGCGTACCGGCGCAGGGCCGCGACGAAATCGCCGCACTGGCGCGCGACTTCAATCACCTGGCCGCAGCGCTGGAACAGAATCGCGAGGCACGCCGGCGCTGGGGCGCCGACCTCGCCCACGAACTGCGTACGCCGGTTACCGTGCTGCGGCTGGAGCTGCAGACCCTGATCGACGGCGTACGCCAGCCTGGCCCGGCAGCGATGGCCTCGCTGCTGGCAGAGACCGAGCGCCTGTCCGCACTCATTGAGGATTTGTACCAATTGTCGCTGGCCGATGCCGGCGCGCTGGAATACCACTTCGAAACGGTCGACCTGGCCGAGCTCGCCCGCGAGGTGGTGGACAACCATCGCGGCAGCGCCGCGGCCGCCGGCCAATTGCTGGAAGAAGACTATGCAACCGACCTGCCGCCGCTGCGCGGCGATCCGTTGCGCCTGGCGCAGCTGATCGAGAACCTGCTGCTGAACGCGCGCCGCTATACCGATGCACCCGGACGCATCCGCATTGCGCTGGCCGTGCGCGCCGGCCAGCTGCAGCTGCAGCTGGAAGACACCCCGCCCGGCGTGGCGGCGGAAGACCTGCCGCGGCTGTTCGACCGCCTGTTCCGCAGCGAGCGCTCGCGCAACCGCAGCGCCGGCGGCGCCGGGCTGGGCCTGTCCATCTGCCGCGCCATCGTCGATGCGCACAGCGGCGCGATCTGGGCCGAGGCCTCGGACCTGGGCGGCCTGCGCGTCTGCGTACTGCTGCCGCTGCCGGGAGAGCGCGCATGAATGCGCCGGCACACCTGCTGCTGGTCGAGGACGAACCGAAAATAGCCACCGCGATGCGCGACTGGCTGGTCGCCGCCGGCTACGCCGTCGACCTGCGCGAACGCGGCGACGGCGTGGTCGAGGAAGTACGCCGGCAGGCACCCGATCTGTTGCTGCTGGACCTGATGCTGCCAGGCGAAGACGGCCTGAGTATCTGCCGGCGCATCCGCGAATTCTCCGAACTGCCGATCATCCTGGTCACCGCGCGGGTGGAGGAAATCGACCGTCTGCTCGGGCTGGACCTGGGCGCCGACGACTACATCTGCAAGCCCTTCAGCCTGCGCGAACTCGGCGCGCGCGTACGCGCCCTGCTGCGCCGGACCCGGCCGTCGCCACGCAACACCGCGCCGGAATGCGGCATCGTGCTCGATGCCGACCGCTTCGAGGTGCGTGTGGCCGGCCGCCCGCTGGCGCTGACGCCGGTGGAATTCCGCCTGCTGCGCCGGCTGATGGAAAAACCCGGCAAAGTATACTCACGCGGGCAACTGCTCGATGCCAGCTACGAAGACCACCGCGTAGTCAGCGACCGCACGGTCGATTCGCACGTACGTAATCTGCGCCGGAAATTCGGCGAAGCGGGGCTGGACCCGATCGAGTCGGTCTATGGCGTGGGGTTTCGTTTCGAGCTCGCGCGCGAGCCGCAGTGACCGCCGCCGAGGCGCGATGCCGGCGCCGCAGCACGTTCGCTCAGCGCCAGGCCCGCGCAGAGACAAGGCATTGCGTAGCAGACATCAACGCTCGGAATGCCCCGCCTCGTCGTAGCCGCCTCGACCGAACAGGCCGGGCCGGATCAGGTCGACGAAGGCACGCGCCTGGGTCGACAGGTATTTGCCCTTGCGCATGACCACGCCGTAGCTGCGCTGGGGGAAATACTGCTTCAGATTGCGCACGATCAGGCGCGACTGGTCGTGTTCGGTCAGGCAGATGCCGGTGACGATGGAAATGCCCAGGCCCATGGCGACGTATTCCTTGATCACTTCCCAGCCGCCCACCTCGATGGCGACGCGATAGGGCACGCGCCGCTGCTGGAATACCAGGTCAACCAGGCGATAGGTGGTCAGGCGCTGCGGCGGCAGGATCAGGCCGTAGGGCGACAGGTCTTCCAGCTGGATGTCGACCTTGTCCGCCAGCGGGTGGTCGCGCGGCAGGATCAGCATCGGGTCGAACCACTGCACCGGTTCGTAGGACAGATCGTGCGGTACATCAAGCATGGAGCCGAAGGCGAAGTCGACCTGGTCCTGCCGCAGCAAGGCCAGGCCGTCCTTGCCGGTGACGTTGTACAGCTGCAGGCGCACGCCCGGATGCTCGTCGCGGAACGCGCGCACCAGCGGCGGCAGCAGATACTGGATGGTGGAAGAACCGGCTGCAATGATGACCTCGCCGGCATCCAGGCCTTGCAGCTGGCTGCGGAACTGCTGGTCCAGGCCTTCCAGCCCTTCGACCAGGGGTCGCGCCAGTTCGTACAGCATCTGGCCTTCCCGGGTCAGCACGAAGCGCGGCCGCGCGCGCTCCAGCAAGCGCACGCCAAGTTCCTTTTCCAGGGCCGATAACTGCAGGCTGATGGACGGCTGGGACAGGAACAGCGCCTCGCCCGCGCGCGCCAGCGTGCCGAACTTGACCACATGGCAGAACGCACGCAACTGCTTGAGCCGATTACCTTTGTAGTAGAAGCGCGGAGTGCTGTCGGGACCGCCCCTGGGTTTGCTCTTGCGCTTGGGCCGGGCCGGTGCGGCGGAGGCCGCCTTGGTTGTCGAACGGCTACGCACGGAATTCAAACGATCGTTTGGATGATCCATGATTTCAATCACTTGGCAATGATTTAACGATGTTAAACAAATGCATTGAAATGTTTGGTTTGTCAAATGCTGCGCTGCACGCATAGTCTCGATGCCTCAGCAGCAGCGTGACGGAGCAAGTCGATGGCAGTTCCCGCAGACCAGTTCGCCAGCCCAGCCGTGGAGATACGGGCGGTTATCAAACCGGGTTACGAGCAGATCCTTACCGCGCCGGCCCTGGCCTTCCTTGCTGCACTGCACCGTCGTTTCGATACCCGCCGTCGCCACCTGCTGGATGCCCGCGTCGCCCGCCAGGCCCGTTTCGACGCCGGCGAGCTGCCGGACTTTCTGCCCGAGACCCGCGCCATCCGCGAAAGCGACTGGACGGTGGCGCCGATTCCGGTCGCCCTGATCGACCGCCGCGTGGAAATCACCGGCCCGGTCGAGCGCAAGATGATCATCAACGCGCTCAATTCCGGCGCCAAGGTGTTCATGGCCGATTTCGAGGACTCCTCGGCGCCGACCTGGGAGGTGCTGCTGGACGGCCAGATCAACCTGCGCGATGCAGTAGCCGGCACGATCGAATACAAGACCGCCGATGGCCGCGAGTACCGGCTCAAGGCCGAGCAGGCCGAACTCGTGGTACGTCCGCGCGGCTGGCATCTGCCGGAAAAGCACGCCCGCGTCGACGGCGAGGAAATGGCCGGCGCGCTGTTCGATTTCGGCCTGTACGCCTTCCACAACGCCCAGGTGCTGCAGGGGCGCGAACGCGGCCCGTATTTCTACCTGCCGAAGATGGAAAGCCACCGCGAGGCGGCATTGTGGGACGAGGTAATGGCCTTCGCCGAGACCGAGCTGGACCTGCCCACCGGAAGCATGAAAGCAACGGTGCTGATCGAAACCCTGCCGGCCGTGTTCGAGATGCACGAAATTCTGCACGCGCTGCAGTCGCGCGTGGTCGGCCTCAACTGCGGCCGCTGGGACTATATTTTTTCCTATATCAAAACCTTCCGCGCGCACCGCAGCCATATCCTGCCCGAGCGCGGCCAGGTCGGCATGACCGTGCCGTTCCTGAAAGCCTATTCGGAACTGCTGATCCAGACCTGCCATCGCCGCGGCGCCTTCGCCATGGGCGGCATGGCGGCACAGATCCCGATCTCCGGCGATGCCGAAGCGAACGAGCTGGCATTGGCGCGAGTCCGCGCCGACAAGCAGCGCGAAGCCAGGGCCGGCCATGACGGCACCTGGGTGGCGCATCCGGGCCTGATACCGGTAGCGCAGGCCGAATTCGACGCAGCCATGCCAGGTGCCAACCAGCTGCAGCAGCGGCGCGAAGACGTCAAGGTCAGCCGCGACGACCTGGTGCTGGCGCCGCCGGGCACGATTACACGAAGTGGATTTCTCAACAATATCGATGTGTGTGTGCGCTATCTGGCCGCCTGGCTGGACGGCCTGGGCTGCGTGCCTATCCACCACCTGATGGA
This sequence comes from Tahibacter aquaticus, assembly GCF_004363655.1. Classification (GTDB taxonomy): domain Bacteria; phylum Pseudomonadota; class Gammaproteobacteria; order Xanthomonadales; family Rhodanobacteraceae; genus Tahibacter; species Tahibacter aquaticus. Next base: position 262,820 of record NZ_SNZH01000011.1, read on the forward strand.
AGACGCGGCCACGGCGGAAATATCCCGCGCCCAGCTCTGGCATTGGCTGCACCACGAAGGGCTGAAACTCGACGACGGCACGCCGCTGGATTTCGCCCTGTTCGACCAGGCCATCCACAGCGTGGCCGAACGCCTGCCCAAAACCGGCCTGCCCGGCCAGGATCGCGTGCCCCAGGCCGCCTGGATGCTGGCCGAACTCACCCATGCGCGCCAGCTGGCCGATTTCCTCACCCTGCCGGCCTACGCATTGCTGCCTTGATCCATTCTCCACACTGCTGCAACTGTCCCTTCCGTTACGTCCAACAAGGTTGATGATCATGAAGAGTTCTTTCGCGAGCGCCGAACAACTGCAACAGGACTGGCAGAACAATCCGCGCTGGGCTGGCGTGACGCGCAACTATTCCGCCGCCGACGTGGTACGCCTGCGCGGTACCGTCGCGATCGAACACTCCCTCGCCCGCCTCGGCGCCGAGAAGCTGTGGAGCCATCTGCACAAGGAACCTTTCGTCAACGCGCTCGGCGCGCTGACCGGCAACCAGGCCATGCAGCAGGTCAAGGCCGGCCTGAAGGCGATCTATCTGTCGGGCTGGCAGGTTGCCGCCGACGCCAACGTCGCCGGTGAAATGTATCCGGACCAGTCGCTCTACCCGGCCAATTCGGTGCCACAGGTGGTCAAGCGCATCAACAACACCTTGCTGCGCGCCGACCAGTTGCACCACGCCGAAGGCAAGGACGACATCGACTGGCTGCAGCCGATCGTGGCCGATGCCGAGGCCGGTTTCGGCGGCGTGCTCAACGCGTTCGAACTGATGAAGGCGATGATCGAGGCCGGCGCGGCCGGCGTGCATTTCGAAGACCAGCTGGCCAGCGTGAAGAAGTGCGGCCATATGGGCGGTAAGGTGCTGGTGCCGACGCGCGAAGCGGTGGAAAAACTCAATGCCGCGCGCCTGGCTGCAGATGTGATGGGCGTGCCGACCATCCTGGTCGCGCGCACCGACGCGGAAGCCGCCGACCTGCTGACCTCCGACATCGACGACAACGACAAGGCGTTCTGCACCGGCGAGCGCACGGTCGAAGGTTTCTTCAAGACGCGTCCGGGCATCGACCAGGCGATCAGCCGCGGCCTCGCCTACGCGCCTTACGCGGATCTGGTCTGGTGCGAGACCGGCAAGCCGGACCTGGCCTTCGCCAAGAAATTCGCCGAGGCCATCCACGCCAAATACCCGGGCAAGATGCTGGCCTACAACTGCAGCCCCAGCTTCAACTGGAAGAAGAACCTGGACGACGCCACCATCGCCAAGTTCCAGAAGGAAATCGCCAGCTACGGCTACAAGTTCCAGTTCATCACCCTGGCCGGCTTCCACTCGCTGAACTACTCCATGTTCAACCTGGCCTATGGCTACGCGCGCAACCAGATGAGCGCTTTCGTCGAACTGCAGGAAGCCGAATTTGCCGCTGCCGAGCGCGGCTTTACTGCGGTCAAGCATCAGCGCGAAGTAGGCACCGGCTATTTCGACGCGGTGACCCAGGCCATCCAGAACGGCCAGTCCTCGACGACTGCGCTGAAGGGCTCGACCGAGGAAGAACAGTTCCACGGCAACCGTCACGCCGCCTGATCGGGCTGGCGTCGAGGCGTTGCCGGCCCACAGCGGCAACGCCTTGTTTTACAAGCGATCAATGATCTCCTGGGGAGGAGAGAGCGCGCCGGGTCCGGTTCTCCCGGGCCGGACCCGGCCGTGCTTTCGCGCCCTTTCAATGCGGCAGGATTGACCTTAGATAACGCAGCACAAACCCGGCCCCATGCCGGGTCGGCTACAATCCCGCCCATGACCAATATCGTGAAATTCAAGGCGCGCGGTCCGCGCGCCTACCTGCGCGAGGCGCAGGAGCAAAGCATCCCGGTCCGGGTCAAGCGCGACGGCATTGATCCCGGCTGGGTTCACGGCATGATCGCCGACGTTTCGGCCGAATTTGTGCTGATTTCCGAGATTTCCGATTCGATGCGCTTCGATGGCTTCCTTGTCATCGCCCTGGGCGATGTCAGCCACGCCGAAGAAGACCCCTCGCGCGAGTTCGTCGAAAAAGCGCTGGCGCTGAATGGCGAAACGCTCAAGGCACCGCCAAACTTTCCGCTGGAGAACTGGGCCACTGTCGCACGTGCCGCCTCCGATCTTGCGCCGGTGATTTCGGTCAACATGCTCGACGAGGAATCCGGCGAGGCCAGCTATATCGGCAAGCTGGAAAATCTCGGCCCCGAAGTGCTGAGCCTGCGCGAAATCGATCCGAATGCACGCTGGTATCCCGATGCCGGCGACTACGAATACGGCGACATCGGTTCCATCGGCTTCGGTACCAGCTACATGCAGACGCTGTATCGGGTCGCCGGCGAACCCAGTGGCCCGCCGCAGGAACCGCGCCTGCACAGCACCGATCCGCGCTGATGAGCGGCACGCCGCGACCAAGCGGCATTATCCTGCACCGCGCCTCGCACCTGCTCGAAGTCAGTTTCGATACGGGCGAGGTGTTTCGCCTGCCCTGCGAATACCTGCGCACGCATTCGCCCAGCGCCGAAGTGCAAGGCCATGGCCCGGGCCAGCGCGTACTGGTGGCGGGCAAGCGCGAGGTCACTATCGATGCCATCGAACCGGTCGGCCACTACGCCGTGCTGCTGCGTTTCAGCGACGGCCACCAGACCGGCATCTTCTCCTGGACCGTTCTGCACGAACTGGGGCGCAACCAGGAGTCGCACTGGAACGCCTACCTCGCCGCCCTGGCACAGGCCGGCCTAAGCCGCTGACGGGGCCAGCTGCGCCGGGCGTCGCCCGGAAACCTCGTTTACCCCTTCTCTTGCGAACTTCCCGCAGCCAATTGCCGTTTGCTGCAACGGCATGGCTTTCGCTTGAGTCTGGAAACGTGCCAAATAGGCGCGGAGCTCGGGGGAGCAAGGTCATGTCATTCGTGGTTTTTGCCAGACGCCATTGTGCGATGCGCCGGTTGCCGACCTGGGCGTTCGCCTGCGTCGTAGCGAGCCTGCTGTCAGGCACGGCCGCCGCCGCAACCGATGTCGACAGTGCCATCGCCGCCATCGCGACCCTGCGCACCGATGTCCGTATCGACGTGCGCCAGTCCGACGGCACCGAAGCGATATTGCGACGCACGCTGGAACCGTTCGAACACGGCCATTTCGGCATCGCCGCGCAAAGCGACGAGCGTGCCGCCCGCCAGGGTGCGCCGCCGCTGCCGCAGCCGCCGCAACAGGGCGACTATCCGCCCGGCGCTTTCCGCCTGGAGCTGGTGCAGATCCGCGGCGACTGGGTACGCACCAGCCGCTTCACGCGCGAGGGCGAAGGCGCCTGGCAACTGGCCGATGACCAGCTGGACAACCCGCCGGGCAAGCCGGCTCTGGGGCGCTCGTTGAGCGGGGCTACGCGGCCGGTACAGTAGCCGGTATAAATTGACTAATTTGCAGACTGCAGCGTATTGATGCCCGCGCATATAGTCATGTTAGGTTTGCTGGGCGCGCGCCGGGCGCGCGTTGTCTGCTAAGAAATCAGGAGCGATTGATGACTTTTCGCAAATGCGTTGTAGCTACTGCACTTGTTTTTTTCTGCACAACTGCATTTTCCGCCCCCAGCGACGCCGAGGCACCTCGCCTAAAACCCTCCCTGACCGTGACGTTTACCAGCGAAAATGGGGATGGCACTCGTATTGTCGAAACACGCCATCTCGATGCACGCCAGGCTGAAGCGCTGGGAATTTTCTCTGGTCCTGTACTTGAAGCCGAAGGCCCGCCGGCACCGCCCGTGCCGAGACCGCCGATGAACGGTTCCGTTCCCAGCACTACTACTCGTGTCGATATCCATCAGGAAGACGAGTACTGGACTCGCGACACCACCTTCAGTCGCGCCGGCGTCACCTGGATCATCACGAATGACACGTTGAAGGCGACTCGTCCGCCCAAGTGCTACACGCACCCGCCGCAATGCGACACTTTGCCCCAGTAATTGCCGCACTTGATCGCTGAACCCCGCTCATGCGCTAGCATCCGCGCATGAGCGACCAGCCCAACACCACCCACTTCGGCTACCGCGACGTCCCCGTCGCGGAAAAGCAGAAGCTCGTAGCCGAGGTCTTCACCTCGGTCGCCGGCAATTACGACCTCATGAACGACCTTATGTCGTTCGGCATCCACCGGCTGTGGAAGCGCCATTTCGCCGCGATCAGCGGACTGCGCCGCGGCGACCGCGTACTGGATCTCGCCGGCGGCACCGGCGACATCGCCGCCCTGCTGCTGCCCCTGGTCGGCAGCGATGGCGAAATCGTCATCGGCGACATCAACGCCGCCATGCTGCGCGTCGGCCGCGACCGCCTGACCGACCGCGGCCTGGTGCAAGGCCTGCGCTATGCGCAGATGAATGCGGAAGCGCTGCCGTTTCCGGACCGGAGCTTCGACGCCGTCACCATCGCCTTCGGCCTGCGCAATGTCACCGACAAGCAGCGCGCGCTGGAGGAAATGCACCGCGTGCTGAAGATCGGCGGCAAGGCGCTGATCCTCGAATTCTCCGCGGTGCGCCAGGAATGGCTGAAGCCGCTGTATGACTTCCATTCGTTCAAGATATTGCCGCGCCTGGGCCGCCTGTTCGCCCAGGACGGCGACAGTTACCAGTACCTGGCCGAGTCCATCCGCAAGCATCCCGACCAGGAAACGCTGAAGCAGATGCTGCAGCAGGCCGGCTTTGCCCGGGTCGAAGTACGCAACCTCACGGCAGGCATCGTCGCGATCCATCGCGGCTACCGCGTCTAGGGCGTGTTAACGCTATTGTCGTTTAACCCTCCATGGGAGAAACTTCGTGCATGGAGATAACGACTGAGCAATTCGCAAAGATTGAACATTG
>NZ_SNZH01000012.1 GCF_004363655.1 Tahibacter aquaticus
GCCAGGCGGCCCTGGGTCAGCAGCGCCACCGGCGCGCAGTCGGCCAGCATGTAGGCGAGCCGGTCGGCCGGATAGGCCGGATCCAGCGGCACATATGCCGCGCCAGCCTTGAGGATGCCGAGCAGGCCGACCACCAGGTCCAGCCCGCGCTGCACACAGATTGCCACGCGCTGGTCAGGCTTCACGCCCTGCGCCAGCAGCGCATGCGCCAGCCGGTTCGCGCGCTGGTTCAATTCGGCATAGGTATACGTTTCTCCTTCGCTGCGCAGCGCCGGCGCCGTGCCGGCGCGCGCTACCTGCGCCTCGAACAGGCTGGCGATGGTCTGCGCACCGGATGCGGCCTGCTGTGTCGCGTTGAAGCCCAGCAGTACTTGCTCGCGCTCACGCGGCGACAGCAGTGGCAGGCGGCTGACGCGCTGCGTGCTGTCGGTGCACATACCGTCGAGCAGGACAACGAAACTGTCCGCCAGCCGTTCGATCGCGGCGGCGTCGAAACGCTCGCTGTCGTAGGCGAAATCGCAGCGCAGTTGTTCGCCGAGGTCGAGCGTCTGCAGCGCCAGCGCCAGGCGGTCGCCGGCCACGCGCTGTTCCAGCGCGAACGGGCGCAATTCCAGCTCGCCCCAGCGCACGGCTGCAGCATCGCCCTGGCTGTTCCAAAGCCCGCTCAGCGCCTGGCCCCGGCGTGCGTTCTGGAACACGAACAGCGCCTGGAAGAATGGATGCACGCCCGCGCCACGCGCTGGCTGCAGGCGTTCGACCAGCTGCGAAAAAGGGTATTCCTGCTGCGCCATGCCTTTCAGCGCCGTGCCGCGCACGCGGCGCAGTAGCTGGGCGACGCTGGGGTCGTCGCCGAACGTGGTGCGCAGGGCGATGACATTGACGAAATCGCCGACCACACCATCCCATTTCGCCTGCCCGCGGCCGGGCATGGGCGCCCCGACGACAATGTCGTCCTGGCCGGCATACCGGTGCAGCAAAGCCTGATAGCCCGCCAGCAGTACGCTGAACAGCGTCGCTGCCTGCTGCCTGGCCAGCGCACCCAGGCGCTGCGTGAGCGCGCTGTCCAGCAGGCGCGTGACGATGCGCTGACGGCCGCCGGACGCCGCCGGGCGCATGCTGTCGCCGGGCAGGTTGAGTACCGGCAGTTCGCCTGCAAGCTGCGATTCCCAATAGGCGAACTGGCGCTGCGCCTGGGCATCCTGAGCGAGCCATTCGCGCTGCCAGGCTACATAATCTGAATATCCCACAGTGGATTTGTCGGCAACTGCGCTGTGCTGGACATCCGACAGCAGCTTGCCCAGCTCTTCCAGCAGCAGCCAGTACGACCAGCCGTCGCAAATCAGGTGGTCGAGCGCGAACAGGAATGCCGACTCGGATTCGCTGCGCCGATACACAACGGCGCGGAACAGCGCGCTGCCGGACAGATCGAACGGCGCGTAGGCATCTTCGCTGACGCGCGACTGCAGCGCTGCGCTATCGAGCCCGCTCGCATCGACGATGCGCAGCGGCACCGGCGCGGCTTCGGCTATGCACTGCTGCGGCGCCTGGCCCTGCAGGCAGCGCAGGCGCGCCCGCAGCATTGGGTGGCGCGCGGCGAGGCGCGCGATCGCGCGGGACAGGGCTGCCTCGTCGACCCGCCCCCGCAAGCTGGCGGAAAAGACATTGTTGTGATTGCCCTGTCCGGCCGGATCGACCTGGTACAGAAACCAGCGGCTGTTCTGCGCCGATGACAGAGGGAACCACGCGTCAATTGCCGAACTAGCATGCATATCGATATTCCATGTGCCGCCACGAGCGCAACGCAGCCGGGAGTTGCCGCCTGTCCGACACCGCAACCTGCGGTATTCGGCCAGGCCGCTGGCAGCAGAATCTGCAGGATGCGGGGCTCAAACCCTGCGACATGCAAGCCTGCCGACGACAACACCGCTGCTCCAGCGCCGATTTGAAAATTTCCATACGGGAACAATTAGTCCCGTTGTATTTGCTGCATCATTTGCAGCGACTACCCGCGTCTCAAGCCGTCTGGCGAGACTGCATGTCCGCAACACCGAATTTCCCGTCGAGAAATTCCGCCAGCTGGCGAATGCTCGGGTTGTCGAACAGCCATTCCAGCTCGACCTCGGCCTGCAGGTGATCCTGGATTTCACGCGTGAAACGCAGCCCCAGCAACGAATCGAGACCGAGTTCCGCAAACGGCGTGGTCGGCGACAGCTCGTGCCTGTCGATCTGCAGCAGCTCAGCCAGCGCGCTCTGCAAGAACTGTTCGCGATTGCTAATTCCCATCCCATTCGACTCCGACAGATACGAACAACGGTTTCCGGCAGCCGGAACAACCGGCTTCAGGCACTTACGCCGGACGCCACATTATCCAGAACACCATCAATGTAATCTCTGCTGCATTGTGATCGCCTGACCTTGCCGCTGGACGTGCGTGGCAGCGCGCCTGGCCTGATCAGTACGACATCGGCCACCGGCACGCCGAACTGGTCGCTGATGCGCGTACGTACGGCGCTGCGGATCGACGGCCATTCCTCCTCGCGGCGCAGCCAGTCGCGCTTGAGTTCGAACACGACGACGAGCCGCTCCACTTCGCCTGACGTCACGCCGAACGCCGCGCCGCCGGCCTGGCGCAATGCGTCGTGGGCAAGCTCGCATTCGTGTTCGATGTCCTGCGGCGAATACTTCCGGCCGTTGACGATGATCAGATCCTTGAGCCGGCCGGTGACATAGAGCTGGCCGTCCTGCAGGAAACCCAGGTCGCCGGTGCGCAGGTACGCCGTGCCGTCGCCGTCGGCGATCTGCGCACGGAAGGTCTGCTGGCTGAGTTCGGGGCGCCGCCAATAGCCCTGCGCGACACTGCCGCCGCCTACCCAGATTTCGCCGGTCTCGCCTTCGCCCAGGCGCAGCAAGGTCTGCGGATCGACGATCTCGACCGTCGTGTCCAGCCGCGGCGCACCGCAACCGACGACGTCGACGCTGTCGCGGCGGCTGATGCGCACCGGCGTGCCGGCCTGGGCGCCGGTAATGAACAGGGTCGACTCGGCCATGCCGTAGCAGGGATAGAAGGCCTCGGCGCGGAAGCCCAGGCTGGCGAAGCGTTCGCTGAAACGCGCGATGGTGGCCGCACGTATCGGCTCGGCACCGCAGAAGGCCACGCGCCAGCCGGACAGGTCGATGCCATCGAGATCGCTGTCCTTGATCGCGCGGGCAGCCAGGTCGAACATGAAATTCGGGCCGCCGCTGACGTTGACGCCGAACTTCGCAATGATCTGCAGCCAGCGTTCCGGGTACTGCACGAACTCGGCCGGTGACAGGAAACCCGCGACGCAGCCGGAATACATCAGCTGCAGCACGCCGCCGACCAGGCCCATGTCGTGGAACAGCGGCAAGGCCGTGAACAGGGACGACGAGGACGAGATTTCCATCGCCTCGGCAATGACAGCGCAATTGCGCACCAGATTGCCGTGGCTGACGACGACACCCTTGGGGTCGCCGGTAGAGCCCGAGGTGTATTGCAGGAAGGCCGGCGCGTGTTCGTCGATGGGCGGCAGCGCAGCCGCCACCGCGACAGCTACGCCCTGCTGCGACAGCTGGCGCAGATCGAACCGCAGCAGCCCTTCGCCGGCCGCCGTCCACTCGGCAATCTCGTCGCCGTCGAACAGGACTGCGCACGCCTGGGCATCGTCGGCGATCAGTTGCAGCCGCTCCAGCAGGTTGCGCCGCTTCGGCACTACCGACGGCACGGCGACGACGCCGCCGAGCAGGCAGGCGTAGAACGCAACGACGAACTGCTGCTGCGACTTGCACACCAGCAAGGCACGCTGTCCGGCCAGTCCCTGGGTGCGCAACACCTGGGCCAGTGCAGCGGCCTGCTGCCACAGCTCGCCAAAGGTCAGGGTCTGCGGCACCAGGCTTGCGCCGCTGAAAAAACGGCAGGCGACACGCTGCGGCTGCAGGCGCGCGCGTTCGCGCATGATGTCGGGGAAGCACGGCGTGCGCTCCACTGCCTCGTCGAGCTGGCTGGGCTGTGCGTAGTCGGCCCCGCCGGTCCGCAGCAGCAGCGGCTCGGCGGGCGCTGCCACCGCCAGCGCTGCGCTGCCATCGCTGGCGATCCTGCCTTCGCTCATCACGATCAGCCGGTCGGCTACGTTGAAATAACGGTCGTCGTGGGAGATCACGATCACCGCCTTACCCTTGGCCTTCAGCTCCGGCAGGATGCGGTTGTAGAACACCAGCTTGAACGAAGGATCCTGGTCGGCAGCCCATTCGTCGAACAGGTAAAGCTCGGCATCTTCGAGATACGCCGCCACCAGCGCCAGGCGGCGGCGCTGGCCGTCGGACAGGGACAGCGTGGAGAAACGGCCGTTCTCGAAGCTGACCTTGCTGTCGAGTTCCAGTGCCTTGAGATAGGCATCCACATCGGCCTGCACATCGCGGCCGTCCAGGCCCAGCGCCCGGTCGAACAGGTAGTAGTCGGAGTAGATCGCCGCGATACCACGGCGGAAACCAGCGAGGTTGTGTGTGTCGACGGTCTCGTCGTCGAAACGGATGGCACCGGCACTGGGGCTGTAGTGCAATGTCAGCAGCTTGCTCAGCGTCGACTTGCCCGAGCCGTTGCCGCCGACGATGAAGGTGATTTCGCCCTTGCGCACTGTCAGGTTCAGCGGGCCGACACGGAAGCCCGCATCGCCCTTGCGGCCTTCGTACTGATAGCAGACCTCGTCGAAACGCAGCGTCTGCCAGTCGCGCCGGGCAGCACACTGGGTTTCGACCGGCTCGTGCTTGATCTGGCCGAACAGCTCGTTGACGCGGCGCAGGGCAACGCGCGCCGTGACCAGCTGCGGCACGAAGTTCAGCAGCACCGCGATGGGCCCGGTGACGTAGAGCAGCACCATGATCACGCCGTTCATTTCCTGCGGCGTGATGGCGTGGTAGTTGGCGAAAACGAAGCTGACCGCACCGATGACGAAGAACGAGATCAGGTCACCGTAGTTCTGCGTGACGCGGATGATGGTATTGCCGGTCTTGCCCGCATCGCGCACGGCGTGCTCGTGCGCGGCAATTACATTGTGGAAATAGTCTTCTCGCTTGTCGCTGTTGAGCTTGAGCTCCTTGGCACCGTGGACCAGCCCGCGGATGGCTTCGTGCAGTCCGTCCAGATTGCGCCGGGCGCGGATCAGGTAGCGCCGGCCCAGCAGCATCGGCGCCTGGTAGGTCAGCGCGCCGAAAAAGATGCACAGCATGACGAAGCGGAACACGGCCGAATTGAGGTAGTACACATAGCCGAGCATGCCGACCAGGGTGACGCAGCTGGTCAGCAGGTCGGGCAGCAGGCGTGCGCCGGCGATCAGCGCCGGCACGTCCGAGGTGATGGACGCGATCAGCCGCGGCATGCCGACGCGCTCCAGGTCGGCGATCGGCGCGTTGGATATGCGCCGGTACAGCGTGGTGCGCAGGTCGCTGGTGGCGTCCATGGACACGCGCGTGAGAATGACCTGCGAGGCTGTGCGCGCAGCGAGAATCAGCAGGCAGGCCAGCACGAAGCTCGCGGCAAACTTGAAATGCGAGATCTGCCAGCCGAACAGGAACGCAGACTCGCTGCCGACCGTGGGGAAGCTGCCGTCCTCGGGCGCCAGGCCGTTGAGCACCAGCGGAATGATCAGCGCGTAGGTCGCACCGGCGAGCACGCCGAGAATGATCGACAGGAAGACACGGTTGGGTGCCTTGTCGACCAGCAGTCCGAGCAGCTTCATGGCGCCTGCTCCGCCGGCTGCCGCGGCGCCGCGGCAGGTATCAGGGTGATTCCCTGTGCGCCGCCGCTGTCGCTGCGCATAGCAGCATATTCCACATTGCGAAAACGTTCGACCATGTCGTCGTAGTGCTTGCTCATCACGTTGCCGGACTGCCCTGTCGAATTCATGTACAGATGCTCGACCGCGCCGGGCGCCAGTGCGATCAGCTGGCGGAAGCCCGCGCCGAAATCCTGCACATAGCCCGACTTGTCCAGCGAAAAATTGGCCACGTTGACACTGTCGGGCGAACCGCCGTTGCCGATGCGGCGCTGGAACACATCGCGCAGCACGCTGACATCGCTGAACGGCGTGTGCCGGTAGACGGTCTCGTGCATGCTGCTCCAGGCCCAGTCCTGCATCGAATCGTCGCCGTCGATCTTGAGCAGCTCGCGCAGGGCGCGGTTGAGCGAGACGTCGAGCACGTCGTCGCAGACCGGCTCGGGACTGACCGCATCGCGCGGACTGCACCACTGGCCCTGTTCGTCGTCGAGCACGCGCTGCAAGCTGTCCAGGTCGAGGCTGTCGACGACCGACCGGGTGTATTGGCTTTCGTCGCTCTTGTTCCAGTTGCCGCCGAGGTCGTTGGCCAGTAGCTGGCGCTTCAGATGCCGTGTCCAGGCATTGAAGATCGAGGCAGCCTGGCTGTCGCCGCGCATGTCGCCCTGCCAGTCCTTGAGGTAGCGATAGGCCAGCCGCTGGCGATCGCTGCTGGGTTCGTGCTGCAGCAGGCGGCCGAGCAGACGCCGTGCCGGTTCGCTCTGGCTGTCGCCCTGGATGCGCTGCATTGCGGCGAGATCCAGCGGCGTGCCTGCATCGCGCGCCTGCCCGAGCAGGGCCGTGATGCGGTCGGCCCGCGTCGGCGTGGCGAAATCGCTGCCGATCAGATACGGATAGTCGTCCGCGACCGGCTTGTTGTTAGCGCTGACCAGGAAGCCCGAGGCCGGGTTGTAGCTTCGCGGCCACGCGGTAAATGGAATGCTGCCGTTCCATTCGTAGCTGTCGGTCCAGCCCGGCACCGGCAGCATGCCGTCGCCACCGTGGCGCGTGGGAATGCGGCCCGCAGCGAGGTAGCCGATATTGCCGGCACGATCGGCATAGACAAAGTTCATCGCCGGTGCGACCTGCTGGCTCAGCGCCTGCTGGAAGGCATCCCAGTCGCCGGCAAAGTTCAGGCGGAAGAAGGCTTCGTAGGACGAGTCGTCCGCATCCAGCGCTGTCCAGCGCAGGGCGGCGGGCTGTTCCAGCACCTTGAACATGTCGCTGACGATGGGGCCGTGGCGCGAGCTGCGCACGAGAATGCGCAAGGGCCGCAGCTTGTTGCGCAGGAAAGCCGGGAAATCCTGCTTGACCTGGATGAATTCCTCGCGCGTGTCGAACGGCACCCATTGCCCGTTCACGGCGTAATAGGCGTTGTCCTCGGGCTTGGCCTGTTCGAGATAGAGATCCTGCGCATCGGCCATGAGGTTGGTGCCGCCCCAGGCGATCTGCCGGTTGCGCCCGAACACCACGACGGGCAGCCCGACCAGGGTCGCGCCGGCAACATCGAGCTGGTCGCCGCGCAGCGAGGCCATGTACCACAGCGAGGGAATCTGCAGCGCCAGGTGAGGATCGTTCGCCAGCAGCGCCGCGCCGTTCGCGGTGAGCTTGCCCGATACCACCCAGGCATTGCTGCCGACGAAGCGGCCGCCGATCTGCAGCCTGGATTCCAGTGTTTTCTGGAATTGTGCAAGTTGCTGCAGAGGCTCCAGCGGCGCGGCACCGAGCTGCGCAACGGTCAGGGCAGCTCCTGCCGGATACTGCGGAAACAGCGCCTGCAGTGTGCGCGGGCTGGCGCTGCGGGCGACCATGAGGCGGTCGATCTCGCGCTGGAAATTGCCGCCGAGATCGAGCGCGAACACCTTGGCCCAGGCCAGCGAATCGAAAACCGTCCAGGGCTCGGGCCTGATGCCGAATACGGCGAACTCGGGCGGCAGCACAGGATTGCCCGCAAGCCAGCCGTTGATGCCGTCGGCATAGGCCTGTAGCGACTGTTGCGCCTGCGGACTGAGCGTCGTCCAGGCAGACCGCGCCGACTGGCTGAAGCCCAGCGTGCGGAACCAGATGTCCTGCGGGATGCTGTCCTTGCCGAACACTTCGGACAGCCGCCCGGCGGCGATGCGGCGCTGGATTTCGAGCTGCCACAGGCGATCCTGTGCGTGCACGAAACCCATGGCGTAGAACGCGTCGCGGTCGCTGGCGGCAACGATATGCGGCACACCCATGGCATCGCGCTGCACGCTCACCGGCGCGGCGACGCCGGCCACTACCTCGCCCTGCACCGGCGGCAGGCTCTTACGCAGATGCCACAGCCCGCCGCCAGCCAGCGTCAGCGCCGGCGCGACGACAAAAACAAGCACCCGAGACAACAGCCCACCCAACATCCCTGTCTCCTAGACAAAGTGTGCGCAATGGCAGAAACGCATCTGCCGCTGTGACCGCCGCCGGCTCACCCCTGACCCGACGGCAGTGCCTGTATGGCCGGATGTCATCTCAACAGTCGAGACGACAGTCAACTCTGCCACTAATAAATTTATCCAATAACCGCATTACTTTTCTTTCGACGCACTACGAGACATAGACGCATGGAGAAGCCGATCGCCGACACCGGCGGCGGCCGCGCCGCAGGAAAATTGCACAAAAATTCCAGAACAGGCGCACCAAAGCCTTGATTGGGCGTTATTTGCCCACGCGTGTTCAGAATGTGTCCGTGTGCCCTGCAAGCCAGGCCCAGCCGTTGATCCGCCACGCAATTCAGCAGCGCGGCGATCCGTGGCTGCGCAATCTAGCCGGTGAATTGCTTATTCCACATTACAAATTATCGACGCAACAAGAGAGACACGAGGCCGCGCACACATTGCCGCAGCGACGGGCCCGCTCCGGCGCTGTAAGCACCTGGCGGACCAGCATCATTCCCACCAGGCCGCGGGACAGCAACCACAGCGGCTTCGTCAGATCACCATTGCAAACATACATACTAAATTTTTACATCTTTATCTCGAAATCCGCGACTGCGGAAAGCAAAAGACTGCCCTGCTCACGCCGGTGCCGTTTCCCTGCGCTGCAGACTGCGCACCATCTCGACCAGGCGCAGCCAGCCTTCTTCTGTGCAGGGACAGTTGTCGCGAAAGCTCATGGTCGCCACGGGCTCGAAGTCTTCCCAGGGCAGATCCTCCCGCGCCAGCATGAGCCGGCAGAGGGAATTCTCGATCGGCGTACGGGTCAGCAGCTGGAAGACCTGCATCTGACGCGTATTGAGTCTCAGCGCAAGCGACAGTTTGTCGATCGTGGCCGCCGACGGCATGCCCTTGTCGCCTTTTTCCAGGCGCCACACATACGCGTGATCGAGGCCGCCCGACAGTCGCTCGATATCGCGGTAGCTCTGCTGGTTCTTCTGCCGCATCTGCGCGATGAATCCCGCCAAGTCCATTCCCACCCCGTGCAACGCCCAGGCCGGCGCAAAATCTGTCCAGGCCGTTGTCTGGACAGACAACGGCAGTGATCACTATTTGGATTGCCACCACCGATCCGCGTGACCGCGGCGATGTTGCCCGAGTGAACAACGCCACACCGGCAATTGTTTCCATCAGAGCTTAGTTCACTCGTAGCTGCACCGCGCCGCGGATCAGCGCAGCGTGAAATTCGCCGCAATTAATTTGCTTGACAATTCGAGGCCAGGAAACAATGCGCGCCAGTACTGAGGTTGCGCAGACTCGGCACGGGTATAGCAAGCTCAGCAGCAAAATTGCATGCCCCCGACGGACGTGAGCAGCGCGGCACTCCAGTTCGCAGGGTCCCCAACCAGCCGGGGCGGCGCGTTCGACCACCTGCTGCCGCAGCCGTGCGGCGTCTGCAGCCTGGTTCGTCGGCCGCAGTGCGCTCATGCCCGGCAGATGACGTTGGCTGAGGCCGGTACGCAGGAACGCTTGCGCGCACGACGGTGAAAGAACCAGCGCCGAACCGCGGTCCCTTGGTTCGAACCGCTGAACGGCATCGCATAGGGACGCGCGGAGACCTGGTTCCCCGCTGTACCGCACGATGCCGGACTCGCCCCTTTTGTTCCATGCCCCGTTTCCGGAGCCGTGCCATGCCCCTTGTTCGCCATCTCCGACGCGCTGTCCTGAGCGTGTTCGCCTGCCTTGCGCTGGCCGCCTGCATGGCCGAATCGTCAGCGACCTTGCCGGCGAAACTTCCGGCAGCCAGCGGACCGGTCGACACGATCGTCCTCGGCATGGGCTGTTTCTGGGGTGCCGAAAAACGCATGTCCGCCCTGGCTGGCGTGGTCGACGTCGAGAGCGGCTACGCCAACGGCAGCATTCCGGCGACCTACAAAGCAGTGCTTGAACACGAGCAGGCGCTACAGCGGGGCAAGGCGACCGGCAGGAATCACGCCGAAGTCATCAAGGTGTCGTTCGATACGGCACAGGTTACGCTCGAAGACGTGCTGATCCGCTTCTGGGAAAGCCACGATCCGACCCAGGGCGATCGCCAGGGCAACGACGTCGGCAGCAATTACCGCAGCGCGATCTACACCGATTCGGATGCGCAGCAAACCATCGCCCTGGCCACCCGGGATGCCTACCAGAAAGCGCTGGCGGCGCAGGGACTGGGGACGATATCCACCGAGATCGCGCCGCTGCAAACCTACGGCGCCGCCGAGGACTACCACCAGGACTATCTGCAGAAAAATCCGAACGGCTACTGCGGGCTCGGTGGAACGGGCGTCGTGTATCCGCGCCAGGCGGGCGCTGGCACCTCGCCGATGCCGGCGCACCCGGTCGCGGTGGCCACCGCGCTGGACGCCAGCAGCCTCGACGCCAATCGCCAGCTGGTCGTGTTTGAATCCAATGAGTGTCCGTACTGCGAACAGTTCAAGCGCGACGTGCTCGATCACTGGAAGTCGCCGGTTCCTGTCGCACGCAGCCTGAGCCCGGATGCGCCGCAGGGATGGTCGTTGCAGAAAGCCGTATTCGCGACCCCTACCATCGTGCTGTTCGAGCACGGCAAGGAGGTATCGCGCTACACCGGTTACAGCGGCGAGCAGGAACGCTTCTGGAAATGGCTGGGCTTCCGCCTGCTCACGCCCGAACAGCAGAAGATCGCGTTCGAGCAAGGCACGGAGCGGCCGTTCACCGGTTCGAACCTGGACGAGAAACGCGCGGGCACGTTCGTCGACCCGGTGACCGGCGTGGCCCTGTTCCGCAGCGACAGCAAGTTCGACAGCGGGACGGGCTGGCCAAGTTTCTTCAACCCGCTGGAAGGCGCCGTCACGCTGCACGAAGACGAATCGGCCGGCATGAAGCGCGTTGAAGTTCGCAGCGCAAGCTCGGGGATCCACCTCGGCCACGTGTTCGATGACGGGCCGCCGCCAACCTACAAACGCTACTGCATCAACGGCAACGTGTTGAAGTTCGTTCCTGACCCCGGCGCTTAGTTAATAGAAATTTATATTCACTTGTTTTTATGACAGCAGAAACGAAGCAAGGCATGGCGAGCGCGTTGAGCCGAGCGCCAGCGCTCGGTTCGCTCGCCAGCAACAGTGCGCGCACGCTTCGGGCTGTGGGAATGCTGTGTCATTGAACGCATTTTTGCAGCCACCCAATCGCCCATGCTTTGGTCTACGTTGACGGCAAAAATACGGCGATAGGCTTCATTGCAGCGGATGAAACAACCGTCATCCTCGGAAGCCACCGCTGCGGAATCGACGGCCGGCCAGTCTTCGCAGGATGACGTCAAATCACTCCCACTCGATCGTCGCCGGCGGCTTGCCGCTGATGTCGTAGACCACGCGCGACACGCCGCGCAGTTCGTTGATGATGCGGTTGGAGACGGTGCCGAGGAAATCGTAGGGCAGATGCGCCCAGTGCGCGGTCATGAAGTCGATGGTCTCCACGGCACGCAGGGCAATCACCCATTCGTAGGCGCGCGCGTCGCCGACCACGCCGACGGATTTGACCGGCAGGAAGACGGCGAAGGCCTGGCTGGTCTTGTCGTACAGATTATGCGCGCGCAGTTCCTCGATGAAGATGTGATCGGCACGTTGCAACAATTCCACATAGTCAGGCTTTACTTCGCCGAGTATGCGCACGCCCAGGCCCGGGCCTGGGAACGGATGACGGTACACCATGGCGCGCGGCAGGCCGAGTTCCACGCCGAGGCGACGCACTTCGTCCTTGAACAGCTCGCGCAGCGGTTCGACCAGGCCGAGTTTCATGTGCTCGGGCAGGCCGCCGACGTTGTGGTGGCTTTTGATCACGTGGGCCTTGCCGGTCTTGGAGCCGGCGGACTCGATCACGTCGGGATAGATGGTGCCCTGGGCCAGCCATTTCACGTCGCTGAGCTTGGCGGATTCTTCCTCGAAGATCTCGACGAACAGGCGACCGATGATCTTGCGCTTGGCCTCGGGGTCGTGCAAGCCGGCCAGGGCGGCGAAGTAGCGCTCGGCCGCGTTGACGCGGATCACGTTGACGCCCATGTGCTCGGCCATGGTTGCCATGACCTGGTCGCCTTCGCGCCAGCGCAGCAGGCCGGTATCGACGAATACGCAGACCAGCTGATCGCCGATGGCGCGCTTGAGCAGTGCAGCGACGACCGAGGAATCCACGCCGCCGGACAGGCCCAGCAATACCTTGTCGGAACCGACCTGGGCGCGCACGCGCGCGGCGGCGTCTTCGATGATGTTGGCCGCCGTCCACAAAGTAGCGCAGCCGGCAATATCCACAACGAAGCGGCGCAGCAGTTCGGCACCCTGCTTGGTATGGGTGACTTCCGGATGGAACTGCACGCCGTAATAGCGGCGTGTTTCGTCGGCCATGGCTGCGTACTGCAGCGATTCGGTCGCGCCGACTGCGGCAAAGCCCGATGGCAGTTCGACCACGCGGTCGCCGTGCGACATCCATACGTCCAGCGCAACGACACGTACAGCGTCTTCGTCGACGGCAGCGACCGCGCCCTGCACCCCCATCCAGGATTCGCCTTCGCCGTAGGCCGGCAGCTTGCCGTCGTCGCCGGAAAGGCCGCGGAACAAGCTGCAGGAGAGATCGGCCTTGACCTGGGCATAGCCGAATTCACGGTGATGCCCGCTTTCCACCTTGCCACCCAGCTGTTCGGCCAGGGTCTGCATGCCATAGCAGATGCCGAGCACGGGCACCCCCAGCTCGAACACGGCCTGCGGCGCGCGCGGCGAGTTGGCTTCGGTCACCGACTCGGGGCCGCCGGACAGAATGACCGCACGCGGCGCGAAGGCCGGAATATCGGCGGCATCGTGGTCCCAGGCCCAGATTTCGCAGTAGACGCCGAATTCGCGGATGCGCCGCGCAATCAGCTGGGTGTACTGGGCGCCGAAATCGAGGATCAGGATCTTGTCGTTGTGGATGTTCTGCATGTTCAGGGCTGTTCCTGGCGTTGATCGCCGCACGCGGAGTGCAGGAAAAATTTGGGGACCCGCAGGTCCCCAGTATTCGTTCAGTCGAGGCGGTAGTTCGGCGCTTCTTTGGTAATTGCTACATCGTGCACATGTGACTCGCGCACGCCGGCGCTGGTGATGCGCACGAATTGCGGCTTGGCGTGCAAGTCTTCGACCGTGGCGCAGCCGACATAGCCCATCGAGGCGCGCAGGCCGCCGACCAGCTGGTGCACGATGCTGCGCAGCGGTCCGCGGTAAGGCACGCGGCCTTCGATGCCTTCGGGTACGAGCTTGTCGGCGTCGGCATCGTCCTGGAAATAGCGGTCCTTGGAGCCCTTCTGCATCGCGCCCAGCGAACCCATGCCGCGATAGCTCTTGTAGGAGCGGCCCTGGTACAGCTCGACTTCGCCGGGGGCTTCCTCGGTGCCGGCGAACATGCCGCCGATCATCACGCAGGACGCGCCGGCAACGAGTGCCTTGGCAATGTCGCCGGAATAGCGGATGCCGCCATCGGCGATCAGCGGTACGTTGCTGTCGCGCAGCGCGTCGGCAACCATGCTCACCGCAGTGATCTGCGGCACGCCGACGCCAGCGACGATGCGCGTGGTGCAGATGGAACCGGGACCGACGCCGACCTTGACCGCATCGGCACCCGCATCGACCAGGGCGCGGGCCGCATCGCCGGTGACGATGTTGCCGCCGATCACCTGCAGGTCCGGGAAATTCCGCTTGACCCAGGCGACGCGATCGAGCACGCCCTGGGAGTGGCCGTGGGCCGTATCGACCACGATCACGTCGACACCGGCTTCGACCAGCGCGGCAATGCGTTCTTCCGTATCGCCACCGACACCGACCGCCGCGCCGACGCGCAGGCGTTCGTGCGTGTCCTTGGCGGCGTTGGGGTTGTCGCGGGCTTTCTGGATGTCCTTCACCGTGATGAGGCCGCGCAGGCGGAAACCGTCGTCGACCACCAGCACTTTCTCGATGCGGTGCCTGTGCAGCAGCGCGAGGACTTCCTCTTCGTGCGCGCCTTCGTTGACGGTGATCAGGCGCTCCTTGCGCGTCATGATGTGGCGCACCGGATCGTCGGGCTTCTTCTCGAAGCGCAGGTCGCGGTTGGTGACAATGCCGACCAGGTGCTCGCCGTCGACCACCGGCACGCCGGAGATATTGCGCGCACGCACGATCTGCATGACTTCGCGGATGGAAGTATCGGGCGAAACGGTGATGGGATCGCGGATCACGCCGGCTTCGAATTTCTTCACCAGGCGGACTTCTGCGGCCTGGCGTTCGACCGGCATGTTCTTGTGGATGATGCCGATGCCGCCGCACTGGGCCATGGTGATGGCGAGGCGGGCTTCGGTAACCGTATCCATGGCGGCGGCGAGGACCGGAATATTCAGCCGGATGCCGCGGGTCAATCGGGTGGAGAGGCTGACGTCCTTGGGCAGGACGTTGGAGTACGCAGGAACCAGCGAGACGTCGTCGAACGTCAGGGCTTCAGCGAGGATGCGCATAGGCTTATGGACCGCCGCAAAAACGAGATTATACGGGAAGGTTTGCGCGGCTCAAATAACCGAAGCATTGGCCGTGCCGAGTGCGGGGGAAGTGGCTCCTGCGGCGTCCGGTTCAAGGGGCGGGCCTCAGCACAGGCACGATCTAGCTTTTTTCCGCCTGCGCCGCCTTGCGCAGGCTGTATGCCGTGGCGCGGGAAATACCGAGGATGGCGGCCATCTGTTCGACGGATTTGCGCGCTTCGAAAGCGCCCTGCTCGTCCAGGTGGCGTACCAGGGCCAGGCGCTGTTCGGCGTTGAGGGTTTCGACGGTGAGGCCGTGGTTTCTGATCCAGTCGTGGGTCAGCTGGTTGATGCGTTCGCGCCAGTTGCGCGAGAACAGTTCCGAGGGCTGCTGCTGCGGAATGCTGGCGAGCTGCAGGATGGGATCGAAGGCGGAAATATCGAAGTTGATGCACATCAGCATCGGCGAATCGCGATCGTCCAGCAGCGATACGCTGACGCATTTGAGGCGCTTGCCGTTCCAGTTGACCTTCTCGTACGGGCCATAGGGCGCGGAGTCGCGCTGGCGCGCGGGCAGCGAACGCAATAGCGAAGGGTCGCCTACCTTGCGCTTGGAAATGGGGTTCCAGATGGCGGCGATCTGGTCGCGCTCCACGTCGTGCAGCACCACCTCGGCAAAGGGGTGCAGCAGGTGCGAAACCCCCTCTGCCATCGCCAGCACCTGGGGGGCGATGACGAGATCCTTGGGTTTTGACTTTTTGTCTGACATGGATATACAGTCTAAATCAGGTCATCACAGGGTACCCACGTGCACTCATTGCGGACAACACAATCCATGGCTTTGGCGGCGTTGGGCGCCTGCGCATTGCTGTTCATGCCGCTGCTGGCCGGCGCGCAGACCATCGAATACACGGTGCTGACGCTGGGCAAGCCCTCGGGCGCCGAAGTGGTCAACCATGCCAAGGACAAGTCGACCAGCACTTACACGTTCAATGACCGCGGCCGCGGCCCGGAACTGAAGTCGAGCTGGCGCGTGGACAGCAACGGCATGCCGCTGCAACTGCAGATCAGCGGCAAGAGCTATATGAAAACGCCGCTGAGCGAGACATTTGCGCGCAGTGACGCGGGCGTGGGCTCGTGGACGGCGGGCGGCAAGAAGACCACGGCGGCCGCGCCAGGCGGTTTCTATCTGCCGCTGGATGCGCCGCCGTCGTACCAGGCACTGCTGGCGACAGCCTTGCTCAGGGCGCCGGGCAATTCCCTGCCGCTGCTGCCGGTAGGCACGGCGACAGCGCGGGAAGTGGCGCGCGAGCAGGTCAAGCTGTCCTCCGGCGAGAGCATGACGGTAAGGGCAATACAGATCTCGGGGATGAGTTACGAACCCACCGTGGTCTGGCTCGACGACAGCAACCGCCTTTTTGCCGATGTCAGCGGCTGGTTTTCAGTGGTGCGCAAGACAGCAACGAGCGAAGTGGACCGCCTGCTCGGCATTGAGGAGGCGATCGCACGCACATATCGCGAGGATCTGGCCAAAAGCCTCAGCGACATCCCGGCCGGACCGTTGCTGATCAGGAACAGCCGCCTGTTCGATCCGCGCACGCGGCAGGCCACGGCAGGCACCAGCGTGCTGGTGATCGGCAAGCGCATCGCAGCGGTAGGGCCCGACGGCAAGGTCCATGTACCGGAAGGCGTACGAACCATCGACGCGGGCCAGCGTTTCCTGATGCCAGGGCTGTGGGACAACCACGTTCATATCACCGGCGTCGATACCATCCTCAACCTGGCCTCGGGCATCACTTCGGTGCGTGACCTGGCCAACGACGAGCAGGTGCTGCCGGAGCTGGAGAAGCGTATCGACGCGGGCACCGAGCTGGGTCCGCGCATCGTGCGGGCCGGCTTCATCGATGCGGAAGGTCCGTTCTCCGGACCTACGCGGGCGCGCATCAAGACACAGGCCGACGCGGAACGCTGGATAGACTGGTACGCGCAGAATGGCTACCGGCAGATCAAGGTGTATTCGTCGATGGACCCGGCCATGATCGCGCCGCTGGCGAATTTCGCCCACGCGCGCGCGCTGCGCCTGTCCGGCCATGTGCCGGCCTTCATGACGGCGCAGCAGTTCGTCGAGGCCGGTGCCGACGAAATCCAGCACCTGAATTTCATCTTCCTCAATTTCCTCGCCAAGGAAGCGGCGGATACGCGCGGCCCGACCCGATTCACTGCCGTGGGCCGGCATGCCATGGACATCGATCCGGCCGATCCCCGTGTGAAGCAGTTCATCGATTTCCTAGTGGCGCGGCAGACCGTGCTCGATCCGACCATCAACATTTTCGAAGACATGTTCGAAGGTGCGCCGGACCGCATATCGCCGGGATACGAGAACATTGTCGGCCGGCTGCCGCCGGTGGTGGCCCGCAACATGGTCGGCGGCGAGGTCACGTCGACACCCGAAGACAAGCCGCGCTATGCCCAGGCCATGCCCGCGCTGAAGCGCATGCTGAAGGCACTGCACGAGGCCGGCGTTGCGATGGTTCCCGGCAGCGATTCGCCTTCCGGCTTCGGCCTGCTGCGCGAACTGGAAGTGTGGTCGGCCGCGGGCATATCGAATGCCGATGTGTTGCGCGCCGCTACGCTGACCTCGGCCCAGGTCAACCGCCGCGCGTCCGACGTCGGCGTCGTCGCGCCGGGCATGCTGGCCGATTTCATCCTGGTCGACGGCGATCCGCTGCAGAACATCTCGGACCTGCACAAAGTCCGCACGATTGTAAAAGATGGCGTTCTGTACGACGCTGCAAAACTCTATGCCGCGGTCGGTGTACAGCCGGCGCCGTAACTTTTTCCACCCCTACCGAAAAGGCTATCGCAGCATGGCAAGCCGGCGTGAATTCCTGTCTACCAGTGGCCTGTCCGTCATTGCAGCACTCGGTGCCGGCGCCGCGACAGCGGCGGCGCAGAACCCCGGCAAGAAGCGCGACGGCGCGGCGGCGACGGCACCGTTGTGGATAGACGGTCTGGCCGTTCCCGGCGGCATCGATCCCGAGAAGGGGCCGGGACCGCTGACCCCGCAGCACCTGCTCGACCTGCGCAATTCCGGGCTGACGGCGGTCAATGTCACCGTCAGCGATGTCGGCAACGCAGCGGACGCGTTCGAGACGACGCTGTTCGGCATTGCAGACCAGGAACGCGAGATTGCGCAGCATCCGGCGCAGCTGCTGAAAATCCGCTCTGCCGCCGACCTGCAGCTGGCACGGGAAAAGCAGATGCTGGGACTGATCTACGGCTTCCAGGACAGCAGCCCTATCGGCTACGACCTGAAGCGGCTGGCGATGTTCCAGGGGCTGGGCGTTCGCATCGTCCAGCTGACCTACAACAACCGTAATCTGTGCGGCGACGGCTGCCTGGAGCCCTCGGACGGTGGCGTCAGCCGCTTCGGCCTGGAGGTGATCGACGAACTGGCCCGGCTGAAGATCGTGCTGGACCTGAGCCACGCCTCGCCGCGCACGATGGAACAGGCCATCGCGCGGTGCAAGAACCCGGCTCTGATCTCGCATACGGCCTGCCGCGATCTGGTCGACCGGCCGCGCAATACCTATGACCGCGTGCTGCGCCAGCTGGCCGACAAGGGCGGCGTGGCGGGCATCTACTTCATGCCCTTCCTGCGCGAAAGCGGCCAGCCCACAGGCGAGGATCTGCTGCGCCATATCGAACATGCGCTCAAGGTCTGCGGCGAAGACCATGTATCCATCGGCACGGATGGATTCGTTTCACCGCCGCTGCTCGACGATGCGTATCGCAAGGCACATCGCGAGTTTGTCGAAAGCCGGCGCAAGAAAGGCATTTTCTCGGCGGGCGAAGATGCGGAAGTGCTCAACCTGGTGCCGGAATACAACCGCGTGGACCGCTTCCACCATCTGGCGGAACAACTGCAACAGCGCGGCTACGCGGCCGCGCGCATCGACAAGATCCTCGGCCTCAATCTGGCGCGGGTGATGGGCGAAGTCTGGGGCTGACGGCGCATCGCCAGGCGCTCCAGCGGCAGCGACGCTTGCTGCAAATCCCGGCGTAAACCCGCCAGTACGCGGGTTTACGCCGTATCACCGCGCCCGCAAGACGACGCCAGGCCTCAGCGCGCCAGCCACAGCGACAGGCCAGGCCAGTAGGTGATGATCAGGGTCGCCGCCAGCATGATGAGGAAGAACGGCACGGCCGCACGCACCAGAGTCATCACCGGCTGGCGGAAACGCGCCGAGGCGATGTAAAGGTTGATGCCCAGCGGCGGCAGGAAGATGCCGAGCTGCAGATTGGCCAGGAAGATGATGCCCAGGTGCACCGGATCGATGCCGTAGCGCACCGCCACCGGCAATACCAGCGGCACCAGCAGGATGATGGCAGGGAACCCTTCCAGCAGCATGCCGAAGACCAGCAGGAAGATGTTCAGCGCGAGCAGGAACAGGAACGGATTGCTTTCGGGAATGTGCGTGCGCAGGAACTGGAACAGTTTCTCCGGCACTTCCGCATCGATCAGCCAGTTGGTCAGCGCCAGCGAAAAGCCGAGGATGACGAGAATGCCGCCGACCAGCACCATCGCATGGCGGATCACCTGCGGCAATTGGGACAATTTTATTTCGCGGCGGATCAGCACAGTGACCAGCAGCACGTACAGCGCCGTCGCCGCAGCGGCTTCCGAGGCGGCCAGCTTGCCGGAATAGATGCCGATCAGGATCACGAACGGCAGCGGGATTTCCCAGGCCGCATCTTTCAGCGCAGCCCACAGTTCGCCCGCACTGGCGCGCTGTGGCCTGGCCACGTCGCGTACGTGCCAGGCGCTGTAGAGGCCGAGCATCACCACCATGAGCAGGCAGGGCAGCACGCCGGCGCGGAACAAGGCGTCGATGCTGACCGGTGGCGTGGTCTGGAATTGCTGCGCGACGACGCCGTACAGGATCAGCGGCATCGACGGCACCAGCAGCAGTCCCAGGCTGCCCGAGGCAGTGAGCAGGCCCAGGCTGAATTTTTCGCCGTACTGTGCCTGGCGCAGCGCCGGATACAGTACGGCGCCCAGCGCGATGATGGTTACGCCCGTGGCGCCGGTGAACGCGGTAAAAAGTGTACAAGCCAGCACCGCAACGATGGCCAACCCGCCCGGCAGCCAGCCGACCAGGGCATTGGTCAGGCGCACCAGGCGCTGCGGCGTCTTGCTTTCCGCCAGGATGTAGCCAGCCAGGGTGAACAGCGGAATCGCGATCAGTGCCGGCATGTCGGAAAGGCGGTAGAACTCCACCGCCACGGCAATGCCTTCCTGCCCGGCCATGTGGAAGCCGATCAGGGCGATGGCGCCGAGGATCGCAAACAGCGGTGCGCCCAGGGCGGCCAGAATCACCAGCACACCGATCAGCAGCCAGATCATGCGCCGGCCTCCGGCAGCAGCTCGTGGCTTTTGGGTGGCAGTACGGAACGGATCAGGAAGCGCAAGGCCATCAGGCCGAAGCCCAGCGGCAGGATCAGCTCCAGCATCCAGGCGGAAATGCCGAGCACGCCCTCGGTGCCGCCTTCCAGGTCCAGCTGCACCAGCGCCCAGCTATGCCAGGCCATCAGGCCGCACAGCACCGCGGCAAAGGTCAGCGCAATGAAGCGTGCGATGCGCAGCTTCACACCGCTGACCCAGCGGCCGATGAAGTCCAGGCCGATATGCTGGTCTTCCCGCGTGGCGATGACCGCGCCGAGCATCGCACTCCACAGCACCAGTGCGCGCAGCAGCGGCTCGGCCCAGGCAAAGCCCGAGTCGAACACGTTGCGCAGCAGGATCTGCGCGCCGGCCAGCAGCACCATGAATACGACCAGCGCGGTGAGCAGCCAGTCCTCGAACCGGTGCAGCAGCGCCAGGTTGCGCTGGAACGCGGAATTCATGGGCGCTCCCGGGCGGCCTGCAGTCATGGGCTGGTGTCCTGTCTTACTTCTTGCGCAACGCGGCAATTTCGTCGTTTAGCGCTTTGTACAGATCGCCAGAAAGTGCTTTTTCACCTTCCAGCTGCTTTGCGGAATCCACGCCTACCTTCTGCCAGTTGGCGGTTTCCTCGGCGCTGGGCTGGTAGATGGTGATGCCCTGCTTCTTCAGCGCCTCTACCGCCTTGCCGTTGTCCTCGATGCTGATCTGGTCCAGGCGCGCGAACGCCTTGCCCATTTCGTCCTTGAGTATGGCCTGGTCGGCCGCGCTGACCTTGTCGAAGGCCTTCTTGTCGACCACGATCACACCGACCACGTAGGACACCGGCAGGTCGACCACGTGCTTGATCTTGGTATGCCACTGGAACGCGATGGCGCCGGCCAGGGTATTCGCAGCGGTGTCGATCAGGCCGGTCTGCAGGCTGGTATAGACGTCGGCCAGCGGCAGCGAGATCGGCGTTACGCCGGCATTCTTGAATGCCACTTCGGCAATATGGTCGCCCTGCGGCACCCACACCTTGGACGCGGTGAGATCGTCGCGCGTCTTGATCGCACGCGTGCTCATGATGTACGCGAAACCGCCGCCGGAAAGGCCCAGCGCAACGAAGCCGCCTTTTTCGAAGCCGGCCTTGACGCGATCGTCCAGCTTGGCGCGCACGGCATCGACTTCGGCCTGGCTGCGGAACAGGAACGGCAGGCTGTACAGCTGCACGTCGCCGTTGACGTTGGAGATTTCGCCGCCGGTGAACGCGCCGCCCTGCAGCTGGCCAATCTTGATCTTGCGCTGGACGGTATTCGAATCGCCCATCACGCCGCCGGGGTAGTACTTCAGTTCCACGCGGCCTTCGGTGCGGGTCCTGACCGCCTCGGCGCCGGCGCGCATTTCGCGCATCCAGGCGGTGCCGTCAGGCGCGGTGGTGGCGATCTTCAGCACCTCGGCCTGCGCCGCGCTGGCGGCAAGCAGGGCGAAGACACTGGTCAACAAACGCTGGCACACATTCATGCGGTAACTCCTGGCGTGCCTGGCGGGCACAGGGATCGACGTCGTTTCAGAAATAGTCCTTGCCGGAATCGAGCAGGGCCTTGGCCCGCTGCTGCGCCAGCA
This sequence comes from Tahibacter aquaticus, assembly GCF_004363655.1. Lineage (GTDB taxonomy): Bacteria > Pseudomonadota > Gammaproteobacteria > Xanthomonadales > Rhodanobacteraceae > Tahibacter > Tahibacter aquaticus. Next base: position 21,799 of record NZ_SNZH01000012.1, read on the forward strand.
CGTTCATCAGGGTGAGGCGCGGCGCTTCTGGCGGCGCAGCCAGCACTTCATTGAGCAAACGGTCGTGCAGCTCCTGGTCGAACACCAGGCGGGCGTAGTACTGCGCATACAGCGTCTTGGCCATCAGGTTGCGGCCCTGCGACTGGGCGATGGCGATCTCGAACTCGGCCTTGCCCAGCTCGGGCTTGCCGCCCAACGAAGCCGGGCGCAGCGAATGCAGCACGCCGAACACCATGTGCGGCTCGCCGCCTTCGTAGGCCGGGTCCAGCGCGATCACGCGTTCGGTCAGCAGCTGTACCTTGGGCAGGTCGGCAATGGCGCTCCAGTCGTCGCTGTCCTGCTGTATGCGTCCAGCCCAGGCCGAAGCCAGGCTGTAGAGCACGTCGATGTCCGCGATCGTCACCTTGGCCACTTCGGCAGCGAACGGATCGAACGGCTGGTCGAGCACGGCGCAGAGACCGGCGTTGCGTGCGCAGACCGCGCGGCGGGCATAGTTGAAGGCGCGCAGGGCCAGGCGCTTGCCGCGCACGGGTTCGGTGACGAAGCCGCCGGCATAGGCGCCGTAGAGCTTGGCCGCGGACTGCAGGGTGCCGGCATTCTGCGGATCGCCTTCGATCATCGCATCGAGCAGCAGCAGGTAGGACGGCAGGCCGTCGCGCACCGTAGCCGGGTCGTCGGCGTTGAGGATGGCGGTGCGCAGATTGTCGGAAAAGCGCTGCGTGGTCTTGTTGACCAGTCCGGCGCAACCGCCGAGCAGGCTCAGCGCGGCGCAAAAAAGCATTAAGTATATTTTTCTTGCAGTAGGCATGACGTTATCGATCAGTCGAAAAAGGTTTCGGCCGCTTCCAGGGTGTTCTCGATCAGGGTCGCCACGGTCATGCGCCCCACTCCGCCCGGCACCGGCGTGATCCACGAGGCCCGGGCCGCGGCAGCGTCGAATTCCACGTCGCCGACCAGACTGCCGTCATCGAGGCGGTTGATGCCGATATCAATGACGATGGCGCCGGGCTTGATCCATTCGCCCTTGACCAGGCCGGGACGGCCTACTGCCACGACCAGAATATCGGCCTGGGCAACGAAGCCTGGCAGGTCGCGGGTGAATTTATGGCATGAAGTCGTCGTACAGCCCGCCAGCAGCAGTTCCAGCGCCATCGGCCGGCCGACATGGTTGGATACGCCGACGATGACGGCATGCTGGCCGCGCACAGGGCGGTCGGTATGCGCCAGCAAGGTCATCACGCCCTTGGGCGTGCACGGGCGCAGGCCGCGCTGGCGCAGCACCAGCGAGCCGACGTTGGCGGCGTGGAAGCCGTCGACGTCCTTGCGCGGATCGATGCGGTTGATCAGCGCCGTCGCATCGATATGCGGCGGCAGCGGCAGTTGCACCAGGATGCCGTGGACACGGGCATCGCTGTTGAGGCGATCGATCAGGGCGTAGAGATCGGCCTCGGGGGTTTCGGCGGGAAGGTCGTAGTCGAACGAACGGAAGGCGACTTCCTTGCAGGCCTTGCGCTTGTTCTTCACATACACCGCGGAAGCCGGATCGGCGCCGACCAGCACCACGGCCAGGCCGGGCTGCGACTTGCCGGCGGCGACGCGGACACTGACGCGCCCCTTGATGCGCTCCAGCAATTCATCGGCGATGCGTTTGCCGTCCAGTATGCGGGCGGTCATGTGTAGGCAGGTCCAGGGCCGGAGCACAGCCGGCAATGCAGGGGCGTCGAGCGCGACGCAACGTCGTCCATTGATGGGCCTTGCCCGGACGGCGCGCATTATCCATGTCCGGTGCAGCGGGCTCAAACCGGCGTGCGGCCGCGGTCAGCTACCATGCAGTTTTCGCGCAAGGAAACCACCATGCAAACACCGAGCACGACCGAACTCGAAGCGGCCGCGTTCCGCCGCCTTGTGGCGCATCTGCAGGCACGCCACGACGTGCAGAACATCGACCTGATGATCCTGGCCGGCTTCTGCCGCAACTGCCTGGGCGACTGGTATCGCGAAGCGGCCGCCGAACGCGGCCTGGAACTGGGCAAGGACGAGGCGCGCGAACGCGTCTACGGCATGCCGCTGGCGCAGTGGAAGCAGCAGTATCAGAAGGACGCCACGCCGGAGCAGCTGGCCGCCTTTGCGCAGGCGCAGCAGCAGCATGGCTGAAACGGCGGCGGCGAAAGCGCGCAATCTGCGAGCGACAGCGGGCGGGCATCGCCGATGCACCGCCCGGCCACTACGCCAGATTCAGGCAATCGACTCGGCACCACCCATATACGGTCGCAGCACGCCCGGGATGGCGATGGAGCCGTCGGCCTGCTGGTAGTTCTCCATCACTGCGATCATCGCGCGGCCGACGGCGACACCGGAACCGTTCAAGGTATGCGCCAGTTCGGGCTTGCCGGTTTCCGGATTGCGCCAGCGCGCCAGCATGCGCCGGGCCTGGAAATCGCCGCAGTTGGAGCAGGACGAGATTTCCCGGTAGGTGTTCTGCGACGGCAGCCAGACTTCCAGGTCGAAGGTCTTGATCGCGGCAAAGCCCATGTCGCCGCTGCACAGCAACATGCGCCGGTACGGCAGTTCCAGCGCTTCCAGCACTTTCTCGGCGCAGCGCGTCATGCGTTCGTGCTCGGCGTCGCTGTCGGCGGGTTTGGAAATACTGACCAATTCCACTTTTTCGAACTGGTGCTGGCGGATCATGCCGCGGGTGTCGCGGCCGTAGGAACCGGCTTCGGCGCGGAAGCACATCGAATGCGCCGCATAGCGCTGCGGCAGGCTGTCGGCTTCGACGATGCTGTCGCGCACCAGGTTGGTCAGCGGCACTTCCGAGGTGGGAATCAGGTAGCGCCTGGCTTCGCCCACGACGGTGGAAAACAGGTCTTCCTCGAACTTCGGCAGCTGGCCGGTACCGAGCATGGAGTCGGCGTTGACGATCAGCGGCACATTGGTTTCGAGATAGCCGTGCGAGTTCGTGTGCAGATCGAGCATGAACTGCGCCATCGCCCGGTGCAGCCGGGCCAGTTCGCCGCGCAGCACGGTGAAGCGTGCGCCCGACAGCTTGGCGCCGGCATCGCCGTCGAGCCAGCCCTTGCGCGCGCCCAGGTCGACATGATCCTTGACCGCGAACGAGAAGCTGCGCGGCTGGCCCCAGCGATGCTGTTCGACATTGCCGCCTTCGTCGGCGCCCAGCGGCACGGACTCGTGCGGCAGGTTGGGAATGCCCTGCATGATGGCGGCGATCTGCTGCTGCAGTTCCGCCAGGCGCAGCTCGTTGGCCTTCAGCGTATCGCCGATGCCGCCGACTTCCGCCATCAGCGCGGAGGCGTCTTCGCCCTTGCCCTTGGCCATGCCGATCTGCTTGGACAAGGTATTGCGCCGGTTCTGCAAGTCCTGGGTTTCGACCTGGGCAGCCTTGCGCTGGCTTTCCAGCGCCTCCAAGGCGGCCTTGTCGAGAATGAACCCGCGCGTTGCCAGGCGTTCGGCCACGGCGTCGAGCTGGCCGCGCAGCAGGGCTGGGTCAAGCATGGCAATCCTTGGAAATTCAACGAAGTTGCGGATTATCGCGGTTAGCCGGCGGGCTGTGCAACGCGCCCCTGCCCGGCCCGCGGCACCCACCAGGCCAGCAGTGCCGCAGCCAGCAGCGCACAAGCCGAGCCGAAGGCGAACGCAGCCAGCGGCGTGACGACTTCCCACAGCCAGCCGAACAGCAGCGAAGCTGGCAGCAACAGCACGCCGGCGACGAGGTTGTACCAGCCGAAGGCCGTGCCGGCCTGCTCGCCCGGCACCAGGTCGGCGACCAGGGCTTTTTCCGCGCCTTCGGTCGCGGCCAGGAACAGGCCGTAGCCGGCGAACATCGGCCAGAGCAGCCAGGGCTGCGCCGGCAGCAGGCCGAACAGCAGGTAGAAGCCGGCGTAGAGACTCCAGCCCGCCACGATCAGACGGCGCCGGTCCAGACGGTCGGACAAGGCCGACAAGGGCGTGCCGAACAGCGCCGCGATGGCGCAGACCAGGGCCCACAGCAAGGGAATCTGCGCGTCGGCCAGGCCCAGTTCGCGCGCCCGCAGCAACAGGAACATATTGGAAGAATTACCCAATGTGAACAATGCCAGCACAACCAGATAGCGGCGCAGCGCCGGCGGCTGGTCGGACAGGTTCCAGCGGAACGGCTTGGGCTTCAGCACCACGCGCTCGGGCTCGCGCACGAACAGGGTCAGCACGACGACGGCCAGCGCCGGAACGAGTGCGGCGAAGAACACTTCGCGCAGGGAAAACCCAAGACCCAGCAAGGCCGCCGCCAGCAGTGGGCCGATCACCGCCCCCAGGTTGTCCATCGACCGGTGCAGGCCGAAGGCCAGGCCGCGCTGCTGCGGCGCTACGCTCAAACTAAGCAAGGCATCGCGCGGCGCCGCGCGCAGACCCTTGCCGACACGGTCGCCGAAGCGGCACAGCAGCACGCCGAGCCAACTGGTGGTCAGTGCGAGCAAGGGCCGCACAACGCCGGACAAGGCATAGCCAGCCACCACCCACCAGCGCATCTGGCGCAGGCGGTCGGCGAGCACGCCGGCAAACAGCTTGAGCACGGCGCCCAGCGCCTCGGCCAGGCCTTCGATCAGGCCCAGCGCCTTGGGCCCGGCCATCAGTACGCTGGCCAGGTACAGCGGTACCAGCGGATAGATCATGTCGCTGGCCGAATCGTTGACCAGGCTGACCAGGCCCAGCAGCCAGACCGTGCGCGGCAGGTTCAGTGCGCTGCGTATCATTCGTCGGGTTCCTCACGCGGCGGCCGCGCCGCCAGGGCTGCGGCGCGGGCGGCGCGCAGTTCGGCAAGTTTCTGCGCGATCTTGGCTTCCAGGCCGCGTTCGGTCGGCTGGTAGAAGATGCGCCCGAGCAGCGCGTCGGGCAGGCATTGCTGGTCCAGCGCAATGCCGCCGGCAAGATCGTGGTCGTACTGGTAGCCCTTGCCATAGCCGAGGTTCTTCATCAGCCGGGTCGGCGCATTGCGTATCGCCATCGGTACGTCCAGCGTGCCGCTGGCCCGCACTTCGGCCCTGACCGCGCCGAACGCCGTATAGACCGCGTTGCTCTTGGCCGCCACGGCCATGTAGACGACCAGTTGCGCCAGGGCCAGATCGCCTTCGGGACTGCCCAGGCGGTCGTAGGTTTCCCAGGCCTCGATGGCCATGCCGATGGCGCGCGTATCGGCCAGGCCTACGTCTTCCACCGCCATGCGGGTCAGCCGGCGCGCCAGATATGCCGGATCGCAGCCGCCGTCGAGCATGCGCGTGAACCAGTACAGCGCGGCGTCCGGATCGGACGAACGCACCGATTTGTGCAGGGCCGAAATCTGGTCGTAGAACTGCTCGCCGCCCTTGTCGAAGCGGCGCGTGCGGTCGGCCAGCACCTGGGTCAGCGTGGTGTCGTCGATGGCGCCGCCATCGGCCAGTTCGGCGGCGATTTCCAGCAACGTGAGGGCGCGCCGCACATCGCCGTCGGCGGCCTGGGCGATCAGGCCCAGCGACTCGCTGCTGATCTGCAGTCCCTGCCCGCCCAGACCGTGCTCTTCGTCATCCAGTGCGCGGCGCAGCGCAGCTTCGATGTCGCTTGCTGCAACGGCTTCCAGCACATGTACGCGGCAGCGCGACAGCAGCGCCGAATTCAGTTCGAACGACGGATTTTCCGTGGTCGCGCCAACGAAGATGATCACGCCTTTTTCGATATGCGGCAGGAAGGCATCCTGCTGCGCCTTGTTGAAGCGGTGCACTTCGTCGACGAACAGCACAGTGCGCACGCCGCGGGCGAAATTCGCCGCGGCCTCGTCCAGCGCCACGCGCACATCGGGCAGGCCCGACAGTACCGCCGAGATGGCGCGGAATTCGGCCTGCGCATAGCGCGCCAGCAGTAGCGCCAGGGTGGTCTTGCCGCAGCCCGGCGGCCCCCACAGGATCATCGAATGCACATGGCCGGATTCGACCGCCCGGCGTAGCGGCTTGCCGGCGGAAAGCAGGCGCGACTGGCCGACGATGTCGTCGAGCGCACGCGGACGCATGCGCTCGGCCAGTGGTTTCAGGCCCTCGGGTTCGGCGAACAGGCCGGGGCTGGGAAGAGTGGGTTTGCGACGTGACATGGGGGCGAAGAGTAGCGCGTCGCCGCACTGCGGTGGGCGGCACCTGATCTATAAATTTTCATTTGTAAACACCAACTTACCCTGCCGGGCCCCAGGGCCTGGGCCCCGAGACCGAGGCGGCGCCCGGTCCATGCGCCCAGGCATGGCGATCTGCTAACGTGCGCCGATTGTCGTTGCCCGAGCCGTCGTTCGATGAAATCCCGCCGTTGGCCGTACCTGGCCCTGTTTGCCGTCACTGCCCTGCTGGCCGCCCTGCCGCAGCTGGCCACCGCCGCCGTAATCTGCCATGCCGGCGCCAACCTGAGCGTGCCCGAGAGCAGCGAAGGGCTATACATCAATTTCGCCACCGGCGTCTCCGGGCCTACCGCCGGCAGCACCCCAGGCTACGATTTCGACCCGTATGCCGCCGTCAATACCACGCCCAGCGGACAGCTGCGTTTCTACTGGAACGATATGTCCAGCGGCAATGGCGGCGTGGTCAGCTCCGGCGACGTCTATGCGGTGCTCGGGCCTGGTGACAGCATCAGTGCCAGCTCCTTGTTCAGCCGCGCCGCCTTCGCAGGCAATACCGATATCTGGCGAGCCGGACTGACCGCCGCCTACCTCGGCTACCGTTTCAAGAACGAGACCACCAATGCGATCAACTACGGCTGGGTGCGGCTGACCACCTCGCCGCCGATGGGGTTCCCGCTGACTGTGATCGACTGGTGCTACGACGACACAGGCGCAGCCATCACGATTGCGCCGGCCTTGCCCGATACGATTTTCATCGACGAATTCGAGAGCCCTCCCCTCGCCGCTCAGTGAGCGATGCGAAGCATGGCATCGCCCTCGTCCAGACTTCGCGGTGCAATTCGCGGTGCTCATCGCACCCTACGAAAGCGCAGCGCCGCGAAACGTGCACGCGTAGGGTGCGATGAGCGCAGCGAATTGCGCCGCCCCCGGCTAGCCGCTAGCTCGCCGATACGGCGTTATTTCAAGCGGCGCTGCTGATAGACCGCGTAGGCCAGCCCGCTGGCGCCGGTGAGCAAGGCCGGCACCAGCAGCAGGTTTTCACCCAGATACGGAAAACCGCCACCTCCCGCCACCGCGCCGGCCAGGTAGCCCAGGCAGATCAGCAGATACAGATTGCGCCGCCGCGCATCCGTCGCGAGTCCGCGCAGGCGCTGGCCCAGCATGATGCCCAGGTCGGTCACGATGCCCGACAGATGGGTGGTGCGCAGCACGTGGCCGCTATAGGTGCTGGCCATCGCGTTCTGCAGACCGCAGGCAGCACTGGCCAGGCAGATGCCGGCGGTGCTGTGCTGGCGCAGCAGCGGAATCGACAGCAGCAGCAACAACGATTCCAGCATCAGGGCCACGCCGTAGCGGCGGCCCAGGCGCAAGGTGCTGTCGCGCAGCAAGGCGCCGCTGGCAGTGGCGCCGACGAAGAAACTGGTGAGAAACAGCAGCAACTCGATGGCAACGGCAGACTCGCGCCCGGCCAGGGCGACGCCGAGCAAGGTCGTGGTGCCAGTCAGGTGGGTGATGGCCTGGTGGCCGAAGGCGAGAAAACCGACGGCGTTGACCATGCCCGCGACCAGGGCCAGGGCGAAAGCGCCCAGGCCGACCCAGCGCGGCAGCGACGCGATCATCAGTCCTTGACGGGATGTACTTCGGCTGCCGGCTTCACCTCGCCGATCACGTCAACGCCGGCGGGCGGCTTGAAGCTGAACTGCTCGGCGGCGAGCCTGGGATTGCGCTGCCAGTTCGAAAAGCGCGTCTCGGTGCGATTGCCCAAGGTGTCCTTGAATTGCATGCGGCTGAGCACGACGGCACCGTTGCACGCACCGGCGGCCGCGTCGGCGCAGGCCAGGCCGAGATCGGCGTACTCGAACTGCGGCTCTTTCGCCTTGGATTTCAGGCGCAGCCAGAGCAGGCCTTCGCGTTCGCCCTGCTCGCTGGCGGAGAAATCGCGATCGAGCAGGCCGGCATCGGTCAGCAAGGTCAGTGGGCTATGCGCCTCTTCCAGGCTTTGATTGCGCACGGTGACCTGTTCCAGGTCCGGATCGTAGATCCACACGTGCATGCCGTCGGCGACGATCAGCTGCTGGTACGGCTTGGTCACGTCCCAGCGGAACTGCTTGGGCGCCTGTACCGCGAGCGTGCCGCTGGATTTCTTGCCCGGCTGGTCGTTCGGGTCGAATACGCTTTGCTCGAAATCAGCCGAGACGGTCTGCAGTCCCTTGGCGAAGGCATCCAGGCGCGCGCGCGCGGTTTCGGCGGAGGCCGTGCTCGCGGCGGCGCAGAGCAGGCAGAGTGCAAGCAGTCGGTTCGGCATGGTGATCATTCGCTGTTAATGGAGGTCGCGCCCTGGACCGGCAGCCGGCGCCCAGGTTCCGCTGCCGCCGCACCGGCGTTCAGCCTGGCAGCGGCGATGTGATCTGCGCCGGTGTGCGAGGGACGGCGGGCGTGATTCACTGGCGCTTCGTCCCTGGTTGAAATGCATCGAAGTCGTTCAATTGCCGGCTCAACGCTCCGGCGGCGGCGGCGCCAGCACGGTACGGTTGCCGTTGTGCTCCGGGGCGCTGACCACGCCCTGCTGCTCCATCAGCTCGACCAGGCGCGCGGCGCGGTTGTAGCCGATCTTCAGGCGCCGCTGCACACCGGAAATCGAGGCGCGGCGCGACTCGGTCACGATGCGCACGGCCTGATCGTACAGCTCGTCGTAGTCGGAATTGCCTTCGCTGATTTCCTCGGGCAGGCCGGTTTCGCCGATGACCTTGCCGTCGCCGGTGGTCTGCACTTCCTCCAGCACGCCGACGATGTATTCCGGCTTGCCCTGGGCACGCAGCCACTGCACCACGCGATGCACTTCGTGGTCGTCGACGAAGGCACCGTGCACGCGCTCGGGCGTGGCCGTGCCCGGCGGCAGGTGCAGCATGTCGCCATGGCCGAGCAGGGCTTCGGCGCCGGACTGGTCGAGGATGGTGCGCGAGTCGATCTTGCTGGATACCTGGAACGCGATGCGGGTGGGGATATTCGCCTTGATCAGGCCGGTGATCACGTCCACCGACGGGCGCTGCGTGGCCAGGATCAGGTGCACGCCGGCGGCACGCGCCTTCTGCGCCAGGCGTGCAATCAACTCTTCCACTTTTTTGCCGACGATCATCATCATGTCGGCGAATTCGTCGATGATGATGACGATGTAGGGCAAGGGCTGCAGCGGCTCGGCGCGGCGCTCCGGCTGCGAGGCGTCGGGGCGGAATAGCGGGTCGAGCAGAGGCTGGCCGGCGTCTTCGGCTTCCTTCACCTTCTTGTTGAAACCGGCCAGGTTGCGCACGCCGACCGCGGCCATCAGGCGGTAGCGCCGTTCCATTTCGGCCACGCACCAGCGCAGCGCATTGGCGGCTTCCTTCATGTCGGTGACGACGGGCGCAAGCAGATGCGGAATGCCTTCGTAGACCGACAGCTCCAGCATCTTGGGATCGATCATGATCATGCGCACATCGCGCGGACTCGCCTTGTACAGCAGGCTCAGCACCATCGCGTTGACCGCCACCGACTTGCCTGAGCCGGTGGTGCCGGCGACCAGCAGGTGCGGCATCTTGGCCAGGTCGGCCACGGTCGGGCGGCCACCGATGTCCTTGCCCAGGGCCAGGGCCAGTGGCGATTTCATCGCGTCGTACTTGTCCGAGCGCAGGATCTCCGACAGATAGACCATCTCGCGCTTGGCGTTGGGAATTTCCAGGCCGATCACGTTCTTGCCCGGAATCACGTCGACTACGCGCACGCTGACCACGGACAGGCCGCGGGCGATGTCCTTGTCGAGATTGCTGATCTGGCTGCCGCGCACGCCGGCGGCCGGTTCCATTTCGAAGCGCGTCACCACCGGGCCGGGGAATACACCGACTACCTGGGCCTCGATGCGGAAATCCTTGAGCTTGAGTTCGACCTGGCGCGACAACACCGCCAGGGTTTCCGCGGAATAGCCGGCGGCCTGCGGCTTGGGCTCGTCCAGCAGCGACAGCGGCGGCAGTTCGCCGTCGACGGGCGCGCCGACGAACAGCGGAATCTGCTGCTCGCGCTCGGCGCGCTCACTTTTTTCGATGGTGGGCGCGGCGGGCTTTTCGATCCGCACCGGCTCGCGCTTGGCCTGCTTCACCGTCTCGACCTTGCGCACTTCCTCGCGTTCGCTGCGCGCGGCGCGGGCCGCGCGCACATCGTCGGCTTTCTTCAGATTGCCCAGCAGCCAGGTACCGCCAGCCACGATGCCGCGGCCGATGGAGTCCATCAGCTTGAACCAGGACAGGCCGGTGGCCAGCGTGACCGCGACCAGGAATACCGCGAGCAGGAACAGCGTCGCACCGAGGAAACCGAAGCCGTGCAGCAGGCCGCCGCCGACCATCTTGCCGAGAATGCCGCCGGCCTTTTCCGGCAACTGGCTGGGGCCGGTGAAGTGCAGATGGGCCAGGCCGCTGCCGCTGAGGAAAAATGCGACGAATCCGGTCAGGCGCAGCGACGGTTCCAGTGCCGAGTTCGGCGCGTCCGCCCGCGGGCGCAGGATGCCGGCGCCGACGGCCAGCAGCAGCAACGGAAATACGTAGGCCAGGCCGCCGAAGAAATACAGCGACAGATCGGCGATCCAGGCGCCGACGGCGCCGCCGAAATTATGAATATGCTCGGGTTCGCCAGCATGCGACCAGCCCGGATCCTGCGGGCTGTAGCTGAGCAAACAGGCCAGCAGGTAGACGACGACCGGCAACAGCAACAGGAACGCGACTTCGCGCAGGCGTTTTTGCAACTGCTCGCTGCTGCTGGTGGCCGGCATGGCTTTGGGAGGGCGTGACACCGCTGGACTATACCTCAAGAAATTGCCGCAAGGCGTTGTTCACGCAACAATTGTACGCACCGAAAACGCGCATGCCGGAAAAATGAATCCCCGCCGTAGCGGGGATTCGAAGGATACGCGAACTGGATGGCCAGGCTTACAGCATGCCCTTGAGCGCCGGATGAACGATCTGCCCGCCGTCGACATTGATGCCGCGCTTGAGTGCTTCGTTCTCGCGCCACTGCGGACCGGCACCCATGCGCTGCACGTAGGGCAGGATCGCCGCCGAAATGGCCTGCGACGAGGTCTGCGGCACGGCGCCGGGCATGTTGGTGACAGCGAAGTGAGTGACGCCGTCGACCACGTAGGTCGGCTCGGCCCAGGTGGTCGGACGGGCGGTTTCGAAGCAGCCGCCCTGGTCGATGGAAATGTCGACCAGCACGCTGCCGGCCTCCATCGTCTTGACCATGTCGCGGGTGACCACGTGCGGCGCCTTGGCGCTGGGAATCAGCACGGCGCCGACGACCAGATCGGCCGTGGCGACTTCGCGCGCGACGTATTCCTCGTAGGGATACAGCGCGGTGACGTTGGTGCCCAGGGCCATCATCTGCGCCAGACGGTCCGGGCGCTTGTCGAATACCACGACATTGGCACCGCCGGCCGCGGCCAGCGCCGCCGAATTGCCGCCGGCTGCGCCGGCGCCGAGAACGACGACCTTGCCGCGCTCGGTAGCCGGCAGGCCGCCGAGCAGCTTGCCCTTGCCGCCCATGGGCTGGTGCAGCAGGTGGGTGCCGACCTGGATGGCGATGCGGCCGGCGATGATGGACATCGGTGCCAGCAGCGGCAGCGAGCCGTCGGTTTCCTCGACGGATTCGAACGCGACACCGGTCAGGCCGATGTCGAGCAGGCGCCGGGTCAGCTCGGGCTCGGGCGCCAGATGCAGATAGCAGAACAGCTGGTGATGCTTGCGCAGGCGCTCCAGGTCTCCCTTGATCGGCTCCTTGACCTTGACGATCAGCTCGCCGCATTCGTACAGCGCGTCCGCATCGGCGGCGATCTTCACGCCGACGCGGGTGAAATCGGCGTCGGAAAAGCCGCTCTTGACGCCCGCGCCCGCCTGCACATAGACCTCGTGACCGCGCTTGACCAGGTCCGCACAGGCGGCCGGCACCAGCGCGACGCGGCCTTCCAGAGTCTTGGTTTCCGACGGAATACCGATACGCATTGCAATTCCTCGTGGTGTGGATAGCTCATTCTTCGTCGTGACGCTGCGAGCCCTCCCGAGCTGCGCACCTGCTCTTGAATCGTTGTCGCGTTCTCCCCATCCTTGCGGGTTCTTGGTGACCCGAACGCCAGCCGCCACGCACTCTCTCGAGGCTGGCACCAGCGCACAAGGACTGAGGACAACGGAACGACCCGGCTGCAACAAAAACCGCTGTGGCCCGGTCGCATGAATCGACACGTTCAAGGCCGCGTTTTTGCGGCGAGGGATTATACATGAGCACCCCCAAGCACAGTCGCCTGCTGATCCTCGGTTCCGGTCCTGCCGGTTATACCGCGGCGGTGTATGCGGCGCGTGCCAATCTGAAGCCACTGCTGATCACCGGCATGCAGCAGGGCGGCCAGTTGATGACGACCACCGAGGTGGACAACTGGCCCGGCGACGTGGAGGGCTTGCTGGGTCCGGCACTGATGGAACGCATGCAGAAACATGCGGAACGTTTCGATACCGAAATTTTGTTCGACCACATCCACACGGTCGACCTGAACCAACGTCCGTTCAACCTGGTCGGCGACAGCGGCAGCTATACCGCCGATGCGCTGATCATCTGCACCGGCGCCACGGCGAAGTATCTTGGCCTGCCGTCGGAAGACCGCCTGCGCGGCCGCGGCGTGTCTGCCTGTGCGACCTGTGATGGCTTTTTCTTCCGCGACCAGGAAGTCGCCGTGATCGGCGGCGGCAATACCGCGGTGGAAGAAGCTTTGTACTTGGCCAACATTGCCAAAAAAGTCACAGTTGTACACCGCCGCGACAAGTTCCGTGCGGAGAAGATCCTGCAGGACAAATTGTTTGCGAAAGAAGCCGCCGGAAAGGTCGAGATCGTTTGGAATCACGGCGTCGACGAAGTGCTCGGCGACGACAGCGGCGTAACCGGCGTGCGCCTGCGCAACCTGCAGGACAACTCCAGCCGCGACCTCGCCGTCAGCGGCATGTTCGTCGCCATTGGCCATACCCCGAACACGGCCCTGTTCGACGGCCAGCTGGATATGAACAATGGCTACATCCGCATCCACAGCGGACTCGAGGGCGGCGCCACCGCCACCAGCGTGCCCGGCGTGTTTGCCGCTGGCGACGTGGCCGACCAGGTCTATCGCCAGGCGGTGACTTCGGCCGGTTTCGGTTGCATGGCCGCCCTGGACGCGGAAAAGTACCTGGACAAGCTGGGCCTGGCCTGAGCCGCGGCCGCGAGGTCGCCCATGTCCGGTCCGCTGCGCCTGCGTGTACACGAGGGCCTCGACCAGATTCCCGCCGCGGACTGGGACGCCCTGCGCCCGGACGACAACCCGTTTCTCGCCCATGCCTTCCTGGCCGGGCTGGAACGGCAGGGTTGCATCCAGCCCGAACTGGGCTGGCAACCCTGGCACCTGGGCGCCTATCGCGGCGAAACGCTGGTCGGCGCCCTGCCCTGTTATCTCAAGGGCAATTCCCACGGCGAGTTCGTGTTCGACTGGTCCTGGGCCGAAGCCTATGCGCGCTACGGCCTGGACTACTACCCCAAACTGCTGGCCGGCGTGCCCTATTCGCCAGTGACCGGGCCGCGCCTGCTGGCACGCGACGAAACCGTCGCCCAGGCCCTGCTGCTGCAGTTGCGCAGCGAATGTGCGCGCCGTCGCTTTTCCTCGGCCCACGTGAATTTCGTCGACTCGGTGCAAGCGCCCTGGTTCGACAGCGAACACTGGCTGGAACGCAACGACTGGCAATTCCACTGGCACAACGCCGGCTATCGCGATTTCGACGATTTCCTCGCCGCTCTGCTGCCGAAAAAGCGCAAGAACCTGCGCCAGGAACGCGCCAAGGTAGCTGCCCAGGAAGTGGAACTGCTGACCCTGCACGGCGATGAGCTGAGCGACGAGGATTGGCGCTTCGTCCACACCTGCTACAGCGCAACGTTTGAGGAAAAAGGCAATTATCCCGCCCTGACCGAAGGCTTCCTGCGCCATCTTGGCCAGACCATGCCGCGCTCGCTGGTGGTGTTTATGGCTCGCCGCCGCGGCCAGCGCCTGGCCATGGCCTTGTGCCTGCGCAGTTCCAGCACGCTGTACGGCCGCTACTGGGGCAGCCTGGAAGAAGTACCCGGCCTGCATTTCGAAACCTGCTACTACCAGGGCATCGAATACTGCCTGCGCGAAGGACTTTCCCGCTTCGAACCCGGCGCCCAGGGCCAGCACAAGATCGCCCGCGGTTTCCTGCCGCAGCGCACGCGATCGTTCCATTACATACAACGGGAAAATTTCCGCTCCGCCATTCGCACGGCGCTGCAGGCCGAACGCGACGATCTGCAGCGCTGGGGCGAGCAGCTGCAGTTGCAATCGCCGTTCGCCGCCGCCGTGGCGCAGCTGTCCGCATGATCCGCATCGCGATACTGCGCGCCGGCAGGCGTGACGCCTTTCCGCCGGTCGAGCAGGCTCTGGCCGACCCCAACGGCCTGCTCGCCGCCGGCGGCGACCTCAGTCCGCAGCGCCTGCTCGATGCCTACGCCCAGGGCATCTTTCCGTGGTTTTCCGACGGCGAGCCGATACTCTGGTGGTCGCCCGACCCGCGCATGCTGTTCGACACCAGCGCCATGCACCTGCCGCGCAGGCTCAGGCGCTGGCTGCGCGACTGCGACTGGCAGATCCACGCCGATCGCGACTTTGCCGCGGTCATGCGTGCCTGCGCCGCGCCGCGCGCCGGACACAGCGGCACCTGGATCACCGATGCCATGCTCGATGCCTACCAGCAGATGCATCGCCTTGGCCACGCGCATTCGGTCGAGGTGTATGCGGACGAAACCCTCGTCGGCGGCATCTATGGCGTCGCCATCGGCCAGATGTTCTTCGGCGAATCCATGTTCAGCCGCGCCAGCAACGGTTCCAAGGTAGCCTTGCTGGCGCTGGCCCGCCTGCTGCGCCGGCGCGGCTGGCCGCTGATCGATGCGCAGGTCAGCTCCGACCACCTCACCACCCTGGGCGCGTTCGAACTGCCGCGCACCGAGTTCGGCCGGCGTATCCGCGAACTGGGACAGCGCCCGGGCCGCATCGGCAGCTGGGAAGCGGACTGCAGCGGCTGGCGCGGAGCCGATCTGTTGCAGGAATGAGACTACTGCCGCAACCGCTTGCTTCCCGTCAGACGCCTAACGTGGCATCATCCCGCGCCGCTCTGCCAGGGGCTTGAAAAGGGGACAAGTCGCCCTTTCTCAATGCAGCGGCGCAGGCAAGGCTTGCGCACCCGCCGGGTGAGGCCGGCACAGCGGCCGCCATTGCGGCGAATTACTCCGGTACAGCGCCAGTAGCCTTGATTCCCCAAGGTTTCTGCTGCGACCACAGCCAATACGAAGGGCCAATGTCCAAAGACGATGTCATCGAGATGGAAGGTACGGTGCTTGAAACCCTGCCCAACACCATGTTCCGCGTGAAGCTGGAAAACGGCCACGTGGTTACCGCCCATATTTCGGGCCGCATGCGCAAGAACTACATTCGCATCCTGACCGGCGACAAGGTCAAGTGCGAAATGACGCCTTACGACCTGACCAAGGGTCGCATCACCTATCGCATGAAATAAGCAGGCAACCATGCGCAGCGTCGCCAGACCGTCGACTCTGCTTGCCTGCGCACTGCTGCTCAATGCCTGCAGCGGGGCCGAATCCGGTTCCCGCCTCCCCTGGCTACCGTCGTCCGACGCTGCCGCCCGCCTGCAAGGCCTCTGGTACGGCAACGCCACCGTCGCTGGCGAAGGCACACCCGGAGACGTGCTGCTCGTGAACAACAGCGATGGCAGCTTCGTCGCTTATTTCCGCCTTTGCGCCCAGGGTGCCGTGGACTGGGTGACGGTCGAAACTGGCACCTGGTCGCTATCCGGCAACGTGCAGACATCCGTCACTCTGAGCGTGGACGGGCAGGAAGCTCCCCGCACGGACTACTTCGTGGAACGCTACCGGCTACGCTGGCTGGATGCCGATACCGTGGAAAAAACCCTCGAGCGCGACGGAACCTTGTTCAAGTCCAGGCGCGTGCGTGCCGGGTTCCAGCTGCCGCCCGAGCCCTGCAAGAACCTCTGACCACAGTCACGCACACGAAAAAGGCCCGGATGCGATCCGGGCCTTTTGCTGTTGCCGTCTGAAGCCTGCGCCTATTCGACCGTTGCTTCGACTTTTTCGTCGGCCTGCTCCACGCGCACGTCAAGCTTGCCGTCGGCAACCGAGAGGAATACGCGTCCGCCGTCCACCAGCTTGCCGAACAGCAGTTCGTCGGCCAATGCACGCTTGACGTTGTCCTGGATCACCCGCGACATCGGCCGCGCACCCATCTGCGGGTCGAAGCCGTGCTCGGCCAGCCAGCGCCTTGCGTCGAGGTCTACGTGCAGCGCGACGTGCTTCTCGTGCAGCTGCGTTTCCAGCTCGATCAGGAACTTGTCCACAACACGCAGGATGTGCTCCAGGTCCAGCGCACCGAACTGCACGATCGCGTCGAGGCGGTTGCGGAATTCCGGCGAGAACTGGCGGCGGATCGCCTCCATCGCATCGGTGGCGTGGTTCTGCGCAACGAAGCCGATGGTACGGCGCGCCGCCTGGGTGGCACCGGCATTCGTCGTCATCACCACGATCACGTTCTTGAAGTTGGCTTCGCGACCGTTGGTGTCGGTCAGCGCGCCGCGGTCCATCACCTGCAACAGGATGTTGAACACATCCGGATGGGCTTTCTCGATCTCGTCCAGCAGCAGCACGCAATGCGGATGCTTGACGATCTGCTCAGTCAGCAGGCCGCCCTGGTCGAAGCCAACATAGCCCGGAGGTGCGCCGATCAGGCGCGACACCGAATGCGCTTCCATGTACTCGGACATGTCGAAGCGGATCAGCTCGATACCCAGCTGCAGCGCCAGCTGGCGCGTGACTTCGGTCTTGCCCACGCCGGTCGGGCCGGCGAGCAGGAAACTGCCGATCGGCTTGGTCGCATTGCTCAGGCCGGAGCGTGCCATCTTGATCGCGCTGGCGAGCGAATCGATGGCCTGATCCTGGCCGAACACGACCATCTTGAGGTTACGGTCCAGGTTGCGCAGCACGTCGCGGTCGGAAGCCGATACCTGCTTGGGCGGGATACGGGCCATGCGCGCGACGATGAATTCGATCTCGGGCACGTCGACGAGCTTCTTGCGCTCTTCTTCAGGCACCAGGCGCTGGCGCGCACCGGCTTCGTCGATCACGTCGATGGCCTTGTCCGGCAGCAGGCGGTCGGCAATGTGCTTGACCGACAGGTTGACCGCAGCGAGCAGGGCGTTGTTGGTGTATTCGACGTTGTGGTGCTCTTCGAAGCGCGAACGCAGGCCTTTGAGGATCTCGAACGAATCGGCGATCGACGGCTCGACTACGTCGATCTTCTGGAAGCGCCGCGCCAGCGCGCGGTCCTTCTCGAAGATGGCGCGGTATTCCTGGAACGTGGTGGAACCGATGCAGCGGATCTCGCCGGAGGCGAGCATGGGCTTGATCAGATTGGACGCGTCCATGGTGCCGCCCGAGGCCGAACCCGCACCGATGATGGTGTGGATCTCGTCGATGAACAGCACGGCCTGAGGCTCTTTCTTGAGCTGGCCGATCACCGCCTTGAGGCGCTTTTCGAAATCGCCGCGGTATTTGGTGCCGGCCACCAGCGCGCCGAGGTCCAGCGCATAGATGGTGGCATCCTTGAGCACTTCCGGTACGTCGTTCTCGACGATGCGCTTGGCCAGCCCTTCGGCCAGGGCCGTCTTGCCGACGCCGGCCTCGCCGACATAGAGCGGGTTGTTCTTGCGCCGGCGGCACAGCACCTGGATGGTGCGTTCCACTTCCTCGGCACGGCCGATCAGCGGATCGATCTTGCCCTGGCGCGCCAGCTCGTTGAGGTTGGAGGCGAACTCGGTCAGCGGATTGCCCTTGGGCTCGCCGCCTTCCTCGGCCTCGCGCTCGCTGCCGCCGCCGGGCTGCTGCTGCGGCTCGTGGCCGATCTTGGCAATGCCGTGGGAAATGTAGTTGACCACGTCCAGCCGGGTGATTTCCTGCTGGTTGAGGAAATACACCGCGTGGGAATCCTTCTCGCCAAAGATGGCGACCAGCACGTTAGCGCCGGTGACTTCCTTGCGGCCAGAGGATTGCACGTGGTAGACGGCGCGCTGCAACACGCGCTGGAAGCCCAGCGTCGGCTGCGTATCGCGTTCGTCGCTGGGCGGCAGCACCGGCACGGTCTCGGCGATGATCGCCTTCAGTTCCTTGCCTAGCTTGCCGATGTCCGCACCGCAGGCCCTAAGCACGGCGGCGGCAGACGGGTTTTCCAACAAAGCCAGCAGCAGATGCTCCACTGTCATGAATTCGTGGCGCTGCTCGCGTGCATCCTTGTAGCACTGGCCAATGGTGAGTTCGAGGTCTTTGCTGAACATGCCTTACCCCTGTATCAGGATGCGCCGGAGATGGGGACCACTCAGGCTTTTTCCATGGTGCACAACAACGGATGGTGGTTGGAACGTGAAAATTCGTTGACCTGAGTGACTTTGGTTTCTGCCACTTCCCGCGTATACAGCCCGCATACGCCACGGCCGCGCAAATGAACGCTCAGCATCACCTCGTGCGCGCGCTCGTAGGCGAGGCCAAAAAAGGACTGCAGGATATGGACCACAAAGTCCATGGGCGTGTAGTCGTCGTTCAGCAAAAGGACCTGGTACATGGGCGGCCGCGCCAATTCCGGGCGCGCTTCTTCGACCGCAAGGCCATGTTCGTGATCTGGACGATCTTCGGTATTGCCTGACATGGTTCGACCGCATTCCTGTGCCTGAATCGAGTATAGCGCCGCTAATGGTGGCTTTAGCGGGCTTTGCAAGGTCGCCGGGGAACAGGCGTCGCTCGTGTAACATTGGCCGAATGACTCCCGCAAACCCTGCCTCCGGCGCTGACGACGATGCGATCTGGCGCCCCCGTGTCACCGTTGCGACTATCGTGCCGAAAGACGGCCGTTACCTGCTGGTGGAAGAGCATGTACATGGCCGGCTACTGCTGAACCAGCCCGCCGGCCACCTGGAGCCGGGTGAGTCGCTGCTTGAGGCAGCCCGGCGCGAGACCCGCGAGGAAACAGGCTGGGATGTCGAAATCGTCAGCCTGGTCGGTGCGTACCAGTGGAGCAATTCGCCGCAGAACCGGCATTTCCTGCGCTTTACCTTTGCTGCCGCAGCGCTTCGCCACCATCCGGAACAGTCTCTCGACCAGGGCATACAGGCGGCGCTGTGGCTGAGCCGCAGCGAGATCGAGGCCGCCGGTGCGCGTCTGCGCAGCCCACTGATCCTCGCCAGCATCGACGCCTGGCTCGGCGGCCAGCGCCTGCCGCTGACGGCGCTGGACTACCGGACCGATTGATGGCGACGGCACGTGGCTGAGCCCCTGATCATGCTTGGCGTCTCCGGCGGCGTGGACTCCTCCGTCGCCGCGCTGCTGCTCAAGCGCCAGGGCCGCAACGTCGCCGGACTGTTCATGAAGAACTGGGAAGACGACGGCCGCCTGGGCGAATGCGACGCGGACCGCGACCGGCTCGATGCCCTGCGCGTCTGCGCAGCGCTGGAGCTGCCGTTCCATGCGCGCAACTTCGCCGGCGAATACTGGGAGCAGGTGTTCACGCATTTCCTGGCGGAGTATCGCGCCGGGCGAACGCCGAATCCGGACGTACTGTGCAATCGCGAGATCAAGTTCCGCACCTTCCTGCAGCATGCACGCGAACTGGGTGCCGACAAGATCGCGACCGGCCACTATGCCCGCGTCGCTGAAAGCGACGGACGCCACCGTCTGCTACGTGGGCGCGACGACAACAAAGACCAGAGTTACTTTCTTTACACCCTGGGCCAGGAACAGCTGGCCGCTACCGAATTCCCCATCGGCGAGCTGCCCAAGCCGCAGGTGCGCGAACTTGCGCGCGAGGCCGGACTGGTCACGCATGCGAAGAAGGACTCGACCGGCATCTGCTTTATTGGCGAGCGCGACTTCCGCGCGTTCCTGGCCCAGTACATTCCTGCCCAGGCCGGAGAGATTCGGACAGCAGACGGCACTTTGCTCGGCCAGCACCAGGGCGTGATGTATTACACCCTGGGCCAGCGCCAGGGCCTGGGCATAGGCGGGCGCCGCGATGCCGGCAGCGAGCCCTGGTACGTCGTCGGCAAGAACGTCGCCGACAAGATTCTTTACGTTGCCCAGGGCAACAGCAATCACTGGCTGGATTCGTCGCGCCTGCGCGCCAGCGAAGCCAGCTGGACTGCGGGCAGCCCACCGCCAGATGGTTTTCGCTGTACCGCCAAGACCCGCTACCGCCAGACCGACCAGCCCTGCACGCTGGAATTTGCCGTCGACGGCCTCATGGTGACATTCGATACCGCGCAGCGCGCAGTGACGCCCGGACAGTCCATCGTTTTCTACCGCGAGGAGGAATGCCTGGGCGGCGCCATCATCGACGCCACTGACGCACCTTACGGCGGCCTACAGGGATGAAAGCATGAACGAAGCACAAGTCGTCGCACTAGCCGGGGTGTTCCAGTCCGCCGCGCTGGTGCGGGCGACAGCCACCACCGGATCGCAGGACGCGAGCGCCCTGGAGGCCAGCATTGCCAGCATCCTGCGCATCGACGTGAACGACGCGGCCGAGGCCTTCGGCGGCGTGGTCGGCGTGCGCATGGGCCTGGAGGCGCTGATCCAGCAACTGGAACGCAATCCGGGCGAACTCGCCATCAGCCAGATCGCGGTGTCGGTACTGCGCGTGGAGCGCAAGCTTTCCGGCCGGCCGGGCATGCTGCAGACACTGCGCGAAGGCATCGAAGCGATCCAGCGTCAGGTCGACCACCTCGGCGTAGTGCACACCAGCGTGCTGGCGCGCCTGTCCGAACTGTACGCTTCCACCTTGTCGAATCTGCGGCCGCGCGTCGTGGTACAGGGCAATCCGCTCTATCTGCAGCAGTCGGCACAGGTGGAGCGAATCCGCTCCACACTCCTCGCCGGGGTGCGCGCCGCCGTATTGTGGCGTCAGCTGGGCGGCAGCCAATGGCATCTGCTGTTCAAGCGCAAGCAGGTGGTGATGCTGGCGCGTGGCCTGCTGAGCCGGGCCAAGCTCGACGGCGGCTGAGATGAACTGGCCGAATTGAATCGGTCCAGCTGTTCCGGCTCGCGTATGCTCGTGCCGGTCGACCATCCAGCGATATGCCATTGCGGCACAAGGGCGACCAAAGTCGACGCGAAAGCCTCCAGTAAAACGCTCGTTTGAGGCATAATGTGCCGCTTTTTTTCGGGGTAGCCGCCGGGCCGGCCCGACTGTTCCGGCCGCCCGCGCATGTACTGCCCCCGCCCCACTCGGTTCCAGCCGCTGCACGCCAGGAGAACGGAATGAAAGACTCTTTCTCGACCAAGACCTCGATCGAGGCCAATGGTCAGCGTTACACCATCGCCAGCCTCGCCAAGCTCGGCGAGCGCTATGACCTCAAGCGCCTGCCGTTCTCCATGAAGATCCTGCTGGAGAACCTGCTGCGTCACGAGGACGGCGTGAATGTCACGGCGAAAGAGATCGAAGCCGTCGCCAACTGGAACCCCACGAAAGAACCGGATACCGAAATCTCGTTCATGCCGGCCCGCGTCGTGCTGCAGGACTTCACCGGCGTGCCCTGCGTCGTCGACCTTGCCGCCATGCGCGATGCCGTCGTCAAGCTCGGCGGCGACGCCAGCCAGATCAATCCGCAGATTCCGTCGGAACTGGTCATCGACCACTCGGTCCAGGTCGATGTATTCGGCAAGCCCGAAGCCCTCGATCTCAACGGCAAGATCGAATTCGGCCGCAATATCGAACGCTATTCCTTCCTGCGCTGGGGCCAGAACGCGTTCGACAACTTCAAGGTGGTGCCGCCGAATACCGGCATCGTGCACCAGGTCAATCTGGAAAACCTCGCCCGCGTGGTAATGACGCGCAGCATCGGCGGCGAAAGCTGGGCCTTCCCGGACACGGTCTTCGGCACCGACTCGCATACCACCATGATCAACGGCATCGGCGTGCTCGGCTGGGGCGTCGGCGGCATCGAAGCAGAAGCCGCGATGCTGGGCCAGCCGTCCTCGATGCTGATTCCGCAGGTGGTCGGCTTCAAGCTCAGCGGCAAGCTGCCCGAAGGCGCGACCGCGACCGACCTCGTCCTCACCGTCACGCAGATGCTGCGCAAGCACGGCGTCGTGGGCAAGTTCGTCGAATTCTACGGCGACGGCCTGGATCACCTTGCCCTGGCCGACCGCGCCACCATTGCCAACATGGCGCCGGAATACGGCGCGACCTGCGGTATCTTCCCGATCGACGGCGAAGCGCTGAACTACATGCGCCTGTCCGGTCGCGACGAAACGCTGATCAACCTGGTCGAAGCCTATGCCAAGGCCCAGGGCCTGTGGCGCGAAGCCGGCCAGGCCGAAGCGGAATACAGCTCCAGCCTCGGCCTCGATCTGGCCGACGTGAAACCGTCGCTCGCCGGCCCGAAGCGCCCGCAGGACCGTGTGCTGCTGGAAAATGTCGAAGCCAATTACCGCGAAGCACTGGCACCAATGTCCGATGCACGCGCCGCCAAGTCCAAGTCGGCGACGCCGGGCTCGGCCAAGGTGTGCAAGGACGGCAGCGAATACACCTTGAAGGACGGCGCTGTCGTCATCGCCGCCATCACTTCCTGCACCAACACCTCGAATCCGGCCGTGATGCTCGGCGCCGGCCTGCTCGCACGCAACGCCGTGGCCAGGGGCCTCAAGGTTGCGCCCTGGGTCAAGACCTCGCTCGGACCGGGCTCGCTGGTCGTGACCGACTATCTGAAGAAGGCCGGCGTGCTCAAGCACCTGGAGCAGCTCGGCTTCTACGTGGTCGGCTACGGCTGCACCACCTGCATCGGCAATTCTGGTCCGCTGCCGGAAGAAGTCTCGGCCGGCGTGGCCGAAGGCGACCTGGTCGTCACCTCGGTGCTGTCCGGCAACCGCAACTTCGAAGGCCGTGTGCATCCGGAAGTGAAGATGAACTATCTCGCTTCGCCGCCGCTGGTCGTGGCGTATGCGATCGCCGGCACGGTCGACACCGACCTGAGCAAGGATCCGATCGGCCACGATGCTGCCGGTGCCGCCGTGTTCCTGCGCGACATCTGGCCGACCAACAAGGAAATCGGCGACACGATCGCCGCCACCGTCGGTCCGGAAATGTTCAAGAAGAACTACGCCGACGTATTCAAGGGCGACAGCCGCTGGAACCAGATCGCCTCGGCCGAAGGCGAGATCTATTCCTGGGACAACAGCTCGACCTACATCAAGAACCCGCCCTATTTCGATGGCATGACCATGCAGGTCGGCAAGATCGAAGACATCCACGGCGCGCGCGTGCTGGGCCTGTTCGGCGATTCCATCACCACCGACCACATCTCGCCCGCCGGCGACATCAAGGCCACCTCGCCCGCCGGCGCATTCCTGCAGGGTCGCGGCGTATCCAAGATCGACTTCAACTCCTACGGTTCGCGCCGCGGCAACGACGACGTGATGGTACGCGGCACCTTCGCCAACATCCGCATCAAGAACCTGATGCTGGGCGGCGAGGAGGGCGGCAACACTTACCATTATCCCAATGGCGACAAAATGTCGATCTACGACGCCGCCATGCGCTACAAGAGCGAAGGCGTGCCGCTGGTGGTGATGGCCGGCAAGGAATACGGTACTGGCTCTTCGCGCGACTGGGCCGCCAAGGGCACCATGCTGCTCGGCGTCAAGGCAGTCATCGCGGAGAGTTTCGAACGCATTCACCGCTCCAATCTGGTCGGCATGGGCGTGCTGCCGCTGCAGTTCAAGGACGGCGAGAACGCGCAGACGATTGGCCTCAAGGGCGATGAGGTGTTCGAGATTGCCGGTCTCAACGACGGCGAAGCCCGCGAGATCGAAGTCGTGGCGACCAACGCAGCCGGCGAAAAACGCTTCACCGTCAAGGTACTGCTGTTGACGCCGAAGGAAGTCGAGTACTTCCGCCACGGTGGCATTCTGCCCTACGTGCTGCGTCAGCTTGCTGCCGCGCCGAAGGCGGCCTGAGGCTTCGCGCCAGGCCGTTGGTAAGCGGTCGCCTTCTGCGTCGTGCGGAAGGCGTCCCGGCAAACTTCGCGACGTGCCGCCTTGAACAGGACGGCACGTCGCAGCAGCGGCGCGCCGCAATGGCCTGCCTACTTGTTGCGCTTCTGCGCCGCGCGCGATTCCGCTTTCCACATGCGCTCGTCGTAGAAAAATTCTTCCGCGCTGACGATCTGCAACTGCTCGAATGCGGGCGAAGCCGCGCGCAGCAGCACGTTGCGCTCGCTCGACGACAGTACGCTGGGTACGCTCAGGCCCAGCGCCTGGGAATGCCGCGCCCAGTGATCGCCGACGGCCCGTGCAGCCGAGGGATCTTCGCTGCGCCAGTCGACGGATTTGTCGCCAGCGACGTCCTCGAAGTTCTCCACCAGCGCGTCGTCAGGCAGTTGTATGCGCAGTTTCACGTGCGGAATCGTGCGGAATTCCAGCGCCAGGTGGACGAATTTTTCCAGCAGGGCCAGCGATTCGCCCGATGCGGTATAAAGGACAGCCGTGCCCGCCGAATGCCAGCGGCCAGGCCAGGCCTTGGCCCCTTCCACCGACAGCGGCGAACGCAGAAATTCCTTGCGGATGATGCGCCAGAGGATCACGGCACGATGCCGTGATAGATCTGCTCCAGCAGCAAGGTGACGGCTTCGGTACCGGCGGCGTTGTCGATCAGGTCCAGCGGAACACGCCCGCCCAGACCGGGCTGCGGCCGCGCCATCCAGGAACGCACATTCTCGTCGCTGACCAATACGCGCTGCGCCACGCCGAGCACGCCGATGATGCGATACAGCGCGTCGGCTTCCGCGCCGGTGAGATCGGCCTTGTCCTTGAAGCGTCGCTCCAGCGTGGACGGGCTGACGCGCAGCAGACGAGCCAGGCGTTCGCGCGGAATCCCCAGGGTGGCCACCGCGGCGTCGGCGACCGACAAGGCCAGGCCTTTGCGCAACAAGGCGTCAAATTGCAGGGCCGTAGCCGGTACGCGAAAGCGGGCAGTACTGCGGTTGGATTGCAGGAAACGCGAGACATCCACGGCCACGGCACTCATGCTTTACTCCCAAATGACAGTCAAGTATCCGTCAGATGGGGAATATACGCGGCGATTCCAGCCCACGCCAAGTCATCGAGGTTGCCGCGGCTGTGCATTTTTGTGGCATGGCGGAGCAAAATGGTGTCGGCGCAGTCGCTCCGGGCAGCGCTGCAGCGAACAGCCGCAGCAGCCCTGAACCTCAGCGCTGCTGCCAGCTCGCGCTGATGCATTGCCACTCGCCACCGTCCCGTTTCCAGCCCGACTCGATGTCGTAGATCGCTCCGCGCTCGGGAATCCAGCCGCCGCTGCCACCGGTCAGGGTCGCTGTCATCTTTGCCGTGGCGCGCTCACCCTGCAGATTCACCTCGATCGGCCCCAGCAGCACGCTGATCCCTTGGTTGCCGAGAAACTGCGCGCGCATCAGGTTGTGCATGGCCGCGCGATCAAAACTCGCATCGGTGCCGATGAAATCGGGCGCGATATGTTCCATGAAGGCACGCGGTTCGCGCTTTTCCACGGCCTGCTCCATCGCCGCGATCGCGGCGCGGATACGTTCCTCGTCCGGCGTCCGGCTGCAGCCGGCCAGGCCCAGGATCAGCAAAACCAGCAACAACAGACGGCGCATGCGCAGCTTTCCGGCAAGAGATCAAGCCCGATTGGCGCATAGACCGATTCTCGCTGCAATGCCGCTTGCTGCATTTTCCGCCCGTGTGCTCCAATCGGGCGCATACGCCGCTTGACGGTGGCGTTCCCGCCCTTCCCGCATTCGAGGCATCAATCCCGATGAGCATCCAACGCCCCTGGCTCGCGAACTATCCATCCGGCGTTCCGGCCGAGATCGATCTTCAAGAGTTTTCCTCGGTCGTTGCGGTACTGGAGTCGGCCTGCGAGCGATTCCGCCAGCGCCCGGCCTTTTCCAATATGGGCAAGGTGCTGAGCTATGACGACGTCGATCGCCTGAGCCGCCAGTTCGCCGCCTTCCTCACCGGCGATCTGGGTCTCAAGCGCGGTGACCGCGTCGCCCTGATGATGCCCAACGTGCTGCAGTATCCGGTGGCGATCTTCGGTGTGCTGCGTGCCGGCCTGACCGTGGTCAATACCAATCCCATGTATACGCCGCGCGAGCTGAAGCATCAGCTCAGCGATTCCGGTGCCGCCGCCATTGTGGTGCTGGACAATTTCGCCGCGACCGTCGCCGAAGTACTGCAGGACAGCGCCTGCAAGCACGTCATCACCACCGGCCTGGGCGACATGCTGTCGTTTCCGAAGTCGCTGGTTACCAACCTGGTGGTCAAGTACGTCAAGAAACTGGTGCCGGCCTACCAGATTCCCGGCCAGATCCGCTTCAACGATGCACTGGCCCGCGGTGCGAAGCAGACATTCCGACGCGCCGAGCTTACTCACGACGACATCGCCTTCCTGCAATACACCGGCGGCACGACAGGCGTGGCCAAGGGCGCCATGCTCACCCACGGCAACCTCGTCGCCAACATGCAGCAGGCCTCGACCTGGATAGGCCGCAACGCCAAGCTCGGCGAAGAAATCATCATCACGGCGCTGCCGCTGTACCACATCTTCGCGCTGACCGCGAACGGCCTCGTGTTCATGAAGTTCGGTGGCCTGAACTACCTCATCACCAATCCGCGCGACATGGCCGGCTTCGTCAAGGAACTGGGCCAGGTACCGTTCACCGCGATCACCGGCGTCAATACCTTGTTCAACGGCCTGCTCAACACGCCCGGCTTCGACCAGGTGGATTTTTCCCATCTGCACCTGACCCTGGGCGGCGGCATGGCGGTGCAGCGTGCCGTGGCGGAACGCTGGAAGAAAGTCACCGGCGTCACGCTGATCGAAGCCTACGGCCTGACCGAGACCTCGCCGGCCGCCTGCATGAACCCGCTGGATCTGCCCGAATACAACGGCGCCATCGGCCTGCCCATTTCCTCGACCGAGGTCTCCATTCAGGACGACGACGGCAACCAGCTGCCGATCGGCGAACGCGGCGAACTGTGCGTGCGCGGCCCGCAGGTCATGAAAGGCTATTGGAACCGCCCGGAAGAAACCGCCAAGGTGCTGACCGGCGAAGGCTGGCTGCATACCGGCGACATCGCGCGCATGGACGAAAAAGGCTACGTGTATATTGTCGATCGCAAGAAAGACATGATCCTGGTGTCAGGCTTCAACGTCTATCCCAACGAAGTCGAGGACGTGGTCGCCACCCATCCAGGCGTACTCGAAGTCGCCGCCATCGGCATACCCGACGAAAAGTCCGGCGAAGCCGTGAAGATCGTCGTGGTGAAGAAAGACCCGGCCCTGACCGCTGACGATCTGCGCGCCTATTGCAAGGCCAACCTGACCGGCTACAAGCAGCCGCGCTTCATCGAGTTCCGCGATACGCTGCCCAAGAGCAATGTCGGCAAGATCCTGCGGCGCGAATTGCGCGATACGCCGAAAACCGCGGCCTGACCACACCTGGTCAGGTGCAACAAAAAGCCCGCCGATGGCGGGCTTTTTGGTTTGGCAATTCTGCAGTTTTTCCGGCGTTCCGCCATCACGGCAGCGCCTTTCACTTCAGGCCGGAACGTCGATAACCGGGTGCGCGTCCAGGCTCAGTTGCGATAGGCCTCAATCGAATCCGCATAGCCGCCAAGCAGGTTCCAAAGCGGCTCTTCCTTGTTTTCCGGAATCCGCGCATAGGCGAAGCCGACACTTTCGTCGGTGACGCGGGCCACGGTCGCTTCGAGATGAATATTGAGTTCGTCGCCGATCATCATGTCCAGCACGAACATGTCACCAGCCTTGCCGGTGAAATGCTCGGGCCGGCGCACCAGCACGCCAGTAGCAGAGATGTCCTCCAACTCGCTGGACCACGCGTCGCCACCATGCATCATCATGACGGCCGAGCGGATCTTCATGCGAGCCGGGCGCATGCCCGTGCGCACGTTGCGTTCATTCATGCCTAGCATCCTGAAGCCCCCTGTGGTCTCGCTTCTTTTAGCGAAGCCTCGCGCCAAAATCAAATGGTTGCGAATCACAAATCGTGCCAAAGGCACACAAGCGGCCATCCTGGCGCCGGCCCTGGGGAATAGTCCGCCTCGACAGGCTCAGGATTCCTCAGGGCCAGGCTTGCGCGATTTCAGCACCACGCCACGCACCAGACTGCCACGGCCGAACTTGCGGTTGATGCGGTCAGCCAGCTGGTCGCGTCCGCCCTGCTCCGCCGGCGCGGCAAACAGGCCGCTCTGGGGAACGGGAGCAAACTGGCTCATGCCGATGCCGAGCAGGCGCAGGCTAGGGCTTTTCTCCGCTGCCCACCAGCGCCGCAGCAGCTCGCGCCCGGCATCGAGCAACACGTCGGTGGAGTCGCTCGGTTGCGGCAGGCTGAGCTGCCGCGTATGCGTCTCGAACGGCGGCTTGCGCAGCTTGACCGTTACCGTGCGCCCTTGCAGGCCGTGCGCACGCAGGCGTTCGCCGACGCGTTCGGCCAGTTGCGCCAGCCATGACAATGACTGGTCGAGGGTGGTCAGGTCCGTGACAAAAGTGGACTCTGCACTGACCGATTTCTCCTCCGCCGCACTGTCCACCGGCCGCTCGTCCAGGCCATTGGCCAGGCGCTGCCACAGTGCCGCCTGGTTGCCACAGGCCTGCAACAGCCGGCGCGGTTCGGCAAAACGCAGTTCGCCGACGGTGTGGATGCCAAGCCGGTGCAGGCTGGCTTCGGCAACCTTGCCGACCGTCCACAGTCGGCCTACCGGCAGCGGATCCAGCACCGCATGTACCTGGTCGGGCTGGATGCGCAGGAATCCGTCCGGCTTGGACAGTTCGCTCGCCAGCTTGGCCAGCAGCTTGTTGTGGGCCATGCCGACCGAGGCGTTGAGGCCGGTACGCTGATGGATTTCCTGTTTCAGGTAGCGGCCGATGCGCTCCACTTCACCGCCGAACAGGCGCAAACTGCGCGTAACATCGAGGAAAGCCTCGTCCAGCGACAGGCCTTCGATCTCCGGACTCACCTCGGCAAAGACGCCGAACACCTCGGCCGATACCTCGCGATAGCGGCTCATGCGAACCGGCACGAACAGCGCCTGCGGGCACAGTCGCTGCGCCGCCAGCGTCGGCATGGCCGAACGGATACCGTAGCGGCGTGCCGCGTAACTTGCCGTCGACACCACGCTGCGCGGGCCCAGCTCGCCGACCACCAGCGGCAGGCCGCGCCAGGGCGGGTGGTCGAGCTCCTCGATCGCCGCATAGAACGCGTCCATGTCGACGTGGATGATGGCGCGCAGCTTGCTCATGTGCGCCAGTGTGCCGCGCTTGACGAAATCCGTCTGCGTGCCCAGGCTCGTCTGATGGCCCAACGCACCGAAATACATCCCGCCAACCCGCAGACGCGGCTGATACAGCAAGCCGTTGCCGAACTGGATCGCGGCGGACTCATCTGCTATCCCACCGATTCCGGCTACGCCCTGGGCTGGCGCCTGAACGCCCAGGCAGCACAGGAACGCGTTGTGCGATTGCGAAAGCTGGACAGCAGGCACAACTTCACTTTAATCTGTCGCAACTTGAGTGAGGTCGGCGCGTACGCCCGCATGCATGACGCGGCGTTCCGAATAGTCCGATCCCTGACTCCCGGCCCCTACACCTTCCTTCTCCCTGCGGCTGCCGACGTACCCCGGCACTTGAAGCAGGCCAAGAAACGTTCTGTAGGTATCCGAATTCCGGACCATCGCGTGGCATTGGCGCTGGTCGAGGCGTTAGGCGAGCCCCTTTCGAGCTCCAGCCTGATACTGCCGGACGAGGATATGGCAGGCTGGGAAGTCGACGACCTGTATGACCATGTTGGTTCCGCCGTCGATCTGTTTATCGACAGCGGATTCTGTGGCGACGAACCTACGACCGTGATCGATCTCCTGGACGACACGCCGCGGCTCGTACGCCAGGGCAAGGGCGAAGTGCCGTTCGCCTGAGTTCCACGCAATCGGCGATGTGGCGATTCAGCAGTTCGTTGAACAAGGATTTCGGATGGTTTTGGCCGCGGGGCAGGACACGCCGCGCAGTCGTACGCGAAGTACGCCTGCGGGAGGCAATGCCGCATACGGCCAGACACGCCGCAGTCGTTTGTACCCAATGGCCGAATCGGCCCCCTTCTGCCCGCAGGCCGCGGTGAACGCGGCGTAATAGCGAGAGACCAGCGCTTCTTGATGACTACCGAGCCTGCCGAGCAACTCGCGCCCAGCGAGGGCCAAGGCATTTTCACGCCCGTACCGCAGCAGCAGGAAATGCCGCTGGCGACCGTGAAAGGCCAGCCCGTGCTGCAGATGCCGCAGGATCTGTACATCCCGCCGGATGCGCTGGAAGTCATCCTCGAAGCATTCGAAGGTCCGCTCGACCTGCTGCTCTACCTGATCCGCCGGCAGAATCTCGACATTCTCGACATCCCCGTCGCCGAGATCACGCGCCAGTACGTCGACTACATCGAGCTGATGAGCAATCTCAAGCTCGAGCTGGCGGCCGACTACCTGGTCATGGCTGCCATCCTGGCCGAGATCAAATCGCGCCTGCTGCTGCCGCGCCCGCCGGACGCCGAAGGCATCGAAGAAGACCCTCGCGCCGAACTGGTGCGCCGCCTGCAGGAATACGAACGCTTCAAGAAGGCCGCAGCCGATATCGAAATCATGCCGCGGCTGGAACGCGACTTCTCTATCGCCTCGGCCTACGTGCCGGAACGCGCCGTGGTGCGACTGCCGCCGCCGGTGGAACTGAAGGAACTGCTGCTCGCACTGAAAGACATATTGCGCCGCGCCGACCTCAGCGGCCACCACGCGATCCAGCGCGAAGCACTGTCGGTACGCCACCGCATGAGCGACGTACTCGGCCGTCTCGGCGACGGCGAATTCCACAGTTTCGAAAGCCTGTTCAATGTGGAAGAAGGCCGCCGCGGCATCGTCGTGACCTTCCTCGCCATGCTCGAACTGGCCAAGGAAACCCTGATCGAAATCGTACAGAACGACGTACCCGGCCCGATCTACATCAAGGCGATGGTCGTCGACGGCGACCATCCGTCGCTGCACGACGACGACGGCCGCGATGCCGCCACCGGGCAGGAAACGCACTAGTGGATCCGCAACTGCTCAAGCGTATCGTCGAAGCCGTGCTGCTGGCCGCCGCGCAGCCGTTGACGCTGGCCCAGCTCGTGGCGCTGTTCACGGAAGACGAAAACGTCGGCGGCGAGCAGGTGGCTGCGGCATTGGAGGCATTGACCGCCGATTACGCCGAGCGCGGCATCGAGCTGAAGGAAGTCGCTTCCGGTTTCCGTTTCCAGATCCGCGAGGATGTGCACAGCTATGTCACGCGGCTGTGGACCGAGCGCCAGGTCAAGTATTCCCGTGCGCTGCTGGAAACCCTGGCCCTCATCGCCTATCGCCAGCCGATCACGCGGGCGGAAATCGAACAGATCCGCGGCGTGGCCGTGTCCTCGTCCATCATCAAGACGCTGGAAGAGCGCGAATGGGTACGCGTCGTCGGCTATCGCGACGTACCCGGACGACCGGCACTGTTCGGCACGTCGCGAAATTTCCTCGACTATTTCAACCTCAAGTCGCTGGACGAACTGCCGCCGCTGGCAGAAATCCGCGATCTCGAAGAGTACGAGCCGCAGCTGGATCTGGCACCGGTGATTCCGCCGTCGCTGGAACTGCCGCCGGAAGACGAGGCGGCTATCGCTGCCGAGGTCGCAGAAGCCGCCGCCGCGGCCGGCAATGACGCAAACGACGATGATGCAGCTGACGAAATGCTGACCGCGGCACCGGCAGACGCAGAAGATGCGGCAAGCGTAGAACCTGACAAAATTGCGGAAATTTCCGCAAACCCACAAAGTACAGAAACAGAAACAGATACTACGCAAGGTTTCGACGGCGACGACGAAGCACAGTCGTCTGCCGCGGACGCCGCCGATGGCACGCCCGAAGCCAGTGCCCACACCTCCTTCGTACCCGCCGCCGACAATGCCGGCCGCAGCGAAGGCCACGAAACCCCGCTCGCCGACCTTGCCGATCAGGACAACGCCGACGAGATAGCCAATCCCGACCCGGTCGACGACTGGCCCGACGCGGACGATTCCGCCGCAGGCCCCGCTGACTCCCCCGAATTCGCCGACAGCGATTTTTTCCCGGAAGACGATGACGTCGACCCGGCCGACCCCACGACGTCCGACGACGTCCCGGAGCACACCGCATGACCGCTGCACCCCGCCGCACCCTGAGTCTCAAACGCCCGCAGCCCGACGACGCACCGGCCGTCGAAGAACGGCTGCACAAAGTGCTGGCGAATGCCGGCCTGGGATCGCGCCGCCTGCTGGAGCAACGGATCCAGAACGGCGAGATCTCCGTCAACGGCACGCCGGCCGGCATCGGCCTGAGCGTGAAGAGCGGCGATCGCGTCGAAGTCGACGGCAAGCTGTTCGTGGTGATCCGCGACGACGCCGAACAGGCGCAGATCCTGGTCTACCACAAGCCCGAGGGCGTGGTGACCACGCGCGAAGATCCGGAAGGCCGCCCGACCGTGTTCGAACAGCTGCCGCGCCTGAAAGGCCAGCGCTGGATCGCCGTCGGCCGTCTGGACATCAACACCACCGGCCTGCTGCTGCTGACCACCGACGGCAATCTGGCCAATGCGCTGATGCACCCGTCCAGCGAGATCGAACGCGAATACATCTGCCGCGTCCATGGCGAAGTACCCGACGACGTGCTGGAACGCCTGAAAGCCGGCATCGAGCTGGAAGACGGCCCGGCGCATTTCGACGACATCGGTGTGATCAGCCGCAGCGGCAGCCATTCCTGGTTCCGTGTAGTGATCAAGGAAGGCCGCAACCGCGAAGTGCGCCGCCTGTGGGATGCCGCCGGATTCCTGGTCAGCCGCCTCAAGCGCGTGCGCTACGGCACCGTTGAAATGCCGCGGCCGCTCAAGCGTGGCCACTCGCAGGAACTGGACGCGGAAGACACCAAGGCGCTGCGCGAGCTCTGCGGCGCCAGCCAGTCCGAACCCACGTTGACCTTGCAGCCGGTGATCCATCAGCGCCGCGCCAGCCAGAGCGCCGTGACCGAATACCGTCCGGCGCCACGCACCGGCCAGCAAGCCTGGATCGGCGCCGACCGCGCTGAAGCACGCGAACTGACCCGTTTCGATCGCATCCGCGATGACGGCCCTGGCCGCCCGGGCGGCCGCCGCCCGGGTGGACCGAAGCGCTTCGGTCCCGGCGCCGGCAGCGGCGCACCGCGCGGTGCCGGCGGCCCCGCCCGCGGCGGCCGCAGCGTCGACGGCAACACCGACAAGCCGCAGCGGCGCGCTCCGGGACGCCGCGCCGCGCCAGGCCAGGAAGTGGTGATGCCGCGTACCTGGTCGGCCGGCGACGAATTCAACCGCGGCGGCAATCGCGGCAGCGGCGCCGGCCGCCCTGCCGGCCCGGGCCGGGGCGGTCCGCCGCGTGGTCCGCGCAGCGACGCAGGCCCTGGCGCCAACCGTGGTCCGCGCGGAGACGGCGCAGCGCGCCCCTGGAGCAACGATCGCAGCGAAAATCGCGGCAATCGCGCCGACAGCAACCGGGCCGACGACAATCGCGGCAACCGCTCGTCCCTGCCTTACGGCCATCCGGCCGGTGCTGGCGACGCTGGCAATCGCGCTGAACCCAATGGCAACCGCATCGGCTATGGCGAACGTCCGGCCTATGGTGATCGCCAGGGCAATCGTGGCGGCCAGGGCGCCTCGCCGTATGGCGAGCGCAGCAGCCGCGGTCCCGGTGGTGGTGGCCGTCCGGGCGGTAGCCCGGGTGGACGTCCCGGTGGCGGCCCCGGCGGCGGTCGTCCGGGTGGTCCGGGCGCACGCTCCGGCGGTCCCGGTGCACGCTCTGGCGGTCCGGGCGCTCGCGCTGGCGGCCCCGGCCGCCCGGCTGGCCCCGGCGGTTCCGCCGGCCCGGGCGGACGTCCCGGCGGCAATCGCGGCGAAGGCCGTCCTGCTGGCGGCGCCCGCCCGCCGGGCGGCGGCAGGCCCGGTGGCAACCGCGGTGGTCCCCGCAGCGGCAATCGCTGATTGACGATTCAGCTAGCCCCGGCTCCACCAAAGAGCCAGGGTTCGGCCTTCAACTCAGCCGTGACGCACAGCGGCAGTAACGATCGAACCAAGCCACTTGCTCGGGCGTATCCGGAACTCCGACGCCACGGCTGCGGCTCAACTCCTCGAAAATTCGCGTCGCTGGCACACCAAGCTGCGCCAGCACGCAAGCGGCGACCAAGCCGAGCGGCCTATTCCTGCTCGGCAATGAACTCCGACGCCGCGTGAATCGCGCAATGTTTCGACAATGCGCAGGATCAACGCATGAAACGCGTGTTCTGACGGCGGCACGCTGCGATCGGGCATTGGCAACGTCAGGAATGCGATGCCGTGCCGGACGCACAGCGCTGCCTCGGCATCAAGCCCAAGATCGCGTACCTCTTGCGCTTCCAGCAGGCAAACGACAGTCGCAATGCCTTCCCGCTGCCAGCCGATGACTTCGTCTTCCAGCCAATCGCCGGAGCGCGGCCTTGGCATCATCGCCAACCGTAACGGCAAGACTGCGTCTACCCAATAGACATCAGGTCGCATTGGAAGTCGTCCTTTGCCATGTGGCCGGCAAAATCATCATGCCCCAAAGTAAAACGGCACCCGCAAGGGTGCCGTCGAAATACTGCACTGCGGCCGGAACTAATCCAGCTTGAGCGATTTCTTGGTGCGTTCGCGGCGACCGGATTCCTTCGCCTGGTATTCGCTTTCGCAGCCGTTGCGCTCGACCATCACGCAATCCAGGTATTCACTGATTTCCACCAGCGCCGCGCGGATCGCCTTGCCGGCAGGCGTGTTCTTCTCGGAGGCGAGATTGCCACCGAAGCCGCCGCGATAGACACCGACCGCGACGCCACCGCCAGAAGCACGGCCCTCGATGGTGCGCGAGAACTCGATGTCGCCGGTGCTGGTATTGACGACGCGTACATCGACAGCGAGATAGGCATCGCTTTTCTTGCCACCGAGCGAAATGCCCTTGAAGCTGATGCCGCCGCCGGTGGACTGCGTGTTCTCTTCATACGAGGTCACGGTGCCCATGACCAGATAATCGGCGCCGGTGACCTTGCCCATCTTGGCGCCGGTACCCGCACGCGTGCGTCCCGAAGCGGCCAGGTTCTGCTCTTCCAGCACCTTGTCCAGCTTGGCGCGCTCGACAATAGTGAAATTGCCGCTGGAGCCCAGCTCGTTGGACAGCATGCCCGAGAGTTCCCAGCCCACGCCGCCGCGCCACCAGCCGGCTCCCGACTCGTTCTTGAATTCCGCCACGCCGATGGCGATCTTGCCGCCGGCCGCCAGCACCGGGCCCGCCCCGAAGGCGCCGGTCAGCACCAGTGCCACACCAAGGACCCACTGTTTCATTTTCCTGCTCCTCGAATACCGCAGATAAGTAAGCTGCCCCCTGCCCCCGTTCGGTGCCCGGCTACTACCGGTATCCGCACAAGCAGGTCACCATCGACCGCGTTTGCTGCCGCGAACGGCGCCATTCTAGCGACCCCGCCATCAGCGTTGCCACCGCCACCGCAGTATGCAAACAGCCTGAACGCCGAGTCAGGGCAAAACCGGACATTGGCGCAGGCGAGTCTGCCTCCTGAATACGCATTTCCGTAGCAAAGGGCGTCATGGCGGGCGCGTGCTTCGTTCAGCTTGCTGAGGGATTTCCCCAGGGGGCCAGCCTGCCCTGCGGGCGCCCCTCGCCCGACCGCAACGACACCGCCCGCGCGCAGCACCACCACATTGCATCTATATACAAATATTTAAATATTAATAAAATCGTATCGATATCGCAGCACCCGACCGTAACGCGCCGGGAACTCTGCCACCCTGGCGCTGTCGACCACCGTTAACCCAGTCGCAACCGTACGTTAACGTTACTTCCACATGGGCTGAGTATGCTCTGCGCCTCGCTCAAACCCGCTGGAGATCTGCTATGCGCACTTTGCGCACTTTGGAAACACGTGTACTCGGTTACGCGATCGAGCGCATCGACGAACGCGATCACCTGGGTACCGTGCGCGCCAGCTGGTACGAAGTGCTTTGTCCGCAGCACGGCAACGTGCTGGGCAGCTGCGCCGGGCGCGCCGATGCCGAAAGGCTGGTGATCCGGCGCGAACTGGACCAGGCACGCCGCGCGCTGCGGCTGAATCCGGCCGCCGGCATCGCCGCCTGAGCCACGCCGCCAGCCGGCGGCCCTTTCCCGCTTGCCGCGGGCGCAGCGTGACGGCACAGTGTCGGCTGTTCCTACGCCTGCGTACCGCATGAGCGACTGCACTGTCTATTACAACCCGCACTGCTCCAAATGCCGCGCGCTGCTGGAATGGCTCGCCGCCCGTGGCATCGCAGCGCAACTGATCGACTACCAGCGACAGCCGCCCGATGCCGCCACCCTGGCGCGGCTGTTGCACCTGCTGGGCGACGAAGCGCCCGCGTTGCTGCGCCGGGACGAAAGCGAATTAGCCGCGCTCGGCATCGCCAGCGACAGCAGCCCGATCGACATCGTGGCCACTCTTGTGCTCCACCCGCAGCTGATGCAGCGCCCGGTCATCGTCTGCGGCGAACGCGCGCTGATCGCGCGGCCGCCGCAACGCGCGCTGGAAATCCTCTGAATGGACAAGCTGCAGGCCATGCAGTTGTTTGTCCGCGTCGTCGACGCAGGCAGCTATACGGCCGCCGCCGACCAGATGGAAATCTCGCGCGCACTGGCCAGCAAACTGGTGCAATCGCTGGAAGAACAACTCGGCGTTCGCCTGCTGCATCGCACCACGCGCAAGCTCAGCCTGACCGAAGCGGGCGAGCGCTACTACCAGCGCGTGAGTGAGATACTCGGCGCGCTCAACGAAGCCGAAGCCGTCGCCTCAGAATTGCAGGCCGACCCGCGCGGACGTCTGCGGGTCTCAGCGCCGATGTCCTTCGCCATCCATCACCTCGGCAGCGCGATCGCCGAATTCCAGCAGCGCCACCCGCGCATCGAGCTGGAGCTAAATCTCAACGACCGCCAGGTCGACCTCGTCGAAGAAGGTTTCGACATGGCCATCCGCATCGCGCGGCTGGCCGACTCCAGCCTCGTGGCGCGGCGCATTGCACCTTGCCGCCTGTTGCTGGTGGCCAGTCCGGCCTATCTGGCCCGCGCCGGCCAGCCGCAGCAGCCGCAGGATCTGGCCACACATAACTTCCTCAGCTATACCCTGGCCGCACGCCGCGACGAGATCGTGCTGGTGCGTGGCAACGAGCGGCATACGGTCAATCTCAACGGCACATTGCGCGTCAACAACGGCGACGTGATCGCTTCGGCGGCCATCGCCGGCCTGGGCATCTGCCTGTCGCCGAGCTTTCTGGTCTGGCAACGCCTGCATCGCGGCGAGCTGGTACCGGTATTGCCGAGTTGGCAGATTCCCGACATCGCCGTGCATGCGGTCTATGCCGCCGGCCGCACGGTACCTGCCAAGACGCGCAGCCTGATCGATTTCCTGGTCGAGCGCTTCGGCCCGGAACCGTACTGGGACCGTCCGCCCGGCTGAGCCCGTACTGCGCCGCAACTACCGCCCTGCTGCGGGCGCAGCGGCAATACCGTGCGAGCCCGTCGCCTGCCCGGCAAACGCCTCCGCCGCCACTCCAGGCACCCACCGTGCGCCGCCGTAGGCGCCCGTCGAATCTTGTCCTATAGTCGGCGATGACCTCCTGCACACGGACCCGAACGGTGCGACAGGGACGCACCGGTATGGGAGGTCAGTCGGTCTGCATGCGGCTGCACCTGTAGCAGCCCTTGTCAGCCGATCCATTCCTGCCCGGCCAGGGAGGCAGCTACGGCGAGTTGCGCGTCGTCGCGGGCAGGAACAGCAAATGCTCATCTGCTGATTCAATCTTGGGGAGTCATCATGCGTAAACCGTTGTATCTCGCTCTCGCTGCCTTGCTTGGCGGCAGCGCCCTGGCCCATGCCGCCGACACCGTCCGCGTGCGTCTGGACCATTCCGCCGGCTCAGTGCTTGAGGCCCTCTCCATTGCTCCGCTCAGCCGCGAGGGCTACGGCAGCTTCCAGGTGCTGGAACTCACCGCCGCCGACGCGCAGAAACTGCTGGCTCAAACGAAACAGGCCAGTGTGATCGAGGATGCAGGCCGCATCCGCTTCAACCAGGTCGACTTCGATCCGCTGCGCAATCCGGCCCAGTCCCGCGCCGGCTTCTTCCCGACCACCAGCGATGGCTACGGCCTGCATCTGGTGCAATTCGATGCACCGATCAAGCAAGCCTGGCGCGACGAGCTGGAAGCGCGCGGACTGCGCGTGCTGCAGTACTATCCGGGCGAAGCTTTCCTGGTCTGGGGCCGCATGGACAGCGTCGCCGAAACTGTCGCCATGCCGCATGTGCGCTGGCAGGGCGGTTTCCTCGACAGCTTCAAGATCAATCCGGAACTGAGCCGCTACAACGGCCGCATCCGCAATATCGATGTGCATTTCTACAATGATGGCAATGTCACCGGCCTGATCGGCGAGCTGGAAAAGCTGGGCGCCACCGTGCTGACGCATGCGCCGGCGCAGCCGGACAAAGCCTTCTTCGACGCGTGGATCCAGGTCGACGCCGACAAGCTCGGCCAGCTGGCCGCGCTGCCGCAAGTCGTCGCGGTGGCCTATGCCAGCCCGCGCGGCTTTTTCGAAGACGAAATGTCCGACCAGATCGTGGCCGGCAACTACAACGCCTCGAACCAGCCGCAGCTCGGCTATTCGCCCTGGCTGACCACCTTCGGCTATAGCGGCGCCGGCGTGATCATGGGCGTGACCGACTCGGGCGTGGACCTGACCCATCCGGACCTGCAGGCGCGCATCGTCGGCGGCTATACCTTCCCCGGCTGCTCCAGCCCGGCCGGTGGCGACGATAATTCCAACGGTGGCCACGGTACCCACGTGGCCGGCATCATCGCCGGCCAGGGCCTGGGCGACGGTCCCGGCGGCAGCGTCGCAGAAACCGATGCGGCCGGCTTCTACTACGGCCTGGGCGTGGCCAAGGGCGCGCAGATCTACGCCATGGCAACCGTCGACTGCGGTGCGCCGTGGCCGCCGGCCGCGGGCTGGCAGGAACTGTCCAAGCGCGGCATCGCCGGCAATGCCATCGGCACCAATGCCAGCTGGACTACCGGCGAAGGTGCCAACCACGGCTATCAGGCCAGTGAACGTACCTTCGACACCATGGTGCGCGACGGCGATTTCGATACCGCCGGCAGCCAGCCGTACATCATTGCGTTCTCCGCCGGCAATTCCGGCCCGAATCCGAACACGCTGACCGCGCCCAAGGAAGCGAAAAATCCGATCATCACCGCCGCCTCGCGCAACTTCCGCGTCGGTGCGATCAACGACATCGCCAGCTTCTCCAGCCGCGGCCCTGCGGTCGACGGCCGCGTGCTGCCGAACGTCGCTTCGCCGGGCGAGCAGATCGCCTCGACCATGCGTCGCGCCGGCGGCACCGCCTGTGCCACGGCCATCAGCGGCACAGCCAGCCACTACGCGATGTGCAGCGGCACCAGCATGGCCTCGCCGCATACTGCCGGCGCAGTCGCGGTGCTGACCGAATGGTGGCGTTCCAACCACAGCGGCGCGACGCCCAGCCCGGCCATGGCCAAGGCCCTGCTGGTCAACGGCGCCATCGACATCGGCGCCAGCGCCGACGTGCCGAACAACAACGAAGGCTGGGGCCGCATCAACCTGCCGCGCAGCGTCGGCGGTGCCTCGCCGCGCCATATGGTCGACCAGACCGTAGTGCTGGACAACGCTGGCGAAAGCCATATCGTCTCGGCCGGCATTGCCGATCCGACCAAGCCCGTGCGCATCACCCTGGCCTGGACCGACGCGCCCGGCGCGGTCGGTGCCAACCCGGCCCTGGTCAACAATCTCGACCTGGAAGTGACCAACGGCGCCAACACCTACAAGGGCAACGTACTCACGGCAGGCATCTCCACCACCGGCGGAACCGCCGATGCGAAGAACAATGTGGAGAATGTATTCCTGCCCGCCGGTGCCAGCGGCTCGCTCATGGTCACGGTTCGCGCAACCACCCTGCCCGGCAACGGCATTCCCGCCACCGGCGACGCGACCGACCAGGACTTCGCCCTGATCTGCGACAACTGCGCGCTGACGCCGAACTACAGCCTGCTCGCCACGCCCGGCTCGGTGGAACTGTGCTCGCCGGGTTCGACGGCTTTCACGGTCAACGTCGGCAGCATCCTGGGCTATACCACTCCGGTCGCCCTGACCACCAGCAACGTACCCGCCGGCGCCACGCTCAACGTGTCGCCGTCCAGCGTCGTACCGGGCAATTCGGCCACGGCCACCTTCGTCCCGGGTAGCGCGGCTGCAGGCAGCTACAGCATGAACGTCGATGCGAGTTCAGCCAGCGGCAACCAGACCCTGCCGCTGAGCCTGGTGCTGGCAACACTGACGCCGGCCGTGCCGACGCTGACCGCACCCGCCGACAACGCCACCCTAGTGGCCCTGAACCCCACCCTGAGCTGGTCGGCTTCGGCCCAGACCAAGAACTACACGGTGGAAGTGGCGACCGATGCAGGCTTCAGCGCCATCGTCTTCACCCAGAACGTGGTCGGTACCGCGAACTCGGTGGCAGTCGCCCCGGCACTCAACAGCAACACGCGCTACTACTGGCGTGTACGTGCCGCCAACGTCTGCGGCACCAGCAACAATGCTCCGGTGTTCACCTTCAAGACCGCGCCGGCACCGGGCGATTGCGACGATGCACAGACGCCGAACGTGGTGTTCAGCAACGACATCGAAGGCGACATGAGCACCTGGGCCACCACCGGCAGCACCGGTGCCTCGACCTGGGCAGTCAGCTCGGCACGTCCGCTCTCGCCGACCAAGTCCTGGCTGGCTGTCGACCTGGCCACCACCAGCAACCAGCTGCTGATCTCGCCGGCAGTTGTCCTGCCGGCCGGCCAGTCGCCGCTGACCCTGAGCTTCCAGAGCGACCTCAATCTGGAACCGCGCACGGCCGGCGGCTGCTGGGATGGCGGCCTGCTGGAAATCTCCACCAACAACGGCACCAGCTGGACCCAGGTGCCGAACGCCCAGTTGCTGACCGATCCGTATACCGGCGCGCTCAACGACGGTCCGGGCAACGGCCTGCAGGCCTGGTGCGGTACGCGTGCCTACAAGAAGTCGGTGGTCGACCTGAACAGCTATGCCGGGCAGACCGTGCGCTTCCGCTTCCGCGTCTCCTCTGACAGCAGCGTCGGCCTTACGCCGCACGGCTGGTACGTGGACGACGTCAAGGTACAGGGCTGCTCGGCCGCCCCGGTCGACCAGATCTTCCGCAACGGCTTCGAACCGTAAGCAGCAAATGCAGTGCCGGCTTGCCGGCAGCGTAAAAAAAGGCCGCCTCCGGGCGGCTTTTTTTTAGATGCGTAAATAATCCAATTTTCTATAAACCACACGTCTTCAAAATGACGTACGCATGCGCACTCACTGCGCAAACATTCCAGAATGTACATTCTGTTGGCACGAAACGCATAAGCCAACCAACGTATGGTCGCCCCTGGCCTACCCGCATCCTCCTAGAGTCGATGCCAGTCTGCCGGGCGACTGAAGCAGTGCTTCACCCCGAGGCACAGGCGGCGGAGCAGCGGCCCGTCCGGCAGACCAAGGAAGCTGATGCGCAGGCCATTGCGCGCCGCGACATTCATCCACCTGCCCTTGCCCGGGATGACCTAAATGCGCAAACCCCTGTATATCGCCCTGCTCGCCGCATTGATTGGCAGCAGCGTCACCGCTCTTGCCGCCGATAGCGTACGTGTCCGACTCGATCATGCTGCCCGCAACAGCCTCGAGGCCCTGTCGATCACGCCGCTCAAGCGCGAGGCCTATGCCAGTTTCCAGATCCTCGAGCTGAGCCGCGCCGACGCAGACAAGCTGGTCGCCAGCACCGACCGCGCCCGCATCCTCGCCGACGCCGGCCGCATCCGCTTCAACCAGGTCGACTTCGATCCGCTGCAGGATCCGGCGCGCATCGGCAACGGATTCTTCCCG
This sequence comes from Tahibacter aquaticus, assembly GCF_004363655.1. GTDB lineage: Bacteria > Pseudomonadota > Gammaproteobacteria > Xanthomonadales > Rhodanobacteraceae > Tahibacter > Tahibacter aquaticus. The sequence goes on from NZ_SNZH01000012.1 coordinate 64,220, forward strand.
ACCACCACTGCCGGCGAAGGCCTGCACCTGGTGCAGTTCGACGCCCCGATCAAGGATTCCTGGCGCGAGGCGCTGCAACAACGTGGCCTGCGCGTTCTGCAGTACTACCCCGGCGAAACCTATCTGGTCTGGGGCCTGATCGACAATGTCGCGGAAACCGTCAGCCTGCCGCACGTGCGCTGGCAGGGCGGCTTCCTCGCCGACTACAAGATCAATCCGGACCTGCACGGACGGCGCGGACGCATTGCCAACGTCGATGTGCATTTCTATAACAATGGCGATGTCGCCGGCGTCGTCGGCGCACTGGAAAAACTGGGCGCCCGGGTATTGACCCACGCTCCGGCGCAGCCCGACAAGGCCTTCTTCGACGCCTGGATCGAGGTCGACGCGGACAGGCTGGCCGATATCGCGCGGCTGCCGCAGGTGCTCGCGCTGGCCTATGCCAGTCCGACCATCCGCTATGAAGACGAAATGGCCGCGCAGATCGTGGCCGGCAACTACAACGCCGCCAACCAGCCGCAGACCGGCTACGTGCCCTGGCTCGCCGGTTTCGGCTTCAACGGCAACGGCGCGACCTGGGCGGTCGTGGATACAGGCGTCGATCTCGGCCATCCGGATCTGTCACCGCGCATCGTCGGCGGCTTCAGCTATCCGGGCTGCGCCGCGCCGAACGGCGACGACGAAGCCGGCGGCGGCCACGGAACGCATGTGGCCGGCATCATCGCCGGCATGGCGATCGGCGACGGCGGCGACGCCACCGTCGACGAAGACGATGCCAACGGCTTCCGTTACGGCCAGGGCCTGGCGACCGGCGCATCGATCTACGCCGTGTGCACCGGCGCGGCCTGGCCGCCGGACGGTGGCTGGCAGAGCCTGTCCAAGACTTCGCTGAGCGGCAACGCAATCGGCATGAATGCGAGCTGGCATACGGGCGAACCAGCGCCGCACGGCTACCAGGCCAGCGAGCGCACGTTCGACATGATGATTCGCGACGGCGACTTCGATGCAGCCGGCAACCAGCCGTTCATCATCGCATTCTCGGCCGGCAACGGCGGCCCGGGCGCAAGCACGATCACCGCGCCGAAGGAGGCGAAGAACCCGATCACGACCGCGTCGTCGCTGAATTTCCGCGCCGGCGCCATCGGCAACGTGTCGGGCTTCTCCAGCCGCGGCCCCGCACTCGACGGCCGCGTGCTGCCGACCATCGCCGCACCGGGCGAGACCATTGCCTCGACCCGCCGCCGCGCGGGCGCCACCCAGTGCGGCACGCCCATCGCGGGCACCAACGGCTACTACTCCAATTGCAGCGGCACCAGCATGGCTGCGCCCCAGGTCTCCGGCACTCTCGCCATCCTGGCCCAGTGGTGGCGCGGCAACCACGCCGGCGCGACGTTCAGCCCGGCCATGGCCAAGGCGCTACTCATCAACGGCGCGATCGACATGACCGCCGCCGACGTACCGAACAACAACGAAGGCTGGGGTCGCATCAACCTGCCGCGCACCACGGGCGGCGGGGTGCCGCGGCAGATGCTCGACCAGACGGTAATTCTCGACAACGCCGGCGATGCGCACGTGCTCTCGGTCGGCATTTCCGATCCGACCAGGCCAGTACGCATCAGCCTGGCCTGGACCGATGCTCCCGGCGCGGTCGGCGCCAGCCCGGCGCTCGTCAACGATCTCGATCTCGAAGTCGACAATGGCGCCAATCTGTACAAAGGCAACGTGATGGCTGCCGGAGTCTCCACCACTGGCGGCACGGCAGACGCGAAGAACAACCTGGAAAATGTGTTCCTGCCGGCCGGCACGAGCGGCTCGCTCACGGTCCGGGTGCGCGCCACCGCCCTGCCCGGCGACGGCGTGCCCGGCACGGGCGACGCAACCGACCAGGATTTCGCCCTGATCTGCGATAACTGCTCGCTGGTGTCGAACTACAGCCTCGCCGCCACACCCAGCGCCATGGAAGTGTGTGCGCCCGCCGGCGCGGCATCTACGATCAATGTCGGCAGCATCCTGGGCTATAACACCCCGGTCGCCCTGACCACCAGCAACGTACCGGCCGGCGCCACACTCAACGTGTCCCCGGCCAGCGTCGTGCCGGGCAATTCCGCGACCGCGACGTTCGCGCCGGGCAGCGCAGCGGCGGGAAGCTACGTCATGAACGTCGATGCCAGCTCGGCCAGCGGCAACCAGAGCTTGCCGCTGAGTCTTGTACTGGCGACCGTGACGCCGGCTGTGCCGGCCCTGACCGCGCCGGCCGACAATGCCACCCTGGTTGCTGCAACCCCCACCCTGAGCTGGTCGGCCTCGGCCCAGACCAGGAACTACACGGTGGAAGTGGCGACCGATGCAGCCTTCGGCGCCATCGTCTTCACCCAGAACGTGATCGGTACGGCGAGCTCAGTGACTGTCGCGCCAGCGCTCAACAGCAACACGCGCTACTACTGGCGCGTACGTGCGGCCAATATCTGCGGCACCAGCGCCAACGCCCCCGTGTTCACCTTCAAGACCGCGCCGGCACCAGGCGATTGCGCTGACACGCAGACGCCGAACCTCGTGTTCAGCAACGACATCGAGGGCGACATGAGCACCTGGGCCACCACCGGCAGCACCGGTGCCTCGACCTGGGCAGTCAGCACGGCACGGCCGTTCTCGCCGACCAAGTCGTGGCTCGCGGCCGACCTCGCCAGCACCAGCGACCAGCGCCTGATCTCGCCGGCCATCACCCTGCCGGCCGGCCAGTCGCCGCTTACCCTGAGCTTCCAGAGCGACCTCAATCTGGAACCGCGCACGGCCGGCGGCTGCTGGGATGGCGGCCTTCTCGAAGTCTCCACCAACGATGGCTCCAGCTGGACCCAGGTACCGAACGCGCAGTTGCTGACCGACCCGTATACCGGTGCGCTCAACGACGGTCCGGGCAACGGCCTGCAAGCCTGGTGTGGCGCACGCGCCTACAAGAAGTCGGTGGTCGATCTGAACAGCTACGCCGGCCAGACCGTGCGCTTCCGCTTCCGCGTCTCCTCCGACAGCAGCGTCGGCCTGGCGCCGCATGGCTGGTACGTCGACGACGTCAAGGTACAGGGCTGCTCAGCCGCCCCCGTGGACCAGATCTTCCGCAACAGCTTCGAACCGTAAGCAGCAAATGCAGTGCTGGCTTGCCGGCAGCGTAAAAAAGGCCGCCTCCTGGCGGCCTTCCTTTTGGGTTCGTCAAAACCGTTCCAATTGGCGCTGCCGCCGCGGTGGTCGCGGCTACGCAGTTATCCTTACTGCACCAACTCGAACGCGTCCGCATCCATCCAGGCGGGAAAGCGTTCCCGATGCGCGTCCAGCGCAGCCGGGTCCAGCGTGGCGGTCGCGGTGAGTTCGCTGGCGCCCAGTTCCACCAGCGGCTGGCCGAGAAAATCCAGCACCACACTGTCGCCTGCATAGCTCAGGCCATTGCCGTCAGTGCCGACGCGATTGACGCCGATGCAATAGCTCAGGTTCTCGATCGCGCGCGCGCGCAGCAAGGTCTGCCAGGCGTAGCGGCGCGGGCTGGGCCAGTTCGCCACGAACAGCACCAGGTCGTAGTCGAAACGCCCGGCCACGCTGTTGCCGTAGCGATTGCGTATCCACACCGGGAAACGCAGGTCGTAGCAGATCAGCGGACAGATGCGCCAACCCTTCAGCTCGACGATCAGGCGCGTATCGCCACCGGCGTAGCGCTCGTGCTCGCGTGCCATGCGGAAGAGGTGGCGCTTGTCGTACAGCTCGAAGCTGCCGTCGGGTCGCATCCACACCAGCCGGTTGACGCATTTGTCGCCGACCCGCGTGACCAGGCTGCCGGTTACCACGGCATCGGCCTGGGCTGCGATCGTCCTGAGCCATTTCAGGCTGTCGCCGTCCATGTCCTCGGCATTGCCCAGGGTTTCGTTGGTGAAGCCGCTGGTGAAGGTTTCCGGCAGTACGATCAGGTCGCTCTGCCCTTTCAGCGCCAGCACCTTTTCGCCGTAGTAGTCGCGGTTGGCCGCGGCGTCGTGCCAGCGCGTATCGCCTTGCACGACGGAGACGCGCAGCGCTTGTTTGGATTCGCTCATGAGCAGGTCCGGATCAGTGAAAATTCACTCGAAAATTCAAAGCTTGGCCAGGCGCTCGGCCGCTGCGGCAAGGGTGGCATCGCTCTTGGCGAAGCAGAAGCGGATGATTCGCGCATCCGGTGCAGTCTCGTAGAAGGCCGACACCGGAATCGCCGCGACACCGGCTTCGCGCACCAGCCATTCGCAGAAACCCAGGTCGTCCTTGTCGCTCAGCGCGGTATAGTCGACCAGCTGGAAATAGGCACCGCTTACCGGCAGCAGCTGGAATTTGGTCGGTGCCAGCAGCTCGCGGAAGCGGTCGCGCTTGTGCTGGTAGAACGCCGGCAGATCGAGGTAATGCTGCGGATCATTGGCCAGCACGTCGGCAAACGCCCACTGCGCCGGACCGAAAGTACAGAAGGTCAGGTACTGGTGTACTTTGCGAAATTCTGCACTCAGTGCGCGCGGTGCGATGCAATAGCCGACCTTCCAGCCGGTGCAGTGGTAGGTCTTGCCGAAAGAGGAGACGACGAAGCTGCGTTCGGCCAGTTCCGCATGGCGCAGTGCGCTCTGGTGCGGCAGGTCGTCGAACACGATGTGCTCGTAGACTTCGTCGGAGATGACCAGGATTTGCGTGCCGCGGGTGATTTCCGCCAGCGTATCCAGATCGGCCGCACTGAATACGGCGCCGGAAGGGTTGTGCGGCGTATTCACCATGATCACGCGCGTCATCGGCGTCACTGCGTCCTTGACGCGCTGCCAGTCGACGGAAAAATCGGGCAGCGTCAGCGGAATATGCACCGCACGTCCGCCGACCAGATCGATCGCCGGTTCGTAGCAGTCGTAGCAGGGATCGAGCACGATCACTTCGTCGCCGGGACACACCACCGCGGCGATGGCCGCGAAGATGGCCTCGGTCGCGCCTGACGTCACCGTCACTTCCGCATCGGCATTGACCTTGCGCCCGTAAAGCGCTTCGGTCTTGGCAGCGATCTGTTCGCGCAGCGGCGCGATGCCGGTCATCGGCGCGTACTGGTTCTTGCCGCTGTTCATCGCCGCGGCCAGCGCATCGCGCAGCGATTGCGGACCGTCGAAATCCGGAAAGCCCTGGCCGAGGTTCACCGCATTGTGCTGCTGGGCCAGTTGGCTCATCACCGTGAAGATGGTGGTGCCTACCTTGGGCAGCTTGGTCTGGATCTGCATCGTCTATCCGTTTGGACGGCCAAATGAACGCCGATGGTAGCATGCCAGCCGGGCCGCCTCCGCGCGCCAGGGAGCTGGTGCCCCAGCCTCAGCCGACCAGCCGGGCGAACCAATCCCAGCCTTCCACCCGCTGCGCCACGATCTTCAGCGCCACCAGCAGCGGCACCGCGATGACGATGCCGATCGCCCCCCAGAGCCAGCCCAGCAGCATCAGCCAGAGCAGGATCATCAGCGGATTGATTTGCAGGCGTCGCCCCAGCACCAGCGGCGTGAGGAACTGGCCTTCGACGATGACCAGGCTGGCGAACAGACCGGCCGGCGTCAGCGCCGGACCGAGCTTGGCAAAGCTCAGCAGGCCCAGCACCGCAAACAGCAAGGTCATGCACAGCGGGCCGAAATAGGGAATGAAATTCAGCAATAAGGCAATAACGCCCCAGAGCAGCGGATCGGGAATGCCGGCGCCGAACGCGATCGCCGTGGCGCCGATGCCGACCAGAGTATTGATGGCGGTGGTGGTGAACAGGTAGCGCGAAATCTCGTGCTGCATCACCCGCACGATGTCGACCGCATTGCGCCGTGAAGCCTGCGACGAAGTCAGGCTGACGCCACGGCGCAGCAGTGCCTCGCCGTACACAAGGAAAAAATAAATAAGTAAAAAAACACTGAATAGCGCAACCACCAGACGCGGCGCCGCCGCCACCGTGCCCCATATGTCGATCAGCACTGGCGGCTCGGCATCCGGGCTGGCGTTGCGCGTGCCCATCATCGACCGGGTAGCACGCCCGGCCGCCTCGATCTGCTGGGTTACCGCGCGCATGCGCGGCGTAAGCAGGCGCGCCGCCTCGGGCGCGCGTTCTATCCAATGCCGCGCCGGCTCGACTACCGCGACCGCAACCAGCGCAACCACGGCAGTACCGGCAAACATGACGAGGAAAGCGATCAGCGCGCGCGGCAGCCAGCGCCGCGACAGACTGGCCACCAGCGGATTCAGCGACAGCGCCAGGAATACCGCCAGCAGCACCGGCACCAGCAGTGCCTTGGCCAGGTACATCACCGTAACCGTCGCCAGCAGCGACAGCCAGACCAGGGTCAGCCGCAGCGAAGCTATCTGGCGCTGCTGGTGGTTCGCACCCAGGCGCGCTTCCTCGTCCAGCGCGGCAGTCGTTTCTCCTGCCTGGGGTTCGACCCAATGCCAGCGCATGCGCCACCAGCGCGGTTCGTTCATTGGCGCAGCTCGGACAGCAGCGGCAACAGCCGGTTCAGGGCAAACTTGCCCAGGCTAAGCAGCACGCTGCCCCGAAGATGCTTGGGCATCACCATCAGCAGGAAGCCGCCGGCCACGCCGAGGCCGAGCAGCAGCCCGGCCGGCAACACGCGCGCCGTGCGTTTCACCTTGTTCGCTTCGCCACCGACTTCGACCAGCGCCTTGTCCAGGCGCAGTGCCGAATCATTCACCTGGTGCTGCAGCTTGCTTATCCCCATCATGCGGCTCGCTCCTTTCCAGCCATTGCACGACACGCCGGCGCGACTCGACAAAACTCGCGGCGCGCAGCATCTGGCGCAGATACCAGCCGGCCAGCGCCAGCAAGACTGCACTGCCCGCGCCCAGCCATAACAGCGCCGCTGCTATCGATCCGGTCCAGCGGTACAGCAGCAACATGGCACCGCCCCACAACGTGGCCAGAAACAACACGCCGGCAATACAGACAATACCCAGCCAGAGCAGCAACAGCGGCAGCGCCGCCCGCGCCAGGCGCGCTTCGGCACGCAACAAGGCGATTGCTGCATCGCGCACCTCCGTGCCCAGCACGAACCAGCGGCCCAGCCGGCCGAACAGGCCTGCAGGCAAGCGCCGACGGCGGCGGCGCGGAGCGTCGTCGCCTGCGGCTGTCTCGTCCATGTTCAGCGGCGCCGGCGCAGCAGATGCGCGGCGAGGGCACCGGCCACCGCGGCAATCGCGACCGAACGCACCGGATGGCGGCGTACGAACTGCGACACGCTCACGCCGATGGAACGGCCCAGTTCCATCGCGTCTTCGGCAATTTCCTCGCCAAGCTCGCCCATTTCGCTGACCGCATCGTCGAAGGACTCGCGCGTATCGCTGGCGGCCTGGCGCGTTTCGTCGCGCACGTTGCGCGCGCGCTGGCCCAGCTTCACGCCCAGGCCGCTGACGCTGTCGCGCGCCTCCGACCAGGCCCGGCCTACGCTGTCGCGCAATTCGTGGATGGCCTCGGCGGGCGACGGCGTTACCGCCGCCTCGATCACCGCTTCGACATCGGCTTCAAGGCTATCGGCTTCCGGCGCAGGCGCAGCCTTGCGCATGGACGACTTTTCGGTAGGGGCCATGATCAGCATCCGTGTTGAGAAGAGAGATAAGGCGAGCACAGCTGGCGCGGGTACAGCGCCGGCCGGCTACCTAGCAGAGTATCAGGCGGACAAGGTCGCGATGGCGTCAAACCCCGCGCCTGCACAGACGCCGTTGCAGCTCCCCGGGCCAAGGAAGGCCTGCACAAGTATCCCGGCATGACCATTGTCGCCGCGGCTGCTTGCACCGCCACCGGGCCAAACCCTTGCGCTGCAGGGGTGGGGCCATCCCTCGGATCGAGGGGCTTGCGCATCAAAAGCAAATTCCGAGTCGCTCACTGTTTCCCGGACGGATGACGTTGTTGCAGTGATCGCTTACCCTGCGGCCCCATGAGGGAGGAGTGTACGGACGAAGAATTGATGCTGGCCTATGGCCGCGGCGACGCGCACGCGTTCGAAGCCCTGTACACGCGCCATCGAGGCACCCTGTACCGCTTCCTGCTGCGCCACTGCCGCGAACGCGCCAGTGCCGACGAGCTGTTCCAGGAAACCTGGAGCCGCGTCATCGTGGCACGCGAGCGCTACCGGCCCGAGGCCAAATTCACCACCTGGCTGCTGCAGATCGCGCACAACCTTGCGATCGACCTGCTGCGCCGCCATAGACCCCATGCCGGGGCCGAGGAAACCGAACTGGTATTCCGCCAGCTGGATGCGCCCGAGGCGGAGCGGCCGGACCGGGTCCTGAGCGAATTCGAGCAGCGGCGCCGCCTGCAGCTGGCGCTGGAAGACCTGCCCGACGAGCAACGTACCGCGTTCGTGCTGCGCATGGAGAACGGACTCGGGCTGGAAGAAATCGCCGAAGTAACCGGAGCTGGACAGGAAACGGTGAAATCGCGTCTGCGCTATGCGTTCGCGAAGATCCGCGCAAGGTTTGCCGAATGACACAGAGAAACCACCACGAGCGCGAATTCGAAGCCTTCCTCGCCGGCGAGGAATCGGAACTGGCACGCCTGTACCGGCGCCTGCCCCAGGCCGAGCCCGATGCCAAGCTCGATGCAGCCGTGCTCAACCTGGCCCGCACCGCTGTGGAACCGCAACGCGTCAACGCCCTGCGCCATGCCAACCAGCGCCATCGCCGCCCCTGGTGGCTGGTAGGCCTGAGCAGTGCTGCCGGACTTGTACTCGCCGCCGGTATTGCCTGGCAGATGCAAGGCATGCAGCAGGGACCGGCCGAAGCGCTGCGTGCGCCGGCCAGCACCGCCCAGGCCGAGCGCGACGTCATTCCCATCACCGCCATCACCACGCCCGAGCCGCTGCCTGCCGTGGCGCTGCCGCCCGCCGAAGCGGCAGTCGCGTCCGCCAATCTCGCGGCGTCGCCGCCAGCAACACCGCCGCCCGCTGCGTCGATGCCCGCACCACCGCCACCATCACCGCCAGCCGCCGCAGCGCGCAGCCGCGCCTCGACCGCGCCGCTGCGCCGTAGCGTCGAAGTCGTCAAGGCAGACGAACTGTCCAAGGGCGAAACTGCCGAGTTCGAAGCAGCCGCAGCGGTCACGGCGGCGAAACCTATGCCTGTCGACCAGGCCCTGGACGCGCGCCTGCTCGAAGCCCAGGCGCAAAGCGCCGACAAGCGCGAACTGGCCAAAGCAAAAGATGCTGCCAGTCCGCAACAGCCGGAACCGTTCGCCGATCGCGAAGTACGCGACTACAACTCGGTCGAGCGCAAGGCCGCCCTGGCTTCCGGCTCGCGCCGGGACGAATACGGCCTCAACGCCGGCGACGACGGCAAGGTCCAGCCTGCCGCCGCCAAGCCCGCCGCCCGTGCTCCCCGGCCGGCCGCGGAAAGCGCCGCCGCCGGTGCCGGCAGCATGAACCGCTCGGCTGCGCTGCAGCGCAATGCCAAGCTGGCGCCGGCCGACTGGGTCATCGCCATCCGCAGCCTGCTGCGCGACAACCAGCGCGAGGAAGCGCTGGAGAACCTCGACCTGTTCAAGCGCAAGCATCCGCAATTCGCCCTGCCGCAAGACCTGCGCGACCTGCGCTGAGCAGCACGGCGACTCGCGCCGGCACTACCCGCCGCAGACGCGCGTCGCATCGCCGATAATCCGCGCATGACCACCGCGCTATGCGCGCTTGCGCAACCGGCGCAGGCGCTGCTCGACATCAAGAAAAGCCGCTTCCTCTGTCAGGCCAGTGCCGTCGCCGCACCGGCCGAGGCGCTGGCCTGGCTGGAACAGATCGCCAAGACTCCGGCCACCCATCATTGCTGGGCTTACCGCATCGGCCAGCAATACCGCTTTTCCGACGACGGCGAACCGGCCGGCACCGCTGGCAAACCGATACTGCAGGCCATCGACGGCCAGGGCTTCGACCAGGTGATGCTGGTGGTGACGCGCTGGTACGGTGGCATCAAGCTCGGTGCCGGCGGACTGATCCGCGCCTATGGCGGTGTTGCCGCCGAATGCCTGCGCCAGGCCGAGCGCACGCCGCTGGTGCAGAAGTCTGCGGTGGAGTTCGACCTGCCCTTCGCCCACCTCGCCCTGCTTAAAGCGCGCTTAAACGAGTTCGAGGCAGACTGCCTGGATGAACACTTCCTCAGCGACGGGGCGCGTCTTCGCCTTGCCTTGCCCGATCCTCGCATAGAGTCGCTGCGCCTCTGGCTGGCCGATCTCACCCGCGGCCGCAGCCAGTTGAAACGCAGCGATTGAATCCGCTGCTACCGTCTCCATGACCATCAGGCTCTGTCCCGCCCGCTAGCTCGCCGACCGTGTCGGCCCCAGGAATGGATTCTCCGCGATGACCGACACCGCACCTGCAACGCCGCGCCGCAGCCTGGGCTCGCTACGCCTGATCCTGCCGCTGCTGCGCGGCCAGAACGGGCTGGTAGCAGGCTGGATCGTGTTCCTGGTGATTTCCTCGGCGGCCACCCTGTCGCTGCCGGTGGCCGTACGCCACATGATCGACGCCGGCTTTGCCGACGCCAATGCCGCCAGCATCAACGCCAGTTTTCTCGCCCTGTTCGGCGTCGCCGTGGTTCTGGCCATCGCCACCGCCGCGCGCTACTACTGCGTCGCCCTGCTGGGCGAGCGCGTCGTCGCGAAGCTGCGCCAGCGCCTGTACAACCATTTGCTTACGCTGGACCAGACCTTCTTTGAACGCACCCGCGTCGGCGAACTCACGTCGCGCCTGTCCGCCGACAGCGAGCTGGTGCAGATCGTGGTCGGCTCCAGCCTGTCCGTGGCAGTACGCAGCGCCGCGACCATGGTTGGCGCGTCGGTCGCCCTGGTCTGGACCAGCCCGCGCCTGGCGGCGTACGCCGCGCTGGTCATTCCGCTGGTGATCCTGCCGATGGTGCTGGGCGGACGCCGCCTGCAGAAACTGTCGAAGGAAAACCAGGACCGCATCGCCGACGCGTCCGCCGTCGCCAACGAAACCCTCAACGCCGTGCACGCGGTACAGGCCTACGCCCGCGAGCCGACCGAAAAGCGCCGCTACGGCGAAGCGATCGATCGTGGCATCTCCAGCGCTCGCCGCCGCATCGGCATGCGCGCCGCGCTCACCGCGCTGGCCATACTGCTGGTATTCGGCGCCATCGTGCTGGTGCTCTGGGTTGGCGCCAAGGCGGTACTGGCCGGCGAGATCAAGCCCGGCATCCTGAGCCAGTTCGTGCTGTACGCCGTCATGGCCGGCGGTTCGGTCGGTGCGCTGACCGAAGTCTGGGGCGAGGTGCAGCGTGCTTCCGGCGCGCTGGAACGCATCATGGAACTCATCGCCACGCCGGCGCAGATCGTCTCGCCGGCACAGCCGGCGGCGCTGGACCAGCCGGCGCGCGGCGCGATCGAGTTCGACCATGTCGAATTCCGCTATCCCTCGCGCCCGGACACCGCCGCGCTGCACGATTTCAGCCTGCGCGTGCAGCCGGGCGAGACGATCGCCCTGGTCGGCCCCTCGGGTGCCGGCAAAAGCACCGTTTTCCAATTGTTGCTGCGCTTCTACGACCCGCAGTCCGGCAGCGTGCGCATCGACGGCCGCGACCTGCGCGCGCTGGCCCTGCCCGAGCTGCGCGGCGCGATCGCGCTGGTGCCGCAGGACACCGTCATCTTCGGCGCCAGTGCGCAGGACAACATCCGCTTCGGCCGTGTCGACGCCAGCGCCGCCCAGGTCGAAGCCGCCGCCCGCGCTGCCGAGGCGCACGAATTCCTTAGTGCGCAGAACGAAGGCTACGCCACCTACCTGGGCGAGCGCGGCGTGCGCCTGTCCGGCGGCCAGCAGCAGCGCATCGCCATCGCCCGCGCGCTGCTCAAGGACTCACCCATCCTGCTGCTGGACGAAGCCACCAGCAATCTCGACGCCCAGTCCGAGGCGGCGATCCAGGGCGCGCTGGACAACCTCATGCGCGGCCGCACCACCATCGTCATCGCCCACCGCCTGGCCACGGTGCAACAGGCCGACCGCATTGTCGTGCTCGACGGCGGCCGCATCGTCGCCCAGGGCCGGCACGAGGAACTGCTGCGACAGGACGGCCTGTATGCCGAGCTGGCCCGCCTGCAATTCGCCACCTGAAGCCGCCGCGCGCGGGTCGCGCCGCAGTCGCACGGTAGCCCTGTCATTCATCCAGGCAGCCATCGGCGCCGGATTACCCATTTCCACTATCGAGCCTATTCCATGTCAACGCATCTGCTGCACCACCGCCTGCCCTGGGCCCTGTGCCTGGCCGGGCTGATCGCCCTGGGCGGTTGTAAATCGGACCCCGAAACTGCCAAAGCCGCGGCGGCACCCGCCGATGACGGCGGCAGCGCCAGCCTCAGCGTCGAGCTGGTCAAACCGCAGGCGCGCGCACTGCAGCGCCGCCTGGTCGCCTCCGGCGCCATTGCCGCGCAGGAAGAAATGCTGCTCGGCGTCGAACTGTCCGGCGTGCGCGTCGCCGAAGTGCTGGTGGACGTGGGCGAAAACGTGCGCAAAGGCCAGGTACTGCTGCGCCTTGACACGCGCACGCTCGCCTCCGACCAGCGCCAGGCCGATGCCGCCGTGGCCGAGGCCGAGGCTGCGCTGGCCGTGGCCCAGCGCAACAACCAGCGCATGGGCGCGCTGCGCGAAAAAGGCCTGATCAGCGCGCGCGACGCCGACGAAATGTGGGGCGCAGCCACCCAGGCAACAGCGCGCCTCGCTTCGGCCAAGGCGCAGCGCGAAGCCGTGGCGCTGCGCCTGAGCTTTGCCGAACTGCGTGCGCCCGACGACGGCGCCATCTCGCGCCGCGACGTGCAGCCCGGCCAGGTGGTCTCCTCCGGCGCGGAACTGCTGCGCCTGATCCGCCAGAGCCGGCTGGAATGGCGCGGCAACCTGCCCGAGGCCGAATTGATACGGGTAGAGGAAGGCACTTCTGTCATTGTGAACTCGCCCGACGGCAGCCAGGCGCAGGCGCGCGTGCGCCGTATCGCCACCGCCGTGGACAGCGCCAGCCGCACCGGCGTGGTCTACGCCAGCCTGGCCGATCCGGGCAAGCTGCGCGCCGGCATGTTTGCCCAGGGCGAACTGCTGCTGGGCGAAACGCCTGCACTGCTGTTGCCCCTGGCCGCCGTAGTGCAGCGCGACGGCCATTCCTATGTGTTCCGCGTCGGCGAACAGCAGCGCGTGACGCGCCAGCGCGTGGAAATCGGCCGCGTCGACGGCAGCCAGATCGAGATCGTCAGCGGCCTGGCCGCCGACCAGGCGGTAGTCGCCCGCGGTGCCGGTTTCCTCAGCGAAGGCGACCGCGTACGCATCGTCCCGGCCCAGAGCGGGACGGCCGCACCATGAGCATCAATATCTCCGCCTGGGCCATACGCCGACCATTGCCGTCGATCCTGCTGTTCATCCTGCTCTGCGCCGCCGGCGTGGCCGGTTTCCGCAGCCTGGCCATCTCGCGTTTCCCGGATATTTCCCTGCCAATGGTGATGGTCACCGTCACCCTGCCCGGCGCCGCGCCCAGCCAGATGGAAACCGAAGTCACGCGCAAGGTCGAAGACGCCGTCGCCAGCCTGGCCGATATCGACAAGCTGGTTTCCACGGTCAACGAAGGCGTGTCGAACACGCGCATCGAATTCGAACTCGGCCGCGATCTGAACGAAGCGTTGGACGAAGTGCGCGACGCCATCACGCGCATCCGCATCGACTTGCCGCAGGACATCGAAGAACCCGTCGTCGCCAAGGTCAACATGGTCGGCGGCGCCATGCTCAGCTTCACCGTGGCGTCGGATACGCTCAAGCCGGACGAGCTGAGCTGGTTCGTCGACGATGCGGTGACCAAGGCCTTATTCAGCGTGCCCGGCGTCGGCCAGGTCAAGCGCACTGGCGGCGTCGACCGCGAAGTGCGCATCGATCTGAAGCCCGGCGCACTGGAAGCGCACGGCATCACCGCTGGCGCCGTATCGCTGCAACTGGCGCGCATACAAGTGGAAATGCCCGGCGGCAAGGCCAGTTGGGGCGGCAACGAACAGGTGGTGCGCACGGTCGGCACGGTCGATGCGGTCAGCCAGCTGCGCGACATGCCCATCGCCCTGCCCGACGGACGCCAGGTCAGGCTGTCGGCCCTGGCCGAGATCCGCGACGGTGCCGCGGAGCAGCGCCAGCTGGCCTTGCTCGACGGCAAGCCCGCTGTCGGTTTTGCCATCACGCGTACGCGCGGCTCCAGCGAAGTCGGCGTCGGCCGCGCCGTGCGCGCCAAAGTCGACGAGCTGGGGAAGACCTATCCCAACCTGCGTTTCGCCGAAGTCAGCTCCACCGTCGAGGAAGCGGAAGCCTCGTATTCCTCGTCCATGACCATGCTGTGGGAAGGCTCCCTGCTCGCCGTGCTGGTGGTCTGGCTGTTCCTGCGCGACTGGCGGGCGACCTGGATTTCGGCGCTCGCCCTGCCTTTGTCCATTATTCCCACGTTTGCCGTAATGCACTGGTTCGGCTTCAGCCTGAACATGATCACCTTGCTGGCGCTGGCCGTGGTGGTCGGCATCCTGGTCGACGACGCCATCGTCGAAGTGGAAAACATCGTGCGCCACCTGGGCCTGGGCAAATCGCCGCAGGAAGCCGCGACCGATGCCGCCGATGAAATCGGCCTGGCGGTGATCGCCACCTCGCTGACCCTGGCCGCAGTATTCGTGCCGGTCGCGTTCATGCCAGGCATTCCGGGCAAGTTCTTCCGCGAATTCGGCTGGACTGCCGCCACGGCGGTGCTGTTCTCGCTGCTGGTGGCGCGCCTGCTCACGCCAATGATGGCGGCCTACCTGCTCAAGCCCGAAGTACACGAGGAAAAGGAAGGCCGCCTGATGCGCTGGTATCTGCGCCTGGTGGAAAGTGCACTCGCGCACCGTACACGCACCTTGTGGCTGGCCTTCGGCCTGTTCATCGCCTCGCTGGCGATCGTGCCTCTGATTCCCGCCACCTTCATCCCGCCGGCCGATCTGGGCCGCAGCAACCTGAGCCTGGAACTGCCGCCCGGTGCCAACCTGGAAGAAACGCGCGAAGTGGCCGAGCTGGCCCGCGCCAGGCTGGCCGATCTGCCCGAACTCAAGCGCGTGTATACCGCCATCGGCGGCGTGCTCGATATGGGCGATCCCAACCAGGCCCTGGTCGGCGACGTGCGCAAGGCCACGCTGACGCTGGACTGGGGCAAGCCGGCCGAGCGCGAACGCCACCAGAAAGTGCTGGAACGCGAAGTGCGTGCACGCCTGTCCGACCTGCCCGGCGTGCGCGTCAGCTATATCAGCAGCGAACCGGGCGAACTGCTGCAGCTGGTACTGGCCGGCGACAATCCGCGCCTGCTGGCCGAGGCCAGCCAGGCGCTGGAGCGCGACCTGCGCAACCTCAAAGGACTGGGCAGCGTCACTTCGACCGCATCACTGCTGCGGCCCGAAGTGGTGATCACGCCCGATCCCCTGCGCGCCGCCGACCTCGGCGTCGCCACCGCCGATATTGCCGAAGCGGCGCGTATCGCCACCGCCGGCGATTTCCGCCAGCGCCTGGCCAAGCTCAACCTGCCAGAGCGGCAGATTCCGATCCGCGTACGCATCGCCGAAGACAATCTGGACCAGCCCGCGCTGATTTCCCTGCTGCGCGTACCCGGCCGCGACGGGCCGGTCGCCCTGGCAGCGGTGGCAGATATCCGTCTCGACAGCGGTCCGGCACAGATCGACCGCTACGGCCGCCAGCGCAACGTCACCATGAACGTGGAGCTCAACGGCCGCCCGCTGGGCGAAGTCATGGCCGAGATCGAGCAATTGCCTTCGCTCAAGCAGCTGCCGCCCGGCGTGAAGATGGGCAATACCGGCGATGCGGAAATCTTCGTGGAATTGTTCCTGGGTTTTCTTGTTGCCATGGGCACCGGCATCTTTTGCGTCTACGCCGTATTGCTGCTGCTGTTCAACAACGCACTGCAGCCGCTGACCATCCTGGTCGCGGTACCGCTGTGCGCCGGCGGCGCGTTCGGCATGCTGCTGCTGACCAACAATTACCTGTCCCTGCCAGCCTTGATCGGCCTGCTGATGCTGATCGGCATCGCGACCAAGAATTCGATCCTGCTGGTCGACTACGCCGTGATCGCCGAACAGGACCACGGTCTCAGCCAGCACGACGCCCTGGTCGACGCCTGCCGCAAGCGTGCGCGCCCGGTCATCATGACCACGCTGGCAATGGGCGCCGGCATGCTGCCGATCGCGCTGGGCTTCGGCGCCGACGCGAGCTTCCGCGCGCCGATGGCGATTGCCGTGATCGGCGGCCTGATCACCTCGACCCTGCTCAGCCTGGTCGTGGTGCCGGCCGCGTATACGGTGCTGGACGATCTGCGCGAACGCATCAACCACCGCGCCAGGCGGGCGGTGGGGATGCGCTCGGCCTCGGCGAATACCTGATTCGGCCGGAAGACCAACGACGCAGCTGCAGGCAGCAACACCATCCTGGCCCTCCCCTTCAAGGGGAGGGTGTTTCTATCCGGCGGCCAGGCGATCAACGGCCGCTTGCCTGCGTAGGGTGCGATGAGCGGAAGCGAATTGCACCGGCACCATGGCCGCGCAGCCCACTGCGGGAATAGGCTTGGCGCGCTGCGGACCGGCAACGCACTCGCAGCGCTCCGATTCAGCATAGCCCTCCACGCAGGCCGGCCACCGATCCGCGCGCAAGCGCACTCGATCGGCCCAGATCCCGCCCCGGCGCCCATCCTCGATATTGCCGTGCAACAGAACCCGCGCCAGCCACCGGCACAGCGACGCTCTACGCCATACCCTGCCATCCCGCAGCCGCCAGCAGCGAATCCCCCGCAAACCTGCGCTTGTCCAAAAGCGTGCACCGTTCACAAAGCACAGAATTCGCCACCGCATGTCTGCTGCGACGCAACAGCTAATGCCCTTGCGTCGCTGTGCATTCTTCCCTTAACTCCTGCGCCGCGGTGCTTCGCATCGCCGCTGCCGGGGGGCAGCGATCCATTACGGGGAGAATGACTCATGCGCAATTCCATTGCGGGTGAAGGCGGCGCTGCGCGCGTCCGGCCGAACCCGAAGTCCGCCTACACCTTGCGTCCGCGTGCGCTGTCGCTCGCACTGGGCCTGCTCTGCACCGCCCTGCTGGCCACTACCGCACTCGCCCACGGCCTGGCCGATCACAGCCCAGGCAGCAGCGAAGCGATGCTGCAGCGGGGCGAAGATCCGTTCGCGCCGGTCTACGTGGTCACCTCGCGGGAAAGCTATCTGCGCAGCGTGGCCGACCTGGCACGCGCGCCGAAGCTGCTCAAGGACACGCTGGGCAAGGAACTCGTCCTGGCCGAAGTCGACACCTTCCGCCTGGCCGACATCAGCCAGCGCATCCACGAAGGCGAACGCCGCTGCGGCGGCTATTTCGCCTTTGCCACGCGGGCCGAAGCCGAAACCTTCATCCAGGACAACGCCGCACACAAGGCCGTCAACGAACAATTCCTTGCCGCCTACACCATCGACAACCAGGCCACGGTCAGCCCCTGGCTGGGCCAGGTCGCCGAAGCGAATATCCGCGCCAGCATCACCCATCTGTCCACGTCCTATCCGAACCGCTACTACGCCACCACGCACGGCAGGAATGCCGCGACCTGGATTCGCGACAAGTGGCTGGCCCTGGGCAACGGCCGCAGCGACGTGAGCGCCGAACTTTTTACCGGATGCAGCAATTGCAGCACCCAGCCGTCGGTGATCCTGACCGTACAGGGCAATGAACTGCCGAACGAAATCGTGGTGCTGGGCGGACACCTGGACTCGATCTCCAATTCCGGCAGCGGCGAAACCATGAACGCGCCCGGTGCCGACGACGACGCCTCGGGTATCGCCACCCTGACGGAAGTGATCCGCATCGCCATGGCCAGCGGCTGGAAGCCGCAGCGCACGGTGAAGTTCATGGGTTATGCCGCCGAGGAAGTCGGCCTGCGCGGCTCCAACGCCATTGCCCAGTCGTTCAAGACGCAAGGCAAGAACGTGGTCGGCGTGCTGCAGATGGACATGACCAACTACAAGGCGAGCAACTCCACCTCGACCCTGCGCGTGATGACTGACTATTCCAACGCCACGCTGGTGCAGTTCCTGCGCGACCTGTTCTCCGCCTACATGGCGCCATCGGGGCTGACCCTGATCAATACCAGCTGCGGCTATGGCTGCTCCGACCATGCCTCGTGGACCTCGGCCGGCTTTCCTGCCGCCATGTACGACGAAGGCCCGACCTTCCCCAACCTGCATACCGCCAACGATACCTTGGCCAAGATGGGCGGCACGGCCAGCCACAGCGTGCATTTCGCCAAGCTCGGCCTGGCCTTCCTCGGCGAAATGGCCAAGACCAACGGCGGCGGCCCACCGCCCGGCACGACGGTGCTGACCAAGGGCGTGGCAGCGACAGGCCTTGCCGCGGCCGCCGGCAGCGCACTGAATTTCACCCTGGCCGTACCGGCCGGCGCCAGCAATCTCGCGTTCACGCTTTCCGGCGGTAGCGGCAATGCCGACATGTACGTGAAATTCGGCAGCGCGCCGACCGACAGCAGCTACGACTGCCGCCCACTGCAATCGGGCAATATGGAAACCTGTACGTTTCCCACACCGGCGGCGGGCACGTATCACGTACGCCTGAAAGCCAGCGCGGCCTTCTCCGCTGCCAGCCTGCTCGGCGACTACAGCACCGGTGGCGGCGTCCAGACCTACAGCAATGGCACCGATTTCGCCATCACCGACAACACCACGGTGGAAAGCCCCATCGCCGTATCCGGCCGTAGCGGCAACGCGCCGAACAATGCCGTGGTCAACGTGAACATCGTGCACACCTACCGCGGCGATCTGAAAGTCGATCTGGTCGCTCCCGACGGCAGCCTCTACAACATCCACAACCGCACCGGCGCCGGCACCGACAACCTGGTCGGCAACTACACCTTGAACCTCGGCAGCGAAGCCTTGAACGGCACCTGGAAACTGCGCGTCAACGACAACGGCCCGGGCGACACGGGCAAGATCGACAGTTGGAGCATCACCTTCTGATCGCCAGGCAAGCCCATTCCGCGCCTGGCAGGAAACCGCCTGCCAGGCGCGTTGCGTCCAGGCAAGCAGACACGGTGGAGACCGCGGTTGGCGTAAGCCACCAGACGAACCCCAGCAGCGCCCGGCGGCTTCGCAACAAAAGCCCATGCCGAAGCATTGACTTCCCCGCCTCTGGAAAAAACTGAACCCCTCAGCCCATCTTGCTGATCCACTCTCGCAGCAGAACCTGCAACACCCCCCGCTGCGCCTCCCATTGCGGCAAATCGGCAAACACGATCATCGCCCTGTCCCTGGCCAGCCACTGCAGCAGCCCGGCCGGATCGGCAATCGTCACGCCATGCTCGGCAATCGCGTTCTTCTTCGCGCCGAAATGCAGGATCAGGCCTACGCCCTGCCTGGCGCGCAAATGCATCGTGGCGAAATAGTCGCTCGTGCGAAAACTGGGAACATTCCACTTGATGCCTTCGCGGATCTGCGCGTCGGCCGCCAGTACACCGCGACGCAGCTGCACGGCCAGATCCTTGGCCGGGTGCTGCAGCCGATCAAGAAATACATCGACCTCGGCGCTGCCGTCATCGCCCTGCTTGCCAGCCGTTGCCTTGGCCATCGCCGCTGCTCCCGCTTGTGAGGTCAGCTGCGATTGTGTTCCGTCGCGCGCAGCAACGCCATCAATCGCCGACGCGACCGGACAACGAATACAGCGGTTCCAGTACCCACTCATACAAGCGACGGCGCTCGCCCAATATATCCGCGTCCAGCATCATGCCGGGGCGCAGCGCTTCGGGCTTGCCGTAGGCGCTGACACTCTGCGCATCCAGGTCCACCAGCACGCGGTAGTAGCTGTCGGCCGGCGCGGCCTCCGCACTGCCCCGCGCTACTGGACTGCGCGACACCCGCACCACCGTGCCGGCGTGATGGCCAAACTTCTGGTACGGATACGCCTGATAGCGCAGGAGCACGCGATCACCGATCTCGACAAACCCGATCGCGCGGCTGGGAACCGACAATTGCGCCTGCAATCGCGAATGGTGCGGGAGCAAGGTCAACACGATCTGCCCACTCTTCACTGCCTGCCCGGGCTCGACCGCACGGCTGGCGATCAAGCCGCCCAGCGGTGCGCGCAACAGCAGTTCGCCGCCGGCCTCCTGCTGCACGCGCTCCTGCGCCAGCAAGGCCAGATCGCGCTGCGTCGCCGCCTGCAGCGCATCGCGCCGCGATGGCAATTCATGCAGGCTCTGTTCCAGCTGGGCAACCGTGCGTCGTATGGTTGTCGTCTGGCGCTGCAATGCCTGCTGTGCCTGTACCAGCTCCAGCACGGCCTGCTCTTGCTGATTGACTTGAATCTGGCTGACGTAGCGGTCATTGGCAATGCGGCGGTAGCGCTGCAAAGTTTCGCGCCCCAGATCGACCTGTGCCTTGCGCGTGCCGACTTCGGCTTCGATCTGCTCCAGCTCGCGCCGTGCCGCCGAAAGCTGTTGCCTCTGGCCAGCAGCCTGGGCATCGAGCTGCGCGAGCTGCGATCGTTGCAGCTCAAGCAGGCTCTCGCCCCGCTGGGCGATGCCGCTACGGATCACGCTGAGTGTGTCGCTACCCTCGCCCGTCACCCGCGGCACGGTGATCAGCGCAAGCTCGGCACCGACGCCAACCTCGTCGCCTTCCTGGGGAAAGATCCGTCCGACCACACCGTCGCCCGGCGCAAGCACGCTGGACAAGCCAAGATCGGGTACCAGCTCACCGCTGACACGAGAGCGCCGCGTATATTCTCCCAGCGCCAGCACCAGCAAAATCAATACAGCCGCCACCGCAACGGCCACGCCCAGCAGCCACAAACGCAGCGGTTGCACCAGGCTGATGCGACCGAGCCGTTCATCGCGCCGCGCCTGTACCGCTTGGGCACGAAACAGCGTTCTACTCATGCGCACACATCATGCAATCGCTGTGGCGACGCGAGCGGCACGATGCGCCCGTCGCGTAGCAGCAGTACCCGATCGGCACTGGCAATGGTTTCCGGCCGGTGCGCAATAATCACTTTGGTCAGGCGAAGATCGCGCACCGCGTCGTTCACCAGTCGCTCGCGTTCCACATCGAGGTGGCTGGTCGCTTCATCCAGAAACAGGATGCGGGGGTTTCGATAAAGCGCACGTGCAAGGATCACGCGCTGCTTTTGCCCACCCGACAAAACGGTCCCCATGTCGCCGACCAAGCTGTGGTAGCCCATGGGCATCGACTGAATTTCATCATGCACAGCAGCCAGTCGCGCGGCTTCTTCGACACGCTGCAGATCGCATTGCACATCGCCGAACGCAATGTTGTCGGCCAGACTGCCGGCGAACAGTTGATCGTCCTGCATGACCGCACCAACGATCTTGCGGTAGTTGCGCGCACCGATCTGGGCAAGATCGCGGCCCCCCAGGCAGATGCGTCCGCGTTCCGGCACCAGCAGGCCGAGCATGAGCTTGACCAGCGTCGTCTTGCCGCTGCCCGAGGCACCGACGATGGCGACGGATTCGCCTTCTTCCACCACGAAACTGCAGTCCTCGACAACCCAGGCTTCGCCAGCACCATAGCGAAAACCCAGCGCTTCGACTTCGATGCGGCAAACTGCCGGCAGCGCCGCGCAGACAACTTCCGCTTCGGCCTCGCTGAGCACGATATCGGCCAGGCGCTCGCCGTGCAGGCGCAGCATGCGCAGTTCCATGCACTTGTCGACGAGCCCCGCGACACGCAGGGCGAACTGGTCCTTATAGGCGAGATAGGCGATCAGCATGCCGACCGAGAACACGTTGCGCATGGCCAGATGAGCGGCAATCCAGATCACCGCGATGCGTTCGATGCCGAATATGATCTGATTCGCGGCGCCGAAGCCCAGACCGAGGCGCGCGACGCGGACGTCACTGCCGACGCTTTCATGCATGAGGTTGAAGTAGACCGAGCGCCGCTCCGCTTCAGCGCCCGCCAATTTGACCGACTGCGCTCCGCGTATCGATTCCAGCAAATGGCCTTGCTGTCGCGCCGCGGCCAGCAGTTGCTTCTCGGTACCGTCTCGCAAACCGCGGAACGCGGCCAGGCGCAGGATGAAATAGAGCGCGACCGCCGCCAACGTGACCAGCGCCAGCTTGGCGCTGTAGAGCAGCATCATCGCAAGCGTGACCGCCGCCATCAGGCCATCGACAATGCCTTCGACGAAACTGGTGGTCAGCGTGCGCTGGATCGACTGGATGCTGTTCATGCGCGACACGATGTCGGCAAGCTGTCGTTTGTGGAAAAAATCAAGACCAAGTTTCTGCAGATGGATGAACACGTTGCCGGCCCAAGCCAAGCCCAGACGCGCCGACAGATAGACCACCGTCCACCCGCGCAATACTCCAGTACCCACCTGCAACAGCAGCACGCAGCCGAAGCCGAGCCCCAACACGACAAGCAAGCCGCGATCTGCCGACACCAATACCTGATCGACCACCCATTGCAGGTAGAACGGTGCCAGCACGACGAACACCTGCAAACTCAGCGACAGCACCAGTACCAGGCCCAGCGCCTTGGCCAGTCCGTCGACCGGTCCGGTCAGCTCGCGCACGCCGATCGCTGGCGATGCAGGCCGCGGGCGAAAGTCCGCCGTCGGCGACAGCTCCAGTGCAACCCCGGTGAAATGCGCAGACGCCTGCGCATAACTGAGTTCACGCAGACCCGAGGCCGGGTCCAGGACGGTGATGCCACGTCTACCGCTGCGCAGCAACACGACGAAATGGCTCAGATCCCAATGCAGCACGCAGGGCATGGCCAGCTGCTCCAGCTGATCGAGTTCGATGCGCAGCGCACGGCCCTGCAGGCCCAGCTCCGATGCAATCGCGATCAGGCGTGCCAACGTCACGCCTTTCATCGAGGTGGGAAAACGCTGGCGCAATTCGCGCAGCGTGTAGTGCTGGCCGTGATGTGCCGCAATCATGGCCAGGCAGGCAAGCCCGCACTCGGCCGCCTCGGCCGCGACAATCGCTTCACGCATATCCGCTGCAATCCTTGATGCCGCCCTGGATGCGCTTCATTCGGCGCTCACATGCCAGACCGTGGCCGGCACATGGGCCGCGACATTGTCGTCCAGCCAGGTTTTCAAGCGCGGATCACGATAGGCCTCGGCAAAGCTCAGGCGCGGCGAATCGTGCTTGCGCCGATAGGCCGGATCGCGGCAAACGAGAAAATCGCAAAAAGTGTCCAACATGGGAATTTCCGCGCAGCGCTGCTCCACCCAGAGGAACTGGCCGCCTTCATTGACTTCGAGAAAGACATATTCACCGTCGCTGTCGACGATGAAGTCAAAGCAGCCGCTGACAATGCCGAAGCGGCGCATAAGCTGCAGGCAAGCCTGGTAGATAGCGTCGGGCAAGCGATGCGGCTGGTACTGCATGTCGCCGCGTTGTCCGCGGCGCCAATCGATACGGCTGATTTCCTGTTGCTGCGATTCCAGGCGCAGCGACAACTCCTCTTCGCCGAAGAACGTGGCGCGGACTTCGTAGTGTTTTTCCACATAGCCCTGGTAGATGCCGGGAGAAAGCTGGAATGCCGATTCCGGCAGTTCGTTCAGATCGGCCTCGTTGCAAACGGCGGTGTACAGGCAAGCCATGTTGCCGCTGTTGTCCGACGCGAGCCAGGTGGCTGGCATATGCGGCTTGTAGATCGTGCGGCCGCCCTGTCGACGGCAGAACGCCAATACATCCGACTTGTTGTTGCTGATCAGCGTGGCTGGAATGCGCAGCCCGCATTCGCGCGCCACGCGCAGCTGCGCCAGCTTGTGTCTCGCGCACGCCTGCGCCGCGGGTGAATTCACCCAGAAGCCGCGCTGTGCCAGCGCAACGCGCGCGCCATCGGCAAAGCTGCGGGCCTCGCGGCTGGCGAACGCATGATCGGCTGCATGCACGGCATCGTCGGGCAATTCGTGAGTGACATAGCGCCGATTCCACACGGTGTCCGCATCGCTGAGCACACTCCGCGCCTGTCCGAGTTCATGCAACAGCCGCAGATCGTGCCCGGTGTCGATGCAGGCACTCATGCAGGAACGTGTCGGATAGTCGCTGCCGTGGATTATCTGAACCGCGTGGCCCTGGTCTGCCAGGGCAAGTGTGACCGCCGCGACATGTACGTCGTAGGTAATGGAATAAATGAGAATGTTCACGTCAGTACCTGTTTGTCCGCGTCGTACGCGTGGAGCCGGGTGCGCGCTTGCAGACGCGTCACAGGCGCAAACCTGGTGCACGAACGTGCACCAGGCACCGCTACTACCTATCAGCCGACCTCACAATCGTCGGGCCTGCAGTCGGGTCCGCTCGCCGTGTCCGCCGAGATGGTCGGATTCGGGTCGCCGCCGCTCACCTGACGCACTTCTTCTTCGCTCAGCTCATGCGCCATCAGGCGGCCTATGACTCGATTCACCATGGTATTGCTCCTTGTCAGATTTCAACGCGAATGTAAGCGCAGCCGATTCTCCTCGGCCATGCGCGCAATGCCGGTCCAGCGGCAACGAAATTTGCCGGATCAGCGCTGATGGGACGTGTCCCAGCGCAGCATCCCCCCAAAGGTAAATTAGTATTGTTAGCTACTCTTTCCATACTTTTCCGGATGCCGGAACCCGTTGCGCAAGGCATGGGCGGCGGCGACGACGCAAGGTGCGTCGAACGCAGCCCGGACCGGCAACCCCGCATCGCCAGTTCTCAGGCGAAGGCCGGTAGCGGACGGCAGCAACCGGCGAGCGCTAGTGGCAGATCCGCCACACTGACGAATACGCCTCTGCCGGACGGGGCTGTCCGTGGCACCATACGGACGAATGAAAGTAGGCCTGCCGCGTGCCGTTGCGCAAAATCTGCCAAGGAACTCCCATGAGTCGCGAAACCGATCTGATCGACACGTTCTATCGCGCCTTCCAGCGCCGCGATGCCGCGGCCATGGCAGCCTGCTATGCGGGCGATGCCCATTTCCACGATCCGGCCTTCGACCTGTACGGCGCCGACATCGGCGCGATGTGGCGCATGCTGTGCGAGCGCGGCAAGGACCTGCGCGTGGAATTCGCCAATGTGCGCGCCGACGGCGACAAGGGCAGCGCCGACTGGCAGGCCTGGTACAGCTTCAGCGCCAGCGGCCGGCCGGTACACAACATCATCCACGCGGAATTCCGTTTCCGCGACGGCCTGATTAGTGAACATCTGGATAATTTCGATTTCTGGCGGTGGTCGCGCCAGGCGCTGGGCGCACCCGGCATGTTGCTGGGCTGGTCGCCGTTCCTGCAGAAGAAAGTGCGCGCACAGGCCGCCGCCGGGCTGGCTGCGTTCAAGCAGCGCGGCTGAGATACCGTCGATTCCCCGCCGCGGCGCTCAAGGCTGGCAGGCCGCCAGTTCCTCGCGCCGCGCCAGCAGGAAGTCGATCAGCGCCCGCAGGGCCGGCGACAGGCGCCGTTCCGCATACATCAGGTTGAGCGGTTCGGTCTCGCCCAGCCATTGCGGCAGCACGCGCTGCAGCCGGCCTGCAGCCACGTCTTCGGCCACGTCGGCCCAGACGCGATTGGCGATGCCGCGACCACGCAGCGCCCAGCGCCGCACCATTTCCGCATCGTTGAAGATCCAGCGCGGCAACACGCTGACTTCGTACTCCTCCTCGCCGCGCACGAAGCGCCAGCGGTCGGCCGGACGCTGCTGGCGCATGAAGCAGACGGTCGCATGGGCGGCGAGTTCGCGCGGATGTTCCGGCGCGCCATGCCGCGCCAGGTAGTCGGGCGCGGCGCAGGCGACGCGCTGCAGCTGCGCCAGCGGCAACGCGATCAGGTTGGAATCGCCCGGATTGCCATAGCGCAGGGCAATGTCCACCGGCGCGGCGAAGAAATCGGTGATGGCATCGTCCAGGCTGATCTGGAATTGCACCTGCGGATGACCGGCGGCGAATTCGTCCAGCCAGCCAGCCAGGCGATTGCGGCCGAAATCCGCCGGCGCGGTGATGCGCACCAGGCCGCGCAGTCCTTCGCGGTCGCGGCTCAGCGCCAGGCGGCCGGCGCTCAGCGCAGCCAGCGCTTCGCGCGCATGCGGCAGATAGCGTTCGCCTTCGACACTCAGGCGCAGGCTGCGCGTGGTACGCAGGATCAGGCGTACGCCAAGCTGCACCTCCAGCCGTTTCAGCGCGGCGCTGGCCACCGCCAGGGTGATGCCCAGCGAACGCGCCGCCAGGCTGAGCCGGCCGCTGTCGGCGCAGGCCACGAACACGGCAATGTCGGACAGCGATTCGCTCATTCTCAATCGTCCATTGATACTGAATCCCGCGCCGCAGCGCTGTTGCGACAATACGCGCATCGCTACCCTGCGCTACAGCTTCGCTTGGGCCTTTGCCGATGAAACCTTTCGATTCTCCTGTGGCGCATTCTTCCGCGGCAAGCTGGTCCCGCACGGCGGTCATCGCCATTGCCTGCGCCGCGCTCATCGTCACCCTGAGCATGGGCGTACGCCAGAGCTTCGGCATGTTCATGCAACCCATCGGCCGCGAGTTCGGCATAGGGCGCGAATACTTCGGCTTCGCCATCGCCGTGCAGAACCTGCTGTTCGGCCTGGCCCAGCCATTCGTCGGTGCGATCGCCGACCGCTACGGCGTTCGCCGCGTGCTGGTCGTCGGCGCGCTGGTCTATGCCGCCGGCTTGATCATGGCCGGCCTAACCCTGTCGCCGGGCGGCATCATGGCCAGCCTCGGCGTACTGGTCGGCCTGGGCCTGAGCGGAACCACCTTTGTCGTCGTGCTGACCGGCGTCGCCCGCCTGGTCAGTCCACAGCAACGCAGCATGGCCTTCGGCCTGGTCACCGCTGGCGGCTCGTTCGGCCAGTTTGCCGTGGTACCGATTGCCCAGGCCCTGATTGCCGGCTGGGACTGGCGCGGCGCGCTGTTCGGCCTGTGTGTCTTCATCCTGCTGACCATCGTCGCGGCGATCGGCATTCGCCCGCCCGTGCAAGATCCTGCCGCCGCCGTCGTCGGCGAACCGGCCGGTGGCCTGGGCAAGGCCTTGAGCGACGCCGCCGCGCATCCGCATTACTGGCTGCTCAATGCCGGTTTCTTCGTCTGCGGATTCCATATCGCGTTTATCGCCACGCATTTCCCTGCCTACCTGGTCGACCAGGGCATTGCCGCCGGTGTCGGCGCCAGCGCGCTGGCCCTGGTCGGCCTGTTCAATATCGCCGGCTCGTACCTGTTCGGGCTATGGGGCGGGCGACACAGCCGGCCGCGCTTGCTCGCCGCCTTGTACGCCGCGCGTGCCGTGGCGATTGCGATCTTCCTCGCCGTGCCGCTCAGCGGCGCCTCGGCCCTGGTATTTGCCGCCGTGTTCGGCTTCCTCTGGCTGGGCACGGTGCCGCTGACCAACGGCGCGGTCGCCAGCATGTTCGGCGTTCGATACTTATCCACTTTGTACGGCGTCGTATTCCTCAGCCATCAGGTCGGCAGCTTCGTCGGCGCCTGGGTCGCCGGCCGCCTGTACGACACTACCGGCAGCTATACGCCGATCTGGATCGCCAGCATCGCGCTGGGCCTGCTCGCCGCTGGCGTCAGCTGGCTGACCCGCGACGATGCCGTCGCTGCACGTCCGCTGCTGCGCCCGGCCGAGTCCACGCCGTGAAAACCACGCTGTCCTGGCGCCGTATCGCCTGGCTTGCCGCGCTGGCCGTCGCCGCGCTGCTGGCCGCGCTGTGGCTGCGCTGGGGCGAAACGATCTTTGCCGGACAACTGGGAGCCATGCTGTGCTGAACGATGCCGTAGCCAGGCCGCTTGCACTCGATCCACGCCAGCTTGCCGCCGGACTGGCCGAGCTGTGGTCGCCACGCGTGATCGGCGAACTCGACGATGCCTATCTCAAAGTGGCCAAGGTACAGGGCGAACTGGTCTGGCACAGCCATGACGAGCAGGACGAACTGTTCTTCGTACTGCAGGGCCGCCTGCGCCTGTGCCTGCCCGATGGCGAGGTCGAACTCGGCCCCGGCCAGCTCTACGTCGTGCCCAAGGGCGTGCGCCACCTGCCGATAGCCGAGCAGGAATGCCTGATCCTGCTGATCGAGAACAAATCCACCGCGCATACCGGCGATGTGGCCAGTGCGCAGACCCGCAGCCTGGCCGAGCAACTGCGCACGCTGTAGCTGTGCCAAAAACCCGACGACGGTTGCTATCCTGCGGCGTCCTCCGCAGGTGCCGCGACCATGCCTGTACTGCTGTTGCTGACCTTCCTGTTCGCCGCCATCGGCGTATTCGTTTTCCTTGCCCTGATGCTGATGCTGGTGATCGGCCTCAACGGCATGAGTAGCGCTGCAGCGCAGCCCTGGCTGATCGGCGTGGCACTGACGATCTTCGTCGGCTTCAACCTTCTGGCCGGACTGCTGCTCAGCGTCATTGCCAGACGCTCCGACCTGCGTGGCTGGAGCTGGCTGGCGGCGAGCTGCTGGTCGGCCCTGGCCTTCCTCGCGCAGCTCGGCCTGGCCGCGCTGTTGTGGCAGCTGGCCTGAGCACGAATGCGGCCAGGCAACACCTGTCTGCAGCGATTCCTGCCGATTGGATAAAGCACGGCGCTTGCGCATGTCGCCACGACTACGCAATGGCTATGCTTGCGCATTCCTGTCCCTACCAGGCTACGTATCCATGATCCGCTCTGCCGCCTACCTCGCCGCCCTGCTGCTGGGCGCCAATGCCGTGGCTGCTCCCGACAACCTGCGCACGCTGTCGGAACAGTCGGGCTTCAAGCGCACCGGCCGCTACGACGAGGTGATCGACCTGTGCGCACGTTTCGCCAAGAGCTTTCCCGACACGGTGAGCTGCGAGGAATTCGGCCGCACGCCGGAAGGCCGGCCGATGCTGGCCCTGGTCGCCAGCGGCAGCGGCGCACGCACGCCCGAGGCGGCGCGCGAGCGCGGCATTCCGGTCAGCCTGTTCCAGGGTGGCATTCATGCGGGCGAGATCGACGGCAAGGACGCGGGCTTCCTGCTGCTGCGCGAACTGCTGCAGGGCAAGGCCGGCAAAGGCCTGCTGGACAAGCAGGTACTGGTGTTCGTACCGGTGTTCAATATCGACGGACATGAACGCTTCGGCGCCTGGAACCGGCCGAACCAGCGCGGGCCGGAGCAGATGGGCTGGCGCACCACGGCACAGAATCTCAACCTCAATCGCGACTATCTCAAGGCCGAAACGCCGGAGATGCAGGCCATGCTGGCGCTGATGAACCGCTGGGACCCGACCGTCTATGTCGACCTGCACGTCACCGACGGGGCCAAGTTCGAGCACGACGTCTCCATCTCGGTGGAACCGCTGTATTCCGGCGACGACGAACTGCGCAAGCTCGGCCGCGAGCTGCGCGACCAGACCATCGCCAAACTGAGCAAGCAGGGTTCGCTGCCGGTCGGTTTCTATCCGTCCTTCGTGATCGGCGACGACCCTGCCTCGGGCTTTGCCGACGGCGTCGCGCCGCCGCGCTTCTCCACCGGCTATCTGCCACTGCGCAACCGCTTCGGCATGCTGGTGGAAACGCATTCGTGGAAGCCGTATCCGGTACGCGTGAAGATCACGCGCAACACCATCCTCGACGTGATGGAACTCATCGCCGAACGCGGCAAGGACTGGCACGCGGAACAGCTCACCGCGGACGAGCGCGCCGCCACGCTGGGCGGCACGGCGGTGCCGTTGGACTACAAGGCCAGCGACAAGGCGCGCGAGGTCGAATTCCGCGGCTACGCCTATACGCGCACGCCGTCGGAGGTTTCCGGCGCGCTGATGACGCGCTACGACGAACGCAAACCGCAAGTGTGGAAAGTGCCGCTGCGCGACGATGTACAGCCTAATGCGACAGTCGAGGCGCCCAAGGGCGGTTACCTGGTGCCGGTTGCCTGGGCCGCCCGCGTAGTGCCCACGCTGGAACTGCACGGCGTCAGCTACAAGCGCCTCGCCACCGCCCTGCCGCGCCAGGCGCTGGAAACCTTCCGCGCCAGCGCGACCAGCTTCAGCGGACAGCCGGTGGAAGGCCATGACCGCGCCACGCTACAAGGCAGCTGGCAGGACGAAACCCGCGATCTCGCCGCCGGCGCCGTCTACATTCCGCTGGCGCAGGCGCGCTCGCGCATCGTCGTCGCCCTGCTGGAACCACAGGCGCCCGACTCGCTCGCCGCCTGGGGCCAGTTCAATGCCGCTTTCGAGCAAAAGGAATATATGGAGGAATATGTCGCCGAGGACGTGGCGCGCGAACAGCTCAAACGCGATCCGCAACTCGCCGCCGAATTCCAGCGCAAGCTCGCCACCGAACCCGATTTCGTCAGGAACGCCGCCGCGCGCCTGCAATTCTTCGCCCGGCGGCATGCGTCCTGGGACGAGCAGTTCAACCTGTATCCGGTATTCCGCCTGCAGCGCGCGCCGGAATAAGCGACCCGGCAGCGGCGGCGGCGATGGATTCGCCGCTGCTCAGCAGGATGCGTATTTCCAGTTGCGCGACTTGCCCTCGGCGATCCATTCCAGCGCCTGGGCCAGGCGCCTGGCGCGGGTTTCCTCGCGCTTGGCTTCGCTCAGCCATTCGATGTATTCGCGCCGGTTCGACGGGCTGAAGGCATCGAACACGGCCGCGGCCTTGCGGTTCTTCTTCAGCGCGGCGGCCAGGTCGTCGGGTATCCGGGCCGCGGGCTTGGGCGCTTTCTTGCTGCCGGCGCCGGGTTTGGTATCCGTTTCGTTGAGCTGCATGGCCTGTTTCAGATAGCCGGCCAGCAGTTTCTTGCCCGGCGCATCCTTGAGCGAGGTAATGCGGCCGAAATCGCCCATGGCCTCGGCGCTGGACGTCTCGCCGAACAGCAGCGGCCATTTCCAGAAACCGAATGCGCAATGCTGCTTGAACGCGGCCATGGAACAGAACATGCCGTGATACATGAAGTGTGGAAAGCCCCATTTGATGGTTTCTTCCACCGCCGGACAGTACTGGAGCACCGTCTCGCGCAGGTATTCCAGGATGGGCCGGGCGAACTCGGCCGACTTGGCGATATAGGCATCGATGCGCGGATCGCGCGTTCCCATGGAGCTACCCTCCCCTTGCCGCTTCAGCCCAGCAGGTCAGCCTCTTCCGGGTGACGTTCGAACCAGACCTGCGCATACGAGCACAGCGGTGCCACCTTCCAGCCATTGGCCCGCGCCGCCGCCACCGCCGCGGCGGTGAGCTGGGCAGCGATGCCGCGGCCGCCGACTTCGCCTGGCACGCCGGTATGTACGATGGCCATGCGCTGGCCTTCCAGGCGGTAGTCCAGCACACAGCGGAAGCCGTCGACCAGGGTGTGGAAGCGCTGCGCAGCGGTGTCGTGTTCGATCGCGAAATCCATGGCGGGCTCCATTGCAGGTGCTGGAAAACTACACCGGCACGTCCCTGAGGGACAACCCGGCGCCCGCCGAGCACATTCCGTAAACAGACTCGGCAGCTACACTTGCACGCATGACCATTCCCGCGTGTCCGCCCCCGCTGCTGGCGCTCTCTCCCTGGCGCCGCATGGCCGAGCAGGCTTTCAGCCGTGCCGCCGGTGCGCCGCTCATCGGCGGCAACGACGTCGATCTGCTGATCGATGCCGCCGTGCACTTCGATGCCTGGGAGGCGTCGATAGGCCGTGCACAAAAAAACGTATTTCTGGAAAATTACATCATCCGCAACGACGCCGTCGGGCGGCGCATCCGCGATGCCCTGGTCGCCCGCGCCCAGGACGGCGTGACCGTCTGCGTGGTACGCGACTGGATGGGCTGCCTGGGCAGCGACGGCGGCGGCTTCTGGCAGCCGCTGCTGGCCGCCGGCGGCGAAGTACGTTCGTACAACCCGCCACGGCTGGACAGCCTGCTCGGCTGGATCAGCCGCGATCACCGCAAACTGCTGGTGATCGACAATGCCGAGGCCTATATCACCGGCGTCTGCCTGTCGGAGAAATGGCTGGGCGATGCCAAGAAAAAAATGCCGCCCTGGCGCGATACCGGCGTGCGCCTGCGCGGCCCGGCCGTGGCCGAACTGGTGCACGCATTTGCCGAATTGTGGT
The DNA here is from genome assembly GCF_004363655.1 of Tahibacter aquaticus. Taxonomy (GTDB): domain Bacteria; phylum Pseudomonadota; class Gammaproteobacteria; order Xanthomonadales; family Rhodanobacteraceae; genus Tahibacter; species Tahibacter aquaticus. The sequence goes on from NZ_SNZH01000012.1 coordinate 96,326, forward strand.
CGCAGCTCGGCAAGCCGCTGGCGGCGGAGCTGCTGCAAAGCTCGGGCGCCGAGGCCGGCCAGGTCGACGTGCGCGTCATCGCCACCCAGCCCAGCACGGCCGGCCTGTTCCGCCTGGACCAGCTGATCTGTGCCATGGCACGGCAACGCCTGTGGCTGGCCGATGCGTATTTCGTCGGCTTGCCGCCCTACGTGCAGGCTCTGTCGGCAGCCTCGCGCGACGGCGTCGACGTGCGCCTGCTGGTGCCGGGCACCAGCGATATTCCGGCGGTGGCGCGCATGTCCCAGGCTGGCTACCGGCCGCTGCTGGAAGCCGGCATCCGCGTGTTCGAATGGAACGGCTCGATGATGCACGCCAAGACCGCGGTCGCCGATTCGCGCTGGGCACGCGTGGGTTCCAGCAATCTGAACATCGCCAGCTGGATGGGCAATTGCGAGATCGACCTGGCGGTGGAAGACCGCGATTTTGCCGCGCAGATGGAACAGCAGTATCTGGCCGACCTGGACAACGCCACCGAGATCGTGCTGAAGAAGCGCAAAGTGCACAAAATAGCAGAAGCCGGCGGCCGCCATGCCGGCGGCAGTTCCAGCCGCGCGGCGGCCGGCATGATGCGCATCGCCCACAGCGTCGGCGCGGCGCTGGGCAATCAGCGCGTACTCGGCCAGGCCGAGGCCACCTCGCTGCCCTGGATCGCCCTGAGCCTGCTGGCGCTGACCGCGCTGGGCCTGCGCTGGCCGGTGCTGCTGGCCTGGCCGGCGGCGCTGGTCGCGGGTTTTGTCGGCATCAGCCTGCTCTGCCGCTACGTGCATTCGCGCCGGCGCAATCACGCCGGCTCGAAAAAATAGCCGAACTACATTTCTGCACCGGCGAAATCGAATTCGAAATCGCGCAGCCAGTCGCAGACCACGGCGCCGTTGGCATAGTGCGCACCGCTGCGCAGCAGTTCGCTGAAATCGCCCATGTCGGCCACGCCAGTGGCGATGACGATCTTGCCCAGCGCACGCACCGTGGCGAAGCGCGAGGCCACGCCGGCCCAGGGCGAATGCTTGTCGCTGCCACCAGCCGGGCGTTCGAAGCGCACGACGCTGAACGCCGCATGCGTCAACCAGCGCTGGGCACGTTCCGACTCGTCGTCAGCGCGCAGGCAGAAGCGCGCACCGACCCGCTGCAAGGCTTCGATCGCAGCGTCGCCGGGCAGTTGCTCGCACAGGTCGGCGATGGAGAACTCCAGCGCCACCGCCGCCGCCGGCACACCCTGGGTGCGCAGCTCGGTCGCCAGCCACGGCGCGAACGCCGGGTCCAGCAGCGACTCGGCGGTCAGCGGCAGGAACAGGCGCAGCTCGCCCAGCTCTTCCTGGTGCGCATGCAGCTGGCGCAGGGCCAGCCGCACGATGCGCTTGTCCACCTGGCTGGCCAGGCCCAGGTCGCGCGCCAGCGGCAGGTATTCGTCGGCGGAAATCAGAATGCCGTGCGAACTGCGCGGCGGCTTGAGCTGCATGCGCGCCAGATATTGGTGGCCGAGATTGCCCGCCAGTGCTACCAGCGGCTGGTATTCGAGCACGGAATTGCTCGGATCGGCGGGCGTACGCAGGATGGCGCGCACCAGGCGCACGCGCGGGTCTTCGCTGGCGACGTTCGGATCGCGCAGGTCCAGTGCGATGCCGTTGCCGCCGTTGCCCTGCACTTGCAAAGCCTGCTGGCGCACGCGCCGGATCAGGCTTTCGGCGCGCTCCGCCGGCCCGCTGATGCGCTGTGCCGCCAGGCTGAAACCCAGCCGCAGCGGATCGTCGGCCGACAGCCATGTCCGCGCAGCCAGGCGCTGGCGCGCCTGTTCCAGCGCTTCGCGCAAAGCCAGCTCGTCGTGGCGCTGGGCCAGCGCCAGGAATGCATATTCGCCGTAGGCACAGAGCGGCCGCGCAAACGGCAATTCCGCCGCAATGGCCGAGGCCAGCTGCTGGCCCAGGGTGCCGGCCGTGACGAAGCCTATGCGTTCGCGTACCGATTCGATCTCGTCCACGCCGATAAACACCAGCGCCGCGCAGGCTTCGCTGCCGGCCTCCGCCAGGTTCTGCAATTCCTGCAGAAAAACATCGCGGCCCGACAAGGTGCCGCGCCGTTCGCCCCGGGCCGAGCCCTCGCTCGCGCTGAGCGTTCGCGCACGGCGCACGCGGCTTTCCACTGTCATGAGCAGATGGCGCGGCTTCACCGGCTTGGTCAGGAAATCGTCGCCGCCCATGGAAATGGCGTCGAAGCGCCGGTCCAGGTCCTGCTCGCCGGAGAGGAATACCACCGGCAGGAAGGCGCAGCCAGGTTCGGTGCGGATGGTCTGGGCGACTTCGATGCCGTTGCCGTCGGGCAGATAGAAATCCAGCAGCACCAGGTCGGGATGGAAGGCGTGCAGTGACTCGATCACGCCAGCGGCGTTGGCGCAGACCTCGGTGACGATGCCGCGATGGTGCAGCACCGATTCGCAGAACTTGGCCTGGGCCGGATCGTCTTCCACCACCAGCACGCGGTAGCCCAGGCTGCGGCGCTGCTCCAGCATCTCTTCGATACGCGCCAGGATCGCCACTGCGTCACGCGTGGACACGACCGCATCGGCACCGGCACGCTGGGCATACAGCACCCGCGCCAGATCTCCGCCTTCGGACAGCACCAGGCAGACCGGCGGATCGCTGCGGTCGCGTGCCCGCGCGAACGCTTCCAGCACGCCATGCAGCTGCGGCACGAAGGCATCGTCGATCACCAGCACATCGGGCGCGCTTTCGCTCATCGCCAGTATCAGCGGCGCAATGTCTTCGAACGGACGCACCAGGAAACGCTGCGCCCCCAGCGTCGGCGCCAGCGCCTCAATGCTGCGCGCAGCACTGGACAGGTAATGCACCAGTCCGCGCGCATGGCTGGCCGCGGCGCGCTTGGCCGCACGCGGCGCCGGCCGCTCGGCGGCGGTAGTGGCGGGCCGGCCGAGGTTGTCGACCATGCCGGCCAGTGCCTGGCGCTGCGCGCTGCTGGGAATCACCCCATTTTCGACAAAGGAACAGAGGAACACGATCAGTTCCAGCGTCAGCGCGGCAATCTCGCCGAGATCCTGCGCGTCGGCTTCGGCGTTGATCTTCTCCAGCTCCTCGTGCAGCAGGCTGGCCTTGGCGCCGTCCCAGCCGCCGCCGAGGTTTTCGCGCCAGCCGCCGACAAAAGTATCCAGGCGCTGCCGCAGTGCGCGTTCGCCGGCCGGCACCTGATTCGCCTCGGCCACGCTCGTGGTTGCTGCCATTTTCGTTATGACCCCTGATGTCATGTCCCACTATAACCAGTGCGGTGGCGTATCTGCAGCCTGGTTACCGCTTGGCACAAACCGGCCGGGCCGCTGCGGGCACGGCAGTGCGCGCCGTTGCCGCAACCGGCGGGCGCACCTACACTGCCGGCCCGTCCGGCCCGGTGCCGGCACTGCTGCCTGGACCGATGTCCGAAGACCGCGTCGAGTATTCCCTGGGCCGCGACGTGTTGACGCCTTCGCAGCTGACCCGGCGCGCGCGCGATCTGCTCGAAGACGAATTCGGCCTGATCTGGCTGGCCGGCGAGCTGTCCAACTTCGCCCGCCCCGCCTCGGGCCATCTGTATTTCAGTCTCAAGGACGGCGGCGCCCAGGTGCGCTGCGCCATGTTCAAGCCCAAGAGCAGCCTGCTGCGCTTCCGCCCTGCCGACGGCATGCAGGTGCTGGCGCGGGCACGTGTGTCGCTGTACGAAGCGCGCGGTGAATTCCAGCTCATCGTCGAACACCTGGAAGAAGCCGGCGAAGGCGCGCTGCAGCGCGAGTTCGAACGGCTCAAGGCATTGCTGGCGGCGCAAGGCCTGTTCGCCAGCGAGCGCAAGCGGCCGCTGCCATCGCACCCGCGCCGTCTCGCCGTGATCACTTCGGCCTCGGGCGCGGCCGTGCGCGACGTGCTCAGCGTGCTCGGCCGGCGCTATCCGCTGCTGCAGGTCGACGTCGTGCCCGTGCCGGTACAAGGCAAGGAAGCGCCGCCGGCCATCGTGCTGGCGCTCAAGCGCGTTGCTGCGGCGGCGCGCCATGACGTGATCCTGCTCACTCGCGGCGGTGGCTCCATCGAAGACCTGTGGGCCTTCAACGACGAAGCCGTGGCCCGCGCCATCCATGCCAGTGCGATACCGGTGGTCTCGGCCATCGGCCACGAAATCGACTTCACCATCGCCGACTTCGTCGCCGATCTGCGCGCGCCGACTCCGTCGGCCGCGGCGGAACTGCTGGTACCCGATGCGCTGGAAATCCGCCGCGCGCTGGAACAGCGCGCAGGCCGGCTGCAACTGCTGCTGCAGCGGCGTCTGCAGCGGCACCAGCAGCAGCTCGATCGCCTGCTGGCCCAGTTGCAGGCACGCAGTCCTGCCGCGCGTCTGCAACTGGGCCGCAGCCGGCTCGACGGCCTGCAGCTACGCCTGGCCCACGCGCTGGCGCGCAGCCAGCAGCGCACCCGTTCGCGCCTGGACACGCTGCAGGCAGGCCTGTTGCGCCAGCATCCACGGGAACGCCTGCAGCGCCTGCGCCTGGCACTGGCCAACCGGCAGCAATTGCTGCAGAGCAGCCTGCGCGCCCGGCTGGATGCGCGCCAGGGCCAGCTGGCGCAGCTGGCGCGTGCACTGCATGCGATCAGCCCGCTGGCGGTACTCGGTCGCGGCTATGCCCTGCTGCAGGATCCGGCCAGCGGCCGCATCGTGCGTACGCCGTCCGATACGACAGCCGGCCAGCTGCTGCGCGCCCGTCTCGCCGACGGCGAACTGAACGTCCGCGTCGAAGGCTGAAGCCGACGCAATTCATCGCAGGGCGCCAGCGGCGAACAGCACCGCGGTATCGCCAGGGCACGCATTGACCGCTATCGGGGCGGGGCACAGAATCGCCCCTCCACCGAAGGAGCGGGCGATGAAAGCATCCGATCTGTTCGTCAAGGCGTTGGAAGCCGAGGGCGTGGAATACGTCTTCGGCATTCCCGGCGAGGAAAACCTCGACCTGCTCGAATCGCTGCGCCAGTCCTCGATCAAGCTGGTGCTGACCCGGCACGAACAGGCCGCCGGCTTCATGGCCGCGACCTACGGCCGCCTGACCGGCCGCGCCGGCGTCTGCCTCGCCACGCTGGGGCCGGGCGCAACCAACCTGGTCACGCCAGCCGCCTATGCCAACCTCGGCGGCATGCCCATGCTGATGATCACCGGGCAGAAGCCGGTGAAACTGTCCAAACAAGGACATTTCCAGATTGTCGACGTGGTCGACATGATGAAGCCGCTGACCAAGTACACGCGCCAGATCGTCTCGGCCGACAACATTCCGGCCCGGGTGCGCGAAAGCTTCCGCCGCGCCGAGGAAGAACGCCCGGGCGCCTCGCACCTGGAACTGCCCGAGGACATCGCCCGCGACGACACCGACGCGATCGTGATTCCCGCCAGCTACCACCGCCGCCCCATCGCGGACGAAAAAGCCGTCGCGCATGCGGCCAACGCCATCCGCCAGGCACGGCGCCCGCTGCTGATGGTCGGCGCCGGCGCCAACCGCAAGACCTGCGCCAAGATGCTGCGCGCCTTTATCGACCATAGCGGCATTCCGTTCTTCACCACGCAGATGGGCAAGGGCGTCATCGACGAAGATCATCCGCTGTGGCTGGGCAATGCCGCGCTGAGCGATGGCGATTTCGTCCACCGCGCGATCGAGCAGGCCGACTGCATCGTCAACTGCGGCCACGACGTGATCGAGAAGCCGCCGTTCTTCATGCGCCGCGGCAAGCGCACGGTGATCCATATCAACTTCTCCGGCGCCGAAGTCGACACGGTCTACTTTCCGCAGATCGAAGTCGTCGGCGACGTAGCCAACACGATCTGGCAGCTGACCCAGGCGCTGGAGCGCCAGCCGCACTGGGACTTCAGCTGGTTCGACACGGTACGCCAGCACCTGGAGAAACACCTGGACCAGGGCGCCAGCGACGCGCGCTTCCCCATCTATCCGGTGCGCCTGGTCGCCGACACACGCCGGGTGATGCCCGACAGCGGCATTCTCTGCCTCGACAACGGCATGTATAAATTGTGGTATGCGCGCTATTACCGCTGCCGCCAGCCCAATACACTGCTGCTGGATAACGCCCTGGCGACCATGGGCGCCGGCCTGCCCTCGGCCATCGCCGCCAAGATCGTGCATCCGCAACGCAAGGTGGTAGCGGTGGTCGGCGACGGCGGGTTCATGATGAACTCGCAGGAACTGGAAACCGCCGTGCGGCTGAAACTCGACCTGACGGTGCTGCTGCTGCGCGACGATGCCTACGGCATGATCAAGTGGAAACAGGCACATATGGAATTTCCCAATTTCGGCATGGACATGGGCAACCCGGATTTCGTGCGCTATGCGGAATCCTACGGCGCCCACGGCCACCGGCCCGCCTCCAGCGACGAATTCGCCGTGTTACTGCAGCATTGCCTGGATACGCCGGGCGTGCATCTGATCGACGTACCCATCGACTATTCCGACAACGACCGCGTGCTCAATCGCGAGATCCGCGAGCTGAGCCAGGCGATCTGATTCCGCCGTCTGTTCGGGCCGGCCAGGCAACCTGGCCGGCTTGGTAGCGCCCCTGCAGGAGACCGCCGTGCTCGCCGAAACCTATCCGTATTACTTGGCCAACAAGGCCGTCGCCGCCAATACCGATCTGGAAGTCACCGACAAATTCAGCGGCAAGGTCGCCACGCGCGTCGCCCTGGCCGATGCCAAGGCCATCGACGCGGCGATTGCCGCGGCGGTACAGGCACAGGAACCGCTGCGGCGTTTCGCGCCCTACCAGCGCCAGGCGGTGCTGGAGCATTGCATTCAGCGCTTTCGCGAACGTGCCGAGGAAATGGCCGTGGCGCTGTGCATCGAAGCCGGCAAGCCGATCAAGGATTCCCGCGGCGAAGTGGCCCGCCTGATCGATACCTTCAAAGTGGCTGCGGAAGAATCGCTGCGCATCGACGGCGAGACCATCAATCTGGAAATCTCCGCACGGGCGCGCGGCTATCGCGGTTTTTCCAAGCGCGTGCCGATCGGGCCCTGCTCGTTCATCTCGCCGTTCAATTTCCCGCTCAACCTGGCGGCACACAAGGTGGCGCCGGCCATCGCCGCAGGCTGCCCCTTCGTGCTGAAGCCGGCCAGCCGCACGCCCATCGGCGCGCTGATCATCGGCGAAGTGCTGGCCGAAACCGACCTGCCTGCCGGCGCTTTCTCTATCCTGCCGGCGCACCGCGACGGCGCCGACCTGTTCACCACCGACGAGCGCTTCAAGCTGCTGTCATTCACTGGCTCGCCCGGCGTGGGCTGGGATCTGAAGGCGCGCGCAGGCAAGAAGAAAGTCGTGCTGGAGCTTGGCGGCAACGCCGCCTGCATCGTCGATGCAGACCAGCGCGACCGCCTCGACTTCGTCGTCGAGCGCCTGGTATTCGGTGCGTTCTACCAATCGGGACAAAGCTGCATCAGCGTGCAGCGCATCCTCGCCCATGACGATCTCTACGACGAACTGCGCGATCGCCTGGTGGCCAAGGTCAAGTCGCTCAAGAGCGGCGACCCGCGCGCCGAAGATACCTTCATCGGACCGATGATCGACGTGAAGGAAGCGCAGCGGCTGCAGGGCTGGATCGACGAGGCGGTCAAGGCCGGCGCCCGGCTGCTCTGCGGCGGCAGCCGCGACGGCGCCATGCTGCAGCCGGCCGTGCTGGAAAATGTCGACGCGAAGCAGTCGGTATCGTGCATGGAAGCCTTCGGCCCGGTCGTGCTGCTGCAGCGCTGGAACGATTTCGACGCCGCGCTGGCCTCGGTCAACGACAGCGATTTCGGCCTGCAGGCCGGGCTTTTCAGCTACGACCTGCGCAAGACCCTGCGCGCCTGGGACGTGCTCGAAGTCGGCGGCGTCATCGTCGGCGACGTGCCGAGCTTCCGCGTCGACAACATGCCTTACGGCGGCGTGAAGGACTCGGGCCTGGGCCGCGAAGGCATACGCTATGCGATCGAAGACATGACGGAACTGCGCCTGCTCGTGGTACGTGACGCCTGAGCCGCGCATGGCGACGGTGCAATTCGCTGCGCTCATCGCCCCCTTCCCACGCACACCTCGCAGGGCGCGATGAGCGCAGCGGATTGCGCCGCCGGTGCCAGCCCTTGCGTAGCCGCCGCCACGTGCGCCACCGCGGCTGGCCATTGCGATACCAGCTACGATCGCTCGGCACCTGGCGGGAAAACCGCGGCCGGACCGGCATTCCATGCAGCCGGTCACGACCGGTCGCGGCCACGGTGGCTATTGTGCGTGCTAGCCCGCGAATCACGGAACCCCGCCATGCGCCGCCTGATCCTGCTTGCCCTTGCCGCCGCCACTTCCGGCGCCGCGCAGGCGCAAACGCCCGCTTTTCCGTTTCCGCAACATGTGCACTATGCAGCCGGTAGCATCAGGCCCAGTCACCGCAGCCAGGCCCAGCTGGACCAGGACGTGCGCGATGCCTATGCGCGCTGGAAGACAGCGTACTTGCGCGCCGCCGGCACCGACGGCAGCGGCAATCCACGTTACCGCGTGCTGTGCAATACCGACGGCAACGGCAATACCGTGTCGGAAGGACAAGGCTACGGTCTGGTCATCGTCAGCCTGATGGCCGGCAGCGAAGCCGATGCGGCAACGATAGCGGCCGGGCTGTGGCGCTATGTCGACGCGCACCGCAGCGGCATCGACAATCGCCTGATGAGCTGGAATATCAGCGCCGCCGGCCAGGCCCAGCAAGGCAATGACAGCGCCTTCGACGGGGACAACGATATTGCGCTGGGCCTGCTGCTGGCGGCGAAGCAATGGCCCAGCGGCGCTGCCATCGATTTCCGCGCCAAGGCGCTGGACATGCTGGCCGGCCAGGCAGCTTCGGTGATGGGCCCGGCTTCGCACCTGCCGCTGCTGGGCGACTGGGTGTCGCCCGACGACGCCACCTACAACCAGTACAGCGTGCGCCCGTCGGATTTCATGCCGGCGCATTTCTATAATTTTGCCGCCGCACACACGGTTCCGATCTGGCAACAGGCCGTCGCCGCGACGACGGCGGCAGTGGAACACCTGCAGACCACTTATGCGCCGGCAACCGGACTGCTGCCGGATTTCACCGTGCGCGAAAGCGCCGGCTCCAGCCAGCTGAAGCCGGCGGCCGCGAATTTCCTCGAAGGGCCGCACGACGGCCACTACAACTACAACGCCGGCCGCGTGCCCTGGCGCCTGGCCACGCACGCACTGCTGCACGACGACGCCAATGCCGCGCGCCAGGCCCGGCGCATCTCGCTATGGGCGGCCAGTTCCAGCGGCGGCGTGGCGACGAATATCCGGCCAGGCTATCTGCTCGACGGCACGCCGATCGCGACCAACTACTTCAGCAGCTTCTTTGCCGCGCCTATCGGCGTGGCAGCGATGGTGACGCCGTCGCAGCAGAGCTGGCTCAACGCGGTCTACGAGAGCGTGCGTACGCGCCAGGAAGGCTATTACGAAGACAGCGTGGCCTTGCTGGCCTTGATGACCATGGCCGGAACCTACTGGGATCCGATCGCGATCGATCGCATTTTCGCCGACGGCGTGCAACGCATTACGCCCTGAGGCGTAGCAGTCGCGGCGCCGTCGAACGGATTCAGGCGCCGTCGGCCGAGTTGCCGCTGGCAGCGGCGACGACGTTGCTGAGCGCCGCGGCAGCGGCGCGATCGGCAGCATCGGGTACGACGACAATGGTCGGCAAGGTGACGATGCCGCTGTCGTGCGGCGTGCCCGCGCCCGGCTGCGGCAGCGACGGCGTGAACAGCCCGATCACCGCGAAACCGAAAGCAGCGGCACAGGTGGCCGCGAACTTGGACGGCAAGGTGGAAGAAGACAGGACGTTATAGTTAGACATGGCGATACTCCAGGGGGACGTGTGTTGCGCTTGCCCTCACTTGGATGAGCATCGATAGCAAACGGTTGCGTTGCGGCGACCCAACTCATGGCATACATCGCACTGCTCGGCGCACGCGGCGCAGCGCCCATGACCTTCGGCCTACATGCGTTGACGGCAGGCCGGCGGCGATGCCCGAATCGCGCAAACGGCGCCAGGACTGCACGCCAGGGATTGCTGCTAGTCGTAGGGTGCAATGAGCGCAGCGAATTGCACCATCGCGGTCTGCGGCTTGCCGCGCCGCACGGGATCTCGCGGCGCAATTCGCGTTCGTTCATCGCGCCCTACGGGTGCACGCATGGCTTGCCGTTCAGGCGGGATGCCTGACCTGCCCTTCCCCTCGCACCACGTAGCGCTCGATCGTCAGCGATTCCGCGCCCATGGGCCCATAGGCGTGCAGTCGCGTGGTGGAGATGCCGATCTCCGCGCCCAGGCCCAGCTCGCCGCCGTCGCTGAAGCGCGACGAGGCATTGATCATGATCACAGCCGAGCGCAAGGCCTGGGTAAAGCGCCGCGCATTACCTTCGTCGCGCGTGGCGATGACTTCGGTGTGATCGGAACCGTAGCGGCGGATATGCGCGATGGCCTCCTCCACATCGGCGACGACGCACACGGCGATGACGAGGTCGAGGAACTCTGCCGCGTAGTCGTCCTCGCTGGCCGGCGCGAGGCCGGCGACGATGGCACGGCTTCGTTCGCAGCCGCGCATCTCGACGCCGCGCGCGTGCAGCGCTGCGGCAGCCGCGGGCAGGAACTGCGCCGCCGCAGCTTCATGCACCAGCAGCGTTTCCAGCGCATTGCACACGCCGGGCCGCGTGGTCTTGCCGTCGATCAGCAGGCGCAGTGCGAGTTCGGGGTCGGCGCTCGCATCGACAAACAGATGGCAGACACCTTTGTAATGCTTGATCAGCGGCACGCGCGCATGCTCGGCAACGAAACGGATCAGGCCTTCGCCGCCACGAGGAATGGCCAGATCGACAATATCGGTGAGCTGCAGCAATTCGATCATGCTTTCCCGGCGCGTATCTGCCAGCACGCTGACCGCTGCTGCCGGCACGCCGCAGGCTTCCAGGCCCTCGCCTATCGCCTGCGCGATCGCGCGATTGGACTGCTGCGCCTCGGAGCCGCCACGCAGGATGACGGCATTGCCGGCCTTGAGGCATAGCGCCGCCGCGTCGGCGGTCACGTTGGGCCTGGCCTCATAGATCATCGCGATCAGGCCGAGCGGAACGCGCACGCGCTCGATCAGCAAACCGTTGGGGCGCTGTTCGCGCCGCGTCACCTGGCCGACCGGATCGGGCAAGGCGATGACCGTGCGCATGCCCAGCACCATGTCCTGCACACGTTTGCTGTCCAGGCGCAGGCGGTCGAGCATCGCGCCGGAAATGCCGCGCTCCTGCGCCGCGGCCATGTCCTGCGCATTGGCCGCAAGGATCGAATCCTGCGCGGCAGCAATGCTCGCCGCGATGGCTTCGAGCAGGCTGTTGCGCGCCGCCGTGTCCATTTCCGCCAGCTGCTGCGCCGCCACGCGCGCGGCCAATGCCTGTTCCTTCACGCCGATGCTCAAGGGTTCGCTCCTGCGGTGGCGACCAGATCGTCGCGGTGTACGACGGTTTCGCCGTAGCTGTAGCCGAGCAGTCCTTCGATCTCGGCCGATTTGCGTCCGGCAATGCGGCGCACTTCGCCGGCGGCGTACTGGCTGATGCCGCGGGCGATGCTCGATGCCTGCTCATTGAGCATTGTCTCGATTTCCACCATGTCGCCCCGGGCGAATTCGCCCGAGACACCGACAATGCCGCCGGGCAGCAGCGAGGCGCCGCCGCTTTGCAAGGCCCTGGCCGCACCTGCGTCGACGCGAATGCGTCCACCTGCCAGCGGCGCATGCCTGAGCCAGTATTTGCGCGCATGCAGGCGGGTTTCGCCGGCACGGAAGCGCGTACCGCGCAGGCGATCGGCGGCGAGCAGGCGCATGGCCTGCGCATCGGTGCCGTTGAACAGCACCGTGCCTATGCCTGCGGTGGCGGCCTTGGTCGCCGCTTCGAGCTTGGTCAGCATGCCGCCGGTACCGACGCTGCTGCCGGCGCCGCCCGCCATGGCCAGTACCTGCGGCGTCACTGCGGCCACGTCGTCGATGGCCTGCGCGGCCGGGTCGCTGCGCGGATTGGCTGAGTACAGGCCGTCGATGTCGGTGGCGATGAGCAGCAGGTCGGCATCGACCAGGGCAGCAACGATGGCAGCGAGATTGTCGTTGTCGCCGAGCTTGAGCTCGTCCACGGCAACGGTGTCGTTTTCGTTCACCACCGGCAAGGCGCCAAGACTGAGCAGCTCGCGCAAGGTCGCCCGCGCATTCAGGTAGCGGCGACGATTGCGCAGGTCGTCGTGGGTCAGCAGCACTTGCGCCACGGGACGGTCGAAAAAACGCTGCCACAGCGCAACGACCGTGGTCTGGCCTATCGCCGCCAGCGCCTGGCGCGCAGCCAGGCCATGCGCGGCTTCGGGCTGCGCGCGCACCAGCGCGCGGCCGGCAGCGACCGCACCGGAAGAGACCAGCACCACTTCGCGCCCTGCCCTGTGGCTGGACGCGATGAATTCGGCCAGGCCCAGCGCATGGCGCGTGCTCAGGCCGCCGCCGTTGGCGGCGAGCAGACTGCTGCCGACCTTGAGCACGGCGCGGCGCCAGCGCGGCAGTTCCTGTTCGCTATGGCGGCTGGTGCTCATGTCGCCACGGCCAGCGCCTGCCAGCGACGCTCCAGTTCGTCCAGGCGCAGATCGGCTGCGCCGCCCGGCGATACGCGCGCATCCAGGCTGCCCTGCGGCGTGCGTCCCTCGCCGGAACTGGCCGCGGTTTCGGCGGCACGCCGGTAGGCCTCGCGGAACGGCACGCCGGCGGCGGCCTGCTCTATCGCGACATCGGTCGCGTACATGCTCGGTTCGATCGCCGCGAGCATGCTGCTTTCGTTCCACTCCAGCGCACGCAACAGGCCCGGCAACAATGCCAGCGCACCCAGGCCGCGTCCGAAGCCGTGCACGATGGAACCCTTGGAGAACTGCAGGTCGCGCTGATAGCCGGAAGGCAGCGAAAGCAACTGTTCCACTTCGCAGCGTGCCGCGGCGACGGCGGCATAGCTGGCGCGCATCAGTTCCACCACGTCGGGATTGCGCTTGTTCGGCATGATGGACGAGCCCGTGGTATAGGCCGCCGGCAGATGCACGAAGCCGTACTCGGCCGTGGTGAACAGGCTCAGATCCCAGGCCAGCCGGCGCAGATCCAGCAGTGCCGAGGCCAGCGCATCCAGCGCCGCCAGTTCGAACTTGCCGCGCGACAGCTGGGCGTAGACCGGGGATACCTGCAGGCGCGCGAAGCCCAGCGCCGCGGTGGTGAAATCGCGGTCCAGCGGCAGGTTCACGCCGTAGCCGGCAGCCGTGCCCAGCGGATTCGCGTCGATCAGCCCGCGCGTATCCTGGGCACGGCGCGCATCGTCGATCAGCGCCTCGGCAAAGCCCGCAAACCACATCGCCGTGGACGACACCACGGCACGCTGCAGATGCGTATAGCCCGGCATGGGCAATGCCTCGCTGGCCGCGCGGTCGAGGCAGACGCGGGCCGCAGCGGTGCAATGGGCGATCAGTTCGTCCAGCCTGGCCTTGAGCCACAGGCGCGAGGCCACCAGCACCTGGTCGTTGCGGCTGCGGCCGGTATGTACCTTGCGTCCGGCGTCGCCAAGGCGTTCGATCAGGCGCGCCTCGATGGCCGAATGGCCGTCCTCGTAGCGCGCATCGAGTACGAAGGCGCCACTGCGGAAATCCGCCGCCAGCGCATCGAGTTCGCGCAGCAGGCCGGCGCACTCGTCGGCACCGAGCAGGCCGATGCGTTCGAGTCCCTGCACATGTGCCTGGCTGGCCTGCACATCGTGCAGGAACAGCTCGCGGTCCAGCAGCACGTCATCGCCGGCCAGGAACTGCATGATGCGCGGATCGACTTCCACGCCATCCTTGTGCCACAACAATCCACTCATGCCTGTGCTCCGTCGGCCAGCACCGGAATGCCGTCGAATTCGGCAAAGCCCAGCACGATATTCAGATTCTGCAGCGCCTGGGTCGCCGCGCCCTTGAGCAGGTTGTCCAGCGTCGCCACCACGACGACGCGCTTGCCGCCGGGCGCCAGCGCGAACGCACCGATCTCGCAATGATGACGGCCGGCGATGCGGCTGACCCAGGGCGCATCGTCCAGCAGCCGCAGCAGCGGTTCGCCCGCATAGTGCTCGGCGTAGCGCGCGCGGATCGCATCGCGCGTCCGCGCCTGCTGCAGCCACAGGTTCGCGGTCAGCGTGATGCCGCGGAAATGCGGCGCCACATGTGGCATGAACTCGACCGGAAAACCCAGCTGCTCGCTGACTTCGCGCTCGTGCACATGGCCGGTCAGCGAATACGGCATCAGGTTGTCGCGCAGCTTGTCCACGTCGTTCTTGTCCGACGGCGTGGTACCGGCGCCGGAATAGCCCGATACGCCAAAACAGCTCGGCGGCCCGGCCAGCAGTTCCTTCAGGGGTGCAATGGCCAGTTGCATCGCGGTCGCATAGCAGCCGGGATTGCTGATGCGGCGCTGGCCCTGGTAATTCGCCCGGGTCAGCTCCGGCAGGCCGTAATACCAGCTGCGGTCGAAGCGGTAGTCGGCGGAAAGATCCACAATGACACGTTGCGGTGCAGCTGCGTCTATCGCCGCGACATACGGCGCGGCCTTGCCGTTGGGCAGGGCCAGCACTACCGCGTCGGCTGCCTGCTGCGCCGCGGCTTCAGCATCGAGATTGGCGTAGCACAACTCGCCGTCGAAGCCCGCCACGCTGTCGGCCACGCGCCGGCCTTCCAGTTCACGCGAGGAAACGAAAGCCAGTTCCAGCCCGGGGTGGCCGGCAATCAGGCGGATCAGCTCGGCCCCGGTATGGCCGCGCGCGCCGATGATACCTACGCTCTTGCTCATGCGGTCAGCCGATCAGGGTTGCGGGGCGGTCGCTGCAATGCGCGACGCAGCGGGCGATGGTGTCGAAGCCGTCCAGGCCGTACCAGAACACTTTCCACTTCTCCTGTTTGTAGCAACCGTCGGACTCGGCATAGTAGAACGGGTTGACCAGGTTGCCGTGGCGCGAACGCCAGAACAGACTGGGGTTTTCCTCGCGCATGACCTGCCACACCGCCCGGCCCAGGCCTTCGCCCTGGGCCTCGTCCAGCACAGCGAATTTGTCCAGGTAGGTCAGGCCCTGCTCTTCGGTCAGGATTACCGCGGCACGGTAGTTTTCGCTGACGTAGACGCGGAACGGCTGCGTGCGCTCGAAATAGTCGGCCACCAGGGTACGGCCGAAGCTCGATTCGATCAGCCCGCGCAGGCGCTGCCGGTCGATGCCCTCCCAGGCCGTGAAACGCAGTACTTTCTCGCCGCGCCGGATCAGCGTGCCCGAACCCTTGTGGGTGAACAGTTCCTTGGCCAGTTCGGCCGGCCGCGTGATCGAGACCGACGAGGCCAGCGGCAGGTTCTGCAGCAGATCCTTGATCTGTTCGATCTTCAGGCGCATGCCGCCATTGATCCAGGGCTGGCTCATCAGATGATCGTATTCGGTGGACAGGTTGATCGAATCGATCACGCGGCCGTCGCCGTCGAGCAGGCCGCCGGTGCCGGTGAGGAAAATGATCTTGTACGGCTGCAGCACCTGCACCAGTTCGTTCGCGGCGAAATCGGCATTGATGTTGAGGATCTGTCCACCCGGCGTTTCGCCCAGGCTGGCGATGACCGGAATCGAGCCGGCATTCAGGCTGGCTTCGATCGGCGCCAGGTTGACCGCCTGCACTTCGCCGACCAGGGCCAGGCGCGCCTGATCGAGATAGCGCGATTCGAACACGCCGCCGACGATGGACGTGGCGCGCACGTCCAAAGCCTGCAGCGATTCCACCAGGCGCAGATTTTCGGTCTGCATCACCCGGCGCACGATGGCCAGCGCTTCGGGCGGCGTCACGCGCAGGCCGTCGACGGTCTGCTTGACGATGCCGGCGGCGGCCAGCTGTTCGTCCAGCTGCGGGCCGGCGCCGTGTACCACGATGGGCGTAAGGCCGACTTCCTGCAGGAACGCCAGCGACGAGGTCAGCGCTTCCAGATCGTCGCGCAGCACCGCGCCGCCGACCTTGACCACGGCAAAGCGCTTGGCGTCGAGCTGGGAGAAACGCTTCAGGTATTGGTGGATCTCCTTCGCGCTGGCCATGCTGGACAGCAGGCGCACGATGGTCTGGCGAACATCCTTAGCGGGAGCCATGGGCAATTATCCGTACGTAGCTTTCTGCAACTTGCTGCAATTGACCCAAGGCCACCCACTCGTCGGCGCTATGTGCCTGGGCAATGTCGCCGGGACCGTAGACCAGGCTGGTGAGGCCGGCAGCGGAAAACAGCGCCGCTTCGGTCCAGAAATCCACCGCATTGCCGATCGGCAGGCCGAGTTCGTCGGCGACGTCGCGCGCGGCCAGGCGGCGTGTTTCCGCCTGGGCGGTATCGCCGGCCGGCAGCGAGGCGCCGAAGAAGGTCGGCTCGAATTCCGCCGGCAAGGCCGGGCCCAGGCTCTGCAGGGTTTCCATCAGCTCTTCGGTGGCCATGGTCGGCAGCGGACGGAAGCCGATGCGCACCTCGCACGAGGGTGCGATCACGTTCGCCTTGATGCCGCCTTCGACCCGGCCGATATTGAAACGCAGGCCGGTAAGACCGCCGAAACGGTGATGGCTCAGGGATTCTGCATAAGCCAGCGCGCGCTCGCCCCAGCGCAACGCCTGATGCACGGCGCTGTCGCTCGCCGCATTGGCGCCGGAAGCATGTCCGGCCTTGCCGGCGAAACGCAGGCGCACCGAACTGATGCCCCGATGCGCCAGCACAGCCTCGGCCTGGGTCGGCTCGGCCACGAGTACCGCTTCGTAGTCGCGCGGCTGGGCCAGGAATGCAGCGATGCAGCGCGCGTCGTTGGCTTCCTCGTCAGAGGAAAACAGGAAGGCGCAATCGCCGTCGACAGCGTTGGCGGCGGCAAGCATGGCCGCTGCCGCGCCCTTGATGTCGCAGGCGCCCATGCCGATGGCGCGGTCGGCGGTCACCAGCAGGTCGAAGGGGTCGCGCGTCCAGGTCGGTGTCGCCGGCACAGTATCCAGATGCACATTGATCAGAAAGCGCGGTTTTCCACGCACCGAATACAGGCTGACCGCGCCGGCGCCGTGGTCGCGCAGCTCGTGGCGGAAACCCGGCAGCTGCGCCTGCAGATAATCGAAAATGCCGTCCGTGCCGATGCGTCGCGGCGGGTTCTGCGTGTCGTAGGACACCAGCGCGCGCAGATGGCGCAGGCAGGCGTCGAGCAGTGCATGGCCGGTGCTCACGAACGGTTGACCTCGGCCCACAGCGTGGAACTCATGCCGTACAGGCGGATGAAACCCTCGGCTTCGGCCACGCCCCAGTCGGCCGATTGCGCATAGGTGGCGCCCTTGGCGTTGAGGATGTGCGGCGATTCGATCGCCACGGCATGGACCAGGCCGCCGCTGGTTTCCAGCGTCACCGTGCCGTTGACACAGGACTGGCTGGAGGCAAGAAAGGCTTCCAGATCGCGCTTGAGCGGGTCGTGGTAGAAGCCTTCGTAGACCAGTTCCACCCAGCGCCGCGCCACCTCGGGCTTGAAGCGGTTCTGATGCCGCGTCAGCACGGTTTCTTCCAGCGCACGGTGCGCCGACAACAGCGCGATCAGGCCCGGCGCCTCGAAGATGATGCGTCCTTTCAGGCCGATGGTGGTGTCGCCGGTATAGATGCCGCGGCCGACACCGTAATGCGCCAGCGCAGCGTTGAGCCGGGCGAGGATGACATGGCCGGCCATGCGCTCGCCGTCGAGCGCCACCGCCTCGCCCTGTTCGAAACGGATCTGCAGGCGCAAGGGCTGTGCCGGCCAGTCCTTGCGCGGCGCACACCAGCCGCGCGCGCCCTCGCCCGGTGCCTGCCAGCGGTCGATCTCGCCGCCGGACATGGTCAGGCCGAGCAGGTTTTCGTTGATCGTATAGCTCTTCTGCTTGGCGCGTACTTCGAAGCCGCGCTGTTCCAGGTAGGCCTGTTCGTAGGCGCGTACTTCCTTGTGCTCGCGCTGGATCTCACGGATGGGAGCGAGGATTTCGTAGTCGCCCAGCGCCTTCACCGCCAGGTCGAAACGCACCTGATCATTGCCCATGCCGGTGCAGCCGTGGGCGATCAGCCGCGTGCCGATTTCTGCGCAGCGCTTGAGCGCCGCTTCGACGATGAGATAGCGGTCGGACACCAGCAGCGGGTACTGGCCCTGGTAGCCCTCGCCCGCCCAGACAAAAGGCTTGACGAAACCCGACCATATGGATGGGCCGCCGTCGACGGTGACATGACTGGCCGCCCCCAGCTCGGCCGCACGCGCCTCGATATAGGCGCGTTCTTCCGCATCGACACCGCCGGTGTCGGCGAAAACGCTATGTACGGCATAGCCGCGCTCCTGCAGATAGGGGATGCAGAAGCTGGTGTCTAGGCCGCCGGAAAAGGCGAGCACGACGTCCTTGCTGGCGGCGCTGGAAGATTCTGACATGGGAAATTTCCGCAAAGTTGTCAAGTAAATAATGGAAATCGGACGGCGGACCGCGTTTCAGCGCTGGCCGAGCAGCGCAGCCATGATCGCCTTCTGCACGTGCAGGCGGTTTTCCGCCTCGTCGACGGCGATGCAGGCGGGCGAATCCATCACCGCGTCGGTCGCCTTCACGTTGCGCCGCAACGGCAGGCAGTGGCTGAACACACCGTTGTTGGTCAAGGCCATCTTGGCCTCGTCGACCATGAAGTGACGGTGGGCTTCGCGGATCGGTTTTTCCTGCTCCCAGCGGCCGAAATACGGCAGCGCTCCCCAGCTCTTGGCATAGACGATGTCGGCACCGCTATAGCTGGCTTCCACATCGTGGCTGACCTGCAGCGAGCCGCCGTTCTCCGCGGCGTTCTGCTGCGCCAGCTGCATATAGCGCGGGTCCAGGGTGTATTCCGGCGTCGGGCAGAGCAGGGTTACGTCCATGCCGAAGCGCGTGGCGATCAGCAGGGCCGAATTGGCCACGGCAGTGTTCAGCGGCTTGGGGTGATACGTCCAGGTAAGCACGTACTTCTTGCGCTGCAGCGCGCCGAAGTGCTCCTGCAGGGCGAGGATATGCGCCAGTTCCTGGCAGGGATGGGTAATCGTTTCGAGGTTGATCACCGGTACGCTGGAATACTGTGCGAAGGCCTTCAGCACCTTGTCCTGGCGATCAGTTTCCCACTGCTGGAATTTGGGAAACGCGCGCACGCCGATCAGGTCGACATAGCGCGACAGCACGCGGGCCACTTCGGCGATGTGTTCTTCGGTATCGCCTTCCATGATCGCGCCGGGCTCGAATTCGATCGGCCACGCGGCCTTGCCGGGTTCCAGCACAACGGCGTGACCGCCGAGCTGGAAGGCGCCCAGCTCGAAGCTGGTGCGGGTGCGCATGCTGGGGTTGAAGAACAGCAACGCGATCGACTTGCCGGCCATCTGCCGGCCCAGGCGGCTGCGCTTGAAGTCGGCCGCCTGCTCGAGCAGGGCGTCCAGTTCGGCGCGGGACCAGTCGTTGGTGTTCAGGAAATGGCGCAGAGTCATCGAAATCCTCGGAGTGGGCAGTGGGCCTGGTGTCCGGGGCGTTCGAAGCGAACAAGAAAAAACCCGGCACTGGGGCCGGGTTTTCGTCGATACACGTTAAAGCTGTGCGACACCTACCCGGCGTATGAGTACGGGAACGGTCGGCGAGCACGCGAAGTCATGCCGGCAGCCATGCGGGCGCTGGTCAGGACATCGGCGTCGGCGTAGTTCGCGTTCATGGGGTGTCGGCAGTAAAGGCCGCGGGATGATGCACGGAAGTTTTGCGCGGCGCAACAACACGAAGGCATAAGCACAGCTGACGAGCTCGCTACGGCGAGCGGCAGGCGCGGCGACGACAGACACCGCGGACGGCAAACCGCCCGGGGTGTTGAAAACAGCGGGAAAATTTCTACTCGGCCGGGGTAACCGCGACACGGACGCGGATACGCTCGCCCGGATCGTAGTTCAGCCGCGACATATAGGTCTCGCCGCGGTAGCGGTATTCCACGTCGTAGCCGTTGATGCGGCGCTCTTCGTAGCCGCCGTCGACCTCGCGGCAGCGCCGCTCGTTGCTCACATAGGTTTCGTCATCGCGACGCCCGGCGCTGTTGCCAATAGCGCCGCCGGCGACGGCACCGGCAATGGTGGCGGCCTTGCGTCCGTCGCCCTTGCCGACCTGGTTGCCCAGCGCACCGCCAATGATGGCGCCGAGCACGGTCGCGCCGGTGTTGTTGCCGCGGCGGTCTTCGCGGCGCACGACTTCGCTGTCGTAGCACTCGCGCTCGGGCCGGGCGACGCGTTCGTAGGTATAGATAGGATCGACGCGGACTACATCGGCCCAGGCGAAGTGGACGCCTTCGTCGGAATACTCGCGACGTTCCTGCGGCTGGGCCACGGCCGCAGTAGAGAACAGAACAGCAGCAAACAAGAGCGGGAACCGACCTGACATCTTGAATCTCCGGGAGGCTGGGTATCGCGCCTGAGGCCTGGATCCCTGGCGCCCCGGATAGCCCCGGAGCCGCGCGTTAACAGCATAGACTTGATGAGAATTTAACCTCATCTGGCTGAATCAGCGATAAGGCCAAGGCAGGGATTGCCAATCTGGCGTTCCAGCTGAACAGGTCGCGCCCCGCCCCGGCCTCACGCCGGCCCGGCGCAGCGGGCCCTGTGCACGCTACAATTTGCGGCTCATCAACGGTCGACCAGCATGAATCTTCGTCTACACAACAGCCTGTCCCGCCGCGTCGAGGACTTCGTTCCGCAAGACCCGAACCGGGTCACCCTGTATTGCTGCGGCCCGACCGTCTACAACTATGTGCATATCGGCAATGCGCGCCCGGCCGTGGTATTCGCCCTGCTCGCTCGCCTGCTGCGCCGGCATTACCCCGGCGTGGTGTACGCACGCAACATCACCGACGTCGACGACAAGATCAACACCGCCGCGCGCGAAGCCGGCGTATCAATCGGCACTGTCACCGACCGCTACGCCGCCGCCTATCGCGACGACATGGCCCGCCTCGGCGTGGATCCGCCCGACGTGGAGCCGCATGCGACCACGCATATCCCTCAGATCATCGCCATGTGCGAACGCCTGATCGCCGGTGGCCATGCCTATGCCGCCGAGGACCATGTGCTGTTCGACGTATCCAGCTATGCCGACTACGGCCATCTGTCCGGCCGCTCGCTCGACGACATGATTGCTGGCGCGCGCGTGGAAGTGGCGCCGTACAAGAAAAACCCCGCCGATTTCGTACTGTGGAAGCCTTCCAGCGACGACCTGCCCGGCTGGGACAGCCCCTGGGGCCGCGGCCGCCCGGGCTGGCACATCGAATGCTCGGCCATGAGCGAGACCCACCTGGGCGAGACCATCGACATCCATGCCGGCGGCGTCGATCTGCAGTTCCCGCATCACGAGAACGAAATTGCGCAGAGCACCTGCGCCCACGGCGGCAAGATCTTCGCGCGCTACTGGCTGCACAACGGCATGCTGACGCTGGAAGGCCGCAAGATGTCCAAGTCGGTCGGCAACACGCTGGTGTTGCATGAACTGCTGGATCTTTTCCCGGCGGAAGTGCTGCGCTTCGTGCTGTTGAAGGCACATTACCGGCAGCCGCTGGACTGGTCCGAAGCAGCCTTGAACCAGGCCCGCGCGACGCTCGACGGCTGGTACGGCGTGCTGCGCGATCTGGCCACGGTCGACACCGCTGCCGAAGCGTCCGTACCCGAGACCTTCGAAGCCGCGCTGCTGGACGACCTCAACACACCGGACGCCTTCGCCATTCTCGCCGGACTGGCCGATACCGCACGGCGCAGCGCCGGCACAGCCGAGGCAAGCCAGGCCAAGGCACAGCTGCTGGCCGCGGCCGGGCTGGTCGGCCTGCTGCGGCTGGAACCGGAAGCCTGGTTCAAGCAGGCTGCCGCCGGCACTGAAATCGATGCGGAAAAAGTCGAGGCGCTGATCGCGCAACGCAATGCCGCGCGCGCAGCGCGCGACTTCGCCCGCGCCGACGCGGTGCGGGCCGAGCTGACGGCGCTGGGCGTCACCATCGAAGACGGCGCACAGGGCACGCGCTGGCGCGTGACGCGGCCATGAGCCAAGAGACTACCGCGGCGGCGGCGGCGGCCGCCCAGGACACCATCGTCGACGAGTTCGCCTTCTTTGGCGACTGGACCGAACGCTATCAGTACCTGATCGACCTGGGCCGCAAACTGCCGCCCTTCCCCGAGGAATGGAAGACCGAGGCGCACAAGGTACACGGCTGCCAATCCCAGGTCTGGCTGGTGCCCAGCGGCAGCGCCGAGCGGCTGGAATTCGCCGCCAGCAGCGACTCGTCCATCGTCACCGGCCTGATCGCGCTGCTGCTGCGCGTCTACTCGGGCCGTTCGGCCGCGGCGATACTTGCGACCGAACCGCGCTTCGTCGATGCGATCGGCCTGGCCAAGCACCTGTCGCCAACGCGCTCGAACGGGCTGGCCGCCATGCTCAAGACCATCCAGCAATACGCGCGCAGCGTTTCGGCGGGTTGAACGCGCTGCGACAACGCCGTCGCAGGGTGCGATGAGCGAACGCGAATTGCACCGCGAGGTGCCGAAACAGGTACCTTCGCAAGGGTATCCGCCGCAACATCGGTGCAGCGGCTGTAAGCCGCTCGCGACCGCGAAAAACAAGAGCCCCGCAAAGCGGGGCTCTCCTGTCGGCTTCAGTCGCCCATCTGGCGCTGGCGATGTTCCCAGCGCTCCTGGGCGTCCAGGCATAACGTGGCGATGGGACGTGCTTCAAGCCGCTCCAGACCGATGTCTTCGTCGGTCTCTTCGCAATAGCCGTAGCGGCCTTCTTCGATGCGCTTGAGCGCCTTGTCGATCTTGGCAATGAGCTTGCGATAGCGATCGCGCGTGCGCAGTTCCAGCGAGTTTTCGGTTTCCCGCGTCGCGCGTTCGGCTTCGTCGCCGATATCGCGCACTTCTTCGCGCAGGTTGTCGATGGTCTGCTTGGATTCTTCCACCAACTGGTCGCGCCAGTCGCGCAACTTGTTGCGGAAGAAAGCCAGGTGCATCGGGTTCATGTATTCCTCGTCCGAGGACGGACGGAAACCCGGCGGCAGATCGATATTCGTGGTGGCGGCGAGCGCATAGCGACCACCTTCCATCGTGATACCGGCTTCGGAGGCGGTCGGTGTGATGACACCTTTGCGCGAATTCTTTTTGCTTTCTTCTGTGATCACTTGCTTCGTCGGTTTGCTGGAAGGGGCTGGTATTTCGGGTGTCGCACTGGCTACCGCAGCTGCCGCGATGGCGACGGGCTCCGGCTTCACGGCGGCAGCGGGTTTCTTCGCTGCTTCCGGCTTTGCCGCCGAACTGGCGGCCGACGGAATGGTAGGCGTCGCTTGTTTCACATTTGCGGAAACTGGCGCAGCCTCGGTCTTGCTTTTGACGGCGGCAGGCGCGGGTTTCGCTACAGCTGTCGATTTTACATTCTTGCCATTGCTGGCGGATGGTTTCGGCGCAGGCTTGCCGCCGCCTTTCGCTACCGCCTTGGCCGCAACCGCGGCGGGCTTGGCCGCTTTCGCAGACTTAGCTGCCGGCTTGACCGGCTTGGCAGCCATTTTCTTCGGCGCCGCCGATTTGGCAGCGCTCTTCTTGGCTGGAACTGCTGACTTCAGCGCCGCCTTGGCACCCGAGGACGTCTTGCTCGCGGCGGCAACTGTCTTAGCCGTACTTCCCGTGCTTTTCGCCATTTCCGTTCACCGTTGTGGCTAGGCGGCGGCGTGTTATAGCCTAAGTCCCCAGCACCGGCAACCGCCGGAAACTTGCGCAGCGCGCAAGCCAAGTCCTTCGCTTTTCGCCTCCGTGACCCGGCTAATACTCTATTTGCTTGGCCTGTACAAGCGCCTGATCAGTCCCTTGTTCGGCGCACGCTGCCGCTATCATCCCAGTTGCTCGCACTATGCGCGCGTTGCGGTGAGCCGGCACGGTGCCGCGCGTGGCTCGCTGCTGGCGGCCTGGCGCCTGCTGCGTTGCAACCCCTTCAGCGCCGGCGGTTTCGACTACGTACCCGAGCACTTCACGTTGCGGCGACAGCCGCCACCGCCACCATCCAAGGAATGACGATGACGAACTGGCTGATCCGCAATGCCGAGCTGGTCAACGAAGGGCGGCGCTACGTCGCCGACGTGCGTCTGCGCGACGGACGCATAGAAACCATTGCCGGCGAACTGGCGGCACAGGCCGGCGAAAGCGTCGTCGACGCCGCCGGTCATTGGCTGCTGCCCGGCATGATCGACGACCAGGTGCATTTCCGCGAGCCGGGCCTGGAGCACAAGGCCGATTTCGCCACCGAATCGCGCGCTGCAGTCGCCGGCGGCATCACCAGCTACATGGAGATGCCCAATTCCAAGCCGACGACGACGACGCTGGACGCGCTGGAAGACAAGTATGTCCGCGCCGCGGCCAAGTCGGCCGCCAACCATGCTTTCTATCTGGGCGCGACCAACGACAATCTCGAAGTGATCCGCTCGCTCGACCCGCGCGCCGCCTGCGGCATCAAGATCTTCATGGGCGCCTCCACCGGCAACATGCTGGTCGATAACCCGGACACGCTGGACGCGATCTTCCGCGACGCACCGACCATCATCGTGACGCATTGCGAAGACACGCCGACCATCGACGCCAACCTCGCGCGCGAGCGCGAACTCTATAACGGCGCCATTCCGGTCGAACGCCATCCGTACATCCGCTCGCGCGAAGCCTGCCTCAAGTCGTCCACGCTGGCCGTGAGCCTGGCACGCCGCCATGGCACGCGCCTGCATATCCTGCATATCACCACGGCCGAGGAACTGGCTCTGTTCCAGCCCGGCCCGCTCAAGGACAAGCGCATCACCGCGGAGACCTGCATCCACTTCCTGCAGTTTTCGGAACGCGACTACGCCACGCTGGGCAACCAGATCAAATGCAACCCGGCGATCAAGTCCGAAAGGGATCGCCTGGCCATCATCGAGGCACTCAGGGACGGCCGCATCGACGTGCTGGCCACCGACCACGCGCCGCATACCATCGAGGAAAAAGCCCTGCCCTACGAACAGGCACCGTCCGGCCTGCCGCTGGTGCAGTTCGCCCTGCAATGCGCGCTGGAACAGCATTTCGCCGGCACCCTGCCGCTGGAACGCATCGTGGAAAGCCTTACCCACGCACCGGCGCAACTGTTCCAGGTGGCCGAACGTGGCTATCTGCGCGAGGGCTACAAGGCCGACCTGGTGCTGGTCGATCCGAACAAGCCGCATACGGTGAAGCGCGAGGAAGTGCTGTCGCGCTGCGGCTGGTCGCCGTTCGAAGGGCATACCTTCCGCTCCAGCATTGCCTCGACCTGGGTCAACGGACGGCGCGTCTGGGACGGCATTCGCATCGACGACAGCGTACGCGGCGAGCGCCTGGCGTTCGATCGATGAGGCCTGTCGTTTCGCCCGTGCTGCGGGCGCAGGTTCGCGGCGCCGCCCTGCTTGCCCTGCCCTTGCTGCTCGCCCACGGCACTGCCCTGGCGGCTGCGCCGGCACCGGCAAAGCCGCAGCCCACTCCATCGGCAGCTGCAACGGCGCTGCCATCGCGCGTACAGCAAGGCCAGCTGGTGGCCGCGCAGACCGAACCGGGCAGCGAAGTCAGCGTCGGCGAACGCCAGTCCCGTGTCGGCGCCGACGGCCGCTACGTGTTCGGCATTGAGCGCGATGCGTCGGCGCAGCTGCAAGTCGTCATCCGCAAGCCCGGCGGCAAGACCGAGCGGCATACGCTGGAAGTGACCCAGCGCCAGTACAAGATTGAAAAAGTAAACGGCCTGCCGCAGCACACCGTCACGCCCGATCCGGAACTGGCCAAGCGCATCGCCGAACAGCAGGCGCGCGTAAGCCAGGCGCGGGAGCGCGACGACGACCGCAACGACTATCTTGCCGGCTTCCAGCGCCCGGTCCAGGGCCGCATCAGCGGCGTCTACGGCAGCCAGCGCATCGACAACGGCGTGCCCAAGTCACCGCACTATGGCCTGGACATCGCTGTACCCACCGGCACGCCGGTGAAGGCGCCGGCCGCAGGAATCGTCAGCTTTGCTGCGAGCGACCTGATATTGACCGGCGGCACGGTATTGATCGATCACGGCCATGGCCTGAGCAGTTCTTTCCTGCACCTGAGCCGTATCGATGTGAAAGCCGGCGACAAAGTGACCCGAGGGCAGGTATTCGCCGCGGCCGGTGCAACCGGACGCGCCAGCGGACCACATGTCCATTGGGGGTTCAACTGGTTCGATGTGCGGCTGGATCCGGAACTGCTGACGCCTGCCGCCACGCGCTGAGAAAAGCCGGCAGCAAGGCGTAGCCGCTTCCCGATTTTTCCACAAGCAAAACCAAAGAAGGCCCCGCCAGGCGGGGCCTTCGACTTGCACGAGCAACGCGGTCCCGGTCAGAAGCGCTGGTGGTACTTCACGTAGTAGAAGCGACCGATGTCGAATCCGCCGTAGTAGGACACATTGGCACTGGGCTGCGAGTAGATCGGCGCCGCCTGGTGGTTGAACACGTTGTTGGCGCCGAGCGAGATCGTTGCGTTCCAGGGCGCCTTCCAGCGTAGTTGCAGGTCGTGAAAGGTGTTGGAGCCGATTTCGTTGATCGCACGCGAATCGGCCGGATTCGCGGCGATATAGCCCGGGTTGCTGCACTCGTCGGGGAAGGCCGCCGCGTTGAGGCAGGTTTCCTTCAGGCCGGAGAAGTAGCGCGTGCTCCAGCTGGCGCCGAAGCTGCCCTTGTCCCAGCCCAGTGTGATGTTGGAACGCAGGCGGAAGCTGGCGCTGCTGTTGGCGGTGACGGCAAAGCCGTTCTGCTGGCTCGGGCTTACGCGCGAGTCGTTGCTGCTCTTGAACTCATAGCTGTTGACGTAGGTGTTCTGCCAGACCAGGTTGAAATTGCCCCAGCTTTCAGTGGGAAGGCGGTAGGACAGATCGAAATCGAAGCCCTGCGTTTCCTCATAGCCGCCATTGCGCACGCGGAAGACCAGCGTATCGACGATGCCGGTGATCGGATCGCGGGTGAAGTCATTGCAGCGGGCGGCGATGCCTTCCACGTAGCAGTCGTTGAGCTTCTGAGTCGGCGTATCGGCGGTGATGGTGTTTTCGACCTTGATCTTCCACCAGTCGAGGCTCATGTTGAGGCCGTCGGAGAACGTCGGGCTCCAGACTACGCCCAAAGTGCTGGACTTGGATTCTTCCGGCACAAGGTTGGCGTTGGAACCTGAAACGAAGGCCAGCGGCGTCTGCGCATTGGCTACTGTTGTCGGCACGAAACCCTGCTGCAGCTGACGGAAGGTGGCAGCGTTGGCGATGTCCTGGGCACAACGCGCACGCACGCTCGCGTTATTGGTCGCCGCGCCGAAACGTGTGTCGCAGGGATCGGTATAGAACGAGAACGTCTGCGAGCCGCCGCCGTACAGATTGGCGATGGTCGGCGCGCGGAAGCCGTCGGCGCGGGTGCCGCGGAACATCAGTTGGTCGATCGGTTTCCAGGTGAAGCCGAACTTGTTGTTGGTGGTATTGCCGAAGGTGTCGTAGTCGGAGAAGCGCGTGGCGACGCTGAGACTCAGGTCCTTGGCGAAGGCGACGTCGCGCAGAACCGGCACGAAGAATTCGGCATAGACCTCCTGCACCTTGTAGCTGCCACTGGTCGGCTTGGACGCGAGATTGGTCGACGACGCGGTCTGCGACAGCGCGTCAGGAATGAACTCGCCGCTTTCCTTGCGGTGTTCCACACCGAACGCAAACGACAGATCGCCGGCCGGCAGCGCAACGATAGGGCCGGTCACGTTGGCCGAATACACCTTGGTTTCGGTCTTGCCCGTGGAATGCTCTTCCTGGAACAGGAAATCCTGCAGTTCCTGGTTGTTGTAGAGGCTGCCGTCGCCTTCGCGGCCGAACGGCAGGAACGGGTTCCACGGCACGCAATTGGCGAAGCTGACCGGCGCGGCGGCAGTACCGCATTGCACGCGGCCATCTGCGTTGAGGAACGACGGGCCGACTGCAGCGGCGACGCGTGGCAGGTTCAGGTTGCCGTAGTTGCTCTGCACCAGCTTGTTCTGGTTGTACATGTAGCCCACGTCCCAATCGAACGTGCGGTCGGCGAAATTGAACGAGCCGTCCAGACCAGCGGTGACGCGGAAGGTATCCAGATCGCTGTCGGATACGCGCGGCACCTCCCAGGTACGGCGCAGCCAGTTGATCGGGTTGGTATTGGTGTTGCCGTGCCAGCTGCCCAGCGGGTTGTAGTAGCTGTTGGGGGACATCTGCGTGCCAGGGAACGCGATGCTCTGGAACGGATAGCCAGCAACCTGGCGCGCTGCGTCGCGGTTGCTGTACAGGATGTCGCCCTTGAAGCGGACGGCTTCGTTGATGTTGTAGTCGCCGCTGACGAACAGCGTCTTGGTCGACTGCGGCGTGCGCAGGTCGGTCTGCGAGTTGGTATTGCTCACGTCGCCGTCGGGCGCCGAACCGTTGACCGGGTGGAAATTGGCATAGTTATACGGGTCTGCACCGCGATCGAGCACGCGCGTGCCCCCGGTGGTGATGGCGCCCCACTGGCTGACCGTGGTCCAGCCCAGGAACGGATGCAGGTGCGAACGCGGATAACGGCTGAAGTCGCGGTCGGACGACTGGACCTTCTGCTCGTCGCTGTACTCGGCCGTGACCAGAAGCGAACCCTTGTCGCCCTTGTAGCCCAGCACCATGTCGTACTTCTCGATGTCGCCGTCGCCTTCGCCGTACTGACCCCAGTAGGCGTTGGCTTCCATGCCCTCGTAATTGCTGCGGGTGATGAAATTGATCACGCCGCCGATCGCGTCGGAACCGTATACCGAGGAAGCGCCGTCCTTGAGGATTTCGACCGACTGGATCATCGCGGTCGGAATCACCGAGATGTCCTGCAGTCCACCAGTGGTGATGCCCAGGCGCTTGCCGTTGACCAGGATCAGGGTGCGATTGGCGCCCAGGTTGCGCAGGCTGATGAAGGAACCGCCGACGGCTTCGCCGGAACTCAGCGGCTGGGCACGGCTGATGGTCGGCGAACCGGTCGCGGAAACGTTCTGCAAGATGTCGGCGACCGACTGGAAGCCCTGGCGTTCGATTTCGGCGCGATCGATGACGAGCACCGGCTGCGCGGTTTCCAGATCGACCTTGCGGATGCGCGAGCCGGTCACTTCCACGCGTTCCAGTTGCGCAGGCTCGTCGGCGGCGGCCGGCGACTGCGCAAAGGCAAAGCCCGGTGCAAGGCCGACAACGCCGACCGCACCGCTGGCCAGAGCGAAACGTACAGCCCGCACAAGCAGATTCTGATCACATGACATTCGTAACTCTCCTGCTCAAAGGTGTTTTTCGGGACGAACGCATCCATCCCGATCCCCAGGTCACCCTGTAGCCGCCGCCCCTGAAAGCCGGTGCCATACGAGTGCTTTTGGTCGTGGTGTTGACAATGCAGCAGTTGGAACTTCCCCCGCGCAACAATAACGGGAGGTGCGGCCTTGCGAAACCTTACGAAGGAAATCGTAGTTTGCGCGAGATGCGCGTTTACCACGACACGCCGTCGTCGTTGCCAATAAGACCGCAGGCGAGCTACGAAATAGCTCGTACGATGCTCAAGGCAGTAAAGAGTCGGCTCAGACCGCCCGAGCGATATACGGGTTACGATTTTTTGACGCAACCCTCACAATCAGCTGCGGCACCGCAGAAATTCGCGATCGACCACGCAAGTCGCTGGCCTGGCGAGGTTTTGTCGAAAAGACGGGAGAGGTTTCGCGCACTCACCTGCGCAATTTTGGCAACGCGCAGGCTACGCCGAGGCAGCCGCTTGCGCAGCCGCAGTGCGGCTATAAATTGAAAAAGCAATAAGTAGCTAAAAATTCAGCGCAGCGCGGCAAACGCATCCATGCCGCCGGCATAGCCACCCGCTACGCCCTTGGTCGCCACGGCGACGGCGTTGTGCGGGTGCAGGCTTTCGAAGTGCGAGGCGCGCACCCAGAAATCGACGATGCGCTCGTCCGCGTCCAGCGCCTGCTGTACCCGGCGCGCCGCGTCTTCGCAGAACATGAGGTTTTCGCCGTTGAGGCGGGCGAAGGCCTGCTCGTCGACGCGCTTGACCGCAGTCTGTACCGGCGTTTTCAGGGCCTGTTCGACACAGTCGATCAGCTCGATCAGGGGCAGCTCGAAGCCCTGTAACAGCTTGACCCGCACTTCGGCCGAGCTGCGCTGGCTGTGCGGCGTGGCGCAGATGCCCTGTTCGCTGCCCAGCCAGGCGACGATCTGGTCGTAATCCAGCGGCCTGCCGCGGGCGAAGTCTTGGCCGAAGCGTTCCTGGATCAGCTGGCGCGCCAGCGCGGCGGAACACGGACAGGTGCTGGAATAGACCACTTCGTAGCCGATTTCCAGGCTGAACTGGCCGCGATCCATCAGTGCCGTCAACACGATCGGGTACGATTTCCAGCCGCTGTTGTCGCTGACCAGGGCCGGCCGGCGCAGCAGATGATCGAAGCGGATACGTACCAGCGCCCGGTCGGACAGGCCGGTATGCGAGTCGAGGAAATCCTTGAGCAGGCGGCGCAGCGAACACGGCGTCAGCGGCTCGTTCGACAGCGACTTGTCCACATGCAGGTACAGCCGCGACATATGAATGCCGCGGGCATCGGGATCGGTAAGGTTTACATACGCAGTGACGCGCGCGCCCGATTGCACGGTGCGTCCATCGGGATTGTTGATGCTGACCGGTACTTCGATCTCGCCCATGCCGACCCAGTCGAGGGTGCCGGCGACATGGGGCTGCATTTCCTTGGCCACGTCGGGCAGGGAGCGGACGGCATTTTCGGTAGGGCGCATACGAAATCCTTGCAAACGCGAGAGCCGGACTGCCTGGCGCAGCGCGGCATGACCAGAGTGCAGCGGACCGGGGCAAGACCGCTCGCAATGACTGCTGTCGTACAGCGAACGCCACAGCAACTGGGGCCGGATCGTCGCGGCTCAATAGCTTAACAGGGCGTTTCAGCCGCCGCGGCGCAACTCGCGCCAGGCATGCCAGCTGAGGGACCAGGGGGCACGATTGAGCCGGCCCCACAATGTCGGGAACGCATCGCCGGAGCCGGCAACCGGCCTGGCACGCCACTGTTCGCAGCGCCAGCGGACCCGGCTGACCCAGTCCATATGTTCCAGCCCGCTGGTGGACAGGCCAGCCAAGGCCGCTGAAATACTGGCCAATTGTTCACTCACTGCCGCCTCGCGCGCAGCCCCGGGCTGGGTCAGCGTGATGCGGGCCAGCTGGTGCCTTGCCAGCAATTGCATGGGCAGCGCCGGTGCTTCGCGGTTTTCCACCAGCGGCAATCGGGCCAACTGGCGCAGCAGATGACTCAAGGCCGCCAGACGCGCACTCGCCTGCGGCGCAACCGCGCGGCCGAGCAGCAGTGCGCGCAGCGATTCGATTGCTGCGAAAGCCGGCTGCAGCAGCACCAGCTGGTTGTCGAAATCGCTGGCCGGTACGGCGTCGTGTGCCTGGGTCGCGGCGCGCTGCAAGGCCGCGACGGCGCTGGCGGCGCTGGCGGCGGTCGCGGCGGCGGCTTGCGGCGGCAAGCCCCGGGTCAGCGGATGACGTGCCTCGCCCAGGCCCCAGCGCGCAAGCTCCTCGCCCCACCATTGCAGCTTGTTCAGTGCGATCGACAGTTCGGGCAGATGGAAGACGGCCTGGCTCAGTTCGTGGCTGATGCCCTCGAACGCCAGCTCGGCCACGCCGCGCCGCGCCAGAAACGGCCGCAACACGCGAAACTCGGGATAAGCCTGCTCCAGTTTCGCGACGAAACTGGCAAAGGCCGCATCGGCCTCGCTCATGCGGGCGACAGTTCCAGCGCGCTGCGCAGATCCTCGGCCGATTCGGCCACCCAGTCGGCGGCCCAGTCCTGCGGGTCTTCGCCGTCGAGATAGCCCCAGGCCGCCGCCACAGTGAACATGCCGGCCGCCCTGCCCGCCTGGATGTCGCGTAAATCGTCGCCGACATAGATGCAGCGCCCGGGCGCAATGCCGGCCAGCTCGCAGGCATGCAGGATGGGCGCCGGATCGGGCTTCTTCAGCGGCAGGCAATCGCCGCTGACCAGGGCTGCACTGCGCTGGCTCCAGCCCAGTTGCTGCAGCAGCGGACGCGCCAACCAGCCGGGCTTGTTGGTAACCACGCCCCAGCGCGCACCACGCGACTCGATCGCGGCGATCAGTGCCTCGACACCGTCGAAGGGCCGCGACAGCTGGGCAATATCGGCTGCGTAGAGGTCGAGAAAGCGCGGCAGCAAGGCGTCGTAGCGCGCATCGTCCAGCCCGGGCAGGCCACGCCGCAGCATGGCGCGACCGCCCTTGGATACGACAGCGCGCACGCCGTCGGCATCGGGGTCGGCCTGGCCCAGCTCGCGACACAGGCGCTGCATGGCGGCAACCAGATCGGGAGCGGAATCCACCAGGGTGCCGTCGAGGTCGAAAAGCACGGCATCCAGTTCGCGCGCAAGCAATCTCATGCGGGCTTTACCGCAGCGACCAGATAGTTCACCGCGACCGACGTCTTGAGACTGGCGCGGCGTGTCAGCGGGTTGTAGTCCAGGCCACTGAGGTGTTCCAGCTCCAGTCCGGCCGCGCGCAGGGCCGCGGCCATTTCGCTGGGCCTGATGAACTGGCGATAGTGATGCGTGCCGCGCGGCAGCAGGCGCAGCAGGTATTCGGCGCCGACGATACCCAGGGCAAACGCCTGCGGCGTGCGGTTCAGTGTGGAGGCAAACCAGCGACCGCCGGGCTTGAGCAGGCGGGCGCAGGCCTCGATCACACTGCCCGGGTCGGGCACGTGCTCCAGCATTTCCATGCAGGTGACCGCGTCGAAGTGCTGGGGCAGCTGCTGCGCCAGCGCCTCGACGCTGATCTCGCGGTAATCCACCTGCAGGCCCGATTCGAACAGGTGCAGGCGTGCCACGTCGAGCACGCCGGGAGCCAGATCGATCGCGGTCACTTCCGCCCCGGCCGCAGCCAGCGCTTCGCTCAGCAGACCGCCGCCGCAACCGACATCGAGCACGCGCGCGCCGCGCAGCGGCGTACGTTGCGCCACATAGGCCAGGCGCACCGGATTCAGGTCATGCAGCGGGCGCGATTCGCCGTCCGGATCCCACCATCGGCTGGCGAGACGGTCGAATTTAGCCGTCTCGGCCCGATCCACATTTTCTACCGTTGTATTCATTTATCGATACTCACAAACGGATTCCTAGCCTTGGCTGCGCAAGCGCTCGCCCCATTCGCGCGCCCTGGCGCGCAGCGCGGGCACGTCCATGTCGACCAGAATGCCGGCAACCAGCTTGGGCACGCCGGCAATCCAGACGTCGCTGACCTGATGCCGGCCACAGGCGTAAACCAGCTGCGAAATCACGTTGAACACGGGCTGGGTTTCCAGCGCATCCAGACGCACGGCGGTCAGGTCGGCCGACTTGCCTGGTTCGATCGAGCCGATGCGCTCGCCCCAGCCCAGCGTCTTTGCTGCATTCAAGGTGGCCGTGCGCAGCGCGAAGGCCGCGTCATAGGCGCTGGCGTCGCGCGCGACGCCCTTGGCCAGCAGCGCGGCGGTGCGCATTTCGCCGAACATGTCCAGGTCGTTGTTGCTGGCGCAGCCGTCGGTACCCAGGGCGATGTTCACACCGGCCCGGCGCAGCTCTTCGGTAGGGCAGAAGCCGCTGGCCAGTTTCAGGTTGGACTCGGGGCAGTGCACCACCGACACGCCGGCTTCGGCGCAGAGGCGGATTTCCGCCTCGTCCAGCTGGGTCATGTGCACGGCAATCAGGTGGTCGTTGACAATGCCCAGGCCCTGCAGACGGGTCATCGGCCGCACGCCGTGCTCGCGCCGGGAGTCTTCGATTTCCTGCGCGGTCTCGTGCACGTGGATATGCACGGGGATGTCGAGCTGGTCCGACAGCATGCGCACGCGCTCGAAGCTTTCGTTGCTGACCGTATACGGCGCATGCGGCGCGAACGAGGTACCGACCAGCGGGTCGCCCCGGTATTCGTCGTGCACCTGCAGCGCCTTGTCGAAATACTCGTCGCGGGTGCGCGCCCAGGCGCTGGGGAATTCCATGATGGGCAGGCCGACCAGGGCGCGGAAGCCGTGGCGCTTGTAGGTGCCGGCCTGCACGTCAGGGAAGAAGTAGTTCTCGTTGCAACAGGTGGTACCGCCGCGCAGCATCTCGGCGATGGCCAGTTCAACGCCGTCGCGGACGAACTCGGCGCTCATCGCCCGCGCCTCGGCCGGCCAGATGTGTTCCGTGAGCCAGGCCATCAGCGGCAGATCGTCGGCGATGCCGCGCATCAGCGTCATGGGATTGTGCGTATGCGCGTTGATCAGCCCCGGCATCAGCACGTGTTCGTCGAGGCGGCAGGTCTCGCGCGCCGCGTACCTGGCCCGCGCTGCGGCAATCGGCAGCACATCGACGATGCGCCCAGCCGTTACTGCCACGGCATGGTGTTCCAGCACGACAGCGTGCGGTTCCACGGGAACCACCCAGCGTGCCTCAATCAACAGATCGATCTTGCCGTGTTCGGTCACACCCGACTCCTGCCTTGGCGATCCGCGCATGATGGGGGCGGATACGAAAAAGGGAAACCGGGCAAGCCCGGTTTCCCTTTGCTGAGCAGCACAACGATGCTTACTTGACGCGCGAGACGTATTCGCCGGTGCGCGTGTCGACACGAATCTTTTCGCCCTGGCTGACGAACAGCGGTACACGCACCGTGGCGCCGGTTTCGAGCTTGGCCGGCTTGCCGCCGCCGCCCGAGGTATCGCCACGCACGCCGGGGTCGGTCTCGGCGATTTCCAGTTCGACGAAGTTCGGTGCCGCCACGATCAGCGGCGCGCCATTCCACAGGGTGACCACGCAGATTTCATTGCCCTTGAGCCACTTGGACGCTTCCGTCATCGCGCCCGCCTCGGCACCGACCTGTTCATGCGTTTCCGGGTGCATGAAGTGCCAGAACTCGCCGTCCGAATACAGGTATTCCATGTCGGTATCCATCACGTCGGCCGGTTCCAGCGCGTCGGTCGCCTTCATGGTCAGTTCCACCACACGGCCGGACTTGATGAAGCGGTAGCGCACGCGGGTGAAAGCCTGTCCCTTGCCCGGCTTGACATATTCCGTATCGGTAATGACGCACGGCTCGTTGTTGACGATGATCTTCATGCCGTTCTTGACGTCATTCATGCCATAGCTGGCCATGGGTCGCTCCTGCAAAGGGAATTGCCGCAGATCTGCGGCTACAATGGTCGATTGGCCGTAAAGCCGGAAACTAGCCCGCAATGATAACCGCTAACCGCCGGCTCGCGCAGCTGCCCGTACGCGCGTGGCAGCAGCAATGGCGCGACGCCGTCACCGATCCGCTGGAACTGCTGCGCCTGCTTGGCCTGGAACATCGCTCCGCCGAGCTGCTGGCCAGCCGCGACACCGGCTTTGCCCTGCGTGTACCGCGGGGTTATGTCGCCCGCATGCGAGCCGGCGACGCCGCCGACCCGCTGTTGCTGCAGGTATTGCCGCGACCGGCCGAACTGGTCAACGCGCCGGGCTACGCCTTCGATGCCGTCGGCGACATGGCTGCCAGCGCGGCGCCGGGCGTGCTGCAGAAATACAACGGCCGCGCCCTGCTGATCGCCACCGGCTCCTGCGCCGTGAATTGCCGCTACTGCTTCCGCCGCCATTTTCCCTATGGGGAACAGACTGCGGCCGCCAACCGCTGGCAAGGCGCCGTCGCGGCGATCGCGGCCGACACCTCGATCAGCGAAGTGCTGCTGTCCGGTGGCGATCCGCTGTCGCTGTCCAATGCCAAGCTGGCCGAGCTGGGCCAGGCGCTGACGGCAATCCCACATGTACAGCGCCTGCGCATTCATACCCGCCTGCCAGTGGTACTGCCCGAACGCGTCGATGCGGGCCTGGTGCAGTGGCTGGCACAGCTGCCGCTGCAGAAAGTGGTTGTGATCCATGCCAACCATGCCAACGAGCTCGACGCCAGTGTCGATACCGCCCATGCGCAACTGCGCGAAGCGGGCTGTACCTTATTGAACCAGTCGGTGCTGTTGCGCGGCGTCAACGACAACGAGGATGCGCTGGCGCTGTTGTCCGAGCGCCTGCTCGCCAGCGGCGTGCTGCCGTATTACCTGCACCAGCTGGACAAGGTCCAGGGCGCGGCGCATTTCGAAGTCGACGACGCACAGGCACTGACGCTGATGCAGGCTTTGCGCGCGCGGCTGCCCGGCTACCTGGTACCCCGCCTGGTGCGCGAGACCGCCGGCGAAAAGTCCAAGACACCGGTGTGAACTTGGCCGCAACCAGCAGTCTCCAGTGTGGAAATGACCGGACGAATCCGGTAAAAACAACGACAAGCGGTTGCTCGCCATACCTTCCGTGCTTACCTAAGGAATGAACCTGCCAGATGCGGGGCTGGAGCCGGGTTCTTACCCTGGCCGGCCAGCCCGCACTCGCCCAGCCCTCGAGCGGACATGAGTAAACAGGATAGTGTTATCAGGTTGTTGCTGGTCGAAGATTCGGTCGAAGATGCCGAACAGCAAATCAGTGTGTTGC
This sequence comes from Tahibacter aquaticus, assembly GCF_004363655.1. GTDB lineage: Bacteria > Pseudomonadota > Gammaproteobacteria > Xanthomonadales > Rhodanobacteraceae > Tahibacter > Tahibacter aquaticus. The sequence continues at coordinate 133,075 of NZ_SNZH01000012.1, forward strand.
GCAACGGCGGCATCGCCGTACGCCCTTCCCGCGCCACCAACGAGGCGGAGCTGGAAGACCAGATCGTGCAGAACACCCCCGACCTGATCCTGGTCAATCTCGCAGCCAAGTCGCTGCGCCTGGACCAGGTCAGCGACGCGGCCAACCGCGGTGGCAAGGACATCGCCATCATCGGCACGGCGATCAACCCCAACGAAGACCTGATCGTCAGCGCCTTCCGCACCGGCGCCCGCGCGATCGCCCTGCGCGGCCGGCCCGACCACACCCAGATGGTGGTCAAGCGCGAATTCGAGAGCCTGCTGATGCGCCGCAGCGTGCGCCGGCTGGAGTCGGCGCTGCGCGAAATCGAGCGCAGGTGCGATTCACTGCTCGACTCCTCGCGCGATCCCATCGCCTACGTGCACGAAGGCATGCATGTGCGCGCCAACAAGGCCTATCTGGAAATCTTCGGCTTCGACGAGTTCGAAGATATCGAAAGCATGTCCATCCTCGACATGATTGCCCCCGAGGATGCCGACGATTTCAAATCCCTGCTGAAGAAGCTGTCCAAGGGAGAGAAGCCGCCGCAGAAGCTCAATCTCAAGGCGCAGCGCTCCGACGGCTCCACCTTTGATTCGGTCATGGAATTCGCCGAGGCCACCTACGAAGGCGAGCCCTGCCAGCAGATCATCTTCCGCCAGCAGACCAATAACCCGGAGCTGGAAAAAGAACTCGACGCGCTGCGCAGCAAGGACCTGGTGACCGACCTGTTCAATCGCCAGCACCTGCTGCTGGAACTGGACCGCAGCGTGGCCGCCGCTGCCACCGGCAAGAACGATCGCTGCCTGCTGCTGCTGGAACCGGACAATTTCAAGAAAGTGCTCGACACCATCGGCATCGGCAATGCCGATCTACTGCTGGGCGACCTGGCCAACCTGATGCGCCGCCACCTGTCCGATGCCGACGTCGCCGCGCGTTTCGCCGACCACACCTTTGCCGTGCTGCTGGTCGGGCGCGACCAGGAAGGCTCGAAGAAGATCGCCGAGACCCTGCTCAAGGCATTCAACGAACGCATCTTCGAAGTGGGCAAGCAGTCGATCAACGTGACCATGAGCGTCGGCGGCTGCCTGATCGGCGAGAAGAACGCCAATGCCCAGACCATCCTCGGCAACGCCAACAGCACCCTGCGCGCCGCGCAGACCGAAGGCGGCAACCGCACCAACATCTTCGACCCGGCGGCGCAGGACAAGGCCGTCGAAGAGAAGCAGCGCCATTGGCTGAAACTGGTGCAGGATGCGCTGCACAACAACGGCTTCGTGCTGTTCAACCAGCCCATCATCAGCCTGCACGGCGCCGACGGCGATTTCTTCGAGATCCTGCTGCGCATGCAAGGGCCCAAGGGCGAGATCACGCCGAATTTCTTCCTGCCTATCGCCGAGCAGCACGGCCTGATGCCGCAAATCGACCGCTGGGTGATCGCACACGCGATCAAGGCCCTGGTCGAACGCGAGAAGTCCGGCATCAAGACCACATATTTCATCAAGCTCACGCCGCAGTCGCTGGAAGACCAGACGCTGCTGCCGTGGATCGCCCAGCAGCTGAAGAACGCGCGCCTGCGCGGCGATGCGCTGGTATTCGAGATGCCGGAAAGCAAGGTCGTCACCAGCCTAAAACCGGCGCGCAGCTTCGTCGCCGGCCTCAAGCAGATCCACTGCGGCTTCGCCCTGGAGCAATTCGGCTCCGGTCTCAACTCGATGCAGTTGCTCAAGCACATCGACGCTGACTATCTCAAGCTCGACCGCAGCTTCATGGCCGAACTGCCCAAGCACAAGGAAAACCAGGAGAAGCTCAAGGACCTGTGCGACCAGGCGCACCACGCAGGCAAGCTGACCGTGGCGGAATTTGTGGAAGATGCGGCCAGCATGTCAATCCTGTTCAGCTGCGGCGTCAACTTCGTCCAGGGCAACTTCCTGCAGGAACCCGAGAAAGTCATGGTCTATGACCTCCCCGCCTAGTGCGGCTACTGCAGCATGGCGCGCAATGCCTTGCTCATGTACCTGACCTCAAAACAAAAGCGGCCTTGAGGCCGCTTTTGTTTTTGCCAGGCAAGGCGCCTGGTGGCACTTCGCGCTTACATCCGGTCTGGCCCTGTGGCTCAGGCAAGCCGCTGCAGCGCGGCGATGCGATCCTCGATCGGCGGATGGCTGGAAAACAGCTTGCCCCAGTGACCGGAAATACCGAACGCTGCAACCTCCTTGGGCAGGCTGTTGTCGCCATGGCCCGCGGCCAGGCGCTGCAGCGCGGAAATCATCGCGCCCTTGCCTTCCAGCCCTGCGGCACCCGCATCGGCACGGAACTCGCGCAAGCGCGAAAACCACATCACGATCATGCTGGCGAACAGGCCGAGTACGACCTGGGCGACCATCACGGTAACGAAATAACCGATGCCGCTACCGCCCTCATCGCGGTTGCCGCGCAGGAAACTGTCGACCAGCGAACCGATGATGCGGGCGAGGAAAACCACAAAGGTATTCAACACGCCCTGGATCAGGCCCATGGTCACCATGTCGCCGTTGGCCACGTGGCTGATCTCGTGCGCCAGCACCGCCTCCACCTGGCGCCGGTCCATGTTGTGCAGCAGCCCTACACTGACCGCGACCAGGGCCTTGTTCTTGCTCATGCCGGTGGCGAACGCATTCATTTCCGGGCCGTCGTAGATGGCGACTTCCGGCATGCCGATGCCCGCAGCCTGGGCCTGGCGCTGCACCGTGCTGTACAACCACTGTTCTGCCTCGTTCTGCGGCTGGGTGATCACGCGCGCGCCGGTGGCGCGCTTGGCCATCCACTTGGACAAGGCCAGCGAAATGAACGAGCCGCCCATGCCGACGACGGCGGCCATGATCAGCAGCGAGGTCAGGTTGCGGTGGCTGGCCGCATCCAGGCCAAACAGCTTGATGACGATGGTCAGCAGAAACAGGATGGCAATATTGGTGGCGAGGTAAAGCACGATGCGCATAGTGTTTTTTCCCGTTCTCCGGACAAACGATCCAACCGAAGCCTTAGTTATGTGCGAATCCGCCGCGTTCAAGCTCAGCCTGAAAGACCGGGAACGACTCCGCCCCGGGGATGAAATCTGCAATGCAGCCTGACAGCCTCGCTGTAAAGGCCGTGCCAAGGCCGGGCGGCAGCGTTTACCGCGGCCGTTTCGCGCCATCCCCCACCGGTGCGCTGCATTTCGGCTCCCTGGTCGCCGCGGTCGGCAGCTGGCTGCGCGCGCGCCAGGCCGGCGGGAGCTGGCTGCTGCGCATCGAGGACCTCGATCCACCGCGGGAGATCGCCGGTGCGGCGCAACAACAGATCGCCACCTTGGCCGCCTTCGGCATGCAGTCGGACGAGCCCATCGTCTGGCAGCACCAGCGCAGCGAAGCCTATGCCGCTGCGCTGCAGCAGCTGGTCGCCGATGACCAGGCCTTTGCATGCTGGTGCAGCCGCAACGATCTGCTGCGCAGCAATGGCTTGCACCAGGGGCCTTGCGTGGCTGCCGCCGACCCGGCACGCACACCGGCATGGCGTCTGCGCGTACCGGATCTTTGTATCGGCTTTGACGACGGCCTTGCCGGACGCTTCGAGCAGAACCTGGCCGACGATGTCGGCGACTTCGTGCTGCGCCGCGTCGAGGGCTACTACGCTTACCAGCTCGCCGTGGTTGTCGACGACGCCTGGCAAGGCATCAGCGAAATCGTGCGCGGGGCCGACCTGCTCGACTCCACACCGCGCCAGCTCTGGCTGCAGCGGCAACTGGGCGTGGCGCAACCAGACTACGTTCACCTGCCGCTTGCCCTGGGCCCGGATGGGCGCAAGCTGAGCAAGCAGTATGCAGCCCTGCCGGTGGATGCCGCTGACCCGCTGCCCGCCCTGCGCGCAGCATTGGGTTTCCTTGGCCTGCCGGCGCCATTGCTCGCCGGCGCACATACGCCGACGAATCTGCTGACTGCGGCAACAACCCGCTTCGATCTCGCCGCAATTCCACAATTACCCGCCAATGTGCACCTGCGTCATGGGATGTCCTAGCGCTTGTGTAGAATCGTGCGAAGTCCGCGTCACGCGGCAATCCCGCGTTGCGACGGACCACAACGACAAACTGGGAGTGGAGCATGACCTCACGCGTAGCTTTGGTAACAGGCGGAACTGGCGGTATCGGCACAGCGATCGTGCGCAAGCTGGCGGCGATGGGACACAAGGTGGCAACCAACTATCGCGACAAGGACCGGGCAACGGCCTGGCAGGAAGCGCTCAAGCGCGACGGCGTCGATGTCGTACTGGCCGCCGGTGACGTGGCCGACCCGGCCACGGCCGAAGCCATGGTGAAAGAAGTGACCGACCAGATCGGTCCGGTCGACATCCTGGTCAACAATGCGGGCATCACCCGCGACGGCACCTTTCACAAGATGTCGGCCCTGCAATGGCAGGAAGTGATCAATACCAACCTCAACTCGTGCTTCAACGTGACCCGTCCGGTCATCGACGGCATGCGCGAGCGCAAGTGGGGCCGCATCATCCAGATCAGCTCCATCAACGGCCAGAAAGGCCAGTACGGCCAGGCCAATTACGCTGCGTCCAAGGCCGGCATGCACGGCTTTACCATTTCGCTGGCACAGGAGAACGCCAAGTTCGGCATCACGGTAAACACCGTCTCGCCCGGCTATGTCGCGACCGAAATGGTCATGGCCGTGCCCGAGGAAGTGCGCGCCAAGATTGCCGCGCAGATCCCTGTCGGCCGCCTGGGCAAGCCCGACGAGATCGCCTATGCGGTCGGCTTCTTCATTCCGGACGATGCCGGCTGGGTCACAGGCGCCAACCTGTCCATCAACGGCGGGCACTACATGGGTTGGTAACCACTTCGCTTAGCCGATGCCATGAATGGCATCGGCTGCGGTGGTTACCAGGCGAGCCATGGATGGCGAGCGGGCGGATGCTCCAGGGACGGCTGCTGGCGACACCCTTACCAACTGCCTCGTGCCATGAATGGCATCGGCTGTGATTAACCGGCTCGTCATGCATGGCGAGCGCAAAACCGCTCCAGGGAAGCCGGAACTGCAGCAAATCCCACAGCGATGCCTTCCGCATCGCTGTGGTCAGCCGTCACTGCGGCATACCGGCAAGGCCTTCTCGCGGCTGCGACCAGGAGCGACTAGGCCAAAGGTCATGCTGCGCAGCAAACCGGCTGGTGCATCGCCACAAGCCATGCTAGTTTCGCTGCATGGCACAAGTCCGAGTCATCAAGAAGTACCCGAATCGCCGGCTCTACGACACCGAGATTTCTAGCTACATCACGCTGGAAGAAGTTCGCCAGCTGGTGGTCGATGGCGAGGAATTCGAAGTCCGTGACGCCAAGTCCGGCGAAGAGCTGACCCGCTCCGTTCTGCTGCAGATCATCGCCGAGCACGAGGAACGCGGCCAGCCCATGTTCACCACGCAGCTGCTGTCGCAGGTGATCCGTTTCTACGGAGATTCGCTGCAAGGCTTCATGGGCGGCTATCTGGAGCGCAGCCTGCAGGTATTTCTCGACCAGCAGCAGCAGTTCCGCAGCCAGCTCAACACCATGATGGGGCAGACACCCTGGTCCATGCTCAACGATCTGACCGAGCGCAACATGGACATGTGGAAGTCGCTGCAGCAAGGCTTCATCAATGCCGCCACCAGTACGCTGAAGACCCCACCCCCCGGTTCCGGCGGCGGTAGCGGGAGCAGCGGCGGCGGCAACAAAGACAAGACCTGATCGGCCCGGCGCCGCATTCCGCCCGCGCCGGTATCGTTTTTCGACGAATCCAGAACGCCGCATTGGTGCGGCGCACTAGCTGCGCAGGCGCAGCATTTTCGCCGGCAGCGCCGCCGGCGGCGAGAGCCGGAACCGATGCGTGCTCTCTTCAACTCAAGGGGAAAGCATGAGCCAGCGGGTAGCAATCGTCAGCGGCGGCATCGGCGGCCTGGGAACGGAAATCTGCCGCCACTTGGCCGGCTCCGGCCATGTCGTCATCGCCGCCGACCTGGCCACGCGCAGCGAGCGCCTGGCAGCCTTCCGCGCGGAAACGGCCGATCTGGCCGCACAGATCGAATTCGCCGCGCTGGATATCGCCGATTTCGATTCCTGTGCCGAGCTGATCCGTTCTACCGAACAGCGTCACGGCAGCGTCGACGTACTGGTCAATGCCGCCGGCATCACCCGCGACACGACCTTGCGCAAGATGAGCCAGGACCAGTGGCATAGCGTGCTGACGGTCAATCTCGACGGCGTGTTCAACCTCTGCCGCAACGCGATCGACGGCATGTGTGCGCGCGGCTACGGCCGCATCGTGAATATTTCCTCGGTCAACGGCCAGACCGGCCAGTTCGGCCAGACCAACTACGCCGCGGCCAAGGCCGGCATGCACGGCTTCACCATGTCGCTGGCCCGCGAAGTGGCGCGCAAGGGCGTCACCGTCAACAGCGTGTCGCCGGGCTACTGCGAAACCGCCATGGTGATGCAGATCGCCGCGGAGATCCGCGAGCAGATCGTTGCCGGCATTCCGGTCGGGCGCCTGGGCCGGCCGAGCGAGATCGCGCGCGTGGTCGACTTCCTCGCTGCCGCCGACTCGGGCTTCATCACCGGCGCGAACATCCCGGTCAACGGCGGCTATTTCATGGATTTCTGAAGCTGCTCAGGCCGGCGGCAACACCACGATGGTGAACCAGAAGTTTTCTATGGTCTTCACCACCTGGATGAACTGATCGAAATCCACCGGCTTGGTGATGAAGCAATTGGCGTGCAGGTCATAGCTGCGGGCCAGGTCTTCCTCGGCCCGCGAGGTGGTCAGCACCACCACGGGTATGCGCCGCAGCGAAGGATCGGTCTTGATCTCGGCCAATACCTCGCGGCCGTCGCGGCGCGGCAGGTTCAGATCGAGCAGGATCAGGTCGGGCCGCGGCGCCTGCGCGTACTCGCCGCGGCGGAACAGGAAATCCAGCGCACGCTCGCCGTCCTCGACCACGTGCAGGCGATTGCGCAGATGGCCTTCGCGCAATGCCTCGCGGGTCAGGCGCACGTCGCCTTCGTTGTCCTCCACCAGCAGTATCTCCACCGGACGCACGGCGTCGGCTTCCGCATTCATGTCGGCTTCTCCACAACGGGCAAGGTGAAATGGAACGTGGCGCCCTGGCCGGGCTGGGATTCGACCCAGATGCGGCCGCCGGCGCGCTCGACGATCTTCTTGCAGATGGCCAGGCCTATGCCGGTGCCGGAATACTGCTGGCGGCCGTGCAGGCGCTGGAAGATGACGAAGATGCGCTCGGCATATTGCGGGTCCAGGCCAATGCCGTTGTCTTTCACGCGGAAATGCCAGAACGCGTCCTCGCGCTGTGCATCGATGTCGATCTGCGGCGATGCGTCGGCACAGAACTTCAGCGCATTGCCGACCAGGTTCTGCAGCAGCTGGCTGAGCTGCGACGGGTCCATGTGCACCAGCGGCAGCGGGCCGGCCTGGATCTGCGCCGAGGTCTCGCGGATGCGCGCTGCCAGGTTGCGCAAAGCCACGGCCAGGCACTCGCCGGCATCGATGTCGCGCTCGGCATCGGCCCGCGTGACCACCCGCGAGTAAGCCAGCAGATCGTCGATCAGCCGCTGCATGCGCAGTGCGCCGTCTACCGCATAGCCGATGAAATCGTCGGCGTCCTGGTCCAGCCTGCCCTTGTAGCGCCGCGCCAGCAGCTGCACGTAGCTGGCAACCATGCGCAGCGGCTCCTGCAGATCGTGCGAGGCGACATAGGCAAATTGTTCCAGATCCATATTGGAACGGGCCAGCTCGCGCCGCTGCGTTTCCTGCACCTGTTCCGCTGCGCGCCGGCGGCTGATGTCGCGCACGATGGCGGTGAAATTGTCCTCGTCGCCGCTGCGCCAGTGGCCCAGGGAGATTTCCAGCGGAAATTCCGTGCCGTCGCGGCGCAAGCCGGCCAGCTCGACCGAGTGGCCGATGATGCGCGGCGCACCACCGGCAAGAAAACCGGCCATGCCCTGGCGATGCGCTTCGCGGTAGCGCTCGGGTATGAGCACGCTCAGCTCCTGCCCCAGCAACGCCGCCGCGTCATAGCCGAAGCAGCGCTCGGTCGCGGCATTGACGTAGCGGATACGGCCATCGCTGCCCGCCGCGACGATGGCGTCGTTGGCGGTATCGGTCAGTGCCTGCCAGGCCTGCTGGCTGCGGCGCAATTCCCCGGTCATGCGCTGGGCAGCGCGCTCGGCGCGCGCCCGCGTGCCGCTGAGCAGCCAGGCAATCGCGAACAGCAGCACGCTGCAGCTCAAGCCGCCCAGCAATACCCAGCGCGGCAAGGTCGAGGCATTGGCGCGGAAAAAGTCCGGCGTGGTCTGCGCGAAAACGGTCCAGCGCCTGCCAGCCACGGTAATGGCCTGGGAACCGGAATACATCGCAGCCTGCCGCGCGGTGCCGCCCGCGGCCGGCGCATCGGCGTAGAGCAGATGCAGTGCTTGTTCCTGTTCGCCGTCGTACAGACGAACGTGCAGGCCGTCGCGAAATTCGGCGCCGGTCGGCTGCATCCAGTCCTGCGCGCGAAAGGCGAAATAGGCCACGCCGAAGGTGCGGCTGGGCGGGTCTTCGTCGCGCTTGCCCTGGCGTAGCGGCACAAACACCAGAAAGCCGGACTGGACCGATCCGTTGCTGCCCAGCTCCAGGCGGCCACTGAGTACCGGCTCGTCCGTAGCCAGGGCGAGCAGCAGTGCGCTGCGGCGCAACGGCTCGCTAGCCAGATCGAAGCCGACCTGGCCCATGTTGCGCGCGCTGGGCGGTTCCGCAAACGTCACCGGAAAGGCGACATCGCCGGGTATCGGCCAGATGCGCAGATCCGGTCGTATCCGCGCTGCCAGCTGCGCCTCATAGGCAGTGCGATCCTCCGGCGCGACACGCTGGGCATAACCCATGGCATCGATGCCGGGATAGCGCGCCGATAGGTCCATGCGGTCCCAGTAGCGCCGCCATTCGTCCGCATCGACCTGCACGGAAGCGGCAAACAAACCCTGGGCGCCCCGCAACACGTCGACGTAGCCGAGCAGGCGCGACTGCACCGCCGCACCCAATTGCTGCAGCTGGTGCTCGAAGCGCGTGCGCTGTGCCGCGGCGGCGCTGTCGACACTGAGCCGCCAGGCCAGCGCGGTTGCGCCGAGCGCTATCGCCAGCACCAGGAAAGCCGGCAACAGCCCCTCCTGCGATGGCGCCGCGTCGTCGTCGCTGCCGACACCGCGGGTACGCAGCAGCAGCACGCTGATGCCGCACAGCACCAGGCCGATGCCGGTAGGCACCGACACACTGCTCACGGCGCCCCAGCCCAGGCCCGGCGCAATGCCGAGCAGGCGCCCGAACAGGCCGAAAATTCCCAGCGCGACCGCCGCGGCAGCGAGGGCGATCACAGCCAGTTCGGTCAGCATGCCGCCGCGCCGGCGCGTACCCAGGATCAGCGCCAGTGCCACCGCGGCCAGCCCGGCAGCGCTGTTGGCCGGCAAGTCCTGCAAATGGGCCAGCTGCCCGCTCCAGACTTCACGCCGGCCGTGCGCCGCAGCCAGCGCGCCAGCGATGCCCAACAGCAGCACCGGCAGGCTCAGTGCCAGGGTTGCCAGGCGGTGCCGGTAGCGTTGCGCCAGGATAGCCAGCGCCAGCAGGCCCAGCGCCAGCAGCGCCGGCCAGGTCGGCGCCCAGGCATCGGCACCGGCCAGATTCAGGCCGGCGCCGGCCAGCGCGCATGCCAGGGCGGCGAGCGCACCGGCCAGGACGCGGCGTTCGCGCCGGCTCATGCGTGCAACCGCCACATCAAGGCATTGTCCACCCTGCGCAAAATGGATTTATGCACAGGATCGCGGGGCGTAGTGCGCGCAGCGCCGCCTTCAGCCATGCCCGGGGCCTGGAGGCGGATTCAGCGTCTGCAGCCGCAGGCGCTCGCAGAACTGCGCCGGCGATTCGGGCCGTCCTATGAAGAACCCCTGCAGCCGGTTGCAGCCCAGCGCGCGCAGCACGATCTGGTGGCGTTCGCTCTCCACGCCCTCGGCGACTACGTCGATGCCCAGGATATGCGCCATCGCAATGATGGCGCGCACGATCACCGCGTCGCGGGGGTCGCTGATCGCCTCGGTGACGAAACTGCGGTCGATCTTGATCACGTCGACCGGAAACACCTTGAGATAGCTCAAGGAACTGAAACCGGTGCCGAAGTCGTCGATAGCCACGCTGATGCCCATGGCGCGCAAGGCGTTCAAGGCTTCGCGCGAATCGGCGCGCTGCATCATCGACTCTGTCAGTTCCAGCTCCAGCCGGTGCGGCGGCAGGCCGCTGGCTGCCAGCGCTTCGCGCACGTCGTCGAGCAAGGTACCCGAGGCCAGCTGGCGTGCCGACACATTGATCGCCACGCAGGGCGGCTGCGGCGACAGCGCAACCCACTCCATCGCCATCTGCATGGCCTGCTGCAGCACCCAGCGGCCGACCAGCAGAATCAGGTCGGACTGCTCGGCCAGCGGCAGGAACTGGTCCGGCCCCAGCCGGCCACGCCGCGGATGCTCCCAGCGCGTCAGCGCTTCGGCACTGACCACCTGGCCACGCACGTCGACTATGGGCTGGAATTCCAGCAGCAGTTCACCACGCACCAGTGCATGGCGCAGCTCGCGCTCCAGCTCCAGCCGCTCCTGCACTTCGTGGTTCAGCGCGGGCGAATAGAAATCGATGGTGCCGCCGCCACGCTGGCCGGCCTGGTACATCGCCGTCTCGGCGTACTTGAGCAGGGTGGCGGCTTCGTCGGTGTCGCCCGGTGCCAGGCTCAGGCCGATCTGGCTGCCCAGGTAGAACTCCTGCTCGCCCACGCGATAGGGCTGGCGCAGCGCGGCCAGCAGGCGCTCGGCCAGCTGCGCCGCCGCGCCCATGGCATCGCGGTCGGCCACGGCCATGGCGAACTCGCTGCTGCCGCTGCAGGCCAGCACGGTGCCTTCGGGCATCACGCGCTGCATGCGGCCGACGGCGGCCTTCAAGGCCAGGTCGCCGATGTCGTGGCCGAGACTCTGATTGACCGCGCCCAGCCCGGTCAGGGTCAGCACCAGTACCGCCACCTGGCTGCCCTGGCGCAGCAGCGAGGGCAGCAGCTGGCGCACGGTTTCGATGAAGCGGCGCCGGTTCGGCAAGCCGGTGACGCTGTCGTGGCTGGCAACGAACTCCAGATGCTCCTGCACCAGCTTGCGCTCGATCGCATAGCGCAGCGCCCGGGCAAGATGCTGTCCGTCGCCGCGGCCCTTGACCACATAGTCCTGCGCACCGAGCTGGATGGCGCGGATGGCGACGGTCTCGTCGTCGCGGCCGCTGAGCACCACCAGCGGCACGGCACCGGCCACCTGCAGCATCGCGCGCAAGGTCGGCAGGCCCTGCGAATCAGGCAGGCCAAGATCCAGCAGCACGGCGGCAAACCGCTGCAGTGCCAGCTGACGCAAGGCCTCGGCCAGGCTACCGGCGGTATGCAGGCTGTAGCGCGGCTCCACTTCGCGCAGCAGTTCGCCGACCAGGCGCGCGTCGCCGGGCTCGTCTTCCACCAGCAGCACCGGCACCGTATCGGCGCGGTTGCCGCTGCCTGCCGGCAAGGTGACGACGCTGAGCCAGAAATGGCCGATGCTCTGCATCACGCCGAGGAACTGGTCGATATCCAGCGGCTTGCGCACATAGCAGCAGGCATAGGCATCGTAGGCGCGGCGCACGTCAGCCTCGGCGCCGGACTGGGTCAGCACCACTACCGGAATGCGCGCCAGGCCAGGTTCTTCCTTGATGCGCTCCAGCAGCTCGCGACCGTCCAGGCCCGGCAAGTTCAGATCGAGCAGGATCAGGTCCGGCAGCGGCTGGTGCGCATACGCGCCTGTCTGCTGCAGCATGGCCAAGGCCTGCTCGCCGTCGCAGGCGACGGTAAGCCGGTTCAGCAGCTTGGCCTGCTTGAGCATTTCTGCCGTCAGGCGGACATCGCCGGGGTTGTCCTCGACGAGCAGGATTTCCAACGGCCGTCCGGTAATTTCCTGGCCCATCGTCGATCCTGTCGTCGCTCCCAGCCCGTCAAACCATACGCCAACGAAGGTACGCCGAATTAACAGCGATGTGTACTCGTAGCCATTGCACGGACTGGCCGCTTGTGCACTGCCAGCCGGCTTGCAATAGAGCCCTGCCCTCGCATTGCGCCGCAGAACTACCGGGAAAACCCGCAAATAGAAATCGGAAAAACCCCCACGCCGGCAGCAATAACGCAAGGGACGCAAAACTAATGTAAACAAGTGCCGATTTCGGCAAATGGTGTGCGTATGGCGCGGTAGATTCCGCAGGATTCGCTCCGGTATTGCGCCCCCTGCGGCGGCGCGGCCCCGACTATCGCCCCCTGCGGAGAAATTGCGTGAGTGCATCGCTGGCTGGCCGCAGCTCCGAGCGCCTGCTCGAGGTCATCCGTACCCAGACCGACATCGCCAAGCTCGGTCTGGACCTGGGCGGTGTGATGGCGCTGGTGGCCGAGCGCGCCCAGGCATTGACCCAGGCCGTAGGCGCCGTCGTCGAACTGGCCGAAGACAGCGACATGGTCTACCGCGCTGCGACCGGCGTGGCGGAATCCCACCTGGGCATGCGCCTGGCGCAAGGCAACAGTCTGTCCGGCCTGTGCATACGCGAAGGCCAGCCGCTGCAATGCCCGGACGCGGAAACCGATACGCGCGTCGACCGCGAAGCCTGCCGGCGCATCGGCCTGCGCTCGATGATCGTCGTGCCCTTGCGCCACCACGATGCTGTCGTCGGCGTGCTCAAGGTATTGTCGGAACGGCCCCAGGCCTTCGACGACGATGACCTGCACCTGCTCGGCCTGATGTCCGATCTGATCGCGGCCGCAATGTTCCATGCGGCCAAATACGGCACCAGCGAGCTGTTCTATCTGGCCACCCACGACGGCCTGACCGGGCTGGCCAATCGCTCCCTGTTCCTGGAACGGCTGCGCCAGTGCCTGGCCCAGGCGCAGCGCGAGGAAAAGCATTTCGGCCTGCTCAATCTCGACATGGACGGACTCAAGCCGATCAACGACGTCTACGGCCACCGTGCCGGCGACGCCGCCATCCGCGAGCTGGCCCAGCGCATCAAACAGGCTTCGCGCGAGTCCGATACGGTCGCGCGCCTCGGCGGCGACGAATTCGGCGTGATCCTGTCGCGCGTGTCTGATCGCGACGGTGCCCTAGCCCATGCCCAGCGCCTGGCCCAGCAGATCGTCAAACCGTTCGAATTCGAGCGCCAGGAAATTGCCCTGGATGCGAGCATCGGCGTCGCCGTATTCCCCAACGACGGCGCCGAGCTGGATACCTTGCTCGATCGCGCCGACCAGTCCATGTACCTGACCAAGCGCGCGAAGAAGCCGGCCGGCGCGCGCAGCGGGCGCGGCGAATAGACCGCGCCGAATCGCCGAGGCTGCGGTAAAACGCCGGGCCGGAGCGCTGCGGTGGCACGCTCAGAGATCCACGCGGCTCAGCACGAAGTCGCTGTCCGCCGGCGCGGCTAAAAACCGGTCGCGGCCACGGGCTCGCCACGCTTGATCGTCATGCGCAGGCGCGTGGTGTTGTGGATGTCAGCCAGCGGATCGGCGTCGAGCACGATCAGGTTCGCCAGCTTGCCGACCTCCACGCTGCCCTGGTCGTCCAGGCCAAGCGCTGCCGCACCGTCGCGGGTGGCGGCGACAATGGCCTGCTGCGGCGTGAAGCCGGCCAGCTCCACCAGCAGGGCGAGTTCCGCATGCGTATTCGGCAGGCCGCCCTCGTCGCGGGATTCGAACCAATCGGTGCCGGTGGTCACGCGCACGCCGGCGGCACGCGCCAGGCGCGTCGCCTGTGCCCCCCAGGCCAGGGCTGCGTCGGTCCAGGCGGTTTCCAGCCGGCCCGGCGCAAAATCCTTCATCGATTTATAAATATACAAGGTTGCATCAAGGAAAACGCCGCGTTCGGCCATGTCGCGATACAGCGCCAGCAAGCGCGGATGATCGGCTGGCACCTTGTCCCAGGGCGCTTTGGTGCGCTGGGAGTAATCGTCGGGCACCGTGTCCACTGCTTCCCAGATCAGATACGGCGCATGCGCCAGCGAGCCGACGCCGGCCTTGACCAGATCGCCGGGCCGCGCCGGAAACACGGTTGCGTGCGCCGTCGTCTGCATGCCCTGGGCGCGCGCTTCGCGCAGGATCGCGCGCACCTGCCTGGCATCGAGATCGGCATATACCTTGAGATTCTTCGCGCCGGTACCGCGCGCCTGCGCCACCGCCAGGCGCAGGTCGGTACCGGCGTCGATCTGCCGGCCCCAGGGCGCCTGGCCGGGTACGCGGCCCGGCGACATGGTGCTGGTCGGGTCGTTGCGGAACACATCCGGCCCGCCGAACAGCGCACTGTAGACCAGGTCCGGCCCCAGCCATTCGCGTACCGCAATCGCACGTTCCAGTTCGCCGAGCGAACGCGTGTCTCCGGCCAGGTCGCGCACGGCGGTCACGCCGCCGCGCAAGGCCGCGCGCAGGATGCGCTCGCCCTTGCGCGGGTCGGCGAAGTTGCTCACGTGCACATGCGTGTCGATGAGTCCGGGCATGACCCAGGTTCCGGCAAGGTCGATGCGCGTCCAGCGCGCACCGGCGGCGGGCCGGCTGCCCTGGCCGTCGATGGCGACGATGCGGCCATCGCGCACCAGCATCGACTGCACCGGCCGCGCCACCGCGCCGCTGCCGTCGATCAGCTGGAAACCGGTGAGTTCCAGCCATTCCTCGGCAAGTGCCGGCGCCGGCAACGCCGCCAGCAGCAGCACGAAACACGCCATCAGACCTTTCATCGATTCCTCTCGCCTCGCCTGTCCGGGCCGGTTCTAGCATGTGGCGCGGCAACGCGCAGCACGCGCTGCAGCATGTTGCGGAAATTGCTAACCTGGCCGCCAATTCCACATGTGAGCATCGCCATGCCGCACCGCCTCGCCCTGATCGCCTGCCTTGGCCTGTCGCTTGCCGCCTGCAGCGGCGTACGCGTCGCGTCCTGCAACCAGACACTGGTGCAGGACGTACTGTTCTTCGGCCTCTCCACCCCCAGCGGCGGGCAGATCAGCGCCGAGCAATGGCAAGGCTTTCTGCGTAGCGAAGTCACGCCGCGCTTCCCGGCCGGGCTCAGCGTGGTCGACGCTGCCGGCCAGTGGCGCGGCAACGACGGCGGCATCGTGCAGGAGAACTCCAAGGTGCTGACCCTGGCGCATGCGGACGACAAGCCCAGCGAAGCGGCAGTACAGGCCATCATGGACGCCTACAAGCAGCAGTTCGAACAGGAAGCTGTGATGCGCCTGAAACAGCGTGCCTGCGCCAGTTTCTGAAAGCGACCGATGCAGGGGGTTCGCGGCGAAATCCGTCCGGAATCTTTTACCACTTAAAAACCACGCCGCCAGGCACTACCGGCCTTGACGGCAGCGCCGGATTCCCAGGCAACAGCGCATCGGCATGCTGAAACGACGCCGCGCTTGACAGCGCCACGACCGGCCGTTAATTTCCATAACCAATAAGTTATGTAACGATCAGGTTATGCAATGAACAGCGCCCGTCTCGATGCCACTTTCGCCGCGCTCGCCGATCCGACCCGGCGCGCCATCCTCGCCCGCCTGGCCCTGGGCGAAGCCTCGGTCGGCGAACTGACCGAACCGTTTGCGATGAGCCAGCCGGCCATTTCCAAGCACCTCAAGGTGCTCGAACTGGCCGGCCTGATCAGCCGTGGCCGCGATGCCCAGCGCCGCCCCTGCCGCATCGAGGCCGCCCCGCTGGCCGACGCGAACGCCTGGCTGGAGGAGTACCGCCAGCTCTGGGAAACCCGCTTTGCCAACCTCGACGCCTTGCTGGAAGAACTGAAGGCCGCCGAGAAGAAACCTGTCCGCCGCAAATCCCGCCCATCCTGAAGGAGTACGCCATGCAAGGTTCCGGAACACTGACCCTGACCACCCCCGGCCCGCGCGAAGTGCGCATGACGCGCGTGTTCGATGCGCCGCGCCGGCTTGTCTTCGCTGCACTGAGCCAGGCCGAACTGCTCAAGCGCTGGTTCTCCGGCCCGCCGGGCTGGAACCTGGCCGTGTGCGAGATCGACGCGCGCCAGGGCGGCAAATACCGCTATGTCTGGCATGGCAGCAACGGCGAGGTAATGGGCATGGGCGGCACGATCGAGGAATTCGTCGCGCCCGAATTCATGGTCAGCAGCGAGAAATTCGACCAGCCCTGGTACGAGGGTTCGGCCACGTCCCGCATCGAGCTGAGCGAAACCGGCGGACGGACGACGCTGACCCTGACCGTGCAATACGATTCCGAGCAGATTCGCGACGCCGTGCTGAAATTCCCCATGGCCCAGGGCGTCGAAATGGGTTACGACAACCTGGCGGCCTGGATGGCCAGCGCCGAGGGCGAGGCCGCCCTGGCCCAGCTGGGCTGAACCCGCCCCGCCGGCGCGTCCGTGCGCGCCGGCTTTTTTCATTGATACCGGAGTTCACTCATGCATGAATCTCCTCTTCCACTTCGTATCCTGCGCAGCACAGGCGCCGTGTTCGCCGGCCTGCTCGCCACCGTGCTGCTGTCGGTTGCCACCGACGCGGCGCTGCAGGCCAGCGGCCTGTTTCCCCGCGAGGGCAGCCGCATGACTGCAGCCCTGTTTGCGCTCGCCCTCGCTTACCGCATCGTCTACGGCGCTGTCGGCGGCTATGTCGCCGCCTGGCTGGCGCCGCGGCGGCCGCTGCTGCACGGCCTGGTGCTGGGCAGCATCGGTCTTTTGCTCAGCCTGCTCGGCCTAGTCGCCACCTGGGGTAAGGAAAGCGAATACGGGCCGATGTGGTATCCGCTGCTGCTGGTGCTGATCGCGGTGCCCAGCACCTGGCTGGGCGCACGCCTGCGCAGCGCGCTGGCGACACAGGTGCAGCCGTGAAGCGCGCCGCCTCCAGCGAAGCAGCACTCCGGCGCAAACGGCCGGCAGCGACGGCCGCCGTGCCCGCGCTCGCGACACGCTGCGCCGAGGCCGTCGCCGCGCTGAAAAGCCACGCCGATCCGGCCGCACGCGACGGCATGCGGCGCTACGCCATTCCCAACGACAAGGCGTTCGGCGTGTCCATGCGCGACGTGCAAGCCGTCGCCAAGACGCTGGGCCGCGACCACGCCCTGGCCGAGGCGCTATGGCAGACCGACTTGTACGACGCGCGCATGCTGGCCTGCTATATCGACGATCCGGCTGCCGTGACGCCGGCGCAGATGGATCGCTGGATGGCCAGCGTCGACAACTGGGCGCATTGCGATACCCCCTGCTTCGTGCTGTTCGACCGCACGCCGCATGCCTGGAAAAAAGTGCAGCAATGGGCCGGAAAACGCGAGGAATTCGTCAAGCGCGGTGCCTTCGCCCTGCTCGCCAGCCTGACCGTGCACGACAAGCAGGCACCCGACGAAAACTACCTGCACGGCCTGGACTTGATCGAACAGGCCGCCGGCGACGAACGCAATTTCGTCAAGAAGGCGGTGAACTGGGCCTTGCGCTCCATTGGCAAGCGCAATTCGAAATTGCATGCCGCGGCGGTCGCGGTCGCGCAGCGGCTGGCCGCATTGCCGGAAGCAACGCCGCGCTGGATCGGCAAGGACGCGCTGCGCGAATTGAACAGCGCGGCGGTGAAATCGCGGCTGGCGGCCAAGTCGCGCAAAGCCATCTAATGCGCCGTCGCACATCCACGATAGCGCCGCCGTGACGAAGCCTGCACGACGGGCGCCGCCAGCGCCGCGCCGGCACCCACTACGCGGATGCGACGAGGGTACGCAATTCGCGCTCGATCGCGAACACGTGCGCATCCTCGCTGCCCAGCTCGCGCAGGGCTTCAGCCAGTTTGAACAGATACTCGCTGTTGGCGCCGCTGGGCCCGGCCGAGGCGGCGATATGCCGCGCAATCTCGCCTTCGCTCGCGGCGCCGAGAAAGGCTTCGTTGCCGGGGTTGGCCACATACACCACGCCGTCGACGCGGCTACCGTCGTCGAAACAGAATTCCACCACCTCGCGCACGTAGCCGTTCTTCTCGCGATGATCCAGGTGGGCGAATACGTCAGGCGTGATGCGGTAAGCCATGCCGCGGCACACCGCCTCGGCCTGCGCCACCAGGGTCACGACACGGCCCGGCGCCTGCGGCGTGCCGCGGTGATCGTGCGAGCCCTGCCAGAACCGCCGCACCCAGCCGTGGATCTGGGCCGGCTGCCGCTGCAGATAGGGAAAATCCACTTTGTAGATCAGCGAGCCGTAGCCGAAAAGCCACAGCGGCACAGGCACCGCTTCGCTCATGGCGTGAACAGCATCGGCAGAACCTGCGGTGCGAGCGCGCGGTAGATGGTGTCGTGGCGCAGATCCGGGCGCGGTTCGTACTGCCAGTGCAGGCCGGCCGGCGCATGCGCTCCTAGCAGTTCCGCCAGGCGCGCTGCCGCAGGCGCGATGTTTTCTTCGTCGGCCGAGGCGAAATACCAGCGCGCCTGCCAGTCCGTACCGGTCTTCAGCCGCGCCGCGGCCTCGCCCAGCAGTGCTTCGCCGTTCCACCACAGGCTGGGGCTCAGCGCGATGCAGGTGCCGAACAGCTTCGGTTCCAGCACGCAGGTCTCGATCACGAACAGGCCCGCCAGCGACTCGCCGATGATCGCCGTCTCGCCGTTGCTGCGATAGCGCGCATTCACCTCGCGCATCAGTTCGTCGCGGATAAAGCCGCGAAACGCCGCAGAGCCGCCAACTACCGGCGCAATCGTGCGGTCGGACGCGACCCCGGTAGGCCCGGTGGTGTCGCGGCGGCGCTGGGTATTCTCGATACCGACCACGATCAACGCGCGCAGGCGGCCGGCGCGAATGGCCGCATCGACGGTGTTGGCCACCTGCGGAAAATCTTCCTTCAGGCCACCGTCGGGCATGTACAGCACGGGATAGCGCTGCGCCGTATCCGCGGCATAGCCCGGCGGCGTGTAGACAGCGATACGGCGCTTTTCCTGCAGTACGGCCGAGTCGATCTCGAACAGCTCGTGCGGCGGCAACGGATCGGCCGCCAGCGCTGCGGCAGCGCCCGGCTGCATGCCTGAAGGCGGACGCTGGCCCTGCTCCACCCAGGCGACAAGACTGTCCAGCGCCGCCACGATCTGCTCCACGCTGAAAGCGAGATGGCCTTCGCCCGGCGTGTACTGTTGCACAAAGTCATTTTCCCGACCGGCGCGGCGCACGGCCATGGCATAGCTGTTCGTGGCAGCGGCACTGACCAGTGGATCGTGCACGGTCTGCAAAGCCAGCAGCGGCTTGGCCAACTTGCCTGTAGGCGTGTAGTTGCGACGCAGGAATTCGAACGCCCTGGCCTCGGCCGCATAGCGGCGCACGCCGGTGTTGAGGCCGGCATCGTCGTGCGTGCCTTGGTAGAGATAATGCGCATTGCCGACCGGATTGCCGCCGGATAGTTGCTGGATGCGGCGCAACATGTCGCGATTGATCGCGATCTGCTCGGCCACCTGCTCCGGCGCCACGCCGACCAGCAGGCTGAGATTGCGCAGCGCATCGGGTTTTTCCTTCAGTGCCGTCGCCAGCGTTGCCACCACGGCGGCGTCCAGGCGCTGTTGCGGCGGCACCGGTTGCAGCGGTCCCAGCGTGTTGGGCAGGTAGTAGTCGAACGCCGCGAGATTGGCGAATGCCTGCTCAAACAGGGCGTCGCCGCCGCCCAGCGTACCGCTGAGCGAAAGTCCGCCGTCATACGGCGAATCCGCCTGTTCCAGTGCATGCGCGACCGCCAGACCGCCCATGGACTGGCCAACGGCATAGGTGCGCGCGGGCTTGCCCAGCGTCGCGACAAAATGGCGCCGCACCCATTCGGTATCGCGATACGCGTCTTCGATATTCCAGTCGGCGCGGGCATGACCCGACTGCACCAGGGCATAGCCGCGCTGCAGCATCAGCACGCGGCCGCCAGCGGTATACGGCTGCTGGTCGAATTTGACCGGCTCGGGTGAATTGCCGCGGAAAGAGACGATCAGCTTGCCGTTCCATTGCGCCGGTATGTCGATACGCCAGGCTGCGCCGGCATGTTCGCCGGTGAGGATACGCGGCGACGCATCGGCGGCGGCAGTACCGCCGATGCCCAAGCCCAGGCCCAGCGCAAGAAGCAAACCCGCAACCGCACTCCGACCGCCAAACCGCATCTGTCGTACTCCCAGCCGTCCGGCGCAAAGGTTACCTGCCCTGCCCCGCCTCCGTAGGGCGGGATTAGCGAACGCGAATTGTGCCGCAAGGCATGACGGCAAGCCTCCGTCACGTACGGAGGACGGCGCAATACGTTTCGCCAGATGCCCCACTTCCCGTAGGGTGCGATGAGCGAACGCGAATTGCGCCGCGAGGTATCACGGCAAGCCTCCGTCGCGTACCGGGGCGGCGCAATTCGCTGTGCTTATCGCGCCCTACGGGGACGTGGCAGGACGCAGAGCGGCGCTTTATTCCTTTTCGAGATTGATCATCCACGGCACACCGAACTGGTCGGTGCAGGTGCCAAAACGCGCAGCCCAGAAGGTCTTCTCCAACGGCATGCCCACACTTCCGCCCGCCGACAGCGCCGCGAAGACGCGTTCGGCGTCGGCCAGCGAGGCCGGATGCAGCGACAGCGAAATGCCCTTCAGCGGTTCGTAGGGGCAGTACTGGCTGACCGCATCGGAACCCATCAGGTCCTGGCCGTCGATGGTCATGCAGGCATGGATCGTTTTGTCGGCCATTTCCGGCCCACAGCCGCCGCCTTCGGGTGCGTCGCCGAACTTCATGATGGCGTTGATCTTGCCGTCCAGATGCTCGGCGTAATAGTGGAAGGCTTCGGCGCAGTTGCCGTTGAAGGTCAGGTAGGCATTCATTTTCATGCGGAGATTCCTTGTTCGGTCAGGGTCGCGGGAATGCCGGATCGACGCCGCGGGAGCGCACCGGCGCAAGCAGAAACCAGCATGCCCGACGGCAGGCGCGGGACAAAAGCCGGCTCTGACCAAAGCGTCGAAGCAGCAACGCCGGATTCGACACGCGCGCGAAAAACTATTTCGCGCTGCTGCCGCTACCGCTTCAGCCCGCCTTGGTCCGGTACTTTTCCGCCACGTACGTCTCAACGAGTGCGACGAAGTCCTGGGCGATCGAATCACCGCGCAAGGTCCGGCTCTTGACGCCGTCGATGAATACCGGTGCCGACGGTGCCTCGCCGCTGCCAGGCAGGGAAATGCCGATGTTCGCGTGCTTGGATTCGCCCGGCCCGTTCACCACGCAGCCCATCACGGCCAGAGTCAGGTTCTCCACGCCGTCGTACTGGATGCGCCATTCGGGCATGCGCGCGCGCACATGGTCCTGCACGGTCTTGGCCAGTTCCTGGAAGAACGTCGAGGTGGTGCGGCCACAGCCCGGACAGGCGGTGACCATGGGCGTGAACGCGCGCAGCCCCATGGTCTGCAGCAGCTCCTGCGCGACGATCACTTCGCGCGTGCGCGACTCGTCCGGTTCCGGCGTGAGCGAAATGCGGATGGTGTCGCCGATGCCTTCCTGCAGCAGCACCGCCAGGGCGGCGGCGCTGGCGACGATCCCCTTGGAACCGATGCCGGCCTCGGTCAGGCCCAGGTGCAGCGCATAGTCGCTGCGCTGGGCCAGGTCGCGATAGACCGCGATCAGCTCCTGCACGCCGGAAACCTTGCAGGACAAAATGATGTGCTCGCGCGCCAGGCCAAGTTCCTCGGCGCGCGCGGCCGAATCCAGTGCCGAGCGGATCAGCGCCTCGCGCATCACCCGCGGTGCATCCCAGGGCTGCGCGCGTTCGTGGTTCTCGTCCATCATGCGCGCCAGCAGTTCCTGGTCGAGCGAGCCCCAGTTGGCGCCGATGCGCACCGGCTTGCCGTGGCGGATGGCCAGCTCGACGATTGTGGAAAACTGCAGGTCTTTCTTTTTACCGAAACCCACATTGCCCGGGTTGATGCGGTACTTGGCCAACGCGGTCGCCGCCGCCGGCTCCTGGGTCAACAGGGTATGGCCGTTGTAGTGGAAGTCGCCGATCAGCGGCACTCCTATGCCCATCATGTCCAGGCGTTCGCGGATACGCGGCACTGCCGCGGCGGCTTCGGCGCTGTTCACGGTCAGGCGCACCAGCTCGGAACCGGCCCGCCACAGCTCGGCCACCTGCTTGGTGGTGCCGGCCACGTCGGCCGTGTCGGTATTGGTCATCGACTGCACCACGATGGGTGCGCTGCCGCCGACGCGGACGCCGGCAACATCCACGCCGATGCTGGCGCGGCGGAGCGCGGCACTGGCCACGCGAATTTCGGTCTGGGAGGTCATTACCTGGGCTATGCGAACGAATCGCCGCGACGTTGCTGGGCGGCGCGAATTGTAGCCGGCCCGATGGCCAGGCAGGTTGCGCCGGCTCTGCCGGATCGCAAGCTGGGGGCTGCGGCACGCTGCCGCAACCGCCTAGCCCGTGGTGCCGTCGGCGCGCTGGTCCAGTTCCTCGTCCTCGTTCACGGCCTGCGACTCTTCCAGCTCGACCGCGGTCGGGGCTCGCCCGATCAGCACGCGCTGGTAGGAATTGCTCGCATCGACCACGGTGACATCGCCCAGGCGCGCCACGCTGGCACGGGCCTCCCAGTCCAGCGGATCTGCCGGCCGGGTCAGTTCCAGCTCGTGTGCATGGCGGTCGAACAGATGCGGTGCCAGTACCGTCATGGCATGGCCGTTGTCCTGGTCCATCAGCAGCACGCCGCGCATGGCTGCACGCACCTGGCTGCCTGGATCGAAGCTGGCCACGCCGACCGGCTGGGCACGCCGCGCCAGCAGTTCGATACCGGCGTCGACCGAGTCCGCATCGTCGATGCGGATCCAGCGGATCACGCCGACCATCCAGTCCTGCGTCTCGTCATCGTCATCGGCCGCAGACGGTGCCAGGCCGACCAGCTCGCCGACCTTGGCCCGGGCCAGGTCGGCCTGGTCCCAGACCAGGCGGTAACCGCCCAGGCTTTGATCGAGCACCCGCGCGCTCTGCACGGCCGGCCGCACTTCGCTGCTCTGGCTGGCCCAGCCGGCAATGCTGTCCCGCTCGGACAGGCTGATGGCCTGGCCGCGCACGCGGCGCAGGAAGGTATCGAAATCTTCGCCACCGGCCAGCATATGGTGCAGTGCGTGCAGGCCGATCACGCTGTCGAGCTGATGCCCGGCCGGCAAGCGGGCATGGCCGCGTTCGGCACTGCCGCCCCAACTGCGCATCAGCCGCTCGACCACCAAACGGCGTGCCTGCACAGCCGGCCCGCCCTTGAGGCGGAAGCTGAGCAGGTCGGCGCCGCTGGGCAGCAGGCGGACATGGCCTTCGACGGTGTCCTGCACCGGGTGCGGATCGAACGACAGCAGCCCCTCCGCCGCCGCCTGGCGTTCTTCCGGCACATAGCCTACGCCCTGATCGACGTCGGTCAGCACGGCAAAGCCGGCGCTGGCGCCGCGGCCCTGGCTGATACGGCAGAACGGCGCCAGCGCGCGGGTGAGCGCAAACACGTCGCCCATCTCGCGCTGGGTGTAGCGATACGGATTGCTCAGCGCCAGCAGCAGCGCATGGGCGTAGGCGTGGCGCGCCGACAGTTCCGCCCCGCCCAGGGTCGGATCGACCACGGCCTTGTCGTCCAGGCGCAAGGCCAGCGTGGCGAGGAAAATGTCGTGCAGACGCAGCCATACGCCCGGCGGCGGCGTGTGGTAGAGCGAATAGGCCTTGGCCAGCAGGCTGCCGCCGTGCTGGAGCGCACGCACGGCCGCCGTGGCAACCGCCTTGCTCTTGAGAAAGGGCACCTTGCCCGCCGGGGCACAGAAGTCGTACAGCGACTGGGTATAGCCCAGGGCGATCTCGCGCTCGAAATCCTGCGCCATGCGCGCCTGCTGCAGCTTGGCCGGCGGCAGCGGGAAACTTTCCAGCAGGATCTGCCGGTCGACGCCACCGACCACCTGCAGCATCGGCCCGCGCAACAGCTCCAGCGCGTCCAGCCGTTGCTGCGCATCGATGCGCATGCGGTTCATCACCATCAGCGCATCGAGCAATTGCCGCGCCGTCGCCGCCGGGTTGGCCAGTGGCAGGTGATTCAGCCAATTGCGTACTGCCTTGGCATCAGTGGCGAAGTCGTCGCGCAGCGGCGGATGCCGTTCAGGCCAGCCACGGGCCAGCCGGTTCAACCAGTCATTCATCGAGGTTGCCCCTGTGGCTTCCTTCGGATAGTCATCAGTCTAGACTGCAAAGCTGAGATTTCTCATTACGTTAACGTATGGTCGCGGCACTGCTCAGCGGCGCAATGCCGCCAGCACCAACCGCTGCAGACCGCGTTCGCGCCAGCTGGCGGGACGATCCAGGCCCAGTCGCTGCAGCGCCTCGACCTCGTGCGCCCGCGGAGACCTGCTGCGCAGTGCGCGCCAGAGCAGGCCCAGCTGTCCACGCCGGCTGCCGCTTTCGCGCTTGAGCCACCGCAGGGCGCCGGCCAAGCCTAGTTCTACCGGCGTGAAATCCGTGCCGAACGGGAATGCATCAAACAGGCCACGCCGGGCAAACGGCGCCAGCGCCGCGGCCAGCTGTTGCGGCGTATTGCGCCGCCAGGCCGCCGGCACGACGAAATCCTTCGCCAGCTTGCCGGCACGGGTGGCCTCGCCGACCAGGCCGTCGATAAAGCGCGCGTCGCTGATGGCCAGCATCGCCTTGACGCAGTCTTCGTCGGACTTGCCGCGCAGGTCGGCCACGCCGTATTCCGTGACAAAAACGTCGCGCAGGTGCCGCGGAATCGTCGTATGGCCATAGCTCCAGCGAATGCTGGAGCGCGCCTCGGCGCCGCAGCCGCGGCTGGCGCGCAGCAGCAGGGCCGAACGGCCGTCGCGCAGGGCGTGAGCCATCGCGACAAAGTTGTACTGGCCGCCAACGCCGCTGACCACGCGGCCGTCTTCCAGTGCGTCCGATACGGCCGCACCCAGCGCCGTGGCCATCATGCAGGTGTTGAAGAAGCGGCCCTGGCGCCGCTGCAGCGCGTCCAGCGTTTCGCGCCCGCCGTACAGCTGGTTGATGTCGGACACGCGGGTCATGGACAGGCCGTCGAAATCCTCGCCCTGCAGCGCGTGCAGCCAGCGGTAGAACGCTTTGGAGCCCAGGAAGAACGCGCCGCGCAGATAACGTCCGTCGCGCAGGCGGCGGCTGCTCATGACACGGTCCAGCGCGGCCCGTGCCGGCAGCTCGCGCAGGTCCGCCGGCAGCCGCTCGCCGGAAGGCAGCACGACCTCCTCGCCGTCCAGGCGGCAGTCCCCGGGCAGCAGGCCGCAGCGCATCAGCCGCGCCAGTTCCGGCAGGCCGACCAGGCTGGGCAAGGCGCCGGCCGCGTACAGTCGCTCCACGTCGCCAGCCTGCAGGGTTTCGCCGATCAGACCGGCGGCCAGCGCCTGCTCCAGCGCGAAATCGTCGAACACGCGGCGCTTCAGCACGCCGCCGCGGGCCAGATGCATGAAGCCGTCCATCACCATTTCGCTGGCGCCGTACAGGCCGCGTTCGAACCGATCCAGCCCGCCGATATCGGCTGCCAGCGCACTCGTGCCGCCCAGCGCCGTCAGCGCCTCGCGGTAAGCGGCATTGTCGTTCTGGCGCAGCAGCAAGGCGTGGACGATGGCGTCGGACAGAGCGCCAATGCCGATCTGCAAGGTGCCGCCGTCGCGCACCAGACTGCTCGCGTGCAGGCCCAGGGCAAATTCGGCCGGGCTGACCGGTTCGCGCGGCAGGGCGAACAGCTCGTGATCGCAGGCCGCGTCGTCCAGCAGCAGGTCGAAGAAATCCGCGCCGATCTCCGCCTCGTTGGCGATGAACGGCATGCGCGGGTGGATCACGCCGACCAGCAGCGGCCGCGGCTGGCCGCGCGCGGCCATTTCGTCGAGCAGATCCTGGGTCACGTCCGGGTTGCTGGCCAGGCTCAGGCGCTCGCGCCCGTCCTCGCTGCGCCGCGCCAGCAGCTGCACCACGACATTGATGCCGGCTGTCGCCAGGTCGCGCGCCACATGGGTGTAATTGAGACTGGTGTATTCGCGCTGGGCCAGGCTGTTGTTCAGCAGCGCGCCCGACTGCATATAGAACTCGCTGACCCGCACATTCGGCGCCAGCCTGCCGTCGCGCAGGGCGACGGCGTAGTCGAGGTCGGGATAGTCGGCGCCGAACTGGCGCTGCAGGAACGGCAGCAGGAAGCGTTTTTCCAGCTCTGACTTTGCCACTGGCCGCAGCAGCGACAAGGCCGTGAACAGATGCAGCGTGCGGCCCGGATCGGCCGCGACAGCCTGATACAGCCCATTCAGCAATACATTCGGCTTGCCCAGCCCCAGCGGCGCCGCCATGCGTATCGCCGCTCCGGCATGGGCGAGGATGCTCGCCACCGTCTCTGCCACTGCCGTCTGCCGCTGCACTTGCTGACTCATCGCGCCTCCGTTCGCCCGCCAGGGCCGGCACGCAGCCAGGCCCGGATCCGCCCGGAGTATGCGGCCGCCCTTGCCCCCTGTCATGGGCGCAATGGCAGGGCGGCCGGTGTCAGGAATCGCCACGACAATGCGTTACAGTCCGTGCACGCATACGCCAACCGTGCGCGGGACTCCCCGCGCCGGCACCGGCCGTCGGTCCTGGCCCGCATGCGACGCACGATCAGTAGCCCGGCGGCCCACGGCCAGCCCAGCGAGGAAGTCATGAGCGAGCGTTTTCGGATTGCCATCGTCGGATCGGGCCCGGGCGGACTTTCCGCCGCCGCGCGCGCGGCCGAACGCGGCGAGTCGCATGTGCTGCTGGAAGCCGAGCCCCACCTGTCCAACACCCTTTATCGCTACCAGAAGGGCAAGTTCGTCATGGACGAGCCCGGGATACTGCCGCTGCGCTCGCCCGTGCCGTTCAAGGCCGGTTCGCGCGAAAGCATCCTCGAAGGCTGGGACCAGGCCGCCGCCGCGCTGAAGATCAATGTGCGGCACAACCACGAAGTCAGCGCGATCAAGCAGCGCAGCGACGGCGGCTTCGACATCAAATGCGTCAACGGCGCCAGCTTCGAGGCGCAGTTCGTGGTCATGGGCATCGGCCTGCAGGGCAATATCCGCAAGCTTGGCGTCGCCGGCGAAGACCTGCCCTTCGTGCAATACCAGCTCGACGACCCGGACGAATACGAAGGCGAGACCATCGTCGTCGTCGGCGCCGGCGACGCGGCGATCGAAAACGCCATCGCCCTGGCCAAGCAGAACAACGTCGTCATCATCAATCGCCGCGACGAATTCGCCCGCGCCAAGAAAGGCAACGAGACCGCCATCCTCAAGGCGATCGAGGACGGCCTGATCGAGTGCTATTACAACGCGGCGCCCGAACGCGTCGACGCCCTCAGCGTCGGGCGCAAGAAAGGCCGCATGGTGTTGTCCACGCCCAACGGCAAGGCCCAGTTGCTGATCGACCGTGTCATCGGCCGCCTCGGCGCCACCGCGCCGCGCGGCTTCGTCGAAGCCTGCGGAGTGACCTTTCCGAGCAAAGACCCGGCCGCCGTGCCGGCAATCAGCCCGCAGTACGAGTCCAACGTCAAGGGCCTGTACATCGTCGGCGCCCTCGGCGGCTACCCGCTGATCAAGCAGGCGATGAACCAGGGCTACGAGGTCATCGAATACATCCGCGGCGACAAGGTCGAGCCGGCCGACGAGCCGCTGCTGAAGGGCAAGCTCGACGGCATGCCTGGCTTTCGCAGCGTCGACGACTCTCTGGCACGCATCCAGAAGAACGTGCGCGTGCTGTCGCATATCACGCCGCTGCAGCTGCGCGAATTCATGCTCGACTCCGACCTGCGTACGCCGCGCCCGGGCGAGGTCGTGTTTACGCGCAACGACTACACCAACAGTTTCTATTCCATCGTCGACGGCGAAGTGCATATCGCCCTGGATACCGAAGGCAAGCAGCACATCACCCTGCGCCGTGGCGAATTCTTCGGCGAAATGGGCCTGATCTCGGGCCGGCGCCGCTCGGCCACGGTCACCGCCGGCAACGGCTGTGTGCTGGTGGAAACGCCGCGCCGCTCGATGAACCGCCTGATCAACTCGGTCGCTGCGGTCAAGCGCGAGATCGACGAGGTATTCATCCTGCGCGCGATCCAGTCGCGCTTCGCGCCCGAGGCCAGCGTCGAGCAGCTCAAGGAAATGGTTGCCGGCGCCACGCTGCAGAAATTCGCCGCGGGCGACGTCCTGTTCAACGAAGGCGATGTCGGCGACTGCCTGCACCTGGTGCGCGTCGGTTCGCTGACCATCTCGCGCAGCATCGGCGGCAAGGACGTGGTGCTGTCATACGTGCCTGCCGGCAACTACGTCGGCGAGATGGCCCTGCTCGGCGATTCGCGCCGCTCGGCTACCGCGCGCGCGGCAATCGCCACCGAAACCGTGCGCCTGGACGGCGACAGCTTCAAGAAGCTGGTGCAGCGCATGCCCGTACTGAAGCTGCGCCTGCAGGCCGAATATCGCCAGCGCGCCGCCTCCAACCTGGCCATGCAGGCCTTGCCCAGCGGCGGCGACATCATCCAGTTCCTGCTCGCCCAGGGCGCCGGCGAGGCAACCGATATCCTGCTGATCGACGAATCGCTCTGCGTGCGCTGCGACAACTGCGAAAAAGCCTGCGCCGAAACCCACGGCGGCACCTCGCGCCTGGACCGCGAGGCCGGGCCGACCTTTGCCAGCGTGCACGTACCCACTTCGTGCCGCCATTGCGAACATCCGCACTGCATGAAGGACTGTCCGCCCGATGCCTTGCGCCGCGCCCCCAACGGCGAGGTATACATTGCCGACAACTGCATAGGCTGCGGCAACTGCGAACGCAATTGCCCGTATGGCGTCATCCACATGGCTTCCAAGCCGCCGCCCAAGCCGGGCCTGCTGAACTGGCTGCTGTTCGGCCTGGGCAGCGGCCCGGGCGAAGCGCCGTACGATCCCAAGAAGAAAAAAGAGCCAAAAGAGAAAAAAGCCGTCAAGTGCGACATGTGCAAGGACGAAAAAGGTGGCCCCGCCTGTGTACGCGCCTGCCCCACCGGCGCCGCTATCCGCATTTCGCCCGAGGAGTTTCCGGCCTATGCGCAAAGCCGGCGCTGAGCAAGCCATGACGCGGATCACCTTCCCGGCAACGGCGGCGGCACCGGCATGAGCGCCCGCCACGATTCCATCCTCAACCACGCCCGCTCGCGCTGGCTGTGGATTTCGCTGACGCTGTCGCTGGCTGCGATCGTCGCCTACGCCCTGCACTCGCCTTCGGTGCCGCCCAACGGCGGCACCTGGCTGGGCTACACCCTGGGCAGCATCGCCGGACTGCTGATCATCTGGCTGATGCTGTTCGGCCTGCGCAAGCGCTCCTACTCGGGCAGTTCCAGCCTGCGCGGCTGGCTTTCTGCACATATCTACCTTGGCACTACGCTGATCCTGCTCGCCCTGCTGCATGCAGGCTTCCAGGCCGGCTGGAACCTGCACACGTTTTTCCTGCTGCTGATGCTGCTGGTGATCTTCTCGGGCTTCTTCGGCGTCTACTGCTACCTGCGCTATCCCACGCTGATGACGCGCAACCGCGACAGCACCACGCGCAACGCCATGCTGGAAGAAATCGGCGAACTGGACCAGAACGCCCTGGCCCTGGCCGACGGCATCGATCCCAAGGTGCACGGTGTGGTACTGCGCTCGATCCAGAACACGCGCCTGGGCGGCGGCGTGCTGACCCAGCTGCGCGCCCACGACGACTCAGACGCAGCCCTGACCGGCATCCGCGCAGCCCTGGAAGCGCGCGAAAAAACCAGCCAGGCCGCCAGCGGTGCCAAGTCGGGCCAGACCATCTTCGCCATGGTCGATTTCCTCGCCAGCGGCACCAACGACCGCCAGGCCGAGGCACTGCGCAAGCTGATCGACCTGCTGTCGCGCAAGAAGGCGCTGGCGTCCAAGGTCGCCCGCGACATCCAGTACCAGGCGCTGATGGAGATCTGGCTGTACTTCCATGTGCCGCTGTCGTTCGCGACCGTGGCGGCGCTGATCGCCCATGTCGTATCCGTTTTCTTCTATTGGTAGGCCGCCACCGCCGGCGAGGGAAGCACTGTGAGCAAGCCGCCTGAGCCGCCGAGCATCGACCGGGAGAGCGCTGCATGCGCTGGCTGATCCGCCGCGTCATCAAGCAAGGCAAGGGCGCCGTCTCCTACGAGGAAGACGTGCACTTCGGCGACGTGCTGAGCATAGGCCGCGCCGCCGACCAGGCCATTTTCCTGTCCGACATCCGCGCCGCGCTGAATCATGCGCGCGTGACTTCGCTGGGGCCGGGCCGCTACAAGGTCGAATCGCTGATCCTGTCCGGCATCCGCGTCAACGGCGAGCTGACCTACGAAACCGATGTGGCCGCGGGCGCAGTGCTGGAAATCGCCTCCAACCGCATTACCCTGCTCGACCCGCCACGGGATTTCGAAGCCGCGGTGGAAATCGGCGCGCTGGACAAGGCCGAACAGGAAGCCGTCAAGGCCAAGCGCGCCAAGCCGACTTCGCTCAAGCAGACTTGGCTGGGCAAGCGCCTGCCGTCGTGGATACTGTTCGTCGCCGTGCTGCTGTTCGGCCTGCTGCTGCCCGCCGCCTCGCATTTCCTGCCGGCGCTGGGCAAGGCCCTGCATCACTCGCCACTGCCCAGCACGGCAGCGTGGAACCCCGGCCCGCTGGATGCAGCACACCGTTTTTTCGGCGACGACTGCAAGCAGTGCCATGCCACGCCGTTCCTGACCGTGCGCGATACCGCCTGTACCACCTGTCATACGCGCATGGCGGCGCATGCAGATCCGGCCCGCTTCAACCTGCCCCAGCTCGGCGAAGCACGCTGCGCCAGCTGTCATCAGGATCATCTTGGCCTGGCCGGCATGGTCAACACGCAGGAATCGCTGTGCAGCACCTGCCATACCGACCTGAAGACACGCACGGCCAATGCCAGCCAGCTCGACGACGCTACCGATTTCGGACGCCATCACCCGCAATTCCGTGTGCGCCTGCCGGCCTGGCAGGCCGACGGCGGCTTCGCACCGCAGCTGACCCGGCTGAGCGAAGGGCTGAAGGAGAACTCGGGCCTGAAATTCGATCACGCCCTGCACCTGAAGCCCGAGCTCAATTCACCCAAGGGGCGCCGCAATCTGCAATGTTCCACCTGTCACCAGCCCGATGCCGGCGGCCTGGCGATGAAGCCGGTCGACTTCGAGAGCATGTGCCACGATTGCCACACCCTGGGCTTCGACACGTTCGCACCGGATCGCCAGGTACCGCATGCCAAGGTGGCCGAAGTGGTCTACATGCTCGACGACTACTACGCCAAGCGTGCGCTCGAAGGCGGCTATACCGAGGCCAGTGCGCCCGGCTTCGTGCAACAGCGCCGCCGGCCCGGCGAGGCAGCGCTGAGCCAGCAGGAAACGGTCGAGGCCCTGAGCTGGGCACGCAACAAATCGCGCCAGGTCGCCGACAGCCTGTTCACCGGCCGCGCCTGCGTCACCTGCCACGCCGTCAGCCGCGATGCGGCAGCGGCGAACACGCCGGGATCGGGCTGGAAGATCGCACCGGTGCGGGTTGCCGGCATCTGGTACGGCGAGGCGCGTTTCACCCACGCCAAGCACTCCACCATGCAGTGCAAGGACTGCCACAACGCCGAGGCCTCGGCCAGCGCGACCGACCTGCTGATTCCCGGCATCGACAATTGCCGCCAATGCCACGCGGGCGAGTCCGGCGGCAGCAAGGTGGCCAGTACCTGCATCGCCTGCCATCGCTACCACCAGTCCACAAGCCTGCAATTGAAGCAATTGTAATTTCGCCCTGCGGCGCAAAAAAAAGCTCCCGTGCCAGGCACGGGAGCCGCAGTACAGCGTGGTCGTCTTACGGTTCGAAGCCGTCGGCAAACAGGCCGTCGCCGACTTCCAGTACGAACGGAACCGCCGTCTTCGGTTCGTCCAGATCGGTACCGTTGCTGTCGACACAGACGAAGCCGCGGTAGGTACCCAACGCCAGCGAGGCGGCATTCGCCGTGATCACCGACGTGGCCGTTCCCGCGACGCCCAGGCTGCCGGAGGTCGGCGAAGCACTGAGCCAGGGCGCACCGCAGACAACGTTGGTGGTGATGCCCAGCGCCAGCGACGCGATCGACGGCGGCGGACCGGCTACAGCCGTCAGCGCCGTCCAGTTCGGCGTACCCAGCGACGGCGTGCTGATGGACATCGGTGGCAAGCCGTTGGTGCTGGTGGCACGGCCATAGATCCAGCGCCGCGACGCGGTGGTGCCGGGCACGGTCGGATAGACAACGGCCCAGTAGCGCACACCGGCTGCCAGCGCCGGCGGTGCCGGGCAACCCGCAGCTGCCGCCGTATCCAGGTTAAGGCCGAACGAAGCGCCGTCGGTGGTGCGGAAAATCAGTCCGCCGCTGTTCGGTCCGCTGGGCGTACGCACGCAGGAATACAGCTCGCCTGCCGCGCCGGCTTCAGGACTGCCGGCGGGTTGGCCGGCGGCATCGGAGTAGACCTTGAAGGTGATCTGCGTCGCCGTCGCCTGCAAGGTTCCGCCGCTGCCGGTCATGAAACCGTTCACGTCGATGGAGCGCAGCGCGGCGTCGTCAGGCGAGGTGAAATCTTCCGCCTGGTAGAAACCCGCGTTCTGGCCGGTGAAGAAATTCGAGGAGTTGCCGCGGATACCGTCGTAGGCCTGGTTCTGCAGATTCACCGGCGCGGTGCCGGCAGGGTCGATATCCCAATCGACGCTCGGATTGCCCAGATTGCGCACGTCGAGGTTGCGCGTGACCGACAGGCCGGCGGAAACAACCGCGCTCAGCGACATCGGCGTGATGTCGATTTCCGGCAGGCCGCGGCGCAGCGCGATCGGCAGGCGTGCAGTCGGAATCGCCGCGTTGCTGGGTGTCAGTACCAGTTCACCGAACAGGGTCTGGGCGTCCGGCAGTTGCAGGGAATCGGCCGACAAGGTGATGGCCTGGGTAGCGGCATTGGCCACGCTGAACGAGGTCGGCGCCACCGTGACCACACCGGCAGCGAAGCCGTTGACGGTCGCGGTCCAGGTAACCGGCGCGGTACGCGTACTCTTGAGCGTGCGCGCAAAGGTACAGGTGCCGACGCAGGACAGGTTCTGGAAGCTGGCGATGTTCAGCTGTCCCGGATCGCCGCCCAGGGCCGGATTCGCCGCGGCGTAGTTCGCCCCGGTTTCGTCCAGCACCAGCCCGGCCTTGCTCGCCCGTGCCACGTCGATGCGGCCGGCGCCGGTCGCGAACGGCGTAGTCGGCGTGAGGCCGTCGACTTCCATCAGGTTCGGATTTGCCGTTGTCGTCAGCGCCGACTTGATCTGCGCCGGCGTCCACGAACGGTTGAGCGAACGCAGCAGCGCCGCCGAACCCGCGACGTGCGGTGCTGCCATCGAGGTGCCGCTGATGGCATTCACGACGGTGTTGTTGGCCGTGTTCACGGCGCCGCCGAACGGTGCCGGTGCCGCCGAAGCCCAGCGCGTATAGGCCGCCAGGATTTCGACGCCGGGTGCGGCGAGATCGGGCTTGAGCAGGTTGAATGCGTTCGGTCCGCGCGAAGTGGAGTAGTACACCGCATCCGGCGCACCGGCAGTGACCTGCAGCGGCACTTCGATACGCGCATCGGCGGTCGCCGGACTGGTGGCGATATGCGCGGCCACATTGACCCAGTCGCGCAGCAGCATGGAGTAGCTGGTCGCGCTGGCGCCCAGGCTCAGCGGCGCCACGTCGACGAAGATCACGCCGGAAGCGCCCGCGTTCAGGGCCGCGGTGCGGCGCACGCCGCTGGCACAGGCACTGGTGGCACCGTCCAGACGCAGCACGGCAATGCCCGACACACCGCCCGGTGCCGCCGGCCGGCGGAAGGCATCGGCTGGATACGCGACGCAGCCGTCGGTGGCGCCGTTGCCGAAGTTGGGGCTGACGATGATCGGCCCGGTCAGGGTTGCGGTCGCGATCGGCGCTCCGCCAGGGCGTACCGTGAGGTTCTGCGTATTCGGCGGCAGCGAACCCGGTGCGGTCAGCGAGAAATTGAAGCCGAACACGCGGTCATGCATGGTACCGCCGACAGTAATCGTCCACGGTTCCAGATGTCCCAATGTGGCGGGGGTCGGACCGGAATTGCCGGCCGAGGCCACGACCACGATGCCGGCGTTCTGGGCGGCAAGGAAGGCCTGCGAGGTGGCATCGGTCCAGGGCTGTGCACCACCGCCGATGGAATAGCTCAGTACATCGACCACACCGTCGGCGACGGCCTGGTTGGCCGAGGCAGTAGTCGCGGAAAACGGACACTGGCCACCGGCAGCGCTGGTATAGCAGGCGTCGTAGATGACCAGGTTGGCATGCGGCGCCACGCCGGACACATTGCGGTTGATGCCGTTGAAGGTCACCTGGCGCGCATTGCCGACCGCAGTACTGGAGGTATGCGAACCGTGGCCGCCTTCGTCTTCGAAGCCGCGCGCCTCCACATTCGGCGCTGCCGCCAGCGCGTCCATGAAGTCCCAGCCGCCGATCAGCTTGTCGTTGCACAGGTCGCGCGTGGGCACGTGGTTCGGGTTGGACGGATTGCACCAGCCCAGATAGCTGCCGGCGCCCAGCGGATTGACGTGGGCATAGCCATCGTCACCCATGGCGGCGTAGGCGGGATTGGCGATATTCAGGCCGCTGTCGATCACACCGACCACGACACCGGCGCCCTTGGACGCAAGATTGCCCAGCGTGCCGCTACCGTCCCAGACGGCCGGCGCATTGATCATGGTCGGGCCGCGGTCGGTATCCAGCGTGTATTCGCCGTCGGCTTCGACCCGGGCCACCTGCGGCAGCGACAGCAGCTGGCTGGCTTCCGCATCACTGAGTTCGGCCACGAAGCCGTTATAGGCGTGCTGGAAACGCAGCAGGGTGGTCACTTCGCGGCCCAGCAGCGCCGAGGCCTGGGCCAGTACCTGGTCCTGCTGCGCCTGCAGCTGCGCGACATAGCTTTGGGCGACCATCGATTCCAGCGCGAGGCGCCGGTTTTCGCGCCGCGGAATGGAAGCGGCCAGCGCCAGCGGCGCGTCCTTCAGGCCAACGATGAAGCGCGAGCGCGTCACCGCTGCGCCGGTGGCCGGGTCGGTGAAGGCGCGTTCGCCCGAGCGCGAGGCGCCCGCAGCGACGGACTCTTCCCCGCCGGGATTGCCGGCGGATGCGCCGGTGCCGAAAATCGTCAAGGCGATCGCCGCAACCAGCGCCGTCCGCCTCCGCAACTGACTCACTTTCATGATTCACTCCCCTCGATACGAATGAGTGGAGACGTATATTTATGCCAAAAATCACAGCGCGACCACCACTTGCAGTCACGCCTCACGGGTACCGGCGATATACGGGGCATCGCTGCCCGCAAGCCGGTCGGTCGCATCGCCGGAAATGTTCCATCCCCGCAACGGCCGACTGACGAAGCTCCCCTCCATACGCCCTACTGGTTTCGGGCGTACGCATGACTGCTGCAGTGCCGGCCGCGAAATTTCCTGCGGCACGACCACTCCATCAAACACCAGCCAGCACCCGGCCGTATTGCATCGAAGTAAATCGATGGCACAACTGACCGAACAAAATATACGTTTTGTACAGTGTCTAATCCGGCCCGCGTACGCTACCCATCCGCCTTATGCCTGTCTGCTCTAAGCCCTGCCGCAGCACCGACGAAACCTGATGCGAAACAGCCGGCGCCCGCCCGGCGGATCAGCAGCGGCACGGCGGCAGGGCGCCGTATCGACGCTGCCCAAGCTACCCAAGCCCAGACCAACCCGCTACGCTCGGCACATGGCCAATCCTCCCGTGCGATATCTGCAACTCGATGTATTCGCCGAGAAAGTCGGCGGCGGCAACCCGCTGGGCGTCGTCATCGGCGCGGCTGCCTGGAGCGACAGCACCATGCAGCGCTTCGCACGCTGGACCGGCCTGGTGGAAACCACCTTCCTGTTGCCGCCCAGCCGACCCGAGGCCAGCTATCGCGTGCGCATCTTCACGCCGCAGCGGGAAATTCCGTTTGCCGGACATCCGACCATCGGCAGCGCCCATGCCGCGCTGGAAACCGGCCTGGTACAGCCGCAGGGGCTGCGCCTGGTACAGGAATGCGGTGCCGGTCTGCTGCCCATCCAGATCAGTCACGACGGTGCGCAGCGCGTACTGTCGGTGGAAGCGCCACGCGCCCGCGTACTGGAACCCGATGCGCTGCATGCCAAGCTGGTGCGCGCCATCATCGACCGCACGCCGCTGGGCGCACTGCCGCCGGCCTTTGTCGAGGGCGGGCGGCGCTGGTGGATCGCTGAATTCGCCGACGAGACCACCTTGCGCCAGTGGCAGCCCGATCATGCGGCCATCGCGCGCCTGGCCAAGGCCAGCGACAGCCTGGGCCTGTGCATCTTCGCGCGCAGCCCGCATGCCGACTACGAAGTGGCGGTGCGTGCCTTCCCGGCCGGTGTAGGCATTGTGGAAGATCCCGCATCCGGCGCAGCCAACGGCCTGATCGGCGCCTGGATCGCCGCTGGCGAACCCGACGGCAAGCTGTCCCGTGGCTACCGTGTCAGCCAGGGCCGCGAAATCGGCCACGATGCACGCATCGGCATTCGCATCGACAGCGACGGCGCGGTCTGGGTCGGCGGCATTACGCATACCGTCGTCGACGGCCAGGTCAGCTGGCCGGACTGAGTCGCTGCCCAGCCGCCGGGCCGGCCGGGCTATGCCTGCGACACCGCGAGGAGGCAGACCGACTCGCGCGCTTCCTTCTGACAATGCTCAGCCGCGCGGCTGGAAGCCACCGCGGAAAATCGTGTCGTCGCCGTGTTCGGGCGCGCCGGCGAGAATCCAGTCGTGCACCAACGCCTGCTCGTCCAACGGCAAGTCCGGCCGCGCCCGCGGCATGCGCAGGCCGACGTCCTGTATCGCGCAATTGAGCTTGGTGAACAGCAGGCTTTGGCGCGGCTGGCCCGGCACCACGCGGATCTGCGTGGCATTGGGATTGCTGCTGGCCTGGTCGACCAGGAAATACCAGGAGTTCGGCGGGTTCAGATCCAGGTCTGCTTCGGGAAACTCGCCCCAATCGACATGGCAGTTGGCACAGCGCTGGCTCCAGATCGGCTGGATGTCGGTGTCGTAGTTGACGTGCTGGCGCAGCGGCACGCTCTCGATGCTGTCGCAATCGCCGGACCAGGGGGTGGGATCGAACAACGGCGCCTGCTGCGGCCAGGCTGCCAGCGTCAGCGGCAGGCCAGCCAGCAGCGCCACCACGACGATTCCGCGCACTGGCCTCATCGCTTGGCTTCCTTGGCGCTGAGCGAGCGCGCAATCAGGCCGATGCCGCCGAACAGCAGTACCAGCATGGTCAAGGTACTGAACAGGCTGGCGGACATGAAATACACGCGCAGGTTGACGATGATCCCGGCGAAGATGATCACCAGTGCAGCAATCATCAGCAGCCAGCCCAGTACCGACTTACCGTTGAAGAACAGCAGGCCGACGCCGACGATGAAAGGCAGCAGTGACAGGCCGAAGCTGTTGTAGCCCCACAAGCCCCAGCTGCCGCCGCTGACCACGACCTGGTTCATCAGCAGCCAGCCGCCGGCGACGGCGAATGCAAATCCGAGCAGGAACTGCCCTATACCACCCGGCGTTCCGCCGGCTCCTTCTATCGACACGGTGACGATCTCCCCCTTGGCCCTTGGCCGTCGTTTGTAAGGTCAACGCGCACAAGGGTCAACGTCCGAATGGTCAGGCCGTTTACGACCATGGTCGCAAGCTGCGACTGCTTGTGCTTGTCACCCGTCAACCCAAATCAGCGTCCTGGACAATGCAATGAGGGGAAAACCCCCTTCAGCGCGTCATCACAGGTATTCCACACCGCCACACACATACTGGCCCTACCATGAACGCTTCAAAGGCTATTTCCGCGACGCTTGCACAGGGTAACCTGCCCAGAGCGTTTTCGCCGCGGAGACGCCGTCTGCATTTCCGGCCGAATCTGGCCACGCCTGTCCAGGTTACCGAAAACCACGACAGCAGCCCGGTTTCCCTGCTCTCCTTGGGCTTGGTCGCTGCAGTTGCCCTGCTTTTATCGCTGTTGGCGTGCAGTTTTATCGTGACCGGTCTCGCGGTCTGGGTGGCCAACGGTGCCGCCGAGTGGGTCGCCGCGGCCGTTCCCGCATTGCTCGCCATCCTGCTGTTTGCATTCGCCTGGCGCATGGCCGGCCTGCTGCAGTGGCGCGGCCGCTGAACGCCGCTGCAGCCAGCGTTTCCGCAACCGCTGCAAGCGGCAGTCCGCCCAATGTCGTGACGCGCTGGTTCGGCGCTGCTTTCTATCAATTGCACCCTTTGCTGCAATCGCTGCATAGCAACGGCGGCAGACTTTGGGGAGAGGTGGAAATCAATACCGGCAGCGGCCTCGCCGCCGTGGTCGGCAAGCGCCTTGCGCGGCGCCTGGGCATTCCG
Organism: Tahibacter aquaticus; assembly: GCF_004363655.1. Classification (GTDB taxonomy): domain Bacteria; phylum Pseudomonadota; class Gammaproteobacteria; order Xanthomonadales; family Rhodanobacteraceae; genus Tahibacter; species Tahibacter aquaticus. Next base: position 171,651 of record NZ_SNZH01000012.1, read on the forward strand.
CTGCAGGCGCGCAGCGGTTTCCAGGTGAATATCCGCCACACCCCCGAGGCCTTGCTCTGGCAACGCAGCTTCAGCGGCGGCAGACAGATGGATTCCGCCTTTCGGCCCTACGGCAACTGGCCCGATGGCGGCTGGGTGGAAAACACCGGGCCGTTCACGCTCAAGCTCGGCGTGGATATTGTCGATGGCGGCTGGTACTGGCGCCTGCGCGAAGCGCGCTGGCATGGCTTGCCGGTTCCGCTGGCGCTGTTGCCGCACTCCGAGGCGGGCAAGCGCGCGGTCGACGGCCGCTATGTGTTCGACGTGGTGTTTTCGCTGCCGCTGCTTGGACGCGTGCTGTCGTATCGCGGCGTGCTGGATGCGCAGCCGCTCGGCGCTGAAGCGGCCGGCGCGCACTGAACGCGGGCCGACAGGCGCACGACCATAGGAATCGTCCGGCACAATTCGCGTTGCTCATAGCGCTTGCCTAGGGTGCGATGAGCGTGGCGAATTGCACCATCGTGGGTTTCAACGCGCACCGATGTGCCACCTCCTGGTGGCGCATTTCATTGCGCTCATCGCGCCCTACGGGAAGCGTTACGGACAACGCATTGCTCAGAGCATCGGCAGTTTGAGACCTTGTTCGCGCGCACAATCCTGGGCAATTTCATAGCCCGCGTCCGCGTGGCGCATGACGCCGGTGCCAGGGTCGTTCCACAGCACGCGCGCCAGGCGCCGGTCGGCGGCTTCGCTGCCATCGCAGACAATGACGACACCCGAATGCTGGCTGTAGCCCATGCCAACGCCGCCGCCGTGGTGCAGCGACACCCAGGTCGCGCCACCGGCGGTGTTGAGCAGCGCATTCAGCAGCGGCCAGTCGGACACCGCGTCGCTGCCGTCGCGCATGGCTTCGGTCTCGCGATTCGGACTGGCGACCGAACCCGAGTCCAGATGGTCGCGGCCGATCACCACCGGCGCCTTCAGCTCGCCGTTGCGCACCATTTCGTTGAAGGCCAGGCCAAGCTTGTGGCGCAGACCCAGGCCGACCCAGCAGATGCGCGCCGGCAGGCCCTGGAAGCTGATGCGCGAGCGCGCCATGTCCAGCCAGTTGTGCAGATGGGCGTCGTCGGGAATCAGTTCCTTGACCTTGGCGTCGGTCTTGTAGATGTCTTCCGGATCGCCCGATAGCGCCACCCAGCGGAACGGACCAATGCCGCGGCAGAACAGCGGCCGTACGAAAGCCGGCACGAAACCGGGGAAATCGAAGGCGTTGCTGCAGCCTTCGTCCTTGGCCATCTGGCGGATATTGTTGCCGTAGTCGAAGGTGGGAATGCCCTGAGCGTGGAACGCCAGCATCGCCTCCACATGCACCTTCATCGAACGCTTGGCCGCATCGCGCGTGCCTTGCGCATCGGACACGCGCCGCTGCAGCCACTGCTCTACCGTCCAACCGCTGGGAAGATAGCCGTTGACCGGATCGTGCGCGCTGGTCTGGTCGGTCACCGCATCCGGGCGCACGCCGCGGCGTACCAGTTCGGGCAGCACGTCGGCTGCGTTGCCCAGCAGCGCAATCGACTTGGCTTCGCCCGCCGCGGTGTACTTGGCGATGCGCGCGAGCGCGTCGTCGAGGTCGTGCGCCTGTTCGTCGACATAACGCGTCTTGAGACGGAAATCGATGCGGCTCTGCTGGCATTCGATATTCAGCGAGCAGGCGCCGGCCAGCGACGCCGCCAGCGGCTGCGCGCCGCCCATGCCGCCCAGGCCGGCGGTGAGTATCCACTTGCCCCGCAGACTGCCGCCGTAGTGCTGCCGGCCCAGTTCGACGAAGGTTTCGTAAGTACCCTGGACGATGCCCTGGCTGCCGATATAGATCCACGAACCGGCGGTCATCTGGCCGTACATCATCAGCCCTTTGCGATCCAGCTCGTTGAAGTGTTCCCAGGTCGACCAGGCCGGCACCAGGTTGGAATTGGCCAGCAGTACGCGTGGTGCGTCGGCATGGGTGGGGAAGATGCCGACCGGCTTGCCCGACTGGATCAGCAGGGTTTCGTCGTCGTTGAGCTCGCGCAGCGAACGCAGGATCGCGTCGAAGCATTCCCAGTTGCGTGCGGCGCGGCCGATGCCGCCGTAGACCACCAGTTCGGCCGGGTTCTCGGCCACTTCCGGGTCCAGATTGTTCTGCAGCATGCGGAACGCCGCTTCGGACAGCCAGCTCTTGCAGGACAGCTCGGTGCCGCGCGGGGCACGGATCGTGCGCGTGGTATCGATGCGAGTGGGGGCGTTCATGGCCGGCTCCGTTTGGCGAGGCCGCGATTATAGGCCGCGCTTCCGCTGCACCGGGTGGCCATGTGCTAGCGCGCTGGTACAGCCTGCACGATGCAGCAGTCGCGGCACTGCGCAAGCCCGACTGTCGTCAGGAGGCCAGGCTTATGCACTGCTGGCATACTGACGGGCATGCCTAGCCACCCTTCCCTGCTGGCGCCTGTCGTGCGCCGCCTCGCCCTTGCCTGTCTGCTGCTTGTCCTCGCTGCCGCGGCGCCGGGCCGTCTTGCGGCAAAGACGGCCGCACCGCCGCCTACGTTGATCCTGGTTTCCATCGACGGCTTCCGCAACGACTTCCTGCAGCGCGGCCTGACCCCGAACCTGGCCCGTCTCGCCGCCAACGGCGTACAGGCCGACGCGCTCAAGCCGTCCTTTCCTACCCTGACCTTTCCCAACCACTACACCTTGGTCACCGGGCTGTATCCCGACCACCACGGCATCGTGCACAACCGCATCGAAGGCCCGCACAACGACGAACTGTTTGTGCACAAGGACGCCACAAGCACCGCCGACGCACACTGGTGGGGCGGCGAGCCGATCTGGGTCGGTGCCGAACGCCACGGCATCCGCGCGGCCACCATGTTCTGGCCCGGCTCCAATGCGGCCATCGCTGGCGTGCGGCCCAGCTACTGGAAAAGCTTCAACCGTGAGCTTTCGCCGCAGACGCGCGTAGACACGGTACTGGCTTGGCTGGATCTGCCCCCGGCGCAGCGGCCGGGCTTCATCACCCTGTATTTCGAACACGCCGATCGCGCCGGACACGACTACGGCCCCGACTCGGCTGAGGTCGACGCGCAGCTGCCACTGGTCGACGCGGCCGTGGGCCGCCTGATGCAGGGTCTGGCCGCGCGCGGGCTGGACGAGACGACCAATCTCGTCGTCGTTTCCGATCACGGCCAGACCGGCGCCAGCCGCAGCCAGATGATCGAAGTCGACCGCATCGTCGACCTGGAGCGTGTGCGCGCAGTGAATCTCGGCGTAGTGGCCGGCTTCGCACCGCAGCCCGGCGAGCAGCGCTATGCCGACACCAGCCTGCTGCGCCCGCACGAGCATATGCAGTGCTGGCGCAAGGACCAGATTCCCGCCCGCTTCCACTACGGCAGCAATGCGCGCATCCCGCCCATCATCTGCCTGGCCGACAAGGGCTGGATCGTGAGCAGTTCCGCCTGGCTGGCCGAGCACGGCGACAGGACGCCACGGGGCGAGCACGGCTACGACAACGACTTGCCGGAAATGCGCGCCCTGTTCATCGCCCACGGCCCGGCCTTCCGCCGTGGCGCAAAGGTTGCTGAATTCGACAATGTGGACGTGTATCCGCTGCTCGCCCACCTGCTCGGCATTCCCGCCGCGCGCAACGACGGCAATGCGCAGACCATGCGCGGCATGCTGCGCAAACCCTAGGCCGGCTCAGTCGGCAGCGAGAGCGCGCAGTACCTGGGCATAGCGTGCGGCAATACGTTCGCCGTCGCGGTGCTGGCCGTCGCGCACGCACCACTGGCCGGCGACCATCACGTCCTTGACCAGGTTGCGGTTGCCCGAGAACACCCAGCTGTCGAGCAAGTGCTCGCGCCCGCGCGCGGCCAGTTGCGGCGCGCTGTCGTCGAGCACGACCAGATCGGCGCGAGCGCCGGCGTCCAGGCTGCCGATGTCCACGCCGCTGGCCTGTGCGCCGCCGAATAGGCAGTCGCCCCAGAGCGTTTCGCCGACGCTGTTGGACGATTCCGACACGGCGATATTGCGATGCCGCGTGAGCAGGCGCTGGCCGTATTCCAGCCAGCGCAATTCCTCGATCGGCGAAACCGAAATATGGCTGTCCGAACCGATGCCGATGACGCCGCCCGCATCAAGATAGGCCTTGAGCGGAAACAGGCCGTCGCCAAGATTGGCCTCGGTGGTCGGGCACAAGCCCGCCACCGCACCGCTATGTGCCAGCGCGATGGTTTCCTCATCGCTGAGGTGGGTGGCGTGTACCAGGGTCCAGCGGGCATCCACCGGCGCATTCGCCAGCAGCCATTCCACCGGCCGCGCATTGCGCAGGGCCAGGCAGTCCTGCACTTCGCCGATCTGCTCGGCGATGTGGATATGGATGGGTGCCGCGTCCACCAGGCCGCTATCCAGCACCGCCGCCAGCGCCGCCTGCGGCACCGCGCGCAAGGAATGCAGCGCCACACCGATACGCAAGGTGGAATCTTCCAGGCTGCGCAACTGCTGCACCAAGGCGAGATAGGCCTCGGTGGCATGGCCGAAGCGCCGCTGGCGCTCGGCCAGCGGGCGTCCGTCGAAGCCGCCGGTCTGGTACAGCGTCGGCAGCAGGGTCAGGCCGATGCCGGTCTCCCGCGCCGCCTCGACCAGGGCCAGCGACATCGCTGCTGCATCGGCATAGGGCTGCGCATCCGGCTGGTGATGCAAATAGTGGAATTCGCACACTTGCGTATAGCCGGCTTCGAGCATTTCCACGTACAGCTGCGCGGCTATGGCCTTGAGCTGGTCCGGGCCTATGCGTCCGGCGAAGGCGTACATGGTTTCGCGCCAGGTCCAGAAACTGTCTTCGGGGTTGGTCTGGCGTTCGGCCAGACCGGCCATGGCGCGCTGGAACGCGTGCGAGTGCAGGTTCGGCATGCCCGGTAACACCCAGCGGCCCAGGTGCCGCGCGGGCTGCTGCGCCGCGGCGACGAAATGACCGTCACGTATCTGCAGCACCTGCTCGCTTTCCCAGCCCTGCGGCAGCCAGATCTCGTCGCCCCGGTACGTCGTCATCGCACTTCTCCGCTGAAGCCGCGAACCGTCCTGGCCGCGCGCAATCGCGCATGGTGCGGTTTTGCCGTTACGCCGCCAAGTCCCATCACTGTCACAGCGCATTGGCACGTTGGCACGATGACGACGGACGGCGCTGCTACCATCGGCCGATGGATACGAATTGGGATTGCCTGCTGCTGGATTGCCGCCTTGCCAGCCTCAACGACAACGGCCGGCCGTACGGAACCATCGACTCCGCCGCCGTGGCCTGGAAGGACGGCAGCCTCGTCTTCGCCGGGCCACAGGCCGAATTGCCTGCTGCGGCCAAATCGCTGGCACGTCAGGTCGAATCGCTGGGCGGCGCCTGGGTCACGCCTGGGCTGATCGATTGCCATACCCATCTCGTCTTCGCCGGCGATCGCGCGCAGGAATTCGAGCAGCGTCTCAACGGCGCGAGCTACGAAGACATCGCCCGCGCCGGCGGCGGCATCGTCTCCACCGTGCGGCAGACCCGTGCCGCCTCGGCCGACGAACTGCTCGCCGTGTCGCTGCCGCGCGCCCGCGCACTGCTGGCCGACGGCGTGACGACGCTGGAAATCAAATCCGGCTACGGGCTGGATCTGACCAGCGAACGCAAGATGCTTGAAGTCGCCCGGCGCATCGGCAGCGAGCTGGATGTATCGGTGCATACGACCTTCCTCGGCGCCCATGCCGTGCCGCCGGAATTCAGCGGCCGCCAGTCGGACTACGTCGACGAGGTCTGCATCCACATGCTGCCAGCGCTGGCCGGCAGCGGCCTGGTCGATGCGGTCGATGCGTTCTGCGAAAAGATCGGCTTCACCCCCAGCGAAACCCGTCGCGTACTGGAAACCGCCCAGGCCCTGGGCCTGCCGGTGAAACTGCATGCTGACCAGCTCAGCGACCTGCACGGCGCCGCCCTGGTCGCCGAATTCGGCGGCCTTTCCGCCGACCATATTGAGTACACCAGCGTCCAGGGCGTCAAAGCCATGGCCCAGGCCGGTACCGTTGCGGTCCTGCTGCCCGGCGCGTTTCATGTGTTGCGCGAGACACGCCTGCCCCCAATCGAGCAATTGCGCGCCCACGGCGTAGCCATGGCCGTCGCCACCGACCTCAACCCGGGCACCTCGCCCCTGCTGTCGCTGCGCCTGGCCATGGCCATGGCCTGTACCCATTTCCGCCTGACTCCCGAGGAAGCCCTGCGCGGCACCACCTTGCACGCCGCCCGCGCCCTGGGCCTGGGCGACCGCGGCCGGCTGGCCGTCGGCCTGCGTGCCGACCTGGCGGTATGGGACATCGCCCACCCGGCGGAGCTGTGCTACTGGCTGGGCGGCGCCGGGCCGCGCCAAGTCTATGCAGGCGGCAAGCGACTGCGCTGAAACCCGTTGTCAGCGCCGCGCCAGCGAATCGTGAAGCAACAAAAAACCCCTGCAAAACAGGGGTTTTTTGTTCAACCGTGAGGCCAGGTGAATCGGCGGATCAGGCGGCCGGCTTCTTCGCTGCCGGCTTCTTCACCGCCGGGGCAACCTTCTTCACGGCGGCAGTCTTGCTGACGGTCTTGGTCGCGGCATCCGTCTTGATGACGTGCGGACGGACGTTGCCGTAGCTGCCCGAATAGGTCTTGCCCTTGCGGGTCTTCTTGTCGCCCTTACCCATCTCGAATCACTCCAGAAATTTGCTTGCAATGGCCGCGTAGCTTACCAGCGCCGCGCCCGGGCGCAAACCGCGGCCTCAGTGGGCGTGCCCGTGACCGCAGCCGGCCGCCGCCACGGACGTACCGGCCGGCGGCCGGTCGCACTCGGGCGCATGGCAGTTCACCCCGTCCAGCTGCACTGTCACATGTTCGATGGCGAAGCGGCGGCGCAGGCTGCGTCCTACGTCCAGGATGGCCTGGTCAGGGGCAATGCCATCGTTGAGCCGCGCATGCAATGTCGCCACGCGCACGCCGCCGGCCAGCTGCCAGACATGGACGTGGTGCACCTCGCGCACCGCACTCACATCGGCCTCGACGCCGCTGACGATCGCCGCCACTTCCACGCCTTCGGGCACGCCTTCCAGCAGGATATGGGCGGAACGGCGCAACAGGCGCCAGGCGCTGTTGAGAATCAGCACCGAAACGAAGACGGAAATGGCCGGATCGGCCCAGAGCCAGTCGAAATAGCGCACCAGCAAGGCCGCGCCGACCGCGCCGACCGAGCCGAGCAGGTCGCCGATCACGTGCAGGCGGGCGCCGGCCGTATTCAGATCGTCGTGATCGTGTCCATGCAGGCTGCTCAGCACCAGCAGATTGACCAACAGGCCGATCAGCGCGACGAACAGCATCATGCCCGACAGGATCGGCCCCGGCGCGAAGAAGCGCTGCACGGCCTCGACCACGATCCATATCACAAGTACAAATTGAGACAATGCATTGGTATAGCCGACCAGCACCTCCAGCCGAGCGTAACCGAAGCTGCGCCGCGCATCCGCCGGGCGCTGGGCGAAATGCGCCCCCAGCCAGGCAAACAGCAGGGCCAGCGCATCCACCAGCATATGCCCGGCATCGGCCAGCAGCGCCAGCGAACCCGACAGCCAGCCGCCGATCGCTTCGGCGAGCAGGGTCACCGTCGTCAGCGCGAACGCGAGCATCAGCTTGCGCGTGCGCTTCTTGTCGCCGACATAGCCACCGACGTGGCTGCGGCCTTCGTCGTCGAGTTCTGCGTGACTGTGACCCGTTTGCGCAGCGGCGGCGTGCCCATGCGCGTGATCGTGGCCGTGGTCTGCCGCGTGATCGTGATCGTGATGCTGGGAAGAAGGCGAATGCGTCATGGGCGGCGGCAGCGCGGCGGGGAGCGTCATGCTAGGAATGCGGGCCGCGGTTACACAATCACTGCGACCACTCCGCCGTGGCGACTATCCGTCGTGGCGGCAATTCGCATCGTGCACATGCGAAAGACGCAGGTTCACCAGATGCGCCAGCGCCAGCAGGCTGCCGCCGGTGGCGACCAGCCAGGCATGGGCGACCGACGCCTGGTCGACGTCGACCACCACACCGGCCAGCAGCAACAGCATCGCCGGCAGCAGCAGCACCAGCGCATTGATGCGGCGATGACGCCGATAGCCCAGCAACAGCATAGTCGTCGCCAGTACGCAGGCGAAGAGCACGAAGCCACGCTCGATCGCATGGTCGGCCAGGAAACCCAGCCCCACCAGCGGCAACACGGCAATCACGAACGGCAGCAGCGCGCAGTGGATGGCGCAAAGAAACGAGGCCGTGGCGCCGAAACGGTCGGCCAGCGCCGCAAATCGGCCGAAGCGCGAACCCGCCGGACTGGCCGCGCCAGGAGTATCGGTAGAACTCAAATGTGCGGCCTCATGAAACATCGACTGCGCCCCGGGGCAAGAAGTGTAGAGCATGACTTCCGACAGGCGTTGCTGCGGACGACTTTGATACAGTATAACATATCGAATCGCCGCTACGGCCATTTCTGTCTCCGGAGTTCTCCATGAAAAAAACCGTGCTCGTGCTGGCCATTGCCGGCCTGTTTGCCAGCGGTGCCCAGGCCGCCGATACCACTGCGGCCGCGCCCGACGGCGCTGAGCGCAATTCGCCCGAGCAGGCCCACCGGCTGGACGAAGTGGAGGTCAGCGCGCTGCCGATCAAGCAGACCGCCGACGAAGTCATCGCCCCGGTCAGCGTGCTCACCGGTGCGGCGCTGGATGACGCCAAGGCCGCCACCCTGGGCGAAACCGTGGCCAAGCAGCCCGGTGTACAGACCACGTATTTCGGCCCGGGTGTCGGCCGCCCGGTGATCCGCGGGCTGGACGGCCCGCGCGTCGGCGTGCTCTCCAACGGCGCCAGCTCCGGCGACGTTTCCACGGTCAGCCAGGATCACGCTGTCTCGATCGAGCCGTTCCTGGCCGACCAGATCGAAGTGCTCAAGGGGCCGGCCACCTTGCTCTACGGTTCCGGCGCCATCGGCGGCGTGGTCAATGTCGTCGACGGACGGATTCCCGACAAACTGCCCGACCGTCCGCTTTCCGGCCGCATGGAACTGCGCGGCAACGACGCCTCCAACGAACGCACCGGAATGGCGCGCATCGACCTGGGCGCGGGCAATTTCGCCCTGCACGCCGACGGCAGCTACCGCGATACCAACGACTACGACGGTCCCGACGGCAAGATCGCCAACAGCTTCCTGACCACCAAGTCGGGTTCCTTCGGCGGTTCCTGGATCGGCGACTCGGGCTTCGTCGGCATGGCCGTGTCGCGCTTCCTCGACCATTACGGCAACCCGGCCGAACCGGGCAATCCGGCCGAGGGCGAAGGCGGCGTCACGCTGAAGCTGGCACAGACCCGCTACGACCTCAAAGGCGGCATCAACCTCGACGCCGGTGCGCTGGAAGCCGTGCGCTTCAACCTCAGCCATACCGACTACACGCATACCGAATTCGAAGGCGACGAGATCGGCACGGTATTCCTCAGCCAGTCCAACGAGGGCAGAGTGGAATTGGTGCAAAGTGAAATCGGCGGCTGGCGCGGCGCGTTCGGCCTGCAGTTCCTGCGCCGCGAATTCCAGGCCATCGGCGAGGAAGCCTTCGTGCCACAGACCCTGACCCGCGGCTACGGCCTGTTCGCCATGCAGCAGCGCGAATGGGACCGCCTCAAGCTCGACCTCGGCGCCCGCGTCGACCGCCAGGCCAGCGATCCGGTCGGCGGTATCAAGCGCGATTTCTCGCCGACCAGCTTTTCCGCCGGCATGGGTTTCAAGCTGGCCGAGGGCTGGCACCTGAACCTCAATCTCGACCGCGCCCAGCGTGCGCCGGCGGAAGAGGAACTGTTCGCCAATGGCCCGCACGTGGCGACCGAATCCTTCGAGATCGGCCTGCCCACGGCGACTAAGGAAACCTCCAACCAGTTCGAACTGGGCCTGCATTACCACAGCGATTTCGTCGATGCCAAGGTCGCCGCGTACACCAACCGCTTTAACGACTACATCTATCTCGCCGACACCGGCGAAACCGAAGACGACCTGCCGGTACGCCAGTGGTCGCAGGCCGACGCACGCTTCCACGGCTTCGAGGGCGAGGCCTTGTTCAAATTGTCCGAAGGCCCCGGCGGCCACTACGACCTGCGTCTCTGGGGCGACACGGTGCGCGCCTCGCTCGACAACGGCGGCAACCTGCCACGTATGGCACCGGCGCGGGCCGGTGTCGACCTGAAGTGGTCGGCCGATGCCTGGCGCGCCAGCCTGGGCGCCGCGCATTACCTCAAGCAGGACCGCACGGCTGCCTTCGAGACACCGACCGACGGCTTCACCCTGGTCAGCGCACACCTCAGCTATACGCTGGAATCCAGCGACACGACCAGCTGGGAATTCTTCGTCGACGGCACCAACCTGACCAACCAGACTGCGCGCCTGGCCACTTCGTACATCAAGGACAAGGCGCCGCTGCCGGGCCGCGCCCTCGCCTTCGGCGTGCGCGCGTTCTTCTGATCCGCACCGCCACGGTATCGCAACATTGAAACATAGCAACAACCGAACTTTTTAACTTCGTCCGTTTTCCGGCACCACTACCCTCCGAGTGGCTCCGGCCCCGGGAGCGCAACGGCGCTCCCGGGATCTTGCGCCGCGCACGGCGCACAGGATCGACCTATCTCCATACGACAGCGTCCAGCCTCCGCCGCCAGCTGTCGCCGCCGGCCGCCCCATCGTGCACGCCGACACACCGGCCACTATTCATTGCCGCCACCTGATCATTTCCGCGGTGCTATTTCGTTTGATCCTGCGCGCCAACGGCGAACGCACAACAGCGGATCGCCAGGCTCAGGCGTCGGCGCAGGCCGAGCAGATACCGTGCACTTCCAGCGTCTGTGCCCGTGGCCGGAAGCCATGCTCGCGCGCCTGCTCGCTGAGCAGGGTGGCAACACGTTCGTCGCAGATCTCCACCGCGCTGGCACATTTGTCGCAGATCAGAAACGGTACCTGGTGCGCCTCTTCCGGGTGATGGCAGGAGACGTAGGCGTTGATCGATTCCAATTTGTGGATAAAGCTATTTTCCAGCAGGAAATCGAGCGCGCGGTAGACCGTCGGCGGCGCTGCGCCGGCGCGTTCGTCCTTCAGCTGGTCGAGCAGGTCATAGGCCTTCACCGGCTTGCCGCTGGCGGCGATCATTTCCAGCACGCGCAGGCGCAGCGGCGTCAGGCGCAGGCCGCGCTGCTCGCAGGCGTCGGCCACGGTGCGCACGAACGCGTCGCCGTCGTGGCGATGCAGATGCTCGCCGTGCTTGTGCGTGGGATGGTCGTGGTGTTCGCCCATGGCCGGCTCCAGGAATGCGGTGGCGGAAACGGCCGGCCGTTCAGGCGCCGGCAACGGTCATGCGCTCGATCAGGATGGAGCCGCACAGCACGTGCGAGCGCGGGTCCACGTCCTTGCCGATGGCGACGATGTTCGCATACATGTCGCGCAGGTTCGCCGCGATGGTGATTTCCTCGACCGGATAGGCGATCACGCCGTTTTCCACCCAGAAGCCTGCGGCACCGCGGGAATAGTCGCCGGTGATGGTGTTGACGCCCTGCCCCATCACCTCGGTCACGAGCAGGCCGGTGCCGAGCTTTTTCAGCATGCCGGCGAAATCGTCGTCGCCGCTGCGCACGATGAGGTTGTGCACGCCGCCGGCATTGCCGGTGGATTCCAGGCCGAGCTTGCGCGCCGAATAGCTGGACAGCAGATAGCGCTGCAGCACACCGCCTTCGACCAGGGCGCTGCGCGTCGTGGCTATGCCTTCCGCATCGAACGCCGCCGAGGCATGGCCACGGGGCAGATGCGGGTCTTCGATCAGGTCGACGAACTCCGGCAGCACGCGCTTGCCCTTGGCATCGAGCAGAAAACTGGCCTTGCGATAGAGCGAGCCGCCGCTGACCGCGCCGAGCAGATGGCCGATCAGGCCGCGCGCGACTTCCGCCGCGAACAGCACCGGACATTGCCGCGTGGACAGGCCCTGCGCACCCAGGCGCGACAGCACGCGTTCGGCCGCCTTGCGGCCGATCTCGGCCGCAGGCATGAAATCGCCAGCAGCCCGCACGCCGTCGTACCAGTAGGCGCTCTGCATGCCGGCCTCGTCTTCGGCCAGCAGCGATACCGACAACATATGCCGCGTGCCGCGTTCGCGCCCGGTAAAGCCGTGCGAATTGGCATACACGGCCAGCGCGCGGCCGGCCTGTACCGAAGCGCCTTCGGAATTGCTGATGCCGGCCACGGCGCGGCCGGCGTCCTCGATTTCCAGGCCCAGCACAATCGCGTCTTCGACGCTGATGTCCCAGGGATGCCACACATCGAACTCGGGAAACGCCGTCGCCATGCGCGCCGCATCGCCCAGGCCGGCGGCCGGATCGGCCTCGGTATAGCGGGCGATGGCACAGGCCTGTTCCACCGTCTTGGCGATGGAATCGGCGTTCAGGTCGGCGGTACTGGCCGAGCCCTTGCGCTGGTTGAAGTAGACCGTCACGCCGAACGAGCGGTCGCGGGTGTGTTCTATGGTCTCGGTTTCGCCCAGGCGCACGCTGACATTCAGGCCTACGTCGACGCTGGCGGCCACTTCGGCCTGGTCGGCGCCGGCCGCCTTGCAGCGGCGCAGCACGTCATGGGCCACCTCGGCGAGGCGGTCCAGTTCGGCCTGGCTGGTATCCGTGTTGGCGATATGTGCAGTCACAGCCTATCCTTTCCTTCTTTGCCAGCCGTACTCCCCGCCATGCGCAAGCGCCACGAAGAACCGTTGGATGATGATGATGACGCCGTCGATGGCGAAGATTCGCCCAGTCGCAGCCAGCGCCGGCGCGACGCGCTGGCGGTATTCGAGCTGGCCGAACGCCTGGTCGGCCTGAGCGACCCGCAGCTCGACCAGCTGCCGCTGGCCGAAGACCTGCGCGACGAAGTGGAGAAAGCGCGCAGCGTGCCGCAGCATATTGCGCGCAAGCGGCAGATCCAGTTCCTGGCCAAGATGCTGCGCCGGCGCGAAGACGAGCTGCCGCCGCTGCGCGCCGCACTGGAGCACGACCGCCAGGTATCGCGCCGCGAAACCGCGGAACTGCACCGGCTGGAAGACTGGCGCGAACGCCTGATCGAACAGGGCGACGAAGCACTCAGCGAGCTGCTCGTGCTGTTTCCCGCCGCCGACCGCCAGCACCTGCGCCAGCTCGCCCGCCAGTCCAAGGTGGAGCGGCAGGACAACCGCCCGCCGCACGCCTTCCGCGAACTGTTCCGCGTGCTGCGCGAACTGTTCGACAACCCAGGCGGCGACGGCGAGGACGAATAGTCCGCGCCGAAGCGGGCGGCCTGCGCCAGCAATGGCATCACGCCGCGGTACCGCCGACAGTGATGCCGTCGATGCGCAGGCTGGGCTGGCCGACGCCGACCGGCACGCTCTGGCCTTCCTTGCCACAGACGCCGACGCCCTCGTCCAGGCGCAGGTCGTTGCCGATCATGCTGATGCGGTTCATCACCTCGGGGCCGGAGCCGATCAGGGTGGCGCCCTTGACCGGGCGCGTGATCTTGCCGTCCTCGATCAGATAGGCCTCGCTGGCCGAAAAGGTGAAGCGGCCGTTGGTGATGTCGACCTGGCCGCCGCCGAAATTCACCGCGTACAGGCCGCGCTTGACCGAGGCGATGATCTCGCCAGGGTCGTGACTACCAGCCCGCATGTAGGTATTGGTCATGCGCGGCATCGGCAGGTGGGCGAAGGATTCGCGCCGGCCGTTGCCGGTTGGCTTTACGCCCATCAGGCGTGCGTTGAGCTTGTCCTGCATGTAGCCGCGCAGGATGCCGTCCTCGATCAGCACGGTGCATTCGGTCGGCACACCTTCATCATCCACATTGAGCGAACCGCGCCGATTGTGCAAAGTACCATCGTCCACAACCGTGACACCCGGCGAAGCCACGCGCTGGCCGATGCGGCCGGAAAACGCCGAAGTGCCCTTGCGGTTGAAATCGCCTTCCAGGCCGTGGCCTACCGCCTCGTGCAGCAGCACGCCGGGCCAGCCCGGGCCCAGCACCACCGGCATCGAACCGGCCGGCGCGTCGACCGCTTCCAGATTGACCAGCGCCAGGCGCACCGCTTCGCGCGCCCAGGCGTGGGCACGGTCGCCGGACAGCAGTTCGCTGTAGTCGTAGCGCCCGCCGCCGCCGGAACTGCCGCTTTCGCGGCGGCCGTTCTGCTCGGCGATCACCTGCACATTGAAGCGCACGAGCGGCCGCACATCGGCGGCCAGGGTGCCGTCGGCCGCGGCCACCAGCACGGTATCGAGCCCAGCGGAAATGCTCACGATGACCTGGTTCACACGCGGGTCCAGCGCGCGCGCATAGGCGTCGATCTCACGCAGCACGGCGATCTTGCCAGCGCTGTCGAGGCTGTCGATGGGATCGACCGGGCGATACAGGCTACGTCCGCTGCCCAGCGCCAGCGGCACGCCGACGCCGTTGCTGCCAGCCTTGGCCACGGCGCGCGCGGCTCCGGCGGCTTCCAGCAGCTGCGGCAAGACGATTTCGTCGGAATAGGCAAAGCCGGTCTTCTCGCCCGACAGTGCACGCACGCCGACGCCCTGTTCGATGGAGTGATTGCCTTCCTTGACGATGCCGTCTTCCAGCAGCCAGTGCTCGGAACGCGAGTGCTGGAAATACAGGTCGGCCGCATCGATGCCGGGGCCGAGCAGGCGCGCGAAGACGCGATCCAGCTCGCTGGTGGAAAGACCGCCCGGGCGCAACAGGCGTTCGCTCGCTTGCGCGATCATCGAATTCATCAGGATTCCAGCTGAGACAGTGCGGGGGAGATAAGGGCGGGAACGGTAGGCTACAAGGCAAGTCCAGGGCAAGCGCGGCAGCCTGCTGGCCGCTCAACCGACGAATCGGAAGCGGCGCGCTAATCCTGGCGCGATTTGTGTGCCGCCTCGCCGTCGCTGCCTTCGGGGTCGCGCGCCGGCGGCTTGTCGGCCGGCTCGGCGGGCAGCGGCGGCGGCGTATCGATGCGCGCCTCTTCGCCGCGCCGCTCGTCGCGGTTGCGGCCGCCTTCGCGCGACACCAGGGTGATCTCGGGTTTGTCCCAGCTGCCGGTGACGTGGTAGCGCGCCGTAGTGACCTGGTTGATGGCCTTGTTGAACAAGGTCTGCACCGCCAGCCCGGCGGCGGCGCCGGCCGGGCCACCGGCCAGCGCGCCGACGATGGTCAGGGCGCCGCCGACACGCGGCGTCACTACCATCTGCTGGTCGTAGTCGCGCGCCTTCAGGCCGGTGCGGCCGTGGATGCGGATGTCTGCGGCGGGGCTGGCAATCAGCAGGTTGGTCGTGCGCGCATCGCCGCCGGCCAGATCGAAGTCGCCGCTGATCGCGGTGAAGCTCATGCCGGTGCGGAAGAAGTCGCCGAAATCCAGCGCCAGCCGGCGCGGAATCTCGCGCACCGAAAACAGGCCGAACAGGCGCCCCATGCCCGGCTCCACGTCGAGAATTCGCCCGGCGTTGACGTTGAGCTTGAGCCGTCCTTCCAGCCGCGCCAGCGCGAACGCCGCCGGCGAGCCGTTCCAGTGCACATTGAGATGGGCCAGGGTCTGGCCGCCTTCGAACACGCCGGCCACGCCGAGCGCAGTCAGCATGCGGCCGAGGTTTTCCGAGGTGAGGTCCATGTCGATGTCGGAACGGTGGCTTTTTCCGTCGCCATTCCACTGCCCGCGCGCATGCATTTCCATGTCGGCGGACTGGGAATCGAACTGCTCGATGCGCATGCCCTCGCCGCCGGGCTGGGATTCCAGCCGGGTTTCGCCGAAATTGGCCGAGCCGAGGCGGAAATCACCTATCCACACGTGCAGAGGTGGAATGGTGGAAGGAATCACACCATCGAAGGGATCGGGCGGGTCCGCCGCGGACGGGTCGGCGGCCTGCGCCGGCTTGGGCGAATCGGGCCAGTACAGGTGCTCGAACTGCGCAGTGATGCCGCGCTTGAGCAGGTCGCTGGTGGGAATCTGCAAGGTACCCTGCAGCTGCGCACCGCTGAAGCTGATGCCGACCTGGTCGGGCTGGCGCGCCAGCACCAGGCCCAGGTCGGAGAATTCGCGGCTGCCGACGACGGCCTTGTCCGCGCGCACGTCGACCGCACCAAGCAGGCCAGGGCCGGCGTCGGAACCCACGCCGATGCCAGCCCAGCCGGACATGTCCAGGCGCCGGGCACGGCCGCCGACGGTCAGGCCGCTGGCGGGCACGCTCTCCGGCATCTGGTCGCCCAAAAGCACAGCACCCGCGAATTCGCGCTGGCCGTCGGGCAGGCGCGCGCGCATTCGCAGCACATCGGCCAGTTCCACGGTCAGCGGACTGCCCTGCGTCGGCAGGTGCAGCGACAGCTGTATCGGCAAGGCATCGCCGGCCGGCTTGTCCAGCGGCGCCGGCAGGTCGAGGGCGGTGCCGCGCAGTTCCGAGCGCATTTGCAGCCGGGTCGGCTCGGCCGCGGCGCGCGGCACGTCCATCTGCACTATCCAGTCGGAGCGGCCGCTGAAACGCGGCCACCAGGGTTTCAGCGCAGTGACATCGGCAAACACCTGTTGCAGCGACAGATTGCCCTCCAGGCGCGCCTCGACCGCGTTTTCGGCCGCCTTCACATCGCTGCCGATGGCGAGGAAAAACTTGGCCGGAAAGCCGTCTTTCTGTATCGCCAGCGGTCCGGCGGAAAAACCCGTGTCGTGGAAACGGATATTTCCGCTGGAATGGGCAAAATCCACATCCCACTTTTTTGCCACGATGGCGGAATCGGCCAGGTCGATCTCGCCCTTGACCCGGCTGGGCAGCTCGGGCTTGAACGGCAGGTCGAGGCGAAAACGCACCGTCGTCGTGCCGCCGATGTCCAGTCCGGTCAGCTCTTTCTGGTAGCGCGTGCCCAGCGGCGAGGCGCGCAGCACAGCGAGCAGGTCGCCGCCCTTGCCGCTGCCTTCCACGTCGAGGTTCAGTTCCGCGTCCTTGAAGCTGGGAATATCCGCCACCGCGCGCTTGAGGCTGGTGCCCAGCACCGTGCCGCCGCTGGTTTCTGCATGCAGGCTGGAATTGATGAAATCCGCCGTCACCGCCACGCCTTCAGCGCGCGGCCAGGCCGGGTTGTAGTCCAGGGTCAGGCCGCTGATCTCGGCCCTGGCCTTGAACTGGCCGGCAAAGTTGGTGATGGGCCAGTCGTCCAGGTCGCAATGGATGGCGGCGCGGCCGCTGTCGATGCGGCCGGCGACCAGGGCGCGGTCCAGCCATTCCATCGCCTTGGGCGACATGTCGCCGATGGGCCAGAACTGCTTGGCGGCAGGCACCTCGCTGGGCAGGACCACGGCATACAGCTCCAGCAGCGGCTTGCCGGCGTCGGGCAGCAGCTCCACGCCGCCGCGCAGCTGCAGCCCAACGCCTTCCGCGTCCACATCCAGCGCATCGGTCTCTACGCGCCAGCCGGAATCCACGCCCTCGCCCAGCGGAAACGCGACGATGCGCCCGCCCAGATGATTGAACCGCAGCGGCTGGCGAAATTTGCGCGCGTAATTCACTGTCGTCGCCTGCATCGGCAGTTCCAGCGCCAGTGCCTGCGCATCGGCGCTGATTTCACCGTCAAGTGCGGACAGGCCCGGTGCCTTGTCGACCGCGATGAAGCCCAGGCCACGCACGCTGGCGTTGAGCTGGAAATCGGTGCGCGACACGTAGCGCAAATCCACATTTTGCAAGTTGCCCTGCAGGCCAGCCCGCGCCGGCCAGGCGCGCTCCTGTCCGGGCAGCAGTACCGACAGCGCAGCGACACTGCCCAGGTCCAGCCGCGGTGAGCTCAGCAGATAGGCATCCGTGTCGTCTTCGTGGCGCAGTTCGAATGCGCTCGCGACCGCATTCGTGCCCGCGCGCGCCGCCCGCAGCCCAGCCACGTCGACGGTCCAGCTGCGCTCGCCACGGCGCCAGCGCGCCACACCCTGAAGTTGGGCCAAGCCGGTGGCGCGGCTCGCATCGGGCGCGTCCGGCTGCAGCGGTTGCAACTCGATGCCATGCAGATCCAGCGCGGCATGCGCCGACACCAGCTGGCCCTGGTGCGCACCGGCCCAGAGCTGGACGCGTCCCTTGCCGCTGCCCAGGCGACGCTCGCGCCAGCTCAGGCCCTGGGTCAGCGCCGCCAGATCCAGCGCTTCGCCGCCGAGATAGGCGCTACCCGAGCGCGTCTGCGAATCGAATTCGGCCACCAGCTGCAGCAGGCCCGACTCGGCCCCGTCGCGGTGCAGCAAGGCCTGCACGCGATGATGGCTGCCGTCGTTGAGCAGGCGCAGTTCGTTGAAGCGCACGGCTACGTCGATGCCGTTGGCGGCATCGATCACGCGCACCCGCGTATCGCGCAGGGCAATCGCCCCCAGCATCAGCAGCGGGTTTTCGCCTTCGCCGCTATTGCCGCCGACCAGGCCGGAAACCTGCCAGTCGCCGTTGCCCTGGTGCTGCAGGCTCAGGTCGAGTCCGGCGATGCGGAATTCGCTCCAGCGCCGGTTGCTGCTGAGCCAGGCGCCCAGGTCCAGCGCCAGCTCGGCCTGGGGAATCACCAGCGGCGGCGCAGCCGGGTCGGACGCGGCCACGTGCACGCCTTCCAGGCGCAGCAGCGGCCCTCCGTCGCTCCAGTAACCTTCGACCTGGTCGACACTGACCGGCCGCTGCAGTTGCTCCGACAGGAAACGCGCCACGCGCTGCGAATGCAGCCCGACCTGGGGCAGCAGCAGCCGCAGCAGGCCGACGCCGACCGCGGCCAGGATGATCAGGCAGGCGACGCAGACCGTCAGCGCAATGCGCAGACGGCGCAGGCGGCGGTGCCACGGTGTCACAAGTGCAATCCCGCACGCGCCCGCCGGCACGTCATGGACAATGCAACCTTGTGAAATTTACCACGATGCCGCTCAGAGCAGGACCACATCGAACTGCTCCTGCGAGTAGTGCTCTTCGGGCTGGAAGCGAATGGTCTTGTGCACGAACTCTTCCAGTTCGGCCACGGCGGCGGACTCTTCCTCCAGGATGCGGTTGACCACCTTGGGCGCCGCCAGCACCAGCAGTTTCTCGGCGTCGAACTGGCGCACGGCGCGGGTGATCTCGCGGAAAA
Source organism: Tahibacter aquaticus (assembly GCF_004363655.1). Lineage (GTDB taxonomy): Bacteria > Pseudomonadota > Gammaproteobacteria > Xanthomonadales > Rhodanobacteraceae > Tahibacter > Tahibacter aquaticus. The sequence goes on from NZ_SNZH01000012.1 coordinate 190,811, forward strand.
TCTCGTAGGTGACGGTCTCGGCCGTCTTCAGGCTGCCGCGGCCGCCGCATTCGGGACAGGGCTCGCACAGCTGCCGTTCCAGGCTTTCGGTGGTGCGCTTGCGCGTCATCTCCACCAGGCCCAGCGGCGACATGTCGTAGACCGTGGTCTTGGCATGGTCGCGCACCAGCGCCTTTTCCAGCGTGCGCAGCACCTGGCGCTTGTGCTCGTCATCGGTCATGTCGATGAAGTCGATGATGATGATGCCGCCCAGGTTGCGCAGGCGCAGCTGGCGCGCGGCAGCCTGGGCCGCTTCCAGATTGGTGCGGTAGACCGTCTCTTCCAGATTGCGGTGACCGAGGAACGCGCCGGTGTTCACATCGACCGTGGTCATCGCCTCGGTCTGGTCGACGATCAGATAGCCGCCGGACTTCAGCGGCACTTCCTTGCGCAGGGCGCGCTGGATCTCGTCTTCGACGCCGTACAGGTCGAAGATCGGCCGTTCGCCGGGATAATGTTCGATGCGCTCCACCAGTTCGGGCATGAACTGATGAGTGAAGCTCTGGATACGTTCGAAGGTTTCGCGCGAATCCACCCGCACCTTCTCGATGTCGCGCCGCATCAGGTCGCGCAGCGCGCGCAGGGACAGCGGCAGGTCTTCATAGATGCGCGTGCCGACGCGGGCCGTGGCAATGCCTTCCTGCACCGCCAGCCAGAGGCGGCCCAGATAGTCCACATCTTCGGCCAGCGCCTCGTAGCTCTGTCCTTCGGCATTGGTGCGCACGATGAAACCCAGGTTGCCCTCGCGGCCGAGCTGCTGCAGGCTTTCCTTGAGGCGGCCGCGCTCGGCCTCGTCCTCGATGCGCACCGACACGCCGACCATGCGCGAATACGGCAGCAGCACCAGGTAGCGCGAAGGAATCGACAGGTGCGTAGTCAGGCGCGCGCCCTTGCTGCCGATCGGATCCTTCACCACCTGTACCACCAGTTCGTGGCCTTCACGCACCAGGTCGAGGATGGGCGGCGTAGGTCCGGTGGTTGCAGCGCCTTCGGTCGCATCGCCGACCAGCGAGGGCGCGGCACGGACGATGTCGGAGGCATGCAGAAACGCCGCGCGGTCCAGGCCGATCTCGACGAAGGCCGCCTGCATGCCGGGCATTACCCGGCTGATCCTGCCCTTGTAGATATTGCCGACGTAGCCGCGCCGCTGGGCGCGTTCGATATGCACTTCCTGCAGCATGCCGTTTTCGACCACGGCAACGCGGGTTTCGCGCGGAGTGACGTTGATCAGGATTTCTTCGCTCACTGGACTACCTTGTCAGCGGGCGGCTGAACCGCGCCACAGTGCTTGGGGTACGGGGTTATAGCTGCGGCCATGTGAACTTGTCGATCTGACTGACTGTTGGAAAAGGCCGCTGCTACGGTTTCGTGAAGACTATCTGACGCTCGCGGCAGCATGCCGCAAGGGCGCCGGCCCCACGTCAAGGCAAGCTATCGGCCCGGCAGGCGTCGTTGCCACGCTAACAGCTTGCGCCTCAAGCGCGTGCTAAATCCGTTGCTGGCCGCCCTGCCGGAGCGGCTCGCTGTTCGCCGATCATGGCGCCGGGCGCGGTTTCCGACCGCTCAGCGCAGGCCAAAGCGGCGCAGCAATTGCGAAGTTTCGTACAGTGGCAGGCCCATCACGCCGGTGAAGCTGCCGCTCAGATGTGCGATATGCGCGGCGGCCAGGCCCTGGATCGCGTAGGCACCGGCGCGGCCGTAGGGCTCGCCGCTGGCCACATAGGCGGCAATGGCGGCCTCGTCCATGGGTGCGAAACGCACCTCGGATTCGCTGGATTCGTGCTCTTCGCGCCCGGCACTGACCAGCCATACCGTCGAAATCACGCGATGACTGCGGCCTTGCAGGCGCTGCAGCATCTGTACCGCGGCCGCCGCATCGGCCGGCTTGCCGAACACGTCGCCGTCCAGCACCACTTCGGTATCGGCACCCAGCACCACCGCACCGGGCACAGCCGCCACCTGCAACAGACCGGCACCGGCCTTTTCCCGCGCTACCCGGTTGACGTAGTCGGCCGCCGCTTCGCCCGGTTCGCGCTGCTCGGGCACGTCGACGTCGAGCACGGCGAAGCTCAGGCCGAGTTGCTCCAGCAACTGGCGCCGGCGCGGCGACTGCGAGGCGAGATACAACATGGGCGGCTCCGGTCAGGCGCGGTGATAAGGGTGGTTGGACAGCAGACTGGTGGCGCGGTAGAGCTGCTCGGCCAGGATCAGGCGCACCAGCATATGCGGCAGGGTCAGGGCGCCCAGGGAAAAGCGCTGGTCGGCGCGAGCCAGGGCGCTGGCGGCCAGGCCGTCTGGCCCGCCAATCAGGAAGGCCAGGTCGCGCCCGGCCATGCGCCACTGCGCCAGCTGCGCAGCCAGTTCTTCGCTGGACCAGGTCTTGCCGCGGCCGTCCAGCGCAATCACCTGGCTGCCGCGGGGAATCGCCGCCAGCATGGCCGCGCCCTCGTCATCCAGCGCGCGCTGCAGATCGCGGCCCTTGCCGCGCTCGCCCAGCTTCAGCTCGACCAGTTCCAGCGGCAGCTCGCGCGAAAGCCGCTTGTGGTACTCGGCAAAGCCCTCGGCGACCCAGCCCGGCATGCGCTCGCCGACCGAGATCAGGCGCGCGCGCATGCAGGAACCTGATCAAGGAACAGCGCCGGGTTCAGGCGTAGGCCGCTTCGGACTCGGTGTCGCCGCCGACCGCCCACATCCGCTCCAGGCCATAGAACTCGCGCACGCGCGGCAGCATGACGTGGACGATGATGTCGCCGAGGTCGACCAGCACCCATTCGGCTTCGCGCTGGCCTTCCACGCCCAGCGGCATCATGCCCGCCTTCTTGGCGTACCTGACCACTTCGTCAGCGATGGATTTGACGTGACGGGTCGAGGTACCGGCGGCGACGACGATGTAGTCGGCAATGGAGGTGCGGCCGCGCACGTCGAGTTCGACGATATCCTTGGCCTTCAGCTCTTCCAGCGCGCGGCGGACTTCCAGACGCAGGCGCTCGACGATATCCGTCGGCATGCTCTCTTTCTTGCCCGGTTTGCGCGGCTTGGGCTGCGGCGGCGAGGCAACCGGCGTGCCCTTGCGCTGGGGCTTGGCATCGCTGCTGGCGCTTGCACGCCTGGCGGCCGGGGCCTTGGCCGTCGTTGCCGCAGACTTCTTCGCCGGCGTCTTCTTGGTTGCCGCTTTCTTTGCGGTGGAGCTGCTCTCGGCCGGGCTCTCCGCTACGGGCTTCTTCGGCGGAAAGCTCTTAACAGCAAAGCTTTTCGCGACACTTCGCTTCGCTGCCGCCGGCTTGGCCGAGGGCTTCTTCGCAATGGCTGCCTTCTTCGCGGCCGGCCGCGCGGCGCTGGAGCGGGTCTTGCTTTCGGTGGCAGTTGAAGACTTCGGCGTTTTGGTGGTGGCCAAGCGAGCATTACCTCTGGATAGCGGAATAAGTGGGCGCAGTATAAGGGAGGGGGTGGCCGGGGCAAGGCGAGGCGGCAGCGGCGACGGCTTTGCCGCGCCGCGGCAGGCAAAGCGCACTAGCGATACCAGCCCCGCTGGCGGATCTGCGCCAGTACCGCTTCCGGCAGCAGAAAGCGCGGCTCCTGCCCCCGTGCAAGCAGGTTGCGGATGCCCGTGGCGGAAATATCCAGGTCGGTGATGTCCAGCGACAGGATGCGGCCAGCGCCCTGCCCACGCCAATCGCCATCGACGGCGCAGGCCCGTGCCAGGAACTGCGCGTGCAGTTCGGGCGACAGTGCCGGCGCAGCACCGGGCCGGGTCATCACGCCGATATGCGCCAGCTCGAACAGCTGCAGCCAGCGGCTCCAGCTGGGCAGGCCGGCGAACGCGTCGGTGCCGAGCAACAGCACCAGCGGCCGCGCCGCGCCGATTTCCTCGCGCAGTTCGCGCAAGGTATCGACCGTATACGAAGGACCGTCCCGGCGCAGTTCGCGCGTATCCAGCGCCAGCCGCTGCTGACCGGCCAGGGCCAGTTCCAGCAGCTGCACGCGTTGTTCCGCACTCAGGCGCGGCTGGGGACGATGCGGCGGCACATTGGCCGGCATCAGGCAAACCTGCGCATCCAGTTGCTCGGCGGCTTCCCAGGCTGCACGCAGATGGCCGTAGTGGATCGGATCGAAAGTGCCGCCCAGCAGGGCCAGCACCGGTGCCGGCGTGCTCACGCGCCGCCCAGCAGGTGCGCGCTGCGCGGTAGCGCCATGGCAGCGAGCAGGCGCTCCAGCTCGACCCAGGCATCGCCAGCACCGCGGCCCTTGCTGATGCGGTCGATGCGCGCGCCCTGGGCCAGGCATTGTTCCCAATGGGAAAGATTGCCGCGCTGCAAGGCCTTGCGGTAGACCGCCTCGCGGGCGGGATAGATGCGCTCGGCGCGGAAGGCCTGGGCCGGATTCGGCGCCGCCGCCAGCCGCACCATGATCTGCAGCTGGTACAGCAGCAGGCCCATGAGACCCGGCACCTGCTCGCCCTCCGCACGCAACCCGGCAGCGATGCGCAGCGCGCGCGTAGCGTCGCCGCCCAGGGCGGCGTCGGTCAGCTTGAAGGCGTCGTAGCGCGCGCTGTCGGCGACCAGGTCTTCCAGGGTCGGCGCGTCGAGCAGGCGGTCGCCGGCCAGCAGTGCCAGCTTGTCGATTTCCTGCGCGGCGGCAAGCAGATTGCCTTCGATGCGCTCGGCCAGCAGGTCGATCGCATCGCGATTGGCCTTGATGCCGCGGCTGGCCATGCGCTGGCCTATCCAGGCCGGCAGGTCATCCGGCCGCAGCGGTTGTATCGGCACGAACACGCCGATCGCCTCGATCGCGTCGACCCAGGCGGCGTGGTGCTGCTTGCTCCACTGGGTAGAAGTAATCAGCAGTACCGTGTCCGGCGGCGGCCGTTCGCAGTATTCGATGATCGCCGCGGCACCGTCCTTGTTCGGCTTGCCGGTCGGTACGCGCAGGTCGATCAGCTTGCGCGTGGCGAACAGCGACATGCCGCTGGCCGCGCGGGCCAGGTCGTCCCAGTCGAAGCCCGACTCCGCATCCAGCACGTCGCGTTCGAGGTAGCCCAGTTCGCGCGCACGGGCGCGCAGCGCATCGGCCGCCTCGATCAGCAGCAGGTGTTCTTCACCGGCAAGGAAATACACCGGCTTCATCGTGTCGCCGGCCAGGTGCTGGCGCAGCTGCGACAGACTGAAACTCATGCGGGCGCTGCTGCCTCAGCCGGCCGGACGGCTCAGCGCAGCGATGCGGCGCAGGATCGCCTGCACCATGTCGCGCTGCAGCTGCTTGCGCAGCTCGTCTTCCTGCGCCGCCACGCCCAGCGCCTGGGTTTCGTCGAAGGTGTATTCGCGATTCAGGTCGATCGCCTGGCGCGGCAGTACGGTCGTGCCGCTGGCGTCCACGGCTTCGATCTCGACGTGGTAGCGCATGCTGTATTCGCGCACGCGGGCGGTCGAACCGACCGACAGCGGCTGCGGCGCCAGCGTGCTGACCGGAATGCGCAGGCTGGCAATGCCGGGGCCGGCGTTCTCTTCCACCGTGGCGCCGGAACGCTCCAGCGCCGCCGGCAGGTCGCGGTAGAGCAGGCTGCCCTGGTCGGCAATTTCCAGGTGTATACGTTGCAGGCCCGGCGGCAATTGCGCCTGCTCGCGCAGGTGAAAGCCGCAGGCGCCGAGCAGCAACGCCGAACCCACAACAATGACGCGAAACAGAATGCGCATATCAGCCCGCCACGATGTTGACGATCTTGCCTGGCACCACGATGACTTTCTTCACCGTCTGCCCCTCGAGGAAGCGCGCCACGGCCGGTTCGGCCAGGGCCAGGCGCTCGCATTCGTCCTTGTCCGCACTGACCGCCACTTCGATCTGGCCGCGCAGACGGCCGTTGACCTGCACCGCCAGCACCAGCGCGTCCTTCTCCAGCGCCTTGGCGTCGGCCTGCGGCCAGCGCAGGTCTTCGATCAGGCTTTCCGCATGGCCCAGCGCCTGCCACAGCGCATGGCAGACATGCGGCGTGATCGGGTTGAGCAGCAGGGTGATCGCTTCCCAGGCCTCGTGGCGGACGGCGCGCGCGGCGGCGGAATCGTCGTCGAACTTGGCCAGCGCGTTGAGCAATTCCATCACCGCGGCAATCGCCGTGTTGAAGGCGTGGCGGCGGCCGATGTCGTCGGACACCTTGGCGATGGTCTCGTGCAGCTTGCGCCGCAGGGTTTTCTGCTCCGGCGTCAGCGCCAGTTCGCTCCTACGCAACAGTATTGAATTGGCCTTCAATTCGACCATTGGCGCGGAAGCCACATGGCGCTGCACCTGGTTCCATACGCGGCGCAGGAAACGCGCCATGCCTTCGACACCGGCCTCGTTCCATTCCAGCGACATGTCCGGCGGAGAGGCAAACATGGAGAACAGCCGCACCGTGTCGGCGCCGAAAGTATCGACCATGGACTGCGGATCGACGCCGTTGTTCTTCGACTTGGCCATCTTCTCGATGCCGCCGATCGACACCGGCAGGCCGTCCTCGGCCAGCGCACCGATCACGCGCGCATTGGCGTCGCGGTGGATCTGCACCGAAGCCGGGTTGAACCAGGTCTTGGCACCGCCCTCTTCCTCGCGGAAATAGGTCTCGGCCACGACCATGCCCTGGCACAGCAGGTTGGTTGCCGGCTCGTTCGCCGTGAACAGGCCGGCGTCACGCAGCAGCTTGTGATAGAAGCGGAAATACAGCAGGTGCAGGATGGCGTGCTCGATACCGCCGATGTACTGGTCGACCGGCAGCCAGTAGTTGGCGCGCTCGTCCACCTGGGCCTGGGCGCCGGGCGAGGTATAGCGCGCGTAGTACCAGCTCGATTCCATGAAGGTATCGAAGGTGTCCGTCTCGCGCTCGGCCGGCCCGCCGCATTGGGGACAAATGCACTTGCGCCATTCCGGATCGGCCTTGATCGGCGACTGCACGCCGCTGAAGGCCACGTCCTCGGGCAATACCACCGGCAGTTGCTCGTCCGGCACCGGTACCGCGTCGCAGGTGGCGCAGTAGATGATCGGAATCGGACAGCCCCAGTAACGCTGGCGGCTTACGCCCCAGTCGCGCAGGCGGTAGTTGACCTTGCGCGCATCGGCACCGAAGCGGGCGGCCAGGGCGGCGAAGGCCTGGTCGTAGTCCATGCCGTCGTATTCGCCGGAATTGATCAGGTAGCCGCGCTCGGTGAACGCGCCCTGCAGCACGCGCTGCTGGAATTCCTCGATCAGCTGCACCGCGGCGCCGGGTTCGTACACGTCGCGCGCGGCGCCGCCACCCAGGGCCGTATTCATGGCGTCGCCGCCGACGGCCACGTCGTGCTGCAGTTCCAGGATCGCGTCGCGCACTTCCTGGTTGACCACGACTACCTTGATCGGCAGGTGATAGGCGCGGGCAAATTCGCCGTCGCGCTCGTCATGCCCGGGCACGGCCATGACCGCGCCGGTGCCGTAGCCCATCAGCACGAAATTCGCCGCCCAGACCGGCACGCGCTCGCCGCTGATCGGGTGCAGCGCGTAGACGCCGGTGAAGACGCCCTTCTTTTCCTGCTTTTCCAGATCCGCTTCGGCGGTGCCGCCGTGGCGGCATTCCTCGATGAACGCGGCCAGGTCGGCATTGTTCTGTGCCGCCGCCAGCGCGATGGGATGCTCCGCCGCGACCGAGACGAAGGTCACGCCCATCAAGGTATCCGGGCGCGTGGTGAACACCGACAGTTTTTCGTCGCTGCCTTCCAGGTCGAACGGAATCTGCAGCCCCTCGGAGCGGCCGATCCAGTTGCGCTGCATGGTCTTGACCGCATCCGGCCAGCCCGGCAGGTTGTCCAGCTCGTTGAGCAGTTCCTCAGCATAGGCCGTGATCTTGAGGAACCATTGTGGAATTTCGCGCTTTTCCACCAATGCGCCGGAACGCCAGCCGCGGCCGTCGATGACTTGCTCGTTGGCCAGCACGGTCTGGTCGATCGGATCCCAGTTGACCACGCTCATCTTGCGGTAGACCAGGCCCTGCCTGAACAGCCGCGTGAACATCTGCTGTTCCCAGCGGTAGTACTCGGGCTTGCAGGTGGCCACTTCCCGCGACCAGTCATAGGCAAAGCCCATGCGGTTGAGCTGCGCCTTCATGTGCTCGATGTTGGCGTAGGTCCACTTCGCCGGCGCGGTGTTGTTCTTGATCGCGGCGTTTTCCGCCGGCAGGCCGAAGGCATCCCAGCCCATCGGCTGCAGTACGTTCTTGCCCTGCATGCGCTGATAGCGGCTGATCACGTCGCCGATGGTGTAGTTGCGCACATGGCCCATATGCAGCGCCCCCGAGGGGTACGGCAGCATGGACAGACAGTAGAACTTGGCTTTGCCCGCGTCTTCCTTCACTTCGAAGGCGCGCGTGTCGTTCCAGAATTTTTGCGCCGCGGGTTCGACTGCGGCGGGATCGTAGGTTTCGTGCATGGAGGCCAATGGCGGGTCGCGCAGCCGTAGGGTGCGGACCGGGTCAGGGAAAGTCGCCGCAGACTACCGCAGCGCAGCAACTCCCGCCAAGCCTGCCCCCTGCCGAACGACACGGGCCAGGCCCGGCGCGGCGGCTATGATCGGGACTTTCGCGTCCTGCCTCTGTTGTCCAGCCCTTCTCGTACCGCCTGGGGAAACCGATGAAAGCTGCCTTACCGTACTGCGCCCTGGGCCTGGCCCTGCTGGCCGCCCTGCCCGCCGTTGCCGCCGACGGCGTCACCGCCCTGCACTGCCCGGCCCTGGTCGACACCGCCGCCGGCAAGCTGCTCGGTGCCAGTACCGTACTGATCGAGGGCAACCGCGTGCGCGAGGTCAGGCCCGGCCTGGTCACTCCCGACGGCGCCAAGGCGATAGACCTGCCCGCCGGCAGCACCTGCCTGCCCGGCCTGATGGACATGCATACCCACCTGACCTCGGAAACCAGCCGCGACTCCTATTCCGAAGGCTTCCGCCTCAACGACGCCGACATCGCCTTCAAGGGCGCCGTATTCGCCGAACGCACCCTGCTGGCCGGCTTCACCACCGTGCGCGACCTGGGCGAGAGCGGCAACGGCGTGTCGGTATCGCTGCGCAACGCGGTCAACCAGGGCATGCTCAAAGGCCCGCGCATCTTCACCGCCGGCAAGTCCATCGCCAGCACCGGCGGCCATGCCGACCCCACCAACGGCGCCAAGCGCGGCCTGCTGCCCGATCCCGGCCCCGAAGAAGGCGTGATCAACAGCGTCGACGACGCACGCAAGGCCGTGCGCCAGCACTACAAGGACAGCGCCGACCTGATCAAGATCACCGCCACCGGCGGCGTGCTGTCCTACGCCAAGAGCAGCGACAACCCGCAGTTCACCGTGGAAGAGATCAAGGCCATCGTCGACACGGCCAAGGACTACGGCTTTACCGTCGCCGCCCATGCACACGGCAAGGAAGGCATGCGCAGGGCCATCCTCGGCGGCGTCAGCTCGATCGAGCACGGCACGCAGATGGACGCCGAGCTGTTCCCGCTGATGAAACAGCACGGCACCTGGTACGTACCGACCATCATCGCCGGTGCCTTCGTCAGCGAGAAAGCCGCCCAGCCGGGCTATTACCCGGAAATCGTGCGGCCGAAAGCCCTGGCCATCGGCCCCAAGATCAAGGGCACCGCCGGCGCTGCCTACAAGGCCGGCGTCAAGATCGCCTTCGGCACCGATGCCGGCGTATTCCCGCACGGGCAGAACGCGCGCGAATTCGAACTCATGGTCGAAGCCGGTATGCCGGCCATGTTCACCCTGCAGGCGGCAACCACACATGCCGCCGAACTGCTGGGCCAGAGCAACGACCTGGGCAGCATCGCCGCGGGCAAGTTCGCCGACGTGGTCGCCGTACCTGGCAATCCGCTGGAGGACATCGGCGTCATGAAGAAGGTGAATTTCGTGATGAAGGACGGCGTGGTCTATCGCGGGCCGTGAGGGGCCTGACAGCAAGCAAGCGCAGTGCTGTCGCATTACTGGCGGGAAGTCTTTAGCCCTCTCCTCCAGGCGCTGCCTGGGGGGTTGAGGAGACGGCGTACAGAGCCATTGGCTCTGTCCCCGACCGTTTGCGGCCCTTGATCCGCTACCCTCCCGCATCCACATCGCGACGATCTTTCAAGGAGCCCCCCCATGGCCGAGTCCGCCCACTTCTTCGACGCAACCCAGGAAAACTTCGAGAACGAGGTCATCAAGGCTTCGCTGCAGACACCGGTGCTGGTCGATTTCTGGGCCGAATGGTGCGCCCCGTGCCTCCAGCTCAAGCCGGTGCTGGAAAAGCTCGCCGACGAGTATGCCGGCGCATTCCGCCTGGCCAAGGTCGATACCGAGGCAGAAATGCAGCTGGCCTCGATCTTCGGCATCCGCTCGCTGCCGACCGTGGTCTTGCTCAAGGACGGCCAGATGATCGACGGCTTCATGGGCGCCTTGCCCGAAGCCGGCGTGCGCGAATTCCTGGCCAAGCACGCAATCCATCCCGGCGCGCCGGAACCCGCCGAAACGATCGATCTGGCCGAAACCCCAGCCGAGACCGTGAACCGCCTGCAGCAGGAAATTGCCGCGCAACCGGACAAGACCGAACTCAAGCTCGACCTGGCACTGGCCCTGATGCAAAGCGGCAACGCCGCTGCCGCCGAGGCAGAACTCGACGCGTTGCCGGCCAAGTTCGCCACCGACGCCAAAGCGGTACGCCTGCGCGGCCAGCTGGATTTCGCCCGCGCCCTGGAAGGCGCGCCGTCCAAGGCCGAACTGCTGCAGCGTGTCGAGCACGATGCCGCCGACCATGCCGCGCGCGACCTGCTCGGCATACGCCTGCTGCTCGACGGCGAGGCCGCGGCTGGTCTGGATCAGTTCCTGCACGTGCTGAAAACCCAGCGTGACTGGCAGGACGGCCAGGCCAAGAAGCGCCTGATCGCGGCCTTCCATGTACTGGACGATGCCGACCTGGTCGGCACCTACCGGCGCAAGATGGCTGCCGTGCTGTTCTGAAATCCGCGCAGCCCGCACAGCCGCTCACCCCCCCCCGTCAGGCAGGCCGACGTGAAGATCACCCCCAGCGGCCTGCGCCGCACCATGAACCTGTGGCTGCCGTTCCTGTTCAGCGGCATCCGCGTGCAATCGATCAGCCCGGACTGGCGGCGCGCGCGGGTGCGCCTGAAGCTGGGCTGGTTCAACCGCAACTACGTCGGCACGCACTTCGGCGGCAACCTGTTTTCCATGACCGATCCGTTCTGGATGATCCTGCTGCTGGAATGCCTGGGCCGCGACTACAAGGTCTGGGACCAGGCCGGCAGCATCGAATTCGTCAAGCCCGGACGCGAAGACGTCTATGCGGAATTCGTGGTCGAGGAAAGCGTGCTGGACGAATTGCGCGCCGCCACCGCCAGCGGCGAAAAATGCCTGCGCTGGTTCGACACGGAAATCAAGACCGCATCGGGCGAACTGATCGCCCGCGTGCGCAAGCAGGTCTACGTGCGGCGCAAGCGCGACCGCTGATCCGCGAGGCTTTTCAATGTGGCCGGCACCCGAGGCCGGCCACATTGTTTCTTTCTGGACTTTTCTTCTGATCCACTTCTTGGCGGCAGTGCCCGGGACGACGGCAGCTCGACGCAGCGCAACTGCCGGTCAGCGCACCGCCACCGGCTCGCGCTGCGGCAACTGCCCCGACCAGCCGCCGGCCAGCGCCTTGTACACCGCGATCGCGCCGACAATGCTGCGCGTGCGTGCATCGGCGAACGCATCCTGAGCCTGCAGCTGGGTGCGTTCCGCATCGAGTACATCGAGCAGGTCGGCCGCGCCTGCATCGAAGCGCACCCGGGCCAGACGCGCGGCTTCGGTGCTGTCGGCAGCGGCGCGGTCCAGATGCGCGTCTTCGCTGCGCGCATGACCGTAGCGCACCAGCGCGTTCTCGGTTTCCTCCAGCGCCAGCAGCACGGTCTGGCGGTAGCGCGCCAGTTCGCCTTCGGCCGCGGCATCGGCCGCGGCGATGCGGGCGTTCACCCGGCCCAGGTCGAGGAAGGACCAGTCCACGCCCAGCGCGACGACACGGGTTTCGCTGTCGCGCTGGAACAGGTTGCCGCCGGTAATGGCCTGGGTACCGAGCAGGCCGGCCAGGGTGAAGCGCGGAAACAGATCGGCCGCGGCCACGCCGATGCGCGCCGTCGCCGCGTGCAGGCGCTGCTCGGCGGCGGCGACATCGGGACGCCGCCGCAGCAAGTCGCCCGGCGTGCCGGGGTCCAGCGGCGCCGGCAGGGCCGGCAGCGCACGCACCGGTTCCAGTGCCGCGATCAGGGCATCCGGCGTGCGTCCGCTCAATACCGCCAGCCGGTGCATCGCCACCGCCACTTCGGCCTGCAATGCCGGCACGCGCGACTGGGTCACTTCCAGTTGCGCGCGCACTCGCGCGCTGTCGAATTCGGTGCCGCGGCCGGCGTGCAGGCGCGCATCGACCAGACGCAAGGTCTCGCGCTGGTTGTCGGCGTTTTCCTGCGCCACGCGCAAGCGCTGCTGCAGGCCGCGCAATTCCACATAGGTACGGGCTACCTCGCCGACCACGCTGACCTGCACGGCCTGCAGATCGGCGGCACTGGCCGCGGCATCGGCACGGCTGGATTCGTTGCCGCGGCGGACACGGCCGAACAGGTCCAGCTCCCAGCTCGCGTTGATACCGGCGCTATAGCTCTCGGCATCGCGCTGGGACCGCGTCAGGCCCGGCGCCTGGTCCGCACTCGCCCGGCTGTCGCGCGCGTCGGCCGAGGCCGTCACCGTGGGGAAGCGATCGAACCTGCTCGCGCGCAGCAAGGCATTGGCCTGGTCGTAGCGCGCCAGTGCGATCTTCAGATCGTGGTTGTTGGCCAGCGCCTCGTCGACCAGAGTGCTCAGCTGCGCATCGCCGAAGCTGCGCCAGAACTCGGCCAGTTCGGCAGAACTTGCCGCGACGCTCGCCGTGGTCTCGGCGCGGGCGAATGCCGCTGCGGCCGGCGTATCGGGCCGCACGAAATCCGGGCCGACCGCACAGGCGCTCAGGGCCAGCGCGAGCAGGCTCAGCACGGGCCAGCGGCTTTGTCGCAAAATAAACTTATGCATGGACGACCTCCAGATGGTCGTTGCGATGATTGACCAGCGGACGCCGCGCCAGCTTGCGCAGCGCGACGTAGAACACCGGCGTCAGGAACAGGCCGAACAGGGTCACGCCGAGCATGCCGGCAAACACGGTGATGCCCGTGGCCGAGCGCACTTCGGCGCCGGCGCCGTGGGAGAACACCAGCGGCACCGTGCCGGCGATAAAGGCCAGCGAGGTCATCACGATCGGGCGCAGGCGCAGGCGGCAGGCTTCCAGTGCCGATTCGACGATGCCCTTGCCCTGCATTTCCAGCTCGCGGGCGAATTCGACGATCAGGATCGCGTTCTTGCAGGCCAGGCCCATCAGCACCACCAGGCCGACCTGGACGAAGACGTTGTTATCGCCGGTCATCCACACGCCGAGCAACGCCGACAGCATGCACATCGGCACGATCAGGATCACCGCCAGCGGCAGGGTCCAGCTTTCGTACAGCGCCGCCAGCACCAGGAAGGCCAGCAGCACGGCGAGCGGGAAGATCAGTAGCGCGGCCTTGCCCTGGGTGGCCTGCTGATAGCTCAGCTCGGACCATTCCAGCTTCATGCCGTTGGGCAGCATCTTGGCGGCGAGTTCTTCGATCTTCTCCATCGCCTCGCCCGAGGACAGCACGGTCGCATCAGCCTCGCCGAGCAGGTCGGCCGCCGGAAAGCCGTTGTAGCGCACCACCGGATCGGGGCCGTAGGTCTGGCTGATCTTCACCATCGAACCTATCGGCACCATCTCGCCGTTGACGTTGCGCGTGCGCAGGTTGGCGATGTCCTCGACGCTGTCGCGGAACTGGCCGTCGGCCTGGGCGATCACCTGCCAGGTGCGGCCAAACAGGTTGAAGTCGTTGACATAGGTCGAGCCCAGGTAGGTCTGCAAGGTATCGAACAGTTCGGTCAGCGGCACGCCCTGGGCCTTGGCCTTGACCCGGTCCACTTCCGCATCGAGCTGCGGCACGTTGGACTGGTAGCTGCTGTTGGGAAAGCCCATGCCCGGCGTCTGCGCGATGGCGCCCTGCATGGCGCTGACGGCGCTCTGCAGCGCGCCGTAGCCCAGGCTGCCGCGGTCTTCGATGAATGCCGAATAGCCAGAACCGTTGCCCAGGCCGATGATCGGCGGGGGCAGCAGCGAGAAGGCAAAGCCTTCCTGGATGCCGGCGATCTTCTGTGAAATTTCGGCGTTGATTTCAGCGGCGCTGCGTTTGCGCTGGTTGAACGGTTTCAGGTTGAGGAAGACCACGCCGATATTCGGCGTATTGCTGAACAGCAGCGGGTTCAGGCCCGGAAAAGCCACTTCGTTCTGCACGCCTTCGACATTGAGAGCGATCTCGGCGATCTTCTTCAGCGCCGCGTCGGTGCGCTCGATCGACGAGCCTTCCGGCGTCTTCACGCCAGCAATCAGGTACAGCTTGTCCTGTACCGGAATGAAGCCGCGCGGCACTACGTTGAACATGACGGCCGTACCGATCAGCAGCCCGGCGTAGACCGCGAACACCGCACCGCGCCGGCTCAGCACCTTGGACACGCCGCGCTGATAGCGCTCGGCATTGGTCCCGAAGAAACGGTTGAACGGACGGAAGATCCAGCCGAACAGGCGGTCGATCAGCCGCGTCGGCGCGTCCTTGGCCGCGCCATGCGGCTTGAGCAGGCGCGCAGCAACCGCCGGCGACAGGGTCAGCGAGTTGATTGCGGAAATCACCGTGGAAATGGCGATGGTCACGGCGAACTGCTTGTAGAACTGGCCGGTCACGCCGCTCAGGAAAGCCATCGGCACGAATACGGCGCACAGCACCAGCGCAATCGCGATGATGGGGCCGGACACTTCTTTCATGGCCAGGTGCGCCGCTTCCAACGGTGTCGCGCCTTCCTCGATATGCCGCTCGACGTTTTCCACCACGACGATGGCGTCGTCGACCACGATGCCGATGGCCAGCACCAGGCCGAACAGGGTCAAGGTGTTGATGGAGAAGCCCAGCAGATACAGCGCCGCAAACGTGCCGATCACCGATACCGGCACGGCCAGCAGCGGAATGATCGAAGCACGCCAAGTCTGCAGGAACAGGATCACCACAAGCACCACCAGCGCAACCGCTTCGAGCAGGGTGGTCACCACGGCGCTGATCGACTCGCGCACGAACACAGTGGTGTCGTAGACAGAGCGATACTCGACGCCGGGCGGGAAGCTCTTCGCTGCCTCGTCCATGCGCCGTATCACTTCGTCTCGGATTTCCAGCGCATTCGCCCCAGGTGCCTGGAACACGCCGATGGCCGCGGCATTCATGCCGTCGAGGCGCGCACGCATGGTGTAGTCGCCTGCCGCCAGCTCCAGCCGCGCCACATCGGAAAGGCGCACGATTTCGCCGCCCTCGCCGGCCTTGATCACCACATTGCCGAATTCTTCAATCGTGGACAGGCGGCCCTTGGCATTGATCAGGGTGAGAAACTCGCTGCCGCCCGGAATCGGTTCAGCGCCGAGCTGGCCGGCGGATACCTGCACATTCTGTTCGCGCACGGCACGCACCACGTCGCCGGCAGTGAGTCCACGTGCAGCGACCTTGTCCGGGTCAAGCCACAGACGCATGGCGTAGTCGCCGCCACCGAACGGCTGCGCTTCGCCGACGCCGGGAATGCTCGCCAGCTGGTCGCGGATCTGCATGCGCATGTAGTTGCGCAGGTACAGCGTGTCGTACTTGCCGCTGGGCGAGACCAGGTGCACCACCATGAGGAATACCGGCGACTGCTTCTGCGTGGTCACACCTTGCCGGCGCACGTCTTCGGGCAGGCGTGCCAGCGCCTGGTTGACGCGGTTCTGCACGCGCACCGCGGCTTCGTCGGCATCGACCTCGGGCTTGAAGGTGACCGTGGTCTGCAGCACGCCATCGGAACTGGCCACCGAGCGCATGTACATCATGCCCTCGACGCCGCGGATCGACTCCTCCAGCGGCGTGGCCACGGTTTCGGCAATGACCTTGGGGTTGGCGCCCGGATAGACGGTGCGCACCATCACCGATGGAGGCACCACTTCCGGGTATTCGCCAATCGGCAACAACGGAATCGCGATCAGGCCGGCGGCGAAGATCACGATCGACAGCACGGCCGCGAAAATCGGCCGGTCGATGAAAAATCGGGAGAAATCCATGAGTGGAATCCTTGCAAACCGGAAATCGGCGCGGCCGGGCTCGGCCCGGTCGCGCAGACAGGATGGTTCTTGGTAGTGAGGCGGACCGCTGCCGGCTGCCGCCAGGGCCCGCGCACTACCGGCGCGGCCGCGGCGGAGCGGGTTCTTTTACTTTGCGGCGACGATCTGCGGCGCCGGCGCCGGCGCACCCATTTCGATCAGGCTGGGCGTGACCGGCATGCCCGGAAAGAACACCTTCTGCACGCCGTGCACGACGACCTTGTCCTGCGCCGCCAGGCCCGACTGCACCACGCGCAGGCCATCGATGTTGCGGCCCAGCACCACGTCCTTGCGCACGGCCTTGTTGTGCTCGTCCAGCACGTAGACGTATTTGCGGTCCTGGTCGGTCAGCACGGCCTTTTCGTCGATCAGCAGGGCCTGGAATTCGGCGCTGCCTTCCAGCTGCACGCGGGCAAACAGTCCCGGCGTGAAGCGGCGGTCGGGGTTGTGCAGCACGGCGCGGGCGCGGATGGTGCCAGTAGCCGCATCGACCTGGTTGTCGGTGAAATCGACCGTGCCTTCGTGCGGATAGCCGGTTTCATTGGCCAGGCCGACGCGCACCGGATTGCGGCTGCCGCTGCGTTCGCCCTTGCGCGCCAGTTCCATGTAGCGCAGGTAAGCCTGTTCGTCGCTTTCGAAATAGACGAACACCGGGTCCTGCGACACGACCGTGGTCAGCAAGGTGACATCGGCCTGGGCCAGGTTGCCGGCGGTGATCGCGGCGCGGCCGGCACGGCCGTCGATGGGCGAACGCACTTCGGTGAACTGCAGGTCGAGCTGGGACGCGGCCACGGCTGCCTCGGCGGCACGTACCCCAGCGCCACCGCGGGCGGTTGCGGCGCGGCGCGTCTCGAACTCTTCGCGCGAGATCGCCTTGGCTTCGATCAGCGACTGAGCGCGCTGGTCCTGTGCCTGGGCGAGGCGGGCTTCGGCGCGGGCCGTGTCCAGCTCGGCCTGGGCGCGGTCCAGCGCGGCGCGGTAAGGCCGCGGATCGATAACGAACAGCAGATCGCCCTTGCGCACTTCCTGGCCTTCGGCAAACGCGACGCGCTCGACATAACCGCTGACGCGGGCGCGTAGTTCGACGTTTTCCACCGCGCTGATACGGCCGGTGAAATCGTCCCACTGGCGCACGGGCTTGCTCAGCACGGTGGCGACGCTGACCTCCGGCGGCGGCGGTGCCGACGGCGCGGCCGTGCTGCTGCAGCCGGCCAGCGCGGCGCTGGCCGCCAGGGCCAGCGCCAGCAGCAGCTGCTGCAGCGGCGTGTGGCCCGTATTACTGGATTTGGAGAAATGTGCGGTTTTCATGGTGAAACCTCGCGAGGTGACGTGTTCGAAGCGAAATCCGGCGGCGCGAGCGGGCTGCCCGCTGCGCTGCCGTTGGAATAGGGGGCGGTATTGCCGGCCGGTGCCGCGCGCCGGCTGCCGAACTCGACGACCGCATCGGCCGGCGCGCCGGGGACCAGCAGCTCCAGCGCATGCCGGCCGATTTCCAGCGCACTGGGCCAATGCGCCCGCGGCTGGCCGGCGTGCACGCCCCAGGCAGGCGTATCCAGCGACAGCAGCTGCACGCGCACGCCGAGCTGGCGCGCCTCGCAGTGCAGTACCCGCGCCAGCATGCGCAGCGCCGCCTCGGTGACCGAGGAATGGCCATAACCAGCCCAGGGATGTACGCCGCCGGGACCGCCGATCAGCACGTAGCCGCCGCCGCGGCCGCCCTCGGCCAGCAGCGGCAGCAGATGCCGCGCTGCAGCAAGCTGGGGCGCCAGCGCCGCATCGAACTGGCTGCAGCTGGCATCGGCGGTCAGGTCGAGCAGGCGCCCGCGCAGCAGGCCGCTGTCGTGCACGGCGATCACGCCACTGAGCGGCCGGCCCAGCCCGCGCAGCGCCGCAGCGAGTTCGGCGGCGGTGGCTTCGTCGCGCGCCGAACCGGGCAATACAGTCAGCGCAGCATGGGCATGGCGTGCCGCCAGCTTGCGCAAGGCGACGGGGTCGGGATCGACCGCAATGACCGGCCAGCGCAGGCCCAGTGCCGCGGCGACCACGCCGTCACCGACCGCACTGGTCGCTTCGAGCACGACGACTGGCGCCAGCATTGTCCCGATCATGGGATTTTTTCTCCCGCGGTCGGGACTATGCCCTGTATCCGCGCCAGCGTTGCGCCCGCATCGGCCAGCGGCGTGAAGCGGCTGGAAACCGGGCCAGACAGGTCCGCTGCGGTGTGCAGAAAACGTGTCCAAGGCACGGAAAAGCGGGCAGAAAAGCTAATCCCGGCCGGTGCCCGGGACGGCCCGGCCGGAAGCGGCAGAAAAGCCGCTAACGACACACGGTGGCGAATGGCGCTAGGCATTGCAGGTCTCGCTGGTTTCGTGGCGAGACAAGTTAATGGCGTATGCGGCGCTTGATTAGCTGGCAAATCGGGGAATAATTGTCCCCGATGCGGGCCAATGGCTTAGAACCGGCCGGAAACCGGGTTCCGCTGCACAAGGCCCGTCAACCTGTCCACCCGTCGAAAACCCGAGCGCCTCCTTGATTCGGGCGCGCGGCATACCACCCAGCTAGTTGCGCCTTCCCGGGTTTCCCTAACAGCGATCGGAATCTCCGCCATGTCCAGCGATCTCAACGACACCCTGATCTTCGTCAAGGTGGTCGAGCACGGCAGCTTTATCTCCGCCTCCAAATCCCTGCGCCTGCCCAAGACCACAGTCAGCCGCAAAGTGCAGGAATTGGAAACGCGCCTGGGCGCGCAGCTGCTGCACCGCACCACACGCAAGCTCGGCCTGACCGAGGCCGGCAACATCTACTTCGAACATTGCCAGCGCATCTCGCGCGAACTGGCCGAGGCCGAAAGCGCCGTCAGCCAGCTGCAGGGCGGCCCGCGCGGCTGGCTGCGCATCACTGCCCCGTATTCCTTCGGCATCGAGCGCATCGCGCCGCTGCTCGGCGAATTCCATGCTCGTCACCCGGAAGTGCGGGTGGAGATGCTGCTGACTAACGAAGCGCTAGACATCATCGACAAGGAAATCGACATCGCCCTGCGCGTAGGCCAGCTGCCCGATTCCAACTTCGTGGCGCGCAAGCTGGCCACCCTGCGCACGCAGATCTTTGCCAGTGTGGAATATTTGAAAAAGCACGGCGAACCGCTGCACCCCGACGACCTGCAGCACCACCGCGCCCTGGCCATGACCAAGCAGCGCCGCAACGGCGGCTTCGTCTGGCCGCTGGACGACGGCAACGGCCTGGCCGATTACCGCATCGATCCGGTCTTCGTCGCCAACGATCCCGCCGGCCTGCGCGGCGCCCTGGTCTGCGGCGAAGGCCTGATGCTGGCCAACGACGTGATGGTCAAGCCCTACGTCGAAGCCGGCTACCTGCGCCGCGTACTGCCTGCCTGGACCGGCCCCGAATACGAACTCAACGCCGTATTCCCGCGCGGCCGCGTGCAATCGCCCAAGGTGCGTGCCTTCGTCGATTTCCTGGTCGAGCGTTTCGACTACGACGCCGACTACATGCAGATGCTCTGCCCGGACAAGCGGCGCGAATGCGAACAGGCAAGGCAGGCGCAGCAGACGGCGGCGGCGTCACTGGCGGAGCTGGCCACGGCGGCGCATAGCTTGCCGGTGGAGGCATCGCAGGAGGCGGAGTTCGTCTGAGGCGTCCGTTTGCCTGCTTATGGAAATTTGCGTGAAGCACGGCGAGCGGTAGCGCGCGTCGCTGCAACGGTGCCGTGCAGCACCACAGCAGAGCGCGAAACCGCTCTCGGCGCTTTTAGGCGCGGCGTTGCATTTACTTTAGTCCGGCTGGACGGCCGCACGCCGTGCTTCCGGACGCGACGCTGGCGATCTATCTGACGCACGCAGCGGCGCCGCTGGCATAGCCGCAGCCAGCTACTGGCCTTTCTGCCGACTCGGCGAGACATCGCATGAGACTGGGATTTCGTCCCTGATCGGCACACACGTTTCCTTGCCGTCGACGACACAGAGGACCTCGCGCTCATAGACCTCAATGCAATTCGCAAATCTGGTCCGCTCAATTCTCGACGCACCGACTGTCTCGAAACAACCTTCAAGCCCCGGCATTGCCTCGATTGGCCTTCCACACTTACCCATTGCGGTACATCCGGCTATCGCGCAGGAAGAGCAAAGAAGAACACCAAAAATACCTATTTTTCCTGCTCACGCGTAAATTCCTACCAGCGAACGTCCAGGCCGATTTTTTTCGCGAACCCGTATGCGGGAAATGCATGTCGCGATCATGGTTTCTCTACGGGTAATTCTCGCAAACGTCACGCTCAGCGGAAAGCAAGACATGAACCTCGCTCAACTTTTCAAGCTCCTTTTGCCTGATGACCTTATGAGCATCGAGCCAACTACAATGGTCGCCGATGAGCGCTATGAACAGATCCCCTTCGGGTATCGACATTGAGTTCGAATCTGCCGTCCCGGCTTGTAGTGCCTAGCCTGAGAATTCTAGATGACGGCATCGCTCCCGCACGCTGCCGCAGTTCCTGCACATAAACCGTACCAATCGGCATCGGTTGCCATCCGCAAAACGGGCTTCTCCATCGATAACCAGACTTCTTGCCATAGCCAGAGCCGAAAACGTCAGCAGCGCGATCAGCCCGCAATTTCTGGCCATAAATCGGCGGCATTGATTCACCAAATGCTCCATCGTCCAATAGGTCAACCGCAACCGAAATGGCGCCTGCTACTCGACGAGGCCCTTTTTATCGACGTTTCCATCGGCAACCCGGGACTGCTCCCGGAGACTGGCGCGATCGACAGTTTCCTCTAGATTCCTGGCATATGAACAAGGCCGTCCACCCAATCCAGCGTCTCGCCCCAGCCGATCAAAGAATCATGATGGTTGCTGCACAACAGGTACCTGGCATCGTCATCGCAAACATAGAACTCCAGCGGTGAACATTCATTCAAGACTTCCAGCAAGTCGCTCCCGTTGTTGAGCCTCCAGATCGTTCGCGCGCCGGCAATGAACATCAGGCACGCCGAAGACCCGACAAACTGGGGGATCAATTCCCACCCGTCCCCCCGCTGCATTCCATCAGGCGCATTGGCATCGTTCCATGGAGCCCAACTGCTCACGTCGACACCCAAGCCTGACCGCAACTTGGCAACGAATGCATTCCGTTGATCTTCGCCAAGCAGTTCGGCTTGGACCCCAGTGGCTTTCAGAGTTTCTGATATGGCATCCACGACGAAACTGCCTTCTGGTGCGATGCTTCTCGGGATTACTCGGAGTTTCCTAGCTACGCAGCAAATTATTTCGACGGCTCTCGATCGCCCGGCGAAGCAAATTCGCGACATGAGTTAGCCATTCGCCAGCATTAGATCCACTACTAGCTGGCAAGTATTCGCATCCGAGTTTCTCAAAGAGTCCCTGGGAAATATTCTCCTGGCTCCCTTCATTTTTAAGGTATTCGTCAATCTGCCGCGCTAGTGCCCGCAACTGTTCGTCGGTATGCCTGTCGTCACTAACGTAAAGAGCCACGACACCATCTGCATCCTCCGCGTCGATGTCCCAATCCTGGTGAAAGTAAGCACCGAAGAACTGACGAAGTTGCGGGTAATCGGCTTTGCTCATGACGCGGGATATTCCTGATGCCGCCCATCGTAAAAATCATAAAAATTTACGTATTGATCCAAAGCGGTTTCTGACGATAACAGGTGAGTGGCGTTCGAGAACCGCATTATAAGGAGGAAAAGGCCGCAATTGGTCATGATGGTTAAGGCCGGATGAGGCGCTTCTCTCTCTTCGTTCGATCGAGTTCTTCGGCAACACTCTTTAGATTAACGCTACTCCAGACTTTCGATCACAGGAATCGTCGGCGACAGAAATGGATCTAGGTTTGCGAAAATCTGCCCCATTTTTATTGTGGTGACGGTGAACAAGCCCCGACCAGTGGGCAATACAACTCCTTCATCATGCTCATAGAGCAACCCGTATGAACCTGGCAGCAATTCCACGACTCTCTCAAGCAGCCGCTTTATGCTCGATGCTTCCGAACGCCTTCGATTGGTATAACCATTCAAAACAAGCGTGTAACGGCCATTGTGTAGAACAATCGATCCTATCGGTTCATTTCCGAGCCACCGTAGCATCTCTTCGCGCAACCTTTCCACGCGCATTTCGAGATTTCCTTCGTCGATTCCGGAGGATGATTCAGCGAGAGCTAACCAACCATGAAACTCATACATATTAACAAATGCATTCTTAACTAATGCAGCGGCGTAGTATCGACAATGTTCGGAAGATTGTATCGAACCAAATACTCGTTTTTTTCTGATTACTTCGGCATCAGGCGGCCCGTTGAAACGAAAATAGGTAATTCATTGCTCACCGCAGCACTGCAACAACTCTCTATCGTTGAACCATGGCAAGCATGATCGGAACAAAAAGACGGTGTCGTACCTACCGCGCAGAACGCCTCGGTACGGGTGCAGCTGTACTCGTCATCCACATGGATGCGGCGACGCCATCGTGTCTTGGCGTCGTCGCACGCAAAGAGATCCGCTACCCCGCTTCGGGTTTACCGCCCCCTACCGCGTATCCATCTCTGTCGCCGTCCCCTGAAACGGCGCTGGAGTGGCGTCATGAAATTGTTGTTGGCGGCATTTGCCGCCTTGTCGTTGTTGAGTCTCGAAGCCGCGGCGCAAAGCCGCTTTGTCGTTACCTCGCCCGCCGACAGCGGCCCGGGCTCATTGCGTGAGGCCGTCGTCAACGCCAATGGCAATGCCGATCGCAGCACCATCGATTTCGCCATCGACAGCACTGCCTTCGGGCCAGGCCCGTGGACGATACGCCTTGCGTCGAACCTGCCGGCATTCACGGCACCGGTGCTGCTGCGCGGCTACAGCCAGCCCGGTTCGACGCAGCCGACCAGTACGGGCAACGGCCGGCCGCTGATCGAGATCGATACCGACGGCGGTGCGACCAGTGCGCTGGTGTTCGTGCGCGGCGCCGAGGCCAGCGTGGTGACTGGACTTTCGTTCATTGGCGGCAGCGCGCCGAAATCGGCGGCGGCGCTGTTGCTGCTGGCCGACGATGTGCGCGTGTCGTCCAGCTTCATCGGCGTGCGCGCCGACGGCACGTTGCAGCGCTATGCGAACCAGGCGATCGGTGCGGTCTGCGCCGACCGCGTGGTGATCGGCGGCAGCAGTCCGGCCGATGGCAACGTCATTGGCGGCGCCGACGGCAACGCGATCCTGCTGACGGGCAGCGGCCATGTGGTACAGCACAACTGGATCGGCATCGACGGCATGGGCGCGGCATCGCTGTCCAGCAGCGTGTTCGGCGACGGCCTGCTCAGCGGGCGCATCGGCCTGCTGCTGCAATCCTCATCGCTGCAGAACATCTACCCGCCAGCTGTGCAGCAGAGCTATTTCGGCCTGCGCGATGCGCTGATCGCCGACAACCGCTTCGGCAGCGTGACCGGCACGGCGATCCATCTGCTGGGCACCAACAATCCCACTTCGGGCAATCGCATCGAACGCAATGTGTTTGGCCGCGACCTGTGGCTGGGCAGCAGTGCACATGTGGACACTGCCGTGCGCCTGAGCAACGGCGCCAGCGACAATCGCATCGGCGACAACATCGTTGCCCGGGTGAATGCCGGGGTGCTGCTGGGCGATGCGCGGCAAACGCCGCCGACCGAGGCCGGCAGTGGCAACCGGCTGAGCGGCAATCTGTTCTACGAAGTGGCCTTTCCGCTGGTCGGGCTGGATGCGGCGCATCATTTCGCACCGCTGGCGAATGATCCGGGCGATGCCGATTCCGGCCCCAACGGCTTGCAGAACACGCCTGTACTCACGGCCGCCAGCGCTGCCGGCGGCCTCGAAGGCGTGCTCGATGCCGTGCCGGATTCGAACTACCGGATCGAGTTCTTTCTTGCCGCTGCCTGTCATGCGTCCGGCGGCGGCGGTGCGGAATTCCTGCTCGGCGCGCTGGATGTCGTCACCGACGGCAGCGGCCGCGCGGCCATCGCCACGCGCCTGAGCCAGCTGCCGCTGGGCGGCCTACGTGTCGGCGATGTCGTCAGCGCAATTGCCACAGACAGCGCCGGCAATTCTTCCGAATTCTCCAATTGTGTACGCGTGGAAGCGCCAGTCGCCACGCGCACCGACTGGCCGGTGCTGTCATCGCCGCGCCCGGCCATGGATACGACGCTGAAGATCGAGGCCCGGGTCGGCGGCAACGGCATGCGCACACCGACGGGCGAGGTCGTGTTCAGCGCGGATACGGCCAGTGGCCGGCGCGAACTCGGCCGCGTCCGCGTGAATGGCGGCGGCTCTGCCGTGCTGCGCGCGCCGCCGCTGGGCTTCTTCGTCAACGGCGGGCGCTATACGCTGAACGCGGAATACAGTGGCGATGCGTTCCACGCCCCCAGCGCCGCGGCAACCCAGACGCTGGTGATCTTCCGCCCCGCCATAGCGCTGCGCGACATCGGCCTTTCGGCACCGGTACGGCGCGATATCCGCAGCAACAAGCGCGAATTCTTCGATGCCCGTAGCAACAGCTGGAGCCGCCTGAACGCCGATGTCAGCGACAGCTACGTCGATGCCGACCGCTTCAACCGCGAACGCACCGATCAGGTTCTGCTGCGCGACAGCGGCGGCGCCTATGCCCTGCTTGATGCCAACGGCCGCCGCCAGCCGCTGGCCAGCCGCGAAATCGACGCCGGCGCCACGTTGCTGGACCTGCTGCAGATGGACGACGACGTGCGCGCCGACGCGATCGTGCGCGACAGCAACGGCCGCTATCGGCTGGTGCATTGCGCATTCGTGCCCGACAGCTGCGAGCGCAGCGAGCGGCTCAGCGTGAATGTCGAGTTCACCTACCTGTTCAGCGGCGACTTCAACGGCGACGGCTTTGCCGACCTGGCCTGGCGCAATCCGTCGAGCGGCGAGATCGAACTGTGGCTGATGAACGGCACGGCCCGCCCGCTGGGCATAGAACGCGTGCGCCTGGGCCTGCCCAATGCCGTGCTCAGCGCCGCGGCCGACGTCAACGGCGATGGCTACGAAGACCTGATCTGGATCGACGACAGCAGCAGTTACGTCATCGCCACGCTGATGGATGCGGGCCGCGCGCGTAACTCGGTACTCAGAATCCTGCCGGGCAAGCACCTGTCGACGCCGGGCTCCACGCATCTGGCGCTGGCCAGCGAAGCGGATTTCGGCTTCGGCCATGTGTGGATACGCGATGAGGTCAGCGGCGACGTGCAGGCCTGGCGCGATCCGCGCGCCAGCAGCACGCTGCTGAGCTACCGCGTGCAACCTATTTTTGCCACTACAAAGCTCGCGCTGGAACGCACGCGCTGAACAACACCACTGCAGCAGGAGCGCGCGCCGGCAACGGCAGCGCTCCGGGCTTCCACGTGCTTGGCTTCAATGCGCCGGGATTCGCCGCGGCGAGGTTTTCGATGCCAGCCACCCGCGCCACCGCCTCGACCGCGAGCCGGCAGACTTCCGCGGCCGGCAGGCGCGCGTCGATGCTCAAGGCCCCCGGTGGCGGCGGTTCCATGCGCGCCAGCACTTCGCCGACGATGTCGGGATGGCGGTCGCGGGCCAGATGGCGGTTCTCGGCCACGTCGCGGGCGATGCGTTCGCGCGCCAGCGCCGAGGGACAATCCAGGAACAGCACGACCGGCGCATGACCGTACTGGCGCACCACCTGGTCGACTCGCGCCAGGTCGGCCCGGCGCGAGAAGGTACAGCCATCGATGACGCTGGATTCGCCCAGCATGCAGTTCACTTCCAGCGCCAGCAGCACGCCGCGGAACGATGCGCGCTTTTCCACGAAGCTATAACTGCAGCGCGGGAACATAGCGTGGCGTATGGCGTCGCGGTCGACCCGGCGATAGTCGAGCTGGTCGGCCAGGGCGCGGGCGACCAGGCTTTTGCCGGCCCCGGGCAGCCCCATCAGCGCAACGACGACGGGTTTGCCCCGGCGCTGTGGCGCGAGCGTGGGGCCATGGCGATTCAAGGGGACAGGAGTGGGCGCCGTGTTCATCGCAGCTAGCCTGCCACGCGCCTGCCACGGTTGCCATAGCGGCATAACCACGACTTATGCATCTGTCACAACCCTTCCTATACATCGCTTCCGATAGAATAGCCGCCGCTCCCGCCTCCCCTGTTGCAGCCGATGACCGCCAATCCGGGCATTCCGTTCGAAATTCCCGGTTACCGCATCATCCGCCCGCTGGGCCAGGGCGGCATGGCGACCGTTTATCTGGCCAACCAGGAAACCCTGGACCGGGAAGTGGCGGTCAAGGTGCTGGGCGCCGACCGCGCCCCCAGCGAAGACCTGATCAAGCGCTTCGAGAACGAAGCCCGCACCATCGCCAAGCTGGACCACCCGCACATCGTCAGCATCTACGAGGTGGGCCGGGCCTCCAGCGGGCATCTGTACTACACCCTGCCCTATCTGCCCAACGGCGATCTGTCCACGCGCAACGACAGCCAGGACCAGCGCCGCGTGCTGGCCATCCTGCGCTGCCTGGCCGAAGCGCTGGGCTATGCCCACCAGCACGGCATCGTGCACCGCGACGTCAAGCCCGAGAACGTGCTGTTCGACAAGCTGGACCGGCCGCAGCTGGCCGATTTCGGCATTGCCCTGGCGCGCCATTCCGATGTGCGCGTGACACGCGAAGGCGCCACCCTGGGCTCTACCGGCTACATGAGCCCGGAACAGGCCCGCGGCCTGTCGCTGGACGGCCGCTCCGACCTGTACAGCCTGGGCGTGATGGCCTACGAGCTGCTGACCGGCGACCTGCCGTTCCACGGCCCGGACGCCTTGTCGGTCGCCCTGGCCCATGTGGAGCAGCCGGTGCCGCGCCTGCCGCCGATGCGGCGGCAATGGCAGGGCTTCATGGACCGTGCCCTGGCTAAAGACCCGGCCCAGCGCTTCCAGGATGCCGCCGACCTGCTGAGCGGCCTGGATGCCGTCGAGGCCGAGCTGGACCAGCGCCGCGACAAGCCCCCGCTGCAGGCCTGGCGCGCACGCCTGGCCGAGCTGCCGGCCAGCCTGTGGGTCGGCGTTACCGCCGTGGCCGGCACCTTGCTGCTGCTGACCATGCTGCTCTGGCCCAAGGGCGACGAATCGCCGGAAACCCGTTTTGTCACGGCCACGCCGCTGGCCGCAACCGCCGAGGCCGCCGTGCCCGCGGGCGAAACCGCCGCAACCGACGCCGGCGCGACCACGGCCAGCGCCGCCAGGCTGGCTCTGGCCGCCGGCCAGCTGAGCGAGCAGAAGCTGGTCACGCCCGCCGGCGACAACGCCGCCGAAAGCTATCTCGCCGTGCTGGCGCTGGAACCGAACAACAGCGCCGCGCGCGAAGGCCTGAACCAGGTGCTGGCCGCGCTGGGCCGGCAGGTCGATGCTGCCCTGGTCGGCAGCGACGACGCCACCTTCGCCAGCCAGTACGAGCAGGCACGCATGCTGGCCGACCGCGGCCAGTTGCGCGACAGCGCAGCCTGGAAGGATTTCCTGGCGCAGCGCCGCAGCCTGTTCGAACAGCGCCTGCAGGCCGACGTGGCTGCCGCCGCCAGCGCACAACTGGCTACGCTCAAGCGCCCGGCCGAAGTGCTGGCGCAGGACCAGGCCGACCTGCTGGGCAAATGGCAGGACGCCGAGCGCCAGCTGGTCCAGGCCGAGCAGCGGCGCAAGGCGCGCGAATTCGAACCCGCCCTGGTACTGGTACCGGCCGAGATCGGCGCGAACCGCTTCGACCACGCCTTCGAGCTGGGCCGCACCGAGGTCACCCGGGCCGAGTACGCCCGCTTCGTGCGCGCCACCAACCGCCCGGCGGCGCGCTGCCGCGAGCCGCTGCGGCCGCTGTCGCGGCTGAAAAGCCTGCAATGGCGCGATCCGGATTTCCCCCAGGACGAAGACGAGCCCGTGGTCTGCGTCAGCTGGCAGGACGCCTATGCCTATGCGCGCTGGCTCAGCCAGCAGACCGGTGCGCGCTACCGCCTGCCCAGCGAAGCGGAATGGCAGCATGCGGCCGCCAGTCTCGACCGCAGCGGCATCTGCGAGCAGGGCAATGTGGCCGATGCCAGCATGGGGTCGCGCTGGACCCTGGCCAGCCGGCACAAGTGTTCCGACGGCCGCGCGCATACCTCGCCGGTAGGCCGCTACCGGGCCAGTTCGCTGGGCCTGTACGACCTGGTCGGCAATGCCAGCGAATGGACGCTCAACTGCAGCGCCAACACCGCCTGGGACCGGCTGCTGCAATCCGATGCCTGCAAGGAACGGGTCTTCCGCGGCACCTCCTGGCGCGACGGTCCCGACGACAACGCCGCCAGCCGGCGCGGCTCCAGCGAAATCGACCTGGGCTATACCACCGTCGGCTTCCGCCTGCTGCGCGAGGTCGACAGCACTGCCAGTACGGCCAGTACCGCGCATTGAGCGCCCCGACCGGAACGGCCATGCGCCCCTTGCACCTGCAACGCTATCTGATCACCGGCATCCTCACGGTGGTGCCGCTGTGGATCACCTTCATCGTGTTCCGCTTCATCGCCTCGCTGCTGGCGGAATTCGGCTCGCCGATGATCGGCACCGTGTTCGGCTGGATCGGCAGCGAGTTCCCGCGCCTGATGCCGCTGCTGGGCGAACGCTGGCTGATCAACATCATCGGCTTCGTCGCCACGCTGCTGATCCTCTATCTGATCGGCTGGATCGCCAACCGCGTCATCGGCCAGCGCCTGTTCGCCGCGTTCGACGCGCTGATGGAGCGCATCCCGCTGGTGCACTCGATCTACGGCGGTACCAAGAAACTCATGGCCATGCTGCAGAGCAAGCCCAACGGCACGCAGCGCGTGGTGCTGATCGATTTTCCCTCGCCCGGGCTGAAGTCGGTCGGCTTCGTCACGCGCGTGTTCGACGATGCCGACGGTCGCCAGCTCGCCTCGGTCTACGTGCCGACCACGCCCAACCCCACCGGCGGCTACCTGGAAATCGTGCCGACCGACCAGCTGATCGCGACCGACTGGAGCGTCGACCAGGCCATGGCCTTCATACTGTCGGTAGGCGCGGTCGCGCCGGAATCGGCGTTTCCCTCGCTCAAGCTGCCCGCGCGTGCGCCGTGACGTGCCGCCAGGCACATCGTCCCCTTTTCCCTTTTGCCTCATAACTGCACGCCCATGACCCATGTAGTCCACGAACTCATCGACCTGCTGGCGCTGGAACGCCTGGAAGACAACCTGTTCCGCGGCCAGAGCCGCGACATCGGCACCAAGTACGTATTCGGCGGCCAGGTGCTGGGCCAGGCCCTGTCCGCGGCACAGAAGACCGTGGACGACCCGCGCAACGCGCATTCGCTGCACGCGTATTTCCTGCGCGCCGGCGACATCGACGCGCCCATCGTCTACTCGGTGGAACGCACCCGCGACGGCAGCAGCTTCTCCGTGCGCCGCGTGGTCGCCATCCAGCACGGCCAGCCCATCTTCACCTGTTCGGTCAGCTTCCAGATCGAGGAAAGCGGCGTGGAGCACCAGCTGTCGATGCCGGAAGTGCCCAAGCCCGACGACCTGCTGCCGCCCGCGCCGATACCGCCGGAACAACTGGAAAAAGTACCGGTCAAGCTGCAACGCTGGCTGGGCATGAAAGGGCCGTTCGAGTTCCGCCACGTCTACCCGCGTGACGAATTCAATCCGCCCAAGCGTCCGCCTTACCAGCAGGTCTGGTTCCGCCTGGTCGACCGTGTGCCCGACGCACCGGAACTGCATCGCGCCCTGCTCGCCTATGCCTCGGATTTCCACCTGATCGGCACGGCCACCTTCCCGCACGGCATTTCGTATTTCCATCCCAAGGTGCAGATGGCCAGCCTCGACCATGCGCTGTGGTTCCACCGCGCCTTCCGCGTCGACGACTGGCTGCTGTACAGCTGCGACAGCCCGACCGCGCAGAACGCCCGCGGCCTGGCCCGCGGCATGATCTACAACAGCCAGGGCGTGCTGGTCGCCAGCACCGCCCAGGAAGGCCTGATCCGCTTGACTCAATAACGCCGTGCCGCGCCGGCCCGTCCAGGTCCGGCTTGGCGCCGCTACACTGGCCCCATGAGACAGATCTATACCTCGCTTCGCATCGAAAACATCGAACGCGTGACCGCCCTGATGGACGAACACGGCATCGAGACCAGCGTGACCAATCGCAGCAACTACAAAGGCAGCGACTGGAAGCGCTTCAGCTATACCAACCGCCCGGATGCCAGCACCTGGCCGCAGGTCTGGGTGGTGAATGCCAACGACCAGACCCGCGCGCGCGAACTGCTGCGCGAAGTGGGTATAGAACCACCGGTGCGGTATGCCGATGAGCTGGCCGCGGCCACGCGCGAACCGCTGAGCGGCCCGTCGCGCCATCGCGCCGTGGCCGGCCGCATGCGCATGGTTGCCTTGAGCCTGGTCGGCGTCGCCGCCGTGCTGTTGTCCCTGCGCAGCTGCAACAGCGCAAAACAGCCC
Organism: Tahibacter aquaticus; assembly: GCF_004363655.1. Classification (GTDB taxonomy): domain Bacteria; phylum Pseudomonadota; class Gammaproteobacteria; order Xanthomonadales; family Rhodanobacteraceae; genus Tahibacter; species Tahibacter aquaticus. Next base: position 221,590 of record NZ_SNZH01000012.1, read on the forward strand.
GAGCCGCCGCAGCGCCAGGTCATCCCCATCACCACGCACTGAGCCGGCAGCCATGTGGCAGCTGGGCGAACCCTGGTGGCAGCTGGTCGTACGCGGCAGCGTCGTCTACCTCGTGCTGTTCGTGCTGTTTCGCCTTTCCGGAAAGCGCCAGGCCGGGCAGATGACGCCGTTCGACCTGCTGCTGCTGCTGATCATTTCCAACGCCGTGCAGAACGCCATGATCGGCCAGGACAGCTCGCTGCTCGGCGGCCTGCTGGTAGCCCTGGTACTGCTCGGCTGGAGCCATCTGCTGGGCTGGCTCAGCAACCGCAGCCGCCGCCTGGAACGGCTGCTGGAAGGGCGTCCCGAAGTACTGATCCACAACGGCAAGATTTTCGACGACATCCTCCAGCGCAACCAGATTTCGCAGGAAGACCTGCTGGCTGCACTGCGCCGCCAGGGCGTGTTCAGCGTCGCCGACGTGGCCTTCGCCGTGCTGGAGACCAACGGCGGCATTTCGGTAAAAAAGCGCAGCGACGGCTGAAGCAGGTCACCTGATGGTTTTCGCTGTTGGGCAACTGCACCAGCCAGACGCTAGGATGCGCGCATGAAGTCCGACGTGGTCCGCCTGTTCCAGACCTTGCCCCACGAATGCGGCTACTACCCCGGCCGCACCGCGCAGAACCTGGTCATCGATCCCAGTGCGCCGCACCTGGCCGCGGTCTACGGCACCGCGCTCAGCCGCGGCTTCCGCCGCGCCGGCGGCCACGTCTACCACCCGCATTGCAGCAGCTGCCGCGCCTGCGTGCCCTGCCGTGTCGTGGTCGCCGGTTTCAGTCCCGACCGCAGCCAGCGCCGCTGCCGCGCGCGCAATGCCGACCTGGAAACCCGCGCCGTGCCGGCGCGCTACAGCGAGGAATATTTCGAGCTGTACCAGCGCTACCTGGCTGGACGCCACCGCGGCGGCGGCATGGATTCGCCGCAGCACGAAGACTTCTCGCGATTTCTCTATACCGACTGGAGCCCGACCCAGTTCCTGGAAATCCGCCGCAACGGCCGCCTGCTCGGCGTGGCCGTCACCGACGTCTGCAGCCAGGGCCTGTCGGCCGTGTATACCTTCTACGACCCGGCCGAGACCGCGCGCGGCCTGGGCACCTTCGCTATCCAGGCCCAGCTCGACTGGGCCGCGCGGGAAAACCTGGCCCATCTGTACCTGGGCTACTGGATCGACGGCCACCCCAAGATGGACTACAAGCGACGCTTCCAGCCGCTGGAACTGCTGCGCCAGGGCAGCTGGGTGGGGTTCGCGCAGCCTCGCGGCGACACGGTAGCGGAATAGCGCGCACAAATTCCACTATGTAAAGAATGTCTGCGGGTCGTCAACGGCGATCGGAAGTGCAAACACGCGTGCGTTCGCCGGCTCGATCGCAGCGGCGGTGCAATTCGCTGGGCTCGTCGCACCCTAGGGGGCCGGAACCATCGCCGTCATGTAGGGCGCGATGAGCCCAGCGAATTGCGCCACAGGTCTCGACCACGCGCACCGCAGAGTCTGGCAGCCACGCCGCAGCGGATGTTCGGCTTGCGCGTGCCGCGCCGTTCTCCATCGCAGCAACCCACTGCCAAGCCCATCGGAAACCGCCATGTACAAATTCGCTGCCCCGTTCTGTGCCGCCGCGCTGCTGTTCGCCGCCTCGGCCGGCCATGCCCAGACCACGCCCGCCAAGGATGCTCCCGTGAATTGCAAAGGTCCGTTCAAAGCGCTGCTCGAAGCCAGCCACGCCAATCGTCGCGGCGTGACCTTGTTCATCAACGGCCAGAGCCTGTCCGGCATCGTCGCGGCCTGCCACGACGACGGCAGCATCGAGCTGACCAGCCAGCAGTACAGCCGCATCGTCGTACTGGCAGAGCGGATCGACGGCGCGGCGATGTAAACCTAAGTGCCGGGCGCGTCAGGCGAGCGTCGGCTTGAAGCCGAAGCCGTGCTCGCTGTGCACCGACATCACCAGCCGCACCATTGCGTGCGGCAGCATGATTTCCAGTTCGCTGGGCATCCCCTCCTGGTCCTTGCCCTGCAGGGTCATGCCGAACAGCGGCCCCGAGGTATCGACTTCGGCGCAGACGATATGCGCACCGCCCGCGCCGTCGATGAGATACGGCTTGATCGGCTCGCCCAGCGCTTCCAGCGCCTGGGGAAACAGGAATACAGCGTAAGAGGATGTTCGTTCCGTCACGGGTTTGCTCCATGGGCAGTGATGTGGAGAAGGCGGAAGCCATCGAAATTTGCGTTCCGCTGCTGGAGCCCCCCTGAGTCAAGGGGGCGGCCAAAGCCTTGCGCAGCGAGGCCTTGGCAGGGTTGTGGAAGTATGCAGCCGGGTACAGGAGCCTGCTGTCAGGCCCGCTCGGGCTCTGCATAGGGATAAAGCTCGTCGAGCCTGCGCGACAGGCCGTCATCGACGACCACGCGCGCATGCCAGCGGCGCAGCTGGCGCGGCTCGCGCACGCCGCAGGCATGGGCGATCACGCCGACTTCGTACATCAGATTGCTGGCGTAATGCGCCACGCGCTCGGATTTGTCACTGATCACCAGGCCGCGCTGCAGGCGTGCATCGTGCGTGGTCACGCCGGTAGGACAGGTGTTGCGATTGCACTGCAGCGCCTGGATGCAGCCCAGGGCGAACATGAAGCCGCGCGCGGAATTGACGAAATCCGCGCCCATGGCCAGCGCCCAGGCCACTTCGTAGGGCGTGATGCATTTGCCCGAACAGATCACACGGATGCGCTCGCGCAGGCCGGCCCGGGTCAGGGTATCGACGAGCAGCGGCAGCGCTTCGCGCAGCGGCAGGCCGACACCATCCATCAGCGACTGCGGTGCCGCCCCGGTACCGCCTTCGGAACCGTCGACGACGATGAAATCCGGTGCGCTGGGCAGACCACGCCGGTGCACTTCGTCGCACAGTTCGGCAATCCACGCCACGTCGCCCAGCGGCGCCTTGAAGCCGGTGGGCTTGCCGGTCACTTCGCGGATATGCCCGATCATGTCGAGCAGTTGGGCCACGCTGTTCACTTCCGGATGACGGTTCGGACTGATCGAATCGGTACCGACCGGAATGCCGCGGATCGCGGCGATCTCCGGCGTCACCTTGGCCGCGGGCAGCACGCCGCCCTTGCCCGGCTTGGCACCCTGGCCGAGTTTCAGATTGAACATCTTCACTTGTGGATGCGCGGCGATGGCGCGCAGCTTGTCGTCGTCGAGGCGGCCGTTGTCGTCGCGCACGCCGTATTTGGCCGTGCCTATCTCGAACACGATGGCGCAATTGCCTTCCAGGTGATACGGCGACAGGCCGCCCTCGCCCGTATCCACCCAGATGCCGGCCTGCTTGGCGCCGCGGGTCAGCGCGCGCACCGCCGGCGCCGAGATCGCACCGAAGCTCATGGCCGAGACATTGAAGAACGCCGCGTGCGAATACGGCTCGCGCGCATACGGCCCCAGCAGCAGCGGCTGCGGCGCGACGGCATCTTCGTCCAGGGTCGGGAAGGCGGTGTTGACGAAAAACACCGTGCCTTCCGGGCGCAGATCGCGGGTGGAACCAAAGGCGCGCGTATTGTCGATGTTCTTGGCGGCGCGATAGACCCAGGTGCGCTGGGCACGGTTGAACGGCAGTTCTTCCCGGTCCATGGCGAAGAAATACTGGCGGAAGAATTCGCCCAGGTGCTCGAACCAGTAGCGGAAGCGGCCGATCACCGGGTAGTTGCGCAATACCGCACTGCGGGTCTGGTTGCGATCGACGACGAAGAACACCAGCGTCGCCAGCACCACCGAACCGACGACGAACAGGAACAGCGCCGCCATCAGTTCGATGGTATCGATCGCCCAGCCTGCCAGATTGCTTTGCATAGGTCCGCTCCGCCATCTACTCCCAGCGATGCTATCCCAGCCGCACGGAAATGTTCGCCGCGGCGGCGCGCGCCTTGGCCCGCGCTGCATCCACATCGTCGGCGCGGGCCAGCGTGACCGCCATGCGCCGGCGTCCGCGCACTTCCGGCTTGCCGAACAGGCGCAGCTGCGTATCCGGCTCGCGCAAGGCCTCGGCCACGCCGTGATAGGTCGGGCCGGCACCATCGCCGTCGACCAGCACGGCGCAGGAGGCCGACGCGCCGAGCTGGCGGATATTCGGAATCGGCAAACCGAGAATCGCGCGCACGTGCAGGGCGAACTGCGACAGTTCCTGCGCAATCAGCGTGACCAGGCCGGTGTCGTGCGGGCGCGGGCTCACTTCGGAAAAAATCACCTCCTCGCCGCGCACGAACAGTTCCACGCCGAATACGCCGTAGCCGCCCAGGTCGGCCGTGACCGCCGCGGCAATCTGCTGCGCACGCTGCAAGGCCAGCGCCGGCATGGGCTGCGGCTGCCACGACTCGCGGTAGTCGCCGTCGATCTGCAGATGGCCTATCGGCGCACAGAAACTCGTGCCGTCGCGATGACGCACGGTGAGCAAGGTAATTTCGTAATCGAAGGCGACAAAGCCTTCGACGATGACGCGGCCCTGGCCGGCGCGCCCGCCGCTTTGCGCGTAGTCCCAGGCAGCAGCAATGTCCGCCTCGGAGCGGATCACGCTCTGACCCTTGCCCGAGGAACTCATCACCGGCTTGATCACGCAGGGAATGCCCAGCGCGGCGACGGCGGCGCGGTATTCGTCCTCGCTGTCGCAGAAGCGGTACGACGAGGTCGGCAGGCCCAGGGTTTCCGCCGCGAGCCGGCGTATGCCTTCGCGGTCCATGGTCAGCCGCGTCGCCCGTGCCGTCGGCACCACGCGCAGGCCTTGCTGCTCCAGCTCGACCAGGGTCGGCGTGTGGATCGCCTCGATTTCCGGCACCACGAGATCGGGCTTTTCCAGCGCAATCACCCGGCGCAGTTCGTCCGCATCGAGCATGTTGATCACGTGGCTGCGATGCGCCACCTGCATCGCCGGCGCATTCGCGTAGCGGTCCACGGCGATGACTTCCACCGCGAGGCGTTGCGCCTCGATCGCGACTTCCTTGCCGAGCTCGCCGCTGCCCAGCAGCATCAGGCGCAAGGCGCCATGGGTTCCCGGGGTGCCGAATGCGTTCATGCTGCTGCTCCTGCGCCGCAAAACGCGCGATTGTACGGGAACTTGTCGCACTGGCTTTGGCACAATCCATGGCTTCGCCGGCTCAGCGCACTCGCCCGCCGGCTCCGTACAGGAATTGCCCCCGCCCATGCACCGTCTCTTGCTTGCCTGCCTGCTCTGCCTCAGCGCCGCCGCCCACGCCGCGCCCGAAGAAACCTGGATGAGCGTGACCCTGGAAGGCCGCAAGATCGGTCATCTACATACCCAGCGCGAGGTCAAGGGCGATCGCGTCGTGAACAGCCAGAACATGGCCATGAGCATCGACCGCGCCGGCATCAGCGTGGCGCTGGAAGTCGGCGAAACCCACGAGGAAAGCCTGGACGGCAAGCCGCTGGCCTTTCGCACCACGTCGAAGATGTCGGGTGTGGAATCCACCTCCGAAGGGCGCATCGCCGATGGCAGCATCGAGGTCAGCAGCAGCGTCGGCGGCATCAGCCAGCGCAAGACCGTAGCCTGGCCCGACGGCGCGCTGCTCACCGAAGGCCTGCGCCTGGATGCGCAGAAACGCGGCCTCAAGCCCGGCACTACGTATACGCAGCAGGCGTTCCAGCCGCTCAATCTGGAAGCCTATGTGCTGAGCACCACAGTCAAGCCAGCCGAGGAAGTCGACCTGCCCGGCGGCCGCCGCCAGCTCACGCGGCTGGAACATGTGCTCAACCTGCCCGGCCTGCCGCTGCCCAGCACCGACTGGGTCGATGCGAAGTTCGAGGCGAAGAAAGTGCAGATGGCGCAGTTGGGCCTGAACCTGGAACTGCTGGTCTGCGACAAGGCCTGCGCGCTGGCACCGAACCAGGCCAGCGACAGTCTGCAGCAGGCGCTGCTGCAGGCACCGCGCACGCTGCAGCGAGAAGCCCTGGCCAAGCCCTTGCGCTATCGCCTGAGCCCGCGCGACCGCGAACGCAAGCTCGATCTTCCCGCCACCGACGAACAACAAGTCGCCCGCGACGGCGACAGCGTCGTGGTGACGGTGCAGCCGCAGGCCAGCCCCGGGGCCGGCGACAAGCCCTTGCCCGCCGATACCCAGCCGAATGCCTGGCTGCAGTCGGGCAGCAGCGAAATCCAGCGCCTGGCCAGGCAGGCATCACCGGGCGACAAGAGCGACGCCGAACGCATGCGCGATCTGGAAAAGTTCGTTTTTAACTTTATCGACAAAAAGAGCCTGACCGTCGGCTATGCCTCGGCACTGGAAACCGCACAGACGCGCCAGGGCGACTGCACCGAACACGCCCTGTTGCTGGCCGCGCTGGGCCGCGCCCGCGGCATTCCCACCCGCGTCGCCACCGGGCTGGCATTTACCGAATCCTTCGGCGGTGCCGAGCGCGTGTTCGTACCGCATGCCTGGGTACAGGCCTGGGTAGGCGGCCGCTGGCAGAGTTTCGATGCGGCGCTGGGCCGCTTCGACAGCGGCCATATCGCCCTGGGTGTGGGCGACGGCGATCCCTGGCGCTTCTTCAACGGCGTCGGCACGCTGGGCAATCTGCAGCTGGACAAGGTCGAGCCAGCTACGCTGCAGTGATGCCGCGCCCGCGCCCTGCCCTGCCTCTGGCCGGCCTGCTGCCGGCGCTCTGCCTGTGCCTGGCCGGCCTGCCAGCGGCGCTGGCCGCTGCCGAACCGGTACCGCAGATCGCCGGCCTGCTGCGCGATACGCGCCTGGACGAAGTCAGCGGCATGGCCAGCTCCCAGCGCACGCCCGGACGCCTGTGGCTGCACAACGATTCGGGCACGCGCGCCGAGCTGTTCGCCGTCGATGCGAGCGGCCGCGTGCAGGCGCGCCTGACCTTGCCCGGCATCAAGCCAGTGGACTGGGAAGACCTGGCCTCGTTCACCCTGGATGGCAAGGCGTACCTGCTGATTGCCGATACCGGCGACAACGGCGGCGTGCGCCGGCGCAGCGAACTGATCGTGCTGGAGGAACCGGCTTTCGACGCCGGCAAGCAGGAACTGTCGCTACAGGCGCAGCCGGCCTGGCGCATCGCCTTTCGCTATGCCGACGAACCGCACGACGTGGAGGCCGTCGGCGTCGATGCCCAGGCCGGGCGCGTGCTGCTGCTGACCAAGCGCACCTCGCCGCCGCAGATCTGGTCGCTGCCGCTGAAGCCCGCGGATACCCGCGAACAGGTGGCCGAACTGGCCGGCACGCTGGCCGTGCCGAACGAAAACACACCCAGCGTCGACTTCCACCGCCGCCTGCAGCCGGGCCGGCCCACCGGCATGGCGATTGCCGCCGATGGTCACAGCGCGTTGGTCCTGACCTATGCCTCGGCCTGGCTGTTCCAGCGCAATGACGGCGAAAGCTGGCCCCAGGCACTGGCACGGCTGCCGCGCGTCTTTCCGATCGGCCTGGTCGGCCAGGCCGAAGCCGTCAGCATCGCCGGCGACGGCCGCAGCGGCCTGATCACCGGGGAACGCTGGCCGGCACCGTTGATCCGTATCGAGTGGTAGCCGGCGATAGCGCGGCGCCATTTGCTGTGCTCATCGCACCCTGCAGGAGCGAGTGCAGCGGGTTGTCGCGGCCCAGGATCAGCTCGGCCAGGGCGCGGCCGCATAGCGCGCCGAAGATATTGCCGGTGCCGTTGTACGCGCCGGTCGCGTACAGCTGCGGCCCAATGCGGCCGAATACCGGCAGGCCACGGCGAGTGAAGGCGACGCGCGCCGACCAGCGGTGAGTGACCGGCGCGGTACTGCCCAGTCGTTGCCGCAGCAGCGCTTGCAAATGCTGCTGCACCCGCGACGAAACGCCATCGCGCGCCAGCCATTCGTCCTCGCCGCCGATATCGCGACCGCCACCGACGACCAGGCAGCCGTCGTCGCGTTGCTGCCAGTAGTCATGACCGTCGCGGTAATACACCGGCCGCGCCAGCCGCGTACCGGCCGCGGGCACCGTCGCCAGCATCTGCAGACGCGCCGACCGCACCTCGGCGCGCAGATCCGGCAGCAGCGTTTCCAGGCCGCCGTCGACCGCCACCAGCACCGCTTCGGCGCGCACGCGCCCGGCCGCAGTCTGCACAACGCCATCTTGTGCACTATGCACCAATGCACGTCCGTACATACGCGCGCCGCCGCCGGCCAGCCGCGCGGCCAGCTCGCCCCAGCGCCGCGCCGGGTCGAATACGCCGTCGTCGGCAATCAGCACGCCGCGGCCTTCGACGCCGTCGTAGGCTTCAGCGGCAAGGCCATCGCGCTGCATCTGCTCGATCTGGACGGCGCAGTCGGCCAGTTCGTCCGCATCGGCGGCAATTCGCAACGAACCGGTGCGGCGGCAGTTGCCGTCTGCCGTGGCGAAGACGCATTCCAGTTCGCTGCGAGTCAGGCGATAGATCGCCAGCGCGCGCTCGTGACCGAACCGTACGACGGCCTGATGGTGAAACTGGGCCAGGCCGGCCAGCAGGAAACCGCCGTTGGCGCCGGCTGCCCCCGCGGCGACGCCGCCCGCATCCAGTCCGACGACGTCGACATTCGCCGCGCGCAAGGCCTCGATCGCACTGAGGCCGCTACCGCCCAGGCCGATCACACAGACCTCGGCGCGCTCCTCGCCCACCAGCGCAGGCAAGGCCAGCCTGCGCCCGTCGCGCCAGATCGATTCGTCCTTGGCTTGCTGCGGCATGCGCTGTTTCCCGTCGCGAACGCCGCGGATTATGCCTGAGCACCGCCCGGTCTTTGCCGCGGCGCGACTTGCAATCTGATATCAAATTGATATCTTTTCACCACTTTCAGGAGCAAGCCCCATGAACGAGAAAACCGCCTGGTCATTGCCGGGAATTCCCACCTTGTTGTTGTTTTTCGTCGCCTTCGTACTGGCCTTCGTGCTGTTTCTCAACGGCGCCGCTTCGCGCAATCCGCTGGGGCCAGTGGGCGGCATGGTGCTGTTCGGCCTGCTCGGTTTTCTCAGCAAGGGCTTTTTCCAGGTACAGCCCAACCAGGGCAAGGTGATGCAACTGTTCGGCAGCTATTCCGGCACGGTGCGCGATGCCGGCCTGCGCTGGACCAACCCCTTCTATGCCAAGCGCAACGTCTCCCTGCGCGTGCGCAATTTCGAATCGTCCAAGCTCAAGGTCAACGACAACGACGGCAATCCGATCGAAATCGCCGCCGTCGTGGTCTGGCAGGTGGTCGACACGGCCGAAGCGGTGTTCCAGGTGGACGACTACGAGAACTTCGTGCATATCCAGACCGAAGCCGCGGTGCGCCAGATGGCGACCAGCTATCCCTACGATTCCCACGACACCGGCGCGCCCAGCCTGCGCAGCCACGGCAAGGAAGTGAACCAGCACCTGCGCGACGAAATTCAGGAGCGCCTGGGCAAGGCCGGCGTCGACGTGGTCGAATCGCGTATCAGCCACCTCGCCTATGCACAGGAAATCGCCCAGGCCATGCTGCAGCGGCAGCAGGCCGGCGCCATCATCGCGGCGCGCGCGCGCATCGTCGAAGGCGCAGTCAGCATGGTGGAAATGGCGCTGGAGCAGCTCAGCGTGCGCGGCGTGGTCAACCTCGACGAAGAGCGCAAGGCGGCGATGGTGTCGAACCTGCTGGTCGTGCTGTGCGGCGAGCGCGGTACCCAGCCCGTGGTCAATACCGGCACCTTGCACCATTGATGGCAACGTCGTGAGCGAGAAAAAAGCCTATCCGCTACGCATCAACGCGGCTGTTCTGCAGGCCATGCAGGCCTGGGCCGATGACGAACTGCGCTCGCTCAATGCGCAGATCGAATACGTGCTGCGCGAAGCATTGCGCAAGAACAAACGCCTGAAAGCGACGGCCCCGGACGACGACGGCGGCGAGGCATGAAAAGCCTGCTGCCGCCCCTGCCCGCCGACATCGCCGCGCCGGCCACGGCCGGGCCTGAGCAGCGCCGCCTGCTGCTGGCCCGCGCGGCCGCGCTGGGCATTCCCGCCGACTACGGCCGCTGCCGAGGCCTGCGTGCAGTGCAGGAACCGCGCCGCCTGCATTTCGTCGGATTCGATATTCACCAGCGTCCGCAATGGCTGGCGCGCGGTGCGGCGCAGGCCTGGATGCGCTTGCGCCATGCGGCTGCCGCCGGCCAGGTGGAATTACAGCTCGTGTCGGCGTTCCGTTCGGTCGAATACCAGGTCGGGCTGATCGAACGCAAACTGCAGCGCGGCCAGGACATGACGCAGATACTCCGGGTCAGCGCCGCGCCGGGCTATAGCGAACACCATTCCGGCCGCGCGCTGGACCTGACCACGCCGGGCTTCGCTGCGCTGGAGGAAGAGTTCGAGCAGTCGCCGGCGTTTCGCTGGCTTGTTCACAACGCCGCAAAGTTCGGTTTTCGCCTGTCGTTCCCGCGCGACAATGCACACGGCATCGCCTACGAGCCGTGGCACTGGTGCTGGCATGCGCGCGGTTGACGCACCAGACCGGGCCAAGCCGCGGGCGCCAGCACCGCGACGGTGCAATTCGCGTTGCTCATCGCACCCTACAAATGTGCTTCGCCGCGAAAGCGCCGCGCCACCACGATCACCCCGTAGGCCGCGATGAGCACAGCGAATGGCGCCGCACGCCGCGCCAGTTCACCTGCGTCGCAGGGCCTTGCGGGGCAAGTCGCGCAGCCCGCACCAGCCTGCCCCCGCTAAAGCGCCAGCTGTTCAATCTCAGGCAGCAACGGCGCATACGCTTTCCAGCGCGCGACCGAGGTGGCATAGACGCCCTGGCGCGCCTGCCACACGCTGGCGGTGGCAATGCCGTCGCGCGCTTCGCGGGCGGGCTTTTCCGCCGCAGCCACAGCCGGCGGTGCCTGCAGGCCGAGGAAAGTGAACAGGCGGCTCATGCTCGGCGCGGTATTGGCGACCAGGCTTTCGTAGTCCAGCTCCAGGATGCGCAGCGGCAGCACCTTGCGCCAATGCTCCATCAGCGCCTGGTAGCCACGGGCGTAGGCGGCGATATCGGCGAAGTCGTAGGCCCAGTTCATGTCGTCGTGGGCGAAGTGCTGGCTCCACAGCGACAGGCCGGTATCGCGCAGATCGCGCCGGCAATGGATGATGCGCGCGTTGGGGAACATCGCCGCAATGTGGCCCAGATGGCGGAAATTCAGCGGGTTCTTGTCGACGTAGCAGCGCGCCGGCGTGTCGTCCTGGCGCAGCTGCATGCGGTACAGATGCGCGGCAGTGCCCAGCGCACCGGGCGGCGGCGCCGGCCCCAGTTGCGCGGCCAGCGCGGAAATCCAATTCAGCTCGCTGCGGTTGCATACGTCGGGATGCCGGCCCAGCTGGCTCGCCACCAGGGTAGTGCCCGAGCGCGGCAGGCCGACCACGAATACCGGCACCGTGCGTTCGTCCACCGGCAGCGGCAGCGGCACGCGCGCGCGCATCTGCATCTCGACGAAACGCTGCCAGCCACGCCCGTCCCAGGGGAAGCGCGCACGGCTTTGCGCGTTGGCGGCGCGCAATACCTTGGCCGCTTCGCCGCGCTCGCCCAGGTCGTCCAGCGCCTTGCCCAGGCCGAACGCAGCGCAGAGCTGGGCGTTCTCGCCCAGGTCGGTGCGCTGCTGCCCTTCGCGCAGCAATTGCAGGTCCGGATCGTCGGGGCGGCTGAATTTGTGCGTATGCGCCAGGCGCAGCCAGGCCGAGGCAATGGCGGGATTGAGTTCCACCGACAGGCGCAGACGCCGCCGCGCCGAGCCGAAACGGCCGAGCACCAGCGAGATTTCGCCGGTCATGGCCAGCAGTTCCGCATCGCGCGGATAGGCATCCAGTACGGCCTGGGAAATTTCCTCGGCCACAGCATAGCGCTGGCATTCCTGCAGAAAACGCAAGGTGCGGATATCGCCCATGCGCGTGCGCTGGTGCCGCTTCCACAAGGCCAGCACGATCTCGCAGGCCGCATCCAGCCGGCCCTGCTCGCGCAGCATGAAGGCCAGCGCCAGCGGCGCATCCGCATGACTGGGTTCGGCCGCAATGACTTCGCGGAACATCTGCTCGGCTTCGCGCACATGGCCCGACAGACGCAGCGAGATGCCATACAGATAGCGCAGCGTCGTCGCCGTCGCCCAGCGGTTCAGGCCCGCTTCGAGCACCAGCCCCGCCGGCACGGCCGAACCGTTGCGCAGCAGGTCTTCGGCGCTCTGTATCCATTGCTGGATGCCCGCCTTGCCCACTTCCAGGCGGCCGAGGAATTGCTGTATGGCCGGCCCGACCTGGCCCTGGGCGATGCCGCGCCGCAAATCCCCCATGGCGACGGCATACTGTTCGGAACTCAAACTCATGCGGAATGGACTGCTGCTACGGCCGCATGTGGGCGACCCGAACGCGCATTATCGTCGCGGCAATCGCTGGCACAAGCGCAGGGCGTCGCGAATTCGCCCCTTTCTTTGCCCGGCGGACACATTCTGTGTCCGCCCGACCATTTTTCGTGCGAATTGAGCACGCCAGGCAAACCCGGACTGCCCCGAACCCGCTCGGCTTTGTGCTGCCCCCTTGCGTCGAGGGGGCGGCCAAACCCCTGCTGCGCAGGGGTTTGGCGGGGTTGTGGAGGCAAGCAGCCGAGTACAGGAGCCTTGGGCCACAGGCTGCACACGGTTTTTCCTACGGCACGAATTCCTGCGTGCTGGTAGCAGCTGCCGTCGCCGCTGCCACGCCCACCGGCAGCGCGTGGTAGTTGTTGGTCAGCCAGCGTCCCAGCTGGCTCGCATACAGCGGCGAGCCCAGTACCGCGCTCTGCCCGCCCGGGATGATTTCGCTCGCCGCAATCGTCGGTGTCATTTCGCCGACGAAGCGCCGCGCCGGCCCGCTGGAATACATGAACTGGTTGACCGTATTGGCGCGGGTGTTGTGGCTGGATGCATCCACCGCATCGAAGCCGCCCGCGCGCGGCACGCCGGGCAGCGCGGGGGAATAGTTCACAAATCCATAAGGATTCGTTCCCGGCAGGTTGAACGGCCCGCCCAGCGGATGAGCGAAGACGATGCGATGCAGCTTGCCCCAGCGATAGTCGGCCAGCGTGGTGGAACCGTTGAACGCGGGTGCGAAATCGGCGCTGGCAAACCGCGCCAGGCCGTCCTGCATGCTCTTGAGCAGCAGGTAGTCGCGTGCGTCTTCCGGCGTCGGTGCCGCCGGCACGCCGGTGGGCAGGGCGAAGAAATTCACGCCGGAAAGACCCTTGCCGCGCAGCTGGGCGAAATTGTCGAGCAGGAATTTGAGGCTGGTATAGCTGTCGGAACTATCCGGCAGGGCCGCGGCCAGGCCGACCTTGGTCAGCGTTGCATCGACCGTGTTGCGGATGGCGTACGAGCGCCAGATCGCGAACAGGCTCGCGGCGACGCTGGCATCGATTTCCGCCGCGCCGGGCTGCGGCAGCGCTGCCGGGTTGTCGCCCGGATCGAAGCCTTCGGGCACGCCGGTTGGCGTGCTGAAATTCCAGGCACCGATGCGCGTCACCGCTTCATCGACCTTGGCGTCGGCGGCCAGCGCCTTGAGCGGTTCCCAGGCACCGGCGGCCTTGGCCCGCGCCAGTGCATTGGTCAGGTAGGGCGAGACCAGTTCCGCGTCCATCAGCTGGTTGTTGGCCTGCAGCTTCTGCATGTCGGCGGCGGTGACTTTCTGGCCGGACTGGCGGTAGGCATCCAGCGCGCGGTCGATGCGGCCCATGCGATAGGCCGAGTAATTGAAGTTGAGGTAGTAGATGCCGCCGCCGCGGCGCGCCTGGTTCAGCGGGTTGTTGTCCAGCGTGGTGCCGACCGGGTCGTTGTTCGCATTGGCGATGTAACCCGAAGCCGGATTGATCACCTGCGGCATTTCCGCCACCGGCAGGATCTCGAACGGCGTGGCCTGGTTGGGCTGGCGGGTCTGCAGCGGCAGCCAGTCGTGCTTGAGCGCACCGGAACCGTCGCGGATCAGCCAGGGCGGACGTCCGCCGCCGGGCACGCCGGCCTGCAGGTCGGTGCGCAGAGGGGCCTCGGCACTGGTGAAATAGGCGATATTGCCGTCGACATCGGCATAGGCGAAATTCTGCGAGCCCACGTCGAAATAACTCAGCGCCGTCTGGAACTCAGCCAGGTTGGTGGCGCGGTTGATGCGGCGGAACGATTCCAGCTCTGACGTCGCACCCCAGCCCGTATACGCCACCGACAGGCCGGTACTGCCCGAGATCTGCACGATCGGGCCGCGGTTGCGCCGCGGCACGATCACCGTGACCGCACCGCTGGTATAGCCGATGGAATTGTCGCGGCTCAGGTTGTTCGGCACGCCGTCACCGACTTTGTTCACATAGAAATTCTGGAACACCCACTCGACCGCTTCTTCCTTGCCATCGTGCACGGTCGCATACGGCAGGCCGTAGCTGTTCAGCACCAGGGTTTCCTGGAATACGTCGGTGACATCGAGCGGATTGGTCGTGGTGCCCCAGCACAGGCGGTCATTGCAGCCCTGGATCACGCCGGGCGCGCCGGCCACGGTCACGCCGGTGACGTTCAGCGCCGGCGTGGTCGACGCCGACAGATGCTGCTCGACGAAGGTCGATGGCAGGGCCAGGCTCAGGTGCGGGTCATTCGCCAGGATGGCCTTGCCCGACTGGGTCATGCTGCCGGCGACGACCCATTCGTTGGAACCGGCGCGGCCTTCGCGCGGCTTGAGGTGCGGACCGATCAGCGGATGGTCGGCAATCTTGTCGCGGTAAGCCTGGGCCAGGGCCAGGGTCTGGGCGTCGATCAGCGGCACGCTGGCTGCCTTGGCCTGCTCCTGCAGCGACTTGGGATCGAGGCTGGCGGCCGGCGTCTGCGCCGTGGTGATGCGGTTGTCCGGCGGCGCGAAGCGATGCGTATCGCCGAAGTACAGCGCGGCACCGTCGAAGCCGCCGGCCTGGCCGGCCTGCTGGTAGCCGCCCAGTTCCAGCGTGGTCTGTATATCCAGGTCGAACGACAGCTGGAACGCCAGCGCCTTGCCGATCACCACGCTGTCCACCGGCGACCAGGGCTCGACCTGGCTGATTTCCAGCGCCTGGTATTCCGGCGGCAGGCTGGGCGTGGTGCGCAGCCAGTAATTCACGCCGTCGGCATAGGCCTTGAGCCAGCCGCGCGTGTCGTCGCTGGCCGCCTGCCAGGTGGCCCAGGCCGCACGGCGCAGGCCGAGCGTGCGCGTCTGCACATCGTTGGCCAGCGCAGCCTGGCCGACCAGCTCGGCAACGGTGCCGCTGGCGCCGCGGCGGCTGAAATCCATCTGGAAGAAACGGTCGCGCGCATGCGCATAACCCTGCAGGAAGGCCAGGTCGAGTTCGTTCTGCGCCTTGATCAGCGGAATGCCTTCGGCATCCAGCGACAGGCTGGCGGCGGCGCGCAGTTCGGCCACCTTGATCGGTTCGGCACTGGCCGCGCCGGCCAGGGCCAGGCCGACGGCCAAGGCAAGAAGACGGCGGCAACGGCCGCCCTGCAGTGAGGATGGAAGCATGATCGGTGTTCTCCCTGGCAAGCCGCATCGCGATCGCCGCGGCGGCGAACCCCGAGCGTATACGCCTGCGCCGGGTTGGGCATTCGGCGCTGCAACACGAACGTTTGAATGGTGCTGTGCACGATTGCGCAAAGCCGCCATTTCGCGGCGCCGGTCGTCGCGAAAAAGCGACCGCCCGCAGCCAGGCCGCCGCCGCGCCGCGTCTCGCTGCAGCCATCCGCAGCACTCGTCAAGCCTTGTTCGCAACAGCGCAGGCGACTAACCTGCCCGGTCCCGCGGCGCAGCAACACGCCGGTGCCGCAGGCCGCAAGATCCGCGCGCATCGCCGTCGTTGCCGTCCGCCAGCAATCCATTCCAGAGCTCGATGACCGCCCGCTTCGTCCACCTGCACGTCCACAGCGAGTATTCGCTGATCGACTCCACCATCCGCATCGGCTCGCTGGTTTCCACCAGCGCAAAAGCCGATGTGCCGGCGCTGGCCCTGACCGACCAAGTCAACCTGTTCGCCCTGGTGAAGTTCTACAAGGAAGCGGAAAAAACCGGCGTCAAGCCGATTGCCGGCGCCGACCTGTGGATCGCCAACGCGGCCGACAAGAACAAACCGACCCGGCTGACCCTGCTGTGCATGAGCCGGGCCGGCTATCTGAACCTGTCGCGGCTGATTTCCCGCGCCTATACCGAAGGCCAGCACGGCGATTTCGCCCAGATCGAGCCGGCCTGGATGCAGGGCCAGAGCGACGGACTGATCGCCCTGCTCGGCCGCGAATCCGACGTAGGCCAGCTGCTGCTGGCCGGCAATACCGGCCAGGCCGCGGCACGCTGCGGCCAGTGGCTGGGCCTGTTCGACGACCGCCTGTACCTGGAAATCTGCCGCATCGGCCACCCGCTGGAAGCCACCTTCAACGATGCCGCACTGCTGCTGGCCGCCTCGCTGGACTGCCCGGTCGTGGCGACCAACGACGTGCGCTTTCTCGAACGCAGCGATTTCCAGGCGCACGAAGCGCGCGTGTGCATCCACCAGGGCCGCGTACTGGCCGATCCCAAGCGCCCGCGCGACTACACCGAACAGCAATACCTGAAGACGCCGGCCGAGATGGAAGCGCTGTTCGCCGACCTGCCCGAAGCGCTGCAGAACAGCGTGGAAATTGCAAAACGCTGCAATCTGGAACTTTCCTTCGGCACCTACTACCTGCCGGCATTCCCGGTGCCGCCGCAGCACACGCTCGACAGCTTCATCCTGGAACAGGCCCGCATCGGCCTGGCCGCGCGCCTGGACAAGCACGGCCCGGCGCCCGGCCGCACGGTGGCCGACTACACCGAGCGCCTGGACATCGAAGTCGGCGTCATCGTCAAGATGGGCTTTCCCGGCTACTTCCTGATCGTGGCCGACTTCATCAACTGGGCCAAGCAGAACGACATTCCGGTAGGCCCGGGGCGCGGTTCCGGTGCCGGTTCGCTGGTCGCCTACAGCCTGGGCATCACCGATCTGGATCCGCTGCCCTACGACCTGCTGTTCGAGCGCTTCCTCAATCCCGAACGCGTGTCCATGCCCGACTTCGACGTCGACTTCTGCATGGACGGGCGCGACCGCGTGATCGACTACGTCGCCCAGGCCTACGGCCGCGACCACGTCAGCCAGATCATCACCTACGGCACCATGGCGGCGAAGGCTGCCGTGCGCGACTGCGGCCGCGTGCTCGGCCACCCTTACGGCTTCGTCGACAGCATCGCCAAGCTGATCCCGAACACGCTGGGCATCAGTCTCGACGACGCCCTGGGCGAATCACCCGCGGCGAAGAAAGATTCCTCGCTCGCCTCGGCCGAACTGATCCAGCGCTATCACGCCGAGGAAGAGGTCAAGACCCTGCTCGACCTCGCGCTGGAGCTGGAAGACCTCACCCGCAATGCCGGCAAGCACGCCGGCGGCGTGGTCATCGCGCCGTCGCAGCTGACCGATTTCGCGCCGCTGTACTGCGAAGCCGGCGGTACCGGCGTGGTCACCCAGTTCGACAAGGACGACGTCGAGTCGGTAGGCCTGGTCAAGTTCGACTTCCTCGGCCTGCGCACGCTGACCATCATCGACTGGGCGCTGAAAGCCATCAACGCGCGGCGCGCGCGCAAGGGCGAGGCCCCCATCGACATCGCCGCGCTGCCGCTGGACGATGTCGAGTCGTACAAATTGTTTGCGCGCGGCGACACGGTCGCGGTGTTCCAGTTCGAATCCCGCGGCATGCGCGAGCTGCTCAAGCGCGCCAGGCCCGACCGCTTCGAAGACATCATCGCCCTCGCCGCGCTGTTCCGCCCCGGCCCGCTGGGTTCGGGAATGGACAAGGACTGGGTCGACCGCAAGCACGGCAACGCCGCCGTGACCTATCCGCACCCCTCGCTGGAACCGGTGCTGGCGCCGACCTACGGCGTCATCGTCTACCAGGAACAGGTGATGCAGATCGCCCAGGTCCTGGCCGGCTATTCGCTGGGCGGCGCCGACCTGCTGCGCCGCGCCATGGGCAAGAAAAAGCCCGAGGAGATGGCGAAAGAGCGCAGCAAGTTCGAAGCCGGCGCGGCCGACAACCAGGTCGATCCGCAGCTGGCCAGCTCGATCTTCGACCTGATGGAGAAATTCGCCGAATACGGCTTCAACAAGTCGCATTCGGCCGCCTACGCCCTGGTTGCCTACCAGACCGCCTGGCTCAAGGTGCACTACAAGGCCGAGTTCATGGCGGCGGTGCTGTCCTCGGACATGGACAACACCGACAAGGTCGTCAATTTCCTCGACGAAGCCCGCGCGATGAAGATCCGCGTGCTGCCGCCCAGCGTGAACGCCTCGGCCTACATGTTCGAGGCGCAGGACGACGGCGCCATCTACTACGGCCTGGGCGCCATCAAGGGCGTCGGCCACGGCGCCTGCGACAGCATCGTGCAGGAACGGCGCAACGGCGGCGCGTATACCGACCTGCTCGATTTCTGCCTGCGCGTGGATGGGCAAAAACTCAACAAGCGCGTGCTCGAAGCGCTTGTGAATTCCGGTGCGCTGGACGGCCTGGCACCGACGCGCGCCTCGCTGATGGCGCAGCTGCCGGAAGTGAGCAAGGCCGCCGAACAGGCGCTGCGCGACCGCAATGCCGGCCAGAACGACATGTTCGGCGCAACCAGCCCGGTATCGCCCAAGCTGGAACTGCCGGTAGTGGACGAATGGCCGCTGGAGCAATTGCTGGCCGGCGAACGCGAAACCCTGGGACACTACCTGTCGGGCCATCCCACCGACACGTGGAAAGCACAACTTGTGCAATTGGGCACTTGCGAGCTGGGCCAGATCGACAGCAAGTTCACCCCGCCCAAGTTCAAGAAGAAAGACGGCGACGAGGGCGACAACCGCTTCCGCCGCGGCCCCGACACGCCGTGGACCATCGCCGGCCAGGTGGTGGCGCTGCGCAAGCGAGGCGACTCCATGGCCTTCGTCACGCTGGAAGACTGGAGCGGCCGCATCGAAGCCAGCTTCTTCCGCGACGCATTCACCGAATACGGCCACCTGCTCGCCCGCGACGCGATCCTGATCGTCGAAGGCGGCCTGTCCTACGACGAATTCTCCAACGCCAACCAGCTGCGCGCGCGCAGCGTCGTCACGCTGGAGCAGGCCTGCGAGCGCTTCGCCCGCGCGCTGCACATCGACGTCGTCGCCGACGGTCCGGGCTATGTACACCAGCTCAAGGCGGCACTGCTGGGCTATCGCGGCGGCAGCACGCCGGTGCGGCTGGACTACAGCAACCGCCGCATCAAGGGCGGCTGCAAGCTCGACCTGGGCGCCGACTGGCGCGTGCGCGCCAGCCCGGCCCTGCTGCGTGCGCTGCGCCAGGTGCCCGGCACGGTGACAGCCAACCTGCTGCTGGCCAAGCCCGCCCCCAGCAGCAACAGCGGCGGTGAATGAGATGGAACAGCCTGCTGTTCGGCCAACCCGTCGCAGCGACCGGTCTAGCCGCTATACTGCGCGCCTTTGTCCGGCGCCGTTGCACGAATGAACCCGAATTTCCTCGACTTCGAACAGCCTATCGCCGAACTGGAAGGTAAGATCCAGGAGCTGCGTCACGCCAGCCACGGCCAGGCATTCAACATCGACGAGGAAATCGCGCGCCTGCGCGACAAGCTCAAGATCAAGACGGCGGAAATCTTCAAGAACCTCACGCCGTGGCAGGTATCGCAGCTGGCGCGGCATCCGTCGCGGCCGTATACGCTCGACTACATCGGCGCGATCTGCGAAGAGTTTGTCGAACTGGCCGGCGACCGCGCCTATGCCGACGACGCCGCCATTGTCGGCGGCATCGGCCGCATCGACGGCCGCAGTGTGCTGATCATCGGCCACCAGAAAGGCCGCGACACCAAGACCAAGATCCGGCGCAACTTCGGCATGCCCCGCCCCGAGGGCTACCGCAAGGCCTTGCGCCTCATGAAACTGGCGGAACGCTTCCGCCTGCCCATCATCACCTTCATCGACACACCCGGCGCCTATCCCGGCGTCGGCGCGGAAGAACGCGGCCAGTCCGAAGCGATTGCACGCAACCTGCTGGAAATGTCCGAGCTGCGCGTGCCCATCATCTGCACCGTGACTGGCGAAGGCGGCTCCGGCGGCGCGCTGGCCATCGGCGTCGGCGACCGCACCCTGATGCTCGAATACAGCACCTACTCGGTGATCACGCCGGAAGGCTGCGCGTCCATCCTGTGGAAAAGTGCGGAAAAGGCAAAAGATGCCGCCGAAGTGATGGGCCTGACCGCGCCGCGCCTGCTGGAAAACGGCCTGATCGACCAGATCGTCAGCGAACCCCTCGGCGGCGCGCACCGCGATCCTGCCGGCATGGCGCAGAGACTCAAGGCCGTGCTGATCGGCCAGCTCGACCTGCTCGAACGCCTCGACGCGCCGACCCTGCTGGAACAACGCTACCAACGTCTGCGCAAGTACGGCGCCTACAAGGGCTGACCAGGAATGCAGGCCCGGGACGCCGCCGCATGAACGCCCTGACCCTGCCGCAGCTGCTGCAATCCGCCCTCGCCGAACTGCCCCCCGGCCCGCTCTGCGTCGGCTACAGCGGCGGGCTCGACTCAGCGTCGCTGCTGCATGCACTGGCCGAACTGCCGGCGGCGCGCGCGCGCGGCCTCAGCGCCATCCATGTCGACCACGGCCTGCACGCCGACAGCAGCGACTGGGCCCTGCATTGCCAGCACACCGCCGCCGCATTGCAACTGCCGCTGCGCATCGTGCGCGTCGCCGTGCCGCGCGACAGCGCACACGGCCTGGAAGCCGCCGCCCGCACCGCGCGCATGGCCGCCTTCCGCCAGCACCTGCCGGCCACCGGCGTGCTGGTACTCGCCCACCACGCCGACGACCAGAGCGAAACCGTGCTGCTGAAACTGCTGCGCGGCGCCGGCCCCGAAGGCCTGCGCGGCATGCGCGCCCTGCGCCGCTTCGGCAACGGCCGCCTGTGGCGCCCGCTGCTGGCCATGCCGCGCAGCCGCCTGCAGGACTACGCCCAGGTCCAGGCACTGGAATGGATCGACGACCCGAGCAATGCCGACACCCGCCACGCGCGCAACTTCCTGCGCCAGGCCGTGCTGCCGCTGCTGCGCACGCGCTGGCCGCAGCTGGATACCGCCATCGGCCACAGCGCGCGCTGGCAGGCCGCCGCCGCCGAACAACTGGACACCGACGCACAACAGGCCCTGGCGCAGTGCCAGGGCCTGGACCCGGCCACCCTGTACTGGCAGCGCTGGCTGGAACTGGGCGACGCCCTGCGCACGCTGGTACTGCGCCAGTGGCTGCGCGGCCTGAACCTTTCCACTCCCGAACATGTGCATATTGACCAACTGCAGCGGCAGCTGAGCCAGGCCCAGGACGACCGCAACCCCCGCGTAGGCTGGCCCGGCGCCGAACTGCGCCGCTACCGCGAGCTGATCTACGCACTGGCGCCGCTGGCACCGCTGCCGGCCGACTGGCAGGCCGACTGGGACGGCCTGGCGCCCGCCGTGCTGCCCGATGGCAGCTGCCTGCAACTGCAGCCGCCACCGCCGCAGGCACTGGCCCTGAGCGTCAGCCTGCGCCGCGGCGGCGAACGCCTGCGCCCGGCCGGCGATGCGCATACGCGCGACCTGCGCGACCTGCTGCAGCAAGGCGGCATTCCGCCCTGGCTGCGCGGACGCCTGCCCCTGGTCCATGCCGGCGGCGAGCTGATCGCCGTAGCCGACCTGTGGCGCAGCGACAGCGCCGAAGCGATCCTCGGCACGGGTCAACTGCGCTTTATTCCGGCAGATACGTGAGCACGCTCTCGTTTCCGGCCACGTCACTGGATTTCCGTACCAAAGTGTCTGCAGTTGCGATTGACCGCCCACAATCACTACGTTAGGTTTCGTGCCATGTCCAATGTCGCCACCCAGACTCCGAACCAGATCGTCGACTTCGAAAAGTCGCTGGACGAGCTAGAACAGCTCGTCTCCCGCATGGAACACGGCGATCTCAGCCTCGACGATTCGCTGTCCTCGTTCGAGCGCGGCGTGGCCCTGTACCGCAACTGCCAGAACGCGCTGGAACAGGCCGAACTGCGCGTACGCCTGCTGCTCGATCCGACCGACCCGGACAGCGCCGTTCCGTTCCACCCCGAAACACCTTGATGAATTCCGCTGCCGTACCCACGCCGCCGGCCACCCTGGCGGCGAGCCTGCTCGCCTATTCCGAGCGCGCCGAAACCGCCCTGGCACGCCTGCTGCCACCGCAAGACCAGCCCCCGGTCGAACTGCACCGCGCCATGCATTACGCCGTACTCGGCGGCGGCAAGCGCCTGCGACCGCTGCTGGTCTACGCCACCGGCCGCGCCCTCGGCGCCAGCCTCGACCAGCTCGACGCCGCCGCCGCGGCCGTTGAAATCATCCATGCATATTCACTGGCCCACGACGACCTGCCGGCCATGGACGACGACGACCTGCGCCGCGGCCGTCCCACCTGCCACATCGTCTTCGGCGAAGCCATGGCCATCCTCGCCGGCGACGCCCTGCAAGCCCTCGCGTTCGAACTGCTCGCCGCCGACGCCGCCCTGCGCGTGACGCCCGCCGTGCGCGTGGAAATGCTGCGCGTACTCGGCGCCGCCTGCGGCTCGCACGGCATGGCCGGCGGCCAGGCACTCGACCTCGCCGCCGTCGGCAAGCTGCTCAGCCCCGCCGAACTCGAACGCATGCACAGCCACAAGACCGGCGCCCTGATCCGCGCCTCGGTCCGCCTGGGCGCCCTGGCCGCCGGCTGCAGCGACACCGGCCGGCTGGACGCCCTCGAACGCTACGGCCACTGCATCGGCCTGGCCTTCCAGATCCGCGACGACATCCTCGACATCGAAGGCGAAAGCCACGTCATCGGCAAGACTGCCGGCAAAGACGTCGCCAACGACAAACCCACCTACCCGGCCATCCACGGCCTGGAACCTTCACGCCGTCTGCTCGCCGACCTCACCGGCGAAGCGCTGGGCGCCATTGCGCCGTTCGGGCCGGATGTGGATGAACTGGCGCAGATTGCGCGGTTCGTGGCGGAGCGCGCGAGCTAGCGCTGGAGTAGCTTCCGGCAAGGCGCAGTCGAATGCCAATGCCTGGCCTCCCCGCAGCAAGCCACGACGGCGAAAGCGCCGCACCGCAGCCCCCCGCTGGGCGCGGGCCAAGGCCTTCGCCAACAAACCCTTGCCTCGCGTGGCCGGAATGGCACGACGCGAGCCGCTCTTGCGGCGCTCGCTGGGCCGGGCTTTGGTCGGCCTGGCCTCTACCCCGGCGCCAGAGCCTCGCTGTTATCGCCGCGCAGGCTTACCGCCGACAAACCTTGCGCTGAGGCCCACTTGACCGCCTGCGCCCTCACCTAACCGCCCCCCCCCCAGCGAGCTTGGGCGAGAGGGACCCACATCAGAAGCCACGCCGTCTGCAAAGACATCTCGGACCACGCAGAGCCGCGCAAAGCAGGCCGCCGCCAGTCGCAGGAGATCCGCGGGTTGATAACGAAGTTGCGGCCATAGCTGTCGCTGCGGTCGCCGTTAGAGAAAGAAGGTCGCGCGCCGCAGGCGGGCGAAACCGCCTTTGCTTTCCCTCGGATACCCAACGAAAAGAAGCCGCCCGAGGCAGGCAAAATCGCCTTCGCTTGACCTCGGATACCCAACAAAGAGAGGTCGCCGAAGGCTGGCGAAACCACTCTGGCCTTGGCACTAAACAAACGAAGGTCGCGCGCCGCAGGCGGGCGAAACCGCCTTTGCCTGGCCTTTTGGATACACAACGAAAAGCGGACGAAACCGCTTTTGCCTTCCGTTCAAAAACGCCCTTTTCGCGCGCGAAAAAATCCCCAGCGGCCCCGCCGCCAAAAACCCACGGAATCCCCCTACACCCCCAATAACGCAAAACACCGCCAAAACCAGACATCCTGGCCAACAAACCCGAAAAACGCGCCAAACCCCGCAATTCCTGGGCTAAGATCCCCCAACGAAACACTGATGAGACCTGAGCGAGGCGCCCCCGGCGCCCGCCACTCGGAGGATGGTGCGATGGGGAGATCGCCGTTTCACGGGCTGCTGGCCGGCTTCTGCCTGGCCCTGGCCGCCTGTAGTGGGGGCAGCAATTCCGGCAGCACGGTAGGTACCGCGCCGCCGACCAATCCGCCCCCCGGTTCTACCGACTCCGGCTGTAGCGGGTCGTGCGGCAATGCCCAGTCGTTCCTCAGCGAAGACGATGTGCGCAAGGTCATTGCCCAGGGCGTGGCCGAGGCGCGCGCGCAGGGACGTCCGGCCACCTTCGTCGTCGTCGACCGCGTCGGCAACGTGCTCGCCGCCTATGCCATGGCCGGCGCACCGCCGACGGTCAAGGTCAGCTCCGGCCGCGGCGTGGTCGGCGGGCTGGAAGGGCTGGACGTACCCGCCGAATTCGCCGCTATCGCCAAGGCGCTGACCGCCGTCTACTTCTCTTCCGAAGGCAATGCCTTCACCTCGCGCACCGCCGGCCAGATCGCGCAGGAACACTTCAACCCCGGCGACCGCACCGCGCCTTCCGGCCCGCTGTTCGGCGTGCAGTTCTCGCAGCTGCCCTGCTCGGATATCAGCGCGCGCTTCACCAGTGGCACCGGCGCCGGGCCGCACCGCTCGCCCATCGGCCTGTCGCCCGATCCCGGCGGCATTCCGCTGTACAAGGCCGGCGTGCCCGTCGGCGCCGTCGCCGCGGCCGGCGTCGACGATACCTACGGCCTCGACGACAACGCCGGCGACCGCGACCGCAACCTCGACGAATACGCCGCGCTGGCCGCCACCTACGGCTTCGCCGCACCGCAGGACCGCCGCGCCGACCGCATCACCGCCGGCGGCCTGACCCTGCGTTTTACCGATGTGGAATTTTCCGAACTGGCGCGCGACCCGGCCACCGCGCCGGCCTTCGCCAGCCTCACGCCCGCCGACGGCGCCCTGCTGCGCGTACCCGGCTATGCCGACCCGGTGGTGCTGCGCGGCCTGGCCCTGGGCACGGTGGAATCGGGCATACGTCCGGATACCACCGACTACCCCGGCCTCGACGCCTTCGTCCTCGACGACGGCAGCGGCACCAACCGCTATCCGCCGCGTGCCGGTACCGACGGCGCCGCCGCGCTGAATGCGGCCGAAGTGCGCACCATCGTGCAGGAAGCGCTGAAAGTCGCCGCGCGCACCCGCGCCCAGGTGCGCAAGCCGCTGGGTTCCCGCGCCGGCGAAACCGTCGTCGTGGTCGATACCAACGGCGCCGTGCTGGCGCTGGCGCGCTCGCGCGATGCGCTGGTCGATGCGGTCGACGTCACCACGCAGAAAGCGCGCACCGCCGCGTTCTTCTCCGGCACCTATACCGCCGGCGACATCGCCCTGTCGCCGACCGCGCGCTACCTGCGCGCCGCACTCAACCTCGGCGCCGGCCGCGTCGACCTGTTCACCGTGGCGCAAAGCGCGCCGGCCGCCTACGTGCCGCTGCTGCGCGGCTTCCTCGGCCTGCCCCAGGCCTGGAGCGACGGCCAGGTCGCCTATTCCCTGCGCACCATCGGCAACCTGTCGCGGCCGTTCTATCCCGATGGCGTGCCCGGCACGCCGCCCGGTCCGCTCAGCCTGGCGTTCGCGCGCTGGAGCCCGTTCCAGGACGGCCTGGAACTCGACCTCGTCTACAACCAGATCGCCGCCCACGTCGCCTTCTACCTCAACCAGAAAGGCCTCGCGCTGACCCTGGACGGCGTACCCGCCGCACCCGCGCCGACGCCGGCCGATCCGATTCCCGTGCCCGATGTCGGCCGCAACTGCACCGGCATCCCGCGCCTGCCCAACGGCATCACCCTGTTCGGCGGCGGCTTCCCCATCTACCGCGGCAACGTGCTCGTCGGCGGCGTCGCCGCCTCGGGCGACGGCACCGACCAGAGCGACCTGGTCGCCTTCCTCGGCCTGCACAACGCCGGCGTCGCGCTGAACACCGGCGTCGGCAACGCGCCCGTGAACCTGCGCGCCGACAAGCTGGTGCCCTCGGGCGCGCGGCTTTCGTACGTGCAATGCCCGCAATCGCCGTTCCTCAATTCCACCGAGCAGTTCGTCTGCGAGGGCAAGTGACATGCGCCAGCCACGCCTGCGTCCGCTCAGCGCGCTGATCCTGGCCGCGGCCACCGCGCCGGGCCTGGTTCATGCGGATACCTCGTCCATCGGCCTGCACTGGCTGGAACTCACCCAGCTGCTGCCGGCGCCGACCTACGATCCGTTCGCCTCGGAAATCCCGCGCCGCCGTCCCGGCCATCCCTACGAACGCTGGATGCCGTCGCCGCCGCAGAACCCGGACAACATCGATCCGGCACCGGTCGACCAGGTCGGCGAATTCCTGCCCGTGCCCGACCGCTGGCGCATCATGGAATCGCTGGGCTTCAAGCACCCCTGGTACGACCCGTACAACCAGAACCAGCTCAAGGCCGACAAGCCCGTCATCGGCAAGGACTGGTTCCTCAACCTGCTGGCCGTGTCCGACACCCTGATCGAGCCGCGCAGCCTGCCCACACCCGCCGCGCCGCAGGCGCCGAGCGAGCCGGGCACCAACGACACCCTGGGCGACGTCGACCAGCTCATCGCCGCACAGACCTTCATCGCCAGCGCCGTGCTGTACAAGGGCGACACCACCTTCAAGCCGCCGACCTACGAGTTCAAGGCCACGCTCGCCTTCAACTACAACCGCGTGCGCACCGAAGAAACCCGTGCGCTGACCATCGACCCCACCTTCGGCGAAACCCGCGACGACGGCTTCGTCGGCGTGCAGGAACTGTTCTTCACCTGGGACTATTCCAGCGAACGCCCGCGCTACGACTTCGACGATTTCCGCATCGGCATACAGCCGTTCTCCAGCGACTTCCGCGGCTTCCTGTTCCAGGACAACCAGCCCGGCATCCGCTTCTTCGGCACGCGCGATTCCAACCGCTGGCAATACAACTTCGCCTGGTTCCGCCGGCTGGAAAAAGACCTCAATTCCGGCCTCAACGACATCACCGAAAGCCCGCGCAAGGACGACATCTTCGTCGCCAACCTGTACCGGCAGGATTTCCCCTTCACCGGCTTCACCTCGCAGGCGACGGTGCTGCATAACCGCAACCGCGAGACCGATTCGTTCTACGACTCCAACGGCTTCATCGTGCGCCCCGCCGCCATCGGCCGCGAAGCGCCGCGCGAATACGACGTCACCTACCTGGGCTACAACGGCGACGGCCATATCGGCCGGCTCAACCTGACCGTGTCGGGCTACTACGCCATCGGCAAGCAGTCGGCCGGCGTGTTCATCGCCGACGGCACCGACATCCGCGCCGGCTTTCTCGCCGCCGAAGCGTCGATGGATTTCGACTGGATCCGCGCGCGCCTTTCAGCCGCCTATGCCAGCGGCGACGACGACCCGTTCGACGACCGCTCCACCGGCTACGACGCCGTGTTCGAAAACCCGATCTTCGCTGGCGCCGACACCAGCTACTGGATACGCCAGAACGTGCCGCTGATCGGCGGCGGCGGCGTGGCCATTTCCCAGCGCAACGGCCTGCTGCCCGACCTGCGCCCGTCGAAGGAACAGGGCCAGTCGAACTTCGACAACCCCGGCCTGCGCCTGATCGGCATCGGCGCCGACTTTGACCTGACGCCACAGACGCGCCTGTCCGGCAACATCAACCAGCTCTGGTTCGACAAGACCGAAATTCTAGAAGCCGCGCGCAACCAGGCCGACATCGGCCGCGGCATCGGCACCGATGTATCCGTAGCGTGGATCTGGCGGCCGTATGCCACCCAGAACATCGTCTGGCGCCTGTCCGGCGCGGCCTTGCTGCCCGGCGCGGGCTTCAAGGATCTGTATGGCGACCAGAAGTCGGCCTATTACAGCGTGCTGGGCAATCTGATCCTGACCTATTGAGGGGCGTGTCATGGGGAAACTGGTCGGGACAGGTTGTGAAGAAGGCGCTGAAAAAGGCGTTGTGGATATGGCTACCGGCGCTCCGTTCGGCGCGATGGGATCTGTGGATGTGGCGGCAAGCGTGCCAACCGGCGGGCAGGTGCAGGGCGGTGATGCGGCGACAAGCAAACCCTGTGGCGATCCTGCGCAGCGCCCCCTCACCCAACCCTCTCCCCCCGCTTGCGCTGCAGGAGAGGGCTTTGAGCCAGACGCGCTCGACCGCCGTAGCCCTCTCCCCCAAGCCCCGCGTGGGGGAGAAGGTTGCGTGAGGGGGCAGGCATTTCCGCCAAGCCCAGCACGTGGTTTTGCGCGGCCCGCCATCCGTAGCGTCTATTTCGGCGTTGCTGCCCTGCTGCTCTGCGCCTTCGTCGCCAGCCTGTTCACCATCACCCCGGCCAGCGCCTCCGGCGAAGCCAAGAAAGTCGAACGCACCTACACCACCGCCCCACCCGCCCCGGCCTTCCAGACCTGGGCCCAGGCCGACGCCAAATCCGCCGGCTGCGTGTCCTGCCACACGGCAAGCGACCGCAAGACCATGCACGCCAGCGAAGCCGTCGTACTGGGCTGCACCGACTGCCACGGCGGCGACGCCACCGTCTTCGGCAACGCACCACCGGCCAACCCCGGCGAAACCCGCGGCGACAAGCATGCCGACATCGGCCACGCCGCCAGCGCCGGCGGCGGCAAAAGCGCAGGCACGGCCCCGCGCAACTACAGCGCCGGCTACATCGCCGCGATGGACAAGGCCCACATCCTGCCGCAATACCCGGACCGCTGGCCCAACAGCGCCAACCCGCCGCGCAGCTACACGCACCTGATCCAGGAAGCCCCCGAATTCGCCCGCTTCATCAACCCCGGCGACCTGCGCATCGCACGCGAATCCTGCGGCGCCTGCCACCTGCCGCTGATCCAGCAGGCCGAAAAAAGCCTGATGGCCAACGCCGCCATGTTCTGGGGCGCGGCCGCGTATAACAACGGAATATTGCCCTACAAGCATTCGATACTCGGCGAAGCCTATACCCGCGACGGCAAGCCCTCGTCCGTCGACAACGGCATCCCCAACGATGCCGCCATGGACGCCGCCGGCATCCTGCCCAAGATCAGCCCCATGCCAGCCTGGGAAACCGTGCCGCCCGCCGACGTGTTCCGCGTGTTCGAACGCGGCGGCCGCAACATCGGCAACCTGTTTCCGGAAATCGGCGTACCCAGCGAAACCGGCGCCATCCAGCGCCTGGAAGAACCCGGCCGGCCCGACCTCAAGCAATCCAACCGCGGCCCCGGCACCGGCAGCCGCGTGGCGATTCCGGTACTGAACATCCACAAGACCCGCCTCAACGACCCGTTCACCTGGTTCCTTGGCACCAACGACAACCCCGGCGATTTCCGCTCGTCCGGCTGCAGCGCCTGCCACGTCGTCTACGCCAACGACCGCGATCCGCGCCACTCGGCCATCCATGCCAAGTACGGCAACATGGGCATGAGCGCGCAGATCGATCCGACCATTCCCAAGGGCGAATCCGGCCACCCGATCAAGCACGAGTTCACCCGGCAGATACCGACCAGCCAATGCATGATCTGCCACATGCACCAGCCGAACATGTTCATCAACTCCATGCTCGGCTACACCATGTGGGACTACGAATCCGACGCGCCCTTCATGTGGCCGGAAAAACAGCACTACCCCGACGACGAAGAAATCTTCAAGACCCTCGACCGCAACCCGGAAGAAGCGGCCATCCGCGGCAAATGGCGCGATGTGGATTTCCTCAAAGATGTATCCCTGCTCAACCCGCAGCTGAAAGACACCCAGTTCGCCGACTACCACGGCCACGGCTGGAACTTCCGCGGCATCTACGCCCGCGACCGCAAAGGCAACCTGCTCGACGACAAGCAGCAGAAGATCGACGACACCGATCCGCAGAAGTGGAAGAAAGCCGTCCACATGTCGTCCATCCACGTCGACGTCGGCATGCAATGCGTCGACTGCCACTTCGGCCAGGACAACCACGGCAACGGCTATCTCAAAGCCGAAGTGGCCGGCGCGGTGGAAATCCAGTGCCAGGACTGCCACGGCACTTCCGACCGCCTGCCCACGCTGAAAACCTCTGGCCCCGCTGCGCCGAAAAATGGCCGCGACCTGCTGCTGATCCGCAACCCCGACGGCAAGAAGCGCTTCGAATGGGTCGGCGATGCCCTGATCCAGCGCTCCGCCGTCACGCCCGGCCTGGAATGGACCATGAGCCTGGGCAAGGACGTGTCCAACCCGCTGTCGCCGAACTACAACGAGAAAGCGACGCGCGCCCACACCATGTCGCGCAACACCGCCACGCAGGCCTTCGGCGCCGACGTACCGCTGGACCAGCGCGCCCACGGCGAAGACAAGATGCTCTGCTACACCTGCCACACCTCGTGGACGACCAGCTGCGGCGGCTGCCACCTGCCCATCCAGGCCAACGCCCAGACCGAGCGGCACAAATACGAAGGCGGCTTCACCCGCAACTTCGCCACGTACAACCCGCAGGTCGCGCGCGACGACATGTTCTTCCTCGGCATACACGGCGGCATCAAAGACCACAAAGTGGCACCGGTGCGCTCGTCCTCCGCGCTGATCCTGTCGTCGACCAACATCAACCGCGAACGCATCTACATCCAGCAGCCGCCGGTCTCCGCCGCGGGTTATTCCTCGCAAGCCTTCGCGCCGCACTACCCGCATACCGAGCGCAAGACCGAAACCAAGACCTGCACCGACTGCCATCTGTCCAAAGACAACGACAACAACGCCATCCTCGCGCAGACGCTATTGCTCGGCACCCGCTTCGTCGACTTCGTCGGCTTCAACGCCTGGGTCGGCGGCGACGGCGAAATCGCCGCTGTGCGCGTCACCGAGTGGGACGAACCGCAAGCCGTCATCGGCAGTTATCTCCAGCGCTACGCCTACCCCGACTGGTTCGCCAACCACCAGAAAGCCGGCCAGCGCCTGCAGGAAAGCTACGAACACAACGCCGGCACCGCCAGCTGCCTGCAACTGCGCGGCGAATACCTCTACGTCGCCGAAGGCAAGGCCGGCATGCGCGTCTACGACGTGGCCAGCATCGCCAACAAAGGCTTCTCGCAACGCATCATCACCGCGCCCTCCTCCGCCGCCGGACAGGACACCCGCATCGCGAGCAAGAACGCCACCTGCGTGATGCTCGCCACCACGCAACCCGTGTCCTTCGCACGCAACGAAAAAGCCAGAGAGATCGCCGCGAACCAGGAACAGGCGATGCACCCGCTCTATCGCTACGCGTTCATCACCGATAGCGAAGAAGGCCTCATCGTCACCGACATCGACACGCTCGCCGACGGCGAATTCCGCAACAACTACCTCGTCCGCGCCGCGACGTGGAACGACGGCGGCGTACTCAACGGTGCGAAACACCTCGCCATCGCCGGGACTACGTTCTATGTCACCGCCGACGCCGGCGTCGTCGTGCTCGACATGACCGACCCGCTCAAGCCGCGACACATCACCACCGTGCCGATGGCCAACGCCCGCGCCGTGCAAGTGCAGTTCCGCTACGCCTTCGTCACTGCCGCCGACGGCCTGCACGTCATCGACATCACCAAGCCCGCCGAGGCGCGCGAAATCACCAGCGCGTTCCTGCGCCTGAGCGACGCGAGAAAGCTGCACCTCGCCCGCACCTACGCCTACATCGCCAACGGTGCAGAGGGCCTGGCCATCGTCGATATCACCAAGCCCGAACAGCCCAGGCTGTACGAAATGTTCAACGCCGGCGGCAAGCTCAACGACGCCAATGATGTGATCGTCGGTACCACCAACGCATCGCTGTTTGCTTACGTGGCGGACGGCAAGAACGGCGTGAAGGTCATCCAGCTGACCAGCCCGGAATCGCAGCCGAAGTTCTACGGGTTCAGCCCGGATCCGAAGCCGCAGTTGATTGCTTGGCGCGAGACGGCCAAGGCGGCGTTGTCACTGTCGCGTGGCCTTGAACGCGACCGTGGCGTGGATGAGAGCGGGAATCAGATTGCGATCTTCGGGCGCATCGGGTCGCGGCCGTTTAATTTGCAGGAGATGCAGAAGCTGTATCTCGATGCGGATGGGAAGCCGTGGGGGGTTAGCGACGTTCCGCCCGCACCGCAGGCGCAGGGGCAGAAGCGCGCCAACAGCCCACCGCGGCCCTGACGAACTGCACAAGTGAGAGGAGTGCGTTCCTCGAAGCAGAGTCCTCCTGTTACTTCGATGAACCACTCGGATCAACTGCAACCGGGTTTTCCAGCGACACGTAGACGGTCGCGCGGTGGTCGAATCCGGCACTAGCCATGCGGGAGGTCGTGATCGTGCGCTCATACCTTGCAGCTTTCGTCATCTTGATGGTTTCAGCGGCGGCCGACGCGGCCCTTCTGGTTACCACTCCCTCCAACGCTTGTTCCCTGTTGAACAGCCACGGCCTGGCAACAAGAGGCTGGACGCACCAGTACGACAATGAGTTCGGGTGCTCGTCTCCCTACAAGGAAATCGGCACCGGCTTTCCGTTGGCAAACAATCTTGCCTTCTACGTCGCCGGCGGGCCCACCACAGCACGCCGAGCGAAGCTCGTACTCAATGTCAACGATTCAAACTCCGCTGCCCTCGCTCACCGCGAGCTTCTGAAGGCTGCAGAACTCTTGAGCGCGAAAGCAACCGGAATGCCGCTACCGAAGGAGATCGGTGGCGCAATCGTGGACGGAACCATGATTACTAAGTCCGTGGGGCCGGCGGCCGTTGAAGTTCTGAGAATCGACTGGCCAACTGGAAAAGGCTACGAGTTAAAGGTTGTCTTCGAATAGCCGCAAAGACCTAAGTTTACTTGTCGTGTAAGTCAATCAACCCCGTTCCCGCCTAGTACTTACATCATCGTCGGCATAGGGAGAACGCTTCATGCGTGTACGCATCTCGTTGCTAGCTATTTCGTAAGCGTCCGGCGCCGCCACATTCTCGAACCCGATCATCAGAGCAATGCTTGTCGCTCACCTTCTCGGAGCGCCAAGCGTGCAAGCATCGAAGACCGAAGCCTTCTGGCGCCGTCACGTTGAAGCG
>NZ_SNZH01000013.1 GCF_004363655.1 Tahibacter aquaticus
TCGCTACCCAACCCCTCGCTCCGCTTAACCACCGCTGCGAAGGGCCGCGAATAATACATCCGCTTTCGATTCCGTCAACCCCCGGCAAACGTCTTTCGACTCCACCGAAAACCAACCTCAAAAACGCCGCATCAACCGCACCAGGTTTCACTACCTGACCCCTCCTCTTCGGCTTGCGCCTCAGCGAAGGGGCGCGAATAGTACGCCCCGAGGCTCTGCCTGGGAAGGGGCAAGTGAACGTTTTTTACCGGAGCAGGAAAACGCAGTGCGCCTGCCTTGCAGTCCAGCCGAGAATCCAGCTCCGTAACGCACTATCCACCTAAGTACATACTGACAGTTGCAGGAACACGAACCGGGCTGCCAAGCCCCGCACCGGGCGCCAGACATTCCATGGCGCCACGTGCAGAAACAACGCTGTGCTACGATTCTGC
Organism: Tahibacter aquaticus; assembly: GCF_004363655.1. Classification (GTDB taxonomy): domain Bacteria; phylum Pseudomonadota; class Gammaproteobacteria; order Xanthomonadales; family Rhodanobacteraceae; genus Tahibacter; species Tahibacter aquaticus. The sequence continues at coordinate 432 of NZ_SNZH01000013.1, forward strand.
GACGTTATCCAGCTGGTTAGAGACATGGGCGAACTGTACGACGATCGCCGCCAGGAACCCCGTTATGCAACCGCAGGCATCTATTACCTGCAATCCACGGGACGCGGTATTCCGGGCCGGATTCTCGATCTTTCGGTGAATGGCGCGATGCTGGAGCAGGTGGATGCGCAGCCGCTGATGGAAGGTAGCCGCGTCAATATCGTGCTCAGTTTCAGCGGGCAGCCGGAATTTATCGCCGACGTTCTCGTTCAGCACATCGTCAACGGGCGCGTCGGTGTCGAGTTCTATGACATGTCGCCCGAACATTTCTCCACCCTCGCCACCCTGATCGATCAACACCAGCGCTCACGCTGACCGACGTTCGGTGGCCTGCAGCCTCTCGAAGGACTCCTCCATGTTTCGTCGCACCCTGCGGACCCTGGCCGCATTGAGTTTCGTCGCCTGCTCAGGCGCCCAGGCCCAGGCCATCTCCTATGTCGTGCTCAAGGGCAAAAGCTTCTATGTAGAAGTGGCCGACAATGATCCTGCGCGCATGCAAGGACTGATGTTCCGCGAACAGATGGCCGCCGACCGCGGCATGATCTTTCTCTTTCCCGACGAGGCCATGCAGGCGTTCTGGATGAAGAACACCCTGATCCCACTCGATATTCTTTATTTCGACAGCAAGTTCAGGCTGGTCTCGGCCCAGACCGACGTGCCGCCATGCAAAGCGGATCCCTGCCCGTCTTACCCCACCAGCGCGCCGGCACAGTACGTGCTGGAACTCAACGCCGGCATGGCCGACAAGCTAGGCGTCAAGGTAGGCGACAAACTGGAATTCCATCGCTGATCGGCGCTTGCGGGCGTGGCCGTTGGGGAATCTGAGATCTTTCCCGTCTGTTCCAGCGCATGGTGACAAGGCAAGCCGGCCTGGTAAGGCACCAGCCTCACCGAAGCGGCCAACAAGGCGTACAGCTCGTCGTCTGTCAGCGGCACAAACACTTTCATGAGCTTGGCCATCGATTTACACCCCTGGTGGATGCCGGTCTATTGACGCACGCCGTCGTGCCGAGCTGCTGTCGCACCCATGGCGGAATCATGACGCTGCCCCTGGCACAGACGGGGGCATGAGTTACCATTCTGTCGTGCTGCCGGAGGCGTCGAATGAACGATCCATGGCTGGGCCTGCAACACGCGGCCGATCACGATATTTCCCTGCTTTCCGCGGCACTGCTGGTCGCCAAGGACGAATACCCCGCCCTGGACTGCGTCGACTACGAGCGCCGCATTGATGACTACGCCCAGCGCCTCGATCAACAACTACCTTTCCACGCCGACGAGGCCTCGCGCCTGAGCCGGCTGAACAGCTTTCTGTTCGAAGAACTGGGCTTCAAGGGCGACGAGCACAACTACTTCGATCCACGCAACAGCTACCTCAACGAGGTGCTGGACCGGCGCCTGGGCAACCCGATCTCATTGGCGATAGTGCAGATCACCCTGGCGCAGCGGCTTGACCTGCCGCTGGAAGGCGTCTCTTTCCCCGGACACTTCCTGGTACGCATGCCCCTGGCCGACGGCATCGTGGTACTGGACCCGTTCCACCGCGGCCGCACACTGGACCTGCCGGAGCTGCGCCGGCGCGCCCGTAGCGAGCTGTCGGCGCGGGATATCGACGACCAGCGCCTGGCGAATTTGCTGGAACCGGCCACACACCGCGCCATCGTCACGCGCATGCTGCGCAATCTGCGCGTGGGCTATCTGGAACACGAAGCCTGGGACAAGGCCTTGCGCTGCACCGCGCGCATCATCACGCTGGATCCGTTCTCTGTGGCCGAATTCCGCGAACGCGGTAACCTGTACCTCAAGCTCGGCCATCACACCGCAGCGCGCGACGACTTCAAACGCTATCTGGCGCTAGCGCCCCAGGCCGAAGACCGCGACGCCGTGCTGGCATTGATGATTGCCAGCGCAGCCAAGGCCGAGCGCCTGCACTGAGCGGGCGGACGGCCGAACTTTTCAGCCGACCTCGACCATTTCGAAATCCGACTTGGTCACGCCGCAGTCGGGGCAGGTCCAGGTATCCGGGACGTCTTCCCAACGCGTGCCAGGCTCAATGCCGTCGGCCGGCCAACCTTCCGCTTCGTTGTAGAGGTATCCGCAAACGACACACATGAAGGTGCGATAGGGGGCTTCTGGCTGAGCTGCGGACATGGTTACGCGGGCCTGGCGAAAGAGGGCGCGCATTGTCGCAGCGTGATGCACCCGGCTACAAATCAGCCAGAATCATCGGCCTTGCCGCCGCCGGAGCAACTGCCGTGCCACGCCGCCATCCGCTGTTGCCCCGGCCGGGCCTGTACGCCATCACTGACGGTCCGCGGCCGGATCTCGTCGAGGCCGCGGCCAGCGCATTGCGTGGCGGCGCGGTAATGCTGCAGTACCGCGACAAGACCGCCGATTCTCTGCGCCGCCGCGCGGAAGCGCAGGCGCTGAGCTTGCTGTGCGAGAACTACGACGCGCTGCTGGTGATCAACGACGATGTCGAGCTGGCACTGGCCTGCGGCGCCCGCGCTGTCCATCTGGGCGAGGATGACGGCGCGATTGCCGCCGCGCGCGCCCGGCTCGGCGCTGACGCGCTGATCGGCGTTTCCTGCTACGACGATCTTGAGCGCGCCCGCACGCTTGCGGCCGCAGGAGCCGACTATCTTGCCTTCGGTGCTTTTTTTCCGTCACCGACCAAGCCGAAAGCGCGGCGCGCCAAGCTGGAACTGCTGCGCGACAGCGCTGCGCTGGGCCTGCCGCGAGTGGCCATCGGCGGCATCAGGGCCGACAATGCCGCTCCGCTGATCGCCGCCGGCGCCGACTATCTTGCCGTGATCAGCGACGTGTTCGGCGCAGCCGACATCGCTGCAGCTGCGCGCCGCTTCCAACCCCTGTTCTCTTCTTTCCGGAACGAATCCGCATGACCAGCAACCACGCCTTGTTCGAACGCGCCCGCCAGCTCATGCCCGGTGGCGTGAACTCACCGGTACGCGCGTTCAAATCTGTCGGCGGCGAACCGTTTTTCACCGCGCGCGCTGACGGCCCATACCTGTGGGATGTGGAAGGCAAGCGCTATATCGACTATGTCGGCTCCTGGGGGCCGATGATCGTCGGCCACAATCATCCGCTGGTACGCCAGGCGGTGGCCGACGCGATCGGGCAAGGCCTTTCCTTCGGCACGCCCTGCCCGGCCGAGGTGACCATGGCCGAAACCATCACGCGGCTGCTGCCCTCGGTCGAGATGGTACGCATGGTCAATTCCGGCACCGAGGCGACCATGGCCGCGATCCGCCTGGCGCGCGGCTATACCGGACGCAACAAGATCGTGAAGTTCGAGGGCTGCTATCACGGCCATGGCGACGCGTTCCTGGTCAAGGCCGGCTCGGGCGCGCTGACCTTCGGTGTACCGACCTCACCCGGCGTGCCGGCCGGCCTGGCCGATCTGACCCTCACCCTGCCTTACAACGACCTAGCCGCTGCCGAAGCCCTGTTTGCCGAGCAGGGCCCGGACATCGCCGGACTGATCATCGAGCCGGTCGCCGGCAATATGAACTGCATACCGCCGCGCCCAGGCTATCTGGCCGGACTGCGCGAACTGTGTACCCGCCACGGCACCCTGCTGATCTTCGACGAGGTGATGACAGGTTTCCGCGTCGCCCTCGGCGGCGCCCAGGCGCTTTACGGCATCACGCCGGACCTTTCCACCTTCGGCAAAATCATCGGCGGCGGCATGCCCGTCGGTGCCTACGGCGGACGGCGCGAGATCATGCAGCAAATCGCCCCCAGCGGTCCGGTCTACCAGGCCGGCACCCTGTCCGGCAATCCGGTGGCCATGGCCGCCGGCCTGGCCATGCTGGAACTGATCCAGACGCCAGGCTTCTACGCCGAAATCGATCGCAAGACGCGCGTACTGACCGACGGCCTGCGCGCCATCGCCGTCGAATTGGGCGTGCCGATGACGACCAACCGCGTCACCGGCATGTTCGGCCTGTTTTTCACTGACCAGACCGTGGAAACCTTCGCTCAGGCCACCGCCTGCGATACCGCGCTGTTCAACCGCTTCTTCCACGGTATGTTGCAGCGTGGCGTCTATCTGGCGCCGTCGGCGTTCGAGGCTGGCTTCCTCTCCAGCGCACACAACGACGATGTCATCGGCGAAACCTTGCGAGCCGCGCGCGACGCGCTGCGCGAAGCCCGTCAGGACTGAGCCGCCAGGAAATCGCCCAGCGCCTCGCCAAGGCGCGCCAGGCCGGCCTCGATGTCGGCCGCACCGATGTTCAGCGCCGGCACGAAACGCAGCACGTCCGGGCCTGCCTGCAACAGCAGCAGGCCGCGGCCCGCGGCAAAATCGAGCATCGCGCCGGCCTTGCCCTTCCAGGGCTGGGCCAGTACCGCGCCCAGCATCAGGCCACGGCCACGCACGAGCTCGAACAGGCCGAGGCGATCGTTCAGCGCGGCCAGGCCGCGGCGCAGTGCAGCCGCCTGCGTCGCCACATTCTCCAGCAAGTCGTTGGCAGACAGCCGCCGCAGCGCTACACGCGCCACTGCCGCAGCCAGTGGATTACCGCCGAAGGTCGTGCCATGGCTGCCGAACTGGAACACCTCCGCGGCACGCTCGCCGACCAGTAGCGCGCCGATCGGAAAACCTGCACCCAACGCCTTGGCCGTGCTCAGCACATCCGGTGCCACGCCGTCCTGCTGCCAGGCCCAGAGCTTGCCGCTGCGGCCCATGCCGCATTGAATTTCGTCGAAGACCAGCAACGCCTGATGCCGATCGCACAAGGCACGCAGGCCGGCCAGGAAACCCTCGGCCGCCGGCACGACGCCGCCCTCGCCTTGCACCGGTTCGACCAGCACCGCAGCCACGTCGCCCGCGGCCATGGCAGTTTCCACCGCCGCCAGGTCGTTGTAGTCGCAATGGCGGAAACCGCCCGGCAGCGGTTCATAGCCCTGCTGATACTTGGGTTGCGCCGTCGCGGTAACCGCGGCCAGGGTGCGGCCGTGGAAGGAACCGTGGAAAGTCAGGATCACGCGCCGCTGCGGTTCGCGTCCGTTCGCCGCGGCCCACTTGCGCACCAGCTTGATGGCCGCCTCGTTCGCTTCAGTGCCCGAATTGCACAGGTATACCCGTTGTGCAAAACCCGACGCCTCCACCAGTTCCTGCGCCAGCCGCAGCGGAGGCTCGCTGACAAAGACATTGCTGGTATGCCACAGCTTGGCCGCCTGGGTCGTCAGCGCGGCGATCAGCTCAGGATCGGCATGACCGAGCGAATTGACGGCGATGCCGGCGCCGAAATCGACGTAATCGCGACCTTCACTGTCCCATAGGCGCGAACCCTGGCCGCGCTCCAGCACGATGCGCCGCGGCTGGTACACGCTGACGTAGTAACGGTCGGCCCGCTCCAGCAGGGCGGCGGTTTCAGGCGAGGGAACAGTGCTCACGGCGACTCCGGCTTCGATGCAATCGGCACATTATGCGCAGTAAACAGGCCATTCGGTCAGCGCCTGCACGCGGATTGGACCTTTGTCTTTTGACCCTGGGCACACCACACTCGAACGCGTTTCCGCCCTAGGAATTCCGCTCATGCGCTTCGAAACCCTGGCCGTCCATGCGGGCGGCGAACCCGATGCCGAAACCGGCGCGATCGCGCCGCCAATCCACCTTGCCACCACGTTCCGCCATGGACCTGCCGGCGAACGCATTGCCGGCTTCGAATACGTGCGCGAAGGCAATCCGACCCAGGATCGCCTGGAGACTGCGCTGGCCGCACTGGAACAGGGCGAAGCCGCGCTCGCCTTTGGTTCCGGCATGGCGGCCATGAGCGCCTTGCTGGAATCGCTGCCGAACGGTTCGCGCGTGCTGATTCCCCGCGACTGCTATACCGGCCTGCGTGTCCTGGCACTCGAATTTCTGCCCCTGCGCGGCATCGAAGCCGTCGCCGTGGATACCGGCGATGCCGCTGCCGTGGCGGCGGCGCTGGGCGGCAATGTGCGTGCCGTGTGGCTGGAGACGCCATCGAATCCACAATTGCAGGTTGCCGATATTGCCGCTATTGCCACACTGACCCGTGCCCATGGCGCTTTGCTGTTCTGCGACAACACATTCGCCACGCCGGCCTTGCAGCAGCCACTGGGCCTGGGGGCCGACGTGGTCATGCATTCGACGACCAAATATTTCGGCGGCCACAGCGACGTGATGGGCGGTGCCCTGGTTTTCGCGCACAAGGCCGACCTGTACGAGCAGATCGCCCACCGGCGCCATGTCACCGGCGGAGTGCTGTCGCCGTTCAACGCCTGGCTGACCTTGCGCGGACTGCGTTCCCTGCCCGCGCGCATGAGCTGGCACTGCGCCAATGCTCGGCGCGTGGCGGAATTCCTGGCCACCCATGCGCAGGTACGGGCCGTGAATTATCCAGGACTGCCCGATCACCCGGGCCATGCGGTGGCCACACGGCAGATGCGCGATTTCGGCGCCATGCTGAGCTTTCACGTTGCCGGCGGGCGCGAAGCGGCGCTTGCCGTCGCCGGTCAATTAAAACTTATCCACAACGCCACAAGCCTCGGCGGCTGCGAAAGCCTGATCGAGCACCGCGCGTCGGTGGAAGGACCGAATCCGTTCTCGCCGCAGGATCTGCTGCGCCTGTCTGTCGGCATCGAACACGCCGACGACCTGATTGCCGATCTCGACCAGGCATTGCGGGCAGCAGCGCAGCCCAGCTAGGGGCCGCGCTGCTGCCGTTTCGCGTGCGCTACCAGGCGCCGATATTCGGCAGCGAAGCCCAGGGTTCGCGCGGCGGCAGCGCATCGCCGTTCTGCAACAGCTCGATCGAGATCTGGTCGGGCGAACGCACGAAGGCCATGCGGCCGTCCCGCGGCGGGCGGTTGATGATCACGCCATGCTGCTGCAGACGTTCGCAGGCGGCGTAGATGTCGTCGACAGCGAAGGCGAGATGGCCGAAGTTGCGCGCACTGCCGTAATCCTCGTCGTCGTAGTTGTAGGTCAGCTCGACTTCGGCCGCGGGGTTGTCCGGCGCGCCGAGGTAGACCAGGGTGAATCGCCCTTGCGGGTAGTCCCTGCGCCGGGTCTCGACCAGGCCCAGCGCATCGCGAAAGAAACGCAGACTGGCGTCGAGATCGCGCACTCGCACCATGGCATGCAGGTATCGCATTGGCTTGCTCCAGAAAACGACCGGGTGAGCGGTGGGGGCGGATCAGTCCAGGAACAAGTCCGGCAGCAAGGTCTTGCCCGGCGCCACAGCGTAGTGGCTGAAATCCTTGACGCCCGCCCGCTTCAGCGCCTCTTCGTCGAGCAGGAACTGGCCGCTCAGCTGACGCGCCGGCTGGGTCAGGATCCAATGTGCCGCATCGGCCATGATCTCAGGCTTGCGGCAGTTTTCCGGCCGCGCCAGGCCGCCCAGCATGGACAGCGCGGCGGTATCGATGACCGTGCGCGGCCACAGCGCATTGACCGCGATGCCGTCCTTGGCCAGTTCCGCGGCCAGGCCGAACGCGGCCATGCTCATGCCGTATTTGGACATGGTGTAGGCGGTGTGGTGCTGGAACCATTTCGTCGCCATGTTCAGCGGCGGCGCCAGCATCAGCACATGAGGATTCAGCGATTTTTTCAACGCGCCCAGGCAGGCCTGGGTGCACAGATAGCTGCCGCGCACATTCACCTGATGCATCAGGTCGTAGCGTTTCATTGGCGTACCGGACAGGCCGGCCAGCCAGATTGCGCTGGCGTTGTTGACCAGGATGTCGATGCCGCCGAAGCGCTCCACCGCCTGGGCCACGGCAGCCTGTACTTCGCCTTCTTCGCGCACGTCGACCTTGAGCGGCAAGGCCTTGCCGCCCGCCGCCTCGATTTCCGCAGCTGCGGTATAGATGGTGCCAGGCAGCTTGGGATTGGCCACGCTGGATTTGGCCGCGATGACGATATTCGCGCCATCGCGCGCCGCACGCTTGGCAATCGCCAGGCCGATGCCGCGCGAGGCGCCGGTAATGAATAAGGTGCGGCCTTTCAGATGACTCATGGGGCGTTCTCGTCGCGCAATCCGGGGCTGGTCAGGATCGGCGAGTCACCTGACCACAGCAAGCTAAACCGCCTGGAAACGCGGCATGCAGCGCATAAGTCCGTCCAGACGCTGCAAGGAATCGGTCATCTGCAGCCATTGCTGGCGCTCGGCCATTTCCACCGGCAGCAGTTCGGCCAGGCGAAAACCGACCCAGCTCGCGTCGTCGAAGCAGCGGCGATCGGCCTTGGCGTGCTCGCCACCGACCTGCTCCAGCAGGCGTTCGAGAATGACCGCGAGCAGGCCGTATTCGGGCGGCAATTCAAGGCTGGGCTCATGCTCCAGCCAGCTCACGCAACCATGTACCAGCCCGTTGTCGCGCACCCGAGTGGTAGTGGCGCGGAAACGCCGGCTGCCGCGCGCACGAATGCCGAGCAGGCCGTCGGGCAGCGAGTAGAAATCTTCGATCTGGGCCAGGGTTCCTACCGCCGCCGGCGTGGCCGGATCACCGGCTTCGCGCCCCGCAAGAATCAGGCACACCCCGAAACCGCTGCCACTGCGACTGCATTCGCGCACCAGGTCCAGATAGCGCGGCTCGAAAATGCGCAGCGACAGCTGGCCGCCGGGAAACAGCACGGCGTTGAGTGGAAACAGCGGAATATCGTCCATGGCCACGATCACAGTGTAGTGCCAGCAGGAGGCAGTACGGCAAGCGCCGGGCTGCCTAGTGTCCTGTCTCGACCAGCGCGGCGAAGCGCCGCGGCGCATTGTCGAAACCGCCGTTGGACATGAATACGACATGGTCGCCAGGCAGCGCCTGCACGCGCAGGCGCTGTAGCAGCGCATCGACGCTGGCGGCCGTTTCGCCGCGGCCATCGAGTGCGGCAGTTACCCGGCCCGCATCCCAGGGCAATTCCGACCGCTGCAGCAGCACGATCGCATCGGCATCGCGCAACGACGGCGCCAGTTCGTCCGCATGTGCGCCCAGACGCATGGAGTTGGACCGCGGCTCCAGGCCGACCAGGATGCGCGCCGTGCCGACACGGGCACGCAAGCCAGCCAGGGTCGTTGCTATCGCCGACGGGTGATGGGCGAAATCGTCGTAGATCGCGATGTCGCCAGGTCGGCCGATCAGTTCCAGTCGGCGCCGCGCACTGCGAAACCCGGCCAATGCGGCAATCGCCTGGTGCGTATCCACGCCGGCCGCCGCCGCGGCAGCCAGCGCCGCCAGCGCGTTCATCACGTTGTGCCGCCCGATCAGCCCCCAGCGCACTTCGCCGTGATCCACACCGTCGGCAACGACGTGGAAGGCCGAGCCATCGGCACTGCTCAGGCGCGCCTGCCAGTCACCGCTGTCCATGCCGAAGCGCGTGACCGGACTCCAGCAACCCTGTGCCAGCACCTCGGACAGGTATTCGTCTTCGGCATTGACGACAAGACGGCCGTTGCCGGGCACGGTGCGCACCAGATGATGGAACTGGCGCTGGATCGCGGCCACATCGGGAAAAATATCCGCGTGGTCGAACTCCAGATTGTTCAAAATGGCAATCTGCGGCCGGTAGTGGACGAACTTGGATCGCTTGTCGAAGAAGGCCGTATCGTATTCGTCGGCCTCGATCACGAACGCCTCGCCGCGGCCCAGCCGGGCTGACACAGCGAAATTCTGTGGTACGCCGCCGATCAGGAAACCCGGCTCGCGGCCACAGGCATCGAGGATGAAGGCAAGCATCGCCGTCGTCGTGGTCTTGCCGTGGGTGCCGGCAACCGCGAACACCTGGCGCCGGGCCAGTACCTGTTCGCCCAGCCATTGCGGCCCCGAGATATACGCCAGGCGCGCATCGAGGAAATACTCCACCGCTGCATTGCCGCGCGACAGCGCATTGCCGACCACGACCTGGTCCGGCGCTGGCTGCAGGTGCCCGGCGCTGTAGCCCGGCTTGAGTGCAATGCCGAGCTGTTCCAATTGCGTGCTCATGGGCGGATAGACGTTCTGGTCGGAACCTTCCACCGTATGCCCGAGTTCGCGCGCCAGCGCCGCGAGGCCACCCATGAACGTGCCGCAGATGCCGAGGATATGCAGATGCATGGTCAGGCTCCGGCGACCGATTTGCCGAACAGGGCGACGAGCATCACGGCGACGGCGAACTCCATGGCAAATGCGATCAGCAGCGCCAGCACGAAACGGACTTCCAGCGCGTGGCGAAGGATGTGCGCGTCGACGACGAACTTCCACAGGCCGATCGCCGAGATCACCAGCATGGTCAGCAACTGCACGCCGGTGACCGTTTCGGGCTTGGTTTCCGGCGTCGGCAACGGGCCCGACATGGCCAGCACCGGCAGTAGCAGTACGGCGGCCACCGCCGCGACCAACACACTGGCCAAGGCCGTCTGGACGAAACGCGCCTGCAATTGCTTGGTCATGAGCACGAGGTGGAGCACGCCCAGGCTCAAGCCGACGCCGACAGCCGTGCGTAACATGGCCATGTCGGCTGCATCGCCGAGCAGCGCGTTGGCCAGGCCTGAAAAGACGATCGTCGCCACCGTTACCGTCAGCAACAAACGCGGTGAATGCGGCAGCTCCTGCGGCCCGCGCCGCAACAGCACGATATCGCGCAGGATCAACAGGAATTCAGGCATGGGCAGTCCCGTTCCGTCATCCAGGCTGCAGCGGCCAGAAGCAGCTGTCGCCCGGACGGGGCAAACGTCGTGCGGCGCTCAGGCCGCTTTGCGCGGCAATGCCGACAGAATGCGCTGGAAAACGTCGGACAGTTCGCCGACGCCGTCGAGCACGGTCAGGCGTCCCTTGCCTTCGTAGAAACCGGCTACTGGCGCGGTCTGTTCTGCATAGACACGCAGGCGCTCGCGCACGGTTTCCGGCGTATCGTCCTTGCGCCCCTGATCGGCGGCGCGACCGGCCAGGCGTTCGACGATATGCTCGCTGGGCACGACCAGTTGCAAGGCAACGTCGACCGGCTGCTGCAGGCGCTCAAGCAGCCGTTCCAGCGCTTCGCACTGGGCCAGGTTGCGCGGGTAGCCATCGAGGATGAAACCCGCGCGGGCGTCGGACTGGGCCAGGCGCTCTTCCAGCATGCCCAGCACAATGTCGTCGGACACCAGCTGGCCTGCATCCATGACGGCCTTGGCCTTGAGCCCCAGCGGCGAGCCGGCGGCTACGGCAGCACGCAGCAAGTCACCAGTGGAAATGTGCGGAATGTTCAATTCGGCCTTCAGCAGACCCGCCTGGGTGCCCTTGCCCGAACCGGGCGCCCCGAGTAGCACGATACGCATGGATGGATGGTTTCCTGGAGAGGCCGCGGCGGACCGGGCCTAGGTTAGACTCTGGCGCGAACGCTAACGGGCGCCACCCGGTTAGTCAAACAACCGCCAGTGCCGGCCGGCACCGCCAGATCGCCCTGCGGCAGCCGCACCAGCCTCGGCAAAATCCTGCTCACCCCCGCAATCCGGCCGCCTTGCGTGGCCCGTCAAGGAGTTCCTCATGCGTCAAGGCAAGCTCTTGTATGCCCAGTCCGGCGGCGTAACCGCCGTGATCAACGCCACTGCTGCCGCGGTGATCGAGACAGCGCGCGCCAACGGCGTACCGGTACTGGCCGGACGCAACGGCATCATCGGCGTGCTGCGCGAAGAGCTGATCGACACACGCAAGGAAAGCGCTGCGGCCATTGCGGCATTACGCCACACCCCCGGCGGCGCCTTCGGCTCCTGCCGCTTCAAGCTGAAATCGCTGGAACAGAGCCGCGCCCAGTACGAACGCCTGATCGACGTACTGCGCGCCCACGACATCCGCTATTTCCTCTACAACGGCGGCAACGATTCCGCCGACACCTCACACAAGATCTCGCAGATCGCCCAGGCGCTGGACTATCCGCTGACCTGCATCGGCGTGCCCAAGACAGTCGACAACGACCTCGCCGTGACCGACTGCTGCCCCGGCTTTGGCTCGGTGGCCAAGTACACCGCGCTGTCCATTCTCGAAGCGGGCTACGACGTCGAGTCCATGGCCGAGTCTTCGACCAAAGTCTTCATCATGGAAGTAATGGGCCGTCACGCCGGCTGGATTGCCGCCGCCGCCGGCCTGGCGGCGAAGAACGCCGACGAGCCGCCGCACCTGATCCTGTTCCCGGAAATCGCCTTCGACGAAGACGCCTTCCTGGCCAAGGTCAAGGCCACGGTGGAACGCGTCGGCTATTGCACCGTCGTCGCCTCGGAAGGGCTGAAGAACGCCGCCGGCGAATTCCTCGCCGAAGCCGGCACGCGCGATGCGTTCGGCCACAGCCAGCTCGGCGGACTGGCACCGGTACTGGCGCAGCTGGTCAAGAGCAAGCTGGGCTACAAATACCATTGGGCACTGCCGGACTATCTGCAGCGCTCGGCCCGGCATATCGCCTCGCAGACCGATTTCGACCACGCCACTGCCGTAGGCAAGGCCGCGGTGGAAATGGCCTTGGCCGGCAAGAACGCCAGCATGCCGGTGATCAAGCGCACCTCGGACGCGCCCTACCGCTGGAAAATCGAGGCAGCGCCGCTGTCCAAGGTAGCCAACCACGAAAAGAAGCTGCCGAAGAGCTACATCCGCAAGGACGGCTACGGCATTACCGAAGCGGCGCGCAGCTACCTGGAACCGCTGATCCGCGGCGAAGCCTATCCGCCGTACGCCAAGGACGGCCTGCCGAAATATGTGCGGCTGAAAAAAATGCTCGTGGCGAAAAAATTGCCTGAGTACGTCATCGCCGACAAGTAAACGCATCGCAGTCGCGGCATCCGCCAGCGCACCCCCGGCTGGCGCTGGCGGATGCCGGCCGCGTTACTCAGCTGGCATTGCCGAAACGATTCGGCCCCGGCGTACCCGGCAGGAAGCCGTTGAAGACCAGTGCGATCAGGCCGCCCACTGCCGGCACCAGGCCGATCAGGATCCACCAGGCAGATTTGTCCACGTCATGCCAGCGCTTGGCCTGGATGGCCAGGGCCGGCCAGATGACGGCCAGTCCGGCGAGTCCCATCAAAATTCCGCCCAGGCCCGATCCGGCCTGCGGATTGCTCATGTCCGTGGTCATGAACATCACCCCGGCGAGCAGGCCAAACAGCACGAGCACCGCAACGGTGAAACCCCAATACACGCCGCGACCGACGCGACCATCGAACGAAAACAGCAGTTGCCCCCAGTTCATGACTGACCTCCGTTGAGTGGAAACGCCCGGCGGGCGGCAGTGTCTGTGCCTGAAATGCCGGGTTCCCCCTAACAAACGCCAGGGAAGGGCAGAACGAACGGGCTGTCTTGCCGCCGCCCCGGCGGCCGCGCCAGGCGGGTACCGCCTCAGCATGGCTGGCCGAAGCGGTTGGCCCGTGGCGTGCCAGGCACGAAGCCGGTGAATGCCACGGCGATCAATCCGCCGACGAAAGGAATGGCACCGAGCAGCATCCACCAGCCGGACATATCCACGTCATGCCAGCGCTTGGCGGTCACTGCCAACGACGGCCAGACCACCAGCAGCCAGAACAACGCGGTCACGAGGTCGACGATGCCCATGCCCGCCTGGGCCTTTTCGCCGCTCATCACAGCGATGCATTCGAGCAGGCCGAACAACACCAGCAGCACGACGCCGAACAGCCAGAACACCGTCCGATTCACCCGTCCGCGGAACGAAAACAGCAACTGACCCCAGCTCATCCGGATCTGCCTTGCGTCAACGCCGGACCGGCTATCGGTCCGACTCAAGTCCCGCCGTCTGCGCAGCGGGTGTACTTGTGCAAAGCGCCAGGAACAGCAAAACCGAATGGCACTGCGGGCTGGACGGCAGCGGCTTTTGTATTGCAGCGCAAAAAACCACAAGCGCAATCCGTGGCTATACTCGGCCGGTAGGTCTGCTGTACTTCCGCTTGAGTGTTCCGTCAGGTTCGCCATTCCCAGGGGATGGGGTAGCGAACAGGGGAGAGTTCGTGTCCGGAAGCTGGCCGCCGCTGTTGCGCAGAGGCGGTACGGTACTGCTGGTCCGGCTGGTCGAACGCCGTTCCCACGGCGGTCCGCTCAAGTATTTCGGTAGTTGAGTTAGGACGGGAGGGTTCGATGCTGCAACAGTACGGTTTGTGGATTGCCTTGGCGTGTGCGGTGCTGGCACTGCTGTATGGCTGGTGGTCGATCAACTGGATCCTGGCCAAGCCCGCCGGCAATGAACGCATGCAGGAAATCGCGGCGGCCATCCAGCAGGGCGCGCGCGCTTATCTGAATCGGCAATACGCGACCATCGGCGTGGTCGGTGTCGTGCTGTTCGTGATCATGGGCTTCGCCCTGGCCTGGTCTACCGCCATCGGTTTCGCCCTGGGCGCAGTGCTGTCCGGCCTGGCCGGCTACATCGGCATGAATATCTCGGTGCGCGCCAATGTGCGTACCGCCGAGGCAGCCCGGCATGGCATCAGCGCCGCGCTCGACGTCGCCTTCCGCGGCGGTGCGATCACCGGCATGCTGGTGGTCGGACTGGGCCTGCTCGGCGTGGCCGGCTACTACGCCGTTCTGCTCAAGCTCGGCTACAGCGTCGCCGACGCCCTGCACGCGCTGGTCGGCCTGGCCTTCGGCTCCTCGCTCATTTCCATCTTCGCCCGCCTCGGCGGCGGCATCTTCACCAAGGGCGCCGACGTCGGCGCCGACCTGGTCGGCAAGGTCGAGGCCGGCATCCCCGAAGACGATCCGCGCAATCCGGCGGTGATTGCCGACAATGTCGGCGACAACGTCGGCGACTGCGCCGGCATGGCGGCCGACCTGTTCGAAACCTATGCCGTCACCGTGATCGCCACCATGCTGCTCGGCGGCATTATGGCGGCCAAGATCGGCATCGATGCGGCCAGCGCTGCGCTGTATCCGCTGGTGCTCGGCGGCGTTTCCATCATTGCGTCGATCATCGGCACGTTCTTCGTCAAGACCAAGCCCGGCGCGAAGATCATGAATGCGCTGTATGCCGGCGTGATCGTCTCCGGCGTGCTGGCGGCCATCGCGTTCTATCCGATCACCACCGCCTTCATGGCCACGGCCGTGGTCGGGCCGCTGAAAATCTACGGCTGCGCCCTGATCGGCCTGGCCCTGACGGCAGCCATGGTCGTGATCACCGAGTACTACACCGCAACCGAATATGGCCCCGTACGCCATGTGGCCAAGGCCTCGACCACCGGCCACGCAACCAACATCATTGCCGGCATCGGCATTTCGATGAAGTCCTGCGCCTGGCCGGTACTGGCGGTCTGTGCCTCGATCTGGGGCGCGCATACGCTGGGCGGCCTGTACGGCATCGCCATCGCCGCCACCTCCATGCTGTCCATGGCCGGCATGATCGTCGCGCTGGACGCCTACGGCCCGATCACCGACAACGCCGGTGGCATTGCCGAGATGGCCGAACTGCCGCCGGAAGTCCGTGCGGTGACCGATCCACTGGACGCCGTCGGCAATACCACCAAGGCGGTTACCAAGGGCTATGCCATCGGCTCGGCCGGCCTCGCCGCGCTGGTGCTGTTCGCCGACTACACGCATAACCTGGAGGCAGCGGGCAAGATCGTCTCGTTCGACCTGTCCAATCATCTGGTCATCATCGGCCTGTTCCTGGGCGGCCTGATTCCCTACCTGTTCGGCGCCATGGCCATGGAGGCGGTCGGTCGTTCCGCCAGTGCCGTGGTCGAGGAAGTACGGCGCCAGTTCCGCGAAATCCCCGGCATCATGGAAGGCACGGCCAAGCCCGACTACTCCCGCGCGGTCGACATGCTGACCAAGGCGGCGATCAAGGAAATGATGATCCCGTCGCTGCTGCCCGTGGCAGCACCGGTGCTTGTCGCCTTCCTGCTCGGACCGGAAGCCCTGGGCGGCCTGCTGATCGGCACCATCGTCACCGGCCTGTTCGTGGCGATTTCCATGACCACCGGCGGCGGCGCCTGGGACAACGCCAAGAAGTACATCGAGGACGGCCATCACGGCGGCAAGGGGTCGGATGCGCACAAGGCCGCCGTCACCGGCGATACCGTCGGCGATCCGTACAAGGATACGGCTGGCCCCGCGATCAACCCGCTGATCAAGATCATCAACATCGTCGCCCTGTTGCTGGTTCCGCTGCTGGTGAAGATGTCCAGCTGAGCCGCAACACCGCTCCACCGCGTCACGAAAAAGCCCCGCAACGGCGGGGCTTTTTCTTTTGCGGCATAAGCCGGCCGCCCGGGTTTGGTGCGTTGCACAAGGGTTTTGTCTTATCCTTCGCGCCCTTCTGCCCCGCCCGGGGCCTAAACCTGGATACTGCAATGGGCCTGGACCGCGTTCCGACCGGCAAAGATGTGCCGCACGAAATCAACGTCATCATCGAAATTCCCAAGGATGCGGAACCGGTGAAATACGAGGTGGACAAGGCCAGCGGCGCCATTTTCGTCGACCGCGTGCTGTCCACCCCGATGCGCTACCCCTGCAACTACGGCTACGTGCCGAATACCCTCGGCGGCGACGGCGACCCGCTCGACGCGCTGGTGATCCTGCCGCTGCCGCTGGTGCCCGGCGCGGTCATCCGTTGCCGTCCGGTCGGCGTGCTGCGCATGACCGACGAGGCCGGCAGCGACGAAAAGCTGGTGGTGGTGCCGATTTCCAAGGTCTTCGCCGGCTATGCCCATATCGAAGACATCAAGCAGGTTTCGGCGCACTGGCTGGAACGCATCGGCCACTTCTTCGAGCACTACAAAGACCTGGAAAAGGGCAAGTGGGTCAAGGTCGAAGGCTGGGACGGCGCGGAAGGGGCCAAGAAAGACGTACTGGACGGCATTGCCCGCTATCAGGCCGACCAGGACGAAAACGGCTGAACGCCGCAAAAAACCATCAATGAAAAAGGCGGCCAAGGCCGCCTTTTTCATTTCCCTGGCCGGGCCGCCCGTCAACCGCTGCGCAGCAATTCCGCCAGCTCCAGCACTGCCGTATTCGCGCGCGAGACGTAGTTGGCCATTACCAGCGAATGGTTGGCGAAGAAGCCGAACGGCGAACCGTTGAGCACGACCGGTGAACCCAGTCCGTTCTGTGCCTCTTCCAGTTCGCGCACCACCTGCTGCAGGCTGACTCTCGCATTCTTGTTGACCAGCACCGGTTCGAAATCGCGCTGCATCGCGTGCAGCTGCTGCAGCAGCGCCCAGGTATAGCCGCGCGCTTCGTAGAACACATCGTCGATCTGGTTCCACGGCGTCTGCACCAGGCGCGGGCTTTCGCCGGGCTTGGACTGCTGCGCATTGCGGTCGCCGGCCAGGTCGGTATCCAGGCGAACCTGGCCGACACTGGCCGAAAGGCGCTGCGACAGCGAACCCAGGCGGATCGAAGCCTGGTCGAGATATTTGGCCAGGTTGTCGGCGCGGGTATAGAACTGCGCGTCCGACTGGTCGTTGTCACCCAGCCGGTTCAGATAGGAATTCAGGTAACCGACCGCCTTGCGGTATTGGCTTTCCGAGCTGGGAAGCAGCCAGCGGTCGTTAGGGCTGGACAGCAGCGGCTCGGCTTCCCGCAAGTCCTTGTCGTCGGTGCTCTGGGTCTGCGAACGGCTGAAATCATTGCGCAGCGAGCGGCTCAGATCGCGACTGGCGGTCAGCACACCGAATTCCCAGTTCGGTACGTTATCCATCAGCACACCCGGCGGCAGCAGATCGTTGGACAGATAGCCGCCGCGCTTGTCCAGCAAGGTTTCCAGCGTCGCAATCAACGTCGCCGTGGTTACGCTGCCGACGACGACCGGCTGACTGACCAGCTGGGCGCGGCGCTCGGCCTCCTTTTGCACGTCCAGCGACGCCGGCTCGTAGTCCCACCACCACATCAGGCCGAGCAAACCCAATAACAGGATGCCCAGCAAGGTGCCAAGGGCGCTCAGCCAGGGCCGGCGTTTGCGCGTCGCAATCAGGCTTTCGGTCGAGCTCATGACATCAGCATCCTTGTTGTAAGTAACTGCATTCTTGGGGCGGGCGGCCGCGGCGATCAAGTGCGCAAAGCGATGCAGGCACGGTATTGGCTTGTGCTTGCCGCTACCATCCGCGCCGGGGGCCAGCCGGCCAGAAGGGGAAACCATGCAGTACTTGTATTTGCGGCGCCATGAAGGTGCCGTGTGTTCGCGCATGCGCGTGCTGTTTGCATTGGGGACAGGGCTGGCTATGGCGCTGCCCGTCGCGGCAACGGCAGCCTCATTCGCGGTCGCCAATCTCAACGACAGCGGCAGCGGCAGCCTGCGCGATGCCATCGACCAGGCCAATCGCACGAGCGGTGCCGACAACGTCACGTTCAACAGTGGATTGAGCGGCACGATTACGCTGAGCTCCGGCGAAATCGCCATCTTCGACGCGCTGACCCTCGACGGTCCCGGTGCCAGCCGGCTTACGCTGAGCGGCGCCAACACATCGCGGATTTTCCGCATCGGTCCGCAAGCCGGCACGCCGGATGTATTTGCGACCAGCATCAGCGGCCTGAGCTTCAGCAGCGGCAGCTCGGCCGACGAAGGCGGCGCCATCTTCGTCGACGACAGCAACCTCACGGTCACCGATTGCGTATTCCGCAATAACGCGGCGCAGCGCGGCGGCGGCCTGTACGCGTTTCCCAGCGCATCGACGACATTGAACCTGCGCCGCACCCGCTTCGAAAACAATATGGCCAACGCCGACGGCGGCGGCTTCGGTGCGCAGGACATCGATGCCGTCACACTGGATGCCGTCACAGCCAGCGGCAATAGCGCCGGCAAGAACGGGGGCGGCGGCTTCGTGCGCGGCGTAAACGTCAGCGTGGTCGACAGCGAATTCCGCGGCAATACCGACAGCACGCTGCCGCCGGGCATCGGCGGTATTTCCGGGGGCGCCGGCCTGCGCCTGGACGGCTCCAAGCCTACGGCGACGATGACGATCAGCGATTCGCGCTTCGTCGGCAATACCAGCCAGCGCGGCCAGGGCGGCGCGCTGTGGCTGAGCGCAGTACCGCCGGAAACACTGCCCATCGTTGCCACCGTTGTGCTGGATCGCCTGCAACTCAGCAGCAACAGTGCGGAACTTGGCGGCGGCGGCATCTATGGCAACAACATCAATGCGAGCCTGAGCGATTCGTCGCTCAGCGCCAACACGGCACAGCAGGCCGGCGGTGGCCTGGCCTGGCAGAGCTCAGGCAGCCTGTCACTGGTCAACGCTACGCTGAGCGGCAACAGCAGCGTACTGGGCAGCGGCGGCGGCATCTACAGCAGCAGCGCGACGGCGCTCGCACTGGCCTCCAGCACACTGGCCGGCAACACGGCCGGCAGCAGCGGTGGCGGCATACGCCGCGACGGCAGCAGCGCCAGCTTGCGCAACAGCATCGTCGCCAACAACACTGCCGGCAGCGGTGCCGACCTCAGCGGGTCTTTTGCACCGAATTACAGCTTGATAAAAAACAACAGCGGCGCAAGCCTGACCGCCGGCAGCGGCAATCTCGCCACCGGCACCGATCCTTTGCTGGGCGGCCTGGACATTTACGGCGGCCCTACCCTGTCACTGTTGCCGGCGGCCGGCAGCCCGGTACTGAACGTTGGCGATCCCGCCGGCAGCGGCCTGCCGGGCAAGGATCAGCGCGGTCTTGTGCGCATCGCCGCCGGTCGCGTCGATATCGGTGCCGTCGAACGGCAATTGCCCGAGGAGATGATCTTCCGCAACGGCCTGCAATAGGCATCGCTGCCGCAGGCCGTCGCGTCGGCCTGCGGCAGCGTCGGCTCAGGCTTCGCGGTACAGCTGCGCGCCGCCTTCGCGGAACTCCTGCGCTTTCTGCTGCATGCCCTCTTCCAACGCCTTGTCTTCGCTCAGCCCCTGCTCCGCGGCGAAATCGCGCACGTCCTGGGTAATCTTCATCGAGCAGAAATGCGGCCCGCACATGGAGCAGAAATGCGCAACCTTGTGCGCATCCTTGGGCAGGGTTTCGTCGTGGAATTCCTGCGCCTTTTCCGGATCCAGGCCGAGGTTGAACTGGTCCTGCCAGCGGAACTCAAAGCGCGCCTTGGACAAGGCGTTGTCGCGCGCCTGTGCGCCCGGATGCCCCTTGCCCAGGTCGGCCGCATGCGCGGCGATCTTGTAGGCAATGATGCCGTCGCGCACGTCCTGCTTGTTGGGCAGGCCCAGGTGTTCCTTCGGCGTGACGTAGCAAAGCATGGCCGTGCCGAACCAACCGATCATGGCCGCCCCGATGGCGCTGGTGATGTGGTCGTAGCCCGGCGCTATATCGGTGGTCAGCGGCCCCAGGGTATAGAACGGCGCTTCGCTGCAGACGCGCAGCTGGCGCTCCATGTTCTCCTTGATCAGCTGCATGGGCACATGGCCCGGGCCTTCGATCATGGTCTGCACATCGTGCTTCCAGGCGATGTGGGTCAGCTCGCCCAAGGTGTCGAGCTCCGCGAACTGGGCCGCGTCGTTGGCGTCGGCGATCGAACCCGGGCGCAGGCCGTCGCCGAGCGAGAAGGCCACGTCATAGGCCTTCATGATTTCGCAGATTTCCTCGAAATGCGTATAGAGGAAATTTTCCCGGTGATGCGCCAGACACCATTTCGCCAGGATCGAACCACCCCGGCTGACGATGCCGGTGACTCGCCTGGCCGTGAGCGGAATATGCGCCAGACGTACGCCGGCGTGGATGGTGAAATAGTCCACGCCTTGCTCGGCCTGCTCGATCAGCGTGTCGCGGAACATTTCCCAGGTAAGCTCTTCAGCCTTGCCATCGACCTTCTCCAGCGCCTGGTAGATCGGCACGGTGCCGATCGGTACCGGCGAATTGCGCAATATCCATTCGCGCGTCTCGTGGATGTGCTTGCCGGTGGACAAGTCCATCACGGTGTCGCCGCCCCAGCGGATCGACCAGACCATTTTTTCCACTTCTTCTGCAATGGAAGAAGTCACCGCCGAATTGCCGATGTTGGCGTTGATCTTGGTGAGGAAATTGCGGCCGATGATCATCGGCTCGGACTCGGGATGATTGATGTTGTTCGGAATGATGGCCCGGCCGCGGGCAACCTCGTCGCGCACGAACTCCGGTGTGATCAGCCGGGGCAGCGCGGCGCCGAAGCTTTCGCCCGGATGCTGTACGCGCAGATGCGCTTCCAGGCTCTCCAGACGCTGATTCTCGCGCAGCGCGATGAATTCCATTTCCGGCGTGACTATGCCTTTGCGCGCGTAATGCATCTGGGTGACGTTGGCCCCCGCCTTGGCGCGCAAGGGCTGGTGCAGATTGGGAAAGCGCACGGCGTCGAGCTTGCGGTCGCCGGCGCGCTTGCGCCCGAATTCCGACGACAGGCCCGGCAGTTGCTCCACATCGCCGCGCTCGGCGATCCAGCGCGCGCGCAGTGGCGGCAGGCCGGCGGAAAGATCGATCTGATAGTCAGGATCCGTATACGGGCCCGAGGTGTCGTAGATCGTCACCGGCGCGTTTTTTTCAGCGCCGAACATCAGGGGCGTATCCGACAGCACCACTTCGCGCAACGGCACGCGCAGGTCGTCGCGACTACCGGTCACGTGGACCTTGCACGAACCGGGGATCGGCCGCGTCACGTGTTCGGACAGCTGCTGGGTCTGGAGTACCAGTTCGGAAGGCAGGGCATTCATCGGCATCGTCCTAGGTAGTCTGGGGACGAAGCGGCGGCGCGCGGCACCCGCACGGGCGCCAGCTGCGAAGCTTCCTACGCCGGCATGATCCGGGTCAGGTACGAAGGGACTCTCTCAGCCCATTCCTGGGCACCCCCGCTTCAGTCGCGCATTCAAGCATGAAGCGGGGGCGCGGTGCGAGCGACCGTTTGCGGCGCTGCTGTCAGGCAGCGCCGCGGCAGGGCGAATACGCACGCAAAAACATGTCTACCGTCGCATTGATATGGTCTTCGGTTGCCGTTTCGCAGAACGGTTCCGAGCAGCCGCACATCATGCGCGCGTGCAGTTCGCCCTTGAGCAGACAAAAGAACTGCGAGGTGGCGCGCCAGACTTCGGGAATCTCCAGCTGGCCGCCGTCGACCTCAGCCTGCAGGAACGCTTCGAATGCGGCCTGCAGCTTCTTCGGACCCGCCTCCCAGAACAGCTGGGCCAGCTTCGTCGGCTGCGCTTGCGAGGTCATCATGCGGTGCAGCGCGATCGATTCTTCGGCAGTAATCAGCGCGAAAAACGCCCTGGCTATGGTCAGCAGCTGACCACGGATAGGCCCCTGCAGATCGGCCAGGAACAATTCCGGCGGCAGTTGTTCCTCGCATTTCGCCTCGATCACCGACTTGAACAAGGTTTCCTTGTCGGTGAAGTGGCTATAGACGGTGAGTTTGGACACACCAGCTTCCGCGGCAATCGCGTCCATGCTGGTGCCATCGAAACCCTGGCGGGGGAAAAGGCGCTTGCCGGCTTGAAGAATAGCCGCACGCTTTTCCAGATCTTTGGGCCGCCCGGGAGCGGCCTGTTTCATCAATGATGACATGGCCAAATGAAATACTAGACAGTGCAGTTTAGTAATGATACTGTACCGAGCAGTTTAGGTAAACCCGCCCGCTGAATTCCTTTGAGGATTGTAACAATGCGTGCCCCCGTCGCCCCCAGTCCGCTGAACCGTTTGAGCCGGCTGGGCCTAGGCCTGATTCTCGCGCTCCCCACTGTCCTTTGGTTGTCCGGCTGCAGCACTCACGCCGAAGTACAGGATCCCATCCGCCCCGCCATCGTCGCGCAACCGCAATCCGCGGCTGCCGAATCCGGCACTCTTTATAGTGGGGACATTAAAGCCCGTTACGAGAGCGCCCTCGGTTTCCGCGTCGGCGGCAAGATCCGCCAGCGCCATGTCGATGTCGGCGCACACGTAAAAGCCGGCGATCTCATCGCCGAACTCGACCCGCAAGACCTTCATCTCCAGGCCGGCAGTGCAAGGGCTGCGCTGGCCGCAGCCGACGCCGATCTGGCCACGGCAAAGTCCGAGCGTACGCGCTATGAAGCGCTGCGCGGCAAGAATTTCGTCAGCGAAACCCAATTTGACGCGGTCGACAACCGTCTCAAGGCCGCTGCGGCGCGTGCGACCGAGGCCCGAGCTGCCCTGAATGTGGCACAGAACCAGGCCGGCTACTCCGAATTGCGCGCCGACCATGACGGCGTCATCACCAGCATGATGGCCGAAGCCGGCCAAGTGGTAGCACCTGGCCAGAGCATCGCCACCCTGGCCCGCGACGGCGAGCGCGAAGTCGAGATCAGCGTGCCCGAAAACCGCATTGCCGATTACAGGAAAGACCAGGCCGCCATTGTCGAACTCTGGGCCGAAGCCGGCAAGCATCTCTCCGGCACCTTGCGCGAGATCTCACCAGAAGCCGACGCCACTACGCGAACCTTCCGTGTCCGCGTAGCCTTGGGCGAGAACTCCGGCTCGGCCAAACTGGGCCAGACCGCCCGGGTGTTCTTTGCCGGCGGCGAGCTCGAATCGGCTCATCTGATCCCGCTTTCGGCGCTGTACGAGCACGAGGGCAAGCCGGCTGTCTGGATACTCGATACAAAAACGCGTCAGGTGCACATCAAGCCGGTCACGGTCAGCGCCTATCGCGAACAAGGTGTCGTACTGAAGGACGGACTCGGCAACCAGGATTGGATCGTCGCGGCCGGCGTGCACAAGTTGCGCGAAGGCCAGTCGGTTAATCCGGTCGACCACAGCAACAAGCCGCTGACACTCTGACCGACAACGCTTCCCCGCCCGTCCGCTGTCCGCCGCTCTCCCCCCCCCTCCCGGCGGCCTGACAGCGGACCGGGCACCTCCTTGCGCGGCGCCGTGTGACTGCACAGCGCCGAACCCACCACCGCAACGACGCAACCGCCCAGCCGGCCGGCGTCGACACTCGCCATAAAAACAACAATGAGCCGATTCAACCTGTCCGAGTGGGCCCTGCGCAATCAGTCCATCGTGCGCTACTTCATCGTGGTACTGGCCCTGGTCGGCATACTTGCCTACCGTTCGCTGGGCCAGTCCGAGGATCCGCCGTTCACCTTCAAGGCCATGGTCATCCATACCACCTGGCCAGGTGCGACCGCCGCGGAAATCAACGAACAAATCACTGAACGCATCGAAAAGAAGCTGCAGGAGTTGCCGGACCTGGAATTCCTGCGCAGCTACGCGCGTCCGGGCGAATCGCAGATCATCGTCGTAGCCAAGGATTCGCTCGACTCGCGCTACGTACCCGACCTCTGGTACCAGGTGCGCAAGAAGGTCAGCGATATCCGCCACACCCTGCCGCCCGGGGCGCAGGGGCCGTTCTTCAACGACGAGTTCGGCGACACCTTCGGCAATATCTACGCGCTGACCGGCGAAGGCTTTTCGTATGCCCAGCTGAAAGACTACGCCGAGCGCCTGAAGCTGGAACTGCTGCGCGTGCCCAATGTGGCCAAGGTCGACCTGATCGGCCTGCAGGACGAAAAAATCTATATCGAAGTATCCAACGCCAAGCTGGCCACCCTCGGTGTGAGCTTCGCCCAGGTCCAGGCCACGCTCGAAGCGCAGAACGCCATCACGCCGGCGGGCAGCTTCGAAACCGTGTCCGACCGCATCTATCTGCGCACCAGCGGTGCCTTCGATTCGGCCGACGCGATCCGCGACATCGCCATCCGTGCCAACGGCCGCCTGTTCCGCCTCGGCGACGTAGCCGAGGTGCACCGTGGCTACAGCGACCCGCCGCAGCCGCGCCTGCGCTTCATGGGCAAGGACGGCCTCGGCATCGCCGTATCGATGAAAAAAGGCGGCGACATCATCCAGCTCGGCCGCGACCTGGACGCTGCGACCCAGCGCCTGGAAACCAGCCTGCCCATAGGCCTGGAGCTATCGCGCGTGGCCGATCAGCCGCATGCGGTGCAGCGTTCGGTCAACGAATTCGTGCGCACCCTGGCCGAAGCCGTAATCATCGTGCTGCTGGTCAGCTTTTTCTCGCTGGGCTTCCGCACCGGACTGGTAGTGGCATTGTCGATTCCGCTGGTATTGGCGATGACCTTCGCCGCCATGCGCTATTTCGGCATCGACCTGCACAAGATCTCGCTGGGCGCACTGGTGCTGGCGCTGGGACTGCTGGTCGACGATGCCATCATCGCCGTGGAAATGATGGCGGTGAAGATGGAACAGGGTTATGACCGCGTCAGCGCAGCGGCCTTCGCCTACACCTCGACCGCGTTCCCCATGCTGACCGGCACGCTGGTCACTGCTGCAGGCTTTCTGCCTATCGCCACCGCGCAATCAGGCACAGGCGAATACACACGTTCCATTTTCCAGGTTGTGACGATTGCACTGATCATTTCCTGGGTGGCTGCGGTGATCTTCATCCCCTACCTCGGCTACAAGCTGCTGCCCGACCTGGGCAAGCCGGCAGAACCACCGCCGCCGGGCTCGTTCGGTGCACGCGCAGACTCGCTGCGCCGGCGCGCGATCGGTCTGCTGCCGCGGCGCCTGCGCGGCGTACTCGCCGGCGGGCCGCCTCAAGGCCATGCACACGATCCATATGCAACACCGTTCTACCGCCGCTTCCGCGATCTGGTCGAATGGTGCGTATCGCATCGCCGCATCGTGATCGTCGCGACGCTGCTGCTGTTCGTCGGTTCCATCGTCGGCTTCCGCTTCGTGCAACAGCAGTTCTTTCCGGATTCGACCCGGCCTGAGCTGATGGTCGACATGAAGCTGACCGAAGGCTCCTCGCTCGAAGCGACCGCGACCCAGGTGAAGAAACTGGAAGCCTGGCTGGCCCAGCGGCCGGAGCTGGAGAACTATGTCTCCTATGTCGGCACGGGTTCGCCGCGTTTCTACCTGCCGCTGGACCAGCAGCTGCCGCAGGCCAGCTTCGCCCAGTTCGTGCTGCTGACCAAGGGCCCGCAGGAACGCGAAAAGCTGCGCGCCGACCTGCTCAGGCTGTTCGAAGTCGATTTCCCGGAGCTGCGCGGCCGCGTGCTGCGCCTGGAAAACGGCCCTCCCGTTGGCTATCCGATCCAGTTCCGCATCTCCGGCGAAGACATTGCACTGGTACGCACCTATGCGCGCCAGGTGGCCGAGCAAGTGCGCAAGAATCCGCATATGCGCAATGTGAACCTGGACTGGGATGAGCCCAGCAAGGTGATCCGCCTGGTCATCGACCAGGACCGCGCCCGCGTACTCGGCGTCAGTTCGCAGGATCTGTCGAATTTCCTGCAAAGCTCGCTGTCCGGCGTACCGATCTCGATCTATCGCGAAAAGGACGAGCTGATCCAGGTGCAACTGCGCGGCCCGGCCGAAGAACGCGCCCAGCTGTCGCTGCTGGAAAACCTCGCCGTACCCACCGCCTCAGGCAAGACCGTGTCGCTGGGGCAGATCGCCAAGCTCGAATACGCGGTGGAAGAAGGCATCATCTGGCGCCGCAACCGCCTGCCCACGATCACCGTGCGCGGCGATACCGACGGCCTGATGCAGCCGCCGACCATCACCGCGGCGATCGACCCCACGCTGGAGAATATCCGCGCCAAGCTGCCCGCCGGCTATCTGCTGGAAGTCGGCGGCACGGTCGAGGACTCGGGCAAAGGCCAGCGTTCGGTCAATGCCGGTGTGCCGCTGTTCCTGTTCGTGGTGCTGACCCTGCTCATGCTGCAATTGAAGAGCTTCAGCCGCACCATCATGGTGTTCCTGACCGCACCACTGGGACTGATCGGCGTAACCCTGTTCCTGCTCGTCTTCAACGTGCCGTTCGGTTTTGTCGCCATGCTCGGCACGATTGCGCTGTCAGGCATGATCATGCGCAACTCGGTCATCCTGATCGACCAGATCGAACAGGACATCGGCAAGGGCCACGCGCCCTGGGAAGCGATCATCGACGCGACCGTCCGGCGCTTCCGCCCCATCGTACTCACCGCGCTGGCCGCGATCCTGGCCATGATTCCGCTCTCGCGCAGCGCATTTTTCGGACCGATGGCCGTTGCCATCATGGGTGGCCTGTTCGTTGCAACGGCGCTGACCCTGCTCTTTCTGCCAGCCCTCTACGCCGCCTGGTTCCGGGTGAAACGCCCGGACGTGGCAGCAGCACCGGCCGGCGCATAGGACCCTGTCAATGTCATCCATCGCCGAACTACGCCTTTCCCAATCCTTCAAACTCGCCCAGCGCAGCTTCGCCGCCCTGCTCGACGGCCGTCATTTCGATGCCAGCCTGGCCATGGCAGCGCGTGTACGCATCGCGGCGCTGGACAAGCTTGACCTTGGCCGGCTGACCCGCTGGCTGGCCTGGCAGAGCTGGGTACGCAACCACCAGGCGCTGACGCGCATCGAACGCGTCGACCAGCGTTTGGCGGCCAGTGTCCTGCACGCCCGTTCGCGACTTCCCGCAGACGGACGTCCGGCCCTGTCCGGAAACCCGCGCCGGACAGCGTAAGGTGAGGAATGTCAGACACTTGCGGTGACTTCCGGCACTAACTGCCGGGCCTGCAAGCAGCGATCCTGAATTTGCTGTAACGGGCGACAGCGCCTATGCTTTCGCCCCTTTTCCGTTGCGCTGGAGTGCTGCCGTGTCCCTGAATCTCGAAAGGGCCCGTTTCAACATGATCGAGCAGCAGGTACGTCCCTGGGACGTGCTGGACGCGCGCGTGCTCGCCGTGCTGGGCCAAGTGCAGCGCGAACACTATGTCAGTACCGAACACCGCCAGCTCGCCTTTGCCGACCTGCAACTGCCGCTGGGCCACGGCGAATTCATGATGAAGCCGGTCATCGAAGGCCGCGTGCTGCAGGCCGTCGAGGTACAGCCCGGCGACAGCGTGCTGGAAATCGGCACGGGTTCGGGTTTCCTTACCGCCTGCCTGGCCAGGCTGGGCCGCGAGGTCGTCAGCGTGGAACAGCATGCCGACCTGGCCGCCGGTGCCAGCGAGCGGCTGCAACGCGACGGCATCGCCAATGCACAGGTGCAAGTGGCCGAGGCCATTCAGGGTTTCGAACCCAGGCGCGAGTTCGACGTCATCGTGCTGACCGGCGCCGTTTTTGCACTACCTGAAAAAATCAAGAACTGGCTCAAGCCCGGCGGACGGCTTTTTGCCGTGATCGGCGAATCTCCGGTGCAGCAGGCCATTGTTTTTACGCGCGATGGCTCCACTGTGCGCGAGACCTCTTTGTTCGAAACCGATCTTGCCTATCTGACGAACGCGGCGCCGCCCAAGCGCTTCAGTCTGTAACGTTCTTCGGCCGAGCGAGTTCGCTAAACTTTATTTGAGCCTTAACTCCAGGACGGCTCCTTCCAGGAAGCGACAATGACCAAGCGAATCCCGTTCAAGCTGCTGCCCCTGTCACTGGCTTTGATGCTGGTGCCGGCCCTCGCATCGGCCGAAGACCTGACCCAGGTATACGACCTGGCCCGCCAGAACGACCCCGTCCTGTCCGGCGCAGAAGCCCAGCGCCTGTCCGTCGGCGAAGGCGTCGACCAGGCCACCGCGCAGCTGCTGCCGCAGATTGCCGCCACGTTCGACTTCGGCGACAGCCGCAGCACGCGCTACAGCTCCGGCATCGGGCAGGACCAGGAAGGCAATTTCGGCATCCGCGTCATCACCAGCGAATCCGACGGCCGCAGCACGACCCTGTCGGGCCAGTTGACCCAGTCCATCATCGATTTCTCGAAGTGGACGGCGCGCAAGGCGGCCAAGGAACTCGCCCTGCGCGGCGATGCGCAATACCTGCAGGCAGAACAGGGCCTTGCCATCCGCGTCTCGACGGCTTATTTCGCCGTGCTGACCGCGGAAGACACGCTGACCTTCTCCCAGGCCGAGGAAAAAGCCTTGAGCCGCCAGTTGGACCAGGCGCAGCAGCGTTTCGAAGTGGGCCTGTCGGCGATCACCGATGTGAACGAAGCCAAGGCCCAGTATGACTCGGCCCGCGCCGCAACCATCCTGGCGCAGAACTCGCTGGAAGACGCCCGCGAAGCCCTGCGCGAAATCACCGGCAAGGAGCCCGGCGCCCTGTCCCGCCTGCGCGCCGATCTGCCGCTGAAAGAGCCGGTACCGAACGACATGCAGGCCTGGGTCGATCGCGCCCTGGCGGAAAATCCCTCGCTGAAGGCCCAGGAATACGCCGTCGAAGCGGCCAAGGCGAACATCAATACCGCCCGCTCCGGCCACCTGCCGACCCTGTCCGGCACCATCAGCTATCAGCGCAACCCGAGCTGGGGCGACGGCTCGTCCAGCCAGAACCCGACGCCGGGCGACATCCACAGCAACGGCCGCGACACCAATCGCAGCATCGGCCTGCGCCTGAGCGTGCCGATCTTCACCGGTGGCTATACCCAGTCGCGCGTGCGCCAGGCCGTCTACGACCGCGATGCGGCCACCGATCTGCTGGAACAGAACAAGCGCGCGCTGGTGCGCAATACGCGCCTGAACTTCCGCTCGGTCGTCGCCGGCATCAGCGAAGTGGAAGCACGCAAGCAGGCCGTGGTTTCGGCCAACAGCGCACTGGAAGCGACCCAGGCCGGCTTCGAAGTCGGTACCCGCACCATCGTCGACGTGCTGCTGTCCCAGCGCCAGCTGTACCAGGCCCAGCGCGACCATTCGCAGGCCCGCCACAGCTTCGTGCTGAACCAGCTGCTGCTGCGCCAGTCCGCCGGCAACGTCGGGCCCAAGGATCTGCAGGAAGTCAACGCGCTGCTCGAATGATCGGGCACGCGTAAAAAGCCACAAAGAAAAAAGCGGACTACGGTCCGCTTTTTTCTTTTGCGTCGCAGGTTGGGTTAAGCCGCAGGCGCACCCGGCATCAAAGTGTTGCACCGGCAAAGAACCCATGCCGGAGGAACACTCACTTCGGCGGAACACATGCCAAAGTATTCCTCCGGCATGGGCTTTTGATGTGGAAATACCTCGATGCCGGGGTGCGCCTTGCAGCTTGCCCCAACCAACGCCCCCCTGTCAGCTCTCTTCCAGCACCCGCTCGATCGCTGCCATATTGCGCGCCACGGCGCCGCGTTCGCGTTCGAACACCAGGCGCGCCTGCGCGCCCATGCGTCGCCGCGCAGCTTCGTCGGCGAGGTATTTCACGATCGTCGCCCCTAGCGCGTCCGCGTCGGCAATCTGCGCCGCACCGCCCTGTTCCACCAGGCTTAGCGTGATCGCTTCGAAATTGAAGGTATCCGGCCCGACCACTACGGGTACCGACAGCGCTGCGGGTTCGAGCACGTTGTGCCCGCCGATCGGTACCAGGCTGCCGCCGACAAAGGCCACGTCCGAGGCCGCGTAGTAGCGCAGCAGTTCGCCCAGGGTATCGATCACGAAGCATTGGCAGTTGCTGTCGGCCCAGACGTCTTCGTTGCGTGTACAGGTGGCAAAGCCCAGGTTGCGGCAAGCCAGCGCAACCGGGCGGAAGCGCTCGGGATGCCGCGGCGCAATCAGCAGCAAGGCATCGGGAAAGCGCCGCAGCACGGCCGCATGCGCCTTCAGCACGGCCAGTTCCTCGCCTTCGTGCGTGCTCGCGGCAATCCACACCGGCCGGTGCGGCCCCCACTGCGCGCGCAATTCGCGTCCGGTGGACTGCAGCTCTTCCGGTACAGCCATGTCGAACTTGATATTGCCCAGTACCGACAGGCGCTGCGGGTCAGCCCCCAGTTCCAGCAGACGCTTGGCATCCGCCTCCGACTGCGCCGCCACATGCCGGGCCGAGCGTATCGCCACCCGCGCCAGCGGCCGCACCGGGCCGTAGCCGCGCAGGCTTTTCTGCGACAGGCGCGCATTCGCCACCACCAGGGGAATCTTGCGCCGGGCGCACTCGTGGAACAGATTGGGCCAGATCTCGGTTTCCATGATCACGCCCAGGCGCGGCCGCACCCGGTCGAGGAAGCGCGCCACCGATGCCGGCAGGTCATACGGCAGGTAGACATGGAATACGCGCTCACCGAACAGTTTCTGTACGCGTTCCGAGCCGGTAGGCGTGATCGTGGTGATGACCAGTGGCAGGTCCGCATGCCGGCGCATCAGCGCCTCAATCAGCGGCACCGCCGCATTGACCTCGCCTACCGACACCGCATGGATCCAGATGCTCTGGGTAAACCCCGGCGCCGGAAAAAATCCGAAACGCTCGCGCCAGCGGCCCAGATAGCTGCGGTAATGCAGCCCGCGCCGCGCCAGCCGGATCAGGATCACCGGCGTCAACAGGTACATCACCAAGGTATAGAGGGAGCGTGGAAACACGTCCGCAGCCGGCTGTCGAAGGCGGCGCATTATACGGGAGCGCCCGAACCGCCCCCTCAGGGCGGGTTCGGGCGCTCACCAGCCGCCGTCCCAGGCCATCGGCGCGAGCGGACTCAGCCCAGGCGCAGCCCGCGCACCCGCCGCCACAATTCGCGCCGCGCCTCGAACAGACGCACGCCCAGCACGGCCGCAGTCAGCCAGAACAGGCCTTCCGTCGTCACTGCCGCGGCCAGGACCAGGCCCAGGCGCAGGCCCTTGTCCACGCCGATGAACAGGCCGACACCCAGCGCCACCCAGCAGACCAGGCACACGGCGGCGCCGACGGCGATGAACCACCATTTGCGCGAACGCGGCGCCGGGCTTGCGGAAATTTCTTTTTCTATACTTTGCATTGCCGTTCCTCGATTGTCCACGGAAGGTCGCGCTCGGCGCGACCGGAACCTGCCAACGTGGAGCCATCGCCGGCAGGCTTTGGTTTCAGTCGTGCCCTGGCGGAAAAACCTTACAGTCCCTCACAGCGCCTGCCGCTGTAAGAAAATCCGGCGTCGTAGCGACTACCCTGCTACGGCGCTGCCGCGCCCTGCCGGAAACCGAATCGCGATGCATGCCGCCTGGCCCGAGGTCGAACGCTGTCTGCCGCAACTGTGGCGCACCGTGCGCGGCTACGAAGCCAATCCGGCCTTGCAGGAAGAACTCATGCAGGAGGTACTGCTGGCGATCTGGCGCAGCCTGGACAAACTGCGCGAAAGCGAACGCCTCGCTCCCTTCGTGTTGCGCATTGCGCACAACCTCGGCGCCAGCCATGTCCGCGCTGCGGTGCGCGCACCGCAGCGGCTCGACCTGGACGAAGCCGCCGCCGAACTTCCCGGCAGCGAAGCACAGGACGAAGAAATGCGCTGGCTGCTCAAGGCCGTGCGGCGCCTGCCCCTGCCGCTGCGCCAGGTATTGCTGCTGCAGCTGGAAGGTTTCGACTACCGCGAGATCGGCGAACTGCTCGGCCTGGGCGTCGACAACGTCGGCGTGCGCGCCCACCGCGCGCGCAAGCAACTACAGGAGATGCTCGATGGACGCCGATGACCGCCTGCGCGCGCTGTGGCAGGGCCAGTCCTTGCCGGTGCTGGCACCGGCGCAATTGCTGGCCCAGATGCGCCGCTACCAGTGGCGTCTGCGCCTGCGACGCGCGCTGGAACTGGCGATCACCCTGGCCGCGCTGATCTGGTTCGCGCTGGTGCCGCTGTGGCGAGCGTATACGCCGCTGGAATGGCTGCAGCTGCCGTTCTTCGGCGTATTCCTGCCGGTGGTGTGGAGCATCAATCTGCGCCGCCGCCACAACTGGCCGCTGGCGAACGAAAACAGCCGCGTCTACGCCGGCCTGCGCCTGGCCCAGTTGCGCAACAGCCTGCGCGAATTGCGCCTGGCCGACAGCGGTGCCCTGGCCCTGCTGATCTACGCCGTCGCCGTGCAGACGCTTACCGCACTGCGCGGACGCGATGCCTGGTTCGATGCCGCCACCACCCTGGTCGTCGCCGCGCTGCTGTGGGCGCTGGCCAGCCGCCTCTACGTCAAGGCGGTGCGCGCACGGTGCCATCGCGAATACCGCAACCTGCGCCGCTTGCGACGCTGACAGGCACTAACGCGGCCATCCACCAATGACTGGAGTACATCGCGCAAATTCATGCATGCGCCGCACATTGTGATCGGGTCGTACAGCAGGCTGCACCAAGCTCGACAGCGCAACTATTTCATCAGTCCCGCACTGTAGTCCGATGCGTATGTCGCCCTGCCGCCACTGCGGCGGGAGACGCTACATCAATCGTACGCAGCGCTGGTGAACGGTACTGCGGTGGAGAGCTTCTCGCCGGCTACGCGCCTGATACGCGAACCGGCTACGGATGCGGGCGGCAACGCCCCGTATATCCGCCAACGCCAAAGAAGTGCGGCCGCCGCCTGCGCCGGCCGCCCGTTTTTTTATTACAAATATACGTATTCACTCTTTTTCATCGAGTGGAGGTCAGCATGAAAGGGGTTGAACAGCGGCGACGTGCGTCGCTGGTTGCGGCTATTGCCGCCATCGTCTGCAGCGCCGGTGCGGCGGCGTGTAGTCTCGGCGAAGCCGAGTCCGTCGGCGCCGACACGGCAGACATCGCGTACCGCGTCGTCACCGCTACGCCCGGCGGCCAGCCGCAGGTACGCTCCAGGGGTCGTAACTGCCGAACCACCACAGCTGGCCTTCCGGATCGCGGCAGCTGTAGGCGCGGCCGCCGAATTCGGGACTGTGCAATTCGTCGACGATCTGCGCTCCCGCTGCCTTGGCCTGGGCGTAGTGCGCATCGGGATCGGCCACCAGGCAACAGCAGCTCTGGGTGACGCGATTGCCGATGTCGGCCGGCGCGGCAAAACGGCGGCCCCAGTCGTCGTCCCGGGCCGAGCCCAGCATCAGCAGGCCGTCGCCGAAACTCAGCTGCGCGTGGGCAATGCCGCCCTCGCCGTCTTCGTAGACCGCATGCCGCTGGAAGCCCAGCGCGCGACACAGCCAGTCGATCATGGCCGGCGCATCGCGATAGCGCAGGCTGGGAATCAGGGTGCTGCGCACGGTTCTGCTGGTCATCGGGTCTTCTCCGTCGGGTGCGAGTCGCCAGCGTAACGGCGCAACCATGACCCTGGCGATACGGCGTCGGCGTTTTCCGCCATCGCACCGTTGCCGCTAAACTTCGCGCGCATGTCCGAGCCTTCCGCCGTACCCAAGCCGTCCTTGTCCTCGCCGCGCTACTGGCCTTCGCGCCTGGGCCTGGCCCTGGTGCGCAGTGTCGCGCGCCTGCCGCTGCCCTGGCTGCGCCGCCTTGCCCGCCTGCTGGGCTGGCTCGCCAGCGTACTGCTGATCGGACGCAGGCACGTCGCCGCGCGCAATCTTTCCCTGTGCTTTCCCGAACTGGACGAGGCACAGCGCGCGCAGCTGCTGCGCGACAACCTGCACGACAGCGGCCATATGCTGGTGGAGTTCGCCCTGGCCTGGTTCGGCAGCGATGCCAGGATCGGCGCCATCCCCTGCCGCGTCGACGGGCTGGAACACCTCGAAGCCGCCCGCGCCCAGGGCCGCGGCACCCTCCTGGTCGGCGGACATTTTTCCCATCTGGAATTGTGCGCACGCCTGGTCTCGCGGCGCATCCGCATCAGCGGCATGTACCGCGTGATGGACAACGCGGTGTTCGAACAGGCCGTGCTGGCCGCGCGCCTGCACTACGCCGAAAGCATGTTCACCAAGGACGAACTGCGCGCGACGGTGAAGCACCTCAAGCGCGGCGGCACGGTCTGGTACGCGCCCGACCAGGACATGCGCGGCAAGGAATCGGTATTCGTGCCGTTCTTCGACGTGCCTGCCTCGACCATCACCGCCACGCATCACCTGGCGCGCCTGTCCGGTGCCCAGGTGCTGCCGTTCTTCCACCGGCGCGAAGCCGACGGCAGCTATGTGCTGCGCCTGGAAGCACCGCTGGCGAATTTTCCCAGCGACGATGCCGAAGCCGACACGGCCTGTGTCAATCGCGCCATCGAAGCCATGGTGCGCGAGGCGCCGGCGCAGTACCTGTGGTTGCATAAACGCTTCAAGACGCGCCCACCCGGCAGCGCGCCGGTGTACTGATCCGCGCGGTATCACGCGGCGATACCCGTGCAACCGGTCGCGACGGCCCGCCTGGCAAGGGCTAGAGTGTGAACAACGCGTTCATACGGAGCTGTCGCCATGGCTTGGCTGTTGGGTTTGATCGGAACCTTCATCGGTGCCTTCCTCGGAGGCACGGTGTTGCGCGACGAAATGGGCTGGATCAGCGCAGTCTTCGGCGCCGCCATCGGCGTGCTGTTCGCCCGCGTGCTAGCGCTGCGCGACCAGGTCAAGTCGCTGCGCGAAGGCCTCCACGGACTCGGCATCGAGCAGGCCGCCCATGCCGCGCAGACCGCACAAGGCCTGCAGGCGGCCATGGCCGCCATAGCCCGGCGCCCGGCCGCGCCGCCGGCAGCCGCCAGCGACGCCGCGCCTGTGTCGGCCGCGCCTGCACGGGCCAGCGTGCTCGAACTGGAACCGCTTGAACCCGCGCCGGCCGCAGAACCACAGCGCCCGGTAGCCGCCACCGCAGCAGCGCCGCTGTTGCGCAGCGCGCCGGCCGACCTTCCCACGCTCGACCTGCCAGAGCTCGACCCCATCCTCATGACCGAACCACCACCGCCGCCGCCGAAACCCGGCCGCGCCGTATTCGACATTGGCGCTGCGCCGCCGCAAAAACCGGCGCCGAAGACACCACCACCGGTGCCGCGCGCAACGCGTCCCGCACCGCCGCGCCCCGCCGTCTCGCGCGTACCCGACGAACCCGATTTCATCGAACGCGCCATTGGCGCCATCAAACGCTGGTTCACCGAGGGCAATATCCCGGTGAAGATCGGCGTGCTGGTGCTGTTCCTCGGCGTCGGCGCGCTGATGAAATATGCCGCCGACCAGGGCTGGTTCACCGTGCCCATCGAAATGCGCCTGGGCGGCATTGCGCTGGCGGCCATCGCCGGACTGATCTTCGGCTGGCGCAAACGCGACAGCCATCGCTCCTTCGCCCTGTCGCTGCAAGGCGGCGCCATCGGCATGCTGCTGCTGGTCGTATTCGGCAGCTACAAGCTGTACGGGCTGATTCCGCCCAGCCTGGCCTTCGTACTGCTGATCGTCATCGTTGCCGCGGCCGGCATTCTCGCCGTGCTGCAGGACGCCCTGGCCCTGGCCTTGCTCGCCATCGTCGGCGGCTTCCTCGCCCCCATACTCACGGCCAGCGACAGCGGCAATCATGTCGCCTTGTTCACTTATTACGCTGTACTCAATGCAGCGATCTTCGCCATCGCCTGGGTCAAGCCCTGGCGTGCGCTGAACCTGCTCGGCTTTGTCTTCACCTTCGGCATCGGCACGGCCTGGGGCCTGCTCAAGTACAAGCCGGAACTGTTCGCCTCGACCGAACCCTTCCTGATCCTGTTCTACGCCTTCTACCTGATCATTCCGCTGCTGTACGCCCTGCGCCAGCCCGAAGGCAGCCGCGGCCTGGTCGACGGCAGCCTGGTATTCGGCACGCCGCTGCTGGCCTTCCCGCTGCAGGCCGCCCTGCTCCAGGGCGATGCGATGAGCCTGGCCCTGTCCGCGCTGGTACTGGCCATTGCGCATATGGCCATCGCCTGGTTCGCCTTCCGCCGCCTGGCCATGACGGTGCTGGGCCAGTCGCATGCCCTGCTCGCGCTGGGCTTTGCCACCCTGGCCGTGCCGCTGGCCTTGTCCGCCCGCGCTACGGCCTGCGCCTGGGCGGTGGAAGGTGCAGCCCTGGTCTGGCTGGGCCTGCGCCAGCAGCGCCAACTGCCGCGCGTGGCCGGCTACCTGCTGCAACTGGCCGCCGGCGGCTCGATGCTGATCGCCCTGGGCGGCCGCGACCCGCTCGATACGCTGCTGCCGCTGCTCAACGGCAATTTCCTCGCCTTGCTGCTGATCAGCCTGGCCGGTTTCGCCAGTGCACGCCTGGAACAGCGGGCCGATGCCTCGTCGGTCGTCAGCAAGCTGCTGTTTGCCTGGGGCCTGATCTGGTGGCTGCTGACGGGCCTGCACGAAATCGACCGCTTCGCCGCACCGGGCCAGACGGCCAACCTCGTACTGGGCTTCGCCGCACTGACCACCCTGCTCGCCGCAGAAACCGCGCGCCGCCTGAACTGGAGCGAGTTCCGCTACCCGGCCTATGCCGGCATCGTCATCGCGCCGCTGTTCATCGCGGCGACGGCGGCGGCCAACCCGAACGGTCCGCTCAGCGACTACGGCATGCTGGCCTGGGCAGGCTGGTTCGCCGCCAGTCTGCGCAGCCAGCGCAATCTGCAACAACTGGAAATGCCGGCACTGTCCAGTCTGCACTTTATCCACTGCTGGACCTGGATAGCCCTGTTCAGCGCACAGCTGATCCACCTGAGCCGTGTGCAATGGCAGCTCTCCACCATCTGGCAGGTTCTGCTGGCCCTGCTGCCTGCGGCGCTCGCCTTCGGCGGCACCCTGGCGCGCTGGGCGGTCGTACGCTTCCCGCTGAGCGATGCGGCCGAACGCGCCCGCCCCGTGCTGCTGGCGACCCTGGCCAGCCTGCTCGGCCTGTTCTGGGTGCTGGGCCTGGTCGCCGAAGGCAACCCGCTGCCGCTGCCCTACCTGCCCATCGTCAACCCGCTGGAGCTGGCGCAGATCGCCTTCGTGCTGGCCTTGCTGGGCTGGTTCCGCCAGGCTGGCAATGCCGGCGAGGCCATCCTCGACGCCCAGTTCCGCGCCCAGGCCCTGGCCGTGGTGGGCTTCGCCCTGCTCACCAGCGTCACCTTGCGCAGCGTGCATTTCCTCGGCGACGTGCCGTGGGATGAAGCCCTGCTGCACTCGGCGCTGGCCCAGGCAGCGCTATCGGTGGTCTGGTGCGCAACCGGCCTTGCCGCGATGCTGATCGGCGCCCGACGCGTGTCGCGCCCGATCTGGATCGGTGGCGCAGTGCTGGTCGGCCTGGTCATCGTCAAGCTGATCCTGATCGACCGCACGCACCTGAAAGACATCTACGCCATCCTCGGCGTGCTCGCGGTAGGCAGCCTGCTGATGGTGGTCGGCTACTTCGCACCGAACCCGCCCAAGCAAGCCGGCGAGGTGGAACCATGAGCAGATGGAGCCTGCTGATGCTGCTGGCCGCAGCCCCTGTCGCCTCCGGCGGCGAGCATCGCGACTATGCGCGCGAATGGCCGCTGACCCTGTCGCGGGACGACGGCGGCGCCTACCGCGTCGTGCTGACCGAAGAGATCTACCGCGCCGCGCAGGACGCCAACCTCGCCGACATTGAAGTGTTCAATGCCAACGGCGAGGCGCTGCCGGTCACCCTGCAGGGACCGGAAAGCGCCGGTGCGCAGGAATGGCCGCGGGAAATGCGCGGCCTGCCCTGGTTTCCGCTGGCCGCCGACGCCGGCAGCCCGGCGTCGCCGGACCTGCATCTGAAGGCCCAGCTTGACGGCGATGGCCGCATCGTCGGCCTCGATGCGTCGGTGCGCGGCGGCCAGAACGCCGGCGGCGTGGCCGCCCATGGCGGTCTGCGTGGCAGCAGCGGCGTGGCCGTGGAAGCCCGCCCCGCGCAGACCTATCTGATCGACCTGAGTCAGCACAAGACGCCGTTCTCCTCGCTGCAGCTGCAATGGAACGCAGATACGCGACCATTCCAGAGCCAGGTGCACGTGTCCGGCAGCGACGACCTGCAGAACTGGAACCCGCTCGCCGCCGCGGCCCTGGCCGACCTGTCCAACGGCCCCAACAGCCTGCGCCGCGACCGCATCGAGATCGCGCGGCAGCACACATTTCGTTATCTGCGCCTCAGCGCCAGCGGCGGCGATCCGCTGCCCGCGATCAGCGCGATCAACGCCGAAGCACCGCCGCCGCCGCCGGAGCCGGAATGGCGCTGGCTCAGCGTCGACGGCGAGCCGCAGCAGGAAAAAGACCGCATCTGGTATCGCTATGCCTTGCCCGCGCGCATTCCCGCCCGCCAGCTCGACGTACGCCCCGAAGCAGGCAACACGGCCGTCACCTGGACCGTCAGCAGCCGCGAAGGCGAGCCGCGCCCGTGGACAGGCCGCGCCGGCCCCTGGACCGGCTACCGCGTCGCCTCCGGCGACAGTGTGGAAAGTTCCACCCCACAATTTCTGACCGCCCCCGTGCGCGAACGCGAATGGCGCGTCGATGCGGCGCAAGGCCTGAACGCGCCGCCGACCCTACTGCTGGGCTATCGGCCCGAAGTGCTGGTCTTCCTGGCCCAGGGGCCGGGCCCTTACACCGTGGCGGCCGGCAGCGCCAAAGCCCGACGCGTGGACGCGCCCCTGTCCACGCTGCTCGACGCCCTGCGCCGCCGCCACGGTGCCGACTGGAAGCCATACCCGGCCAAGCCCGGCACGGCGGCAATCGTCAGCGGCGAGGCAGCATTGCAGCCGCCGCCAGTGCCGCCCAGGCCGATGGAATGGAAATCGTGGCTGCTCTGGGGCCTGCTGATTGCCGGCACCGTCGTCGTTTCGGCCATGGCGATGAGTCTGTTGCAGCAGCGCAAGGACGACGAACAAGCGGACGAAAAAACGAACGAAAATCCGTAGGTTGGGGCAAGCCGCAGGCGCACCCCAACATCAAGGCATCGCACCGACCCAAAGCCCCTGCCGAACGAACTGTACTACTGCTGTTCCGGCGAAACGAAGATTCCTTCGGCACGGGTTCTCTGATGGCGAACCACCTTGATGTCGGTGTGCGCCCGCGGCCTACCCAAGCCTACGCTTTTGTTCTTCGTACACTTTTGCGTATTTCAGAAATACGTAATACGCCGCACTCACCGCATTGATGAAGCCGGCCCAGCCGTCGAGAAACCAGCGCTTGCCGATGTACTGGCGCAGGAAGAACACGCCGGGATAGAGCACCAGCCGAGCACCCATCCAGCGCACGCGCTTGCGCTGCTTGTGCGCGACCAGTCCGCTGGAATACGCATTGATCTTGGCTACCTTGGTGTGGATGTCGGGCTCGCCGTAGTGCACGAACACCGCCTCGCCCAGGGTCGCCACCGGCTCGCGCGTCGCCGGCGCCGCATGCACGGGCACGTCGTTCATGCGCACGCGCTCACGGTCGAACAGGCGCAGATGCGTATTCAGGCGCACGCCGCGGTGGTTGAAGGTCCAGAACACCTGCTCGCGCCGCGGCAGGCGGAACCCGGCGACGGCCGGCGCCTGCAAGGCCAGCTCGATCGCTGCGCGGGCGTTGGCGCCGTCCAGCGCCTCGTCCGCATCCAGCAGCAATACCCAGCGCGATGCAGCCTTGTCGATCGCACTCTGCTTCTGTGCCGCATAGCCCTTGAACGGTTCGCTGAATAGTGTCGCGCCGTAGCGCTGTGCGATCTGCAGCGTGGCATCGCTGGAACCCGAGTCCAGCAGCACGATGGCATCGGCCCAGGCCGCGCTGGCCAGGCAACGCTCCAGCGTGGCCGCGTTGTTCAAGGTGGTGACGACCAGGGTCAGGCGCTCACGCATGGCTGTTTGCCCTCGATTCGTGCTCGCCCCGCAGCGCCGCGCAATACAGTGCAATCAGCCACCAGAACAGCAGGCCCCACCAGGCCGAGTAGAAGGCCAGGTGCGTATTCAACGGAAAGGCCATCGCGATCAGGCAAAGGCCCGGCACGAACGCCGCCTCGCGTGCCGCCGCCGTGGCCGCGCGCCAGGCGCGCAGCGCCAGGGCAATGCCGCCGAACCACAGCAACAGGCCCAGCACACCGGTTTCGCTCAACACTTCCAGAATCCATTGATGCGCGTGCGCCGCGCCAAGGCCGTCGGCCTGTACGAAGGCATCGCCCGGCGCGGCGTAGTGGAAATAGGCGTAGCGGAAACCGCGCACGCCGACGCCGTTGAGCGGATGCGCCTGGATCATTGCTGCCGCCGTATGCCAGATGCGGCTGCGCCCGGCCAGGGCGAAATCCACCTCGCCACCGGAACCGTTCAGGGCCAGCAAGGTGCGGTCCATGCGCGCATCGAACGCGGCCGAGCTGTACCAGGCAACGCCGACCGCCGCAGCGGCACCCAGGCCCAGCGCCAGGCACCAGGCCAGAAACTGCGCCGGCCGGCGCGTTTCGCGCCAGAGGAAAACCAGCGCCACCAGGCCGAAGGCGAGCCAGCTTGCCCGCGAGCCCGCCAGCAGCACCGGCCCCAGCACCAGCAGAAAAGCCAGCAGCAGACCGCGCCGGCCCCAGCGTTCCCGCGCGCTGTGCAGCAGGAACGGCGACAGCGTGGCCAGCACCGGTCCCAGTTTCAGATTGTCATTGCCGAAGATACCGCTGACGCGCTCGGCCTCGGGCAGGCCGCCCAGGCTCCAGCCGGTCAGGGCCTGCACCCAGGCGTCGACCAGCCACAGCAGCAGAAACAACGCTACGCCGTCGGCCAGCCAGCGGCCATGCCCCGGCCGCGGCAAGACCAACGCGGCGTAGATGCCCAGCGGCAGCAGACGCAGCGCCGCCAGCACCGTGCTCCAGCTTTTGTCCGGGTTGACCGAGTCGAAACAGGAAAACAGCGCCGCCGCGGTATAGCAGGCCCACAGCAGCAAAAACAGCGAACCCGTCCGCCACTCGTGCCGGAGTTCAGGCTGGCGCCGCAACAGCAGCGCACACCCCGCCAGCGCCAGCACCACGCCTGCCTCGGCCGAGCGCCCGAACGGCAGCAAGGCAACCACAGCCAGCAGGGGCAGCAGCGCGGGGCGGAACAGGGTCGCGAATAGCTCGCGCGGCAAGGACGTCGTCATGCGGGGCGGGATGATAGCCCGCAGCATTGCCGATTCAGCAACGCCCGGGCGAGCTTCGCCGCGCGCCGGCTCAACTCATCGCAATGGTCGAGCGCAGGCTCGCCGCGTCGTCATTGGCCAGGGCGTGATACAGCGCCAGGGTGGCGCGCTGCATGTCCGCCAGCTGGTAGCTCCGCAGCGGCGGAATGGCCGGGGCCAGGCGCAGCAGCTCGGCCGCGCGTTCGACCAGGCGGCCGAAATCGTCGAACGGCACGCGGCCGGCGGGATACAGCTCGGTCAGCAACTCGCCCACGCCGCCGTGGGCATAGCCCAGCACCGGCCGGCACAGGGCCAGCGCCTCGATAACGGTGCGGCCAAAGGCTTCGGGCTTGTTCGACAGCTGCACGATCAGTGCGCTGGCCGCATACACATCGCGCACATCCGAGCGCGCTGCGGCGAAGACCACATCGTCGGCCACGCCGCGCTCGTCGGCCAGGCGCTGCAGTTCGGCGACGTAGTTCATGCGGCTGGGCTCCACCACGCCCAGCAGCAGCAGCCGCGTCGCAATACCGCGCGTCTTCAGCGCGGCAATCAGTTCGATCGCGTCGCGATGGCCCTTGATGCGCGTACCGCGCCCCGGCAGTGTGAGCAGCGGCGCGCCGCGCAGGCGCGGAAACTCGATGAAGAAATTGCGCAGCCATTCCTCGTCGGGGCGATGGCCGTAAGGCCATTCGTCCAGATCGATGCCGCGGGGAATCACCACGATGCGCTCGGGCTCGATCTCGTAATGACTGATCAGGAAATCGCGCACCGTATGCGAGACGGCAATCACGCGTTCGCCCCGGGTCATGATGGCGCTGTAGCGGCCTGGCGTGTTCAGGCCATGCGCCGTTGTCACGAAGTGCATGGACCTGGGCGCGTTCTTCAGCGCGAAATGCGCCAGCCAGGCCGGCAGGCGCGAGCGCGCGTGGACAATGTCAGGTTTCAACTCGTGGAACAGGCTGCGCAGGCCGGCGATATGGCGCAGGCTCAGCAGCGACTTGGCACCGATGGTGCGCTGGATATGCTCGCTGCCCTCCGCCAGCAGTCTGGGCACCAACCGCCCGCCGGCGGAGACGACGACCGAGCGGTGGCCGGCTGCCGCCAGGGCGGCACCGACTTCGAGCGTGGACCGCTCCACCCCGCCTGTTTCCAGTGCGGGTACCAGTTGTACGACCGTGAGCCGTCGTCCCTGCACGGAAATCCGATCAGTCTTTCAGC
Organism: Tahibacter aquaticus; assembly: GCF_004363655.1. Lineage (GTDB taxonomy): Bacteria > Pseudomonadota > Gammaproteobacteria > Xanthomonadales > Rhodanobacteraceae > Tahibacter > Tahibacter aquaticus. Next base: position 43,185 of record NZ_SNZH01000013.1, read on the forward strand.
ACGAAGTGCGCGCCGCAGTAGGCACACACCGACTCGCCGCCCTCGTCTTCGATGGGCAAATACACCTTGGGGTGCGAATTCCACAGGCTCATGCCCGGCATGGGGCAGGACAAGGGCAGGTCCGCACGCGTCACTTCGTAACGGTTCTCGGCATTGGCAGGCGTGGTCTGCGCCGCCGCTGGGTTGGTTCTGGCCATGGAAATTCCGGTCAGGCGAGTGAACGGGCGAGTTTACCAGTTCATATCCTGTGATCGGATGCACGCTTTGTGCCGGTACGCGGTCACGCAAGGATTGCGGTATTAATGCCGGGTAAACGGCGCCATACCAGTCTAGAATCGGACGGATTGTGCCGGTGGCCACAGTGCGCGCCACCATCGACCGGGGCTGGAGAAAATGGATATCAACAAGCTGATCGAACGCGTAAAGAACATCCTGCTGACACCGAAGACGGAATGGCCGGTGATCGCCCAGGAGCAAACCGACGTGGCCAAGCTGTATACGGGCTACATCATGATCCTGGCGGCCATACCGGCCGTGTTCCAGTTCCTCGTCTACACGATAGGCGGCAGTCCGATCGCCGGCCTGGTCGTTGCAGTCCTCAGCTATGCACTGGCGCTGGTCATCACCTTCGTCATGGCCCTGATCGTCGATGCGCTGGCACCGACTTTCGGCGCGGAGAAAAGCCAGATCCAGGCGCTGAAGACCGTTGCCTATGCCAATACAGCCGGCTGGGTTGCCGGCGTATTCCTCATCATTCCCATCATCGGCTGGCTGCTCGCCTTCGCGGCGGCCATCTACGGCTATGTACTGATGTACTTCGGCCTGCCGCATACGATGAAATCGCCACCGGAAAAGACCGGCGGCTATTTCGCCGTGATCATCGTGATCGGTATCGTGCTGGGTGCCGTCGTCGGCATGGTCCTGGCTGGCATCGCCGCGACAATGCTGGTCGGCGCGGCCATGGTCAGAGGCTGACCGAACCGCACCGCCACACGAAAAAGGGCCGCGCAATGCGGCCCTTTTTTGTTGCCTGTTGCACAGTGCGCGACCTTGCCGCGCACCGCCTGCCGGCTTATTGCCGCTGCAGTTCGACCGTGCCGATCACCGGCTTGGCCTCACTCTTCGGCTCGCCATCGGGCACGATGACCACGCTGGGCGTGTCGCCCAGGGCCTTCTTGCCGCCCAGGCGCTTAAGCTGCGCGGTCACGTCGAAGCTGTAGAACTTGTCGCCGTCGCCATGCCCTTCGTGATGACCGCCGCCGTCGCCATGGTCCAGCTTCTGCGCGTCGAAGAAGCTGAAGCTGCCGACACGGTTCTCGTCGGTGACCGACGCTTCCTTGCCCGGCTCGCCGACATAGACGTTGTACAGCACCTCCGGCTGGGCCTGCGCTTCCAGGCCGCGCAGCACCAGGTACAGGCGCTGGTTTTCGGTCAGCCTGGCTACGGTTTCCTGCAGGGTCGCCGGCTTCGCGCCTTCTTCCGTGCCCTTGGCCAGATCCAGCGCGATCACCACCGGCGCCGCGGACAATTCCACCCGCTTGGCCGCCTTGGCGGTCAGCGAGGGCTTGGCCTTGGCCGCGACCGCTTCCAAACGCAGCGCCGACTTGGGCTTGGGTTCCAGCTTCTCGTAGCTGTAGCCCAGCTTGGCGATATCGAAGAAGTCCGACGCCTTGCCCGTGACTGCCGTGCCCTTGGCATCGGCAAAGGTGAACACGGAATTGCCCCAGGATTCGTTCGGGTTCTTGCCACCGTTGGCATTCCAGCTCGCCCACAGTCGATCGATATTGCAGTGGTGTACCCAGAACACCGGATCGTTCGCCGCCCAGGGCACCGCGCCCATGTTCTGGCCGGCGCCGGTCAGCACGTGCACATTGCCGTGCAGTACCGAATCGAGCTTGAGGCAGAAGCCCTGCAGCGCACCGCTGGGGGAATAGGTCGCCTCGCGCAGCGCATCGAGGTTCAAGGCGCCGGGCTTGTTCTTGTCGATCGGCTCGCCGCTGTTGGCCAGGGCGTTGCGATCCTTCACGAACAAGGCACCGAAGGTGGGATCGCTGCCATTGAGGAACTGCGGCGGCAGCTTGCCGTGGGTGGCGTCGTCGGCAGAATAATTCCAATAGGGCAAAGTGAAATCATCGCGTTTACTCACCGCACGGATGATTTCCTCGAAGTAGTACACGTACATGCGATGCCAGGGCAGGAACAGGTTTTCATCCTGTCCGCTGTGCGAACGGCAGGTATTCCACATTGCCGTCGCCAAGGCCTTGTGCGGACTGGAACCGCTGCCGAAGATGCGCGTCAGCTCAGCGCCCTTGTCGGTGGAACTCTTGACGAAGTGGGTATACCACTGGAATACCCAGTTGCTCGGATCCGTGGCGCCGAGATTCTTCATCGCGGCGACTGCGCCGGCGTAAATCTTCAGCATTTCCACGCCCTTGGCGCTGCGCACGTCGTAGCGCACGCGCGGCCCGGCCGCACCCAGCCGATTCATCATCCACAGCGAAAACGGAATAGCAGCGACGCCGCGCACGAAGTCGCGGCGGGTAAAAGTGGCCATGGCGATCTCCCCAAGAGAAAGGCTGCACTAAATACGATACAACGCCACAGGTATACTATGAAACATCGATCCCGGCAACAGCAGATTCAGCGGCGCGGGAAGGCATCGACGGCACTGTGGCGCGGTCGGGAAAAAAACGGTCGCCGCAGCGAATCCGGCGCAAGCTCTGCTGGACCTGGCCCTCCCTCTCGGAGGAAAGCCGGCCCGGCGAGACGGCCAGTGCCGCACGCGGCCGAAGCCACGGCGAGCCCCCCAGGCGCTCGCCGCGTTCCGTACTGATCCGCCCCCTGAGACGGCTCCGGCCTGCCGTCGCTACAACCCCTAGTGCGGCGACGTCCGCGGCACGGACAGAAGACCGTGCGGCGACCAGACAAGCCAGGCGCAAATCGGCCGGCCTACCTATCACTGCCCGGTGCACACTCCGCCGGCGCGGCTGCCCGGCCCTGCTTCCCGGCCGATACCTCCGGCGAAATCCGCCGCATCGCCGTAAAACCTCATGCGGCGAGGCGGCGCCACAGCGCCATGCCGGCACCAGGCAAGGACATGCGGCAGCCGCCGCATCATTCAGCAGTAACAGCAGGACAGGACGCTATTGCAGCACCAGCGAAATTTTCCCGATCTCCACTTGCGTATCTGCTGCGGCCTCTTCGCCGGCGACAACACGCAACGACACCGGCCCGTGCCCCAGCAGTTTGCGCAGCGAACCGGTCACCTCGAAGCTGCGCTGCGCCGTCGCGCCTTCCGCATGCGATACGCCATACACCGCGAAATCGCCTGCCGCCGCCGCGGCCGGCACTTCATTGCCGCGCGAGCCGGCGCCGAACAGTTCTACCCGCAGCATCGCGCCCGGGTCTTTCACCACGCGCAGCCGGTCGATCAGCAGATAGACCTTGCGGCCCGCCCCTTCCTTGTCCAGCCGCGCCGCCAGCGCGGTCGATTCGGCGCTGCTCAGGATCTGTTTCTCTGCCGCGCGCCGCTTCACCAGCAGCGGCGCCGACACGGTCTTGAGTACCTCGTGCGCCTGCGTTTCCATCGTCGCCTCCACCCCGGCGGACTGAACCGTTGTCGCCGACCAGGCCGGCAGGGCTGTCACCAGCCCCGCCAGCACTACATACCCCCAGCCCTTCATACACCTACGCATGGTTACTCTCCCAGGACAGACCGCATCCCTCGATACCGCAGCGCGGCGCCAAGTTCCCCGCCGCTTGCATGGACAGCAGCCGGCCAGCTGAGTAAAACGACACTCACTGCCGACGTACCGCCGGGGAGCGGTCGCCCATGATCTATGTGTTGGTCACTTTGATAGCACTCAGCCTCGTCGCGCTGGGCTTGTGGCTGGGCCGCCGCCAGAACCGGCCCAACCAGGCCCGTGGCGGCCGCGGCGGCAGCGTCGACGAAGTCGACGACGAACTGCGCGGCGTGTTCATCAACGAAGTGAAATCCGAGATCGGCAATCTGCGCCGCAACCTGATGCTATGGAAAGCCGCGCCGACCAACCTCGGCCGCCTGATGCCCCTGCGCCGCAGCTTCCACACCTTGAAGGGCAGCAGCCGCATGGTTGGCGTGCCGGCCCTGGGCGATTTCAACGCCCGCTTCGAGCGTCTGCTCGACCGCGTCATCGACAAGTCCCTCAATCCCGACCCGCCGGTCGTCGCCGTGGTCGAACAGGCCGTCGGCGCCCTGCCCGAGCTGCTGGCCCAGTACGAAGGCATCCGTTCGCCACGCGTCGATATCGCCGCGATCATGAAAACCGCCGACCGGCTGATCAAATCCGAGCGCGCCGTGGTAAGACCGCTGCGGCCGAGCACGGCAAGTGGCAGCGACTACGCCGGCACGGCGGCTGCGCTGGTCCTGGGCAGCGCTGCCGCGGCGCAACTCGCTGCCGAGCAGTCTGAGCTGCAAAGCGGCGTGGCGAGCGGTGAAGGCGGCTATGAGTCGTCTTCGTACGGCGGCGACGCAGCCGCGGCACCTGACTCTGGTGGGACAAGCGGCGTCGATTAGGTTCGTCGTGGAAAAGCGTTCCCCCGCGCGCATCGAACTGCCGGCGTCAATCCCGACATGTACACGCCCGGGCCGGGCGTGGTGCGTGCTAAGACATTCTGCATAAATACACCTCGAAGCAACGACCGCAGCGTACGGCCATGCGCGCGGCGGCATCTGACGCCGGAATCCCGCCGTCGCCGGCCCAACTGATCGGGCCGGCGACGTAGACGACCCGGCCAAGACTGCGAGCGGAGCGAAAACCGTCATCCGCCAGGCGGCGAATTACCTGTTCGGGCACCTTGAACCCGACCTGCGAAGCACCATCGCTGTGGCCGGGCCGCCAGCCGGCGCAACTGCCGCTGGCGGCCGCCGCAAAACCCTGCACACTGCATCGCCGCATTCCACAACCTGCGAGAACGTCCATGCGCCATGACAGCACCTCTCCCGCTCGCCGCAACCCGTTTTCCCTGCTCAAGCAATCGCTGCTCGCACTGGCCCTGGCTGGCCTGGCGGGTGCCGCGCTGGCCGCCACGCCGGCAGTGAAGACGCAGCCGGGCTATTACCGCTTTTCGCTCGGCAAGTTCGAAATCACCGCGTTGTCCGACGGCACCTTGTCGCTGGAACCGCTCAAGCTGCTGAGCGGCCGCACGCCGGAACTGATCACGCAAGACCTGGACGCCGCGCATATCAAGCAGCCGGTCGATACCTCGATGAACGCCTACCTGATCAATACCGGCAGCAAGCTGGTCCTGATCGACACCGGCGGCGCCGCCACCATGGGTCCGAACGGCAACCAGTTGCTGCAAAGCCTGAAGAATGCGGGCTATGCGCCGGCCCAGATCGACGAGATCTATCTCACCCATCTGCACGGCGACCATGTCGGTGGCCTGGTCAGCAACGGCGAGCGCAATTTTCCCAATGCCATCGTTCGCGCCGACAAGGCCGACGCGGCGTTCTGGCTGGACGAGGCCACCGCCAACGCCGCGCCGGAAGGCAGCAAGCCGTTCTTCAAGCTGGCGATGGACGCGATCAACCCATACGCCAAAGCCGGCAAGTTCAAGCCGTTCGAGACGAATGCCGAACTCGTGCCGGGCATCCGCAGCGTTGCCCAGCACGGCCACACGCCGGGGCATAACAGTTACCTCGTCGAGAGCGAGCAGCAGAAGCTGGAAGTGATCGGCGACATGATCCATGTCGGTGCCGTGCAGTTTCCGCATCCGGAAGTAGTGATCGGCTTCGACAGCGACAGCAAGCAGGCCGCCGCCGACCGGCGCAAGGCTTTCGACGCCGCAGCAAAAGACGGCCACCTGATCGCCGCGGCACACCTGTCGTTTCCGGGCCTGGGCTATATCAATGCGGAAGGCACGGGCTATCGCTGGGTGCCGGTGAACTACGCGCTGGCGAAGTAACCGGCAAGACTGCACTACGCCGCCTGGGCATTGCGCCCAGGCGGCGTTGTCGAACACCGGTTTCGCCGTATCAGCGGGTCAGCAGGCTCACATCGTCGACCACAAACGACGTCGCCACCTGCGAACCCTCCACGCCCTTGAAATACACGCGTACGGTCTGGCCCTTGTAGGCCAGCAGGTCGAAACTCTTCTGCGTATAGCCGCCCGGCGCGTTGAGATTGGAATACGTCCCCAAGGTCGCAATGACCGCATTGCTGCTGTTGCGCAGCTCCACGGTCAAGGTATCCCAGGCCTGGGTAGTGCTGGTTTCGTCGGTGATCACGTCGAGCCAGAAGCTCAGCGTCGCCTGCGTCGCCGCCGCCGGAATCGCCACGGACTGGTAGACCGTATCGGTCGCCGCACTGCCGTAGCCGTTCATCCAGGCTTTCCAGCTGCCGCCGTGCGCGGCTACGCTGGCGGAACTGGTGATCACGCCGCTGGTGGCAGTCCACGAGCCCGAGCCGGCTTCGAAGCTGCCGTTGACGATGCGTTCTACCAGGGTGCCGCCGCTGGTATTGCTGACACTGAAGTTCACCGCGCTGGAGTTGGTGCTGTTGCCCGCCGCATCGTAGGCGCGGGTCACCAGGCTGTGGCTGCCGTTGCTCAGCGTGGTCGAGTCCAGGCTCAGCGAATACGGCGAACTGCTGTCGCTGCCCTTGAGCGTACCGTCGACACGGAATTCGACGCGGTCGACGCCGACGTTGTCGCTGGCCGTGGCATTCAGCGCGATGGTGCCGCTGCTGCCGCTGACGCTGGCACCGACCGTCGGCGGCGTGGTATCGCCGCCGCCGCTGCCCTGGGTCACCCAGATCGGTGCGGACCAGAGAATCTTGCCGTCGTCCTGGGTCACTTTGGCATAGTAGAAATGTGCACCGGCGCTGGGCGTGACGGTGATGCTGCCGGTGGCAGCCAGCTGCGTGACCGTGCCGTTGCGGCCGGGCACGCCTTCATAGATGCGCACCTGCGAAGCCGTGCGGCCGGCGCTGTTGGCGAAATTCGCCACCAGGTTCAGGCTGCCGCTGTTGCTGAATCGCTCGCCCATCACCCGGCCGTTGGCGGTGAAGATCAGCTGCGAGTTCTTGTCCATGCTGGCGTAGACGCGGCGGGCCTTGAGCGCGGCGACGAAGTTGGCTTCGTTCAAGGCCTGTCCACTGGGCAGCAGTACGCCGGTGCGGTTGGTGTACGACGCGCCCCAGTTGGCGCAGTGGTTATCCTGGTTGCTGGTCGGCGCGATATGAAAGCCGCGCTCCAGCAGCTTGTTGAAGGCACCCTCGTAGGTACTGCGGCTGGTCTCGGTTTCGCTGGTATTGGACGAGAAGGCCGACGTGTTGAGAATTTCCGCCGCCACCATCACCTCGTCGCCGTCGGCGCTGTAGCCCATGACGGTGCTGCCAACGGGGAACTGATCCGAAGTGTCCGGATGATTGAACTGGCCTACCCAGCCGCGTTCGCGCATGGTCGTATACAAAGCGCTGTAGTTGCTCTTTGGCGTCAGCAGGTCGCCGAGCAGCTGGTTGGAACTGTTGTATTCCCAGGCCGCGAGCAGGTTGGCGTTGACGATATTGAGATGGCCGCCGCCGGAGATCACGCCCCATTCCATGCCATACAGCGCGAGGAAGCCTGGATTGGCGCTGTTGAAGCTGCTCGCCGCGCTGCGTCCGGCGGCGTAGCGGTTTTTCGCCGTGGCCGGCGTGGCCGAGGCATTGGTGCCGGACGAGCCGTCGAAATAGTGGTTGTGCTCGGAGGTCATGAGGAAATCCAGACCCTTGCCGCGCGCATACGGAAACGCTGCCGCCGGGCCGTATTGCCCGCTTTGCGCTGCCTGCGACGAGGTGCAGGAAGCGATCGCGCCACCGCCGTCGGAATCATTGGTCTGGCTATGCAGATTGCCGAAATACACCGTATAGGGAAGGCCGCCCGTAGCCGGCGCACTCTTGGCCAGCGCTTCGCCGGCACTGCCGACCGGCAAGGCCTTGAACACCGGCATGACCGGACGCGCCGGCGTGCCGACTTCGACATCCCAGCTCTGCTCGATGCGCAGATCGGCGCCCGCCAGTACCTGCTCGACGCGCTGCTCCAGCGCGCCGGCAGGCGTACGCGTCAGCAACGGTTCGCCCGTAGTGGCTAGCAACTTGATGCGGTAGTGCCCGTTGTCCAGGGCCTTGCGTTGCGCATCGCGGCCGTCCCAGGGCACGCGCACGACGACAGGCTTGCCGTAGAACGGCACTTCGCCGTACCAGTGCTGCAGGCGAGCGCCGTCGGCATCGGTCAATTCCAGGCGCCAGGCTACCGTTGCCGGATCGGTCGCATCCGGATAGGCAAAATTCAGCACGAATTCGCGCGCCTCGCCTTTTTCGCCGCGATAGGGCGCTTCCAGCGTGGCTTCGAATTCGTGATGATCCGGACTGGCGGCGTATACCGTGCCGCTAATTTGCGCGGACGCAAAAATACCCATCACGGCACGCCAGGCGGCCGCGGTCTTGTTGAAACTCCCCATTTCCCCACCCCTCCCAAATACGCCCTATGGCGCAAAAACGAGACGTATAACGGTGCAGTATGGCAGCACGATTGCATTGCGACGACGTTGGCGGCTTTGACTGGCGCGCTGCAGCACGAGTGGGACGCAGTCCGCAGCTTTGTCCTGTAGCCACGCGGTTTTACGCTTGAGCCGGCAATTGCACAGGGCACGGGAGCAGGCAATGCGACGGCGGATTCGAGGGAGCATTCTGGCCCTGTGCCTGGCCATGGCGGGCACGGGCCAGGCACAGATCTTGCCGAGTTTTCCCGGCGCCGAAGGCTTCGGCGCCGAGGCCAGCGGCGGCCGCGGCGGGCGTGTGCTGTACGTGACCACGCTGGATGCCGATGCCGCCGGCACCAACGGCAGCGGCAACAGCGGATCGCTCAACTGGGCGCTGCGCCAGAACGGTGCGCGCACGGTGCTGTTCAAGGTGAGCGGTGTGATCGACGGCATTGCCACGGTGCGCGCCGGCGACGTGACGATTGCCGGGCAAAGTTCGCCCGGCGGCGTGATCGTGCGCGGCCTTGTCTGCGGCACCCACTACGGCGGCGTGGCCTGCGACAACCTGGTCGTGCGCCACCTACGCTCACGCCCGGCCTGTCAGCTCAGCTCCGCCGGCAACTGCCCAGGCAGCGACGATGCCTTGCGCCTGGACGGCATGCGCACAGCCATGATCGACCATGTTTCGCTGGCCAATGCCAGCGACGAGGCGATCCAACTGAGCTGGGCTTCGCGCATCACAATACAGAATTCCATTATTGCGGAAACCGTGGGCGACCACGCGACTTACGGCGGCGTGCTGCTGAACTATTCCAGCAACGCCTATCCGTTGGACGGCATCACGCTGGCGCGCAACCTGTGGTACCGGATCAAGGGACGGCTGCCGGAAATCACTTGCGAATCCAGTTCGCAGGACGATATGCCGCCGCGCCTGATCGATGCCTGCCAGAACCTGCCGCTGCGGCTGGAGGTCAGCAACAACTACTACTTCGATCCGGGCTATTTCATCGACTACGGGCCCTGGGTCGACGCCGATGCGGTCAACGGGCCGTTTCGCGTGCAATTGAACCTGGTCGGCAACCGCTTCCGGGTACGCCATGATTTCTCTTTCGGCCTGGCCGCCTACAGCCTGCTCGGCGGCGATGCCGGCGATCCGCCGCGGCAGAATTCGCTTTTCGTCAGCGACAACCGCATCGATCGCTTCGCCGGGCTGGCCGACTACCAGCTGTTCTATTGCTGCAATGATTTTCCACCCGGCCCCAGCGGCAATACCGCCTTGGGCACATCGCAGCGCCGCAGTACACGGCACGACTTTCCGCTGCTGGACTACCGCCCCGGCAACGGCCTGCGCCAGAGTCTCGCCCTCGCCGCCGGCGCGCTGCCGCACGATGCGATGGACCGGCGCTACCAGGCCTCCGTGCTGTCCGCCAGCATTCCCGAGCTGCCGCAGGAACAGCCAGTGGCTGCGGACGCGCTCACCCTGGATTTTCCGTCGGGCCTGCCACCGCCCGCGCCGACCGACAGCGACGGCGACGGCCTGCCCGATGCGTTCGAGGCTCAACACACCGCACTGGGCCTGAATGCCGCCTTGGCGGACAACAACGGCATGCAGCTGTCCTCGCCGCTGCTCGGCGTCGCCGGGTATACGAATATTGAAGTGTATTTAGAATTTTTGGCACGCAGTCGCAGCGACCTGCTGTTTACCGACAGCTTCGACTGAACGCAGCACAGGCAGGAACGCCTGCCGCTGCGCAAGCATCTGCCGCCGGCGCAGCGGGCCGGCGGGCTGCCTATACTTCGCGTAAAACCAGCGGAGCAAGCTCGATGCCAAATCAGCCCAGTAGCGCCGACGAGCAACCCGGTGCCACGGTCAGGCGGACGACACTATTGGCCGGACTCGCCGCTGCCGCGTTGGCCCTGCTTTCCGCCGGCCCGGCCGCTGCCGCGCGCATCGCCATGGACGGCTGGTCGCTGCAGCTGCCGGCAGGCTGCAAAGCGCAGTGGCAACGCATTCCCGCGACACCGCTGTACGACGCGCAGGCACGCAAGGACCTGGCGGCCGATCCGCTGCTGTCGCTCAAGCCCGACTTCAGCAATATGCCCGAGCATCTCAGTATCGACCTTTCCACCTGCTATCCAGGCGAAGGCGCGTTCGGCACCGCCTTGCGCGTGCTGCCGGTGGAGCCGTACCTGCATATCTACGACAAGAGCGACGACGACAACGAACCCGCGCAGCAGGAAGAACTGGCCAGGCTGCAACAGTGGATCGCCGGCGATCCGCAGGCCATGCCGGACTGGCCCTTCCTGCCCTTCGTCGACATGCACGCCCAGCACAGTACCCAGCGCAAGACCCTGCACTTCGGCCCGGGCGGCCGCGGCATCCGCCTCCTGGCGCAGTTCATGCCCGACGACGGCTTCGCCTGGGCAGACAAGTTCACTTATATCTTTCAAGGCCTCAGCGACGATGGCACCTGCTTCGTGCTGCTGACCGTGCCGGTCGGCATCGACGGCCTCGCCACGGACGATGCAAAAGAGCACCTGGGTTTCGGCGACAACGACGTTTTTGAGAATCGCGACAGCTACCGTCGCTACGAAAAAGCCGTGGCCGACCTGTTCGACAGCGGCGCAGCCCGCGTTCGGCCGATACCGGCCGAACTCGACGAACTGATCCTCGGCCTGCGCCGCCACGCCAAAGCGCGACGCTGAGGCAGCGGACATTCCTGTCCGGCCCGAATCCGTCGCATTCGCTTGAGGTAGTCGACGCAGGCAGCCAGGGCCCGGACGTGTCGTCGTACACGTGTCTTGCAAAGTGACACGGCGACCGTCCTGGCCGCCGTGTCTGGGCCCATGCGCAGCTCTCGGACTGCGCCTGCTCCCCCTGGTGATCCTCGTGGCCAGCCATAACCCAGGCCAGTCCCACGCGCCGGTGAAGACTAGCGGCAAGCTATCGCCAGCGCGCACGCGTCACATTTCTTTGCAGTCGACAGGGTAGGGAATCGCGGAATCCAAGCGTGCGCCTGGAGTAAGGGTGCAGGTTTGTCCTGTGGACATAAGTCGAAAGGACATGAAAGTCCGTCGATTCCTGTCCCGGCGACAGCCAGGAAGCTGTTGAAATGGAGGGAAAATTTTCAAAACGAGAGCAGCTCGCCGGGGAACACCGCGAACGTGAAGCCCCGTTGCGGCCTGGCGCCGATCCAGCCCCTTTCGTCGCCCCGGCAAAGCGTCATCGGCAGGAAAAGCGCTGACGCAGGGTGCGATGCGCGCAGCGAATTGCGCCGCCTGCCCCCGATCGACGCCCTGCTGCCGGCAACACATGCGGTGCAATTCGCGTTGCTCATCCCCCGCTACCGAGGACGCCCTTGCCATTGCCGCTGTGTCTGCGCGCAAGGAGATTGACTATTGCCTTGCGAAGGCACCCGGAAAAATCCAGCAAGGTCGCTCACTTAACCGCCTACCCCTCTTCCGGCCGCGCCCCCAAGCAAAAAGTTTGAGGGAAAGTGGCAAAAGAAGAGAGCCGCCTTGCCGCACTGTCGACCATACATCTTGCCGTAGCCGTAGCCGTAGCCGTAGCCGTAGCTCGTGATTGTGCTTTAGCCATTGCTGTTGCTCTGGCTGTTGCTGTTGCTTTGGCCGTTTGCTTCTGCGCGCAGGAAGCGCGCCTCTTCCGGGGCCCCATATGCCGCGGCATCTGGGATGCCCTTTCTCTTTGCCTTCTTTCTCTTCGGGCCAAGCAAAGAGAAAGAAGGTCGCGCGCCGCAGGCGGGCGAAACCGCCTTTGCTTATGTGACTTCGAGCCCAACAGCGACCTACGCCGCTGGCGGGCGAAACCGCTGTTGCCGCTCGCTGCGAATCGAACAAAGCCGCAAACCGCCGGCAAGCAAAACCGCCCTCGCCCGTCTTCAGCACACAAAGATAGAAAAGGCCACCGCAGACGGAAAAAACCGCCCCATTCCCCAGGAATGGACCAAAACCTAAACCCCCAATACCAAATCATCCACCCCCACATTCCCAATTCGAATGTGATTGGCAAACAACGAAAACGCCAGCATCCCCGCCAGGCCATTCGCCCGCTGCGCCCACGGCGGCAGATACAGCGGCTGCGCGATATACCCCGATTCGAAATACGGCTCCAGCGCAATCACGTCGTGCAAGGTCATCTTGCCGGCGAACAAGGCGCGGGAAAGATTCAGGCGACGATGCTTCAGCGCCCAGCGGAAGAAGGTATGCACGGTGAGCAGGCCGTGCAGGTAGACGTTGTCCTTGGTGAAAGCCGCGCCGCCGCTGACGGGCACGCCGCGGAATACGCGCTGGGTCGAGGAGAAACTGTCGGACTCGGTCTGGCCGGTATCGAGGAAATACTGGAATACCTCGATGAAATTGGCACCGCACAAAGCCATGTCGATGGCGACGATGCGCAGCGAAATGCGCTTCATGCGTTCGATGTCGATGGAGCCGGAGATCAGCTCGGCAAACACCGCCAGACCTTCCTGGGTCGCGGTTACGCGCGGCGAGGAACGCCCCAGGGATTTCAGGTTCGGCTGCTCGCGACCGTTGAGACCAGTGAGCGAATGCACAAAGGCTTCGTGCTCGACCAGCTGGTGGCGGTCGTATTCCGAGAAACACGTCGCCGAGCGCAGGCGGATGCGGGTAGGTCCGGCCGCGGCCTTGGCGATCAGGTCGGGGTCGATCTCGACCTGTATCTTGTGGAAGCGGAAGAACGCATCGAGCTGGGTTTGCAGTTCGGCCTGCAGGGTTTCGGCCGGAATGCAGTAGTCGGCCTCGCTGGCGAGGATTTCCTGGTCCAGCTCGCCGGCCAGGCCGATGAAATGGCGCGCGGCGTCGAGGTTGGTCTGTTCCGAGCCCGGCAGCGTATCGCCGGGGCGGCCGAACAGGCGTACCGAATGCTCGGTCACGCCAGCGGTGCCTACCGCGTGCAGCAGGTCGGTCGCGATGCGCCAGGACTCGGCGCTGCGGCGCAGGTAGTCGCCGACCGGATGGCCGGCATCGGCCTGCTGGTAGATGCTGACAAGCTCTTCGCGCGCCTGGGAAAGATCGGGTGCCTGATAGCGCACGTCGGGCAGGCTGCGCTGGCCCCGGCGCCAGTTGTCGATGAAACGCTGCTGGGCCGAGGCGGGCCAGCTCACGGTCTGCAGCAGGCGGATACCGCGAATGGCCTGGACCAGGCGCGCGTCCAGCTCAGTACAGCGGGCAAGGATGCGGGTTTCTGTCGCGTCGTGGGCGGTCGCACTCATGCGCCGCATGATAGCGCGGGCCTGCAGCGGCGCTCACCCGCCCCTACGGCCATACGCAATCGGCAACACGCCCGGGCGCCGGCGCCACGGTGCATCGCCGCCGCGAAACGCGATTGCTATGCTCGGCCTCTCTTTTTTCGTGCGCCGAGGTTGCCGTGAGCTATGTCATTCCTGCCCCAAGCGTCGCCAGCGTGCCGGTACTCGATAGCGCACTGCGCTTTCCGGTGCATCGCATCTACTGCGTAGGCCGCAACTACGCCGACCACGCCAAGGAGATGGGCGCCGAAGTCAATCGCAGCCAGCCAACGTTCTTCATGAAACCGGCCGATGCCGTCGTCACCGACGGCGCCGACGTGCCCTACCCGTCGGCAACGGCCGACCTGCACCACGAAGTGGAAATGGTGGTGGCACTGCACAGCGGCGGCCGCGACATCGCTGTCGCGCAGGCGCTGTCGCATGTGTTCGGCTATGCAGTCGGACTGGACCTGACCCGGCGCGACCTGCAGGCCGCGGCCAAGGCCAAGGGCATGCCCTGGGATATCGCCAAGGGCTTCGACGCCTCGGCACCGATCTCAGCCATTCGCCCGCTGGGCGAGCAGCATCATCCGGAACATGCCGACCTGGCCCTGCTGGTCAACGGCGAGCCGCGCCAGCGCACCGATATCGCCCAGATGGTGTTCAGCGTGGCCGAGATCATCCACGAGCTGTCCAAACTGTATGAGCTGGCTGCCGGCGATCTGATTTTCACCGGCACACCGGCCGGCGTGGCCGCACTGCAGCGCGGCGATACCTTCGAGGCCACGCTGGGCGGCATCGCCACCTTCAAGGGCCGTATTGTTTGAACAAGTGCAATCGTGCCGGAGACGCCGGATTCATTCGTGATACAAACCCCTCGCCGCGGCAAGGGGGCCACGGAATACGCTAATCAACAGGAGACGGACGATGAGCTTCTTCAGCGAGTTCAAAGCTTTTGCAATGCGCGGCAATGTCATCGACCTCGCCGTCGGCGTGGTGATTGGTGCAGCCTTCGGCAAGATCGTCACCTCTCTGGTGGATCAGGTGATCATGCCGCCGATAGGTCTCCTGATCGGCGGTGTAGATTTCTCATCGTATAAATGGGTGCTGCAGGCTGCCGGTGCCGATGGCAAGGGCGAAGTGGCGATCCAGTTCGGCGCCTTCTTCAATACGATGATCCAGTTCGCCATCGTCGCGTTCGCGATTTTCCTCGTGATCAAGCTGATGAACCGGCTGATCAAGAAAGAAGAAGCCGCGCCGGCACCGCCGCCGCCGGAAGTGGAGCTGCTGACCGAGATCCGCGACCTGCTCAAGAGCAATCCGCCGCGCTGAACCAGCGCCTGCCGCCCGTCCTGCCGGGACGTGCGGCAGGCAGGCCCCGCTCAGATTTCGCGGTCGCTGAAAATACGATCCACCGGCACCAGGCCTTCCCAGACGCCGCGGTCGGTAGCCAGCACTACGCGCTGGCGGTCGTTCGGATCCTGGCGCAGCTCGTGGATCTGCGACACCGGCAGGCCATTCCCGCCGAGTGAGGTCCAGCTGGCACCGCCGTCCAGGCTGCGCCAGACACAGCCCGGATTTCCGTCCACGCCATGGCCGGAGGCAAACACGACATTCGGGGCCAGTGCATCGACCTGCAGGTCGCGTACATCGCAGTTGTCCAGCACCGGGCCGCTGGCAAACCAGTTGGCGCCGCCGTCCAGCGTCTTGTAGATGCGCGAGGCGCCGCCGTCGATCACGCTGGATGCCCACAGCACGCCGCCCTGCACAGGATGGGAAACCAGCGCGAAGACGTTCTGATGCGTGCTGGCCGAACCGGGAACCAGCGGCAGGCCGTTGCTGCGATCGCTCCAGGTGGTACCGCGGTTGTCGCTGCGGAACACGCCGTTGCGGATAGCGGGAATGCGCGGCGAGCCATCATCGTTTTCCCAGACACCGAAGGTAGCGACATAGATCGCCGAGCTGGCCGCGTCGAACTCCAGGTCGATAGGCCATACCGAGTCGTAGCCGGTGTCGGTCGTGATTCCACTGGGCAGGGCGCTGCCGACCGGCGTCCAGTTGGCCCCGGCCTGCGTGCTGCGCACCACGCTCCAGCCCGCACCGGCGCCGCTGGAGCCCAGCGCATAGGCAATCTGCAGCGGCCCCTGGGTACAGGCGCCCTGGGCCGGTGGACTGGCGCAGGAACGCGGATCGAGCTTGATCTTGCGCATCGTGCTCATGCGCACGCCGCCGCCGCTGCCGGTGTTCGGCGGCAGGCCCTGGTCGAGCGCGACCCAGTTGCTGCCGCCGTCCACGCTCTTGAAGATGCCGCCGACCAGCGGCCCGCTGCCGTTGCGTATGCCCTGCCCGGTACCGTACAGGTGAACCCCGCCTGGATTCGCCAGCGTGGTCTTGTCGACTTCGATATAGCGCAGGGCGTTGGTCAGGCCGGTCATGCCGGCGGTCCAGCTTGCGCCCCGGTCGTTGCTGCGCAGGAATTTCGCATCGGCTGCCAGGCCGTTGTAACGGCCCGCCAGCAGGGTCTGCGGACGACCGGGCAGCAAGGCCAGGCCGCGCACGGGCATGTTGTGCAATCCTGCGTTGCTCGGCGCCCAGGCCGGCGAGGCCGAGGACAACGCGTTTATCCCAATGACGCGGTCATTGGCCAATACGCGCCAGCCCTCCGTTGCGTCGGCAACCGCGGCAATGCTGGGATACATCTCGCTGTTCGGGCGCAGCCCGCTGGTGCAGGCGACAGCATCGGCAAATTCGTTGTCGCTCATCAGGCATTCTGTGTTGCTGATGGCAAACAGCCGGCCGGTCTGCGCAATACGCACCAGGCGCGTGCCGAACACGACCGAGCGGCGCGGCAGCCAGCTGCGGCCATTGTCTTCGCTGGTGCTGATCGAGTCGTTGTAGATGGCGATCAGGCGGCCGTCGCCGAGAAAGGTCAGGTCTTGCACGTAGGCGGACTGGTTGCCGGGCGTCTGCACCTCCCAGGTGGCGCCGGCGTCGCCGCTGCGCACGACCCAGGCGCCGCCGAACTGCTGCGGATATTCCGTGGTGCCGTACAGCACCTGCGGGTTGGCCGGATCGAAGGCCAGTTCACGCAGGTCGCGCGACCACAGCAGGCCCAGGTTGAAAAATTCGAAGCTCGCGCCGTTGTCGGTGCTTTTCAGCAGGTACCCGCCGGGAAGCGCCAGCAACAGGCTGTTCTGGCTGCCGGGCACATCTTGCAGGACCACACCCGAAACCGGGTTGTTGTCGGCGGGCAGGGTGAAACCAGTGGCCGTCCAGGTCGCTGCGGCATCGTCGCTGCGGAACAGCTGGCCGGTGAGATCGATCAGGTACAGACGGCCAGGCACGTCCGCATCGGCGATGAACTGCTTCGGATTCGCCTCGTTGCCCGACAATCCGCGCCCCTGGCCACTCCAGCTGCGCCCCGCGTCGTCGGAGCGGAACACACCGCCGTCACCGATGGCATAGACGCGGCGGCTGACGTTGGGATCGGCCAGGATATTCCTTACCGCACCACTGGCCGGGCCGCGCCCTGTCCATTGCGCGGCAGCGCCCGGTGCGATGCATGCCAGCAGCAAAGCCACGGCAAGCGGCTGAAGACGAAGAACGCTTTTCATCGATGTACCCCTGATTCGAATTCTGCAAACTGGAAATCCGTTGTCTTCCGGCACTGCCGCAGAAACCGATGGGGCGCCTGCGACAGCCTGCGCCAACAAAGCGGCGCCGCGGTAGCGCAGAGAACCCGGTTTTCCCCTGATGGTCCGGCGAGTGCACAGGCCGGCGGCGCAGCAGTCCCTGCGCCCATGCCAACCCTTCACGCAAAACGGCGGCGAACATGCTCCGGCGCCTGGCACTGCGACCAGGCCGATGCGCGGCGCCTACTCGACGTCGTCGAAAATCCGGTCGCCCGGCGCTTCCACCGACCAGATGCCGTGGTCGCTGGCGACAACCAGTCGGCGTGAATTTTGCGGATCCTTGCGCACCTCGTACACCGCGGCAACCGGCAATTGCGCATGCAAGGGTGTCCAGCTTGTGCCGCCGTCTTCGCTGCGCAGTACACAGCCATTGCTCTGATTCAGGGCGAAGCCGGCCGCGTAGAGCACCTGCGGCGCAGCGGGGTCGACCTGCAGATCGCGTACGTCGCAGTTGTCCAGCGCGGCGCCAGCCGCTGTCCAATGGGCGCCGCTGTCGTCGCTGCGGTAGATACGTGTGGCCTGTCCAATCTCGGCCGTCGTCGCCCAGAGCACGCCCGCCTTGCGCGGATGCACCGCCAGCGCGAATACGTCGCGTGTTGTCGTGGCCGAACCGCCGACCAGGGGCAGGCCGGTATTGCTGGCTGCCCAGGTGCTGCCGCCATCGCTGCTGCGGAACACCCCGCTGGCACTGCTGGGAATGCGTGGCGTGCCGTCGTCGTTGTAGTAGACGCCAAACAACGAAACATAGATGGCGTCGCCGGAGCGATCCATTTCGATATCGATGGGAAGTACGTACTCGCTCCAGTCGCTGCCCACGATCGCATCAGGCAGAGACGCGCCGACGCCGCTCCAGTTGGCACCGCCTTCGTGGCTTCGGATCAGGCGATAAGCGGCGTCGGAGCCGCCCTCGGCCAGCGCGAACACGGTATCGAGCGGACCGGCCGCGCAGGGGCCTTGCGGCGGCGGCGCGGCGCAGGAACGCGGATCCAGCTTGACCTTGCGTACCGTGCCGATCATGACGCGTGGCGGGTCGCCGCTTGACGGCAGGCCGCTGTCGAGCGCTTGCCAGCTGGCGCCGCCGTCGCTGCTCTTGAATACGCCGCTGTTGTTGAAAACGGGCTGCGCGCTGAATCCGACGCCGGACGCGTAGATCCGCGTCGAGTCCGGGCCGCCGGCCAGCGACGTGGGATCGAATTCGATGCTGCGTATGGCCCGTGCGTAGCGGCCCAGGTCGTATTGCCAGAACTCGCCGCCGTCCCTGGTCATGCGCAGCGGTTCGTTGTCGCTGTGGGGTAGCCAGTGACCGGTGAGAATCCAGTTCGAATCGGTCGGCGCAATGGCCAGTCCGCGCGTCGGCACACCGAACAGCTCGATGCCATTGGGCGACCAGCTATTGGCGTACGGGTTGTAGCTGAGCACACCGTAGCGGCGTGCGTTGATCAGTACCCGCGGGGCGCCATTGAGCGACCTTGCGTATTCGATCGTGCTGAAACCGGCCGAACCCCATTCCCACTGCGGCAGGCCATCGGCGCAGGAAGTGGGGGCCGTGGCGAAGAAGTTGCTCGAGCGAAAACAGTTGCGACCGTCGGTCAGCAGAAGTTGTACCGTGCCGGCCTCGACACGGACGACCCTGCCGCCACTCAGCTGGAACAGCAACTGCCAGTTCTGGCCCGCATCGGTGCTGCGGTAGACCGCGCCGTCGAGGGAAACGACGGTGGAGCCGTCCGACACGTATTCGATCTCGGTGACATTGCCGGGCGGCAATCCGGCCAGCGGCGTCCAGCGGGTACCGCCATCGGTACTGCGATACAGGCTGGCGTCACCGGGTGTGAATGGCCCCAGGAATGCACCGGCCAGGACCACCTGCGGCTGCTGCGGGTTGATCGCCATCACGCCCATCGGCTGGCCGGCAGGCAGGTCCGCGACCGGCGCGAAGGTGGCGCCGACGTCCGTACTGCGCAGCACACCGGAATAGTGCGAAATCAGCAGGCCGTCGGTGGTGACCGTCATGGCCACCGGTGTGTCGAAAGCCGGATGCACATAGCCGGTCGGCGCCCACGACTCGCCGCCATCCTCGCTGCGCAGCAGGCGGCCGCCGCTGTCGAGCAGGAAAAACTGCAAGGGCAAAACCGGCGACGCCGCCAGCAGACGAATGCCAGTGCCGCCTGTAGCGAACAGACCGACGGCGGTGCTGCGCCAGCGCTGGCCCTCGCCGATGGAAAGGAACAGGCCGTTCTCGGTAGCAGCGAGGATGCGGCTGCTGTTGCCGCTGGCAGCCACCAGGGCGCTGACGCGGGCGCCGCGGGGGCCTAGCGGCTGCCAGTCCTGCGCGGCGGCACAGGTACTGGCAACGGCAAGGAAAACACCTGCCAGGCGGCAGTAGGTCAAGCGCTTCATGAGGAGTCCGGGAGCTGGGACGCGGAACATAGTGGCCCGTTGCCATGCGCAGTTGCGCTGCACGCGGCGCCACTGCATCAATCGCAGAACGGCAACTCCACAGGATCATTCACCCGTACCTGCTACCGCAAGCCTGGAATTGCGCCAGACCCTGCCTGGCCCGCATCCACACGCCACCACCGGCACTGACGCCGGCCGCGGCCTGCCGCCAGACCCATCAGCCTTCGTCAAGACCTGTGTTGAAGATGCGATCGCCCGGTGCGTCCGCCGTCCAGATGCCACGCTCGCTGCTGACGACCAGGCGGCGCGGGTTGCCCGGCTGCTGGCGCACATCGTTCACCGCGGCCACCGGCAGCTGCGCGTGCAAGGCAGTCCAGCTGTCGCCGCTGTCTTCGCTGCGCAGCAGACAGCCGCGCTGCTGCTGCAAGGCCGTACCTGCGGCATACAGCACCTGCGGCGCCGCCGCATCGACCTGCAGGTCATGCACGGCGCAACCCGGCGGCAGCGCGCCGGCCTGGGTCCAGCTCAGGCCACCGTCGCTGCTGCGGTAGATGCTGGAGGACAGGCCGGGTTCGCCCAGCGCGGCCCAGAGCACACCGCTGCGGCGCGGATGCACAGCCAGCGCAGGCACATCGCGTGTGGTAGTGCTGGAGCCAGTGAACAGAGGCAGGCCACTGTTGCGCGCCGTCCAGGTGCTGCCACCGTCGGTGCTGGCGAAAACGCCGCTGACGATGCCGGGCGCCTGCGGGGTGTCGCCGAATTGCAGGTAGTTGCCGACCAGGGCGAGGTAGAGGGTCTGCCCCGCGGCGTCGAACTCCAGATCGACCGGATGCACCGACTGGATGAACTCGTCGGCCTCGATGCGTGCCGGCAGGCCAGCGCCGACGGCGCTCCACTGTGCGCCGCCCTGGGTACTGCGGATGACGCGGAAATCGCCGTCCTGGCCCGAGCCCTTGCTCAGCGCGAACACGGTATCGAGCGGGCCTTGCGTACACGCGCCGCGGGCCGGTGGCAGGGCGCAGGAACGCGGGTCCAGCTTGAGCTGATCGACCACGTCCAGCAGCACGCCCGAAATGCCTCCCTGGCTGAAGGACGGCAGGTTGTCGTTGAGCGCCGTCCAGTTCGCGCCGCCGTCGGTGCTTTTGTAGATGCCGCTGTTGGTCTGGCCTGCCGGCAGACGCCGGCTGACGCCAGCGGCATACAGCACGGCCGTGGCCGCATCGGCGCTGCGGGTGGGATCGAAGGCGACCGTCCGGATAAGCCGCGCCTTGTCGCCCAGGTCGCGCTGCCAGCTGGCACCGCCGTCGCGGCTGCTCAGCAACGGCAGGCCGAAGCTGTCCGTGCGCGACTGGCCGCTCAGGTACCACTGCGGATCGGTCGGCGCAATGGCCAGGCCGTGGCTGGTCTCGGCCTGCAGGAGGCGGTTGCGCGGACTCCAGACATAGCTCGTGTCGTCCAGGGCAATCACGCCGTAGCGGCGCGCCGTGGCCAATACGTGGTGCTTGCCGGCGGCATCGGTCGCGCCGATCAGCGATTCGAAATCGGTATTGCCGCCGCCCCACTGCGGCAGCCCGGCCGTGCATGCCTGCGCGGCGGTGACGAAGAAATCCGCCGAGCGATAGCAGTCGCGCCCGTCGGTCAGCAGCAGTTCGTTGCTGCCGGGCGAAACACGCGCGACATGGGCGTCGGCCAGCAGGAAGTTCGCTATGGAAGTCCAGCTGACGCCCGCATCGGTACTGCGATAGACCTCGCCGCCGAGCGAAGTGACGATATCGCTGGCCGTCAGGAACTCGACATTGGCAATATCCACCGGCAGTTCCGAGTGGAGTACCGGCACCCAGTTGACACCGCCGTCGACGCTGCGGAAAAGACTGGGATAGCCGTCGAACACCGGGCCCAGAAAGACCCCCGCGAACACTTCCAGCGGCGCGGACGGATTGACGGCCAGCACCCCCATCGGCTGCTCCTGCGAAAAATCCACGCCCTGGGTCGGCACGAAGGTGGCGCCAAGGTCGGTGCTGAGGAATACACCGCCGCTGCTGGGCGAGATCAGCAGGCCGGCGGCACTGATGCCCATACCGACGATGCTGTCGAACTGCGGATGCACGTAGCCGGTAGCGGTCCAGCTCTCGCCGCTGTCTTCGCTGCGCATCAGGCGGTTGTCGCCGTCGAACAGGAATAGCCGCGCCGGGGCCAGGGGCGAGGCCGCCAGCGCCGACTGGCTCTGGTAGGGCACCGTATTCAGCCCGATACCGATGCCACGCCACTGCTGGCCGGCGTCGTCGGAAACGAACAGGCCGTTGTTGGCCAGGGCGAACACCTGGCCAGTGCCGGCATAGCCGCGTACCAGGGCGCGCACCTGGCCACCATCAGGCCCCTGCGGCTGCCACTGCTGCGCCTGCGCCACGGTGCCGCAGGCCATTGCCAGTGCCACGGATATACATAGCTTCTTAATACACATTGCTCATTCCTTTGATCGAGTGGGCGAACGCTGCCGTCGCCGGGGCAAGAACCAGGCGCAGCCCGCCGTCCAGCCGGTTGCCGGCCGGCGGCTGCGCAAAGCGGGGATGATGCGGACTGCGGCTTCGGCTCAATCCACGCCGAAGTTGTCGTTGAAGATCCGGTCGGGAGCGACCTTGTTCAGCCATACACCGTGTTCGGTGGTGACCAGGATGGTGCGCTGGTCCTGCGGGTCCAGGCGCAAATCCGAGACCCGGGCCACCGGCAGGCCCGCATGCAGCGCGGTCCAGGTTTCGCCGCCGTCTTCGCTGAGAAAGACACAGCCGTGATTGCCGGTGAGGGCGAAGCCCGCGGCGTAGATCAGCTGCGGTGCCGCCGGATCGATGCGCAGGTCGCGCACATCGCACTGGGCCAGCTCCTCGCCGCCGGGCAACCAGTGGTCGCCGCCGTCCACGGTCTTGTAGATGCGCGAGCCCGCGCCAGGGACGAGGGCCGATGCCCATGCGCGCCCGCCGCGGCGGGGATGCGTGACCAGTGCACGCACCGGCTGGTAGGTATCGGCTGCCCCGTCGACCTGCGGCAGACCCGTGCTGCTCTGGCGCCAGCTGGCTCCGCCATCGCTGCTGCGGAACACGCCGCTGGCAATGGTCGGCGTCAGCGGCGAGCCATCCGGGCTGCTGTAATACGCCGCCGTGGACAGATACAGCGTGGCATCGCCGCTGTCGAAATCCAGGTCGGTCGGCAAGACCACCTGCTGGCTGTCCGGCTCGTTCAGCGGCAGCGGCAGTCCGCTGCTCGAGGCCTGCCAGTGGGCGCCCGCATCGTTGCTCTTGATCACGCGGTAGTGCGACAGCGAGCCTTGGGCATCGCTCAGGGCAAACACGGTCTGCAGCGGTCCCGACTGGCAGGCGCCGCTGGCCGGCGGCGCGGCGCAGGAACGCGGGTCCAGCGCCAGGCGATGCGTGATGCCGCCGATACCACCCGCGGGCAAGCCGCCCTGCAGGATCTGCCAGCTGGCACCGCCATCGATGCTTTTGACGATGGCACCGTTCACGCCGAAGCTATAGTTGTCGCCACCGGCCGCGTAGATGTGGGTGGTCGCCGCCGTCGCGGCCTGGGTCGGATCGATCTGCAGTTCGCGCACGAGTTTTATCGTGTCGCCCAGCGCGGTCTGCCACTCGCCGCCGCCATCCATGCTGCGGGCCAGCGGATCGCGGCCGGGCACCGAATAGACTCTACCGGCGAAAAGCTGCTGCGAGTCCTGCGGCAACAGCGCGAGCCCGCGTACCGATTCGGCACGCAGCCCAGCGCTGCCAGTCTCCCAGCGCTCGCCGTCGCCATTCCAGGCCAGCGCGCCCAGGTTGTTGTTCGGCAGCAGCACGCGATAGGCATGCGCCGCATGCAGCGGCGCTGCCAGGCTGCGCGGGGCGATCACGCTCGCGGCGCTGCCGCCCAGGCCGTTGCTGCAGTCGTCCAGCGTGAGGAAATAGTCGGCACTGCGGTAGCAGCGGCGCGAGTCCACCAGCATGGCCTGCTGGGGAATCGTCGGCAGCACGGCCATGACCATGCCTTGCACATCCGTGTCGCCGCGCGACTCCCAGTTCTGCCCGCTGTCGCTGCTCACATACAGCTTGCCGCTGGACAGCGCCGCCACCCAGCCGTTGCCGAAAAACTGCACCTGGGTGGTATAGCTGAACGTGAATGCCGGGCCTGCTTCGCTCCAGCTAAGGCCGCCGTCGCGGGTCTGGTACATGGCCGGCAGCGGATCGTCGGTAGCGAAAGGTATGGCGCCACCACCGGCAATGAGGTGCAGCGGGTCCAGTGGATCCTGCGCCAGGCTCGCCAACGCACGCCAGTCCGGCAGGCCGTTGCCGAGCATGGCGAAGCTGCGCCCGCCGTCCGTACTTTTGTATACAAACCGCTGGTCCAGGGTCAGGTACAGCTCTTCGCCCGCGCCCGCACCGTCTACCAGTGCCAGCGGCAGCTGTGGCATCGGGGTGCAATAGCCGGTCGGCTTCCAGTTTTCGCCGAAATCGTCGCTGCGCATCAGGCGGCCATCGGTTTCGAACAGGTACAACCGGCCCGGCCGTTCGCGGTCGGCCACCAGCAGGTGCGCGTAGAACAGGCTGTTGCTGTCGAGGCCCTTGCCGGCCTCGCGCCAGGTGTAGCCGCTGTCTTCGGAACGGAACAGGCCGGCGTGGCCCAGGGCGTAGACCCAGGACTCGACATTCGGATCGACCAGCATGGTGCTGACCGGACCGCCTTCGGGTCCCAGCGGTGTCCAGGTGGCGGCGAATGCCGGAACGGTGCAAGCCAGCACTACAGCAGCAGCCAATCGGGCGAACATCCTGTCCATTTTTATCATCCTTTGCATTGAGTGCGTCTGCACTGCATCTATCGTGACGCCATGCTGGCCTATCGCACAGGCCGTGGCGCTAACCAGCGGTTAGCTGCGCTGACTTTCTACATACTTCTTCGTACGTCAAAAAACGTACATTTTTTTCTGCGCACCAAGGGCGCGGGCACGAGCGAACGCACCGGCGGCCCAGCGGCGATTGGTTACAGACCGCTGTCCTCGAAGATCCGGTCCGGCGGCGACAGCGTGGTCCAGACGCCATGGCTGCCGGCGATATGCAGACGCCGCTGGTCGGCCGGCGCGATGCGCAGATCCCATACCGCGCCGACCGGCAATTGCGCATGCAGCGCGGTCCAGCTGTCGCCGTCGATACTGCGCAAAAGTGGATCATGATTATTTTTTCCCACCCAGCGACCGGTATACAGCACCTGCGGATCGGGCGGATGCAGCGCCAGGCCGCGCAGGTGTTCCGCCGGCATGCCGGTGTTTTCCGCATACCCGTTGACCGCGTTCTGGTGCACGCGCCGCACGCCGTCCCTGCCGTGGGGCTGCATCACGCTGTAGCCGCCGAGTGAGTGCCGGGCAATCGCCAGCGTGGCAGGCGGCCTGCCCGCTGCGACCAGGCCGCCGCCGCAGTTCTGCACCGTGGAGAAAAAGTCGGTGCTGCGCCAGCAGCTTGTCGCGTTGGCGGCAATCTGCTGCGGCGGATCGGCCGGCACTGCGGCGAGGCTCATGTGCCGAAAAACGCCGCCGCCGCGCTGGGTCCAGGTCTGGCCACTGTCGGCACTGACGTACAGGCGCTCGTCGACGATCGCCACCACTTTGCAGCCGCCGAAGAAGCGGATATCGGTGACGCAGCAGGCGCCGTCGCCGATGGCAATACTGCTCCAGGTAACGCCTCCGTCGAGCGAACGGTACAAACATAGCCGCCCAGTGCGTAGACCGTATTGGACGGGCCCGGATCAGCCATCAGCACGAAGATCTCACCCCCCTCGGGCCCCAGTGCCGTCCACTCCTGCGCGGTTGCCGTCGCGCTGGTGGCAGCGGCCAGGGCCAGCGCCGCAAGCCAGCCTTTCATCCTTGAATTCATCCGAAGTTTCCTCTCGTCCCATCGAGGGGCAAGCACCGCTGAGACGAGACAGCAGCGCCGTTCCCCCAAGCGCGCGAAACGGTTGGCATGGCCAAGGCAGCGCAGAATCGGCAAGACGCGGCCATACGCTGACGCCTGCCACAATCAGTTGCAGGAACGCCCCAGTTGCGCCGTCAGGCGCTGCAGATCCAGCCGCCCCGGCGCAAAGCCGGCCAGGCTCGGCGTCCAGCTCACCTGGGCCGTATCGGCGCCGGTAAAGCGGAATGTCGCTGTACCCCAGGGCTGGCGCTGCAGGTCGGCGATGCGGTAGTCGGGCGGGAAATCCGGGCCGCGGGTAATGCCCAGGGTCATCGTGGCGCTGTCGCCGTCGATGGGCCCGGCGCCAACCAGGAACAGCGGCTTGCCCCGGTCGAAGACGTACCAGACCGCCACCAGCTGGCGCTGCTCGCCGCTGCCGAATACGTGCAGGAAGAAACCGTGGCCGCTTTGCGCCGGCTGGAACCAGTTGCCGCTATGGCAAGTGCGCAAGGCAGCACCGGGCGGATCGTCGGCCGGTGCTGCCGTGGCGACCAGCGATTCCAGCGCCAGCTCGCCGCTGCCGAAGCCGGGTTGGCTGCTGTTCCAGCGCAAGGTGGCGCTGCGCGGCGAGGCAAAGCGCAGCTCCAGTTCGCCCCAGGGGATACGCTGCACGTCGGCGGCGCGGAAGTCCGGCGGGAAGTTGGCGCCGCGGCTGGCCGTGACCGGCACGCGCACCGTGTCGCCGTCGGCGCGGCCTACGCCGATCAGCCAGTACGGCTCGCCGTCCTGGTAGACGAACCAGCTCGCTACCACGTGCACCACGCCGTCGATGACGACGGGCTCGATCATCAGGCCGTGGCCGTCCTGCTGCGGGTTCCACCACATGCCGGCGATGCGCGTGTCGATGCGGTAATCGGCCTGGCCGTCGAACTCGCCCAGCGCCACGCGCCAGACGCCGCGGCCGTAGGTGAAGGCGAACAGCTGCACCGGTGCGCCGGCAGGCGCCACCAGCTTCAGGTCTTCGGTGATGACATTGGCATAGCCGCTGTTTTCCACCGCCCAGTGCGCGCCGCCGTCCAGCGACACGAACAGGCCCAGGTCGGTGCCCAGGTACAGCTCTTGCGTATTGCGCGGATTGATCGCAATGGCGTGCACCGGCACGTCGGGCAGGCTGCCTTCGCCGCTGCCGTCCAGCGGCTGCCAGCTCGCCCCGGCATCGGTCGATTTCCACACATGGATTCCGCCAAACGTGGAATACGTTGCATAGGCGACCGCGCTGTCGTTCGGATCGAAGGCCAGGCGCGACACCCAGCCATCCCGCGGCGCCACCGACGGCCAGACCGTCGTGCCGTTGCTCGCCAGCGCGGCATTGCTGCGATGGATGCCGCGGCGATTGCCGACCAGCATGCGGTTCGCATTGCCGCTGGCCACGGCAATGGCCGAGGTGCGGTTGTCGAACGCACTGCCGCCCATGCGCGTACTCGCCGCGCGCCAGCTGGCTGCGCCGTCGTCGCTGCGCCACAGCCGCGTGCCGCCCGCATACAGGCGCTGCGGTGCGTTCGGGTCGATCAGGTACGGCATGATGAACAAGGTCTGGTCGTTGAGGCCGCGATTGGCGTCGTCGAAGGTGATGCCGCCGTTGAGCGACTTGGCCAGCGCGGTGTACTGCGAACTGGCGTACAGCACCTGGGTATTGCCCGGATCGACCGCGGCAAAGCCGCCGTCGCCGCCGAGGATATGGCGCCAGGCATACGGCCCGGCGCCGTCGCGGCCCAGCCAGGTGCCGTTGTCCTGGGTGCCGCCGAAATAACCGCTGCCGTCGGGAAAGACCGCGCCGGCATAGAACTGCGTCGTGCCCATGCCACGGCTGGCATCGCGCCAGCGCACGCGCTCGCCGGGCAGCGCGCGGCACAGCGCGGCATCGCCGTAGCCCAGTGGCGCGCGCGCGTTGTCGCTGATCGACACACCGCCGTCGTGCGTGGCAAACAGGCGCTGGTTGCTGCTGCCGTCGTAGCGCGGATCGAAGCGGATGCGGTGCTGGTCGGGATGGACGTAGGAATCGTCATTGGCCAGGTAATAGCTGGCCAGGCCAAAGCGGCGCCCGCCGTCGACGGAACGGAACAAGGTCATGCCGCCGACCCACACGGTATCCGCATCGAGCGGATCGGCCGCGATCGCGTTGTTGTACCAGCCGGCGGCATAGAAATCCGCCGGCGAATTGTCGCCGCAGGCACTGGGCTTCACCGCGAAATGGAACTGGAACAGGCTGGCCGACAGCAGGTCGGCCGAGTCGTTGCGCAACTGCGCTTGCCAGGTTTCGCCGCCGTCATCCGAGCGCCACAGCGCGTGCAGGCCGTTGTCGTAATCGCCAGCGCCGTCGCCATTGCGGTCGAAACCCGGCGCGATGCTGGCCGCCACCGCATACACCACGCGCGTATCGGCGCGATGGATATCGATCTGCGTGCGGCCCTGGCCGGCTTCCGACAGCACCGTGCGCCACTGGCCATCGTTGCCCGCATCGGTGTTCAGGAAGATCGCCGCCGGACACGGCCCGCCGCAGGCGATTGGCGTCACCGTACCCGGCAGCCAGTAGCGGTCGGCCATGGAACGCGAGGCACAGGTGGCGAGCAGCCAGTCCTGTTCGCGGTCATGACGGATGGCCAGATCGGTACAGCCTTCGTAGCGTGCCAGATCCTGCGCGTCGGCCGGACCCAGCAGGCGCTCGAAACTGGCGCCGCCGTCGCGCGAACGCCAGATGCCGCTGTTGCTCGCGGCGTACAGGCGGCGCGAATCGCGCGGCGAAAAGACGATATCGCTGACATAGCGGAAATGTGCATTCTGCGTCGCCAGCAGCGGACTCCAGCTCACGCCGCCGTCGATGCTCTTGAGGATGCCCGAGCCGCTCATCGGCGACCACGGCATGCCGCTGTTGCGATACAGCTCGCCGGTGCCGGCATACAGCGTATCGGGGCGTTCCGGATCGATCGCCAGCGCGCCGATATTCAGGTTCACCGCATCGTCGGACAGGGGTAGCCAGCTCGCTCCTGCATCGGTGGATTTCCACACCCCGCCGGAGACGCCGCCGGCATACAGCACGTCGGCATTGCGCGGATCGAATTCCAGGGTGCGGGTGCGCCCGGTCGCATTCGCCGGCCCCAGCCACTGCCAGTGCGGCGCCGCCTTGAGCGACTCGCCGGCGGCGGCGAAACCACGCCGGCCCGGCACGTGATGCGGCATCTCGCGCATGCGTTTTTCCGCAGCGAACCAGCGCTCTGCTTGCAGTTCCTGCGCATCGCCGGGCAGGCGCCGCGCAGCGAACAATTGCGCGCGTTCCAGGGCACCGCTCATGCGCTCGCTCTGTTCGTTGCGTTCTTCGCGAACCTGCTCGGCGGCGCTGCCGCCGCGGCCTTCGCGTTCGCGCTCCTGCGCGTATTCGTCCGCTTCGCGCTGCTGCGGGGCAGCGCAAGCCGCCAGCAAGAGCGCCAGCACGACAATTGCTCCGCCGCTATGCCTAGGCATCGCCAAGTCCCCCGACTGACTATGCCTGCAGCCTAGCATCGGCAACCGGCAGCAACGCCGCGGCGGTGTTGCAGAAACGCGCGCACGCCGGCAGCGTCGCGCGGTGGCTGCGCCGGCAACCGCTGGCTACGCGTCACGCATGGCGGAAATTTGCGCAGGCCGCAGCGCGCGCTTCCCCAACGGCGCGGCCGATGCCGGCAGCGCCGTTCGCAGCGCCGGCCACCTGCCGCCGGATGCCACAATGTGGCACCCAGGCATGACGTTAGCCCTAGATCCGGCGGCGCGGCCGCATGGCAGGATAGACGCTTTGCCGCCGGAGTCCCGTCCATGCTGCGTGCCCTGCCCTGCGCCCTGATCGCCCTGCTGACCGGCAGCGTATCTGCGGCCGAGATCACCACCATTCCCGATGCCGCAGTGAAGCAGGCCATCGCCCTGCGCGACCAGGCATTGAAGGACGGCCAGGCCTATGCGCTGCTCGAATCGCTGACCACCGAAGTCGGGCCGCGCCTGGCCGGCGGCGTCAACGACGAGAAGGCGCGCAACTGGGCCATCGCGCAGTTCAAGCAGCTGGGCTTCGACAAGGTCTGGAGCGAGCCGGTCACTTTTCCCAAATGGGTGCGCCGCAGCGAAAGCGCCAGCCTGGTCGCGCCGTTCCCGCAGCCGCTGGCGGTGACCGCGCTGGGCTATTCGCCGGCTACGCCCAAGGGCGGCGTGACCGCGCCCATCGTGATGTTCAACAGCCTCGATGCGCTGAAGGCGGCCAAGCGCGATGACGTCAAAGGCAAGATCGTCTTCGTCAGCGCACGCATGAAGCCGCACCGCGACGGCCATGATTACGGCATCGGCTCGCCCATCCGCAGCCGCGGCCCGGCAATAGCAGCGGAACTCGGCGCAGCCGCGTATGTATTGCGCTCGGCCGGCACCGACAGCCACCGCCTGCCGCATACCGGCGTCACCCAGTGGAAGGAAGGCGGCCCGCGCATTCCGGCAGCGGCCGTATCCAATCCCGATGCCGACCTGATCGAAGCCGCACTGCGCCGCGGCAGCGTGCAGCTGAAACTGCAGCTGGACTGCGGCATCGAAGGCGACTACACCGGCGCCAACGTGATCGGCGAAATCACCGGCAGCGAAAAACCCGACGAAGTCGTGATCATGGGCGGCCATCTGGATTCCTGGGACCTGGGCACCGGCGCCATCGACGACGGTGCCGGCGTTTCCATCGGCATGGCTGCCGGCGCGCTGATCGGCCATCTGCCGCAGGCACCCAGGCGCAGCATCCGCGTTGTCGCCTTTGCCAACGAGGAAGCCGGCCTGTACGGCGGCAAGGCCTATGCGGCCGCGCACAAGCAGGAAGTGAGCAAGCACGTACTCGGCTCCGAATCCGATTTCGGCAGCGACCGCATCTGGCGCCTCAGTGCCAGCGTCAAGCCCGAATCGCTGCCGGCCATCGACAAGATGATGCAGGTGCTCGCGCCGCTGGGCGTGGAACGCGGCATGGGCGCCGGCAACGGCGGTCCCGACCTCAGCCCCATCCATGCGGAAGGCATGGCCGCGCTGAGCCTGACCAACGACGGCACGCGCTACTTCGACTACCACCACACCGCCGACGACACGCTGGACAAGGTCGATCCGGAACAGCTGGCGCAGAACGTCGCGGTGTATGTGAGCTGGGCTTACATGGCAGCCCAGGCCGACGGCGATTTCGGCTCGGCGCCGGGGGCGTTCAAGCAGAACGGCGACGACGACTGAGCGACGCCGCTCCGTCGCGCGACGGACAATTCCTGTGGCAGCAGACTTGGCGGCTGCCGCAGGAAGCGCCTCGTTCATCACTCGCTGATGGCGTATCGCGATTTCTATCTGATCGAGCTCAACGTCACAGCCAACGCATCGGACTCGCGCCGCGCGGCCAAGCTCGTCGACAAGGCGGCCGAAGACCTGTTCTCGCGCATCCACGCGCAGAACGTCGGCAACTGCAGACCGCCCGAGAGGCCAAGGCTGGTCATCGTCGACGAAATCGATCGCGGCGCCGACCCAGTCCGTTCCGACGTCAGCTACATCGACGCCACCAGCAAACCGGGCGAGCGCAAACTCGCCAAGCGGATGGAAACCGCCGCCGAGCGCCGCCGCCAGACGTCCTGCGTCGTCAGCTTCAGCCTGGCCTCGCTGCTGCCCGACGAAAAGTTCGAGATGCTGCGTTTTCCGGCCGGGTCGTTGCAGAACTTACCCGCCTTGGCGCCCTCGCGCGACAAGGAAAAATAGCGCGGGCCCGCCTCTGCATGAGTCTCCGCAGCGGCCTGAGCGCGCGCGAATTTGCTCCGTCAGGCATACCAATGTCCGTGCCGCCAGACGTGGCGCGCTGACCGATCGACGTGCCGGCGTCGACCGGGTCTTGCGTCGCCGCCAAGGCAGCCCACGATGCCGGTAACGTGCTTGCCTTCCGCACTGGCGACCGCTCCCGACCACCACTTCGCCGCTGCCCTACCAAGCAACGCGGTCCCAACAAATTCCAAAAAGTTCCGCTACCAGACTGATACGAATGTCCGTTTTTGCACAGTTTCCACTCCACCGCGTGGATGAGCGTACTGCCCGCTGATCGTCACTTGCGGTATTTGACAAGGACGGGGCGCCGCGGATCTTGCGCAAAAGGTCCGGCGGCCGTGCAGCGGCGTGACCCCGACGCCGCAATCTCCCAGGAGTGTCGTGTATGCGGAAGCTACTGTTCGTCTGTATCAGTGTTTCGCTGTCCCTCAGCGCCCAAGCGAACGACGAGCGTTGCGTCGTCTCCTTCGCGGGCGCGCAGCAGGATGTCTGCAGCGGCAAGGTGTCGGTGGCCGAGCCGTTTGCGCCGCTGGCGCAGCTGGAATCGTTCAAGGATTCGAACCTGCGCCTGATCAAGTTCGACGGACCCATCGACGACGCCCGCCGTGCCGCGGTGGAGGCCATCGGTGCGCGCATCGTCGACTACGCGCCGAACTACGCCTATGTCGTGCGCATGTCTTCCGCGCAGGACGGCCGCGCGCGCGCGATTCCGGGCGTGGTGTGGAGCGGGCCTTTCCTGCCGGCGTTCAAGATCGATCCGAACATTGCCGCAGAACTGCGCGACGGCAAGCTGGTGCGCGATGCGGGCATTACCGAGCTGTCCATCAGCCTGCACCCGGGCGCCGACCGCGGCGCGATACAGCAGCTCGCCAGCCGCGCACCGGGACTGACCCTGGTCAACACGATTTCCGCCGGCAGCGACACGCGCCTGATCGCGCGCTTCGAACGCGCCGGACTGCGCGCCGCCGTGGAACAGCTGGCGGCCGACCCGGGCGTTTCCGCCATCGGCTTCCGCCTGCCCAAGCGGCTGCTCAATTCGCAGGCCGACTGGCTGCACCAGAGCAACGTGAACACGCCGTCGCCGCTGCGACCGGTGTTCGCCCACGGCCTGTACGGCTGCGGCCAGACCGTCGGCGTGCTGGACTCGGGCCTGTTCATCGGCAACTGCGCCTTCAACGACACGACGCAGACGCCGGCGATCAGCGACTGCGCCACCGGCTCGACCTGCCCGCCGGTGACCGCGCCCAACCTCGCCCATCGCAAGGTGCCGGCCTACTACAAATGGTCCGGCGATGCCGGCGGCGCACCGGCCGACGAACATGGCCACGGCACGCACGTGGTCGGCTCGGTCGCCGGCAACAACCCGGCCAATGCCGTGGACTGCACCAGTTTCACCACTGAAGGCGGCAACACCGATCTGGACGGCACCGCACCCGGCGCCAAGATCGTCATGCAGGAAATGGGCGGCGATCTCGCCTATCTCGGCGCCAGCGGCAACCCCTATCACGCAGGCGACATGGCCTATACCAGCGGCGCGCGCCTGCACAGCAATTCCTGGGGCGGCGGCTGCGTCAACCTGTTTGGCTGCGTCGCCGGCTGCACCGTCACCTATGACGCCGAGGCGCGCGACGCGGACAACATCATGCGCGACCGGCCCGACCTGCTGGTGCTGTTCGCCGCCGGCAACGCCGGTACTGCCTGCCCGGCCGGCAACAATGTCGGCAGCCCGGGCAATGCCAAGAGCGTGATGACCATCGGCGCCAGCCTGCGCGGCACGGCGGCCAACGGCATGGCGGGCTTTTCCTCGCGCGGTCCGACGCTGGATGCGCGCACCAAGCCCGATATCACCGCCCAGGGCGACAGCATCATGTCGGCCCAGCGCGACGCCTGCGGCACGCGATCGGAAAGCGGCACCTCGATGGCTACGCCGACCGCGGCCGGCCTTGCGGCGCTGGTGCGCGACTACCTCGCCCGCGGCTTCTATCCCAGCGGCGCACGCAATCCCGCCGATGCCATCGCCAATCCGTCCGGCGCACTGGTCAAGGCGATCATGATCTCCGGCGCCGCCAGCATGAGCGGCACCGGTGCCGGTACCGTACCGGGCCAGTCGCAGGGCTGGGGCCGGATACTTCTGGACAATTCCCTTTATTTCAACGGCGACACGAGCCGGCTGTATATCCACGACGCACCTACGGGCCTGGCCACCGGCGGCCTGGACGTGCACACCATCGTCATCACCGCCGGCCAGCCGTTCAATGCCACGCTGGCCTGGAGCGACGCCGCCGCTGCCATCGGCGCCAGCCCGGCCCTGGTCAACAGCCTGCGCCTGGAAGTGGTCGCCCCCAACGGCGATGTCTGGACGCAGAAACTGCCGGCCGGCGTCAGCCCCGCCAACGCCAATCCGGTGCAGGACACCACCACCGCCAACTACGACAACCTCAACACGGTGCAGCGCATCAGCTTCACGGCACCGGCCACCGGTGCGTACCAGTTGCGCGTGCGCGGCATCAACGTACCGCAGGGTCCGCAGAAATACGCGCTGGCGGCAACCGGCGCGCTGGTGGTCGGCACCGATCCGGATTTCGCGCTGCAGACCAGCCCGAGCGCGAACATCTGCGCCGGTTCGCCGGCCAGCTACAGCATCGGCGTGCAAAGCCTCAACGGCTTCACCAGCCCGGTCACGCTCAGCGTCACCGGACTGCCGGGCAGCTCCACCGGCACCTTCACGCCCAACCCGGTGACGCCGGCCCAGCCGCCCGCTGCCTCGCAACTGGCCGTGGGCAATACCACCAGCGTGGCCAGTGGCAACTACAACCTGGTGATCCAGGGCAACTCGGCCTCGCCACCCCTGCAGCACACGGCCAGTGCAACGCTGAACGTGGTTGCCGCCGCGCCGGTCGCGGGCAGCCTCACCGCACCCGCCAACAACGCAACGGGCCAGGCTACTTCGCCCGCCTTCAGCTGGGCAGCGATTGCGGATGCCGGTTCCTACCGCATCCAGATCGCCACCGATGCGGGCTTTGCCACGCTGGTCGACAACCAGGTCGTCAACGCGACGACCTATACGCCGGCGACGGCGCTGAACCCGGATACGACGTACTACTGGCGTGTCTACGGCCTCAATGCCTGCGGCCAGGGCACGGTTTCCGCCGTGTTCC
The DNA here is from genome assembly GCF_004363655.1 of Tahibacter aquaticus. Lineage (GTDB taxonomy): Bacteria > Pseudomonadota > Gammaproteobacteria > Xanthomonadales > Rhodanobacteraceae > Tahibacter > Tahibacter aquaticus. The sequence continues at coordinate 77,964 of NZ_SNZH01000013.1, forward strand.
AGTTCCGCACGGCGAATGAGATCTGCCGCGCACCGGGCGTCGCGATTCCGGACAACAACACCACCGGCGTGACGGACAGCCAGACCCTCGTCACCACCGGCACGCTCACCGGCCTGCGCCTGGGCATCCAGCTCACGCATACCTACGTCGGCGACCTGACCCTGACGCTGAGCAAGGGCGCCACCACGGTGGCCTTGATGCAGCGGCCCGGTGGCAACGGTGGATGCAGCGGCAACGACATGAACCTGACGGTCGACGATGCGGCCACCCTGACCCTGGAGACCAATTGCACCAGCGGCACCAACCCGGCCCAGGCCTATACGGTCGGCGGCAACTACAAACCCGATAGTCCGCTGAGCGCGTTCGCCGGCCAGGATCTCTCCGGCACCTGGAGCCTGAAAGCGGTCGATAGCGCCAACCAGGACACGGGCAACATCGTGCGCTGGTGCCTGCTGCCGAATACGGCACCGCCGCAGCCCGACGCGATCTTCGACGACGGCTTCGACGGTAACTGAGCAACGCGGCAAGTGTTTCGCCACAGCCGGAGGCAGCAATGCCTCCGGCTTTTTTGTGCCGGGAACGGGTTCCGACTTGCGCGGTTCCAGTCCGGAACTGCTTCGCTTCAGCTGAGACCTGCGCCGCTGCAGTCCGGAACTGCATCGCTTCAGCTGAAACCTGCGCCGCTGCAGTACGGAACTGCGTCGCTTCAGATAAAACCTGCGCAGCCCCAGTCCGGAACTGCATCGCTTCCGCTGAAACCTGCGCCGCTCCAGTTCGGAACTGCATCGCTTCAGCCGAAACCTGCGCCGCTGCAGTTCGGAACTGCATCGCTTGAGCCGAAACCTGCGCCGCTCCAGTTCGGAACTGCATCGCTTCAGCTGAAAAGCCTGCGCCGCTGCAGTCCGGAACTGCATCGCTTCCGCTGAAACCTGCGCCGCTCCAGTCCGGAACTGCTTCGCTTCAGCTGAAACCTGCGCCGCTGCAGTCCGGAACTGCATCGCTTCAGCTGAAACCTGCGCCGCTGCAGTCCGGAACTGCGTCGCTTCCGCTGAAACCTGCGCCGCTGCAGTCCCGAACTGCATCGCTTCAGCTGAAACCTGCGCCGCTCCAGTCCGGAACTGCTTCGCTTCAGCTGAAACCTGCGCCGCTGCAGTCCGGAACTGCATCGCTTCAGCTGAAACCTGCACTGTTCCAGTTCGGAGCTACATCGCTTCCGATAAAACGGGTTTGTAATTTGAACGGTGTGGCTGCCTGCGCCGCAGGCGGCCGGGTTCATTTGCGTTGCAGCAGATCCCAGCGGTTGCCGTACAGGTCGAGGAATACGACGACGGTGCCGTAGTCTTCCTCGCGCGGCAGTTCGGCGAACTGCACGCCGTGGGCACGCATATGCGCGTAGTCGCCCCAGAAATCGTAGGTATGCAGGAACAGGAACACGCGGCCGCCGCACTGGTTGCCGACCTGCGCCTGCTGTTCGGGCGTGGCCGCGCGGGCCAGCAGCAGGCCGGCGCCGTCAGCGTCGGGCGCCACAACGACCCAGCGCTTGCCGCCGCCGCGGTCGGCGTCTTCCCGCAGCTGCCAGCGCAGGGCTTGCGTAAAGAACGCGATCGCTTCGTCGTAGTCGCGGACCAGCAATGCGGCAAGGCTGAGCGCGCGCGCCGTCATGCGCCACCGTGGTGGCGGAAGTAGTCGGCGAACAGCACGGCGGCGCTGGCGGCAATATTCAAACTTTCCACTTTTCCGGTGCCGGGGATGGTCAGGCGCAGGTCGGCCGCATCGATCAGCGGCGCGCTCATGCCTTCGTTCTCGGCACCGAATACCAGGGCCAGTCGCGCCGGCAGCGGGTTCTGGTACAGGCTGACGCCGGCGCGCGGCACGGTGGCGGCAATGGCGAAGCCGGCGGCGCGCAGCTGCGCCAGCAGTTCCGCCTGTGCCGGCGCACGCGCCAGCGGCACGATTTCGGCGCCGCCTTCGGCGACGCGGCAGGCCGCGCCGGACAGGGTGAGGCTGGAATCCTGCGGCAGCACGATGCCGGCAATGCCGAAATTCGCCGCGCTGCGCAGTACGGCGCCGAAGTTGTGCGGGTTGCCCACGCCGTCGAGCAGTACCAGCAGGGCCGGCTGCGGCGCGGGCGGCAGTTGCGCCAGCAGCTCGTCCAGGCTCAGCGGCGCGCGCCGGCGCATTTCCAGGCAAATGCCTTCGTGATGCTGGCTGGCCGTGAGCTTGGCCAGGTCAGCGGGTTCCACCACGCGATAACCCAGGCGCTGCTGTACCAGCCAGGCCAGCAAGGTCTTGAACTCGGGAATGCGTTCTTCGGTGAGATAGGCCTTGCGCAGATCCTGCGGCCGGCTGGCGAACGCGGCCTTGCAGGCATTGATGCCGAACAGGCGCAGCTCTTCCTGGCGTTGCTGGGTTTCCGGGCGCGGCGGCGGCGGCATTGCGGCCGAAGCCCCGGCGCGCGAGGAGCCTGCGCTCCAGCTGCGCGGTTCGTCGCGCGGGCCGCGATAGGCGGTATCGCGCCGCGGCGCATCGCTGCGCGGGGCGGCATCGCCGCCGGCGGCGGCGCGCAGGCGTTCGCGTTCGCGCTTGTCGGGGCGGGCCTGGCCGACGCGCGGACGCGCAGTGTTCCAGGGGCTGTCACCGCCGCGGGGCGGTTTGCTGTCGTCGTGGGAAGTCATGGGCGGGCCGGAAAACGGTGCGGCGCGAAGAATACCGCTTCGCGCCGCGGGTCGCTTCGATCAGGCGGTTTCCGCATCCGGATGGGCCGTTTCCTGCTCTTCGATCTCGCGCGCAACCGCCTCGGGCGAGCGGGTGAAGCGCGCCAGCAGCAGATAGAACACCGGCACCACGAACAGCGACAGCAGGGTGGACAAGGTCACGCCGAAGACGACGACCACGCCAATGGTGACGCGGCTGGCCGCACCCGCGCCGGAGGCGAGCACCAGCGGGACGGCGCCGGTGATCGTCGCGATGGAGGTCATCAGGATGGGGCGCAGGCGGATGGCCGAGGCATCGAGGATGGCATCGCGCACGCTGCGGCCCTGGTCGCGCAGTTGGTTGGCGAATTCGACGATGAGGATGCCGTTCTTCGCCGCCAGGCCGATCAGCATCACGATGCCGATCTGGCTGAACAGGTTCAGGCTCGATCCCCATAGCCACAGGCCGAGCAAGGCGCCGAGCACCGCCAGCGGCACGGTCAGCATGATCACCAGCGGATGCACGAAGCTTTCGAACTGCGCCGCCAGTACCAGGAACACGATCAGCAAGGCCATGGCGAAGGTGAACGCGACAGCGCCGCCGGCTTTCTGGAATTCGCGCGATTCGCCCTTGTAGTCGATCTGCGCCGTATCGGGCAGTTCTTCTGCCGCGGCCTGGCGCATCCAGTCCAGCGCCTCGCCCAGCGGATAGCCCGGCGCCAGGCCGGCCGACAGGGTGATCGCGCGCAGGCGGTTGAAGCGGTTCAGGGTGCCCGGCTCGGCCAGCTCGCTCAGGGTGACCAGGTTGGCCAGCGGAATCAGCTGGCCGCTGCGCGCCCGCACATAGAGGTTGGTCAGGTCGGTCGGGCTGCGCCGGTCGCTGTCCTGCGCCTGCAGGATCACGTCGTACTCTTCGCCGCCATCGACAAACGTGGTGACGCGGCGCGAACCCATCATGGTTTCCAGGGTGCGGCCGATGTCGTCGACCGACACACCGATGTCCGCCGCGCGCGAGCGGTCGATGCTGACGCGCAGCTGCGGCCGGGTTTCCTTGTAGTCGGAATCGACCGCGAACATCTGCGGATTCGCTTCCATGCGCTTGAGCATGCGGTCACGCCATTCGACCAGTTCGTCGTAGCTGGGACCGCCCAGCACCATCTGCATGGGCTGGCCGCCGGAGCGCACCAGGCCCTGGCGGATCTGCGGAATCGCCCGCACGCCGGGGATATCGATCAACAGCGCCCGCGCCTGCTCCACCACTTCCGCGGTGGTCTTGTCGCGTTCGTTCCAGGGCTTGAGCAGTACCGTCGCCTGGCCGGTATGCATTTCCTCGCTGCGGCCCCAACTGCCGGGCACGCGCGAGTTGATGCGGAAGATCGGGCTGCTGTCGCCGGACAGCGTCATCAGCCGCTTTTCCACTTCTTTCATCTGTTGCACGGTGTAGTCGAAGCCGGCACCTTCCGGGCCCTGCACCATGGTGAAGAATGCGCCGCGGTCTTCCGGCGGCGCCAGCTCCTTGGGCACCTGCACGAACAGCACGCCGATGGCGGCCACGGCCAGCAGCAGCGCCGCACCGACCAGCAGCGGATGGCCGACGCTGCGGTCCAGCGCATGCCGATAGCCCCGGCTCAACGCGCCCAGGCTGCGTTCGGTCCAGGCGACGAAGCCTTTTTCGTGCTTGTGCGCGCGCAGCAGGCGCGAGCACATCATCGGCGTCAGGGTCAGCGCGACGAAGGCGGAAATCGCCACGGCACCGGCCACGGCCACCGCCAGTTCGCGGAACAGGCGGCCGTTGTTGCCGTCCATGAAGGCGATGGGCAGGAATACGGCGATCAGCACCGCCGTGGTGGCGATCACGGCGAAAGCGACCTGGCGCGAACCGCGGTACGCCGCGATCAGCGGCGGCTCGCCCAGGTCGACGCGGCGCTGGCAGTTTTCCAGCACGACGATGGCGTCGTCGACCACGAGTCCGATCGACAGCACCAGCGCCAGCAGCGTCAGCAGGTTGATGGAAAAGCCAAAGATATACAAACCGAGAAATGCAGCAATGACGCAGACCGGCACGGTGACGGCCGGAATCAGCGCGGCGCGTGCACTGCCCAGGAACAGGAAGATCACCACCAGCACCAGCAGCACCGCTTCGCCCAGGGTCTTGTAGACCTGGTGCACGGCCGCGTCGATGAAGATGGTCGAGTCGTAGCTCACGCCCATGGTGGTGTTTTCGGGCAGCGAGGTCTGGATGCGCGCCATTTCCGCTTTCACCCGGTCGGCCACGTCGAGGCTGTTGGCGGTGGACGTCTTGACGATGCCCAGGCCGACCATGGGTTTGCCGTTGCCGTGGAAATAGGCGCGGCGGTCTTCCGAGGCGCGTTCGACCTTGGCGATTTCGCTCAGGCGCGTGACATGGCCGTCCTCGGATTTGTTGATCGCCAGCTGGGCGAAATCTTCGGCCGAACGGTAGTCGCGGGAGACGCGCAGGGTGAAGTCGCGCGTATCCGATTCGATGCGGCCGGCCGGCAGTTCCACATTTTCCCGGCGCAGCGCTGCTTCCACGTCGTTGGCCGTGAGGTTGCGCGCGGCCATGGCCTTGCGGTCGATCCAGATGCGCATGGCATAGCGCTGGCCGCCGGCGATATTCACCTGGGCCACGCCGTCGATGGACGAGAGGCGGTCGACCACGTAGCGGTCGGCATAGTCGGTCAGCGCCAAGGTGTCGAGGTTGGTGGAGCTGAGGTTCAGCCAGACGATGACGTCGGCATCGCCTTCGACCTTGGCCACCTGCGGCGGATCGATTTCCTCGGGCAGGCGGTCGGACGCGCGCGCCACCGCATCGCGCACGTCGTTGGCGGCGCCTTCGATGTCGCGGCTCAGGGTGAATTCCATGGTGATGCTGGAACGCCCGTTGCGGCTGGACGACTGCACCGTTTCCACGCCTTCGATGCCGGCGACAGCATCTTCCAGCACCTGGGTCACGCGGGTTTCCACTACGCCGGCAGAAGCGCCGGTATACGTGGTGTCGATGGATACGATGGGCGGATCGATATTCGGCAGTTCGCGCAGCGGCAGGCGCGTGAACGCGATCAGGCCGAGCACCAGCAGGATCAGCGACAACACCGTCGCAAAGACCGGGCGCTTGACCGAAACGTCGGAAAGCAGCATGGCGCTCTCCTCAGTTGCTGGCAGGAGCGGTGGTGGCCGCAACGCGCTGTTCCACGGCGACGCGCGCGCCGCTGCGCAGCTTGACCGTGCCGTCGAGCACGATGCGGTCGCCCGCCTGCAGGCCTTCGCGCACTTCGATCTCGCCGCGGCGGCGTGCGCCGGGCACGATGCGTACCTGCTCCACGCTGTCGTCGGGCTTGATGCGGAACACGTAGGCATCGGTACCGACCTGGACCAGCGCAATCTCCGGCAGCACCAGCACGTCGCGCGGTGCGCGGAACACCTTTACGGACAGCAGCATGCCCGGGCGCAGCACGCGCTCGGGATTGAGGATTTCCGCGCGTACCAGCACCGAGCGCGAGGCGCTGTCCACACGCGAATCGATCGAACTGATCTTGCCCTGCCATGTGCGCTCGGGCCAGGCCGCCGTGGTGGCCTGTACTTCCTGGCCGGTCTGCAGCGCGCCGAGCAGGGTTTCCGGCACGGAGAAATCGAGCTTGATCAGGTCGACATCGTCGAGCGTGGTGATTTCGGTGCCGGGCGTGACCAGGGTGCCCGGGCTGACCCGGCGCAGGCCGAGCACGCCGCTGAACGGTGCGGTGATGACGCGATCGGACAGTTGCGCGCGGATCGCATCGACCTTGGCGCTGTTGGAGTCGCGCGAGGCCTGTGCCGTGTCGAACAAGGCCTTGGACACGGTGCCCTGCTTCACCAGATCCTGCTGGCGCTGGTACTGGCGATCAGCATCTTTCGCCATGGCCTGGGCGTCCTTGAGCTGGGCGGCCTGCTGGCTGGACGTGAGTTCGACCAGCACGTCGCCGGCCTGTACCGCCTGGCCGTCGCTGAAGTTAACCCGGCGCACGGTCTCGGTGATCTTGGCGGTGAGAATGGTCGATTCGTTGGCCCGGGCCGTACCCAGGGCTTCGATCACATCCGACCAGGGCTGCAGTTGCACGACTTGCGCGGTCACCTTGGCCGGCGCCGCGACCGTGGCGGCCTTGGCCTGGTCCTGGCTTTTGCACGCAGCCAGGCTCAGACAGGCGAAAACGAGGACAACTGACGGGTAACGCTGGCGCATCTTTCGGGTTTCCTTGTCCGCCCCTGCAGAAGCGCGGGACGGGGTGATGGTCGCGGAGCGGCACTCCGCTACAACCGGCACCGAGCGCAATGGCTCAGTCCGCGACCATCCTACGCACCGGGCGTTGCCGGCGAGTGAATCAATGATCGATCGCTGCGGCGGCGGGGACCGGTGCAGCGTCGCGGCGCGGACGCCGGAACAACAGCAGCAACGGTATCGCAGCAACGGTCAGGATCATCATCAGCCAGAAGTCATTGAGGAAGGCAATTGCGGCAGCCTGACGGGAAACTTCGCCATTCAGTGCAGCCAGGCCGCCCACGGAGTGCAGATCGATGCCCGCCGGCAGCGGCGTATGACCGTAAGGCGTGATGCGCGAAGCAAGCTCCGCATGGTTGGTCTGGGTAGAGCGCGACAGCACTGTCATCACCAGCGAGATGCCGATGCTGGAGCCGAGGTTGCGGGTCAGGCTGAACATGCCGGCCGCTTCGGTGCGGCGCGGCCCGGGCAGCGTGGCATAGGCCATGGTCGATACCGGCACGAAGACCAGCCCCAGGCCCAGCCCCTGGATCACGCCGGCCCAGATCACCGGGCCGGACGGCATGTCGGCGCTGAAATGTGCCATTTGCCACAACGATACAACCGTCAGCATCAGGCCGGTGAAGATCAGTGCGCGCGCATCCACGCCGCGGGCAAGCAGACGCCCGACCAACAGCATCGCCACCAGCGTACCGACGCCGCGCGGCGCCATCAGCAGGCCGGTGGTCACCACCGGATAGCCCATCAGGCTCTGCAGATACGGCGGCAGCAAGGCCATGGTGGCGAACAGCACCACGCCGATCACGAAGATAAAGATATTGCCGGACAGGAAACTGCGGTCGCGCAGCAGGCCCAGATCGAGGAAGGGCCGCTCGGCCGTGCGCCAGTGCACCCAGTAGAGATAGAAGCCGAGGAAGGCAATGCCCGCTTCGAGCTGGATTTCCAGCGCGGAGAACCAGTCCTGCGATTCGCCACGATCCAGCATCAGCTGCAGGCCGCCGACGCCGGCGGCGAGCAGCAGAAAGCCGCGCCAGTCGAAGCGGTAGTCGTGCGCTTCGTCCGGCGGCACGCTGGCCAGCACGCCCATCAGCGCGGCGATGCCGATCGGCAGGTTGATCAGGAACACCCAGTGCCAGCTGTAGTGATCGGTCAGCCAGCCGCCCAGCGGCGGGCCGAGGATGGGGCCGATCATCACGCCCATGCCCCACATCGCCATGGCGGCGCCGTGCTTTTCCTTGGGGAATACGTCGAGCAGGGTGGACTGGGAAATCGGCACCAGCGCTGCACCGAACAGGCCCTGCAATACGCGGAACCCGACCATCTGGCCTATGTCGCCGGCCACGGCGCAGAGCATCGAGGCAATCGTGAAGCCGCCGATGGCAAACGCCAGCAGGCGGCGGCGGCCCAGCTTGGCAGCCAGCCAGCCGGTCGCCGGCGTGGCGATGGCCGCAGCGACGATGTAGGAGGTCAGCACCCAGGACACCTGGTCCTGGGTGGCCGACAGCGAGCCCTGCATGTCCGGCAGGGCGACGTTGGCGATGGTGGTGTCGATCACCTGCATCAGCGTCGCCAGCATGATGGAGGCCACCAGCAGCGGCAGATTGGAGACCTGGCGATGACTTGTTGCAGCACTCATTGCACTTTATCCAATGTGGATTCGTATCAGCGGCTGGCGACCGGTGCCTCGGCGTTGTGGCCGCCGAAGAAGTGCGAATAGCGTGCGCGTTCGGCACCGGTGTCGATCTCGACCTCGGCGCTCATGCCGGCGCGCAGGGTCGGCGCGCCCTCGGCAGGTTCCAGCGCCAGGCGCACCGGAATGCGCTGCACGATCTTGACCCAGTTGCCAGTGGCGTTCTGCGCCGGAAGCACGGCGAACTGCGCGCCCGAGGCCGGGCTGATCGAGGCCACCCTGGCCTTCCAGTGCTTGCCCGGATAGGTGTCGATCGCTATTTCGGCAGACTGGCCGACGCTGACATTGGTCAGGTCGGTTTCCTTGAAATTGGCTTCCACCCACAGTGTCGCAGTGGCTACCAGCGGCATCGCCGGCTGACCGACACTGAGGAATTCGCCGACCTGCAGATCGGTCTTGCCGATCACGCCGTCGACCGGAGCGCGTACCTCAGCGTGGGACAGATCGAGCTTGGCCTGGGCCAGCTGCGCCATCGCCAGCTTGTAGCCCGGCAGCGATTCGTTGCTCGCGCTGGGCAGGCCGCCCAGGGTGCTCTGCGCCTTGGCCACGGCGGCGGAATTCGAATCGCGCTTGCCGCGCGTACTGGCCACGGTATTGGCTGCATCGTCCAGCGCCTGCTGCGCGACCAGGCCGCGCTTGCGCAGATCCTGCACGCGCGTGTACTGCTGCTGGGCGTGTTCCATGTCGGCCTGGGCCGAACGCAGATCGGCCTCGGCACCGCGGTAGCCGTTGCGCGCACCGTCGAGCAGGCTGCGCACGGAATCGGCCTGCGCTTCCAGGCGCGCCACGGCAATCTGCAGCGGCTCCTGGTCGATGCGGAACAGCAGTTCGCCGGCCTTGACCGGCTGGTTCTCGCGCACCAGCACTTCCACTACGCGGCCGCCGATCTGCGGCGAGATGGTGATCTGGTCGGCCTGTACATAGGCGTTGTCGGTGCCGACAAAGCGGCCACCGGTGAAATACAGCCAGCCGGCCACGCCCAGCACCAGGGCCGGACCGGCAATCCATAGCAAGGTGTTGGAGCGCTTGCGCGGCGCGGCGGGCGCGGCGTTCGCAGAAGTTTCGGTCTTGGCAGTCATGGCGTGGCTCAGTCTGGGTTGCTGTTCTTGGGAGAGGTTTCTTCGAGCGCGAGCAGGTTCTGCTTCATGCGGTCGAGGGTGGCGATGCAGGCGATCAGCTCGGCGTCGGCAATGCCGGCCAGGGCGTCGTCGCGCAGGCCGCTGGCGATGATTTCCATGTCGTCGAGCACGCCGTGCGCCTTGTCCGTGGTGTGCAGGCGCCAGACGCGGCGGTCGGCGGGGTCGGCACGGCGCTCGACGAAGCCGGCCTGCTGCAGGCGATCGATCACGCGGCCGACCGGGATGGGTTCCATCTCCAGAAGCTCGGCCAGCGCCTTCTGGCTGATGCCTTCGTGGCGGTGAATGCTCTTGATGGCGCGCCACTGGGCTCGGGTCAGGCCCAGCGGCCCGGCGCGGCGGTCGAAATGCTTGCGCAGCAGCCGCGTCACATCCAGCAGCGGGTAGGCGAAGTTGGCACGGGGATCGGGGCTATTCATGACTGCCGCATACATTATTGCCTAGGCAGGTATTTATCAATACCGGCCAGTTCAGTAATGCCCCCGACCAAGGTCTAGGCGCGGCGGCGCCGCCAGTGCACCATCGCCCCAGCGCCGCCAGGCGCAGGAACAGGGCAATACCGGAGTACCCGATGCAGATCGCCATGGAAGCCATCGAAGCCGACATCACCACCCTGGCCATGGACGCCATCGTCAATGCCGCCAGCCAGAGCCTCAGCGGCGGGGGCGGCGTGGACGGCGCCATCCACCGCGCCGCGGGGCCGGGCCTGATGGACGAATGCCGCGCCCTGCCGATGATCCACCCCTATGTGCGCTGCCCCACCGGCGAGGCCGTCATCACCCGCGGCTACCGCCTGCCGGCGCGGCATGTCATCCACACGGTAGGACCGGTCTGGTACGGCGGCAGCAAGGGCGAGCCGGCCCTGCTGGCCGCCTGCTATCGCAACAGCCTGAACCTGGCGCAGGAACACGGCCTGGCCAGCATCGCCTTCCCCGCCATCAGCTGCGGCATTTTCGGCTATCCGCTGGACCAGGCCGTCGCCATTGCCGTAGCGGCGGCGCGCTGCGCCGAGGCCGAACCCGGCTCGCTGCAGCGCATCGTGTTCTGCTGTTTCGGCAAGGCCGCTCTGAACGCGTACCGCGAGGCACTGGCCGCTTGAACACCGGCACGCTGAGCCGCCGCCCCATCCTGCCCGTACGCTGGAAGCTGCAGGCCGCCGAACTGCTTGCCGATACGCCGACCAGCCGGGTATGGAAGGTGCTGCGCGAAGACGGCCGCCCGGCCGTGCTCAAGGCGCTCAAACCGCTGGGCGTGGAAGACGAGTTACGCGGCAAATACCTGCTGCGCTGGCGCCAGGGTTTCGGCCTGATACGCCTGTTGCGCGCCGCCGGGCCGAACTTGTTGCTGGAATATGCCGGCGAACGGCCGTTGAGTGCGGTGATCGCCAGCGACGGCGACAGCGCCGCAACCGAAATCGCGGCCGATGTGCTGGCGCGCCTCATGGCGCCCAGTACACGACCGCTGCCGGCCGAGCTGCAGCCGCTGCGCGAACGCTTCCAGCCGCTGTTCGACAAAGCGCAGATCGACCGCGATGCGGGCCGGAACAGCCACTACCCCGCCGCCGCGGCGATTGCCCAGCGCCTGCTGGACAGCCCGGTGGCCCACTGCCCCCTGCATGGCGACCTGCATCACGACAACATCTACTACGGCCGCCGCGGCTGGTTGGCGATCGACCCCAAGGGACTGGTCGGCGACCCGGGCTTCGATGCGGCCAACCTGTTCTTCAATCCGCTGGAGCGCACCGATCTCTGCCTGGACCACGCGCGTATCGCCTTCATGGCCGTCACCTTCGGCGCCACGCTGAAGCAATCGCCGCGGCTGATGCTCGATCACGCCATCGCCTACGGCGCGCTGTCGGCGGCCTGGCATGCGGGCGATGCCAACGCCATCGACGAAGCGCGCGAACTGTCCGTCGTCGCTGCCGTGAGCGAAGTGGCGGCGCATTTCTAGCCAGGGCCTGCGCCTGCGGCCTGTGCAAAGCGGCAAAACATACGCATGCGCACTTTTCTGCACATGCTACTTTTACCGCTTCAGGGGAAGTCCAACGATACGGAGACAACCATGCCCTATGCCCTTGCCCTGCGCCGCGGCGCGATTTGCCTGCCTTGGCTGCTGCTGGCGGCGGCCGGCGCCGCCCAGGCAGATCCGCCGGAAGTCGGATCGCGCGGCGCCGTCGTCGCCGACCCGGTGATTCCGCCCCCCGCCGGCACGCCGTGCGTGGTGCAGCTGTACAGCGACGAAGTGTTCAACGACTTTTCCCTGCACGACTTTACCTACGCGCCACCGCCGAACTGTCCCGGACCGTACGCGAAGATCGTGCTGCAGGCCGATTTTTCCGTCACGACCGGGCGCCAGTTCGACCGCACGGCGAACATCTGGATCGGCAGCGTCAACCTGTACTTCGGCACCACCCAGGAACCTTCGGCCGCGGTGGCGCCGAGCTGGCGCATCGAACGTGACATCAGCGACTACGCCAGCCTGCTCGCCACGGCCAGCAGCGGCAAGATCGATCTGGGAAATGTGGTAAACGATACGTATACCGGCATCATCCATGGCAGCGGGCAGATCCTGTTTTATCCCGCCGCAGCGAACTGGCCGGCACCGCCGCGGCGGCCCGACCTGGTCCTGCCGCTGAGCAGCGGCACGCTCGGCGGTGCAACCGACATTCGCGGCGACGGCGAATTTTCCAAGACGCTGACCTTGCCGCGTAACAGCGAGCGCATCTTCCTCGACGTGATTGCCCAGAGCCAGGGCGACGACGAGTTCTGGATCACCTGCGTACCCGACGACCTGGGCGAACAGCTGCAATCCTGCGGCCATACCGCGTTTCGCGAAACCCAGGTGCGTATCGACGGCGAGCCGGCCGGCGTCGCGCCGGTCTATCCCTGGCTGTATACGGGGGCGATCGATCCCGGCGTATGGCGGCCCATTCCCGGCGTGCAGACCCTGGCGTTCGAACCCTGGCGCGTCGATCTGACGCCGTTCGCCGCCAAGCTCAACGACGGCCAGTTGCATACCATTGCCCTCAGCGTATTCAATGCGGGCGAACGCTTCTCGATGGCGGCCAATCTGCTGGTCTACCGCGATGCGGGCAAAGCGATCGTCGGCGGTGCGTTGACCGAAAACACCCTGGCGCAGAACCCGACGCCGCACGTCAGCAGCACGGTCAGCGGCCCCGACGACAATATCGTGGCCAGCGTGACCGTGACCTCGGACCGGCAGCACGTGCTCAGCGGCTATGTCGACACGTCGCGCGGCCGCGTCACCACCACGATCACGCAGCGCGTCGAATTCGAGAACGCGCAGGCGTTTGTCGTTTCCGAACCGCTGTACAGCCAGAAAATCGACCAGTCCACGCGCGTAAGTACCGAAACGCGCATAGCAGCAGGTGGCCGCACTCAGGCCCTCAACGACGAGCGCGTGCTGTTGCTGGAGGTTGCCTATCGCTATGAAGCACTGAACGTCGGCGCCAAACAGGTGACATCCGCGAAACAGCGTTTCGGCCGCACCGTGCAAGCCGGCACTGTCGGTTTTCCGCTACGCCAGGCGGAGCTGGCCAACAGCATCGACAACGCCGGCGAGCTGCTGTTCGCCGCCGACGGTTCGCTCGCGGCGCGCACCAGCCAGCGCGGCATGCAGGACTATGCCTACAAGGACCCGTTCGGCGCCTGCTATCACCGCGTACTGCGTGCCGAAGCCGGCGCGATCAGCGCGGTGGCAAACGGCGGCGGCTGCCCCGGCGAGGAAAACCGCCTGCCCTGGTTCGACGCGTTCGACAACTACGCGTCGAGCATCTTCGGCGCCACGATACAGCTGCTGCCGTGACCGCAGGGTGCGATGAGCGCCCGCGAATTGCGCCGCCGGGTCTTGCGGCGCGAACCGCCACGAATTCCCGGCGGTGCAATTCGCTACGCTCATCGCACCCTACACAGGCACGGTGCAGCTGACGCACGTCCAGCTCGCGCAGGACACGACTCGGGCAGGGCGCGCCCCGGGTCGGGCGCGATGAGCGCAAGCAAATTGCGCCCTGCGACCATGCATCATGCAAAAACTACATCGCCGCTTTCGCCACAAATAAAAAACGCCGGCACGATGCCGGCGTCTTGCTTTTCCTTTCTCGTCCTGGCGCAGCTGGCGCCTGGCGATTTCCCCTGCCCCCGCCAACAGCCGGGGGCGCGGGTTCGGAACGTGCGCTGCGGTCAGGCCACAGCGGTTCCGATCAGGCCGATTTCTTCCACTGGCCCAGCGCAGCCAGGCCGTTTTCCCGTGCACGCTGCGCCACAGTCTTCTGCGCATCGGCGAAGTTCTTGCCCATGTCCTGCGACCACAGCTTCAACGCCGCCGACTGCATGGCACGGCCGTAGGAGAAGCTCAGCGGCCAGGGGTGCGGGCCCATCTGGTTCATTGCATTCAGATGCGCCGTCGCTGCTTCGTCGGACTGGCCGCCGGAGAGGAAGACGATGCCCGGCAGCGACGCCGGCACGCTGGCCTTGAGGCAGCGCACAGTCATCTCGGCGACTTCCTCGACGCTGGCCTGTTCCGGGCAGTCCTTGCCGGAGACAACCATGCTGGCTTTGAGGATGGCGCCTTCCAGCATGACATTCTGCTCGTACAGCGAAGCGAACAGCGAACGCAGGGTGACTTCGGTCACGTCATAGCAGACGTCGATATCGTGCGAGCCGTCCATCAGCACTTCCGGCTCCACCATCGGTACGATGCCGGCTTCCTGGCACAGCGCGGCATAGCGCGCCAGCGCGTGGCAATTGGCTTCGATGCAGGTCGAGCTGGGCATGTCGTCGCCGATGGTGATCACGGCGCGCCACTTGGCGAACTTGGCACCGAGACTGGCGTATTCCTTGAGTCGGTCGCGCAGACCGTCGAGACCTTCGGTGACCACTTCGCCCGGGAAGCCGGCCAGCGCGTGCGGCCCCTTGTCCACCTTGATGCCGGGCAGGATGCCGCGGTCGAGCATGATCTTGGTGAACGGCACGCCGGCCTGGCTGGACTGGCGCAGGGTTTCGTCGTACAGGATGGCGCCTGAAATGTGATCGGACAGATTCGGTGCGGTCAGCAGCAGCTCGCGGTAGGCGCGGCGGGTATCTTCCGTGCACTCGATGCCGACACCGTCGAAACGCTTCTTGATCGTGGTGTTGGATTCGTCGATCGCGATGATGCCCTTGCCCGGGGCGACCATCGCCTGGGCAATGCTTTCCAGCTGTTCGATGCTCATGGATGACTCCGTGGGATTGAATCCGGGACGCAAGGCTAGCCTGCGTGGCGACCGACCGGCGGTCGCGGGCCGCGGATTATAGGCCAGAAGCCCGCCCGCTGCCCGTCCCCGGCCTGGAGCGTACTTGGCTGTATGTCCAGCGCTCGACACCAGACCAGCGGCAACGTCGGCCCAGCCTCGGCCCATGCCGCTGCGGCGGCCTGCCAGGCCCAGCAGCGACAGGGCCAGGCGACCCACGACGGTCGCCTCGTCGCGGCATGGTTCCGGCGCGAGCCTGTCCGGGAGCCATCGCAGCCACGAACGACGCGGCAGCCGAAAGGTCGTGACCCCACACGGCGCCGCCGTCACGGTGGGACAACCCGGCCCGGCGGCTGCACTGCCAGGGCTGGAAGGAGCGCGCAAAAGCGCAGCCATCGGCTTTCTTCGCCAACCAGATTACCGGCGACCGCGAAAAATCCGATCCACGGCCGCCAGGGAATAGCTATTTCTCTTTATAAACAAAGATACTTAGTTGCAGTACCAAGCTGATCCTTGTCCGCACGGCACAGCAACCACCGCCGCCCGCCATGGAAGCGCGCCGGCCTGTCTTACCCACTGGCCACTCGATCCTTGGCGATAAGAACACGAGAAATTTATCTCGCTTCGGCAGATGACCAAATTCCGCCACCCGCCCAGAAATCCACCCAACAATCTGTTTACAAAAGAAAAAACAGGAAGCCAGTCGCCTTGGCACAACCATTGCCCTGTCCCTCCCGCCAACACGGAGAACGACATGGCCAATTTCCAGCTGTTCCAAAGCCAGCGCGGCAAGCAAGTCCCCGCCGCCAATGCCCGCAACGAGGCCGGCGGCCTCGCCTACCAGCGCACGCCGCAGGGCGCACTGGCGCTGTACGCGGCGACGGGTTGCCTCAACGGCACCATCTACGCCGATGCGCAGACGCAACTGGAAAAGGTGCTGGAGCTCTGCGGCAAGGTACCGGCCGAGTTCATCGCCAAGACCGCGGTCTATGCGCGCCAGCGCGGCCATATGAAAGACATGCCGGCATTGTTGCTGGCCTGGCTGGCGCAGCATGACGGCGCGCTGTGCGTCCAGGTGTTCGAGCGCGTGGTCGACAACGGCCGCATGCTGCGCAACTTCGTCCAGATCGTCCGCAGCGGCACGATCGGGCGCAAGTCGCTGGGTTCGCGGCCCAAGCGGCTGGTGAAGCAATGGCTGGAGCGGGCCGACGTCAACCAGATCCTGCATGCGGCCATAGGTCAGCAGCCGTCCCTGGCCGACATCGTGCGCATGGTCCACCCCAAGCCCGCCGATGCGCAGCGCGAGGCCTTGTACGCCTGGTTGATCGGCAAGCCGCATGACGCCGCCAACCTGCCGGAACTGGTACAGCGTTTCGAGGCGTTCAAGCGCGGCGAGGGGCAAGGTGAAGTACCGGAGCTGAATTTCCAGTACCTGACCGCGCTGCCGCTGGATACGCAGCAGTGGAAGGCCATCGCCCGGCGCGCCTCGTGGCAGACCAAGCGCATGAACCTCAATACCTTCCTGCGCCACGGCGTGTTCGGCGACGCGGCATTGACCAAGGAGATTGCAGCCGGCCTGAGCGATGCGGCACAGGTGCGCAAGGCGCGTGTATTCCCGTACCAGTTGCTCGGCGCGTGGAATGCGGCCAGCGCGGACATGCCGCAGGCAATCCGCGACGCGTTGCAGGATGCGATGGAAATCGCGACCGAGAATACGCCGGCCTTGCCGGGCAATGTGGTGGTCGCGATCGACGTATCGGGTTCCATGCACTCGCCCGTGACCGGGCATCGCAAAGGCGCCACCTCGGCCTTGCGTTGCGTCGACGTAGCCGCCCTCGTGGCAGCCTGCATCAAGCGGCGCAATCCGGCCGCCCGCATCCTGCCGTTCGACACGGAAGTGCGCAGCACGGTGATCAATGCGCGCGACAGCGTGATCACCCAGGCCAGGCAATTGGCCGCGCTGTGTGGCGGTGGAACGCGGGTCAGCGCACCGGTGCAGAAGTTGAACCAGGAAGGTGCGCGCGTCGACACGCTGGTGATCGTCTCGGACAACGAGTCCTGGGCCGATACCCGGCGCGGCAACGGCACCGCGACAATGCGCGAGTGGCACGCGCTGAAGGTGCGCTGCCCGAACGCCAAGCTGGTCTGCATCGACTTGCAGCCGTATGCGACCAGCCAGACCGGGACCAGCGCCGATGTACTGCACATCGCTGGCTTCAGCGACGCCGTATTCGACCTGCTGGCCGATGCGGCGAATGGCGAGCGCGACTGGCTGCAGCGCATCGCAGCCGTGAAGTTGTAGACCGCAAAAGCGCCGCGGCGGGATTTCCCGTCGCGGCATGACTACCCACTACATGGCGATCGATGGATATCGCCGCACGATTTCGTTTCGCAGCGAATGCCCGGTGGAACTACACCCTCTGAAGGTCCAGGTCGCGGGTTCGATTCCCGCCGTCCCCGCCATTATGGGGACGTAGCTCAGCGGTAGAGCAGGAAAATACGTTTCACCACCTCTTGTCGCTGCACTTTTTCGCAGGGCAGCACGGCCGGCATGGGCGGCTGCCCTGCACTATTTCAAGCGCTTACAGCGAATTTTTCCGCCGATTCAATTCCCCTCGACCCGAAACTCCTTCAGGAACCGGTCTGCCTCGGCCGTCGCCTTCTGCACATCGCGCTGCAGATTGGCCGCGTCGGCCTGCAGCCGCGGCAGTTCGTCCTTGATCGCGCCTATCGCGGCGGCATTGAGGTTGTGCTTGAGGTAGAGCACCTGGTCGCCCAGCACCTTCAGCGCGGGCTGGAAGCTGGCCTGGGCGCGGCGCATGGCCTGGTCCAGCGTGCGGTAGCGGCTGCGCGTGCGTTCCAGCTGCGCCTTGGACTTGGCGCGCAGGCTGGCATCGCTGTACTGGGCCAGCTCGCCTTCCCATTCCTTGAACAGCGCGTCGGCGACCGACTCCACCGCCGCCACACGTTCGCCAAAGGCCTGCGCGCGTGCGCTGGCTTCGTCGTGGCTGGCCTTGAGCTTGAGATAGACCGATTCCAGCTCGCCGGCCTCCACGCTGACCACGGCACGGAACGCCGTCAGTGCATCGACATAGGCCTGCTCTGCCTCGCCCTGGGAATCGCGTGCTGCATCGACCCGATCCAGCAGCAGTTCGCGCTTGGCGATGCCAATCTTTTCCAGTGCGCCGAAATAAGCGCTCTGGCAGCCGGTCAGCAGTGCGACGGCAACCACGAACAGCAGCACCGCTACCGTGCCGGCCCTGACGCCACGCCAGCGCTTGCGCGAACCGACAAAAAGGCAATTTCCATTTTTCTGCACATATGCGTCGCTAGATTCCACTGCCCGCCTCCCGCTTGCCATTGCGATACTGCTCCAGCCGTCGCTGCAGTTGCTTGACCAGTTCCGCCGAAACGGACTTGCGTGCCTCGAACAGACGATTGGCACGTTCCTGGGTTGCCACCGCCGCCTTGAAATCGCCGGCCGCCGCTTCGCAGGCGGCCAGGGTGTCGACATAGTGCGCCGGCGCAGATTCATCCGCCGTGAGGGGACGGATCGCGGCCAGGCCAGCCGACGCATCGAGCAAGGCCTCATCGGCAGGAGTACATACCGCCCAGGCGAAGTTGTTGGCCGTCTCGGCATGAGGGCCGGTCGCAAGCAAGGTTGCCCACAACTTGCGCGCGGCCTTGGGCTGCGGCGCCGTCGCCAGTCCGTACCACTGCGCCGTCGCCAGGGCATTGCCCGCTTCCTTGCTGCCTGCCGCATAGGCCTTGCGCAGCAACTCCATCGCCTCGGGCGACTGCTGTTGCGTACCGGCCGATCCAATCAGCATCTTGGCCAGGGACAGCTGCGATTCGACCACGCCCTTTTGCGCGTCACCACGCAGCAGTGACTCGGCCTTGGGCTTGTCCTGCGGTACGTCCCTGGCGCCGGCATACAGCAGTTCCGCCCAGGCGCGGCGTGCGACGGCACTGTCGTGGTCCTGCACGATGGCGGCGTACAGGATGGCCGCCTGTGCCGGTCCACCGTTCAGGCCCTCGACGTCGCGCTCGTACAGCCCGGCCAGCGCCGTGCCGCCCTGCTCATCGCCGGCCACTACCGCGCTGAGCAGCCAGCCCTGGGCATGCAGCAGCGTGGCCAGGTCGTCGCCCTGCTCAAGATAGTCCTGACCGACAACCGTGCTGGACATGGCCTCCCCGCCATGGGCGGCAAGCTTGAGCCATTTCAGGCCGAGCACCTTGTCCTGCTTGACGCCGGCCAGGCCGAAGTAATGCACGGACCCGACCGAGCGCTGGGCTGCCGCCATTCCGCTTTCCGCGGCGCGGCCGAACCACAGCGATGCCTGGGCGCCGTCGGTGCGCGCGAAGAAGTGCCTGGCGTAGAGGTTCTGCGCGATCGGCATGCCGGCCTCCGCCGCGCTGATCGTACGTCGCAGATGCACGCCTTGCAGAACGCCGCCGTTGCGGTCCGCCGCCCGTGCGGCAAGCATCACGGCAACCTTGGCATTGCCTTCCGCAGCGGCTTTTTCCAGGTCTTTTTCGACCAGGGCCCACGCCGACTTGCGCCCGGACAGTTCGCCCAGCACGCCGAACAGCAGACTGCCCTGGGCCTGTCCCAGGCGCTGGTCGGCCTGCTCGACCAGCGCTTTCGCCGCCTTGGCATGGCTGCCGCGCTTGCCTTCGTCGCCCAGGTACAGGAAGGCCAGCGTGACCAGCGCCATGGCGTACCGTTTTTCCGCCAGCGGCAACAGTGCATCGATCGCCTGGCCGCGGCATGTCGAGGCAAGCTTCTCGCAGATCATCGCCAGCGTCATGGCAGGCATCAGATGGCCTGCCGCGGCGTTGCGCTGCAAATTGCCCATCATCGCCTTGAGCGTGGCTTCATCTTCCGAACCCAGCAGATGCAGCTGAGCCAGCGGCGCGTCGGGCGAATTAGTGACTGCCGCATCGCGCCAGGCCTTCACTACTTCGCGGCGAAAGTAGGGAAACTCGGCCTGTGGATTTTCGCGCTGCAATTGCACGTACGCGTCGAGGTAGTCGAATTGCAGCAGCGTCTCGCGGGCATCTTTCGCGTCCCACAGCCCCAGCGTGTAGACCAGATAGCGCCCGCCGTCGTAAGGCTCGTAAATCTCATAGAGGACTTCACGGCCGGTGGCGAAGACGACTGCCTCGGCATCGGACAGGCTGAGGATCCGCACCGGAACGATGCCCTGTTTCAGCGCACGGCCCGCCAGTGCATGTGCCAGCAGTGCCTCGAAACGTTCGCCGCGGCTTTGCGCCAGCGCCTCGTCGCCATCAGACCGCGCGCATTCCTGCGCCGCATACCACAGGCCCAGTCCGACCGGATTGACCTGCAGCGCCGTGGCGATTGCCGCGGCCTTGGCGCGACAGCCATCGGCGATGGCAGCACCGTCGGCGGTCTGGATTTCGCCGATCAGCGCATAGGTCGCGTAGATCGCATCCGCATCGCCCTTGGCGAACAGCTCGCGCCAGTCGGCGTCGATGTCGTTGCCGGCCTGCGCTGCCGGCACGGCCAGCGCCAGCACGGCGCCGGCAAGCGCCCGGCACAGGCGAGAAGCGAGCCAGCCTGTACGCTCAGTTTTCATTTTTTTCCTTTGTTGCTTTCTTGTTGTCGTTCATCACATCGCGCAACAGATCGTTCATGCGCGCCTTGCGCGCCTTGTCGGCCTCGGCCGGGGGCAGGCTGAACACCCAGCGCTGCAGGTTCTGTTCGCGCGCCTGCCGGCGCCAGTCCAGATGCGCGTTCATGCGCTCGACGCCGACGCTGGCTTCCCGCGCCACGAAGCTCTCTTCGGAAAACACGCTGCCTTTTTCCTCGCCGGAACGGTAGCGATACGTCGCCGCTGCATCGTCCAGTTTGCGCTGCGCCGTCGCGCCGCTCCAGCGCCAGCCTGCAGGCAGCTCCAGTTCGATGCGGTGGCTGATCTCGCTGGGAAAGCTCAGCGCCAGCGGCGTCTGCCGCCGCAGGCTCTCGGGCAGGGACAGCGCGCCGCCGATGCTGTCGG
Source organism: Tahibacter aquaticus (assembly GCF_004363655.1). Lineage (GTDB taxonomy): Bacteria > Pseudomonadota > Gammaproteobacteria > Xanthomonadales > Rhodanobacteraceae > Tahibacter > Tahibacter aquaticus. The sequence goes on from NZ_SNZH01000013.1 coordinate 99,027, forward strand.
CGCTCAGGTCCAGCGCGCGCCGGCCGGAAGTGCTTTGCGTCCAGGGCTTGACGATGCGATAGCTTTCGCTGACGACCAGGCTGTTGCTGCCCTCGTCGTCGTCCACTTTCAGCGCTTGCGCCACTTCCAGCCCGGCGAAGCGGCGGCGATAGAAATCCGCATAGCGCCGCCCCAGCTGTTCGCTGCCGGCAGCGCGCAGATCGCGCCGCAGGCTATTGGCGGCGATGCCGGAATACTCCGAACGCACGCTCATCGCCAGCGCCTCGCCGCCTGCCTCGGCGACATAGCGTTCCAGCACGCGCGAGCGGCTGGCGTTGTCCGGATTGCGCGCCAGCGGCACCAGCGCGCGGGTATCCGCAGCGATCGGCAGGGCAAAGCCGAAATCGCCGATTTCCTGCGCCGCCGCAGGGCCGCGCTGGCCGACCTGGGTCGGGTCCAGCCACAGCAGCTGCCTGCCGTTGCGCACCTGCACGATGACATGGTCGAACGCACTCGCCGCCGCAGGTGTGTCGGCAACCCGCTTGCCGCTGCCGGCGCTGACCAGGGCCGGATAGGCCTCGATCTCCATCGCCGCCAGCAGGGTGACCAGCAAGCGCGACTTGTCCTTGCAGTCGCCGCGGCGGCGATTCCAGACGTCCGCCGGCTCGGCCGGCTTGTGCGTGTTATCGCCGATCTCCACGCCGAAATAACGCACTTCTTCCTGCACCGCCAGCAAGGCAGCGGCGATGCGCGCCGGCACATCGGGCAGCGCGCGCCACTGTGCAATGCGCTGTTGCAAGTCCTGCGACAGCGGCTGTGCCGGCGGATACAGGCCACGCGCCCAGGCCGCCACATCGGCCCAGCTGCGCTGCTCGCTCACCATCACGTAGGGATACGGAAAAAACCAGGCCGGGTTGCGATCTTCCGGCACCACGGCGGCGACTGCATCGGCGCGGTAGCGCCAGGCCAGATAGCGCGCCGTGCGCTCCACCTGGGCCGGCGCGACACGCGCGTCGCGGTATTCCTGCGGCTGCGCATCCGCATCGAACAGCACGCGCAGCTGGCGCGCGAGCAGCGGCGTGGTCAGCGCAAACGTGCCGCCGACATGATCCAGCCCGGCCATGATCGGGTTGTGCCCTGCGACGGTGTAGCGCACGCGCACCAGGTCGCCCAGGCGCAGATCGTCCAGCACGATCAGGGCCGACACCGAGCCCATGGCCATGTCGCGCTCGAATTCGGTCTCGCGCCGCCCCAGCGTGATCGCATCGGGCTTGAGCCGCGGCAGCCATTCGCCGGCGCGACGCAGGCTGATTTCGTGAATAGTCAGGGTTTCGAATTCCGGGTTGTAGTCGATTTCCACCTTGCCTGCTTCGGTCAGCAGCGACGGCGACGTCGCTTCATAGACATGGTCGAAATAGCGCCGCCGTTCGCCGCCAAAGCGCGCGTACTGGCTGTCGAGCAGCCAGGTGCGCCAGCGCATGCCCTCACTGGCTAGGCGCTTTTCGTCCCAGGCCGGCGCGACACTGTGCAGCTCCACCCAGTCGGCCGCCGGCCCGGTGAAGAAGTGGAATTCGCCGCGCTGGTGCTTCTGTACCGGTTCGGCGGCCAAGCCGTCCGCCGCCACGAGCAGCAGCAAGAGCGCAAGCACGCGCCAGACCCCTCGGACAATCCCGGTATTCACCATGTCCATCGAACATCCTCGCTAGCCTGGTAGTCACGAGCAGCCGCGCTCGTGTTGTTTCTTTATTGCTTTTGATGCATATGCTGCAAGTCCGCACACCTGCCGGCACTAAGGCGCGGCGGCCGCCGGCCTGGCCGCCAGGCATTCGCGCAGGAAACCGTCGCTGGCGGCATACATGGCCAGCAGATCGTTGCGCCGCGACAGGGAATGATCGGCACCCGGCAGCGGCAGGAAAGCCGGTGCGTTGCCGCTGGCCGCCAGCAGGTTGCGCAGACGCCAGGCGTGTTCGAAGGACACACGCATGTCCTCGGTGCCGTGGATCAGCAGCAGCGGACGCTTCAGGCGCTGATACTGATATACCGGCGAAAACTCGCGCAGCTGCGCCATCTGCGTATCCGGATCGCCGACGATCTTCTTCATCGTGGCGGCTACTTTCTCGCTGCGCGACCAGTCGCTGGAACTGAATTTCAGCGGCAGGTCGGTCACTGCCGCCACCGCCACGCCGCAGCGGTATTTGTCCGGCTGGCTGATCAGGCCCATCAGGGTCGAATAGCCGCCATAGCTGGCACCCCACAGCGCGACCCGCTCGCGATCCAGCGCAAAGTGGCTCAAGGCATGCTCTACCGCCAGGTCGACATCCGCTTCGATCTCGCGCCCCCACTTGCCATGACCGGCCTCTTCGAAGGCGCGTCCTGCGCCGCCGGAACCACGATAGTTCACCCGCAGCACCGCAAAACCGCTGCTGGCCAGCAGTTGCACGCTGGGATCGAAATCCAGCGTATCGCTGACTCCGATCGGACCGCCGTGTGGCATCACCACCAGCGGCGCCTTGGCAACACCAGCCGGCAAGGTCAGGAAGCCCTGCACATTGAGGCCGTCGGCGGTCTTTACGCTGAACGCGCTGGACGCCACCGGCTTGGCCTGCTTGTACGGGTCCATCGTGTCGAGCAGCTTTTCCAGCGTGCGCTTGTCGCGGTCGAACAGGTAGAACGAACCGACACTGGTCTCCGACCTGACCAGCAGCAAAAGGCGGCGGCCGTCACGGCTGTCGTCGGCCACCACCACATTGCTGCCGGGAAACTGCTTGGCCACGCCGGCCAGCTGGGCATCGTCCTCGGCCGCGAAGTAGCGCGTCTGCAAGGTACCGTTGCGGTAATAGCGTGCACCGATCACCGCGCCGTCGCGCGTACGCCGATATGCGCCGACCATGTCGGCGCCGGGTTCGGCGGCAATGGTTTCGCCCAGCGTGCCGCTGTCGAGATTCAACTTGACCATTTCCACTTGTTCGCGCTCGGCATCGGTCAGCACGATCAGATGCGTGCCGTCGGGGCTCAGGGCAATCGGCGTGAGCTGGATGTTTTCCGGTAGCGACGGCCGCTGCTGCCATTTGCCGTCCGCCTCGCGCACGGCCAGTGCCAGGCTGCCGCCTTCGCCACCGACAAGGGCCGCGCGCAGCTGGCCCTGGGCATCGCTGAAGATGTCGCTGATCTTGTCCAGTCCCTTGTCCAGGCGCCGCTCGCTGCGGAAGTCTTTTACTTCGTAGTTCCTGCTGTTTTCGTCGAAGGCGAATACATGCACCTCGCCCGCACTGTCGGCACGCACCAGCAAGCCGCGCGAATCGTTGTTCAGGCCGTTCATGACGCCGACGAAACCCGGAATACGCACGCGGCTGAATTTCTTCGCATCCAGCGGCCCCGTGCCCAGGCGCACCAGTTCCACGCCGTCCTGCATGGCCAGCGGCACGCCCATGGACTTGCCCTTGATGTCGGCCAGTATCCGCGTCATGTCGACCGCCATGCCGACGTACAGTGCGCGGTCGCTGGCCCAGACCAGTTGATCCACCGTGCCGGCAACGCCGAGCACATCGACGCTTTCGCCGCTGGCCAGATCGACCACCACAGCCACTTCACCATCCTTGCGCCGCTCCTTGAACGCGAGCAGGTCGCCGGCGGGATTCAGCGCCGGCCACAGCGCCCGAGCCGGTGCGTACAGCTCTTCGAACAGCGCGCTGAATTTCTCGTCGACCTGGCCGGCACGGGTTTTCTTCGCATCCGCTTCGGCCGATGCAAGCAGCGCTGCGGTCTTGTCCGGCGTGAACTTGTCGCCGGCAAATTGCGCGAACGGGTCTGGCGCGCCCACATCGCTGCGCCAGGGATGCGCACCGCGCACGCCGGGGAAATTCGTATCCAGCGCCATCATTGCCTGCAGCGCGCGATTGGAGCGGAAGAACGTGCCGCTGTACCGCCCGCTGGCCTTGAGGATGAAATTGCCCGGATAGTTGATCGCGCCGGCTTCGATGGCGAATTCGCGATCGGCGCCGCGTTTCAGGTTCCAGCGCACGTTGCCGGCGCTGACACCAGACCAGCGATAGCGGCCGGCCTTGGCGCGCAGCAGGCGCACATTGCGTCCGGCACCCAGCCCGCGCACCAGGTCGTCGCCGAGCAGGCCGGGACCGTCCAGCAGCAGCGAATGAGCCTGCGCGGCGTTGTCGGCGATCAGCAGCAGCCAGCCTTCGTCGGCCGCCAGCGCCTTGTCCGTATCCGCCGCGTGCAGCGGCGCCATGGCCAGCAGCAGTACCAGCATCGGCAGCCACGGCCACGAGAATTTCGCCGCACTGGCCCACAGCGCGTTTGCAGCCCTGGCTGCGCCCTGTTTGGTAAACATCGATTTCCCCTGTCGATGCGCGCCGGTCACGGCACGCCGCGAGAACCTTATCGTAACTGCGCGGCAACGGTGATCAGTTGGCCATACGCTGCCGAACTACGCCACGCGGTGTCGCTCAGGCCGTCGCGACGACCTGGTTGCGGCCCTTGCCCTTGGCCTTGTACAGGCACTGGTCGGCCGCCTTGAGCACTTCGCTGGCAGCACGGCGCTGCGGATTGCGCGGCGCGACGCCGATGCTGGCGGTCACCTGTACCGTGGTTTCGCTTTTCCTGGCCGGCTTCGCTGCGGCCTTGTCGGCCTTTGCCGCCGGTTTGCGCGGCAGCGCGACGCGCAGGTTTTCTATCGCCAGGCGTGCGTCTTCGCAGGCCTGCCTGGCCAGCTCAGGCCGGCGGAACAGCAGGCAGAACTCTTCGCCGCCAAAGCGGAAGGCATGCGCTGCCGACGTCTGCGCCAGGCTGCGCGCCACCGCAACCAGTACGCGGTCGCCGGCATCGTGGCCGTACTTGTCGTTGAACTGCTTGAAGTGATCCACGTCGACCATGGCCAGGGCGTAGTCGCCGGAAAGGCGCGCCAGGGTTTCGTCCAGGGCGCGGCGATTGGGCAGGCCGGTCAGTGCATCGAGAAACGCCAGGCGCCAGGACGAATACACCACGCCCAGGCCGGTCGCTGCCGCACTGACCAGCAGCCAATGGCGCAGTTCCAGTCCAGCCAGCTGGATCCAGCCGAACGACGCAGCGAGCAAGGCCAGGGCCAGTGCCGCATCCAGCGGCCTGCGCTGCCAGGCCCACTGGGCAGCGGCAATCGCACAGGCGAGCAGGCTCAGAACCAGGGCAATCCGGCCCGGCCGCGCCGCCAGCCGTCCCAGCGGCAGCACATGCTCGAAGCCGCGCCAGACATGCTCCGGCGCCATCACGCACAACCAGGCGGCCAGGCCCAGCAGCACGGCAAATGCCAGCATGCGGCGCGAACGCAGCGGCGGCTCCGGCAACAGCAGCGCCAGCAGCCAGAACCAGGGCAGGAACATCACGCTGGCAGACGCGGCGCGGCTGCCGGCAATCTGTTCCGGTGGCAGCGTCAGCGCCGCCACGGCCAGCGTCGTCGACGCCAGCAGCAACGCGGCGCGATGGCGCCGGAACGCCAAGGCCAGGGCCAGCGCGAGCAGGCACAGAAGAGGAGCGAAATCGAACGAAGTCATAGGCGGCGATAGCGGCGAAGGCGGAGCTTGGCAGATCGTCGCAGCGACGGGAATGTCCGCTTCGCTTCAGCGCGCAACGGTGTTGGCGAGGAACGCGGCAATCGCGGCAAGAGCCGCCTCTGGCGCAACCTGCAAGAGGAAATGCGGAGCCGCGATGCGCACCAAGTGCAGGTCCGGACGCAGCGCCGCGATGCGTCGCGCCGAGCGCGCCGGCACGATGCAATCCGCGCTGGCCTGCAGGTACAGCAGCGGACAGCGCACGCCGGACAACGCCTCGCGCCAGGCCACGCGCAAGGCGGCACGCAGACGTTCGCGCAGCACCGGCTGCGGCACCTGGTGCAATGTCGCGTGCAGGCGCGCCGACCACGCCGGCGTAGCCCAGCGCCCGAACGTGGCGGCAGCGCACAGCCACGGCGGCAGGCCATGCAAGGGCAAGCCGCGCAGCAGCGGCGCCAGCGGGCGCAACCAGAGCAGCGGCGAATCGGCAAAGGTTGCGCACAGCACCAGTGCGCGCGGCGCCACGGCGGCTTGTGCGACCAGGGCGACGCCCAGTGGACCGGCGAACGATTCGGCCAGCAAGACCGTGTCCGCGTCGACAGTCACGCGCGCCGCGAGCTGCTCCAGCAAAGTCGTATAGCCGGCGACCGGCTCGCTCGGATAGGCAATGACCTCGACCGGCACCAGTTGCTGCAACAGCGCGGCAAACACGGCTGCAGCAAGTCGCCGGTGCCGTCCAGGCCCGGCAGCAGCACAAATCGGGGCATGGCGGGCTGCGTGGACACGGCAGCCGATTCTGCCACCAGCCCCGCACGCCTACGCGCGCCGCGACCGAATACCGCGGCCACTGTCTGCCGCAGGGTGCGATGAGCGCAGCGAATTGCACCGTCGCGGCCTGCAGGCAAGCCGCCGTTGCCAGGCGAGCTCGCGGTGCAATTCGCATTCGCTCATCGCACCCTACGAAGGTCTCGAGGCCGCGCGATTGAAATTAAATTGATCATCAATTAAATTTCGCTCCCATGAGCCGCCCTCCCGCTTCCCCGCCGCGCCGCCGTGGCCGCCCCGCCGCCCATTCCGGCCCTGGCAGCGCCGCCGACGTGCGCGCACAGCTGCTGCAGTCGGCGCTGCAACTGTTTGCCGAACAGGGCATCGCCGCCACACCGCTGTCGCAGATCGCCCGCAAGGCGCAGGTGACGCCGGCCCTGCTGCATTACTACTTCGGCTCCAAGGAAAAACTGGTCGAGGCGCTGGTCGAGGAACACCTGCTGCCGCTGTCGGCGCAGCTGGGGCTGGGCCTGGCCAGCGGCCCGCGCACTCTGCGCGAGGCGATAGAAGCCCTGGTCGGCAACATCATGGACCTGCTCGGCGCCAACCCCTGGTTCCCGCAACTGTGGGTGCGCGAGGTACTGCACGAAGGCGGCCAGCTGCGCCATTACCTGGTGCAGCGCATGGCGCCTGCGCTAGCGCTGAAGGTGCGCGACCTGGTCGCCGCCGCCCAGGCCCGCGGCGAAATCAATGCCGACATCGAGCCGCGCCTGTTCATGGTCTCGCTGATCGGGCTCACCGTATTCCCGTTCGCCGCGCAGCCGGTCTGGCGCGCGATCTACCCCGCCGACGACATCACCCCGCAAACCCTGCGCAAGCACGTGCTGGCGCTGCTGCTGCACGGGCTGGAACCGCGCAGCCCAAGCACTGCCCCCATCGCCTGAACCCCCTGCCCGGACTGCCGCCATGTCCACTCTGAGATTATTTTTCATTCTCTCTTTTGCCGCACTGCTAGGCGCCTGCAACCGCAGCAACGCGCCACCGCCGCTGCTGGGCACGCTGGAATGGGACCGCATCGCAGTACAGGCCGAAGCGGCCGAACCGGTGATCGCGATCGCCGTCAAGGAAGGCGACCGGGTCGAAGCCGGCGCGCTGCTGCTGCAGCTGGACCCGCGCCGCAGCGACGCCCAGCTGGCCCAGGCCCAGGCCGAACTGGTGCGCAGCCAGGCCGCCCAGGCCGAACTGCAGCACGGCGCGCGCAGCGAAACCCTGGCGGCCAGCCGCGCCGATCTGGCCCGCGCCGAAGTCAGTCGCAGCGACGCCCAGCGCGAACGCGAACGCGCCGCGGAAATCCGCCGCCAGGGCCTGATCGCCCAGGCCGAACTGGACCGGCGCGACACCGCATTGAAATCCGCCCGCGCCGAAGTCGCCGCCGCCCAGGCACATGTGCTGGAACTGACCAACGGCACCCGCCCGGAACAGCTCGACCAGGCCGACGCCAGCGTCGCCGCCGCCCAGGCCAAGGTCGACGAACTGCGCCTCACGCGCGAACGCCTGGACGTACGCGCACCGCAGGCCGGCCGCGCCGACGCCCTGCCGTACAAGCTCGGCGACCAGCCGGCGCGCGGCGCCAGCGTGGTCTCGCTGCTCTGCGGTACAGCGCCGTATGCACGCCTGTTCGTACCGGCGCCGCGGCGCAGCGCGCTGCAGCCTGGGCAGGTGCTGACCGTGCAGATCGCCGGCATCGCCCAGCCGTATTCGGCGCATGTACGCGCCGTGCGCAGCGAGGCCTCGTTCACGCCCTACTACGCCCTCAGCGGCGACGATGCCAACCGGCTGTCGTACCGCGCCGAACTGCTGCTCGACGGCTGCGCCGGCAGCGATTGCAGCCAGGCGATCGCGCTGCAGGATCTGCCCGCTGGCCTGCCGCTCAGCGCCGAGGTGCAGGGCCATGGCCAGTGACAACGCGATCGAGGCGCGCGGCCTGAGCAAGCAGTTCGGCCAGCTGGTCGCCGTCGACAAGGTCGACCTGACCGTTTCCCGCGCACAGATCTACGGTTTTCTCGGCCCCAACGGCTCGGGCAAGTCGACCACGATACGCATGCTCTGCGGCCTGCTCATGCCCAGTGCCGGCGACATTCAGGTGCTGGGCCTGGCGATACCGCAGCAGGCCGAACAGCTGAAACGCCGCATTGGCTACATGACGCAAAAGTTTTCTTTGTACGAAGACCTCAGCGTGCAGGAGAACCTGGAATTCCTCGCCGCCGTGCACGACCTGCCCCGCGCCGCAGCACGCCAGCGCATCGATCATCTGCTGCAGCGCTACTGGCTGGCCGAACGGCGCAAGCAGCTGGCCGGCACCCTGTCCGGCGGGCAGAAACAGCGCCTGGCCCTGGCCGGTGCCGTGCTGCACGAGCCAGAGCTTCTGTTCCTGGACGAACCCACCAGCGCCGTCGATCCGCAATCGCGGCGCGAGTTCTGGGATTCGCTGTTCGAACTCACCGACGCGGGCACGACCATCCTGGTCTCCACCCACTACATGGACGAAGCCGAGCGCTGCCATCGCCTGGCCATTCTCGACCAGGGCCGCCTGGTCGCCGACGGCGCGCCGCGCGAACTGTGCGCGCAGTTGCCTTACGCCGTCTGGCTGGTCGACTGCGCCGCGCCACGGCGCGCACAGCAGGCCTTGCAGGGCGAGGCCGGCGTGGTCGGCCTCGCCCAGATCGGCGCCGAGCTGCGCGTGCTGGCGGCGCGCGAGGCGTGGCATGCCGACAGCCTGGCCCGGCATCTGGCCCAGCGCGGCGTGCCGGCCGAGGTACGCCGCGGCGAGGCCAACCTCGAAGACGTGTTCGTCGCCGCCACGCGCAAGCCACTGCGCAGCGCGCCCGCTGCAACCGGAGCCGCCGCATGAACCTGCGCCGCCTGTTCTCCATTGTGCTGAAGGAACTGCGCCAGCTGCGCCGCGACCGCCTGACCTTCGGCATGATCGTCGGCATACCGACCATGCAGCTGCTGCTGTTCGGCTTCGCCATCAACCTGGATGTGCGCCATCTCGACGCGGCCGTGCTCGACCAGGCCAATACGGCCCGCTCGCGCGAATTCGTCGCCGAGATCGCCGCCTCGCAGGTCGTCACCCTGCGCGAACAGCTTTCCTCGCCGCAGCAGCTGGACGAGTCCATGCGCCAGGGCAAGATCAGCGTCGGCATCGTCATACCCGCCGATTTCGACAACCGCCTGGAACGCGGCGACCGCGCGCCGCTGCAGCTGGTGGTGGACGGCTCTGACCAGGTCGTGCAGCAGGCGGCGCGCCAGCTTGCCGCGTATCCGCTCGCGCGCCTGCGCAGCGCCGATGCCGTGCCGCCCGCCGCCATGGAAATTGTCAATTTCTACAATCCGGAACGGCGCGCGCCGGTGAACACCGTGCCCGGCCTGGTCGGCGTGATCCTGACCATGACCATGGTGATGTTCACCGCCATGGCCCTGGTGCGCGAACGCGAGCGCGGCAATCTGGAAATGCTGATCGCCACGCCGGTATCGCCCTGGGAACTGACCCTGGGCAAAGTGCTGCCCTTCATCGGCATCGGCCTGGTCCAGGTCAGCCTGGTACTGGCCCTGGGCAAGCTGATTTTCGCCGTGCCCCTGCGCGGGAGCCTGCTGCAGATCTACCTGGCCGCGCTGCTGTTCATCCTGGCCAGCGCAGCGCTCGGTGTGTTTCTTTCCACATTGGCACGCAGCCAGTTCCAGGCGATGCAGATGGCGTTCTTCACCTTCCTGCCGCAGATATTGCTGTCGGGCTTCATGTTCCCTTACGCCGGCATGCCCAGGGCGGCGCAGTGGCTGTCGGAGATCCTGCCGATGACGCACTTCCTGCGCCTGATCCGCGGCATCGCCCTGCGTGGCGCGAGCCTGGCCGATCTCTGGCCCGAGATGGCCGCGCTGGCGGCATTCAGTGCCGTGGTGCTGAGCATTGCGGTGATGCGGGTGAGCAAACGGCTGGATTGACGCCGCTGTTGCCGCGCCGGATCACGGCTTCGGCAAGGCCCCGACCTGCACCAGGATTTCTCGCGCCAGCGGCACGCGCTTGGCCGCGTCGTCGTCCTTGTGTAAATCGACATTCAGAGCAAAGAACCAGCGCCGCTTGTCGCGCTCTACCCAGCCCACGTACCAGCCCAGGTCGGTTTCGCCAGCCACTTTTTTCCAGCCGGTCTTGGCATGCATCGCATACGCATCCGTCGCATCGACGATGGTGACGCGACGCACGATATCCTGGCTGCGCGCAGAAAACGGCAGGCGGCCGTCGGCCAGGCGGCGCAGGAAATCGATCTGCTGCACGGCGCTGATCTTCAGCCCGCCCTGGCCCAGCCAGAATGTGTCGATCTCGCCGGAAATATCCCGGTTGCCGTAGCCGGCGCGGCTCACCCATTCCTGCATGCGCTCGCGGCCTATACGCCGCGCGAGCTCCTGGTAGAACCAGACCACCGAATACTGCATGCCGCTGGCCAGGTCGTGGTCGCGGTTCCACACGTCCAGCCAGCGCTTCTTGCCGTCCCAGCGGAAGGTCTCGTGCTCGTCCTTGACCACGCCGGTTTCCAGCGCCACCAGCGCATTGCAGATCTTGAAGGTCGAGGCCGGCGCGAACGCGGTCTCGGCGCGCTTGCGATCCAGCACCTGGTAGCGCCCGGCCTGCTCGTCGTAGACCAGCATGGTGCCCGCGCCCAGCCCCTGCGCCGCAAACAGCGGCGCCCATTCCGGATGCACTTCCCAGGTGTCGGCCGCGTTCGCCAGCGGCAATGCCGCCAGCAGAATCAGGGCCAGGGTCCAGCTGCGCCAGCCTGCCATCGGTGTCTCCCATACGGTCGTTGGCGCGCAGGCTAGTGCCGCCTTGTGGCGAAATGCGGGCAAACTCGGGCAAGTTCCCGGCGCGTGGCACGATAGGCAGCGCACGCGTTCTGCCCATTCCACCGGCCGGTCCGCTACCATTCGCGCCCTGCACCGGGCGTCGGTCCATCGACACGCGGCCGCTGAAAATTTTTCGCGCGGCGACGCGCCGACCTGAGCATCGCCATCGCATGACTCATGCCTCTCTGAAACTGCACGAACCGGTCGGCGACGACGTCAAGACCACGACGTGCTACATGTGCGCCTGCCGCTGCGGCATCAAAGTGCACCTCAAGGACGGCAAGGTCCGCTATATCCAGGGCAATCCCGAGCATCCCGTCAATCGCGGCGTGATCTGCGCCAAGGGCTCGGCCGGCATCATGCAGCACTATTCGCCGGCGCGGCTGAGCAAGCCGCTGCTGCGCGTGGGCGAGCGCGGCAAGGGCGAGTTCCGCGAAATCGAGTGGGACGAAGCGCTGGCACTGGCGGCGCAATGGCTGGGCGATATCCGCCGGCGCAATCCGGACGAGCTGGCCTTCTTCACCGGGCGCGATCAGTCCCAGGCACTCACCGGCTGGTGGGCGCAGCAGTTCGGCACCATCAACTACGCGGCGCACGGCGGTTTCTGCTCGGTCAACATGGCGGCGGCGGGCATGTATACGCTGGGCGGCTCGTTCTGGGAATTCGGCGAGCCGGACTGGGAACACACGCGCTACCTGATGATGTTCGGCGTGGCCGAAGACCACGATTCCAACCCGATCAAGCTCGGCCTGGGCAAGCTCAAGCAGCGCGGCGCCAAACTGCTGGCCATCAATCCGGTACGCACCGGCTATGCCGCCATCGCCGACGAATGGCTGGGCATACGCCCCGGCACCGACGGCCTGTTCGTCGGTGCGCTGATCCAGCAGCTGCTGCTGCACGACTGGGTCGATTTCGACTACCTGGTGCGGTATACGAATGCGCACTATCTGGTTGTGCGTAATCCGGGCCAGGCCGACGACGGCCTGATCGCCCGCGACGGCGAGCAGCATCCCCTGTGCTGGACGCGCGCCGGCAAGGCCGAGCGCGCCGATGCGGTCGACATTGCACCGCTGGTCGTCGGCGAGTACACGCTGGCCGACGGACGCAAGGCCGTGCCGGCGTTCCAGCTGTTTGCCGAACGCTTCCTCGCCGCCGACTATGCTGCCGACACCGCCGCCAGCCAGTGCGGTATCGACGCGGCGACGATCCGCCGCATTGCCGCAGAAATCGCTGACGTGGCGTTCAAGCAGGAGATCCGCCTGCCCATTGCCTGGACCGACGTCTGGGGCCGCCAGCACGCGGAAATGATAGGCCGGCCGATCTCGCTGCACGCCATGCGCGGCATCTCCGCCCACAGCAACGGTTTCCACACCTGCCGCATGCTGCATACGCTGCAGATGCTGCTCGGCGCCATCGATACGCCGGGCAGCTTCCGCTACCAGCCGCCGTACCCCAAGGGCGTGCCGCCGGCCAACCGGCCGGGCAAATCGCGCAAGGCCGACGGCACGCTCGACGCGGGCCCGCTGGGCTATGTGCATTCGCCGGAAGACCTGCTGGTGGATGCGCAGGGCAATCCGCGACGCATCGACAAGGCGTTTTCCTGGCAGCACCCGCTGGCCGTGCATGGCATGCTGCAGTCGGTGATCGCCAATGCGGTCGCTGGCGATCCGATGCGGATCGATACGCTGTTCCTGTTCATGGCCAACATGGGCTGGAACTCGGCCATGAACACCACCGGCACCCGGCGCATGCTGGTGGAGAAAGACGCCGACGGCGAATACAAGATCCCGCGCATCATCTACGTCGATGCGTATGCCTCCGAGACGGTGGAATTCGCCGACCTGGTGCTGCCAGACACCACCTATCTCGAACGCTACGACTGCATTTCGCTGCTCGACCGGCCGATCTCCGACGCCGACAGCGCCAGCGATGCGATCCGCCACCCCATCGCCGCACCCGACCGCGACGTGCGCGCCTTCCAGGATGTACTGCTCGACCTGGGCACGCGCCTGAAACTGCCCGGCTGCCTGCGCGAAGACGGTTCACCGCGCTATCCCGGCGGCTTTGCCCAGTACATGGTGGAACACGAACGCGCGCCCGGCGTCGGCCTGCTCGCCGGCTGGCGCGGCCGCGACGGCCAGCGCGAAGGCACTGGCGAGCCGAACCCGCAGCAGCTGGAGCGCTACAAGGAGCACGGCGCGTTCTGGCATGCGCCAGTGCCGCTGGCAGGCCGCTACTACAAGATGGCCAATCGCGACTATCTCGAATGGGCGCGCAGCCTCGGCTTCGTCGGCTCGGTCCACGCACAGGTGATCGAGCTGTATTCCGAACGGCTGCAGCGCTTCCGCCTGGCCGCGCAAGGCCATGGCGCGGTACAGCCGCCGGCGCAGGAGCGCGAGCGCGTCGCGCGCTATTTCGATCCGCTGCCGTTCTGGTATGCGCCGTTCGAGTGGGCACAGATCGATCTGGACCGCTATCCCATCGCGGCGATCACGCAGCGGCCGATGTTCATGTATCACGCCTGGGGTTCGCAGAACGCGTGGCTGCGCCAGATCACCGCGCGCAATTTCCTCTACATCCATCCGCAGACGGCGCAGTCGCTGCAGCTGCGCGACGACGACTGGGTCTGGGTGGAATCGCCGCAGGGACGTATACGCGTGCCGGTGCGCTGTCATAACGGCACCGAGCCCGGCACGGTGTGGAGCTGGAATGCGATCGGCAAGAAACGCGGCTCGTGGAAACTGTCGGCCGATGCGCCGGAATCGCAGCAGGGCTTTCTGCTCAATCACGTCATCAGCGAACTGCTGCCGCCGCGCGCCGACGGCTACCGCTATGCGAATGCCGATCCGGTCACCGGCCAGGCGGCCTGGTTCGATCTGCGCGTGCGCATAGAGAAAGCCGAAGACACGCTGCAATTCCAGCCGCACCGCATCGAGGTTGCCCGCCCATGACCCTGCTGCCGACGACAACGACCAAGAAACTCGGCCTGGTCATCGACCTCGACACCTGTGTCGGCTGCCATGCCTGCGCCGTGGCCTGCAAGGAATGGAACGAAGGCGGCCAGTTCGGCCCGCTGCCGGACGAAGACGCCTACGGCGCCGAGCCGCTGGGGGTCTGGTTCAATCGCATCCACAGCTTCGAAGTGCAACCGCCCGGCGTGCCGGCGGACAGCCGCGGCAACGGTCCGCTGCAGCAGCTGCTCAAGACCGGCTTTGCCGAACAGGCGCCGGCCATGACGGTGCATTTTCCGCGCTCGTGCCTGCACTGCGAGAAACCTGACTGCGTCACCGTCTGCCCCACCGGCGCCAGCTACAAGCGCGCCGAAGACGGCATCGTGCTGGTGGACGAGGACAAGTGCATAGGCTGCAAGCTGTGCTCCTGGGCCTGCCCCTACGGCGCGCGCGAGTACAGCGAACAACGCGGCGTCATGCAGAAATGCACCTTGTGCGTCGACCGCATCTACAACGAATCCTTCGCCGAGTCCGATCGCCAGCCCGCCTGCGTGATGGCCTGCCCTACGCGTGCCCGCCACTTCGGCGACCTGGGCGACGCTGACTCGGCCGTCTCCAGACTGGTGGCCGAACGCGAAGGCTATGCGCTGATGCCGGAACTGGGCTATGCGCCGGTCAACCGCTACCTGCCGCCGCGGCCGCGCCGCAACGGCTGCGGCGAGACTGCCCGTGCCAACAGCGAGGAAAGCCTCGATCCCGCCCAGCTGCCGCCGCTGCTGCGCTGGATGGACAAGCTGCTGTCGCGCTGAAATTTTTACCCCATCTTCAAAGGAACCGCCATGCTGCTGAGCACTACTTCTAACCTCGAAGGCCATCCGGTACAGCGCTATCTCGGGCTGGTCAGCGGCGAGGCCATCCTCGGCGCGAATGTTTTCCGCGATTTCTTCGCCGGCATCCGCGACATTCTCGGCGGCCGTTCGGGCAGCTACGAGAAGGTGCTGCGCAAGGCCAAGGAAGCGGCCATCGAAGACATGGTCGAAGCAGCCAAGGATCTCGGCGCGAATGCCGTCATCGGCATCGACTTCGACTACGAGACGGTGCAGATCAAGGAAGGCGGCGACATGCTCATGGTCACCGTGACCGGCACCGCCGTCGTCACCGGCTGATCGCGCCCGCATGCATCCGGCGCTGTCGGTCATCTTCTTCACCACGCTGTCGGGCGCGGGCTACGGCCTGCTCGCCCTGCTCGGCGCGGGCATTGCCCTGGGCTGGTGGCCGAAAACCTTCGCCAGCGTCGCCGCGCCGGCCCTGCTCGGCATGAGCCTGGCCGGCATCGGCCTGCTGGCGTCGATGGCCCACCTGGGTCAGCCACGGCGTGCCTGGCGCGCCTTCAGCCAATGGCGCAGCTCCTGGCTGTCGCGGGAAGGCGTCTGCGCCGTGCTGAGCTACCTGCCCGCGCTGACCGTTCTGTATTGCAGCTGGCGCCTGGACCCCAAGGACGACTGGCCGCTGGCTGCGCGCATCGCCGCAGCGCTGCTGCTGCTCGCGGCGATCGCCACGGTCTATTGCACCGCGCGCATCTACTCCAGCCTGCGCACGATTCCGGCCTGGAACAATGCATGGGTCGCTCCGGTATACCTCGTGCTGGCAGGGTTTTCCGGCGGCCTCTGGCTATGGCTGCTGGCCAGCTGGCAGCACCGCCACGACGCGCTCTACTGGAACCTGATCGGCCTGCCGCCCTGGCTGCTGATGGGCGTGGTGCTGAGCGCCATGCTGGCAGCCGCATTGAAGCTGATGTACTGGCGCCGGCTCGATCAGGCAGCACCGCTGGCGACCTCCGCCAGCGCTACCGGGCTGGGCCGCTTCGGCAGCGTCAGCAGCTTCGAAAAACCGCATACCGAACAGAATTACATCAACCGCGAAATGGGATTTGTCGTCGCACGCAAGCATGCACAGAAGCTGCGCGCCGTCGCCATGCTAGCCGGCCTCGCCCTGCCGCTGGCGGCGATCGGCGCCAGCGTGCTGTGGACCGGGCTTTCCCTCACCTTCGCCCTGCTCGCCCTGCTCGGCGGCAGCGCCGGCATCTTCGTCGAGCGCTGGCTGTTCTTCGCCGAAGCACGCCACGTTGTAAACCTTTATTACGGCAGCACGCAGGTATAGGCCGCGGCGGTTCGTGGCGAAATGTCTCATGGTGTAAATCTTTATTACAGCGAGTGAGTGCAAGCCCGGATATTCCGCGCCAGAAATCCCTCACGCTGTAAATCTTTATCACCGCAGCCGCTACATACGCGCCAGACAGCGCAAAAAACCGCGCTAGACTGGCCGCGCACTGGTTGCTGCGTCGATGCGATTCAGACCAGATTCAATCCGT
Source organism: Tahibacter aquaticus (assembly GCF_004363655.1). Lineage (GTDB taxonomy): Bacteria > Pseudomonadota > Gammaproteobacteria > Xanthomonadales > Rhodanobacteraceae > Tahibacter > Tahibacter aquaticus. The sequence continues at coordinate 115,529 of NZ_SNZH01000013.1, forward strand.
CGCCGTAGTATCCGGCGCTCCGTTTGCCCGCGGTTCACGCGCACTGGGCAGCGGTCCCGATTATTTCTCGAAGAAGGGTTGAACCCATGAAAAAACTCCTGATCGCCACGACCTTACTTGCCGCACTGCCGTTCGCCGCGTTCGCCGACGGTGGCTGGAACGGTTCCGGTGAACTCGGCTTCGCCGCCTCGCGCGGCAATGCCAAGTCGGAAAACCTCAATGCCAAGTTGAACTTCAGCAAGGAAGACGACACCTGGAAGGACAACTTCTATCTCACCGCCCTGCGTTCCAAGGGCAATAGCACCAGCATCCAGAGCATCGACGGCGTACCCACCGCCGTCACCAGCTACGACTACACCGCTAACCGCTACGAGGCAGGCGCCTCGGCCGGCTACAAGTTCGACGAGCGCAGCTATCTGGTCGGTGCGCTGCGCTACGAAAACGACGATTTCTCGCCGTTCAACTACCAGGCCGTGGTTTCGCTGGGTTACGGCTATACCGCCATCAAGAACGAACGTACCGAGCTTTCGTTCGAAGTCGGCCCGGGCTACAAGCGCGTCGAGCCGGTGCTGACCGGCGAGACCGAATCGGACGTCGTCGGCCGCGGCCTGATCGGCTTCAAGTACCGCTTCAACGAGAACACCGGCTTCGAAAACACCTTCCTGGTCGAAGCGGGTTCCGACAACACCTTCTACCAGAACGATGCCGGCCTCGTGGTCAACATGAACAAGACCCTGGCGCTGAAGCTCGGCTACCAGGTTCGCCACAACAGCGACGTTGCGCCGGGCCTGAAGAAGACCGACCAGCTGATGACGACGAACCTGGTCTACAACTTCTGATATTTGTTGCAGAAGGTAAAAAGAAAACGGGCCCTGCGGGGCCCGTTTTCGTTGGCGACGGCGACGGCGACAGAACTCAGCGCAGCATGGCATCCGCGCCCTGGTCGAGCAGCCGTTGCGCCACCTGCTCGCCCAGCGCTTCGGGTGCATCGACCGCACCGAGCGCCTCGGCACGCAGCAGCCGGCCGCTGCGCGCATCGCCGACCAGGCCGATCAGTTGCAGCAGCCCCTGCTCGATTTCCAGGCAATACGCGCCAATAGGCACACTACAGCTGCCATGCAGGCGCCGGTTCATCGCGCGCTCGGCTGCCGTGCAGCGCCAGCTGTCGGCGTCATTGAGCGGCTGCAGGCGTTCCAGCGTAGCGCGGTCGCCGCTACGGTATTCGACGGCAATGGCGCCCTGGGCCACGGCAGGAATCCAGTCCGGCGGCTGCAGGCGGCTCGCGATGCGCCCGGCCAGGCCCAGGCGGTCCAGTCCGGCGCAGGCCAGCACGATGGCGTCGTACTGCTCGGCATCGAGCTTGCCCAGGCGCGTACCGACGTTGCCGCGCAGGTCGATCAGCTGCAGGTCCGGCCGCAGTGCGCGCAGTTGTGCCTGGCGGCGCAGCGACGAAGTGCCGACGCGGGCGCCGGCCGGCAGCTCGACAAGGCTGCGGTAGCGGTTGCTGACGAACGCGTCGGCCGCGTCGGCTCGCTCCAGCACCGCCCCCAGGGCAAAGCCCGCTTCCAGCTGCATCGGCACATCTTTCAGCGAGTGCACGGCGATGTCGGCGCGGCCTTCCTGCATGGCGACTTCCAGTTCCTTGAGGAACAGTCCCTTGCCGCCGATCGCCGACAGCGGCTGGTCGAGAATCTGGTCGCCCCGGGTCGTCATTGGCACCAGTTCCACTACCAGGCCGGCATGCAGCTGGCGCAGGCGTGCGGCCACATGCTCGGCCTGCCACAGGGCCAGCGCGCTCTGGCGCGTGGCGATTCGAAGCTGTTTCATCGGTCGTTCGGCGGATTGAGGGACGGCGCATCCTAGCCTGACTCGGCCCGCGCACCCAATCGCCGCGGCTGCGGCATGGCGCCGCGGGCGAGCGGCCCGCGCCGGCGGCCTGCTTGCGCAGCAGCCCCGGCCATGACCCGCGCCGCCAATGCAGGCGTATCTGCGGATTCGACAACCACCTCACGCATGCCTGAGGGATTCCCCCCTTGCGCCGCCGACTTCGTGACAAGTTATTTACTTTTTCGACATTCAACTATTCTTTTTGTGTACTTGTGGTTATAGACTAGCAACGCCGAAGGATCGCAACATCTGCGCAAGACCTGGAGAACGCGAATGACTCACCCTCTGGACGATGCAACGGCGTCCTGTCTGGTGCTGCTCAATCAGGAAGGACGCTACTCCCTGTGGCCGGCGTTCCTGGCCGTACCTGCGGGCTGGGCTGTCGCCCTGGCCGCCAGCGACCGCGAAACCTGCCGCGTCTACCTGGAAACGCACTGGCGCGATTGCGGCAGGGTACAAGCCGCCGACACGACACCGGCCTGACCGGTCGGCGCCGCGCGCCAAAACGTCACGCCATCGCCGTTCCGGCGCTGCTTCCCGCTGCCTCCAGGGTGCAGCGCGGTGTCGTATCGCCCGGGACACACCTGCGCCGATTGCCGCGCCGGCTGCTGCCGGCTGGAGACTACTCATGTTCAGCGCCGCGCCCGCTTCCGCTTCGCTGCCGTTGACCGGCGGCCAGATGGGCATCTGGCTGGGTCACGAATTTGCCGGCAGCGACACCAATTTCAATCTGGCCGAAGCGGTGGAAATCCGCGGCGGCATCGACGTCGCGCAGTTTCTCGCCGCCATGGCCGACCTGGTGAGCGAAGCCGACACCACGCGCGTGCGCATCGCCGCCGGCAGCGACGGGCCGCACCAGCTGATCGACCCGTACTTTCGCGGCGATTTGCCTTATGTGGATTTTTCCCGCGAGGCCGACGGCCGCGCCGCGGCGGAAGCCTGGATGCGCCAGGACTACCTGCAGCGCGGCGACCTGGCGCGCGAAGCATTGTTCCGCTTTGCCTTGCTGCGCGTCGGCGACGACAGCTACATCTGGTATCACCGCTGCCACCATATCGTCATGGACGGCTTCGGCGGCGGCCTGGTGGCGCGGCGCCTGGCCGAGCTGTACAGCGCCCGCGTACAGCAGCGCGCGCCCGACCCGGCCAGCGCTTTCGGCTCGCTCGCCAGCCTGGTCGAGGAAGAGGCCGCCTATCGCGAATCCGGCCGCTTCCCCCGCGACCGCCACTACTGGATGAGCCGCTTCGCCGACACGCCGGCACCGGCCAGCCTGGCCCAGCGCCGCCTGCCCAACCGCGGCGGCCTGCTGCGCCGGACTGCCTTCCTCGCGCACACACGCGTCGGCGAGTTGCGCCGCATCGCACAGGAACTCGGCGCCACGCTGCCGCAGCTGCTGATCGCGGCAACCTGCGCCTATCTGTATCGCATGACCGGCGCGGACGATCTCGTCGTCGGCGTGCCGGTGACCGCACGGCATAACGAGCGCATGCGCCGCGTTCCGGCCATGGTCGCCAACGCCGTGCCGCTGCGCCTGGCCGTGCGGGCCGAGCTGCCGCTGGCCGAACTGGTGCGCGAAACTGGCCGGCAGATGCGCCAGCTGCTGCGCCACCAGGCGTATCGCTATGAAGAACTGCGCCGCGACCTCGGCCTGCTGAACAGCAACCAGCCGCTGTTCACCACCGTCGTCAATGTCGAACCCTTCGACTACGACTTTCGCTACGGCGACTGCCCCGGCACACCGCGCAACTTGTCCAACGGCACGGCCGAAGACCTGGGCATCTTCTTCTACGATCGCGGCAACGGCCAGGACATACAGATCGACTTCGACGCGAATCCCGCTTTGTATACCGAGGAAGCGCTGGCCGGGCACCAGCAGCGCCTGCAGCAGCTGCTCGACGCCCTGATCGAAGACCCGCACCGCTGCCTGGGCAGCATCGAGCTGCTCGATGCCGCCTGCCGCCACCAGGTAGTACACGACTGGAATGCCACCGCACAGCCACTGGCGCGCACTACGCTGGCTGCCCTGCTGCAGGTCGCACTGCGGCAGCATGCAGCGCGCACGGCGCTGCAGTTCGGCGACGCCAGCCTGGACTATGCGCACCTCGACCAGCACGCCGAAGCGCTGGCGCAGCAGCTGCGCCGGCGTGGCGTGCGCCGCGGCAGCATCGTCGCCGTGGCGATACCGCGTTCGTTCGAGCTGGTCATCGCCCTGCTCGCCAGCCTGCGCTGCGGCGCAGCCTATCTGCCGCTGGACAGCGACTATCCGCGCGAACGCCTCGCCTTCATGCTCGACGACGCCCGGCCCGGCCTGGTGCTGACCACGACCGTCGCCGCCGCCGCCCTGCCCGACACCGCGCCCCTGCTGCTGATCGACCAGCCCTGGCAAACCGACGCTACCGATACGGCGGCGGCAACGCAGCAGGAAGCAACGCCGGCCGACCCGGCCTATGTCATCTACACCTCCGGCACTACTGGCCGCCCCAAGGGCGTAGTCACCGCGCATGCGGCCATCGTCAACCGCCTGCTCTGGATGCAGGACGCGCTGCAGCTCACTCCGCAGGACCGCATTCTGCAGAAGACGCCGGCGAGCTTCGATGTCTCGGTATGGGAATTCTTCCTGCCGCTGCTCGGCGGCGCCACCCTGGTGCTGGCCCAGCCGGGCGCACACAAGGATCCTGCCCAGATAGCCGACGTCCTGGCCCGGCAGCAGATCAGCATTGTGCATTTTGTCCCATCTATGCTGGATGCATTCCTGTCCCAGGCCGCCCTGCCGCAACTGCCGGCGCTGCGGCATGTGGTCTGCAGCGGCGAAGCGCTGCCGCCGGAACTGCTGCGCCGCTTCCGCCGGCGCTATTCCTGCGCGCTGCACAACCTGTACGGCCCTACCGAGGCCGCCGTCGACGTGAGCAGCTGGACCGCGCCGCAATCCGACTCCTTGCCCATCAAGGGGCAGGCCAGCATTGGGATGGCGCCTGCCTCGGCCCCATCGGTTGCGAACACCGCAAGCACCGCACAGCCGTCCTCGCATACCGCGTACGACGCGCGGCGAGTGGAAACCGGCCAGAACCTGCAGCTGTCGGCGACAGAGCTTCACCCGCTTGAGCGGAACGCATCGGCACCCGCCAGCGTGCCGATCGGCAAGCCAATCTGGAATATAAAACTTTATATACTCGATGCCGCCTTGCAGCCGCTGCCACCGCTCGCCCGCGGCGATCTGTATCTCGCCGGCCTGGGCCTGGGCGAAGGCTATCTGGACCGGCCCGACCTTACGGCCGAACGCTTCATCGCCAATCCGTTCGGCCCGCCGGGCAGCCGCATGTACCGCAGCGGCGATATCGCCAGCTGGAATGCCCAGGGCGAGATCGAATACCACGGCCGCAGCGATGCCCAGATCAAGCTGCGCGGCCTGCGCATCGAACTGGCCGAAATCGAGGCCGTGCTGCTGCGCCAGGCCGGAGTGGCCCAGGCCGCGGTCGACGTGCGCGACCAACGCCTGGTCGCCTACCTCGTAGCCAGTCCCGGCAGCGATCCGGTGCCTGCGTCATTGCGCGAACAGTTGGCGCGCACCCTGCCCGACTACATGCTGCCTGCCAGTTTCGTGCTGCTGCCGCGGCTGCCGCTGAGCCTCAGCGGCAAGCTGGACCGCGCCGCCCTGCCGGCGGCCGAGGCCCGTCCGGCCGCGCCGTATGCGCCGCCGCGCACGCCGACGGAAAGCGCGCTGGCCGAACTGTGGGCAGCCACCTTCAAACTCGACCGCCTGGGCATACACGACAACTTCTTCGAACTGGGCGGCCACTCGCTGCTGATCGTGCAGCTGCTGTCGAAGATCCGCGAGCGCTTTCTGGTGGAGCTGCCGCTGGACACGCTTTTCCAGGTTTCCACGATTGCAGAACTGGCCGAACGCCTGGACCAGGCCGCGCCGCCGCGCCCGCCGCTGCGGCCACAGCCGCGCGGCGAACGCGCGCCGCTGTCGTTCGCCCAGGCGCGCTGGTGGTTCCTCAGCCACCTGGCCGGCGCGGCGCCGGCCTGCAACATGCCGCTAGCCCTGCGCCTGTCCGGCAACCTGGACAAGGCCGCGCTGAGTGCGGCGCTGCACGACCTGGTACAGCGTCATGAAAGCCTGCGCACGGTCTACCGGCTGCACGAGGGCCGGCCCTGGCAACAGGTGCTGCCGCTCGCCGCGGCGCCGCCACGGCCGATCGAGGCCATCGCGAGCGAGGACGACATCGAGTCGCGCCTGCAGGCCGCTGCCGAAGTCGGTTTCGACCTCGCCCAGGAAGCGCCGCTGCGCGTACACCTGTTCGCGCTGGACAGCGACGAGCACGTGCTGTTGCTGCTGCTGCACCATATTGCCGGCGACGGTGCCTCGCTGCTGCCGCTGGGACGTGATCTTGGCCTGGCCTATGCGGCACGCCTGCGCGGCACCGCGCCGGACTGGCAGCCGCTGCCGCTGCAGTACGCCGACTTCGCCGTGTGGCAGGAGCGCCTGCTGCGCGAGGACGACGAACAGCACAGCATGGCGCGCCAGCGCGCCTACTGGCAGCAGGCGCTGCACGGCCTGCCGGAGCAGATCCGCCTGCCCTGGGACCGGCCGCGGCCAGCCCAGGCCAGTCATCGCGGCGGCGTTGCACCGCTGCAGATTTCTGCCGAAGTGCATGCCCGTCTGCTGCAACTGGCGCGCGATACCCAGGCCAGCATCTTCATGCTGGTACAGGCCGCGCTGGCAGCACTGCTGACGCGCCTGGGCGCCGGCAGCGATATTCCGCTGGGCTGCGCTGTCGCCGGCCGCCACGATCACCAGCTCGACGACCTGATCGGCTGCTTCGTCAACACCCTGGTGCTGCGCACCGACACCGCGGCCGTGCCGGGCCAGTGCGAACCGAGCCTGCGCGAACTGGCGGCGCGCGTGCGCGAGCGCAACCTGGGCGCCTATGCCCACCAGGATCTGCCCTTCGACCATCTGGTCGAACTGCTGCAGCCGCAGCGTTCCCGCGCCAGCCATCCCCTGTTCCAGGTGATGCTGGGCTTCCAGAACAGCCAGGCGCTGGAATTCGACCTGCCCGGCCTGGCGTTGACGCCGCAGCCGGTGCCGCGGCATTCGGCCAAGTTCGACCTCGCCTTCATCCTGAGCGAGACGCGCAGCGGCGACGGCCTGCCCGGCGGTATACAAGGCGGCATCGAATACAGTGCCGACTTGTTCGACGCGGCCACGGCGACGGCGCTGGCACGGCGCTTCGAACGCTGGCTGGAACTGCTCAGCGCCTCGCCGGACGAATCCTTCGCCGCCCTGCCCCTGCTCAGCGCAGACGAACACGAGTGGCTGGCCGCGCATGCGCAGCGGCCGCGCGCGCTGGCCTGGCGCAGCCTGGCCGATTTCGTGCAGCAGCAGGCCGCGCAGCAGCCCTCGCTGCCGGCCTTGCTGTGGGGTTCGCAGCAGTGGAGCTACGCGGAACTGAATGCACGGGCCAATCGGCTGGCGCATCTGCTGATCGGCCGCGGGCATGGGCCCGGCGACGTGCTGGCCGGCGTGTTCGACGACGCGCGCACGCGCATCGTGGCACAGCTGGCGATCGCCAAATGCGGCGCGGCCAGCCTGCTGCTGCCGCCGGCCCAGGCCCTGCTGCGCCTGCCGCAGGCACTGGCACAACTGCCCATCGCCGCGGTGCTGGCCGATACCGATCTGCCCGCCGCAGCAATGCCACTGCCGTTCATCCAGCTGCACGCGGCAGATACCGCAGCCACACTGGCCGGCCAGGCCGCACACGATCCCCGCGACGGCGAACGCCGCCGGCCGCTGCAGCCGCAGGATCTGGCCTATGTGATCTTCACCTCCGGCTCCAGCGGCACGCCCAAGGCCGTCGCCGTCGCCCATGCCGGCCTGGCCAGCCTCGCCACCGACCTGGTGGAACAGTTGCACCTGGATACAAGTGCACGTGTATTGCAGTACTCCTCCTGCGCCTTCGACGCCTCGGTAATGGACCTGCTGATGGCCTTCGCCGCCGGCGCCGCACTGGTGCTGCCGGTGCAGGAACGGCCACTGGGCGATGAGCTGGCCGAGCTGCTGCAGCAGCAGCGCATCAGCCATGCGCTGATTCCGCCTGCGGCGCTGGGCACCTTGCCGATGCGGGAACTACCGGCGCTGCGCTGCCTGGTGGTCGGCGGCGAAGCCTGCGCACCAGAACTGGTGGCGCAATGGTCGCGCGGACGCCGCCTGATCAATGCCTACGGCCCCACCGAGGCAACCATCTGCAGCAGCCTGAGCGCGCCGCTGTCCGGCAACGGCCGCATCGACGCGGGCAGGCCGGTGAGCAATACCGGCCTGCTGATCCTCGACGAGCAATTGCGCCTGCTGCCGCCGGGGCTGTGCGGCGAGCTCTATATCGCTGGTGCCGGCCTGGCCAGCGGCTATCTCGGCCAGCCGTTCCTGACCGCCCAGCGTTTCATCGCCAATCCACACGGCCCGGCTGGCAGCCGCCTGTACCGCAGCGGCGACCTGGCGCGCTGGAACGCCCAGGGCCAGCTGGAGCTGCTGGGGCGCTGCGATGCACAGCTGAAGGTGCGCGGCTACCGCATAGAACCGGCGGAAATCGAGGCGGCACTGCTGCTACATGCCCAGGTGCAGCAGGCCGCCGTCGTGGCCCGAGCCGATGCAGCCGGCAGCCAGCGCCTGATCGCCTATGTGCTGGCGCGGCCGGCAGTGGCCCCGGCGGTGCTGCGCCAGCATCTGGCCGCGCTGCTGCCGGACTACATGTTGCCTTCTGTCTTTATGGTTTTATCCAGCTGGCCGCTGGGCGTGGGCGGAAAGCTCGACCGCGAGCAGCTGCCGCCGCCGCAGTTCGACGCCGACACGGCATTTGCCGCCGCGCAGACGCCGCTGCAGCAGACCCTGGCGGCGCTGCTGGCCAGCACGCTGGACCTGGCCCGCGTCGGCCTTCACGACAACTTCTTCGACATCGGCGGGCATTCGCTGCTGGCGCTGCAGCTGGGCCAGCGCATCCGCGCCGAGATCGATGCGGCCTTTCCTCTCAGCGGCATCTATACCCATCCCAGCGTGGCCGAGCTGGCACGCCTGATCGAAGTCGGCAGCGCCGAGGAAGTGCCGCAGCTGGACCGCGACGCGCAACTGCCGGCGGATATCCGCTGGAACGGCGCGCGTCCGGCGCCGCAGCCCACGTGTGTGCTGCTGACCGGCGCTACCGGCTTTGTCGGCAGTCATCTGCTGGCCGCCCTGCTGCGCGACACCTCGGCGCAGGTGATCTGTACCGTGCGCGCCGCCGATGCGGCACAGGCGCGCACGCGGCTGCTGCAGTCGCTGGCGCTGCGCCGGCTCGATGTGGATGCGGCGCAGGCCCGCATCGATGTGATCGCCGCCGATCTGGACCTGCCGCAACTGGGCCTGGCGCCGGCGCAGCTGGCACGCATCGAACACGACTGCGACCTGCTGCTGCACTGCGCCGCGCGGGTCGATTTCCTCAAGCCCTATGCCGCCCTGCGCGCGGCCAATGTGGATAGCACGCTGGCGCTGATCCGCTGCAGCCAGCGCGGCCGGCCCAAGCACCTGCACCTGGTTTCCACGCTGGCCGTGATCGGCCCGGACAACGGCGCGGAAGTCGACGAAGCCGCGGCACTGGCGTCCTGGCACGGCCTGGTCGACGGCTATAGCCAGAGCAAATGGGTGGCCGACAGCCTGGCGCGCCAGGCGCAGCGGCGCGGTCTGCCGCTGAGCATCTATCGCCTGGGCGCGGTGACCGGCGACCGCCGCCACGCGATCTGCAATCCGGCCGACCTGATCTGGCGCGTGACGCGGCTGTATGCAGACCTGGGCGCGATTCCGGCGCTGGAACTGCCGCTCAACCTCACCCCGGCCGACGACGTGGCCAGCGCCATCGTCGCGCTGGCGACACGGGCGGAAAGCTGGGGCCAGGTCTATCACCTGGGCAGTCCGCAGCCACTGCAGGCCAGCGATATACCCGCCGTGTTCGAGCAACTGGGCCGCACGCTGCAGACATTGCCGCTGGCGCACTGGCTGGAACGCGCCCGTGCCCGCCTCGCCCGCACGCAGGACCTGGAGCTGGCCGCCGTGCTGGGCATTCTCGACCGCTACGATAGTGTGCAGCGCTATCCCCAGGTACATGCCGCGGCGACCCAGCTCGCCCTGCAGCGCGCCGGTGCGGCGATTGCGCCGGTCGATCGCGCGCTGCTGCGGCGCTATTGCGAAAACCTCGGCCTGGGCAAGGGCACCAGCCCGGCATTGCCCGCGTGAAACCACCGCATAGTTTTCTTGTATACGAAAGGAGATTGCTGCCATGGCCCGCTACCTGATCGCCGCCACCGCCCTGCCCGGCCATGTCGCGCCGCTGCTGGCCATCGCCGCCCATCTGCGGCAGCGTGGCCATCAGGTGCTGCTGCATACAGGCAGCAGCTTCGCCGCCGCGGCGCGTGCCCGCGGCATCGACTTCGTGCCGTTCGCGGCCGAGATCGACTACGACTACCGCAGCGTACACGAGCGCTTTCCCGACTGGAAAACCCTGCCATCGGCGCATGCACAGCTGTGCTACGGCCTGCGTCATGCGTTTGCCGATGCGATGCCGGCGCAGCTGGCCGGCATCGATGCGCTGCTGCAGCAGTTCCGCCCCGACGCGATCGTGGTCGATTCCATGTTCTGCGGCACCGTGGCGCTGCAGCGCCGCGGCCCCGCGCGGCCGCCCGTCGTCGGCATCGGCATCTCTGCGCTGGCCTTGTCCAGCGCCGACACCGCGTTCTTCGGCACGGCGCTGCCGCCGTCGTCGGCCGCTGCCGACCGCCAACGCAACCTGGCCATGGCGCGCAATCTGCAGCAGGCCATGTTCGGCGGCGTGCAGCAGCATTTCGATGCGGTGCTGGCCCGACTCGGCCTAGCGCCGCTACCGTGCTTTTTCGTCGACGCGATGATCCGCCTGCCGGAACGCTATCTGCAGCTGTGCGTGCCGGGCTTCGAGTATCCGCGCAGCGACCTGCCCGACAGCGTGCGCTTCGTCGGCTCGCTGCTGGCACCGGCCAGCGCCGACTTCGTCGCACCGCCCTGGTGGGCCGAACTCGGCGACCGGCGGCGCAAGGTACTGGTGACCCAGGGCACGCTGGCCAACCAGGATGCACAGCAGCTGATTGTGCCGACCTTGCGCGCACTGGCCGATCGCGACGACCTGCTCGTCATCGCCACCACCGGCCGCGACGAAGCGCCCGATTTCAGCGTGCCGGCGAATGCGCGCGTCGTGCCTTTCCTGCCCTACGACCGCCTGCTGCCGCAGATCGACGTGCTGGTCAGCAACGGCGGCTATGGCTCGGTCAATCATGCCTTGAGCCTGGGCGTGCCCCTGGTCGTCGCCGGCGACAGCGAAGAGAAGCCCGAGATCGCCGCGCGTGTGGCCTGGTCGGGCGCCGGCATCAACCTCGTCACCGGACGGCCGGCGGCGCGGCAGATCGCCGAAGCGGTGAATCGCGCGCTGGAGCAGCCGCGCTATCGCGAACGCGCGCGCCAGCTGCGCGACGAATACGCGCGCTACGATGCCCTGGGCACGATCGAGGCAGAGCTGCACGGGCTGGTCACCGGCCAGCCGCTCGCTGCGGGTGCCACAGCCGCCGCCGCGTCAGACCACCGGCAAAGCCAGGCAAGCGGTGTCGCCCCGTAGGCTGCGATGAGCAACGCGAATTGCACCATCGCGGTGTCGGCCGTACTGCAACCGTCAGACCGTGCGGCCCAATTCGCTGCGCTCATCGCGCCCTACCAAGGCCCTTCCGCTCCGGTAGGCTGCGATGAGCAACGCGAATCGCACTGCCGTTGTCGACTACTGCCACGCCGGCAAAGCCGCCGTTTCGCGGGCTACAGATTCCTGACCAGCTTGCGCAGCGCCGGCAGGTTGCGCCGGCTGACTTCGAGTACGTCGCTGGCGCCGTCGATGCGCACGAATACGCGGCCATCGCTGCCGCGGGTGAGGCCGGACATGCGTGCGCGCGCCACCAGGCAATTGCGATGGATGCGCACGAACTGGTCGCCGAATTCGTCTTCCAGGCCTTTCAACGCATCTTCCACCAGCACCTGTCCCTTGACGTGATGGACGACGACGTATTTGTCCTCGGCCTGCAGGTAGAGGATTTCCTCCACCGGCACCAGCACCAGGTTGCCGCGCACGCGGGCGCAGATATGGCTGCGCTGGCGCTGCGGCCCCAGCGTCTGTGCAACTTTTTCCACTTTGCCACCGCTCAGCCGCGCCGCGCGGGCCAGCGCCTGTTCCAGGCGTTCGCGCCGCACCGGCTTCATGACGTAGTCGACGGCGTGCGCGTCGAAGGCCTTCAGCGCGTATTCGTCGTAGGCGGTACAGAACACCACCGCTGGCGGATTGGCCAGCTGGCCGATCAGCCGCGCCGCGTCCAGCCCGTCCATGCCCGGCATGCGGATGTCCAGCAGGCAGACCTCCGGCTGCAGCCGCTCGGCCGCTTCCACCGCACGCTCGCCGTTTTCCACGCTGGCGACGACTTCGCTGCCCGCGTCGCCGACCAGTGCGGCCAGGCGTTCGCGCGCCAGCGGCTCGTCGTCGGCAATCAGTACACGCATGGCTTTCTCCCTTTTTCCATTTATCGGTGCGGCGCCGGCTGCTGCGCCAGCGGAATGCGCAGGCGGCATTCGAACCAGCCGTCGCCCTGGGCGACCTCCAGCCGCGCGCGCTCGCCGTAATGCAGGGCGAGGCGGCCGCGGATATTCGCCAGCGCCATGCCGTTGCCATTGCCGTGACGCGGCGCGGTGGCCGGCGGACAGGGATTGTGCACAAGGATTTCCAGCGTATCCGTGCTGCACTGCCCGACCAGGCTGACGCAGCCGCCCTCGGTCAGCGGCTGGATGCCATGGTAGACCGCGTTCTCCACCAGCGGCTGCAGCAGCAGCGAGGGCAGTTCCAGGTCCCGCGGCAGGCCGTCGACCTGCCATTGCACGCGCAGGCGCTGGCCCAGGCGCAGCTCTTCGATGCGCAGATAGCCGCGGGCCAGATCCAGTTCCTCGCCCAGGGTGCCCTGGGCGTTCTCGCGCCCCAGCGCGGCGCGGAACAGGTCGGACAGGTCTTCCACCGCGGTCTCGGCCTCCCGCGGGCGGGCGCGGATCAGGCTGGCGATCATGTTCATGCTGTTGAACAGGAAATGCGGGCGGATGCGCGCCTGCAGCGCTTCGAAACGCGCGCGCTCTTCGGCGCGGATGCGCGCGCGCCATTGTTCCTGCACATAGAAATAGCGCAGCACCGCCGCCGCGACGAGGGCGCAGATGACGCTGTTGCGGACGACGAAGCGAATGCTGTCGGCGGCCCGGTCGACCAGGCCCAGGCCCAGCCCTTCGTCCACGGCGAATACCAGCCAGCTGGCCAGTGCCGTGGTCGACACCATCACGCCGAAGGCGGCGAACTCGCCCATCCATGGCTGCAGCCGCAGCAGCAGCGGCCGTGCCTTGCACAGGCAGACGGTCCAGACCACCGCCAGCCATTGCACGAACAGGCTGGCCACGCCCAGCTGCTGCCAGCGCGGCACATTCACGTCGCTGGCCGACAGCACCACGACCAGCGCGGTCAGCTCGCCGATCACGATCAACGCGACCAGCACCGGCCAGCTGCAGAAGTTCGGCAGCCAGTGATGGGCCAGATCGGTACCGCGGCTGGATTCCTGGGCGCGTAGGGACGTCGGCAATCTGCGCCTCCCCGCGCCACGATCGACGCCGGATTATGCCCCGAGGCGAAGCGCCAGCCACTGCCGCAGGTCGGCGATTTCCTCCGCATTGACCTGGTGTGCCATCGGATAGCTGTGCCAGTCCACGCTGTAGCCCAGGCCGCGCAGCACGTCGCGCGAGCGTGTGCCGAGGTTTTGCGGCACGACCTGGTCGTGGCTGCCATGGGCCATGAAGATCGGCAATTCGGCGTTCGCTACGCTGCGCTCGGCGGCGGTTTTCTCCGCGATCGGCAGGTAGGTGGACAGGGCGACCACGCCGCCCAGGCGCTTGGCATGGCGTACGCCACCGGCCAGCACGACCGCGCCGCCCTGGGAGAAGCCGGCCAGGATGACCCGCTCGGCCGGCACGCCGCGGTCGGCTTCGCGGGCGATCAGCGCATCGAGCTGGGCCACCGATTCGCGCACGCCGGTTTCGTCCTGGCGCGAGGCGATGTCGGTGCCGGCGATGTCGTACCAGGCGCGCATCTTCATGCCGTTGTTGATCGTCACCGGACGCACCGGCGCATGCGGAAAGACGAAGCGGATGGCGGGCCAGTCCTTGGCCACCAGCTCGGGAATGATGGGCGCGAAATCGTGCCCGTCGGCGCCCAGTCCGTGCAGCCAGATGACGCTGTGGCGCGGCTTGGGCTTGGTTTCCAGTTCGACGGCGGGCAGGACCATGGGGGGACTCCGGCAAAGGGCGGCATGGTGCCTGAGGCGTGCGGCAATGACCATTGCCACGGCTCAAGCCGGCAACCATTGGGTATGCTCGACCGGTCCTGTCCAGGAGTTGCCCATGTCAGCCAGGCTCAGTGCCGCCGTCGCCGCCCTCGTTACCTTCCTCGCCCTGCCGGCGCAGGCCGAAACCAGCCTCGACCGCATCATGTCCGATCCCGAATGGATCGGCGCCCCGGTCGAATCGCCGTACTGGTCGGCCGACGGCAGCGCTTTGTATTACTCGCTCAAGCGCGGCAGCGGCAGCGTGCGCGACATCCATCGCATCGCCCTGGCTGACGGCAAGGACAGCGTACTCACGCCGGCCGAGCTGGCGGGCATCGACGGCAACGACGCCAGCTACGACCAGGCGCGCCGCCGCGCTGCCTTCGTGCGCAACGGCGATGTGTTTGTGCGCGACCTCGCCAGCGGCCGGCTGATCCAGGTCACCCGCAGCAGCGAAGAGGAAAGCGCGCCGCAGTTCTCTGCCGACCAGGCCAGCCTGCAATACCGCGTCGGCAACGACTGGTACGGCTACGATTTCGCCAGCGGCGTGAACTTCCCCATCGCCGTGCTGAAGGCGGAAAAGAACCCCAAAGACAAGAAGCCCGGCGATTTCGAGCAGCTGCAGCTGCGCCTGATCTCGACGCTGAAACAGGACTACGACAACAAGCAGGCGCTGAAGGCCCGCGCCGACGAACTGCGCAAGGCCGATCCCAGCCGCGCCGCCGAGCCGGTCTATCTCGGCGACGACGTGAAGGTGACGATCAGCGTGCTGTCGCCCGACGGCCGCTGGCTGCTCGCCGTGACCACGCCCAAGGGCTTCGACGAAGGCCGCGCCGGCAAGATGCCGATGTACGTGACCGAGTCGGGCTACGAGGAAATCGAGGACGTGCGCACCCGCGTCGGCCGCGGCAACCCGGCGCCGGATACGCTCTGGCGCATCGACCTGGCCAGCCAGACTGCGCACCGGCTCGACTACGCCGTGCTGCCCGGCATCGACGACGATCCGCTCGCCACCGTGCGCGCCGAGAACGAAAAGGCCGCCGCCAAGGGCGAGCCGGCCGCCAGGGACAGCAAGGCCGGCAAGAAGAAAGACACCGCCAAGGACAAGCAGGACGCCAAGCCCGACAAGGTGCTGCGCGTCGTCCATGTGACCGGCCTGGAATACACCCGCGACGGCGCCCAGGCCGCGGTGATGCTGCGTGCCGGCGACAACAAGGACCGCTGGATCAGCGTAGTGAACAATGCGGAAAATGCTGCATTGGTGCCACGCCACCGCCTGACCGACCCGGCCTGGATCAACTGGAACTTCAACGAATTCGGCTGGCTGCAGGACAACCGCAGCCTGTGGTACGTATCCGAGGAAAGCGGCTTTGCCGGCTTGTATACCCGGCATGACGGCGACAAGGCCAGGGCTGTCGTGCTCGGCCGCTTCGAAGTGTCCGCGCCGCAGCTGTCGCCCGACGGCAGCTGGTTCTACTTCAAGAGCAACGCCGACGCGCCGTACAGCTACGACATCTACCGCGCGCCGGTAGGCGGCGGCGCCGCAACGCGCCTGACCAGCCAGAAGGGCGTGGAAAGCTTCCTGCTGTCGCCCGACGGCAAGCAGCTGGCGGTGGCGCATTCGTCGAGCTACGTGCCGCAGCAGCTCAGCCTGCTGCCGGCCGACGGCGGCAACGCACGCCAGCTCACCGACACGCGCACGGCCGAGTTCAAGGCAATCGCCTGGCAGGAACCGAAGATCGTGCCGGTGCCGTCCACGCATACCAAGGAACCGATCTGGAGCAAGCTGTATACGCCCGCGGCGAATGCCAGCGCCGGCAAGCGGCCCATCGTGCTGTTCGTGCACGGCGCCGGCTATACCCAGAACACCCACCTGGCTTTTCCGTATTACTTCCGCGAGCAGATGTTCCACAACCTGCTGACCGAGCGCGGCTACCTGGTGCTGGATATGGACTACCGTGCCTCCGAAGGCTATGGCCGCGACTGGCGCACGGCGATCTACCGGCACATGGGCAAGCCCGAGCTGGAAGACCTGGTCGACGGCGTCAACTGGCTGGTCAGGGAACACAACGGCGACAAGGACAATGTCGGCGTCTACGGCGGCTCCTACGGCGGCTTCATGACCCTGATCGCGCTGTTCCAGGCGCCCGACGTGTTCAAGGCCGGCGCCGCGCTGCGCCCGGTCACCGACTGGACCCAGTACAACCACGAATACACGTCGAACATCCTGAATACGCCACAAGTGGACGATATTGCCTACCGCCGCAGCTCGCCGATCGAGTTCGCCGAAAACCTCAAGGGCTCGCTGCTGATCGCCCACGGCATGATCGACGACAACGTGTTCTTCCAGGACTCGGTGCGCCTGTTCCAGCGCCTGATCGAGCTGAAAAAGGACAATGTCGAACTGGCGCCGTATCCGCTGGAACGCCACAGCTTCGCGCATGCGGTGGCCTGGCGCGACGAATATGCACGCATCCTCAAATTGTTCGAAACCAATCTGCGTCCGGCCACGACCCGGTAACGCTTTTCGGTGTAAGGTTTCGTCCCTCGTCGCGATTCTCGTCGCGGCAACCACTACTCCCATCGCGCCCTGCCCCTGTCCGGGGAGGGCGCTGAGGCTCCATATCGGCTAGCTGGTTCGCTATTCGCTGTTGGGTTCGACCTCGATGCTGTGCCCCCTGCGGGCGCGGCGGCACGGGAGTGGTGGCGACGGTCCGGCGGCAACGCCGGCGTACATCCACATCCTCAAGCCCCCTGGTGACCGATGCCCCATAGCGTAGAACTGATCAGCACCATCGCCGCCGCTCTCGGCCTCGCCCTGATCGTCGGCTTCATCGCCGTAAAGCTGAAGCTGCCCGCCCTGGTCGGCTATCTCGTCGCCGGCATCATCATCGGCCCGGCCACGCCGGGCTTCGTCGCCGACGTCCACCTGGCCGGCCAGCTCGCCGAAATCGGCGTGATGCTGCTGATGTTCGGCGTAGGCCTGCATTTCTCCCTCGACGACCTGCTCTCGGTCAAACGCATCGCCCTGCCCGGCGCGCTGGTGCAGATCAGCGTGGCCACGGCGCTGGGCGCCGGCCTGGCCTGGCTGTGGGGCTGGCCGCTCGCCGCCGGCCTGGTATTCGGCCTGGCCCTGTCCGTCGCCAGCACCGTCGTGCTGCTGCGTGCACTGGAAAGCCGCGGCCTGGTGGAATCGGTCAACGGCCGCATCGCCGTGGGCTGGCTGGTGGTCGAAGACCTGGTCATGGTGCTGGCCCTGGTGCTGCTGCCGGCGCTGGCCGGCATGGACGGCGGCGACGCCGCCAGCGCCGGCCACGCCGCGCATGCCGCCCGGCCGCTGTGGCTGGCCATCGCCATCACCCTGGGCAAGGTCGCTGCCTTCGTCGTGCTGATGCTGGTCGGCGGGCGCAAGCTGTTTCCCTGGCTGCTGTGGCAGGTGGCGCGCACCGGTTCGCGCGAACTGTTCACCCTGTGCGTGATCGCCGCCGCGGTCGGCATTGCCTATCTCGCCGGCATTCTGTTCGACGTGTCGTTCGCGCTGGGCGCCTTCCTCGCCGGCATGGTGCTGCGCGAATCCGAACTGAGCTACCGCGCCGCGGAAGAATCGCTGCCGCTGCGCGATGCGTTCGCGGTGCTGTTCTTCGTCTCAGTCGGCATGCTGTTCGATCCGAAGATCCTGCTGACCCAGCCGCTGATGGTGCTGGCCGTGGTCGGCGTGGTCATCGTCGGCAAAGGTATTGCGGCGACCGCGCTGGTGCTGCTGCTGCGCTATCCGCTGAACACGGCGCTGACCGTCTCCGCCGGCCTGGCGCAGATCGGCGAGTTCTCTTTCATCATCGCTGCGCTGGGCGTGTCGCTGAAGATCCTGCCGGTGGAAGGACAGAACCTGATCCTGGCCGGCGCGATCATTTCCATCGCGCTCAATCCGCTGATCTTCCAGGCGATAGAGCCGGCCCAGTCCTGGATACGCAAGCGCTCGCGCTTCGCGCGCAAGCTGGAGCGCCCGGCCGACCCGCTGGCCGAACTGCCCATGAGCGTGGGCTCGGACTACCTCACCGGCCATGTGCTGCTGGTCGGCTACGGCCGCGTCGGCCGGCGCATCGCCGCGGCACTGCGCGAGCGCGGCCTGCGCCTGGTGGTGGCGGAAGAAAACCGCGAGCGCGTGGAAACCCTGCGCCAGCAGGGCATCCATGCCGTCGCCGGCAATGCGGCGGAAGCGGCCGTGCTGATCCAGGCGCATGTGGCGCGCGCGCGCCTGCTCGTCATCGCCATTCCCGATACCTTCCATGTACGCCAGATGGTGGAAACCGCGCGCGCGCTGAATCCGGCCATCCAGGTGGTCGTGCGCTCGCACAGCGAAGAGGAAGCCGCCCTGCTGCAGCAGGACGCCGCGACCGACGTCTTCATCGGCGAGGAAACCCTGGCCACGGCCATGACGCGCGACGTGCTGGAAAAAGCCGCAGCCACCCCGGCACCGGCACACTGAGAACACATCGGGAAACGTATACATGTCTGAAACGGACAGCGGCCTGACCATCCGCCGCGGCGTGGCCGCCGACGCGCCGGAGCTGGCACGCAACATGGCGCAATGGTTTCTCGCCGCCTACGCCCATGCCAGCGACGCGGCCAACACCGGCGCCTTCGTCGCGGCGAATTTCGACGCGGCGCGGCAGGCGGCCGAGCTGGCCGATCCGTCCATCGTCACGCTGCTGGCGGAAAGCGCCGGCGTCATGGTCGGCTATGCACAGCTGCGCCTGGCGCGGCCGGCACCGGACTGCGTGGACAAGGACGCCAGCGCCGAAGTCGGCCGCTTCTACTTCGCGCCCTCGCAGCACGGCCGCGGCGGCGCGGCGGCACTGATGCAGGCACTGCGCGCCCAGGCGCGCGAACGCGGCCGCTACTGGCTATGGCTGCTGGTCTGGCAGGAAGCGCCGCAGGCCATCCGCTTCTACGAGAAGCAGGGTTTCGAGAAAGTCGGCACGGCCGTCTTCCTGGTCGGCGAAGACCGCAAAGCCGACTGGGTCATGTGCGGACCGGTCTGACACAGCTGCCTCGTAGGGCGCCGATGAGCGCAGCGAATTGCGCCGCCCTTCCCGCACGAAGGTAGCCCACCCCACTACCTCACCGTGCGATTCGCATGCGCTCGTCGCACCCTACGAATCAATTCATGCGCCGGGCAAACCGCCGAACACACTGACACCGGTCGCCGCGGCAAACTGCTCTATCGCGGCGGCGGCGGCGATGGAATTGCCTGTTGCATCCAGCCGCGGCGACCAGGCGCAGATGCTCATGCGCCCGGGCACGATGGCGAGAATGCCGCCGCCGACACCGGTCTTGGTCGGCAAGCCGATGCGGAAGGCAAAATCGCCGGCCGCATCGTAGGCGCCGCAGGTCAGCATCAAGGCGTTGACACGGCGCGCATCGAGCGGATCGAGCACACGCACGCCACTGGGCTGGCGACCATCGGCAGCAAGGAACAGTGCCGCCTGCGCCAGTTCCGCGCAGGACATGGCAATGGCGCACTGCGCGCAGTACGCGTCCAGTACCGCGGCGACCTCGCCTTGCAGATTGCCAAAGCTGCGCATGAAATGCGCAATCGCCGCATTGCGGTCGCTGTGCAGGCGCTCCGAGCGCGCGACCTCCGTGTCGATCGCCACCGTGGTGCGGCCGAGCAGGCGATGGACGAATTCCAGTACGGCGCGCTCAGGCTGCAAATAGCGCCGGCACAGCACGTCGGTGATGACCAGCGCGCCGGCATTGACGAACGGGTTGCGCGGAATGCCGCGTTCGCGCTCCAGCAGAACCAGCGAATTGAATGGCGTGCCGGAAGGCTCGCGGCCGACGCGCTGCCATAGCGCATCGCCTTCGCGCTGCAGGGCCAGCGTCAGCGCGAACAGCTTGCTGATGCTTTGTATCGAAAATGCCTGATCAGCCTGGCCGGCGCGGAACACTGCACCGTCCACCGTGGCAACGGCAATGCCGAACTGCTGCGGCGCGACGCGCGCCAGGGCGGGGATGTAATCGGCAACGTCGCCGCTATCGGTAAGACATATAGCGGCTTCGGCGATTTGCGCGAGCAGCGGGGAAAAATCGTCGGCCATGGGTACAGCGTGGTGCGGCGAGGGCTAAACACCGGATGATAGCGTGCTGCCTGGACAAACCGGCAAAGCCCTCTCCCCCGGGCCTTGTGCCTGGAGGAGAGGGAATACGTCTTGCCGGCTTCAGAACTGGAGGCTCCAGTCGTCGAGATAGCCCGCATCGGTGCTGTAGACGTCGGTCACGCGCAGACGCCACAGACCGTTCTTGGCCGAGGCCGAGGCATTTACGGTGTAGGTGGCGTGGATGTCGTCACCGCTGTCGTTGTCGTAGTTTTTCAGGCGCACGGTCTGGCCGCTGGGAGCGATCAGGTCGATCTGCACGTCGCCGCGATACGGATGCACGATATTCACCGTGACCCTGGTCTGGGCGGAGGCGTTGCCGCTCTGGCCGGATACCGTGATCGGACTGGTGACATTGCCCGGATCGGGAATCGCGTAGTCGGTGGTGTTGCTGAAACCGCCGCCACCGCCCGTGGTATAGCTGCCGGTGAGGCTGACGCCGGAAAAAGCCGCATAGGCGACCAGCTTGACGTAGTAGGTGCCGGCCTGGACATTGCTAATTGTGCAGGTTTCGCTATTGCTCGGCGTATCGGACTTGCAGGTATAGCTGGCCGTGGTCGGCGCGCTGCCCAGCTTGGCGTAGACGTCGACATCGCCGCTGCCGCCGCTGGTGACGAACTTAAGGTTGCTGGCACCGGCCGGCACGACCAGGCTGAAATCGAGCGAGCCGTTCAGAGCCGCACTCAGGCCGGTCTTGGCCACGCCGTTCTGCAGCACTGCGCCGCCGCCGTTGCTGGGCACAGTGACCGAGGCGGTCTTGGTGTTGTCCAGGCCGCCGTTGTCGGTGACCTTGAGGGTGACCGTGTACGTACCGGCGGCCGCATACGTCTTGCTAGGGCTGGTCGCGGTCGAGGTGGTGCCGTCGCCAAAATCCCAGGCATGCGAGGCGATGCTGCCATCGCTGTCGCTGGACGCGTCAGTGAAGCTGACGGTGAGATCGTTCGCGCTGAAGGTGAAATTCGCCGTTGGTGCGACATTGCCGCCATTGCCGCCAAGAGCGAGCAAGGTCTTCTTCGCATCGACCAGGCCGGCGCCGCAACCGCCACTGCAGCTGCCGGGCAAGGTGCGCACGTTCTGCTTGAGCAGGGTTTCGATCTCGTCCGGCGTCTTGCCGGGTGCCTTGGCCAGGATCAGCGCGGCCAGGCCGGCTACATGCGGCGTCGCCATCGAGGTGCCCTGGTAGTAGGCATAGGTTTCGCTGCCGGGCGCGCTGGTGCCGCTGTTGAGCGTGGACAGCACGCCGTTGCCGGCGACCGCGGTTTCGCCACCGGGCGCGGTCACGTCGATGCCGGTGCCGTAGTTGGAATACGACGCGCGGTTGCCTTCGCGATCGCTGGCGGCGACGGCGACTACCCCACTGCAGTTGGCCGGCTGGAAGCCCGACACGTTGGTATTCGAATTGCCCGCCGCGATGATGACGACGGTGCCGCGCTGCCGCGCAGCGTTGATCGCACTCTGATAGGTGGAACTGCACGAGCCGCTGCCGCCGAGGCTCATGTTGATCACCTTGGCCGGCGTCTCGTTCGCGGGCACGCCCTGCACGCTGCCGCCGGAAGCCCAGATGATCGCGTCGGAAATATCCGCCAGGCTGCCGCCGCCCTTGCCCAGTACACGCACGGGCTGGACCTTGGCATTGAAGGACACGCCGGCCACGCCCTTGGAGTTGTTGGTCAACGCGGCAATGGTGCCGGCGACATGGGTGCCGTGCCAGCTGGAATTGTTGCCATTGTAGGCATCGCCAGGATCGGCCGGATTCGAATCGCGGCCGTTGCCGTCGTTGGAGACTGTGGTATCGCTGATGAAGTCGTAGCCGGCCACGGTCTGGCCGGACAGATCGCTATGGGTGGTGATGCCGGTATCGATCACTGCCACCACGACGCCGCTGCCGGTGGAAATGTCCCAGGCTTCAGGCAGGTTCATGCCGGCGGTGGACTCGAAGTAATGCCACTGGTCCTGGTAGCGCGTGTCGTTGGGTGTCAACGCAATCTGCATGCGCGCATCGGGCTCGATCAGGGCCACGTCCGGGTTCTTGGCGAATTCGGCCATGATCTTCTGCGCCGACGGTACTGCGCCGCGGTGGCTGGCAGCAGCATTCAGCTCGATCAGGAAGCCACCGGTAGCCAGCGGCCGCACCTGCCTGAATTCGCTGCCCAGTGCCTGGCCGGCACGTGCCAGGTCGGCGTCGAGGCGCTTGGCCGAGGCTTCGGCCAGGGCGGCGTTCTCGCTGGTGCCGAACGGCATCGCGTCAAAATAATGCACAATGAAACGCGTATACGTGTCGCCGCCCCGCAGCGCGTCCAGCGCCATGCGCTCGCCGCTGGCGGCGCGTTCGGTCCAGACCGTGCCGGCCATGGCGCTGGTCACCGTTCCTGCCAGCAAGGCTGCGGCAGCCAGGCTGAGGGCCGTGCGCCGACCCAGGTTGATGCTTAGTTTGCTCACGAGTTCACCTATGCAAAAGCGATTTGTGGTGTGGGCAGCCCCCTCTGGCTGCCCGCTCGTCCTTTTCGCCGCGCACGCACGTCCCGCCGCGCTGCTGGCGCGACGTCGCTGATCTGTACCGAATGTGCGGCGCCGGAACTTCGATGGGTTGCCCGGCGGCGTGACGGTCTGCGCGGCCCCCGCCGCGTTCGACGGTGTCACGCTAACGCTGCCGGCGCTGCCCAGGCATGAGCGCAGGGAATGCCGCCACAACGGTCATACCGTCAGGGCGAGAGCGCCAGGGGAAATACGCAACACGCCAGGCTGCCGGACTCGGCGACGCACAGGCCGGAATGACGCCCATCGCCAGGCAGTACGTCGCCGTGCGATTTTGCGAAAAAATAACTATCAAATAGTGAGCGGTGCATCGCTCTACCCCAACGGCCGGCCGGTACATGCCGCAACCGTGGCAACAGGGCAAAGAAACAGGCGGCACACGCCATGGCCGCGATGGCGGGGAATGGATCGGCGGCGGCGCCAATTCGGCGCGGAAATCAACCGTGGGCGACGACGGCGATCTGGATAGACCTCAACACGCCATCGATCATGGCCGCGGCCGAATAGTTGCCGACGCCACTGATCGGACTGTCATCGATCGCAATCAGCCCCTGCAGCGGCGAAACGTCGACGAAACCGAGCAGCTGGGTCAACTCCGCCGGCGACAGCGGCCGGGGCAGCTTGCCGCTGTCGTCGCAGTCGATCTGGATGGCGACATGGGCGTCGAACCGATCGATGCGCCGTATCGGCGAATGCAGGCTTTGCGGCAAAAAGCTCATGCGGCCGCCAGGAATGGCCGCGGCACTGCCCTTGGGGGTGCGATTCGCCGGTGGACGAATATAGAACGGCGTGTCGTCTCTTTGCGGATCGAACGTAACCGCTCCGCCGGTAATGACCGACGGCTGCCGGATGCCGAGCATGGCCGGGCGGGAAACATGCCAGTCCGGATCCTGCTCCAGCAGGTGAAGATCGTCTTCCTGCACCTGCGCTTCGACCAGGATGGCAGTCTTGGGCGTCAGCACAATACGCGGCACGCGTTTGCGCAGGCGGTTCTCGGCATCATGGCGCGATGCCGGCTTGCCGGTGTAGGTAAGGACGACGCTAGTCATGACAGGCGATTCCGTAACCTTCATATGCCTTTCCCCAGCCGACTTCGCGGGCGAGGTCGGTGACGAGTTTGACGATAGCTTCGGCGCGCGCTGCAGTTCGCGGCATGCTACGCACGCGCTGGTTGCCAGACAAGAGGCGCGCCGCCATGCCGCTGGTAAACGGCGTGGCCATCGACGTGCCCGAATTTGCGGAAAACTTGTTGCCCGGATAGGTGGAAACCACGCCAACACCGGGGCCGATGAAGCGGGTGGAATCTCCATAATTGGAAAATCCGGCAAAAAACTCGCCCCCCCTGGACCAGAACTTCGCCAACCGGGCCGCCAGGCATTGCTCGGGAAAACTGGCATGGCGTCCCAGCGCCGCGACGCCGAGTACAGGTTCATAGCAGGCCGGATAACGCGAATAATCCCTGCCATCATTGCCCGTGGCGGCAAAAATGACGATTCCCGAATTCCACGCCTGCTGCAGCAGCGGTTTCACTTCAAGCATTTCGTCGAAACTGCCCAAGCTGATATTCACGATATCGCATTCGGCCGCTATGGCACGCTCAAGCGCCCCAGCAACGTCCAGCGAACTCGCCATGGTTGCATCTTTGTCCAATGCCCCACCTCTTCGCGGAAAGACCCGGTAGGAGAGCAGCGTGCAAGCGGGTGCGAGTCCGTAAACATTTGTGTTGGCGCCGCGCCTGGCGGCAATTATCCCGGCCACATGCGTGCCATGGCCGAGACCGTTGTCGCTGAAATCGGAAGAGACCTCGCCTGTTACAGGGCAGTATCCGCCGGCGACTGTAATGTCTTCGTGCGGACCTACACCGCTGTCGATGACTGCGACGGTCACGCCGCCGCCGGCTTGTTCGTCGTACCTGGCATAGTGGGACAGCAGCATGAATTCGTCGGGAACGATGGGCTGCAGCTGTAGCTGAAATTGCTTGTCGGCCGCGGAAAGCTGGATATTGGCTTCGAAGCTAGACCAGTAGGAGTGGTCCGGTTCCGCCGCAAGCAGGATGATGTAGTCGTGCAAGCCTTTTTCAATCTCCAGTAGCGCCTTGCCCCTGCGATTGGTTACTGCTGCATAGTGCAAATCCGAAGAGTAATTGACGTAAGCGCGCACTTTCACGTCTTTGACAGGCTTTCCCTCGGAATCGTTCACGCTGACCTGCAAGCGCCGCAATGCGGCGCCCTGCGCCGGGCGGTAAATCCATCGGTCGAGTTCGGAAGCCAATGGCAGGAAAGTCTGCGGATAAAGCATCGCAACCGGTGCGACTTCGATGGAAGGGAATTTGCGCTGGATTTCCGCGACCTGCCGGGTATCGCCACGCACAATGCGCGAACGCAGTGCCGGTTTCGAGAAATTCATGCGGTTACCGCGGGACATCGATTGCAGGCCGGCACCGCCGGCATCTTCTTCCAGATTGGTTATGGCCGCTACTTCGGGGCTGTTCCTTGGTGTCTCGCTGGCAACCTGTACGACGACGAGCCCGGAAGTTTCCTGTTGCCGCCTGGCCTGGCGCAAGCTCATCTGCTTCAAAAACTCGGTTACGCGCTCGTCCCTGGCTTGAGCTTCGGCATCAGATACAGCAAGTCCAAGCGCGAATTCTGCAGCCATCGAAAACACCCCCGTAAAAATTCTTGTTAATGTCGAGCTATTTCCAGCCATTGGCGACGGCCGGTCCTTCGGCTGCCGGCAGATCAAACGCTGGAGAAGTTGTCGTTTTTGACGGGGCAGGATGCCGTGGACCAGCGGCGGATTTCCCGGCATTTCCCACCCGTCACGACATTCCGTCAGGCCTGTTCAAATTTGGATTTTCGGGTATCGAATGCGGTGCCGTCGGCACGCCAGGAAGACGATGACCCCGTTGCAGCGGCCCGACATTGCCGGCCGTATTTAGCGCGCAACTAGTGATGTTCGCAACAGTATTGTCATGTGCACAAATTTGTCTTCGCCGACAGATGGCATCTCATGGAGTGCTGTGTCGCCAGGGCGCACAACCTCTCAGGCAGGACGGCTGCAACGCTCCACGCCGCGGAGCAGCCGGGCCACCACGCTCGCTCAGGCGGCAGATCTGTCCCATCCCGGTGGAGCCGGCCATTCCCCGGCCTCGCCCAAGGCCAACGTGCGCCGCATGCTGCGCAACTCCATATGCGGCGCCAGCTCGGCCGCCAGCTCCAAAGCCTGTTCCAGTGGCGCGCAGCGTGCCGGAAAAGCCGCCCAGGCGGTACAGGGGCGGAACAGGTTACCCAGGGGCAGGGCCTGCAGGTCGGCATCGCGCTCGCGCTCGTAGGCGGTTTCGGCCACGATGCCGACGCCGAGCCCGGCACGGACGTAGGTCTTGATCAGATCGGCATCGGCCGTACAGGTAGCGATGGTCGGCTTTACGCCATGCAGGGCAAATGCGCGGCTGAAGTCCGACACCGGATCACGCGCAGAGGCGTAGGTCACCAGCGGATGGGCAGCCAGATCGGCCAGCGTCGCCGCACGGCCGATCGCCGCCAGCGGATGGCCCGCCGGCAGCAGGGCGAGCCGCTGCCAGCGGTAGAGCGGCACCGCCGCGACGCGGCGCGGGCGCAGGCCCTGCGTGCTGGCCAGGGCCAGGTCGATCTGACCGCTTTCGGCCCAGCCCAGCACTTCCTCGTCACCCCCCACCCGCAGCGCAATCTGCAGCTGCTGGTGGCCGCGCTTGAGCCGCTCCAGCGCGGCAGGCAGCACATAGCGCGCCTGGGTCGGCGTGGTAGCGATGCGCAGGGCGCGGCCCATGCCGGGCGCGCGCTGCGCAACCAGGCTGCGGATGCCGGCCATTTCCGCCAGCACGGCACGGCCGTGCTCGATGACGCGCTGGCCGCACGGCGTCAGCGCACTGAGGTTGTAGCCGCGGCGCTGGAACAGTGGCTGGCCCATCTCGGTTTCGATCTGCTTGAGTTGTTTGGACAGGCCGGACTGCGTGGTGTGGACGCGCTCGGCGGCACGGGAAATCACCAGCCCGGCATCGACGATGGCAACGAGATAGCGCAACTGGTTCAGCGTCATGAGAGAACGGCCTGCAGCGACGGACGAAGGCCGCAGCCTTGCCGCAGCGGTCGCCGAGCTTCCTCGGCGGACGACTCAAATCTGTCTCAAAGGTGGCTCAAGGCGCCGTTTTGCCGCATTGCATCAACGGCCGCGCCGGATTGGCCGCTACCATGCGCGCCGGGCAAGGGATACCAACGTGCAGTTATTGATTCCAGCCAGCTGGCCGCCGGAAACGCCGGTCGTTCGGGTAGGCGATCTTTGCCTGGATCTGCGCTATCGCCGCCTGTGCAGTGCCGAGGGTGAGGTCGAGCTCAGCAGTCGAGTCTTCGACGTGCTGCTGTTGTTTCTGGCCGAGCCGAACCGCCTGCATACCCGCGAGGCCATGCTGGCGCGGATCTGGTCCGGCGTAGTGGTCGAGGACGGCAACCTGACGCAGACCGTATCGGTACTGCGGCGCCTGCTTGGCGACGAACGCAAACTCTGGATACGCACCGTGGCCAAGCGCGGCTACGTGTTCGAGCCGCCGGGCCCGGTGGTGCCGCTGGCCCTGGACGGCGAGGCTGCCATTCCTGCCGCAGTACAGCCCGCAACGCTGCCCCTGCCGGCAGCCCCGCGCAGCGGCACACGGCCACGCCGGGCGGTTGCGCTTGTGGCTGCCCTGCTCGTCGTGGCTTGCCTGGTCGGCGCCGGCTGGCTGGCCGGCCGCTCGCCTGTGCCGCCGGCCAGCCGGCAGATTGCACTGATCGTGCTCGACGATCCGGGCGCCAGCCAGTCTTCGCGCTGGCCGGCGACCGTGCTGCAGTCCTGGCTGGAGTGGCAGCTGTCGCTGGCTCCCGAAGTGACGGTGCTGAACGCCGCCGACCTTGCCGCCGCCGAGAGCGCGCGCGACGGCGTGGAAGTCGTGATGCTGTCGGCCACGCCCAGCGGCACCGACCGCATCCGCCTGCAGGCGCGCACGCCGGGCGGTGCCAGCCGCGAAGCCGAGGGCGAACTGGCGTCCGTCGATACCCTGGTCGACCAGGTCAGCCGCAGCGTATTCGCTGATCTGCTGCCGCGGCGTGCCGGCGAAGTGCGGCCAGTCTTGCGCCTGCGCCGCGACAACGCCGAGCGCTATGCCGAGGCGGTATTGCGCCATCGCCAGCACGACTGGACGCCCCATCTGGAGCTGTTGCGCCAGGTAGTGGAACAGGAGCCGGACTTCGGCCTGGCCCGCCTGCAGCTGGCGCAGTCGCTGATTACCTTCGGCCAGCTGCGCCAGGCCGAACAGCATTTCGCCCGCCTGGACGAATGGGCAGCCGACTGGCCGGCCGATGCACGCGCCATCCTTACCGCACAGCGCCTGCTGATGGCACAGCAGCACCTCGCTGCGGCGCACGCCTACGGCGCGCTGGCCGAACGCTTTCCCAGCCAGCCACAATTCGTGCTGGAACAGGCGCGCTGCCTGTTGCGCAGCGGCTACGCCAGCGAAGTGATCGCCCTGCTGTCGACGCCGCGCTGGCAGCGCCAGCCTGTCGCCACGCGCATCTTCGCCCAGCTGAACCTGTCGGCTGCCTACGGGGTGATGGGCGACGCCAGCAATTCCAAAGCCGCGGCGCTGGCCGCACAGCAGCTGTCGGCCCAGGCCGGCTGGAAATACGAAAGCGCGATGGCAACACAGGCCGTCGTCATGGCCGACTGGATGCAGGGCGACGGCGCCGAACTCGCGACACGCTTTGACGAAGCCGGCCAACGCTACGAGGCCGCCGGCGATCCGCTGCGTGCGCTGGTCATGCATTTCTATGCCGACCTCACCGACCCGGCACGCCTGCCGCAGCACCTGCCCGCCCTGCTGACCGCGGCGCGGCGCAGCGGACAGCGCAATGTGGAATTCGACGCGCTGCGTCGTGCCTCGTTCAAGTACTACCGCCTGGGCGACTTCCCCGCCTACCGGCGCTACCTGGAGGAAGCCGCCACCCTGGCCGAAAGCGAGGCACAGTTCGCCCTGCCCTCGATCGAATTCGACCGCATCAACGAAGACTTCATGCGCGGCGACTTCGCCAGCGCGCTGGCGCGGGCGGAAAAACTGCAGCAGCAGCCCGGCAAAGGCGGCCTGGGCACCAATATCGAGGTGTACATCGGCCTGATCCAGCTGCGCCAGGGCCGCTTCGCCGCAGCCGAAGCCACACTGGAGCGGGCCGATCCCCAGGGACAGGTCGTCGACAAGGCCCTGCGCCGCGAAGCGCCGGAGATCGCCTTCAGCCTGGCCTGCCTGCGCGGCACCGTCGCCCTGCTGCGCGGACAGAGCGCCGCAGCGCAGACCGGATTTTCCCGTTGTAGCAATTCCAGCGATCCTTCCATTGGCTACTTTGGCAGACTGGGCGAAGCGGAAATCGCCCTGCTCGGTGGCGACCGCAGCCTGGCGAACCAGCCACTGCAGCATGTGCAGGCCGATATGAACGACGTTTCCAGCCTGGTCGCGCGCTGGAGCCTGGTACTGGAATGGGCCACCCAGGCCGTACGCCACGGCGACGCGGCCGCAGCACGCAGCCAGCTGCAGCAGATTGCTCCGGCCATTGCCGCGTCGGGCTACCGCCTGCTGGAACTGGACGCAGAGCTGGGCCTGGCCGAAGCCAATCTGGTGCTGGACGAACGCGATGCCGCCCGGCGGCATATCGATACGGCAAGGAAACTGCTGGGCAGCGACGACTGGCTAGGCCGGCGGCGCCTGGACATCGCCAGCGCCGGCTTGGCACTGGCACGCGGCGACCACGGCAACGCCGCCGCGATCGCGCAAACCCTGCACCAGACAGCTGCCGCCAACGGCGACGTGGCCACCGAACTCGGCACGCATGACCTGCTGCAGCGTGCCGGTGCAGCCTCGCCGTGTGGTCCGGCGCAGCACTTGCAGCTGGTGACGCGATCAGGCATGCGCGGCGCCAACCTGGCGTGGCTGTTGCCCAGAAGTAGTAAAGCGGATCTGGCGCAGATGCGCTGAGAGACGCGCGCCGTCGACGGGTGCCGCAGGGCCGGCGAATTTGCTCCGGGAGCATCCTTGGCGTTGCCCGGCTGAATACGGCTGTTGCCACCTGGGCGAGCGCAACGCTGCCCGCATCGTCCACAAAGTACGGCGCGCAACGAACCAGTTGTCGGCGCATTCGCCAATGAACCGGCAATCGAGCCGCCTGGGTTGAACGCAGCACTGCACCCGCAATCTCGTCAGCTCGTTGCATTGCATTGGAATGCACACTTCGTACCCAGGCCACACTTCGCGTCGCGCCTGTCGGACTACCATGTGTTCGCATCACACAAGGAGTGTCCAGTGCGCTACGCCTCCCTCTTCCGCACGCCAGCCTCGCGTTGCGCGGCATTGCTGGTCCTGACAGCGCTGATCGCTGCGACCGCATCCGGCAAGGCACCGGACGGCATCGAGAACCGCTGCGGCTGGTTCGTCAATCCGTCGCCCGGCAACGCCTCCTTGCTCGACCGCGATGGCGAGTGGACAGTGGCGATGCAGGGCGGCCATCAGGCCGAAGGCAACTGGCCGAGCATCGACAAGAAGCAGTGGGTAGCTTACGGCGGCACCGGCTACGGCTACGGCTGCACTTGCATGCGCGTCGTGACCGACGCCGAGGAAGACACGATCAAACGCATCGTCTCCAGCCAGAGCAAACCCCTGCTGCAATGCCGGCGCGACCCGAAATTGACCGAACCCCGCCTCTGACACCTGTCGAAGTCCCGCCACGGTGCGATTGGAAAAGCGCCGTCCCAGCAGCCGTCTGCAGCAGACCTCGTTGATCGGGAGATACCATGCCTAGCCGTTACGTCCTTGTTCTGTTGTCGCTGCTGCCTGGCGGGCTCGCGTCGGCCGCACCGCCTGGTCCGCCGACCCGCAGCGAGTTGAGCCTGGGCGGCCTGAAAATCAACGATTCTCTGGCCGTCGTCTACCAGAAACTCGGCAAGCCGGCGGGCACGGCAGGCGAGCCCGGCGATCACGACTATGTTCTGTCATATCCGGGTTTGCGCATCGAAATGACCGAGCCCGGCCAAGTCCTGATGCTTGAATCCACCTCGCCGCGCTACTGCACGCCTTCCGGCCTGTGTCCGGGGCAGCCTATGGAAGAAGCACGCAAACGCTGGGGCGAAGGCGAGATCTACGACGAGGACAGCGGCAACGTCGACTACGGCAACATCGACGATTCTTCGTGCTTTCTGGAAATCAAACCGGACTCGTCGCGCAAACGCATTCGCAGCGTGGCCCTGGCCTGTCCCTGACGGCATGAACTCGCCCGTATCTCCTGCGACCGCATTTTCGGCAACGCGCCCCTGGGCCAGCACGGGCACGGAGCCGGCATCACCCTAAGCCAAAAGACAGGATGCCGGCGCTGTCCCGGTCGGGCTTATGAGCCACCCTGCCGCAGGGCAGTCCGGTCGACACGCTCTCGTTGGAAAAATCCAAAAAGCCAACTATTACCAAGGACATAAAAGAAAAAATCCCGCCGCACCTGCGCGCGACGGGATCATTCCCAACCGGATGTTCATGCCGCCTGCGCAGCAAACCCCAGTGGCACAGCCTGCTTGGCTTCCGCGCTGGCGACCAGCTGGCGCCAATGCGGCGGTGCGGGCCAGTCGGGCGTGGTGACGCCGTCGAGCACGCGGCGCAGACCGCGGCGATCAAGCTGCGGCGCCAGTTCGGCGACGAGATCGAGCGCGTAGTCGCGCAGCACGCGGTCGCGCCGCAGCACGACCCAGGTCGTGCAGAGCGGGAAAAGGCCCGGTGCAGGCAGCGCCTTCAGGTCGGCCAGGTCTTCGGGCAGCATGGCCATTTCGGCCAGCACGCCAACGCCGAGACCGGCGCGCACGTAGGTTTTGATCAGGTCGGCATCGCGTGCGGTGATGGCGATTCGCGGCAGCAGCCCGGCGCCGAGAAAGGCGCGGCGCAGCGACGAATCGGGCTTGAGCGAAGACTCGTAGCTGACCAGCGGGTATTCCGCCAGCTCATCCAGCCGGGGCGCCTTTTCCAGCTTGGCCAGCGGATGCGTACGCGGCACCAGCACGTGACGGTCCCAGCGGAACAGCGGCACGGCAAGGCCGCCGGCGGGAACGCTGCCGGCCGTGGAAACGATGGCGATATCGGCTTCGCCACGTTCGAGCAGCGCCAATACTTCGGCATCGCCGCTGGGCTTGAGGTGGACGCTGACCTGGGGATAGCGGCGCTTCAGGCTGGCGATGGTACGCGGCAGCACGAAACGGGCTTGGGTATGTGTCGTTGCGATGCGCAGTTCGCCCTGGGCTTCGTTGCGAAGATTGGCGGCGAGGGCGCGGATATTGGCGGCTTCGGCAAGGATCACGCGGGCGCGATCAATGACCTGGATACCGGCAGGAGTGATGCGTTCGAGACTCTTGCCCTTGCGGGCGAAGATCTGGAAACCAAGCTCGTCTTCCAGCTGCTTTAGCTGCTTGGAGATGCCCGGCTGGGTGGCGTGTACGCGCTCGGCGGCGAGCGTGATGTTCAGGCCGGAATCGGCGATGGCTATCAGGTAGCGGAGTTGGGTAAGTGTCATGACGGCCTTCTCTGGGGAGATCGCAACAGTTCGGACGCAAGCGGACGACGCCAATTTTTAATTACGTAATGCATACAGAATCGAGTGGCGTAATTAGTTTTCATGTGTTGCTCCAGTCGTGGTAAAGCCTGTTGGGTTGAAAACGTTTGCGGCGCCTGCGCAGGTGCCGTCTGGTTTCAAGCCGGGGTGAACCGACTATAACCATAGATCATTTAGCCGTCTATACGTCCGCCTGGAGATACATGCCCTGGCGGCATAACGGCACATCGTTTGCTCACTTCCCTGCAGCACAGCGGGCGCCCAGCATGGTCCTGCAAGCCGACAGCAACGTCGTGTCGGTTATCTCCATGACTACAGGTGTTGTTGCAGAAATCATCATGCCCGCCGTCCGACTCTATCCCATCTTTGCTGATCTTGCAGGCCGCTCCGTCCTCGTCGTGGGAGGCGGAATCGTCGCGGAACGCAAGGTTGCAGCCCTGCTGGAAGCCGGTGCATTGGTGACCGTCGGCGCACCGGATTTCACGACCAACTTGCGCAATTGGTCGGGAAGCGGCCGCATCTGCCTGATTTCCGGCGAATTCGTCGAAGCGTGGCTGGAACGCAGATGGCTGGTGATCGCCGCTACTTCAAACGTTCGTGTGAATGCGGCGGTTGCCGCGGCAGCAACGGAACGCTTTATCTGGGCCAACGTGGTCGATGACGCAGAGCTTTCCAGTTTCCAGGTGCCGGCGGTGATCGACCGCTCGCCGCTGGTCGTCGCTGTTTCCACCGCGGGCGCCGCACCGGTACTGGCGCGGCTGCTGCGGGAAAAAATCGAAGCCTTGCTCGATCCTTCTCTGGGCGCGTTGGCGTCGCTGGCCGACCGTTGGCGTGTGCGCATCCGTGGGCGCCTGGCCGATCTCGGTCAGCGCCGCCGTTTTCTCGAACGCCTGTTTCAGGGCCGCGTGGCCGAACTCGTGCGCCGCGGCCAGCTGGCTATCGCCGAAGCCGCACTGGAACAGGACCTTGAGCAAGCAGATGCGCAACCACATGGTTCGGTAGTGTTGGTTGGCGCCGGCCCCGGCGACGCCGGCCTGCTCACGCTCAAAGGCCTGCGCGCACTGCACGAAGCCGACGTCGTGCTGCATGATCGCCTGGTCAGCCGCGAGGTACTGGCTCTGGCCCGGCGCGATGCGCAAAAGATAGAAGTGGCAAAAGAGGCGGGCACTCACCACACCACCCAGGACGGCATCCACGAGTTGCTGCTGCAGCATGCCCGGGCCGGCAAGCGCGTCGTACGCCTGAAAGGCGGCGATCCGTTTGTGTTCGGCCGCGGCGGCGAGGAACTGGAATTCCTGCGCGACCACGGCATTCCGTTCGAAGTGGTACCCGGTGTCACCGCGGCGCTGGCCTGCGCAGCCTATGCGGGTATTCCGCTGACCCATCGCGATCACGCCCAGTCGGTGCGTTTCGTCACCGCGCACTGCAAGCAATCGCTGGATACGCTGGACTGGCACTCGCTGGCGGCCGAACGCCAGACCCTGGCGGTGTACATGGGCGTAGCCGGGCTGGATCGCCTGCGCGGCCAGCTCATTGCTCACGGCAGAAGTGCAACGACACCGGTGGCATTGGTCGAGAACGGCTCGCGTGCCGAGCAACGCGTGGTGCTGGGCACATTGGAAAATCTACCCACGCTGGCCCGCCAGTTCGCGCTGAAGTCGCCGGCCCTGCTCATCGTCGGCGAAGTGGCTGCACTGGGCGCGAGCCTGCACTGGTTCGGCGCGGCGCCGCTGACGACGGCCGCGACCGAGTTGCGCCGCGCCGCCTGAACCGCAGTCACCACACCTTCCACTAGTTTTTTCCTCCAATAAATCCATCGCAGAGCGCGCCATGATCTACGACAGCATTCTCGACACGATCGGCAATACCCCCATCGTCAAGCTGCATCGCCTGGCGCCCAGGCACGTCGACCTGTATGTCAAGGTCGAGGCATTCAATCCCGCGGGTTCGGTCAAGGACCGACTGGCCCTGGCCATCGTGCTGGACGCAGAACGCCGCGGCACGCTGAAGCCGGGCCAGACCATCGTCGAGGCAACCTCGGGCAATACCGGCATTGCCTTGGCCGCGGTGGCCGCAGCACGCGGCTATCCCTTCGTCGCGGTGATGACCGAAACCTTTTCCGTCGAGCGACGCAAGCTGATCCGCGCCTACGGCGGCAAGGTGATACTGACACCGGCCGCCGAACGCGGCACCGGCATGGTGCGCAAGGCCGCGGAACTGGCACAGCAGCACGGCTGGTTCCTTGCCCGCCAATTCGAGAACGAGGCCAATCCGGCCTGGCACCGCAGTACCACCGGGCCGGAAATCCTGCGCGATTTCGCCGGCAAGCGACTGGACTATTTCGTCAGCGGCTGGGGCACCGGCGGCACCATTACCGGCGCGGGCGAAGTGCTGAAGCTGGCGCGGCCGGATATCCGCATCATCGCCTCGGAACCCGCTGGCGCGGCGCTGCTGTCGGGCCAAGAATGGAAACCGCACAAGATCCAGGGCTGGACGCCCGACTTCCTGCCGGCGGTGCTCAGCCGCACGATCGCCGATGAAATCCTGCCGGTGGACGATATTCTCGCGCGCGACACCTCGCGTCGCCTGTCAGCGGAGGAAGGCATCTTCGTCGGACTGTCTTCCGGCGCCACCGTGGCCGCGGCCTTGAAGGTGGCGGAAACCGCGCCGCCGGGCTCAACCATCCTGGCCATGTTGCCGGATACGGGAGAACGCTACTTGTCCACTATTCTGTTCGAAGGCGTGGCCGAGGGCTCCGACGACGAATGGCTGGCCGGGCTTACTCCGCTGGCGGCATGATCCGATCCACGGCGGCGCAATTCGCGTTGCTCATCGCCCCCTGCGAATACAGCACTGCCCTTAGCGTGGGGCGCGATGAGCACAGGAAATTGCGCCGCGAGGTCTTGATCGGCCCGGCAAGCGGAAGGCAGAGGGACCGCCAGCTTTCGGCATGACCAGCCCGCGCCGCCTAGCCACCGCGCGGCGCCTTGTCCGCACCGGCGTGGCCATAGCCCACGGCAAGCAGACAGGCGATCAGCAATACGCTGTATTCCATGCCATTGCGCCCCAACCCGACCACGAACCAACCGGCCGGCGCATGCACCAGCACAATGCCGACGAGGTAGATGGCACCGTAAAGCAGGCATAACGGCCGCACCAGGCGGCCCCAGGCCAGCAGCGGCGTGCCGGCGATCTCCACCGCGGTAACGCCGACGGCGATGGCCATGCCCAGCGGGAAACCCAGGCCATCCAGCCAGCTGCCGAACGGCGCAACACCGCCGTAGTACCAGCGCGCCCAGCCATGGGCAGCAATCAGTCCAGCCAGTAGCAAACGTATTGCGATCAGGCTGTGTGTGGCACGTTGCGGCGATGCGAGGGCGAACGACATGAAGGGGGCTCCGCTGATCGGTCAGGCACCGATCACGCCAGCCCCGCGCGCCGCACGCAAGTCATGCACACAGGCAACAGGCGCATTCGCTCAATCGCGGCAACACGGGCCTTAGCCACTACGAGCC
The DNA here is from genome assembly GCF_004363655.1 of Tahibacter aquaticus. Classification (GTDB taxonomy): domain Bacteria; phylum Pseudomonadota; class Gammaproteobacteria; order Xanthomonadales; family Rhodanobacteraceae; genus Tahibacter; species Tahibacter aquaticus. Next base: position 151,700 of record NZ_SNZH01000013.1, read on the forward strand.
ATCAGCGACCTGCCGCGCCATAGTCCGAAACAATCTGAACTACGAACTCTTCGCTGCTGCCGGCGTGGGCGCGGCGCCTGTCGCGTCGCAACCGGCCAGAACCTGGCTGCGCTGTGCTTCCACGCGTGCCCGCTGTTCCGGCGTGCCGCGCACGGGCGGCAGATTCAGCGGCAAGGTCACCCGCGTCAGCACTGGCGTAAGCGCCTGGTTGTTCGAGGCCGGCGCATAGCGCAGGCTTTTGATCGCCGATGTGGCCACTACGCCCAGGTCGCCCATCGGCACCAGCTTCTCCAGCACCACGTCGCTGGTACTGCCGTCGGCATTGATCACGTAGCGCACCACGGCGCAGCTGGGCGTGTGCAGGTTGACGCCGGTATTCGGCACCAGCGCTTCCATCGCGTCGCTGGCGACGAGCCAGTATTTGGCCAGATCCTTGGCAGCGACCGGACGTGGTTCGTTTTGCGCCAGCGCGGCCGCAGCACCTAGCGCCAGAAGCGCACCGGCGGCGAGAAAAAGCGAAGGAGACAGCGGGCGGCGCATGGGAATACTCGCTACCCGCAAAGGCGCGGGTGTTGCAGATCAGGGGTCGGAAAGCTTTCGCATTGTCGCTGGAAAATCCTCGATGACACAACGCTGCATGAGGGATTCGCCCCTTTCCTCGGTGGTCTTGGCCGAGCCTTCGGTCGAGTTCGGCGCAAAGGTGGTCAAGCCGTTTTCATCCGGCAGAGCATCTGCGGCGTAGCGGTCTTTGGTCGGGGCCAGCGTAAAGGTGGTGATGTCGTAGGTATAGACCGGCCGGGGCCGGCCGACCGGCGCATAGCGCAGTTTCCCGGCCCAGATTTTCGTTGCGTCGCCAAAGCCTCTGGCCTGCTCTTCTTCGGCACCGTTCACAACGACACGCAACACCTGCACATCGCTGGTGCTGCCGTCGGCCTCGATCTGGAAACCTACCGCGACACAGCCCATCTTGCCCGCCTGCAGATTCTCCGCCGGATAAAACGGAGGGTTGTCCTCGGCATTGGCCAATGTCCACAGATCAGCAATTTTTTCCCGATCGCGGAATTCAATGGGAGCCGTGGCGGACAACGGCAACGTTGCAGACAACAGCAGCGGCAGGAAGAGCGGCATGGAGAAATTCCTCATCGGCGAGGCGCCAAGGCTAACTCATGGCTGCCACGCCGCCGCAAGCGTATGCCCACCCTAGCAGTGCTGCATTCAGCAATCGAAATGAAACCTTATGGAATATGACTGCTGCCGGCGAATAGCTCGCTAGCAAAAAAAATAACGATCTTTCTACAAAAATCCAATGCTGCTACTGCATCAGGCCACATGTAGGTCCAGTCGTCCTCATGTGATCGTTTCTGGCTCGGCTGCACCGACAGCCACTGCGCTCAAAGCTCGCCCAGCCCTTCCGCCAGCCCGCCAGCCCCCACCCGCAACAGCTTCATCGTATTCGTACCGCCCAGGCGTCCGGTATGGTCGCCGGTGGTGATGACGACGCGGTCGTTCTCTGCCAGCCGCCCCAGGTTGAACAGGTGCTGGATCGCCGCACGCGTCGCATGTGCCGGATCGACACCGCGGGCGTCGAATTCGATCGGATAGACATCGCGGTACAGCTGCATGCGCTTGCGTGCCGGGGCGCTGCGCGACAGTGCGTAGATCGGCACGGCCGAGCGATAGCGCGACAGCCATTGCGCGGTGGCGCCGGATTCGGTCAGCGCAACGATGGCGCGGGGGTTCACCTGTGTAGAAAGAAACATTGCCGACATGGCGATGGCCTGGTCGGTGCGGTCGATGCGGTGCATGCCGGGCTGGAAGCCTTCCAGCGGCTCGAACTGGCGCTCGGCGCCGAGGCAGACGCGGCGCATGGCTGCAACGGCCTTGTCCGGATGGCGGCCGGCCGCGGTTTCCTGGCTCAGCATCACGGCGTCGGTGCCGTCGATCACGGCATTGGCCACGTCCAGCACTTCGGCGCGGGTGGGAATCGGCGATTCGACCATGGACTGCAGCATCTGCGTGGCGGTGATGACGACGCAGTTGCGTACCAATGCCTCGCGGATGATCTTCTTCTGCAAGCCTGGCAACTCGGCATCGCCGATTTCCACGCCGAGGTCGCCACGCGCAACCATCACGGCATCGGAGGCATCGATGATTTCGCCGAGTACGTCGATGGCCTCGGCGCGTTCGATCTTCGCCACCAGCGCGCCCTGCCCGGCCGCCGCGCGCAGCAGGCGGCGCGCTTCGTTCATGTCGTTGGCGCTCTTGGCGAACGATACGGCGAGGAAGTCGGCGCCCAGTTCGGCGGCCAGCTTGATGTCGGCGCGGTCCTTGTCGCTGAGCGCGGCAATCGACAGGCCGCCGCCGAGGCGATTGAGGCCTTTGCGGTCCGACAGCGCGCCGCCATACAACACCTGGCAGCGCACTTCGGTGTCGACCACTTCCAGCACGGTCAGGGAAATCAGGCCGTCGTCAAGCAGCAAGGTATCGCCGGTCTTCACGTCGTTGGGCAGGCCGAGATAGCTCACGCCGACGCGGTTCTCGTCGCCCGGCGCCGCATCGGCGCGGCAGTCCAGCACGAACGGCTGGCCGGGTTCGAGCATGATGCGACCTTTGGCAAACTTCTCGATGCGGATCTTGGGGCCTTGCAGATCGGCCAGGATGCCGACTTCGCGGCCCAGTTCGTCGGCCGCTTCGCGGGCTTCCCGGGCGCGCCGCACATGATCGGCGGCGGCGCCGTGGGACAGGTTCAGGCGGACGATGTCGACGCCTTCCTCGATGATGCGTTTGAGCATGCCGGGGGCATCGGTAGCCGGGCCCAGGGTGGCGATGATCTTGGTGCGGCGGATCTGCATGGGGCTTGGTCTTTGCGTCGTTTTGAGTGCAGCAAAACTAGCACAAGCCTGTGCCGCAATCGCGCGCGCCAATCGATTCGTGCCGCCAGCCGTGGCGGCATCAGCGCCTTGTCCCGCGCGACATGCACTGCAGCACGCATTCCACTTCGCTGCAGAGGCGGCGCCGCCTCAGTCGCGGCTGCCGCCCAGCACGCGTTCGAGCACCGCATCCAGGCGCGCTGCGGCCAGTTGCATGCGCCGTTCGGCCACCGGCAGTTCCCGCGCGAGGTAGGCCTCGTCGATGCTGTTGCCTTCAGGGTAGACGCCTTCGTCGCGCACCACGCGGCAGGATTCTTCCGCCCATTGCGCCGGCCCCGTCCTGTCGGCCGGCTTTACCCCAGGCGCGAGCCGGCGCACATAGTCGGGCCAGCGCAGACCGGCGCTCTTGAGCAGCAGCGAATCCCAGACGCCGTGCAGGTTCCAGTTTTCCCGGCCGTAGCGCAGTTGCACGGTGTTGCCACCCTTGTCGCGCTTGAAGCTCGCATGCAGCGGCTGGTGTACGTCGGCAATGAAGTGCACGACGAAACGCAATGCATCGGCACGTTCGGCACGCGGGCGCGAGCGGTCGCCGAGGATTTTCTCGTAGCGCTCTATCGCCGCGACGACGCATTCGCCCTTGCGGCAATCGCGCTGCGGCACGTAGCTGCACTGGCCGCTGGCAAAATTCACGTAGTGCATTTTTCCAGTACTGCGATAGCGTGCCGGATCGGTGTCGCGCAGATCGTCGGCCCAGGTGGCTACGTCGACCAGGGTGCTTTCGTTGTCCGGCTCCAGCAACTGGCGCACCTGTTTCTGCACGGCGGGCGAGAGGTGCTCCTGGGCCAGTCCGGCGACGGTGCGGTGGCCTATAGGCCCCCAGGCCAGCAGCGGTGCGGATGCCGCCAGGGCGGCCACGGCAAACAAGATGACAGCGCTACGCTGCAGGCACATGGCCAGCTCCGGCAAAGACAGGCGCTGGAGTCTGCCAGCCGCTACCACGGCGGGCAATGCGCACAGGCAAATCGCGCCACCAGCGCTGGAGTCGCAGCGGTGCACGCAGGTGCGGCGCAGGACGTGGCCGGCTAGGACAGCGGAATCTTCAGGAAGGAAACGCCGTTCGCCTGCGGCGGCGGCAGCTTGCCGGCGCGGATATTCACCTGCAGCGCGGCATACAGCAGCCGCGGCGGCGGCAGGCCGGCATCGCGCGCGTGGCGCAGGGCGACGTAGTCGGCTTCGGCGGTATCGCGGCGCACTTGCGCATTGCCGCTGCGCTGTTCGACCAGGTCGACCATTTCGCGCGGCTCTGCATCTTTGGGTGGATAGTCGTGGCAAAGATAGAGCTGCGTCTGCGCGGGCAGGCTGTACAGGCGCTGGATGGAACGAAACTGCGCCACTGCATCGCCGCCCGGAAAATCGCAGCGACCAGTGCCGGCCGCGGGCGAGAACACGGTATCGCCGACGAACACCGCGTCGCCGATGCGATAGCTCATGCCGTCGCTGGTATGGCCGGGCGTGGCCAGGGCCTCGATGACCAGTTCGCCCAGCGCGAGCGAATCGCCGTCGTCGATCAACTGGTCGAAGTCGCTGCCGTCGGCAGGGAATTCATCGCCGAGCTGGAACACCTGCCGCCAATGCGCCTGCACCCCGACAATGCCGCGGCCTATGCCAGTGCGCGCCGGCATGCCTTCGGCCTGCAGCTGGCGCTTGAGCCAGTCTGCGCCGCTCAGGTGATCGGCATGGGCATGGGTTTCGAGTATCCACTCCACGCGCAGCCGATGCGCATGCACTGCAGCAAGAATGGCCTGGGCCGATTCGCTGCAGATACGGCCGGAAACGCTGTCGAAATCCAGCACCGGATCGATGATAGCCGCGGCAGTGCCGTCGCCATTGCTGGCCAGGTGCGACCAGGTCGACGTGGCGCTGTGGAAATAGGATTGGATCTGCAACGGCATCGCACACTCCGCTTCCGGTCGCGCGATTGTTGCCTGAAAGCCCCCGCCGGGTGCAATGAGTGCGACAGCAGGTGCGACTATGCGGCGACTGGGGACTACAGGGTTCTGGCGGGGCGGCGGGTATCGCCATGGCGACGCCGCAATTCGCCTGCGGCTCATCGCACCCTGCCAAGACCACTACGAGGGCACCACAAAGGCTTCCTGCGAACGCGTGCCGAGCCTCGCGCAGGGTTGGTGCATGAGCGCAGCGAATTGCATCGCCTGCGCTGCGCCCCAATCAGTAGACGCCGTGCTCCAGCCGCATCAGTTCGTTCACCACGGCTTCGCGGTCGCCGACCATCAATACCTCCAGCGGCGAACGCTGGTTCAGATGGTGGTTGCGCGAGGAAAACCAGGCCGCCGCGATGACACTGTTGCCAAGCACGTGGGTGCCGAGCTGGACCAGGCTGTCGTCGACGATGCGCAAGGTTTCGTACAGGCCCAGGGCGCGGCGCGCGAACGCTTCTTGCGCCGCCTGCAGCTCGCCACGGGCAGCACGGGCCTGGCGCGCGAGGTCGGCCAGCACGGCATTGTTGGACTGGTGTGCCGGAACGTTGAACGCGTTCGGTGGAGTGGCCGGGCGGCCAAGACTCGGATTCGGAGTTACCGGTGCCCGCGCCGTCGGCGCTGCGGGCGGCAGGGGTGCGCGCGGTTGCTGCGCAGCGGGTTGGGCCGGAGCAGCCGGAGCACGCGGCGGCGGAGCAGCCGGAGGACGCGGACTCGTTGCGGCAGGCGCCGGTGCGGACTCGGGCAGGCTCGAAGGCCAGTTCATCCACGTCGAACGCTGAGTCGACATATCGCCTCCAGACAGGGCCAAACAAACCAGCCTGCACGCGGGTGAGCGTCCGGGCCAGCCACCGATGATTGCTGCGGTCAGCCCCTGCCCGACCTTCACTTCCGTACCGCGCCGCGAGCTTAGCACCGCAACGGCTACGAAGGCGTGCCCACGATAGCGTTTCCTTTTGCCGCCCAACTGCGTTGTGGCGCACGAACCGGACGCAAGCGGACAAGCGGCCAGATTTGGGCGGCGGACGCGAGCCTTGGCATCCGCGCTTCGGCCCTGTCGTGTCCGCCAGCTACGGCGGGGGAGCGCGATGGTCCTGCCCTGGAGAAACTCCGAACACGTCGGATTTTGCCGCCTGCGTGAGCCGGAGGCGGCCAAGCCCCTGCGATGCAAGGGCTTGGCGGGGTTGCGAAGACAGGCAGCCGGCTACAAGAGCCGTTCACTCGACACTTGCTCAGACTTAACTTGCCACTTCAGTTCAGTACCTGGTCGAGAAAGGCCAGCGCCTCGTCCGAGCCCGACTGGCCCAGCCAGAACAAGGCTTTCTGCTTCACATCGCGGGGATAGTGGCCGCGCAGAACCTCGATCAGGGCCTGGTCGCCGGCTTTGTCGGGCAGTTGCGACAGGGCAAATACCGCCTGCTCGCGCACGTCGGCTTCCTGCTCCTTGTCGAGCAGGCCAAGAATGTCCTTGCCCGCACGCGAATCTTTCATCTGGGCCATCCAGAACATGGCCTGGCTGCGCACTTCGCCGGCGCGGTCATTGCGTGCACTGGCCAGCAGCTTGGGGTAGGTGTCGAATTCCTCGGCCTGGGACAGCACGAACAAGGCGTGGCGGCGAATATCTTCGTCGGCGTCGTCGCGGGCAAAGCCTTCGACCGCGGCCACGCCCTGGGCGCCGCGTGCCTGGCCCAGCCAGAACAATGCCGTTTCGCGGCGTTTTTCCGGCTGGCCGGCTGCGGCCAGGCGCAGCAGCGCCTGCTGCGCGGCGCTGTCGGCATGGAAGGCCAGGGCCATCACGGTTTCGTCGCCGATGTGTTTGGCGTCGCTGCCGCCGGCGACCTGGCGTTCCAGCCAGGCGACGCTGTCAGCTGCAGCCACGGCAGGCAGCGGGCGCAAGACCTGTCGCGTATTCACCGGACAGGTGGCCGCGTAGGCGCGGATCTTGTCGACCTTGCCGTGGCTGACATGGGCATACACGGTGAGTTGGTCGGTCGATGCCGGCTTGGCCTGGGAATTCCGGGAGCCGACGCTGACGCTCCAGTTGCCACCGTCGAGATCGCAGCCAATGCGGTCGACGCCGCCGCGGTTGAGGTCATAGCAGCAGGGTTCGCCGGCATCCGCGACTTTGCTCACTTGCCAGCTGGTCCAGCCGTCGCTGCCGGCGATCTGGCTGGCGAGGTCGGCGGCGTTGGCCTGGGGAATCCACAACAGCAGGATGGCGAGGAATTTACGCATGGGAGTTCTCCATAATGGGATTTTCTGGGCGCGGAAAAGCGCGCCGGCGGAAACGCTTGCGGTATGCGATGACGGTGAATAGACCGGAGCACGCTTGCTGTGCGCCGGTTGAGTCGGGCGCGATTCATGCGGGCGAAAAAATGTCAGCTGGGGTTTGCGGGAAGCCCTGCCCCTTCACCCAAACCCGCTCCCCGAGCGAGCTTTAGGGAGAGGGCTTTTGCGCCTGAGACATTTCATCCGCATCGCACGTTGGCCCAGAGGACTGTTGGCTGAACCGGCAATTCACTCGAATCGCGCATTCAGCAGTAGGCTGCAGGCTGGAACTAGTTCAGCTCCTGCTCGATGATCTCGATTGCCGCGTCGTCGCCCAGGGTGGTGAGCATGCGCAGGATCTGCTGCTTTTCTTCCTTGGTCTTGGCGCTTTTGTACAAGGCCGTCATGGCCTTGGCGTCATCGGCAATGAGCAGGCCATGCAGGATGGCGTCGCGTTCTTCGCGGTTGCCGGCGCGGGGATAGGCGGCTACGAGGGCATCGCTGGCCCGCTTGCCGCCGCCGATGCCGATGGCGCGATACGCCTCCAGGCGCGCGGCCGGGTTCAGATTGCCGGCCAGCAGCTGCACGATGGCGTCGACGTCACCGGCCACGCCCAGCGACTGGATGATCTTGCTCTGCAGTTCCGGCTCTTTCACGCTGGGCAGCAATTGCTTCAGTTCGGCAGTCGCATCCATCGCGCCAAGCAGCTGGATCGCATCGCCGCGCAGTTTCGCGTCGGTTTCGTCGCGCGCCGCAGCGAAAACCAGATCCTTGCGGTCGGCCACCAGCCAGGCCTGCAGTACCTGGCGCTTTTCCTCGGGCCCGGCAGATTTGTAGAGCGTGGATAGTTCGTTCACCGCCTTGTCGTCGCCGCTGATGCCGAGCATGCGGATGGCCTCACCGCGCAGAGCCGGATCGCCGTTGCGCGCCACGCCGATAAGCACGTCCATGGCCTGCTCGGACTCGAGCTGGCTGAGCACGAACAAGGCACGCCGCTTGACCTTTTCCGGCTGCTTGCCGGCCAGCACTTTCTGCAGCAGCGGCAAGGCGCGCTCGGGCGGCGCGTGCATCAGTCCTTCGACGGCGATCTCGGCCAGCTCGCGGTCGTCGGCGGATTTTTCCGTCGTGTCGGAAGCCACTTCGTCCTGGCGCAGCAGCTTCTCGGATTCGGCCACCCAGCGACTCTGCGGATACTTCTCGCGCAGACGATCGATCGTGCGCTTGGCCTCACCCGTGCGCTTGGCCTGGACCAGTACATAGGCCTGCCAGAAAATGGCCGTATCGACGTTGGAATCGCCGCCCGCTGCCATGCGTTCTTCCAGGCGGCGGAAGCGTTCCAGCGCCTGCGCCCAGTCCTTGCGCGACATGGCTTCCTGGCCCTGGGTATACAGCTGCTGCAATTCCTTGTCGGCGCTCTTGACTTCGGCGCCGGCCGGCACAGCGAGGACCAGCGGTGCGGCCGCAGCCAGCAACAGGCCCAGCGCAATGGAAAGAATGGACTTGTTCATGAATGGACTCCGTCAGATCGAGGTGGAGCGCGGCGCTTCGATACGCGCCTGGGTCGCCCGCAATTGGAACAGCACATCAGATTTGTCGACGTAGTCGCGCAAACCCTCAGAACCTTGGATGGGATCTGAGCCCGGCGGGTTAGCCAGTTCGATCAACAAAGGTTCGAGTTGCTGCAGAAAATTCGCCAGGCGCGCATTGCCGGCGCGCGTCGCCGCCTGGGCGTACAGGCGATTCGAGTCGATCAGGCCAGCGGCCAGTTCGCGGTTGCCGGCCAGCAGATCGGCGTTGTCGCTGTTGACCGCCGTCAGTACCACCCCTTCGGTCTCGCGCAGGTGCGCAGCGACATAGGCATCGAGCACGCGGGCGGAAAGCTTGCCCGCATCGACGGCGGCGACCGGTGGCGACGATGGCTGCGACGGCAGCGGCACAGGCTGACGGCCGGCCAGAAAGCCGATGCCCAGCGCCGCCACCAGTGCCAGTGCCGTCGCCGTATAGCGCAGCAGGCCGCGGCGGCCCGCCTGCGCATCGCGCTGGCGCCCGGCACCGGTACTGCGCACATGTGCTGCGGCTTCCCGACCGGCCGTTTCTGCCACCAGCCGCGTATCGAAGCCTTGCCACAGGCGCTGCTCGAATGCCGCATCGGGCACAGGCAGCGGCTGTGCATCGACCGCATCCAGGGTTGCGCACAGTGCCGCATAGCGGGCACGCAGCGCGGCGGAGTCGTGCAGTGCCTGGGCAATGGCAGCCAAGGCGGCGGCATCCAGGCCGTCGCGGTAGTGATAGAGGATCAGGTCGCTGTCGCGAATCGTATCCATGGTCTTACCTCAGCGGTTCCAGCGCGCTGCGCAGCTTGCGCACCGCACGGAAAATGGCCTGTTTGCAGGCCGAGACATTGATGGACAGCACGCTGCAGATCTCCTCCAGCGACTGGCCTTCGTGATGGCGCAGCACGAAGGCGCTGCGTTCCAGATGAGTCATGCGGTCGAGCTGGGTCTGTACCTGGCTGCCGATTTCGCCGCCGGCGGCGAGCTGTTCCGGGCCGGGCAGTTCGTCGGCACGGGTCGCCAGGAAATCCTCGCGCTCGTCGTCGTCGGGCACGGCGTCGGCCATGGTCTGCTCGCGTCCGCTGCGCCGGCGCAGCTGCTCCAACGCGGCGTTTACCGTGATGCGGTGCAGCCAGGTCTTGAAATTGGCCCGGCCGTCGAAGTCGCGCAGGTGGCGCCAGGCGTTGAACAAGGCCTCCTGTACGGCGTCCTCGGCCAGGGCGGCATCGCGCGTGATGCGCGCGGCCACGGCGTACAGCGGCCTGGTCTCGGCCTCGACCAGGCGCCGGAACGCGGCGCGATCTCCATTGCGGGCAAGGACTACCCGTTCGTCTTCGACTGTCATGGACGCATGGATGCAGCTGCCGCGGATTCGGTTAGCAAGGCCGTAAGGTAGCGTGCTGCGCCGGCCACCGGCTGGCAGTGGCCGGCCATGGCGCCCTGTCGGGGCACGCCGCGGCGCATATTCCCGGCAGTCGTGCGCGGCGATTGCTACAATCCTGCGCCTTTTCTGTCATCTCCCTGTCCCCACCACCCTTTAGGAGCCCTCACCATGGCGGTGAAAGTTGCCATCAACGGCTATGGCCGTATCGGCCGTAATGTCCTGCGTGCCCTGTACGAAGCCGGCCGCAATCACGAAATCCAGATCGTCGCGATCAACGACCTGGGCGATGCCGAGACCAATGCGCACCTGACCCGCTACGACACGGCCCACGGCAAATTCCCGTTCGAGGTGGCCGTCGACGGCAGCGAGCTCGTGGTCAAGGGCGATCGCATCAAGGTATTCGCCGAGCGCGATCCGGCCAAGCTGCCCTGGGGCGAGCTGGGCATCGATGTGGTGCTGGAATGCACCGGCCTGTTCACCAGCAAGGCCAAGGCCGGTGCGCATATCGCCGGCGGCGCCAAGAAGGTGATCATCTCGGCCCCGGGCGGCAACGATGTCGACGGCACCTTCGTCTTCGGCGTCAACCACGACCAGCTCAAGGCCTCGCACCAGGTCATCTCGAATGCCTCGTGCACCACCAATTGCCTGGCGCCGCTGGCCAAGGTGCTGCACGAGAAGATCGGCATCGAGCACGGCCTGATGACGACCATCCATGCCTATACCAACGACCAGGTGCTGACCGACGTCTATCACTCGGACCTGCGCCGCGCGCGCTCGGCCACCCAGTCGCAGATTCCGACCAAGACCGGCGCCGCCGCCGCAGTCGGCCTGGTATTGCCGGAGCTCAACGGCAAGCTCGATGGCTTTGCCATGCGCGTACCGACCATCAATGTGTCGGTCGTCGACCTGACCTTCGTGGCCAAGCGCGCCACGACCAATGCCGAGATCGACCAGATCGTCAAGGAAGCTTCTGAAGGCGCGCTCAAGAACATTCTCGGCTTCAACAAGGCGCCGCTGGTCTCGGTCGACTTCAACCACGATGCACGCTCGTCGGTCTACGACGCGACCCTGACCAAGGTCATGGGCGGCACCCTGGTGAAGGTCTGCTCCTGGTACGACAACGAGTGGGGTTTCTCCAACCGCATGCTGGACATGACCCTGGCCCTGGTGGCCGCGAAGTAACATCGCCAGCGCGGCCGCGCAGCCGGCGCCCTCGGGCGATCGGCCGCGCGGCCTCATGCGTTTGCAGCAGCCTGTTGCGGCATGACCGGTCCGGTCTGCCGCGCAACGGCAAAGCGGTGCTGGCGTCCTGCCGCCGCGCCGGACTATCGAAACAACTCACCCTCATTGCCAAGGCAGGCGCCGCTCCCCCATCCTCGCCGCTCCGCGCCAGGGCGACGAACTTCATGAGCGAAAGCAACACTCCCGGTTATGCCCGCCGCCTCGGCGTACTCGACGCCACCATGGTGGTAGTCGGCGGCATCATCGGCTCGGGCATCTTTCTCAATCCCTCTATCGTCGCGCAGCGTACCGGCTCGTCCGGCATGACCCTGCTGGCCTGGGCCCTGGGCGGCCTGTTCGCCCTGGCCGGTGCCTTCATCTATGCGGAACTCGGCGCGCGCCGGCCCCAGGCCGGCGGCGGCTATGTCTACCTGCGCGAATCCTATGGCGCGCTGATCGCGTTCCTGTTCGGCTGGATCATGCTGCTGGTAAACTACTCCGGCTCGATCGCCGCCGTGGCGAATACGTTTTCCATCTACGCCTGCCGCGTGCTTGGCCTGCCCGACAACGTGGTCAAGCCGCTCGCCGTCGGCGCCATCCTGCTGCTGGCCGGCATCAATTTCTTCGGCATCCGCGCCGGGGCGCTGGTGCAGAACCTGGCCACTACGCTGAAACTGCTCGCGGTGATCGCGGTTGTCGTGGCCGGCCTGGCCTTCAGCGGCGTCGCCGCGGAAACGCCGAACGTGCCGACCAGCGCCAGCAGCCTGGGCAGCGCCATGTTGCCGGTGCTGTTTGCCTACAGCGGCTGGTTTTATATCAACAACATCGCCGGCGAGATCCGCGAGCCGCAACGCAATATCCCGCGCGCGCTGGTACTGGGCATGCTCACCTGCACGGCCTGTTATCTGCTGGCCAACTACGCCTACCTGCATGTACTCGGCCAGGCCGGGCTGGCAGCGAGCAAGGCACCGGCGGCGGAACTGATGCAAGGTGCGTTCGGCTCCACCGGCGCCCTGCTGATCGGCGCCGGCATTGCGATTTCCACTTTCGGCTTCTGCAACATCGCCATCCTCGGCGGCGCGCGCGTATTCCAGGTGATGGGTGCCGACGGCGTGTTCTTCCGCGCTGCCGCGCATCTGCACCCGAAGTACCGCAGCCCGGACGTGGCCCTGGGCGTGCTGGCACTGTGGTCGGCTGTGCTGGTGCTCAGCGGCAGTTATTCGCAGCTGCTCGACTACGCCACCATCGGCGACTGGATCGGCAGCGCCATGGTCGCCGCAACGCTGTTCTACTACCGCCGCCACGAAGGCAGCAGCAACGTTTTCCGCGCTCCGCTGTTCCCGCTGCTGCCGCTGCTGTTCATTGCTGCAGTCGCTTACGTGGTGGTGTCCAGCGCGATTGCACAGCCACGGGAGTCGCTGATCGGGCTGTTCATCATCGTGGCCGGTGTGCCGGCCTTCTACGCCTGGCGCGCGTTCTACCGCCGGCGCTGACGCCCTGGCGCTGCGCCATACGCCATCGCTGCTGCGACCGGCCGTACCGCCGCGCCCCTGTTCGCTCCCGCCGCCTGCTGCGACAATCGCCGCCTGTACTGCGGAGAGCTACATGCCCCAACCGAATGCCAAGACCGACCAGGAAGCTGCCGCGCCCGCCGCGGTGGCGACCAAGCCGGGCGCTATCGAACTGACGATCAACGGCGAGCTCTTCCTTCACACCGGCGCGCCGGATATGCCCCTGCTGTGGTATCTGCGCGACGTATTGCGCCTGACCGGCAGCAAATACGGCTGCGGTGTCGGTCAATGCGGCGCCTGCACCGTGCATGTCGAGGGCAAGGCGCAGCGCTCCTGCCTGCTGCCGGTCAGCGCGCTGGCCGGCCAGTCCATCACCACCATCGAAGGCATAGGCGCGGCCGACGACCTGCACGCGGTACAGCAGGCCTGGATGGAAGAAGACGTGCCGCAATGCGGCTACTGCCAGGCCGGCCAGATCATGGCTGCGGTAGACCTGCTCAAGCGCAAGGCCCAGCCCAGCGACGCCGACATTGCCCAGCTGACGAACATCTGCCGCTGTGGCACCTATCCGCGCATCCGCAAGGCGGTCAGGCGTGCCGCCCAATTGCTGGCGACCAGCACCAATCCTGCCGGAGCGAAGTCGTGAGCGGCATCAACCGGCGCCAGTTCATCAGCGTGATGCTGTCGGCCGGCGGTGCGCTGATCGTCGGCATGCGTGCGGCCGGCGCGGCCTTCAAGCCAACCGTACCCATCGACATGCTGGGCGAGCCGCTGACTTCGCTCGGCGCGTTCGTGCGCATCGAACGCAACAACCGCATCGTCATCGGCGCGCGCGGCTGCGAAATCGGCCAGGGCGTGATGACTTCGCTACCGATGCTGATCGCCGAAGAACTCGATGCCGACTGGGCCCGGGTGCGCGTCGAACAATTGCCGTACGGCTACGAAATCGGTCCGGACGGCCCGACCAACCGCTACGGCGCCCAGGGCGCCGGCGGCAGCACCAGTATTCCCGACGGCTGGAAAGACCTGCGCCAGGTCGGCGCAGTGGCGCGCTGGCTGCTGCTGGAAGCGGCGGCACAGCATTGGCAGTTGCCGCAAGACCGGCTCAAGACCGAATCCAGCCATGTGCTGCACCCGGACGGCACCCGCATGCCCTACGCGGAGCTGGTCGAACGCGCCGCCGCCATCCTGCCGCCGGCCGAGGCAGTAGCACTGAAGACACCGGAGCAGTACCGCGTCATCGGCAAGCCGGCCCGGACCGTCGACGCACTGGCCATCGTCACCGGCAAGGCGGCCTTCGGCATCGACAGCTACATGGGTGGCGCGCTGACGGCCGTGATGCTGCGCTGTCCCTATCTGGATGGCAGTGTCGACAGCATCGACGACAGCGATACCCGCAAGATCGCCGGCGTGCGCGATGTATTCGCACTGCCCGGCCCGGTACTGGGTTCGTCGCTGGATACCAACCTCGCCGCCGGCGTGGTGGTGCTGGCCGACAATACCTGGGCCGCGCTCAAGGGCCGCGCTGCACTCAAGGTCAGCTGGAAGCAAGGCCCATGGGCCGAGGAATCCAGCGCGAAGCTGGAAGCGCAGGCAACCGAGGCGCTGAAGGGCGCCGGCATTGCCGTACGCGTCGAAGGCGATCTGGACAAGGCGCGCAAGGCGGCCAAGCGCACCCTGGAAGCGAAATACCAGGTGCCCTTCCTGGCCCATGCGACGATGGAACCGCCGCATGCGCTGATCAAGATCGAACCCGATCGCGCGCTGTTCATCGGTGCACTGCAAAGCCCCAGCGGCGCCTCGCGCGTGATCGCCGACCTGACCGGCCTGGCGCGGGAGAAAATCGAGATCCGCATGACCCGCGCCGGCGGCGGCTTCGGCCGGCGTCTGAAGAACGACTACGTCGCCGAAGCGGTGATGATCGCGAAGAAGGCCGGTGCGCCGGTCAAGCTCATGTGGTCGCGCGACGACGACCTGCGCCACGATTTCTACCGCCCGTTCGGCGTGCACCAGCTCACCGCGACACTGGACAAGAAGAACCAGCTCACCGGCTTTGGCCATCTGTGCGCCGCCACGCCGGTGAACTACCGCAATGCCGGCATGAAGGACGAGGCTGCCGGTATCGGCTGCCTGGAGCCCGACGACTTTCCCGCCGGCCTGCTGCCCAACCTGGACAAGCGCTTCTTCGCGCTGGAATCGGGCATGCCGCGCGGCTGGTGGCGTGCCCCGCTGCACACTTTCCACGCATTTGCGGTGCAGAGCTTCATCGACGAAATCGCCGTGGAAACCAAGCAGGACGCCGTCGCCCTGCGCCTGGCCCTGCTCGGCGAAGCGCGCGAGCTGGACTACAAGGGCCATGGCGGTCCGAAGTTCGATACCGGCCGCCTGGCCGCGGTACTGACCCGCTGCGCCGAAGCGATCGACTGGAAGCGCAAGCGCAGCGACGGACGCGGCGTCGGCATCGCCTGTCATTTCACCTTCGGCGGCTACGCCGCGCACGCTTTCGAAGTGTCGGTGGACGGGCGCGATCTGCGCATCCACCGCGCCATCTGCGTGATCGACGTAGGCCGCGTGGTCAATCCGCTCGGCGTCGACGCCATGATGATGGGCGGCACCATCGACGGCATTTCCACCGCACTGAACCTCGCCATCACGGTGAAGGAGGGCCAGGTGGTGCAAGGCAGCTTCGGCGACTACGCCGTCGGCCGCATGGCGCAGATGCCGCACGAGGTCGAGGTGATCCAGATCGCCAGCGAGAAAGAGCCGGCAGGCGCTGGCGAAATGGGCATTCCCAGTGTCGCCCCGGCCCTCGCCAATGCGATCTACGCCGCAACTACCGTGCGCGTGCGCAGGCTGCCGATACTGCCCGAGCTGAACCGGCTGCTGTAAACGCCGCCACCAGCAGCGCAATTGCGGCAGATTGCATTTCTATCGTCTGCCGCATGTAGAAAACGATGCTGCGCGGCGCCCCAGAGGAGAGCGACGCGCAGCACCGCCCAGGGGGCTCAGGAAATCAGTTCCAGGGCATCGCCAAGCAGGGCTTGAGCCGTGACGTCAGCGCCCGCGCCGGGCCCGACCACCACCAGCGGCCGGTCGCGATAGCGTTCGGAAGTGAAGGCAAACAGGTTGTCGGCGCCGCGCAAGGCAGCGCAGGGGTGATCGGCAGCCACCGCACGCAGGCCGACGCGAGCACTGCCGTCCTCGCCCAGCGAGGCCAGATAGCGCAGCACGCGGCCCTGTGCCGCGGCTTCGCGGAAGCGGTGTTCGATGAAGGTGTCGATTTCGCCCAGGCGGCTGAGAAATTCGTCGCTGTCCAGGCGTGCCAGGTGCGCCGGGACCAGACCTTCGACAACGACGTCGGACTCCTCCAGCTCGATGCCGGCACTGCGCGCGAGGATCAGCAGCTTGCGTGCGACATCGGCACCGGACAGGTCGGCACGCGGGTCCGGCTCGGTATAGCCGCGCTCGCGCGCCTCGCCCAGCAGGGCCGAGAATGGCCGGCTGCCGTCGTAGTGATTGAACAGGAACGACAGGGAACCCGACAGCACGCCGTCCAGCGCAAGCAGGCGGTCACCGCTGCGACGCAGCCGGCGCAGGCTGCTCAGGGCCGGCAGGCCGGCGCCGACGGTGGCGCTGTCGCCGTATTCGCTGCCGCCGTGGCGGCGCGCGCGCTGCACTTCATGCCATTCCTGCAGGCGGCTGCCCTGGGCGATCTTGTTCGCCGTCACGACATGGATGCCCTGCGCCAGCCAGCGTGCATGGCGCCGCGCCACGGCTGCGGCCGGCGTGGCGTCGATGACGATGCGCAGCGGCTGCTCGCTCGCCAGCAGCACGGCCGCTACCGCGTCGAGGTCGCAGCCGGCCGCCTGTTCCAGCCGCGGCAGCAACTGGCCCAGCGCCAGCCCGGCCGGCTCGAACAGGCTGTGGCGCGAATTGGCCACGCCGAGCAGTTTCAGCGGCGCGCGCCGGGCGGCCGTTTCCTCGAGCAGGCGCAGCAGGGCGCCGCCGACGAGACCCGTGCCGAGAATGACGATTGCGGCAGCCGCGTCATCAGCGACGCTACGCGGCGGATGCGCTACCGCCAGGGCCAGCGCGCTCATGCACGTATCCTCTGTTTGCCCGCGTTGACGGCCAGCGCGCGCTGCAGGCCGGCGCTGACATCGGCCAGCAGGTCGACGCTGTCTTCGATGCCGACCGACAGGCGCAGCAGGTTGTCGGCGATACCCGCCGTGCGGCGCGCTTCCACCGCCATGGCCGCATGCGTCATCGAGGCCGGATGGGCGACCAGGCTTTCCACACCGCCCAGCGATTCGGCCAGGGAGAAGCAGCGCAGTCCTTCGAGGAAGGCGGCGATGCCGTCGTTGTCCGCATCCAGTTCGAAACTCAGCATGGCGCCGAAACCCGACTGTTGCCGCGCGGCCAGGGCATGGCCCGGATGATCGGCCAGGCCGGGGTAATAGACCTTGGTCACGGCTTCGTGACCGGCCAGCAGCTGCGCCAGCGCGTCGGCATTTTCCTGGTGCGCACGCAGGCGCGGGCCCAGGGTGCGCAGGCCGCGCAGGGTGAGGAAGCTGTCGAACGGCGCGCCGGTCAGGCCGATGCAATTGGCCCACCAGGTCAGCTGTTGGGCAACTGCAGCGTCCTTGGCCACGACGGCGCCGCCGACGACGTCGCTATGTCCATTGATGTACTTTGTGGTTGAGTGGACAACAATATCCGCGCCCAGCGCGATCGGCTGCTGCAGTGCCGGCGACAGGAAGGTGTTGTCGACCACGACCAGCGCGCCGGCCGCATGCGCGGCCTGGGCGACGTGACGCACGTCGGTGATGCGCAACAGCGGGTTGGACGGCGTTTCCACCCAGACCAGGGCCGGCTTGTCGGCCAGCGCTTCGGCCAGGGCCAGCGGATCGGTCAGGTTGACAAAGCGGACCTGGAAACGGCCCTTCTTCTGCCAGGCGTCGAGCAGGCGCCAGGTGCCACCGTAGCAGTCGTGCGCGGCGATCACGGTGCCGCCGGCTGGCACCAGTTCCAGCACCAGTGCGACCGCCGCCATGCCGCTGGCCGTGACCACGGCACCGGCACCCAGTTCGAGTTCCGCCAGGGCATTGCCGAGCAGGTCGCGGGTGGGGTTGCCGCTACGCGAATAGTCGTAGACACGCTTCTGGCCGAAACCGGCGAAGGTGTAGTTGGTCGACAGGTGCAGGGCCGGAACCACGGCGCCATGCTGGGTATCGGATTCGATGCCGGCACGGACGGCGCGGGTGGTGGCGGTCAGTTCGCTCATGGGGAAGAGTCCTTGCGATCAACAACAGGAAAGGGCGTTGGCAACCAGCGCGCCGACGCGCCCGGTTTCCTTCAGAAAGGCGTCGTGGCCGTAGATCGAATCGATCTCGTGATACGTGGCGCAGGCGGCAACCGCAGCCAGCTCGCGCAGGTCGGTGGTGGGAACCAGGCGGTCGCTGCTGACGGCAATGACGTCGCAGGGCACCTGCACAGCCGTCGCGTCGATGCGGTGCAGGTCGATGGATTCGGACAGGCTCAGGTAGCGCTGCGCATCGAAGCGCGCGACGAACTTGCGGCCGGCGGCGCCGAGATAGTCTTCCACCGGGAAATGGAAGCGGCCATCGCGGAATTCCGGCGCGGCGTCGAAACGCTCGGCAAATTCCTCGGCGCCGCGGTAGGTGGTCATGGCCAGCTGGCGCGCCAGGCCCAGCGCGCCGGCGATGTCGCCGCTGGCAATGCCGCCGCGGACGATTTCGCGCTGGATCGCCCGCAGCGCGGTAGCCAGCGGATGCGCGCGGTGGGCGCCGCTGATCGCGACCAGGCGGCCGATGCGCCGCGGCGCCAGCGTGGCCAGGGCCAGCCCGACCATGGCGCCGTAGGACGAACCGATATAGGCCTTGGCCTGGGCGATGCCCAGTGCGTCGAGCAGGGCAACCAGGGCCTGGGCCTGGTCTTCGCTGGACACCGAGATGCCGCCGCCCAGATCGCTCGCTGCCAGCCAGTCGATGCTGAGTACGCGATGGCAGTCCAGGTCTAGCGGCTTGCCGTTGCCGACCAGATCGTCCCACCAGCCGGCATTGCCGCCTTGGCTGCAGACATCGCGGCTGGCGGAAATGCCGCCCTGCACGATGACCGTCGGCGCGTCTGCTGCGCCGTGCCAGAAATAGCGCAGGGTGACCTTGACCGCCTCGCTGCCGTACTTGGGCTGGATGCGCACCACCGCTTCGCTGCGCGCAGGCCGCGGAATCGGCTGCAGGAACGCGGCGGACTCGTAGGCGAAGACCGTCGTGTCGAAAGCGGCGAAGGAGCTGGCGTTGGCGAGGGTCATGCGGTTCTCCGGCAGTGGTCGAGCTTCTGCGGACACCGATGACGTGGCGACAGCCGCCACCCGCGACAGGGGTGGATGGCTGCTACCCATCTCTCGGCACGGCGCTGCAAGCGCCTCCGTAGGAGTTGGCACCGTGCGGTTTCCCGTCGGTTGCCCCGGCTTCCAAGGGCCTTTCCCTCAGCCGGTCTCGATGGATCGTGGGGTGAACTGTAGTGACCACGAGGCATATCGTCAATAGACGTTTAGACGTCTAAACGGCCATATATCGAATCGACCTATGCGCACCGGCAAGCCATACGACGGCGCCGGTGCGGTATCCGGCGGCCGGTACCTACGAGCCGGAGGGGGCGAGGCCACGCCGCGGCGGCCACAGCAGCGCTGGCCCCACATACCCTACAATCCGGCGATGACCACCCCTGCCCTACGCCTGCTTGCCGCCACGCTGCTGCTGTTCGCCGCCGCGCCGCAGGCAAAGAAGATATACAAATACACAGACACTAACGGCGTCGTTCATTTCACCGACCGCAAACCCGACACCGCCCAGCCGGTGCAGGAAACCGTGGTCAAGGTCGAACAGGGCAAGATGGTGGAGCTGCGCCTGGAAGGCCACGCCGACCAACGCCAGGCGCGTGTGTTCAACAACTACGCCGGCCCGGCCGAGGTGGAGCTGAGCCTGGGCGATGCAAGCAATATCGCCACCGAGCCGCCGCTGCCGCTGACAATCACCCTGCCCGCCCGCGCCGAGCGCGTGCTGGCCAACCTGCGCCAGGCCGATACAACCCAGCCGGCACGATTGGAACTGGCCATCCGCGCCATTCCCGGCAGCCCTGGCGCGCACCACGAAGACGCCGAGTACGCCTGGCCGCTGGGCAAACACGACGCGCGTATCGACCAGGGCTTCAACGGCAGTTTCAGCCATACCGACGAGCAGTCGCGCTATGCCATGGATGCCGCAACGGCCGAAGGCACGCCGGTACTCGCCGCACGCGATGGCGTGGTGATGGAAGTGCAGGACGACTACTACGGCGCCGGCCTGGACAAGGAAAAATTCGGCGGCCGTGCCAACGTGGTGCGCGTACTGCACAGTGACGGCAGCATGGCGGTATATGCCCATCTGCGCCCGGAAAGCGTGGTGGTACAGGCCGGCCGTCATGTCTACGTCGGGCAGCAGCTCGGCGAATCGGGAAATACGGGCTTTTCCACCGGCCCGCATCTGCATTTCTGCATCCAGCTCAATGCCGGCATGAAACTGGTGTCGGTGCCGTTCCGCATGCGTGGGCCGGACGGCGGGGCGCTGGATCTCGGCGCACGCTGATCGCCGGCATGCCATTACGGATGGAGAGATGACAGGCATCGAGCAATCGCGCCTCATCATGAATTCACGCGGCTCGCTGTCCCCGGCCACGCTTATCGCCGCCGATACGCCGCTGCGGCACAGCCTTGGCTATCACCCCGACCACGGCAACACGCTGGTGCTACTGGGTTACGTGCTGACACACCAGCGCCGTTTCGGCGAAGCGGCCGCAGCCTTCGACACGGCCCACCGGGTCAAGGCGGACAGCCCCTGGCTGGAACTCAATACCGGCGAGGTGCTGGCCATGCAGGGCCGGACAGAGGAAGCCCTGGATCACTACGAAGCGGCGATCGCAGACCCGAAAAAGTGCCGCACCTGATCAAGGACTGGGCTACCGAGGAAATGTCACGCCTGCTGGCGGAAATGGGCCACGGCGCCAGGGCCGTCGCCGCCTAGGACCAACTGATCGCCTCTGGCCGCGCCAAGGCGTGGACCTTCGGCCACCACTCGCGCATCCTGCGCGTGCATCTGCTCGACACGAAACGCTCGCTGGAGATGAGCCGGCGCGCCCTCAATCTCATGGACTACGGCTGGGGGCGCGACAACCTCGGCCGCACCCTGTACCTGGCCTGGGCCGAGGCACTGATCGTCGACAAGGACACGGCCAAGGCGGAAGCACTGTACGCCGAAGCGCAGCAGTACCTGCCCGATCTTCGCTATGTCGCCGAGGAATTCAGCGAATTTCCGCGCGCACATCCGATCTTCGAGGCGTTCAAGCGCCGGGGCTATTCGCTCAATCGCCGGGGCAGCGATCCCATCAGCACCAGCCAGTTGCTGCTCGCCGTGGAAAAGTCCAACGCCGGCGGCCTGAAGAGATTGCTCGACGCCGGCGCCGACCCCAACCTGGGATCGCACAGGGGCCGTGAGACGCCGCTGATGCGCGCGGCCAAGGCGGGCAACACCGAACTGGTGCAAGTGCTGCTGGCCGGTGGCGCCGAGCCGCGCCTACGAGATGCGGGCGGCCGCGATGCCGAAACGCTGGCGCGCGACGCCGGCCAAGAGCCTGTCGCGGCGCTGCTGGCCGAGACACGCCGCACCCACCCGTCCAGCGCCCTGGTGACGGCCGGCAAGGACAGCGAGGGCATGTCCCTGACCGGATTCCGCTATCGCCTGCTGCAGGATTACGGGCAACAGCCGTTCGGCGCGCGCAAGGGCGGCGAAGCAACGTTCAGCGGTATCGCCGACGGCAATGGCCCCGGCCGCATAACGCTGGTATTCGAACTGGGTTTCGCCCGCTCGATGAACTTCGAGCAGGCGTTCGAGGCAAATGAGCGGACCCGGGTATTCGCCATTATCGAAGACTCCTGAAGCGCTGCGCGACCGTGGACGCCCGGGCTTGCAGGTATACTTGCCGGTCGCCTGCCCCGTCCTGGGCGCAGGGCCGCATCTCAAGCCGCCATCATGTCCGAGCACCTCACCGAAACGCGGCGCCGCCGCACCTTCGCCATCATTTCGCATCCCGACGCGGGCAAGACCACGCTGACGGAAAAGCTGCTGTTGTTCGGCGGTGCCATCCAGATGGCCGGCAGCGTCAAGGGACGCAAGGCGGCACGGCATGCAACCTCGGACTGGATGGCGCTGGAAAAAGAGCGCGGCATATCGGTCACCTCGTCGGTGATGCAGTTCCCGTACGAAGGCTGCATCGTCAACCTGCTCGATACGCCAGGCCATGCGGATTTCGGCGAAGACACCTACCGCGTGCTGACCGCGGTCGACTCGGCCCTGATGGTGATCGACTGCGCCAAGGGCGTGGAAGAACGAACGATCAAGCTGATGGAAGTCTGCCGCCTGCGCGACACGCCGATCATGAGCTTCATCAACAAGCTCGACCGCGAAGGCCGCTCGCCAATCGAGCTGCTGGACGAAGTGGAATCGGTGCTGAAGATCCAGTGCGCGCCGATCACCTGGCCCATCGGCATGGGTTCGCGCCTCAAGGGCGTCTATCACCTGGTCAGCGGAGAAGTGCACCTGTACGAACCCGGACGCAATTTCACGCGCCAGGACTCGACCATCTTCGCCTCGCTGGACGACCCGCAACTGGAAGCACGCATCGGCAGCAACATGCTGCAGGAGCTGCGCGACGAGCTGGAACTGGTCGAAGGTGCCTCGCACCCGTTCGACCTG
Source organism: Tahibacter aquaticus (assembly GCF_004363655.1). Lineage (GTDB taxonomy): Bacteria > Pseudomonadota > Gammaproteobacteria > Xanthomonadales > Rhodanobacteraceae > Tahibacter > Tahibacter aquaticus. The sequence continues at coordinate 174,313 of NZ_SNZH01000013.1, forward strand.
GACGAATACCTGGCCGGCCGGCTGGCGCCGGTGTTCTTCGGTTCGGCAGTGAACAATTTCGGTGTGCAGCCGCTGCTGGATTTCTTCATCGAGCACGCGCCCAGTCCCCGGCCGCGCGCGACCACGACGCGGGAAGTCGAGCCGGCGGAAGAGAAAATGTCGGGCTTCGTGTTCAAGATCCAGGCCAACATGGATCCCATGCACCGCGACCGCGTGGCCTTCATGCGTATCTGCTCGGGCCGCTTCGAGGCCGGCATGAAGTCGTTCCATGTGCGCAGCGGCAAGGAGATGAAGCTGGCCAATGCGCTGACCTTCATGGCGTCGGATCGCGAGATCGTGGCCGAGGCATATCCGGGCGACGTGATCGGCATCCACAACCACGGCACCATTTCCATCGGCGACACCTTCAGCGAAGGCGAAGCGCTGAGTTTCACCGGCATACCGAATTTCGCCCCGGAACTGTTCCGCCGCGCGCGCCTGAAAGATCCACTGAAAATGAAGCAGCTGCAGAAAGGTCTGGCGCAGCTGTCCGAAGAAGGCGCCACGCAGTTCTTCAAGCCGCTGATGTCCAACGACCTGATTCTTGGCGCCGTCGGCATATTGCAGTTCGACGTAGTCGCCTACCGACTCAAGGACGAGTACGGCGTGGAATGCGTGTTCGAGCCGATCACCGTCAGCACGGCGCGCTGGGTGCAGGTCAAGGACGCGAAGAAGCTGGAAGAGTTTCGCGACAAGGCAGCCACCCATCTGGCCATCGATGCGGCCGGGGAACTGGTCTACCTGGCGCCCAGCCGGGTCAATCTGCAGCTGACCCAGGAACGCTGGCCCGACGTGCGCTTTGCCGCCACGCGCGAGCACGCCAGCGCCGTCACCACCTGAAAAACAAAAAACCCCGCCAGAAGGCGGGGCTTTGCAGATCCGGAATCCGGTTGAGTGCGGCTCAACCGCCCGCCTGGGCACTGAACAGGCGGTCTTCCATGTCATCGTCGCTGAAGATCGCGTCGCCTGCAGACTGGTGCGCCACGCGCCGTTCCAGGCTGCCGTCGAAGATCAGGTCGCCCGCAGCCGCCGGCTGATGCGCCATCATGGCTTCGCCGACGATGGCGGGATTGTCGTGGCGCGCGATAAACAGCGCGGCGGCGGCGATGAAACTGGCAGCAACGGCACCCCATTGCCAGCCCTTTTCGCGCGTACGACGGCCGTGTGCGCCGCGGCCGGAACGTTCGCGCCCTTCGTGTACGGCAGCGCCATGGGCGAGGCCATGTGCCAGTTCGGCCGAGGCCGGCTCCAGCGCACGCAGGAAGCGGACCAGATCGGCGTGGGCGGAAGAGCCTTCCAATGCCGCCACCACTTCATTGCGCTCGTGCGGCACGATGCGGCCGTTGGCGGCGCGAAGCGCGGTATCCGCATCGACCAGGGCCCGCGCGCTTAGCGTCTGCGCCGCGGTAGCCGACTGAAAAAGCTGGGAAAGACTGGGTCTATTCATCGAATTCTCCGGCTCCAAGCTCGCGCAGACGGTCTTTCAGTTCGTCCATCCCACGCGATACCAATTTCCGCGCTGCCTCGGCCGAGGTACCGATCAGGTCGGCAATTTCCTGCAGGGCAAAGCCTTGCAGATGCAGACTGATCGGCTGGCGCCGGCGCTCCGGCAGCGCGGCGAGGCAGGCCTTAAGCTGCTCGACATGCTGACGATTCCTGGCGCGGTCCTCAGGCCCTTGGTTTCCGTCGGGAAAGGGATTGAACCCGTCCTCGGAATCCTCTGGCAGCGGCTCGGTTGCCCGGACCTGTGCCCGTCTCAGGGCGTCGATCACGGTGCTGGCAACCACTCGCTGGATATAAGACGCATGAAAGGCCGCAGACCGGTCACGCTCGATCGCACGCCATAGCCGGATGCGCACTTCCTGCTCTACATCGTCCGCATCGATGCCGTGCCGGGCCAGGCCATGGGCGGCCACCAGCGCACGCAACTTGCTGCCGTAGTCGGCCAGAAGTCGTTCCAGGCGCTCATGATTCGGGTCGTTGATGCGGCCCACGACTGTCCGGCGAAGCAGGGAAAGGGGCGCATCCTCCGCGAAAGCGCCGAGGCTGGCAATTGCTACCTCATGGCCGGACCGAATCTAACCGGCGATATAGCGCTGCAGCTGCGCCAACTCCTCGGCCTGTTCGCCGATCACGGCCTTGACCAGGTCGCCGATGGAGACTACGCCGACCACCCGCCGCTGCTCGTCGACCACGGGCAGATGACGGATGCGCCGCTGCGTGCAAAGACGCATGCAGTCTTCGATGCGATGCTCTGGGGTGACGGTCTCGACCGGCGTCGACATGATCTGCCATACCGGTGTTTCCGCCGAAGAACGGCCGAGCAGGATGACTTTGCGCGCGTAATCGCGTTCGGAAACGATGCCGACAAGCTCGCTGCCGCGCATGACCAGCAATGCACCGACATGATGGTCGGCCATGGCCTGGATCGCCTGCAGCACGGGCTGTTCGGGCTCGACCGCAAACACCTGGTCGCCCTTGCCTTGCAATAGATGTTTGACCTGACGCATGCGACCTCCGCTAGCGACCAGCCTGCGCGGCAGTCTAGCAGGCTGGCAGTGCAAGGGCTGCTGTCGTTTTTCGTTGCCGCGCCATGGCGCCTGTCGCGCCCTGTTTGCGGGTCGCGACAGGCAGCATCTGTGGGGCTACGGCGTTTCGAAGCCGTTGCCGAAGATGCGGTCGCTGATCGGGCCATGCGGCAGCGGCCAGGCCCAGGCGCCGCGTGAACGGGTGAATGCCGCCAGGGTGGTCAGACCGCGATCGACCACGAGATCCCAGATCATCGAGCGCGGCAGCCCGGCGAAATACTGCCAGTCCGGGCTGGCCGCGTTGATGTTGTCGGTGAAGTACAGGCCCCAGTCGGTGCCGACGAATACCTGGCCCGGCACATGCGGGCTGACCATGATGGCATTGGCCGGGATATTCGGCAGATTGCCGGTCTTGTCTTCCCAGGTGAACGTCGCGCAGTTCGCCGTACAGGTGACGCGGAAGACATGGCCAGGTGTAGCCGGCGTGTTTTCATTGAAGCCGGCGATGGCCGCATAGCCGACCAGCGGATTGAGCGCGTCGATCACTACGTCCTGCACCGGCCGGTTCGGCAACACGGCGTTGGCGCCGGTGACGTTCACGGCGGTGGCGTTGTTGGTGCCTGCCACGCCGAGGTTGAACAGGTACTGCACGTTGCCGTCATTGGTGCCCACGATGGCGACAGTCGGATCGGTGAAAGCGTAGGTGAGCTGGTTGATGTACGAGCGGTTGTCGGTGCCGAAGATCAGGTTGTTCTTGGTCAGGTCGCCTGTCTTGGCCTGCCAGCTCGACGTCGGCACCGCGCCGGTCAGGGTTTCCCAGACGCGCTGCGTGCCGGCCAGCATGCGGCCGCAACCGTTCACGCCGGTGGCGCAGCCGGAATTGGGTACTGCGGGATCGCCGTGCTTGTACACCTCGATCGGCATCAGGAAGCTTTTGCGATCGCTGGCCCAGCCGCTGCTGGTGGCGTTGACCGTAGTGCCGAACGGCCCGGTTGTGGAAACGCGGATATTTCCATTTTGCGACTGGTAGTACCAGCGCTGTCCGTTGAGCGGCTCGATGCGGGTATAGGTGCCGTCGCCGCTGTTGGTCGTGCGCCACATCATCACGCCGGGATTGGCGCCGAACTGCGCTGCAGAACTGCCATTGTCCTGCGCGCCGCCGCTGGCGCCGGGACTGGCCGAGGTGGCGAAGTTGGCGGTGATGTCGCCGGAGTAGAACTCGATCGTGTTCAGACTGTCGTTGATCGGCGTGATGGTCGGCGTGGTCGCCGTGGCATTGCCGCTGAAATAGATGCCGCCGTCGGAACCGATCAGCAGCTGGTCGGGATTGTTGCCGACATAGGCGCGGGCGTGATGATCGACATGGGTAGTGCCGCCGGCATAGCCGCAGCTGAGGTTATTGAACGAGGTACCACCGTCAGTGGAGCGGAACAGGTCCACGGCACTGGCGAACACCACGTTGGGGTCGGTCGGCGAAACGGTGAGCCCGGCGTCGTACCACATCTGTGTGCCGGCGTTGCCGCAACCGGCAAAACCGGAGGGGCCCGTGGTCTGGGTCCAGCTGGCGCCTGCGTCGCTGCTGCGCCAGACCGAATTGACGTTGCGCGTGGTCACGTCGGCGACCATGGCGTAGATGATCTGGCTGTTGCTCGGCGCAACAGCGAGTTCGATGCGTCCCAGCGTGGTGGTCGGCGTGCCATTGCCGGTGCCGGCAGGCCAACCGCTGTTGAGCAGGCTCCAGTCCGAATCGGCCGGACAGCCTGCGGCCGGCATGGTCGCCTTGTACACGCCATTGGCGCCGTTCTTGCCCAGGTCAGGCTGGACCGGCGTGGGATTGCCGCGCGTGCCGACGGCGGCGTACAGCGCCGTGGTCGTGCCCAGGTCGACGGCAATCAGCCCGGTCATATCCTGGCGCTGGGCCGTGGCGCCGCTGGTGAAGGCATTGGTGAAGCAGGGGCCGCTCCAGCTGCTGCCGGCGTTGTAGGAAAAATACAGGCCGGTCTTGGTGCCTACCGCCAGTGTATTGGAGTTGTTGGGATCGACAACTACCTTGCCGATCGCCTGGTACTGCGGAAAGCCGCCGGCCGAGGGCGCGTACAGCGGACCGAATTCGGTTTCGCCCAGCACGTTCCAGCTGGCGCCGGCATCGGTACTCTTGAGCAGTCCGGCCGAGCCGAACGAAAACGAGCCGTAGCGCAGATCGCCGGTACCGGCATAGACGGTGTTGTGGTTGTTCGGGTCAATGACAATGTCGCCGATCGCCGCATTCACTATGTTCGGCAGATCGGTGGTCAGGCTCCAGGTGGTGCCGGCCGAACAGCAATTGGTGGTCTTCCATACGCCGCCGCCGTCGGAACCGAGATAGGCGATGGTGGTATCGACCGGATCGACGGCGATCACGTTGACGCGGCCCGATACATGGCCGAAGCCGAACTGGCGTTCGTCCAGCGGCTGCGGGCCCAGCGAGGTGAACTGGTTCGGATCCAGCGCCAGCGGCGATTGCGACGATCGCTGGTAGGACTTGGCACCGGCAGGAACGCCGGCCTTGAGTTTCTTTTCCTGCTTGGCCGCTTCCACCAGCCACTGCTGGCGGAATTCGCCGGTCGGGTAGGCGGCGCGCTGCGCCCAGTAGTCGCCCTTGGGCGGTGTGGCGGCCTCGTGGGCTTCGTCTTCGCGCTCGCCGGGTTCGGCTGCAAGCTGGCGGGTGGATACTGTCTGACAAGCGCTGGTAGACAAGGCCGCAAGACTCAGGGCCAACCAAAGCCGGTGACGCGACAGGGACAGGACGAGCATGCGCAAACTCCGCAAATGCCGGTGGACGCACGCATCCTGCATGCCGGTCGAAGACCGCCGCCGACGAATCTTATGACCGGTCGCCACTCCCCTGCGCCGGTGCCGGGCCGCCGCGGAGACTCCGTCGACGACAACCGCGCCAGCATGCCTCAGCCCGAAGACCTGCGTCTACAGACTGATCAAATGCAGAGGCCATGCATTGCTACGGACTGAAAGATTTATCCAGCATCCGGACCGGAAGGCGGATTGATCCGGTCGACGAAGTACAGCGGCCGCTGCTTGGATTCCATGTAGATACGGCCCAGGTACTCGCCGATCATGCCCAGCGCCATGAGCTGGGCACCGCCGAGAAACAGCACCACCACCATCAGCGACGGATAGCCACGCACCGGATCGCCGTAGAACAGCGCCTTGACGAATACGGTGAGGCCGAACACGAAGGCGATCAGCGCAGCGACGAACCCGACGTAGGTCGCCAGGCGCAGCGGGAAGGTGGAGAACGAGGTGATGCCTTCCAGCGCAAAATTCCACAACTTCCAATAGTTCCACTTACTGTCGCCGGCAAAGCGCGCATCGCGGTCATAGACGATGGCGGTCTGGCGGAAGCCGACGAAGGTGAAAAGCCCCTTCATGAAGCGCTGGCGCTCGCGCAGGCCGCGCAGCGCGTCGACCACGCGCCGGCTCATCAGTCGGAAATCGCCGGTGTCGCGCGGCAGCGGCAGATCGGTCATTTTCTCCATCACGCGGTAGAACGCGGCCGAGGTCAATTTCTTCACTGCCGTCTCGCCGGCGCGGTTGGAACGCGTGCCGTAGACGACGTCAAAGCCTTCGCGCCAGCGCGCGACGAATTCGGGGATCAATTCGGGCTGATCCTGCAGGTCGGCATCGATGACTACGACGGCATCTGCATCGGCATGATCCAGGCCGGCGGTCAGTGCTGTTTCCTTGCCGAAATTGCGGCTGAGCTTGAGAGTGGCTACACGCGCATCGGCGGCGCGCAGGGATTCCATCACCTGCCAGGTATCGTCGCGGCTGCCATCGTCGATATAGAGCACGCTGCAGCGCAGGTCGAGGCCGTCGAATACCAGGCCGAGACGGCGCTGGAATTCGCGCAGTCCTTCGCTTTCGTTATAGGCAGGTACGACAACGGCAAGAGTTTGCATGGCGGTGACAGGCGGAGGAAACCGACCGATGCTAGCCGAGGATTGTTACACGGGGAATGAAGGTGCCGCTTGGCCGCGCGATACCGCCGGCTTCAAGGTTGTTCCAGATAGGCCGCTCCGCCCAGCTGGCGCGCCTGCCGCTCTATCCAGGCCGCACGGCGCTGTACATAGGCCGAGGGCTTGTCCACGCGCAAACGGCGCGGATTGGGCAGCACGGCGGCAAGCAGCGCGGATTCGCGCGCCGTCAATGCACCGGGCGTCTTGTGGAAATACACCTCGCTGGCGGCTGCCGCGCCGTAGATGCCATTGCCGAACTCAGCCACGTTCAGATACACCTCGAGGATGCGCTGCTTGGACCAGCACAGCTCGATCAGCACGGTGAAATAGGCTTCCAGCCCTTTGCGCACGAAGCTACGACCGTTCCACAGGAACAGGTTTTTCGCCGTCTGCTGGCTGATGGTGCTGGCACCGCGCAGGCGCTCGCCGTCTTCAGCGTCCTCGATCGCTTCACGGATGGCGGCAACGTCGAAGCCGTGATGCAGCGGAAATTTCTGGTCCTCCGCCGCGACCAGGGCGATGGGCAGCTCGCGCGAGACCTGGGCATACGGCAGCCAGCGCTGGCGCAGGCGAAAATCGCGCTCGCCGTCGGTCCAGGCCGAAAGCTGGCGCTGCAGCATGAACCCCGAATACGGCACCGGTACGAAGCGCAGCAACAGTACCAGTGCGATGGAACCGACCAGCCAGGCCAGCGCCAGGCGCCAGCTCCAGCGCCAGACGAAAGTAATCAGGCGGCGCTGTTTCGCTCGTGTGGCCACGCGGTCGCAAACCTCCGCAAGTCGTAACCCAGCTTGTGCATTTCGGAAGCCCCACGGGCCAAGGGCCAAACGCGGCATGTGCGTGGCAGAACGGCGGGACGAGCAACCGGCACAGGCAGCATGCTGCGGATCGCTGCCCGTACTTTTGCAGCAGCGAACCTTGCCTGGCCCTGACGCAGGGTCGCAGAAAAACAACGGGCGCGGCAAGCCGCGCCCGTCATGGAATAGCTGTACCGGCTAGCGCTCGACAGGCCGCCTGCGCCGCGACCCGGAAAGGGCCGCCGCAAGCCGGTCGCGAGCGACCGGCTTGCGTTTACGCACTTAGTTGCTGCAATTGAACTGACTGTTGGACTCGAAGCTGTCGATGAACAGCGCGTCGAGGGCGTTGCCATTCAGATCGATCTCGTCGACGAACGCGCCGCTGAACTCCGCGCCACCGTCGGTGCTGAGCCGCCAGCGGAGGCGCACGTTCTGGCCCGCGTAGGCCGACAGATCGCGAGTGAACGGCTTGAACACTGCCGCTGCCGAGCCGTTGTTCGGATCGGCATTGGAGGCGGCCGTCGTGACACCGGTGAACGCGCCGTGCGTTGCGGGATAGCCGCAGCCGTTGCCCTGCGTGGCGGCCAGCGTGTTCGGGTAACCGCCGTCCGGCGGCAGGTCGGACCAGGTCAAGCCGTCGTCGGTGGAGATTTCCGTCACCATGCCGTCCCACTGGTACTCGATGTCGTACTTGGCCTTGAAGCGCAGCGTCGCACCCGCCTGAACCAGCAGCTTGGGGGTAGTCAGCGAAGCGCAGACATTGGCCGGGTAGGTGACATTGTCGTAACCCGAGTGGTAGCTGAGCGTGCCAGCGCTGGCGGCGGTGTTGGTCACGCGCCACGGCGCATCCATCGCGACGAAGATGTTGTTGTCGCCGTCGTCGCGGTAGGTGGCGCCACGCACGCCGGACGGACCGATCGCCGTGCCATTGGCGATGATGCTGGGCGGTGCGGAATTGCCGAGCGAGTCGGTCGCCGTAACACGGTAGAAGTAGGGTTTGGCGAACAGCGCGGAGAAATCGTCGTAGCTGTTGCTTGCGTGGGCGGGAGCCAGCGTGCTCGGCGCGGTGAAATACGGCGTGCTGTCGCGTTCAACCTTGTAGGTCACGCCGGTTGCCGTGGCGCAGTTGGCCGGTGCCGCAGCCCAGCCCATGCCGATCTTGCAGGTCGTGCCCTGGGTGGAATTCACCGCCAGGCTCTCGTGCTGGAATTCCGGCTGCAGCGTGCAGGCGGCGCTGGCGGTGACTTCGACGCAGTTGGACGCGTCGCCTTCGATGTCGCCGGAAACACCGCGCACCTTGTAGGCATACGTCTGACCGTTGCGCGGCGTGGTGTCGCTGAGCGGGCTGGCCGCGCCGGTGCCGACCAGGCGGAAGTCGCCCGCAGCGGCCGCTGCGCAGGTGCCGTTGGCGCGATAGAGCTGGAAGCCCTGGGCGCCGCCGGCTGCCGTGAAGGCCACATCGACGTTGTTGCCGTTGTTGGCCGCCGTCGTCGCCACCGGAGCGGCGAAAGCCGCGCCCGCCGGAAGTCCGAAGGCACCGGACACTGCCAGCGCGTAGCCCTGGCGATTGCTGTTCGGCCGCGAACCGCCCGGAACGCTGGTGCCCTTGACGCGGAAGGTGTAGCTGCCCGCAGTCGGCGCCGTCAGACGGAACTGCTCCACCGAGTTGCGCGAATCGGCGGTGCCGCCGGTGGTCGATACGCCGCTGGTGAACACATTGCCCAGGTAAGTGCCGCCCGGGCCGACCACTTCGAGGTCGAGATTGTTGACGATGGACAGCACGCTGCCCTGCTGCGCTTCCACGTCATACCAGGTCAAGGTGGCACGCAGATCCTGCCCCGCAGCCACGTTGGCGATGGTGTACTCGTGCTGCTGTCCGGTCGCCAGACCGGAAGCCTGGGTGCGTTCGAACAGGCGCAGGCGGCGGCTGTCGTCACCGCCGGTCAGCGTATTGGCGAACCACAGGTTGGAATCCAGCCACATGCGGCCCCAGCCAAAGTTGTTGGAATTGAAGGCCGTGGCGCTGATCGGGTTGGTGCCGTTGAGGATCACCGCCTTCATCGCCATGCCGCTGGGGTTGTACTTGTCGGCAGCGGTGGCGGTACCGCGCGGATAGAAGCCGTCGGCGAAGTATTGGCGCAGCAGTGCCGCGTTGCCGGCGATGGTGGGCGCCGACATCGAGGTGCCGCTCAGCGCCTTGGAAACCGGCGCTTCCGGCGTGGCATTGGTAGTGGCGTCGCCGGACGCGGATACGGTGCTGGTACCCGGCGCCATCACGTCAGGCTTGCGGCGGCCGTCGGCGGTCGGGCCACGGCTGGAGAAGCTGATGATGGCGGTGCTGCCGGCATGATTGAGTGCGCCGACGGTGATCGCGTTCTTGGCATTGCCCGGCGAACCGGTGGTCGTCGCGCCCGGGCCTTCGTTGCCGGCCGAGACCACGAAGATCATGTCCTCGGCCGAGCTGTTGAGCACGTAGTCAGCTTCGAAGTCGTTGCCCGAATAGACGCCGGCGCTGGGAGCGCCCCAGCTGGCACTGTGGATGCGCGCGCCGCCGGCGAAGCCCTGCTTCAAGGTGCCGGTCAGGTCGGTGATGGACAGGCAGCCCGAAGTGTCGTTGCCGATATCCAGGAACAGCAGCTGGGCGTTCGGCGCCATGCCGTCAGCCAGTTCATGGTTTGCGGCAGTCGGCGTGGACGCCAGATACGTGGTGGCGCCGAAGGTGCCGGCAGCGTCGCCGGCAACGGTACCGGTGGTATGCGTGCCGTGGAAACTGGTCGGCGAACCGCCCGGGCAGGTGGCGTTGTTGTCGTAGGACGTGGCGCCCGGCTGCACCCAGTAACCGATGACTTTCTGCGTCGGAGCCAGCGTGCCGGCAGTCGGCGGAGCCGGCGACTGCGGCGTGGCCACGGCGGTGACGGGGCCGCTGCCCTTGTCCAGCGTCGTGAACCAGGCTTCGTTGGCGTCCATGCCCGAGTCGGACACGGCGACGATCTGGTTGCTGCCGAAGATGCCGTGATCCCATAGCGGCGTGCGATTGGCTTCAACCGGGCCGCTGCCGGCGGTGCCGGTGGCGACGCTGTTGCCCTGGATCACGCCGATTGCCGCAGCGTTGTCGAACTTGGGCTGGCGATACCAGGATACCCAGGCCACGCCTTCCTGCGCCGTGGCGGCACGGACCAGTGCATCGAGGCTGGACACATTCACATTGACGCGCACATACGGATTTTCATCGCGTGCATTGATCACGCTGACGTCGACGCCGGACACCTTGAGCAGCGCCTCGGCCAGCTGGTTGGCCGACTCGCCCGAGAAAGCGAACACTTCGATGTCATAGCCGCCGTGCACGGGCGATGCGATCAGGCCGCCACGATTGGCCGAATACAGCAGCGGATCGAGCTTCATGCCCGGCTGGTACAGACCAGACCAGCGCACCTTGCCGTCACGGTTGAGGCTGGCGAGCGAATTGCTGTCGTCCAGGCGCACGATATAGGCGTTGTTCGGCACATAGCCGAGAATGCGCACGCCCTGTTTTTCCAGGCGCGCACGCGCCGTGGTATCGCCTTCGACAAACTGGACCACGCCGTAGCGCGCAATCGCCGTCGCCGGCGCCGCGCCGGTGGCAGAGTAGTCCACCGCTTCCTGGGTGGGATCGAACATGCCTGCGCGGGTAAGCAGCAGGCGGCTATCGGCAATGCGCGCATCGGTCAGTTGTTCCGGCGAAACGCCCTGCGGAGCAACCAGACGGGAACCTTGCGCGGATACCGCGCCGGCGACAATAAGCAACGAAATTGCCGCAGCGAGGCGGTGACGTTTCATAGGAACGATCTCCCTGGAAAGACGTAGACGTGGGACACACGGGTGCAACAGCCGCCGAGTATGCGAGGGCTGAATTTGGCGTGAATCATTCCCAGGGACTAGCGTATGGGTCATCCTGAAGACGGACCCGTCTGTAAGTCCGCATTACCAATACATACGGAGCCGAATTCGTGTCCGGACAAGCACGCAGAAGTTGCGATTGATTGCCAAACTGAAGGCAGAAACTGCGCCGGACGCATGACTTTCGTCAGGGTAAAAGCGCTGGCCGAACGCTTGTTTGCGCTTGCAATATGGACCGGCCGGCCCTACCTGCTCCCGCTTTCCCGAGGATTCCATTCGTGCATAGCCCTAGCGACCAGCTGCATCGTTTTCTGCTTGAACGCGCCGGCGTCAGCGGCGTGCTGGTGCAGTTGCAGGACGCCTGGCAGGAAGTCGCCAGCCGCAGCGACTATCCCGCCACGGTAGCCAGCCTGCTCGGCCAGGCCCTGGCCGCGACCGCGGCGCTGGCCGGCACCATCAAGCTCAGCGGCGCCCTGTCGCTGCAACTGCGCAGCAACGACGCATTGAGCCTGCTGTATACCGAATGCAACGACGGCGGCCGCCTGCGTGGCCTGGCCCAGTGGCGCGAGGACATCGCCGAGCGCATCGATCTGGCCGACCTGGACCAGCCGCTGCTGGCCATCACCATCGACAACTCCGCCACCGGCCAGCGCCACCAAGGCCTGGTCCCGGTGGAGCACGGCTCGCTGTCACATTTGCTCGAAAGCTATTTCGAGCGCTCCGAGCAATTGCCCAGCCGCATTCAGCTGGCCTGCGCCGGCGGCCGCGCCGCGGCATTGATCCTGCAGCCACTGGCCCAGGCCGGCGGCAACGGCGAAACCGATCCGGACGGCTGGAATCGCGTGCGCCACCTGGCCGCCACGCTGAGCGAAGCCGAGCTGCTGCAGCTGACACCGGAACAGGTGCTGCTGCGCCTGTTCCACGAAGAGAACGTGCAAATCACCGGCCAGCGCGAACTGCACTTCGGCTGCCAATGCAGCCGGGAACGCGTGGCTGCCGTGCTGCGCAATCTCGGCCGGGTCGAAAGCGAGGCGGCGGTGCAGCCCGACGGACGCATCGAAGTCACCTGCGAGTTCTGCAATACGCGCTACCACTTCGACCGCATCGACCTGGAACAGGTATTGCGCGATCTACCCGAAGCGCCAGGGTCGGAAAGTACGCATTGAGCTGGCCCGCGCCGGCATCGAACGTGAGGGCTGCAGCGCCGGCAACGACGGGTCTCAGTCGAGCGTGCTGCCCAGCCAATGTTCGGCAGGCTGCGGCCGGCCAAACAGGAAACCCTGGCCGAACTCGCAGCCCAGTGCTTCCAACGCCTGCTGCTGTTCTTCGGTTTCTATGCCTTCGGCAATGACCTGCATGCCGAGCGATCCGGCCATGGCCAGGATCGCCCGGACAACGGCGCTGGAGCTGCCGTCGTCGTAGGGCCGCATCTGAGCGACGAAGGAACGGTCGATCTTCAAGGCCTGCAACGGATACTGGTGCAGATAACTCAGGCTGGAATAACCGGTACCGAAATCGTCCAGCGCCACGCTGATGCCGCGGCGACGCAGGCCGTCGAGGATCTGCATCACCTGGGCCGGGTTTTCCAGCAGCGCACGCTCGGTCACCTCGATGCGGATGCGGCTGGGCATCACGCCGTTGTTGTCGAGGATGGCGAACAGTTCGCGATCCAGCTCGTTCATGCGGAAATGCCGCGCGGTCAGATTGATGCTGATGAATCCGCCCTGGGCAGTGAGCGCCGGCGCGATGGCGCAGACGCGCTCGAACATCTGCCAGTCGATCTGCTCGGCAGAACCGCTGTCTTCGGCCACCGGCAGGAACTCGCTGGGCAGCAATACGCCGCGTTCCGGATGACGCCAGCGCACCAGGGCTTCGTAGCCGACCAGGCTGCGGTCGGACAAACGCACGATGGGCTGGAAGTACGGCTCGAGCTCACCGCGCGCAATGGCTCGGCGCAGGTCGTTTTCCACTTCCAGCAGGCGTAGCGCCTCCTGGTGCAGGCGTTCGTCGAACAGTGCGTAGCGATGCCGCCCTTCGGCCTTGGCCCGGTACATGGCGACGTCGGCGTCGCGCAGCAGTTCCTCCGCCTTGGAGTAGCGCGGCGATGCCTGTGCGATGCCGATCGAGGTCGAGGTGAACACTTCCTTGGCGCCAAGGCGAATCGGCGCATTCAACGAATCGATGATGCGCGCGGCGAAATGGATAGCGCGCTCGGGTTCGGACACGTCCTGCAACAGGATGGCGAACTCGTCGCCGCCGAGGCGCGCGGCGACATCACCGGTTTCCAGACAGCCGGCGATGCGGCCGCCCACTTCGTACAACAGGTCGTCGCCGACCAGATGACCGACCGAATCGTTGATCACCTTGAAACGGTCCAGGTCGAGGAACAGGACGGCGAAAGGTTGTCGCGGATCGCGCCGGTAGCGATCCAGCGCCAGCTCCAGCCGTTCCAGGAACAAGGTGCGATTGGGCAGTCCAGTCAGCGAATCGTGCAGGGTTTCGTGCTTGAGCTGGCGCTCTATGCTCTCGCGATAGGCCATCTGCTCGCGCAGATCGCGATTGGCCGCTGCCAACTCGGCGGTGCGCTCCGTCACACGCTGCTCCAGCTCGGCATAGGCCGACTTGAGCGACTCGGCATTGCGCTTTCGCTCCAGCGCATTGGCGATGTGATAGGACACGAAGGTCAGCAGTTCCTGGTCACGCAGCGTATAGCCGTAGTCCTCGGAATAGCTCTGTACGGCAAGTACACCGACGGCCTTGTCGGCACAGATCAGTGGCACGCCCAGCCAGCAGGTGGAATGCGTGCCGATGCTGGTGACATCACCGCTCGTGGTCAGCCGCTCGATTCCGCTGCGATCAACCAGCAAGGCAGTACCGCGATTGAGTACGAACTCGGTCAGTCCACGGCCCGGCGTGCGTGTGCGCCGCTCGTGGTCGAATTCGTCGACCGAATACGGGAAACGCAGCTCGCCCAGGTCGTCGGAAGCCAGCGCAATATAGAAGTTGCGCGCGTTGAGCAGGCCGCCGATGACCCGGTGCAGCGCCGCATAGAACTCTTCAAGGCTGTCGGTCGCGTTGGCCAGCTCGGCGATGCGGAACAAGGCCGCCTGCAGGCGCTCGCCACGCTGCCGTTCCAGCACCTGCTGCTGCAGTACCCGATTGGCTTCCCGCAACGCGTCGGTGCGTTCAGCTACGCGCTGTTCCAGCTCCTCGTGAGCGCGCCGGCGCTCCAGCGCAGTCAGTATGTGCTGCGCGACGTAGGTGAGCAGAGCCTGATCCTGTTCGGTCAGGCGCTCGGATTCGCGATAACTCTGCACCACGATGCCGCCGACCACCTGGTTGCCGCGCAGCAACGGAACGCCGAGCCAGTCGACGCAATCAGGCCCCATTTCGACGATAGGCCCTTCGACCTGTTTGCCGATGATCTCGGCCGAGCCGCGCAATGCCTTGCCGCCGGTGATCAGGTGCCAGGTCATGCTGCGGTAAAGCTCCTGCAGCGAGAACTCGCGTGCCGGATCGGGCACGTCGGCATCGGCGACGTCGACAAAATACGGAAAACGCACGATCTGTCGCGAGGGCTCGTACAGCGCGATATAGAAATTCTCCGCATACATCAGGCTGCCGACGATGCGATGCAGAGTCGCCATTACCTCCGACATGTCCCGGTCGGTATTGGCCTGGTCGGCAATGGCGAACAGGGCGCGCTGAAGGCGTTCGGCACGTTCCAGCCGGATTACCGCCTGCTGCAGGCTGTCGGCGGCACGCACACTGACCAGCTTGGCATCCAGCAGAGCCAGTGCCCGCGACCAGTTATCCTGCCAGTCGGCACTGGACCAGGCCTCAGCCGATACGTAGGCATCGAGCAGGCCGGTAGTTGCCTCCGGCACACCCAGCGGTTGCAATACCCGCACCTGGCGTGCGTCGGCATCGACCAGCACGATAGGCGGAACCCGCAGACCCACGCCAACACGATCGCCGCGCACGCCCAGGTGCCGGGCCAGCAAAACGCCGGCAGCAGCGCTATCGACGAGGCGAAACTGCCCGGCGCCAAGCAACGCCGTACAGAATGCGACGCCTGCCAGCCCTACGTCGTCCCACCCCACGGCCTGCAGCAGGCGCTGCAGCGCGGAATCGATCGCATCGGAGCCGCCGGCCTTGGCCGCTGCTCCATTGCCGATGGAAAGGGGACTGGACATGCGCGATACGACCTCGATACTGCCTCGGCTGGGCTGCCGCAGTTTAACGATATTGCCGGGATGCGCGGAATTCACGCCGATCAGTGACGCAAGACAAGCATTCGACGTTACTTTTTTGTAAACTCGGCGTGTATCCATGCTCGCTGAACGCGGAACTTCCGTTTCGCCGCCCAGTCCGATTGCAACCCGGCCCGAAGCTCACATGCTCAAGTTCCTTTCCGCCATTGCGTTCACTGCCCTGATGCCGCTTGCGGCTTCGGCGCAGTACGTCGTCGCGGATACGGCACAAGCCGACCAGAAAGCCGTACTCGATCGCCTGCTGGCGCTGGGCTCGGCCAACGATGCCAGTCGCCTGGTGCCCATGTGGAGTACGCCCGACGGCCGGTTGCTGGTTGCTGTCGCCCAGTCCAGCCCGCCGCTGTCTCCGATCGCACCGGCTTCGCCACAAGTAGGCAGCGCGCTCGACTGGCGCCTTATCGATGCAACGTCAATGCTCGATGGCCGTATCGGCGTACGCCTGAGCGACCATGTCGGCCTGCGTGGCGGCCTCTCCCTGGCGCCACTGGCATTGGCGGAACCGACCCTGGCGCTGGACTGCCTGGCCAATAGCTATCTCGATATCGCCAATCCTGACTGCAGCGCATCGCATAGAAACGCCCGCCGCGACAGCTGGTTCGGCGGCAATCTCGGCGCGAGCTGGAGCGGCTCGAATTTCGGCATTGACCTCGGCCTGGCCCTGAGCTGGCTGGAACCAGCCTTGCCACGCAGCCTGGTACCCGCATTGAACTCTGCTTTGCCGGCCGTGGCCGCACCTGGCACCATCAGCTTGCCGCAGCTGGTAATTCCCAGCCACAGCCTCGGCCGTTTCAGCGACTCCACCCAATTGGGCGCTCGTGGTAGCTGGTATTTCAGCCCCAACCAAAGCCTGGATCTCGGTGCCAGCATAGGCCGCATCCGCCTCAATCCGGACCCGATCGGCACGCGCCCCCTGTGGCAGCAAACCGCCCTCAGCCTCGGCGTCGGCGGCAACGTGCTTAGCGCCAACATCACTGGCCGCTATCACAATCCGCTGCGCGGGCTTGGCAACGACGCGCAGAGCTGGACCGGTATCGACCTCGGCGTCACTTGGCACACGCCCTGGCGAGCAGAACTCAGTATCGGTGCACAGAACCTGCTGAGCAGCCCCCCGCTTAGTGGCAGCGAAGCCAATAGCCAGGCGCGTACGCCGTACGTGCAGTACCAGCAGGATCTCTGACGCGTCGTTGCGTGAGCTTTAGCGTTAGCCCCCGTCCGAATCCGTCAGCCGGCACAGCACCGGACAAACCCCGCGACGACTGACAGACGCAAAGTTGCTGTCTTGGGCCCTGACAACTAAAGACGCAGCCATTTCGCCAAACCTGTCGCGGACAATTCCACCGAAGGCAAGCAGGCGTCCCTGCCATAGGCAGTGACCGCGTACATACGGCCACGCCCGAGGGGCCAACCCTGCAGCCCATTCGTGCACTGCGTACATCGAAAGCCGCCGGTCTCCGCCACCACCAAGGCGAGCGCACTTCAGCCGCCGCGCCTGGAAGCCCGCTACGCAAGTTCGCGCTTCCTACACCGCACTTTTGTCGACAAGCGAAGCCCTCGTCCCGGCAATTCACAATATCGACAAATAATCAAGATACCGCCCGTAAGCTCGGCCAGCCCATGCGGACCGACAGAGTGAAACGCCCCATCAAAGAACAATAGAGACATAAAAGACCCTATCCATTCGTGGCGAAGTTAAGAAAAACGGACGGTACCGTCCTGTTATCGCCCCGGCTCGTGATATTCCCGTTAACCCCGAATTTAACGTTTTCGTCCAGACAATCTGCATCGGCGCAACGCGCGCGCGCAATTTCCGCATTCGAAAAGTCGCTTTCAACCCCCTCAAAAGGATACTTTGAAACCACTTTTTCTTTTTTAATATCAGCTAGATAAGCAGAGGCTGCAACACCCCCACCACAGCAATGTTGCAAATAAGCTACAGGGATTCCCACTCGTTGCGAATGTTGTTAGTATCGGCCGCTGCCGAGGCTTAGGCAGGTTATTCCTTGGCCTTTTCCAGGAAGGAAAGTACTAGTCCCGATCTGTGTCACAACTCTGACGTTGGAGAGTGTAATGAGACAAAACCGCAACGAGCTTCTGCGCGCCGTGCGCTACGCCCTTTATGTGGGCACCGCGGCCGCTGTAGGCCTCACCGCCGCCCCGGCCTTCGCTCAGGATGAAGGTGGCGACAAGGGCGAAACGCTGGAGACGATCGTCGTCACCGGTTCGCGCATTCGCCGCGTCGACCTCGAAACCTCGAGCCCGGTCTTCGTCATTGACAAGTCCGCCATCGAAAAGACCGGCAAGCTCACCATTGGTGACCTGCTGCAGGAAGCTCCGTCGATTGCCGGCGCAGCAACCAACCCGTCCGTGAACAACGGCGGCGGCAGCGGCGCTTCCACCGTTTCTCTGCGTGGCCTGGGCTCTGCCCGCACGCTGCTGCTGGTCAATGGCCAGCGCGTGTTCTACAACGACGTCAACTCGATCCCCATCAACATGGTCGAGCGCATCGAAATCCTGAAGGACGGCGCTTCGGCTGTGTACGGTTCCGACGCCATCGGTGGCGTGGTGAACTTCATCACCCGTCGCGACTTCCAGGGTATGGAAGCGACGTTCGACTACGGCGTGTCCGATCGTGACGACGGCGAGCGCAAGGGTGGTTCGCTCACCATCGGTCATTCCAGCGACCGTGGCAGCCTCGTTGTCGGCGTGACCTACAACCGTCAGGATGCCGTCAGCGCCGGTGACCGTGATTTCTCGAATCCGGCCCTGGCCAACAACGGCGAATCGATCTACGCCCTCGGCTCGGGAACGATCCCGAACGGTCGTTTCGTGGTGGGTCGCGCAGCCCTGCTCGCTGCCGGCATTGACTGCGGCGGCACCGGCGCTGGCCAGATCACGCGTATTGCCGGTCGTCCGGGCAACAGTGCCAGCGATTTCCGCTGCTACGTGCCGTCCGGCCCGGGCAACGACACTTACGACTACTCGCCGTTCAACCTCGAACTGACTCCGTCGGAACGCGCCGGCATGTTCGCTGCGGGCAACTACCGCATCTCGGACAACGTCGAAGCCTACTTCGAAGCGTTCACCAACAAGACCCGTTCGAACTACCAGCTCGCTCCGCTGCCGCTGATCCTCGGCGCTTCGCAGTCGGGCGTGGTCATTGCAGCGAACAGCATCTACAACCCGTTCGGCGTTGCAATCAACTCCGGCGGTATCCGCATGTCGGTCGCGGGCAACCGCATCGGCAACTTCAGCACCCAGGCCGACCAGCTCAACACCGGTCTGCGTGGCAACTTCGGCGACACCTGGAACTGGGACGCCGGCATCAGCTGGGCGCGCACCAACCAGAAGTCGAGCCTGACCGGCTACTACCGCAAGCGCGAAGTGGCTGACGCTTCGGGCCCGTCCTTCATCGACGCCGACGGCATCGCCCGTTGCGGTACCCAGGGCGCCATCATCGCCGGTTGTACGCCGATCAACTTCCTCGGCCTCGACGCCAGCACCCCGGCTGGCCGCGCCAACCTGGCGGCTCTGCAGGCTCTGGCTGTGAATCCGTCCAACCAGGACTATTCGAACGAAAAGATCGCCCGTTTCAACCTGACTGGCGAAATCGTCGAACTGCCGGCCGGCGCCCTCAGCGTCGCGTTCGGTGGCGAATACCGCAAGGACTACCAGTACTCGCAGCCGGACGCGTCCTCGCTGATTACCGACGATATCGGTAACTGCCTGACCGCCCGTGACGCCTGCGCCGCCGCCAGCTCGGGCGAGCTGAGCGTTCGCGAGTTCTACGTCGAATTCTTCATCCCGGTCCTGAAGGACGTGTTCCTGGCGAAGTCGCTGAACTTCACCCTGGGTTCGCGTTACTCCGACTATTCGGCGTTCGGTGATACCACCAACTCGAAGATCGGTATTGAATGGCGTCCGCTCGACGACCTGCTGGTACGCGGCACCGTCGCCGAAGTGTTCCGTTCGCCGACCATCTCGGATCTGTTCTCGGGCGTTGCGCCGAATGCGGCGACCTACAACGATCCTTGCGATGGCCTGACTCCGAACGACCCGCGTCGCTCCAATCCGGCTTGCGCCGGCATCCCGGGCGGCACGTTCGTACAGACCACGCAGCAGACCAGCGCGCTGTCCGGCTCCAACGACAAGCTGCTTCCGGAAGAAGGCAAGTCCTTCACCTGGGGCGTTGTGTATGACCCGAGCTGGCTGGAAGGATTCTCGACCTCCGTCGACGTATGGCGCATCTACCTGAAGAACACCATCGGTGCTCTGGGTACGCAGACCATCCTGAACCAGTGCTTCAACACCGGCCGCTTCTGCGACCTGTTCTCCCGCGACACCCTGACCGGTGGCCTGGGCGACGTAGAGTTCGTCAACGACCGTCTGGCCAACATCGGTCGTGTCGACACCTCCGGCATCGACGTCAGCTTCAAGTACCGTCTGCCGGAAACGGCGTACGGCAACTTCCGCGCGGCGTTGGACTTCACCTACCTGCAGAAGTACAACACCACGCGCGTTGAAGGCGTGCCCAGCACCGGCTTCACCGGCGCCGGTTCGTACTACAGCTCGGCTTCGGGCGGCGACGGTAACTACGCTCGCCTCCGCGGTATCGCTACCCTGGCGTGGAACATGGGTAACTTCGATGCTTCGTGGCGCGCTCGCTACATCGGCCCGACCCGCTTCGGCGAAGAAGTGGCGACCAGCGACTCCCCGGATGCGGGCACCACCATTGCCCCGACCGCGGCGCTGGGTGGCTACCGTACGGGTGCCTACACGTACCACAACCTGCAGTTCGGCTATAACATCGAGCCGATCCACACGACTCTCGAAGTCGGCGTCGACAACGTGTTCGACAAGCAGGCTCCGGTGCTGTGGCAGTACGGCTTCAACGGCAACACCGACGAGCGCACCTATGACACCATGGGTCGCTACTACTGGATGCGTGCTGGTGTGAAGTTCTAATCGGCGCAAGCTGATGCAAAACAAAAGCCGCGCGGCGCAAGCCGCGCGGCTTTTTTTGTGCCTGCGATAAGAGGGAATTGCGGCGTATCGCCACGCCTCTAACGGGCGCATCGCCACCGCAGCCATTCGGGCAGATGCGCGAGCACAATCCACTACCAGCCGCGGCAGGCGCTACGACAAGCTCTCCCCCTAGTCCGCAAACCGGACTTACTGTCCCGCCACAGCGTGTATCGGCATGGACCGCGTGACCGCGCACCTAGTGATCTTCGCCCTGGGCAGCGAACCAGTGATGCTCCCCGTCCACATGCCTGCCCCGCCAGCATTCGCGACGCGATACGGCAGCCGCAAAGAAAAAGACCGCCCTGAGGCGGCCTTTTGTATACAAAAACAGTTATCGGATCTTGCAACCCACTGAACGTTGGGATTCAGCTTCTATCTCACCCGTTCTGTACGAAAGGACTGCCTGCCCTTGCCGGCCAATAGCCCGTCCGCTTAGGGAAGCAAGCAGTCGAGTACAAGGAGCTAAGCACTCCCCTTAGTGACCACCACCCGAATCGATGGCCTTCAGCTCCGCAATCAGGCGATTGGCGGCTTCCTGCCCATCGGCATACAGCATGCGGCAGTTTTCCGCGTAGAACAGCGCATTCTCGATACCGGCAAAGCCTGCTCCCTTGCCGCGCTTGATCACAATCACCTGTCGCGCATTGATCACGTCGAGAATCGGCATACCGTAGATCGGCGACGATTTGTCGGTCTTTGCCACCGGATTCACCACATCGTTCGCGCCAATCACGATGGCCACGTCGCAGGTGGAAAACTCTGGATTGATGTCTTCCATATCGGCAATCAGGTCATAGGGCACGCCCGCTTCGGCCAGCAACACATTCATATGGCCGGGCATGCGGCCCGCTACCGGATGGATGGCAAACTTGACCTGCTTGTCGCGTTTGATCAGCTGCTGCGACAGTTCCCAGATCTTGTGCTGCGCCTGGGCCACGGCCATGCCGTAGCCCGGCACGATGATGACCTTCTCCGCCATGTACAGCATCGATGCCGCATCGGATGCTTCCACCGCTTTCTGCGAACCGGCGATCTCCGTACTGCCGCCACCGCCTCCGCCGAAATTGGAGAACAGCACATTGCTGATCGAGCGGTTCATGGCCTTGGCCATCAGGCGCGTAAGCAGGGTGCCCGCCGCACCGACTACCGTACCGGCGATGATCAGCGCCACATTGCCCTGTACATAACCTTCGAAAGCGACAGCCAGGCCGGTAAAAGCGTTGTAGAGCGAAATGACCACGGGCATGTCGGCGCCGCCGATCGGCAACGTCATCAGCACACCGAACAACAGCGACACGGCGAAAAAGCCGATCACGACGCTGGTATTGAGCTGGAATACCAGCGACAGCCCCAAGCCCAGCGCGCTGAGGAAGAACAGGCCGTTGACCAGCTGTTGCCCGCTGAAGCGGAAGGTCTTGTCCATCCAGCCCTGCAGCTTGGCGAAAGCGATCAGCGAGCCGGTAAACGAGATGGAACCGATCAGCGCTCCGATCACGGCCAGCGCGATCTGCGCCTTGCTCAGTACGTGCAGGCCCGTGCCGGTGGAGGCACCGATCAGCGCCGCGGCACCGATCGCCGCCGCCGAGCCACCACCCATGCCGTTGTACAGCGCCACCATCTGCGGCATGTCGGTCATCGCGACCTTCTTGCCGGAAACCCAGGCGAATACCGTGCTGATGCCGATCGCCAGCACCATCAGCAGCACATTGGCAATGTTGCCGTGGAAGAACGTCGCCACCGTCGCCACCAGCATGCCGATGCCGGCCCACTGGATGCCGCTTCGCGCCGTCACCGGCGACGACATGCGCTTGATGCCGAGGATGAACAGCACCGCCGCGGCGAAATAGCTTGCCTGGACCAGGTAATGCAGGAGCGTAGCCTTGTCCATTATTTCGCCCCTTCCTTCTTGCTCGATTTGAACATTTCCAGCATGCGCTCGGTCACGACATAGCCGCCTGCGGCATTGCCGGCGCCGAGGAACACGCCGATGAAGCCGATCACCTGCTGTACCGGCGTGGTCGCCTCCCCCAGCGCGATCATCGCGCCGACCAGCACGATGCCGTGGACGAAGTTGGAGCCGGACATCAGCGGCGTATGCAGAATCACCGGCACGCGGCTGATGATCTCGTGCCCGGTGAAGGCGGCGAGCATGAAGAGATAGAGGGCGATTTCACCGCTGATCATGTCCATTCCCCAGATACGCGTTGCAGGTGTTTCCGGACCAGGCCGGGAAGCGTCATTGCGAGGGCGCCGCAGCGCCTTGGCCGCTGCTTCATGAACCGTCCACCAGGGTGCGGGTCGGTTCGTGGCGGATCTCGCCCGCATGAGTGAGGCACGTCTTGGCAATCAGCTCGTCGTCCCAGTCCAGGTTCAGCGCGCCGTCCTTGAGGCTCAGCTCAAGGAAGTTGAACAGGTTGCGCGAATACATTTCGCTGGCGTGGATGGGCGCGCTCGACGCCAGATTCACCGGACCGATGACGCTGACGCCGTTTTTCGACACGACGGTCCTGCCCGCTTCGGACAATTCCACATTGCCGCCCGTTTCCGCGGCAATGTCGACGATGACGGCGCCGGGCTTCATGCCTTCGACCATCGCGGTGGAGATGATGCGCGGCGCCTTTCGCCCCGGCACGGCCGCCGTGGTGACGATGACGTCGATGCCTTTGAGGTGCTCGGCCAGGGCACGCTGCTGCTGTTCGCGCTCCTCGGCGGTCAGCTCGCGGGCGTAGCCGCCGCTGCCGGCGGCACTGACCCCCAGATCGAGGAATTTCGCGCCCAGCGACTCGATCTGTTCCTTGGTTTCCGGACGTACGTCGAAGCCTTCCACCTGGGCGCCAAGACGGCGCGCCGTCGCGATGGCCTGCAGGCCGGCCACGCCGGCACCGACGATCAGCACCTTGGAGGGACGTATCGTGCCCGCCGCCGTTGTGAGCATGGGAAAGAACTTGGGCGAGGCCTCGGCTGCGATCAGCACCGCCTTGTAGCCGGCTACGCCGGCCTGGGACGACAGCACGTCCATGGCCTGCGCGCGCGTGGTGCGCGGCAGCAGCTCCATGGCGAACGCGGTGATCTTGCGGTCGCGCAGCGCGCGGATGCGTTCGGGCGCCAGATGCGGCTGCAGCAGGCCGATCACCACGCTGCCTTCGCGCAATTGCGCAATTTCTTCCAGGCTGGGCGGCTGCACCTTGAGCAATACATCGGCGCGGCCCAGCGTGGCCGCGGCATCGCCGGCGACTTCGGCATCTTTGTAGGCCGCATCGGGAAAGCTGGCAGGATCGCCGGCGCCCTGCTCGATCAGCACGCTCGCGCCCTTGCCTTTGAGCTTTTTCGCTACTTCCGGCGTCAGGGCTACCCGGCGCTCGTTGGAACTCGTCTCGCGAACTACCGCGACGTTCACTGCCATGTGCCACTCCCCAGTACCAAGCCCCCTGATCCTAGCCCATGCCGGTAGCGGAGGTAAGTCGGCACTTATGCCATGAGCGCGAATGCGCCGCCGCCCTGCCCCGAGGGCGCCGCCATCGGCCGCCGCCATTTGCCACAAATCCGCGGGAACGCGTCCGATTCGCCGCATCCCGGCGCCGCGGCAGCGGCGAAGGCGCGCGTAGCGGCCTGCTAAACTGCCGCATTCTTATGGCGAATCCCCCTATGTCACTGCTCAAACTGCTCAACGAACGACGTTCGGTGCCTTCGCGCCAGCTGGGCGAACCTGGCCCTACGCCGGTCGAGCTGGACGCCCTGCTCGAAGCCGCCGTGCGCGTGCCTGACCACGGCAAGCTGGTGCCGTTCCGCTTCATCCTGATTCGCGGCGAGGCGCGCCTGCACCTGGGCAACCTGCTTGCCCGCACCACGCTGGCGCGCAACCCGGATACGGCACCGGCCCTGGTGGAGAAGGACCGCGACCGTTTCAGCTTCGCCCCACTGATCGTCGCCGTGGTGTTCAGTCCCGACGACCAGCAATCCAAAGTGCCGGCGCAGGAGCAGTTGCTCACTGCCGGCTGCGTCGCCTACAACCTGCTGCTAGCCGCCCAGGGCCTGGGCTATAGCGCGCAATGGCTGACCGGCTGGGCCGCCTACGACGCGGAAATCCTCACGGCGCTGGGCCTGAAGAACAACGAACGCCTGGCTGCATTCGTGCATATCGGCAGCGCCAAGGAAGCGGCGCCGGAGCGCCTGCGACCGGATCACCGCAGCCTCATCAGCGAATGGCAGGGCTAGATGAGCCAGGCCACCATCCACCTGGTCGATGCCAGCCTATACGTTTTCCGCGCCTGGCACTCAGTGCCGCCGGAATTCTTCGACGTCGATGGCCGGCCGGTGAACGCGGTCTACGGCTTCACCCGCTTCCTGCTCGAGTTCATCGAAAAGACGCGGCCCTCGCACGTGGCGGTCGCGTTCGACGAATCGCTGACCAGTTCCTTCCGCAACGCGATCTACCCCGAATACAAGGCCAATCGCGAACTGCCGCCGGAAGAACTGAAATTCCAGTTCGCTTATTGCAAACGCATCGCTGCCGCGCTGGGCATGTGCGTGCTCAGCGACGTGTTCTACGAAGCCGACGATCTGATCGGCAGCGTAGTCCATGCCCTGCGTCCGCAGCAGTTTCGCGCCGTCATCGTGTCGGCCGACAAGGATTTCGGCCAGCTCATCGCAGACAACGACGAACTTTGGGATTTTTCCAAGAACATACGTTGGAACATGCAGGGTGTAAAAGAGCGCCTGGGCGTGCATCCGCACCAGGTTGCCGACTACCTCGCCCTGACCGGCGATGCGGTCGACAACATTCCCGGCGTTGCCGGCATCGGCGCCAAGACCGCCGCCACCCTGCTCGCGCATTTCGGCAGCCTTGACGCAATCTACGCGCGCATCGAGGAAATTCCGTTTCTGCGTTTCCGCGGTGCGGCGGCAGCCCATGCGAAGCTCAAAGCCGGCGCAGCGGCCGCGCACCTCAGCCGCAGCCTTACCGGCATCGCCTGCGACTGTCCGGTCCCGGCCAAAGCGGACAGCTTCGCCCGCAACGCCCCCGACCTGGCCGATGCGGAACACCTGCTGGAACAGCTGCGCTTCGGCCCGCTGACGCGCTCGCGCATCCGCCAGCTGGCCTGATCCGCAAACAGGAACGGCCGCCTGAAGGCGGCCGTTCTGCGTAGCGATCGGGCGGTTCCGGTTTATTTGTCCGTCGGCTTCTTGTCGCTTTCAACCTTCTTGTCCGCGCCCGGGGCCTGGTAAATCATCTTCGAATCGGGACCGGTCGGAATCGGTTTCGCGCCGGCCGAAATGCCGGGCATGTCCCAGGCAAAGCGCAGGCTGGTCTTGTAGACCTTGGTCGGCTGCAACATCTTTTCGTCGGCCAGCACGCCGTGGCTGTCGTACAGATCGCGCTGGCTGTTGGTAACGAAATAGAAATCGTCACCGGCCACGGCACCGTTGCCGAGCAGGTCGAAATCCGGCTTGGCGGCTTCCAGCGGCATTGCCGCGGTCACATTGCGGCCGTCCTTGTCCAGCTTCAGTCGCATCACGCGCTGCGGCATCATGTTGTCCTGCACCAGTATCAGGCAGCCGTCATACCAGAACAGCGAAGACACGCCGCCGACGACCAGCGTTTCCGGCGAATGGTTGACACCGAAAGGCTTGCCGGTGGACAGGTCGATGCCGAACAGACCCAGGGCCGGATCGGCGAAATACAGATTGCGGCCATCGCCGGATACGGCCAGGCCGCTGATGCCGGTAAGGCTGGGGTTGCTCGTGACCAGGGCAAGCTTGTCGCCGTCGAGCTTGTAGATTTCGCGCCGCGCCGGATCGGCCACATAGACGCGGCCGTCGCCGGCTACGCTGACGTAGGCAAACAGATGTCCGGCCTTGTCGCCGATCGCGTACTTGCCCAGCTGCTTGCCGCTGGAAAGGCTGTACTTGAGCAGGTAGGACTTGTCGACCATGTCGGCGGTATACGACTTGTAGACCGGCGCGCCGTAGCTGGCGACCCAGAGCACGTCGTTGGCGGCATCGACCTTGAGGTCGAGCACGCTGTAAAGACCGTTGGCCACATCGGGCTTGATGAACTCGCTGAGCTTGCCGTCGCTGCCGGCACGGTAGATCGCACCGTCACGGGCGCTACCGACCAGCAGCTGCTTGCGCTTGGCATCCCAGGCGAGGGCTTCGAGCAAGGTATCGCCCTTGGGCAGCTGCATCGCGACCTTGCCTTCGCCGAAGGGCTTGGCGTTGGCATCGAGGTTGGCGACCACGTAGTCCCATACCTTGGTGCCGTGCACCTTGGCAAATACCGGGTCGTTGCCCACCGGATAGGCAAAGCCGAGGTTCTGCATTTTCAGCAAGGCGTCGTAGGTGCGGCTCTTGTCGCCCTGGCCG
Source organism: Tahibacter aquaticus (assembly GCF_004363655.1). GTDB lineage: Bacteria > Pseudomonadota > Gammaproteobacteria > Xanthomonadales > Rhodanobacteraceae > Tahibacter > Tahibacter aquaticus. The sequence goes on from NZ_SNZH01000013.1 coordinate 201,225, forward strand.
GCATAGACCTGGGCCAGTTGCAGGCGCAAGGCGCCGGAATTCGGGTAAAGCTCGACCAGGCGTTCCATAGCCCAGATGAAGCGCGGCAGGTCGCGGCCGTTGTAGAACTGGGCCAGCTTGGTCAGCGCTTCGCGGTTACTGGTGGATTTGATCTGCTGTTCACTGAGATTCTCCGCAGCGCGCTGGCGCGCCGCATCCGGCGATTCGGCTGCCGCCGGCGCCTTGTTCGCGGCGGTGGGCTTGGCGGCAGGCTGCTGCGCCTGGGCGGCGGCGGCCGCGCACAGGCTCAGCACGGCATAGGCAAGGGCTTGAAGTTTCATGCGGAAAGTCCGGAAGATCGAAGAAAGGCGGGCCACAGACCGCAGGTGCCGGGAATAGGTTCCGGGCCGGCAGGACGCGCAGGAACAGGCAACGATGGACGAAACCGAGGTACTTTTCAACGGACGCTGGCTAAGGCTGTGCAAGCGCGGCAAGTGGGAATACGCCGAGCGCACCAATCCGGGCGGCGCGGTCATCCTTATCGCCTGCACGCCGGAAGACAAGGTCATCTTCGTCGAGCAATGGCGAGAGCCGCTGCGCCAGCTGGCGATTGAACTGCCCGCCGGCCTGGTCGGCGACGAGCCTGGCAATGGCGAAGAGCACCTGCTGGAAGCCGCGCGGCGCGAACTGCTGGAGGAAACCGGCTACCGCTGCGGCCGCCTCGAACACTATTTCACTGGTCCCAGTTCGTCGGGCATGAGTACCGAGACGGTCGCCGTGGTACATGCCTTCGATCTGGTGCGCGAACACGCCGGTGGCGGCGTGGCGGGCGAAAACATTACCGTGCACGAAATTCCGCGCCACGAGGCAGCACGCTGGCTGCTCGACAAGGCAGCCAGCGGCTATGCGGTAGACCCGAAAGTATTTGCCGGCCTGTATTTCCTCGAACACCCGGGCGGCTGAGTCCGCCAGTATTCGAACGCTGCCGGCGGCGCTTCAGCCACCGGCAATCCATACCGAGCTTGCGTCGATCTGCAATTCCTGCGGCTTCGGCTTGCTGCCTTCGCTGGCAAGGTGCTGCATTTCCTTTTCGTCCAGCTTCTTAACGCTGAGCTTGCCGTAGACCACAGCTGTGCTGCGCGCATCCTTGGGGACGCTGAAACTGTGTCCGCTCATGAACACGCGGGCGAAGGATCCGCCGTCTTCCAGCACCATCCAGCAGCCCTGTTTCTGGCACACCTCGGTGATGCGGCCCTGGAAAGCCTGGGGCGCGGCACTGTGCTGTTCCGGCTGCGCTGCCGCCTTGGAAATCATCACCGGCTCGCCGGTTGGCATGATGGTGCCGTAGTAGGCGCCGCCCTTGCCCGTGGCGACCGGAGTCGGCCTCTGTGCGGGTGCCTGTGCATGCCCGCCGTGGGCACCTTCGTGCGCCTGCACCGCGCCGGCCGCAAGCGCAATCGCCAAACCACAAATCCACTTGTTCATGACTACTGCCTCGATTGGAATGGACCACAGCGAAAACTAGTTCACGCCGCCAGCGCGGTCAATTCGGCCAGTTCGTCAGCGGTGCCGAATTTTCCCTTGTCGTCGCGCACCACACGCGCCAGCGCGCATTCCGCATCGTGGGTGAAGAACAGACGCACGCCACGCGCCAGCTTGTCTTCGAGAAAGCGGCGCTTCTCGTCGATCAGCATTTCCGGATAGCGGTCATAGCCCATGGTCACCGGCAGATGTACCCAGGGCCGGCCCGGAATCAGGTCGGCACAGAACACCACGCCGCCGTCGCCACCGATCTGCGCCAGCATCAGGCCCGGAGTATGGCCGTCGCTGTATTCGAAGCGTACCGAGCGGCCCAGCGCCTGCGAATACTCGCCATCGACGATTTCCAGCCGGCCGGACGCTTCCAGCAAGGGCTGCAACTCTGCAATGAACGAAGCGCGGTCGCGCGGGTGCGGCGATCGTGCACGCTCCCAGCATTCGCGGCTGACCAGGTAGGTCGCGTCAGGAAACAGCAGCCGCGGCGGCTGGCCCGGCTCATGTGCGGCAAGCAGGCCACCGGCATGGTCGAAATGCAGATGCGACAGCACGACGACATCGATGTCGGCATCGCCGAAACCCGCGGCCTGCAGCGAATCCAGCAGCACATGGCGCGACTCGACCACGCCAAAGCGCTCGCGCAGTCTGGGTTCGAAAAACGCGCCTATGCCGGTTTCGAACAACACGCGCTTGCCGTCCAGCCCATCCACCAGCAGGCAGCGGCAGGCCAGCGGGATGCGGTTGTCGGCATCGGGCTTTATCCACTTTTCCCACATGGGACGCGGCACGTTGCCAAACATGGCGCCGCCGTCGAGTTTCTGCGAATTGCCCAGCAGGGACCACAGTTTCATTGCCTGACTCCGAATGCTGGGCGCGCCGCGGCAGCGCCTGGCTTATTTGACCAGCGCCGTACCCGATACGCCGCGCGAGTCGCTGCCGCCGCGCAGTTCGCCGCTCTGCCGGTTCCAGTCGACCGCATTCATGAAGCCCCAGGGACGCTCGCCTTCGCTCAAGGTATGGCCCATCTGCTGCAGCTGCTTGCGCTCGTCCAGGCTGAAGGTGTCTTTCTCGATGGAAATGACGTCGGGCAGGAACTGGTGGTGATAGCGCTTGTTGTCCACCAGCTTCTGCGGCGCATCGCCGTCGAACCAGGCCAGGATGCCTTCCAGCACCATGGTGATGATGCGGCTGCCGCCGGGCGTGCCGATGACCAGCGTTCGCTCTGGACCCACGACAAAAGTCGGCGTCATCGACGACAGCGGCCGCCGGTACGGCCTGGGCGCATTCGCGTCGCCGCCGACCAGGCCGTAGGCGTTGGGCACGCCGGCCTTGAGCGCGAAATCGTCCATCTCGTTGTTGAGCAGGAAACCCGTGCCCGGCACCACCACAGCGGCGCCGTAGGGCAGATTCACCGTCTGCGTCGCGGCAACCAGATTGCCATCCGCATCAATGATGGAGAAATGCGTGGTGTCGGTGCCCTGCGCCGGTGCCATGAAGCCGGGCAGGCTGTCGCTGGGCGTGGCTTTCTTCGGATGGATCGAAGCTCGCAGGCCGGCGGCATACAGCGGACTGATCAGCTCAGCCACGGGCATTTTCACGAAATCCGGATCGCCCAGGTATTCGGCGCGGTCGCGATAGGCACGGCGCATGGCCTCGACCACCAGATGCGTGCGTTCCACGCCGCGTATTTTGGAAAGATCGTAGCCTTGCAGAATGTTCAACATTTCCGCCAGCGCAATGCCGCCCGACGACGGCGGCGGCGCAGTAACCACCTGGTGGCCGCGGTACTGGAACACGATGGGCTCGCGCTCCTTGACCTGGTAGCGGGCCAGATCGTCCAGGCTCCAGTTGCCGCCGATTTTCTTTACGCCGTCGACCAGCTTCGTCGCGTACTCGCCGCTGTAGAAACCTGCATGGCCCTTGTCGGCGATAATCTCCAGAGTCTTGGCCAGGTCCGGATTCTTCAGCACCCAGCCCTGCACCGGCACCGTCCCCTTGGGCAGGAACAGCGCGCTCGCGCCCGGATCGCGCGCAATGACGTCCTTGCGCAGCCCGAGAAACATCAGGCTGCGGGCATCCGGCGCGAAACCGTTCCGGGCCAGGCGTATCGCCGGCGCCAGCGATTTCTTCAGCGGCAGCTTGCCGTAGTGTTCAGCCATCCAGACCAGCGCCGCGGGTTCGCCCGGAATACCGGCCGCCAGCGGGCCGTTCACCGATTTGTCCCGGTCCAGCTCGCCCTTGGCGTCGAGGTATTGTCTGGCGTCGGTTGCACCCGGCGCCATCTCGCGCGCATCCAGCATCACCTGCCGTCCGTCGGACACGCGATGCAGCAGGAAGAACGCACCGCCGCCTATGCCCGAGCTCTGCGGCTCGACCACCGACAGCGCAGCACTGACGGCAACTGCCGCGTCGAAGGCGTTGCCGCCCATGCCCAGCACTTCGAAACCGGCCTCGGTGGCGAGCTTGTGCGCGCTGGCGATGGCCGCCTTGCCCGGCTTCTCGGCCGCGTGGACGGGCAGGGCCAGAACCAGCACACAGGCCAGGAAATAGCGGCGCAATTGCATCATGCGGTCTTCTCCGGTTGAGTCAGCTCCGCATATTTGTGCAGAAGTTCATCGCGCGACTCGGTATGCGCGGGATCTACCAGGATGCACTCCACCGGGCAGACTTCTATGCATTGCGGTACTTCGTAGTGGCCGACGCATTCGGTGCAGCGCGACGGCGCGATCTCGTAGATCTCCGGCCCCATCGCGATCGCCTTGTTCGGGCAGACCGGTTCGCAGACGTCGCAGTTGACGCAGAGTTCGGTAATTTTAAGGGCCATTCGGCAACAAGTGGCGCCGGGCAGGCGGCTATCAAGCTGCCCGCCCGGCGCCCGCTTGCTCGCTTATTTCATTTCAACGAAGCGGAAGGTTGCGCCCGACGCCGCAACGGCTTCCTGCACCCGGGGCTGGTCGGCGGCGGCGCCGATGAACAGCACGATCACGTCCTTGAACGCGCCGGCCTTGGCATCCTTGAACGCGTCGATGATCAGGTCGCCGGTCAGCTTCGAATCCGGACCGCCGAACGCCATCATGTTGCCCGGCAGCACGGTGCGCGCCACAACGGTGCGCACGTTTTCCAGCTGGTTGATGCGCTCGTCCTGCAGCGCCTGCTCTTCGCCGCCCGGCACGAAGTACATGTACGGACGGCCCGAGGTCACACCGCTCATGTTGCGCTTGACCACGTCGACCAGATACGCCTTCCAGGCCGGGCGATCGGTGCTGGTGGTGGGCATTTTCACTTCGACCGCGACCGGCGCCGGCGCTTCGGCTTCCTTCTTGTCGCAGGCGGCCAGGGCGAGGGTGGAAACGATGCCGATCAGGGCAGCTTGCAGAAACTTGCGCATGGGAATCACCTGCATGGGAAGGGGAAAAACCTGGAACGTCAATTGCTGCGCCAACGCTGGCGCAATGCCTGCTGCACGGCCGGATGCACGAACCCGGAAACGTCGCCGCCCAGGCGGGCGATTTCGCGTACCAGCGAAGAAGAAATGAAGCTGTACTGCTCCGCAGGAGTAAGGAACAAGGTTTCCGCCTCGGGAATCAGATGCCGGTTCATGCTGGCGAGCTGAAATTCATACTCGAAATCCGACACCGCCCGGAGTCCGCGCAGAATCACACCGGCACCGATCTCGCGCACGAAATCGGCCAGCAGCACGGAGAATCCGCGGACTTCCACATTCGGCATGCCGGCCAGGGCGAGGCGCGCCAGGGCTATGCGCTCGTCCAGGGTGAAGCACGGCCCCTTGCTGGTGCTGTCGGCGACGCCGACGACGACGCGTTCGAACAGTGGCGCCGCCCGACTGACCAGGTCGATATGACCATTCGTGATCGGATCGAATGTGCCGGGATAAACCGCGATACGGGCCATTGGCAATAACAACCGTGGGCTGGGAACTTAACCGTCCAAGCTTAAGCCAAGGCCGCGCCGCGGCGATAGAGCACATGCCTGACCTCGCCGCTGCGTCCCTGCCGGTGCAACAGCCAGTCGGCCGGCAACGGCGGCTCGATGTCGGCCGGAGATTCCACATAGATCAGCGCCGCCGGCGCGAGCAAGCCGCGCTGCTGCAACAGATTCGCAGCCTCGGCCCATAGCCCGGCCGCAAATGGCGGATCGAGGAAGACCAGGTCGAAGGTAGACGTTTCACGCCGCAGCCAGCCCAGCGCATCGTCGTTGGCCACGCGGCCGCGCGCCTGCTTCAGCCGCAGCAGGTTGTCGCGCAGTGCCGCAGCCGCGCCGGCATCGCGCTCGACGAAAACCACTTCGGCCGCGCCGCGGGACAGCGCTTCCATGCCCAGTGCGCCGGTGCCGGCGAACAGATCCAGGCAACGCGCACCGCCCACATAGGCATTCAGCCAATTGAACAAGGTCTCGCGCACGCGCTCGGGCGTCGGCCGCAGCCCGGGCAGATCGGGCACGGCCAGGCGCGAATTGCGCAAATGGCCGCCGATGATGCGGATCTTGCCGGGCGCTGCGGCAGCTTTGGCTGGCGCGCGTGCAGGCCGGACGGAGGTGCGGCGGGTCGGTGGTAGCATGGCGCGATATTCTCGATGAATTTCCCGCCTAATGTTCAAGTTCTGGAAGAAGAAGCCCAAGCCGGAAGAGACGCCGGTGCCGGCTACGCTCGCCACGCAAACCAGTCTGGCCGAAGCGTTATCCGCAGCTGCCGACAACGCCCAACTGAGCGAAATTGCAACATTGCCCGAAGCCGGTGCCGTCGCCAGTGCACCGGCCGAATTCGCCGCCGTGGAGCCGGCAGCGCCGGCCGCCGTCGAACCGGTGCCCGCCGCCGTCACGCCGCCGCCGTTGCCGCCGCTGGAAGAAGAAACCCCGCCTGCTGCTGAGACCAGTGCGCCGGCCAGGCGCAGCTGGCGCGAACGCCTGTCGGGCAGCGCGTTCGCGCGCAGCCTCGGCACGCTGTTCTCGCGCAAGCCCAAGCTCGACGAAGACCTGCTGGAAGAGCTGGAAACCGCACTCATCACGGCCGACGTCGGCATCAGCGCCAGCACCGAATTGGTCGAATCCCTGCGCAAGCGCCTGAACCGGCGCGAATTCGCCGATGCCGACCAGCTGCTGGCCGCGCTGCGCCAGGCGCTGATCGCCCTGGTACAGCCCATCGCCCAGCCGCTGGTCATGGCGACGCAGCACAAGCCGTTCGTCGTCCTGATGGTCGGCGTCAACGGCGTCGGCAAGACCACGACCATCGGCAAGCTGGCCCGGCGCTACCAGCAGCAGGGCCTGGACGTGATGCTCGCCGCTGGCGACACCTTCCGTGCCGCGGCCGTGGAACAGCTCAAGACCTGGGGCGAACGCAACCGTGTGCCGGTGGTTTCGCAGGGATCGGGCTCGGACGCCGCCAGCGTGATCTTCGACGCCTTGCAGTCGGCGCGATCGAAAAACCTCGACCTGCTGATTGCCGATACCGCCGGGCGCCTGCATACCCAGACCGGTCTCATGGATGAGCTGGGCAAGATCCGTCGCGTACTCGGCAAGATCGACGCCGGGGCGCCGCACGAAGTGCTGCTGGTCATCGACGGCACCACGGGCCAGAACGCGATCAACCAGGTACGCCAGTTCCGCGCCGCAATCGGCGTGACCGGCCTGGTGGTGACCAAGCTCGACGGCACCGCCAAGGGCGGCGTGATCTTCGCCCTGGCCAAGGAATTCGGTCTGCCGGTGCGCTTCGTCGGCCTGGGCGAAAGCCTGGACGACCTGCGCGAATTCGACGCGACCGCCTTCGTCGACGGCCTGCTGCCGGGCGCGATCGGCGCGTGAGCACAGTGCAGAAATGGGAAAGTACAAAAGGTGGACGTGGCGGCGATTGCTCGCCGCCACGTCCGCTCACGCTTTCCGCCAGGGGGGCCAGCTTGGGCGCGAGTAGCGCCGTCGGACGCTCCATCCTGGATAGTCGTGACGGCCTGCGCATTATGCATGGCCGTTGAATATCCATCAATCCACTTTTTGGCATCCATGCGCTGGCGTCGGCTTCTGAAGTTTGCAGCTTTGTTGCTGTTGTTGCTTGCCGTAGGCCTGGCCATCGCGATCCAGTATCTGGCCCAGCCCGAACGCGTCGCTGCGCTGCTGGCCGAGCAGGCGCGCAGCCGCCTGGGCCTGGAACTCGCCTTTTCCGGCACGCCGCGCTATCGCGTATGGCCTCGCCTGCATCTGCAGCTGCTGGACGTGCAGCTGAAGCTGCCCGGCGATACGCAAGCGCTGCTGGGCGCGCAACAGCTCGACGTCAGCCTGCCCTGGAGCAGCCTGCGCGATTCCCGCCTGGTCATCGAACAATTGCAATTGGTACAACCACGGCTGGAACTGGCCGCATTGCGGCGCTGGCTGGACCAGCCCGGCGAAGCCGCCATGCCCGACCTTTCCCTGCACCTGCTGCTGCGCGGTGCCGAAATCCTGCGTGACGGAAAACCCGTAGCCAGCGGACTGGATTTCGACGGCGCGATCGACCTGCACCAGCTGCGGCGCTGGTGGACCGCGCTGGCCGCAGCCGACAGCGACGCGCTGGTGTTGCCGCCGCTCCCCGGCAACCTGCGCCTGCAACGCCTGCAGCTCGACGGCGTCAGCATCGAAGGTCTGCGCATCGACAGCGCCACGCCGCCATGAGCACCGCCGGCAACCCGCTCGCGCCGCGGCTGCTGCACTGGTTCGACCATCACGGCCGCAAGCACCTGCCCTGGCAGACACCGCGCACGCCTTACCGCGTCTGGCTATCGGAAATCATGTTGCAACAGACCCAGGTCGCCACCGTCGTGGGCTATTTCGAGCGCTTCGTCGCCGCCCTGCCGGATCTGTCCGCGCTGGCCGCCGCGCCGCAGGACCAGGTGCTGGGACTGTGGTCGGGCCTGGGCTATTACAGCCGTGCGCGCAATCTGCACAAAGCAGCAAAACTGTGCATGTCACGGCACGACGGCGAGCTGCCACAGGATCTCGACGCCCTGGCCGCCCTGCCCGGCATAGGCCGCTCCACCGCTGGCGCCATCATGGCCCAGGCCTGGGGACTGCGTTGCGCCATCCTCGACGGCAACGTCAAGCGCGTGCTCAGCCGCTACCACGGTGTCGAAGGCTGGCCGGGCAGCACAGCGACCGCACGCACGCTATGGCAGCACGCGGAAACCAATACACCGCAACAGCGTGTCGCCGACTACACCCAGGCCATCATGGACCTGGGAGCAACCGTCTGCGTGCGCAGCCGGCCACGCTGCGGCGTATGCCCCCTGCGCGACGACTGCGTTGCCCTGCGCGACAACCTCACCACGCAGCTGCCGCAGCGCAAGCCGGCCAAGGCCGTGCCTACGCGCCAGACCTGCCTGCTGATCCTGCGCGACGACAGTGGGCGCGTGCTGCTGCAGCGCAGGCCCGCCAGTGGCGTCTGGGCCGAACTGTGGAGCCTGCCTGAAGCAGCCGACAGTACCGAGGCGCTGCGCGTCGCCCAGAACCTGGGCGCAGCGAGCGAAAACCTGCGCGCACTGACACCCTTCACCCATGTATTCAGCCACTACCGCCTCGATATAACGCCACTACTCGCCACGACCCGACCACTGCCGCGCGTAGCCGACCGCGACGACCTGCGCTGGTGCGGCCGCGCCGACTACGTCGACCTGGGCCTGCCCGCCCCGGTGCGGCGCCTGCTGCTGGCCCTGCCCGACTGAACCTGCCCGACCGAAACGAAGGCGCACTGCGCCAGGAGCCCCCGATGAGCCGCACCGTCCATTGCATCAAGCTGCAGCGCGAAGCCGAAGGGCTGTCCTTCGCCCCCTGGCCCGGCGAGCTGGGCAAGCGCATCTTCGAATCCGTGTCCAAGGAAGCCTGGAGCAGCTGGCTGGCACACCAGACCATGCTGATCAACGAAAACCGCCTGTCTCCGCTGGACCCGAAACACCGCGCCTTCCTGGCCGCAGAAGTGGAAAAGTATTTCTTTGGAGAAGGTTCGGCCGCTCCGGCCGGCTACGTTGCGCCGGACGCCTGAGCCAGGCCGCCACCGCACTCAGCGCGGCAGCGAATCGTAGATCGAGCCGACGATCTGCGCCGGCTTGACCCAGCCCTGGCCCCAGCGCGCATCCAGATCCTTGCTCGGCTGTGCCGCGACAACCTCGTCGCGGCTGCGCCCCTCGCGCTTGAGCACGGCAACGCGATCGCGCAGCTGCGCCAGCATGTCCCGCGCCGCCTGCAGCTCGACCTGGCCACCGACAGGCCCGTGCCCGGCAACGATCTTCATGCCGGGATTGCTCAAGGCCAGGCCGCGATCCAGGGCGGCGAGCATGCCATCGACCGTGCCGCCGGTGCCCGTGTCGATGATCGGATACAGGCCGTTGAAAAAGCAGTCGCCCATATGCAGCACGTTGGCTGCAGGCAAATGCACCAGCAGGTCGCCGTCGGTATGCGCGCGCGGAATGTGGATCAGCTGCACCGGCTGGCCGCCCAGGCGCAAGGTGCCGTCACCCTTGAACGCAATCGCCGGCAGCGCCGCGGCAGGCATCGCCGGCATCATCTTGTCCAGATGCTTGAGATAGGTGTCTTCGCCCATGCGCCGCCCCGCATTCACATGCGCCACGATCAGGCTGCCGCGCGCGGCCAGCGCTTCGTTGTTGCCGCTGTGATCGAGGTGCCAATGCGTATTCACCACATAACGCGGCGCTTCCTTGCTGACAGCGTCCAAGGCCTGCAGCAGCGCATCGCGCGTCTTCGGCAATTCGCTTTCCACCAGCAGCGAACCGGCCGAGGTCTGCAGCAGCAACACCGTCGTGGCCGGCCCGCTGAAACTCAGTACGCCCGGCACCAGTTCGGAGAAACCAGGCTTTTGCGCGGATTGTTGCGGTGCTGGCTCCGCCGCGGTCGCCGCGGTCGAACCAATGCCGCAGGCCAGGCAGAACAGTAGGCTACGCAGATACATGAATGACTCCGGCAATCTCGGGCAGGTAAGCGGCCTGATAGCTAGGCTGCGTCGTTTGCGGCGCTCAGCCGAGGCAGCGCGGCCGCCGTCTCCGGCAGCGCGGCCACCGGCACCGAACGCAACAGCCCGCACTTTACCCCGGCCAGCACCTTGAGCATTTCCCCGCGCAGCAGCGGCGCACGACCCAGCGGCCCAAACGCCAGGTCGCGCAGACGGCCGGCCCAGTCGCGCTCGGACTGGAACAGCGGCGTCAGCCAGCGGCTGAGGAACTGGTAGATCCAGATATGCCGGCGCCGCTCGCGATCGTAGACCTGCAGCGCCGTTCCCAGATCGGCCTGGCTGGCCAAGGCCCGCGCCAACGCCGCTGCATCGAGCAAGGCCATGTTGGCGCCCTGCCCCAGCTGCGGACTCATCGCATGTGCCGCATCGCCCAGCCAGGCCACGCGGCCGAGGTGGAAGCGGCGCAGGATCGCGTCGCGATAGATCGCCGGCGCCAGCTGCTGCGTATCGACGATGCTGTGCAGCAGCGGCTGCACTTGCGGCCAGTAGCCACCGACTTCCTCGCGCCAGGCTGCCACGCCACGCTGCAGCACCGCCTGCAGCTGCGCCGCGGGCAGGCTCCAGAAAAAGCCGACCTGGTTGGCTGCCGCAGCCTGGCCCGGCAATACGCCGACCGGCAACAGCCCGGCCATGCGCCGCGTGCCGGCGTAACGCTGCAGCAAGGCGCCGTTGAAACGCTGCTCCGGATCGGCACACAGGCACCACAGCGCGCCCCATGCGTAAACACGGTCGCGCCGGGTCAAGGCCGCGTCGCGCAGGCTCGACGCCGCGCCGCCGGTCACCAGCACAAGATCGTAAGGACCGTGGCGCTGCCCGCTTTCGTCGCGCAGCTCGCCCTTGTGCGCATCGACCGAAGCAATCGCCACGCCGCTGCGCAGGCGGGTTTCCAGCTGTTCGTCGCGCAGAATCTGGAACAGCGCACCGCGCTGGATGCCCAGGCCGAACCAGCGCGGATCCAGCCCCGCATAGTCCATATCGATGACGCGGCGTCCGCTGGTCGTATCGCCGCGCAACTGGCGCACCGGCTGGCCGCAAGCCAGCGCCGCATCGAACAGGCCCAGCTCGGCCAGCACGCACAGGCCCGTCGGCTGCAGCAACAGGCCGGCACCGACCGGCCGCGGCTGCGGCGCGCGCTCGAACACTTCCAGGCGATGACCTTGCCGCGCCAGCAGGCGTGCCGCTGCCTGCCCTGCCGTGCCATAGCCGATCACGGCAATATCCATTGTCTTGGCCACGCCCGCGCCCTCCGTCCCTGGTCGCTACGGTAACCAAAGCGCAGCGCGGCGGCGCGCTTGCGACAACGCGCCGCAAGGAAAAACTATTTGCTCTTGTCGGTGTTCTTGCCGGCAGCCCTTTCCGCACTGGCCGCCTTGCGCTCGGCGCGCATGGCCTTGTAATCGACCGGCTGTATCGAGGCGATATTGCAGCGATCACCGCCTGCGATGACATGGTCGAAACGCGCGTTGACCTTGTGCAGCGTGGAACTCAGGCCAACGGCCTTGGCCCAGGGCAGGTCCGTACAGGGTGGCAACACCTTGATCAGCCAGGCCGTATTGATGGCCGTCCACACCACCACCGCTTCGGTGCCCAGCGCCTCGTAGCTCTGCAGGCGCCAGAACGGCATCGACTCCACGGGTGCGCCGGCAAAGCGCTCGAACTCCGCCAGGCGTGCGGCCTCGCGCTCGGACAGGGCCTGCGCCGGCAGCGCTGTCGCCAGCGCCAACAGCAGCAGCGTTCGGGTCATGCAGGAACGGATAGACATGAGCTTGCTCCGGAATTCGCGTCGTCACCGAGATGATGACGAAACGAGACCGCAGCAGGGTCGCACAGGCGGCGATGAAATTTCATTCATGCCGCCGCGGCGGCAACGATGAGCCCACACCCAGTACCGCTCAACCGCGGACCAGGCCGGCCGCCTCTTCCGCCTGTTCGCGTTCGAACTTCGACAGCTTGGCCGCCACGTCCATATAGCGCTGGCGCACCGCCGCGTCGTCCGGCATCTGACGGGCCAGTTCGACCAGCACTTCGCGACATTCGAAATCCGACCCGATGCCCGCCGCCGCATCCAGCACCGCCAGTGCGCCGTCGTGCTTGAGCGAACCTTTGCGCAGCAAGGCCAGCAGCGCTTCGCGCCGCTCGTAGTCCGAACCTATCCTGGCCACCGCCTTGGCGTAATGCGGTGCGAGCTTCTCCACATCGTCGGCTTTTTCCGCCACACCGATGAGCAAGCTGCGCTGCTCGTAGTCCGAACCGATACGGCCGCCGGCAGCGAGAATTTCCAGCAAGGCCGCATCGTCGCCGCGCGTGCGGTCGAGCAAGGCTTCCAGGCTGCGCCGGCGCTCGTAATCCGAACCGATACCGTCGACCACGTCCAGCCATACCCGGCGCAGCTGTGCATCGCGGCCGATGCGCCCGGCACACTGCACCAGCAATTCCGCCCGCTCGTAATCCGACCCGATGCTGCCCGCACTCTGCAACACCTTGGTCAACTGCGGCGCAGCCACCTGCTGATTGGCCAGCGTCGCCGACAGCACTTGGCGGCGCTCGTAGTCCGAACCGATCTTGCCGACTTCGGCCAGCGCCAGATCCAGCTCGGCTGCAGTCAGCTCGTGCTTTTTCAGCAGCTCGCCCAGGTGCCGGCCGCGCGAATAGTCCGACTTGATCTGCGCCACTTCCTGCAGCACTGCGGTCGCACCGCCGCGCTTGTACAGACGGGCCACGCGCTCGGCCACATTCACCGCCGATTCGCGCAACAGCTGCGGCACGATCGCCGCCACCCATGCCTTGGCCTCCGCATCGAAGGCCTGCTCCTTGCCGTCGCGCCAGTAGCGGCTGCTCACGCTGTCGCCGGCACCGACATACTCGACCTTGCGCGTCACACCGCCGGCGCTCTCCTCGAACGACACCTTGGCGCCGGCCGACAGCGATTCGATCGCCGTCTCGGTCTCGTTGAACGACACCTCGCCAGTCGACTGGAACTCCAGCTTGTGCCCGGCCGAGCGAATGCTGATACGCGTGTTTCCATTGATCGTTTGTGCAGAAGTACAACTTCCGCTCGATGTGTCGCAGCCTGTGTTCTGCGAATCGGAACGGCTGATGCGCACCGAATCGGCCGATACCGCGGTGGAAATAACGAACGCCGGCACCGCCAGTGCCGCCACGATCACGGCCGCCAGCGGCAACAGGCGGCTACCCAGGGAAATTGGAAACGCAGACATCGGAACTCCTTCGAGCAGACGCTCGGCTCGTTGCAACAGGGGCGAACGCGGCGCAGCCATGGCCACGGCGAACGCGGGAAATTGAGGATTGAGGCGCTGCTCCAGACACCGCGCCAGGCATTCGGCCAGCGGCCGGCCGTCGCCGAGTACGCGCGCCGCGGCGGCATCGCATTCCAGTTCCGCCAGCGTATCCAGGCGCTGCAGGGCAACTGCACTCAACGGCAATGGCCACAGCAGCCCACGCCACAAGGCCAGGCCAAAACGCCACAGAGGATCCAGGCGCACCAGATGCGACAGTTCGTGCGCCAACAGCGCACGGCGCTGCTCGCGCGGCAGCGGCAAGGCCCAGACCGGCAGCAGGATCAGCCCCGACCAGGTCGCCATCGGACTGGCGATCTCGGTACTGATGCGCAGCGACGGCACCGCAACAGCGAACGCCCGCGCCACCTGCGCGGCATCGTCCTGCCATTCGCTCGCTTCGAGTTCCAAGGCATTGCGCTGCAGCCGCCGCAATGCCACTGCGGCAAGCAGCAGGCGCAGCCCGCACCACAAGGCATAGACCAGCCAGACTGCCAGCAGCCACGGCAGGCTGCGCGCAACCAGCGCCGGCAACGCAGCCGGTATCGTCAGTGCCGCTGGCGCTGACTTACCGTCCGCCCGCAGTGCCAATGCGGCGGGCGAATGGGCTTGCACCGTTTCCGGATCGCGCACGGTGCTGACCTTGGCCCACGCCGCGGGCGTAGTCCGCGTGGACAGCGCACGTGTTGCCTCCGATGGCGGCACCGGCGCGCTGCCCAGCGTCGCAGGCGAGTCTGCTGCCGGCATCGGCACCTGCAGCAGCGGCGCCAGCAGCGGGCCGCCCTGTGTGGCCGCCAGCCCCAGCTGCAGCAGCGCGCTGGCAACACTACCCAGCACCGCGCTGCGCCAGAGAAATTCCCGCGCCGCTACACGCCGCACCCAGCCCAACCGTTCCAGCGCCCAGGCCACGGCGAGAAACAGCGTCGCGTGCAGCAACAACGTCAGCAGCACGATGCCGATGCGCTCACTCATGTTCGCGCCCTCCCCGGGCCAGCTTCTTGCGCAGCTTTTCCAGATCGCCGGGCGCAATCTCTGCCTCGTCCACCAGATGCGATACCAGCGCCTTGGCGTCACCGCCGAACAGACTGCCCAGCAATTCACTGACCATCGATCGCCGCACTTCCGACTCGCTTACCCGCGCCACGTAATAAACCTGGCGCGCATCGCGCCGCAGCGCCACCACGCCGCGCTTCTCCAGCCGCGTCAGCATCGTCGCCACGGTGGTGTGCTTGATCCCCCGCTCCTGCGCCAGCACCTCGGCCACCTCTGCCGTGCTGCATTCCCCGCGTAACCACAGCACGCGCATCAGCGCAATCTGCAGATCGCTCAACACCACATCCGGCGCATTCGCCATAGCCACTCTCTACACCTGTCGTACTACAGTTGTAGTAGATGGGTGATGCGGTTGCAATTGGCCGGAAGTCATGGCCGCGCCGGCGCTGTCGTCCCTGCGTGTCTGCTCGCCCACGTGCCCGCCCGCCCCCAGCGCAGGCCAGTACGAGGAGTCTGCCCCGCCTGCTCCGGCGCGCGGAGTAACCAGGGCAGCCCCCACACCTGCTGAGGCGAAAATCGCCGCACTGCGCGCTTGTTTCCGCGCAAAAGGCGCATCCTGCAAACGACCTGGCCAACGGCAGCGGCTGGTCAATTCTTAAGCAATCGAAATCCGCGCTTGACTCCGCAACCCTGCCCCGATTTAATACGCGGCCTTCCCGCTGCGACCGCTCTGGTCGCACGCAGCAACACTCAGGCCGGGTAGCTCAGTTGGTAGAGCAGGGGATTGAAAATCCCCGTGTCGGCGGTTCGATTCCGTCCCCGGCCACCATTTAATCAAGCACTTACGTCACGCGTCGTCACGAACCCACGGGCTATGGCTCCCTTGTGGCTCCCTGGCGAACCGAATGATGCCGCCGGCCGATCCGTTGCGGTAGGCTTTGTTCCATGACGAGCCTTTTGTCCACAGATCCACTTTTGTCGGCGGTTGCGGCGTTCCCGCGGCCGCTGCTTTTGACGGAGAAGGACGTCGCCGCACTGCTGCGGTGTTCGACGCGGCTGCTGCAGCAATGGCGCGCCGATGGCGTATCGCCGCCGGCGTGGATGGCGCTGGGTCCGAAGCTCGTTCGTTATCCGGCGGCGGCGCTCATCGCTTGGATCGACGGCGGCGCCGGCACGTCGAAAGCACCGCGGTCGATCGCTGCTACGACGGTAGCCCCCGTGACGGACGGTTTGTTCGCACCCGATTGGGCCGGCGCCGGCTTCGACGAGCCGCCGTTCCGCGGCGGGCGGCGACCTAAGGTCCGCCGCACGTCGTTCATGGGCCTGCTCAGCACCGGCCTGCCCGACGAGGAATGGCTGTTCGTCGTCAGAAGCGCCTCCGGCCGCCCGATTGAGTTCGTCGAATCGCTGCAGCACGACCGCAGCGACGACGACGAGGTGGTGTGGCTTCGGCTGGATGAATACCTTGAGGCGAGCGCGCGCGCAGCCGCGCACGCGGCCGCATCGTCCTTTCAAACCGTTTTGGAAGAATCCATGCCAGATGCTGAACCTAACCGCTATCGACGTGAACCGCTCTGACCGAGCGGCGCCAAGGAGACCGTGCTAGAACCGAAGCACGGTCATAAAGCCAAGCCGCAGTCCTCGGGATTCGACGATCGGGGCAGCAGGAGCGGGTTGGAAGGTCGCCGGGGTCGCTCGCCGGACGGCCCTCCGCAATGCACCGCAGCCAGCGCGATCCGTCACGGTCAGGCCGAGCACAAGAAGCTGACGTGGAATCCAGACAAGCGCAGCAACGACCGCGCTCGCTGGGCCGCACTACTTGGCCGGGAAGCCGAGCGTGTGCTGCTTGAGACGAAAAGATCCGCTTTAGCGCCTGGATGATTGGGCACTGGAGCGGCAGTGG
This sequence comes from Tahibacter aquaticus, assembly GCF_004363655.1. GTDB lineage: Bacteria > Pseudomonadota > Gammaproteobacteria > Xanthomonadales > Rhodanobacteraceae > Tahibacter > Tahibacter aquaticus. The sequence continues at coordinate 217,936 of NZ_SNZH01000013.1, forward strand.
GTCTGGCAACGTCAGGGTGGCACGCCGCTCAGGGCAGTTCACCACTCCGCCCCTCACTCACTTGCTCGCTATCCTTTCGATGTGCGCTTAAGCTCGGCTAAGCGACCACAAAGGAAGAATGCGACATGCGCCCCGAATGTTCCGGAAATGCGATTTTTAGGGTCATAGCAACCGACAAACAGGTCAAGATCCCGTCCGATGAGTTGGAGTGGCAAGACGAGGTCGAGGAAGGTAGTGAATCCAGCATGGGGCCTCGCAGAACCCACTACGCTGAGGCCGAAGTCGGCGACGAGGGGCATACGGTCGTTTGGAACCTATGGGAATACCCTCTTGGCGCCCCAGAGGACTCGCAGACGGAATACAACAAAGAGGTCCTTGAGCTCGTTCAGGACTTCGATTATCGGCTGGTGCATGATCCGGAGGACAGGAGGGAGCCGGAGGAACCGGAGGAGTAACGTACGCACTGCTTGGTGCCTATGCTAGCCCGTGGATACCTACGCTTTCTTTGAGATGGGCGCCGGTGAAAGGCCCGCCGTAACTGCACCTCGTCCGAGCTGAAGTCCGCGATCATGAGCGGCGTAAAAGGATACCTCGACTGAGGAAAATCCTAGGTATCGACCCTCTGCCAACCTATTGAATCTGCACGTAAAGATGAAAAACCGGCAAAAGAATAGCGGGCGATGGGATGGATGTACACCCCATCGTAAGCGACTGATCCGCTGAGGGAGTCAGCGCGCTAACGGCTCGAAAAAGGATAGCCCGAGGGATACCTGGGCTCGGCGGCGAACGTAGCAAACCCGCGGTTTTGAAGTCGAGAGAAACGCTGCCCCAGGTTCTGCGGGGGGGGCTGCACCATCTCTGCTCCTGCGTCTGGCCCTGAGGGACGGTTCCCCCAGGGCCAGGACTCATCCGGCTCAGTCTTCGTCCGGCGCGAGGATCGTGGCGACGCATTCGCCCTGGTCGCCCGGTCCAAGTACCAGGGCGAGCCTCGTCAGCTGCGGGTGGCGTCCGCCGCGTGGCACCACCCGGACATCAAACTCGACCCGCCCGGTGTCGCCGCGGCGGGCAGCAGCTCGTGCCGCAAGCGACGCCATCCAGACAACGTCCCACAGCCGGCCGTCCTCGTCCTGCGGCGTCCTTTCATCCGGGCTCCAGCTGACGCACGTTGCCCAGACCTGGGCCGTCAGCGCCACGGGCACCTTGAAGCCGGCTTCCTGCGCCATCGCCCCGGCGTCCATCAGCACGCCATCGTCGAGGGCCTCGCGGCGGGTGTACGTATGGATGACGTCGTCGTTGGTGAACATGCGCTGCTCCTTCCTTCGTGGTCCGGTCCCCGGGCATCGGGGTTCCGATGCCCGGAATGGGCGAACCCCCGCCCGGAGGGAGGCGCGGTCAGGGGAGCGGCGGCGGAACGCCGGCGCAGGACCACGGCTGGTGCGGGCTGGAGCGATCGAAGGGAGCGACGACTCGGGCCGGGGGCCGGCCCTTGACCGGAGAAGCCGAACGCGAGGGCTGCTTTAGCTCCGTTTTCCGCTTGTCCTGTGAGAGGAGTCGTCGCTGTACGGCAGTGGTGGAAGGTTGTCCACGCCTACGCACCGTTCGGCCGTCCGATTTCGCTGGTCCTCGGACGGTCAACCCGCGTTGACCGACCCATCCGGTGAGGGTTCAACCGCCTGCTGACCGGCAGCGGATCCTGACCGGCTTGTTTTCCTCTTTCAGCAGGTTTTCCTATGGCTTACGTTTACTTGATCGCCGAAGAACCACACCCCGGCGAGACCAGCGGTCCGTGGACCAAGATCGGTTTCTCGAACAACCCACCTGAATGGCGGCTCGGCGCGAACCTGAAGCGCGGCAACTCCCGCGCGTTGTCCGTGGCGGCCGCTTTCAAATACCCCACCGAGGCCGACGCGCTGGCGGCCGAACGGCTCGCGCAACAGCAGTTCTCGAGTACCTGCGTGGGGAAAGAGTGGTTCCGCGTAGGTTGGCAGGACGTGGCCCGGTGGTTCGGCAGCGTTGGCGCCATCGCCCGCACGGCTGAGGACATCGCCGCAGACAAGTTGAGGTAACCGATGAACGATTCCAGCAACCCGATCCAGGCCGTCACGGACGACCAGATTCGCACCGCGATCGAACGGCTGCGGCGCAACAAGCAGCTTTTCAGCACGGTGGACGTGATCCGCGCCATCCTCGGCTTCTACCACCGGGATGTCGGCGTCCGCGGCGCATCGCCCAACGGCATGTTCGGCAAGCGCCTCATGAAGTACGCGCATGAGTTCGGCATCGCCCGAGTGCCGCCGGACCAGCCGGTGGACGACGGCGAGGGAGGCACGACGACAGCCGCGATGTGGCGGCCGGCACCGTAGCGTCGGATCGTCGGGCCGTCAGTCGCGAACAATTTTCATGAGAGTTTTTTTCCTATTGCGGCAGAAGTTGCATAGACCAAACCGCCGCCGGGAATCTCCATGAAAAGATACGATGGTATCCAAGCGCTTATCTGCTCCGCCGTGCTTGGCATGACGGTTACGCCGCTGGGCGCGAATCCTGCGGGAGCCGACGTCGAGCCATCGCCCGCGCAGCAGATCCTGAGTCCGTCGAACGAAGCCGGCGCAGTATTCGGCAGCCATTTGTCGCTGTCGGGAGACCGGGTTGCGATCGGCGCGGTTACCGCCAACACCAACGGCATCGAAGATGCCGGAGCCGTCCACATCTTCGAGCGCGTGGGCAGCCAGTGGCAGCATGCGTCGCAGCCCATACCGTCCGATCCCGGCATCTCCAGCAATCTGGGCACCGTCGCCTTGCAGGGTACGCGCCTGCTTGCCGGCGCCAGCGGACAAGCCTCAGGGATTGGCGCGGCGTATATATTTGAACGGAACCCGGCAGGCGACTGGATACAGCAGAGGAAGTTCGTCCCGGACAATCCGACGACGAGCTGCGTCCTGACGAACGGCTGCCATCGTTTCGGTATCGCAGTCGCGCTCGACGGCGATACCGCCGTGGTCGGTGCCAGCCGCGAAAACGATCGGAAGGGTGCGGTCTACGTATTTGTACGCGATGCCCTGGGCAACTGGGCGAAACAACAGCGGCTGGTCGCCAACGATTCGAGCACCTACCCTCATTTCGGCGCCGCGGTTGCGCTGCAGGGCGATACGCTGTTGATCGGCGCCGAGTTTCAGGACGTCAGCGGCGTGACATATCGCGGCGCCACGTATGTATTCACTCGCACTGTGGGTACCTGGACGCAGCGCGCGCGCCTGAGCGCCGCCGATGGCGAAGCGCGTGACAACTTCGGCAGCACCCTGGCGCTGGATGGCGATACGGCACTGATCGGCTCCCGGCTGGCCAACCTGGCCGGCCAGAACAATCGCGGCGCCGTCTATGCGTTCGTCCGGAGCGCTCCTGCCGTCTGGAATCTGCAGGCGCGCCTGAATGCTTCCGACGGCGTCGGCGAAGGTCCAGCCGACCATCACACGGGCGACCAGTTCGGTCTCGCGATAGCCCTGCGCGGCGATACAGCCTGGATAGGCAAATCCCCTGGAAACCTCACGACTCCCCTGCCCGACCGTTATGGTTCGGTCTATCAGTTCGTGCGCACGGCGGGCTTGTGGAACGAGATGCAGCGCTTCACGCCCGCGACGGGTTCGCCCGGCGACGGCTTCGGCGCGTCCATCGCGTTCGACGCAAAATCCCTGCTCGTCGGCGCGCCCTACGAAGGTACGTCGCCCGGCGAACCCGCCGAGCGCGGGATGGTATACGCGTATACCCTGCCACAGGCGGACTTGATCTTCGCGGACGACTTCGAATCGTAGGGAACGGCGCTGGCGATCTGTGTCGCGTCAAATGCAGAGCGGCGTGGACCTGATCGCGCTCCATGGCATGGGCGGCTTGCGTCGTACAGCAATCGCAGACGGACACGCAGACGTCGGGGCCGAGCACGATCGGCGCTCGGCCCGCGTCGCGCTTCCCTGCACATCGTCCGGACCGCAACGACGCGGCGTTGCGATACGGGCGACGCGCTGTCATCGTCGCCAGTTCGCAAGAACCGTTCGTCTCCACTAACCCCGACTACTTGGCCCGTTCAATCTTCGCTTGGCGCGAGGATAGTACCGACCGACTCGCGCCGCCTCCGGCCCAACGTGCAAATCCAGTTGGATTCGGACCAGCCCCCCTCCCCTCGCCGGACCACGAAGAGCTCAAAGGTGATGCGATTCCCGTTCACCGCGCCGCGGTCCGGGCGGCCAACGCCCGCCGCCTGGAATACCAGATCCCACAGCCTTCCGCTCTCGTCCTGGATCGGGCTTGGCTTCCGGCCATTCCACGCAGTCGGCCCAAGCCGCAGCGGTGACCGAAACCGGGATCCGGAATCCGGCTTCGTGGGCATGTTCGGTGACTTCGATCAGCGCGCCGTCGCCGATGGCGCCGGCACGGGTGTAGGAAAAAACGAGGTGGGCGGATGGGGCGCCCCCTGGGTCATAGCTCGGCCCCCGGCCGAGACGACTGGCTGAAAAGGAAGCACTGACGTAAAGAACGGTTCCGCTCACTTGAAAGCGCTATAACCATGTCCCCGGAAACCGTTATTGCATCACTATCTGCGTTCTCAAACTACATCGGCAGCACGCTCGGAAGGTCGCCGCACACTGTCAGAGCGTATGCCTCTGATGTTCGCTGTCTTGCGCGATTTTTAACTCGATGTCCTACCTCCAATACGCCGGCTACCAGCGCCAGATCGGATTTCGCGGCAGAGTTCGTGACTTGGCTGCGCATCGACGAACGAAATAGCCCCGCGACAGCAAAGCGAAAGATGGCCGCGCTTTGCACCTACTTTGCGTGGCTTGTCAAGAATGGAAGTATTAGTCAATCGCCGATCAAAGACTCAAACGTAGAAATTCGGCTGCCAAAACGTCTGCCAAGAGCAGTCCCACGCCAGGATGTCGCTCGTTTGTTTAAGGGCTATCACGTTGAGGAAAGGAACAATGCCTCGACCCAACTCGCAGTTCGCATGCTTGTCGCGACAGGTGTTCGCATCAGTGAACTTTGCGCGATCAATGTCGGAGACATTTCACCTGATGGGGCTTCGATCAGGATATGGGGAAAGGGGAATCGCGAGCGAACGGTCTTCGTATCTAGCTTGGATTTGCAGGGCAAACTGATCCGAGCTCTCGATGGAAGAACCACCGCCACGAGTATCAGCGAGCCGCTATTTGTTACTCGAAGAAACATGCGGCTAACCCCACAGGCCTTCCGGCTACGCCTGCATCGACTTCGCACTTCCTGCGATGTCGCTATGCGCGTAACGCCGCATTGTCTGCGTCATACGGCCGCCACACTGCTCTTGGAGTCCGGCGTTGACATCCGCTTCGTGCAACGCCTGCTTGGCCACGCAAGCATCTCGACGACCGAGGTATACACACGCGTAGTGGACGAAAGCCTACGAAATGCACTCCTAAGAGCCGATCCGTTGCGAGGCATGTAGCGATAACTAGGATTTATGCATGTATCTCGACATTGGCAATGAGCATCTCGTGCGTGAGGCAGCTCTCAGCGGTCGGCGAGCAGCATCAGAAACAGCAATCATTCTAGTCATCTGCGTGAAGGGCCTCACGCGCGTGCGCCGTGACTACAGCCGCTACTCGATCACGACCAGCTTCTTTAGCGCTCAGGAATTGGACGATCTGATCGTTGCGTTGCGCAGCCTAGGCTTCTACGTCCAGCACTTTCATGACGAAGTAGAGTTCATTAACTGGGCTGCTGAGGGAGGGCTAGATGCCCTTCGGCAGATCAATAAACTTGTCTACGCCGGTTCGATCAACGGAACCGGGCCTGGACGCCGTTGCCTCATCCCATCCTTCTGCGCACTTGAGGGTATTGAGACGCTGAATTCGGACGCTTACAGCTCCGCAATCAATAGGCACAAGTTCCATTGGACCAAACTACTCGGTTCATTCGGCCTAAGGGTTCCAACGAGTTGGTTGTTTGAACCGGGCAAGAGCTGGCTCGCAGGAAGCACGCCAAGCCCCGGCGAGCGAGTCATCGCCAAGGCGCTTCATGAGGACAGCAGTATTGGTGTGTCGGCCGAAGGTGTTGGGGAATGGTCGCCAAAAATAGCGCAGCATGTCGTGGAGCTCGCATCAGATCTCAACCAAGCGATCATGGTGCAGAGTTTCATTGCAGGAATGGAGGTCGAGGTTCCGGTGCTTGAGTTGGGTGCCGTCCGTTTCGCCGCCCCCACGGTGCTATTGAACAACAGCGGCGCGAGCGATGCAGCGGACTTCCTAACCTACGATCTGGTCTGGGATGATCGCTACCGATACGGCGCGCATGAAATGCTTACGCCTATGCATCAGACACGACTGCGTGCCGCTGCGATTCAAGCCTGCGAGCTCTTGAACTTCCGCTTCTTTAGCCGGGTTGACTTCCGACTCGATGCCGCCGGCAACGAGTACATCATCGACATATCGACAACGCCCCACCTGACGCGCCAAAGCTCGTACGCCCATCTATTCGCGACACTTGGCCTGGAATATGCCGATGTGCTTGCAGCGTTGGTCGGCGCCAAGTTAGCTGCGGCAAGACCTCAGTCTTCGGCCCAATACTGAAGGTCCGAAAGCAAATAGCCTCGACCGAAGTGCTGCCAGCCAGGCCCCACTTCGGAAATGTTTCCGAAGTGACCGATGTAGTCCTCCCAATCCGACACTGTCCCCGGAGTATTACGATCGAGGCATGCGGTTTGTATGGCGTGCCTGCGATCAAGATAAGGCCTGATCGGCATCTCGATACGTTTGAGAGCTTCTGTTGCTCGCCCCCAGGACTTACGAGCATCCTGATCGCTGCCGAGAGCGTACTGAACCCCAGTCAGGTTGGCGAATATGAAATATGTATAGTAGGCGTCGTAATCAGGCGCGATAGAAACAACTGCGGTCATCTCTTCGAGGATGGGCAGGGCCTCTGCTGGCCGACCGTCGAGCGTGATGAGGACGGCTTGATTACTTCTCAGTAGTGTGGTGTCGGTGGATTTCGGGCCAGACGCAATGGCCTGTCCTACTGCTGCTGCAGCGGCAGCTGCGGTTAAGATGCCAGCACGAAACCCCGCTACAATCAGATTGTTGGCCAGCATATCAACCCGCGGAAATAGATAATGCTGACCTTTTGCCTGTAGCTCGGCCAAGAATCGCTCGCCGTCCTGCGCTGTAGCGAAGGCAGACTGGAACGAGCCATTCAGAATCTGGTTTGCTGAGAGATTTGTCAGCCCAACAAAATAGTTTATTGGATCACTCACGTCAGGCTGCCGTTCGCGCGGGCCGAATAGATCAAGTGCTTCGCAAATCATTGCTGCAGCGACTTCCGGCACGTAGAGCATGTCGGCTTTTAGTTTGAGGCGCGTTAAAGTCCTGCTTGCCTCACGATCGAACTTTTCGCGCGGACTGAGCTTTGCCGCCAGCTCGTGTGCCACAGACTTGGCGCCATCGACATCACCGTCGTAGTACATGACGATGATTTGAGTGAGCATTAGGCGACTCCAGACCTCGATCTCCGAATCTATCGCCTTGGCCCAGCGCTGCAGAACATTGCGTGCAGCCCGCCAATGGTCCTTAGTCAGTCCATTGACATAGCAGCGTGCCATCAGGCAATCGCGTTCGGCGAGCAGCGATGAGGGCAGTGTCTCATCGATGTGCTTTCCAACCTCAATGGCTGCGTCATACCGACCACTATCGTAGTGATCCCAGGCTTCCCACATCGTTTTGACAAACCGTCCACAGCTACCCTGCAACCCGTAGCCAACGACACACGAGCTGCGATCTGCGACGCCCGTCCTTCTTTCGGCCAACGCTTGGTGAGCACGCGCAATGGATGCAAGGTCGCCTTGATCGGCGAGGGAGTGATGGTGCCACCGCGAGCGATAGTCCCCGGGACGCAGCAGTTGTAAACATTCCGCGAAACGGCGGTGAACGTCGGGGTCCCGCTCCTTGCTTACCTGGGAAAAGTAGCGCTGGATGATTTCGTGTGAGAAGACGAGACGATCGCTGTCTGACGACAGCAGATCCAATCGCCGTGCATCATCTAAGCAAGCGGAGATTTCTGGAGACAGATCTTTTGCAAGGCAACGAACTTCGCTGTCGGTGAATGACAACCCGATTGCTGCCGCCTGACACAGGAGGCTCGCCATTTTCACGCCCCGAGCACCGAGTAAGGTGATTCGTTCCTCCAAAAGCTCGCGGCAAAGCGCATCAATGTCGGAGACGGCAGGCGACGATATAGAGGCAGTAGGCGTGTCGAGTCGCTGCGCCAACCGCTGGGCCATCGCTAAGTGACCCCGTGACGCACGATACAGGGCGGCCAGCGTGTCACCATCGGGCAATTGTCGGGCACCGAGCGCCATCAGAAGCTTGCCAAAAAGCGCCTCCAGACAAGGCTCCAGTTTGACCGTCGCTCCACCAAGCAACTGGCGAATCTTGGCAAGTTTGTCTGGGTGCGTTGTGTTCTGGTCTGGCGTCAATACCGCAAGAAACTTGGTCCGCGTCAGGAATGGAAAAACACCGTCGAGCTTGTTGGTCAAGATCAGAGTTAAAAGGTCGAGCGACTGCCCATCCCACCAGTGCAGGTTTTCGAGGACGATCAGAACGTCGTTTTCTTCTGCTCGTCGCTCGATTTCAATTAGCAATTCACGCTCAGCCTGAGGCAAGAATGGCGTTTGGTGTGTCTGTGCGATTTCGCGATAGTTGAGCAGCATGTTCACGGAGAACTGAATGAAGCTACCCGCCATAGGAACGCCCCGGCCCGCCTCGGAAGCTGCGGTCTTGGCGAGACGCCGCAATCTGGGCGCCCGAGACAAGGCAATTGCAAGGGGAAGAAGCTGACGATTGCCGTTAAAGGGGTCCCCCTCCGCGACCAGCACCACCCGACGATCACCGCTAAGAAGGCGGGTGATCTCCTTGACCACCCATGATTTCCCACTGCCCGACGGCCCTTCGAGGGTCAGCCTCGGGTGCACATCTTTCGCTCCGACCCATTCCCTAATCGTACTCAGTGCCGCATCTTGACCGGTCAGGCTCGAAGCAGTCATAAATCCTAGTTATCGCTAGTTAGTGGCAAGCCGAGGACGCTGATCATGAGGTGTATCGGGGCAATAGGGGGCGATGCGCGCGCGATGTCCGTGCGCGAAAGATACGGAAGTCATTCCATCTTCTCGAATACGCCCGTAATGCCGGGAGACACCATACTTTGCATTGAAAATGTGTCGCGACCTGGCTGCCTTGATAAGTTCAAAAGGAAATCTTGGCAATTTTGACGTCACTGTATCAGCTTAATCCATACCCTTATGCATGCCTAGCCTGACCTGCAATCGTAGGTTTTCCTAAACTGTCGTGCGCAAAGCCTTCAACCCCGCCGTCCAGCCACCGTCAAACCGCGAAAAATTGTATTGAGGACATGTACAGCTCCACGCACGCGCGGATCTATGTCTACCAGCATTCCCACTTCCCCATCGAACGACACGATTGTTGGCCAAGGCAGCATTGCTCCTGTCCCAACAAGTACTTGTCGAGTTCGCACCGGCACCTCGCCTCCTCGTGGGACCACGAAGAACTCGAGGTCGTCCGCCCCCTTTTCGCACCGCCGCCGCTGCCGCCAGGAACAGCATGTTCCGCAGCCGTCCGCTCTCGCTCTGGATCGCCGGCTTAGTTTCCGGCCATTCCACGCAGTCGGCCCAGGCTGCGGCGCCGACGGCGACCGGGATCCCCAAGCCGGCTTCCTTTGGTGACGTCGATCAGCTCGCCGTCGCGGAGGGCATCCGCGCGGGTGTAGGAAAAGATGAGGTCGTCGGGGGTGAACATGGCTGCGCTCCTTGGGTCGTGGCTCGGTCTCCGGGCATCGGGGTTCCGATGACGCGGATGGGAACCACCCGCCCGGAGGGAGGCGCGGTCAGGGGAGCGGCGGCGGAACGCCGGCGCAGGGCCACGGCTGGCGCGGGCTGGAGTAACCGAAGGGAGCGACGACTCGGGGCGAGGGCCGGCCCTTGACCGGGGAAGCCGAGCGTGAGGGTTGCTCGTCGCTTTTCCGCTTCGCACTGGGAGGAAAGCCCGCCGGAAGGACAGATGGCTAAGGGGGCGCCGTCACCATCGTGGCGAACGAAGGTACGGTAACCAAACCCGCGTGATCCCTCGTCTCCACCGCCCGCCTCTGCCCAGGTTGCCCATGGCTCTCGAAACGCGATACCCCTTAAAGCAGCCCAGCTGAGACATACAATTCCCGGTGGCCACGGCCGCCCTCGATTTGTTGCCTAGACACCAGCAAGTTTGCCGGGTCAGCCGTGCGCCACCCACTCAGTTGGGCGAAGAACCAGAAAATAGCCCTTGGGCGGCGGCCGCTACCGAGCAAGAATCACTGCTTGTTTACACTGAACTTGTAGCGGCTGCTTCCGTTGATGATCCCTTCGAGCCTGGTTCGACTTGCTGAAAGCGTGCCGACATGGCGCCGGGCCGGACCTTCGCCGCTTGCATCCCACTGTCAAACTCATAGAGATCCCGACGGAGAGGTTCTTCACCGAAGGCCGATCGCCGAACAACGGAACCACAAAAAAACCCCGCTTTCGCGGGGTTTTTCTTCATCAGGCAAGCGTTCGGAGCCTACTCTTTGCGAACACCCTTCCAGGGTTCGCCATCGTCTTTCACCGGCATAAACTGACCGGTTTCTTTGTCGCGCTTCTGCCAGTTGCCGTCCTGACGTTCGAACTGCGAACGATCGCGAACAGCTCCAATTCGATGCCCATCCCCTTTCGGCGGATTCGTGGCCATATCTGTGACTCCAGTTTGTGGATTGAGTGATGAAGCCCGCAACCACACTCGTGCACACGGCGTTTCGAAGAGGGGGGCGGCGTTCACCGCCCCCTCCACCGGATCACTGATCCGGTACTTCAAAAGCCCAAGCTGACCGCCCGTACTGTCGGGCATAAAGCCTCTTGCCGTTCTTCAGGGTAATGAAGGGGCGAAAGATGAGGCGGTAGCCAGGGCGCGCGGTGCCATTCGATGTCATGGCCGCAAGCTCCGTGGTTAAGACTCGACCACTAAACTTTCGCAGAGCTTGTCAACATAGTTGTTGACCGCCATAGTATGAGGACTGTTGCTACAGCAGTTCCCTCAGACGCTACGGAAGACCCACAGACCGAATCGGTGCGCTGTGGGTTTTTTGTCGTCCGAGGGGGAGTATTGGAGAAGGGCCGTTAGCGCGGCCCTTTTTCTTTTCGTCCTGCTCGGTATCCGCGGTTGCTCGCGGGGACCCTTCTCCCGATTAGTAGTGGCGAAGACCCCAAGCGGGCCATAGCTATTGTGTTTTTGACCTTAGCACTCACCTTGCCCGAGTGCTGCCAGAATTCGGCCAGACGAGCCCCAAGCCCACCTAACATTTGCCGCCGATGGTACTCCCCATCCCGAAACATGTATAGTCGCGCCGTGCCCTCCGTCTAGCCGATTTCCTACCGCACTTGTCCGCGAGTGTTGGCGTCGTCGCACTTCGCAGGGGGAACATCGCGCTACGGACTTCCAGTTGAGTACGCCACGGGGAATCATGAACAAATCGCCGGCCACATTGGTCCAGGGGACGGACGGCAATGCAACACCGAGACGGAGTCCGCCTTCGATTGGTGCCGGAGTTGAAATCAAGCAAGACATTGCGTGTGCGCTCAATAAGGTGCTGGACGACCTGCGAATCAGTCAGACGGCGATCGCGCACCGCCTAGGCATCCGACAGCCCCATGTTTCGGCTATCCGAAACTATAAATTGGAAGGGTTTTCGTCGGAGCGTCTTTTGGAATTGTTGTCGAAGCTCGGCGCTTCCGTCACCATCGCGATTGCACCGCCCCGAAGTTCAGCCTCGACACGGATCACCGTCAAGTCGGTGGGAATGATTCCGTCCGAAGAGTTCGTTTTTAACATTGGGATTTTTTCAAGCCCGCCTGAGATTCCTCAGGCGTGGAGCATGACCTGGCCAAGCAGCGAAAGTTCGTTTGTGCATTTTGAACAGGGCTCGTTCGCGCATTTGAGCAGCTCGTGCGCAGCGGTGGCCGCTTCGACGGCGGCCTGCACGAATTGGTTTAGGACTTGCCAAATGTTCGATGCGGAAACACCGGCGGAGCGCGCGCCTTCCCAGGTTAGTGAGTTCCCGCCAAGCTGCCAATGGAAGCTGGCCGTTCGCTAAAATAACGCCTACCAGCACAGCCGAGGGTCCGGGGCAACGCTCCCGCGCACGCCACCGCCACCAGGCGGTGGGCAAACCCAGAGGGTTTGCGTAAGTGTGCCCTTGCCTGTCTTCGGTCCGCTTGTGCGGGCACGCTTTCATGCTCGTCAATGACGGTTTGCCGTAGAAGGAATTTCGGGCGTCCATCGACAACGACAAATCCTTCTGCGCCGCTGGATTGTGGCCACCTGTTTCTCAGGCGAAGTTGAGGGCGACTTCTCACTGGACACCCTCATGCCCCTGCCCATCACTCCCGAATCGCACGAAGCCCTTCATTCCCTCAACGTTGAGGTCGCGTCGCTCCCTGGCTTCGACCGGCGCGCCGTCTGGTCGCCCGGACGGCGGCCCATGCCGAGCGTGGACCACTACCTTGGGCTGTTCGAACTCACCGATCGAGCATCGGCGGTGCTCCGTGCCGCGCTGGCACCCGATTCTTCGGGTGCTGGTGCAGCAGCGGCACTGGCGTCCATGGCGCCAAAGTCCGAAAAGCACCATCCGCGGACAATCTTCCGCCGGAACGCACCGAGCTGCGTCGGCTCGTGGCGGAGTACGAGCCTGCTGATGCGACACGCCGCGGCCTACGCAGGAGGAAGCCATGAGAGCCGGAGCAAAGCCGATACCGGATGCGCTTGCACGGGCGATGGAACACGCCACCCGCGACGTCTCACAGGTCCGCGCGAAACAGCTGCTTCAAGACATGCGGGAAAAGGCAGAACGGCAGGAACTTGCCCGCAAGGAAGCTTTTCGCCGCCGACTGGCCTTGTGCGAGGCCGTGAGCCGGGCTGGCCTCGCGACTGGAGCGCCGCAGAGATTTTGGGGCTCTTGTTGGAGGGTAAAGAGCGGACCGGAGATTCGCCAACGATGCGCCTGGGTATGCGACAGCGCGGGGAGCAACAATTTCAACAGAGGGCTTCAAAGCGCCGCCTCACCCTGTGAGACCGGGGGAATCTTTGTTTCCAGGCTATGTGTACTGCTGGTCCGTCAACGGTATCCGCGCAGACTCTTCGAACCGGCAAGCTCCGTTCCGTTCGGCGCAAGCATCACGGGTGAACAACCAGCCCAGCTTGTCCTGCACGGCCACTTGCTCCGTGCGCCAGACCACCGCCGCTAGGGAGGGATGTGCCTCGAATGCGCCCGCACCGGCATCCCCAAAAAACGGCGTTTCCGCGAACAGCCGAACATCTTGAACGCCCACTATGTCCACATAAATCACTCCAGGGAGGTCAGCAGGCAATTGCCTGGCCGCTTCAAGCACGCGCTGATAGATGAATGCGGCGTGCTGCTCGGGCGTGTACCGCGGTCCTCGCACCCATACGACAATCGCCCCCGAAGGCGTCGTGCTCCTCAGTGGCAGGTACGCCCCAAACCCGCGATGACCGCTCGGCCCGTTTGCTGTTCGCTGCTCGAAGTCTGCGGCAACGCCTCGTTGTGGTCCTTTCGGCAGAGGTCGCACCCGGCCTGTCAAACGTCCGACACCGGCAATTTCCAAAGCCAGTTCCAATTCCTCGTCCGCCGAAACCTCACGCAAGGCGCCTGAAACCAATCCCACCACTTCAGCCTCGGAAGGCACTCGTTCGTGCGGGGTATCGAGCACCACATCACCACACAACCCCGCTGCAGCCAACACCTCAATGACACCATTGGCAAGAATCGCCGCGTCGCGTCGTTTGAGCTTCTCTTTCGCATCCTCGGTAATCCGTTTGCATTCCACTCGGAAGGCAAACCCGTGGCCATCGCACTGGAATTCGGGGCCGGCCTGACCGGCGTCCGACCAGGTCAAGCTAAACCCATGCCGGAGGTAGAACAAAGCGACGTCCCATTCCATCAGAACCGGCCATACCCGTCCGGTTAAGTCGAGCAGCTTATTCCGCATTCCGTTTTGGAGTTCGGCAGGCAACGTCGGCTGTATTCTCCGGAGCGTGCTGCCGGCGAGCACGGCGCTCCACACCGCCTCCGGCAGCTCGTGCACAGTCAACCGGCGTGTTCCCCTCATTGTCCGCCTGTCGACTTCGTCAAATGCCCTGACCCACGGCATTTGCTCTGCACGCAGCATGCTACGGAAAACGTTCCCATCCGCGTCTTGTTGACGCATCTTGCCGCGAGCAGCTTCCAATGCTGTCTGTGAGAGAAACGCGCGGAACACCCGGATGCACGCCTCGAAATCGCGGAGAGGCACAGTCAACGGAGCGGGACGGAAACGCTGGGTATCGCTACCGGAATTCATGCCATCACCGCTCAGCAAGGACGGATGGGTACAGCTATTGGGGGATTATCACTCACCCCTGGAAAATAGAGGCATCGACAGCAGGCCGCTACTGCTTTGTAGCAAACAAATGGCCCCCACATCCGCCTCCGCAAGCTGGCGTACCCAACTCAGCCCACCGCTTCCTGGCGTCTTCTGCGCTCAAGCATCCGGGGGCCATATCGCATTCGCTCTTGTTGACGCGACGGCAAACGGATGTCGAGTTCGTGGTGCAGGTTCCGTCATGAAACGTGCCCTCGAACAGGTGGGTTTCGTTGGTCTTGCGGTTGCGCCCGACGCTGAAAGCCGTAAATCCACTGAGCAAGGCCTCGTTGACGCCGCTTTTTAGTATGTCTGATATTTTAATTTTATTTCTACATAGTTATATTTATTTAGTAGTTTTGCAACTGAACCATAATTTTTTGGACGAACGACTGCTTGAAGGACTCGATGTCTGCAGAATCTTTGGTTGCATCGATGTCGTGAACGTAGATATGCCCTTCGAACAAGCCCTCCACGAACTGGCCCCAGATTTCCGTAGCTCCTCCAACCACGTTCACCGTCAAATGAGCATCGGAAGGGCGACACATGCGCAGGGGCAGCTTGGGCAAAGGAAAGGCAAAACGAGGGCCGACCTTCTCGTGAGTCTTCTTGCTCAACCGGGCCGTGATGCGCCACGCACCCGGCATGTAATCCACCGGCGATTCGATTTCACAGAAGACTGCATCGCGCTTCTCCTTTTGTTGCGCAACGGCTTCCAGCACCGGCGCCTCAAGTTCCGACGGAAGAATGAACCACGTCGGGTGCCCACGAGATTGGGGGTTTCCTTTTGCGGTTTCTCCGTCTTGGCCGTTCCATCGAACGCCTATCGCGCGTTCGCCGTTCCACAGGCCCTCGCACACGGCCCAGCCTGGCTGCTGGGTGTCTCCCGTGCCTGTGCTGTAGAGAACCCCCCCTAGCTTCCACTGATCACGGGGAGCCACCACTTCATTGGGGTCAACGTACGCCATGCTGCAAACCTCCTCTACATCCTAGATACGATCTAGGCTAGTCCTTTTGTGGTTCCCGTACAACAGGCCCACGGTGCTCGTTCACCTAGTGGTGAAGGGATTTAGGGCCAGCATTTTTTGATCGACAGATAACGCTATCTGCACGTACCATTCCGCGCGTCCGTTGCCGGAGTGGGACGCCGATGAGCACAACGCTCCGAGAGACGACCTTGCGAGAACTGGCTGCGGCCGGGGCTTTGCGCCGGGTTTGCGCGGCCGGCCAGGTGGGCGGATTTGCCGTGGCGGTGTTCTGCGGCACCGCGGCCACCGAGACCTACTTGGCCAGCACCCGTGGCGAAGTCCGGGTGTTTCCCAACCTCACCACCCTGGCGGCCCATTTGCGGCGGCTGGGCATCGAGCAGTTCGAGGTCAATACCGCCGGCTACGAACCCGCCCGGGTGCGCAAGGCCCGGCCCGACCGTGCCCGCGCACTGCGGCGGACGCGCACCACCCCCACTCAACCGCGCCTTTTCGAGGGAACGTCATGACGCGCTTCACCGTGGTGGATTTGTTTGCAGGCGCTGGCGGGCTCTCCGAAGGGTTCCGCCAGGCCGGCTTTACGGTCATTGCCGGGTCCGACAACGACCCCGATGCGATGGCGACCTATGCGAGAAACTTTCCGGAAGCCCGCGCCATTACGGGCGACATCCGCGACCCGGGCGTCAAGGAACAGATTCTCGATGCGGCGCGCAAAGCGACCGTACTTGTCGGGGGGCCACCGTGCCAGGCGTTCTCGCAGGTCCGCAACAAGACACGGGTCATCGACGACCCGCGCAACTCGTTGTACCGGGAGTTCGTCGATGTTCTCCGCCAGGTACGCCCCCCGGTTTTCCTGGTCGAAAACGTTACGGGCATGGACCAAATGGGGGTGCGGGAGCAAATCGCCGCCGACCTGTCTTTGAACGGCGAATACACGGTCTTGCCCCAGGTGGTGGACGCCGCGGACTTCGGGGTTCCGCAAACCCGCAAGCGGCTGCTGTTCATCGGGGTCCGTGCCGGCAGCGGCATGACGCCGCCCCGCCTCATCGGCACCGGTGCCACGGAGTCCGTTGCACTGGTCCGCTTCACAGGCACCCGCCGGCCACGGTACCAGTTGGTGGTCCAAGAGCACATCCGCAGCATCCGGGCCGGCGAAGGACTGACCGACCCGAACTGCCCCTTCATCGTGTCTGCTGCCGACGCCATCGGCGACCTGGTGGGACTTCCGGTGGGGAACCGGGTCGATGAGTTGCCCTATGACCGGCTGGACGCCCCAGCCAGCGCGTATCAGCGGGCCATGCGCGAGGGAGCCGGCGACGTACTCCACAACGTTCAGGTGCCCCGGATGAACCCGGACACCCGGCTCCGGCTCAAGGGCATTCCAGCGGGAGGCAACCACCGCGACCTCAAGGACGAGCTGCTGGAACGCTACATCACGGGGCAGAAGTGGGGGCAGGACAACGGAACCGGCCGGCTCTCGCGCCAGCACTTCTACGCGTACCGGCGCCTCCACCCAGGCATCTGGGCTTGGACCTTGAACACCAAGGCGGACTCCGTTTACCACTACAGCGCATTGCGGGCTCTGTCGGTGCGCGAATTTGCCCGCCTGCAGTCCTTCCCCGACCGGTTTGTGCTCACCAGCGACCCGCGCAAAGGAATGATAGAAGGACGCCACGACGGCGGACCGGCGCATTCGCGCTACCGCCAGGTGGGCAATGCAGTTCCGCCCCTTCTGGCTCGGGCGGTGGGCCAAATGCTGTTCGCCGAACTGAGCGCCCACCTCAAACAGCCGAAGAAACGCAAGGAGGCTGTGCCCGCATGACGGACAACGCTCCGGAAGCCGAATCCATCAAGGCCGCGTTTGGGGCAACCAACCGGGCGCGGCTCATCAACGCTTACTTCGCGGAACGGGGCGGCACCATCGCTCCGGGCGAAGCGTGGGCGCATGTATACCGGCTGCTGCTGTGGATAGACCAGACGACCGGGCTGGCGCACTGCTACGAGAGCGACAAGAGCCAGCCGGGGAAGCGCTGGTATTTGCGCTCCTTGGCCTTCCACGACTGGGTGGCCTCGGCGTTGAACACCACGCCGGAAAAGTTGGCCGAAAACCTGGATTGGTTGTTCCTGCGGGCGGCAAAGGACCTGGCGGCTGAGGTGCTGCGCAACGCAGCCAAGATTGCCACCGTGGCCCAGCGTCAGCGTGCACCGTATGAAGGCAAGGGCTTTCCGCAGCCGGGCGAGGACCCGGAGCTGGTGGCACTCATCAAGCGGGAGCTGGGCACCCACCTGGTGGCCGAAGCCTCACCGGAGGTTTGGGCCCGGCTGGTTCAGCAGATTCGCCAATACCTGGCGTTGGACAACAAGCGCAAGAACCTCGTGGGCGAAGGGTTCGAGGACGTGTTGGCCCAGGTGGCACGCCGGGCTTACCCGAACCCGAACGTCAGCGTCCACGTCCGCAAGATCCTCCACGAATTGCCCGGTTTCAACCGCGCGAAGAAGGGCGAAAAGCCGAACAAGGTCGATGTGGCCATCGTCAAACCGGACCGGCGGATTCTCATCACGGCGAAGTGGAGTGTGCGGGCGGACCGGGAAAAGCAGTTCATCACGGATTACAGCGACTACGTCCAGGCGGAGTCCGACAACCAGCCGTTCGACTACGTGTTCATCACCAACGAATTCGACCCGGCCCGCCTGATGCGGGCGTGCGAAAAACTGGTCAGCAACAGCCCGATGTTCACCCACGTTGTCCACATCAACACCGACGGTCTCCGTGCAACCTACGGTGCGGCGGACGCCGCCGGGGCAGCTGAAGAACAGAGCGATTCCATGCGCAAGGTATTGGAGTTCGTGGACAAGGGACGCTTGATTGGGCTCAACGCCTGGCTCCAGTCCATGGCAGAAACGCCGTAGCAGGTCTGCGCCATGGGCATGGGCCGAGGTGAGAACATGCGACGCATCCGGGCCAAGGACACAGGTCCGGAACGCACGGTCCGCGCACTGCTCCGCGCAATGGGTCATCGAGGCTACCCCTCCACCGCAAAGAACTTCCCGGCAAGCCGGACGTCGTCTTTGTCGGCCGGCGCAAGGCCATCTTCGTGCATGGCTGCTTCTGGCACGGGCACGACTGCCGCGAAGGGCTCCGCCGACCGAAATCGAACACCGGTTACTGGCTGCCCAAAATTGAAGGCAATCAGAAGCGCGACGCCCGCCATGTGGCTGAACTGGAGGCCAAGGGCTGGCACGTCCTTACAGTCTGGGACTGCGAGATGTCGAACACGGAACAGTCTGGGACTGCGAGATGTCGAACACGGAAACGCTAACAGCCGTATTAGCTGAGTTCCTTGCCACTTAGATGGGAAGTCTGGGCCTAGCAGATGTGGGGCGGTAAAGTCACAACCTTATGGAAACCAACTTCAATCGGGGGGCTCACCGATGAATCGATCATCAAACGGGAGAAGCACGGCGCAACCCGCCCTCGCCGATAGGAAACATCAGCCCAGCGCCGTGTTTACGCTCAAACCAACCGCCAAAGTCCGGATTTACATCCTGTGACCAGATCAGACATACAGGAGCCAGCGCAAAATCAGGGAAAGCAAGCCATAGGGTGCACAATACTGCACACACTAAGCGAAAGCCTCCCCGCACTAGGCGCAGTCGTGCTCAACAACAACATTGAGCACTAGCCTAAGTCACTGTTTGCCTGGGGGTTTTTCAAGAAACCTCGATTCCGCCACATAGCATTGCTTGATCTCCTCGGCCACTGCCGCAACTCCAGACGGAGCTATCTCACAAGCAGTTTAACACGAAATTCGTTGGTAGCAAATATCTGGCTGCGCTCGGTGCTGATCACAATCTTTCGGTACGAAATGCGATTGAGCGAAACAGCGGCTTCGTGCTTAACGGTGCATGCAAATTCTGTCTCAACCGCAATATCTGACGTTATGCGCTCGTCTATCAGAACCACGAACTCGATCATGAAATGGTGGATATGAGCTCGCTGTTTTGTTCGGTAAAAAATTACGTCGTCTTCTCCGCTGATGAGTTTTTTAAAGTCATCGGGAATATGCGTGGTCCATTGCCAATTGCACTTGCCAACAGCTTTGTCCAGAGGAGGGCTAAAGAAGAGAACGTAGCCTTTCTCATTGGGCAGGTTTTTGGCCGGCAGGGTTATCAAATTGAAACCATCGCCTTGGTGAGTTACGTTGGGCTTGACGTCAAGAATACTATGCTCTCTTGGCACTGAATTTAGCGTTATTCTCGTGCAAAAAAGAGGTTTCTCGCCGAGCACTTGATACGAGTTCTTGAGCACCGTATCGGATGAGCCGTCCTCATGGATAATAGTCGTCATTTCTATGACTTCATCGAAGTCTTCAGGCTTGTATGAGGGCTGCGAATAAGTATCAAATAACTGAGAAGTGCTCTCTAGTACAAAATCGAGAGCCTCATGAGGGCGCTTATCGAAATGTCGAACTATTGCTCTTGCGGAGGTGTGCTCCTCCCAATCTACGCCACTTGCGGCAATGCGACCCGCGTCAAGTAGATACTTGATGTCGCCGGCAGTTAGGTCGAATTTCGTGCTCAAAACATCCTTTGTGGTTATCGGAATTAACTTGAAGTAGTTGGCCGGCGACCTGATTTTGTCATGAG
This sequence comes from Tahibacter aquaticus, assembly GCF_004363655.1. Lineage (GTDB taxonomy): Bacteria > Pseudomonadota > Gammaproteobacteria > Xanthomonadales > Rhodanobacteraceae > Tahibacter > Tahibacter aquaticus. The sequence goes on from NZ_SNZH01000013.1 coordinate 238,078, forward strand.
CAGTAAGCATAGTAGTCAGCAGACTCTTCAAGTATCCAAAGCCATTCGTTTCGTTTTGGGCTTCGTCGTCCTTCAAGCAAAACCCTATTGTTGGATACTTGGACTCTTCAAACAGGTAGCTTGGAAAATTGCTTAGCAGGCCGCCGTCAACCAAAACCTCCGGATCTTTTCTAACAGGCTCAAATAAAATAGGGATGCAGATCGAAGCAATCACCGCATCCGCCACGAGTTGTTCTGGTGAATCGGTTATGCTGTATTTCTTATAGCTGCCCGTCTTGAGGTCGGCTGCTACGATCTTTAGATCATCAACTTCTAGTTTGTTAGGTCCCTTATCGGTAAATCTTCTGTCACCAAATACCTCATAGACCCATTTTGAGAGCTTGCCGGTGTCGTACAGCCCTCTCTTATCGACAATATCTTTAATGTCCTTATTTGCTCGGTATAGTGACCAAGCGGCAGATATTGCGGATCGAGAGCTTTGATCATGAATTGCTTGACCAACCTTTTGAGCGATTTCTTTCAAGCGACCAAATCTCTTATTGCCCGCGTCGCTCAGAAACCCTTTGAATATTTCAGGCTTGAGGTACTCTTGGAGGGCTGATGGTTGAGTCCCTATGGCCAAAAGCGCAGCAACGACTGCGCCAGCGCTCGTGCCGCCGACGGCGCGAATTTTTATATGCGCCGGCATTGACTCCAATACTCCCGCGTAGGCGATTCCCTTAACGCCGCCCCCCTGAAATACCAAATTGACGTGACGCGTGGCGGGTGGGGCCTGGGGGGGACGCTTTGTGATTTTAGTCATGGGCTTTAGCGCAACCGCTGTGAGGGGCGAGGGACTACCTAGAAGAGACCGAAAGCAGGCTAATGTGTTGCCATATCTGGCACCAGAGAGACGCACCTCTCACTCTGTTGCGCCGGCAAGCTGGCCTTAACTCTTCTGCAACAGGGCTTGAAATCGCTCGATAAATGGGCGGTGGTTGCCGCCGATGTCGAGCTTGATAAGACGCCATACAACAGCGTGTTGTGACTCGTCGGTAGCTAGAGCTGCCACCTGTGGGCTCGGTCATCATGTCAACAACACCCGCAGCGACCCCACCTCCAGCCACTTCTTCCACCTCAAGCCCGGAAACAGCTCCGACAACTCTTCGGCGGTCCACGGACGCATGTAATCGACCTGGTGGACGTCGTCGCCGGGCTCATGGCCCACAAAAGCCCGACGCCGATCGGCCAGCAAGCGGCTGCCCTGCAGCTCCTGGATCACGGTCTTTCTCAGGCTGTGGAAACCCACGATACCGTTCGAGCGGCGGGGACGGATGCCGAGCTTATCCAGGTAGTAGCCAAAACCTTTGGAGATGGCGTTCCCCGCTCCTGCCTTGCTGTCGATGCGCATGTCCGGGAACAACCTTGCTTTTCCCTCCCGCCGCAGGCGCTCGACGCGGTCGAGCAACCCCAGCTCCACCAAATCGGGATGGATTGGCACCAGTCGCCGGGACGCCGCCGTTTTCAGCGATTGGCCGTCCGAGTCTGTCGTGATGCGCAGACACGGAATCCCCTGCTCTTCCACGAAGTCCGCCAGATAAAGTTGAGCGATTTCGCTCACTCGTGCGCCCGTATACAGTCCGATGAGCGGTGCCCATCGGGCGTGCTCCGTTCGTATACGGGCCAGATTTTCAGGTTTGTAGATGAGCTGGAGCGCCGTCAGATCTAACGGCTCCCATTGGAACCCTTCAGCTTTGCGGGCAGCCTTCTCTTTCTTGGTGAAGACCACCGCGCCGTTGACCGGATTCGGTCCCAAAAGCTTGCCGCGGGCTCCCAGAAAGGCGAACAGTTGGGCGACGTGGGAGACCATGTTTCCCACAGTCCGCTTGGTCGCACCTTTCTTCTTTGCCGGGCCGGCCTGCTTCGCAGCGCCAGCCACGATGACACCGTGCGCCCACTCGCCCACCGCCTCCCGGTCGATGGCGGATACGAGCATGTCTTTTCCCACTGAAGCGGAGAACGACGCGAAGGCCCGCTGCCGCTGCGCCCAGGTGTTCCGCTTGAGTCCGGCGGACTCCGCTTCCGTGTACAACACGATGGCTTGGCGCAGAGTCAGGCCTGGCGGCTTCGGCGGGACGGGCGGTGAGGCCGCTGAGGCAGGCCGCGGTGTTGTAAGGGCGTGTGGTGCCGGCATCGCCGGCTGCGCCAGCAAGCGCAGGACATCCAGAGCAGCGCGGTTGTCTTGCTCCGTGCCGTTGGTCTTGAGTCGAGTGGGCCGAAGCGAGGCCGGATCCACGTCGATCTCAAAGCGCCGCGTATCCCCCGCCTCGTGCTTGGACACGATGGATTGAATGCTCGGCGGCAGCTTCGGCACCACTGTGTCCTTCAGCGCAGCGAAGGTCTCAGCGTAGCGCACCGACAAGGTATACGAACACACCTTTGCGGTACGGGCGTCGCGCGTTCGCAGGCTGTGCTGAACGAAGCGAATACCCAGGACCGGCTGCAGCTCAACCGGCACGCGCTGGCGGAAGTAGAAAATCCCGCTCCGCAGCAGAACGAGGTGGTGGGCAAAGCGCATGGGCATCCAATGTGTGCGAGCCGTGTGTGCGAGTGCCAAGGGCCAGAAAAACGAAAAAGCCCCTGATTTCTCAGGGGCTTTTTGCGTTTGGCTGGGAGACTAGGAACGTTAATTCCTCCGGACTCCCAGCCATGCTAAGCCTTTCCGCCCTCCGCGCCGATGTGTGCGGGTGACATGTGCGAGCGGCGGGATGCTAGTAGGGAGGTCCTGAAGGAGGGAAGCCGCCGCGCTTCCGTCCTCGGTTGGCGGTGCGGCTCCGCCTGCCTGGCCGTTCAGTCCTCGCCCGGCTCCATGATCGTGACCACCGGCTCGCCCCGATCCCCCGGCCCCAGCATCAGCACCAACTTCGTCACCCGAGGGCGACGTCCGCCGCGCGGCACCACCCGGACCTCGAACGCGACCCGCCCGCTGTCGCCGCGCCTCGCAGCGGCCCTGGCAGCCAGCGACGCCATCCACAGGACGTCCCAGAGCCGACCGTCCTCGTCCTGCGGCGCTCTCTCTTCCGAGCTCCAGCTGACGCAAGTTGCCCAGACTTGGGCGGTGAGCGCCACGGGTAACGTGAAGCCGGCTTCCTGCGCCATCGCACCGGCGTCCATCAGCACACCGTCGTCGAGGGCCTCGCGGCGGGTGTAGGTATGGATGACGTCGTCATCGTTGAACATGCTTCGCTCCTTCCTTCGTGGTCCGGTACCCGGGCATCGGGGTTCCGATGACCCGGATGGGAACCACCCGCCCGGAGGGAGGCGCGGTCAGGGGAGCGGCGGCGGAACGCCGGCGTAGGCCCAAGGCTGGCTCGGGCTGGAGCGATCGAAGGGAGCGACGACTCGGGCCGGGGGCCGGCCCTTGACCGGAGAAGCCGAGCGTGAGGGTTGCCGTGGCTGGAGGCCTTCCAGCTTGGGAGGACTTTTCTTACTGCGTGGCCAACGCCGCCAACTCGGTCGTCCGCTTGTGCGCCGCCTGAGCCTCCACGCGCTCGGAATACCGGTCGGTCAGGGTTGCGGCCTGCGGCCGCAGGAGCACGGTGAAGCGCACCGGTTCCTCCATCACGTCCACGATGCGCTCGTAATATGCTCGCCCCGTCTCACTGGACGACATCGAGAGCGGGATCGCACAGAAACTGCCGTTCACAATGCGCTGGCTGCTGCGCGCGCGGCACGCTCACGAGCGCCGGCCGCAAAGATCGACGGTGTAATACGGACAGCGGTCCTCCCCTCAACGAGTCAACCTGCAACCGATTGAAGCCAGCGCCGCGGCGCGTGCCTCACACGCTCGACGCCCGTTTTCCGATGGCAGAACTCTCGCGCGTTCGTCGTTTAGTCCAACAGGCGCCGTGCTTCCCGTTCGGACATGGCCTCCACCAGTCGGAAATCCACCGGGGTTTTATATGAATCGTTTGCCGTTGTTACCACTACTGTTGCTGCTGGCACCGGCCGCGGGTGCCGTTGAACTCGTCGTGGATGGCGGTTTCGAACAAGGCCTCGGCGCACCGTCGTGGGGTCAACAATCCACCAACTTCGGCTCGCCCCACTGCCATTTGGGCATTTGCAGAGGTGTCGGGCCGCGCACCGGTACCTTTTGGCT
>NZ_SNZH01000014.1 GCF_004363655.1 Tahibacter aquaticus
TGCGCTTGCTCGCGTACTCCCCGTCGCCGAAGCTCATCTGGTCCATCGGTTATGTCCTGCTGCTGCGTGGGCTAATCTCAGCACAAAATGGGGGGGCTTGTTCAGACCTTCCATAGGCGAACGGTAGGCCCACTGGTCGGAAAGGGAACTTACGAAGGACATATAGAAGCCGCGAAAGACCTCAAGGCGGGACTAAACAACGACATCCAAGATTTTGATACAAGCGGATGCGGTAGTCACTTCAAGATACCGCAACGAGTGCGCTCAGTCGCCGATATGGCCATTCCGACAAAACCGACATTAAGATGATAAATATTAATTTTGATAAATTACTATTTGTTTTAAGTGCTGACGCGCTGGTGCGCTTCGCTCTGCCAGGTTTAGATGAAATCAGTTTGGAAAAAATCAGGGATATTGCCAGGACTGAAATAGATCGTTTCATGGATGGGGGCAGTAACTACTATATGGAAGTTGACTTCTCCGAAGGCAGGAAGTCTGAAACTGCGAGGGACTTTCTTCTTGCTGTGCGAGCCCTTAAGAATGGGTCGCTCATTGCGGACGAAATTTCTTCCCTCGCCGCTAGCAACGCTGTCGCGACCGGTGGCTACCATAATGCGAGGTCAAAACTCAGATCCATCGCCGCACGTTTCTGCTACCTGAAAACTGAAGATCTGCTCGTAATTCCAACCCCATATTTGCAGGAAATCGCGCTTAATTTAGAGGTTCATGATTTAAACCCGCTCTATTTTGACTTTTCGTCGACGCTGCAGGCCATCGAATCCGCCGAACCAGCTTCTCCATGGGATAAGCGCGTGCTAGGTCCCGAGCTTTTCGATGGCATTGACGGCGTTGTAAGGCTGGCTGCGAAAGAAATGGTCGAAGGGGGGGCGGCAGTTCGTTTCTTGCAAGGATGGAGAAACTTCCTCCCTTCAGGGCAATTCGTTGATGTCATCCAATACCTTGCTGAAGAAGCTCGCGCAGAATTAGCCGATTCGAACGGAGTGGAGCTGGGGATCGTTCTGAATATGTTGAAATTTTCTCGTGAATGATTGCCGTCTGGGCATGACGAAGCTGGCGTGACGGAAGCGACGTAGTTGCTCCTCGGCATGGAAAGTGTGGTGTATGCGGATGCGGGCTACACCGGCGCGGACAAGGGCGCCGCACGCAAGGGACTGGACTGTGGCAGATCGCGCGCAAGCGTGGTGGTCAAGGTGATACCAGAGGGGCGTGAGGAGCAAGCGATCCAGAAAGCGGAAAAACGTAAGGCTAGTTTCCCTCTGTGTCTTGGATCGCAAGACAAGATCAACGATCTTTTGGCACATTCGAGTTGCTACTCGGCTTGTTCCTATCGGTCGTAAGAACTAGCTTTTCTCCACCCACCACTCCGCCGCCAAGCGCGCCGTCTCCATCGGTGGCCGCATTGCCGCCGTCGAGCAGAATGTCCACGATCCTTGCGTCTTTCCTGCCGATGTACTCGCTCGGGTGCTCGCGCTGTCTTGTCGAGTTCTTGCCGTCGCTGGCTGCCGCAAATCCGGCGTCGCCGGGAGGCAACTTCGGCGGATTGATGCATTGGATGGAAGGGCGCGTTTGATCAGTCTATTGGGTAGATCGGCAACGGCTTTGCTACGTGGCTTTTCGAAATGACCGTTCCATACGCCGGCGGCTTCGGGCCGACTGTTTGAGTGGCGTCGCTGGTGCGGATAGGCGTGCGGATGCGCTATCCGGCAGGAATCAACTTTCAGGGGGAATTGCATGAGATACACAGGTATTCATCTATTGGTCGGCCTGGCGTGCGCGACAGCGGCGGGTGGCGTGTGGGCGCAGGCTGTCACGACATCGGCTGGCGCCGGTGGAGGGATCTGGCAGGACGTCGCGGAAACGTCGGTCGCGCGCACTGCGCAGCGCACCATCGTGCCGGCGCGCTTTCGCACGCTGTCGCTGGATAACCGTGCGCTGGGCCAGCTGCTGGCTACGGCGCCGCTGGAGGCGCAGCAGAATGTGCGCTCCAGTCCCGTCACGCTGTCGCTGCCTTTGCCGGACGGCAAGTTCGCGGACTTTCGCATTGTCGAATCGCCGATCATGCAGCCCGGCCTTGCGGCAAAGTATCCGCAGATCCGCACCTATCTCGGCCAGGGCATCACCGATCCCGGTGCCAGCCTGCGCTTCGATGTGACGCCGAAGGGCCTGCGCGCGCAGATTCTTTCAGCGGCCGGCGCGGTATACATCGATCCGTACCAGAAGAACGACACGGCGCATTACATCGCCTACGCCAAGACCGACTACGCGCGCAGCGGCGAGCCGATGAAGTGCACAGTGAAAGATGCGCATGGCGTCACGTTGGGCAGCGAGGCCGTGCAGCAGAGCGACGTGTCGCCGCTGCCGAACGTCTCGTCCGGCGGCACGCTGCGCACCTACCGTCTCGCGCTGTCGGCGACCGGCGAATACACCACCTTCCAGGGCGGCACGGTCGCCGATGCGCTGGGCGGCATGGTGTCGACCATGAACCGCGTCAATGGCATCTACGAGCGCGAAGTCGGTGTGCGCATGGTGCTGGTCGACAACAGTGACCTGAACATCTATACCGACGCGGCAACCGATCCGTTCACCAACGATGACGGTTCCTCGCTGCTCGACGAAAACCAGTGGGCGGTCGACAAGTATGTCGGCAGCGCCAACTACGATATTGGCCACGTGTTCAGCACCGGCGGTGGCGGCATTGCCGGCCTGGGGTCGGTCTGTGCCGAAGGCGGCAAGGCGAACGGCGTGACGGGTTCGGGCGCGCCGACCGGCGATGCCTACGACGTCGACTACGTCGCCCATGAAATGGGCCACCAGTTCGGCGGGCCGCATACCTTCAACAGCACGGTAAGCAGCTGCGGCAGCGGCAATCGCGAAGCGACAGATGCCTACGAAACCGGCTCGGGCATCACCATCATGGCCTATGCGGGCATCTGCGGTTCGGAAAACCTGCAGCCGCACAGCGAGGATTATTTCCACCGCTCCAGCTTGAACCGCATCTTCACCTTCATTGCCGGCGACGGCAATTGCGGTGTGTCCAGCGCCACCGGCAACACGCCGCCGACCGTCAGCACGGCGCCGGCGTTCACGATTCCGGCGCGCACGCCGTTCACGCTGACAGCAACCGGCAGCGATGCCGACGGCGATGCGCTGACCTATCTGTGGGAGCAGATGGATCTCGGTACCGCGACCAGTGGCGGTGCGTTGACCGACGCCGGCTCGCGTCCGCTGTTCCGTTCGTTCGACCCGACGCCGGATCCGTCGCGCACTTTCCCCAGTCTACGCTTCATTTTGAACAATGCGAATGTGGTACCGAATACGGCACCCTTGCCTGGTACTGCCTCGCCCAACGTGTATACCGGCGAACTGTTGCCGACCACCAGCCGCACGCTGAACTTCCGCGTGACCGTGCGCGACAACCGCGCTGGTGGCGGCGGCACCAACGAAGCGTCGACGGTGCTCACGGTCAACAACACGGCGGGTCCGTTTGCGATCACCGCACCGAATACGGCGGTGAGCTGGGCGGCCGGTTCCACGCAGACCGTGACCTGGAACGTGGCGAACACCAGCGCCGCGCCGGTGAATACCGCAAACGTCGCGATCAAGCTGTCGCTGGATGGCGGCAACTCCTGGCCCGTCGTGCTCGCCCCGAGCGTGGCGAACAACGGCACGGCGAACGTCACGGTGCCGGCCAACGTGCCGGCATCGGCGCAGGCGCGTGTGAAAGTGGAAGCCATCGGCAATGTGTACTTCGATATTTCCGATGCCAACTTCGCTATCAGCGGCACGAACACGGCGCCGACGATTACCGTTACCGGTCCGCTTGCCGTGCGCCAGGGCAGCCCGGCCGCCACCGCCAACGTCGCGACCGTTGCCGATACGCAGGACGCTGCCGGTACACTCAGCGTGGCGCTGGGCAACGTGCCGCAGGAACTCACCGCATCGGTCGCCAACAGCGGCGGCACGGTCGCGTTGACGGCCGCGGCCTCGTGCGCGCTGGTGACGCCGACCAGCGGCAGCAAGATCTATCCGCTGCTGCTCACTGTCACCGACAGCGCCGGTTCGACCACGACGAATACTGTCAACGTGCAGGCCAGCACCAACCAGGCGCCGACGCTGGGCACCTATGCCGGCCAGATCATGACGCGCGTTAGCAGTGCGACATTCACGCCCTCGGCCGCACCGGGTGATCCGAACAACAACTACGTCGGCGTGTCGGTATCGCCAACGTCGCTCCCGGGCGGCGGCACGGTGGCTATCGCGGCGAACGGCACGGTCACCGTCACCACCGTGGCCGGCACCACGTATGGCTACTACAAGATTCGCGCGACGGCGGTCGATACCTGCGGCGCGGCCGAAACGCGCGAGTTCACGGTGCAGGTCACCACGCCGGAACCGCTGCTCAACTTCCGCAGCGCAACCGTCAACACCGACAACAACCTGATCGAGCCGAACGAGTGCAATGCGGCCACGGTGAGCCTCTGGAACGAAGGTGCCAGCGGCGCAACCGCGATCGCCAGCACGCTGTCGACGACGACCCCGGGCGTGACCATCACGCAGGCGGCGTCGCCGTACGCGAACCTTGCCGCCGCGGCCACGGGCGGCAATACCACGGCCTACCAGATCAGCACCGCATCCACGGTCGTGTGCTTCAGCACCATCGACCTTACCCAGACGGTCACCTATGCCGGCGGCGGTTCGCCGCGCGTGGTGAACTTCAGCCTGCCGGTGGGGCGTCCGGTGGCGTCGACCTATCAGTTCACGCAAGGCACGGGCGGCACGATCACGACGACCGGCACCTTCCTGGCCGGTACGCGCGTCGATGACGGCATTGTTTCGCTGACGGTACCAGCCGGCTTCAACTTCTCCATCCTCAACACGCCGGTGGCCGGCGGAAGCACCTTGCGCGTGAGCACGAACGGCAATATCCAGTTCGTCTCCTCGGGCGGTACCGAAGCCTGGGGCAACACGCCCTTGCCTGCCTTCGGCAGTGGCGGCGGTTCGGACGTGTTCCCCGTCAACGCACCGACATTGTTTGCGTACTGGGAAGACATCAACCTGAGCGCTGCGAACAAGGGTGTCTACACCGAGCTTACCGGCGTGGCGCCGAACCGCGTATTCAAGGTGGAATGGCGCGGCGCCCTTGTCTCCGACGACAGCGCCGTCGACTTCGCCGTGCTGTTCCGCGAAGGCTCGAACGTGTTCGACATCGTCTATAACAACGCCGCGGGTGCGGACGGCAGCAGCGCGACCATCGGCTGGCAGGCGGCGGATCACGGTGGCGATTTCACCGCGTTCTCCATCAACCGCCCGGTCATCACGGCCGCGGGCACCAAGCTCACCTCGAGCATCGCGCCGGCGCTGTGCACGATCGGCACCGGCATGTGCGCGAGCGGCGACTTGATCTTCAAGAACAGCTTCGAACCCTAGTCGCCATGCAGTAGCGGTTGGATAGCACCGAGCCCGGCCCCGTGCCGGGCTCTTTTTGTCCGGTGGCTTGTTTCACATTACGGCCAGCCCTTGCGTTGCAGGGGGCTGGCCGTCGCATGAGGCGGAGTCGAATCATCCTTGCGGCCTGTTCGCCGTTTCCCGCTGGCACAGCCTGTGGACGGCATGCTCGCGGATACGTCGGCGACAATGGCAGAAATCCAGCCTGTCTGGCGAAAGCCGCGGGCCTGGCTATTTTCCCAGCACCGCGATCAGCGCGTCGGGAAACGTCTGCTGCCAGTACGCGTAGTGGTGGCCGCCGATGAATTCATGGTAGTCCACGGCATAACCTTTTCCGCGCAGCACGGACGCCAGCATTCGATTGGCGTAGATCATGCCCGCGGACTCCCACAGTCCCGCTTCCAGATAGAAGCGCACCGGTCTTTTCTTCGATTCGGCGATCTGCTTGATCAGCCAGCCGGCTTTGGCGCTGGGGCCGGGCTCTGTCTGGTATTCGCGCCACCACCAGTACGAACCCGATTGGGAAATGACCTGCCCGAAGGCTTGCGGATGGCGGTAGGCGAGGTGTGCGGCGGCCAGGCCACCAAGGCTGGACCCGCAGGCAATGGTTTTGCGCGGGTCCGCCGTCAGCCGGTAGCGCTGCTGCAGATGGGGCAGTACCTCATCGACGATGAACGCAGGAAAGCGATCGTTCGGCGGCAGGTCGGTATCGCGCGTGCCGGCGGAGTGGACGAACACGGCAATCACGGGTGGGATCTTTCCCGCGGCGATCAGATTGTCGAGGATGGTCGGCGCCGCGATCTGGTCGAGATAGGCTTCGGCGTCGAACACCAGTAGCAGAGGCAGTCGCGGGGAGTGCGCGGCATATCCTGCTGGTGTGTAGACCGTCAGCGTTCGCTTTCCCTGCAGTGCAGCGCTGTCGAACTCCTCCTTGTGCACGGTGCCGGCCGGAACGCCGGCTTTCGCCTGCAGGTAGACGTTTTCCTTCGCGGCGGGGCCGGTGGCTACCGACTGCGCCTCTGCCGGCGCGCTGCCGCGTGGGAAGGTTGCCGGGTTCAGCGGATCGGGAAACAGCTCGTAGCGGATGCCTTCTATGGTGAAGCGATCCCGCGACAAGGTGGATTTCTGCATCCCTTGCGGGGCGCGCAGCCGATAGATCAGGCGTGCGTTGCGCGGCATGAGGTAGCTGGTAAACCAGACGCTGGTGTTTCCCAGCCGGGAAAATGGATCGTTGATGGTGCGTGTGGGAAAGGACGCGCCAAGGCGGATATTGATCGCGTCCTCGTCGGGGTCTGCTCGCCACAGGAAGGTGAACAGCGCTTCGTCCGGGTGACCGGGAAGGTCTTCGATCAGGGGCGAATGGACGGTTTCTATTTCGCGCCAAAAGGCATCGATGGCGTTTGCGTCGTGGCGGTCGACCTCGGCCAGCAGCGCCGCAAGTCGAGGGCTTTGCAAGGCCGCGCGCTCGCTGTCCTGGGCTCGCGCGCAGGCGCAAAAGGCGATCAGCAGGCATAGCCGCAAGGCGAACATGTAGCGCGACGGCATGTCGGGCCGTTCCTCGAAAGAAGGTCGATGCTACCAGCGTCTTTGGGCCTGGGCATTCGGCGGCGGCGTCAACACGTGCGTTCATGGCGAGAAGGCCAAGGTGAGCGCGCTGTTGACTCCGCCCGTCGATGTTTCGCCGGCCAACGGGCGCGGAGAGCGAAGACGATCCCGTACGTTGAAAAATTTCCGCACGCAGCGTCAGGCGCCTTGAGCCGTCGCGCATGCAGGCGCTGCGGTGACTGCCGCATGGCCAAGCCACACCGCATTGACACTCAGATAAGGTAGGCTCTTGGACTGGCCGCATTTGTTGCGGCGCAACAAGCGGCCGGTGTAGCATCGCGCCGCACTTTGGAGAGGCTTATGTCGAATTCAGCGCAAGACTGGATGAACCAATGGCAGGCGCTGGCGCAGCGCTATTGGGATGGCTGGAAGTCGCAGGGTGTCACGCCCCCGGCCGGATTCGGCAAGCTGGATGCGAATGCTCCCTGGCAGGCCGCGCTGGACCAGTGGTCGCAGCTGTTCGGCAAGGGCAACTCGCAGAGCGACGTGGTCGACCGCGTCACCGCCAATGCCAAATCGTATGTGTCGCTGATGCAGTCCATGCTCAACAGTTCGCTGGGACAGGGCGGCGACGGCAGTGCCGCGGCCTGGACCGAGGCGCTGCGCAACGGCTTCAATATCCCGGGCATGGACCCGGCGATGTGGAACAATCCACTCGGCACCAATTTCCGCGATATGGCGGGCCAGGGTGCCAAGGGTTTCGAACAGCTGATGGCCGAGTTCAGCCGCGGCGTCGGCCCATTCAAGCAGGAAATGCTCAGTGGCCTTGGCATGCCGGCCTTCGGCCTGGCGCGCGAGCACCAGGAACGCTGGCAGGCACTGGGTACAGCCCTGGTCGAGTACCAGGAGCAGACCAACCGCTATAACACCCTGATCCTCAAATCCAGCCAGCAGGGCTTCGAACGCTTCCAGTCCAAGCTGGCCGAGCGCGAGGAACCGGGCCGGCAGCTCGACTCGGTACGTGCGGTCTACGACCTGTGGATCGATTCGGCCGAAGAAGCCTACGGCGAGATCGCCCTGTCGGACGAATTCCGCAAGGTCTACGGCGCCATGGTCAACGCACAGATGCGCGTGCGTTCGCTGATGCAGCTCGAAGTCGAACAGCAGACGCGCCAGCTCGGGATTCCCACGCGCACCGAACTCAAGGGCGTGGAGAAGTCGGTGCAGGAACTGCGCCGCAATCTGAAAAACACCCAGGAAGCCGGCAGTATCGACCTGGCCGGCGAAATTGCCGCATTGCGCGCCGAAGTGGCTGCGTTGAAGCAGCAGCTGGCCGATGCCAGGCCGGCGGCGGGCAAGCCGGCCGAGAGCGCACCTGTCGCCAGCAAACCTGCCGCGGGCAAGCCGGCTGCTGCCGATGCCGGCACCGCCGCCCCGACCAAAAAGACGAAGCGCTAAGGAACCGCCATGGGCCCGATCCGTATCGAACCGCAGAAGGCGCTGGACGACGCGTTGAAGCTGCAGCAGAAACTGTCCGCCGGTGCGCAGACCTTGCGCTCGCTGGACCCGGTCACCTTTGGCGTGACGCCGAAGGAAGCCGTCTACAAAGACGACAAAGTCACTTTGTACCGTTTCAAGGGCGAGCGCGCGCCGACGCAGAAGACGCCGCTGCTGATCTGCTATGCGCTGGTCAACACGCCCTACATGGTCGACCTGCAGGACGACCGTTCGCTGGTGAAGAACCTGCTGGCCCAGGGCCAGGACGTCTATCTGATCGATTGGGGCTATCCGGACGGTTCCGACAAGTACCTGACCCTGGACGACTACATCAACGGCTACCTGCGCCGTTGCGTGGATTTCCTGCGCAAGTCGCACGGCGTGGACGCGATCAACCTGCTCGGCATCTGCCAGGGCGGCGCCTTCTCGCTTTGCTTCAGTTCCATCTATCCGGACAAGGTGAAGAACCTGGTCACCATGGTGACGCCGGTGGATTTCCACACGCCGGACAACATGCTGTCGCACTGGGTGCAGGACCTGGACGTCGATCTGTTCGTCGACACGCTGGGCAATATCCCGGCCGACCTGATGAACTACTGCTACCTGACCCTCAAGCCCATGCGCCTGAACCAGCAGAAGTACGTCGGCCTGGTGGACATTCTGGACAACAAGACCGAACTGGAAAATTTCCTGCGCATGGAAAAGTGGATCTTCGATTCGCCGGACCAGGCGGGCGAAGCGTTCCGCCAGTTCATCAAGGATTTCTACCAGGGCAACAAGCTGCTCAAGGGCGGCCTGTCGATCGGCGACAAGCGCGTCGACCTGAAGAACATCTCCGCACCGGTGCTGAACATTTTCGCGGAACAGGATCACCTGGTTCCGCCTGCCGCCTCGCGCGCGCTGAAGGACGCGGTGGGCAGCAGCGACTATTCGCAGATCGCGTTCAAGGGCGGCCATATCGGCATCTATGTCTCCGGCCGCGCCCAACGCGAAGTGCCGCCGGCGATTCATGAGTGGCTGGCGAAGCGATCCTGATGCCCCGAGGCCCGGCGCATTGCGCCGGGCCGCCCGGAAAACCGTTGTGTTTCGTAGCACGCGGCCGCGTCCAGACCTGCCGCTGCGTGATGGCGTCGGGCCGAACTTGGCCCCGGCGACGGCTGATGCGCAGCCTTATCTTTTTGTCTTTCTTGCTTTTTTTGTCACGGGTGGGTAGTCCCGCAGCCCCGCCAGCGCGTTCGCACCCTCGGCGAACCGGTCATCCTTGCACAAGTTGTAAAGCAGGCATTCCATCATGGTTTCTTTCCGAAACTCAGGTGGATAGAGATCGCTGAATGCGTCGTTGTTGCCGCCCTTCTTCAGGATCAAGGGCCGGTATTGCCAATGCCTGCGGCCGGCGAAGCGCAGCGTCCGTTCACGCAGGAAGTCCGACAGTTCTTCTGCTGCTCCCACCGCGAAAGTCGCCAGATTGTCGATATCCTCATCGAGATCGAGGACCTGGACATTCAGCAGAAGAATGTCGCCGATACGCCGAAAGCGCTCCTCTGCCTCGGCCGGCGTCAAGGCTGCGCTGTCGAGCACAGCCTTTTCGATATCTTCCATTTCCAGCAACGGAGATTGTGTAATCGTATGGGCTTCCGTGCTCATTTCTGTCCCGGATGAGGTGCTGCGGTCCTAGCCATTGCCTTGTGCCCGGACCGGGCAGCAGCTAATCGTCCTTCCGCGTTTTCCGCGTCGGCTTCGGCGCAGCCTTGGCCTTGCCCGGCTTGCCAGCCGCCCGGGAGTTCGTTGTTGCAGCCTTGGGTGCGGCTTTCTTCGCAGACGCTTTTGTTGCGGCCCCTGTCGAAGCCTTCGCCGCTGCCTTGTTCACTTCTGCCTTCTTTGCCGCCGCCCGCGGCTTGCGCGGCGCCTTCTTCGGCCTGGCCGCGGCATCGTCCGGCGACGCTTCGGCCGTTTCTTCGCCACTGTCGAAATCCGCCAGGTCGCTGCGCCCGAACGGATTCATCGCCTTGAACTTGGCCGTGACCTTGGCCAGTGTGCCCAGGGCCTCGCGCGTGGCACTGACCGACCAGTCCCAGACACGGCGTTCGTCCACGCCGGTGAAGGCACGGAAGGCCTCGGCCAGGCTGTCGGCTGGTGCGGCGCCGACCTTTGCGAAGGCTTCGGCGCGGCGGCCGATGGCATAGGTTGTCGCGGCGTTGCCGACGGCGCTGGTGAGCACGCCGATCAGCGGCGCGACGCGGCTGAACACGCTGCCGCCGAGCTTGGAACCGAAGCGTCCGAGGATGCGCCGGCCGATCGCATCGACGCCGAGACTGGCGCCCGCGCCCAGGGCGCTGATCTGCGCGATCAGCGGCCGGCGCAGCGCGTCGGGCAGGGGCAGTTCGTACAGGGTCAGGGTGTCTTCGATCAGCTGTTCCTGGATCGCCGTGACGGCGGCCATGTCGGCCAGCTCGCCCAGGGTGAAGCGCAACAGCACGCCGGCGCCGGGAATGGCGCCGACCAGTGCCGACAGCGCGCCGACGCCGGCCGCCTTGATGCAGGCCGTGCGCAGCAGGGCCTGGAATTGTGCGTCGCGCTGCTGTTCGGGCGACGTGCTTGCGCGCTTGGCCGGTATCTCCGTGCTAGGCTTTCGCGATGCCATCTTCCACCTCTTCGTTTGCTGCCTTGTGGCAGCTTATTCGTCATGCGCGTCCGTACCGCGCCCGTTTCATAGCCGCCAGCCTGTGTTCGGTGGCGAACAAATTGTTCGATGTCGCGCCGGAAATCCTGATCGGCATCGCCATCGATGTGGTGGTACGCGGCCAGGGTTCCTTTGTGGCCGGGTTCGGCGTGACCGATCCCCTGCAGCAAGTCTACCTGCTGGGCGCACTCACCCTGGCCATCTGGGTGTTCGAGTCGATCTTCGAGTTTGCCTATCTGGTGCTGTGGCGCAACCTGGCCCAGGACCTGCAGCACGAACTGCGCAGCTCGGCCTATGCGCATGTGCAGAACCTCGACCTGGCCTATTTCGAAGACCGCTCCAGCGGCGGCCTGGTCGCCATTCTCAACGACGACGTGAACCAGCTGGAACGCTTCCTCAATGGCGGCGCCAGTGAGCTGATCCAAGTGGTGGTGACGGTACTGGCCTGCGGCGCGGTGTTCTTCGCCATTTCTCCACAGATTGCGGTGATGGCCTTCCTGCCGATCCCGGTGATTCTCTGGGGCGCGTTCTATTTCCAGCGCAAGGCCGGGCCGCGCTACGACGTGGTGCGGGAAAAGGTGTCGGCCCTGTCGGGCCGCCTGTCGAACAACCTGGCCGGCATCGCCACCATCCGCAGCTTCGCCGCGGAGGAACGCGAGCTGGAGCGCCTACGCCAGGAAAGCATGGCCTACGTGGCAGCGAACCGGCATGCGATCCGCCTGAGTTCGGCCTTCGTGCCGCTGATCCGCATGGCCATCCTGTTCGGCTTCCTGTGCACCTTCGTGCGCGGCGGCCAGCTGGTGCTGGAAGGTCATTTGCAGGCGGGTTTCTATGCGGTGCTCGTATTCCTGACCCAGCGCCTGCTGTGGCCGCTGACGCGCCTGGCCGAGACCATCGACCTGTTCGAACGCGCCATGGCCTCGACCCGGCGCATCCTCGGCCTGCTCGCCACGCCGTATTCGATCCGCGATGCGGAGCAGACCTTGCCGGATCATCCGGCCCGCGGCGAGATCGCGCTGAAAGACCTGCATTTCACCTATGCCAACGGCAGCGAAGTACTGCACGGCGTGGACTTGACCATCGCGGCCGGGCGCACGCTGGCCCTGGTCGGCGCGACCGGCGGCGGCAAGAGCTCGCTGATCAAGCTGCTGCTGCGTTTCTACGAGCCCAGCCGCGGCGAGATTCGCCTGGACGGCCGGCCGCTGGCGGCGTATCCGCTGAGCTGGCTGCGCAGCCAGATCGGCTGGGTGGCACAGGATGTATTCCTGTTCGACGGCTCAGTGCGCGACAACATCGCCTACGGCCGGCCGGGCGCCAGCGAAGCCGACATCGTCAATGCGGCGATGGCGGCCGAGGCGCACGAGTTCATCCTGCGCCTGCCGCAGGGCTATGACACGCCGGTCGGCGAGCGCGGCGTCAAGCTGTCGGGCGGCCAGCGCCAGCGCCTGTCGATTGCCCGCGCGCTGCTGAAAGATCCGCCTGTGCTGCTGCTGGACGAAGCCACCAGCGCGGTGGACAACGAAACCGAGGCCGCGATCCAGCGTTCGCTCGCGCGGCTGGCGCACCAGCGCACGGTGATCGTGATCGCGCACCGGCTGTCGACCATCGTGCAGGCGGACCAGATTGCCGTGATCGAGCAGGGCCGTGTGGTCGAGTGCGGCACGCACCCGGAACTGATTGCGCGGGGCGGCAGCTACGCGGCGCTGTGGCGGGTGCAGACCGGCACGGCGTGAGGCGCGGCGCGATTTGAGCCGCAACGGCGCTGCGCTATCCTTGCGCGTTCGCCTTCACGAGTCTTGCCCATGTCCGATCTGGACCGCCACGACACCATCCGCGCCGTGCATTGGCGCGGCGACCGCCTGAGCCTGCTCGACCAGCGCCTGCTGCCGTTCGAGGAACGCTTCGTCGACTGCCGCAGCGCCGCCGAGGTAGCCCAGGCGATCAAGGAT
Source organism: Tahibacter aquaticus (assembly GCF_004363655.1). Classification (GTDB taxonomy): domain Bacteria; phylum Pseudomonadota; class Gammaproteobacteria; order Xanthomonadales; family Rhodanobacteraceae; genus Tahibacter; species Tahibacter aquaticus. The sequence goes on from NZ_SNZH01000014.1 coordinate 13,138, forward strand.
CTGGTAGTGCGCGGCGCGCCGGCCATCGGCATCGCCGCGGCCTGGGGCGTGGTGCTGGCGGCGCAGCAGGATGCAGCCACGCTGGACAGCGCCGTGCGTACCTTGCGTGCCTCGCGGCCGACGGCAGTGAACCTGATGTGGGCGCTGGACCGCATGCTCGGCCTGGGCAGCGACGTCGCGGCGCTGACTGCCGAAGCCCAGGCCATCCAGGACGAAGATCTCGCCGCCAACCGGCATATGGGCGAACTGGGCGCGGCGCTGCTGGCCGGCGGCGGCGTGCTCACGCACTGCAATACCGGCTCGCTTGCCACCGCCGGCTTCGGCACGGCGCTGGGCGTGATCCGCAGCGGCTATGCCGCCGGCAAGATTTCCCAGGTGTATGCGGGCGAGACGCGGCCCTGGCTGCAGGGTGCACGCCTGACCATGTTCGAACTGGTGCGCGACGGCATTCCGGCCACGCTGATCGCCGATTCGGCCGCGGCGCACCTGATGCGTTCGGGCGCGGTGCAATGGGTGATCGTCGGTGCCGACCGCATCGCCGCCAACGGCGATACGGCGAACAAGATCGGCACCTATCAACTGGCCATTTCGGCACGCCACCACGGCGTGAAATTCATGGTGGTGGCACCGTCTTCGACGGTGGACATGGCCACCGCCGACGGCGCGGCGATCGAGATCGAACTGCGCGATACGACGGAACTGCTGAGCATGGCCGGCAAGCGCACCGTGGTCGAAGGCGCGCAGGCCTGGAACCCGGTCTTTGACGTGACGCCGGCCTCGCTGATCGATGCCATCGTCACCGAGCGCGGCGTGATCGAGCATCCGGACCGGCATGCCATGGCCAGGCTGTTCACGCCGGGGCAGCACTGACATGACATCCATCGCACAGGCGCGGCGTATCGCCGTGCTGATTCCCTGCTACAACGAGGCGATTGCGATCACTGCCGTCGTCGACGATTTCCGCCGCGCCCTGCCGCAGGCGCAGATCCACGTATTCGACAACAACTCCAGCGACGGCACGGCCGAGGTTGCGGCCAAGGCCGGTGCCATTGTGCACAGTGTGAAATTGCAGGGTAAGGGCCATGTGGTGCGGCGCATGTTTGCCGACATCGACGCCGACGCCTATGTGATGGTCGACGGCGACGATACCTACGACGCGGCCAGTGCACCGGCACTGATCGAGCGGCTGTTCGCGGAAAAGCTCGATACCGTCGTCGGCGTGCGCAAGCCCATCCACGCCGACGTGCACCGGCCCGGCCATGCCTTCGGCAATCGCATGCTGACCGGTTTCCTGAGCTATCTGTTCGGGCGCAACTGTTCCGACATCCTGTCGGGCTACCGGGTGTTTTCGCGCCGCTTCGCCAAGTCGTTCCCGGTGCTGAGCCAGGGTTTCGAGATCGAGACCGAACTGACTGTGCACGCGCTGGAATTGAAAATGGCCGTGGCCGAGGTGGTCACGCCGTTCAAGGAGCGGCCGGAAGGCTCGCACAGCAAGCTGTCGACGGTGCGCGACGGTATCCGCATCGTGGTGACCATGGTGCGTCTGTTTGGCGCGGAACGGCCGCTGGCGTTCTATTCGCTGATCGCCGCCGTGCTGGCGCTGCTGGCGGTACTGCTTGCGGTGCCGCTGTTCGTCACCTATGCGGAAACCGGCCTGGTGCCGCGTTTTCCGACCGCCATCCTGTCGACCGGGCTGATGCTGCTGGCAGCGCTGGCCTTCTTCGCCGGGCTGATTCTCGATACCGTCACGCGCGGCCGGCGCGAGCTGAAGATGCTGGCGTACCTGAGCCAGCGCGCGCCGGAATAGCCATGCCGCAATTCCTGCTGTTCTGCGTCGGCGGCGTGATCGGCTTTGTCGTCGATGCGGGTGTGCTGCGTGTGCTGGTCAGCCTGCTCGGCATGAATGCGTACGCGGCGCGGCTGGTGTCGTTCCTGGTCGCGGCCACGTCGACCTGGCTGTGGAACCGGCACACCACCTTCAATGGCACGCGCAATTTCGGTCTGCTCGGCGAATGGTCGCGCTACCTGCTGGCGATGAGCGGCGGTTTCGCAGTGAATTATTCCACCTATGCACTGATGTACGCCTTCCTGCCGCTGGTGCGGCAGTATCCGGAGCTGGGTGTGGCAGCCGGTTCGGTCGCTGGCATGGCGGTGAACTGGATTTCTTCGCGTCTGTGGATCTACCGGCAGCCATAGGCGGTGTTCACGGCGAAAGCGCGCAGCTGGCATAGCCGGGAATGTTCAGGCCCAGGCGGATGTCCCGCGTGACCTGCCATGTCCCGCTGCGGTCGCGGCGCGGTTCGGCCAGGCCGCTGCCGCCGCGCAACGCGGCTGTGTGCCGGGCGCGGTAGGGCGCCAGGCGCGCGTCGTCGCTGAAGTGGATGTCGTCGATGTAGTAGGTGCAGCGGCCGGGTTCGATCACGTGCAGGTGGATGTGCTGCGGATCGATGCGGCCGGGGTAGCCGCCCGGGCGGATGCTGTCGAAACGGTAGCGGCCTTGTGCATCGCTGCGTACCCAGCTGCGCAGGCGGCCGTGCGGTTCGGCGCTGCTGCCGCGCAGGGCTGCAGCGCTCGGGTAATGGCCGCTGGCATCGGTGTGGTAGGCATAGATCACGATACCGGCAGCGGGCCTGCCCTGGGCATCCAGTACCTGGCCCTGTACCTGCAGTGCTTCCCCCGGTTGGCCGGCGGGCGCGATGCGCGCGCTGCTGGCGAAGGTCGCTGGCATGCCGGCGAATACCGCGTCGCAGCCTTCGCAGGGCAGGCCGACGATGGGCTCGGCCGGTGCGGCCCAGGCAGCGCCGGCAGCGAGGCCGCTGGCGAGCAGCAGCAGGAAATCGCGGCGTTCGAAGGGTGGCGCGGTCGTCATGGCTGGTCCGGGGTTTTTGCCAGGCCGCCAGCCTAGGCCAAAGCCGTGGCGTTGCGCGCGCGGATTTTCCCAAGCGTTGCCCGCATGCGCCGAAGCGAAGCTGGCGCGCCTGGCTCTGCCGCGTTACGGCCCCAGCATGGCCGGCACGTGCGCCACCAGCGCATCGATTGCCGCCCGCGTTTTCGACGGCAGGTAGCGCGACTGCGGCCAGACCGCGTGGACCTCGCTGGAGACCGTGTGCTGGCTGCTGGTGACCAGGGCCAGCTCGCCGCTGCGCAGGCGCGGTGCCATCAGCCAGCACGGCAGCCAGGCCAGGCCGTGGCCGGCGACTGCCGCATCGGCAATCACCTGCACATCGTCGAAGCGCAGCCGCGTACCGATGCTGAGTTCCTGCACCGTGCCGTCGGCGTCACGGATACGCCATTGCGCCGACTGCGCGTTGAGGCCGTAGACGATGGCCGTATGCGTGGCGAAATCTGCTGCCGCCTGCGGCGTGCCATGGCTGGCCAGATAGCTGGGCGCGGCGCAGATGCCCATCGCCTGCGTGCCCAGTCGGCGTGCGGCCAGCGTGGCGCTGTCGCGCAGCGGGCCTATGCGCACGGCCAGGTCGAAGCCTTCCTCGACCAGGTCGACGACGCGGTCGCTGAAGGAAATGTCCACGTGTAGCTTTGTGTGCAAGCGGCCCAGCGCGGTCAGCACCGGCGCCACGCAGTGGCGGCCGAACAGCAGCGGCGCACTGACGCGCAGGCGGCCGCCGGGTTCGCGCCGGCCGCTGTCGAAGGCGGCTTCGGCGGCCTCGAGCTCGGCCAGGGCGCGCACGCAGTGCTCGTAATAGGCCTGGCCGTCTTCGGTCAGGTTCTGCTGCCGCGTAGTGCGGTGGAACAGGCGCGTGCCCAGGCGCTGCTCCAGCCGCGCAATGGCTTTGCCGACGGCGGAGCGGGTCAGCCCCAGGCGCTCGGCGGCAAGCGCGAAGCTGCCCGCGTCGACGGCGTAGACGAAGGTGTCGATACCGGCAAGGCGGTCGTTCATGGCTTTATTGGTTCCTCGTTGGATACACAGATAGTAGCAACTCTCTCCACTGGTGCCATTCGAGAACCTATATCGTATGCACCGTTGCGGCGCCACCGGCGCTGCCGATCTCACTGACTTGGAGCACGACATGCAGGCCTATCACGTCCACCCCGGCAGGAATTTCGACGGCATCGTGCCGGTCACGCGCAGCGTTGCAGCGCCTGGCCCGGGCGAGGTGCGCGTGCGCATCCGTGCCGTCGCGCTGAACTACCGCGACCTGATGGTGATTCGCGGCGACTACCTCGGCAGCGATGCCGCGCCGGTGATTCCCACCTCGGACGGCGCCGGCGAGGTGATCGAAGTCGGTGCCGCGGTGACGCGCTTCAAGGCGGGCGACCGCGTGGCAACGACGTTCTTCCGCAACTGGATCGAAGGTCGCGCCACGCCGGAGAAGACGGCGCAATCCTTCGGTGGCGCGATCGACGGCTTCCTGGCCGAGGAAGTCGTGCTGTCGCAGGATGCACTGGTCGCAGTGCCCGAGCACCTCGACTTTGCCGAGGCCGCCACGCTGACCTGTGCCGGTGTGACGGCGTGGAATTCACTGTTTGTCGAAGGCGATGCGCGGCCTGGCGACAGCGTGCTGCTGCTGGGCACCGGTGGCGTCTCGGTATGGGGTCTGCAGCTGGCCAAGGCCGCGGGTCTGCAGGCGCTGATTACCTCGTCCAGCGATGCCAAGCTGGAACGCGCCCGCGCGCTGGGTGCGGATACGGCCATCAACTACACCACGACGCCGCACTGGCATGAGCCGGTGCTGGCGGCGACCCGGGGCGAAGGCGTCGAAGTCGTGATCGAAGTCGGCGGTGCAGGTACCTTGAAGCAGTCGCTGCTGGCTACGCGCATGGGCGGCACGGTTGCCATTGTCGGCGGCGTATCCGGCTGGGGCAGCGAAGTCGATCCGTTCCAGCTGATCCGCGGTGCCAAGCGCGTGAGCGGCATCTACGTCGGCAGCCGGGCCATGTTGCAGGATCTGTCGCGGTTCGTCGCCCTGCACAAGATCAGGCCCGTGGTCGACCGCGTGTTTCCGTTTGCCCAGGCGCGCGCGGCCTATGAATACCTGGCCAGTGGCAGCCATTTCGGCAAGGTGGTCATTGCGCTCGATTGAGCGGCTGCGGGATTGTGTAATTCGAGCAGTCGTATACCGGGCGACGGTGCCATTCGCGTTGCTCATCGCACCCTACGAACGCCATGCCGCAAATGTCGGCCCGTGACTCGCGTAGGGCGCGATGAGCGCAGCGAATTGCGCCGCCGCCGTACGTCGCAGCATAGGCTCAGGGCGACGGTTCAAGCCCGCTTGTGCGCCGCGCCGAGGCAAAACAGCCGGCCAGGCACAACAGCACCAGCGGCGGAAATGCATGCAGGTAGCGAAACGACACGATATGCGAGAACAGCAGCTGCCCGGCGACCAGGCCCAGTGCGCTCAGGCACAGCAGCAAGGCAGCGTTGCGGCGCTGCTGCCACTGGCGCAGCAGGACGATCAGGCCCAGCGGCGCCAGTGCGAACAGGCAGACGATAAGCCAGTTGCCCATGCGCTCGAAGTAAAGCGCGACCGGGTTGCGCACTTCGTGGAAGCGACTGGCGTCGTAGCCGAGACGGTCGCGCAGTTTTTCCACCGCGTCGGCCGACAGCGGGCGTGTACCCAGGTCGTCGGCCATGCGGGTCCGGGTTTCCTGGGCAACGAAATAGTCTGCCGTGGTCGCGGCGGCCAGGCGCAGAAAGCCGGGTATATCGTCGCGCAGGGCCAGCGAGGCGAGGCGGCGCGCCTTATTCTCGGTATCTGCTCCGGCGGCGCGGCGCAGCACGGCGATCAGGCCGTCGTCCAGCCATAGCTGTGCTTCGCGCTGGCGCGGCGCGCGCAGATCGGGGCCTACCTGCGTGAGCAGGTCTGCCGGCAAACCGACTTCCTGCAAGTGTTCCGGCCTGAGCAGCGGCGCGACCAGGCCGAGACGGAAAGTGCCGCTGCTTTGCAGGTAAGTGCGCGGACCTTCGGACAGGCGTCCGTACCAATATTGATAGGCGTTGTGCAGCAGTGCCGTGGCGGCCAGCGCAATCGTGGCGTGGCCGGCTACGCGCAACCAGTTCAGGCGGCCACGCTTGTGCGCCAGCGGCACCAGCGCCGGCAGCAGGGCGAAGCCCAGCACCATCGGCAGCAGGCTCATACGCAGGGCCACCGTGGCAATGCCGAACAGCGCCACCGCGAGCAGCCAGGGCCACCATTGCTTGCGCAGGTAGGCGAAACCGCAGGCGAGCATGCCGAGCAGGCACAGGCAACCCAGGCTTTCCGCCATCATCATGCGTTCGTAGAACAGCTGGGCCGGGTCCAGCGCCAGTGCGCAGGCCAGTACGGCGGCCAGGCGCCGGTCGGCGCCGAGGTCGATGCAGGCGATGCGCGCGAGCAGCAGCGCACTGAATACGCCGCACAGGGATTGCGCGATCAGCAGGCCGTACAGGGAGCCCGGCAGCAACGCGCTCGCCGCGACGAACTTGCCGTAGAGGAAGGATCGGTCCGGCGGAATCCAGCCGGTAAGCGCGGTATGCAGATAGCTTTCCGAGTCGCCGAGGAAAAAGCGCATGGTCGGATCGAACAGGGCCAGCACCAGTTTGATCGTGACCAGCACCGCGGCCAGTACTAGCCAGTAGCGCGACGCCGGTACGCTGCGTGCAGTGGTGGGAATCAGCAGCATCGGCGGGCGTGTCGAGGTCGGGAACCGCGAATGCTAACCGATCGCTTTGGGCTTGGCGTGGCCGGGCCGGTTCTATCGCGCAAGTGCCTCCGCCAGCGACGTGGCGGGCTCCCCGGCCGGCAGGCAAGCACGGTGTGGCTGCTGCCGGGCATGGCGCCGACTTGACTTCGATCAAGGCGGCGCCAGCGCCTTGGGACCAGACTGCGGCCATCCTAACCGCCAGAGAGATCACCATGCGTTTGCTCGTGCTTTCCGCCTTGCTGCTGTCGGCTGCCGCGGCCCAGGCCGACGATTGCGTCATCGACCTCAAGGCCGACGATGCGATGAAGTTCGATCGCAGCGAAGTCACCGTCGCGGCCAGTTGCAAAAGTATCGAAATCAAACTGAGCCACATCGGCAAGCTACCGGTGGCAGCCATGGGGCATAACGTGGTGATCGCCGAAACGGCGAACCTGCAAGGTGTGGCTCAGGACGGCCTCAAGGCTGGTGCCGCGGCGAACTACGTCGCAGCCGACGACAAGCGCGTTGTCGCGCATACCACGCTGGTCGGCGGCGGTGCCTCCACGTCGGTGAAGTTCGCCGGCACCGCGCTCAAGGCCGGTGGCGACTACAGCTTCTTCTGTTCGTTTCCCGGCCACTGGGCCGTGATGAAGGGCAAGCTCACGGTCAAGTGAGCGCACGCGGCGCCGGCGGGTCACTGAGTTCCCGCCGGCGTCTGCACCTTGCAACCGCCGCGCACTGCGGCGACCGCGCCGTCGCGCGCGCTTCGAGGTTCCGCATGATCAATCCACCTGTGGACGAACGCTATAACGATGGCGTCGTGCGCCAGTTCGCGCTGATGACCGTGGTCTGGGGCATCGTCGGCATGGCTGTCGGCGTGCTGATTGCTGCCCAGCTGTACTGGCCGACGCTGTTCGAAGGCATTGCCTGGCTCAGCTACGGCCGCCTGCGCCCGCTGCATACCAATGCGGTGATTTTCGCCTTCGGCGGCTGCGCATTGATGGGCACCAGCCTGTACGTGGTGCAGCGCACCTGCCATGTACGCCTGTTCTCCGACCGGCTGGCCAGCTTCGTGTTCTGGGGCTGGCAGGCGGTGATCGTCAGCGCTGCCGTCACCTTGCCGCTGGGCTTTACCCAGGGCAAGGAATACGCCGAGCTGGAATGGCCAATCGACATTCTGATCACCCTGGTCTGGCTGTCCTATGCGGCGGTGTTCTTCGGCACGCTGCTGCGCCGGCGCGTGGCACACATCTATGTGGCGAACTGGTTCTACGCCAGCTTCATCGTTGCCGTAGCGCTGCTGCACGTGGTCAATAACCTGGCGCTGCCGGTGGGCTGGTTCAAGTCATACTCGGTGTATACCGGCGCGGTCGATGCGATGGCGCAGTGGTGGTACGGCCATAACGCGGTCGGGTTTTTCCTCACCGCTGGCTTTCTCGGCATGATGTACTACTTCGTGCCCAAGCAGGCCGGACGGCCGGTGTATTCGTACCGACTTTCCATTGTGCATTTCTGGGCATTGATTGCGATCTACATGTGGGCCGGCCCGCATCACCTGCAATACACCGCGCTGCCCGACTGGGCGCAGTCGCTGGGCATGGTGTTTTCGCTGGTGCTGCTGGCACCGAGCTGGGGCGGTGCGATCAACGGCGTGATGACCCTGTCCGGCGTCTGGCACAAGCTGCGTACCGATCCGATCATCAAGTTCCTCGTCGTCGCGCTGTCGTTCTACATGATCGCCACCTTCGAGGGGCCGATGATGTCGATCAAGACGGTCAACAGCCTAAGCCACTACACCGACTGGACCGTAGGCCATGTGCATGCGGGAGCACTGGGCTGGGTGGCGATGATCAGCCTGGGCTCCCTCTACGCCATGTGGCCGCGCCTGCTCGGCCTGAAGCAGATGTGGTCGGAACGCCTGATCGACGCGCACTTCTGGCTGCATACGCTGGGCGTTGTTTTCTACATTGCATCAATGTGGATTGCTGGCGTGATGCAGGGCCTGATGTGGCGCGCCACCAATGCCGACGGCACCTTGAGCTACAGCTTCGTCGAATCGCTGGCAGCGACCTACCCGTATTACCTGATCCGCCTGTTCGGCGGGCTGCTGGTACTGGCTGGCATGGGCCTGATGGCCTGGAACGTCTGGCAGACCTGGCGCAGCGCGCGGACTACCGAAGACCCGGCCGTTCTTCCCGTAGCCACGGCCCATTGAGCGAACGCCATGAACGAACATTCCCACGCAAAGATCGAAAAGAACGTCGGTCTGATGGCGGTGCTGATCGCCGTCGCGATCAGCTTCGGCGGCCTGGCCGAAATCGTACCGCTGATGTACCAGGCGGAAACCATCCAGCCCTTGCCCGGCGTGACGCCGTACCCGCCGCTGCAACTGGCCGGGCGCGACGTTTACGTGCGGGAAGGCTGCTACAACTGCCATTCGCAGATGATCCGCACCTTGCGTTTCGAGACCGAACGCTACGGCCATTACTCGCTGGCCGGCGAGTCGGTCTACGACCGGCCGTTCCAGTGGGGCAGCAAGCGTACCGGGCCCGATCTGGCCCGTGTCGGCGGGCGCTATTCGGACGACTGGCACCGGATGCACCTGACCGACCCGCGCAGCGTCGTGCCGGAATCGAACATGCCGTCGTATGCCTGGCTGCAGAGCACGCCGCTGGATGCAGCGCTGATGCAGAAAAAGCTCGCCGCGCTACGCACACTGGGCGATCCCTACAGCGACGAGCAGATCGCTGCAGCAAAGACAGAGCTGGACGGCAAGAACGAACTCGACGCCGTCGTCGCCTATCTGCAGGGACTGGGCCGGCACGCACCGGCGGCGGCAGCAGCAGGAGATCAGCCATGAGCGCGGGCACGGTATCGGGTGCGGTGACGGCGGTATTGCTGGCGCTGTTTGTCGGCGCCTGGGCCTGGGCCTGGAGTGAGCGGCGGCGTGCGGGTTTCGAGGCGGCGGCGCGGCTGCCGCTGGATGAAGACGAGACGGAGGCGCAGCCATGAGCAACGGCTGGTCGTGGTATGTGATCGCGTTGGTGGTGCTGAACCTGGCTGGTTGCGTCTGGCTGCTATGGTGGACCGGCAAGCGCCGTCCGGGCGATCCGGCGCCGGAAGACACCAGCCACTACTGGGACGGCGATCTGACCGAATACAACAAGCCGATGCCGCGCTGGTGGCTGGGCCTGTTCTATCTCAGCATCGTGTTCAGCGTCGGCTATCTGGTGTATTACCCCGGCCTGGGCAACTGGGTCGGCAGTTCGGGCTGGACCTCGCCGCGCGAACACAATGTAGACAAGGCACAAAACGATACGCGCATCGCTGCGACGTTCGCGCCGTATGCGCAGGTTTCGCTGCCCGAGCTGGCGCGCGATCCCGCCGCCCTGCGCCTGGGCCAGGCCATCTTCGCCAACCAGTGCGCTGCCTGCCATGGTGCCGACGCCCGCGGCGCACGCGGCTTTCCCGACCTGACCGATGCGATCTGGCATTGGGGCGGCAAGCCCGAAGACGTGCTGGCCTCGGTCGCTGACGGCCGCCAGGCGATGATGCCGGCGCTGGCCAGCGCACTGGGTGGCGAACAGGGAATTGCCGAGACCATCGCCTATGTGCAGTCGCTGTCGGGGCAGAAGGTCGATGCGGCACTCGCTGCCGCCGGCGCGCCGCGCTTTGCGGTCTGCGCCGCCTGCCATGGTGCCGACGGCAAGGGCAATGCGCTGCTCGGTGCGCCGGACCTGAGCGACACCTATTGGCTTTACGGCGGCGACACGGCGAGCATCCGCGAAACGCTGGAAAAAGGCCGCAGCGGCCAGATGCCGGCGCATGCACAGGCGCTCGGCGCGGCGCGGGCACGCGTGGTCGCGGCCTGGGTCTACAGCCGTTCGCAACCGCAAGCGCAGCCATGAAACCGCCTTGCCCTGCCGATTGCGACCCGGCTCCGCGGCCTGCGCTGCAGCGCTGGGGCGCCATTCTCTGGCCCAGCTTCTTCGCCGCCGGCGTCTGCACCGTGGTGTTTTTTGCCCTGGTCGATCCGCTGGAATGGCGCGAGCTGACTTTTCCCGGCGCGGACATCGGCCGAGAATGGGGTTATACCTTGGGATTCTTTGCTTTCTGGACGGCTACTGCCAGTTCCAGCCTGTTCACCTGGCTGCTGCTGCGCCCTGCCAGCCGCTTCAACCGCGTGGACAGGCGGCGCGCGTGAGCAAGCGCATTCCCGTGTTGCTGCAGGACGCCGCGCCGGCCGCGCTGTACCAGGCCGAGGGCAAGGTCTATCCACGTTCGATCCGCGGCCGCTACGATCGTCTGCGCCGGCTTGCGGTCGTCGTACTGCTGGGCATGTATTACGTTTTCCCCTGGCTGCAATGGGATGGCCGCCAGGCGGTGCTGTTCGACCTGCCGGCGCGTCGCTTCTACGTGTTCGGCCTGGCCTTCTGGCCGCAGGATTTCGTCTTTCTGGCGCTGCTGCTGATTATCGCGGGCATCGCCCTGTTCTTCTTCACCGCGGTAGCCGGGCGCCTGTGGTGCGGCTACGCCTGTCCGCAGACGGTGTGGACCGAAGTGTTTCTATGGATGGAGCAGTGGACCGAAGGCGACCGCCTGCGCCGGCTCAAGCTCGATGCCGCGCCGTGGACGCGGGACAAGCTGCAGCGCAAGGCGGCAAAGCATGCGTTGTGGCTGCTGTTCGCGCTGTGGACCGGTTTTACCTTTGTGGCTTTTTTTACGCCAGCGCGGGAGCTGGCGCAGCGCGTGCCGTCCCTGACCCTGGGCGGCTGGGAGACGTTCTGGATTCTGTTCTACGCGCTGGCGACCTGGGGCAATGCGGGCGTATTGCGCGAACAGGTGTGCAAGTACATGTGTCCGTATGCGCGCTTCCAGGGCGCGATGTTCGACCGCAATACCCTGATCATTGCCTACGATCCGCTGCGCGGCGAACCGCGCGGCCCGCGCCAGCGCGGCCTGGCCGGCGTGGCCGCGCGCGGCCGCGGACTGCTGTCGCTGGCCCAGGCCGAGTACTGGCTGATACAGGCGCAGCAGTACGCCAGCGCGGCCTTGCGCGCGCTGGACGTGCGCCGCACGACCGCTGCGGTGGAAGCATCCGGTTCGGACGTGCTGCCGGCACAGAAAGCAGCCGTGCAGGCACTGGGTGATTGCATCGACTGCACCTGGTGCGTACAGGTCTGCCCGGTTGGCATCGATATTCGCAACGGGCTGCAATACGAGTGCATTGCCTGCGGCGCCTGCATCGACGCCTGCGATCAGGTGATGGACAAGCTGGACTATCCGCGTGGATTGATCCGCTATTCCACCCAGAACGCCGTGGACGCCAAGCCTACGCGTGTACTGCGGCCGCGCGTAATCGTCTACGGCCTGCTGCTGCTGGCCTTGCTGGCCGGCTGGAGCTGGGGTGTGCTGCATCGCTCGCCGCTGATCGTCGAGGTGCTGCGCGATCGCAATGCGCTGTACCGCGTGGCCGTCGACGGCGCGATCGAGAACGGCTACAGCCTGAAACTGGCCAACAAGCTGGCACAGCCGCGGCGCTTGCGCATTGCCACGGCCCCGGGTTCGGCGGTGCAGTTGCGCCAGGGCGCATTCGAGGTGGAACTGGCGGCGGAAAGCGTGCTGGCCGTGCCGTTGACTTTGGCGGCGCCGGCCGCAGGACTGCCACGGCGCCAGGATATTTCTCTGCTTGTGGAAAACGTCGACGGCACGCCGCTGCGTGTCGCCGTGACCACCGCTTTTTTCGGACCTGTGCCATGAATTCAGATCGCATCCCGCGCGATTCGCGCGCGCTGCGCCAGCCGGTGTTCTGGCTGGTGCTGGGCCTGCCGCTGCTGGGCATCGTCGCCGGTATCGGTATCGTCGTCGCCGCCGTCGCCAGCGGCGGCAGCGACGCCTTGAGCCTGTCGGTACGGCGCACCGCGCAGATCCAGACCGAAGACACCGCAGCCGATCTCGCCGCCTTGCAGCGCGGCCTGCGGGCGCGCCTGCAACTGGACAAGGAACGCGGCGTATTCAGTCTGCAGATCGACGGCACTGTCGATGCGGCCACGCAGGATCTGCAATTGCGCCTGCTGCATCCACTGCGCGCGCAGTGGGACCGGCAAGTGACCCTGGCGCGTAGCGGCGATCATTGGCAGGGCCGCAGCGAGGCCGATCTGAGCGGCGCCTGGAATCTGCGCCTGCAGCCGGCCGACGCGAGCTGGCGCCTGGGCGGCCGGCTCGACGCTTCCGCCGTGCAGGCGCGGCTGCAGCCGCTATGGCAGCAGTAGCCGACGCTGTCTTGGGGGAAGTCGCCGCCGGTTGTTTCCACTGCGGCGAAACCTTGCCGTTGCTGCCGTTGCGGCTGGACATCGCGGGCGAAACGCGCGCTGTCTGCTGCAGCGGCTGTGCCGCGGCGGCCAGTTGGATCCGCGACAACGGCCTGGGCCAGTACTACCAGCTGCGCCAGGCCGATGCCGCTCGCGTGAACACCCGCACGCAGGATTACAGCGACTGGATGGACGAGGAGCTGCTGGCCGGGCATGCGCGTGCGGTGCCGGGCGGACTCGAAATCACCGTGCTGAGCAGCGCCATGCGCTGCGCCGCCTGCGCCTGGCTGATCGGCGCTGCGCTGCGCAAGCTGCCGGGTACGCTCGAAGCCAGCGCCAATGCGCTGACCGGTCGCATCCGCTTGCAGTGGAATCCGCAACAGGTGGCTTTGTCCACACTGTTGCAGCAGCTGGACAGCCTGGGCTATGCGCCCAGCCTGGCCACGGGCGGCGTGCGCGAACGCGAGACGCGCCGCCAGTGGCGCCGCGACGTGCTGCGCCTGGGCCTGGCCGGCCTCGGTGCGATGCAGGCAATGATGTTCGCCGAGGTCTTGTATCTGGACAGTGCCGGCGAAATGAGCCTGGCGACGCGGGATTTCCTGCGCTGGATCACCCTGCTCGTGGCCACGCCGGTGGTTTTCGTCGCCGGCTGGCCTTTTCTGGCCGGCCTGGCACGCGGCCTGCGCCAACGGCAGTGGGACATGGACGTGCTGGTCGGCAGCTCGGTGCTGCTGGCCTATGGGTTCAGCCTGGTCGAAACCCTGCGCGGCGGCGCACAGGTCTGGTTCGATGCGGCGGTGATGTTCGTGTTCCTGCTGCTTGCCGCGCGCCAGCTGGAAAGCTGGGTACGCCGGCGCGCTTGTGCACAAGTGGATGCGTTGGCGCAGGTGCGCCCGGCGCTGGCCCTGCGTGAAGGCGCCGACGGTACCTGCCAGCGCGTCGCGCTAGGCCGGATCAGGCCGGGCGATGTGCTGCAGGTGGCGGTGGGCGAGGTGGTGCCGGCCGACGGCGAACTGCTTGATGCCGCGGCGAGCCTGGACGAAGCGCTGCTCAGCGGCGAGGCCTTGCCGGTACTGCGCCAGCCGGGCGAGACGCTGGCCGCGGGCAGCCTGTGCTGCAGCGCACCGCTGCGCCTGCGTGTGCTGCGCACCGGTGCGGATACACGCCTGGCCGAACTGACGCGCCTGGTCGGCCGCGCGCAGGAACAGCGTCCGCACCTGGCGCGTGTCGCCGATCGCGTGGCGCGTCATTTCATTGCCGCCCTGTTCGTCACCGCCGTGCTGGTTTTCGCGCTGTGGTGGCGGCTGCAGCCCGAGCGCGCGTTCGAAGTGGCCCTGGCTACGCTGGTGATCAGTTGTCCCTGCGCCTTGTCGCTGGCGATACCGGCTGCCCTGGCCGCGGCGCACGACAGCCTGGCGCGGCGCGGGGTACTGGCCTTGCGTCCCGATGCGCTGGAAACGCTGGCACGCCTCGATGTGCTGCTGCTGGACAAGACCGGCAGCCTGACCACGCCACAGCCGCTGCTCGACACGGTTCAGGTCTTCGGCAGCCTCGACGTGGCCCAGGCCAGGACGTTGGCGGCGGCCTTGCAATGCGATGCGAGTCATCCGCTGGCTGCGGCATTCGGTACATCGATGGCGGCAGCCGGCGAAGTGCAGCAGCGCCGCCTGTGTGCAGGGCAGGGCGTGGAAGGGGTGGTCGACGGCGTCTGCTATCGGCTGGGACGGGCCGACTTCGCCGCGGCTCGCGACGACGACGGGGCGATCTGGCTCGGCGACGGCAACGCTGCAATTGCTAGTTTTTCCATTAAACAACAATTGCGCGAGGACGCGGCAGCCGCTGTTGCCGCGCTGCGCGCCCAGGGCGTGAGGCTGGAACTGGCCAGTGGCGACGGTGTCGCCGCAGTGGCGGAAATCGCCGCGGCACTCGGCATTGCCGACTGGCGTGCGCGCCAGTCGCCGCAAGACAAGCTGGCGCGGGCGCGCGAACTGCAACAGCAGGGACATATCGTCGGCATGCTTGGCGACGGCATCAACGATGCGCCGATACTGGCCGGTGCCGATGTCTCGTTCGCTTTCGCCGGCGGTGCTGCGCTGACCCACCGCGCCGCCGACCTGGTCTTGACCGGTACGCGCCTGCTGCGCATCGCCGAAGCGATTGCTCTGGCGCGGCAGACGCGCCGCATCGTGCGCCAGAACCTGGCCTGGGCGCTGGCCTACAACGCCATCGCACTGCCGTTCGCGGCCTGCGGCCTGGTGTCGCCCGCGCTGGCTGCACTGGGTATGACAGCGTCGTCGCTGCTGGTGGTGCTGAACGCCTTGCGCCTGCTGCGGGCCGTGCCATGACGATCTTGCTATTGCTGGTGCCGATCAGCGTGCTGCTGCTAGGTGCTGCAGTCGCCGCGTTTGCATGGGCCGTGCGCACGGGCCAGTTCGACGATCTGGATACGCCGGCCGTGGCGATGCTGGTCGAGACGGACGACTCGATCGCGGCCTGCGATGGCGATGCCGCGGCCGGCAAGCGCCGTGTCGGTAGTGCGCCGAGCGCCGCTGCGCGTGCTGCAGCGGACAGCGGCGACTGTCCGCGCGCTTCGCGCCTGCGTTCCGCCGGCAGCGGTGGCGCCTGGGACTGGTCGTGGCCGATCGCGCGTGCCCGGCGTGGACGCGAGCTGGCGCAAGGCGACGGCGATGCCGATTGATTTCGTCGCGCTGGCGGCTGCGCTGCTCAGCGGGCTGTTCGGCAGCCTGCATTGCGCGGCGATGTGCGGCGGCATTGCGACTGGCCTGGGCTCCTGCGGTGGCCAGGCGCGCGGCAGTTTCGGCGTGGCGCTGCGGGTGAATGCGGGGCGGCTGCTCGGCTATGTACTGGCCGGCCTGCTGGTCGGTGCGCTGGGTGCCGGTCTGCTGCAGCTGGTCGATGCCAGCGGCCTGGGCACGCTGCTGCGCGTACTGTCGGGAGCCGTACTCGTCGCCGTCGCGTTGCGTTTGCTAGATGTGCACAAAAAATACAAATTACCCGGTGGCGCCGGGGCTGGCCTGTGGCGCTGGCTGGCACCGCTGCAGCGGCGTCTGCTGCCGGCGACGACGCCGGCTCGCCAATGGCTGCTGGGCATGCTGTGGGGCTGGCTGCCCTGCGGCCTGAGCAGCTCGCTGTTGCTGGCAGCCTGGCTGCAGGCCGATTGGCTCAATGCGGCATTGACCATGGCTGCATTCGGCCTGGGTACCTTGCCGCTGATGCTGCCGCTGACCTGGAGCGGCGTGCAGCTGGGCCGGCGACTGGCACAGCCGGCCTGGCGGCGCAGTGCCGCAGCGCTGGTACTGAGTGCAGGCGTGCTGACGATGACCGCACCGTGGCTGCTGCAGGTGCCGGCCTTGCAGGGCGTTCTCGGTGCACTGGGGTGCCGCGGCCATTGATGCCGCGACGCGAGGGTTTCAATGCAAGGCGTGGCCGTGCACTGCGTCGGCGATCTGACGCTGCTGCAACAGACGCACCTGGCGGCCGCGCACGGCGATGACGCCGTCGTCCTGCAGCTTGGTAAAACTGCGGCTGACGGTTTCTATGACCAGGCCGAGATAGCTGCCGATGTCTTCCCGTGTCATCGGCAGAGCGAACGCGCTGCCGTCCTGGCCCAGCGTCTCGAAGCGCTGCGACAGGCTATGCAGGAACAGCATCACGCGGTCGTTGGCCTGGCGCCGGCTCATCATTTCCAGATGGTCCTGGTCGCGTCCCATGCTGCGGCCGATCACGCGCAGCAGCTGGCGCTGCAGTCCCGGCACCTGCGCGGCAACGTGATGCAATTCCTCCAGCGGTACTTCGCAGACCCGGGCATTTTCCAGCGCGATGGCATCGCAGCGATGCTGGCCGTGGCCTAGCGCGTCCAGTCCGATCAGTTCGCCCGGCAGATGGAAGCCGATGACCTGCTGCTCGCCATCGGCGCTGCAGGCTACGGTCTTGAACGAGCCCTCGCGTGCAACGTAGATACGCGCGGCGCCGCTGCCGACGCGAAACAGATGTTCGCCGCGCGCAACCGGCTTGCGCCGCTTCACCACGCGATCCAGCCGCTCCACATCGCTGGCAACGATGCCGGCAGGCAGGCATAGCTGGCGCAGCGAACAATTGGCGCAATTGCGCCGCAGGGTTTCCAGATCGACGACGGGGGCTGTTTCCATGCGGCGAGCATAGTGGGGCGTATCTGCCGGCGGGCTGGCTGCGACGAAATGTCGTAGGAGGACTTTGGTCGATTCTGGTGAGTAGTCAGGCTGGTTGGTTTACGTCCACCGACGTCTCTCCGCCAGACAGCAAAAAGGGGCCGTTGGGCCCCTTCTCGCTGTCTGGCGGAGAGAGTGGGATATGTTCGGCCCATCCCTGGGCCTCACCCCTCGCGCGTTGCGCGAGGGGCCAGCCTGCGGCTGTCTTGATTCGCTCCCGGCGAATCAATCGAACCGGTGGGTTTACGTCCACCGACGTCTCTCCGCCAGACAGCAAAAAGGGGCCGTTGGGCCCCTTCTCGCTGTCTGGCGGAGAGAGTGGGATTCGAACCCACGGTGGGTATAAGCCCACGGCAGTTTTCAAGACTGCTGCCTTAAACCGCTCGGCCATCTCTCCGAAGTTTTATTCAACGAAATCAAACAGTGACTCTGAGTTAGTTGCAATCTTGAGACTATAGCCGCGAAGCATAGCGAATCCCGGCGCGGAGCTCCACGAGGACTGCGGGGAAATGCTCAGGCAGCGGTGTAAATTGCAACCGTACAGATTGTTTTGGCGCGAGTGCTGACGTAGTTTGCAGGGGCTGCAAATGGGGAGTAGGGATGTGATTAACGTTGTCCTCATTGACGACCACTTGCTGGTGCGTAACGGCTACCGTGCCATGCTCGACCGACGGCCGGAGTTTGCCGTCGTCGGCGAGGCTGGCGACGGCGAGGCCGGGCTTGCGCTGATTCGCAAGCTGGAGCCCGATATTGCGGTGCTGGATCTGCATATGCCGCGGCTCACCGGTGTCGAAGTGACGGAACGGGTTCGCCGTAGCGAGTTGAAGACGCGCGTGGTGATCGTGACGGTGGCCGGCGAGGCGCCGTTTCCGCGGCGGTTGCTGGAGGCGGGGGCATCGGGTTATCTGACCAAGGCCTGCCCGGCCGAGGAGTTCATCCTCGCCTTGCAGCAGGTTGCCGACGGGCGCCGTTACCTCGCGCCGTCGATTGCGCAGCAACTGGCGATGGAATCGGTCGATGGCGGCGGCGGATCGCCGTTCGACCGCCTGACGACGCGAGAGCTGGAAATCGCGATACGGCTGGCCCAGGGCGACGATGCGCAAACCTTGTCGCGTTTTCTCAGCATCAGCGACAAGACCATCTCTACGCACAAGTCGAATATTTTCGCCAAGCTGGATATCGACAATGTTGTCGCACTGGCGCATCTGGCCAATGTGCATGGCGTGCTGCATCTGGGCAACGCGCTGGAGACGGCCAACGGCACGCGACGGCGGCGGCGCCAGCGCTAGCGTGCAGGGCGTTGGAAGGGCGCTCATCGCGCCCTACGTGTTCGCTTCCAACGAGAGAGGCCCGCCATTGGCGGGCCTCTTTGGGTTTACGGCGTGGACTCGTCGTCCTTGGCTTCGCTGACGGGTTTGTCGTCAGCACTGGCCGCGGGAGGCGTTCGCAGGGCGGTGACTACGGCCTGACGCACGCTTTGGCCGGCCGGCGTTTCGCTGCGCGGTTCGGGCATGCCCAGGGACAGCTGGGCAGTGGCGGTTGTCGGCTTGTCGCTGGTGCTTTCGCTGGAACGCGCGGTACTGCTAGCAGCACCCGGGATCGGTGCGGAGCGGGCCGGGCCCGGTGCTACCGGCGTTTTCGACGCGATCGCAGCGCTGCCCGGCGGTGGCGGCGTTACCGCGGCCGGCGGCGGCAGTATCGCGCTGGGTGGAGTGACGGGGATCGGTGCAGTGCGCTGCGGAGCCGGTGCACTCGGCGCAGCAGCAATCGGCGCCGGCTTGGCCGGTGCGATGGCCGTGGCTTGTACCGGAGCGACGGAAGCAGCAGGCGTGGTGACAGGCGTCGCGGGGATCGGTGCCGAAGCGATCGGTGCGGTTGCTGCAGTAACCGGAGCCGAAGCCACCGGAGCCGAAGCCGCCGGAGCCGAAGCCACCGGAGCCGAAGCCACCGGAGCCGAAGCCACCGGAGCCGAAGCCACCGGAGCCGAAGCCACCGGAGCCGAAGCCACCGGAGCCGAAGCCACCGGAGCCGAAGCCACCGGAGCCGAAGCCACCGGAGCCGAAGCCACCGGAGCCGAAGCCACCGGAGCCGAAGCCACCGGAGCCGAAGCTGCCGGAGCCGAAGCTGCCGGAGCCGAAGCTGCCGGAGCCGAAGCTGCCGGAGCCGAAGCTGCCGGCTTGTCCACTTCTACGCTTTTCGCTGCACTTTCTACTGCGGTTGCGGCGGCTGGAGTGCTGGCCGCTGCAGGATCTTCCGACCGGGCCTGCGGTGCCACGGGCGAAACGGCTGCGGAGGCTACGGCGGCGATGCCGTTGCTGTCGGCAGCTGCCGTAGACGGTACGGTTTCATGCACGGCCTGTTCGTCGCGTACGGCTTTTTCACGCGGTTCGCGGACTTCACGACCTTCGCGCGGTTCGCGGCCTTCACGCGGCGCACGGCCTTCGCGCGGTTCCCGTACTTCGCGGGGCTCGCGCGGTTCGCGGGGCTCACGTACTTCGCGAGGTTCGCGCGGTTCGCGCACTTCCCGCGGTTCGCGGGCTTCGCGCGGTTTGTTGCTTTCTGCATTCGTCGCGTTGGCTACAACGCCGTCGCTGCCTTCGCCTTCGCCCTCTTCGTCGTCGAAGTCGGCGTCGGTCGAACCGTCGGCCTGCTCGGCACCGCCTTCGTTGCGGCGGCGGCGGCGGCCACCGCGGCGTCCGCGGCGGCGACGTCCGCCTTCGCGGCCGCTGTCGTCAGCGGCAATGCCCGGAGCGGCGTCGCCATTCTCGACCGCTTCACCGGCAGCGGCCGCAACGGCGGCTTCGGCCAGCTTGGCTGCTTCCTTGGCTTCGGCGTTCAGTGCGCTGGGCGGTGCCGGCGTACGCGTATCGGGACGGCCTTCAACCGCTGTACGCGCTTCCACGGGCTTGGCTGCGTCGGTGCGCGGCTCGACGGGCTTACTCTCGGCACGGGCCTCGCCCTGGCGCTGCGTGTTCGGATTGGCGCGGTTTTCCTGCGGCGCCCGCTGCTCCTGCGGCGGGCGCTTTTCCTGGCGTTCCTGCTTGTCCGGGCGTTCGCCCTTGGGCTGCTGGCCCTGGGCTGCGGCCTGGCGCTGTTCCTTGTCCGGACGTGGCTCCTTGTCCTGGCGCTGCGACTGGCCGGCCTTGTTCTGCGGCTGGCCCTGGGCTTCGCCACGGGCGGGCTTGGCATCGCGCGGCGCATCGCCGCGACCGCTGCGCTGTTCGCTGCGGCCGCCACGCTGGTCGCGGCCGCCACGGCCACCCCGCTGGTCGCGGTCATTGCCGCGCGGCGGCAGCGGGCGCTGTGCCGGCTTGATCGGCGCGGTCACGACCGGTTCGCTGCGCGGAGCCGGGGCTTCGCCCGTGAACATGGCCAGCATGCGGGCAAAGAAGCCTTGCTTGGGGGCCGTCGTGCGCGGGCTGGCAACCAGCGGTGCCGTTGCGACAGGGGCGGCAACTTCGTCGCTTTCCGGTCGCAGCGGTGCGGGGCTGGCCGGTACGACGCGGCTGACCGCGGGGCGTTCCGGTTCTTCGCTGGGCTGCGCGACCTGCGGCGGCGGGGTGACCACGATCGGGGTGAGGCGGTCGTAGCTCGGCCGTGGCGCGTCGCCGATGTCGGCGCTCTTGATGCGCTGGATTTCCAGGTGCGGCGTTTCCAGCTTTTCGTCGGCGACGATGATCACCGCCACGTCATGGCGCTGTTCGATTTCGCTGACCTGGCGGCGCTTTTCGTTGAGCAGGAAGTTGGCGACGTCGGACGGCGCCTGCACCAGCACCTGGCCGGTGTTGTCCTTCATCGCGTGTTCCTCGACCAGGCGCAGGGCCGACAGGGACAGCGATTCGATGCTGCGGATGCGGCCGTGGCCGGTGCAGCGCGGGCAGACGATCTGGGTCGACTCGCCCAGGCTGGGACGCAGGCGCTGGCGCGACATTTCCATCAGGCCGAAGCGCGAGATGCGGCCGAGCTGCACGCGGGCGCGGTCGAGCTTGAGCGCGTCTTTCAGCGTTTCCTCGACTTCGCGCTGGTGGCGCGGGCTGTCCATGTCGATGAAGTCGATCACGATCAGGCCGCCGGCATCGCGGATGCGCAGCTGGCGCGCGATCTCGATGGCCGCTTCGCGGTTGGTGTTGAACGCGGTTTCCTCGATGTCGCCGCCCTTGGTCGCCTTGGCCGAATTGATGTCGATGGCCGTCAGTGCTTCGGTCTGGTCGATCACGATGGAGCCGCCCGAAGGCAGCCGCACGGTGCGCTCGAACGCGTTCTCGATCTGGGTTTCGATCTGGAAGCGCGAGAACAGCGGGGTGGTGTCCTTGTACAGCTTGAGCTTGCGCAGGTTGTTCGGCATGACCTGCTGGACGAAGTCGCGCGCGTCCTGGAACAGGTCTTCGTGATCGATGAGGATCTCGCCGACGTCATTGCGCAGGTAGTCGCGCAGCGCGCGGATGATGAGCTTGGATTCCTGGTAGATCAGGAACGGACTGGAGCGCGAGGTGGCGGCTTCGGAAATCGCCTTCCACAGCTGCAGCAGGTAGTCCAGATCCCATTGCAGTTCTTCCGCGTCGCGGCCCATGCCGGCCGTGCGGATGATCAGGCCCATGTCGTCGGGGCAGTTGAGGTGGTCCATGACCTCCTTGAGGTTGGCCCGGTCCTCGCCTTCGATGCGGCGCGAGACGCCGCCGGCCCGCGGGTTGTTCGGCATCAGCACCATGTAGCGGCCGGCCAGGGAGATGAACGTGGTCAGGGCAGCGCCCTTGTTGCCGCGTTCTTCCTTCTCGACCTGGACGACGATCTCCTGGCCTTCCTTGATCAGCTCGCGGATGCCGGCGCGGTTGTGGTCGACGCCCGGAGTGAAGTATTCGCGGGCAACTTCCTTCAGGGGAAGGAAGCCGTGGCGCTCGCCGCCGTATTCGACGAAGCAGGCTTCCAGCGAGGGCTCGACCCGGGTGATGCGGCCCTTGTAGATGTTGGCCTTTTTCTGTTCCTTGGACGGGATTTCGATATCGAGGTCGAACAGGTTCTGGCCGTCCACGATGGCCACACGCAACTCTTCACGCTGAGTCGCGTTGATCAACATGCGTTTCATTGTAGTGATTCCGTAATGCGCTCCACCGCCAACGGCGCGGAAGGCGCATACCTCGCAGGTTTACCCTGCGCTACGCAGCCAGAGGCTGCGTACGGAAAGACCGGGAAACCCGGTCGGCGGACGACGGTGGCGCACTGCGCCGGTCCGGCGCCGTCCTGGCTGCGCACTCTCGCGACTGTCGCCGGGAGCGCGGTGTTGTTCTGGTCCGCCGCGACTCGCGCCGCGCCGGTACGTCATTTATTGCCTTGCACTACCGCAGACCCTCCGCGGCGCTTGCCGCGCTGCGGGCAATCTCCGACCCGATCCGTTACGATGCGGCCGGTCACCACGGCGGTTCCGGTCAGGAATGCGCAGGGGACGGCAACACAGTCAACGGGTAGGTGCATCGCGAAACGATGGTCAAATACCTCGTTCCTTGACGCGAAGTGCGGCCCAAGTCTACCAGCTGACAGCAGATTTTTTCAATCGTGACGCGAACTTCGGGCAATTCCCCAGACGCTGGGTCAGGCGTGAAGCTGGTCCGCGTCGCTGATGATCGCGACGGACAGCGCATCGACAATTTTCTGGTCGGGCAACTCAAGGGCGTGCCCAAGAGCCTGATCTACCGCATCGTGCGCACCGGGCAGGTGCGCGTGAACGGCAAGCGGGCCAAGCCGGATACACGCCTGGCGTCCGGCGACGAGGTGCGTATTCCGCCCGTGCGCGTAGCCGAGCGCGAGGAAGGCGCGGCGCCGTCGCGCGGCCTGACCGATCGCATCGGCAACGCCATCATTTACGAGGACAAGGATTTCCTGGTCCTGTCCAAGCCGGCCGGCATCGCCGCGCATGGCGGCTCCGGCATCAGCCATGGCGCGATCGAGCTGCTGCGCGCGCTGCGCCCGAACGACAGCATCGAACTGGTGCATCGCCTGGATCGCGACACCAGCGGCGTGCTGGTGCTGGCGCGGCGGCGCGCGGCCCTGACCGGTCTGCAGGAGCAGATCCGCGAGAACCGCACGACCAAGCAATACCTCTGCCTGCTGCAGGGCAAGCTGCCGCGTGCCGCGCTGAGCGTGAATGCGCCGCTGCGCAAGTCCATCCTGCAGGGCGGCGAACGCATGGTGCGGGTGGAGGATGGCGGCAAGCCCTCCCTCACGCATTTCAAAACGATAGAGCTGTACAGCATGGCGGCCCTGGTCGAGGCGACGCTGGAAACCGGCCGCACCCACCAGATCCGCGTACATAGCCAGCACTTGGGCCACCCCATTGCCGGCGACGAGAAATACGGCGACGCCGAATTCAACAAGTCGCTCAAGCCCTACGGCGTGCGCCGGCTGTTTCTGCATGCCAAGCATTTCGGCTTCGAGCTGGGCGGCAAGACATACGCATTCTCGGCGCCGCTGGCGGACGACCTGGCAGTGGTGCTGGACAAGCTGCCGGCCGCCAAGGGCAAGAAGTAGGTACAGGCGGGTCAGGCCGAGCAGCCTCATGACTTCATGCTGGCGGAGCGCCTTTCCTCGCGCCGGCTCTCCGCTATGATCCAGAACTTATGTCGCGCATCCGCCAGCTCCCTATCGAATTGATCAACCAGATCGCCGCCGGCGAGGTGATCGAGCGTCCGGCTTCGGTGGTGAAGGAACTGGTCGAGAACAGCCTCGACGCCGGTGCGCGCCGTGTCGAGATCGAGGTGGAAGAGGGCGGCGCGCGCCTGATCCGCGTGCGCGACGACGGCGGCGGCATCGTCGCCGATGACCTGCCGCTGGCGATCAGTGCCCATGCCACCAGCAAGATCGCCAGCTTCGACGACCTGGAGCGCGTAGCCACCCTGGGCTTTCGCGGCGAGGCCTTGCCGAGCATTGCCTCGGTCTCGCGCTTTGCCCTGACTTCGCGGCCGGCGGCGCAGGAACATGCGCTGCGGGTGGAAGTCGATGGCGGCAAGCCGCAGCCGCCGCGACCGGCGCAGCATCCGGCCGGCACCACCATCGAAGTGCGTGACCTTTTCTACAACGTGCCGGCGCGGCGCAAATTCCTGCGCGCGGAACGTACCGAATTCGGCCGCATCGACGAACTGATTGCCTCGCTGGCGCTGGTCCGCACCCAGGTGGAATTCCGCCTGACTCACAACGGCAAGGCGGTACGCCTGCTGCGTCCGGCCAGCGACGAGGCGACTGTAGCGGTGCGCATCGGCGATCTGCTCGGCGAAGAATTCCTGCAGCAAAGCCTACGCATCGATCACGCGGCGGCGGGCCTGCGCCTGAGCGGCTGGGTCGGCCTGCCGACGGCATCGCGGGCCCAGGCCGACCAGCAGTACTTTTATGTGAACGGCCGTCTGGTGCGCGACAAGATCGTCGCCCATGCAGTGCGCCAGGCATATGCGGACGTGCTGTTCCATGGCCGTCATCCGGCCTTCGTGCTGTTCCTGGAGCTGGACCCGCTGGGCGTGGACGTGAACGTGCATCCGGCCAAGAGCGAAGTGCGCTTCCGCGAATCGCGCCTGGTGCACGATTTTCTCTATCGCACGCTCAACGACGCGCTGGCACAGACGCGCGCCGGCAGCGCGCCGTCGATAGCGGCCGTGCCGCTGCCGCAACTGCAGGCAGGCAGCGGCGGCCATGCCAACGGCTATGGCGAATGGCGCGGACAGAGCAATCTGGGCCTGGGCACACGCGAGCCACTGGCCGACTATGCCGCGCTGTTGGGCCAGGCTCCGTTGAATACGGCTTCTTTTGCACAAGCGTCACCTGTGGATAATGCAGCATTTGTAGCCGCTTGCGCCGCCGCCGACGACGGCAGCGAGGCACCGCCGCTGGGCTTTGCCCTGGCCCAGCTGCACGGCATCTATGTGCTGGCGCAGAACGCTCACGGACTGGTGCTGGTCGACATGCATGCGGCGCACGAGCGCATTACCTACGAACGCCTGAAAACCGCCCAGGCCGGGCAGGGCATACGTGCCCAGCTGCTGCTGGTGCCGATCTCCATCGCCGTGAGCGAACGCGAGGCCGCCTGTGTCGAGGACCAGGCCGCGCGTTTCGCCGAACTGGGCTTCGAACTGCAGCGCAGCGGTCCGCAGAGCGTGCTGGTGAAGCGCCTGCCGACCCTGCTCGACGGCGCCGATGCGACCCGGCTGATCCGCGACGTGATCGCCGACCTTCTCGCCCAGGGCAATTCGCGCCGCATCGAGGAAGCCGGCAACGACGTGCTGGCGACCATGGCCTGCCACGGCTCGGTGCGCGCCAACCGGCGCCTGGGCCTGCCCGAGATGAACGCGCTGCTGCGCGACATGGAAGCGACCGAGCGGTCCGGCCAGTGCAACCACGGCCGGCCAACCTGGGTACAGCTTTCGATTGCGGAACTCGACCGCCTGTTCCTGCGCGGTCGCTGACGATGTGCAACTTTGGCTTGATAGAGGATTGAACGATGTCGCTATTGCTAGCTGCAACGATGGCCGGAATGATGGCTGCAGGCGTGGATCTGAGCAGTGCTTCCGTCGATGACGACGAGCGCTATCGCATCGAAGTGCTGAACTGGCGTTCCGACCGCCTGCAGCGGCTGAAGAAGCCGGATAGCTGGCTCAGCCTGATCGGCCTGCACTGGCTCAAGGACGGCGATAACCGCGTCGGCAGCGCCAAGGACAACGATGTGGTGCTGAGCAAGGGGCCGCCCAAGGTCGGCGTGGTCACGGTCGCCGGCGGCCAGGTCAGCATTGCGCTGGAACCCGGCGTGGGCGCGCTCAACGGCAGCGAGGCACGCAAGGGCGTGCTGCGCGACGACAGCACGCCGCGTCCGACCTATGTCGGCTTCGACAGCGTCACCTTCTACCTGATCGACCGCGACGGCAAGAAAGCGCTGCGGGTCAAGGACAGCGAAGCCGCAACCCTGAAGAACTTCAAGGGGCTGGACTATTTCGACCTGGCCAAGGACTGGCGCGTCGAGGCCAAGTGGGAGGCGTTCGATCCGCCGAAGACCATGGAAATCCCGACCATCACCGGCGGCGTGGAAAAATATACCGTGCCGGGCAAGGCCACGTTCGAGCGCGACGGCAAGAAGTTCGAAGTGCAGCCGGTGCTGGAAACTGCCGATGCCAAGGAACTGTTCCTGATCTTCTCGGACAAGACCAGCGGCAAGGAAACCTACGGCGCAGCGCGTTTCCTCTACGCACCGCTGCCGGCCGACGGAAAAGTCGTGCTGGATTTCAACAAGGCCTACAACCCGCCCTGTGCGTTCACGCCGTATGCGACCTGTCCGCTGGCGCCGCCGGAAAACAAACTCAATGTGCGCGTGACCGCGGGCGAGAAGAAGTACAAGGGGGCGGCGCACTGAGGCAATCGTGCGCGTGCTGATCGTGTCGGATACGCATGGCTGCGTCGATGCGCGCATCTGCGCGCTGGCGCAGGCGTGCGACCGGGTCGTGCACGGCGGCGACGTCGGCGATGCCGCAGTGCTCGATGCACTGGGCGGCGCGGTCAGTGCGGTGCGCGGCAACAACGACACGGCGGCGAAATGGCCGGCGGCACAGCAGCAGCGCCTGCAGCAATTGCCGCTGCAGGCCGAACTGGAGCTGCCCGGCGGCCGCCTGGTCGTGGTGCACGGCGACGCCTGGCCGGCCCGCGGCCGGCATGCCGCCCTGCGCCGGGCCTTCGCCACCGCGCGGGCTGTGGTCTACGGTCACAGCCACCGGCTGGCGATCGACAGCGACGCGCTGCCGTGGATTCTCAATCCCGGTGCCGGCGGCCGCGCCCGCACCCATGGCGGTCCTAGCTGCCTGCTGCTGCAGGCAGCTGCCGACGCCTGGCAGGTGGAAGCGCGGCAGTTCGGCGGCGGTTTTCGCGACACGCTCTGATTCGACGCGGCATGGCATTCCAGCGAGGGGAGCTTGGATGGAATTTTCCAATCGGGGACAAAAGCTTTTTCTGATCCTGACGGCGATCTTCGTCGCCAACGCGATCCTGGCCGAGCTGATCGGCGTGAAGATCTTCTCGCTGGAAGACACGCTCGGCGTGCAGCCGTTCAACTGGAACCTGTACGGCCAGACCGGGTCGCTGAGCTTCACCGCCGGCACCTTGCTCTGGCCGGTGGTGTTCGTGATGACCGACGTGATCAACGAATACTTCGGCCGCCGCGGCGTGCGCATGATTTCATGGCTCGCCGTATTCCTGATCCTCTACGCGTTCGCGTTTGCCTTCGCTGCAATCGCGCTGGCGCCGGCCAGCTGGTGGGTGAAGGTAGGCGAGGCACAGGGCGTGCCCGACATGCAGGCCGCGTTCGCACAGATCTTCGGCCAGGGGCTGTGGACCATCGGCGGCTCGGTCACGGCGTTCCTGGTCGGCCAGATTGTCGATGTCGGCATCTTCCATGCCATCCGCAAGCGCACCGGCGAAAAACACATCTGGCTGCGCGCGACCGGCTCGACCCTGGTGTCGCAGATCTTCGACAGCCTGATCGTGCTGTACATCGCCTTCGTGATTGGTCCGCAGCACTGGAGCCTGGGCCTGTGGCTGGCCGTGGCCACGGTGAACTATGTATACAAAGTGTGTGCCGCGGTCGCGCTGACTCCGGTCATCTATGCGATGCGGCGCGGACTGGACGCGTGGCTGGGCGCCGAGCTCAGCGCGCAACTCAAGGCCAAGGCGGCCGCCGCCTGACGACGCAACCCCAACCTTCGGGAAAACCTCCGATGCAAGCCAGCACGACCAGCGACGCCGCGAAGATGCCGCGGCAAATTCCTTACATCATCGGTAACGAGGGCTGCGAGCGTTTCAGTTTCTACGGCATGCGCAACATCCTGGTGCAGTTCCTGATCACCTCGATCCTGCTGTCGCATATCCCGCTCGGCGACGAGCGCCAGCTCGCCGCCAAGGACTTGATGCACACCTTCATGATCGGTGTGTATTTCTTTCCCTTGCTGGGCGGCTACCTGGCCGACCGTTTCTTCGGCAAGTACAACACCATCCTGTGGTTCAGCCTGATCTACTGCGCCGGCCAGTTCTGTCTGGCGCTGTTCGTCGATCATCGTCTCGGCTTTTTTGTCGGCCTGGGCCTGATTGCGCTGGGTTCCGGCGGCATCAAGCCGCTGGTCGCGTCCTTCGTCGGCGACCAGTTCACCCAGGCCAACAAGCACCTGGCCAAGATCGTCTTCGACGGCTTCTACTGGATCATCAATTTCGGCTCGCTGTTCGCCTCGCTGCTGATGCCGCTGTTCCTGAAGAACTACGGCGCCCAGGTCGCCTTCGGCATTCCCGGCGTGCTGATGCTGATCGCCACGCTGGTGCTGTGGCTGGGCCGGCGCCAGTACGTGATGGTGCCGCCGATGAGCCAGGCCGATCCGGACTCGTTCTTCCGCGTCGCCCGCACGGCCCTGCTGACCCGCCGGCCTGGCGAAGGCCGGCCGGGGCTGATCGTCGCCATCGCCGGCGCAGTGCTGGCGCTGGCGGCGCTGGTGTTTGCGCCCCAGCTCGGCGTCGTCATCGCCATCTGCCTGGCCCTGGTTGCCTTGCTCGCCGGCATCGGCGGCGGCGCCTGGCTGCAGCTGGACCGCGCGCGCGGCCTGCATTCCGATGTCGCCGTCGACGGCGTGCGCAGCGTGTTGCGCGTGCTGGTGATCTTTGCCCTGGTCACGCCGTTCTTCTCGCTGTTCGACCAGAAGGCGTCGACCTGGGTGATCCAGGGCAATGCCATGACCAAGCCCGAGTGGTTCGTCTCCTCGCAGATGCAGGCCTTGAACCCGGCTCTGGTGATGATCCTGATTCCGTTCAACAACCTGGTGCTGTACCCGTGGCTGCGCCGCATCGGCTGGGAAGCCACGGCGCTGCGCCGCATGACCGCGGGCATCGCCTTCAGCGGCCTGGCCTGGATCGTGATCGGCGGTATCCAGGTGGTGATGGACGGCGGCAATGCCATGTCCATCGTCTGGCAGGTGCTGCCGTATGCGCTGCTGACCTTCGGCGAAGTGCTGGTATCGGCAACCGGGCTGGAATTCGCCTACAGCCAGGCGCCGGCAGCGATGAAGGGCGTGGTGATGAGCTTCTGGAACCTCACCACCACCATCGGCAATCTGTGGGTATTGCTGGCCAACCTGGCCGTGCGCAACGAAACCCTGACCGGCTCCATCGCCACGACCGGCTTCAGCGTGACCGCGTTCCAGATGTTCTTCTTCGCTGCGTTCGCACTGATCGCGGCGCTGATCTTCGGCCTGTATGTGCGAGGTTATAAAGAAGTGGACAATTACCGGGTGACTTAGTGGCGTGCAACGGATAAAAAAGCCGGCCTGCCTTCCGTGAGCGCGCCGGCAACGGGGTCGTTGGTTCAGCGCTGGGCGACTGCTGCCGGCTGTGACTGCGCCGGCGCGCGCTGGTAGACGATGCGGTCGCTGCCGCCGTTGCAGGTGCCGACGGTCTTGCGTTCGTCCTGGCTGTCCTTGGCGACGATGTCGAGCCGGTAGCTGCTAACGCCCTTGGCATCGAGCCTGGCGGCGATCTCGGTCTTGAGCTCCTCGCAGGGCTTGCGTGCCCAGCTGGACGCCGAGCTGAGGAACAGGGCGATGGCGAGGACGGTCAGGACGGTTTTCACGAGAGTTCTCCGGTGGTGGGCGCTGCAGCGTGCTTGCTGCTGGAGAACAGCTTGCCGTCCGCGCCTGTCGGCGTTCTGGGCAAGTTATGGCAATGTGCTGACGCTTCGTGTCCTGGCCGGGCCGGCGCGGACTGTCTGCAGTGCTGGAGCCGTATGAGCTGGTACGTCTATCTGATCGAATGCCGCGACGGCAGCATCTATACCGGCATCGCCATCGACGTCGCCGCGCGCTATGCGGCGCACGTGGCGGGCAAGGGCGCGCGCTATACGCGATCACATCCGCCGCAGCGGCTGCTGGCCGCGTTCGCAGTGGCCGACAAGTCGGCAGCCTTGCGCGAGGAACTGCGCATCAAGCGGCTGACGCCAGTGCAGAAGCGCGCCTATGCACACTCCGCCGAGCCCGCTGCCGCCAGCTGAGCGGTTTCCCACGGTGACGTGCTGTCGCCGTTTCGATGCATTCGCGAAACGTCGTCCGGCCGCTTCGTTCATGCGGCGTGACTTCCGGCCCGGGAGCTACTGTTAGATTCACACTATCGTTCACTCACGCATATTCAGCAGTGAGCGGCAGATGGAAGATACCGATAGCCATCGCAAGAAGTTCGCCCGGGAGCTCAGCGCCGGCACTGTCTCGCTGGTGCTGCTGGCCGTACTGGCGCGTTCGAACGAGCCGCTGTACGGCTACCAGATCGCCAAGCAGCTGGAACGCGACGGCGACGGCGTGCTGATCGGCAAGCAGAGCGCGCTGTATCCGGTACTGCGCAACCTCTGTGCCGCCGGCCTGCTCGACAGCGAGGTCGAGCCGTCCGTGACCGGGCCACCGCGGCGCTACTACCGCGCCACTGAACTGGGAAAAACCGTGTTGCGCGAATGGGAGGCCGCCTGGTCGGCTACGCGCGATTTCGTCGACAGTGTTATCGAGGGGCAAACCACATGAACCGGCCAACGCCACGCAGTATCGATGAGTACCTGGACCAGCTGCGCGATGCGCTGGGCGGGCAGGACCCGGCCCTGATCCAGGACGCGCTGTACGACGCCGAAGACCATCTGCGTGCGGAGTTCGCCGAGCACCCGCACACGCCGCCGACCGAACTGCTGGCGCGCATCGCCAACAGCTATGGCGCACCGGACGAAGTGGCCGAGATCTATCGCGACAAGGAAGTGGTGGTGCAGCGCGCCCTGCGCACGCCAGCCCGGCCGCCGGCGAAAACAGCGCTGGCCAGTTTCTTCGGCGTGGCGCTGGACCCGCGCGCCTGGGCCTCGATGTTCTACATGCTGCTGGCCCTGCCCACGGGCATCTTCTATTTCACCTGGGCGGTGACCGGGCTGTCGCTGTCGCTGGGCATGATCGTGCTGATCATCGGCCTGCCGCTGACGGTGCTGTTCCTGGCCACGGTGCACGCGATCTCCCTGGTGGAAGGTCGCATCATCGAAGTCATGCTGGGCGAACGCATGCCGCGCCGGCCGGTCTACGGGCCGCGCAATCTGCCGCTGCTGGAGCGGGTCAAGAACCTGTTCACCGATGCACGCACCTGGGGCACCTTGTTTTACATGGTGCTGATGCTGCCGCTGGGCATCTTCTATTTCACCGTGCTGATCACCGGCCTGAGTATTGGCCTGGCGCTGATGCTCAATCCGCTGATCTACCACTTCACCGGCCTGGGCCTGATCAATATCAACGAAGACGTCTGGATGGCGCCGCTGTGGCTGCAGCCGTTCCAGGTGGTGTTCGGCCTGCTGCTGCTGTTCGGCATGATGCACCTGGCCCGCGGTGTGGGTCGCCTGCAGGGTGCGCTGGCCAAGCAGTTGCTGGTACAGACGGGCTGAGACGGCAGCGGCCGGCTGCGCAGCACAGGGATGTGCGGGCCGGCGCCAGCGCGGCGAAAAATTTTTCGCGCGCCGTGTCGATTCGCGTCTCTCCTGCACGACGCTTGAGCAGAACCGGCGCCAATGGGGCGGCGGCACGCTGCAAGGAGAGACGACGATGCGCTGCATGATCCTGGTCAAGGCCAACCACGACACCGAAAACGGCGTGATGCCGAGCGAACAGCTGCTGGCCGACATGGGCCGCTACAACGAAGAACTGGTCAAGGCCGGTATCATGCTGGCCGGCGAAGGCCTGCATCCCAGCGCGCGTGGTGCGCGCGTACGCTTCGACGGCAGCCAGCGCAGCGTGATCGATGGCCCGTTCGCCGAAACCAAGGAGCTCATCGCCGGCTTCTGGCTGTGGCAGGTGCGTGACCTGGACGAGGCGATCGAATGGGTCAAGCGCTGCCCCAATCCCACCGGCGAAGCGTCGGAAATCGAAATCCGACCGCTGTTCGAAGCCGCTGACTTCGGCGAAGAATTCACCCCGGAGCTGCGCGAACAGGAAGAACGCCTGCGCGCCGAGATTGCCGCACGCCAGTAATCGCCGCACCGTCCGCGCCGCGCGCGGACGGCGCAAGCCCCGTCGCCGAGGAAATTGCCATGTTCAAGATCATCGTTCTGGTTGTCATTGCGGCCATCGCCGCCGCGCTTGTCGCTGCCGCGTTCCGGCCCGATTCGTTCCGTGTCGAACGTTCCATCCGCATCAAGGCCAGCGCGGAGAAGATCTACGCCTACCTCGACGATTTCCACCGCTGGACGGCCTGGTCGCCGTGGGAAAAGCTCGATCCGGCACTGGCGCGCGAGTACAGCGGCAGCACCAGCGGCAAGGGCGCGATCTATGCCTGGCAGGGCAACAACAAGGTCGGACAGGGGCGCATGGAAATCATCGAATCCGTCCCGCATTCCCGGCTCGCGATCAAGCTCGATTTCCTCAAGCCGTTCGAGGCACACAATACTGCGGAGTTCACATTGAAACCGGTCGGCGACGAGATCGCGCTGAACTGGGCCATGTCCGGACCGCAGCCGTACCTGTTCCGGCTGATGGGTCTGTTCGTCAGCATGGACAAAATGGTCGGCAAGGATTTCGAAGCCGGCCTGGCAGCGCTCAAGGCCAGCGCCGAAAGCTGAGCCCGGAACCTGAGCCTGTACACCCACGACACCGACTGCAGGGAGCAACGCGATGAGTGGTGCCACGCACAAGACCATAGCCACGGTTTGGCGTATGGAATCCACGCGCCTGATCGGCGGACTGATGCGCCTGGTGCGCGACATCAGCCTGGCCGAAGACCTGGCCCAGGACGCCCTCGTCGCCGCACTGGAGCAATGGCCGCAATCGGGTGCGCCGGACAATCCCGGTGCCTGGCTGATGGCTGCCGCCAAGCACCGCGCTATCGATCGCATCAGGCGCAATGAAATGAGCACGCGCAAGCATGACGAGCTGGGCCAGGAACAGGAACTGCGGCAATTGCTGCTATTGCCCGACAGCGAGACGCTGCTCGACGACAGCGTAGGCGACGACGTGCTGCGCCTGATTTTCATCGCCTGTCATCCGGTGCTGTCCAACGATGCGCGCGTGGCGCTGACCCTGCGCCTGATCGCCGGCCTGAGCACAGACGAGATTGCCCGTGCCTTCCTCGCTTCCGAGGCCACCATTGCGCAGCGCATCGTCCGCGCCAAGCGTAGCCTGACCGCGGCCAAGGTGCCGTTCGAAGTACCGGCGGCGAACGATCTGGCGGCGCGCCTGGCCTCCGTGCTTGGCGTGATCTACCTGGTTTTCAACGAAGGCTATGCCGCCACTGCCGGCGACGACTGGATGCGGCCGCAGCTGTGCGAAGAGGCGTTGCGCCTGGGCCGCGTGCTCGGCGCGCTGATGCCGCAGCAAGCCGAGGTGCAGGGATTGCTGGCGCTGATGGAAATCCAGGCCTCGCGTATGCCGGCGCGCACCGATGCCCAGGGCGATCCGATACTGCTGCTGGAGCAGGACAGGGCGCGCTGGAACCGGCTCGCGATACGCCGCGGCCTGGCTGCGCTGGGCAAGGCCGAGAAACTGGGCGGTGCGTTCGGTCCGTATGCCTTGCAGGCCGCCATCGCCGCCTGTCATGCGCGTGCGACGGTTGCCGCCGATACCGACTGGCCGCGCATTGCCGCGCTGTATGACGCACTGGCGCAACTGTCGCCTTCGCCTGTGATCGAGCTCAACCGCGCCATGGCAGTGGCAATGGCATTTGGCGCCGAGTCGGGCCTGGCGATCGCCGACGCCTTGCTCGACGAACCGGCCCTGGCCAACTACCACTGGCTGCCCAGCCTGCGCGCCGATCTGCTGTTCAAGCTGGGCCGGCGTGCGCAAGCGGCCGACGAATTCCGCCGCGCGGCGGCGCTGACGCGCAATGCACGCGAGCAGGCAGCGCTCAACCGCCGCGCAGTCGAATGCGAACCACTGGACTAAGCCGTCCGGTGCAAGCCTGCGTGTCCGCGTTGCGTACTGTGACCGACCTCAGTCGGCCTGCTTCACGTCGCTCAGCTGGCCGATGACGTCGCGTGCCCAGATGACTTTGTCGTTGAGGTCGAACTGGATGACGGTATGCCGATTGTTGCCGCTGCGATAGAACAGGCGCTGTCCCAGCTTGACCTCGCGATTGCGATACACGGCCTTCTCGAACAGCGGCTCTCCGGCCGCGTCGATGACGCGCGCCCGGCTGTCGCCTGCGCTGATTACCTTGGAACCCAGGCGGGCGCTGTCGGACGATGAGCCGGTGAGCTGGTGTGCGGTGCAATTGGCGGCAAACAGCAATGCCGCGCAGGCTACAAGATGTCGAAACATGGATTTTTCCCCTGGATGGATGGCTGCCGCGTGGCGTGGCTGAGTTTTTCCCGCGTGCCGGGTCGTGGATAAGAGAATGCGCGCGCCGTCGACCTTGTCCAGTTTCTTCGCGAACGCGCTGTTTGCGCCGTAGACACTTTATCGAGTTGCCCGGCTGTCAGGCATTTCAGCAAGCGCAGGCCGAGCAGCAGATGGTGGCGATGCCAGCCGAACAGGCCCAGCCGCGGCACCTGCGCCACGGCGGCGTTCAGATCGTCGGGGACCAGTACGCGGCGCAATTGCTCGACGCGGTCGAACACCAGCAGGGCGGTGCGGTGGCCAATCGCAAAGCCCTGCGGCGGGTGCAGGCGCACCCACAAGGCACGCAGTACCGCCCAGATCAGCGCCGCCAGCGGAATGATCAGCTTGATCGCCAGTGCTTTGAGAAACAGCAGCGAAAGCGCTGCGGCCAGCAGCAGCAAGGCCACGCTGGCCAGATAGCCGTAGCCGAGCAGGGCCAGCGCGAGCAGGCGGCGTTTGTAGGCGGCTGGGTTCCGCTGCAGCAGCTTTTGCAGCCGGGCGACCTGCTGTTCGCATTCCGCGTGCGTCGCCGGTGTTCCTGCTTGCTGCGATGATTGCGGGGATAGGCGGCGGCTTCAATCGGCGGTACCGGGGGCCGCCGTATGCGTCTGTTAGCAGGTTTGCGCTACTCCCGCGGCCGGTACCGGGCCAAAGCCAGCCATAGCTGCTGCGCCAAGCGCAGCGCACGTTCCCGCTGCAGGCCACGCAGGCCGATTTCCAGCACCAGGCCGCGCTCGGCAATGACGATCTGGGCCGGTTCGCCATTGCTGTCGAAGACGTAGGCGAGTGGCCCCGGCGAACCCAGGGTCGCCGTCGTGCTGTCGCCGAAGTTATTGCCGGCTTCGGCCAGGATCAGGGCCAGGGTCTGCGCCAACGGCCGGCCCCCGGCCGCTGCGTCGGTGTACAGGCTCAGCTGAATCTGGGAGGCGTCGCCGGACTGTTCGAGCTGGCGGAACTGACAGTTGCCGGCGACGCCATCGCCCTGGCGCCCGGGCAGGGCCAGGGGATAGCTGATGGTTTCGGCCACGACGGGCAGGCCGAAGGCGCAGGCGTCGAGTGTTTCCACGCCGGCCAGGCGATGGCGGCAACCGCCGAGCAACGGCAACAGCGCGATCAGGCCCAGGGCGAGGCCGCGTTGCCAGCGGCGGCGGGTTGCGGCGAGGTCGCCGCTGCCGGCCCAGATCGACGTGACCGGTTCGCGCCGTGCCGCGTCCAGGCGCCGCGCCAGCTGTGGCAGATGCCGTGCCGGCACGCCCGGGTAGAGGTGATGTTCCAGGTGGTACAGCATGTTGAAGGTCGGCCCGTCCAGCCAGCGCTGGCGCTGGCTGCGGGCGCGGTCGTGGCTGTGTTCGCAGCCACGGTGCACGCTCCAGATGCCAACCATGGGCACGGCTGCATTGGCCAGGAGCAAGGCGATCGACACGGTCTGCAAGGCCGTACTGCCGCTGCTCCAGATCATGGCCTGGCTTGCGGCAATGGCACCGAGTTCCACCTGTATCCAGCGTCGCTGGCGCGGGCTGCCGCGGCGCAGGGCATGGATATGGATCAGCAGCGGATAGACCGGGCTATGCCATAGCGCCGCCCAGAAGCCGAGCTTGCCGATCTGGCCTTCCAGATCGTCCTCGGCCAGGCAATGCCGATGATGGTGCAGATGCGTGTGCTCGATCGCGTGCAGGGCGCCGCCAAGCAACACGCTGAGCAGGAACAGCAGGCGGTCGCTGCTGCGCCTGCCCAGGCCCAGATTGCGGTGGTAGAGGTCGTGGGTCAGGCGCAGGCCGGCGGTGAAGAACAGCGCGCTCGCCACCAGGGCGGCGAAGGTCCAGCGGGCGTGTGCCAGGCCCAGGGCCAGTGCCAGCCAGGGCAATGGCTGTAGCAGCTCCGCAGCGCGCTGGGCCGGGCTCAGCGCTACCAGGTCGCGCCAGCGGATCGACGGGGCAAGCGACTCAGTCATGCGCCTGCTCCCGCTGGCGCCGGCGCAGGCCGGGACGGTAGCGAGTGAACAGCAGGTAGCTCGCTTCCAGTCCGCGGCGCAGCCAGCTCAGGCGGCGTATCGGCGCCACCAGCAGGCGCCAGCCCGGCAGTGCCGCCCACAGGCACAGGTGCGCATCGAGTCCGCGCCAGAGCCGGCCGTCGCCGTCGCGCACATGCAGCAGGGTCAGTGCGGCAGCGAGGTCGAACGCTTCGTTAGCCAGTACATCGCCGCCACCGGCCAGGTCACGCCAGACAATGGCGGCCTGCGGAGCCAGGCGGCGGTAGTTGGCGACTTCGCGGCGGCAGACCGGGCAGTAGCCGTCGAAAAATACGGTGATGGGCGGGACAGAGGACATGGCAGGACTCGCAGCCGGGAAGACCAGGCCAGCCTCGCGCCGGCCTGCCCCGCTGCGCTTCCGCTATGCGAAGACAGGAACAGATTTTCTGCCGCGGATTCGCGTGTCCTTTTCAATCAATAGCTTGGCTGTTTCCAGAATGATAGGAACGCAATGCTGTCGGCGCTTTCCGTGGCGCCGGCCGGTTCAGTCCGTGCCGGCGCGCTTGCGGAAACGCCCGGGTACCTCGCCGGCGATCTCGCGGAATGCGCTGTAGAAATTCGATTGCGAGGTAAAGCCGACGGCCAGGCCTATGGACAGCACCGAAGCGTCCGGTTCGGCCAGCAGCAGGCGCTTGGCTGCTTCCACCCGGTGTTCGCGCACGTAGCGCGAGAAGCCGATGCCGAAGCGGGTATTGATCAGCTCCGACAGCTGGTGCGGGGTCAGCTCCAGCTGTTGCGCCAGGCTGGCCAAGCTCAGGTTTTCGTCGACATAGACCTTTTCCTCGCCCATCAGCTGCTTGAGGCGGACCAGCTTCTGCTCCTGGTCGACCCGGCCCAGGGTCGAACTGGCATAGGCATTGCGCACCGCCTCGGCGGTGCGGCCCAGCAGATCGGGAAAGCGCAGCAGCAGATAGACGATCAGCCAGAAAGCCAGGCCGATCAGGCTGGAATAGCCCAGGAAGAATGCACGCTCGCTATACCAGGGTGTGCTCAGGCCCAGGCCGAGAATCAGCAGCGCGATACCAGCGAAACCGGCGAAGGCGACGGCTTCCACGCGGAAATGCCGGCGCTGCGAGCGCAGGCCGTAGACCAGGCGCAGCAACAGCAGCGCATGCAGCGCGCCGAACACGAACGACAAGGGCACGGCCAGCGTCGCCGGCAGCCACGGCACCAGCAGCAGTGGCGCGAAATGCAGCAGGCGCAGCGGACTGGCCGTGTCCGGCGGGCGCAATACACCGAGGAAGAACAGGTAGAACGCCGGATCGACGCAAAACAGCAGTGCGGCGTAGTAGCGCGCATGGAACAAGTCGCCGCCATGCAGCAGGTAGTCGCCGTGCAGCAACTGCAGGCTGGCCATTCCCAGCAACAGCACGATCGCGGCCAGGCGCGAACCCGGGCTTTGTTCGGCCGTGCCATAGCCGCTGAGATTGGCCAGCAACAGCAACAGCGCGCTGCCGACGGAAAAGCCGATCAACAGCAGGGCAAAAGTGAGCATAGGCGCGCATGGGCAGCAGCCGCAGGAGGGGCGAGGATGACGACAGCGCTTGCCGCGGCGCAAGCGTGTCCTTCCGGCTTGACGCCAGGGCTGCATTCTGAGAAATTCACCAAATGGTTAATTAACCGAAAGGTTAGTAATGCAGTCTACCCTGTCCGCCGACGCACTCAGCCTGACCTTTGCCGCCCTGGCCGATCCGACCCGCCGCGCCATCCTGGCGCGCCTGGCCCAGGGCGAGAGCTCGGTCACCGAATTGGCCCAGCCTTTTGCGATCAGCCTGCCGGCCATCACCAAGCACCTGAAAGTGCTGCAGCGCGCCGGCCTGATCAGCCGCGGCCGCCAGGCGCAGTGGCGGCCCTGCAAGCTCGAAACCGCACCGTTGCGCGATGTCTCCGCCTGGGTCGATCTGTACCGCCGGCAGTGGGAAAGCCGGCTGGACCGGCTGGGCGAATTTCTGCAGGAAAACCACCCCCAGGAGTCCAACAATGAAGGCTGATACCTCTTCCACTGCTGTAGAACACTCCGTCGCCCATGCCCAGTTCACGCTGCAGCGGGTCTATCCGGTTTCGCCCGAGCGCGTGTTCCGTGCCTGGGCTGACCCCGCGGCGAAGAACCGCTGGTTCGTGGAGGGCGAGGGCTGGGAAATCACCGAATACAGCCACGACTTTCGCGTCGGCGGGCGCGAACGCGGCCGCTTTGCGCAGAAGCAGGGCGATCCGGTCTATACCGACGAAACGGTGTACTTCAACATCGTGCCGCAGCAGCGCATCGTGCTGGGCTATTCGATGGCGCGCGACGGCACGCCTATTTCCGCGTCGCTGCTGACGGTGGAATTGCGCGCCGAAGGCGATGCCACGCGCCTGATCCTGACCGAACAGGGGGCCTTCCTTGACGGTCACGATGCGACGCAGACGCGCGAACTGGGCTGGAGCGAGCTGCTGAGCGCGCTGGGCAAGGAGGTTGCGCGCGCCGGGTAAAATCGCCGCGGGCCACATGTCGATTCCGGCATCGCCGATTCGACGCCTGTTACAGAAGCGGGCGACTCAGGCCATGCCGGTAGCGGCGCTTCGTCCCATCTACTGAACCCATCGGAGCCTGTCCCATGTGCCTGCACCCACGCCTGTTCGCCCTGCTTGCCGCTACTGCTGTGCTGCCCGCCTATGCGGCGCCGGAAAAATACGTGATCGATCCGGACCACACCTACCCCAGCCTGGAAATGCCGCATATGGGCCTGTCGGTCTGGCGCGGCAAATTCAACCGCAGCAGCGGCGAAATCCAGCTCGACCTGGCAGCGAAGAAGGGCAGTGTGCGTGTGGAAACCGAGGCCGACAGCATCGACTTCGGCATGGATGCGATGCACGAGCATGCGGTCAAGGAAGATTGGCTCAATGCGGCCAAATTCCCGAAATTGATTTATCGCGGCGAGCTGCAGTTCAGTGGCGACAAGCCGACCTCGGTCAAAGGCGAGCTGAGCCTGCGCGGCATCGCCAAGCCGCTGACCCTGGAGATCAAGAGCTTCGCCTGCATGGAGCATCCCTACTTCAAGAAACCGGTCTGCGGCGCCGATGCGGTGGGGCAGCTGGATCGTGCCGACTGGGGCATGAGCCAGTACAGCGACAACGGCATGGGCAAGATCACGATCCGGATTCAGGTTGAGGCGTTCAAGGATGCGTTGCCCGAAGTACCGAAATAAGCAAAAACCGCGTGCCGGCGAGCGTGGGGGTTAAGCCGAAGGCGCACCCCCAGCATCGAGGTATCGCAGCTACAAAGAACCCATGCCGAACGACATTCCGCCGCTTGCGGAACAGCGAACAAGCTGCTCCGGCATGGGGATTTCGATACGAAATGCCGCGATGTCGGAGTGCGCCTGCGGCTTGCCCCGACCTACGTCTATTGCCAGGGCACGTCACTGCATGATCGCATCCAGCGCCTCGCTCAACCGGTCCACTCCGATAACTTCCATTTCGCCAATCTTGCCTTTCTTCGGCGCATTCGCCCGCGGCACCACGGCGCGCAGGAATCCGTGCGTGGCGGCTTCCTTGAGCCGCTCCTCGCCGTTGGGCACCGGACGAATTTCGCCGGACAGGCCGACTTCGCCGAAGGCGACCAGTTTGTCAGCCAGCGCCCGGTCGCGAAAACTGGACAATATGGCGAACAGGATGGGCAGGTCGGCGGCGGTTTCCTGTACGCGGATGCCGCCGACCACGTTGACGAAGACGTCCTGGTCGTAAACTGCTGCGCCGCCGTGGCGATGCAGCACGGCCAGCAGCATGGCAAGGCGGTTCTGCTCCAGGCCCAGGGCGACGCGGCGCGGGTTGGCCAGCGGCGACTGGTCGACCAGGGCCTGTACTTCCACCAGCAGCGGCCGCGTACCTTCGCGCGTGACCATTACCGCGCTGCCCGGTGTCGGCCCGGTGTGTGCGGAAAGGAAAATCGCTGACGGGTTGGGTACTTCGCGCAGGCCTTTGTCCGACATGGCGAACACGCCGAGTTCGTTGACCGCGCCGAAGCGGTTCTTGAACGCGCGCAGCACGCGGAAGCGGCTGCCGGATTCGCCTTCGAAATACAGCACCGCATCGACCATGTGTTCCAGCACGCGGGGGCCGGCGATGCCGCCCTCCTTGGTCACGTGGCCGACCAGGAAGACGCTGATGCCGCTTTCCTTGGCGAAACGGGTCAGTTTGGCGGCCGATTCGCGCACCTGGCTGACCGAACCTGGCGCGGCGGTCAGCAGTTCGGTCCAGATGGTCTGGATGGAGTCGATGATCAGCACGCGCGGCTTGTGCGCGGCGGCATGTTCGACAATGCGCTCGACGCAGGTTTCCGCCAGCGCGCGCAACGGCGCCAGCGACAGGCCCAGGCGCAGTGCGCGTGCAGCAACCTGGGCCAGCGATTCTTCGCCGGTGACGTACAGGCTGCTGATGCGTTCGCCCAGCGCGCCCAGCATCTGCAGCAACAAGGTGGATTTTCCGATGCCGGGATCGCCGCCAATCAGCACGACCGAACCTTCGACCAGGCCGCCACCGAGTACGCGATCAAGCTCGCCGATGCCGATCGAGGTGCGCGCCTCGACCAGTTGTGCAACCTCGCTCAGCGACTGCACCTGCGGCGCGGCGGCGGCGCCGGCATAGCCGCTGCGGCGGCCGGTGGCCGGGGCAGGTTTGGCCGGACCGAGCACGATTTCGCTGAGCGTGTTCCAGACGCCGCAGTCGGCGCACTGGCCCTGCCATTTATTGTGTTCGCTACCGCATTCGCTGCAGACGTAGGCGGTCTTGGCTTTGGCCATGGGCGGAATCCTGTGTCGGGGGCGGCGTAGGCAAGACTTTGCGCATGCCGCTGCAGCAGCGCTGGTCGGATGAGGGCGCAACAGCGCGCCGCAGCATCGCAACGATGGGTCGCAGATGGCGAGACTGCAAGGCTGCAGCCATACGCTTCAGTCTTCGACGAACAGTACGCGCTTGGTCATGCCGCAGGTGAGGTCGTAGGAAATGGTGCCGGCCGCGTCGGCGATGCGTTCCGCTGGCAGGCCGCGGCCCCAGAGCACGGCGCGGTCGCCCAGGCGCGCCGACGGCGCCTGGCGCAGGTCCAGCGTGATCAGGTCCATCGACACGCGGCCGATCACGTAGGCGAACTCGCCGCCGATCAGCACCGGCGTGCCGCTGGCGGCGCTGCGCGGATAGCCGTCGCCGTAGCCGATGGAAATCACGCCGACGTCCATGTCGTCGGGGCAGGTCCAGGTGCCGGCGTAGCCGACTTTCTCGCCCTGCCGCAGCCGGTTGATCGCGATCAGCCGCGACGACAAGGTCATGGCCGGGGCGAAGCCCAGCTCGCTGCCGCTTTTGCCGGCGACGACGGAAAGACCGTATAGCAAACCACCGGCACGCACCCAGTCGCTGCGGGCCGCCGGCCAGCCGAGCAGGCCGGCGGAATTGGACAGGCAGCGCTCGCCCGGCAGGTGCCGGGTGACTTCGTCGAAGCGCGCAATCTGTGTTGCCGTGGTGGTGCTGTCGAATTCGTCGGAGGCGGCGAAATGCGTCATCAGCACGATGTCGTCGTGCAGCGTCGCCAGCGCGCGCAGGCGATCGTGCACGACTGCCACCTGTTCCGGCGCAAAGC
The DNA here is from genome assembly GCF_004363655.1 of Tahibacter aquaticus. Taxonomy (GTDB): domain Bacteria; phylum Pseudomonadota; class Gammaproteobacteria; order Xanthomonadales; family Rhodanobacteraceae; genus Tahibacter; species Tahibacter aquaticus. The sequence goes on from NZ_SNZH01000014.1 coordinate 55,293, forward strand.
CCAGCCGGTGCATGCCGGTGTCGATCTTCAGCCAGACGCGCAGCGGCCGGCTGTCGCGGTCGGCTTCCAGCCATTGCAGCTGCGCCTCGTGGTGAATGACGGCGTCGAGCTGCAGCCGGCGCATTTCGGCCAGGTCGGCCGCCTCGTCCGGGCCGGACAGCACGACAATGCGCTGGCGCAGGCCCGCAGCGCGCAGGCGCAGGCCGTCGGCGATGGCGGCGACGCCGAAGGCGTCTGCGTCGGCCAACGCGCGCGCCACGCGTTCCAGGCCATGGCCGTAGCCGTCGGCCTTGACCACGGCCATGATGTTGGCGCCATGGCTCAGCGCGCGGATGCGGGCGAGATTGGCGCGCAGCGCGGACAGGTGAATGGTGGCGACAGTAGTGCGGCTCACGGCGGGCTGGGTCGGGCAGAAATCGCTAAAGGGAAAAGTTCAATCGGATACGCAGCGTGCGGTGCCGCGGCGAGCAGCCTGCGGCTGGCGCAGACGTGCCGGCGCGGCGTGCGTCTGCGCTATCGCGTCATGACTGCTGCAGCGCCGAGCCGGGGCCGTTACTCGTACGCGCCCAGATAATTGTCCGAGGCATGGTTCTCGAACTTGGTGTACTGGCCCAGGAAGGTGAGCTTGACGCTGCCGGTGGGGCCGGAACGCTGCTTGCCGATGATGATTTCGGCCAGGCCCTTGTCGGGCGAATCCTGGTTGTAGTAGTCGTCGCGGTAGATAAACATGATCACGTCGGCGTCCTGTTCGATAGCGCCCGATTCGCGCAGGTCGGCCATGACCGGGCGCTTGTCCTGGCGCTGTTCCAGCGAGCGGTTGAGCTGGGACAGGGCGATCACGGGCACGTTCAGCTCTTTCGCCAAGGCCTTCAGGTTGCGCGAGATTTCTGAAATTTCGGTGGCGCGATTCTCCTTGTTCCCGGGCACCTGCATCAGCTGCAGGTAGTCGATCACGATCAGGCCCAGGTCGTGCTCGCGCTTGAGGCGGCGGCAGCGCGCACGCAATTCCGACGGCGACAGCGCCGGCGTGTCGTCGATGAAGATCTTGGCTTCCGACAGCAGGGTGATTGCTGCGGTCACGCGCGGCCATTCCTCTTCCTGGATGTCGCCGTTGCGCAGATGCTGCTGGTTGATGCGGCCGACCGAGGAAATCAGGCGGAAGGCGAGCTGCGAGGCCGACATTTCCATGGAGAACACGGCGACAGCGCGCTTGGTCTTCATGGCGGCGTATTCGGCCATGTTGAGCGAGAACGCGGTCTTGCCCATGGCGGGGCGCGCGGCGACGATGATCAGGTCAGACGGCTGCAGGCCGGCTGTCATTTCGTCGAGGTCGGTGAAGCCGGTCGGCATGCCGGTGACGGTGCCGCGGTTCTCGAAGCGGTGATGCAGGATGGCGAAGGCATCCTTGACCGCGGTGCGCATGGGCACGAAGCCCTGGCGGCCGCGCGAACCGGCTTCGGCGATGCGGAACACGCGCTGCTCGGCGGTTTCGAGGATTTCCTGCGTGCTGCGGCCATCGGGAGCAAAACCGTCGCTGGCGATCTCGGTGCCGGCGTCGATGAGCTGCCGCAGTACCGACTTTTCACGCACGATGTCGCAGTAGGCAATGATGTTCGCTGCGCTGGGCGTGGTATTCGCCAGCTGCACGATATAGGCCGTACCGCCTACCAGGTCGGCCAGGCCCTGCGCTTCGAACCATTCGCCCAGCGTGACGGCGTCGCAGGGCATGCTCTTGTTCGACAGCTCGGCCACGGCGCGGAAGATGACGCGGTGGTCCTTGCGGTAGAAGTCGTCCTCGCTGAGGCGATCGGCGACTTTGTCCCAGGCCTCGGGCGACAACATCAGCCCGCCCAGTACGGCTTGCTCGGCGTCTACCGAATGCGGCGGTACGCGCAGGGCGTCGATGCTGCGCGCGGCAGCAGGTTTACGGTCAGGCGAAGCGGCCATTGAATTCTCGCGGCGAGCGACTGGCACGGCCTTCGATGATGCGAAGCGCCGTCTCGTCTGTCGAGACAACAAGCTGGGGTCAGCCTGTGGGTAAGTTGTGGAGTCGTGTGTATCGCGTTCAGCCAGCCGGACGCGGGTGCTGCCAGATCGTAAGCGGCGGCCGTGGACGCCTCTGATGGAAACGCAAGCGCGTGCTGCAACACGACAGGCCAGTCCCGATGCACCACGGGCTGCAGCGTAGCGCCACCTGGCGCGCTGCGGACCAAGTACGAACGAGCTCCCTGGCGCGCTGCGGACCAAAACGAACGGGCGCCCTGGGGCGCCCGTCGCTAGGTAGTGCCTGTGCGCTGCTGCAGCGGTGGATCGGGCCTGCTGGCCTGGTCCACTGCGGCGCTGGCGCGCGCCGATCAGCCGGCGGTGACGATGACCTTGACCGTGGTGTGCACGTCGGCGTGCAGATGGACCTGCACTTCGAATTCGCCGATGTGGCGCAGCGGGCCTTCGCCCATGACCACTTCGGACTTTTCCAGCGGCTTGCCGGCGGCGGTGAAGGCTTCGGCGATGTCGCGCGGGCCGACCGAACCGAACAGCTTGCCTTCCGGGCTGGCATTGGCGCTGAGGGTGACGCTGGCGCCTTCCAGGGCGGCCTTGCGGCCTTCGGCGCCGGACAGCACCTGGTTTGCCTTGGCTTCGAATTCAGCGCGGCGCTGTTCGAACTGGGCGACGTTGTCGGCGGTGGCCGGCACGGCCTTGCCCTGCGGAACGAGGTAGTTGCGGCCGTAACCCGGCTTCACATTGACCTTGTCGCCGAGCACGCCGAGGTTCTTCACTTTCTGCAGCAGGATGAGTTGCATGAGATTCTCCGATTCGTTAGCACCCGGATCGGCACTCGTTGAAAAACGGTGCCGGAATTCTACGGATGCAGCGGTGGCTGTCCGAATCGCGATGTCGCTAAACGTCGCGAGACTCGATTCTTCAAACCCTGTCCCCTGAGCTTGCACGGGGAGAGGAGGAGCGACCGTCGCTCGCAAGCAAGCGACGGGTGTATCAGCTAATCGCCAAGCCTGCTGGCTTAGTGGTTGTCGCAATACGGCAGCAGCGACAGGAAACGGGCGCGCTGGATAGCGATGCCGAGCTGGCGCTGGTATTTGGCCTTGGTGCCGGTGATGCGGCTCGGCACGATCTTGCCGGTTTCGCCGACGTACTGGCGCAGGGTGTTCAGATCCTTGTAATCGATCTCGACCGTGCCTTCAGCGGTGAAACGGCAGAACTTCTTGCGGCGGAAAAATTTCGACATGGTGGTCTCCTGGCTCAGGCCGCTTCGGCATCGTTGGAATCGGCATTGCCGCCGAAACCGCCTTCATCGTCATCGCGACGACGGCGATCGCCGTTCTTCTCGTCCTTGGTCTTCATGATGAAGGACTGCTCGGTGACGGCTTCGTCGCGCACCAGGATCAGGTGGCGCAGCACGGCGTCGTTGAAGCGGAAGCCCGATTCGAGTTCGGTCAGCACGGTCTGGCTGCACTCGATGTTCATCATGACGTAGTGGGCTTTGGCCAGGTTCTGGATCGGGAACGCGAGCTGACGGCGGCCCCAGTCTTCCAGACGGTGGATGGCGCCCTTGTCGCCTTCGATCAGCGTCTTGTAACGCTCGATCATGGCGGGCACCTGTTCGCTCTGGTCCGGATGGACCAGGAACACGATTTCATAATGACGCATGGAAACTCCTTGTGGATGTCGCAGACCGGCGAATGCCGCTGCGCAGCCTCCCGCGGCGCGGTGAGGCAAGGCCCGCTACCGGACGGCAGACGGGGGCGCGCATTCTAGGGGAGGGGGCGGGGCTTGGCAAGTTGTTGAAGCGAAAGCACGGTATGCCTGTGCCGGCGCGCCTGCTTCCTGGCGCGGACGGACATTTTTGGGCAGAGTGCTGCCAACGCTGCCTTTGCCGCATCGACAGGGCTGCAGCCGGAGCCGAGCCGACCGAAACGGCTCGCGGCCGGCTGCTGCGATCGGGCCGGCCGCGTCGTGCCATCGCCGTTCTCTTCTTCAGCCACGAGGGATCGCAATCCATGACGACGCCGAACCGCCGCGCCCGCGGCCCCTATCTGAGCGGCCTGGCCGCGGCCATTGCCCTGGCCCTGCCGGGCGCTGTCGCAGCCGAGGAGCTGGCCCAGCGCGAACCCGACGAGAAGGCTTCCGCCGAGGCGCCGGCACTGGAGACCGTCACCGTCACCGCGCAGCGCCGGCTGGAGAATATCCAGGACGTGCCGATGGCGATCACCGCGGTCGAAAGCGAGAAGCTGGAGGTGCTGGGCTCGGGTGGCGACGACATCCGCTTCCTGTCGGGCCGGCTGCCCAGCCTGAATATCGAGTCGTCGTTCGGCCGCGCGTTTCCGCGCTTCTATATCCGCGGCCTGGGCAATACCGATTTCGACCTCAACGCGTCGCAGCCGGTATCGCTGGTGTATGACGGCGTGGTACAGGAAAACCCCATTCTCAAGGGCTTTCCGATCTTCGATCTGGACCAGGTCGAAATGGCGCGCGGCCCGCAGGGCACCTTGTTCGGGCGGAATTCGCCGGCCGGCGTGATCAAGTTCGAATCGGCCAGGCCGCAGCAAGAGTTCGGCGGCTACGCCAGGCTCAGCTACGGCAGCTATGGCACGACCAACCTGTCCGGCGCGGTTACCGGCGCGCTGGGCGCGTCTACCTCGGCGCGCCTGTCGGTGCTGAACCAGCGCCGCGAAGACTGGGTCGACAACACGCGCAACGGCCCCGGCGACGACCTGGAAGGCTATCGCGAGAGCGCTGCACGCCTGCAACTCCTGCATCAGCCCAGCGATGCGTTCGAGGCCTTGCTCAACCTGCATGCGCGCAAGCTCGACGGCACGGCGCGGCTGTTCCGCGCCAACATCATTCAGCAAGGCACGAACGACCTGGTGCCGGGCTTCCAGCGCGACCGTGTCAGCATCGACGGCCGCAACGAGCAAGACCTCAGCCAGTTCGGCGCCAATCTGCGCCTGCGTTGGGATCTGGGCGGCACGACCCTGCATTCGATCACCGGCTACGAAAGCGTCGATGCGTACAGCCGCGGCGATATCGACGGCGGCTATGGCGCGGTGTTCCTCGGCGAAGGCAACTACGGGCCGGGCCTGATTCCGTTTCCGGCCGAATCTGCCGACGGCTTGCCCAACCACCGCCAGCTGACCCAGGAATTCCGCCTCGAATCCAACGAATGGGGCCGCTTCGACTGGCAGGCCGGCGTGTTCGGCTTCGACGAATCCATCGACGTCGACACGTTCAGCTACGACACCCTGGCACCGGGCCAGCCGCAGAATGGCTATGCCACGCAAAAACAGGACAACCAGGCCTGGGCCGTGTTCGCCTCGGGCGACTACGACCTGACCGAACGCCTGAAACTGCGCGGCGGCGTGCGCTACAGCGACGATCGCAAGGAGTTCACCGCGGCGCGCGTGGTCGGTCCGTTCGGTCCGCCGATCGCGCCGATCCGCATCAGCCCTACCGATACCGACGTGAGCTGGGATCTGAGTGCCGTCTACCAGGCCAACGAAACGGTCAACCTGTATGGCCGCGTTGCCCGCGGTTTCCGCGCGCCCAGCGTGCAGGGCCGGCTGATGTTCGCCGATGCCACCTTGCCCAGCGACGAGCTGGTCACCGTGGCCGAGTCGGAAACCGTGCTGTCCTGGGAAGGCGGCATCAAGGCGCAGCTGTGGCAGAACCGCCTGCGCCTGGGCTTCTCGCTGTATCACTACACCATCGACGATCCGCAGCTCACCGCGGTTGGCGGCAATGCCAACATCGCGCGCCTGGTCAATGCGGACAAGGCTGTCGGCCGCGGCGCCGAGCTGGACCTGGAAGCGCTGCTGAGCGAACGCCTGCTGGTCACCGTGGGGGCGAGCTTCAACGACACCGAAATACAGGACGACAGCCTGGCGGTATTCCAGTGCGCCGCGCCCTGTACCGTGCTGGACCCGGCTGGCAGCGTCGCCGGTACGGCCCGCATCGACGGCAATCCGCTGCCGCAGGCGCCGCGCCATGTCTACAACCTCACGGCGCGCTACGGCATACCCATGGCCGGTGGCGAATTCTTTATCTATACCGATTGGGCGTATCGCAGCAAAGTAAACTTTTTCCTGTACGAGTCGGTGGAGTTCACCGGCAAGGCGCTGCTCGAAGGCGGTCTGCGCCTGGGCTACAACTGGAACTACGGCGACTACGAGCTCGCCCTGTTCGGGCGCAACATCACCGACCGGGAAGTCATCGTCGGCGGCCTGGACTTCAATAACCTGAACGGCTTCCTCAACGAGCCGCGCACCTGGGGCGTGGAGTTCAAGGCGACGTTTTAAGCGCTTGCGGCAATAAAAAACCGCCCGGCAGATGCCGGGCGGTCAGGTCGATGCGCTGCGCGCGACTCAGGCCATGAAGCCGAGATTGTTGGTGGGGAAGTTCGGCAGGTTGGGGAAGATCGCGTTGAGATCGTTGGTGCTGGTCACGCCCATCCAGCGCGCCAGCGTCGCGGCGACCTGGTCTACGCTGGTGGACGGAATGGTCTGGCCGCGGGTGAAGCTGATGGCGTTGTTGAGCGCTTGGTCGGGGAAGGTGCCGTAGAGACGGCCGCCGTTGACGGCGCCGCCCATGACCATCTGCACGCCGCCCCAGGCATGGTCGGAACCATTGCCGTTGGAGCTGAGCGTGCGGGCGAATTCGCTCATGGTGAAGGTGGTCACCTCGTTCTGCGCGCCCAGTTCGCCCAGTGCCGCCCAGAACGCGCCCATGGCCTGCGACACGCGGTTGAGCAGTGCGCCATGGCCGTTGGTGGCGGTCGACATCAGGTTGTCGTGCAGGTCGAAGCCGCCGAAGCGCACGTAGTAGATCTGGCGCTGGTGCTGGATCTGGCCATTGCCTTCGCGCGAGATCTTGATCATGCGCGCGACCATCTTGAGCTGGTCGGCCAGCGAGTTGCCGGTCGGGAACACGGTCGTCACATTGCCCGAACCGTCGGCCGCGGTCAGGGCCGAGTTGACCAGGTCGTACAGATCGCGCCCGCGCTTGAAGGTGCGGGCGTATTCCTTGGTGAGCAGCGAGGTATTCGAGGTATCCGCCAGCAACAGGTCGAGCGCGCCGGCGCGCTGCGAGCCGTAGGTGCCGCCGGTGCTGTTGGCCGCGTTGTAGATATTCGCCAGGCCGGTCAGGCCGCCCGAGGACATCTGGTAGGGAAAGGTGTCCTGGCCGACTTCGAACCGGTTGGAACCGGCCAGCGAGATGCACGGCGACAGCGCCTGGTTGAGGTTGTTCAGGCGCACCTTGTCGGCGACCAGTCCACCCCAGCCTTCGTTGGCCAGGCTGGTGCGCGCCAGATGCCAGAGGTTTTCCTGGTCGTTGTGCGAATACAGCTGCGGCGGACGCAGGGTCGGCGAGCTGTTGTATTCGGTCTTGGTGATCGGCCGCAGCAAGGTGCCGCAGTTGGCGATGAAGGCGAGCTTGTTGGCACGGTAGATCGTCGCCACGTCGCTCATGCCGCCGGCGTAGTTGGCGTTGCCCGGATTGACCGCGTACTGGCCGCTGCCGGCGCTGTCGTTGATCTGGAACTGGCTGGTCAGGGCGGCGCGGTCGATGCCGAGTCCGCCTGCATTAGTGGTGGCGTTGTAGATGCCGCTGCGTGCCGTCGCATAGGTGGCGTGGCGCGCGGTGTCATAGGGCAGCAGCATGTTCCAGGAATCGTTGCCGCCGGACAGATACACACAGACCAGGGCGCGGTAATTCGGCACCGGCGCCGTGCTGGCGGCCAGGGCCGAACCCATCAGTTTCAGCTGCGGCAGCAGCGCCGAGGCGCCGCCGGCACACAGCGTCGCGCCCAGGGCCTTGAGGAACTGCCGGCGGTTTTGTTCGGAATGTTTCATCGCGGCAGTCCTCAGCGTTGCGTGGCGAATTCGGGCGACATGGCGGCGATCTGCAGCAGCGAGCGGGCTTTCTCGCTCGGCGTCGCGCCGTTCATGAAGCTCAGCATGTTGGTCAGCGTGGTACGCGTGTTGCTGGACATGGCGCCGTAGAACATGCGCTGGTTGACGTCTTCGACCATCGCCGCCGGCGTGGCCAGCGCGGCCAGTGCGGTCACGTCGATCAGCGGCCGGTCGGTCGGCGGGTTGGTCATGCCGACGTAGTAGCGGAAGGTGTAGTCGGCCAGGCTGTTGGAGATCGAATACGTCGTGCCTTCGTTGATGATCTGCATCTCCGGCGCGAACTGGTTGGCGTCGGCCAGCGGGCCGGGATGCTGGTAGTCGGGTTCGTAGAAATTGAACACCGTGGCGGCGCCGAGCGGACGCTGCGCATACGCGCCGGTCGGATTGGTCATGCCCATGCGGATCTCGCCGTAGGCCGTGGCGGCCGGCAGCTGGAACGGCCAGGCGCGCAATACCGCCGTCAGGCGCAGCAGCGGTTCGCGCACCTTGCCGAAAGTTGCCGGCGGCGTGTTGTTGCGCGCTTCCGTATCGAGCAATACCTGCTTGATCACGGCGGCCAGGTCGCCGCGTTCGCTGTCGCCGTTGTTGTTGAATTTCTGCGCGACGCGAGTGATGTAGGCCGGCGACGGATTGCTGGTGGTGAAGCGCTGGATCAGCTGGCGCGCAATGAACGGACCGACGTTGGCGTGCGAGGCCAGCAGGTTGAGTCCGTCGCGCACATCGTTGGCGCAGCTCTGTCCGGCCGGAATGGTGGTATTGCCGACGACGACCTTGGCCGTGACATCGTGCTCGGTCGCGACACAGGACATGGGCAGGTAGGTATTGGTGCCGCCGAAAAGGTTGGTGCCGGCGTTGTTATAGGCAAAGCCGGTGAACACCTTGGCGTAGTTGGAAATGGTGTTCTGGTCGTAGGTCGGCACCGGCTGGCCGCTGCTGAGCAGGGGTGAGCCATCGAGGTTGCGCTCGTACAGGCCGATCGAGAACAGCTGCATCACTTCGCGTGCGTAGTTCTCGTCCGGCTCGCGTCCGGTCGCCGCCTTGCGGTTGCGGAAATGGCTGAGGAACTTGCCCATGGACGGGTTGTAGCTGACCTCGTCCAGCAGCGTGCGGTACATGCCAAATGCGTTGCGTGCGAGCAGATCCCAGTATTCGCTCATCTGGATCGGTTCGCCGCTGATGCTGCCATTGGTGTCGGCGATCACGAAGATCTGCGACAGCGCATAGGCGGCGCGCTGGCGCAGCTGGTCCGGTGCGGTCACGGCGCTGTGGAACCAGCGGCTCATGCGCTGGTTCTGGCCGATGGTGTCGGTGCCGCCGGCAGCGACCATGGCCGCGCTGACCGCTTCCATGTGCGGCCGGGCCGCCGTCATGGCGACCTGGTTCATCTGCTGGTCGATCCAGGCGGAATATCCCATGGCGCGGACCTTGGCGATTTCCGCCGTGGTCGGGCCGAAGGTGGCCTGGGTGAGGAAGCGGGCGGCTTCGGCATCGGTAGCCGGTCTGTCGGCCGGCGGATCGAAACCGTTCTTCAGAAAAGTGCGCGCCTGGGCGGCGGGAAAAGCGAACACACATAGAGCGGCGCACGCGAGTAGCGCGCCGCGACGGCTGGTCAGGCGAGACATGGTTGATTCCCCGGAACTGGCTGTCTTCACGATACGCATACATGGGCGTCGCCAGCGTGACGGCGCGCACAGTCGAATGTGAAACGCCGCTGAACGGTAGGGGTTGACTGTCCGTACGGTATTGAACGGTCCACTTTCCCCGGCGCGCAGGGCCAGGGGGCGTATCTGTACGCAGCGGCCCAGCAACGGACACGCGGTGTAGCGCTTGCGGCCGAGCCCGCCAATTACATGCGGAACACGCCGTAGCGTTGCGGCTCGATCGGCGCATTCAGGCTGGCCGACAAGGCCAGGCCGAGCACGCGGCGCGTGTCGGCCGGATCGATCACGCCGTCGTCCCACAGCCGTGCACTGGCGTAGTAGGGATGGCCCTGGCGCTCGTACTGGGCGCGGATTGGCGACTTGAACGCCTCTTCCTCGTCGCTGCTCCAGCTGTTGCCGGCAGCTTCCAGGCCGTCGCGGCGTACCGTCGCCAGCACCGAGGCGGCCTGTTCGCCGCCCATCACGCTGATGCGCGCATTCGGCCACATCCAGAGGAAGCGCGGCTGGTAGCCGCGGCCGCACATGGCGTAGTTGCCGGCGCCGAAACTGCCGCCGATGATCACAGTGAACTTGGGTACATGGGAACAGGCCACGGCGGTGACCATCTTGGCCCCATCCTTGGCGATGCCGGCGTTCTCGTATTTGCGCCCGACCATGAAACCGGTGATGTTCTGCAGGAATACCAGCGGAATATTGCGCTGGTTGCACAGTTCGATGAAATGCGCGCCCTTCAGCGCCGACTCGGCGAACAGAATGCCGTTGTTGGCGACGATGCCGACCGGATAGCCGTGGATATGCGCAAAGCCGCAGACCAGGGTCTTGCCGTAGCGCGCCTTGAATTCCTGCAGGTCCGAACCGTCGACGATGCGCGCGATGATTTCGCGGATATCGAACGGCCGCCGCGTGTCCGCCGGCACGACGCCGTAGATGTCGTCGGCCGGGTAAGCCGGCTCGCGCGGCGGAATGACCGCGACCGGCAGGTTCTTGCGCCGGTTGAGGTGGCGGATCACGTCGCGGGCGATCGCCAGGGCATGCGCGTCGTTCTCGGCGAAATGGTCGGCCACGCCGGAAACCGAGGTGTGTACATCGGCACCGCCGAGGGATTCTGCGTCCACCACTTCGCCGGTGGCTGCCTTCACCAGCGGCGGACCGCCGAGGAAGATAGTGCCCTGTTCCTTGACGATGATGGTTTCGTCGCACATGGCCGGCACGTAGGCGCCGCCGGCAGTGCACGAGCCCATCACCACGGCGATCTGCGCCAGCCCCAGGCCGCTCAGGCGTGCCTGGTTGTAGAAAATGCGGCCAAAGTGTTCCTTGTCCGGAAATACCTCGTCCTGCAGCGGCAGGAAGGCGCCGCCGGAATCGACCAGGTAAATGCAGGGAAGGCGGTTTTCCAGCGCGATTTCCTGGGCACGCAGATGCTTTTTCACCGTCATCGGGAAATACGTGCCGCCCTTGACCGTGGCGTCGTTGGCGACGACGACGACTTCCTGGCCGTGTACCCGGCCTATGCCGGTGATCACGCCGGCGCAGGGCGCCGCGTCGTCGTACATGCCGTGGGCGGCCAGCGGCGACAGTTCCAGCAGGGGCGAGCCCGGATCGAGCAGGGCGCGGATGCGCTCGCGTGGCAGCAGCTTGCCGCGCTCGGTGTGCTTGTTGCGCGCCTTTTCGCCGCCGCCCAGGGCGACGCGCGCCATCTGCTGCTGCAGTTCGTCTACTGCCGCGCGCAACTGGCTGGCATTGGCCTGGAATTCGGGGCTGCGGGAGTCGATCTTCGATTCGATGACAGTCATGCGCGCATTCCGCTCAGGGCAAAGTCGCGCATGAAAGCATAGCGCGCAGGGGTTTGGGAAATGCCGGGCGCGACGGCTGCGCACCGGTATTGCGGGGCCGATTCGAACAGCCAGCATGCGCCGGCGTGTGGCGCCACAGTCGCCGTGCCGGTACCGCTGGCATCGACCGGCTCAGAGCAGCCGCGCGGTGCCGGCGGCGGCGGCCAGGCCCAGCACGCCGAGTACGCCGCGCCCGATCCAGTGCGCGCGCTGCAGGCCAGGCGTCAGCGGTGCACTGAGCGAGCGCGGGTCGTAGCGCATCATCCAGAATTCCATAATGCACATTAGTGCAACGCAGGTCGCCAGCAGCAGCGGCGACCAGCTGCGCCACAGGCTGGGCTCGAACACGAGGTGCGCACTAGTGTTGCGCCAGTGATAGGCAAAAAAGCCCACGCCCAGCGAACTGACCACCCAGGGCGCCAGCTCCCTATTTTCCTTGCGCTGCGCGCGGCCGCTCAGCTCGACCGCGCGCCGCTGCGGCGCCGCCCGCTGCTGCAGCAATTGCAGCAGCACGGGATGGCGCAGCACGCTGTCCTCGCCGCTGCGCTCGGAGGCCTGCTGCCAGCCGAACAGCTGGGCCAGCTCGCGCGCCGCATGCGGGCTGACCATGCCGCCGCCGACGACAAGCCGGGCGACGCATTCGCCCAGCGCGTCGCGCTGGTCCAGGTGCTGTATCGCCGGCTGGGCCTGCAGAAATTCGCGCAATGCGGCCGGATCGAAGTTCAGCGGCGAGCAGCGCTGGACGATCTCCTCGGCCAGCGGCTGCCAGGGATCCTCTGCATTGCGGTCGGTAACCATGGTTTCGCTCGATCTCATGGGGGCCTTGCTCATGGAGACTTGGGCAGCTGTGGTGGTGTCAGCGCGCCGGCTGCTGCCATTGCGCGTCCTGTTTGGCCTGCTGGCGCACGGCGCCGGTGCCGCTGAGCCAGTCCACCGTCCAGGCAATCAGCAGGCAGATGCAGACCATCGCCGGAATGAACGTATTGCTGGCGGGCCAGGGCCAGTGCGGCGACAGCAGTGCGCCGACAGCGATGCCGCCAATCAGCGCGGTGCTCAGCGCCGCTACGCCGAACAGGCTGCTCAGCATGAGGCCGAGCGCAAAGGGCAGCGCCGTTCCGACGAAATGGCCGCTGGCAATCAGCAGCGGTGCCAGCCCCAGTTGGAGCGGCAGCGCGCGCCGCGGTGCCAGCCAGGGCAGCAGTGCGCGCAGGGCCTGCTGCTTGAGATAGCCCAGCCGCTCGCGATTCTGGCCGTAGTAGCGCAGCAGCGCATGGGCCGTGACCACGGCCAGCACGATGGGCCAGATCCGCAGCAGCCAGGCCTCGCTCCATTGGCCCAGTGCATCCAGCTTCTGCGCCCCGCTCAAGGTGCTGGGGAACAGGTAGGCCAGCGGCAGCACCAGGTAGAGCAGCAGCACGATCAGGCTGACCTGGCTCAGGCGCAGCCGGTAGAGACGGCGGTTGATGCCGTTCTCCGGGTGCAGGCTGGTCCAGAACGCGGTGGCTTCGCGGCCGAATATCTGCAGGGCCGAGCTGGCGCCATAGCGCTGCGTGTAGAGCTGGATCAGCCGGTAGGCACGGTCGACCCGGCCCGGTAGCAAGGCTTGCGCAAAGCGCGGAGTTTCGCCGCGCTTTGCATGCAGGCGTTGCAGATCGCGCAACTGCCCTTCTGCGCCGAAGTTCCACGATCCCGCATTGCCGAGCGCCTTGCCGGCGGCCAGGTGCGCCGTGAATTCCGCTTCGGCGCGGGCCTGGCCGAGGCCCTGCAGCACGGTATCCAGCTGCGCCGGTGCCAGGCCCTGCTGCAGCAGCCGGCGTTCGAAACCGAGCTGGCGCCAGCCGAACGTGGCACCGAGGACTTCCAGGCCGCGCACGCTCAGGCGCGCGCCGCCGGTCATGCGGTGCAGCAGCTCCAGTTCGACTGCATCGCGGGTCACCAGGCTGAGCACTTCGGGACATTGCACCAGCCAGCGCGCGACGGCATCGGTGTCGGCCCGTGCATCCACGTGCAGCAATTCGTCCACTACGGCGGCGGCGGGGCGCATGGCCGGCGCGCGGGCCAGTTCGGCTTCGGACAAATTGTCCACTTCAATAAATGTGGGCGACGTTCGCGGGCGTGGCGCGGGTTCCGGCGGATGCGCTTCGATCGCTGCGTCGCAGTCCTGTGCTGGCGTGCCTGCATCGACGACATCGATAGCATCGGCGGCATTGGCACTGTCGTCCGGCAGTCCGGCCGCGAGCGCCACGGCAGGCCGTTCTGTGGCGTGCTGTTCTGCCTCGTTCTGTAGGGCCGGCCCCGCAGCAGAGTCCCGGGCAGCCGGCAGATCGCCTTGTTCTGCGCCCTCGCGGGCAAATGCCAGGCAGATTTCATACGCCGCGCGCAGCTGCTGGAAACCCTGCGGATTGTCTTCCGGCCGGTTGATCTTGAGCAGCTCGCTGTAGCGGCGCCGTATCGTGCGCAGGTCCGCATCCGGCGACAGCTGCAGGCAATGGAACGCCCAGGCGGCACTCACGGCGGCAGTGGCGACGACTCGCCTTCGATCTGGTCGAGCAAGGCGCCGAGGTAACGCCGTGCCGCCTCGATCTGGCGCGGCTGTTGGGTTTCCAGCGCCGCCTTGAACTGCAGCAGGCCGGCGCCGATTTCCTGGCGCAGCGCCGCGGTGTGTTCTTCGTACAGCCGGCCCGCCCGCGTCAGCAGTGCCAGGTTGGCCTGCTGCTCGCGCGGATGCACCTTGAGCGCGGCCAGTTCGGCCAGGCGGCGCTGGATTTCCTCGGGCTTGAGCAGGCCGGGGTTCTGCTCGATCACCAACTGGTGCTCGCTGCGCGTGGATACGACCAGCGCCTGCACTTCGAGCAGGCCGTTGACGTCGTAGGTGAAGCGCACGTCGATCGGGTTTTCCCCGGCGCGGCGGGAGGGCAGCGGAATTTCCAGCTTGCCCAGGAAAACGTTCTGCGCCACTTCCGGCGATTCGCCCTGGTAGACGTTCAATTCCAGCTGGGCCTGGAAGTCGCGCATCGGCGAATAGCGGGCGACGCGGCTGGCGGGAATCACCGTATTGCGCTCGATGATCGGTGAAAACAGGCCGTGATGGACGTGCTGGTGGCTGTCGGTCTGGGAGATTTCTATGCCCAGGGTATACGGGCAGACGTCGGTCATGACGATTTCGCGGAAGGCGTGATCGCGCGATTTCATACCGGCCATGGCGCAGGCGCCCAGGGCGACGGTCTGGTCCGGATGGATATGCCGCAGCGGCAGGCGGCCGAACATGCGCGTGACCAGGCGGCTGACCATGGGCATGCGCGAGGCGCCGCCGACCAGCACGATCTGGTCCAGCTCCTGCGGCCGCGTACCGGAATCGCGCAGGGCGCGCTCGATCGGTGCGCGCATGCGTGCCAGCAGCGGCTGGGCCAGCTGCTCGAAACGCGCTTCGCTGATGCTCCAGTCCTGCGTGCGATCGCCCAGCGGCAGCGCCGCGTGCGCTTCGCCGTGCTGGCTGAGCTGGCATTTCAGCCGTTCCAGCCGTGCGCGCAGCGTGGCCCGCGTGCCGGGCTGCAGGCCGGCGGCATCGACGCGCAATTCGCGCAGCGCGGCTTCCAGCAGCAGGTCGACGAAGTCTTCGCCGCCGAGGAAGTTGTCGCCGGCGCTGGCATGGACTTCCATCACGCCGTCGAAGGATTCGAGCAGGGATACGTCGAAGGTGCCGCCGCCCAGGTCGAGCACGAGGAACTTGGCTTCGTCGTGCTTTTCCTGCAGGCCGTAGGCCAGTGCGGCGGCAGTAGGTTCATTGATCAGCCGCTCGACCTTGATGCCGGCGATCTCCGCCGCATTGCGCGTGGCCTTGCGCTGGGCGTCGCTGAAATACGCCGGCACGCTGACCACGGCTTCGCGCGGCAGTTCGCCGGTCTGCGCCTTGACGTCGGCCAGCAGCGATTTGAGCACCAGGGCGGACAATTCTTCCGGACGGTAGCCGCGCTTGCCCAGCCGGGTCTCGCGTGCGCTGCCCATGTAGCGCTTGAACGCGGCGACGGTGCGCTCCGGCCGCAGCGGCAGCTGTTCCAGAGCAGAGCGGCCGACCAGGATTTCGTCGTTGTCGGTAACGCCGACTACCGACGGCGTGAGCAGCTCGCCCAGGGCGTTGGGCAGCAGGCGCGATCCGTCCTCGCTCCAATAGCCGATGAGAGAGTGGGTAGTGCCCAGATCGATGCCGACAATCATCTGCTTGCCCTGTCCATGCCGGCGCCGGCCGCGGCGCGTTGCTACTCAAACGCAGACCGGCCGCAAAAGCGGCCGGTCCGGGAACCCTTGCTGTTACGCGTGCTCAGTCTTTCTTGACGGCTTCGGTCGCGGCCTGCTTGGTCTCGACCGCGGTTTCCTTCACGTCCTGGGCGACAGCCTTGGCGCCGTCCTTGATGTCGCGGCCCAGTTCCTTGGCACCTTCCTTCAGGTCGTGGCCGACTTCCTTGGCGCCTTCCTTGAGTTCGTGGCCGGCGGCCTTGGTGGCGTCCGCCGCGTCGTGGGCGCCCTGCTTGATCGCGCTGCCGGCTTCGTTGCCGCGGTCGCTGATCGTGTCGGCTGCCTGGGCGCCGGCAGCCTTGACCTCGGCGGCGGCGTCCTTGACCGCTTCCTTGGTCGTGGCAGCGGCATCGGCGACACCGGCCTTGGCCTGTTCGAGTTTCTGCGCCGCGGTCTTGCCGGCTTCGTCGACCTTCTGCTGCGCGGTCTGCTGGCCCTGTTCGCTGCAGGCGGACAGTGCGGCGACCAGGGCAATGCTCAAAGCGATACGCGTAACATGCATGACCCTATCCTCCCGTTGAAAAACACTACGAATCTACAAAACTGCGATCAGGCCAGTTCGACTGCGATGGCCGTGGCTTCGCCGCCGCCGATGCACAGCGAGGCGACACCGCGCTTGAGGCCGCGGCGCTTCAGTGCATGGAGCAGCGTGACCACCAGGCGCGCGCCGCTGGCGCCGATCGGATGGCCCAGGGCGCAGGCACCGCCGTTGACGTTGAGCTTGGCGTGGGGAATGCCCAGTTCGCGCATCGGCGCCATGGCGACAACGGCGAAGGCTTCGTTGACTTCGAACAGGTCGACCTGGTCCACCGTCCAGCCGATTTTCGCCAGCAGGTTCTGTATCGCGCTGACCGGCGCGGTAGTGAACCACTGCGGCTCCTGCGCATGCGTGGCATGGCCGACGATGCGCGCCAGCGGGGCGAGGCCGCGGCGTGCTGCTTCGTCGGCGCTCATCAGCACCGTCGCGGCGGCGCCGTCGGAAATGCTGGACGAGGTTGCCGCGGTGATGGTGCCGTTTTCCTTGCGGAAGGCGGGCTTCAGTGCGGCAATCTTGGAAACGTCGCATTTGGCCGGTTGTTCATCGGTGGAATATTCCACCTCGCCCTTGCGAGTGGCGACCTTGACCGGAACGATTTCGTCGGCGAAGGCGCCGTCCTGCTGGGCTGCCAGTGCGCGCCGCACCGTCTCGGTGGCGTAGGCGTCCTGTTCTTCGCGGCTGAAGCTGTACTTGTCGGCGCATTGCTCGCCGAACACGCCCATGGCCTTGCCGTCGTAGGGATTGGTAAGGCCATCCCAGGCCATGTGGTCGACCGCCTCGAAATTGCCGTAGCGGTTGCCGCTGCGGGAGTTCGGAATCATGTGCGGTGCGTTGGTCATCGACTCCATGCCGCCAGCGACGACGATACTGGACGAGCCGGCCTTGATCGCGTCATGCGCCTGCATGATCGCCTTCATGCCCGAGCCGCAGACCTTGTTGATGGTGGTGCAGACGCTGGAAGTGGGAAGTCCGGCGCCGAGGGCGGCCTGGCGGGCGGGCGCCTGGCCGAGGTTGCCCGGCAGTACGCAACCCATGATGACTTCGGTGACATCGGCGGCGGCGACGCCGGCGT
Organism: Tahibacter aquaticus; assembly: GCF_004363655.1. Taxonomy (GTDB): domain Bacteria; phylum Pseudomonadota; class Gammaproteobacteria; order Xanthomonadales; family Rhodanobacteraceae; genus Tahibacter; species Tahibacter aquaticus. The sequence goes on from NZ_SNZH01000014.1 coordinate 72,614, forward strand.
GTTCCAGTGCCGCCTTGATCGCCGTGGCGCCGAGGGTGGGCGTGGGAACGCCGCTGAACTGGCCGAGGAAGGAACCGATGGCCGTGCGCTTGGCGCCGACGATGACGATATCGGACATGAATCTCTCCGCGTAGCGTGAAGGATGGACTGGATGTGACGGCGCGGTCACGCCGAACCGCCCGATTATGCGCGTGCCTGTTGCGCCGCGGCAATTGCAGTTTCCGCCACGGCCGGCTTGTGCCGTATGGATGCTGGGGTTAGCCTCGGGCCATGGGGCTCAGGGGCCGTCCGTATGGTTGCCGCACTGCGCCAGTAACAGGCTGGAGGGTGCTGGTTTTGCTGCTGTTCGGCCTCGCCATCGGCGGCCTGCGCGTGGGCCATGCCGGCGCGGTAGCGGGTATCGACGATATTCGTTTTCGTACTTTCAGCACCGGCGAAGGCCTGTCCCAGGCCAGCGTGCGGGCACTGGCCCAGGACAGCAGCGGGTTTCTCTGGGTTGGTACACAGGACGGCCTCAACCGCTTCGACGGCAACGGCTTCAAGGTCTATCGCCACGACCGCAGCGATCCCTGGTCGCTGGCGCAGAACCATATCTGGGCGCTAGCGCCCGGCACCGACGGCAGTCTCTGGATAGCCACCCAGGGCGGCGGCCTGAGCCACTACGATCCCGATCTCGACCGCTTCGACAACTTCCAGGCTGATCCGGCGCGCAGCGATGCGCTGGCCGCCAACCATGTCACCGCGCTGCTGCTGGACCGGCGCTCGCGCCTGTGGGTGGCCAGCACCGGCGGCCGCCTGCAATGGCTGGAAGCCGGGCAGCGCCGTTTCGTCGATGCGCCGCTGGGCGTGCTGCCGGCGCTGCGCATGGTGCGCAGCCTGCTGCAGGCGAACGACGGCACGCTCTGGATCGGCACGCGCGACGGCCTGCTGCACACCGACGCGGACGCCCGCGCGCTGCTGCCGCTGCCGCCACTTCTTGCACAGATGGAAATTTATGCATTGGCCGCCGCGGCCGACGGTAGCCTCTGGGTCGGCACGGCCGAAAGCGGCCTGCTGCACCTGGCGGCCGACGGCAGCGTGCTGGCGCATCTGCGCTTCGATGCCGCCGCGGCGCCGGCTGCCAGCCTGCCCGACGATGCAGTGCGCGGCCTGCTCGCCGATGCCGACGGCGGCCTGTGGATAGCCGGACAGAATCGCGGCCTGGCCCACTACGAGCCGCAGCGCGGCCGCTTCACCCTGTACCAGCACGATGCCACGCGCGACTACACGCCCGCCGCGAACCGGCTGTGGAGCCTGCTGCGCGAACGCAGCGGCCTGCTGCTGGTCGGTTCCTGGGTGAATGGCCTGAGCGTGCACGACCCGCGCACGCGCGCCTTCCTGCGCGTGGATGCGGTGGCGAACGAGCCGCGTGCCCTGCCGGCGCGGCCGGTGATGAGCGTGCAGGCCGATGCCGACGGCACGCTCTGGGCCGGCCTGATCGAAGGCGGCGGCCTGGTGCATCTGGACTTGCAGCAGGGCGTGCTCAAACGCTACGTCAACGATCCGCACGATGCGTCCTCGCTGTCGCACAACTTCGTTCAGCACGTTATCCGCGGCCGCGACGGCAGCCTGTGGGTGGCGACCATGGGCGGCGGACTGAATCGCCTGCGTCCGGGCAGCGAGCGTTTCGAACACTTCCGCCACGATCCCGCCGACGCGGGCAGCATCGCCGCCGATTCGCTGATCTTCGTCTACGAAGATGCGGCCGGCACGCTCTGGGTCGGCACGCTGGATCACGGCCTGGACGAGCTTTGCGCCGGCTGCAGCCGTTTCCGCCACCATGTACACGATCCCGCCGACCCGCACAGCCTGGCCGGCGACACGCTCAACGCCGTGCTGGAGACGCGTGCCGGCGAGTTCTACCTGGCCTATCGCTCGGCCGGCCTGGGCCGGCTGGACCGCGCCAGCGGCAAGGCGCAACGCCTGCGCACGCGCGGCGACGACGTCGCCGGCCTGGGCAACGACTCGATTTCCGCGCTGGCCGAGGACAGCAAGCACCGCCTCTGGGTCGGTGTGCAAGGCGGCGGCGCGGCGCTGCAGACCGGCGAGCGCGACGGCGTGCCGCAGTTCCGCCTGTTCGGCACGGCGCAGGGCCTGGCCGCCGACGCGGTCGGCGAAATTGCCGAAGACCGCGACGGCCGCATCTGGGTCAGCACTACGGTCGGGCTGAGCCGCATCGATCCGGTTTCCGGCGCCATCGTCAATTTCGGTCCGCGCGACGGCACCTTGGCGCGGGGCTACTGGGTCGGCTCGATGAGCACCCTGCCGGACGGGCGCATCGCCTTCGGCGGCCTGGATGGCCTCAGCGTGGTCGACCCGGCGGCGGTGCAGCTGCCTGCGCCGCCGGCACCGCTGGTCACCGGCGTGCTGCTCAACAACGTCGCCGTGCAGCTGCGCTGGCGCGACGCGCAGTCGCCACTGCAGCGCAGCCTGCTGCGTGGCGGCGTAGTGGAATTTGCCTATAACGATGACAATGTCACTTTTGAATTCGCAGCGCCGGATTTTTCCAATGCCGAATCTCTGCACTATTCCTACCGGCTGGAAAACCACGATCCGCGCTGGATAGACACCGACCACGCGCGCCGTTTCGCCACGTATACCGATCTCGCCGCCGGCAGCTATACCCTGCACATACGCGCGCGCCGCGCCGGCGCGGGCTGGACCGACCAGGAAAGCCGCGTCAGCGTGCTGGTGGCACCGGCGCCCTGGGCCTCGCCGTTGGCCTATCTGGCGTATTTCGCCCTGGCCGCCATGGCGACGCTGCTGGTCTGGCAGCGCCTGCGCGCCAACCGGCTCGCGCGCGAAGCGGTGCAGGAGCGCATCAAACTGAGCGAGGAACGCCTCAAGCTGGCCCTGACCGGCAGCGGCAGCGAACTGTGGGACATCGACCTGCCCAGCGGACGCATGCACCGGGAAAACCGCCTGGAACACCTGACCGCGACCTCGGACGCGGTCGAGCAGACCATCGCCGCCTACCGGCCGTTCGTGCATCCGGAAGACATCGCCCAGTTCGAACACGCGCTGGCCCTGCATCTGCGCGGCGACAGCGCGGTATTCGAGGCGAGCTACCGCACGCCGGACCGGCAGCAGGAATGGGTCTGGCTGCTCACCCGCGGCCGCGTCGTCGATCGTGACGGCAGCGGCCAGGCGCGGCGCGTCACCGGCATCACCCAGGACATCAATGCGCTCAAGCGCGCCGAAGAAGCGCTGCGCAGCCTCAACGAGGAACTGGAATTGCGCGTGGAGCGGCGTACTGCCGACCTGCGCGCGGCCAACGTGGAACTGCGGCATACGCTCGACCGGCTTACCCTGGCCCAGCGCCAGCTGCTGGAATCGGAAAAGCTCGCCTCCCTCGGCGGCCTGGTCGCTGGCATCGCGCACGAGATCAACACGCCGCTGGGCGTCAGTGTCACGGCGGCTTCGCACCTGGTCGAAGAGGCGCGGCGTCTGGCGCGCCTGCTGCAGGAAAACCGCCTGAGCAAGCAGGAGCTGGATCGCTTCCAGCGCAGCGCGCGGGAAAGCGCCGAGATGATCCTGCGCAATCTGCAGCGCGCCGACCGCCTGGTGAAAAGCTTCAAGCAAGTTGCCGTGGACCAGTCCACCGAAGATCGCCGCGTGGTGGAGCTGGGTCACTGCATCGAGGAAATCCTCACTACGCTGGGGCCGACCCTGAAGAAGACGCCGCACAGCGTTGAGCTGGACTGTGCCCAGCCGGTGGTATGCGAAACCGCGCCCGGCGCGCTGTACCAGATCGTCACCAACCTGGTCATGAACTCGTTGATGCACGGTTTTGCCGACGGCCGCGCCGGCATCATCCGGCTGAGCATTGCGCGGCGGCAGCAGGACATCGAGGTTCTGTACCGCGACAATGGCTGCGGCATGGACGAAATGACGCGCGTGCGCATCTTCGATCCTTTCTTCACCACGCGGCGTGGCCAGGGCGGCTCCGGCCTGGGCATGCATATCGTCTACAACCTGGTGACGCAATCGCTCGGAGGTTCGATTCGGGTGGACAGCAGCGCAGGGCAGGGCATCGAGGTCGCTATCTTCTTCGGCGGCGGGCCCCGTGCCGTGGCCTGAGGCTGCGCGCATGGCGTTGCGTGCATTGCTGGCACTGCTGCTGGCAGCCGCGCTGCCGGCTGTGGCGGCGCGGCTGCAGGCCGACGCGGTACGTTTCCAGAACTACGATGTGGAACAGGGCCTGTCGCACGGTCGCGTGCGTGCGATCGCGCAGGACGGCAGCGGCTATATCTGGATTGCCACGCGCGACGGCCTGAACCGCTTCGACGGACGCCGCTTCCGCATCTATCGCCACGATCCGGCCGATCCGCACAGCCTGCCCGATAACGTCGTGATGGCCCTGGCCACGCAGGCCGATGGCACCTTGTGGATAGGTACTGCCGGCGGCGGGCTGGCGCGCTACGACGCTGCGCTGGACCGTTTTGAACGTTACCGCGCGGGCGCGCAGACCGGCCTGGCCAACAACTACGTGCGCACCGTGCAGGCGGGCAGCGACGGCCTGCTCTGGGTCGGCTGTTTCGGCCTGGCGGTACAGCGCTTCGATCCGCGCACAGGCAAGGCCCACGACCTGAGCATCGGGCGCCCGCCGCAGCTGCAGCGCGTGCATCGCGTGATCGAACTGCCCGACGGCGGCAGCATTTTCATCGCCGGTGCCGGCGTGTTGCGCTGGGACGGGCATTCGGCGCAATTGCAGCATTTGCTGGCGCCGCAGGGCGAGCTGCAGTCCACCGTTGAGTGGGCGCTGCTCGACCGCGCGCAGCAGCTGTGGATAGGCCTGCTCGACGGTGGGCTGATGCGGCTGAAACTCGATGGCACGGTAATGGCGCACTACCGTTCTGGCGCGGGCGCGGTGTTCAAGTCCGGCGACGTGCGCGGCCTGCTGCAGACACGCAGCGGCGACATCTGGGTAGGCACCCGCGGCGGCATTGCGCGGTACGACGCCGACAGCGACGGCTTTGTCGAAATTCGCCATGACGAAGCCGACGACAGCAGTCCGGCGGCGGACATCTACATGCTGTTCGAAGATCGCGAAGGCCTGATCTGGAGCGGCAGTTCCAGCCAGGGCATCGGCGTGCACGATCCGGTCAGCCAAGGTGTTGCGGTGTATCGGCGCCGCGCCAACGATCCGGCCAGCCTGCCGGACAATTCGGTGCAGGCCGTGCTGCATCTGGCCGACGGCAGCCTCTGGCTGGGCCTGGGCCGCGACGGCGGACTGGTACGTTTCCAGCCGGGAGTCGGCGTAGTGCAGCATTTCCGCCATGACGCGGCCGATCCGCACAGCCTTGCCAGCAACGCGATCACAGCGCTGGCGCTGGGTCGCGACGGCAGCCTCTGGGTCGGTCTGGAAGCCTATGGCCTGGACCGCCTGCCTCCCGGCGGCACGCGCTTTGTGCATTTCCGGCGCAAGGCGGCCGATGCGCATTCTCTGCCCGGCAATCTGATCAACGACCTGTATGTCGATACCGAAGACACCTTGTGGGTAGGCAGCGACGGCGGTGGCCTGGGCAGCCTGTGCAGCGGCTGCAGCGAGTTCCGCCGCTATGCCAGTACGCCGGGCGACGATTTCGATCTTTCCGTCGCCACGGTCACCGGCATTGTCGAGACCAGGGACCGCAGCATCTGGTTCGGCCTGTTCGGCGGCGGCCTGGCGCGGCTGGATCGCGACAGCGGCACGGTGCAGCGCTTCGGCACGCAGCGCAATGCCGGCGCCGGGCCGAGCAACGATGTGGTGCGCGCGCCCTTCGTCGCCCGCGACGGTACGCTGTGGGCCGGCGGCAGCGCCGGCCTGGATAAAATCGTGCGCGGCAGTGACGGCAGCCTGGGCTTCCAGGCGCAGCAGTGGCCGGCCGATGCGGGCTCACGCAGCATCAGCTGCATCGTCGAGGACGAGCGCAATGTGCTCTGGCTGGGCACGGCCGACGGCCTGTTGCGTTTCGATCCGGCGGTGGACCTGTCGCCGCAGCGCATTCCGCTGCTCAACCATGGCGATCGTCGCGGCTATGCCAGCAATGCCTGTGTCGCTGGCGGCGGACAGGTATTTCTCGGCAGCCCGGCCGGCCTGGTCGAATTCGCCGGTGCCGCACTGCCGACTATGGCGACGGTGGGGCCGCTGGTACTCAACGACCTGCTGCTGTTCAACCAGCCGGTGCGGCCGCAGCCCGGCCGCGACGACGCGCTGCTGCAGCGCGCACTGAGCTACAGCAACGGCCTTCAGCTGGACTATCAGCACAGCGTGTTCGGCTTCGATTTCGCTGCGCTGGATTACCGCGGCGGCGACATCGTGTATCGCTATCGTCTCGACGGCCTCAACGACGACTGGGTACCGTTGCTGCCGGACCAGCGCAGCGTGAGTTTTTCCCGCGTGCCGGCCGGCAACTATCGCTTTCGGGTACAGGCGCGGCGCGACGGCGTAGCGCCGCGCGAGACCGGCATCGATCTGCGCATTGCACCGCCGCCGTGGCGTTCGCCGTGGGCCTATGCCGGGTATGCGCTTCTGGCGCTGTGCATCGTCGGTGGCAGTATGCGACGCAACCGGCGCCGCCTGGCCTATGCCCGGCACGTCGCCGCGACCATACAGCGCAGCGAAGAAGCCCTGCGCAAGCTCAACGACGAACTCGAAGCGCGCGTGGTGCAGCGCACCGTCGACCTGAGTCGCAGCAACGCGGAACTGCAGGCCACGCTGGATCAATTGCGCCTGGCCCAGCGCCAGCTGGTCGAGGCGGAAAAATTTGCCTCGCTGGGTGGCCTGGTTGCCGGCATCTCGCATGAAATCAACACACCGCTCGGCGTCTGCCTGACCGCCGCATCGCACCTGCAGCAGCAGTCGGTGCAGCTGCGCGCGCGCCTGGCCGACGGCAGCTTGCGCCGCTCCGAGCTGGAGCAGTTCCAGCGTGCCGCCTGCGAGGGCAGCGACTTGATCCTGCGCAACCTGCAGCGGGCCGATCGTCTGGTGCGCAGCTTCAAGCAGACCGCCGTCGACCAGTCCACCGACGAGTGGCGTGAACTCGACCTGGAGCAATCCGTGCGCGAGGCCCTGATCATGCTGGGGCCGGTGCTGCGGCCGACGCCGCATCGCATCCGCATCGAATGTGCCCAGCCGGTGCATCTGTTCGCTTCGCCGGGCGCGCTTTACCAGATTGTGAGCAATCTTGTCCTCAATGCGCTGCAACACGCGTTCCTGCCCGAGCGTGCCGGCAACCTGGTGATCCAGATTTCCGCCAGTGACGATTATGCGCATCTGCGCGTTGCCGACGACGGTCGCGGCATGAACGACAACGAGCGCGCGCATGCGTTCGATCCGTTCTTCACCACGCGTCGCGGCAGCGGCGGCAGCGGCCTGGGTCTGCATATCGTCTACAACCTCGTCACCCAGGTATTGCGCGGCCAGATCGATTGCGATTCGGTCAGTGGCGCAGGCACCTGTTTCGACATTCGCTGGCCGCGTCATTTCCGGCGCGAGGGCTGAGCGGCGTGGTGCCTGCGGCGATGCGGCGTGCCTTTGCGCATCGCGTTGTGGCCTTGCAGTGCCTGGTCAATTGTCATCGCCGCGACACGCGCAGGTGCCGCAGCGCGATGCCTTGCAGCCGCCGTGAAAATAGCCGCGGCGAACGCGGAAATTTTCTTTATCTGGAGTAGACTGGCACGGGACTCACGGCGGGAGGGGCCGCATGGGAGTGCTGGACGACAGCCTCGTATTTGCCGATGAACCCGTGCGGGCGTTGCCGCCGTGGAAGGTGCTCGTCGTCGACGACGAACCCGAGGTACACAACGTCACGCGCCTGGTACTGGGCAATTTCCGTTTTGCCGAACGCCCGCTGGAACTGCTCAGCGCGTTTTCCAGCGAGGAAGCCCTGGGCCTGTTGTCGCATCACGACGACACGGCCGTGGTACTGCTCGATGTCGTGATGGAATCCGAACAGGCCGGCCTCGACCTGGTCCGCAGCATCCGCGGGCGCCTCGGCAATCAGTTCGTCCGCATCGTGCTGCGCACCGGCCAGCCGGGCCAGGCGCCCGAGCACGAAGTCATCGCTGCCTACGACATCAACGACTACAAGGAAAAGACCGAGCTGACGGCGCAGAAGCTCGCCACTACCTTGTACGCGGCGTTGCGCGCCTATCGCGACATGCGCACGATCGAAGCCAACCGGCGCGGCCTGGAAAACGTCATTCGCGCATCCGGCCAGGTGTTCGCGCACCAGCCGCCGCAGCAGTTCGCTTCCGTGGTGCTGACCGAGCTGGCCGGCCTGCTCGGCGTGACCAACGGTGCGCTGTGCTGCAGTGTTGCCCATCCGGACGGCACGCTGCCGGAACATTTCCCGATCGCCGCGGCCAGCGGCGACTACGCCCGCTATCTCGAAGGCAATGCGGACGAGCAATTGCCCGATCATGTCGTGCAGTCGCTGCGCCAGGCCTATCTGCGCAAGCAGCATGTATTCGGCGACGACCACTACGTATTGCATTTCCGCGACAGCAACGCCGCCGAGGCCTTGCTCTACGTCGGCGAAGCCCATGGACTGGACCAGTTGGGCCATCGCCTGCTGCAGGTGTTCTGCAGCAATGTCGCCATCGCCCACGAAAACCTGCACCTCAACCAGGAGCTGCTCGACAGTCAGCTCGACATGGTCTACCTGCTGGCCGGCGCGGCCGAGTCGCGCTCGCGCGAGACGGCCAATCACGTGCGCCGCGTCGGCCTGCTCGCGGCGATGCTGGGCCGGCTCTACGGCCTCGACGAAAAAACCTGCGAACAACTCAACTACGCAGCGCCGCTGCACGACATCGGCAAGATCGGCATTCCCGACGCCATCCTCAACAAGCCGGGTGCGCATACGCCCGAAGAGACCGTCGTCATGCGCACGCATGCGGAGATCGGCGCGCGCCTGCTCAGCGGATCGCGCCGGCCGGTGTTTCGCCTGGCAGCGGACATTGCGATCAGCCATCACGAAAACTGGGACGGCAGCGGCTATCCGCGTGGGCTGGACGGCACGGCGATACCGATCGCCGGGCGCATCACCGCACTGGCCGATGTATTCGACGCCCTGGGCAGCAAGCGCTGCTACAAGGATGCCTGGCCCGAGGCCGAGATCCGTGCGTTTATCGCCGGGCAGCGCGGCATAAAGTTCGATCCGGGTCTTGTCGACCTGCTGTTCGAGAACTGGGACGGGGTCGTCGGCCTGAGAAGGCAGTTGCCCGACTGAAGGCGGCCTCCGGGCCAGGCCATCGGTTCCTTCGACGTCTTGCAGTGCCAGCGTGCGCGGCTCGCCGTCGCGAGCATGTCCGCCGCTTCTCCTGGATTGCATGCGCCTGCCCCCAATGGCGTGTGAACTTTTATCTTTTTGCCGTCGCCCTGCGGCGGGCTGTTGCGGCAGACTGCCGTGCCGCGCTGCTGAAAAGCCCCGTTGCGCGGGAAAAAAATACGTTTGAGAGTGTGGCGTCCGCCTGAGAGGACTGTGTCGCTGGTGACGCAGTAGGTTCGAATTGCCTGCTTGCCATGCAGCGGCTGCCCTGCGAACGGCCAGAAAAACAGGCGGGAATTGCGCTGTCTGCGGCAGCCGCCATGAGCCTGGCCAGCGGCAGAATTGCGTCGCCGTCGCCCAGGCGTGCGCGCCGAGCTGACGGTGCAAGGCCAGACACCGCGGCAGGCGGGTTTTGTACAGCCGTTTGGTCAGTGCAGTGCAGAGGTGGGCGTATGCGAATCTTGCGTCGGTTTTCCCGGGGGGGCGTGCGGCTTTGCTGCTGGCGGCGTGCTGGCTGCGGCGGCGGTATCCGCCGGTGACAGTGGTGCTGCCGGCGGCGATCCCGACGCGATGCAGTGCAAGGCGATACACCAGGACGTGAGCGAGGCCGGCGTCAATGCCTTCCGCCGCACCGTCTGCGCCGATGTCGTCGCCCTCGACCAGAGCCTGGTCTACAACCGTTTCGGCTCGTTCAATCCGTTCGGCATGATGTTCGCGCTGCGTCGCGATGTGGTTCCGGCCGGGCGCGCAGTGACGCGGTTCAGCGCCGACGATTGCGTCGCTGCTGCTGCCGGCAGCGCGGGGCGGCAATGCAGCAGCATGGATGGCGTACATTCCCGCCGGGCTGCCGCTATTCGTGACCGGCGCGCAGGCCGGCGGCGATGCGACGCCGCTGCTGGGCCGGAGCAATCTGCATGTGATCGTCGAGACGCCGGCCCTGCTTGATGCGGCGCTCGACAGCGCCACCGACGCCATCGACACGCACGCGACGGCCGCTGCCGCGCTACTGGCTGAGGCGCTGCGCGCGGCCGGGCCCGATCCGACCCGGACAGGCCTGGTGCGCGCATTCGATGACGTCGTGCTCGACGCCTACGGCCTGGACTACCGGCGCGAACCGCTGACGGGCACGTCGGCGGTGCGGATATTGCCCGGCGCGGCATTGCCCTGAGCCCTGGCTTGCCGGCCTGCGCCGGCTTGCGCCGGCTTGCGCCTTACGACTTGCCGTGGAACAGCTCGCGGCCGATCAGCATGCGGCGGATCTCGTTGGTGCCGGCGCCGATTTCGTACAGCTTGGCGTCGCGCAGCAGGCGGCCGGTGGGGAATTCGTTGATATAACCGTTGCCGCCCAGCGCCTGGATCGCTTCCAGGGTCACCTTGATCGCGTTCTGCGAGGCATTCAGCAGGCACGAGGCCGGGTCGATGCGCGACTTGGTGCCGCGGTCGAAATCCTGCGCGACCATATAGGCGAAGGCGCGCGAGGATTGCAGTGCGGTATACATGTCGGCCACCTTGGCCTGCATGATGCCGAAAGTGCCGATGGGCGCATTGAACTGCTTGCGCTCGCGCACGTAGGGCAGGGTGATATCCATTGCCGCCTGCATCAGGCCGATGGGCCCGCCCGACAGCACCAGGCGTTCCGTATCCAGCCCGCTCATCAGCACGCGCACGCCTTCGTTGACCTGGCCGACGACGTTCTGCACGGGAATCTCGCAGTCTTCGAACACCAGCTCGCAGGTGTTGGAACCGCGCATGCCGAGCTTGTCCAGCTTCTGCGCGGTGGAAAAGCCCTTCATGCCCTTCTCTACGATGAAGGCCGTCATGCAGCGCGAGCCGGCCGGACGCGGCGCCGTGCGCATGTAGACCAGCAGCACGTCGGCGTCCGGGCCGTTGGTGATCCACATCTTGGAACCGTTGGCGACCCAGTGGTCGCCCTTGAGCTCGGCCTTGCAGGTCATCGAGCCGACCACGTCGGAACCGGCGCCGGGCTCGCTCATGGCCAGGGCGCCGATCAGGTCGCCGCTGCACAGGCCAGGAATGTATTTCTTGCGTTGTTCTTCAGTGCCGTTGTTGAACAGGTTCTGCACGCACAGGTTGGAATGTGCGCCATAGGACAGGCCGACCGAGCCGGAGGCGCGGGAGATTTCCTCCATCGCGACCAGGTGGGCCAGGTAGCCCATGTCCGAGCCGCCGTACTCGCCCGGAATGGCCACGCCGAGCAGGCCCATCTCGCCGAATTTTTTCCACAAATCTGCCGGGAACAGGTTTTCGCGGTCGATCAGGTCGGCGCGCGGCGCAATTTCCTTTTCCGCGAACTGGCGCACCGAGTCGCGCAGGAGATCGAGTTCTTCACCGAGGGGGAAAGGACGCATGCAGGGTTCACCGGAAAGGGGCGCAGAAACGCGATTCTAGCCGGCCCCAGGCGGCCTGCCTAATAGCATGTCCAGACAATTCGATACGCTGGCGCAGTGTTGCTTTTTCCAGGACTGCAGCGCGCCTTCCTGGCGCCGCCGCCACTCGCCATTGATTCTGACGCACCCATGCGTAAACGGGGCGGCCGAGTCCCTGCAGCGCAAGGACTCGGCGCGGTTGCGGAGGCAAGCCGCCGGGTACAGCAGCCGTCGGCGGACGATTGCCCAGTTTTTTCTTACGAATCAGCTGTCGTAGTGAATGACCGGCCGGCCGTTCAATGGCTGGACCTTGCGGTTATTGCGCTTGTAGTGACTGAGGAACGCATCGATCTGCGGCTGCGACATGGTTACCGGCGCGGGCAGCACATACCACTCCACGTTCTCGGTCAGCGGCGGCGTGGTGAGCGAACCCAGGTAATGGTAATAGCCGCGCTGTTTGGGCAGCAGGGTGGCAATGTCGATACTGTGCTGGGCCGGTGCCGCGCCGGGCTTGAGGTCGTCGAGGATGGTTTGCGCGGCGGTATTCGCGGCGCCTGCCTGGAACATCACGCCGACCACGGCCAGGCGGCCGTCCTGCGCCTTGAACACGAAATGTCCTTCCAGCGGGTAGTGCTTGCCGTCGATGCTATGTTCGCTTTCCGAGTGGAAATGGAACTGGGCCAGGCGGAAATGGCGGCCGCGGATCATCGCCTCGGTGGAATGCGAGTCCACCTGCACGGCATGGCCGTTGTCTTCCACTTTGTCCACCGGCGTCACCGAATGCCAGATCTGCAGACCCTGCGGTTCGTTGTCCTCGGCCGTTTCGGCCTTGGCGGTGACGATGTCGATCGGCGACTGCGCCTTGTCCAGCGCGGCAGGCCATTTGTCCTGGTGTTCGTAGTCGAGCTTGCCTTCGTTGGCGAAGGCGGCAGCGGTAAGGCAGCAGAGCAGGGCGGCGAGTAGCGGAGATCGCATGGTCTAACTCCAAGTTTGGGGAGAACAGCGCGGCGCAGTGTAGGCATCTGGCTGCAGCGCCGAATCGGTAGCATGGCGGATACACCCGCAGGGGTTTTCCTGCTGGCGCGGTATCGGCGGCGATTTCACAACCGCCACTTTTTTCGCCGGGCCGGCCGGTGGCGGCAGGCGCGGCAAGGTTGCGAGCAAGGACGACATGGCAAGGCACTGCGCACCGGCAGGACTGGCGCGAAGTGCCTTGTTCCGACTACCAGCGAGCCCAGTTCGCCACGGGGAAGTTCTGTTCGGCCTGAGCGATCACCGCCGACACGGCGGTGAGGCCGCCGACCGCGACCAGGCGGCGCGAGGTATGCCAGTTCAGGTCGTCGATGACCGGGGCTCCCGGGTTGTCGCCGAGTATCGACATCAGCACCAGTTCCTGCGTAGCGCCCTGGCGGTGGCTCGCATAGACCCGCGTGCGCTCGTGCGCATAAAAGCCCATGCACGTGCCCAGGTGCGGGTTCTCTACTGCATCGGGCCGGTCGCACAGGGCGATGGCGCGGCCTTCGCGATCGAAGTTGGTCAGCAGCGGCCACTGCAAGGTGTCGTGGCTGGGGCCGCCGGCTGTGTTGGCGTTCATGCGCAGGAAAATGGTGCCGTCCAGGGTGTTGGCATCGTCGCTGTAATAGGCATAGCGCAGCCAGTGGATGTCGAGGAAGGCGACGGGCAGTTCGGACAGTGCCTTGACCAGGTTCGGCGCACTGGCTTCGCGGCGTACCGACATATCCAGCACCATGCCTTCGCGGGCCAGGGCAACGCCGTCGCCGAGGGTGACGCCGAAGTTCATGTCGTAAGGCGCCAGACCGCCCGGACCCTGGCAGCCCAGCACGGGCGGTTCGTTGTACAGGCGCGGGTCCAGGCCCAGCAGAATGCCGTAGGCGGCCGGTGTGCCGATAAGGGCGCCGTTCCAGTCGGGAATGACACCGGTCAGAGGCGACGGAATGCCGGCACAGTCGCCACCCTGGGTAGGGTTGTAGGCGTCGCCTTGGCTGCTGCGCGTCGCCATCTGGAAATCGGCGCCGATATTGTCGTGCGGCACGGCGACGCGGCCCAGAATCCACATGCCGGTGATCATCGGCGTGTTGTAGTCGTACAGGCGGACCCTGATGATCCCGTTGTCTTTCTCGTACGCGGCTGCAGCCACGCCGGAAAACACCAGTGCTGCCACCATCAACAGCTGTTTCATGCAAGTCTCCTTCACTGGAATGCCGGTCGGTATTCCCCTTTGCGGCGCCGGCTCGCCGTGTTCTTCTATCCCGACCGCAGCGGCGCATGCGATGCAGTGGGCACCGGACCGCATGTGGTGCCAGCGCCTGCCGTTGCGACGCGCACAGACATGTGTTGTCGAAAATAAATTACTAATTTTATTTTTACAGGATGCTGCACGGACTCGCCTTGGCAGCGTTGCCGCCGAAGCTAGCACGGCATGCATACATTCGGCAGTACTTGGAGAGCGGGCGCCGACCCTGCGCAGAGGTCGGCCATAGCGATGTCAGACAACCGTGGAGAGGGGGGGCTCAGAGCGGTTCGGTGCTGTCATGCAGGCAACGGCGCCGGCCATCGACTGAGGCTATTGCGACGGCGCAGAGGCCGGTGAAGCCGGCGTTCGCGCGGCGTACGTGGCGCGGCGGCAGAGGGAGCGTCAAGCGCAGGGAAGGAGCCGCTGCCGTATCGATGCCTGGATACGGCAGCGGCGGTATTGCGGTGTTACTGGCCGCGCATGCGGCCGAGGAAACGCGTCTGCTGGTTGCCCATGTGCGGCAGCTTGATGCGGCCGATGGCGCTGATGCGTTCTTCCGCCATACGGTCGGCGGCCTTGTAGGTCGGAATGCCGTCGCGCGCGGCGATCTGGAAGATCTTGCCCAGGTTGTAATAGATCGTGCGCATCATGCGCATGGCGCGCTCGCGATTGTAGCCGTCGATTTCCAGCGACACGTTCATCAGGCCGCCGGCATTGACCGCGTAGTCGGGCGCGTAGAGGATGCCGCGCGCTTCCACTTCGTCGCCGATCGCATCGTTGGCCAGCTGGTTGTTGGCGGCGCCGCAGATCACCTTGCACTTCAGGCGCGGCAGCGTCTTCTCGTTCACCGTGCCGCCGAGTGCGCAGGGCGAATAGATGTCGGCCGGCACGTCGTAGATCTCGTCCAGTGCGACTGCTTCGCAGCCGAATTCGTCGACGCAGCGCTTGACCGCTTCCTGGTTGATGTCGGTGACCCACACCTTGGCGCCCTGCTCGCGCAGCAGCTTGACGAACTCCATGCCGACATGGCCTACGCCCTGCACGGCGTAGCTGTACTTGCCTACGTCTTCATTGCCGAACTTCACGTTCAGCGCGGCCATCAGGCCTTGCAGGGTGCCGAACGCGGTAAACGGCGAGGGATCGCCCGAACCGCCGTGGACCTGGTGCACGCCGGTGACGAACTCGGTTTCCTTGAGCACGTATTCCATGTCGTTGACGTCGATGCCGACGTCTTCGGCGGTGATATAGCGGCCGTTGAGCGAGTTGATGAAGCGGCCGAAGGCGCGGAACAGTGCTTCGGACTTGTCCTTGGACGGATCGCCGATGATGACTGCCTTGCCGCCGCCGAGGTTGATGCCCGACACGGCTGCCTTGTAGGTCATGCCGCGGGACAGGCGCAGCACGTCGTTCAAGGCTTCCTGCTCGGTCTTGTAGGCCCACATGCGCGTACCGCCCAGCGCAGGACCAAGAACCGTATTGTGGATCGCGATGATGGCCTTCAGGCCCGCGTCCTTGTTGTGGCAGAAAACGACCTGCTCGTGGCCTGTCTGAGCGAGGGTTTCAAAGATCATCGACGTACTACTCCGTCTGGAGACGCTCGATCTGCGCGCTCGGCGCGAATGGGCTGGCGCAAGGCAACGCGAAGATCGTGCGCTAAGTGACTGATTGGGATGACGAACAAACCAACGCCCGCAAAAGGGGGCGGGCGTTGGCGGCGCGTAGTGTAGCCCCGTACCCGTGTGGGTGGAACGCTCTAGGGGAGAACCGGCCGGATTTGCGACTGCGGCGCTTGTTGCTTTGCCGCATTTCTCCACTAAGAAGAGCCCGGGCCGTTGGCCGGTGGTATAGGGCGTCGCCGCCCCTTGAGCCAAGGGGGCTGCAAAAAGCGGTTGTCGCTGTTTTCTTTGCGGGTTGCGCAGTCCGGCAACACGGCGCTCAGGGAATGAAGATGCCCTTGCCCTTGGCGGGTTTCGGCGGCTTCGCCGGCTTGGCATCGTCGAGCGTCCGCACCGAGACGTCGTCGATCCATACCGTGCCCTTGTCGAGCAGGCTCAGGCCGATGATGACCTGCTGCACGTCGTGCGGCACTGTGGTGGTGACGGTGAATGTTTTCCACTTGTCTACAGTGCCGGTGACGTCTTCGCCGCGGATCTGCTGCAACAGGTCGCCGGTGGCGGCGGTGAAGTTGATATAGGCGTGGAAACCCTGCGGCCCCACGTCTTCGCTGCGCAGCTGGAAGCGGTATTCGATCTTGTGCCCGGCCAGCTGCGCGGCAGGGATGGACTGGTCGAGCGAGCCGAACACCTGCTCTTTCAGCCGGGTCAGGCGGAAACTGCGCTTGCCCTTGGCGAACACGTCGCCGACGGTGGTGAATTCGTACGAGTCCTCGCCCGAGTGCTGGCTGGCCCGCCAGCCGCCGACCGGGTCATGCACCGTAGCGGGCTCTTCGAAGCCGGCATTCTTCAGCCTGATCTCTTTGGCCGAAGCCGTGCCCGCCAGGGCAAGGGCGAGCAGCAGGGCGGTGCGTAGGGGCATGCAGGACTCCGGGGCAAGGCGTGGGGCGAAAGGCGGATCATAGTGCCTGGCCGGCACCACTGCCGAGCCCAGTCCGGTGGCTGCAGTGCGGATTGGTCCGGACAACCGTGCCGCTGGCGCCTGCCTGCGCCGGGCTACAATGACGGTCTGACGCCACTTTCCGAGACGGGCCTTCCGATGAGCACAGCTGCCAACCTCGTAGCGCCGCAGGATCTTTCCGCCGCCACCGGCCCGTTGCGCTTCGTCACTGCCGCCAGCCTGTTCGACGGCCACGACGCCGCCATCAACATCATGCGCCGGCTGATCCAGGCGCAGGGTGCGGAAGTCATCCATCTGGGCCACAACCGTTCGGTCGAAGACGTGGTCCGTGCTGCCCTGCAGGAAGACGCCGACGCCATTGCGCTCAGCTCCTACCAGGGCGGCCATGTGGAATATTTCAAATACATGGTCGACATGCTGAAAGAACGCGGTGCCGGCCATGTGCGTGTGTTCGGCGGCGGCGGCGGCACCATCACGCCGGAGGAAATCGCCGAGCTGCAGGCCTACGGCGTCGAACGCATCTACCACCCCAACGACGGCATGCACATGGGCCTGGTGGCGATGATCGAAGACGTGGTACGCCGCGCGGGCCAGGGCCGGCGCGAACGCGAAGCCAGCCGCGGCCCGGCCCAGGCAGCGCTGCCCGCGCTGGACGACGAGATCGGTATAGGCCGCATCCTCACCGCCATCGAAAGCGGCGACTACAGCGAGGCCGAACTGGCCGCGCTGCGCAAGCAATGGAGCGGCGTGGCCGATTCGCGCTTTGCCCTGAGCGAAGACCGCGGCGCACCGGTGATCGGCATTACCGGCACCGGCGGTGCGGGCAAGTCCTCGGTCACCGACGAACTGCTCAACCGTTTCCTGGCCAGCTTCCCCGACATGCGCATGGCCGTGATCTCGGTAGACCCGACGCGCCGGCGCACCGGCGGCGCGCTGCTCGGCGACCGCATCCGCATGAACGCATTGCGCAGCGCGCGCGTGTTCATGCGTTCCATGGCGACCCGGCGCCAGCACGTGGCGACCAACGTGGTGCTGAAAGACTGCATCGCCTTCCTGAAAAGCCTGAACTACGACCTCGTCATCGTCGAAACCGCCGGTATCGGCCAGTCCGATTCGGAAATCGTCGACCTGGTCGATTTCCCCATGTACGTGATGACCAGCGATTTCGGCGCGCCCAGCCAGCTGGAAAAGATCGACATGCTCGACTACGCCGAGCTAGTGGTGCTGAACAAGTTCGACAAGCGCGGCGCCGAAGACGCCCTGCGCGACGTGCGCAAGCAGTGGAAGCGCAACCGTGTCGCGTTCAGCATGAAAGACGAGGACGTGCCCGTCTATCCCACTATCGCCAGCCAGTTCAACGATCCCGGCATCAGCTGGATGTTCGTCAACCTTTGCCGGCTGCTGCGCGAGAAGCTCAAGCTGGGCCAGGGCAAGCCGGGCGGCTTCCAGCCGCAGATCGACACTTCGCTGAAAGAGCCGCGCGCGACCGTGCTGATTCCCGGCAACCGTGTGCGCTATCTGGCCGAAATCGCCGAGCAGGGCCGCGGCATCAACGCGCTGATCGAATCCCAGGCCGACATCGCCGATCGGGCCCAGTCGTACTGGCAGTCGCTGCAGGATCTGGGCGATGAACGCCTGCCCAAGGCGCTGGATCTGTATGCCGCGGAAGCGTTGAGCGAAGGCGACGACCGCACGCTGAAAACCCTGCGCCAGCGCTATAACGACGCGATCCAGTCGCTGTCTTCCGAAGGGCTGAAGCTGCTGCGCGGCTGGCCAGCGCGGCTCAAGAGCGTCACCGACGAATTCACCGAATACCAGGTGCGCGACAAGACCATCCGGGTGGAAAACTACCGCGAATCGCTCAGCCACCAGAAGATTCCCAAGATCGCCGCGCCGGCCTACAAGAGCTGGGGCGAGCTGCTGGTATTTCTGCAGAAAGAGAATCTTCCCGGCTACTACCCGTATACCGGCGGCGTGTATCCGTACCGCCGCACCGGCGAAGACCCCATCCGCATGTTCGCCGGAGAAGGCACGCCCGAGCGCACCAACCGGCGCTTCCACTACCTCAGCGTAGGCCTGCCCGCAGCGCGCCTGTCGACCGCATTCGACTCGGTCACGCTGTACGGCGAAGACCCGGCGGTGCGGCCGGACATCTACGGCAAGATCGGCAACTCCGGCGTCAACATCGCCACGCTGGACGACATGAAGAAGCTGTATTCCGGCTTCGACCTGTGCGCACCCAGCACCTCGGTATCGATGACCATCAACGGCCCGGCGCCGATCATCCTGGCCATGTTCATGAACACGGCGATCGACCAGCAGGTGGAAAAATACCTGCGCGCCGATGGTGCGCGCTGGGATGCCGCCCGCGCCATCATCGACGAGATGTACAAGGACAAGCCGCGGCCGAACTACGGCGGCCTGCTGCCCGAGACCAACGACGGCCTCGGCCTGGGACTGCTCGGCGTGACCGGCAACCAGGTGGTCGATGCGGAAACCTATGCGCGAATCCGCGCCCAGACCCTGGCCACCGTGCGCGGCACCGTGCAGGCCGATATTCTCAAGGAAGACCAGGCGCAGAACACCTGCATCTTCTCCACCGAATTCGCCCTGCGCATGATGGGCGACATCCAGCAGTTCTTCGTCGACAACAATGTGCGCAATTTCTATTCGGTCAGTATTTCCGGATACCACATTGCCGAAGCCGGCGCGAACCCGATCAGCCAGCTTGCCTTCACCCTGAGCAACGGCTTCACCATCGTCGAGTACTACCTTGCCCGCGGCATGAAGATCGACGACTTCGCGCCCAACCTGTCGTTCTTCTTCAGCAACGGCATGGACCCGGAATACACCGTGATCGGCCGCGTCGCGCGGCGCATCTGGGCGCGTGCCATGCGCGAGCGCTACGGCGCCGACCCGCGCAGCCAGATGATGAAGTACCACATCCAGACTTCCGGCCGCTCGCTGCACGCGCAGGAAATCCAGTTCAACGACATCCGCACCACCCTGCAGGCGCTGTACGCGCTGTTCGACAACTGCAACAGCCTGCATACCAATGCCTATGACGAGGCCATCACCACGCCGACCGAGGAAAGCGTGCGCCGCGCCGTGGCGATCCAGATGATCATCAACAAGGAACTCGGGCTGAATTTCAACGAGAACCCCTGGCAAGGCAGTTTCATCGTCGACAAGCTGACCGACATCGTCGAGGAAGCCGTCTACAAGGAATTCGAGGCGATCAGCGAACGCGGCGGCGTGCTCGGCGCCATGGACACCATGTACCAGCGCGGCAAGATCCAGGAAGAAAGCCTCTACTACGAACACAAGAAGCACGACGGCAGCCTGCCGCTGATCGGCGTGAACACCTTCCTGCCCAAGGATCACGGCGGCGACATCGTCACCGAGATCGAACTGATCCGCTCCACCGAAGGCGAGAAAGACCAGCAGATCGGCAATGTCGCCGGCTACCAGCGCAACCGCAACGACTACGCCGAAGACGGCCTGAAGCCGCTACAGGCCGCCGCGCGCGAACGGCGCAACGTATTCGCCAGCCTGATGGAAGCGGTGAAGACGCACTCGCTGGGACAGGTGAGCCATGCCTTGTACGACGTGGGTGGGGAATATCGGCGGAATATGTAGCACTCCTGATGCGCCAGAGTGCCGGATGTGGAGCGAAAATCCGGCGCTACCCATGCATGAAGCAGGTGAAGCCAGCGACAGTGTCGAATAGCCCGGCGATTCCCTATTGCAGGTATTGCCGGCCTGGGCGCGATGCCGAAGCGTCCGTGCCCTGACCGTTGGCGGCGGAGGGCGGAATGCTGCGGCGTTTCGTTGTCGATGACGATCCTTTGGTCGCATTCTTCGAATGGATGGAAACTATCGAACGGCTTTGCCCGCTATGGCCTGGGCAAGGCCTGACGACAGGAAACGATTTCCGAATGTAGCGGCCCGCACAGGTCGCTGGTTCCGCTTGACGGGTGGTTGCAACGATTGCCGCGGACTCGCGTTTATTCCTATGCCTCATTCGCTGCAGCAACACGATTGGCATGCGGCAGGCTTCATGCCGATCGTCGGCGTGCTGTCCC
Source organism: Tahibacter aquaticus (assembly GCF_004363655.1). GTDB lineage: Bacteria > Pseudomonadota > Gammaproteobacteria > Xanthomonadales > Rhodanobacteraceae > Tahibacter > Tahibacter aquaticus. The sequence goes on from NZ_SNZH01000014.1 coordinate 93,207, forward strand.
AGGCTCGCTGCGAAAGCATTGCGTCACTTGCGGAGGTCGACGCAACCGGGTCGCGCGAGTTGCCGGAGGGAGTACCCTCGCGCCGTCCAAGCGCGAGGCCCCCGGCTCGTTCTGCTACTGGCTTTTCTCACTTTCGGTACTTCCACATGTCCCAACAATCCCTGTTCGGCTTCGCTCCCGCCGAACCCACCGACCGGCTTTTCCTCGCGCTGTTTCCCGACCAGGCCACGGCCACGCGCATCGCTGCGCTGGCGGCCGATGTCGGCAAGCGCCACAGGCTGGACAGCCGGCCGCACCAGACCGATCGCCTGCATATCACACTGGTCCATATCGGCGACTGGGTTGGCCTGCCCGGCGACGTCGTCGAAAACACCCTGGCCGCTGCGGCGCGTGTGCGGGCGGCAGCCGTTGATGTGGCGATGGACGAAGTCGCGAGTTTCTCCAACCGGCGCAGCAAGCTGCCGGTAGTGCTCAAGTCGAGCCAGCGCAACGAAGCGCTGCATGCGCTGCGTGCCGGCATCGGCCGCGAACTGGCTGCTGTCGGCCTGGGCCGCTGCCTAACGGGCTCGTTCGAGCCGCATGTGACATTGACTTACGCAGCGCAGAATGTCGCGGCGGAAGCGGTGGAGCCGATTGCCTGGACGGCGCACGAGTTCGTATTGATTCATAGCCTGCTGGGGCAGACGCGGCATATTCCGCTGGGACGCTGGCCGCTAAGCACAGGCTGAGTGGTAGTGCAGCGAGGCTGCGAATTCCGTCACGATGCGGCACGGTTTCCGGTAGGGCGCGATGAGCATCGCGAATGGCGCCGCGCGATCTGGCCACGGCGATTGCAACCGGCGCTGCACCGGAACACACGCGCCACGAATGCTTCCCGAGTCTGTCTGCCCGATCAGTTTCGCCTGTCGCCTGTACCAGCGCTGCGGTTTCGTGCCCGCTGGTTTCGACCGCCATCTGTATGCAGCGATCCCTGCGCATGCGGCGGAGACAGCACTGTTCTGGTATCGACTGTTTGCGCCGGCGGCGTGAACGCGGCGCCGCCGGCGCCATGTCGAGGCATCGCAAGACATTCTGCGGAAAACACCGGTTGGGCAAGCCGCAGGCGAATTCCTGCCTATGCCTCGCACAGTTGTTTCGCGTCGTCATCCACGGCGAACGTGATCATCATGCCCCTGTCTTCGTGTTCCAGATTGTGACAATGCAGCATGTAGCGCTGCACACCCTCGAACGGCTGGCTGAAGTCGATGGCGATGCGCACGATCTCGCCCGGCCAGATCACTACGGTGTCGAGCAGACCCAGATCGTGCGGACTCAGGCCAGTATCGGTGACGGCGCGTGCGCGGATATCCGGCGGGCTGATGCGGCGCGACAGCAGGCGGAACTGGAAGCCGTGTACATGGATCGGATGCGGCATGCTGGCCAGCGCATTGTGGATTTCCCAGATTTCGCGGCTGCCGCGGCGCACGCGGAAAACCGGCTCGTGGCCGTTGAAATACATGTTCCACTGGTTGATCAGCCAGCGTCCTTCCGCGTCCAGCGCCAGTTTGAATTGGCGTAGCGCGCAATCCTCGGCGGCCACGGGCGGCAATGGCTGGAAACGTGCGGGAATGGCTGCGGCGCCGAAGCTGCGGCGCTGGCTGCGGTCGGCTACCAGGCGGAATTCCATCAGGTCCTGCGCTGCGCCCATGGGCACGGCGCCCGGATGGTCGGCCATCAGGTGCGGCTGCAGCGGGCCTGCGTCGTCTTCGTTTTCCATCGCCATGTAGTCGAGACTGCTCAGCAGCACGCGATCGCCGACCGCTACGGTGCTGAAGTCGACGATCACGTCGATACGTTGTGCCGGCCCCAGGAAAATATCCTGCAGCCGCCAGGGGCGCTCCAGCAATCCGCCGTCGGTGCCGATCAGCTGGAACGGCAGCAGGCCGCCGCGATGGACGAAGGCCAGCCGCCACAGGCGTGCGTTGCAGCCATTGAGTATGCGCAGGCGGTACAGGCCGGGCACGGCGTCGAGATAGGCATCGGCCGTCCAGTTGACCAGGATGCGGTTGCCGATCCAGTCGTCTGCGCCGTCTTTGTACACAATGGAATTGTTGCTGTCGATCTGCTTGTCGGCGATCAGCAGCGGCAGGTCGCGCTCGCCCCAGTTCAGGCCCAGGCGCGCGCGCAGTGCGTTTTCCTGTGCGTCCTCGACCAGCAGCAGGCCGGCCAGGCCGCGCTGTATCTGCTTGCCGGTATTGCCATGCGGATGTGCGTGATACCAGTACAGTCCGGCGCGGTTGGCGACATTGAAGGCATAGCGCCGCTGCGCGCCTGGCTGCACCGGATGCAGGCCGCTGCCGTCGTTGGCTTCGTCCACCGACAGGCCGTGCCAGTGCGCCGTGGTCGCCTCGTCCAGCGCGTTGTGCAGGTTCACCTGCAGTTTCTGCCCGTGTTGCAGGCGCAGCAGCGGGTTGGCCACGGCCTTGCCGTCGTGCAGGCCGGCGTAGTGCCATAACGCGGTGGCTGCGCCGGGGAAGATGGCGAAATCGGCGCTGCCCGCGGTCAGCGCCAGCTCGCCGCGCAGCACGACGTCGGCCATCAGGCCTGCGGCAGCGGGAATGCGCAGCGGCTGGGTAAAGCGCTCGGCGCGTCTCGCGCTTGCCGGCGCTTGGGCATTCGGCGCGGCGCTTGTGCCGGCCAGGGCTGCCGGGCGCCTGTGCCGGCCTGTCCAGAGCCAGCCGCCGGCTGCTGCCGTGGCCAATGCGCCAAGGCCCAGCAGCACGCGGCGGCGGGCAGACAGCGAAGCCGTTCCGGTTTTCATCTTTCCACCTGTACGGGTTGTGCAATACGTCCGGCTGCTGCCACCGGGCAGCAATCACGCGGCTGAAATATCGGCATGCTAGACAGCGCGCCTGTATTCGCCGGGGGGCGATACGGGCGAGAGCGGCGCATTCCAGCACAGCCAGGGCCTGCCGTGGGCGTCGGAAAACTATTTTTTTCCGGCGTGGCGGGTTCGCCCATGGATGCGTGTTTCCGCAACAGACGACGTACTCAGCGTGTTGCAACCGCGTGCCTGGCACGGGGGAGCGCCCTGCCGTCTTCGACCCGCAGCGGCCTGTCTTGGGGGGCAGATCGCTGCCTGCCGCGCGCTGTCGCCGGCAGAACCACTGTCATCCATCGAGGGAGGAATGCATGAAGACCAAGCTACGACGATTCGTGTCGCCAGGCTTCACCGGTTGCCCGCTGCTGCTGGCAGCCGCGATTGCCGCCGTGTTGCCGCTGAGTGCGGGCGCAGACAGCGTGCCGCAGCTGCCGGAAGACACGGCCCTGGTGAAAACGCTGGAAGTGCCGCTGGCTGCAATGCCCATGACTGCGCCGCTGGGGGAAATCTGCGAGCCCGGCGCGCGCTGGATACGCGTCGGTTTCAAGGCGCTGGACCTGCGCGGCTACGATGCGCTGACCCTCACCAGCTCCGGCGGCGACAGCTATACCTTCGAGGGCAAGCAATGGAACGGCCAGCAGTTCAGCTCGCGCGCCCTGCGCGGCGACTGCGTGCAGATCCAGCCTTGGTTCGGCGACCGGCATAGCCGCTTCGAACTGGACACTATCCAGTACGGCACCAAGGCGCTGGAAGAAACCACGGTGACCGTCGCCGGCGCTGGCGACATCTGCTCGGGCACGGACTGCCGCAAGACCGCCGACCTGATCCGCGCCATCAACCCGGTCGCCGTGTTTACCGCCGGCGACAACGCCTACAGCAACGGCACCCTGGCCGAGTACAACGGCAACTACAATACCTATTGGGGACCATTCAAAAACTATACTCATCCGACGCCGGGCAACCACGAATACAACACCAGCGGCGCGAGCGGCTACTTCGATTATTTCAACGGCAGCGGCATCAGCAACGGCATCGCCGGCGAACGTGGCAAGGGCTACTACAGCTGGGACGTGGGCGACTGGCACTTCATCGCGCTCAACAGCAATATTTCCATGAGCGCGGGCTCGGCCCAGGAAACCTGGCTGCGCAGCAATCTCGCGGCCAACAGCAAGCCGTGTACCGCGGCGGTCTGGCATCACCCGCTGATCAGCCGCGGCAACTACACCGGCGTGAGCGGCGTGGCGCCGCTGTGGCGCGCGCTGTACGACTACAAGGCCGACCTGATCCTGGTCGGCCATGACCACAACTACCAGCGTTATGCCAAGGCCAATCCCAGTCTGGTCGCCGCGGCCGACGGCATACGCCAGATCCTGATCGGCACCGGCGGGCGTGCTTTCTATCCGCTCAGCGGCACGCATGCGCTGCTGGAAAAGGCCAACGCGAATACCTTCGGCGTGCTCAAGCTGACCTTGAGTTCCAGCGGCTACACGGCCGATTTCGTGCCGGTGGCTGGATCGACGTTTACCGATACGGTCAGTGCCAGCTGCAACAAGGCAGTCAGCACCACGCCGGATTTCACCCTGGCGGCAACACCGGCCAGCCAATCCCTGTTGCGCGGTGGCAGCGCGACCGGCTCGCTGGCGCTGGCCAGCAGCGGCGGTTTCAGCGGCGCGGTGACCTTGAGCCTGGCCGGCCTGCCCAGCGGCGTGACGTATGCGCTGGGTACCAATCCGGTTTCGCTGGCTGCCAATGCGACCGCCAGCTCGGCGCTCAGCCTGAACGCCAGTTCCAGCGCCAGCACCGGCACCTATACCGTGACGGTGAATGCGGTGTCGGGCAGCCTTTCGCACAGTTCCACCTTTGCACTCAGCGTCAGCGCCGGCAGCGGACCGGTTACGCAGATCTACAGCAACGGCCCGCTCAGCTCGGGTGCCACGACAAAGAACGGCACGGCCGCGCCCAGCGGCACCACCTGGAGCGAACTGCAGAACGACAGCGGCAGCAGCACCGTCAGCAACGGCAGCTTCGGCTTCAGTGCGAACGGCAGTTCCTACCGGCTGGCGGACGATTTCACCGTTCCCAGCGGGCAAAGCTGGACCTTGAGCGGCATCGACGTCTACACCTACAAGACCGGCTCGTCGGCTGCCAGCTCGCCGTTCACCGCTGCAACGCTGCAGATTTACCACGGCCGGCCCGGCGACAGCGGCAGCACCCTGGTCTGCGGCAATACCACGACCAATATGCTGACCGGCTCTACTGATGCGCGTCTGTATCGGGCAGCGAATACTCTGGTGCCCAGCGCGCTCACGCCGGATACCACGCGCAGGCTCTGGCGCAACCGCCTGGCCATCCCCGGCAGCTGCAGCGGGGCAGGGGCGTTTGTCGCGGGAACGTACTGGATTGTCTGGGGGACTACCGACAGCGCCAGCGGCGCGCACTACACGCCGTCGCTGGTGATTCCCGGCGCACGCACGCGCAGCGGCGCCAATGCGCGCCAGCTGAATGTGTCCAGCGGCGCCTGGGCCACCGTCAACGACAGCGGCAAGCCGGATACGGCTGCCGACGTGGCGCAGGAGTTGCCGTTTGAGATCCACGGCTCCATCCAGTAATCCGCCTTGTGCGGCGGACCGTGCACGGTGGCCAGTCCACCGTGCACGGCCTGGCCTGCTGCGCTTGCGCAAGGTGGCGCAGCAGGCCGCGCCTTGCCAACTGGCCATTACCGCGTCGGCGGACAGCGCGCTAGACTCGGCGCCGCTGGGGGGCTGGGGGCGGCCGATGAGCGAAATTACACAATTGCTGGACCGTGCGCGGTGCGGCGACGGCGATGCATGGGAAGACGTGGTCGAGCTGCTGTATGCCGATCTCAAGCGTCTGGCCCGCGGCGCGCTGGGTTCGTCGGCGCATACACTGGGCGCTACCGGCCTGGTGCACGAATGCTACGAACGCCTGGCGCGCAGCGGCGCACTGGGCGTGCGCGACCGTTGCCATTTCCTGTCGCTGTCCTCGCGCATCATGCGCCAGATCCTGATCAACCACGCGCGCGACCGCCTGGCGGCCAAGCGCGGCGGCGGCAGCCTGCCTGCATCTGCAGCGCCCGGCGACGCGGCGCAGAATCTCGACAACGAGGCGCAGGATCTGCTGCATCTGGACCACGCCCTGCGCCAGCTCGAAGCCGTCGACCAGCGCCTGGTACATGTCGTGGAATGCCGCATTTTTGCCGGCCTGAGCGAAGAGGAAACCGCGCAGGCACTTGACCTGCCACTGCGCACCGCGCAGCGCCTGTGGCAACGCGCCCGCGACTACCTGCGCGATGCCCTGCTGGAGAGCGCATGAGCGCGGCCGATGCGCCGCCGGGCAGTGCGCTGCCGCGGCGCCTGCGCTTGCTCGACCCCGGCCATCTGCTGGCCAGCCCGCTGCTGCGCAATCTGCTGCAGGAACGTTTTGCCTTGCGCGAACTGGTGGCCGGCGAGCAGGTCGGCGTATACCGCATCGAACGCGAGGTGGGCCGCGGCGGCATGGGCCTGGTCTATCGGGCCGCGCGTGCCGATGGCGAGTACGAGCAGACCGTGGCCCTGAAATGGTTGCCCGATTCGGCCCGCGACGCCGCCAGCGCGGCGCGGTTTCGCGACGAACGGCAGATTCTGGCCAATCTGCGCCATCCCGGCATTGCACGCCTGATCGACGGCGGTCGTTGTATACAAGGTCATTTGTGGTTTGCCATGGAATATGTGGACGGCGCGCCGCTGGACGAGCATTGCGCTGCGCAGGCATTGGCACTGCCGCTGCGCGTGCAGCTGCTGCTGGCGGTGCTGGACGCGGTCGCGTTCGCGCATGCGCGCCTGCTGATCCATCGCGACATCAAGCCGCGCAATGTACTGGTGGATGCGGACGGACAGCCGCGCCTGCTCGATTTCGGCATTGCTGCGCTGCTGGGGTCGACGGCAAGACCGGCCTATTCGCCGGGCTTTGCCAGCCCCGAGCAGCTGGCTTGCGGCGAGGTCGGTATTGCTTCGGACATCTGGCAGCTGGGCCGGCTGTGCCGGCGCGTGCTCGAAGCCGGCAATACCGCTGCCGGCCGCTTGCCGGCCGATCTGCTGGCCATCGTCGACAAGGCTGCCGCGGCCGAGCCGATACAGCGCTATGCGACGGTGAACGAACTGAGCGCCGACCTGCAGCGTTTTCTTGCCCAACGGCCGGTACGCGCGCGCAAGGCAGGCCTGGCGCATCGCGCGCGGCTGTTGCTGCGCCGGCATCCCTGGTCGATAGGCCTGGGCGGCTTCGCCGGATTCGCCTTTCTCGCTACCGTCGTCGCGTTCACCGCGCAGTTGCGGCGCGAACGCGACGAAGCCCAGCGCGCCCGCGCCACCACCCAGGCGGTCAGCGATTTCATCACCCGCGACCTGCTCAGCGCGGCTGATCCCTGGGCTGGCGGGCGCAGCGACGTCCGCCTGGCTGCGGTGGTCGAGGCGGCGGTGGACAAGGTCGACGCGCGTTTTCCACAACGTGCGGAAGTATCCGGTCTGCTGCACCTGGAGCTGGGCCGCTTGCTGAGCAACCTGGGGCGGCAGAAGCAGGCGGCCCACAGCCTGGCCCAGGCTGTCGAGGAACTCGCCGGCGTACGCGGACCGCTGGATGCCGCGGTACTCGATGCGCGTTATCAAACGGCAAAAGTATCCCAGCGCGAACTCAGGCTGGCCGATGTGGAAACGCGTCTGCGCTCGCTGCGTGCCGACGCGGTGCAGGCCGGCAACCTGCTGTTGCAGCGGCATATCGATGTCGATCTGGCCTGGAACGAGGCCCAGCAGGGCGACTTCGCCACCTGCCATCGCCACTACCTGCAGTTGCAGCAGACCGACGGGGAAGGCGATGCCCAGCAACAGGTCGTCGTGTTCACCGGCCTGAGCTACTGCGAGCAGGGCCTGGGCCAGTACTCGGCAGCCGCGGTGCACGCGCAGCAGGGCTGGGCGCTGGGACGGCTGCGCCTGGGCGCGCTGCATCCGCAGACCCTGGACATGTCCTGGGTGCTGACCATGGCGCAGATCGGCCTGGGCCAGTTCGACGCGGCTGTCGCCACGGGCGAGCAGGCTTACGAAGGCACGCGCCAGGTCAAGGGCGAGCAGCATTCCGGCGTTGCTGCAGTGGCCTACCAGGTCGGCTACGCGCACCTGTGTGCAGGCCGCCCGCGCGAGGCGCTGGACTGGCTGGACCGCGCCGTCGCGATTCGTCTCGCGGTGCTGGCGGCGGACGATCCGCGCATCGCTGTCGCGCGCAGCCAGCGAGCCGTTGCATTGTTGCAGAGTGAACAAGTGGCCGCGGCCCAGGCCGACATGGCGCAGGCACGGGGCCTGCTCGCATCGCCCGCCGCCATTTCCGCCGTGGCGCGTACGGTGATAGTGCGCAACAGCGCGCTGATGCATCTGGCCTTGCAGGAGAACGACCAGGCGGCCGCCGATTTCCGCGCGGCGCTGGCGACGGCGACACGCATTTACGGCGCGGCGGATACGCGCGTCGCCGTGCTGCGGCTGGGCCTGGGTATCAGCCAATGGCGGCAGGGCGAAACCCAGGCCGGCCTGGCGGCGATAGCGCAGGCCTTGCCCGAGGTAACGCGGCTGCCGGGCTGCCAGTCCGAACTGATAGCACAGGGGCGTGCGGCACTGGCGCAGATGGCGGTGGTTGCGGCGGTGGCAGGCAAGCGGGCGCAATGAGAAGTGGCGGCTGCAACCTGGCCTGCGGTGCGGGACAAGACAGTGCAGCGTCGCGGCACCCGGTCATGCGCAGCGATCGCCTGGTCCAGGAAAAAAGCGATTTCTACCAATAAGAAAACCTACGGTGAATCCCGACCATGAAAACCCGCTTTCCGTTTGTCTGCCTGGCCCTGCTGGGCCTCGCTGCCTGCCAGCGCAGCGATACCGCCTCCGTTGCCGTTGCGCCGGTTGCGCTCCCGGCCGCGCCGGGCCAGCCGCACACGCAGCGTATCCGCGCCAGCCAGATGGTCGGCCTTGATCTGGCCGAACAACTGGCGCCGATCCGCGACGAGGTCGATCTGGATATTGCCCTGCAGACCTTGCGCGAGCGCCTGGCCGGCAAGCCCGCCGTGCTGACTGCCGCCGAACTCGATACGGTGCGGCAGGAGTTCGGCCGCCATCTGCGCGACACGCGCGAGCAGCAGCGGCAGCAGCTGGCGGCGAAGAACCAGCAGGCCAGCGAGCGCTTTCTCGCGGCGAACGCGCAGCGCAGCGGCGTGGTGGCGACGGCGTCGGGCCTGCAATACCAGGTGCTGCGCGACAGCAAGGGGCCGCGGCCCGGCGCCACCGACACCGTGCGCGTGCATTACATCGGCACGCGCCTGGACGGCTCGCCGTTCGACAATTCCTACGAACGCGATCATCCCGCCGAAGTCGTGCTGAACCAGGTCATTGCCGGCTGGGGCGAAGGCCTGGCGCTGATGCCGGTGGGCAGCCAATACCGCTTCTGGCTGCCGGGCAAGCTCGCCTATGGCGACAACGGCAAGCCCGGCGAACTCGAACCGAACGCGCTGCTGATCTTCGACATGGAACTGCTGGAAATCGCCGGCCAGCCGCTGGCGGCGCAGGATAGTCCGGCGGCGGCCAGGGAGTAGCCGGGTTCCTTTCGCAGCGGATGCAGGGCCGGGCGCCGATTGCCACGCGGACGCTGTGTTGGATCGCCTGCTAGGCCGGATTGCCGGCCAGCCGGCGTATCGCGGCAATGCCGGCCTGCATGCGCTCGCGCGCGGCCGGGTTGGCCGAATGCACAGGGATCAGCGGCGGCCGGAAGCCGTGCAGCGGCCTCTTCGATCCAGGCAATCACGTCGTAGCCGGTGCCCCGTTCGTCGTCGCCAAGGTCGTGATCGAGGCTGATTTCGCTCACGACGCCCTGCTGCAGCAAGGCGATGGCCTCGTCGCGCCAGTAGACGCGTAGCCACCCTTCCGGCGTGCGGCGTTCGTCGTCGAGATAGATGCACAGGCCTGCGGTGCCGGTCGCCGTCTGGGTGAAAGTCATCGGGTTTTCCGTCGGGTCCGGGACGGCCGCCGCGCGGCGCTCAAACCGGTTGCACGTTCCGTTTCAGGTTTTGCTGCCAATTTGCGTATGTCTGTCCATGGCATCGGCGTGGTTGCGGTTGCAACGTGCGCCGGCAGGGTCCGGGGAGGGCAGCGCCTGCGGTCGCCGCTGATGGACGGCGGCCGCAGGCGCGGTGCCTTGCGTCTCGGCGGGGGGGCAGGCTGTGCGCTGGGGCTGGGGCGCGACAACGGTGCGATGCCGGGTCCGGTGGTCGATGCGGTCGATCGAGTGGCGTGGTTGGTTTGCGCCAGGGCATGGGCAAACCGCCGTCTGCCATCCGTGCCGTACCGATTTACGCCGCGACGGTGGAATTCGCTGCGCTCATCGGCATCCAGCGAAAAGCGGGGCATGGCTCGCGGACGCGCCTTTCGTAGGGCGCGATGAGCAGCGCGAATTGCGCCGAACGCGTGCTGCACTGCGGGGTGCTGCGACGGCGCAATTCGCCACGCTTATCGGCACTTGATGAATAACGCGGTTTCCCTTGCTATGGCGATACGCGCACGGCATTGGCTTTGATCCACTCGGCCATGTCCACCAGTTCGATGCCGCTGCTGGCCCTGAGTTCGGCGCGTACGCGCGGCAGGTTTTCCAGGCCCGTTATCTGCAGAATGCGTTTGCCCGGGTTTTCCCGCACGGCCTGGCGCGCGATGGCCGCCGCATGTGCATCCCAGCGCTGGCTGCCGCGGCGTTCGATCTCGCCGACCAGCGCTTCCTCTACGCTTTTCAGGCCGACGACGATGCGTTCGGTAGTGGCGTCGTGCACGTCTGCCGGGCTTTTCCAGTACGCGGACAATGCGGCATACGTCGCCTTGCGCGATTGCTCCATCGCCGCGGCGGCAGCGGGCTTGTCGATGGCGAGCTGCTGGCGTGCCTGGCCTACGCCTTTCGATATTTCGCTGAACAGCGGTTCTGCCGGCTCGCCGGCATAGGCCTTGAGACCGTGCCGCTCGATGTAAGGAAATACAACCTGTACATATTCAATTTTTCCCGGCCACACTTTCTTTTCGGCCAGTTCGGCCGGGCTGACGTCCAGCACCAGCACCTGCGGCTGTATGGCCTCGATCAGTGCAGCCAGTGCCTTGAGGTCATAGGCCGGCACGCTGTCGTGGCGCTGGTAGAGGCTGCCGACGACGAAGACCTGGCCGTGTCCGGCGGCCTCCAGGGCCATGGCGTAGAGGGCGAGCACGAATGCGGCGAAGCGGGGCAGCAGGTGCATGGGGGGGGCCGTGCAGGGCAATTGCCCTTATCCCAGTACAACGCGGCCAAGCCTGCAAGGCGATGGCGCGCATACCGGATCAGCCGTGCAGCGCTTGCGATCAACCGGTATCCCGCCTGCGCCGCAGCCGTTAGGCTTGCGACAGTTGCCGCCGCCGCTCGGGTTTTGCATGCGCCATCATTTTTCCGCCGCGACGCCGGGACGTGGCTACTGGAATCTGCAGATGGCGGCCTGGGCCGTCTGCGTGCTGGTGTCGGCGCTGGCGACGCTGCCGAACCTGGCCTATCCCGCCTACGTGCTGTATCGCGTGGTACTGACGCTGGTCTGCCTGCTCGCCACCTTGCCCCTGATGTGGACCTGCCGCTGGCTGTGGCCGCAGGCGCGACTGGCGCGCAGTGCGGCGATCGTGATGCTGCTGGCGTATCTGCTGGGCTATGCCTGTGCCGTCGTGGCCGAGTGGAGCATGCGCCAGTTCGCCGCGGCGGACGCTCCCGCAAGCCAGAGCAGCATCGCCTTCGCCGCGCTGACCGGCGCACTGAGCCCCTGGGCTTTGTTGTGTGCCTGGGCGCTGATGTATTTTGGCTATTGCTACTACGATGCAGAGCGTCTTGCGCGCGTCCGCCTGGGCGAGGCCACGGCGCTGGCGCGGGAAGCCGAGCTGCGCGCACTGCGCTATCAGATCCAGCCGCATTTCATGTTCAACACGCTGAATGCTATTTCGACGCTGGTGTATACGCGGCATAACGATGCGGCGATGCAGATGCTCACGCGCTTCGGCGATTTCCTGCGCCTGACCCTCGACGTCGATGCGGCCGAGGAAGTCAGCGTTGCCGAGGAATTACAGCTGGCCCTGGCCTATGCCGGCATCGAGCAGGCACGCCTGGGCGAGCGCCTGCAGCTGAGCACGCAGATCGATCCCGCCGCACTCGACCTGGCCATGCCGCCGCTGCTGCTGCAGCCCCTGGTGGAGAACGCGATTCGCCACGGCATTGCGCCCGTGCCCGATGCGGTGCAGCTGCAGATCGTGATCCGCTGCGATGCGGCGCGGTTGCGCCTGGTGGTGCGCAACGGCGGGCTGGATCTCGTCACTGTCGACGGACACGTGCCTCACGGCGTAGGCCTGGCCAATGTCACCGCGCGCCTGCGTCAACTGTATGCGGAGGACTGGCGCCTGGAACTGCAACGTCCGGCCACGGGCGGTTGCGAGGTGGTTGTCGAATTGCCGGCGCGCCGGCTCGCTGCCGCGGCGGCAGCCGCATGATGCTGCGCGTGCTGGTGATCGACGACGAGCCGCTGGCACGCCGCGGCGTGGTGGCGCGTTTGGCGCGGCATGCCGATGTGGAAATTGTCGGCGAGTGTGCGACCGCCGCCGAGGCGATCCGCGCGATTGCTGCACAGGCGCCCGACTTGCTGTTCCTCGATGTGCGCATGCCCGGCCTCGACGGTTTCGAGCTGTTGCGCCAGCTGCCGCCGCCGCAGCGTCCGCAGGTTGTGTTTCTGACCGCCTACGAGCGCTTCGCCTTGCGCGCCTTCGATGCGGAAGCCGTGGACTATCTGCTCAAACCCATCGACGACGAACGCTTCGATCGCGCGCTGGAACGCGTGCGCACCGCGCGTCGCGCGCGTCTGCCGGCCGTTCCGGCGCCCGGCGACGACATGGGGCAGGCACGCTATCCGGCACGCTTTTCCGTGCGCATAGGACGGCGCCTGGTCGTGGTGCATGTGGCGGACATCGACTGGATCGAGGCCATCGGCGACTACTGCGGCCTGCACGTCGGCAAGCAGGTGCAACTGGTACGCGAAACACTGCAGCAGCTGGAAAGCCGGCTGGACCCGGCATTGTTCGTGCGCGTTCACCGCTCGGCCATAGTGCGCATCACACGCGTGGCCGAACTGCGCGCGGCGACCAATCGCGATGCACTGGCGCGCCTGCATGACGGCACCGTGCTGAAGGTCAGCCGTACCTACAGCGAGGCATTGCGGCGTGCGCTGGGGAGGTAGGCGGGCAGGGCGCAGACCGGCTGCTCTGTTGGATTTTAAATGTGGAAAAAATAATTGACTGGAGCGGGCTGCCAGATTCACGCACAAGGCGCTGCGCTGCACATGCAGCAGCGCTTTGCTGTCGGCCAGCAGGCTCAGGGGGGATCGCCGAATGTCACGAGTCGACGCAGGCTGGCAGGTGTGGGCAGCGGAGGCGATGCGTAGTTCCGCGGCGCCGGCAGCAAGGCTTGCCTGTGCCCCGCCTGGCCACGCAGGATATCGGTGCGCAGTGGTTCAATTCGCCTGCAGCTGATCGCACCCTGCGAAGGCTCGACAGGTCTTGCCTATCGCACCCCACGAATGCGCGACAACCCTTGCGCAGGGCGCGATCGGCGCAGCGGATTGCTCGCAGGCGAGTTGCGGCAGCGCGGATCGCGCTTGCCGCAAGGCCTCAGTTCGAGCGTTCGATATCCACTACCAGGCAAGCGTTGTAGGTTTTCCAGTTGACCATGATCACGTAGCGCCGGTCCCGTGCGGCGAGCGAGCCGGGGAATGCGCCGGCGGCAGTGATGGGGACCGAGATTTCCATGTGCTCGCCGAAATGCCGCCGTGCATTGCCGGCCAGGGTATTGGCCAGTTCGCCGACGGTGTCGCGCAGGTTTTCTTCCGACTGGTCGGGCTCGTGCAAGGCCACCAGCAGGTGGCGGATCATCGCGCGCGGCGCCGACAGCGTGACGCTGCCGCGGAACTGCCCGCCGACCAGGATGCGGCCGGAGTAGTCGTAGACCGGCGGCGTTTCGCCCTCGCGCTCAAGGTAGGCCCCGCGCACGGCGGCGGGTTCGCGCGTGAGCTGGCTGAAGTAATGCGATACCGCATCGGTGAAAACCTTGATTTCCGTTTCGCTCAGATCGCTCATGGGAGCATCACCTCTTGCAGTGCCGCAACGAGTTGATCGTCCGTGAACGGCTTGTACAGGAAACCTTGCGCGCCTTTTTTCAGTGCGCGCAGGGCAGTGGCTTTGTCGCTCAGGGCGGATACGACCAGGATGGTCAGCGCCGGCTTCAGCGCAATCATCTGTTCGGTGCATTCCTCGCCGCCCAGTTCCGGCATGGTCAAGTCCAGTGTCACCAGGTCGGGATCGTGCTGGCGCACCATCTGCACCGCTTCGACGCCGTTGCGCGCCTGTCCGACGATGTGCATGGGCGGTAGCCGCGCATCGCTGGCGATGCGCGCGATGCGTTGGCGAATCACGTTGGAGTCGTCGACGATCAGCAATTTCATCGGCTAGCTCTCTCTAGAGAAATTCGAATGAGTCGGAAGTTGAAAATGGTTTTGCCGACGCCGGGCGAAGTGGAGTCGGCCTGGCCCTTGCGACGCAAGGGCCAGTCGTTGGAGATGGCAGACCGCCGGGTTCAGGCGTCCGTGCAGCGGCCGCTGGCCAGGACTTCAGCTACGCGGCGGCGGCGGCCGAGGGCAGCGCGATGCGGATGCGGAACTCGGTATGCGAATGGCCCTGGCTGCCCAGGGCGATGCGTGCGCCCATGGCGTTGACACGGCTGAGTACCACGTCCATGCCGGCACCGTGGCCGGCATCGCGGTTGCTTTCGCTGGCGGTGCTGATGCCGGGTTCGAAGATCTTCATGACCACGTCGCGATCGGGCATCGCGGCGACTTCGTCGGCGGTATAACGCTGGCTGCGCACCAGCGCTTCGCGCACGCGCCGCGGGCTGATGCCGCGGCCGTCGTCGCGAACGCTGAAATCGATGCCGTCGGTATCGCTGCGACGGCAGCTGAAGTGGACGATGCCGCCCGCCGCCTTGCCGTGCTGGCGCCGCTCCTGCGGTTCTTCGATGCCGTGTACGACGGCATTGCGCAGCAGCTGAAGGCTGATGGAGCGCAGGTCGTCGGCCATGCCTTGGGGCAGCGTGTCGAACGCCGGCATGTCGCCGGTGACGCGCACTTCCTTGCCCAGGTCGGCGGCGATGCGCTTGGCCAGGCCGCGCAGGGAGGCCAGCAGCTGCTGTGCGGGACTGCTTTCGCCGCCGGCAGGCGCGCTCGCCGGCGCCGGCGACGCTGTTCCCAGCCGCTCGAACAGGCCGCGCACGCTGTTGAGGCATTCGAACAGGTCGTCCAGATGCAGGGCGAGCTTGACCATGTCGGCACCTTCGACGTCGCCGCGGTCGCGCAGGGCGACCAGGTCGAGTTCGAAGGCGTGCGCGACGGATTCGAACATTTCCAGGTTCATGGCCGCGGCTTCGCTCTTGATGCCGTGGACATGGCGGAACACGGAATTCACCAGTCCCAGGTAGTTTTCGCCGGACCGGCG
Organism: Tahibacter aquaticus; assembly: GCF_004363655.1. GTDB lineage: Bacteria > Pseudomonadota > Gammaproteobacteria > Xanthomonadales > Rhodanobacteraceae > Tahibacter > Tahibacter aquaticus. The sequence continues at coordinate 108,669 of NZ_SNZH01000014.1, forward strand.
CGCAGCCTGGCGCAGCGTGGCGTTGACCTGCTCCAGCGACGACTCGGTGCGGCGCAGGAAATCCTGCACTTCGGCCGGATCGTTGTTGAGCACGCGCAGCAACACTTCCATTTGTTCACGCGCGCGCGACTTGGCCGAAGCCACTTCGGCCTGCAGGTTGACGCGTTCGGTCGCGTCCTGCACGGTGACCAGCAGGCCGCTGACCTCGCCCTCGTCCAGCACGCGGTTGAACTGGAAGCTCAGGTAGCGTTTCTGCGCCGTGTCGCCGCCGATTTCGACTTCCGACAGCGGATTGAGGCTGTAGACCAGGTTTTCCTTGACGCGCTTGCCGAACAGCAGGCCGACATAGTCGCGCGCGGCTTCCATGATCGGCGCGGAAACCATCGGAGTGAGCAGGTCGAACAGTTTCTGCCCCGGCTTCACTTCCTGGCGCAGCACGTCCTTGAGCGAGGCCGACATCTGCTCGCCGATCTGCTGCTCCGGCGTGACCAGGAACAGGCCTTCCTTCACCGTGGCGAGAATGTCGCCGGTCTGCTTCTGCGAGCGGGCCACGGCGCGATCGCCTTCGAGCAGGCGGCGCGAGGCGAGCAGCGCGGTGTAGAGGAAGTTCAGCAGCGCAAACAGGATGCCGACGATCTGCACGATACGAAGCACGCGTGTTTCGCGCGTGACCAGATCCTGCGTGGCATTGACGAAGCGGTTGATGGCGCCGAACAGTTCGCTGTTGATGCGGCGGCCGTGGCTGGCTGCGGCGCCGACGCTGGCCGCGTCGATCACGTCCGCTGCCAGCAGCGGTTGCAGCAATTGCTGGTAGGGCTGCCACAGGCTGGCGAACTTGTCCGCTTCGGCGCGCTGTGCCGGCTGCGTGGCGGCAGCGTAGACCGTCGCCTCCGCGTCGCCGGGCAGGCTGCCGCCTTCGCGCAACGCGCTCAGGCCGTTCTGGATCAGGGCGGCGCGGTCGCGCAGGGTAGTGCGTGCCTCTTCGCCGATAGTGCCGCCGGCGGCGACGTCGGCCTGCATTTCCAGCAGGCTGCGCAGCACGATCTGGGTGGAGCTGCGCATGCTGCCGCTGAGATCGCGGCTGGCGGTGTAGCGGTCGATCGTGTACGAGGCCGCCAGGTTGTAGGCGATCAGCGCAATATCCAGCGACACGAACAACACGATGGCAACGACGATGCTGCGGTATTTGTGTAAAAACCCGCGGTTCTGCTGATTCATTAAAGCGGCCTTCCGAAGCGAATACCGGCCGTCGTGGAACGATGGCCCCCTGATTTCCCTGATAAACGCGTACAGCGGTTTTACATGCCGTTACAAATCCCGGTCAGGCAACTATCGTGCCAGTTTGGATTGGCTGCGTTTTTGCCGCGAAGCGCGCTGCGGTTTCTGCTGCAAGTTCAGGGGGGAATGAGCGCTTGTCCGGACAGCCATTCAAATGGGCGGTCGTTCCATACTTACGGCCATATTGACCATGGCTGATGCATCCGGCCAGAAATTTGAGCCATGCTGTACCGCGCCGGATGGCGTGTGCTGCAGGTATGCGGGGCTGCGCGCTGGGATGCAGTGTCGAGCGTATTGGCCGTTTGCGCGGCTTGCGCCTGCGCCAGGCGAATTTTTGCAACACGATCGCCGCGCCGGCCAGGCCGGCGGAAAACGAGTTACGCCGGCTACTGGAAACCGTCGGCGAACAGGCGGTCGTTGCCGACGTTGATGGTCCAGCTGCGGCTGTGCACCAGCAGGCTGCCGGCCATGCTCGGCTTGACCAGCGCGGTAAGGTCGGTTACGCGCAATTCCAGCGTGCGGGTCGCCGGCGTGGCGGCAGCCTGCTGGAATACATAGCTTTCGCTGGTGGCGTTGGCGACGGGATTGCCGTCGAGATACCACTGGATGCCGATGGCGCCGATGCTCGGCCGCAGCAGCTGTGCGCTGAAGGCGCGGCTGGAGCCTTGCGCATAGGCCACTGCCGCCGCGGCGGAAGGATGTTCGCTGCCTGGCTCGATCAGGTCGATGCCGCCGGCCGGCGCACCGAAGCCGCCACGGTATAGTTTGCGCACATATTCCTGTTTGCACACATCGCAGAACGTGGTGCCGAGCGCGCGCATCAGGCATTGCGTATCGGTGGGACGGTACATGCCGCTGGTCAGATAGCGCGCGCCCTGGAACAGGCCCAGGCCCGGCGTACCCGCCGGCGTTGGAATGGCGATGCCGCTGCTGAACCAGTCGCGCCATTTCACCTGGGCCGCGTTGGTCTGGTTGGTCACATTCGCCTCGCAGTTGGGCGAGGCGGTGGTGTCGCTGCAGGCCGGAAAGCCGGGGTAGGGCGTGGTGTATTCGTCGGCCAGGCCGGTGAAGCTGTGGCCGAACTCGTGGGTCACGATGCGTGGCGCCTGGGCATGCGCCGACAGCACGCCGAAGGAGCCGCCGGCACCGCCGTAGACCGGGTCGTTGACGCTGACCAGAATCTTGTCCCAGTCGGGAAAGCCTGCCGCCGCTGCCAGCACCTTGCTGGAATTGGCATACAGCGTGCGGTGGATCTGGCTGACGCAGAAGGTCGCATCCAGTGCCGTGTTGACGAAGGTGCCGGCGCGCGGGTCGGTCTGCGCCGCCGTATCGGCGCAACAGCTGGAAGTGGTGCAGCCGGCCTGGTAGGGCGGGTGGTCGGCGCCGGACTGGGCCGAAGCGATGAAGCCGGGTTGCCAGTTGACGAAGCTCGCATAGTCCTTGTAGGGCGAGATGTCGAACATCGCGCTGCGCAAGGTATTCGCATTGGTGGTGAAGGTCGCCTGCTCGGCACTGGTATAGCCGTCGCCGAGCAGCAGGATGTCGAGGCGGTTGGCCGAGTTGGCTGCCTGGGACTGGGCCGCAGCGCGTTCGCTCGCCGGTGCCTGTGCCAGCGGCATTGCCGCCAGTGGCAAGGAGCCGGCCATGGCCGCCAGTGCCGCGAGGTCGAATTGCTGCCGTTCGCGCGGGCCTACGATCTCGACGCTGTCGGCCCGCTCCAGCGGCAGCCGCAGCACGAACGCGCGATGCGGGTCGGCCACGTCGTGGCGTTGCAGCGCACCGGCCTGCGCGTCGTCGTGGGCCTCGCCGCTGAATTCCACGTGTAGCGAGCGCGCCACATCGATGTGCTGCAGCGGGCCGCGCACGCCCTGGTGCAGCGGCTGCCAGCCGATGCGGCTGGCATCGCCGCTCGCGCCGTCCAGGCTGCCGGCGCGGGGCTGTGAAACGTCCAGCTCGACCTGGCGATAGAACACGGGCTGCGCGCGGTCCTGCGCATCCAGCTCGAACACGATGTAGTGGGCCGGTGCGGCGGCCGCCAGCGGACTGGCGAGTGTCAGGGCAAGGGCAAGTCCGCGCAGCAGGTTGGCACGCACAGGCGACTCCAGCAGTTTCGGGGCGCGCGCATCATAGCGGCTGCCCGCGGCCGTGCCCGCAGCGGCTGGGTGTTTTTGCCGAATTGCAATAAGCAGCTGGCTATTTTTGTAATTTTGCCGGGGCGCGGCCGTGCACGATTGCGCGCCGATGCCTTGTGGCCGCTTAGATGTGGCGCGAGTGGCCTTGCCGGCCGATCCGCACACAGACTTAAATCGAACTCCGACTTTTGCAGGGGCGGGTCACCGCCGCACGCGTGGTGTCGAATCGCGGCCTGCCCTTGCGGCAGGCCGCGTCACCCCGCCGGCGCCAGGGCTTGGCGCCGGCACGATGAAGGCTTTTCTCAGAACTGATAGCCCACTTCGACCCCGTACAGCCGCGGCGGCGTGATCGTCGCGTAGGTCGTACCGAAGACATCGGTGGTGTAGTTGCCGATGCCGTCGACATAGCGCTTGTCGAACAGGTTGTTGGCGAACGCCGCCACGCGCCAATGCTGCGAGGCATCGGTCCAGCCCAGGCGCAGGTCGGTGCGCTGCTGCGAGGTGCCGACGTCGAAGTTGGGGCTGATGCTGCAGTCGCCCTGCAGCTGCGAGTCGGCATTGCAGCGGCTGCGGCCGCGATAGGCGTGGCGCAGCGACAAGGTCACGTCGCCCGCGCTGGCCAGCTGCCAATGGTATTGCGCGCCCACCGAGAACGAGAAATACGGTTCGCCGGTGGCCTGGCCGGAAAGATCGGCACCACTGGGGGCGACCTTGTCCTTGAAGGTGGCATCGATGAAGGCTGCGTTGGCGTCGAGGCTGAAGCTTTTGCTCGGCTGCCATTGCACGCCGAAATCCAGTCCCCAGGCTTTTTCGTCGCTGGTATCCACCAGATAGCGCGGCACGCCGCTGCCGGCACTGTTGGGGTCGAGGCGGATGGCCTGGCGGTCGGAATACACGTAGTAATAGGCCGACGCATTCCATTGCAGGTTTGCTTCGGGCACGACCTGCTTGATGCCGGTCTCCAGGTTCCAGACGTCTTCGTTGTCGAACTTCGCGCCGATGTCCAGGCTGTTGTAGCCGCCGGCCTTGTAGCCTTTGGCCAGCGAGGCAAACAGCATGGTGTCGGGCGTGGCATGGAAATCGAACACGAAGCGCGGGCTGAAATCGCTCCAGCTGTCCTTGTCGCGTACCTTCTGCCCTTCCAGCGTGCCATTGGCGAAGACGATGTCGCCGCCCGCGACGGCCAGGGCGAACATGGCCTGTTCCTGCAGTTCCGGCGGCAGTTCGCCGATCAGCGGCAGCAGTTGTGCAATGGTCGCGTCCAGCGTCGGCGCGCTGCGCGCTCCGTTGAACCAGCTGAATTTCTTCTCGTCGCGGGTATAGCGCAGGCCAACGGTGAAATTGCTGCGGTCCGACAGTTTCCAGATGGTGTCGCCGAACAGCGCGAAGGCCTGCGAATCGGCGGTATTGTCCACTTGTTCGCGCCAGCGGTGATCGAGCAGGCTGAGCGGCACGCCGAGCGAGCCGAGCACGTCGCTGAAATAGCCGAACAAGGTGCCGTCGGGCGTGGGCGCCAGCTGCTGGCTCAGGAACAAGGTGTCCAGGCTGTCGGTGAATACGTTCACTTGTGAAGTCTGCCTGGCTTTCTCGCGGTAGTAGCTGGCGCCGGCCACCCAGTTGACGCGGCCGCTGTCGCCGGAAAACTTCAGCTCCTGGTAGAAGCTTTCGTTGTCCTCGATATTCGCCGTGTCCAGATACAGGTTGCGCCGGTTGGTGCCGTCCTCGTCTTCGCGGTTGACGCTGTCGAACTGGCGCCAGGCCGTGGTCGAGCTGATCTGGCCCCAGTCGGCCGCATGGTTGAGCGCCAGGGTGGCGCCGTCGAAAGTGCGCGATTCCTCGTTGCCTTCGACATCGTTGAACAGCGGCGCGTGGCGTGGGTCGAGATAGCTGTTCGGGTCTGGCGGCGTGGGCGGGCGGCCCGGCGCGGCGGGCAGCGGCACGATGCCGATAGCCGGGCGTGCGAGCTGGTCGAGTTTTTCGTGGTCCCAGGTCAGCGTGGCGTTGGTGGCGGAACTGATATCCCAGCGGAAGGCGGCGCGCGTGGCCCAGTTGTCCTCGCCGTTGAGATCCTTGCCGCTGGCCGCGTCGCTGAGCCAGCCGTCGGACTGGTTGCGCAGTGCGCTGACGCGCAAGGCCGTGGTTTCGCCCAGCGGGGTGTTGACCAGCCCTTCCACATAGCGCTGGCCGTCGTTGCCGAAGCGCGTGAACAGATGGCCTTCGAGTTCGCGCCCGGGCTGCTTGGTGATCAGCGATACCGCACCGGCGGCGCTGTTGCGGCCGAACAAGGTGCCTTGCGGGCCCTTTAGCACTTCGATGCGTTCCACGTCGTTGAACGCGAGCACTGCGCCGCCGGAGCGTGCCGAATAGACGCCGTCGATGTACACGCCGACGGCCGGGTCGGTGCCGATGCCGAAATCGCCGGTGCTGATGCCACGGATGGCAAAGCGGGGCTGGGTCTTCTGGCCGCTGACGACCAGGCCTGGCACGAAGGTGGCGATGTCCTGCAGGTCGTAGGCAGCCGTGTCCTGGATCAGCTTGTCGTCGACGACCTGGATCGCAATGGGCACCTCCTGCAATTCCTGCTCGCGGCTCTGCGCAGTGACGACGACCCGCTCCAGCGTCGTGTCGTCGCCGGCGGGCGTGTTCTGCGCCAGCGCGCTGCCGGACGCGCCAGCAATGACGCAACCGCTGCACAGGGCGCTGCGCAGGCTTGTCACCAGACCACGGCGATTCAATTTCATGTTCCCCTCCTACTTATCGGGTTGTCGGCGAAGCGGCGTCCTGCCGCCTGTCCGAGCGAACGGCGCAAGCTGGGCTTGCATGCTCTGTATATGGCCGCGCGCTGTAGCGTTCGGTCCGGCGGCAGTCCACCCCGGGACTGCCGTGCAACGTGCTGCAGATGGCGGTTTTTTAAATATCGCAATTACCGGTTTGCGTGTTTATCCAGTCCTCGATCAGTTTTGCCCCTTCCTGGTGTGCGACGGAGCGCCCCAGCTCCGGCATCATCACGGCAGGATCGTCGCTTTGCATGCGGTAAAGCAGCACCGAGCCGGCGGCGTCGCCGGGCTTGATGTCGTACAGGCGGTTGCCGGTGCCTTTGCCCGCAGCCACCGGTTGCTTGCAGAAACCGAAATGGATGCCAGGTTCGGTGGCCATGTCCAGCGCCAGGCCGGACGTATTCGCCGGGCCCTTGGCGCTGTGGCAATGTCCACAATTTACGTCGAGGTAGGCGCGCGCGCGCGCATCCAGCGGCGCCGAGGCATCGCGCGCATCGGCCAGCCGCGGTGCTTGCGCTGGCTCCGGTGCGCCGTGCAGATAGCCCGCCTTGGTCCAGTGTGCGAGCTGGTTGGTTGTGCCGGCGGCATAGTCGAAGTCGCGGTTCAGGTGGCGCGCCTTGGGGCCTATCGGCTGCAGCACGCGGGCGAGGTTGTCGGTGTTGTGGCAGCTGGCGCACTGGTTCTGGTCGGGCACCTGGTACGCGACTTCCTCGTGTTGGCCTTGCGCATCGACCAGTTGCAGCGGAATCAGCGCGCCGATGCGCGTCAGCATGGCCTCGCTCTGGTCGTCGTTCCAGACATAGGGCAGGGCGATCCAGCCTTGCTCGCGCCGCACCAGCAGGCGTGTTTCGATCAGGCGCACCTGGCTCAGGTCGAGTTTTTCCCCGGCCAGCAGGCTGGTTGCCGGATCGCTGCGCAGTACGCGCTTGCCGTCCCAGCGCTGGCCGGCTGGCAAGGGGTAGTAGAAGGTCTTGCTGATGATGGTACCGACCGGAAAATCGAAGGCCGCCGTCGCCTGGTACTGCGCCGCCTTGCCTGGCGGCATCCACAGCGTGCGCAGCTTGTGCGCATAGTCGGAGAACAGCGGCGTATTCAGGTCATACGGCAGCACGCTGGCATTCAGCGAGAGGCTCTTGCCGTCGTTGACCAGTACATGCCAGTCGGACAGTTTCTGTGGCAGGCCGTCGGCGTGGAACTGCACCGGCGGCTCGCTGCGCTGGCAGCCGGCGGCGAGCAGGAACAGGCCGGCCAGGGCCGCGCGCCAAACCCATGTCGACATCGATCAACCCCGGCCCAGGTCGATGGCCGGCAGCTTGGGCAAGGTGCAGCGGAACGGCGCTATGTCGGTGGTGGGGCTGTCGTAACCGTTCGGGCCGTCGGCGTTGATCACGCCGGACACGCCGTCCAGGCAGATCTCCGGGCCGCGCGCCTGGCCGTCCACTTTGCGCTCTTTGTTGAAATAGCCGTCCCAGAGCACATCCGGAAACGGCGTGGTCAGGCCCATCGAAGCCACGCGCAGTGCCTTCAGGTCGATGCCGTCGGGGGAATTGCCGCCGCCCTTGAGGCGGTTGCCGTAGATGTAGATGCGCTCGGGATAGGGATCGAAGCCCGAGGCCATGCTGGAATCCTTGTAGCCGGTGGAATACACGCTGGACACGATGATGTTGGCCGTGGCGTTGTCGGCAATGTCGTTGTCGAACACTTCCACGTCGTCGTTGGAATTGATCACCATGCCCGAGCCGGCCGGCACGCTGGCCACCGGTGTGCCCTTGGCGCCGAAATTGCCCGTGTTGTTGCCGACGATCTGGTTCTTGTAGACGCGGATCTGGCCACCCTGCTGCGACAGTGCCGGCATGTTGAACACGAGGATGCCGCCGGTGTTATTGGTGGCGACGTTGTCGTAGACATCGGCGTTGATGGTGTTCTCGATCTCGATGCCGGCAACATTGGACTCGGCCCTGTTGCGCCGCACGATGACGTCCTTGGACTGGCCGACGTAGATGCCGGCGTCCGATGCCGCGATCGCGACCGAATCCTCGATCAGCACGTTCGTTGTCTTCACCGGATACAGGCCGTAGGCGCCGTTCTTGGTGCTCGGCCCGTTGGTCCACTGCACTTTGACGCCCCGGATGGTGACGTGATTGGACTCGCTGATTTTGAGTCCGTCGCCCTTGGAGTCCTCGATGGTCAAATTTTCGATGGTGAAATTGTCGCCATTCACCAGCAGGCCTTCGGCACCGGCTTTCTGTCCCTTGAAGCTCAGTACGCTCTTGTCCATGCCTGCACCGCGGATGGTGATGCCGCTGGCACGCAGGGTCAGGCTGCGGTCGAAGGCGAAGCGGCCCGCGGGAATCTCGATCACGTCGCCGGGCTTGGCGTCCAGCAGCTTCTGATGCAGCGTGGCGGCATAGCTCGTGTCTGCCGCGGGCTGGGCCGCATTCTGGCCAGCCTCGCCGCAGGCGCCGAGCAGGGCGGCGAGAGCAAACACGGGTATACATTGACGCATGGCGCGCTCCAGGCTGGGATTCCATGAAGTCTTGTGCGTTCGCAGCGCCACAATCGAGGGCGCCAGCGGCATACTAGGGGGGGCAAAACGGCCAAGGGGCAGAGCGCGGAAATGGTGCAGAACAGCAACGCGATCGACGATCCGCGCCTGTCCGTCGCGAACCTGCCGACCAATATCCTGTGCAGCCTGGTGCAGCTGGCCGAAGAGCGCGGCATCGACGCGCAGCCCTGGTTTGCCGGACTGGGACTTACAGCTGGCGATGTATGCGACCCCAGTGCGAGGGTGTCCTATCGTCAAGCCGTAGCCATCATCCGCCGTGCGATGCAGTCGCTGCCCGATCCCAATCTCGGACTGCTGCTGGGACGGCGCCAGGACATCGGCAATTTCGGCCTGCTCGGCCTGGCCATGAAAACGGCGCGCAATTTTCTCGAAGCCGTCGGCATCGGTATTACCCACCAGCGCGCGACCGGCGCGCTGATGGAGTTGCAGGTCGAACAGGTGGCCGCCGAGGAAATTGCCCTGCTCGCCCGCGTACCCCTGTACGACGCGGCCGTGCTGCCTTTCCTCTGCGAGGAAATGTTTGCCAGCGTGCTCGCGGTGATCCGCGAGCTGCTCGGCTCGCACTTGCGTCCGCTGCGGCTGGAATTCGCCTATGCACAGCCGGCCTATGTGGCTGAGTATCACGAACTGTTCCAGTGCGAACTCAAATTCGGCCGGCCGCACAATTGCCTGGTGATCGAGTCACGTTGGCTGACACAGCCGTTTCCGAGCTACAACCCGGTCACCGCGCGCCAGGCGCAGGCGGCACTGGCGCGGGAAATCGAGTCCAGCCGCAGCAGCCAGAGCGAAACCGCTGCCGCGGTTGAGCGTCAATTGCGCCAGCGCGTCAGCCAGAACCCGCGCCTGCTCGACATTGCCGAAAACCTGTACCGCAGCGAACGGACCTTGCGCCGGCAGCTGGCCGACGAAGGCGCCAGTTTCACCATGATCCACGACCGGGTGCGCTGCGAGCGGGCGCTGGAATTGCTGCGCGATGCGTCGTTGAGCATTGCCGATATTGGATCGAAAGTCGGCTTTGGCGATGTGCGGGAGTTTCGCCGCGCATTCAAGCGCTGGACCGGCAGAACCCCTACCGACGTGCGGGGGCACTGATTTTTTTCGCCGATATTTCGCCGTTCTTTTTTGCACGACAGGGAGCAGGATGGTAGCGGTGACGAGGATCCGAAGCGCGTTTGCGCGGCCACGGAATCTTTGCCTGCCCGGCGCAATCTGCCACTGGTGCAATGCGGCATTGCCGTCGGCAGCGGCCTGAACGACACACCGCTGGCGAATTGTCGCCTGTCGACGTGCCGCAGTGCTTTTCTTTTTGCCGGCACTGCTGGCGAACGTTGCGCTCAAGGCGTTTGTTCCGCCGCAATGCAGCAAAATTCACAACGTCTTTTGTCCGTATTTCCCCCCATGGCTTACCGCTCCTGCCCTCGCTAGGCCGGGCATTGCGGCGAAGACTGCGGCTACTTCGCGCCGGGCTCGCCGGGCGGAGCACCGTGCCAGTGGAGGCTGGCCGGACCGACCGGCTCTGGGGGAGCCGGATCACCTGACGAAAGTCATGTCCTTTCCTGGAGGCAGTGACAATGCGTAAGCATGCTTGCTTGGCCGCACTGGCCGGCACTTTGGCGGTGGCTGCAACGGCGCCGGTGCAGGCCGAACTCGGCGACTATTCGGTCTGGCAGACCATGGTCAACCTGGTTTCGCCGCCGCGGCCGGACAACCCGGTGACCGCGGCCCAGCGTACCGGACCGTATCCGCTGCTGTCGAATCCGGCCGGTTTCGGCGACGGTTTCCGTCCCGGCGCGTACGGCGAATGGCAGACCGTACAGCTGGCGCCGCAGACCGGTGCCGTCTGCGGCAACGGTTCGCCGTACAAGTTCTTCGTCAACCGCGTGGCGAATACGCGCAACACCATCGTCTACATGGAAGGCGGCGGCGCGTGCTGGGACTATGCCAGCTGCACCGGCCAGACCGGTATACGCGGCGCGCGCAATCCGAACGGTATTGCCGACGACTACATGTCGCTGCTCAATCCCGGCGCCAGCCTGGTCAGCCCGTTCGTGACGCGGGTCAGTCCGTTCGAGTCGGTGAAAACGCAAAACTGGAATATGGTCTATGTTCCGTATTGCACCGGCGACATCTACAGCGGCGACCGCGTCGCGGTATATCCCGACCCGAGCAATGCCAATCCGCCGCTGATCTGGCACCACAACGGCGTGCGCAATACGCGGGCGGTGATTTCCTGGCTCAAGGACAACCTGCCGCGGCCTACGCAGATGCTGTCGACCGGTTGCAGCGCCGGCGGCGCGGGCAGCCTGACCAACTACGCCGCGGCGCGGCGCGATCTGGCGCCGGACCGCGGCTATCTGATCGACGATTCGGGCCCGGTGTTTTCCTCGCCCACGGGCGGCAACGCAGCCAGCTACCCGTCGCTGCCGCTGGCCACGCATATCCGCAATGTCTGGGGCCTGGACGCGGCCGGCGGGCCGGTGTCGTACCTGCTGGCGAACCTGCCGACGCTCAATACCAGCGACCTGGGCACCTTGTACAACGCCTTGTCGGCGCGCTTTCCGAATGATCGCCTCGGCCATACGCATTTCTGGAAAGACCTGAATTTTTCCAGTTATTCGTATGAACGCTTCTATCCGGAGATCGCCAATGCACCGACCCCGGCGGCCAAGGAAGCGCTGATCCATGCGCGCTGGGACATCGATACGGGCCGCCTGCGCAACACGCTCAACGGACTGGCCAATTTCGGCGGCTATTTCCCCCAGTACCGCGCACTGAACGAAAGTCACTGCACCACCATCGTCGATTTCAAGAACGGCGATGTGCAGGAACGCAGCCTGCAGCTGAAGAATTTCATCGACAGCGTGCTGGACGGCTCGGGCGCCGTGCTGGATGCGAGCGAAGCGAGCGACGCGGCGGACAGGGCCAAGGCGTTCAATCTGCTGTACTGGACCATCGACCAGTTGCTGTAACCACAGGGGCGAAGACGCGGCGGGCCGCGTCTTCGCCGGGAAATCGCATGAAGCCAATTTCCTTATTCGCGCTGACCGGCGCCCTCGCTGCCTGCGTCGTCGCGGCCTGGTTGTGGCGGCTGAACCCGTCCACGCAGCAGCAGACATCGCTGCCGGCAGCGCCGGCGGCCGGGCAGCGGGTGCCAGCGGCCAGCGGCGGCAGTCAACCTGCGGGCGTGCACGTAGCGGCACTTGCCGATGGCGAAGCGGCACCGCCGGATGCGCTGCTGCAGACACCGGAAGCCAAGGCGTGGCTGCAGCGCCAGGCGTTCGAACAGAATGCGCGCCGTTTCTTCGCCGGCGCGGCCGGGCTTGATGCGGCCACGCGCGTGGCCCAGGCCAAGGCTATCGAAGCCGATGTCGATGCCTACGAACAACGCCGTCAATTGTCGGCCGGCGAGGCGATGAATCTGCGCCTGGGCCTGGTCCAGGCGATCGAGGCCGACGAAGGCCGTCGCGCCGAGCGCATGGCGGAAATCGTCACGCGCTACGAACTCGATGCGCAGCAGCGCGAGGCGCAGTGGCAGCAACAGCAGAACCAGGACGCCTCGTTCCTCCAGTACAAATCGCGCGAGCCGATCGTGGTTGCCGAAGTGATGGCAATGGCCACGATTCCCGGTGGCCTGAGCCGCGATGAATACCTGCGCCAGCGCCTGCAGGCAGAGCGGGAAGCGGCGATGCGGTAGGTTGTGGGGCAACTGCGACGTCGAGGTATTTGTATAAACCCAAAACCTGGGTTGGGGTACAACCCTCATCATCGAAAGATTCCCGGAAATCGTCTTCCTGGCCAAGCGATTTTGTCTTTTCTCGCCCCGGCATGCCTCGGCTCGGCGGGGTCTCCGATCGACAAACGCTTTGCGGAAATACCTCGATGTTGAGGTTTGCACCCCAACCTGTACTTACGGTTGATAGGTGATGCTGAGCTTCGCGGTGGCACCCTTGTCGATCCAGATGTAGTTCGTTGCACTCGGGTTTGCCGTGAAGCGCAAACGCAACTGGCTGCGGCCGCTCTTGTTGATCGCGCCCAGCCCGGCGGCGGAAAACAGCGTACTGGCCTGGCTGCCGCCGCTGAACGCGGGAATCTGCGCCACTGCGCTTGCCGTCGTCGTCGCCGACCAGTCGCCTGCCTCGATGGTGCAGGCGCCGATGCAGGCGCTGTTCGCATCGACGACCAGCGTATTGCCGGCCGGACTGGTCCAGGGGTTGCCCGAGGCACTACGGTAGCCGACGCTGACACTGGCGGCGGTAATCGTCGCGCCGTCGGGTATCGATGCGGTATCGAACGAAAGCAGGCTGCGATTGAAATTTCCGTCGGTGCCGCGGCCGATGGCCAGCCCGTAGATCGATTCCAGCGTACCCACGGCCGCGCCGCCGCCGCTGGCATTGGCCTTGACGTAGCCGTCGTTGCTGTCTTCGTTGTCGAACACCACAGTCACCGGCGTGCCGCCGCCGCCACCGCCGCCCGTGACGCTGACATGGACCTGGGCCGAGTGACCGGTATTGCCGGCCAGGTCATAGGCCTGCGCCTGCAGCACATGGGCGCCGTTGCTGCTGCTGGCGGTGTTCCAGCTCCACGCATACGGCGCCGCCGCATCGCTGCCGAGCAGGCTGCCGTCGAGCAGGAAATCCACGCGATCCAGGCCGACATCGTCGCTGGCCGTGGCGGTCACGCTGACGATGCCGCTGACGACGCTGGCATCGGCCGGTGCGGTGAGCACCACGCTGGGCGCGATGCCGTCGAGATCGTCCAGGCCGAAAAAACGCCCGATGTAGTAGCTGGAGCAGATATTCACGTCGAGGATATAGGCGCCGGCAGTGCCGCACTGGCTTTCGCCGCTGCCTGGGGCCACCGGCGTGCCGTGGCCCATTCCGCTGATGGTATACGTTTCCACCCGAGGCTGGCCGCTGCCGTCGCTGTACACCTTGTGCGGATAGCCGGCGACGCTTTCGGATACGTCGGCGGTCTGGTCGACGCCGTGGACATTGGTCCATTGCTGCATCAGCTCGGCCTGGTTGGCCGGCCGCACCACGTAGTCGGCATCGCCATGCCAGATCGAGACGATAGGCCAGGGGCCGTTCCAGCTGCTGGCGGCGCGTACCTTGTCGCCCCATTGCTGCGGGCTGAGGTCGGTGCCGGGATTCATGCAGGAAAAGGCATTGGCCTGGCTGGTGGCACAGCGATACGGCAGGCCGGACAGGATGGCGCCGCCGGCAAACACGTCGGGGTAGGTGGCCAGCAGCACGGCCGTCATGGCGCCGCCGGCGGAAAGCCCGGTCGCATAGACGCGGCCGGGCGCGCTGGCATGGTCGGCAATCATGCGGTCGACCATCTGCCGGATCGACAGTGCCTCGCCCTGGCCACGCGTCGTATCGGCGCTTTCGAACCAGTTGAAGCAGGTGCTGGAATTGTTCGCGCTCTGCTGCTGCGGCAGCAGCAGGGCGAAATGCCATCGGTCGGCCAGGGCCTGCCAGCCGGTTTCCGCATCGTAGCTGGCCGCGCTCTGCGAGCAGCCGTGCATGGCCACTACCAGCGGTGCGCCAGCGGGCAGGCTGGCCGGTATATATTTGTACATGCGCAAATTGCCGGGATTGCTACCGAAGCCGGTCACTTCGGTCTGGGCGAGTGCAGGTGCAGACAAGGCAAGCAGCAGCAACGACAGGCACGGGCGCAGCGGCCCGGCAGACCCGCGATAAGGCGAAGACATGGCCGTTTCCTCAGGGTGGAAGGCGCGCGCAGTGGGCCACAGCAGTGCGCGGGCTCACAGTGTCCGAAGGGGCAAGCTGCGGCGCAGCAAAAGCGCCGGCAGTTGCCGGCGTGGCCTGGGAGTGCAGGCGCTGGCGCGCGGGTTCAGCGCCAGACGATATGCCAGGCAGCGTGCCCGGCCGGAAGGGTCGGCGCATTCGGCGCGACCGGTTCGGGAAAACCCTTGACCGGTCCGGCGGCCATCAGCAGCTCGGTCCAGTCGATCAGCTCTTGCGTCGGTGCCGAGGTCACGAAGACGACCTTGTTCGCCACTACCCAGTCGGCATCGGAGTCGTACGCCCATTCCACGTCGGCGGCCTGTACCAGTACATGGCTGACATCGTCGCGCTGGGCGATCTGCTGCAGCTGCTGCTGAAAATAATCCAGATCTGGATAATGCTGCACAAGGTTCGGCGCAAAGCTGTTGCGGTCGTCGTTGCCGTCGAAGAAATCGTCGATGCCGACCAGCGGCAGAGCGCCGCTGCCGCGCGGGTTTTCCTCATTCATGCCGTAGGCGGCAAGCTGTTTCAGCAGTTGGTCACGGCGTTGCAGGTCCATGCGTTTTTCTCCGTGGGTTGGTCCGGGTGGTTCGATGCAAGCCAGTGGCGCTTTGCTCAGCCGGCCAGGCCGTAGCCGCCGACCGGCATCGTCTTCTGGTGCATATCCACGCCGGCAATCAGCGGCATGGCTTTGGCGATGGCCTGCTTCACGGCGGGAATCGCCAGCGAGGCGGCATGGCTGGCTTCGTCGGTCCAGGCTTCGGTAACCCAGATCGCGTCGGCATCGGCCGGGTCCAGCGCCACCACATAGCTGAGGCAGCCCGGCATGTCCGCCGTGCATTCCAGCAACAGGGCGACCAGCGCATCGCGCTGGCCCGGCAGCGACCTGAACTTGCCCAGCATTCCGAACATGATTCGCCTCCGCCTGCCGAAAGCGCGATCTTCGCGCCGGCCTCGCGCCGATTCAACTGCCGGTCTTGCAGCCCCTGCGCGAATGGCCGAGAGTGGCGCGCCGCACCTGGCGGTATACACGGCAGCGAGGCATTCATGTCCAGCGTATTGCCCGGCGAGCTGGCCTGGTACGTGACCGGCCGCTTCTATGCACAGGCCAGTAAGGCACTGGCGGACTACGGCTATTTTCTGCACCTGGGCACGATTGCCGCGCCCCTGTTCGACGGCGAGCCGGGCGAAGCCACGGCGCATTTCACCTTTGCCGCGCAGCCGTTCGAGGCGCGTTCGATCAGCAACGGCGCCTTGAGCCTGGCGCTGGATCCGGTCGGCAGCTTCGCTGTGTATTTCCAGGCCGAACCCCGGGGCAATTTCGACGATCCGGCCTCGTTCGCGCTCGGCCAGTGCATTGCGCGCTTCCGCCGCAGCAGCGTTGTCGTAGGCACTACGGTCAACAGCAGCGCCGCGGCCGCGGCGCAGGCACTGGTGGCCTCGAATGTCTTCAGTGCGCGCCTGATCGACAGCGAGCCGTTCCAGTTCCGCGGCCGGCACTACGATCTGCGCGAGATGCTGGGGCAGGGCGTCACCCAGTTCGGCACGGCGGCGACGGCGCCTGTCGAACCGGCGCTGGAAAACTATACGGCGGTGATTCCGTTCAGTGGCTCGGCCCTGGCGTTGGGGCCGGGTTGAACGGCATTGCTGCGGCCTTGTGCCCGGGCGGCGCGAAAGCGTGCGTCCGGCGGCGCTTGAGGTCAGTCCGTTTTCCTTCAGTGCCCCGGCTTCGTCGCCGGTGACATCGGTGAGAATCTTCGGTTCGCCGTTCTGCATGTGCAGGAAATACAGATTTTCGAATTCGATACGCACAGCGGCGCCGTCCTTGCGCCGCACATAGCGCGAATCCCAGCGTACTCGGGTCATCAGGTGCAGATCGTCCAGCGCCGTGACGCTGAGTCTCGCGATCTCGGTGGTTGAGGTCGCGCACAAAACCGTAGGTTGGGGTAAACCGCCAGGCGTACCCCGACATCGAGCTATATCCGCGACAAAAGGCCCATGCCGGAGGAACGCTTTTGCTTGTGCTGCGGCGAAACGAAGATACCTTCGGCGTGGTTTCTTCGATGGCGAGACAACTCGATGCTCGGGTGCGCCTGGCGGCTTACCCCAGCCTAGGTGTTGCGCCGTTCGCCACCCCAGTCGGCCGGATCGACGTCGTTGATGCTTTGTGAAAATGTCCACGTATGGCCGAAAAGATCCTGCGCGCTGTACTGGGCTTCGCCATAGGGATAACGCTGCGGCGGGCCGGAAACACGGGCGCCGGCGTCGAGCGCGCGGCGGTAGTGCGCGTCGACGTCGGCAACGCGCAGCATCAGCGAGCTACCCTGGCCCGGCGTGGCCTGGGCATGGGCGATGACGACGAGCGCGCCATCGCCGAAGACGAGTTGCGCGCGATGCCCGCCGATGCGCAAGCGTTCGACCAGTCCGAATGCGCGGCATAGCCAGTCGACGGCGGCAGGCAGGTCGGGATAGGCCAGCACGGGAATCACGCTGCTCGCCGGCATGGAGCGATTGGGCTGGCGGCAGGATGGATCGGCAGGCGTAGTGCTCATGGTGTTCTCGACCTGTTGGCGGGCTGGCGTTGCGGCATTGCTGCCTCAGGCGCTGGCACCGCTCTGGCGCAGCAAGGTCGCCGCGCGGTGCGGCAGCCTGCTGCGGGCAATATCGTGCGGCGTAGTGTTCTTGGTGGCCAGTCCGGCGGCCAGGCGGATGCCGGCGCTGGCATAGCAGTGCTGCACGAAGGCCGAGCAGTACAGCGAACCTTCCCGTGCCAGCAGGTTGTCGCGTTCGCGCAGGCTGGGCTTGGCCAGTGCGAACAAGGTGCCGACGATTTCGCGCAGCGAATAGCGCGTTGCATTGGCCAGCAGGTCCAGTGCCGTGGCCAGCACCTGGCGCGTCTGCGCTGCATCCAGGCCGAAATCGAGTACCGCCAGGTTCGGCCATTCGGCCGCGTCGAAATATTTCGCCAGGCGGTTTTCCTGCGCGCCCAGGCGAATCTGCTTATGGCGCAGATCCAGGTCGGATTCCAGCACCCACCACTGGCCGTCGCTGCGCTGCTCGCCGATCAGGAAGGCGTGTGACCAGGCCGAGCCCGCCGCATCGTCGACGATCAGGCGCTGCGCCTTGCGGATGCCGCGATCGATCAGCGCACTGCCGCCGGCCAGGCCGATGCGGGCGGCGGCGGCATGCTGTTGCAGGAAGTCGGCGTTGCTTTGTCCGGTTGTGCTCATGCAGGCGCCGCGAAGAAGTGGGCGGGCAGGTCTGGCCCTGGGCGCAGTTCTACGCTGTGACGGCACGGGCCAGCAAGTCTGGTCGACACGGCTGCGTGCGCACTAAGATTCCGGCTTCGTTCCCGCGGACCGGTGCCATGCCTGCTTTTGTCGCCCTGCTGCGCGCCGTGAATGTCGGTGGCACCGGCAAGCTGCCGATGACTGAGCTGGTCGTCATGTGCGAGGCAGCCGGTTTCGAAAAAGTGAAAACGTATATCGCCAGCGGCAACGTGGTTTTTCGCAGCAGCAAATCTGCGGCGGCGGTGAAGAAGGCGCTCGAAGCGGCCATGGCCAGCTACGCCGGCAAGCCGGTCGCCGTCATGTTGCGCACGGCGCAGGAGATGTCGGCCGTGCTGGCGGCCAATCCGTTTCCCCAGGCCGCGCCGAACCGCACTCTCGCGATCTTCCTCGATGCGGCGCCGGCCAGGGACTGCCTGCAGGCCGCGAGCCACGTCAACGGCGAGGAAATGGTCTTGGGCGAGCGCGAAATCTACGTGCACTACGGCGACGGCATGGCTGATTCCAGGCTCAGGATTCCGGCCGCCGCTGTGGGCACTGCGCGCAATATGAACACCGTGGCCAAATTGGCCCAGATGGCGGCGGCGCTGTGAGCGCCGCGCCGATGCTGTGACACGTCTCGGCCGGGCGCGCCATGCACTGCGAATTGCGTCGTGGTTTGCCGTACGTACCATCGCTGCGATGGTGCAATTCGCTGGCGCTCATCGCACCCTACGACGCGGAGTTCGCTTTGGCAGCGCGCGATGAGCACCGCGAATTGCGCCGTAGATGTGCTGCGCCCGCGCTCACGCGGCGATTCACCGTAGGCGTTGGTAATCGCCGCGCATGAACAGGCAGAAATCGTCCTGGCCGGGGAAGCGGTTCTCGATCGAGAATTCGTAGCCGTTGGTATGCAGGCGGTAGACGTAGCGGCCGTCGCCGCGCGGTGTGGTCTTGTGCAAGGTCAGCATATCGCCTTCCCAGCGGCCGCGGGCCGGTGCATCGGGTGGGAAGCCCATGCTGTCGAACCACCACCAGAGCACGTCGCCGTTTTCCGGGTCTATGCTGAATACGCCATGGCCCTTGAAGACGATGGCGCCGTCTTTTTCTTCTTCGTAATCCTGCGTGATAGCCATGCCGTCGGTGACGCTGCGATAGCTGCCGCGGCCGCGCGCCGGACCGCCTTCACCCCACGGCGAAGGCTGCAATTCCTCGTCGCCTTCGTAGTCGCCGACGAGGCGGGCGAGAAGGGCATGTTCCGGGCCGGGCTTGGGCATATCCATGGCGACGCTCCTGCGAGTGATGGACGAGGGAATTCCGTACGGTTCAGGTCGGAATGCACCGGCAGCTTGCGGCCAGGGCAAACGCCGGCTTAGCGTACCGCATCCGCGGCCTGCCGCCGCGACCCTTCATCCCACGGCGGAGGCCGCCATGTGCGCAGCCAAGACCCAGCCTACGGCAACAACACTGACGCAATTTCTCGATGCACTGCCCGAGCAGAAACGCCGTGCCGACTGCGCCGCGCTGGCGGCAATGATGGCCCAGGTCACCGGCGAGCCGGCTGTGCTCTGGGGCAGCAGCATCGTCGGCTTCGGCAAGTACCGCCTTGGCTATGCCGATGGCAGCGAAGGCGAATGGCCCATCATCGCTTTCTCGCCGCGCAAGAATGACCTCACCCTCTACCTCGTGCTCGACCTGGACAACACCCAGGCCTTGCTGGCCAGACTGGGCAGGCACAAGACGTCCAAGGTCTGCCTGTACCTGAAAAAACTGGCGGATGTGGACAACTTTGTTTTGTTGCAACTGATGCAGGAGTCGGTTGCGGCGATGGAACCCCGGCGGATACGCTGAGCGCCGCCGGCAGGCGGCATCGGCGCGGCTATTTCTGCCGCTTCAGTTCGCCTTCGGCGCTGTCGTAGCGCAGCCGAAGGCTCGCGTCGCGGCCCTGGGTTTCCGGTTCGCTGCTGTCGGCATCGCCGCCGTCGCGCAGGAATTCGTAGCGCATCGGCAGCACGATGGAGACGCCGCCCTTGTCGGCCTGCCAGCTGACCTTGCCCAGTTCGCCGCCCAGCGCCTGTGGCGGTTCGGGCAGTACATAGCTGGCGACCTGGTATTGCACCTTGCCCGCCGCGCCGGACAGGGGACGGAAGACATAGACAATCAGCCCGGCCGCGTCGATGCGGCCTACCGCCAGCATGGCCAGGCCGCCGTCGGCAAAGCTTTCGCGCTGCACCAGTTCCTCGATCACGCCCGAATCGGAAAACAGCAGGCGGCGGATCGCTTCTGCATCGCCGGCGGGGCCGTCCACTTGTTCCAGCGAGGTGCCGCTGTCGCCTTCGTCTGCCGTGCTGCCGCTGCTGTCGGTGGCGGTCGCGCCGGGCGGATCGGGCGGCATGCCCGCGGCGGCGCTGCTGTCCAGCGCAATGCGTCCGCTGTCGTCGATACGGAAGGCTGCACGGTAGTTCAGCCCGGGCTGGTCCTCGCGCGTACTCTGCTCGGTCAGGCTGAACTGGTTGCTGCTGCGCAAATCCATCGTGCGCCGGAAGCGGCTGTCGCTGGTGCCGACCAGCATCTGGTCGCGCAGGTGGCCTTGCGCGTCGCTGGTCAGCAGCAGGTCGTAGCGCGCGCCTGGCGGCGGCAGGCCGGTATCGATGCGCAGCAGCCAGGTCGACGCCGCCGCACTTTGGGCGATGCGCAGCCATTGCACACGCTTTTTCGGCGTTCTGTTCCAGCTCGTGCGGGCGTCTTCGCCCTGCGCCTGCTGCAGCGTGGCGTAAGCCGGGTCATGCTGTTGCGGCGAAGCAAAGGCCTGCTCGCCGAGCAATGCGCCGATGCAGCGCTGGGCGGCTTCGTCCAATGCCGGCGCGCTGAAGTCTTGCGTATAGACCTGTGCCAGCGGCGCGTCCAGCGCCGTGCCGGGCAGGTTGGCGAGGCAGTCCGGCGTGCTGACAGGCGGCGCGGCAGCGGCAGGGGGAGAGGGCGGCGGCGCGGAGAAATTGCAGGCACTCAACAGCAGCAACAGCGGCAACACGGATGCAACGCGCAGCGACATCGGACAGCTCCTGCTGGCGCCGGTTGGCGCCGCCCCAGAGCGTGCAGCTTAGCCTGAGCGGCGATCGTTGCGGCGTTATCGCGGCCGTCCTCGGCTACCATGCAGGCCCTTGCGTCCATTCATATTGCATCGCGCCGTGACCGATCCTGCGCTGGAAGCCCTGTTCCTGCCTCTGTTCGACGGCCTCGTACGCCTGCCGCAGCAGACCTCGCTGTTGTTCCTGCGTGCCCGCGCCGGCATGGGCCTGTTGCGCCTGCGTTCGGCGCAGCCGCAGTGGCGAGTGCTGGCTGAACAAAGTTTCCGTCCGTTCGCCGATGCGCTCGATGCGCAGGGCTCGCCGGTAACGGCACAGGCGCAAGGGCAATTCGATGCGGTGCTGCTGCTGCCGCCGCGCCAGCGCGCCGAAGCGCGCGCTTTGCTGGCGCGCGCGCTGGTACAGGCGAACGAAGGCGGCCTGGTACTGGCCAGCGTGGCGAACAACGAAGGCGCGCGGGCGATCGAGGCCGATCTGGAGCGCCTGGGCGGCGCCGTAGCCAGCCTGTCCAAGCACAAATGCCGCGTGTTCTGGCTGCGCCGCGATCAGGCACGCCTGGATGCGGCCCTGGCCGAGGCGTGGCAGCGCGAGGACGCGCCGCAGCCTATCGTCGACGGGCGCTTTCTCAGCCGGCCCGGCCTGTTTGCCTGGGATCGCATCGACCCGGCCTCGGCCCTGCTGGCGGCGCAATTGCCGCCAGACCTGGCCGGGCAGGGCGCCGACCTGGGGGCCGGCTACGGTTATCTGGCCTGCGAAGTATTGAAACATTGTCCACAGGTGAAATACATGCATTTGTACGAAGCCGAGGCGCGCGCGCTGGAACTGGCGCAGCTGAACCTCGCGCGCTGCGCACCGCCGCAGGCCGCCGCGCTGGAGTTTCATTGGCACGACGTGGTGCGCGGCCTGCCGCAACGCTACGACTTCATCGTCAGCAACCCGCCGTTCCACCAGGGCCGTGCCGATCTGCCGGAGCTGGGCCAGGCCTTCGTGCGCGTCGCAGCCCAGGCGCTGCGGCCGCAGGGGCGCCTGCTGCTGGTGGCGAACCGGCACCTGCCCTACGAGCAGACCCTGGCGCGGCATTTCAGCCGCAGCCAGGTACTGGCCGAGGACAGCGGCTTCAAGGTGATACAGGCGCAGGAGCCCCGCGCATGAAGCTGCTGCGCGTGATTGCAAACCTTGGCTATGGCAGCCGGCGCGACGTGGCGGCGCTGTTTCGCGACGGTCTGGTCACCGACAAGGCCGGTGCCGTGCTCGACGAAGACACGCGCATTGCACCGGCCGAGGTGCTGATCGACGGCGAGCCACTGGACCCGGCCCAGGGCCTGATACTGATGCTGCACAAGCCGACGGGCTATACCTGTTCGACCAAGGACGCCGGCCGCCTGGTCTACGATCTGCTGCCGCCACGCTTCCGCTACCGCGATCCGCTGTTGTCACCGGTGGGCCGGCTGGACCGCGATACCTCGGGCCTGCTGCTGTTCACCGACGATGGTGGCCTGCTGCACCGGATCATTTCGCCAAAAGCCACTATTCCCAAATGTTACGAAGCGACGCTGGCACAGGATCTGCGCGGCGACGAGGCGGCCTTGTTCGGCAGCGGCGGACTGATGCTGGAATCGGAGAAAACGCCGCTGCTGCCGGCGCAGATGACGACGCTGGAGCCGCGCCGCGCCAGGCTGGTACTGCACGAGGGGCGTTATCACCAGGTGCGGCGCATGTTCGCCGCCGTGGGCAACCATGTGGTCGCCTTGCATCGCGTCAGTGTCGGCGGGCTGGGCCTGGGCGAGCTGGCGCCGGGGCAGTGGCGCGCGCTGGATGCGGCGGATCTGGATCGGGTGTTCGGGCGGATGGGTTAGCGCTTCGTGCCCGCTTGCGTGGTGGAAGAACGCTCGGGTGTGGAAGGGGCCTGGAGAAAACGGCGAAAAACTCAGAGCCGGGATAGCTCCCTCTACCCCAAGCTTCGCTTGGGGTAGAGGGCTGGGGTGAGGGGGCAGGTGTCAAAATTTTCTTCGCTGACAGATTTCCGCGTGAAATATCAGGAAGCGAGGTTTGCCAAAAACCCCGAGGGCGAGACAAGACTGCGAAAAATCCGACGTGCGGCTACGTCGTCGTCTCCGCCGCCACATTCTTGTCCGTCACCACATGCC
The DNA here is from genome assembly GCF_004363655.1 of Tahibacter aquaticus. GTDB lineage: Bacteria > Pseudomonadota > Gammaproteobacteria > Xanthomonadales > Rhodanobacteraceae > Tahibacter > Tahibacter aquaticus. The sequence continues at coordinate 131,671 of NZ_SNZH01000014.1, forward strand.
GCGCCAGCCGTGCCTCGCGATGGGCGATATAGACATTGCTGCAGACGATCACGCCCGCGCCGACGCCGGTCCAGATGTCCAGCCGCTCGTCGAACAGGAAATAGCCGAACAGGATCACGACCGGCAGCTGCAGGAAGCTCAGCGGCGTCAGTGCGGAGACTTCTCCCCGCTTCAGGGCACGCGTCCAGAGCAGGTGGGCGACAGTGCCGAAGCCGCCGGCGAGGATCACCCACAGCCACGATTCCGCATTCGGCCATTGCCATACCGGAATCGCCGCCGGCAAGGCCAGGATCACCCACAGGCCGGTGGTGATCAGCACGATGGCATCGGGATGCTCGGTGCGGGAAAGGTATTTGATGCTGATCGCGACCGTGCCGCTCAGCGCCGCGGCCATCAGTGCGATCAGGCTGGCGATGCTGAAATCGGCCGCACCAGGGCGCACGATCACGATCACGCCGATGAAGCCGATCAATACCGCAGTCCAGCGGCGCAGGCGCACGACTTCGCCGAGGAACAGCACTGCGCCTATGGTCACGAACAGCGGCGTCGAATACGACAGCGAAATCGCCTGCGCCAGCGGCAGGTGCACTACGGCCCAGAAACCGGCCAGCATGGACACGATGCCGATGCAGCAGCGCATCACGTAGAAGCCCCATTTGTCGGTCTTGAACAGCGCAGGGCCGTGGCGCAGTAGCAGCGGCAGGGCGAAGACGAAACCGAACAGGCTGCGGAAAAAGGCGATTTCGAACGCGTGCAGTTGCTTGGAGGCCAGGCGGATGGTGACCGTCATGAAGCCGAACAGCACGGCGCTGGCAACCATCAGCAGGGCAGCGCGAACCAGGTTGGACGAAGCGGCCCCGGCCGCTTCCGCAGAAGCATTCACGGCGTCTACCGTGGAAGGGAAGCGGGCAAGCCTACGCGCGCCCCGCGGTGTGCGACAGGGCCAAAGGTCGGGGGCAGGGCGGGGCCAGCGTGCCGAGCGTGGGCCTGCCGTCGAGTCGCCGGACTTGTGCGTCAGTGCATGATTTGCCGGGCAGGCGCGGGCGTAGAGTCGGCGCCGGACGAGCGGGGAATTCGATCATGACGGGCGAATGGATGCGTGCCGCGGCGGCAGTGCTGCTGTGCGGGCTTGCCGGCACGGCGCTGGCGCAATCGGCCAGCCACCGGCCGGATGCACTGCTGGCGAATGGTTTCGAAGCGCCGGACCAGGGCCCGGCGCGCGATACCGACGCCGCGCGTTTTCTGGCCCAGGCCACCTTCGGACCGACTACGGCGGCGATCGCACAGCTGCGTGCCGTCGGCTATCGGCAATGGCTGGAACAGCAATTCGCCGCGCCGGTATCCACCAGCGAACCCTATCTCGACTGGGTCGCCAACCTGCCCGCGAACAACGACGTGACCGACGATGCGCGACTGGAAATCTGGGCGATCAATGCCGTAGGCCTGCCCGATCCCAGCCGCGGCCAGGCGCTGCCAGCCGATGCCCTGCGCCAGCGCGTCGCCTATGCCCTGAGCCAGATCTTCGTCGTATCGAACAACAACGGCACCTTGAACTACCAGCCCTGGGCTCTGGCCAGCTACCAGGACATGCTGGCCACGCAGGCATTCGGCAATTTTTCCCAATTGCTGCGCGCGGTGACCTTGCATCCGGCCATGGGCATTTACCTGAGCATACTGCAGAACCAGAAGGCGGACGCAGAGCAGAACATCCATCCGGACGAGAATTTCGCGCGCGAAGTGCTGCAGCTGTTCTCGGTCGGCCTGGTGCAGCTGAACAGCGACGGTAGCCCGCTGCTGCAGGGCGGCGCGCCGGTGCCGACCTACAGCCAGGCCACGGTGCGCGGTTTTGCCGCGGTATTCACCGGCTGGAACTGGAACAACGCCGGCTGCGGCGACAATACCTATACCTGCTGCGACGAAGAGACGTTTTTCTGGTGCGGTCCCAGCAATCGCGACGAAGCGCCGTGGCAGCAGCCGATGCAGCCGGTCGAGGCATATCACGATGCGAGCAGCGACAAGCAGCTGCTGGTCTATCCCGGCGTTGCCCTGGCCAACGGCGTGCTGCCGCACGGCGGCAATGCGCAGGCAGAACTCGATGCGGCGCTGGCGAATATCGTGCGGCACCCGAACGTGGGGCCGTTCATCGCACGGCGCCTGATCCAGAACCTGGTCACCAGCAACCCTAGCCCTGGCTATGTGCGGCGTGTGGCCGAGGCATTTGCCGACAACGGCCAGGGCGTGCGTGGCGATATGAAGGCGGTATTGCGCGCGATTCTGCTCGACAGCGAAGCGCGCTACGGCCAGTGGCAGCAGGCCGACCGCTTCGGCAAGCTGCGCGAACCCCAGCTCAAGTTAACCCATCTGTGGCGCGCGCTGGATGCACGCTCGGGCAACGGCCGCGTCGGCAACATGAGCACCTGGCCGTATCTGGAAGAGCGCATCGGCCAGGCGCCGCTGCGCTCGCCGACGGTGTTCAATTTCTTCAAGCCCGACTACAGCCGTCCCGGCGAGATACGCACGGCTGGTTTGCGCAGCCCGGAATTCCAGATTCTTTCCGACAGTCTTGCGGTGGGCACGCCGAACCGCCTGTTCTACGAGCTGTTCTGCTACTACAGCGGCAGCGACCGCTGTTGGGACAGCGACGCGGCAGACACCTTGCGCATGAATCTCGCCCGCGACGCGCCGCTGGCGGCGAGCGATCCGGCGGCACTGCTGGACCGCTACAACCTGCTGTTCCTGTCCGGCCAGATGTCGCCGTTCATGCGTGCGACCATCCTGGCCCAGCTGCAGCTGCTGACAACCGCCGACTACGGCGCCAGCCTGGGCCGGGTACGGGTGCAGAACGCGCTTTATCTCATTGTCAACTCGCCCGAATATTCCATCCAGAAATGAGGACGGCCGCGTGCATCTGAATCGGCGTGATTTCCTGCGCAAAAGCCTGGCCGCGGCGCTGGGCGGGGCAGGGCTGTTCTCGGCCCTGGGCAATTTGCGCGTGGTGGCTGCAGCGGCAAACCAGGGCCGCTACCGCTTCGGCGACTACAAGGCGCTGGTGTGCATTTTCCTCGGCGGCGGCAACGACAGCTTCAATAGCGTGGTGCCGTACAGCAGCAGCGAATACAACGCTTACCGGCAGTCGCGCAACGGACTGGCCGGTGCCGGCGGCCTGGCGCTGCAACAGGCGGCAGTGCAGGCACAGAACCTCGATGCGCTGGCCCTGGCTGCGGGCTTGCCTGGCGGTCCGCCCAGCGACGGCGGCAGCTACGGCCTGCATCCTTCGCTGGCGCCGCTGCGTGCATTGTTCAATGGTGGACAAATGGCCATCGTTGCCAATGTAGGAACCTTGCGTCAGCCGACCACGCAGGCACAGTACCAGGCGGGCACGGTGCCGCTGCCGCCGCAGCTGTTTTCCCACGACGACCAGAGCATCTGCTGGCAGACCGCGCGTCCCGACGATGCGAATGCCGACGGCTGGGGCGGACGCATCGCCGACCTGCTGTACTCGGCCAACAGCGGTCCCGCGCCGATGAGCATCTCGCTGTCCAACGAAAACCGCTTCCTGCGTGCCGCCCTCGTCAATCCGTATGCGATGGACGCCTCGGGCGTGGACAAGATGAGCTATCTCGGCGACGGTTCCGAATCGTGGATCATGGGTGACAATCCGGGCGGTGCAGCGGCGTACAACGCGCTGATTGCCGAAGGCACGCAGACGCATGTGCTGGAGCGCGCCTATGCCCAGGCGGCGAGCGCGGCGATCGACAACTACCAGATCGTCAGCGCCGCGCTGGATGCGGCCGCACCGCTGGCTACGCCCTTCCCCGATACCGATCTCGGCGCGCAGCTGAAGATGGTTGCGCGCCTGATCGGCGTGCGCGCGGCGCTGGGCATGAGCCGGCAGGTGTTCTACCTGTCCACCGGCGACTACGACACCCACGACGGCCAGATCGATACGCATGCGGACAACCTGGGCCAGCTGGCCCAGGCACTGGCCGCGTTCCAGGCCGCGACGATCGAGCTGGCCGTTGCCAACCAGGTGACCGCTTTCACCGCCTCGGATTTCGGCCGCTCGCTCGCGGTCAACGGCGATGGCACCGATCATGGATGGGGCGGGCACCATTTCGTCATCGGCGGTGCCGTGCGCGGCCGCCGCTTCTACGGCCGCATGCCGTCGCTGCTGCAAAGCACCCAGGCCAATCCTCTTGCCAACCCCGACGATACCGGCCACGGCCAGATCATCCCGACCACGTCGGTCGACCAGTACGCGGCCACACTGGCCAGCTGGTTCGGCGTCGGCAACAGCGACATCGCCGACATTTTTCCCAACCTGCACCGCTTCGATGCCAGCAATCTGCGTTTCATGGGCTGAGCGTTTGCGCGGTTTGCCGGCGGCACTGCTATTGGCCGTGCTCGCCGGCGACGCCAGCGCGCGTACGTTCGAGGTGATTGCCAATCCCGACATGACGTTTACGCCGGCCACGTTGACGATCTACCAGTACGACCGCGTGGTTTTTCGCAATGGCGGCGGTTTGCACAATGTCGTGGCCGACGATAATCGCTTCCGTTGCGCGGTGAACTGCAATACGAATACGGCGCCGAGTGCGTTGGCCTGGAGTGCGGGCGTGCAGTTCACGCTGCTGGGCAGTATTGGCTATTACTGCGAGCAGCATGGGGATACGGGGAGTGGGATGAGGGGGTTGATCGTGGTGATTGATCGGGTGTTTGTCGACGATTTTTCGGCGATTCGTTGATTTTTGTCGTTTGTAGCGGATAGAAGGCTTTGGTTGGGGGGCGGGTTGTTCTTCGCCGTTGAATTTTTGGGAAGGAGTCCGCCGTTGGCGGATGTTGTTTGCGCGCCTGGCGGCGCGTTTCGCGCGCCTTGGTCGCGCGACCATGTATCGTGCTTTCGATCGGCACGCGGTTGGTTCGGCCGCCGATTTTTTTACTTTCCGATGTGCGTGACTGCTTTCACAGGCATTTTGTCGCGACCAAAAAAAAACGGCGCAGTTTCCTGCGCCGCCCTGGTTCACATTTGAACTATCGCTCAGCTACTACTGCAATCCATCCTTGATCGCCTTGGCCAGCGAGCCTTCCGCATCGTCGCCGCTGAATTCCCAGAAGAAGGCGCCGCCGAGGCTCTGGCTCTTCACGTACTGCATCTTCTCGAAGATCAGCGCCGGGTCGTCGTAGCTCCAGAAGGTGTTGCCGCTGAGCAGCCAGTGGGCGCGGGCGGTGGCGTCGGTGAAGTGGCTGCCGGACTTGGTCTTGATCACCTTGTAGTCCTCGTTGCCCGCCTCGTAGGTGGCAGGCGCGGCGGTGCCACTCTGGTACAGGCCGTTGTTGGTCGAGGACACGTTGGTCCAGCCGCGACCGTAGAAGCCGATGCCGAGGTTGAGTTTGGCCGCCGGCACGCCGCGGGTGCGGAAGGCCTGCAGTGCGTCGTGGGTGTTGTAGGAGCGCTGGTCGCCCGTGGACGGGTCGGCGGGCGAGCCGTACAGCGCGGAGTGATGGTTGGTCTGCGGATCCCAGGTGCCGTGGAAGTCGTAGGTCATCACGTTGATGTAGTCGAGGTACTGGTGGTAGGTGGCCGGATCGGTCACGCGCACTTTGTCGACGCCGGCACCGGCGGCAATGCTGAGCAGCAGGCCGGGACGCACGAGGTCGAGCTGGCGGCGGAATTCGGCCAGCAGCGCGGTGAAGTTGGCGCTTTCCTCCGGCGTGCCGCAGGTCAGGCCGCAGGCGGCCGGGTATTCCCAGTCGAGGTCGATGCCGTCGAACACGCCCAGTGCTGCACCGGCGCCACCGGCGCCGTCGGTCACTGGCAGGTTGCCGCGGATGTAGGCATCGATACACGAAGCGACGAAGGCCTGGCGGTTTTCCGGACGCGCCGCACTGGCGAAGCCGCGCGACCAGGTCCAGCCGCCAAGCGAGATCATCACTTTCAGGTTGGGGTATTTGGCCTTGAGCTTCTTCAGCTGGTTCCAGTTGCCGCGCAGTTTCTGGTCCCAGGTGTCGCCGACGCCGTCGACGCTCTGGCCCGCGGCAAACGACTTGGTGTAGTCGGCGAAAGCATCGCCGCCAACGCCGGTGTTCGGATCGCTGGGCTGGATCAGGCCGACTTCGCAGCGGTTGTTGCGCACGTTGCCGAAGGCGTAGTTGATATGGGTGAGCTTGGCGGCGCTGTTGCTGGTGTCGATGTTCTTGACCAGGTAGTTGCGGCCGTAGATGCCCCACTGGGCGAAGTAGCCAATGACCTTTTTATCGCCGCCGACGATGACCGGCCGCGTGCGCGCCGTGATCGCCGCGCTTTGCGCCGATGCACCGGCTTCGCTCACCGCAGAGACGGTGAAGCTGTAGTTGGTGTCGGCATTCAGGCCGGAATTGGTGAAGCTGGTGCTGCTGGTTTCGGTCTGCTGTGCACCGCCGCGATAGACGCGGTATTTGACCGTGCAGTTGGCGCCGGCGGCAACGCTACCCCAGGCCAGGCTGATGCTGTTGCTGCTCTGGGCGGGCGAATTCAGGCCAGCGGGTACTGAAGGAACCGTGGTGCAGGTGCCTCCGGTGGGATTGGTGGTCACGCTGATGGCCGCGGTCTGGGCCGAGGCATTGGTGGCGTTGTCGCGAGCACGCACGCTGTAGGTATACGTGGTGTTCGCGCTGAGGCCGTTGTCGGTATACGTCGTCGCCGTGGTGCTGGCGAGAGCGCTGCCGCCGCGGTAGACGTCGTAGCCGGCCACGCCCGTGCCGCCGCTGTTGTCGGTGGATGCGCTCCAGCTGATGGTGATCGAGGTGCTGGTCTTGCTGGGCGAGGCGAGGTTGGCCGGAACGCTGGGCGGCGTGGTGTCGCCGCCAACCGTACCGCAGGCGCCGAGGTCGCTATACCAGCCGCAGCTGGCGCAATAGGTGGGCGCGGCGTTCCAGATCGGAATATTCGCCTGGTAGAGGCGATTCTGGTACGTCATCTTGTCGCCGGGGTTGTATACGGTGGAAGCATTCCACGCGGCTACACCGTTGCAGTTGGCGGTTTGCGCCAGAGCAGATCCAGCATTGGCGAAAAGTGCAAGTGTAAAAACTGTGGTAAGGGCCGATCGGAAGCGCATGTCCTGGACTCCGTTGCGAGAGAGGTGCGGAGAGCGATACCGGGGAGAGGCGAGGACGCATTGCGGCGCAGTGGCGACTCGGCCCACGTCGCGGCGAACGGCTTCAGGGGCCGTTGCCGGGTTCGCAACCCACCGGTCGATGGCGGGCTGGGATGTGGCGACAAGTACCGACTGTCGGCAACCCGGCCGTTATGCCAGCCTGGGCCTGCCTGCAATGTCGGGTCCGATGCGCCCTCCCCGAGCACATCGATACAGCTTTGACTGCCCTGGTTCCGGAATCCGGTCAGGCATGCCCCCGCATGCGTACCGGGAGAGCCGGCAATGCCGGTCCCGCGTCCGGCCCGTAGTGCGGCCGGCGAATTCCTGGTGAAAGCGCCGCTGGGCGACGCTGGATAGGGCAGGCAATTCTGCAGCATCAAGGCTTCGTCCTGGCCGGCAATCCTGCCGGCTCGGCACCGCTTTCTTCGCGACTTCCTGTCGACGGACTCATGCCGTCAGCCTGATGCGGGGCTTACAGTGCGCGCCATTGACAACGTTGTCAACATACTTCCACTGTGGACTTGTCGGGTCGGTCACAGAACGTTGGATATGTTGCGGTGCGGGATTTGTTCGTGATGACAACGTAGGTCTTACTACGCTGTGAGCGGTGCGTGCCGGGGTTGTTCTCTTGGTGCTAGTGGTGGGTTGGGCGGTGGTGACGCGGGGAGGGGGCGGGTATGGCCTTTAGCCGTATCGAGGGGGCGGATTTATGAGCGGAGTTTGGTAATTTCTGCCGAGAATTTGAAACTGATACACAAAATTCTTTACGGCAAAAGTCGATCGGCGAGCCCGCGGCAATGGCTGCCCCTCACCCAACTTTCCCCCAAGCGGAGCTTGGAGGAGAGGGCTAAGGCAACGCGGGACCACAGCAGGCCGTACCACAGCAAGGCAGAACTACTGCAAGACAGAACTGCAGTAAGGCAGGCCTAAAGCAAGGCGGGATCACCGCAAGGCAACGCCACAGCAAGGCGGCGCAATCCGCGCCTACGCTGCCGGCGAGGAACCAGAAGGACTGCGATCAGCGCCGCTTGGCCCATTCCGCAGCGCCCAGGCCGGCAACACGGCCGCTGGCCATGCAGGCGCTGAGCAGGTAGCCGCCGGTCGGGGCTTCCCAATCGAGCATTTCGCCGGCGCAGAACACGCCGGGCAGGGCGTGCAGCATCAGGTGCTCGTCCATGGCTTCCAGACGCACGCCGCCGGCGGTGCTGATCGCTTCCTGCACCGGGCGTGGACGCAGCAGGGTCAAGGGCAGCGATTTGATCGCGGCGGCCAGTGCCGTGGCATCGTCCATGCGCGCCTTGCCCAGTACTTCATACAGCAGGCCGGCCTTGACCCCGGCGATATTTGCCTGGCGGCGCAGGTGGTCGCTGAGCGAGCGCTTGCCGCGCGGTTTGGCCAGTTCGCGCTGCAGCTGCGCCAGCGGTTGCGCCGGCGCCAGGTCCAGCGCGATTTCCACGCTGCCGTCGCGCCGTATCGCTTCGCGCAGGTCGGCGCTGGCGGCGTAGATCAGGCTGCCCTCGACGCCGCTGGCGCTGATGACGAATTCGCCCTGGCGCGTCTGTGCCGTACCGTCCTGTCCGCGCCAGCTCAGGCTGACCGGCTTGAGCGGCTGTCCGGCGAAGCGGCTGGAAAAATGCGCCGACCAGGCCAGGTCGAAGCCGCAGTTGGCAGGTTGCAAAGGTGCAATATCCACATTGTTCGCCGCCAGCACCGCAACCCAGGCGCCGTCGGAACCGAGTACCGGCCAGCTGGCACCACCCAGTGCCAGTACGCAGGCGCGCGCGGCGACGGCGGTTTCGTTGCCGTCGCGATCGGCCAGGCGCAGCTGTCCTGCATCGTCCCAGCCGAGAAAGCGCCGCTGTACCTGGAACTGCACGCCCTGTTCGCGCAGACGCCGTACCCAGCCGCGCAGCAGCGGCGCAGCCTTCAGGTCGAGCGGAAACACGCGGCCGGAGCTGCCGACGAAGGTTTCCACGCCCAGTTCGCCGGCCCAGGCGCGCAGGGCGTCTGCGTCGAAACGGCGCAGCCAGTGCGCCACCTCGCCGGCACGCACGCCGAAGCGTGCAATAAATTCCACAAAGTGTTCTGAGTGGGTGAGGTTGAGTCCGCCCTTGCCGGCAACCAGGAACTTGCGCCCGACCGAGCCCAGTGCGTCGAACAGCTGCACGCGCAGTCCGGCGGCGCAGGCGACTTCGGCGGCCATCAGGCCGGCAGGACCGCCGCCGATCACGGCGACATCGATGGGTTCGCAGGAATTACTGACAGTCATGGGCAGGGGCGTTGCGGCAAGGCTGCGCATGATAAGCGAGGCGGCACAGGCTGCAGCGGTGCCGTGGCGGCAGGTCGCCAAAGAAAAAGCCTGTGCCGGCAAGGCACAGGCTGGAGAACGGCAAGTCCGGCCCCGGCGTAGCCGGGCCCGGACCGGGTTGCGGCCGTCAGCCGGGCACGCGAACGGCATGCCGGCTGCGGGTGTGGATCTTCCTCAGTACTCGGTCGAAATGGTCACCCCGCTGAAGGCGCTGGCTGCGTGCAGGCTGATGTAGAAATACCCGGCCGGCGGATTGTTGATAGTCAGGGTTTCGCTATTGCCGGCATTGATCGAGCGCTGCTGGTAGGCGCTGGTAGTAGCCCAGGTCGCGGCGTTGGCGTAGAGGTTCGCATCGCCCGTGCCACCGCTGCTGCGGATGCGCAGCTGGCTGGTGCCTGCGGGTATGTTGACGAAGAAGTACGCATAGTTGCCCTGGGTTGCCGACATGTTGCTGCGCTGGCAGTTCTTGCCCAGTACACGCAGGTCGCTGCCGCTGCACTCGGCCAGGCCGCCGCTGGGGGCGGTATAGCTGGCTACCAGGCTGACGCCGGAGAAGGCGGCATAGGCATTCAGCATCACGTGGTAGCGGCCTGCCTGTACATTGGTAATCGTACAGGTTTCTGCGTTGCCACCCGCATACGGGCGGCAGTCGTAGGCCGTCGTGGTCGGCGCACTGCCGTAGCGCACGTACAGGTCTGCGTCGCCGCTGCCGCCGCTCATGACGAAGCGCAGGTTGGTGGCACCGGCCGGCACGTCGAAGGTGAAGGCCAGCTTGGCATTGGCCGCTGCGGTCAGGCCGGTCCTGGCCACGCCGTTCTGTAGTTCGCTGCTGCCGCCGCCACCGCTGCTGACCGTGACACTGCGCGAGACACTATGGCTGGCGCCGGCGTTGTCGGTCACGCTGAGGCTGACGGTGTAGGTGCCGGCACTCGCATAGGTCTTGCTCGGGTTGGTGGCGGTGGAGCTGGTGCCGTCGCCGAAGCTCCAGCTACGCGAGGCAATGCTGCCGTCGCTGTCGCTGGAGCCGTCGCTGAAGGTTACGCCCAGGCCGTTGGCCACGAAGCTGAAGTTCGCCACCGGCGGCACGTTGACACTGCCGCCGCTGCAGCCACTGCCCGAGGGATTGGCGACGCAGGCGAGGAAGCTGCGGAACTCGGTATCGTAGCGGGTGCCCAGGCCATTCATGAAGCTGGCATAGCCGGTGTAGTTGCCGGGGCGGAAAAGGCCCAGGATGGAACTCACGTCAGCACGATGCTTCTCGAACATGAAGCGCACGCCAAGATAACCCCAGCGATAGACGCGCGTGGTGCCGCTGTTGTAATCGTTCTGGAAAATGGTGCTGATGGGATAAGTGCCGGCTGCAGCCTCGGCGGTCGCCTCGCTGTAGGCGAGGTTGCGATAGCTGTAGGACATGTATTCGGCGAAGCCCTCCACCCACCACACGGTTTTCTGCGCCATGGCGGCCGAGAAATCGCCGTACATGTTGAAACGTCCGTCGAGGTAGTGCACGTATTCGTGGGTGAGGTTCCAGATTTCGAAGCTGGGACGCTGCCACTCGGCCTCGTAGGCGATGAAGCGTGCCTGGTTACCGGCGACCGAGGGGTCGCCTTCGAGGTACATGCCGCCGTTGTTGGTATCGATGCCGAACAGCGCGCCGGCATAGGTGCCGTAGTCGCTGCTGCTGTCGAACACCACCATTTCCAGTGCGCTGTTGTTGTCGTTGGCCACCGGCACGCGGTTGCTGGCGACCTGGGTGTGGAAATAGTTTTCCTGGCCCGCGACCGTGGCGCAAGCGGTGTTGATTTCCGTCTGGCTCATGCTTTGCGCACGCAGGCGCAGGGTGGAGCTGCAGTTGTAGCTGATGGGCAGTACCGCGGTTTCCAGGCGCTGCTGGAAATCGCACAGGTTGTAGTAGCTGCAGTTGGCCTTGTCGTAGTAGTCGACCATCTCGCCCAGGCCTACCCACAGCGGCGCCGTGTTGCCGGTGACCGAACTGCGGTCGAGCAGTGCCTTGGCGCGGCTGCGTGCAAGGCTTTGCAGGCTGCCGGTGTACTGCAGGAAGCGGCCGAGTTCGCGCCCGGCATTGGAAACCAGGTAGTCGTCGCTGCCGCCCAGCTGGCTGAAGTTGGCGTTGGCGAAGTTGTACAACGTGTCGACGATGGAGGTGTCGGCCTGTACCGCGCTGACGAAAGCGGCGTCGTAGTGACCGCGGAACAATACGGTATAGCTGTTGTTGACGGCCGATTTCATCCAGAAAAACGGCGCATAGGCGCTGGGGTTGTAGTTGCCTAGCAGGCGCTTGACCACCGGCAGATAGCGCGCGTTTTCGGTCGAGCTGTCGATCAGGGTGACGAATTCGGCCAGCACTTCGCCGTGGGCGTCATTGACCAGGCCGAAGCTGGCGTTTGCCGCGAACGCGTCCAGCGCCGGACGGATGGCATTGCGCAGGCTGGTGCCGTAGCTGCCGACGGTAGCGGGGTCGTAGTACTGCACGTAGTAGCCGGCGCGCAGGAAAAGGATCAGCTGCAGGGCCGAGCCGCTGTTCGTGCCGTTGTAGCTGGCGGCGGCGCTTTGCAGCGCAGTGGCAATGGTGACCATCTGCGCTTCGCGGAACGTGCCGGTGGCGGTACTGCCGCTGAGGTTGAACAGGCCGTTGATGCATTCGCTGGTGGCCGCCTTCACCGCCGTGACCAGGGCGCTGCCGCTCAGGTTGGCGAACTGGCTGGTGCTGCAGTCGGCTTTGGCGAAATCGCCGGCTGCCGAAGGCCGCGCGAGCTTGGCACTGAGTGCGTCGGGCAGGTCGTAGTCGGAACGGTGGCCGCTGTGCAGTGCCGGCGTCGGTGCGCGCTGGGCGCTGGAACGTGCCTGCTTCTGCAGATGCGACGAGGGCAGGGCGAGCTGTTCCAGCGCCGCCGACTTGGCCGTCTGGCCCCGGTCGCGCAGGACAGCGGGATCGGCGGCGTTGACCATGCCGGCCAGCAGCAGGCTGCCGCCGAGCAGGGTGGTACAGAATTTCAGGCTTCGGTAACGCACATGGTGTGACATGAATCCCCTCCGGTTGATGATGAGTTCCCCGCATTCGCGGCAGCGGGCTTTGCGAGCTCTTGGCTGCCGCGGCGTGCAATCTAGGAGGGTGGCTGGTCACCGTATTGTCATATTCGCGGCAATTTTCCGCTGGAATCGCAAAACATTTGATCTGTACTTAAAATAAATACAAAGCAAAAAATACGCAGAATAATGCTGCCCGCTACGCTGCGGCGCGCAAGGCCAAAATGGCGGATGCCAGGCGGGAATCGGCCGGCGCGGATAGTGCTGCGGACGCCCGTCACATTCCGGCAATCTCATACCGAAATCGCCGCGGCTCGCGCCGGTTGCCGCATGACAGGCGGTTGCGCGGTTGCGAGAGTGGACAGGCACGCCCTGCGCCGCCTTATTGGACGCGAATCGTGCCTCGCCAGGTGCCGCCAATGCGGCCCCCGCCACCGCCACTTTGACCGGGCTACCCCATGAATACGCTAGACACCAAGGATCGACAGCTGTTGAACCTGCTGTACAGCAATGCACGCCTGCCGCTGAAGACGATTGCGGCGCGGGTCGGCCTGGCCCGCTCGTCGGTGCGCGAGCGGGTGGCGCGGCTGGAAAGCAGCGGCGTGATCCGCGGCTATCGCGCCGAAGTGGACTGGCCCGACGGCGGCGTGCAGGCCTATCTGTCGCTGCGCCTTAAGCAGACGCCGGCCACGGCCCTGGTGCGGCGCCTGCGCGAGCGGCCCGAGTTGCGCGGCTGCTGCTCCATCGGCGGCGACATCGACCTGATCCTCTGCGCCAAGGCCGAGTCGCTGGGCGCGCTGAACGAACTGCGCGACTGGCTGGCGCAACAGGCTGAAGTGGCGTCGGTGACGACGTCGGTGGTGTTGCACGAGGAGTTCCAGCGCTAGCTGCGCTGGCGTCCGCCTGCCGACAGCGGCGCGGTAAGGCGTCCGCTGGCTATTGATAGCTTTTGTCGCAATTTCTCGATTGTGTTAGCGTGGCACCGCGACCGCTGGGGTGGCGGGCCCGCGATTCCATCGACTAGGGGAAAACCAAATGACTTCGAAGCGTGCCTGTTGCGCGCCGCGTCCGGCTGCGCGCGCGAAACGCATTAGCTGGTGTTGTGCGCTGGCGCTTGGCCTGGTTGTCGCCGTACCGGCCGTGGCGGCCGAGCGTGTCGACCAGGGGCCGGTCAGGGCGGCGATCAAGCGTACTGCCGAGCGCCTGCTGACCGGCAACGAATCGGTTGCCCCCCGGCGGCTGCCGCCGGTACCCGATCATGAGGCGCGGCTGGAACTGGACATCGTGCTGACCACGTCCAAGATCTTCAATCCGGCCACGGGCGAGGACGACACGGTGGAACTGCGTTCTTACCGCAGCCCCGGCACCAATCCGCCGATTCCGTTCGTGGCGCCGCTGATCGAGGTGCAGCCCGGCGAAACCGTGCGCGTCAAGCTCAATAACCAGCTGCAGGCCGAACCGGACTGCGGCAAGGTGGCGGCCGACAACATCAACATTCCGCACTGCTTCAATTCGACCAACCTGCATTCGCACGGGCTGTGGGTCAGCCCTTCGGGCAATAGCGACAACGTGCTGATCACCGTGCGTCCCGGCGTGTCGTTCGAATACGAATACAACATTCCCGCTGACCATCCGGCCGGCACGTTCTGGTATCACCCGCATCTGCACGGTTCTACCGCGCTGCAGGTATCCAGCGGCATGGCCGGCAGCCTGATCATCCACGGCAGCCGCCTGCCCACGGCCGAGGACAACGGCGACGTCGACACCTTGCTGGCCCAGGCCGACGGCGCGGCCATGCCGGGACGCCTGCTGCAATTGCAGCAGGTGCAGTACGCCTGCCGCGACAGCAAGCAGCAGATCAAGACCAAGACCGAGAAAGACAGCCAGGGCAAGGACGTAGTGGTGGCCTGGATCTGCGACAAGGGCGATACCGGCCGCATCGACAGTTACGACCAGTTCGGCAGCCGCAGCTGGATCGAATCCAACCGCTATACCAGCATCAACGGCCAGGTATTGCCGACCTTCGCCGGTGCGCGCAGCGGCCGCCTGGAACGCTGGCGCCTGGTACACGCCGGCGTGCGCGCGACGGTGGCGCTGCAGTTCAAGAAAATGAAGGCCAACGCGCCGCGCTTCGATCGCCTGCGCGTGGAAGACCAGGACAAGTGGGTCAAGGCCAATTGCATCGGCGATCCGCTGCCGCAATGGGAAATCGCCAGCGATGGCCTGACTCACCGCAAGATCATCGAAAAGACAGAGAACATCCTGCAGCCGGGCTATCGCAGCGACGTGCTGATGCTGTTTCCCGAAGCCGGCGACTACTGCGTCATCGACGCCGCTGCAGCAGCGACGGCGACCATAGGCCAGCAGGTGGAAACCCGCCAGGTGCTGGGCAAGGTCAGCGTCGATGCAGGCGGCACGGTGGCGGCCAAGGAGATGCGCGCCGAAGTGATCAAGCAGCTGGGCGCACTGGCTGCGCGCAATATGCCGGACGCCGTCAAGGCCAAGGTCAGCGATGACGTGGCCAAGCTGCAGCTGGACAAGTTCGTACCGCACGAAGACATCACCACGGTGGAAAAAGAACCGCAGCGGGTAGAGTTCGATATTGCCGGCGGCAAGTTCATGGTCAGCGGCAAGGCCTACGATCCGCACGAGGCACGCACCCTGGTGCTGGGACGGCAGGAAGAATGGATCCTGACCTCGAAGCTGGCGAACCATCCGTTCCATATCCACGTCAATCCGTTCCAGATCGACAAGATCCTCGATCCCAGCGGCGTGGATGTCAGTGTGACCGGCGAGGCAGCCAAGCCGGCTGGCGTCGATGCCGCGGGCAAGGCCACGCCGGCGGTACCGGCAGATACGCAGTACGCGAACCTGAAAGGCACCTGGCGCGACACGCTTTTCGTCAAGCAGGGCTATACCTTGCATGTGCGTTCGCGCTACGAGCGCTACATCGGCGAATACGTGCTGCACTGCCATATCCTCGATCACGAAGACCAGGGCATGATGCAGAACGTGCGCATGGTACTGCCCGACGGCAAGGGCGGCGGCGTCTACGGACACCATTGAAAATGGCACGGCGCGCGTGCAATGCGCGCGCCGTTGCCCGCCGCTGGCGCTGCGGCCGGTCTGGGCGGAATGCAAACCTGCCGAATGCCTGCCCGGTGCGTAGGGCTGTTGCTGCTGTTGCAGGGCGCGCCCTGAATCAAAGAACAGGCCGCGTTTGCGGCGAATTTTCGCCGCGCTTTCGCCTGCGTTGAGCAGGGGGTGCTGCTGCCGCCGGCAGTGGCTTTTGTCCACGCTCGCGGCAACCGGCGACTCCGGGTTTTCCGTGTTTCAGGCGTTTACGCCAACCCGCCATTGCTACATTGCGGCCCGTGCATACAGTGGGCTCGTCAACACTTGCAGCCTCAGTCAGGCCAGCGCGGTGGCTGGCGGAGCTTTCGGCTACCTGATCGGCGCGTATTGCACGCCGGAGCGGTGGCCATTGCTTTTTGAACGGCAGGGCGTGGACTATTCGCCGCGTTCAACGCCATGAAGCCGCGGTGAAATGTTCAGACTTCGTTTGCCCGGTTCTTCGCGGAAAATAGCTGGACCGTTACGCGCAACGCGGGGCTCGGACAGCCGGCAGGTGCGGTCGCGTCCGGCCCCGGCTGGCCAGTCGTCGGCGCATGGCGCAGCAGCGCTTTCCTTTGTTCATCCAGTCTGGCGCAGCGGCGCAAACCGATTTGAGGGAGTACACAGAGTCATGCCATCGCCCGCGTTGTTCCCGTATGCGGCGCACTGCAACAGGCAGCGCGCCACTACATCCCCGCATAGTCGCTTGTGGCGGAGGGGCTGATGGGTATACAGCAGCTTCGCCGGCGCGCCGCCCAACTGGGCATGCGCGCAATCACCAGGACGGCCGCCGACGGGCATGCCGCGCCGCCGCTGTCGGGCGATATTTTCCGCGTGCTGATCTGCCGCTCCAGCCATAGCCTGGGCAATACCTTGCTGATCACGCCGCTGCTGCAGGAAATCGAGGCGACCTGGCCGGGGGCGGAAGTCGACATCGTCACGCGCAATGCGGTGGCGGAAGAAGTGTTCAGCGGCTATGCCAGCGTACGCCGCGTCATTGCCTTGCCGCGGCGCGGCTTGCGTCATCCACTGGCGCTGGCCCGTGGCCTGCGCCAGCTAGGCCGGCAGGAATATGACCTGGCCATCGATACCGACCCGCGCTCGCAGACCGGCCGAGCCCTGCTGTTGCGCAGCCATGCGCGCAACAAGCTGGGGTTTGCCGGCGGCAGCAAAAGCGGCGCGATCAGCCACAGCGTCGATCCGTCCGGCGCGCCACGTCACAACGGCCAGTATCCGGTACACCTGTTGCGTGCCGCCGCGCAGCAGCCGCAGCAGGCTTTTCCGCCGCTCGACCTGCGCCTGAGCCAACTGGAAAAGGACGCCGGCGCGCAGTTGCTGTCGCGGATCGCGGCCAAGTCCGACCCTGCACGCGGTCAGCGCGGCGTGGTCGGCATATTTGCCAATGCCACTGGCGGCAAGTTGCTGCCGCGCGCGTGGTGGCAGCAGTTCATGCCGCCGATCGATGCGCATCTGCGCGATTTCCGCCTGATCGAGATCGTGCCGGCGAGTGCGGTGTCGCTGCTGGATTCGCGCTATCCCTGCTACTACTCCAGCAGTGTGCGCAAGCTGGCCGGTGTGCTGTCGCAGCTGTCGCTGCTTGTGTGCCTGGACGGCGGCATCATGCATCTGGCGCGGGCCAGCGGTACGCCGACGGCGGCAATCTTTGCGCATACCGATATTGAGGAATGGGGCCCGTACGGCGAAGGGGCCTATCCTTTCGATGCGCGCCATGGCTCGCCGCTGCAGGCGGCACAGCAGGTGATCGAGGCCTTGCCGCCCGAGCGGATTGCGTCGTTCGGCGAGACGGTCAAGCGGTTTTAGTTTTGGCAAAAGTGGTACGGAGCGGGCTTCCGCCGGTACTGGCTGTCGGCTTGCGCTGGCTACTCAGGCCATCCGGCGACCACTAGTGGGCGGCCGCCGGATGGACAGTTTTTCAGCGCACCGCCACCGTGTTCTGGACGATCACTTCGACTCGGCGATTCTGTAGACGTCCGCCCGCGCTGTTGTTATCGGCAACCGGGAAGTCCGGGCCCATGCCGCGTACGCTGATACGCGCCGGATTGACCCCGTGACCGGCCAGATACGACTGCACCGACTGGGCACGGCGCAGGCTCAGGTCGACATTGTGTTCGCGCGAGCCGGTAGCGTCGGTATGCCCTTCGATGGACACCGTGCCGCGATCGTCGCTGCGCAGCGCCTGGGCCAATTGGTCGAGGCTGCGCGTGGCACCGGCCTTGAGTTCGGCCCGGTTGGTTTCGAACAGCACGTCGCCGAGGGTGACAACCATGCCGCGCTGGGTTTCCTTGGCCTGCAGTTCGGACAGCTGCGCACGTAGCGATTGCGCATCCAGGCGTGCCTGTGAAGCCGCTTCGCGTTCCTGTGCGGCCTGCTGCTGGGCGATGGCAGCCGCTGTGGTGGCGGCATTGACATCGGCGCGCGCAAGGGCCAGATCGCGCGAGCGCGCTTCGGCCAGCAAGGTCTCGCGTTCGCGGCCCAGTTCCTGTGCGTGGCGTTCGGCAAAGCGGGCCAGGCCTTCGGCCTCGGCTGTGCGAATCAGGCGGTCGGCCACATAGACGCCATGGTCGAACAGTTCCTCGTCGAGGCGGCGGCCATCGCGGGCCAGCACGGAGACGGCGGCATCGGCCTTGGCCAGTTCTGCCTGGGCGTTCGGTGCGACGCGCTGGTCGCTGTGCAGTCGCTGCAGTTCACCCTGCAGGCGCACCACTTCCGGTGCCGGGCCGCGGGGCATGCTGGCGCATGCACCCAGCAGCAGGCTTGAAGAAACCACAAGTGCAAGTTTGCGCATATTCATGAGTTAGCCTCCGCGGCCGAGTTCGTTGCGCAACGTGCGCACGGCGTTTTCGACTTCCAGTGTGGTGGCTTCGGCACGGGCCTGGCGGCTGCGCGCTTCGGCCAGGTGGGCATCGGCCTGGGTCTTTTCCGAAGCGAGCATGCTTTCGGTCCAGTCGCGCCGCTCGGCCAGGCCCTGGGCGCTGGCCAGGCCGCTGCGTGCGGTAGTGATTTCCACATTGGCAAATTCCACGGCACCTGCGCGTTCGGCCGCTTCGAGCGAGCTTTGCGCAGCAGTCAGGGCGATTTCCGCATCGTGGCGGTTGGCCGCCAGGCCCAGCCCGGGCAGGGCGAGAGCGGCGATCAGCAACAAAGCTCGGGTTTTCATCGGCAATGCTCCTTGCAGGTGATGAGGCCTACCAGCGGTTGAATTCGCGGGCGGAAATGCGTCCGTCGCGGTTGTGGTCGGCGTAGATGAAATCGTTGGCAAGCGTGATGTAGGCGGCGGCTTCGGTCTCCTCGATGCCGCCGTCGCCGTTACGGTCCAGGGCGGCAAAGCTCGGCTTGGGAATGACCGGGCCGGCGGGCGGCTGGCCCGTAGTCACCGTCACCGTGCCACCGGATGCCGAGCGGTAGGTGTTTTGCCGCAGCCCTGGGTCGTGCGGCACGGCCGGGCTCTGGGCGAAGCTGTTCGCGGCAAAACCCAGCAGGGCGAGAGCAATGAGGTTTTTCATGGCGCTACCCTCAACGCACCTTGGCGCGCAGCTCGCGGCCGAGGTCGGCCAGCGCGTGCACGGCTTCGGAGAAGCGCGGCGAGATTTCCTTGGCCAGGCGTGGCAAGGCGTTGGAGCTTTTACCGCTTTTGCCGTTGATCAGGCGTGCCACGGCGGCGACGCCGACACCGACGGCCACGGCCAGCGGCACCAGGACTCTGGGCGATTTCAACTTTTGCGCGGTCGTGCTGAGCGCGCGTTTGGGCTTGATCTCGCTGGACTTCTTTACTGCCGTAGTCGCAGCGGCCTTGCTGGACGAATTCTTGGCGACGGCGGTCTTGCGCGGAGCTTTTTCGACGGACGTTGTCTTGCGCACCATGACCCGACTCCTTTGTGTTGGTCGGAGTCATAGCAACAGTTTTCGTGCCAGCCGAATTTGTGCGCCAAGTTGTTGTGGCCGCTGGAAATTATTGGCGGGCGGGGCAGTGCTGCCAGGGCATACTGCCCAATTGTCCGGGGCGTTCGTGCAGCCTGCCCGGCGCGTATGGTCAGGGCGTGGCGGCGAAGCTGCGGCCCAGCTTCACCTTGCGCTGCAGCGGCTCGCCATTGCGCGACAGACTCAGGTTGACCACCTTGCCCATGTTGTCCCTGAGCAGGCGCTGGAAGCCGGCGCGGTCGCGTACCGCCACGCCGTCGAGGGCGCTGACCACGTCGCTGGCGCGCAGGTTGGCGCGCGAGGCGGGACTGTCGCCGACGATCTCGCCCAGGCGCACGCCGTTGCCGAATTGGGCCTGTTCCTGCGCATTGAGGTCGCGGAAGCTGGCGCCGAACACCAGGCGCAGACGGACGTAATAGGCCGCGCTCAGCGCGGTTTCGCCGCCATCGGTGCTGGCATACCAGCGGATCTTGTCGGCGCCGACGTCGCGGCCCTGTGCGGCGATCCAGCCGCGCGCGGCCTCGTCGTTGCGGCGGTGATAGCTGTTGCCGATCAGTACGTACGACTGCGGCGTGAGCTGTTCCTGGTCGATGGAAGGGTTCTTGCCTGGCAGGATTTCTGCCGCCTGCGCCGGCGCGGCGCGCAGCGGGTCGATGGTGGCGGCATCGCGCCCGGCCACGCTTTCGTAGCGGTCGTCCGGTGCAACAGGGGCAGATGCCTCGGGCACGCTGCGCGTGCTGGTGGTGACGCAACCGCTCAGGGCGATGCAGGCGACGACGAACGCATAACGGAATTTCATGTGCAGCCTCGTACCGGACAAGGCGCGAGCATGCCTGCATGGACCTAAGCATGCTTTGAACGAAGTCCCAGCCTTTCAACACGTGCCGATAACATCGCCGGCGCGGCCGCGTCCCGGCCGATGTGCTGCAGGCGGCTCTTGTGCCGCGGCAGAGGCTGTGTTTTCGTGCGCGATCCGCAATTCGATTCGCAGCCATGACTATCCAACTGCGCGGCGTGCTGTGCATGCTCGGCGCCGTCGCCACGTTTTCCCTGATGGACATGGGCCTGAAGTTTCTGTCCATGCACTATGCGCCGGCCCAGGTGGCAGCCTTGCGCGGACTCGCCTCGTGGCCGCTGATCCTGTGCTGGGCCTTGCTTTCCGGCGGAGTAGGCCAGCTGATCCGCGTGCGCTGGTCGTTGCACCTGCTGCGTGGCGTGCTGGCCGTGGTGATGCTGGCTGCATTCGCCTATGCGCTGCAGTCCTTGCCGCTGGCCGAGGCCTACGCCTTGTTCTTCGTTGCGCCGCTGATGATCACGGCGCTGTCGGTGCCAATACTCGGCGAGCAGGTGGGCTGGCGGCGCTGGAGCGCGATCGGCGTCGGCCTGATCGGCACGGTGGTGATACTGCGCCCCAGCGGCAGGGGCATGCTGTCGCTGAGCGGGCTGGCGATGATTGCCGCGGCATTCGCCTATTCCGTCAGTGCGATCAGCGTGCGTGCGCTGGGGCGTACCGACACCACCCAGGCCATGGTTTTCTGGATGCTGACCCTGCTCAGCCTGTTCGCCACCGCGGTGGCCTGGCCGCAGTGGCAGCCTATCCTGCGGCAGGACTGGTGGCTGCTGCTCGGCGTGGGCGTCAGCGGTGCGATCGGCCAGTATTGCGTCACCGAAGCGTTCCGCGAGACGTCGGCCTCGGTCGTTGCGCCGCTGGAATACACCGCCCTGGTCTGGGCGCTGGGGTTGGACTGGCTGTTCTTCCGCACGCTTCCCGATGCGATGATGCTGCTCGGCGCCGGCATCATCGTGCTGAGCGGGCTGTATCTGATCAGCCGCGAAAGCGCGCTGAAAGCAAAATAAAAAACTATATTTCAGGAATTTTTTGCAATGCCGTATACACCTATCGTCGCCACCCTGGGTTACGTGCTGTCGGCGGACCGCCGCCAGGTGCTGATGATCCATCGCAATGCGCGCGAGCACGACATGCACCTGGGCAAGTACAACGGCCTGGGCGGCAAGATCGAACCCGACGAAGACGTGCTGGCAGGCATGCGCCGGGAAATTCTCGAAGAGGCCGGTATCCACTGCAGCGCACTGGAACTGCGCGGCACCCTCAGCTGGCCAGGTTTCGGCAAGCAGGGCGAGGACTGGCTGGGCTTTCTGTTCCTTATCACCGCATTCGAAGGCACACCGTTGAAAAGCAATGCCGAAGGCGCGCTGGAATGGGTGGACCTGGACCGTCTTTACGAACTGCCCATGTGGGAAGGCGACCGTCAGTTCCTGCCCCTGGTATTCGATGCGGACCCGCGGCCGTTCCATGGCGTGATGCCGTACAAGGACGGGCGCATGGTTTCCTGGCGCTACTCGCGCTGAAAGGTGGCTGGCTGGCCGGCGCTGCTGCCGCATCGGGTGCCTTGTATACCTGTTGCGCAGGGCGCCGATCGGGCCTTGGCACCGCGGGCCCAGCCTGAGCAAGAGCAGTGTCTGGCATTCGCGCCAGAGGTTCTGCGTTCGGATTTCCCGGGTTGACGGCTTTTTTCCGCTGTCGCCAACCCCTGGAGAAATCGCCATGTGCGGCAGCACATCGTATTTGTCCTCGCAAACGCAGGCCGGCCGCCCGGCCGTCCCTCTGCTCGCTCTGCCCGCCGTTGCCGCCGTGCGGCGCCCTGCCAGGGCTGGCGTGGCGAGGTAATCGGTGCCGCGCCGCGCGCTGGCCGCATTGCTGCTGTTCTGTTGCGCGATGTTCACCGCGCCGCTGCTGCATGCGGATTCCATCTGGTGCGTGAACAACACTGCCAGTCTCCAGCAGGCGCTGAATTCGGCACGGGACGACGAATCGTCTCGTGACGAATCGCATTTGCCACAATGCGGCACTCGGCATCGACATGAACGTCGATGGCGTCACGCCGAACAACACCCCTCTGCAGAATTCCGACGGCGTGCAGAACTTCCCGCTGGTCGGCAGCGCCAGCGGCAGTTTCAACAGCGGTGTGGCCAGCGGTGCCATCAACGCACCGCCGAACCGCGATTACCTTGTGCAAATCTGCGCATCGGAAGCCTGCGACCGCAGCGGACATGGCGAAGGGCGGTTCTGGATCGGTGCTGCCTCGGTTACCACAGCGCCGCCGTTCGTCGCGGGTTTCTACAGCAGCGCGAACTTATCGATTCCGGTGTCGCTGGCTGGTGGCCTGGCTGGCCGCGTCGTCTCCGCCATCGCCATCGATACTGATGGCAATACGTCGGAGTTCTCGCCTTGCATGGCCTATGACTTCAACGATCTGACCTTCGCGGATGGTTTCGATTGACCCGCCGCCTGCCCGCAGCAGCGCGCGGACGGGTTGTGCGCCGCTGCAGGATGCACCAGATTCCTGCCGCTGTACGGCTACTGTGGCTGAGACGCCCGGCAGTGCGCCGGGTGACGGGCTCCGTGCCGATCGCGACGAATATGCGCGGCGGTTATCGATAGCTCGCGGCGCAATTGCGTTGCTCATCGCGCCCTACGCGACATCGCCCCGCACCGCGCGGGGCGGCGTACCTGAGCAGGGCGAAACGAGCGCAGCGACTTGCGCCGTCCGTCAGATCGGCGCCCCGGGCGGTACCGCCGGCAGTGCGCGCAGCTTCACCGATTTCGGATCGGCCAGGTATTTGCCGATCAGTTCCGCGGCCTGGTGCCGGTTGGCGGTCTGCGCCGGCGTGCCGGCGCTGCTGCCCAGCCATTGCTGCCAGTTCTTCAGCTGGCTGCGTACCTCGGCCTCGACCGGCGCATTGAGGCTGCCGCCATCGAGCAGCTGCAGCAGCGCATCCAGCGTTGTCCAGTTTGCTGCAATCTGTACAGCGGCGGCACCCGGAGCGCTGTCGCCGGCAGCATCGCGCTGCCAGGTGCCGCGGAAGGTAGTGCTCATCAGATCGGCGATGCCGGGCTGGGCCGGCTCGCGTGCCTGCTGCCAGGCCAGGCGGTTCAGGCGCGCCGGGTCGAACAGGAATTGCAGGGTCTGCGCGCTGGCCGCAGCGGCAGCGGCCAGCGGATCGAATACCGGTGCGCTGCGCGTGGCGAAGTATTCGCGCGAGCGGTCGTAGTCATTGCCGGGCGGGGTAAGAATATCCAGCACGTTGGCCGGCAGGGCCAGCTCGCTGGCGCTGAGGTTGCGCACCAATCGCTCCAGCGCGGCGCGCTGCTCGCCGGCGGCTACCGGCTTGGTGCCGGCGACCGTGTCGCCGGCCAGGCCGTAGCGGTAGCTGGCGCCGCCGAGCAGGCGCGCCACCGCTTCGGTCTGGTAGCGGTGCAGCAGGTATAGCGGCACCAGTCGTGCCTCGATCTCGCCGAGCTGGCGCTGCGGTGGCAGCACGCCGGTGTTGAAGTTCTGCAGTGCGCGGCGGCGCACGGCGAGCAGCTGGTCGAAACTGTTCAGCGAGTTGCTGCCGTAGTCCCACAGCACGCCGTCGGGATGGGCCGCTCCGCTGGCGCGCGCATCGGCGTCGCTGATGTAGTCGACGCCGGCCGCTGCGATCTGGCGGCGCAGCTCGGCACGCGCCTTGTCTTCTTCGCCGCGGGGGAATTCGCCGTAGGCATGCGCGACGACGAATTCGTCCCAGCGGCCGACGCCGATGCCGTAGGCGTCCTGCAGGCTGACCTCGCCCTTGTCGTCCAGGCGCAGCAGCGGGTGAGGATAGTCCAGCACCGAGCCGTTGCCGCCGCGGCTGGCGGCGAAGTTGTGGGCAAAGCCGAGCGCATGGCCGACTTCGTGCGCGGCGAGCTGGCGCAGGCGCGCCAGGGCCATCGCCTCGGCCTGGGGCTGGCGCTGCTGCGCAGCTGCCGCGCCGTACGGCGCGAGCAGGGCTTCGGCGATCAGGATGTCCTGGCGTACGCGCTGCGAGCCCAGCGTAACGGCGCCCTTGATGATTTCGCCGGTGCGCGGATCGGTCAGTGCCGCACCGTAGGACCAGCCGCGCGTGGCGCGATGCACCCAGAGAATGGTGTTGTAGCGGATATCCATCGGGTCTGCGCCGGCCGGCAGCAGTTCGGCGCGGAAGGCGTCGATATAGCCGGCTTTCTCGAACGCGGTCTTCCACCAGTTGGCGCCGTCGAGCAAGGCCGAACGCACCGGCTCGGGCGTGCCCGGGTCGAGGTAGAACACGATGGGTTTCTTTACCGCGCTGGGGGCCGGGCCAGGATTGATCTTTTCCAGGCGGAAGCGCGGCTGCAGGCGCTGTTCCAGGCTGGTGGCCAAGGGCTGGGAGAAGTCGTAACCGCCCTGGCTGAAGCCGCCGCTGGCCGGATGATAGGGCAGGGGTACATAGCCGGCGGCGGGAAAGCGCACCAGGCTCAGATGCTGGCGCAGGCTGAGCGAGGCCGGGTCCATGCTGACCTGCCTGACGAAATCGCCCTTGCCGTCGCCCTGGAAGGTCAGCAGCGCTT
Source organism: Tahibacter aquaticus (assembly GCF_004363655.1). GTDB lineage: Bacteria > Pseudomonadota > Gammaproteobacteria > Xanthomonadales > Rhodanobacteraceae > Tahibacter > Tahibacter aquaticus. Next base: position 156,626 of record NZ_SNZH01000014.1, read on the forward strand.
CCAGTTCGGTGTTGTCGGGAAAGCTGCGCGCCTGGTCGACCAGTACGGCGCTGCGCTCCTTGTCGACGCTGTACTTGCCCTGCTTGGTATCGTCCAGCCGGTCCGCCACGCCGTGGCGGTCGCCGAGAAGGAATGTGGAGAAATCCACCAGTACACGATCGCTCTTGGTGGAAGGAACGACTTCCCCCGACCACAGCACCGATTCGGCAAACGCCTCGTGCACGCTGGTGCGTTCGGCGGAGTTGCTGCTGCTGGCGGTGAAGCGGGTGTTGCGCTCGACCAGCAGCAGGCGCGGGCCGGCGCGGCGGAATTCCACTTCGCGCACATTGCCGGGTTGTCCACGATCCAGGCCGACGTCGTTGGAGCCCAGGCCGTGGGGCAGCGAGCTGACCAGCAGGAACGGCGTGTCCAGCCGCTCCACGCCCAGCAGTACGCGACCCTTGGCCGCATCGGTCCAGACTTCGAAGAAACCGTCCTTGCGGTTCAGCCCTTCCAGCGCGTCGGCCGGAGCCTTGGCGGCGATCGCCGGCAGGGCGAGGAAAATCAGTACGGCAGCGAACCAGCGCAGGCGTGCGGTCATGACAGTATCGAGACAGGGCGAAGCGGCGACCTTAGCCCGGCACAGCGACGGCGGTAAATGACGAAAGTCCTGCGCCGGCGCGTGCAGCACGCAAGACTTTCGCCGAGCCAGCCAGCACAGCCTGGCCCAGGCAAACCGCCGCGTCAGGCGGGCCGCAGCCAGGCTGTTGCAGCAGCGGACGGCGGGGGCGCGGCCCCGGAACGAGGAAATCCGCGGAATAACGCGTTTGCGCGCTATCCTTCGCGCCCCGAATCACGCGGTAACCGCAATGCCCCTGCTGCAACTACGCCAAGTCGACTACAGCGTCGGCGGACCTCTGCTGCTCGACCAGCTCGAATTCACCCTGGACGCGAACGAGCGTGTCTGCGTCGTCGGCCGCAACGGTGCCGGCAAATCGACCCTGATGAAACTGATCGCGGGCGAGATCAAGCCCGACGACGGCGTGATCCAGGTCGAAGGCGGCACGCGCATTGCGCGGCTGGCGCAGGAGGTTCCGCAGAACACCAGCGGCACGGTATTCGAAGTGGTCGCCCAGGGCCTGGGCGAGCTGGGCACCTGGCTGGCCCAGTTCCATCACCTCAGCCATCACCTGGACGTGCCGGGCAATACCGATGCCATGGCCGACGTGCAGGCGCGCATCGAAGCGGTGCGCGGCTGGGATCTGGACCGCCGCGTCGGCGATGTGCTGCAGCGCCTGGACCTGCCCGAGGACCTGGAGTTTTCCGCACTGTCCGGCGGCATGAAGCGCCGCGTGCTGCTGGCCCAGGCCCTGGTGCAGGCGCCTGACGTGCTGCTGCTGGACGAGCCGACCAATCACCTGGACATCGAATCCATCGCCTGGATGGAAGAGTTCCTGCGCCAGTTCCGCGGCAGCATCGTGTTCATCACCCATGACCGCAGCTTCCTGCGTGCGCTGGCCACGCGCATCGTCGAGATCGACCGCGGCAAGCTGACCAGCTGGCCCGGCGACTACGACAACTACCTGCGCCGGCGCGAAGAGCGCCTGCATGCGGAAGCGCAGGAAAACGCGCGCTTCGACAAGCTGCTGGCGCAGGAAGAGGTGTGGATCCGCCAGGGCATCAAGGCGCGGCGCACCCGCGACGAAGGCCGCGTGCGCCGGCTCAAGCTGATGCGCTCGGAGCGTGCCGAACGGCGCGAGCTGGGCGGCAATGTGCGCATGGAACTGGCCGATGCAGGCCGTTCGGGCAAGCGCGTGATCGAGGCCAAGGACGTCTACTTCGCCTTTGCGCGCCGCCCGATGGTGGTGAATTTCTCCTGCAATATCCAGCGCGGCGACCGCGTCGGCATCATCGGACCGAACGGTTCGGGCAAGACCACCTTGCTCAACCTGATGCTGGGCCAGCTGCAGCCCGACCGCGGCGAGATCAGCCTGGGCACCAATCTGGAAATCGCCTATTTCGACCAGCACCGCATCCAGCTGCGCGACGACCTGAACGCGCTGGACAACGTGTCGGAAGGACGCGAGTTCATCGAGATCAACGGTTCGCGCAAGCACATCATCGGTTACCTGCAGGATTTCCTCTTCACGCCGGATCGCGCACGTGCGCCGATCACCGCCCTGTCCGGCGGCGAACGCAACCGCCTGCTGCTGGCCAAGCTGTTCGCCAAGCCGTCCAACCTGCTGGTGATGGACGAACCGACCAACGACCTCGACGTGGAAACGCTGGAACTGCTGGAAGACCTGCTGGGCGACTATTCCGGCACCTTGCTGCTGGTCTCGCACGACCGTGCCTTTATCGACAACGTGGTGACCAGTTCGCTGGTGCTCGAAGGCGACGGCCGCATTGCCGAGTATGTCGGCGGCTACAGCGACTGGCAGCGCCAGCGTCCGCGCGCACGCGCGGCGGAAAAACCCGCTGCAGCCACGCTGACCAAGTTCGAGGCGGCAACCGCCGCACCGAAGAAGAAGCTCAGCTTCAAGGACCAGCGCGAGCTGGAGCAGCTGCCGCTGCGCATCGAACAGCTGGAAAAACGCCTGGGCGAAATGAGCGCAGCCATGAACGAACCCGCGTTCTTCCAGCAGCCGCAGCCGGCCATTGTCGCGCTGAACCAGCAGTTGGCGGCGCTGCAGGCCGAGCTGGAAGTCGCTTATGCGCGCTGGCAGGAACTGGAAGGCTAGCTTGGTTTGCCAGTCTCATCGGCGGCAGGCCGGCCCGGCCCGCCGCTGGCCCGGTGCCGGCCTCGTCCTTGCTGCCGGCTCTCGCCGATCGGGTCGGCTTATGTGCAAGAGCCCGAGGTGTTTTCGCCAACTGCGCGCGGGCCAATGTTATAACCCTCTGGATTTATAAGAATTCATCTGTCCCCGTCGCTTGCAAGAATTGCAAGCCGCGTGTTGGCGCCACAGTGCCGGATCGCTACTATTCGGTTAAGCGGCATTGGGGGAAGCATGGGCGAAGGAAGGGATGGCGAAATGCCGCTGGCAGAACTGGTCCAACGCATAGGCCAGGGAGACCGGCAAGCCGAAGACCTCTTCGTCCAGAGGTTCCGCAACGGTATCCAGCAGCTGGTACGCCGGGCCTGCCGTCCGCGCGATCCGCAGGTGGACGACCTCGCCCAGGATGTGGTCCTCATCGTGCTGCAGCACCTGCGTGCGCGCCAGCTGGACAAGCCCGATGCCCTGCCTGCCTTTATCCGTTCCACCGTCGTCCTGGTCTGCAGGGCCGAATACCGCAAGCGCGGCCGGCGTGGCGACACTCTGCCGATCGAGGCCGCGGCCACGGCGAGCGACGGCGAGGATCCGGCGGCAAACCTGCACTCGGCCCAGCTCACCGACACGATCCGCGATCTGCTGCGCCACCTGCCGAAGCTGCGCGACCGCGAATTGCTGCAGCGCTTCTATCTGGAGGAGCATTCCAAGGAAGACGTCTGTCGCATCCTGGGTATCGATCCCTCGCATTTTCATCGTGTCGCCTACCGTGCACGCGAACGCATACGGGAGATTCTCGAATCCCGCGGCCTGGGCCGGCCCGAATGAGACAATCGCACGCATGACGACACTTAGTGCTCTGCAGGGGCCGAAATCGATGTACCGGAGGTCCCCATGATCGACCTTGATCTATCGTCGCGCGCGTCTGCCTGGCTGGAACGGGCCTGGCTGGCACGCTATCTGGATCGGAGTCTGGACGACGACGAAACAGCCCGTTTCGAAGCCTATGTTCTGGACAAGCCCGATCTTCTGCGCGACATCGAGGCGGACAACGACCTGCGCGACAGCCTGGCCGCCGCTGGTCCTGAGCTGCTTGCCGCAGAACCTGCCGACAACACACTGCCGGCAGCGGTACCCGCGCGCCGGCGGCGCCCGGCGCTGGCCGCCGGACTGGCGCTGGCCGCATCGCTGCTGGTCGGCCTGGGCCTGGGCAGCCAGTGGCACGGCGGCCAGCGCGACGCGATAGAGGCCAGCCCGGGCCGGGTCGTATTCGATACCTTGCGCGGCGAGGCGCTGAAGCCGCGCTGGGAGTTCGCCACCGCGGGCAAGCCCGACGAAATGCTGATCGTCGATATATCCGTGGCTTCGGATGCACAGAAGGTTTCCGTGCAATTGCCCGACGGCAGCCAGCGCGTGCTGCGTGTCTCGTCCGAGGGTTTTGCCACCTTCATCGCACCGCGCGCGCTGCTGGCCGGCAAGACCGTGCAGATGAGCGTGACCGGTGCCGATGGCCGGCAGCTGCAGCGCAGCCTGGAGTTCAGCGGCGGCGGCTGAGTTTGCTGCTGCCGGGCCGAGCAATGACCTGCCGAGTTCTTGCAGCCTGCACAGGCTGCAGGCGGTATCTTGCAAACTGCCCCGTGACCGGCCTCGGCATAATTCAGTAATTTGTTGGTTTTGCGGTGATTTATGCCGGTCTGGGCGATTGGCACGAATGCTGAGTGGATGACTGCAACGCGAATTTAGCCGCAGGAGTCCCGCATGAACCCGACCCGTTCTGTCTACCGCACCGCAGACGTCCATCAGCTGCTGGCCGAAACCGTCCGTCATCTGGCCGATGCGCGCGAGTTCTATCTGCATGCGTCGCGCTCGGTGCTCGACGCCGAGATTCGCCATGCCTTCGCCTTCTCTGCCGAAGCCCAGTCGGCTTTGCTGCAATCCCTGCAGCAGTCCGTGCCGGCGGCGCGGCTGGACGGCGAGCAACCGCCGTCGGTGTTCGCGGCTATCGCCGGGCAGTTCGACGGCCGCCGACCGCAGGCTGCGGCGCGCGAGCTGCATGCCCTCGACATGGACCTGATGCAGCGCATCGAAGCACTGTTCGCCAACTACCCCGACATGAACGTGCGCGCCGCACTGAAAAAGCATGTGCTGACCATCCAGCGGGCCGGTGACGCCACCCGCCGCCTGGCCCTGCGCAACGTCGCCTGAGCGCTCAGGAAACCCGTCATGGAAGCCTCGCTGCCCAGCAAGATCGCCGCTGCCATTGCCCTCGCAATGGCTGGCCTGACCTCCGCCAGTTCCATCGTCGCCGACGCGCCTACCGTGCCGTCGATCGAACTGGATCGCTACGTCGGCACCTGGTACGAGCAGGCCCGCCTGCCGAACCGTTTTCAGCGCGACTGCGTGCGCGATGTCAGTGCGAGCTATGCGCTCAACGACGACGGTTCGATCAACGTGACCAACCGTTGCGTGCGTGCTGACGGCAGCGAGGAAACGGCCAAGGGATTGGCCACAGTGCCGGACCTGAGCCAGCCGGGACAGCTTGCCGTGACCTTCATGCCCAAGGGGCTGCGCTGGCTGCCCTTCACTCAGGCGCAGTATCGCGTCGTGGCGCTGGATCCGGACTACCGCTGGAGCATCGTCGGCGGCGAAGATCGCAAGTACCTGTGGCTGCTGACGCGCGAGCCGGCCATCGATTCCGTACAGCGGGGCCTGCTGCTCGACAAGGCACGCGAGCTGGGCTACGACACGGCGCAACTGCAGTTCAGCAGTCACTGAACGGCGCGCGCCTGCAGCGGTCGGGCCATCGACCAGGCCGTTTTCCCAAAAGGCGCTTCGGCGCCTTTTTCGCACCGTGAAGTTCTGCCTTTTGCCACGCCGGCCGACACAGGCAGGAAGAAGCGCTTGCCGCCGATGGTGCCTGTGCCTGTGCCGGTTAGCGATCGGGCAGGGTGGTGACACCTTGGTCCGTCGCCGGCAAGCCGCCACGGCTGCCTTTCTTCCCTGAGAGAATCGCCGCGCGACACACACGTGTAGCGATGCAGGAGTAAATCCTCTTCTGCCTGCAGCGGCCGTCGGCCGCTGTCGCCGTTGCCCTCCGCAAGACGTTGTTGCCATACACCTTCCCGTGCTGTCTGGCCGCAGGAGAACGCCATGTCGTTTCTTAAGGATCTGATCGGCAAGCTCGCCGGCGAAAAAACCGCCGATTTCGAATTCCTGTTCCTGCCCTCGCAACAGCCGCCGCTGGATCTGGCCACCGACAGCCACTACGTGCGCATTTCGCTGCGTGCCGCGCGGATTACCGATGTGCGCAAGTGGACTACCAAATACAGCCCGGTCGTGCATGCGCGCTTCAATTTCATCGAACGGCGCAAGGGCGAGCAGGAAGTGCTCAGCGTGGTCGCGCCGAACAAGGTGTTCGAAGCGCTGGACGCGGCGCATGCGGAGCGCCTGATCGTGCTCGACCAGCCCCTGCTCGGGCCGGTGCCGTATCGCGGTGGCATGGAGCTGGAAATCGGCCTGTTTTCGTTCGGTGCGGCCGACCTGGCCCAACCCTATCTGGAACTGCTCGGCGACTTGAGCAAGGCCGCCGGCGTTGCCTTCATCAGCCAGATCGAGCCATTCCTGGCGCCGTTGCGCCGCGGTGCCGAACTGCTGTTCGACCAGAACCGCTCGGTGCTGGAAATCGGCATCGCGCTGGGCCAGGCGCAGTGGCAGGCCGGCACCTACGTGGTGGCGCGCGTGCCCAAGGGCACGCTGGCGCCGGGCGCATACAGCCTGGACGCCAAGGACTACAAGCTGCTGGACAAGAACAGGCAGCCGGCACCGTTTCCCTATTTCGTCTTCGCCGTGGAAGCACTGGAACAGCGGGCCGACTACGCGCGCATTCCCGATGTGCGCGACGGCTGGGAGTCTGTGCGCAGCGTCGCCAGCGAAGGCCGTCCACCCGGCGAAGTGCGCCAGCGCTTCAACGAGTTCCGCCGTCGCGTCTGGCTTTGCGCCGATCTGCTGGCCGCCGACAAACCGCGCATCCTGGATATTTTCAGCCGCGAGATCGCCGGTGCCGGCTACGACGTCGCCGCGCCGCTGGAGATGGCCGGGCTGGAAGGCATGCCGCGCCCGCGGCTGCGGCCACTGCCTGGTGCGGAGCAGGTGCTGGCCGTGCTTTCGCCACCCGCAGCCGGCCTGCAGGGCGCCGCCTTCGCCGAAGGCGTGCGCGCGGCCGCCGCGCCGCGCATCTCGGTGGCCGAGCTGCAGCGCAAGATGCGCGACCCGGGCATCAGCGACGAAGAGCTGCGGCCGTATTTCACCGCGGCGCCGAACGCATCGCGGCCGTTTGCGCCGTCCATCATTCCCAACCCGGACACGGTCGATGTCGCCGCACCGGGCGACGGCCTGGAAGGCGCGATGATGATGGACTGGGCCAACTCCTGGGCCCGTTCCCGGCGCAAGCGCGAGTTCAAGCGGCGCCTCGGCCGCGGCGATTCGCGCCCGATACTCGTGTCCGAAGGCGACTCCTGGTTCCAGTTCCCCATCATGCTCAAGGACGTGATCGACAATGTGGACGAGTGGTACAACGTCTGGAGCGTCGATTCGGCCGGCGACACCTTGCAGAACATGGTGCTGGACAATGCCGAGTACATGCAGGCGCTGCGCGAGCACAAGGGCAAGGTGCGGGCCTTCCTGTTTTCCGGCGGCGGCAACGACGTGGTCGGCGAAGACGCCCAGGGCAATTCCATCATCGGCCAGATCGTGCGGCCGTTCGAGGCCGGCCGCCCGGTGGAGTGGTACCTGGATACCGACGGTGTGCGCGAAAAGCTCGATTTCATCGAATCCTGCTACCGCCAGGTGGTCGGCAACGTGGCGCGCGAGTTTCCCAGCCTGCCTATCCTCTGTCACGGTTACGACCGGGCCATTCCCGGCGGCGCACCCGGCGACCCGCGCCATGCCATCTGGGCCAGCCAGGACGAATGGATGGGCAAGGCGATGCGCGAACAATTGCACATTGCTGACCCGGCCCTGCGCCGCGCTATCGTTTCCCTGCTGATCGACCGCTTCAACGAGCGCATCCAGCGCGTCTGCGGCGGTAACAATGCCCAGGGCGCCTTCCGCAATGCCTGGCATGTCGATGTGCGCGGCACGCTGAGCGAACTGCGTCACTGGGCCGACGAGCTGCATCCCACCGACGCGAGCTTCGTACGCGTGGCGGCGCTGTTCCGCGACGTGCTGGAGCAGGCCGGCGTAGCCGGGGTAGAAACCGAAAGCGTGGCTGGCCGGCGCGAGCCCACGGTCGTAGATCCGGGCCACGATGCCGCTGCCGACGCTGTCGCGCTCGACGAAAACGCTCTGGAAGCCGCGGACGTCTCATCGCTCGAAGGCGTCAGCAACTGGCGCGTCGCGGCCAGCCTGCTACAGCTGCGCCAGCAGATCAACACGCGCTTCCCGCTGCGCAGCAAGGCCAGCGACGGCACCATTGGCGATCCCAGCCACCAGACCCGCGCGTCCGATCACAACCCCTGGATACGCACCGGCAACACGGGCGTGGTGTCGGCCATGGACATCACCCACGACAAGGCCAACGGCTGCGACGGCGAATGGCTGGCCACGCAGCTGCGCAACAGCCGCGACAGCCGCATCAAATACATCATCTGGAACCGGCGCATCTGCAATGCCTCGCCGATCGGCGAGGCCGCGGCCTGGGAATGGCGTGCATATACCGGCAGCAATGGGCATACCCACCACGTGCATCTGTCGGTACAGGCCGAGCCGGCGCTGTACGATTCGGCGGCGGCCTGGGATCTGGGGGCATAGACCAGGGCGCAAGCCGCGCGGCCGGTTCAGCCACGCGGCTTGCGCGTTGAATTTCTGGCGCTGGTTTCACTGGGGCCTGCGGATTTTGCTTTGGCCGCCTTGGCCCTGGGCGTGGCAGCTGCCTTGGCGGCTTTGCCAGCGGACGCCGGTTTCTTCGCTGCTTTCGGCCTGGCCGACGGTTTCGCATTCGCCTTGCGCAGCGCGGCGGCAAACGCGCGCCGCGCCCAGGGCGTCATGGCTTCGGTGGAATCCATCGCCTCGTCGGGTACCGTCCAGTAACTCATCTGCACCGTCTTGTCCTTGCCCTCGTACGTCCAGGCTTCGCAGCCGGCGGCAGCGAAGGCGGCGCGTGTTTCGGCGTCGACTTTCAGGAACAGGCGCTGCTCGAAGGCGAGCGCGAACATCAGGCCGTCGTAGTAGATGCCATGGCCGCCGAACATGCGCCGCAGGCTGACCTTGCCCAGGCCCGACAGCAGTTCCTGCAGATAGTCGATGAAGCTGTTGTCGCTGGACATGAGGGCCTGTTTTCCGGTGGGCTTCGCAGTGCCGTAAAGCCTAACCTGCCGCGGCGGCCTCATCGCATCAGATAGGGCGCGATCGTTTCGGCCAGCCAGTTCATGAAAACCTGTACGCGCCTGGGCAGGTGGCGGCGGTGGGCGTAGAGGATGGAAACCGGCATCGGCTCGGCGCGCCATTGCGGCAATACTTCCACCAGTTCACCTTTTGCCAATAGCGTTCGCATGCCGACATCGGGCGCCTGGATCAGGCCCAGCCCGGCCAGGCAGGCGGCACGATAGGCTTCGGAATTGTTGACCACGAGCGAGACCGGCATGTCCAGGGTATGCACCTGGCCCTGGGCATCGACGTATTCGAAGGGTTCCGGCCGTGCGCCGAGCACGTTGGCATAGCCGATGAGTTGGTGCCGGGCAAGGTCTTCCAGCCGCTGCGGCCGGCCGTGGGTTTCCAGGTAGGCGCGGCTGGCCACGCTGACGATGCGGAAGCGCCCCAGTGGCCTTGCCACCAGGCTGGAATCGGCCAGCGTGCCCACGCGCACGACACAGTCGAAGCCTTCGCGTACCAGATCGACGCGGCGATCGGTGCTGCTCAGTTCCACGCTGAGCCCCGGGTGCGTGGCGAGGAAACCGGGCAGTCGCGGCATCACGATGCTGCTGGCCAGACCGATGGACATGTCGACACGCAGGCGGCCGGTATACGCCGACTCGCCGAGCTGGAACATGCTCTGCAGCTCGTCCACGTCGGCGAGCAGATCCTGCGCGCGTTCGTAATACGCCTGGCCGTCCTGGGTCAGCTGCACGCGCCGTGTCGTGCGCTGCAGCAGGCGCGTACCCAGCCGCGCTTCCAGCTGCTGTACCGCGGTGGAGACCGAGGCCTTGGGTAGACCGAGCCGGTCGGCGGCCTGGGTAAAGCTCGATAGTTCGGCTACGCGCAGGAAGATCTGGACCGCGTCGAACAGGTTCATGCGGCAGGCCATTTATTCGGATCTGGCGAACAGTCTAAACGGATAGTCCGCATTTATCCGCCACGATCCGGCAATGACAATGGCGCCACGACACCGCCCGGTGTCGCTTTTCCCCGATCGGAGCAGACCATGACACGCAAGATTGCACTGATTACCGGCGGCAGCCGCGGCCTGGGCCGCAGTGCTGCGCTCAAGCTCGCCGCCCAGGGCGTCGACCTCGTATTGACCTATCGCCAGCGCGCCGACGAAGCAGCCAGCGCCGTGGCCGAGGTCGAAGCCCTGGGCGGCAAGGCCGTTGCGCTGGCGCTGGACGTCGGCGCGGTCGGCACGTTCGCTGCCTTCGCCACGGCGCTGCACACGCAATTGCAGACGCATTGGCAGCGCGACAGTTTCGACTTCCTCGTCAACAACGCCGGCGTGGGCGCGCATGCGACCATTGCCGACACCACTGAAGCGCAGTTCGACGAACTCATGAACGTGCATTTCAAAGGGGTGTTCTTCCTCACCCAGAGCCTGCTGCCGCTGCTCGCCGATGGCGGCCGCATCGTGAATATTTCCAGCGGCCTTGCGCGCTTTGCCTTGCCGGGCTATGCCGCCTACGCGGCGATGAAGGGTGCCATCGAAGTGCTGACGCGCTACCTCGCCAAGGAACTTGGCCCGCGCGGCATCGCCGTGAACACCCTGGCGCCTGGCGCAATCGAGACCGATTTCGGCGGCGGTGCCGTGCGCGACAACAGCGCCCTGAACGCGTTCGTCGCTGCACAGACCGCGCTGGGCCGCGCCGGCCGGCCCGACGATATCGGCGGCGCGATTGCCCTGCTGCTGGCGCCGGACAGCGGCTGGATCAATGCGCAGCGCATCGAAGCCTCGGGCGGCATGTTTCTCTGACGCGCGAGACGGCGGACCTGCGCGGCCGATTGCCTGCAACGGATAAATCGGACGAGCGATTGGCTTCCGATCTGTCCGTTGCAGGCCACTACAGCGGTTTGTGGAAATAGGTCGTCGCGCAGAATGTGCCGTCGGGCATCAGTGCATAGTTCGGAATGCTGCCGACACGCTGCCAGCCCGCGCGCTGGTACAGCCGTTCTGCATCGCCTCCGCTGACAGTGTCGAGTACCAGTACGCTTTTTCCCGCGGCGCGCGCCAGCTGTTCGATTTCCGCCATCAGCCGCTGCGCTACACCGCGGCGGCGCGCGCTGCGATGCACCAGCATCTTGGCCACGTCGGCGCGGTGCGGCTGGTTGTCGGGCAGGGCGACGACCAATTGCACGGTGCCGACGATGCGTCCGTCGCCATGCCGGGCCACCAGCAACAGGCGTTCGCCGCGCGCGACGGCGTCGGCGACGGCGTGCCAGAACGCCACAGCGCGCTGCCGCGGCAACGGCAGCAGGAAACCGACCGAGGCGCCGCCTTCGACGCAGTCGGCCAGCAGGTCGGCCAGCGCCTCGACCGATTGCCTGGCCTGTTCGCCGCTGAGGCGGCAGATGCCGATGTCTTCGTTCATACGAGTTCGCTTCGCCGCGGCCCCGGCAGCAAGTGGGTGACCTTTTGCCGCAGCAGCTGTACCAGCACCGGATCCATGTAGTCGTACTCGTCGGGAATATCCAGGCAGACGACGCGCTTGCCGTTCAGGTGCGCGCGGAATTTCTTCGCCAGCTTGTTGCGATGGGATTTCTCCATCACGAAGATCAGCTCGGCCCAGTGCAGCAACTCCGGCGACAGCGGCACCTCGGCCTCGGCGTTCAGTCCGGCCGACTGCACCTCGATGCCCGGCCAGTCGGAAAACACCTGCTCGGCAGTGGGACTGCGCAGGCGGTTCTGGCTGCACAGAAACAGCACGTTCTTGCTCACGGCAGCTACCTGCTCGACGACGCCAGGGGGCGTGGCTTGCGACCCTATGTCAGCCCGCTCCAGACATGCAAGCGCGCCTCGGCCGGTGACCGGCACTGCGCCGGCACCATCGCTGGCGGCAGCGTGGGCAGGCAATGGCGAAGTGTTTGTGTAGGCATGGCCAAGCCGGGTCCGGGGCCTGCCCGCGCCGGCCCCGGGCAAGCTGTGTCGATCACACCGCGCCGATGAAGCGATGCCGCAGATTGAAAGAAGTGCATTGTTAATAAAACGGTATTGATCACGTTGTCTGCCAGATCTCGAGAGTCTCTGTCAGGCGCCGCAAAAGCGCACGACGAACGATCTCTGGCCGGCGCATCCGCGCTGGCCGACTGTGAGGAGAAAGGCAATGAAGGCTCTGTTGGTTTTTGGTCTGGTGGCGGCATCCCTGGTCAGCACGCAAGCATCGGCGGTCGAGCACTACGCGCGCTGCCAGTCCTGTACAGGCGGCCCCAATACCGGCGCATCGTGGTATGCCGCCGCGGTGGCGCTGGCCCAGGCCAGCAATGCCCAGGAAGATGACTATCTCGTGGTCTGCAAGCAGTCGAATCCGACCTACTCGGTGCTGGGCATCTACCTCGTCGTGCATGATCCGGTCGCCAATTCCAGCCATATCTCGTGGCACAGCTCGATTGGCTACGACGCGGGCTGCGACGATTTCAACGTCTGATCCGGCACGGCAGCGGCGGCCCTCTCGCCTTTTCGGCAGGGGGCCGTTCTGCTCTCTGCTGCAGATGCCAGCGGTGTCGCCGTTGCAGCAAGCAATCGCCGCTGCCGGCGCTGCGGCGGCCGTCAATCGGGCAGATCGGAACTCGGTCACGAAAACGAGTGATCACATCCGCTGCCGAATTGCGAGAGTAGCTGTCGCAGCGTGGCAAACGTGCGCGGCTCTTCTGCCGCAATGCAGCATTTTTCGACCGATGCACAGACTGTAAAGATTCACAGGTACAGATGACGGCGATGCGGCTCCGGTTGCTGCGCCGACGTATACGAACGGAGAGCCTCACGATGGTATTTTCGTCGCATCGACTGCGTCGTTACGGGATTGCCGTGCTGCTGAGCGGCGCCGTGCTGCTGCTCTATCTGGCGTGGCCGCGCCTGCAACCGGCCAGTAACGACAAGGCAGGGCGCACAGGCAGCACTGCCGATGTTGCCGGGGCAAATGCCGATACCGCCGACGCGACGGCAGTGCGCGCCACCATGCCATCTGTGCGCGCTGGCGCGCCCGCGCTGTTCGAACAGGTACTGGCCGAGTTCGCCGCCAACGAACTGTCGGCGGCGCCGCTCGGTGCGCGTCACTTCGATGCGTTGCTGCAGGCGGCCAAAAACGGCGATACGTGCGCGGCGCGGCTGCTGCATGCGGGCCTGAGCCGCTGCCGTCTGCGCCCATCGCAGGAAGAATATGCCCGGCTGCGCGACAGCATTCCGGAGCAGGGCAAAAGCCTGATGAATCGCCGTGCGATGGACGAACTGATGCGCGACTGCGGCGGCTACAGCGATCGCCAGCTCGCCTCGGACTGGGAAGTCGTGCGCGTTGGTGCCGAATTCGGCGATAACGAATTGCGCGTTGCCTATGCGCTGCTCGATCCGGGCAGCGAGCGCAGCCTCGAGGCGCGCCTGCAGAACCGGCGCGGCGAACAGCGCCAGCGCGCACTGGGCTTCCTGCAGCAGGCCGCTGCGCAAGGCTATGCCGACGCCTATCTCGCGCTCGGCGATGCCTATGCACGCGGCCTGGGTACTGCGGCAGACCCGCTGCGTGCGGCGGCCTACAAACTGGCCTGGCTGCAACAGCTACAGGCCAACGGCGCGACGGCGACGGAAATCGTCAGTTTCCGCGCCAGCGTCGAGCGCGAATTCGCGCAGCAGAGCGACAACGAACGGTTTCAGGCCAGCGCATTCGCGCAGGCCATACTGCGAGGAGAAAGGCAATGAAGGCGTTGCTTCTGTTCGGTTTGATCGGCGGCGCCCTGGTCAGCGCGCAGGCATCGGCGGCAATTTATGTGGATCGCTGACAGACCTGTACCGGCGGTGCCAGCAGCGGTGCCTCCTGGTTAGCCAAGGCGGTCGCAGTGGCACAGGCGAACAATGCGCAGGAAGACGACCTGGTCTGGCTGTGCAAAGACTTGAATGGTGGTTCGACTGCCGTCGCCGGATACATCGTCACTCGCGATCCGTCGTCAATTCGGGCGATATTGCCTGGACCTTTACTCAGGGCTATGTCGATGTGGATTGCGACGGGCTGGGCTACTGACCGACAGACTCGCGGCCCTCTCTCTCGGCGGAGAGGGCCATGCTGGCTTGAGCCAGCGTGGCCGTGCTTTTCGGGCGGCCTGGCGCGGGCGGTCGATATTCGCTATCCGGCGGCCTCATTGCCCGCCGCTTTCTTGCTGAGGTAGTTGCGTTCCGCCACGCTGGGCGTCCGTGCCGCGGCGGCGCGGAACTGTGCCGCTGCCTGCGCGCGCTCGCCGGCCATTTCCAGCAGATGGGCGTGGACCGCAATCAGGCGGTAGTGGTTGGCAATGCGAGTGTCCTGCTGCAGCCGCCGCAACAGGGCAAGTCCGGCGGTCGCGCCTTGTGTCATGGCCACCGCGACGGCGTGATTCAGCGCGATCATGGGATTGACGTCGATGCGCAGCAGTACCGTATACAAGGCAACAATCTGCGGCCAGTCGGTATCTTCGGCACGGCCGGCTTCGTCGTGTACGGCGGCAATCGCAGCCTGCAGCTGATACGGACCGACCTTGCCCCGGGGCAAGGTGCGGCTGATCAGCGCAATGCCTTCGGCAATGGCGGCGCGGTTCCAGCGGCGCCGGTCCTGCCCGGCCAGCGGAATCAGCTCGCCCTGGGCGCCGCAGCGTGCAGCGCGGCGTGCATCGGTCAGCAGCATCAGCGCGAGCAGGCCAGCGCTTTCGGCGTGATCGGGCAGGCGGTTCAGCAGCAGCCGTGTCAGGCGTATCGCTTCGGCGGCCAGGTCGTTGCGCTGCAGCGTAGGGCCGCTGGCGCTGGCATAGCCTTCGTTGAAGATCAGGTAGAGCACATGCAGCACCGCGGCAAGACGCTGCTCGCGTTCGTGCACCGTCGGGGTCTGGAACGGAATGCCGGAATCGCGGATGGTGCGCTTGGCCCGGCTGATGCGCTGGGCCAGGGTGGCTTCGGGCACCAGGAAGGCGCAGGCGATTTCGGCCGTGCTCAGGCCGCCGACCGCGCGCAGTGTCAGTGCAATTGCGCTGGCAGGGCTCAGCGCGGGGTGGCAGCACATGAACAGCAGGGGCAAGGTGTCGTCTTCGTCGCCGTCGTCGACGTATTCGGCCGGCGCGGCGATCTGCGTGTCGGCGCCAGCGTGGGTGAACAATTCGCTCTCGCGCTGGCGGCGTGCGATCTCGGCGCGCAGATGATCGCTCATGCGGCGCGAGGCGACCTGGATCAGCCAGGCCCGCGGGTGATCGGGCACGCCCTGTCCGGGCCATTGCAGGGCCGCGGCGAGCAAGGCTTCCTGTACCGCATCCTCGGACGCGCCGAAGTTGCCGTAGCGGCGAATGACTATGGCCAGCACCTGCGGCGCGAGTTCGCGCAGAAGGTGTTCGCAGGGGTTGCCCGGGTTATTCACGCGTCGTCCCGTTGGTAAGCCGTAGTCCACTGGGCGGCCCGCGCGGACCGCCCCCGCAGCAAGCCGGCGCGAGCGCTTCGTGCGGCCCTCGCAACAGAAAGGCAGCCTGCGGCAGCTGCGTTTGGCCGCGTTCTATTCTTCGCTGCCGAAGGCGCACATCACCTGGCGCACCTGTACCGGGAAATTCAGCGGCGTACCGCCGGGGTCGGGGCCGTGCGACCAGCGCGCCGCGATGTCGCAGGCGCGCTGCGCATTTTCCACATCGACAATCATATAGCCCGCCATGAACTCCTTGGCCTCGGCAAAAGGACCGTCGGTGATGGCTGGCGAGCCATCGGCCCTGGCTTGTACTTCCAGGGCGGCTTCCGGACCGGTCAGCCCTTGCGTGTCGACCAGTTCGCCGGCCTGTTCCAGGTCGGCGCGCATGCGGGCGAGGTAGTCCATATGCCGTGCGATGTCGGCTTGCGGCCAGGTTTCGATGCGGCCAACGCGCCAGCTGGCCAGGGGGAATTGCATCAGCAGCATGTATTTCATGAGGTTTCTCCGGTCGCAGGGCGGCCCACCATGGGCTTCCGGGGAATGAGTCGTGGCAGGGCGCCCATTCTCGACATGGCCAGGAAAGTTTTTGCGCAGCGGCCGGCCAGCGTGCGCTTCAGGCCGGTTCGGCGCAATCGCCACGCAACAGTGCGTCTTCGCGCCAGCGTGTGTTCAGCAGATCCCGGCTCTGGCGCAGCGGGCTGTGAGACCACTGCTGCCCGTGTGGGGAAGTTCGCCGCAGGACGGGATACCGCACGGCGCCATCGCCTGCACGATGGCTGTTGCAACGATGGCATCGGGGCAAGGCTGGCGCAGTGTGCCGAGGTGAGCAGCGCAGGGACGCCGTGCCTGCTTTACATGCAACCTTAAGGTTGCCTAACATCTGCCGCATGTCCATGGATGCGGTATTCAAGGCGCTGGCCGATCCCTCGCGCCGGGCTCTGCTCGACAGCCTGCACGCACGCACCGGCCAGACTCTCGGCGAGCTGTGTGCCGAGCACAGCATGTCGCGCCAGGCAGTCGCCAAGCACCTGCTGTTGCTGGAGCAGGCCAATCTCGTCGTCGTGCAATGGCGCGGGCGCGAGAAGCTGCACTACCTCAATCCGGTGCCTATCCATGACATCGCCGATCGCTGGATCGGCAAATTCGAACGCACGCGCCTGCGCGTGCTCGCCAAGCTCAAGCGCCGGCTTGAGGCGGAAATCGACGACAGCCAGGAGGATTGAGCAATGCCTGCGAAATTTGTCTATGTCACCTATGTGCGCACCACGCCGGAAAAGCTCTGGGATGCGCTGACCCAGCCGGAATTCACGCGCCAGTTCTGGGCCGGCTGCTGGCACGACTGCCGTTGGGAAAAAGGCGCATCGTGGAAACTGATGATTCCGGACGGACGCGTCGGCGATGCCGGCGAAGTGCTGGAGATCGACAGGCCGCGGCGCCTGGTGCTGAGCTGGAAGAATGTATTCATGCCGGATCTGCGCGACGAGCCGGCTACGCGCTGCACCATCGAACTGGAACGCGTCGGCGAGTCGGTCAAACTGACCTTGACTCACGAAGCCGACGATTCCGATTCGAAACTGCTGCAAGGCGTGTCGACGGGCTGGCCGCACCTGCTCGCCAGTGTCAAGAGCCTGATCGAGACCGGCGCGCCGCTGGAAGAGACGCGGCATTGGCCCGAGGGGATCTGAGCAGGATTTGGCGTCGCTTCGGCGCGGCGCTGGCCAGGGGGCGAGGGCCGATGGTCGGGCGGCTTTTCAGGGCGCGAGTGGGTCGCTAGCTCCCTGTTCTCGTGCTACCCGATTGCGCAAGAGTAGGGCGCGATGAGCGCAGCGAATTGCGCCGCAAGGCAATGACCACGGCGGACCTGCTCGAAGTCGCGCCGGTGCAATTCGCATTGCTTTTCGCCGCCCGTGAAACGAAAGCATTCCGCTTGACAGGGCCCCGCTCAGTTCGACGCCGGCTTGAACTGGCTACCGGGATCGACGAAGAACATGCGTTTCCAGCCCTGCGTGGCAGAACTGAAGCGCCAGGGCCGCGGCAGTAGCGACAGCACGGCGTAGTGCAGGTGTGGCGGCTTGCCGGCGGCATTGCCGCTGACGCCGACGCTGCCCACCGTGCTGCCGCTGTCGAGCACCTGCAGCGGCACCACGTTGTAGCTGTCCAGATGCGCGAAATAGTGGATGCGCCATTTCGGCCCGAGCACTGCGACCACCTTGCCGCCGAGGCCGAGTTCGCCGCGATAGATCACCACGCCGTAGCTGGCGGACAGCACCGGCCTGCCTTTGGGTGCGAAAATGTCGATGCCTTTGTGCACGCCGGACTTGCCCCAGGGTTCGTACCAGAACGATTGCGGGTTCCAGTCGCCGTAGCTGGCGCCTTGTACCGGAATCTGCGGATTTTCCGGCAACAGCAGGCCAGCCAGCAGGATGGCGGCGATCACGCCAAGCACCCGGCGCCAGCGCCGGCGTGGTGGGCGCCCGGGACTGGCAGATGCATCGCGAGGGCTGGCATCGGTGTTGTGCATGAAGTCCAGTTCTACAGGTTTACAAATAGCGCCAGCGCTGGCGCAAGCCCGCCAGATGCACCAGGCCGAAAACCAGGCAGATGGCCGAACTGACCAGCCAGAATGCAGGCGAATTGCCGGGGAAGTACGGCATCAGCACGACGAAGACAGTGCCGCGCAACAGATAGACCGCGGTAATCGCCGTCAGCACTGTGCGCCGCAACGGCAGGCGGCGCAGCACCCCGGCGCCGGACAGGGCATACAAGGCCCAGACCAGCAGCACGCCACTGATGACCAGCGTCGCCACGGTCGGATACCAGTGGCCGGCAGCGTCCATTTGCGCCATGCGTTCGCCCGCGCCGAGAAAGCGGTACCAGGGTGCGCCGAAGACAATGCAGGCCAGATGCAGCAAAGCGGCAGCCACGTCGAGTGCGGCCGCTGCGAGGAGGAAACGGTTGGGGCCTGGATTCATGGACTGGACAGAACGAAAAGGTCTGCCATGGTAACCGCTGCCGCTGCCGCTGCCGCTGCCGCTGCCGCTGCCGCTGCCGCGGGATTCACGCGCGCAGCCGCATCCGGGCATAGGCTGCGAGTCCGCCGAGCAGGCAGCCCAGCGCGACCCAGTCTGCAACGATCACACGGGCGATCTGCGCGTTGTAGCCGGAACCGGGCCAGGCCAGCAGCAGGAATGCCACCACGCTGATCAGGCCAGCCAGCAGCGCTGCCGGTTGCCAGTTGGGGCGGAACGCTGCAACCAGCAGGAACAGGCCGAGCAGCCCGAACAGCACCGCGCGGTGGCGCATCAGCAGCGCCAGGTTCGGCTCGTCGATGTTCAGTCCGTACAGCGCAGCCAGCTGGCTGCTGCCGAGCATTCCGCTCAGCGGCAGCAGGTGAATGATGCCGGCAACGACCAGGGCAGCAGCAACAATCAGGCGCATACGCGTAGGCTCCGGCGATACGGCAGGCTCAGGATGTTTCGCCATCGATTTCCTGCCCTATGCGCCACAGCACCCCACTGGGATCGTCGACCGTGAAATCGCGCAGGCCCCAGGGCCTATCCTCGGGCGGCGTAAGGCGCACGCCGTAGCGACCAGCCAGGTCCTGCGCCACCACGTGCTGCCACCAGGCCTCCACGTCCGGCACCAGCAGATGCATCATGAAATTCCCGGTGTGCTCTTTCACGTAGAACTTCTGCAGTAGAAAGCTGCTTTTGCCCACGTGCAGATAGGCCATGTCATCCGATGACCAGGCCACCATAAAGCCCAGGTCTGTATAGAACCGTTTGCACAGATCGAAATCGCGTGCGGGCACGAAGGCCTTGATCTCGATGGCATCCATCGCTGTCCTGCCGGCAAGGCCCGTCCGTGCGGGCGGAAGCGCGATCTTGCGACAACGGCGCGAAGAAATCCGTTACCTGGGAGGTAAGGCCAGATGCAATTGGTCAGCGGCGGAACAGAAACGAAACGGCGAACAGCAATGCTGCCAGCGCCATCGTGCCAATGAACAGCGGCATCAGATGGCCGCCATGGGCAAACCAGCTGAAGGTATTCAGCGCAGGCTTGGGATTGGCCAGTGGCCAAGGCAGGCAGGTAGCGGCCAGTGCGGCGACAGCAGCGGCAGCGAGGCGAATCTTTTGCGCAGTAGTCAGCATGGCAACGGGCCGGGCGGGAATGCCGATCTGGGATAGCTGTGGCGGTCCGCTCAGGTTTCAAGCGCAGCAAGCAGGATAGCCCTGACCTGCTCGTACTCTTTCAGTCGGGCGAAATCTTTTTCGGTCGGCGCGGCGATGCGGCTCAGGTCCATATTGTCAGTCACGTCGGCCAGCTTCACCCGGCAGGCGATGGGGTTGGCCGCGGCGCGCCGGGCCGCATCAATGCGGCGTTCGCCTTCGTGCTTGGTCAAGGCGCGCACGGCATCGATCACTGCGGCGGGAAAGCCTTCGCGCTGCAGGTCGTCGAAGCCGATCGGCGTATCTTCGACGACATCATGCAGCACGGCGGCCATGCGTTCGTACTCGCCGTGTACGGCCAGCATCAGCCGCAGCGGATGGAAGATGTACGGCGCGCCGGCCTTGTCGGTCTGGCCGGCATGGGCGCGGGCGGCGATTTCGATGGCGCGTTCGATCGTACTCATGGCGGTGGTGCTCTGGTGGTGAGGTAGGTGCGCTGAAGCGGCGGCCATTGCGGCCGCCGCCTATCATCGCATCGTTGCTGCGGCTTAGCCGCCGCCAGGATTGCACTGCGGCAGCCATGGCTTGAGTTCGCACAGCGGCGGCGGCTCTTCCACCTCGCCACCAGGCGGCGGGCCGAAATTGCCGGTACGCGGACTGCCACCCAGCAGCGGATTCGGTTCCGCGTCCAGATCCAGCGCGTAGACCGAGAAGCTGCGCGTGCCGGTGCGGAAATTCGCCGGCAGCTGGATTTCATAACCGCTGTTGGCGCCAGTGCCATGTGCCTGCTGTACATCCGGCCGCGCCAGTCCGGTCACGCCGCTGGTGACGAAAGTACTGCCTTGGTATACATGTACCGTAATCGGCGAGGTGGAGTGATCCGGATCGAAGGTCCAGCCGCGCACCTTGCCGGCAGCGACATTGAGTTCGTCGAAAGAGCCCAGCGGCGCGCGGTTCGGCCGCGTGAACAGCACTTCGTTGCTGACGACTGCCGCGTCGCTGGGGTCGACCACGCGCCAGAAGGTATAGACCGGCTCGTTGCTGATGTCGTAGCCGTAGCGGTTGATATTGTCGACCTCGGCCACCGTCTCCCAGTTCTTCGGGTAGTGCGGCGCATGTACGCGGGCGCGCTGGATCTGCACGCGCTTGCCGCCGCCACTCCACATCAGCAGCTGGCCGCCGCTGGGTGTGGGGAACAGGAAACTGGCGCCGGTGAGTTTCGCGCGCGGATTGCTGATCCACACCGGTGCCATCACGATGTCGTGATCGTTCCAGGCGCCGACCAGGCGCACCAGGTAGACCGATTCGTACGGTGTCAGCGCAAACAGCTCGGCACCGAAATCGGTGGTGTTGGCCAGGTCGACGCTCCTGATCGGTGCATCGGGACGTGCCGGCGACCACAGTTCCGCGCGGCTGAAGCTGGCGCGGCTGCCGTCATGCTGGGCAAAGCTGCGGCCCCAGACTTTGAATCTCAGTAGTTGCGAATTGTCGACAAGGGAAAATTCGTCGCCCATCACGCGGTCGCCGGCGGCATACATGCCGACGCTGCGGTCCATGGTCGTGCGGAAGGTGCGCCGTTCGCTCAGGCCGTTGAGGAAGGCGTTCGATCCCCAGGGCGTGCCTTGCGGCAGCACCATGCCGGTGCGGCCGCGCGGCGCGAAGTTCTGTTCGCCGTTGGCACGCTGCACGACTTCGTAGGGCTGGCCGGGGAAGTGGACCCACGGACGCACCAGACTGCCGTCGGCATTGCGTGCGCCCCAGTGGCTGTTGTTGTCGCGCTCTGCATGTACGTCGTAGTGCGCGGTCGGCGAGACGCGCCAGCCGTTGCGCAGCAGGGTGAAGTAGCTGCGCAGGTTGGTCAGGTGATTCGCGTCGCTGCCGTCGCCGTGGGCGATTTCCACCGTGTCGACGATGCGACGCAGCGTGTCGCGCCGCGCGGCATCGGCCGGCAGCTGGGTGTAGTCGGCCGTGGCCGGCGCCACATGGTTGAGCTGCACATGGATGGAACTCGATGCATCGGGCGTATAGCCGGGAATGATCTTGGCGTAGAACTCCGACAGGTTGCCGCTTTTCTGCTTGGGCCAGCCGTTGATGGTGTTGTAGTGATTGGGATGATCGTGGCTGCCGGGCGGATGATTGCCGCCGTCGTAGTAGTTTTCCTGGCCGCTGATCATCACCACGCCGGCACCGGCGGTATTGCCGTATTCCTGCAGATAGGGCCGATTGGAGTCGTAGTCTTCCCACGACGTGGAGTGGTTGTTGCGCGAGAAGAAATCGTAGCCGTAGTTCCAGGCCATGCCCCAGATGCGCTGCCAGGACAGCACGGCGGACGGATCGTCGTGACCACGCGTATGCGAATGCAGCTGGCCGGTATACACATTCCAGCCGCCCAGTTCCGGCGCGAGCGTGGTGCGATTGGTGATGCGCGTGGTCGGGTCGGGCAGCATGCGCCCATGGTTGATGTAGGAGGAAGACTCCTGCGCCCAGGCGTTGTGCATCAGCGCCAGGCCGAGCGCCAGCACCGAAGGCTTGAGGTAATGCCTTAAAGTTAACATGTGGTTATTGTCCTCGTTGGGGGAAACCGCAGCCGTAAAGCACGAAGGCTGCGGTACTTCCGAGGACGTCAAGACGGAATGGATCTTGTCACGTTTGTAGAAGTGACAGAAATTTCCTGGCGTGGCCTGCCAGAAATGTTTGGAACACGTTAGGTGAATGGAAAGGGCGTTTCGTCCTGCGCAAGCCAAACTGTCGGTTTATTGGCTTCGCACCAGTTCCACGCCGTCCACCGTCATTTTCCACACGCCCTGATCGCGATGCGGCGGCTGGGTCACGATGAAGGTCGTGCTCATCGGTCCCAGTCCGACCACGAAACTGTCGCCTTCGAAGCGCTGCAGCGGCGCCTTGATGGATTTGCTGAAACCGTTGCCGCGGCGCACCACGTATTCGACGCGCCCGGTGGGCGTGATCAGGATGGTGGTGTCGCCGGCACGCCAGAGGCCGGCGTAGTCGGCGCGCTCCGGCGGCAGCGGTGCGGAACAGGCGCTGAGCAGCGCCACCAGTACTATCGACAGCAGTCGCAGTCGCCGCATGGGTCTTGCTCTCCCAGGGTTTGCGCCGTGCCCGGCAAGCCACTGCAGGCTGCCGGGTGCCGGCGACCAGCACACGTTCAATCCGAGTCGGCTTCGATGGCTTCGAAGATGCCGGGCTGGATGGTCCAGCTCAGATCCGCGTTCAAGGTTGCAATCATTGCGGTGACGTTGAGCGGGAATACCACTTCGACCGCCTGCACCTGCTCTTGCTCGAACAGCTGGCCGGCATCGAGCGTGCCCGCCGTGACGAAGTAGCGCGGCTTGGGCTGGAACACCAGGTTCATGTTCGGCGCCGACTGCAGCATGAAGGCGGGCTTGCCGGCCATGCCGATGCCGACGGCGGCGGCATTGATGGGCAGGCTGCTGTCCTGGTGCACGGTCAACGCGCCGGGCTGGCCGCTGGACTGGGGCTGCTGGAAAAAGAAGATGCGGTTCTTCGGGTCGTACGACAAGGTGATCTGGTTGCTGCCGCCCGGCGACGCGGGCACGATCTGGCCGGCATCGATGCTGACGCCCGGCGCCAGCAGGCCGGTCTGCGACCAGGCGAAGCAGTAGTCGGTATCGTCCCAGTTGAATTGCAGGCGCGTGCCCGGATAGGCGTATTTCGCCATCCAGGCCACGGCGAGCCGGTCTGCAGGCTGGCCCTGGAAGATGGCCAGGCGGGTCGGCGAGGGGGAATTGTTGACGAGGGTCAGTTGCAGCTGGGTCATGGCGCAGGCCTTGGGCAGGTGTGTACAAGTTTCTTACTCTGCCTGTGCGGTTTGGTGCCAGCAA
Organism: Tahibacter aquaticus; assembly: GCF_004363655.1. Lineage (GTDB taxonomy): Bacteria > Pseudomonadota > Gammaproteobacteria > Xanthomonadales > Rhodanobacteraceae > Tahibacter > Tahibacter aquaticus. The sequence continues at coordinate 180,226 of NZ_SNZH01000014.1, forward strand.
GCGCGCTCCGCGGTTTTTCTGCGCTTGCGCAAAAAACAGCCGAAGCGCACGAAAGTACTGATAGCTGGCCGCGCCGGTTTGCGCTTTTGCCCAGTCTCTGCCGTTAGGCTCGTCCGGCAACGGCCGGGTTTTTCTGCGGCGCGTCGCCCCGTGTCGTCATTTCCTGGCTTGCCCGCGCCGGTAGCAGGCAGCCTCGGCTTTCTGTTCCCTGTCGCGCAGGGTGCGCACCGCCCTGGAGTCGCGCGCCCCCGGCAGGAAGGCGTGGCCGCGCTGTTGTGGCACCCAATAGCCTTGTTCGGAACGCTGGCAGCCTTTGGACAGATCGAACAGGAAGGTATATGGCTTGCCGTCGAGCTGGAACTCTCTCTCGCCGCCCAGTTCGCCGGTATGGCATTGGCTCACTTCGGTGCTGGCCGCGGTTTCCTTCGCGGTAATGCGGTAATTCCAGCACAGCATCGGAATGCCTGGAGTGGGCTGCGAGGTGCCGATGAACTGTACGATGAAGCGGGGCAGGGCAACCGTTTCGCACTCGCGCATATCGGTGATGTCGCCGAAACCGGCGCGGCAACTGGCGGCGGACGCAGTCGACGATGCCACGATCAGCACGCACAGGAAAAGCAGGTGGTTCGCGGTCACTGAATGCGGGCCGGTGCTGGCATAGTTGCCGGAAACATAGAACGCTGCTGCATCGCCCATGCGAACGTCATTGGTGGCGGTGGTAGGTGCTGCGGCGGACCCTGCCGTCCGTTCCGCAGCATCGACACTACCTCGACGGGAGGTCCATTAGCCTCGGCCGCTGCCTCGCACCAGTCCATCACGAACGGGAGAACGGCATGACCAGCAAGAACACCATTTGCCTGTGGTACGACGGCACGGCACTGGATGCCGCGCAGTTCTACGCCAGGACGTTCACGGACAGCGCGGTCGGTGCCATCCACCGCGCGCCGGGCGACTATCCCTCAGGCCAGGAGGGCGATGTGCTGACGGTGGAGTTCACCGTGCTGGGCATTCCGTGCCTGGGCCTGAACGGTGGTCCCGCATTCCGGCACACCGAGGCCTTCTCATTCCAGGTGGCGACCGACGACCAGGCCGAAACCGATCGCCTGTGGGACGCCATCGTCGGCAACGGCGGCGAGGAAAGCGCCTGCGGCTGGTGCAAGGACAAATGGGGCCTTTCCTGGCAGATCACGCCGCGGGCGCTCTCTGAAGCGATAGCCGATCCCGACCGCGCCGCGGCCAAGCGTGCCTTCGAGGCGATGATGCAGATGAGAAAAATCAACATAGCCGCTATCGAGGAGGCACGGCGCGGCTGAAAACAGCGGACAGGTTCGAGCGGCACTGGCGCGGACAAGCGTGCCCACCCGAAAAGCAAGACTGGCTGACGATGCCAGGCCGGAGTTGGCGAAACAATTCCAAGCGAAGCAGCCGGCCTACAGCATCCTTGTTCGGCACCCTGCGGCGGACCAGCAAGGGGTCATACTTCGACGCGAAATAACGCAAGTCGGGAATTGCCGGTTTGCTTGTCCCGCCAGGCTTTGCTCGGGACGATGCTTTCTGTTGTGCAGATGCAAAGACAGACAGGAAGGCAGGTGTTGAGATGTACGCTGACGTTTCAATAGCCACCCAGCGACTTTGGGTCCCGCCGGTGTCGGACGGAGCAGATGCGTGTTTGGATGGGGCAGAGGTTATTTCCGGATTTTGCCGGTGTTTTTGTCGCTTGCCGTTGGTAGCGGTTGCGCCAGTTTCAGCAACCGGCCTACCAGCGTGATGGTGCAATCCTTGCTGGCTACAGAGCGCAAAGTGGTGACCTTCACGCTTGCGGGCGCTCCGGAGGCGATCGAGCAGCGAATCATTCAGCGCGCATCGGCATGTGTCGAGGGGGTTTTGAAATCTTCGGGCGTCGTACCGGCGGGGCAGGGCGTGCTCGTGCCCGTCAGCTCATCCATGCACCAGCGGCTCGAAGAAGGCACGGACGCCGACGGCAGTCGTTGGCTGGCGTTGCGTATGGACGGGCTGATTCATGCCGTTGCGTTCGGCCTGCGCCTACGATCGCAGGGCATCGATAGTGTGGAAATCAAGGCTTTTCCCGCCGATCACCGAAAGCCCGGCAGGATCAAGGAGCTGGTGGCTTCCGGGGAAATCTTTTGCGCGTGGCGTGAGGTCAGCTACCCCTACGATTGACAGGCGGCAAGGGGTGGCCAAGCCGGGCATCTACAGAACGGCATCGTCTTTCCGACCGCGGCCAGTCGCTCATGGTGGACAGGGCTGACGTCCGGAGAACGCGCAGTCTCCCAGCCGGCGGCCGGCTGGGAGACGACGTGCGGAATGCGCAACGCTCAGGCACTACTGCCGTTGCCGTTGGCCGCGCGCTTCTGCACCCGCGCTGCCCTTTGCGTCCACAGGTGCTCTCGCGCCGCATCCCAGTGGTTTTGCTGCGCCCATACAGCCACATCGCGCACGACGGTTTCGCTGGCGCCCAGGCGCTGCGCCATCGTGGTGGCGGAAACCGCCTGTGGCGCGGTGCGGAACAGGCGCTGCAGCAGTTCGGCGGTCGGCTGGGCGTTCTTCTCGAATTTGAAGCCGAACACGGCGCAGTTGGCGCTGCCGTAGAAACGACTGACACCCATCACCTTGATGCTGGAGAGGATCTCGCTGGGGTAGCTGAAATCGCGGTCGCCGCCGCCGGGGTAATTGCCGCCCAGCTTGTTGCTCCAGCTGCCGTTCTTGAACTGGAACCACAGCGCGTTGACGATGTGCCCGAAGCGCGCGCGGACCAGCGTGACCGGGTTGCTGCCGATGTCGAACGTACCGCCATGGGGCGGGCCGTCGGCGCCGCCCTTGCTGTTGCCCATGCGGCCCGTGCTGGTCTTGCCGTCGGGGCCGCCGCCCTGCGGGTAGTCGACCTGGATGGCGTCGATGCGGTCCCAGCCCCATACGACGACGCGCGTCGGTGCAGCGGTCGGTGCCTGGGGAATGGAGAACGGACTGTCGTCGGACGTGCCGACGGCGTCGGAGTAGATTTCCCGGTCGAGGTAGACCTTCGGCGGCACCGGGTACTTGGCGATGTCGTAGTACTGCCACATGGCGCGGAAATCGAGCACAGTCAGCGTCATTTCGCGAACGAACCGGTTGACTGTATTGAACGGCTCGGTCTTGGCCGGATTGCTCGGTGCCTTGGCGCGCGTGTCGGCCAGGCCGGCGCCGTAGATGCGGTCGGCATAGCTGCTGTAGTTGCCGATGTTATCGCTCAGCTGCTTCTTGATGCGTTCGAGAATTTCCGCACTCCAGCCCCAGTTGCTGCCGAACGCGGCACCATCGCGCAGCAGGCCCAGATGCAGGTTGGCAAACTGGGCAAACAGCGGCAACAGCAACAGTTCATAGCCCTTGGACTGGAACTGCGGCAGGTCGTGCAGGAAATGGCCTTGTGCGACGTTGAATTTCTCCGAAATGTACTTCGGGTCATTGGGGAAATTCTTCGCGGCGAAGAGGTAGTCGTCGAGCACGTTCTGCAGGCCGGCCAGCGACTCGCTCACCTGCTGCCACACGCGTTCGGCAATCTTCTGGTTGATCAGCGCCTCTACCTTGGCTTCGATCTGCGCCCAGATATCGACCTCGGGGTTCGGCCAGAAAATATCGACCAGGGCGCTGAGCAGCACACCGACGACGGGCACTTCGCCCAGCACGGTGGAAACCACGACGCGCGCGGCATTGTTGTAGTCGAATTCCGCGGCCTCCACGCCCAGCGACACCTGAATGCCGAGGGCAAGGCGATCGCGCGGGAGGTCGAGATCCGGCCCCACCTCGGCGGCGATGAACGGCGACGGCGTGAGTTCGGCGAGCGGTGCAAACTGGTTCATGGGCATTCCTCGTTGCGGGTCAGGGGGAACAACATCGCTGCGCTCGAGCACGGCAAGTACATGCCGTAGCCGTGGCGGCGAAAGCGGTTGAAGCAGGCTGCTGGGCAGCGCCGCTGCGCGCCATTGGTGGCGCGACGAGCATCGGTCCGGCTATCCATGCGCATGACGCGGGCAGGGCCGTGCTGGCAGGCCCTGTCGCTGCCGTGCCGCGCGCCGCCCGGGTGGATGCGCAGCGCGACAGGCCGGTAGCCGATGACGTCTACGGCGGCGCTTGTTGTCTATGTTCCGTTTTGCGTGTTTTGTACAAGCGTAGAAAGCGAGTGGCGGCTATCACGCGTGCGATACCCGCGAGGGACGGCGGCTGGCCAGTCCGCCGGCTCAGGCAGGGCGGGCCGGGCAGGCGGCGCGAGACCGCATTCCTCGGCCATACTATGGCCCCGCTGCTTGCCCTGAGCCCGTCGATGTCCCCCACGCTCCGCCGCGCGTCTGCGTCCGTCTTCCGCTGCCGCATCGGGCTGGGCGTAACGCTAGTCCTGGCCGCCACGCCAGGCTGGGGCGCTGGCACTGCGCTGCCGTCATCGCCGGATGCCTACCTGGAACAGGCAGCCCGTGTGCGCCAGTCCAACGACAGAACCTGGGCGCCGGCTGCCGGACAGCTGGGTAATCTGCGGCATGTACAGATCACTGCGCCGGATTGCGTGGTGCGCATCGTTTCCGGCAGCGACAATCGCGTCTATCCCGGCACGCAGGGCGTCACTGCGATCGAGCGCTCGCGCGTGCTGGATGCCGATCCGCACGAGCAGCCGGCGCCGCGCGATGTGGTGCTGACCACCGATGCGGCCCTGGCCTGTGCCGGGCCGGGCTCCTGCGGTGTGTCGGTCACGCCGGTCACGCAGGCGCCGGCAGCTGGCCGCGGCACGACCGTGTGCTTCACCGTGCAGATCGCCACGGCGCACGACCTGCTGCTCGGCGGCAACGGACTTTCGGTGCTGGTCGATCGCGTGCATCAACCCGCGCTGCGCATCGCGTTCAATCCCGGCGCACGCCAGCGCCTGTGGCTGGAGGCAGTAGACCTGGGGCTGCTGTCGATCGGCGCGAATGCGCCGGTGCGGGCAGGCGGCAATGGCAGGGTCGACTTCCTCGGCGGCAGCAGTTCCAACAGCGCCAGTGCGATGTTCCTGCACGGCCTGCAGGCGCGCCACGTCGGCATAACCGCCACGACGATACAGACGCAGTGGTCGATCCGCATCGGTGCCGATACGCAGGCGCACTACTACCAGCCGGCGCGCGCGCCGGGCGCCCTGGCGGCGAAATACCCCATCGAGATCGAGGGTCCGATCGAACGTCTGGCCGTGCCGGCCGGTAGTGTCGATGCGCGTCCGCTCAGCAACCCTACACGCGAGGCGGCGCGCGCACTGCGCGACTACGTGCTCGCGTTGGCCGGCCCTGCACCCAGCTTGCCTGGAGCCGATCCCGCGCTGCCGGCCGCCAGTGCCGTCGCCGCAGCCCTGCCGCCCAATCCGCGCCAGCGCGTCGCCGACGTGGTGGCGCGCTACCTGCCCGCGTCGATCCGCATCACCGAAGTCGCGCTATGGAAAGACGGTGCGCGCCTGGAAGGCATCGCGCCCGATGCCACATCCGCGCGCAACGTGGTGCGGCTGCTGTCGGACTCCGGCGAATTCACCTACGTCGTCGGTGGTGGCAGCACGCCGCGCGATGGCGGCCATGCGTTTTCTACACAACTGTATTTCTCCTGCGCCGCGCCCGACCAGCCAAGCATCTGCCCGGCCGGCGATCCGGCCGCGGCGGGTGCCTACAGCGAGCGGCAGGTGCGGCAGGCGGTCGCCGATGCCTTCGGCCCGACGGTGACCTTGGGCGCACTGCGCCTGGACGGCGTGACGATCGCACTGAAGGCGGCAGCGCCCAGCGAGGCGGAAGCGCGCGCCGCGCTGGAGCGCCTGGGGCAGGTGGCCGGATTGTTCCGCACCTCGACGTCGACGCATAGCGCGTCGGGCGCGGCTGCGTCGGAGATCGGCGCTACATTGAAACTGATCTGTGCCGTGCCGCCCAGGCCGGATGGGATTTGCAGGCCGGCGGATGCGGCGGGAGCGCGGTGAGTCTGCCCGAGCTGTTCCCGCGACGCTGAGTCAGATTCGGTTGAATCGAGAGCTGCTGGAAACCGGCAGGACAGATTCACTGACGCTGCCTGTCGGCGGCAGCGCCTGGCGATTGCCGACAGCCAACCGGATCGTGTTGTTGACGCGACAGTCCGACCCGCCGCAGTTTTGTAGCGTCCGGTTGAGGCGAGTGCCTGCTATCGGTTATCAGGCTCCGACGGAAGTACTCGGCAGCAGCCCCACCCATGTTGATGGCCGCAGGGCAAGTGAGAGAACTGCTGTCGAGACGACAGCGTGTCGGAATGGCGTTGCAGCGACGAGCCTGGCCACGACGTGGGCGGCTGACGCATTGGCTGCGATGCAAAAACCACACAGCCAGACAGGAGCATGTCATGCGATGGCGAGCAGTGCTTATGGCTATGGCCGTGCTGGTATCGGCGACGCCCGCAACCGCCGACTGGTACAGCGGCGGCACCTTGCACGGAGCCAGCGGCAAGGAATGGAAGGTCGCGCCGGCGCAGAACCGGCTCGCCACCGCAGCCGACTTTGTCGCCAAGGTCGTCAAGCCGACCTCAATGGACGACCTGCGAGAAAAATCAGAGGAGTTGCAGATCTGTATTTCCGAGGCCGTCGCCGATCCATCGGGGGACGGGCAGGAGGTCTCGGCTATCGCGGCGGCTTGCGTGATACTGATGGGGTATGTGCGGTGATTGCGGGTGAGCTTTCAACAAAGCGGAAGTGAATCCAGGCTCGCTCCTATTTGGAACCATTTCAAACATCCCGCATGATTCGGCAAAAATGACACTTGGATAAGTCATGAACAAGTGCTTTTTTGTGCATGGATTGGCCTATCTGACACCAGGACGAAGCCGATTGAACAGATGAGCTCCGGCTGTGGGGAGTATGCGAGCAGGCGCAAGCGTTCCCGCCGCGAAAGCTTCTGGGCGAGATGAAGCGGGCGATTCCGTGATCGAGCCCCCTGGACCTGATCGAGCCACACCGATAGCTTTTTTCAGCCAGCGTGTCGCAAGTCCGCAGAAAACGTCGTTCGAGAGGACTGAGTCCAACCTTTCTTGACGACCCTACTGCCATGATTTCTGCAAGGCCAACGATGAAATTGCGTTCGTGGATTGTTTTCGCGTCTTTGGCGATCTGCGCCAGTGCTTGCGCCGACGGCCCCGGCAATCTCCTGCCCAACGGCGACTTCGCCTCTTCGCTCGATGGCTGGACCTGCAAGGGCGCTTGCTCCTGGATAGCCCAGGGGGCGCTGAGCGACGGCACAGGCGCCATCGCCAGTCCGCCATTCGGCGCATCGATCATTGTCTCGTCGTGCTTTCCGATCCAGCCGCAGACCGTTTACGACGTGAGCTTCGATGCCTGGGCGAATTTCGGCCTGACCGGGGCCGATTTCCTTCTGCTGTGCAGGGCCTATGCCAGCACCGACTGTGCGCAGGCTACCGGCAATTTCTCCTACCTGCCGTTCTACTACGTCGGTAGCGGCTGGCAGGGCATCCAGGGACAACATGCCACAGCGGCCGGCGAATACTCCGCCCAGTGCGAAGTGAATCTCTCGGAGCATCGCAGCGAGATGCGGATGGACAATTTCATCTTCGCGTTCAGCCATCAGCTCGACGGCATCTACGCCGATGGTTTCGACGGTTCGCCCTGACTCGGTCCCGAGGCCACAAGCAGTATGCGCAGGCGTTGTGGCAGGGAGGGAGGAGGGTGGGGCGGGTGGATGCGCTGACGGGTCGTTGCTGGAATCCCGGCATCGCCGGTTGGCGCCGGATTTGGTGGCACGGATAGACCGAGTGTCGCCGATCGGTGTCGGGAAGTCTTTGGCAGCTGTGCGCTCATTGCTGCCATGACAGTTTGTGCCGCCCGATTCCGTCCTTGCAGAAACGGCACCTCGCCGCCCTTCCCATTCAAGGACGTCTCCATGTTTCCGCGCGCTCTGCCGACCCTTGTCCTGCTGCTCGCCGCCGCCCCGGCCCTGGCCATCGATTACAGCGATCACTGGTGGAACCCCGACCGCTCGGGTCGCGGCATCATGATCGAGCAGCGGGGCGATCAGGCCTATGCCATCGTCTATGACTACCGCGATAACGGTACGCCCGTCTGGTATATCGCGCCGCAGCTCACGGTGGCGGTGGAGGGGCCGGATTATCCGCCCATCCTCACCGGCGCGCTGCAGCGCATGTTCTTCAACGGCGACGGTGCGGTGCCGCCGCTGGATGCAGACCAGGTGGGCGAGATAAGCATCATCGGCCAGACGGCGGCGACGGCGCGGGTGGCTTATACGGTGTCGGGCACTACGACGGTGCAGCTGATGCGCCGGCTGGACTACGGGCAAGCGCAGCCGCAGGGCCGTTACCTGGCCACTATCGTGCACAGGCCCGCGGGCGGCACGATGCCGGTGCCGGCAGAGCAGGTGGTGACGACGGAGTTCACCGCGACTACTACGCCCGCGGGCAGCTGGACGCTCAGTTCGCAGACCCTGGGGCCGGCTGGCCTGGTGCGCTGCACGTATTCCGCCACGGCCGGCGCACCGCTGTATGTGCAGACGGGACGTGTGGCGGAACTCAATGCCGTGTCGCTGTGCAATGGCGTGGCGGGCACGTTCACGTTGCGCAATATCGAGTTCACCAGCCAGGGCTTCTCCGCCCGCATCGACGAGACGGGCGTACGCAGCGTCGTGGGCGGGCAGTTGGCGGCGGTAAAGGTGGGCGCCGCGGGCGGATGACCCCGGGAGGTGTCCTTGCCGCCCATCGCCTTGGCGGCGGGCGACAAGGCGCGCGTGTCGTGGATTCCGCACAGCACCGGTCTTGCGCGATCCCGGCCGGTTCGCCTGTTGCAGGCTGCGGGCAGGAAATCGACAGGCGTGCACGGTTCACCCTGAACTTTTGGGACATTTTGTTTTGTCGCCGGGTAGCTACTCTGCGGTGACATTCTGAGCCGGAGAAAACCATGTTGCGCCGTCTGCTCGTCGTCTGTCTTTCTGCCTGTTTCGTTGCAGCCTGCCAACAGCAAGCCGTACGGCCATCGCAAGCCGAACGACCGCCGCAAGCTTCCGCCGATGTTGCCGCCGCCGACCGCTCGTTCGAAGCGCTGTCGGCGCAGTGGCTGGCCGATTCGATGCGCTTGTCGCCGGTCAACGCGACACTGGCCGGCGATCATCGCTACGACAGCGAAATCGACGATCTTTCTGCCGGCGGGCGCAGCCAGGCGTTGGCGTTCGCTCAGGACGGGCTGGACCGCCTGCAGCGCATCGACGCCTCTACGCTGTCGCGCGCGAACCACGTTGATTACCTGATGTTGCGCAACCAGCTGCGCGCCGATGTGTGGAATGCGCAGACGTCCGAGGCGTGGGCATGGAATCCGCTCGTCTATACGCAGCTGGCGGGGAATTCGCTGCATCTGCTGATGGCGCGCGAGTTCGCGCCGCTGCCCGAGCGCCTGCGCAGCGCCACGGCGCGCATGGAAAAGCTGCCGCGCCTGTATGCGCAGGCGCGGGAGAACCTCGATCTGTCGCGCGTGCCGAAGATTCACGCGGAAATCGCCTCGATACAGAACGCCGGTATCCTCAGCATCGTCGACGAACTGATCGTGCCGGCAGCGGTTGCGCTGGACGCAAACGACCGCACGCGCCTCGACGCCGCCATCGTCGGACTGCGCAAGGCGGTCGCCGAGCAGCAGACGTGGATAGACCGCGTGCTCATTCCGGGGGCGCGCGGCGATTTCCGCGTCGGTGCACAGCGGTTCGACGAAAAGCTCGCGTTCGCGCTGGACTCGCCGCTGCCGCGGGCGGAAATCCGCAAACGCGCCGACGCCGAGCTGGCGCGTGTGCGTGGGGAAATGTTCGCATTGTCGCGCTCGATACTGGCTGCACATCCCGGCGCACCATTGCCGCCGCCACGCCCGGGCGAGAGTGAAGAGCGCCGCACCATCGCCGCCGCGCTGGCGCTTGCGGCCGCGGAACGGCCTGGCCGCGATGGCGTGATCCGCGAAGCCGAAGTCGCGCTGGCCGAAACCACGGCATTCGTGCGCGAGAAGAATCTGCTGACACTGCCAGATACAACGCTCAAGATCGTGCCGCTGCCGCCGTTCCAGCGCGGCCTTACGTTCGCGACCTGCGACCCGCCGGGGCCGCTGGAGAAGCATCTGCCGACGTTCTACTCGGTCTCTCCGATACCCGATGACTGGACGACCGCGCAGGTCGATTCGTACTTGCGCGAGTACAACACGCGGTCGGTGCGCGAGCTGACCATTCACGAGGCAATGCCGGGCCACTTCGTGCAGATGTGGCACGCGAACCGCTATGCGTCGCCGCTGCGCGCCGTGCTGTGGTCGGGGCCGTTCGTCGAAGGCTGGGCCTGGTATACGCAGAACGTCATGGTCGATGTCGGCTATCGCGCGGACGATCCGCTGTTTCGCCTCGTTCATCTCAAATGGCTGCTGCGCGGCATCAGCAATGCGATCGTCGACCAGATGGTGCATGTCGACGGTGCCAGCCGCGACGAGGTGGTGCGCTTCCTGATCGACGAAACCTTCCAGGAAGAACGCGAAGCGGCCGGCAAGTGGACGCGCGCCCAGCTCGATGCGGCGCAGCTGTCGACGTACTTCGTCGGTGCGGAAGAATGGATTGCACTGCGTCGCGAAGCACAGCAGCGCGAAGGCGCGCAGTTCGACCTGAAGCGCTATCACGACGCGGTGCTGTCGTACGGCGCGCCGCCGGTGAAGTATGCGCGGGCGCTGTATCTGGACCAGCCGATCGAGTAGTTGCGTGGCAGGAGCGAGTCTGGGTGACAGAAAGCGGGGCAGGTTTTACTTGCCGGAAGTAAACCTGCCCGAGTTTCGCCGTCTGCGCAGTGCGCTACGAACGACGGCGCTTTTCTGCCCATGAGGTGTTTCTTCGGCTTGACCGCGCCATCATTTTTTACGGGGGCCTTGAGGCGATGGTTTTGATAGGCGCGCTTAAAGAGTGTTCGCCGCTCGAATAGCTTCCAGCCTGCCGGTGTGCTTGATTTCGGCGAGATGCGTCGGATCGGTCAATGTCGGCGCGACCACGATCTCGTCCACCACTTCTATGCCGATGAAGTCCAGCCATTTTCGCATATAGGGCTTCTGGAAATCGGAGCTGGGGCCTGGGAGGGGCGGGGCGAGGGGATAGTCATTTGCGCTGGAGTAGATCAATACGGCCCGTTTGTTGCGAAGAAGTGGCTTGTAGCCTTCGGACTTTGTCCAGGTCCAGTTTTGTCCGGGCAGGGTGACGACGTCGATATAGTGCTTCAAGCGATAGGGAATTCCAAAGTTCCACATGGGCAGGCTGAATACGTATCGATCGGCGCGGTTGAAAGCGTGTGAAATGGACACGGCCTGTGCCCAACGCAACTGCTGTTCCATGGTCGCGCTTTGCGTCCGCAGAACGGCGAACTTGGCGGCGATCATGGTTTCGTCGAACGCTGGCAAGTCGATGCGCCAGACGTCCGTGGTATCGATGGTGCTTGAAGGGCAGCGTTCGGCGTAGGCGCTCAGCAGTTGACGTGCAATGTTTGTCGAGGTGGAGGCGTCGGAACTTGGTGAGCTTTCAATATGCAGGATATGGGTCATGGGGCGTTTCCTGTCAGGCGTCAGTAAGCCGCAAGCCGATGATTCCGCCGAGGACCAAGGCCATGCACAGCAGTCGAACGGGCGGTGCAGCATCCCCATGGGCAATTATTCCCAGTGCGGCGACACCGATGACGCCTATTCCCGTCCACACGGCGTAGGCCGTGCCAACCGGCAATTTTTCGATGGCATGTGTCAGCAGGAATATGGAAATGAGCGCAGCGGCAATACCAATCGCACTGGGCACAGGCCGGCTCCAGCCAGCGGCCGATTTCAGCGCCGCGGCCATGACAATCTCGATCACGCCGGCCATGAAAAGTATCAACCAGGCCACTTTGTGTTCTCCGCGGTCACTTGAGTTGACCTGAGCCTAGAATCACACTCTCCTGACGACAAGTACGCACTTTTTGGTTCCTATGAAAACGACTATTGCTCAAGTCGCGTCACTGGCGGACGTCTACAGCAAGGACTGCCCATCGCGTGCTGCCTTGGAGCTGGTGGCGAGCAAGTGGGTATTGCTGATTATTCCGTTCCTGGCGGCGAAGCCGGTTCGGAACAATGAACTCATGCGACGGGTACAAGGCATCTCGCAGAAAATGCTTACGCAGACATTGCGTGAGCTTGAACGCAACGGTCTGGTGGCGCGCATCGACTACCAATCCGTTCCGCCTCGCGTCGAATACCAACTGACTGAGATGGGCAGGTCGCTCAGTCACGCCCTGCTGCCGGTCGACCAATGGGCGGAAAAACACCATGCCAGGCTAACGGCCGCTCGGCAGGCATTCGACGAGGTCAATGCAGACCCGTCCCGCGGCAATTGAGGCATGGTCGAGCGCCCAATGGCGCCGACAGCTATTCGGTATCGGCATCGATTACCGACACTCCGTGCTGGCACAGGCGGCGAGGTGTGACGCGTTTGTCACCTGCAGTGTGGCTTGTTCGACGGAACGCGGCACATCGGCATTTCGCTGCTGAACCGCGCGCGACTTGTGTGCGTGCTGCACGCCGGCGAGCGTGAAGCACCGCACACACGCCGATCAGGCGCGGCCTATGATGGATTCGCGACTGCGCGGCATCGGCAACAAAAAATTAAAGTTACAAATATAGTTTTTTGTTTCTGTGCTGCGGTCGCGTTCCAGTGTGAATCTGCTTGTCCACCTGATCGGAGATCGATGAAATGACTCGCATGGCTATCCGTGCTCTCGCCGTCGCCACCCTCGCCGTATCGTCCGTCGCCGGGGCTGTCCTGAGCGGCCCGGTGAATACCCCGTGCAGCGCCACGACTACCGCCGGCACGGTCGTCAACGGCACACAGGGCTGGTCGATCAACCCCGCTACGGGCAACGGCTATTGGAGTTGCTGTGGGCCAGGAACAGCTTGCGTCGGCAGGGACAAGCCGCAGCGGCTCAATATCAGAAACACCGAGGCGCTTGCTCCCGACGCCACGACCGCGGCACCGACCCGAGCGCAGCAGCTGCGGAGCGAGCAGGCACCGGCGCGGCCTGAGCGGCAAGCCGACGGACAGCGTGGGCGCGGCTACTGACCGACGCTGGGCAGCGGTGCAATCGCTGCGCGCAGCGCGCCACGGCGTGCCGGTTCCTGTGCGGTGGCGCGGTCTGCGCTCGAAACACTATCTGACGTCGCTCCATGATTGCCATGGACTGGATACGAACTACCGTTACAACGGTTTGAATGACCTTGCCCATTCGAGCAGTGCGTCGTAGGCGTGATACGTGTCGGCAGTCGCGTCGGCCACGTCGGCTCGCTCGCCATCGATCGTCTTCAGCAGGCCGACCAGGTCACACGTGCCTGCGTCTACATCGATCTGCTCGCAGTAGGTAAGGGTGACTGTTCGTGCGGCTGATGTTGTCGGGTCGATGGTGCTCGCAACGAGCAGCTGGCCGCGGCTGTTGTAGGCAAGCATTTGCCTGAGTGTGGTGACGTAGCGGGAGCCCGACTTCGCCTGCACCGCATAGGAGGTTGTTCTATAGCCGCCGTCACACGCCGTGACGAATTGGCGTTGCTGCGGCGTGCCGGCGGCTTCATGGCGAGTGCTTCGGGAGTCGCCCGCGTACCTGGCGTTCGACAGCGTGGAATGGTGAGGCATCGGGGCGATGTGCCTGATAGTGCCGTCGCCGCGGATGATGCTCATGAGTGTCGGGTTGCTGGGCAGGGGCAGTAGCAAGGCTGCGAGTATCGGCAAATGCCTCATGAAAAGTCCTTTGGATGGAGCATGGCGTCCTCGGAGCGGGTTCGCATCGGAGAGCGATCCCGGCGCGCGCGTGGCGTGGCCTGGGATCGGTGATGCAGACGCGGGCCCGGGCGTGGAACTCGATCAAATTTCTTTTGCGGGCGAATCGATGGCGAAGCGCTCGACGCGCCTGCAGGTGCATTTGACGGGAGCCCCTGGAGTCAAGGGATCGGCGGGGTTGTGGACGCAAGCGGCCGAGTACAAGAGCCCCCTGCTGGACACCTGTTCAGACCTGTCCGTGTGTTCAGCTGTTCTTCTGCCGCGCCAGCGCCGCGCGCAGCGCATCCCAGTCGGCCTTGAAATCCGGGTCTTCGCGGAACCTGGCGTCGGCCTGCTCGCATTCGGCGACGAGCGTGGCGACTTCGTCCCACTGCCCGCGCCGGGCCAGCACGATGGCGAGATTCATGCGCGACAGGAAGCCGTTGCCGCGGGCGTTGGCCAGATTCGTGTTTGCGCTGGCCCGGCGCAGCACGGGCTCGGCCGCGGCGAAGTCGCCGCTCTTGCGCAGCAGGGCGCCGTAGTCGGTGGCGAAGGAACCGACATTGCCCGATTCCTTGCCGAAGGCGACCTGGCCGACCGTGTAAGCCTGTGCATACCACTTCAGCGCCGCGGCAGTGTCGATCTTGCCGAAGTCGTAGGCTACGCCGAGCTGGTAGGCGACCACGGCGATGTCGCCGTTGGGCGCGTCGCCATGAACCTTGGCGTAGATGGCCTGTGCCTTGTGCAGCACCGCCAGCGCCTGGGGAAAGCGGTACGCGTTGATGTTGGCGCCGCCGGCGACCAGGAGCGAGTTGGCTTCCGATATCGAGTCCGGGCCGTACATGCGCGCGCTGTCGGCGGCGACTTCCTCGATCAGGGCGAGGGCCTCGTCGTAGCGTTGCAGCCGCCTCAGCGTATTGCCGCGGGCGAACTTGAGCCACAGCAGCAGCGTTGCATCGCCGTCCATTTTTCGCCGGACCAGGCCATCGGCGAACTCGATGTGCTGCAGCGTGCGTTTGGCGGCGTCCTCGCCCGGCAGGCGGCAGGTCTTGGCGTTGTAGAGCAGCGGCCGCACGAAGCCTTCGGGGTCCTGTTCGGCACTGGCGGCCTTGTCCATCAACAGCGCCTCGGACTGGTCACAGGCATCGGTGGCGTCGGTCTGCCAGCGCACCTGGATGGCGAGCAGGCGTGTGCGCCAGTGCAGTTCCGCGCCGGGCCGGTGCGCTGCCTCCAGCGCCAGCAGCCGGTCCAGCTGCGGCTGCAGTCTGTCGAATTGCGAGTCGCTGAGCAGGATGTCGATGTTCTGGCGCAGTTCCGCCAGCACGGCCTCGGGGGCGGTACCCGGCGTGGCATCCAGCAGTGCCAGCGCCTGGTCGCTCAGGCCTGCTGCCGTGCGGTATTCGCCGATGCTGGCGTAGATGCCGGCCAGGGTACCGTCGATGCGCGCGTGGATCATCGGCTCGTCGGCGAGCTTGTGTTCGAGCAGGCCGCGCGCATGATCCAGCGCTTCGCCGATCGGCACGTTGGCCTTCTTGGCCAAGGCAGGATCGCCGGAGCGGAACACGTTGACCAGGAACTCAGTCACCGCCTCGGCGCTGCGGCTGGCGCTGACGGCGCGGTCGCGCTCGGCCGCGGTCTGGCGCACCTGGTGCAGCAGCATCGTCGTGAACACGCCGATGCCCAGCAGCGCCACGGCGGCGGCGGCGAGGCTGCGGCGCTGGCGCCTGAGGAAGCGGCCCAGTCGATAGCGGCGGTCGCCGCGCCGGCCCAATACCGGCAAATCCTGCTGGTGCCGCTGGATATCCTGCGCGAGCTGCTCTACCGACAGGTAGCGCTGGGCCGGCTCCTTGCGCACGGCGCGCTGCACGATGGCGTCGAGATCGCCGCGCAAGGCCTTGGCCAGCGCCAGGCCACTGCCGTAGCGCCGCGCGTTCGCCACGGCTGCCGGTGCCGAGGCGGCGGCCTGGCTGGGCGTTGGCGGAACGACCGTGGCGATCTTGCGCTCCAGTTCGGCCAGGGATTCGCCGTCCAGGGCGAAGATCGGGCTGCCGCACAGCAGTTCATGCAGCAAAGTACCCAATTGGTAAACGTCGCAGGTCGCGGCGGCGGCTTCGCCGCGCAACTGTTCGGGCGCGGCATTCACCGGCGAGAAATAGCGCTGCTGCTCGGCGGTCTGCTGCAGGCGCGCGACGTCCGGCAGCGCCAGCGGCCGGGCGATGCCGAAATCGATCAGCTTGGGCACGCCCTGGCTGTCGACGATGATATTGCTGGGCTTGATGTCCCGGTGCAGGATCAACTGGGAGTGAGCGTATTGCACCGCCTCGCAGACGCCGCGGAACAGGCGCAGGCGCTCGGCGATTCCCAGGCGCTGCTGGTCGCAGTGCAGGTCGATGGGCGAACCGCGCAGGTATTCCATGACGTAGTAGGGCTCGCCCGCGGCGCTCTCGCCTGCGTCGAGCAGGCGCGCGATGCCGGGGTGATCGAACGCGGCGAGAATTTCCCGTTCGCGCTGGAAACGTTCGCGCGTGTGCTGGTCGAGGCTGCCGGCGTGCAGCACCTTGATCGCGACCTGCTGCTGCACGCGGCCGTCGCTGCGCTCGCCCAGGTACACCACGCCCATGCCGCCGCGGCCGATCTCGCGCAGCAGCACGAAGGCACCCAGGCGTGCGCCCACGGCCGAGGGCAGCAGCGCGGCCGACAGCGTCGCCACGGCGGCGTCGGTGCGGTCCGACCATTGCCGGTTGGCCGTCAGCATCGCTGCCAGCGCGCTGGCGACGACCGGGTCGGCACGGCGCTCGGCGGCGACCAGCGCCTCGGCCGCGGCGCGGTCCAGTGTCTCGGTCTGCTCGAACAGCGTCTGCAGGCGTTGCCATTGTTGCGTGGAAAGCGTGGATGCCATCGGTGGCGTCATCTGTGTCGGCAGGGGGGCGGTGAAGAGGTTAGCGAAGGCGAACCGCAGGGCGCGACGAGCGCAGCGCGTTGCGCCGCACGGGGCTGCGACGAAGGCAAGTGGAACAACGTCGCGGTGCAACTCGCGTTCGCTCATCGCACCCCATGGGCCAGTGCCTTGCGGCCGCCGCCGCCGCGGTCAGAGGCGGCGATGCAGCCAGGCGCGGGCGAATTTCCAGTGCCGCACCACCGTAGCCACGCTGATCTCCAGCAACACGGCGACTTCATCGTTGTTGAGCCCCCCGAAGTAGCGCAGTTCGACCACGCGTCCGGCGATGGGGTCGCGCCCTTCCAGCTGCTGCAGCGCCTGTTCCAGCTGCAGCCAGTCGATGGGGCTGCTGTCGGCGGTGGCGTCGCTGTCGTGCTCCGGGTCGATGTTCAGGCTGACGATCTGCAGGCCGGCGCCCCGTTTTTCCGCCTGGCGTTCGCGCACCAGGTCGATCAGCACGCGCCGCGTGACGCGCGCGGCGATGCCGAGGAAATGCGCACGCCCCTGCCAGTCGGCCCGCTGCCCGGCAATCCGCAGATAGGCTTCGTGCGCCAGGTCGGTGGCCCGCAGCGACAGCTGGTGCGATAGCGGCCGCAGCGAACGCTGGGCAATGGCCTTGAGCGCCGGATACAGCGCGGCGATGAGGCGCTGCTCGGCCTCGCGGTCGCCGCCCTGCCAGCGCTGCAGCCAGTTGTCGATCTCGGTGGTGGAGGAATCGGCGGGCACTGTGGGTTTCGCATCAGGGGCCGGGTCGGGCGTCCGGTCGGTTTCGCATAGTACGGTGCCCGTTGCGGCGTATTCGCTAACTACTCGCTAACTATCCGACGCACTTGCTTCATTCGCGCCGCAGTCCAGGCAGCAGGGAGCGTAGCGAGGGCGATGCCGTGTTTCCACCGAGGCGGCCGATCTGGTGGAAGCACCCTGCGCGATGCGGCGCGACACGCCATGGCCGTTCGGCAAATCGATTACGAGAGCCGCTGCCATCGCGCCTGCGTGACGGCCGGGTTCTGCCGGATGCCGACCCGCCCGACTGGCGCCGGGTTCGGTTGGGCAGAACAAGCCCTGTTCTCCGTCGGCACGCTCAAGGGTTCCGGGCCCGAACTGCGGCCAAGCGCCATGGCGCAACTTTGCCTGCTTCGTCGTTCAAGCCCTGCGCAGGCGGGCCGATCGGCGCGCAACAGCGTGCGACTGGTTTGTTTGCCGGCCGGCCGGGGTCTGTCGGCAAGGCGTCGGACCGGGCGGCAGGCGTCCGCGGGCGACGCACGGCCAATGAACGTAAATATACAATTACAGTAGAGGGTGCCATGGATCTTTCGAGTGTTTCGCATCAACTCCGGTCGACGTATGCGCGCGCGGGCTGCGCCGTGGCGGTCGGAGCGCTTCTGGGGGTGTTTGCCGCGCCGGCGGTTCAGGCAGCCATCGTCGTGACCGATACGGGGGCAGGCTCGGCGCTCACCTGCACGCTGGCGCAGGCGATCTCGCTGGCAAACCTGGCGAACAATCCGGGCAATGCGACGCCGGCTGGTGCAACGACCGTCGATCCGCTGTCGTGGTCCGCGGCGATGGCTGTCGGCAGCGGCAGCTGCACCGGCGCTGCGGCCGGCGCCAACATCATCCGCCTGCCCGCGGGCGCGACGATCAGCCTGAGCACCAGCAGCCCGGACAATTTCTGGTACGGCCCCAATGCGCTGCCGCCGATTGCCAGCACCATCACTATCGAGGGCCATGGTGCGGCGCTGCGCATTGCTTTCGTTCCCGCGTCTCGCCTGCGCTTTTTCTTCGTCGGCGCCGATCCGCTGAGCAGCGCGACGCCGGGCTACAACACCCCCGGACCAGGCAACCTGACCCTGCGCAATCTCACCCTGGACGGCGGCGTCCAGCGCGGCGGGAGCAGCCGCCGCGGCGGCGGCGGCGCCGGCCTGGGCGGCGCCATCTTCAACCAGGGCACGCTGACCCTGAGCGGCGTCACCCTGACGAACAACCTGGCCGTGGGCGGCAGCAGCGGAGTCGGCACCGCAACGGGCGGCGGCGGCATGGCGCAGGACGGCAGCAGTGCCGGCGGTGGCATGGGCGGCCCGGTGTCCCGGGGAAGCAGCGACGCCGGCCAGGACGGCACGCTGACGACCGGCGTCGGTGGTGCCGGCGGTGGTATGGCCAGTGGCCTGGGCGGCCGCGGCAGCTACAACAACGGTGGCACCGGCGGTGCAGGCGGCAATGGCGGCGGCGGCGGCGGCGGGTCCGGCCCGAGCAGCGCCTTCTACAACGCGGGCGGCGGCGGCGGGTTCGGTGGCGGCAACGGCGGCCAGGGCGAGCGGGCCGGCGCTACAGACCTGACCGGCGGCAGTTTCAGCAACGGCGGAGTGACCGGCACCGGCGGCGGCGGCGGCGTGGGCGCCGGCGGGGCCAGCTCCGGCAGTTCGCTGGCCGCCGGTGGCGGCGGCTTCGGCGGCGGTGGTGGCAATGCCTTCATCGGCGGCCAGGGCGGATTCGGCGGCGGTGGCGGTGCCGGCGCCGAAAGCGCGGGCGGCTTTGGCGGCGGCAACGGCTTCCAGCACCAGGGAGCTTTCGGCGGCGGCGGCGCCGGCATGGGCGGCGCCATCTTCAATCACGGCGGCTCGCTGAGCCTGGTCAACTGCACGCTGAGCGGAAACTCTGCCATTGGCGGCGCTTCCGGCTTCGGTGGCACTCCTGGGCTGGAAGGCTCCGGCGGCAGCGCCCTGGGTGGCGCGGTGTTCAATCTCAACGGCAACGTGAACGTTTACTTCTCCACATTGGCTGGAAATGGCGTCACCGCCGGTACCGGTACCCTGGGGGCCGGCGCCCAGGCGGGCGGCGCGATCTATTCGCTGGCCTACAACGCGGTGGCGGCCGCGGGCAGCAGCAGTGCCGCCCTCGTCCTGCACAACAGCATCCTGGCCAATTCGACCGGTGGCGTCGACCTGGTCGTCGACCAGCCTGCAGCGGTTTCTGGCGGTCTGGTCAACGCAGCGGTTGTCACCACCTCGGCGCTGGGAGCCAATCTGGTGATGTCGGCGCTCGCGCAGAATGGTGCCGCGGCGTTGCCGGCGTTTCCGCTGGGCAGCGATCCGTCCCTTACGCCGCTGGCGGACAACGGCGGCCCGACCCAGACCATGGCGCCGCTGTCCGGCAGTGTCGTCAT
This sequence comes from Tahibacter aquaticus, assembly GCF_004363655.1. Taxonomy (GTDB): domain Bacteria; phylum Pseudomonadota; class Gammaproteobacteria; order Xanthomonadales; family Rhodanobacteraceae; genus Tahibacter; species Tahibacter aquaticus. Next base: position 200,135 of record NZ_SNZH01000014.1, read on the forward strand.
CGATGCGGGCCAGGCCAGCTGCGAGATCCCGCTGCCGTCTACCGACCAGCGCGGCTACCAGCGCGTAGCGGGTGCGGCAGCGGACATCGGTGCCTACGAATCCGATGCCGTCGAAGTCGACTCGGTTTTCGTCGACGGCTTCGAGGCCGTGGCTGGCTGTCCCTGATGCGCGTCGGCGACCGGATGCACGGTTGTGGAAATTGTATGAAATGAGCCTGTGCCGGCCCGATGTGCCCGTGTCGGCCGCTGCCTCGTCCGCCCCGGTCGGGACCTTGCAACCAGCAGGTAGGCGCAATGGCTGCGCAGATCGGCGATGCCCGGGTCGTTCGCGGGGATGACGCGACCGGTGAACCCGATCGCGTCATTTGCGCACCGAAATCGACAGAACCGCATCATCGGCGCGTGGCGCTGCGTCGGTTCCGGCGCGCACTATCGCGTCGGACACGGTACGTAAGGAATGGCGTATGCGCTTAGCCCCGGAGCGGACGATTCAGGCCGCCGATCGGTCGGCCGATGCCGCCGCAAGCCAATTGTCCGGATGCGCAGGGCAGGACGACACGCAGGGTCGATACCAGCGTTCACTGCGAGGCAGGCGCATGACGCGGTTGCGTGTCGTCGCGATGGCGTTTGCGATCGTCGCGGCGGCGTGGGCGCAGACATCGGCAGCGAAGGAAGTCAGCGGCGCGTTGTCGGCGCGGCCGCTCGCGCCGGCTGGCGCCATCGCAGTGGCCGGCAAGCATCGCCTGCGGGCGGGAACGACAGCGGTGCTGTACGTGCCGGCGGCGATTGCCGCCGGCGCACCAGCGCCCTTCCTGCTGCTGCTGCATGGCGCGGGCGGCAAGGGCGAAGACATGATCCGGCTGTTCAAGGAACAGGCAGACCGGCGTGGCATCGTGCTGCTCGCGCCCGACTCGGCCGATCGCAGCTGGGATGTGGCGCTGTCGATGTCGGGAAACGACGGTGCGCCGAGTTTCGGCAGAGACGTGAAGCGCATCGACGCGATTCTGCAAGAGGCCTTCGCCCGCGTCGATGTCGATCCGCAGCGCGTCGCGGTAGCGGGCTTTTCCGACGGCGCCAGCACGGCACTGTCGATAGGTGCGCGCAACGCGGCACTGTTTCCAGCCACGTTGGCCTTCTCCGCGGGCGGCATGGTTGCGGACTGGAACGGGCCGACCGGCCGGGTGTTCTTCTCGCATGGCGCGAAGGATCGCGTTCTGCCCATCGCCATTGCGCGCGACTCGCTGGCACCGGCGCTGCGTGCGTCAGGGTTCGCGGTCACGTTCGTGACCTTCGACGGCGGCCACTCGCTGCCGGCGCCGGTGCTGGAGCAGGCGATGGTGTGGTGGCTGGGGCCTGGCCCGGATTCGCCATGACCGCCGCCAGGCGACGGACTGGAGCCGGGTTCGCCGATACCGGCGATCGTCGCCAGCGGTCGCCGCCACGCCGTGGCTTCGGCTGCCGAAGCTGCTGCCGCTACGCAGTTCTGCCGCTTTTCGCGAACTACCGGGCGAGCCAGTAGAAGATCGCCGCACCCACTATCCCCACCCCCGGCAGATCGCTGTACGCGTCCCCCGGCCTGGCCTGGCCCGGTCCGCGGCGGCGAAGGCGATGCCAGCCGGGCAGCAGGCTACAGGCGACAGGCATTGCCGAAGCGCGATGGTGCGCTGCAGGCTGGCCAACCCACCTCGCGGTGCAATTCGCATCCGCTCATCGCACGCTACAGTCCGCCTTGACCGCAGGCGTCAAAACGTAGGGCGTCGATGAGCGCAGCGAATGGCGCCGAACGATTGCGCGACGCAGACAGGCGCAAACACCTCGCGCTGCACGTCGCCTCTGCTCATCGCCGTCTGCGTCGGCAGGCCCGGCCAGGCGAAAGCCGGCCGATCAGCCGCCCGATCAGCCGCCCGATCCCACGGGCAGCTCGAACACGCACGGCGTCACGCCCGTCGAGAATGCGTGCTCGGTGATGACCAGCGACTGGTCGTCCACCATGCCCAGGCCGGCCATGCTCGGACTTTCCACATGGCCGCGCACCTTCACGGTGTAGCTGTCCGCCGCGGTAACCGTACAGGCCACGACCGCACCGACGCTATGGGCGCGCAGGTTGCTCTCGCTCGTGTCGCCGTCGTTGGAGCACAGCGCGCTGAGGGAGTCGTTTGTCGGCGGTACCTGCCGTGCGGTCAGGGCCAGGATGCTGCGGTTTACAACGATGTCATATTCCACATGTCCGCGTTCGACCTGGCATTCGGCGGAATAGTGGATGACCAGCGTGCGCGGCCCACGCACGCTGATGGTCTTGGCGATGAACTCTGCGTCCAGCGGCCCCACCGGCACCGGCACGGCGCCAGTATCGACAGCGACACTGACTTCGTCCGCACTGGCGAACGCGGAAACCATCAGGCCCAAGGCCAGCAGCAGGGCAGACGAAAGGTGGAATTTGGTATTCATGGCAATGTCCTCGGGATGGCAAATGGATAGTCGGTAGACGGCGAAATGTGCCGGCGCTGTTGCGTCTCCTGCCCGGGATGGTCGGTGCGAGGCCGGCTTTCCCTGGGGAGCATCCCTACGTACGCGCTGCGACGCGGCCAGGGATCACGGCAGCTGCAGGCGAGAGCAACGTGGGCTTCGCGCCGCACAGACTGGGCTGGAAACGGAAGGCGAATCGCCGCGGATCGTCGCTTCGCGCCGCCCCTGCAGTGCCACCCGTTGCGGGCCTGGCGTTGGCAGGGATCGGGTTAGCGGTGCCTGCCGATCTCAACAGCATCGCCACTTCCATACGCCTCGCGTTCACTCCCGCGATGACACCCTGCCGGCGTGTACACGTAAGTCCCTGCACAGAGGAGTTCGCTATGCAACTGCCCCGATTGCTTCTGATGTCGTTTGCCGTTTTTGCTTTTGCCGGTGCCGCCGACGCACGTGACCACCGGCGTGACCGTGACGACAACCCGCCGGGTCCGCGTGGTGGACCTGGCACCAACTGGGAAAATCCGCCGGGCTGGCGCGGTGGCCCAGGTGTCTCGCCGGATCACCGCTACTACCGCCGCGGCAAGGAGCGCATCCGCTTCGAGGTGCGCAACGACGGCTATTACTTCAACTCGCGCTACGGCTACTACCACCCGCGTCATGGGTTCTGGGACCAGCGCGGACGCTGCTGGCGCGACCGTGACGACAATCCGCCGGGCCCGCGCGGCGGCCCTGGCACCAACTGGGAAAACCCGCCCGGTCCGCGCGGTGGCCCGGGCGCCAGTCCGGATCGGTTTGGCGGCTGCTGAAGACGCACTGAGTCGTCCGCTCGCCGAGTGACGGCCCGCGCCTGTTGTCCAAGGCGCGGGCTTCTTTTTCCTGGCACGGGGCCAGGCTGATTTGATACGCCGTACACCGGAGCAGGGCGCAGATCCAACGCCATCGCGCCAGCGTGCGCGTCGCTGTTGCAGACAATGCGGATGAGGGGAAGTCGTCAGCGATCAGGTTCGAACCTGACTCCCCCTGCCTCAAGCTCGTGCTAGCCGCCAGTCCTGCGCATGCGCCTGCAGCGCGCGCAAGGCGGGCGAGATCGCCGGCCGGCTTCAGCCCGCCGCGGTGGAAGACGTGAGGGCGCAGCGTTGGCAGGTCGGCAATCGGAATGCCGCGCAAGCCGCGCGGCAGGCGGCAGTACGCCTTCAACACGGCAGCGCCGGTACCGAACTGCACGAAGGACAGCATCAGATCCCTGCCGCTGGCCTCGACGGCGACGGTCCATGGCACGCTGGCGGCCTGCGGCAGGCGGGCGAGCCGTTGCCGGTGCGGCCTGCAACGCGTGCCGGCCTCTAGTGTGGAATAAGCCACAATGCATCAACGAGGCCGGTTCGGCCCGGCCTCGTTCCGGCTCGCCAGCGGCGCGGGCGCTATTGAAATCCGTCCCGGAAAATAAGCTCGCTGCCGTACAGCACTTCCACCGCACCATCGTCCGCCGTGGCGCCGTCGTCGTAGTACGGCACGCCGATCGCCAGATCCACGGTGCCGTCGTCGTTGTAGTCGCCGGTGGCCAGCGAGCTGCCATAGCGATCGTCTACCGCCGGTGCGCCGATATTGCGTGCGGCACTGCGCGTCCAGCGCTCGGCGCCGGTGGTGGTCAGTCCGCTGGCGGTCGCATGCAGGATAGCCACCGAGCCGGATTCGTCGAGCCCGTTCGCCGCCTCGCCCGGTGCGCCGATGACCAGGCTGGCGCGGCCGAAGATCAGGCCGGTCGTGCTGCGGCGCAGGCGGCCCGATGCCAGCTTGGAACCGAAGCGCCCACCGCTGGATGCGCCGGGAATGTCGGCGGGCGTGAAGCGCTGGTTGCCGGTGGTCGTCAGGCCGCCGGTGTCGCCCGCATACACGACATGCACCGCGTCGGCATACGTGCCGATGGCCAGGTCCGTGGTCAGCCCGCTGTCGAACGGTGCGGCCTGCAGATCGAATCCGAATTGCGTAGAGCTTGCACAGGTGCCGAGCATCGCGCCGACGCCGGGCCGGAAAATGCGCGAGCGCGTTGTCACGATGCCGCTCGCGCTGCCGTACATGACGATGACCGCGCCGCCCTTGGTGGTGCCGTCGGTGCAGCGCGCGCCGGTCGCGCCGATGGCCAGGTCGTCGTAGCCGTCGGCGTCGAAATCACCGCTGGCGAGCGAATAGCCGAAGCGGTCGCCTTCGAGCGGATCGAAGGTAAGGCCGTCGCTGTTGCGTGTGACCAATGTGCCGCGTGCCGAGGTGATGCCGCTGGCCGTGCCGTATTCGATCATCACGGCGCCGGCCTCGTCGACCGTGCCGACGGCCTCGTTGAGCGAGCCGATCGCCAGGTCGTCGTAGCCGTCGTTGTCGAAATCGCCGGCAGCCAGCGTGTTGCCGAAGCTGTCGCCGGCTTCATGCACGCCGGGGTAGCCGTTGCTGCCCTGCTGGATCGTGGTGACCACGTCCCACACGCCGGCGTTGTCACGGCGTGCGACATAGGCACGGCCGCCGGACGGCACCGATGCGCTGTACGACGGATTGCCGAACGCGATCTCGTCGCGACCGTCGCCGTCGAAGTCGCCGGTGATGATGGTATTGCCGCGAAAGCCCGTGCCGGTCTCGAATGTCGTCGAGAAGAACTTGATCAGAGCGCCGCCGGTGCCGACAGTCCAGGGGGCGCCGCGCAGGATGCGCAGCGCGGTGCCGCCGTTGGGCGAAACGATCAGGTCGTCGATGCCGTCGCCATCGACATCGCCGCTGGTCGCGCCGTAGCCGTACTGCGTGGTGCTGGCGATCGGATTCTTCAGCGTGGTGTTGCCGATGGGCCCCAGCGCGTACTCGGCGAGTGCGGCGCTGACGGGCAACAACGAGACGACGATGCAAGCGACTAGACGCGACATAAACGATCCCTCGTGATGGACCCTGTTGTCAGACTGAACGCCGGACCCCGCCTGGACCGAACAGGGCTCGTCGTGCGGGCGGAGCCGAACGCGGCAGTCCTGCGATAGCGCGTGTCGTCCCGCCGTGCAAACGGTGCCCGGTGTGAAGCGGGCCGCGTTTTGCGTCACGTGGCACGACGGCGCGCGTTGAGGTTTTCGCCCTCATTTCCCGTTGTAGGGAAAGACCGCTTTCCGGAGATCGATCCATGCCCCTGTTTCGCCTGCGCGGCATTCTCGCCGTCGCCCTCTGCTGCACCACGCTGGCCGCTGCCGCCGAGCCGGACAGCGGTGACCGTTACCGCGTCACCATGACCATGAAGATGGCTGGCATGTCGATGCCGGGCACAACGACCGAAGTCTGCACGGCGCGCGCGCAGCCGGTCAGCGAGCAATCGATTCCCAAGGACAAGGACTGCGACGTGCAGAACTTCCGCGTCGAGGGCGCCAAGGCGTCGTACCGCATCGTCTGCACCGGCAAGAACGCGATGACCGGTGACGGTGAGATGGAAACTTTGCCCGGCGGCTTTCGCGGCAGCATGAAGGCGCAGGCCGAGGGCCAGCAGATTGCGATGAACTACGAAGGCAAGCGCATCGGCGGCTGTGACTTCGCCACCGAATCGCCCGAGGCACAGGGCAGGGCGATCACCGCGCAGGTCTGCGAGGCGCAGGTCGGTTCCGTGCTGTCGCATGCGATGTACGTCGGCCCGAAGGCGGCATGCCCGACCTACAAGGCGAAGTTCTGCGCCAACGTGAAGCGCGAGATGGACAACACCACCGACCCGGCCCGCTTCGCCGATGCCGACCGCAAATTCGGCAAGGGGATCTGGGACGCGGCCGAAGGCTGCGGCGGTTCGCGCGCGGCCATCCTGGCGAAAGCCTGCGGACGCGCCGAGTCGGGCGGCGATCTGGATTTCGTCGGCGACTACTGTCCCGATCTCGTGCCGCGCCAGTGCGCCGGCGCCGATCCGAACCGCAACGGCCGTTTCCTGGTGCGGCATTGCGCCGAGCGCGCCCGCACCCTGGCCGCGCAGCAGTGCGAAGGCCGCGGCTATACCGCCATGCAATCCTCGCCGTACCGCGCCTTCTGCACCAGCTACGCCGCCGAGCGCCTGAACGCGCGCAATGCCGCGGCGCAGGCCGAACCCGCACAGGAGGATGGCGCCGCCGAGGCGCCAGCCAGCAACGCCGAGCCGGCCAAGAAGGCCTCGTTGCGCGACCGGCTCAAATCGCTCAAAGACCGCATCGGCGGCAATTGATGCGATGGTTCGCCGCCATCGCGCTGCTGGCGTGCGCGGTTGCACAGGCTGGCGTGCCGGCGAACCGGTTTCCCGATGTCGCGGCGGCGTACTGGGTCGAGGTCGACGGCCGGCCGCTCTGGGCCGGCCAGCCAGACAGGCGCCTGCCGATGGCCAGCCTGGCCAAGCTGATGACCGCACTCATTGCAGTCGAACACGGCGAGCTGGATACCTGGGCCGAGGTTTCCGCAGGCGCTGCCGCGGAAACCGGATCGCGCCTCGGCCTGCGCCGCGGCGAACGCGTCACGCGCCGCGACCTGCTGCTCGCGGCCTTCGTGCGCTCGGCCAACGATGCCTGCCGCGCACTCGCCGACGCGGTGGGTGCAACAGCGGACGCACGCGACCCGACCGGCGCCTTCGTCGCACACATGAACGCGCGTGCCGCAGCGCTGGGCATGGCCGACACGCACTACAGCAACCCCTGCGGCCACGACGACAGCGCGCAATACACCAGCGTGCGCGATCTCGCCACGCTGTCGCACGCCGTACTGGCCGAACCGGTACTCGCCGACGCCGCGCAGCGGCGCACGCTGCGCCTGGTGACGGCGGCGGGCCGCGAGCTGTCCGCGCGCACGACCAATCCACTGCTCGACGGCCTGGACGGCGCGCGCGGCCTGAAGACCGGCACCACGCCGGCCGCCGGGCGCTGTCTCGTCGCCTTTGTCGAGCGCGATGGCCGGCGCGTGCTCGTCGTGCTGCTGCACGCGCCGGAGCGCTGGTGGGACAGCGTCGGCCTGGTCGAACTGGCGTTCGATGCGCCGATGCCGCGCAGGGATGCGGCTGGCGAAGCGCGGGGCGCCGATGCCTCCCTTCGCTGACACGCGTCCACGCAGGGGATTGATGCTTTTTCCATTCCGACCCATTGTGCAAACCGCCGCCGACGCTGATGCCATGGCGCACACGCCGCCTGCCGGCACGCACCGCGCCGACGACAGCCCTGGGCCTGCAACGAAGCGATGGGCCGGCCCGCTTCGCGCCATCCAGGCCGTAGCCGTCCTCGTCATCGCGGTGATGCTTGCCTACGCGAATGCGTTCGGCGCCGCCTGGCAATTCGACGATTTCGCCACGCTGCTCGTCCAGCCTGCGGCGCGCAGTCTTGCCGGCTGGTGGGATGCGCTGCCCGGTATTCGCCCGCTGCTGAAACTCAGCTACGCGCTGACCCACGAACTCGGCGGCGGCGCGGTTGCCGTACACGCCACCAACATCGCCATCCACGCGCTCAATGCCTGCCTGCTGTGGGCACTGTGGCGGCGCTGGCTGCCCACGCTGTCGCCATCGCTGCAACGCCCCGATGCCGCAGCCTTGCTCGCCGCACTGCTGTTCGCCCTGCACCCGGCCACGACTGAAGCCGTCACCTACGCCAGCGGGCGCTCGATCTCGCTGGCAGCGACCTTCGCCCTCGCTGCGCTGCTCGCCGACGACCTGGCGCGCGAACGCCCGTCGCGCCGCGCCTTCGCCTGGGCCGCTCTGCTGCTGTTCGCGCTCGCGCTCGCGGTGCGCGAAACCGCTGTCGTGATCGCGCTGGTTCCGCTGCTGCGTGCCTGGGTGGCGGGACAGCCGCTGCGCGCCGAACTGCGACGGCTGCGTGGCTGGGTAGGCGTGCTCGCCGTGGCGGCGCTCGCGGCGCTCGCAACGCCGGGCTATCACGTGTTCTTCGGCGTCAGCCTTGCCACGCGCGACCTGGCCCAGCAGGGCATGGGCCAGTTGCTCGCCCACGCCTATCTGCTCACGCATCCGCTGGTGGGCTTCACCAATATCGATCCCGATCTGCGCGTGCCGACGGCGTGGTCGTCGACACTGACCGCCTGCGCGGCCTTGCTCGCCGTCCTCGTAGGGGCCATGTTCGCCGCGCGCCGCCGCCAGCCCTGGCTCGCATTCGCGATAGGCTGGTATCTGCTGCAACTCGCGCCGGGCAATTCGCTGCTGCCGCGGCTGGACCTCGCCAACGACCGTCACCTCTACCTCGCACTGGCCGGTCCGATGCTGGTGCTCGCGTGCCTGCTGTGCCGCGCCGCGGCGTGGCGGCACACGCGCGCATTTGCCGTAACAGCGGCATTCGCGCTGTGCACGATGCTCGCGCTGGCGACCTGGCAACGCAACGCCGACTACCGCAGCGAGACCGCGCTATGGCAGGCCACCGTGCGCGATTCGCCGCTGAAGGCCCGCGCCTGGCTCAACCTCGGCTACGCCCATCGCCTCGAAGGCGACTTCGCGCGCGCCGCGGCGGCGTACCGCTGCGCCTTGCTGCTCGATCCCGTCAACGCGCAGGCGGCGATCGATCTGGACCTGGTTGCGCCGGGGGATGTGGCGCCCGCGAGGTGCCCACCGCCCGGGTGAGTGGCCGATGGCAGGGCAGGTTCACGTCGTGTGCGGATCGGCGGTCGCCAGCAGGCAGCGGTGCGTTTGTGCGATGAGTTGGGCTTGGCATTCCGCCGATGCTTTCGGCCTCGGCGCTGGGCGCGCCGAAAAAACGCGAAACGCCACGCATCAGGCGTGGAAGTCCACGGTCCACGCCCCGCGTTCCGCGCCGGAAGGGCGCAACGCCACGGTCAACGTGCGGCGTTCCGCGCCAAAAGCGCGGAAGGCGGCGGTCAGACCGTGGCGCTCCGCGAAAACACGGTGGAGCGCCGCCGTAAAAGCGCCGCGTCCCACGAAGAAAGCGCGAGGTGCGGCCGTAAAAGCATCGCGTTCCGAGGAAAAAGAGCGGAGTGCGGCCCCCTTTGATATCGCGTTATCGCACCAAGCATCGACGCAGCAAGCGCCATTGGATCATCGGAGGCCGGGTGCGTCCGGGGCCGGTTTGGAGGGGGACAATGACCACGGTTGGCCACGACACACTGGTTCGCTGAAGCGGCCTTCGAGAGAACATGCCTAGGATGGGCGATCCATTTCGTCGCTTCGCAATTGTCCCAGGCTTCTATCGTTCACTGTGACAACTACCACGTGATGCTTCGACCACGTCGGTATTCAATCCAAATCTGTTGTGCGCGTCTTGAGCGAGGATGCGCGAAGCACGTACGCATTTTGGTCCCAAGAATCCCACAGTCAGGTTGGCAGGAGACACCCAGTCAGCTAGGGCGTGTTAACGCTATTGTCGTTTAACCCTCCATGGGAGAAACTTCGTGCATGGAGATAACGACTGAGCAATTCGCAAAGATTGAACATTG
>NZ_SNZH01000015.1:0-100802 GCF_004363655.1 Tahibacter aquaticus
ACGATTTCTTCTTGGCCTCTCCCGTCGGCTCGCCTTCGGGCGCCGGTTCTGCGGCCTTGCGCTTGCGCGCGAAGCGCGCGGACAGGTTGCGGCGCAGTTCTTCCAGTCCCAGTTCGGGCCCGAAGGTATCGACCAGTTTGTAGCCCAGGCGAGAGACCGCATCCAGGTCGCTGCCGATGGCCACCATGGTGTCGTTGCCGCGCTGGACCAGGCGGTTGAGGCGGGCGATGCGCGGGCGCAGTACATCGAGCGCGGTCAGGTCGATACGGGCTTCGGCCAGGTTCAGCGTCGCCGGAATCATGTCGGGATTCTGTTCCATCGCCACCAGGGTTTCGCGGATGAAGGTTTCCGCGCGCGTGCCCATTTTGGAGAGGGCACGCTTTTCCTCGTTGCTCAGGGAGATGAGCGTGACGAATTTTTCTTCCAGCGCGGCCAGCGCGCTGTCGATGGCGGTGAGGTCGGCGTCGGTGAAGCTGATGGAAATCACGTTCTGTGTCATACGAAGTACTTCCTGTCCGGGTGAGGAATGGCCATGCGGCCAGCAACGTTCGCGTGTTGGGATACGCTGCCGTTCCCTGATGCAGCGCGGGCGAACGCAGGAAGTGTCTACGACGACAGTGCTTTCAGCTTCTGCACATTTGTAATGTATAACTTGTATAAATCAATTGATATTGATTGTTGGCGGAGGCGTCGATACGCGACGGGAGATGGGCGCGTATGGGGCACGGTGGCGGTCTTGCCGAACGGGCACGTACGGGGTGTCGATCAACTGGCTGGCGGCGGTTGCGAGAAGTCGGTCCGCACCGGGTCGTGGCGCCGGCGGGCGGATGGACTCGGTGGCGCCCAGAAACGCTCTCTGGTGGGTGTCCGGATTTTTCTAACCTTGCGGGTAGCGGTCCAGACCGTGCCGCCCCTGTCCGGCACCTTGAGCGCAAGGTTCAGAACCTTGCAAGCCGGTCGACAATCGTGCTTACGACAGAAGAATGTTCTCGTCAGAACTCGATAAGCGCGCGAACGGCGGCTACAGCGCGCTCGCTCTCCCCCGGCTGCATCGGGGGAGAGGGTTGGGGTGAGGGTTTTCGTGTTCATGCAGGTCTCCGATCGGCGATTCGAGTAGCCGCCAGTGTTCGTGCGGCTGCCGCGGCCAATCGCAGGCAACCCGTCAGCGGGCAAGCGCCGCATCGGGTCAAAGCGGGAAGAAAACGCTGCAAGTAGGCGAACCGCGTCGAAAAACGGCCGCGGCGAGCCGACATACGCAATCGTCTGCTCGGCCGCCGCGTAAAACGATGGTTATTTCGCGGAGCTGGCGTTGCGCCAGCCCGGCTTGTCGCCCACCCGCTATCGAGCGCCTGCAGGCAGGGTTTTACGCACGTACCAAACGGGTCTGCAGGGGCTATGCCGCTACTGCGTCACCTCATCCGGGCACAGCACACAGGTGCCGGAAATGCCCTGGGTGATCTGGTAGTCGGCGTGGTGGTTTTCGCTGAAGAAGGTCTGCGGCGCTTCGAACACGGGCACGACCAGGCCGCCCTCGGGAAACTCGGTGCCGGGGCCGACGTAGCTGGTGCATGCAGAGAGCGCGAGCGCCCGGGCGACGCTGTAGTCGTCGTCGAAATCGCCGCAGGTCTGGGCCGGGCAGCCCACCATGGTGATGACCGTCGTGTTGACGAGGCAGTAAGGCCCGCCGCTGCCACCACCACCACCACCACCCCCACCACCGCCGCCGGTGCGGCCAGGCAGGTTGGCGGCTTCGCGCTTGAGGCAGATCTGGTAGTCGCGCAGACCTTTCTGGACGTAGCCGAAACTTCCGAGAATCCGGGGCTTGCCGCTGCGGCAGGCATCGATCGTCGGTAGCTGGTCATGGGCCAGAACCGGGCCGGCGGCGAACAGTACGAGCAGGACGGTACACAGACGGTAATTCTTCAAGCGGTTTCCCCTAGCAGGATGTCGGGAAAGGCGTTTCCTGTTTCTTCCCCGAGCGGACGAATCAAGCGGAGCTTGCCTACGTGGTCCGAAAACCGCACCGCGCTTGCGGCCGGCCCTCGGGCGATCCATCCCGGATCGCGCCGGCTGGCTGACTCTTGACAGTGTGCCGATCAGTCGCGAGCAGCAACAGCGACCCCAGAGCACTGCGGCCGGCTGGGCCGATGAATGGCAGCGACGCGCGCGGCTTGCAAGCCCTGGCTGGGATCAAGCCGGGAACGAATTTCGACAAATTACTGATTTGAATATGGTTTCTGGGAGGCGGGCGAAATCGTCCACGGGCTTCGCCAAGAGCGTATGGCGGTCAGTGACTTGGCCGGAAAAGCGTCCCGCCTTGTCCAGGCTTATGCCCTGGTACGCCCGTGTTTGTTCTCGCGGAGGGGCGGCGTCGTGGCCTAGCTTGGATTGGCCCACGGCCGTCAGCGCCGTCGCCGGCCTTCATCCACAGGAGAATCCTTCATGTCGTTCCGTTCGCTTCGCATCCTCGCCGCTGCTGCCGCCCTGCTGGCCACCGGCGCCGCCCAGGCCTATATCAACGGTCCGGTGGTCTGGTATTCGGGCACGCTCGATTTCAGCTGCCCCACCACTCTGCCTTCCGGCGACGTCGTAATGAGTCCCAGCGACCATTCCTTCAGCGAACCGTCGCTGGTGGCGTGCCAGACGGAGTGGAACAATACGTATCAGTACTTCATCAGCCAGGGCTGCGAGGTAGTCGAACAGAGCCTGTGCGCCTACCATTTCGTGCCGTTCCGCGTCACTGCGGAGGAGCACATGTCTCCGGCTATCTTCAACGACTTCGTCCGCTCCGAGCGCGTGCTGCGCGAGCGCTACCGCATCGACCAGTACGAGATCGAACTGAAGGATCTGTACAAGCGCTCGCTGCCCACGCGCTAACCAATCGGCGGTCCGGGCCGGCAGGCGAACTCTGCCGGCCGGGCTTATTCCAAGCCCGACACTGACCTTTGCCGCCCGACTGCTTATCATCGCCGGCCCCGAACACTCGGAGCCGGCCGTGGCGATCACCCCGCAACAGGCGCTGCAGCGCACCATCGAACATCGCGAGATCTTCCACGACGAGATGGTCGACCTGATGGGCCAGATCATGCGCGGCGAGGTGTCGCCGACCATGGTCGCGGCCATCACCACCGGCCTGCGCGTGAAGAAGGAAACGGTCGGCGAGATCAGCGCGGCCGCCGAAGTGATGCGCGCCATGTCGACCCGCGTGGTCACGCCGGCTTATGCGCATTTCGTCGATATTGTCGGCACCGGCGGCGACAGCGCGCACAGTTTCAATATCTCCACCACCGCCATGTTCGTCGCCGCCGCCTGCGGCGTGCGCGTGGCCAAGCACGGCAACCGCAGCGTCTCGTCCAAATCGGGCAGCGCCGACGTGCTGGAAGCGCTGGGCGCGCGCATCGACCTGGATTCGCCCCGCGTCGCCGCCTGCCTGGAGGAAACTGGCATCGGCTTCATGTTTGCGCCCAACCATCATCCGGCCATGAAAGTGGTGGCGCCGGTGCGCAAGGAAATGGGCGTGCGCACGCTGTTCAATATCCTCGGCCCGCTGACCAACCCGGCCGGCGCGCCGAATATCCTGCTCGGCGTATTCCATGCCGATCTGGTCGGCATCCTGGTGCGCGTGCTGCAGCAGCTCGGCGCGCAGCATGCGCTGGTCGTTCACGGCCGCGACGGCCTGGACGAAATCTCCCTCGGCGGCGCCACCCTGGTCGGCGAGCTGCGTGACGGCGAAGTGCGCGAGTACGAAATACACCCCGAGGAATTCGGCCTGGCCATGGCCTCGTCGCGCCAGCTGGTGGTGACCGATGCGGAAGATTCGCGCCGGCGCCTGCTGGAAGTGCTGGACAACCAGCCTGGCGTGGCGCGCGACATCGTGGTGCTGAATGCCGGTGCAGCCCTGTACGCGGCCAATCTGAGCGGGTCTGTCGCCGAAGGGCTGGCCCTGGCCAACGAAGCGATAGCCACCGGCGAGGCGCGGACCAAGCTCGATCAATTTGTCGCCGCCACCCGCCGCCTGGCCGGCTGAAGCACAAGGACGCAAGGCATGAGCGATATTCTGAAAAAGATACTGGCGCGCAAAGTGGAGGAAATCACCGCACGCAGCGGCGTGGTCTCCCTGCGTGAACTGTCCGCCCGCGTTGCCGACGCCTCGCCGGTGCGCGGCTTTGTCGCGGCGCTGCAGCACAAGATCGACGCCGCAATGCCGGCGGTGATTGCCGAGGTGAAGAAGGCCAGCCCGAGCAAGGGCGTGATCCGGCCCGACTTCGATCCGGCGGCGATTGCGCGCAGCTACGAGAGCGGCGGTGCGGCCTGCTTGTCTGTTCTTACCGATGTGGATTTTTTCCAGGGTGCCGACGACTACCTGCGCCAGGCCCGTGCCGCCTGCACGCTGCCGGTGCTGCGCAAGGATTTCACCATCGATGCCTACCAGGTCTACGAGGCGCGCCTGCTCGGCGCCGACTGCATCCTGCTCATCGTCGCCGCACTGGGCGATGCGGCCCTGGCCGAACTGGCCGCGCTGGCGCTGGACCTGGGCATGGACGTGCTGGTGGAAGTGCACGACGCCGAGGAAATGCAGCGTGCGCTGGTCGTGGCCGAGTCCTTGCCGGTGCTGATCGGCGTCAACAACCGCAACCTGCGCACCTTTGCGGTATCGCTGCAGACCACGCTGGACCTGCGCGAGCAAATGCCGTCCGGCCGCCTGCTGGTGACCGAAAGCGGCATTCTCGCTCCCGCCGATGTGGCTCTGATGCGCGGCCACGGCATCCATGCCTTCCTCGTCGGCGAAGCCTTCATGCGTGCGCCCGATCCGGGCAGCGAGCTGCAGCGCCTGTTCGCCTAGGGCGCGAAGATGACAGCGAGTAGCACGGCCCGCCGGCGATCAAGGCGCCGCCATGGAACTCTGCGACCGTGCAATTCGCGTCCGCTCATCGCACCCTGCGGTTGCGGTGCTGCGCTGGGCGGTTACGGCGCTGCACTTTCGTAGGGCGCGATGAGCGCGGCGAATTGCGCGGTAAGTCCTAGCGCGTGCGCACGCACTCGACCAGCCGCGCACCCAATGCGGCGCGCAGCTGTGCTTCTTCGGCGGGCTTGGGGTCGACCAGTATTGCCTGGTCTGCCGCGGCAAGAATGGGCAGGTCGGCCGCACTGTCGCTGTAGCAGTAGTGCCAGTGCGCGGGCAGGCCGGCCTCGGCCATGCGTACCAGCTTGGCCGCGCCGAAGTTGTGCCGGCGCGCCCTGAGCCCGGCCCCACCGAACTGCAGCTCGGTGCCCAGCGCGGTGACATCGCTCACGCCGATCTGCTGCAGCAGCGTATCGAGCAGTAGCTGCGCCGTGCCGCTGACCACGACGACGTGCTCGCCAGCGGTCTGGTGCGCCTGCAGGCGCTGCAGCAGCGGCCGGATGCGGCGGCTGGGCCGGCTCAGCCATTCCTCGCTGAAAAGCGCGATCTCGTTTTCAAAGCGCTGCGGCGTCAGGCCCAGGGTGAGCGCGCGGGCGAAGATTCGGGCGGCGAAGGGCAGGGTGCGTGCGTACCCCAGCAACGGCAGCAGCGGCAGCAGCGGCAGCGCTGCCAGCAGGCGCCAGCGCCGCTGTCGCGTACGCCAGCGCAAATAGCCGGCGAAGCTGTCGCCGCGCAGCAGCACGCCGTCGAAATCGAATACGGCGAGTTTGCGTTCGCTCATGGGGTTGGATCGGGCGGTTTGCTGGGCGGCGGCGCGTCCGTTGCCGGCACGCCGCCGCTGCCGTCAGCGCGTACCGAGTACGACGATGGTCTTGCCCGTGACCGTGATCATGCCCTGTTCTTCCAGCTGCTTGAGCACACGGCCGACCATTTCGCGCGAACAGCCGACGATGCGGCTGATTTCCTGGCGCGAGATGCGGATCTGGCTGCCCTTGGGATGGGTCATCGCATCCGGCTCCTCGGTCAGGTCGATCAGCGTCTTGGCCACGCGGCTGGTCACGTCCATGAAGGCGAGGCGGCTGACCTTGCGCGAGGTGTGCAGCAGGCGGTTGGACAGCTGCGAGCCGATCGCGAACAGGATCTTCGGGCATTCCGCCGCGAGGCTGGTCTCGAACAGATGGAACAGGCGCTCGTAGCTGATCTCGGCCAGTTCCACCGGCGTGCGCGAGCGCACCATCACTTCGCGCCGCGGGGTTTCCACGAACAGGCCCATCTCGCCGATGAACTCGCCGCGGTTGATATAGGCCAGGATCAGCTCGCGGCCTTCCTCGTCCTCGGTCAGTACCGTGAGCGAGCCGTCGATGATGTAGTAGAGGATATTGGCCGAGTCGCCCGGCCGGATGATGGCGGTCTTGCTCGGATAGCGGCGACGGTGGCATTGCCCGAGGAAGCGTTCCATCGCCTGGCGGTCCGGCACCAGCATGGGCGGCGCCTGGACCTTGTTCACGGTCTGCTGCAGGTTGTAACGAAAGTCGGCAATTTTTTGCATGCCTGAGAGCCCCAATTCCTGTGCGAGCCGCGGTCTTTGCCACGGACTGTAGTCGGTGGCCGCGAGCGGGCCTGTTCCGTCGCGGCGGTTCCCCATGCGGCCGACGCGAGGAAGCATAGTAGTGCAAAGCGACGTCGCTTAACGAATCCCGCCGCGGCCGGCGCAATCTGCAGGCCAAGGTGTAATCCGTAACCCGAATGGTCCATAATCCGCGCCCTTTACTCCCCCCACCCCGGCCTGCGCGAGGTATTACGCCGTGGTCAAGCCTCTTCCCCGACTGAAGCTGCAAGGTTTCAACAACCTGACCAAAGCGCTCAGTTTCAATATCTACGACATCTGTTACGCGGTGACGCCCGAGCAGCGGGACCGCTATATCGAGTACATCGACGAGCAGTACGACGCCGATCGCCTGACCCAGATCCTGACCGATGTGGCCAATATCATCGGCGCGAACATCCTCAATATCGCGCGTCAGGACTACGACCCGCAGGGCGCTTCCGTGACGATCCTGATCTCCGAACAGCCGATCATCGACAAGAAGCTGGCCGGCCGCGACGTCATTTCCGACGCCGTGGTCGCGCACCTGGACAAGAGCCACATCACTGTCCACACCTATCCGGAAACGCATCCGCACAACGGTATTGCAACCTTCCGCGCGGACATCGACGTGGCCACCTGCGGCGTGATTTCGCCGCTGAAGGCACTGAATTACCTGATCGAGAGCTTCGAGTCCGACATCGTCACGATGGACTATCGCGTGCGTGGCTTCACCCGCGACGTGAAGGGCAAGAAGCACTACATCGACCACAAGATCAACTCGATCCAGGACTACTTGAGCAAGAGCATCAAGCAGCGCTACGAGATGATCGACGTGAACGTCTACCAGGAAAATATCTTCCACACCAAGATGCACGTGAAGGAGTTCCTGCTCGACACCTACCTGTTCGAAGCGAACGCGTCCGACCTGTCGTTCAAGGACCGCCTGCGCATCGAGCAGCAGCTGAAGTACGAGATCGAAGAGCTGTTCCACGGCCGCAATCTCGGCTGAGGCCGTACGGCCACGCCGCAGATCGAAGCCCCCGGCCGGCAACGGCCGGGGGTTTTTTATTGCGCGTCGCGGCGGGTTGAACCGTCGCTACGCTAGCGTCCGGCAAAAGTGACCTGGGCGCTGTTCGCCTTAACAACCGCGCTGCTAGCATGGCCGCATCCCCTGTTGCTGCCGTGCCGCCCCCCATGTCGCACCCCATTCCGCTTCGCTCGCTGACCGCAGCCTTGCTGCTTGCCTTCTCGGCAAGCCACGCGGCCGAATTCCCGCTTTTTTCCGCGCCGGCCGATGAATCGGCCGCAAGCACGGCGGTGTTGCCGCCGGCCGACAGCGACGACCCGGTCGCGCGCAAGATCCACGCCCAGCTGCGCGCGCCCGCCGGCAGCGAGGCCGCGCGCCTGCCCGAAAGTCTCGCCGATGCCGACAGCGTGCTGGTGGAAGTGCGCTTCCGCGACGACGCCGGCGCCGAACGCGCCGGGCAGGCGCTGGCGCGCACGGCCGCCCAGGTCCGCAATATGCTGTCGGCCGATCGCTACGAAGCGGTGCTGGCGCGCAGCCAGCTGTACGAGCTTGCCCGCGATGCCGACGTAGTCAGCATCGTGCCGGCGCGGCTGGCGCGATCGCTGATCGGCACCGTCACCAGCCAGGGCGTGGCTGCCGGCCGAGTCAACCTGTGGCAGGGCAACACACCGGCATTCACCGGCAGCGGCATCACCATTGCCATGATCGACGCGTTCGACGACACCAACGGTGAGATCAACAGCCTGCAGCTGGCGGCGAACAACAACTGGCCGCCGGACAGCCGGGTCACATTTCTGAACTACAAGACGCTGTCTTCGCCCGCACCGGCCGGCTGCGCCAGCAACACCTTCGGCTGCATGGGCGTAAGCCATGGCAATGCCACTACCGAGATCGCCTACGACGTGGCGCCGGGCGCAAATTTCCGTGTCTACGACACCGTTACCGTCGGCGACTGGCGTCGCGCCATCCTGGACGCAGCCAACCTCAACAGCAGTGGCGGCAGTGCCGGCGCGGTACGCGCGCAGGTGATTTCCGCTTCGCTGGGCGCGCCGCTGGACGGCAAGGGCGACGGCACGGCGCTGGCGGGCTCGATTGCCGAAGCCGCCGGCTGGGCACGCAATCGCGGTGTGATCGTGGTGAATGCGGCAGGCAACGAGCGGCTGCAGCATTGGGGCGGCGAGTTTTCGCTGGCCACTACCGGCAGCGGCTTCCACAGCTGGAGCGGCGGCACCACCTTGTATAACGCCTTCGGCAGCGGCCCGGCGACGAACCAGTCGTACTGCATTCCCGCCGGTACCACGATCCAGGTCGACCTCTACTGGAATGCCTGGACCTCGCCCGGTTCCAATCGCAACTACGACCTGTATCTGTACCGGCGTACCAATGCGACAACCTGGGAGTCCTTGCCGGTAGCCCAGTCGACCCTGCTGCAGGGCGGCGGCAGCGGCCAGACACCGCAGGAGCAGATCGTCTATTCCGCCAGCGGCACGAGCAGCGGCTGCGCGGCGAACAGCGCAGTGTTCGGCGTGGCCGTGGTACGCGTTGCCGGTACGCCGCTCACGGCGACCAACCTGCAGGTTTTTGCCAATATCCCATTGGGAATTTCTGTGCCCGAACGCAGCCTGGGCTTCCCGGCCGATTCGCCCAACGTGGTTTCGGTTGCCGCGATCAACGTCGCCACCGCAGGCACCACGCCGCAGGAAAACTTCAGTTCCGAAGGCCCGGTACTGGCAGCCGGCGGCGGCATTCCGACGACCAGCGCCTCGACCGATCCCAACCTCAAGCCCGATCTGGCCAGCTTCGACAATGTCAGCACCGTCAGCTACGGCGTGGGCGGCACCAACCCGCCGCCAGCGACCAGCTTCACCGGCACCTCGGCGTCGACACCGCATGTGGCCGGCATGGCCGCCCTGCTGATGCAGCGCAACGGCATACCGACCACGGCGGCGACGCTGGACAGCCTGATCGTCACGCCCCTGCGCACCTTGTCCGGCACCGGCAGCAACGATCTGGGCACAGCCGGGCGCGACTACAAATACGGTTACGGCCGCCTGCGTTTCCAGCAGGAAGCCAGCCTTGCCTACGTGCAACAGCCCGGCAATACCGCCGTCAATGCCAGCATCACGCCGGCGGTGAGGGCGCGCGTGCTCGACAACGAAGGCGTGCTGGTGCCGATGGGGCTGCTGTCGGCGCTGAATATTGCGATCGGCAACGATCCCAACGGCGGCAGCGCGGTGCTCAGCGGCGGCGGCAGTGGTGTCCTGGTCGACGGCGTGGCCACCTGGAATGCCCTGAAGATCAACCTGGGCGGCAGCGGCTACACCTTGCGCACCAGCGGCGGCAGCCTGCCCGCCAGCGACAGCAACGCGTTCAACATCACCACCGGTGCGGCAAGCAAGCTCACCTTCGCCCAGCAGCCTGTCACCACCCAGGCCGGCGTAGCCCTGCCGGCGATCACCGTGCGCGTGGAAGACAGCAGCGGCAACCTTGTCACCAGCGACAATGCCACCCAGGTACGCCTGACCCGTTCCGACTGCACCGGCGCCCCGGTCAGCGGCGGCGGCCCGGTCACGGTTGTCAACGGCATCGCCACTTTTTCCAATGTGGTGCTGTATACGGTTGACGGCAGCCAGCGACTGCGTGCCCTGGCGCCCAGCCGCAGCAGCGACGACAGCAACCTCTTCGGCATCACCGCGAACAGCAACCGGATTTTTCGCGGCACGTTCGAAACCTGCTTGCCATAAATGTTGCGAGTCCCACCCCCGGCTGCGTCGGGGGTGGGATGCAGCAAGGGAGGCAACCGTACTTCGTCAGGCGGTTTCGCCGGTGCGTGCCGCCAGTCGCTTCAAACCCGATAAGCCACCGTCTTCATCACCTTCGCCGCCAGGCGCATCAGGTCCGGTATCGGCCGCGGCAGCGGCTTTGCGCCGGCGGCCAGTGCATGTTCCGCATGGCGCGCCTCGTCGTCCTTCATCACCGCGACAATGGCACGGCTGCGGCTATCGGCCGACGGCAGGCCAGTGTTTTCCAGATGCTCGTCCAGGTGCGCCTCGACCTGCCGCTCTGTTTCCACCACGAAGCCCAGGTTCCAGCCGTCGCCGCGCAGGCCGGCCGCAAGCCCCATCGCATAGGCGCCGGCATACCAGAGCGGGTTCAGCACACTGGGGCGGCTGTCCAGCTCCTGCAGGCGCTCCTGGCACCAGGCCAGGTGATCGGTTTCCTCCTGTGCCGCGTCGAGTAACTGCGTCCGCGTGGCCGTATCGCGCGCAACGGCGGCCTGGCCCAGGTACAGCGCCTGGGCGCAAACCTCCCCCGTGTGGTTGATGCGCATCAGTCCGGCGGCGTGAAGACGCTGCGCTTCTTCCAGCTCGGCGGCCGGCAGATCGCCGGCCGGGTTCGCCCGCTGCGCCTCGGCGCGGGCGCCTAGCGATGTGCTCAAGGCGTGCTCGACCTGGTCGAGCAGGCGGTCGAAGCGGCTGAGGTGACGTGTGAACATGTCGGGTTCCTTGAAAGAAGACGCCAAGTATTCAATGGCGCGGCGACTCGCCCGCCGCACCGCTGCCGGCCGCCACCAACTGCCGCGCCAGCAACGTTATCGGGTGCATCACTTCCAGCGCCGCGCCGCGCTCGCGCAGGCCGGCGCCCAGGTGCAGGCGGCAGCCGATATTGCTGGTCAGCAACAGCGTGGCCTGGGTCGACTGCAGCCCATCCAGCTGTTCGTCGCGCAGCGCATCCGACGTGGCCGCAAAACGCAGGAAATTCGTGCCGCCAGCACCGCAGCAGCGCGGTTGTTCCGGCAGTTCAACAATAGTCAATTGTGGAATTCGCTGCAGAAGTGCGTGCGTGGCGCCCGCCGCGCGCACGCGGTTGGTGAGCGAGCAGGGCAGGTGAAGCGCGGCCTTACCTGCCAGCGGCGCAAACTGCAGCGTCGCCAGCTGCGCATCCGAGGCCAGGAATTCGCCGATCTCGCGCACGTGGATCGCCGTCTCTGCAAAGGTGAGATCGCGCAGCGTGCCGTAGCAGCCCGAGGCCGTTACCAGCACTGTTTCCACGCCGCTGCCGACAAACGCCGCGCGCGTGGGCGAAGCCAGCTTAGCGGCAATCGCCGCCTGTCCTGCGTGCTGCGCCAACGCGCCGCAGCAGGCCTGGCCCTGTGGTTCGACTACCGCATAGCCCAGTGCCTGCAGCAGATGCCGCGCCGCCGCGTGCGTATCGCGGTCGAAGGCCGTTGCAACACAGCCCAGGAACAGACCGATGCGGCCGCGCGTTTGCGGCGGTGTCGCTACCGGCATGTGTGGCACTGCCGGCAGTGGCGGAATCTGCGCGACCCAACGCCAGCTGCGGCGGCGTCCCAGCGGAGCGAGCCAGCGCGACAGACGCAGCACCTGGCTCAGTCGCGCCGCCAGACGTATCCAGCCCGGGTGGGCCGCGGCGGCATACAGTAAGGAGTGGAAACGATCAGGTGCCGTCGCTGCCTGTTCCCGCGCCATATCGATGATGCGGCCATACTTCACGCCCGACGGGCAGGCGCGTTCGCAGGACAGACAGCCCAGGCAATGTTCCAGATGGGCCAGCCCCTGCGAATCCAGCGTCAGATCGCCGTTGGCCTGGGCCTTGGCCAGGGCAATGCGTCCGCGGGGCGATTCGGCTTCCGTGCGTTCCACCCGATAGGTAGGGCAGGCCGGCAGGCACAGGCCGCAGAGAACACATTGGTCTGCCAGATTCAGCAGTTCAATCGAAAGCAATGCAGTGGTGGGGGTTTTAGCGGGCATCCGAACAATGCTAACATTCGCGTTCCCCGGCGCTCCGCCGGGTCTGGCCGGATACGCAGCGATTCCAGGGCTTGCAGCCTCGGGAATGTGCCGCTATCATCCCGCGCCTTTCCCTGCCCTCTTGGCACAAGGTTTCTTGTCATGAAAACGTTCAGCGCGAAGGCTGAGACCGTAAAGCGCGACTGGTACATCGTCGACGCCACCAATAAGACGCTGGGACGTCTCTGCTCCGAAATCGCGCTGCGTCTGCGCGGCAAGCACAAGACCGTCTTTACCCCGCACGTTGACACCGGCGATTACATCGTCGTCGTCAATGCAGAAAAGATCCATGTCACCGGCGCAAAGCTGGACGACAAGCTCTATCACCGCTTCACTGGTTACATCGGCAACCTGAAGACGACCCCGCTCAAGAACATGCTCGCTACCCATCCGGAGCGCGTGATCGAGATCGGCGTCAAGGGCATGCTGCCGAAGAACCCGCTGGGCCGCGCCATGTACCGCAAGCTGAAGGTCTACGCCGGCGCCGAGCATCCGCATTCCGCCCAGCAGCCGCAGGCGCTGGACATCTGATCTCCGCAGGAAGATAGAGCACATGGCACTGCAACAGAATTACGGCACCGGCCGTCGCAAGACCTCCGCCGCTCGCGTGTTCCTGCGCCCCGGCACCGGCAACATCACGGTGAACGGCAAGACCCTCGACACCTTCTTCGGCCGTGAAACCGCGCGCATGATCGTGCGCCAGCCGCTGGAACTGCTCAAGGTCGGCGAGAAGTTCGACATCCTCGTCACCGTTGAAGGCGGCGGCACCACGGGTCAGGCCGGCGCGATCCGCCTCGGCATCTCCCGCGCCCTGACCGAATACGACGACAGCTTGAAGTCCCCGCTGCGCAAAGCCGGTTTCATGACCCGCGATGCACGCGAAGTGGAACGTAAGAAGGTCGGCCTGCACAAAGCCCGCCGCGCCACCCAGTTCTCGAAGCGCTAATCACGCATCGACGGGACAGGAAGTCCCGGACGCATCGCACTCCAGGTCAGAGCGTGCGAAGCGAGCAGTTATTGGGAGATCGTCTAACGGTAGGACAACGGACTCTGACTCCGTTTATCTAGGTTCGAATCCTAGTCTCCCAGCCATCACGTCTAAGCCCCTGTTTTTACAGGGGCTTTTTCGTTTCTAGCTTTTGAAGCGCTCGCACAACCGGCTCGCACAAATGGAGCCTCATGCGCATCGCTCACCACCTCATCCGTGTGCCCAGCGGAGTCTTTTATTTCCGGCAATGGGTGCCGCTGGATTTGCAGGCCGCCATGGGCCGGCGGTTTCTCCAAACCAGTCTTCGAACCCGGGATGCGCGGGCCGCCAAGGTCTACGCCCTCACCCTCTCCCTGCGCTACGCTGAGGTCTTCGCGGAGCTGAGGGGGACTGCGATGCCAAAGCCGCGCGTGGACGACATCGTGGCCAACGCCCCACTGGGCGCCGTGCGCCCCTACGAGATGGACGTGGACCCGGCCACCTTGCTGCCGACCCGCATCCGCACGGACGGCACGCCGCAGGACAACCAGGCCGTGCTCGACGCGCTGCAGGCGCTTGGCAATCTTCGGGTCGCACTGGCGCAGCCGTTGCCGGACATGTCCCATCGGCTGCCAGCGGCAACGAAAAAGCCGCCGTCGGTCCTGACGCTCGCCGCCGCGATCAAGCTCTACGAGGAGGCCGAGGCCGCGACCCTGAAACCCAACACGTGGTCTCAGCGCAAGCGCGCCTTCGCTTCATTGAAGGCCGCCATCGGTGGCACCACGCCCGTCGCCCAAATCACGCGCGAGAAAGCCGGCGATTGGGCGCACGGCCTGATGACCCAGCCCTCCAGCAAACTCAAAGACGTGCCGATGACTAAGCGCTCGGCCGGCAACGCGGTGTCCCACGCCGCCCAGCTCTTCGCCTTCCTGGCTCAGCGGGGCAAGTGGATGGGGCCGAACCCCGTCAAAGGGGTCGTCGTCATGACGAAGAAAGAGAAGGCCAGACGGAAGGCCGATGGCTTCCAGTGGGAAGCCTTGGACGTGCCCGCTCTCCAGCGCGTGTTCAATCCCGCCAACATGGCCGGCATCCGCACCGTACACACGAAGTGGGCGGCGCTCATTGGCTTGTTTACCGGCGCGAGGGTGGGTGAAGTTGCGCAGCTCTACCTATCGGATTTCATTGAGGAAGACGGCATTCCCTGCATCCGCATCGCCACGGACTCCGATGGCCAGTCGCTCAAGACCGAAGCGTCGCGACGCCTCGTTCCCATCCACCCGGGGCTGGTGGAGTTGGGCTTGCTGGAGCGCGTGAAAGAACTGCGCCGGCAGGGCAAAGAGCGCTTGTTCGACGGCATGCGCATCGACGGCAAGGCCGGCGCCGGCAATGCGATCTCCAAGGGCTTCGGCTACTACCTCGACAAGCTGGGCATCAAGCCAAGACGTGCCAACGGCATCGTGGGCTTTCACAGCCTCAGAAAGACCGTGATTCAGGAGCTGCAGGGCAGCGGGCTCCCGGCGGAACGGCGTCGTGCTTTCGTGGGCCACGAGCCCGGAGACGACGTACACGAGTCGGTGTACATGCGGCCGTGGACCGCAGGTGAGCTGGCGGAACTGTTCCCGGGACTGGGCTGGGGGAGCTGGTTGGAATTCGACCGTCTGAAGGCGCTGTTGCGCGGTTGAGCTCATCGACCGACAGGAGTTGAGCCAACAGAACGTTTGTCGCGACGTTGACCGTTTCGTCAATCCATCGTGCTTCTGCCTCCTGCATCGCACCGGGCCACTATTGAACCGGATTCTCCTCCTTTTTCAGGTGCTCGGGGTTCACTGCGATCCGGCCCAGCCGGATGTCCGCGTATCCGATGTCCCTCAGTCGTTCGCAAACGCTCCGCAAGGCAACTTGTGTGAAGAAGGGGAGGCTTTCGGCGATGGGGGTTTCGGAACCGCTGACGATGGCGAACACGATGGAATAATCGCCTACAGCCCGCGGCATGGCACCTTCTTCGGGAAGATGATGGGTTGCTTTGCGGTCTGGGCCCATCTTCTCGTTCACCTTGCCAGCGTAAGACTTTTCGCTGCGTAGCAGCGTGCCGGAGACCATTGCTTGGTTGCACAGATGCCCCAATGCCTGCGAGGTGCCGAAGCGTTTGATGTGGATGATTTGCTTTTCTCGGGTGTAGATGTCGCAGAATTCAATTTTGTTGCTGCGCCCACCGATCGCGATGTTCTTGGCATCGAGCAGAACGAAGCGGTCGGGATTTGATTCGGCGAGTGCCTTGTTGTAGGCGGTTTCGGTTTCGTGGCTGTACTCCATTAACTCTTCGGAGAAGGGTGTGATCCCTTTGACGTAGTCGCGGACCTCTTGGATGAAGTCCGAGGCCAGGCGGTACCAACTGCCGGATGAGAGCAGATATTGCTGACCTTCGTGTTCCACCTCGTAGTGCAGGCACTTCATGATGCTCCACTGATGGATCGGCGAGTCTTCACCGTCCACCGCAAAAGCAAAATGCTGTTGAAGAAAGGCGCGGTGGAGTTCTTGGTCCTTGCGGACGGTTGCAAAGAACCCCGGTAGGTGTAGGTCCGTATAGCGCTTGTGCCGCTTCGTCGCGCCAAAGCGAAACCGAACAACGCGATCCCAATCCACGATGTCCGGAATGGCCATCCAGCATTTTCCGCCAACGCCGCCTGCGTCGTACGTACGCTTGAGCTCTTTCGCCAACAGCCCATCGAGCGCTTCGTGTTCGGCGCTCTTGGGTTTGACGACCTTAATCTTGTCAATGAACCCGAAATACTTCTTGTAGGCGTCGGACTGGTAGAGCTTGAGGCAGCGTTCCAACTCGGCGGAGAGCGATTCCGGAGTGCCCGCGATGCTGATGCCCAGATGGTCGGCGCCGGTCATGCGCGCTGGCAGGTTCTCGCCAGTCGGGTTTGCAGTGATGGTGCGGATCAAGTCCGCGCTCGCATCGATGCCGAATTCCTGGGGCTCCGCGGGGCGTGCGACCTGCACCCGCTTGTTGCGCGACGTGGAACTGAAGGTCTTTGTGTCCACGCTGCGCAGGTCGTCCATCTGCGATGCGTTCAGCACGCACATCAGGCCAAAACGTTCCTCGACGGTATCGGGCTGGAGCAGAAACCGACCGGTCCCGAACGACACGGCAAAAAGTCTGCCGCCAGCGGGGGTGAGGTAGAGCGCTCCGGCTGCTTCCACGTGGCCGAGTGCGTCCGGGTTCGTATGCGCCGCAAAGAACGTAGCCCAACGCGGCGTTTTCGACTTGTGCTTCTTGACGAACAAACGTCCGAGTTCACCGTCGTCCCCGACGATGGAAACGTGTGTCATGCCCGGCGGCGATGCATCCTCCATTGAGAGATGGTCGCGTACGAGAAACACGCTCAAATCCGTCATCGTGCACCTCCATCACATTGCGGCTGCCGCAGACGGCCTATGCCGTCAATTGGAACCAATCAACGAAAGCAGCGAGTCGGGCACCTGCAAGGCGACTTTTGCGCGCGTCAGGGCGACGTAGAGCAGCCGCAGCTCGGCCGGGTCCGGTCCCGGGTTCTCCCGATCCCTCGCCATCGGCTTGCTCCGCATGAAATCGTCCAGCAGTCGTACGGATTTCCACTCGCGCCCTTTGGCTTTGTGCCCTGTGGAAATCATCAGGTCAGCGCGCTCCTCGTCCACGGTCCGACCCAACGCCCACAGGAGCCGGCGCTCTCCCAAGGATTCGACCAGGTTCACGAAGGTGAGAAGGTGTGCGCCTTCCTCGCTGCGGGCGAACTCGACGACCTCGTCCCAATTCGCGAAACCGAAGAAGTCGGGTACGTCGCAAGGCTGGCCGGCCCGCAGGGCGACGACGCCCCGGAGCAGTGCCTTCAGCTCTTTCGTGCCGCCGACCAGGTGCGGGGCCTGCCGCGAATCCAGGGCCTCGATGACGGCGTTCATGGTGCTCGCGTTCGAGCGCGCCAGCACCGCGTCCGGCTCACCCGGGCCGATGCGGCTGCGCACCTTCGGGTTGCCTTGTATGGGAGCGGTCGCCCCAAGTTGACGCAGTACCTTTGAGGCGAGGTCGGCGATGGCTTCCCCGAAGCGGAACGACAGGGTCAGTTGGACCTCGGCGTCGGTCCGGATCGTTTCCATCGCGTTCACGGCGCCGCGCCACTCGTAAATCTGCTGGTACTTGTCGCCCACGTAGACCATCTGGGCTTCTTGGTCCGCCAGCACGCCCAGCACCACCGGATTGGTGTCTTGGGCCTCGTCGAGCAGTATGAAGTCGGCACCGAGGAGCGGTTGGGACAACGCCCAGAGCTTGAGGTAGCCGTCGTGCCCGAGCGGCATCAAATCGGTGGCGCTCACCATGCGGCCCCACAGCTTCTGCGCGCCGGCGACCGCGTGCGCTTGTACCGCCCGAAGCACCGCCGGCGAGGCCGCCCGAAGGGCGCCGTGCGGCGGTACGTGTTCGGGCAGGATTGTCGGCTCGGCGCTCTGAGCGAACCGGCGCACCGTGTCCAAAAACAGGAACGCTTGGGATCGCGGCGCCAGGACCAAGTCCGGCCCAAAGGCTTGGGGTTTCAGGTCGAAAGCCTGGGCGAGTTCGTTGGCGTTGATCCGGCCGGTAAGTTTCGAAATGGAGCCGTGGTAGCCCGGAGCAGTCGCTCGGTAGGCCAAGCTGTGCAGCGTCGAGCAATCGACGGTCGGCGGGAACGCGCCCTGGGTATCCGCGACGATGGCCTTGTTGAACGCGATGTACTGGCCGCAGCGCCCCGTGCTGTTGGCCAGCAGTTTCAGGGTGGAAGTCTTTCCGGCGCCCGCGTAGGCGTTGATTTTCAGGCTGTCGCCGCGCTCGAACGCGTCGAGCGCCTGCTGCTGCTCGTCGGTGGGCCGCAAACCCGTTCGGCCGCGCGATGGGGGCCGAGGTGCGGGCGATTGCCGGGCCGAGGCGGTCCTTGGGGCAGGAGCGGCGGACGCCCGCGCGGGCGGTGGCGGGGCCGCGCGAGAAGGCACTCGGGGCGTGGCGGCCGGCCTCGTCGACGTTGGGGCCGGTGCCGGTGCCGGCGCGGTCCTTTCTGCCGGCGCTCTACGGGCTGGCGGGGGCGAACTGAGTGCCGCGATTACCTGGGCCGCCAGGCCGGGTGTGTGCCGGTTTTTGTGCCGGAACGTCAGTTCGTGCTGGAGGTCGCGCAGGACGGCGGCATTGCCCGCCCTCTTGGCGTTCTTGAAATGAGTTTCAAGCTGCTCGAACGAGCACGAGACGAACGGCCGCGGTGTTGTTGCATTCATTCGGTTTCGCCTCCCCTAAGGCCCGCCGATGACGTGGGAACGACGATACCGAAAAATCCACTGTGCAGCATGGGCTCCCAAGTTCTACGGCCGTTGGCCTTGCCGAGGAACACCTGCCATTCGGGGGCGCATCCTCCCACCCGGGCGAGCCCATAACCGGCATAGGCCCACGGGAGAGCTTTCAGCGGCCCGGTCTCCGCAATCGGGTCAGACAGACGGGCCGGTATCCGGCCCGTCGCACTGCTGCTACGCCGAGGGCTCGAACATTGCCGCGACGAGGCCCGCTTGTTGCTCGGCGTCGATAGGAGGGGCGCTTGCCGGCGGGGCCGGCTCATCGACCTGTAAGGCACTCTCCGCGCGTTGGCGCAAGGCCAGCCGCTGCGTCGGTGAATGGCCGTATCGCTGTACCGCGTCCAGCAACGCGCCCACCACCTCCATCGTTTGCCAATCGCCGCAGCCAGCCTTCAGCACCGCATCCCCAAGTTCCGCTCTGCGGCGGGCCTGCGCGCGCCGAGCCTTTGCTTTCTCGGCGTGCGCGCGCCGCAGGGCTTTGAGCAGGGATTTCGCTTCGCGTTGCGCGGCGCGCTGAGCGGCACGATACAACTGATCGTCGTATACAACGCTGCTCATGGGCGCCTCCGTCGGAGTGGATGCGACCCCGCACCGGTCGGAGCGGCGCTGGATTTTCCTCGGGCGGAATCTGCGTTTTTCGCCTCCTCCGTCGCATCGTCCGTTCGAACCAGCTTCCAAGCTGGTGGCTGAGTCGGGCGATCGCCCAGCTGTCTGTTGATGAGGGCGACCACGCATTCTGCATGGTCGCGAACGCGCATCAGCTCTCCCGGCCAGACATATTGGACCTTTTCAAGTTGTGGGTACTTCCCGCTGCGCTCCTCCGAGCGCCGCGGCAAGTAGTAGAGTTCGAACCCAAGGTTTTCGATCCCTCGGCGCAACTTGCGGGAAATTGGCAACTTCTTGGTCATGGGCAACTCCTTGCGTGGAATGCCCTTGGTTGAACCACGGCCCACGGAAAACGGGTAGATGAAAGTTGTGGGTTTTTTCGCGTCCGGTCGGATCGCCGCGGTGCCGCGTGATCGAACGAAAGCGTCGCCGACTGAGCGAATCGAAGGCGGGCTCTCGGCTATGCGGTAGCGCCTGAGACGGTGCGGGCGGCCTGCGTGCGGCGCGGAAAAAGCCAGCGAACATCGAGCATCCAGACCCGAGTAAGAGCGCACTTATGAAAACCCCGCTGGGGTTTTCGGGCGGCCCCTGGCGGGGCCGCGTGCGCTGGGGCGTTGGCCCCAGACCCCGCCGCGATGCGGCGCGAGCGGAGGGCGTTCGGCGCGGCTACCTAATCCGCTGAACAATCTTCCCGTCGAAGGCCACCAAGCTGCAGTTGAGTCCGCGAAGAAAACCTTCCACCTGTTCCCGGTCTTCGCTCGTGGCGAAAATCACCTGCTGTCCGCTGTCCTTTGCACTGACGGCTCGCTCGAACAAATGTTGAACGCTGGCCTTCTTCGTCTCTTGCTGGCGCGGTTCATCGAAAAACAAAACGCCCGGGTGATTCGTTGGCTGCTTCCGGCTGAGTTCCAGGAGCGCAAGTTGATAGGCCCACTTCAACCGAATGGCGTCGCTGGCGGAGAGTTCGAAACCGATTTCAAAGCCTTGCTTCTCGGGGCGGAACGTGTCTTCGGCGATATCTATCTCGCTCGCCGAGAAGGTTGTGAACCCGTACGCCGTCGCTTGCTCTCGGATCAACCGCGTGAGAACGGTCAGCTTTGTTTTGTCCGCTTCGGAAAAGCGGTCATCGGGGAGGGAACCGCGCTCGTCTAACAAGGCTTTGTGCCGCGAAGAGATGGCTTGAAGTTCCAGCTTGCTTTCACCGAAGCGCAGTTGCACGTCGTCCAAGGTCTGAAGGCGCGTCTCAAGCCGAAGGCGCTGTTCGATGGCGGAAATCGATGCGGCGTTGGCCGGGGCCGTCAGGTCGGCCCGCAATGCACGCAAGCGAAAACTTCGTGCGTTCACGTCCTCGGTCAAGGCCGCCAGTCGCTTCTCGAAGTCCTGAATTGACACCGCGGATTGGTCCAGCACCTGGTTGAAGATGGCCTTCTGCGCTTTGATGTATTCGATGTTGTCCTCAACCGGCATGACCGATACGCCCGCGCGTTGCGGAAGCAGGGTATCGGCGAGCGGCTGTTCGCACGTCGGGCAGTGGTGCAGTACGAGGTTCGAGCCCAGGAGCGAGCCCAATCGTTGAATCTTTTGAGCGTCCTGGTTTTTCTTCAGATCGTCATCAAGCGATGCCAGTCGTACAGCCGCAGCTTCCCGTTGGGCGTTTTCGACTTGCCGAAGACGAAACAGATTGTTCCGCTCAGCGTTGATGCTGGCAATCTGGGTGGTGAGGGCGTTGATCTCAGCCACGAGTTCCGGGGCAATCTCACTGACCGTCGGAACATCTTCCCCCGCGAGATCGGCCACCTGATTTCGAATCAAGTGTGATTCCTGCGCCAAGGTGCGCCACGAATTGCCATCCGGAAGCAGCAACACTGCACGCTCAATCTCTGCCACCGAAAGCATGGGCGTGGAAGCTATCCCTTCAACCCTGCCGCTGGTCAGCCGGGCCAGGGCCTGGATTTCGTCGCGCTTGATGACCCAGGCTGCTTTGCTTGCGGCGATGTCGAGTTCCAGCTGCTGCTTCTTTAACTCAAGCTCGTGGGTGTCCAGCCCCATGATGAACTCGACGGCTCGACGTCCGACCTCGCGGATCTGGAAATACGTCGGAAACACCGCCGGCACCGCGGACCACCCAGCTTTCTGCTCGACGTAGAACAGTGGGAAAAGGGTCTCCAGGTACAGCGTGGTCTCTCCGCCGTCGTATCTCTTGACGCGCGGCAACGCCCAACCGACGAAGTCGACGAACATTCGGTGGAAACCAGCTTCCCGCTGCGCCGCCCCCGGATCGAGGACGAAGTAGTCCCGTTGAGTGAAGTGGTCGGCGGGATCCGTCAGGGCTGGGCCGGAGAAAACGCTGATGAGCTTCGGATCGATGTCCGATTTGACCGTGCGGCGAACGGTGAGTATTTCGCCCCTGCCGTTCTCCAGCTCCAGCCAGACGGACGATTCCAGAACGTTGTGTTGCTCGCCGGTTTCCGGGTCGTCCAAGTGGCTGGTCATGACGTACGTCAGCGGTATTTCACGCCGGGAGCTGAGCATGCGCTCCAACCCGAGCGCGTAGATCACCGCCTGCAGGCAGGTGGATTTCCCCATCGTGTTGTCGGCCCACAAGACATTTAGGCCGGTTTCGAAGGGGATGTCCGCACCGTAGGTGCCTGCGAGGGTTTCCGTCCGAAGCCGCAGATGACGAAGCTTGAAGGACATCAGGGACTCTCCATTCGAAGAACTCGTTCCACGGCCGCTTCGGTTGCTTTCTTCCCGATGGCCGCAAGGAAGGCTTTCTCGGCCGACAAAATCGATGGATCGCCGGACAGCATCTGATAGGTACCGACGCCGGCTTCTGTCAGCGCGGCTCCCTTTCCCTTCGGCAGAACGATGAGGCGGCTGGCCGCGGCGAGGGAAAGAGCGCGGTTGAGCCAAGGCTCCACCCGCGTTGGCAGTTCCGCGGCCCGCTTCTCACCAGCAAACACCAGAAGCGTCTCATTTCGTGATTCGGGGGTGCGTGCGGCGTGGGCGAGGAAATGCAACTTTTGCAGGGACGCCTTGTTCCCCTTCGAGCTCCCAAGCAGCAGCACGACCAAGGCGAGACCCCAGCTCAGTCGGAGATCGCCGGGAACAGGCTCAGGCCTTGCGGTCAGTTGAAACGGGCCGTCCAGCAACTGATTCAGTAGGGGAGCTTCGAGGTCAACCATAAGGTGGGAAATCCAGCGGGCACCGCATGAGCCACTCGGCAAGAGCTCCCATTGCGATGGTGTGTACGTTTGCGTCGGAGAGGTGAGGGGCTTCGCGCTTCAGTTCAGCCTTCAGACCCTCAAACTCGGTGCGGAGCGCGGTTTCTGCAGACCCGGAAGAGCTGGGACCTGCAAGTTCCAAAAGGTCGAGTCGCCGGGAGATGGCGCTCAGCACTCTGTCGTGAATGGATGGCGCTCTGGATCGCAAAATCTGCAGCAGGTTTTGGCCGTTCAAGAACCAGCCTATGGCTTTGTCGGTGTCTTGATCGGGGGAGGACGAGGACTGTATTCGCTTCGCGAGCTTTTTCCGCAGGTCTTCGACAAGAGGGCTCGCGTTCTCGGCCCACGTTGTTCGCTCCAGCTGGGTGGCGTCCTGGGCGATGATGAGGTTTGACAAGCGGCGTAGTTCGAGCGCTCGAACTGAACTCGACGCAAAGCTCTTTGGGCACTGGATCAGCGCCTGGAAATCGGATGCGACATAAGGAAGCTTGGCAGCCAGAACGTCGGCCGTTTTCTTGGTCAGATGGGTATTAACCGAAGCACTGTCGTGGAGCGGAACGACAAGGGCCCACCGATTGATTTGCACGGAACCGAAAAGCTTGGCGAGTTCAGTTTTCTTGTGGCAAAACTTGCCCAGGTCGCCGGTGATTTTGCTGACCTGCTTTGACGCGCGATCCGACACCATGCATGGTTCCTGGACCGCATAGCACTGGTACACCGCTTTGTCTGAAAGACTGTAGTAGTCGATTCCCCAGTCGCCTTTGTCCCGCGCGGGAACCGGCGAGACGTTGAGCGCGCCATGCCGATCGGACAGCAAGCTGTAGACGTGTTCCTCCCAGTCGTTGGGATCCCAGCTTTCAAGCGTTTCTGGCATCTACTTTCCCCGTCAACTGGCAATAAATTGACACATTTCAGATAAATACGAAAATGTCGCGTCGGGGATCGTTCGGTTCCAACGGCGCCGCTGATAACCGGTCTGGTGATTGCGGTGTGCGGTGGGGACTCGAAAAGGGGCGGGTGCTTCTGCCATCCAGCTCTCTCTTCAGTCCCCAACGGCCAAGCTGGTTTGTTTGAGGTTGCCGGCGGCGTGGCAACCTTCGGTTTAGCGCAAACCGGCTAACATTGTTCAACTTGTGGCAATCGTTTCCCCCGCTATGTTCGGTCAAGGGGGGATCATCTGGCCATCTATCACGCTACCTTGAAGGTTTTCACCCGCGCCCAAGGCCATACGGCCACTGGAGCGGCCGCGTACCGGGCCGGTTTGCGCATTCTGGACGAGCGCACCGGCACCGCACACGACTACACCCGTCGCAAAGGTGTCGTCTCCGTGCTCACCCTCTCACCGGACGATGCACCCGAGTGGGCCGCTGACCCCTCTGCGGTGTGGAACGCCGCCGAGCGGGCCGAGGGTCGACGCAATTCGTGCGTGGCCCGCGAGCTAGAAGTGGCTCTCCCTTCCGAACTGAATCCGGATCAGCGCGAGGCGTTGGCCCGCGATCTCGGCTTGATGCTGGTGGAACGCTACAACGTGGCCGTGTTGGTTGCAGTCCACGAACCGTCGGAGACAGGAGACGATCGGAATCACCACGCGCACATCCTGTTTTCGACCCGAGTGCTCGGACCCGAAGGCTTCGGTGCAAAAACAACGGTGCTAGACAAGCGCGAGACCGGCAAGGACGAGGTGCGGCACTTGCGGGCCGAAGTGGCGCGGCTGACCAATCAGCACTTGGCCGCTGCCGGCGTCGTGTGCCGTGTAGACCACCGTTCGCTGCGTGATCAGGCAACTTCCGCAGCACGGCGTGGCGACACCCTGGCGGTCGCCCGTTTGTCCCGCACGCCGCAGCTGCACCGGGGGAAGTCCGCCACGGCGTTGGAGCGTCGCGGCCAGCGGACAGAGCGCGGAGGCGAAAATGCCGCCATCCGGCGCGACAACACTGCCGTGGCGCGTTCCGCCCGTGCGGGGCGCATCGGGGTCGACCGGTCCCGAGTTCCGTCCGCGTCGGTGCGGCGGCCAGGGCCAGCCCAGGTTATTGGGGATGCGTCGTTCAATACACGCGCTACCGGAGCGTCGGCGCGGCTGTTGAACGCGCAGGCGACAGCCGAGCAGGAGCGCCTGCGCATCGAACGGGACCGACTCCGGGCGTATGTTCGAATGATCCAGGAAGTCGCTGCCGAGGGCGAGGCGCAGGCCAATGCGGTCGTTCGTCGTGCTCAGGCCGAAGCCGATCGCGCCGAGTCCGAGCGCTTGGCGGCGCTGCATGCGCGCACACGCCCCACCGAACACGAGACCGTCCCGATGCTGGATTCGTCAAGGCGATCGGGGCGCAAGCGTGGCCGCCGGCCCGACGTCGAACCAGCGGGGCGCAGCGAACCAATGCACTCGGAGGAAAACCCGCGGTCGCTGTCCAAGCGGCAGTGGGCAGAGAAACGCCGGCGCGAGCGACGCGTGCAGACGGTCGATGACAACTCCATCCCCTCGGCGACGAAGCGACCGCGCCCGGGGTGAGGAATCGTCGATGGCACTCGATACGCCGACGAACAGGTATTAAGCGCGAATCGGCGCACGAAATGCGCGGTCCGAACGGGTTGACGGCTTGCCGATGTCAACTAGGGTGAGCGGATTCCACGATTCCGCGGCAAGGAGGGCCGCCCGCATGATCCCACGCTGTTCGCTTTCATCCTCTCGAATCGCGGAGCCGCTGCCATGACGTAGCGCCACTCCACGTATCCACTTATTCCCTTTTTCCCGGCGGCACTCGCAAGAAGAAGGGGCACAGAACCCGTCAGGAACTGTGCCCCCGTTGTGCGGTTTCTTGGCGGATTCCACACTGCAACGACTCTAGCGACGCTCACCCCGGAGTCAAGCTGGCACACCGCGCCGGCGACGACCCCGCGTGCCTGCCGGTTTCCCCTGCCGCTCGTGCGGCTCGCTGGAGACCCATCCATGAACGATTTGCATCCCCTGATAAAGCTGCTGTGCGAACGCCCTGAGCTCTCTGCTGCATGCATCGGTCGCAAAGCAGATTTCTGTTCCAGAACCGTGGGGCGCTACCGCAAAGAAGTCGCCGAACGCGATCTGCCCTGGTCCTACTACGAACCCCTGTCCGTTGAAAAGCTGGACTTGGAATTCAACAAGCCTCGGTACCGCCCGCCCTCGAAGACGCCCTACGATCCCGACAGGGTCGCCGCGTTCCTCGCTCGTCCGAAGGCCACGTTGCGCGATGCGTGGGAAGACTACAGGGCCAGCGCGCCACGCCCTCATCTGGCGTACGACACCTTCCGCCGGCGCGTGGGAGAAACACTGGTCCGGTACTACGTGGCAAAGGGAGACCCTCTCCTCGAAGCCTGGCAGGAAGTACCGTTCGTCACCAAGTTTGTACCGGCCGTCACATTTTTGGCCAAGTCCGGCGTCGGGCAAAACCATGCCGAGACGCCGGAATCGGCCCGGATTCTAGGAGCAAAGCGCGGTTGCGGGGACGCGGAGGGCGAGTGCGGTACCGAGGTTTGGACGGCCAAACCGGAGCTTGCGCGATTGGCGGACCTTGGTATTGGTGAGGGTCGCCTAATGGCAGGAGACCGTACCGACTGACCCTGTTTCCCACCGCAGGGCGTGCAAACGAAAAAGGCCCAGCACCATGCCGGATGCTGAGCCCTGTTGACGCGGGTTTTCGACCACCGCATCGGCATCGTAGCGCGCAATTGCCCACCGTCAAGGGTGCCCGTTCGCTCGGGACGGTGGCCTGCGGCCCTCTTATTCCTGGAGAGCCCCGATGCCCATTCTCTGCACAACACTGCCGGCCTGTTTGCCGGCCACCGAAACCCGGCCCGATTCCGCTGCAGAAAGCGGTCGATCCCACTACGTGAGGCACGAAGACGCGCCGTCCCCGCTGGAGCCTCAGCGGAGTCGATACGTGCTGTGGACCTGGCAGGAAGGCGGCAAACCCGAGCGCTTTGAGCCGCTGCTTCGATACTTCGAGCACCTTGGGCGCTCGTGCTCGCTGGAGCGCCAACGGCGCATCGCGGCGATGGTCGGCCTTCTGTGGGACTTTGGCCTGGCGCACGCGCGCAGCGGTTCGGCGGAGTCGATTTGGACGGCTTTCCCTGAAGCTCTCGTCGGCGGCACCGAACACCTCGAAGGCTCGCTGGCCGAACTGCGTTGGCCACCGGCCTCGCCGCGCTCCGTGCACGCGCGTCTGGCCGTGCTCGACGGGTTCTTGCGGTGGTTGGCCGACACGACCGGATCGCGGCCGACGGCGGTGCAGTGGCTCGATCGCGCCGTGGCCGCACGCCGCGCGGCGCACCGGGCCAAACACGCCGCCGTTCCCTTCAGCACGGCTTCCGCGGTCGCGCACGAGAGGGGGCGTGCGTTTTCGGCGAGTCGGCGCCGTCCGGCAACCGAGGCAGATGCAGTGGCCTTCGATGAAAGCAAGATCGAAGAGCTCCTTACGGTTGGCTTTCGCCGGCGCGGCGCGCGCCCGGAAGACGGCGATCTGGGGCTCAACCTGCGCGACGTCCTCTACACGATCCTGCTCCACGGTGGCGGCCTGCGCTCGTGCGAGCCGCTTCACATCTTTA
The DNA here is from genome assembly GCF_004363655.1 of Tahibacter aquaticus. Taxonomy (GTDB): domain Bacteria; phylum Pseudomonadota; class Gammaproteobacteria; order Xanthomonadales; family Rhodanobacteraceae; genus Tahibacter; species Tahibacter aquaticus. Next base: position 27,051 of record NZ_SNZH01000015.1, read on the forward strand.
CGGACGACGTCGGCGTCGATCCGACCGATCCCGACTGCGCCGAGGTGCGGCTCTACCACCCCGAGGTCGGACGGGCGCCCGCGAAGGCCCAGGGTTCGCGGCGCGGCCGCGGTGCGGTACAGCGCGAAGAATTCCTGCGCGAATGGTACAGGCGCGCACCTCGCACCCTCGCCGCGCCGGGGCAGCGTGCAGGCTGGAAAAACCTGCGCCTTGATCGCCCCGCGGAAGGCTATTCGGCGGTGCGTTGGTTCCCGAAGGAATGGGGCAGGGTCTTCCTCCGTTTGTTCAACCTCTACCGCGCCGAGCGGCCCGACGACAAAGGCCGCCACCCGTTTTTGTTCGTCAGCGAACACGGCCCGGAACGCGGCATGCCATACACGTTGCAGAGCTACCGACAAGCGCACGCGCTCGCGGTGCGCCGCATCGGGTTGACTGTGGCCAAGGCACTGGGGACCACCCCGCACGCACACCGCCACGCATACGGGCGGCGCCTGGCCGCAGCCGGTGCGCCGCGCGGTGCAGTCCAGGTCGCGCTCCACCACGTTTCCCCGGAATCGCAAGGCGTGTACACGCAGCCCTCGCTCCAACAGGTGGCCGACGACCTGACGGCCGCCGAGCAGCGGGGCGTGCTTCGTGGAAACGGCGCGGTGCTCAAGAAGCTGGGAAGGGGTTCGACGTGAGCAAGCGCCGGACTCGAACCACCAACCGCCAGAAGCTGCATCGGCCGGGAAATTACGATCCCGAATTCAAGTGGGCGACCGAACACGAGCCCGGGCTGGAGCGCTGGCGATCGGTGCTGGCCGAGTGGGTTAAAGAGTGCACGCACCAAGCACCGGCAATGCGGGCCGGACGCGAATTGGTTCGCTATCTGTGGGCCTTTCCTTCGACGACGCGCGACCCGCGACGATTCTGCAATCCCGACTACGGTGCGCCGACGGAACTGGGCGCGTTCCTAGACCGCTCGGGCGGGCGATCCAACGACGAAACGAAGATCCACAACGGCATTTATCGCTTTTTCCATTGGCTTTTGCACGAACGCCGAGCAGGGCCGCTGGCCGCGGACAAGGGGCACCACCGCAACCCGCTCAGCCACCGACCGCTGGTACCGGGCGCGGCGCGCACGCACCGCACGCCCATGCCGATGGCCCTGCTTGACGCGCTGGCCGATCTGCTTACGGCCGACGACTTTGCCTGGCCGAAGACGCTGGAGGCGGACTGGGTGCACGACGTGCGCGGGGAGCGGGTGTGGTGCCCCGTTCGCGCGGTGGCGCTGCTGGTCAAACTGCGCCTGCCGCTGCGCAACGCCGATGTCGTGTTCTTGGAATCGAGTGAAGGCGACATCGAACGATTCACGCCCGAGGGGTGGGTGCGCAACCCGGCGCCCTGCTGCACCGGCCGCCGCGGCGCGGCCCCGCAACGAGGGTTTCTGCATCGGCTGCGCGGTATCGACGGCGTCGATCGCACGGTGTTCTTTGTCAACACAGACAAGGGCTACGACCGCAAACGGTTCGATCACCATCCGGGGCGCGTGCTGCCTTGGCCGCAGGCCCAAGTGGCGGCAGCGGTGTATGCGTTGGAGGCGTGGCAAGTAGAGCACAACCCAGTGGCTGCGCCGACGCGGTGGACGGCGCTTCAGGCACTGCGCGTGCGGCGGGACCGACAGGCGTACGCGCGCCAGCCCGATGCATTTTTTCTTTTTCGCGACCCGCGCGTCGTGCCGCGAAACGAACCGCTCGACACCTTGCAGCTGCAGGGCATGTGGCTCGCCGCACTGGACGAAATGGAGCGCCGCATCAAAGCGGGTCGGTATCCTGAATTGGCAGCAGTGATCCCCCGTCTTATCGATCGCCGCTCGACCACTGGCTTGCCACGGCACGCGGTGTACGACCTGCACACCCCGCGGGTTTCTTACGCGACGGCCTTGCACGACGCCGGCGTCCCCCTGACGACCATCGGGCGGTGCCTGGGCCACGCCACCGAGCGCATGACCTCCCACTACTACGCGCCCTCGGATGCGACGGTGGCCGCGCATTTGGAGCAAGCACAGGAGCATCTGCGGGAGCGCCGCGCCGCCGATCTGCACGCGTGCGAAGTGCCGGGGGCAGCGGCGCCGTGGATCCCTGCGCGGTGGGCCGCCGGTGCGTTCGGCACGGGCGAGGGGCCGGCGGGCTTGGCCGGGCCAGTTTTCTCCACGACGGGGTTTGGGGTGTGCCCGGTCGGCGCCGGCCGCTGCCACGTCGGCGGGCCGCCGACGCGCGACGGCGTGCATGGCCCGGCGCCCGGCGGGCTGCACCGCTGCCTTCAGTGCCGTTTTTTCGTGAGCAGCCCGGCGCACCTGCCGGCACTCCTGGACCGCCTCAACGTGCTGAGCACGACGTATGGCCGGCGCATTGCCAGCTACTGGCGCCGCGAGGGCGAAGCACGGGAGTTCGAGGACCGGCTCGGCCAGGCGGGGGATGCAGACGTACGTACCGTCCTGCGCGCCCACCTGGCCAAGGCAGAAGGCGCTGCGGGCGATGCATTGAAAGAGGTGGAGGAATTTCAGCCGGTCTGGGAGGCTGCGTTCGCGGCGGCGCAGCGGTGCAGGGCGGCGGCGCACGCAGCCATGGGAGGTCTCGACCTGGTCGCGAACGGGTCGGCCGATGATTGGTCGGAAGCGCTAGCGGCCGCGCACGAGCCGGCGGTTCTACGCGCGCTCGCGGAAGGGGCGAGGATGCACTTCGGACCGAATGCTGAGGCGGCCGAGATGGCGCGTGTGCTGTCCGACCGCCTGATCGCGGAACACCGCATTGCCCCGCACCCCGCGACGATGTCGGCGGTCGAGTCCGCGGTCGTAGCGGAGGCGCAGGTCGAATGGCGGGCGCGCGTCGAGAGAGGGGCTGTGGAGTCCGGAGTGAAAGCGCGGCGAAGCTTGTGGGCCTGGGCGGAGGCCGGGTGCAGGGGCTGACGCCAGCGACCGACACCGCGGCGCTGTGCGCCCGGTTGTGCGCCGCTTACCCGAGGCGCGCCGCGGCATTGCAGCGGATGCACGACGTGTGCGCCGAAATGGCACAGACACCTGGGGTCATTTACAGCTTGGCGTCGGTAGCCCAAGCCTGCGGCAAAAAGCGGCACCCAGACGACGAGCCGGGGCCGGCCGAGGGCACGATCCGCAATCCGGAGGGCGAGCCCTACCGACTTCTGATCGCGGCGTTCGCCGAGAGAAATCCCGTATCGAAGCATCCGAGGCGTACGGATCCGACCGAAGCGGAACTGGGGCGAGCGTCGCCGCTCGTGCGGCACCACGTGCGGGCGTTGGAGCGCAGAGCCACCGCACTGGGCGCGGAAAACCGCGTGCTTCGCGAGGAGGTCGGGCAGTTGAGGGCGAAGTTGGGCGGGAACTGCGGTGAGCCGGAGGCGGCAGTGCCGCCCGAGGGCATTGAGGAACTCAGGGACTGGCTTTCGCCCACCAGCCACGCCAAGCGTGGTTGGCGCGTGGATGAAGGCGGGCGATTGCTCGACGCGCGGGGCACGACCGTCATGCGCGCGGAGGCGTATCGGGCGCTGACGAAGACTACTGAGATTCCCTACTAGACGCGATAGCAGCGATCGCAACGTTTACTGACAATAAACGACTGTTGCAGCGAGCATGCGTTGGCCTCGATGCCGGCCATGTTTTCACAGTGATAGACTGCCGAAAAGTAGCACGGAAAAGCCACGTCATTTGGCCTGATACCTCTACGGGAGACACCATCTACGGTGCTGTGGATTGGTGAAGAACGAGCATATTACGCGCGAACGCGGTTCAGTAGTGCCTAAACCATCTACGGGATCCTAGTGCCTGCCGATGGGTGGGCTTTCGATGCGAGCGTTTGCAGAAAGTGTTTTGCCCTGCATGCCTGAGGAACGAGCCATTGACCGACCTAACAGCGTTAACTCCAAGCCAGTTCGAAAATCTTGTGCTCGACCTTGTCCAGCTACTCGGCCTCAAAAACTGCGTTTGGCGCACTCCGGGGCGGGACGTTGGTCGCGATATTCAAGGGGAATACTTCCGGCCAGACTTTTCCGGTTTCACACGGCAGGAAATTTGGTATGTCGAGTGTAAGCGTTATACCGAATCGGTGAGCTGGCCGATAGTTTGGGAAAAAATTGCCTATGCGGAAACCCATTGCGCGGACGTATTGCTTTTTGTTACTAGCTCAACTCTATCGCCGCAAGCTGTCGACGAAGTAAATCGTTGGAACGAGACTAGAAAGAGCCCTGTCATCCGCTTTTGGGGGGCGCCGGATCTGTTGAACAGGATGGGGCTGTATCCACAGTTGTTAGTTAAGTACGGCCTAAGCGCTAATCCGGTTATAGATAGCGCTATATCGATACTTCCTCTTACAAAGATCCTTACAAAGTATGCGAACACGGCCGGTTCTTATAGAGAATTCGGCAAGAGCCGTGATCGTATCGATGAAGCAATCCATGCGCTGTCCGAGCTGATCTCGGCTCGCCTTGAAGAAGTTGAAAACCGCGGAAAGATCGCATGCGAGCGGTTCTTCAGTGCTAGGGACGGCTACCAGTGGGTCGATGGCAACGACGTCCTAGAAGCAGCGAAAGCTGACCGATATGTGGTCCGTGCGCTGCTTGCTTTGATGCGGTGCCATTCTACGTCCCAGACGATTCAGGTAGGTATGGATGGGGACAGTATAGCTATGTCAGGCGCCGACTTGCCCGCATCTGAGACATTTCAAGGCGATCTCCGAGCGGTTGCGTTCTGGGGCTCAATGACAATCACGTCTACAACATCCAAGGTCAGTATCGAGGTCGCCGATGAGTGATCCGGAATCAAACTACACGTTGGCTCTAATTTCGAACATTACTCATCAGGCCATTAACCCCCTAAATGGGGTAATCGGTACACTGGACAATCTCATAGATGGGACAATCGAGGGAGCTCGGAGAGAGCAACGACTGAAGAGTGCGCGGGCGCAGTTGGAATACACTGTGTCCCTAATACGGAACCTTGCCTACTTCGCCCAGTACGGAACCGACGCTGCGCAAGATTTACGACTAAAATCAAAGAAAACTTGCGTTATACCTCAGCTGTTGATAGAGGCTGCGCTCTTCTTTCAGGAGCAGGGGACAACTAATCATGTACGTATCGAAGTAATTGACAAGGCCGTACAAAATTCAGTGCAGGGTGATCCTGAGCTGCTCCGGCAAGTTTTTATGAATCTATTCGACAATTTCGTAAAGTACGGTGAGCCGGAATCAATCGTCGATGTGAAACATTGGATTCAGCGTAAGACAGGGGATTTGATTGTTACATTGTCAGGGAGGAGTACACCCTTCGAGACTAGCGAGGACATATTCGCGATTGGAGTACGAGGTCGGGCGGCTGCCGAAAGGACATCTTCCGGTTCCGGGCTTGGTCTGCATATCTGCAAACTGATTGTTGAGCGGCTCTTCAATGGCAATATCAGCGCAAGCTATGTATTCAGCAGTCGGCTAGCAAATTTCGAAGTCAGAATCCCGGGCGCTTTCATTAAGGAACGATAAATGGCCGCGACAGAAGTTCTGATTTTGGATGACGAGCCACATTTGCTCGACTGGTTGGCCGAATATCTTGAAGCAAAGGGTTACAGAACTACCTTTGTTGTTGACATTTCATCGGCGATGGCGGCGCTGAGGTCGGGGACGCAGTTCCGAATTTTGGTTCTGGATTTGAACGTCCCTGCAACTGGTGAATACTCGGAGCTTCTACGAGAGCGAGGGTCAGTCTACGAGATCTATCGCGGTCTGTACGTTGCCGAGCAAGCGCGGAATATGGGGTATCGCGGTCGGCAAGTTATCGTTTATTCCGTACATGATGTCGATTCGGTACGGGCGGTTAGCGACAGATTGCGGACCACCTACATAACAAAGGGGCGACCACGCATTTTTAAGGAAGAGATTGATCAGGTCCTGAGTTTCGATCCTTCCGAGGCGAGGGGTTGAGGCAAGGCGGCCCGTTTCTAGGCGGGGTTGCCGCTCAGGAAATTTTTGGTCTGTGTGGGTTGCCCTATAGCGCGCTTCTTACGCACTTTTGTCGTGGCCGCATGTGTGAGGCAACTTCTCGGTCGATTGAGGTCTCTGAAGTTGCTGTGATTTCTCTGTACTCACAACTTCGAACGTATTTGTGAGTACAACTCAGAAAGCGTAGGAAGATCCTGAGCTTGCAATCGTGATATCACGACTCAACGCCTAAAGCATCACGACTCGCGCGCCGGTCGACCCTGTTGACCACCGACCTCGACACAGCGCCCGATCGGCGTCTGAGGAAGTTGTTCGCCGAGAGTATCGGCTCATATGGCAGGACTCGCCGCCGTTCGTCGTTCGAGACAACGACCGTCGTGCACTCCGCGCGGGTCGACCTACCGCCATGTGAACGCCCGCGCCGCCACGTGAGGGCTGGCGTTGCGGCCACCACCTAAGGAAAGACTATGAGTTCTGTGTTGATAGACCGGATCGTGCGTGCTGCGGCGCTGGTGCTGGTCGCGGGGTGCGTCGCGCCGGCTGCGGCAGCCATCCGCACGGTCACCAACACCAACAATTCCGGTGAAGGTTCGCTGCGCTACGCACTGATTTTCGCGGACCCCGGCGACACCATCACGTTCGATCTCACCTACCCCGCAGTCATCCGCTTGCAGAACGAACTGTCGTTCAGCAAGAACGTGATCATCGACGGCCCCGGTGCCGACCGATTGCGGCTGGATGGCGATGGCAACGACCAGTTTTTCATGCTGCGGATTGCGGCTGGCGTTGCGGTGGTATTCAACCAGGTGCAGATCAGCAACTCATACTCCATTGCCATCGACAACAACGGCGATCTCACGTTGAACGATGCGGTGGTGTCTTACAACCCGCGCGGGCCGGTGAACAATTTCGGCACGCTTACCGCCAACGACACGGTGTTTACGGAAAACCGCGGCGCCGGGCAGAGCGGCGCCATAGCCAACTACGGCACGGCCACGTTCAATCGCTGCGTGTTTTCCAACAACCAAGCGCGCACCACCGGTGGTGCCATGCTCAACGACGCCGGCGCGACGCTGGTGGTGAACGACAGCACCTTCGTCGGGAACGCCGCAGGATCCAGCGGCAACTTCAACCGCGGTGGCGCCCTGTTCAACGTGGGCACCGCCACGCTGAAGAACACCACCTTCAGCCAGAACATCAGCGGTCCGGATGGTCGAGGCGGGGCCATCGAGAACACGGGTGCGCTGACACTCGACAGCATCACCTTCAGCGCCAATGTGGCGACGGCCGAAGGCACGGGCATCAGCAATTACGGCACGGCAACGGTACGCCGCACGGTGATCGCGGACAGTTGCTCCGGTACGGCCTTGATGTCTGCCGGCGACAACCTGGGCAGCGACAGCAGCTGCTTCGCGGCGGCGTCGGCGTTGAACGACAGCGCGAATGTGTCGCTGCTGCTGGGTGCCTTGCGTGATAACGGTGGGCCGACGCCGACGGTTGCCCTGCTGCCGGGCAGCCCAGCCATTGATGCGGTCGTGGTCAATGCGGCGGGTTGTTCCGGTACGGATCAGCGCGGCGTGGCGCGGCCGCTCGGTGTGCGTTGCGACAGCGGCGCGTTCGAGCGGGATCCGGATCGGGTGTTCGAGGATGGGTTTGAGTGAGGCGCGGTGGGCGCGGCGCCGCGCTCTTGACGGCCGCCGGTGTCTCGTTAGGTTGGGACTGAACCCACCTACTGGAGCCCTGCGATGCCGCCGAATTTTCGAAACTGGAACGACCCGCATTCCATCTCCCGCCTGAGTGCAGTGGAAACGCGGTACCGCGTCCAACGGACGCTGGAGAGCGCGAGTCCATCCACGCGCCGGTGGCCGTGGCGCGACCCCGCAGCGGTGTGGGAGAGCCTGGCCGCCGATTTCGATCGGGTGGCAAATGACGCGAACGTACCGGAGCAAGTGCGGGACTTTGCCGCAGCGGTCGTGCGCGGCCCGAGTGTCCACGGCGCGGCCGTCCTGGTGGCCGCAGCCGGCCTCCACGGGCGCGACGCCGAGCTGGCGATGCGGGCCGCTCTGGGAGGCAAGGAGGCTGCCTTCGGACCGATTCCACTAGGTGAACGCGACGACGAAGGCGCCCCCGCCGCAGATCTTCCCCCGGTGCTTCTGCATGCGCTGCAGCGCCAGCGTTGGGGCTCGTCCCCTGAGGGGTGGATCCCATGACTGGTCGGCAAGCCGGGTGCTTCGAGCGCATCACGACTCGCGCACCGCGCGTCGGTCAATAGCCTCGGTTGGTTTGCCAGGCACCTCCTAATGCATTCAGGCAAATTGTGCGCTGCGCCGCGTTTGAGTATATTAAGTAGCTGATTAAGATCAGAAATTTGCCTTGAGTTAGCTTGACTCGTACCTCGGTTGAGCTACACTATCTACGTGCTCAGAACATCGGGCACGCTGAAGCGAGTGGAACGGGTGCTGCGTTTGCCCTGTATTACAGGGATTGCCCGGATAATAGGGATTGCCCAGTTTTTTCTTTGTTAGCAAGAACGGCTTCTTTTTTCCCCTGTTTTAACAGGGATCGCCCGAATGCCGACGAGAGGCTCGCTTCATCTGCCCTGTTTGACAGGGATTGCTGCCGGTGTTTTCCACCGGCGCGGCGCGAGCGCCCACCGAGAGGTGGGCGTTTTGCTTTGCACCGCCCCCATCTCTCAGCCCGCGTCCGATTGGACCGATTTCGGTAGGCCGGTTCGTTGCGGCGCTGAATCCAGCGAGACCAGGCGCCACTGCCGAAACCGATTGCGGCAAGCGTACTTGCGCGCTAGCAGCAGCGCTGTGTGGTTTCCAGTTTTGGGGTGGGCGAAGCGTTCCGCATGTTCCATATTCACGGCTGGCGCGATTCGGAAAACGACGGGGCGGTTCACAGAGGTTCCCTTGGTTGGGCCGACCCAAAGAGCGCGTAGATCAACGTCTTCATTCGCTGGTCTTCGAGCCAAATTCAGCGCCTCGACTTGAATGACCATGGGGATGTCGAACGCCGTCCCGGTGGCGACACAGCTGCCCTGCGCGAGGGTATACCACGATCCTGACGGCGCGCGCGGTGTTCTGACGTTCCCAAAGCGTGGCTCGAATGTTCTCTGCATTGGGTGCAGAGCGCCCAGATACTCGAACGCCACTGCGCACGATCCACCAAGTCCGGGTCGAGGTGGTAGACGACCCGTATCTGTAGACGTCTTTATCGCGTGCCAGGCGCTTTGTGTCGCTCGCAGTAAGTTTATGAAAACGATCGGGAAACCGCCTGAATCCACTTGACGGCAAATGTAACTCGATCTACCGTGTGTCTGTACCGCCTTCTGGTTCCCCGATAACGGGGTAGTGAGTTGAGCATGCGAAGCGGTTTTCCCGCTGTCGTGTTTGGATCCCATTCGGGGAACCAAGGGCGGTGCAATCTGGATCCCGTTGGGTAGCAGTACGTTTTTCGCCCTGTGCTTACAGGGATTGCCCTGTTCTCTTCTTGCTGAGAATTTCGGCGTTTGTACCTGCCCTGTTTTAACAGGGATGATTTAGGTTGTTGTGGTGTGGTTCTTCCGCGGGGGGATTTCTCTTCCCAACGGTGCAACACAGACGCCCGCCTCGCCGCGGGCGTTTTGCTGTGTGCGCTGTTCGACCTTAATGCCGGTCCGTTGACAGCGACCCAGAAGCTGTTTCGATTCAGTCATGCGTTCGCTAAATCCCAACACGGCCACCGAATCAAACCCCGCTGGGCGCACACGGGCTGCGGCTTCTGTTTCGCTTGGTCCTTCGGAACACGGTCGCCGCAGCTGGGCGAAGATCGTGCGTTCCCGGGTCGACTTGCCGCTGCCGTCGGACGTACACGACGCCCGCTGCATTCCTGGTTGCTTTTTGCGGCAGGGAGAAGACGAGCTTTTCGGTGGGGACGTGCTTTTTGAGGGCGAGCAGAACAACGACGGCCTTTGGGAGTACCGGGCGACCATGCAAGTCAGCGACGGTGCCGCGATACAGTTCAGCTGCAGCGCCGATGCGAAGGCACGCCTCAAGGACCAAGGGCTGGATCCGGCGTTGTGGCCAGGCTCGGGTGAGCTCGCGGGCCTCGTACGCATAGCACACGCCTTACGCCTGGGACTAAATCCTTTTCCCGAATGGGCTGGTCCGTTGGTTTCGGCCGTGGCGCTCGGCGGCCGCGTGGAAGCGTCGGATCTCCGTCCGGCTCGTCCGCGCTTGTAGAGCAATCACCCGCGATTTAAGCGGCTGACGTTGCGGTGTAGTCTTCTTCCAAGCACCACCCGCGCGCTACCCACCGGACACACGCGCCTACGACCGGCCTACGAATGAAGTGGTCAAATGGCGGTATTCGATTCGTCGTTTCCATTGATCCAGAAATCAAGCTTCGGGTCGTCGGGATGGATGCTGACGCATTCCGGCAAACGGAACAGGCGGATCGCGAGCACCAGTCCCTCGTCAAGGGGTTCCATCGCCACGGGCGCGTCTTGAGGATTTCCCACCAACAACGAGCTGGGAAGCGGATGCGTTCCACGGCGGCCCAGAAAGAACTCCACGTAGAGCCGGCGGTGGAAAAGTGTGGCGGGCAACGTCAGCGTCAGCGAACGAGCTCCACCCTTGTTGAGATTTCTGCTGCTCGGCGCATATAAGGTCGGCCACCTGGTCAGCACGGTTGCGATGCGGTAGGGGCGCGCGATGTCGCGGGTAGAGCGCCAAGGAATCGCACCGCTGTCGTGCCCCGATCCGCGCGCATGAAATTCACCGGACGAGTGGTAGGACATCTTGATTGGCGGATCCCCTCTTGATGGCTTTTGCGCGACGGTCAAGCCGTGTGCCGTATTGGCGTGGGCGGCACCGACCATACGGTCGAAGCCTGACCAATACAGGTCCGGCCCCCTGCTGATGAACCAGAACGCGGGCCGAACTGTTTCATTGGTCTTGAAAGCAATTCGCAAATGGGCCATAGGTCGAAAGAATCTCGTCGGTATGCGTCGTAGGAAAAGCGATGGCGAATCTGCACAGCCATATCAATGCAACCAGGACTGCGTATTCCAGTGAGTTTGCGCTCCTGTTATGTCGTTGCGTGCCGAGTCAGCTTCCACCAGGTTGCTCAGCGGTAGGCATGCCTGGGTCCACAGGGCGGACCGGCAACAAGAGAGTCCGCCAAGATATCGGTCCAGCGCCATCCGGATCTTCTTCTAGTTTCAGCAGCGCCGGTTGCCCCGGATGGTTCTCAACTGCTCGCGCGACTTCGCGTCGACAATCCTCAAGCTGACCAGCCGCCCGATATCTTTCCGCCAAATCGAGGACGGCGGCGGCCTCCAGCAGGCGCGGCGCTCGAAAGCCGTTCGATTTTCCGCGGCGTTTGAAGTAGCCGTCCACCGCTCCGCCGTGTTCAGACAACGTCCAAGGCGGTGTCTGGCCGAGGATCACGTGGCAGAACAGTGCCTCTGGACTCGGCGGTCTAAACTCTGTGCGAATGAAGGCTTCGACATGGTTGGGGCGCTCGGCTCGGTCCTGTTCTGGAACCAACCCGTTGAACAGTACATGCAGCGCCAAGAACGGCTTTCTGCGGTTGGGCGTGATCCCGCGCAGGATTTCGTTCGCGCTGCTCAGCACAGCGCGCATGTCCGTGAGCGCCGGCTGATCCGGATTTTGGAGCTGTTCCGTGATCTGTTCCAATAGGCCTTCGAGCTTCTTGTGCCCTTGGTCGGCTATTCCGTCGCCCACGTTGCCCACCCAGTATTCGGCGGCCAGTGGTAGCAAAGCGATCCCATCCCGTTCCAGGTGGTAAGGGTATGGCTCCACTTCGACGGTAATCTGTCGTTGCACGAACGTGATGATGGTGTGGCGCATGAGGCGCGCCAGTCCGGATGTCGTAAAAAAAACGGATCGATCGTTTACGGTTTGCTCCCCCACCAGATCGCCGAAGGCAAGGATGTGCGGAAGTCGCTTGAGCGCATGTACGTACTCGGATCGCGCGGTGTAGGCGTTCTTCAATCCTTCCTGCAGATCGTTCTTCGCCAGCGGGTTGGATACACCGAGCGCTTCTTCACGGAAGAAGGCCGGCGTGGTGTGGGCGCAGCAGAACTCCCTGAAGCGCCGGCCTAAGGACGTGTGCTCGACGCCAAGCAAAGCGTTCCGGACACGCTCGGCAGTCTCCTCCGGAGTACCTTCAAGTGCCTTGTCGACCGCTCGGCGTTTGCGATCGTCGTACGAAGCCCAATCGGGTTCGTGGCCGTCGAATTCCTGCGCCAGCGATTCGACCGCTGCCACCATCAACGTGTACGCGAGCTCAATGTCATCGGCGAGCCTGTGTATGGCGTTGACGTAGGTTCGGATGGCCCGCATTGATCCAAGGAATTGTTTTCGCTTGAGCCCAATAAGCTGTTTGGTGAATGCCACCAGGAAATCAAGTTCGCTTGTTTGACAATACACTTCTCTGTCGAAAAACCTTCGTAAAAATTTTCCGGGCGGGACACGCGTAGACACGCCGGGCCTGCCAATGGTGAGTCGATCAACAAGGCCGTAATCTGGGCTACACATGCAGTTCAGTGCAAAAGAAACCACGGCCGAAAAATCCAGAACATAGGGCGCCGCAGTGCTTGAAATTAGAACGGTACGTCCGTTCTCTTCGGCCTCGATCTTTTCGACGAATTCATAGGCAACTGCCTTAACCCGGTCGATACCGGCTTCCGACGGTAAGAGGCAGCCTATCGCCGTTTCTACGCGATCCACATCGTAGCCGAGATTCGCGTTTGTATAGAGCACTCCTCTCAGTTTATTCGTCCGGATCGGAGCGCGCGTAAACAGCTTACCGGTAGCGATCTGTAGCACAGTCAATCCTCAGAGGTTCCGAATTCGAACGAAAGGGCAATGCGGCAAGACGACGGATAATCCGATGTGTAGGCTGGCGTGGTGTCTCGAAGTGGCATTGAACACGTGAATCGGATCGTGGATCGCGGCTGCCCGGTATACCAAAGCCGCTGTGTACATTGGCGATGAAGAGTCGGGAGTTCCGCCGAGCAGTCCAGGTAGCAGCGCAATCAGACCGGCTGGTCGTTTGACTTCGCGGTTGGGTCGGTTTTCATTTGAAGTCCATTTTGGGTTGTTCGACGAGCCGGCAAGGAATCAAGACATTCCAGCAGCCGCTCGGCGTAGGCGTAGCCAACCCGTCGGACTGCCGATTCCGTGAAATGGAAGAGCCAGAAGCAAAGCATCAGCGCGGAGATCAGAAAGGTGAGTGCGGCGGGAAGTCCAGGGCTCAACAGCCGATCCGCTGAGAAAAACCAGGGAGCAAGGTTGATCGCGCCGGACAGAAGGAGCGCAAAAGCCACTCCGGCGAACGACGTTGAAATTCCGATCGGCTTTACGCCGAGCATGTTCCTGTTGAACCCGTAGGAAATGTTCTCTTTGAAAAGCATCGATCTGTTCGACCGCGTCCGTCGCCGCAGCTCGCGGCATACGGCCTCGTAGGCTTCGTCGGCCGCTTTTGGATCCGAGGCTTCGTCGTCCACCGTGGGCATGATGATGCCGAGCTTCGAACGAGCCAGTTGGTGGTAGCGCTCTTTCGTGATCCGATCGAGGTGGGAATCGCGGTGCCGCAAACACAGAATGGAAGGAAGGCCTCCCCATTGGCGTACCAGTCGTTCTTCGGCAGCCTTGCCCCTCGTTCGAGCAACGTTCGCCAGGACGTAGAGCGCGCCGCAGCCGCACAACAGAGAGGACAGTGCCGTCAGAAGTGGATACCGGGGGCCGTACAGTACGAGCAGGCCGACCAGCACCGGAAGAACGGCCAACAGGCCGGGCATCAGCCTCGCTTTCCGTTCGTAGGGATCCGTGAATTCTTTGAAGAATTTTCCAATGGACTTCAAATCGGATAGGCCCGTCTCGCTCACTCTTCCATCTCCGTGGGGTAGTCCGCCTGGGGGATGCTGGTCCAGCCAGGGCGGCTGATGCCGCGGGACCAGTGGACCGGTTTCCCTTCTGTCTCGGAAAAATGAGCGCCGCGGTGGAGAAAGGCGCGCTTGACGACTTTTCGAGGATGGTCCTTGTCTTCCTTCGCGGAACTGCAGATGGCCGAGAAAAGGGTGTTGGCGGGCATGCTGTCGAACTTGGGGCCGAGCAGCGCGTCCAGTATTTCGCTGCTCACGTTGTGGCGTCCGCCGTGGTGGGGCACCTGAACCATCTTCAAGCCCGGCAGGTTTAGTCCGACCATCGGCGCGTAGGCGATGGTCTCGGTCAGTGCTTCACGGCCGGCGTCTCCGGTGAGGAGGATGGGCTCACCGCCGAAGTTGAGGTATTGGACGAGGCTCATCTCGTTTTCGGAGCTTGTGCCGTCGGCCGGGAAACGTTCCTCGCCCCAGGCCGCTGCAATGAAGTTCTTCGCCGCCTCCACGAGGTTCCGCAGCAGCGAGAATCGCGCCGAACCCTCGGCTTTCGCGGCTTCAGGCGTCTTTTGGGAAGCCACAATGAGATCGAGGTACCGGGTCCTGGACGGGGCCATCACCATGAACGATCCGATCGCCGCCCCTTGAAACGCGTCGCTGATCGGGATTCCGCGCCTCAACGCGATGTCCTCCAGTTCCACCACCGCCGCATACACCTCCCTCAGCTTCCGATAGAGCGCAGAAGCCGACGTGTAGGTTTCGAAACGGGCGAGCAGTTCTTCGGCGTACAACCACGGCCGGTTCATGTAGAGGCAACCGACGTCGTAGGTTTCCAAAATCTTCCTCAGCCCGTTCGCGTGATCCCGATCGGAATGCGTCAACACGACCGCGTCGATGAAGGTTGGTGCGCCGTAGTACGTCTTCAGGTGTTCTATGATTTGATCGCTGGTTCCAAGATACCCACCGTCCACGATGTGGATTCTCGTGATCCCGCCGATAGAGTAGCGGAGGGTGATGGCGTCGCCGCTCTTGGCGGTTTCTACGCCCAGAAAATCGATTTCGAAGTAGTCGGTCATTTTCTCTCGCTCTAGGACGGCTTGCCGCCGTCCGGCTAGCGGGCGGACGGGACTGCCTGCGGGAATCGGCGGCGCGATCGGTGGACGGATGTCCGCTCTGTCTGACGTCAGTGCATCGGATCTCTCAGCGCCCTTCGCGCGAGCATGGTCTGACGCCTTCAGCTTGGCATCGGTGCTTTTCCTGCAGATGCGTCGGATTTTTCCGATGCGCGGTTCGGTCGCCACCGGCGGCAGCCCCGCTTGCACGTTTTTGTTATTTCCAGAATAATCGAACAATGGAAACGAAAGCTGCTCTTAAAGCCCTGTCCGCGCTGGCCCACGACACGCGTCTGGCCGTCTACCGCTACCTGGTCGAGGTGGGGCCGGAGGGCGTCCACGCGGGCGCCATCGCGGAACGCCTGGGGTTGCCCGGCGCGACGCTGTCCTTTCACCTGAAAGAGCTCAGCCACGCCGAGCTGGTGGAGAGCCAGCAGGAAGGGCGCTTCGTCCGGTACATCGCCAACCTGACGACGGTTCAAGCGATGGTCGCCTACCTGACCGAAACGTGCTGCGGGGGGCGGCCGGAAATGTGCGTGCCCGTCGCGACGCCGCTGCCTCTGCCCATGGTGAAGCGGAAGCCCGCGCGGCCCCAATGAGCGCCGCTGCGGCCCGCGCCCGCCGGCTCCGTTTCCGCGCGCCGGCGTAGAAACGCACCAACCCCGAGAACGGTTCCGGAGACCTCCATGCATCCGACCTACCGCGTGCTGTATGTGTGTACCGGCAACTCCGCCCGCAGCATCCTGGCGGAAGCCCTGACCCGCCACCTGAGCGGCGGTCGCTTCGAGGCGTTCAGTGGAGGCGCCCACCCTCGCGGCGAGGTGCACCCGCTGGCGCTGGAGCTGCTCCGCAGCAACGACCTGCTGACGGAAGGGCTGCGCAGCAAGAGCTGGAACGAGTTCGCCGCACCCGGCGCGCCGCCGATGGACTTCGTCATCACCGTGTGCGATCGCGCCGCCGGCGAGTCCTGCCCGGTGTGGCCCGGTCGGCCCATCACCGCGCAGTGGAGCGTTCCCGATCCGGCAGCGGTCGGCGGTTCTTCGCTGGCGCAGAAGGCCGCGTTTCGGGAAACCCTGTTCCTCTTGCAGCATCGCATTTCGCTGCTGACGGAACTGAAGGCCGAATCGCTGGATCGGTTGGCCCTGCGCACGCGCCTGGGCGAGTTCCCGATTGCGCCTACCGGTACGGCGGCGCCGTGAACGGACCCGCGTCCGCACCTCTCCTTTCGATCTGCTGAGAAACGAAACGCCATGACAATTCGCGTCGGCATCAACGGGTTTGGCCGCATGGGCCGCCTGACCCTCCGCGCCGCCTGGGATTCCCCCGATTTCACGTTCGTGCGCGTCAACGATCCGGGCGGCGACGTCGCCACGTTCGCGCACCTGCTCAACTTCGATTCGATCCACGGCCGCTGGGCGCACGAAGCGCGCGCGGACGGCGAGGCCCTCGTCGTCGGCGGGCGGCGCATCCCGCTCACGCGGAACACCGGCATCGCCGACACCGATTGGTCCGACTGCGACGTCGTCGTCGAAGCCTCCGGAAAATTCCGCAAGTCCGCGGTGCTGCGTCCGTATCTGGACCAGGGCGTGAAGCGCGTGGTGATCACGGCGCCGGTGAAAGAAGCCGGGGTGCTCGACTGCGTGGTGGGCGTCAACCACGACCGCTTCGATCCGGCCGTCCACCGCCTCATCACCGCCGCCTCGTGCACCACGAACTGCCTCGCACCAGTCGTGAAGGTGATCCACGAGAACCTGCGCATCCGACACGGCAGCCTGACGACCATCCACAGCCTGACCAACACGCAAGTCATCGTGGACGCGCCGCACAAGGACCTGCGACGCGCGCGGGCGTGCGGGTCCAGCCTCATCCCGACGTCGACCGGTTCGGCCACCGCCATCGCCCAAATCTTTCCGGAACTGAAAGGCCGCTTGAACGGGCACGCCGTGCGCGTGCCGCTGACCAACGCGTCGCTCACGGACTGCGTGTTCGAGGTCGAGCAACCGACGACGGTGGAAGAAGTGAACGCGCTGCTGAAGGCCGCGGCCGACGGACCGCTGCGCGGCATCCTCGGCTACGAAGAACGCCCGCTGGTGTCCATCGACTTCCTGGGCGATCCGCGCTCTGGCATCGTGGATGCATTGTCCACAATGGTGGTCAACGGCACGCACGTCAAAATCTACGCGTGGTACGACAACGAGTGGGGCTACGTGAACCGCACGGCCGAGCTGGTCCGCTTGGTCGGTGCGGGCGATCGGTAAATCCAATGGCGTCCAGCTCAGCCGCGGTCCGCCAGTATTTCCTGATCACCGGGAACTACTGGGCGTTCACCCTGACGGACGGCGCGTTGCGCATGCTGGTGGTGCTCCACTTCCACCAGTTGGGCTACTCCCCCCTGCAGGTGGCGCTGCTGTTCCTGTTCTACGAACTCTTCGGCGTGATCACCAACCTGGTGGGCGGCTGGCTCGGCGCGCGCATCGGCTTGAACCGCACGATGAACCTTGGTTTGGCGTTGCAGGTCGTGGCGCTGGCCATGCTGACCGTTCCGGCCGCCGCGCTCGCCGTTCCGTGGGTGATGGCCGCTCAGGCGCTATCGGGCGTCGCCAAAGATCTGAACAAAATGAGCGCCAAGAGCAGCATCAAGCTGCTCGTGCCGGGCGACCAGGGGAGCGCGCTGTACCGGTGGATCGCCGCGCTGACCGGCTCGAAGAACGCGCTCAAGGGCGTGGGCTTTTTTCTCGGCGGGGCGCTCCTGACCGCGCTCGGCTTCCGCGCGGCGCTGGCCGGCATGGCGCTCGCCTTGGTCGCTGTGTGGCTGGCCAGTGTGGCCCTTCTGCAACGCGACCTCGGCAAGGCGAAGAACAAGCCGAAGTTCCGCGATCTCTTTTCCAAGAGCCGCGCCGTCAACGTGCTGTCCGCGGCCCGCCTGTTTCTGTTCGGCGCCCGCGACGTGTGGTTCGTGGTGGCCCTGCCGGTTTTTCTGGCGACGGCTTTGCACTGGAGCGACTGGGCCGTTGGTGCCTTCCTCGCCTGCTGGGTCATCGGCTACGGCGCCGTGCAGTCGGTTGCCCCGTACTTCACGGGTCGGCGCAGCGGCCACCCTCCCGACGGCGCGCACGCGTTTGCATGGGCCTCGGCGTTGGCGGCGGCGCCAGCCGCCATGGCGGTGCTGCTGGGCTTCGCGGTCGATGCCACCGCGGTGCTCGTCGTCGGGCTGGCCGTCTTCGGCGTGCTGTTCGCTGTGAATTCGTCGCTGCACAGCTACCTCATCGTGAGCTACGCCAGCGAGGACGGCGTGTCCCTCGACGTCGGGTTCTACTACATGGCCAACGCGCTCGGTCGCTTGCTGGGAACGGTGCTGTCCGGTGCGGTGTTCCAGGCCGGTGGCCTCGTCCCGTGCCTGTGGATCGCCGCGGCATTGGTCGCGCTGGCTGCCGCGATTTCGCTGGCGTTGCCGAAGCATCCGCCGTCGGCGCTCGTACCGATCGGGGGCGGTGCGCACGACGGCTGAGGAACCCGCGGCCCAGCGGCGGCCGCCGGCGGTGGGAGTTCCTCCGCTGTGGGCGCAGAATGCCCCAGCGAGTCTCGGGAGCTGCCAATGGGAACGCTGATCGCCAAAGCCCTTTCGACCGCCGCAGGGTTGGCCCACCACACCTACGTCGAGTGCAGCGGGGGAAAAGCCTGGGGCTGCTACGGCCGGAAAACCGGCGGTGCCGAACTCGTCCGGGGGGCCGGCAGTACCGCCCGCGCGGACCGAATTGCCGAGCCCGATGAGCGAGCCGGCATCACCTGCTACGGCGTCAACGGCGTTTGCCATCAGGCCGCCAACCGAATTCTTCTGCCCGCCGGCGTCCTGGTAAAAAACGCCCGCGGATACCGGCTCTCGTACGCCATTTACGGCGAGTACGGCATCACGTTGCCGACGAAGAAGTGCCACGGCCTGTTGCGCAAGCACGAATCGATCGGGGGCGATCTGCCCGCTTGCCTCTTTTCTGGTGGCTCTGCGCCACCAGATAACCCCGATGAGCCGTCCGGCGACGACCGCGCTTTCCTCGGCTTGGCGCTGCGGCTTCACGACGCCTTGCAGGAGTCAGACGGTAGCCCGAATGCTCAGCTCGCCTTCCAGCTTGCCCACATCGAGCTGTGTGGTATGTACTGGGTCGGCCAGAGGTTTGTCGGTTTCAGAGACGCGGTTTTCCGAATCCAAGCGGGATTCGAACGGACGCGCCAGGAACTGCAAGGCCGCCGGCTTTTCGGCGATCTGCCTCCGTTGGGATTTTTGGAATCGATGAACGTGTTGACCGTCAACTACCAAGACGCCATGGCCGACGCACTTCCGAGCGACGTCTATGAGGACATGTTCCAGCTGGAACGCGACGAGCGCGTGATCCTCTGCGATCCCGACGTACTGGATTCGGGGAACGCGCCGCGGAGCGCTTGATATGAAAGCCCCGTTGCCGTTTGGAACCCGTTTGTCGGACGAGAGGTATCAGCGGAGCGTGGCCGCGCTCTACAACGGCTTGCCGGAGCCGCCGTCGCCGGA
The DNA here is from genome assembly GCF_004363655.1 of Tahibacter aquaticus. Classification (GTDB taxonomy): domain Bacteria; phylum Pseudomonadota; class Gammaproteobacteria; order Xanthomonadales; family Rhodanobacteraceae; genus Tahibacter; species Tahibacter aquaticus. The sequence continues at coordinate 46,576 of NZ_SNZH01000015.1, forward strand.
ACAGGAAACGGCGGTCCGCAGGAAATCGTTGAATCTGGCCATCGACCACCGACTGGGCGTCGATTTTCCTGCGTCGCGGCGGGACGCCCTGTGGGAGGTTCAGCAGCGCATCGCCCGCAACCACCTCCGCGTTGCATGCGGGCTCGTGTTCACCGGCTTGGTTCGCCTGCTGACGCCCACGAATTGGTTGACCCGAAAGGGCCTCGGTGCGGCAGGCGGCTACGTACACAGGCAGTTCGCGCGCGTCTTGAGCCCCGACGAGCTGGCGCACTTTCTTGGCGACGACGACGAGCCAAGCAACGAGCCGCCGTCCTCGCCCGCGCGTCTGCCGCCGTCGCGCCCTCGCCGCTGATCGTCGGGCCTTTTGCTGCTCGCAGCCGGTTTTCCTCGCGAGGGCACAGCAGCGGTCCCGACGACGGGCGTTTTAGGCCGTCGGGCAGCAGCAACCGCATCGAATTCTTCCGAACCGGCGAACGACCCGCGAGCCGAGATCGGCGAAGGGATACAGCCACTGATCCCGCAGGCGGCGGGGGACGGCGCTTCCCGCCCAGAGCCCCACGCCGTCGTCCGCGACGCCGCGCCCGGGGTACCTGCGGGTGCCGAAAAGCCAATCCCAGACGAGCACCGTCGCGCCGTAGTTGCCGTTGGCCCAGCGCGGGTCGCGCGCGTGGTGCCAGCGGTGTAGTTCGGCCATGCTGAAAATCGCGTTGAGCGGCCCGAGGCGGAAATCGACGTTCGCGTGGCTGAGCACCCCGTGGACGTTGTGCAGAACACCCGCAACGAACAGGACCTCGGCCGGGGCGCCGAGCAGCGCCAACGGGAGCAGCGTGAGTGCTGCGGTGAGGAACGCGTTGACCGGGTGGAACCGTGCAAAGTTGAACCCATACAAGCGCTCGGGCGCGTGGTGGATGGCGTGCACGCGCCACAGAAAACCGCGCGATTCGTGGCTGGCGCGGTGGTAGAGGTAGGGGAGGAAGTCGCCGATCACCAAGGCCAGCGGGATCTGCGCCGCGACCGGCCAACCCGCGGGCCACAGGGTGCCGCCGGACCACAGCCCGAGCAGCACGACCGCAACGCCCCACACGGCGGCTTCCGCGACGGCCACGACGGCCGACGTCGCGCCGAGGTAGACCAGGTCGGCCCCGGCGTCCGGACCGGCGTTCCATCGGTCCGCGTAGGGCACAACCCGCTCCAGACCGAAGGTCAGAAACAACACTGCGGCTACGATCGCGGGCATCAGCCACGCCGCAGATTCGGGCGTGTGGCCGACCCACGCGGCGAGGCCCGCGCCGCCGAACAGCAACGGGAACGCGGCGAAGCGGAGCAGGGTACGCAGGCGATTCATCGGTCGGAGTCCTTGATGCGAAGGCGGTCGGGGGCCTTCAGGCCGCGGGGTGGGGCAACAGGGTGGGGTGGCGCGACAGCGCGTAGGCGAGCGGGCAGCACGCGAGCAGCGTCGAGGCCAGAACCAGAAACACGGCGTCGCTGCCCAGCCAGCCGGCAGCCGCGGCCACCGCGAAGGGGCCGGCGGCGCGTGCCAAGCCCTGGGCGCGGGCGATGACGCCGTTGGTGCGGCCGGCCGCTTCGGCGCCGAACATCAGGGGCACGATCCAGGGCCGTGCCAGTGTGTGCAGGCCGGCACCAACGCCGAACACTGCCACGCCCAGGAATGCACCGGCCAACGAGCCGGCCAAACCGAGCAGGGCCAGCCCGGCGACCTGGAGCGCCAAAGGCCCGACCAACAGGACGCGCGGAGACAAGGCGCGGCCGGCGCCGCGCCACAGCCACACCCGCCCAGGCAGCTGCATGATGCCGAGTGCAGCCAGCACCCACGCGGTCCGTTCGATGGGGTGGCCGCGCGCGACCAGGCTCGGCACCACCAACGTGGTCAGCGCCATGGCCGAGAAGGTCGCGGCGACGAAGGGGGCACCGGTCCACCAGAGCAAGCGGCGGTCCACGGGGGCGAGATTGGTTGCCGGGGCTGCGGCACGCGACCAGCTCTCCGCGGCGTGCAATTCCCGCAGCGCCGCGCGCTCCAGCCACAGCGTCGCGAGCAGCCAGACCACCGCCAGCACGCGGAGGGTGAGGCGCCAGCCCAGGTGCGCCACGCCCGCACCGACCAGTGGAAGAAACACGGTGCTGGCCAGCCCGCCCATTACGGTCAGGCTGGCCAAGGCGCGCAAGCGAGCCGACGGGTCGGCGAAGGCGCGCGTGATGAGCGCGAACGCCGTTTCGTAGAGGACCAGGGCCATGCAGGCGCCGAGACCCGCCCAGACCGCGTAGAGGCCGGCCAGGCCATCCACGTACGACCAAGCGAGCAGCAGCGCGGCGCCGGCCCAGGCGCCCGCGCGGAGCACCAGCACGCCGTGGCCGCGGTCCAGCCAGCGGCCCACGGCGGTGGCCAGAACGGCGCTGACGGTCAGCCCGACGGAAAACGCCCCGGCGACGGCCGCGTCCGACGCGCCCCATTCGTCGCGCATGGGCACGAGCAGTACGGAGAAGGCGTAGTAGACGATGCCCCAGTAGACGCATTGGCCCGCGCCCAGAATCCAGACCACGGGCCAACGCGGAGGGCTCATGCGCGGGCGGCTCCGCAGCAGGACGACTTGGCGGGGGCGGGAGCAAGCGCAACCGCCGGGACCGGGGCGGCCGTGGGGCCGCAACCGCAGCCGGCTTCCCCGCTGGCCTTGGCGTCGGCGTCGGCCACGCAGCACGCGGCGGAATCGGCCGGCGCGGGGCCACCGCAGCAGGCCGCGGCAGGGAGAGCCTCGTCGGCGGCAAACTGGGTGTTGCACACCCCGGTCTCCGGCAGCACCAGCTCGACGCGCCGCGCGGCTTCCCAATCGCCGGCGATGGCGGCGGCGACCGACCGCACCTGTTCGTAGCCCGTCAGCAGCAGGAAGGTCGGCGCCCGCCCGTAGCTTTTCATGCCGACGATGTAGAAGTTGGCGTCGGGGTGCTGGAGTTCGACCGCGCCGTGCGGGCGCACGCTGCCGCAGCTGTGCAGGTTCGGGTCGATCAGCGGGGCCAGCGCCGCCGGCGCCTGAGTGCCGGCATCGAGGTCAAGGCGCACCTCGCTGAGGAGGCTCAGGTCCGGACGGAAGCCGGTGGCGCCGATCAGCTCATCGACCGGTGGCAGCGCGGTCGCGCCGCTCCACGCGACCCAGCCGGCGTCCGTGCGTTCCAGGCGATCGATGTGGGCACCGGTGTGGACCGCGATGGCTCCGGTCTCGACCAGACGCGCGATGCGCAGGCCCAGACGGCCGCGTTCCTTCAGCTGGTCGTTCTCGCCACCGCCCAGCACGTGCTGCAACGATGGCCGCCGCACGGCCCAATGGATCTGCATGCCGGGTATGGTTTGAGCCAGGCGCGCAAGGTCGGTCAGCACGTTGAACGCCGAGTGGCCGCTGCCCACCACCAGCACGCGTTTGCCGGCGTAGCGGTCGCGTGCGAAGCCCAGCACGTCGGGCATGCCGTAGGCCACGTGCGCGGCCGCGGCGCGCTCGCCCAGCGCCGGGAGGCCAGCGGCCCCGAGAGGATTTGGCGCATCGACGGTGCCCGAGGCGTCGACCACCGCCTGGGCGTGCACCTCGTGTTCCTCGCCGTCCTGCTCGTAGCGAACCACGAACGGGGTGGCGTCGCGCTGCGCGTTCTTCATGCGGTCGCGCTGGTGCTTGGTGATGCCGACCACCCGGGCGTTGAGTCGGATGTGCGGGGCCAGCTCCGGGGTACCGGCCAGGGGTTCCAGGTACCGCGCCACGACCTCGCCGCCGGTGGGGAAGTGCGTCGGGTCCGGCGCCTGCCAGCCGTTGGCCGCGAGGATTTCCGCGGCGCGCGCGTCGAGCGTGTATTCCCACGGGGAGAACATGCGTACGTGCGCCCAGCGGCGCATGCCGGCACCGACCTGGGCGCCGGCTTCCAGGACCAGGGGCGTGAACCCGCGGGCGCGCAAATGGGCGGCGGCGGCCAGGCCCACCGGGCCGGCACCAACCACGACGACGGGCAACGAACTATCCATGGTGCACCTCGGTTTCTTGGGGAGGGGCGCTGGCTGGGCCGGCGAGGTTTTCGGGGATGAGGCGTTCGACGATCACGACGTCGAGCCATTGGCCGTCGAGCTGGCCGTGTTTTTCGTACAGGCCGACTTCGCGGAACCCGCAGGCGCGGCACAGCGCGCGGCTGGCGGTGTTGAAGGGAAAAATGCGGGAGAGAACCTTTGAGAAGCCGGCCGCGCGGGCCGCGTCGAGCAGGTCGTCGAGCAGCAGGCGGCCCACCCCGCAGCCGCGGGCAGCCGCGTCGATGTAGATCGAGAACTCGGCGATGCCGGCGTAGCAGGCGCGGGGCCGGTAGCTGCTCAAACCGGCCCACCCGATGACGCGGCCGTCGGCGTCCACCGCGACCCGCAGCGGATAACGGGGGTCGGCGATGCGCGGGAGCAGGTCCTCGGCGGTGCGGGGCTCGGTCTCGAACGTGGCGCCGCGCGCGGCGATGCCCTGGTTGTAGATTTCGGCGATGGCCGGCGCGTCGGTGGGCAAAGCGCTGCGGGTGGAAAAAGCTGGCGTCATGGTGTTGTCAGTACCAACTAAATGGGCAAATAAAAGGTCAGCCGCAGGTGCCGGTGCCGCACACCGGCGCGCAGGCGCCGACGCTGACCCCGGCCACGAAGCGGGCTTCGGCGGCCTTGGCCAGGCGGCGGATGACGTCGGTAACGCTGGCTCGAACGTGAGGATCCAGATCGGCCAGCATTTCGGCCTGCTGGGCGATGAGCCCGCGGTTGATCGTGTCGTACAACGCCCGCCCGTTGGGGGTGATGCGCAGGGAGACGGCTCGGGCGTCCTCCTCCTCGGGGCGGCGCTCGACGTAGCCCTTGCGTTCCAGCGCGTCGATCACCCGCGTGGTCGTGCTCTTGTCGAGCAAGAGCAGTTTGGCGAGGCTCTGGCTGCGCATCGGGCCGTGGTCCGCCAATGCTTCCAGCGCGTAGCACTGGGTAACCGAAATGTCGAAGCAGCAGATGCGGTCGCAGTCGCGGAACTGATAGACCCGGACCAAGTCCGCCAGGGCGGCGTTCAAGGCCTCGGCGTCGGCCAGCAGGCGATCCGGAGCGGTGGAAGGGGCGGAGGCGGTTTTCTGTTGCATGTAGCAACTATAGCGCGCTCGACGATGATTGCAAGTGCCAACCAAACCAAGCGCACGATCCTAGGGTGGCTTCTCGCATCTACCACCAGATGCGGGTCGGCAACCCGAATCCGGATTCGGATTGTTCGGTGGCTGCGCGGTTGCGACCATCCCAAACGTCGAGCAGGTGTCGATGCAGAAGGATTGTTCCGTGAACGTCCAGCACACGGTGTTGATCTACCGCGGTACCGACGAGGACGACGTGCCGAATGGGCGGGAGGTGGTCCTTGGGAACGTGGACTTCGAGCCGCTGGGTTACGCCGACCTCCTCGGAACCCAATCGAAGGGCCCGACGAAACTGTCCTTGCGAGTGCGGTCGGGCGTTGTCGTGGCGTGCGACGATCCCGGTTTGAAGCCGGGTACGCGCATCAACGGAGACTTCGGCGAATTCACGACGCATCTCACCGTGAAGACGATCGGACTGGTTCCCGGTGGCTGGTTGCCTTCCGGCCTGGCGGCGCTTACCGGCGCCACGGTCGGGTTCGACCTTTGCACCCTTGCGACCGTGAAGAAGGCCTTCAAGGGGCGAAGCGAAGGGGCCAGCGACAAAGACTTCCTCGACTTCTTGAACAGCCCCGGCGTTCGCATCAATCCCTTGTTCTCGATCATCGAGGGCACTCTGCAACGGGCTCCGACCGATGCCGAGGTGCGCGCACTGGCCCACCGCGTGCGCGGGACGTTGCAGGCCGTGCTGCCGCGGGCTGTCTTGGTCCCGGGCAGCGAGGAAAGCGTGGAAGGCGCGATCGGCCTGGCGCAAGAATCGGCAGCGGGGATTGAGCGGGAGCGGGCCTTTCTGCTCTCGGTGATCCCGCTCCTCCGCAAGCCCGTCGCCGAGGCGCGGAAGGGCGAGGTGTGGGCGGCCGTCGTGGACGCGTTCCAGAAGTCTGATCTGTCGCGACGGACCTTGAGCTTCTTTGCCGCACTGAGTTGCGTGGTGGCGCCTCAAGGGCGCAACCACGCGAGGGGCGTCTTAAAGCCAGGCACCCACCCTTACGGTCCCAAGGACGCCTACAACGCGCTGGCCGATCTGAGGCAGCTGGTGCTGTTGTCGAATGCATACGCGCTCTACCCCGACGATCGAATCATGTACTGCACCGACGACTTCAACTTTGCGGCGTTTTGGGTTGGATTGGAGCCTCGAAACTTCGTGCGAACGGACGCGGGAACGACGTTCGATTTCACCGGCAATCACCTGTTCCCCGGGATCTCCGAGGACCAATGGCGCGACGTGGCCGGGTGAGGAAAGGGGCCGGACGATCCGTCGTTCGTTTGGACTCTTCTCCGCGACTGGACCCAGGCCGGAAGCTTCGACAACAACCGGTTGGATTCGGACTGCCTGCGGCATGCAACTAATGCCATAATGGCTTATGTTGATTTAGATTACTGTATCCGATCAGAAAAATTTCGGATCGCCCTTGACGGTGTGAGGATGTCGATCTACGCTGCCTTCGTGGCTTCGGAAAGTTTGAATCCCAATCGGGGGTAGTGAGAAGACCGGCTCCAATCGCATTGGGTTTGATTCTGATGCGCGAGATACGAACTTTGATCCCCATAGGGGGTAGTGAGAAGACCGGCTTCAACCGCATCGGGTTTTATTCTGATGCGCGAGAAACGAGCTTTTGATCCCCATAGGGGGTAGTGAGAAGACCGGCTTCAACCGCATTGGGTTTTATTCCGATGCGCGAGAAACAAGCTTTTGATCCCCATAGGGGGTAGTGAGAAGACCTGCTTCAATCGCATTGGGTTTTTATTCTGATGCGCGAGATACGAACTTTGATCCCCATAGGGGGTAGTGAGAAGACCTGCTTCAATCGCATTGGGTTTTTATTCTGATGCGCGAGATACGAACTTTGATCCCCATAGGGGGTAGTGAGAAGGCCGGCTTCAATCGCATTGGGTTTGATTCCGATGCGCGAGAAACAACCTTTGAATCCCCATAGGGGGTAGTGAGAAGACCGGATTCAACCGCATTGGGTTTTATTCCGATGCGCGAGAAACCAAACCGTTCCATTCCCCATAGGGGAGCAGTGCCGACGCCCACGTCATCGTGGGCGTCGTTTTTCGTTGCGGCGGACGGAACGGCGAACCCGCCGAATTCCGTGGTGCGGTTTGTCAGAGCCGCTCGCGATGCGCCGGCTGTGCACCCGGCAGCACGAGATCGAGCGCCACCGCCCCGAGTTCGTGCTGCAACTCGGACGTGTAGGGGCACATTCCCGCCCGCAATGCGTGGGCCACGCGCACCAGGCCGGCGAGCTGGCCTGATCCGGCGAGCAAGCGTTTGTCGAGCCCCAGTTCCTTGAGGCGAGCCTTCACCGAGCTGTCGTATTCAAGCTGGATTGGGCGCCCACTGATCCCAGCGACGTAGGCAAAGTAGCCCCATCCGTGGGAACGCACGGGGTGAACTTCTTCTCCCTCGAACAGGACGTCGCCGGGAAAGAGCTCTTCGTCGCCGATCCGGAGGTAAGGGCCCGGCAAGTCGTCCGCGCGGAAGACTTTGCTCGGCACAGGCAGAGCCGTGCCGGCCCGCACGACCTTGGCCCAATAACGGCAGTGAGCGTTTTCGGGGCCAATTACGACGGAGGCGGAGACGGACATCGCAATGCTCTCAGCTGATGCGTTCAACGCATGCAACCAGAGAATGCGAGGCCGTCAAGTCGATTGCGTCGAGGCATCGGTCCATCGAGCGGCGATCCGGTTTTCGCCCTGAGCGGCGGGGCTAGGACTGGCCCGACATCGTCGTCGGCAGGCCCATCGCTGTGCTGTTCCTGCAATCCGCAACTGGGACTTTGCGCCAAGCGTGGCCGTAGTTCTGCAACGGACACCGCGGCAAGTCTGATCACCGAAAGCCCGGAAGCGCGCTCAGATCCACGGCTCGGTGGGTTTCGAGTCTGGAAGGCTCGGAATGCGCTATCGCTTGCCGGCAAGTACGCTCGTGGATGCGCCGGTATACCTCCTCTCGGTGCACCGGAACGTCCCTGGGAGCGTCGATTCCCAATCGGACCATAGAGCCAATTATTTGAAGCACGCGAACCGTAATATCGTGCCCGATGAGAATTGATTCCTTTTCGTCCCGCGACAAAACGAGCATGGCGCCTCCTGCATGATCGCCAGGGAAATCCCGGCTTCCGTGGTGCAACGTAAGTGGAAACGGGGAGGCGTCAAGGGGCAGGGCGCGTGGTCAACTATCTCTGTGAGACAGTGGACAATTTAATCAGAACGGCAGTGAACTCGGTGGGTATTCGGCGATGAAGCGAAGCGCGCCCAAAGCCCAGCGGTCTCGGTTTCCTGCCGCGTAGCGAAGGGACTCCATCCCCTTGAGCTGCCAACACGGGGTTGCCACGTCCGTGCGGGCCTCTTCGCAAGCGGCCAGGAACTGGTTCATGCGGTCTTGGATTTCCTGGCTGGATCGAAGTTTCGCTTCTTGGTGATATCGGGCTTGCTCCTGATACCTCATGAAGTGAGGAATGGGCGACGCCAGGGGCCATCGAACCATCGGAATGGGAGCGGCAGGAAACGATGATCTGAGGGGCAGGTAGTGCGGGCCTGGGTCCAGCAAATAGCCTTGGGCTTCAACCCAGTAATGCGACGCCTGATCGTTGGAGCCAGTACCAAAGCCCTGGTGCGAGGCGTGTTGCAAGTCGGCGGACACCACGAAGCAGGTGTACCGCCCGCCGACTATCTCTGACCCGATGCCCGTGCGCCGCAGCAACGCCCGCAGTCCGAAGGCCGCGTACATGCATCGTTTGTCGAAATCGTCGGGAAACCGTTGGCGAAGTACGTGATCGACGGTTGCGAGAGCGCTGCTCAACGGGTCTTGTTTCGCCATTCGGCAAACCTCAATCGGTTTTCTCGATCACCATCGTTGCACGCTTTTCGCGAGCGTCTCGGGCAAACAAAGAACCGCTGCTGGACCATCGGGTCTTCTCATTTCGAGCGTCCATGCAGCCGCGCGGCCGCCTGCGCGAGGCGTTTGACGATCGCAGGATCTTGTCGGTTTTTCGCCTGCAGTTGAAGATACCGGTGAAGCACGAGGCACTCTTGCAGATCGTCGCCCAGATTGCGGCAGGCTTTCGCGGCTTCGACGTAGTAGAAAGAAGGCACGCTGCTGGCGTTGATGGGGTCCAATTCCGCATCCACGATCGCGCCCTTCATCAGCGACAGCGCGTCGCCAAATCGTTCCTCTCGACGCAGCTGCTTCAACGGTTCGACCGTGTCGAGGTAGGTGCCTTTTGATAAGCGAAGCGATCGATCCAAGCGCACGACTTGCCGGGACTTCTCTTGAGCCCGTTCCCAGTCCGGAGGGAGCGAATGCGGAGGAGTGAACGTCGCCACCGCAATGGTGCGCGCGGTTTTCTTGCCGGCCTGCATTTTTTCGACGCGCCGACGAATCTGCTCCAGACGCTTGGTCGGTGCGCTTCCTCGATAAGTTTGCTCGTAGTGCTTCAATGCGGATGCGGCCATCTCCGTGTTGCCCGCTTCGCCATATGCCTTCGTCAATGCGTCCAGCAGGTCGAGGTTCCCCAGTGGCCCCATTTCACGGAGCAGTTCGCCGACGACGCCCGTTTCGCAGCTGATCGACGCCGCCTGCTCGTGGTGGGTGAGGGCAAGGGCGAGCAGCTTGGCGCGTTCGGCGGGATCGGCGGTGGTATTGGCTTGCGCGTGGACACGATCTCGTTGCCGGAGAGCGTCGGCCTGTTGTTGGTGGGACGCGAGGTCGAGGGCACGTCCCATGTTCTGGCGGTTGACGACTTGGCTCGCGAGCGTGCGCATCAACTCGTCCTCTCGGAGGAGGGCCTGCGCCTCAGAGAGGTTCGATTCGACAACCTCGGCGGAAAAGATGCCGCCTGACCTGGTGTTGACGTAGTGCGTCCACAACGCCTCGCGGTCTCGGGACCACGCTCGGTCGCCGACGCCTTTGCCGACGTAGAAGATCGTTCCACCCCGGTCTCGGTGGACGTAGACGTAGAACGTTCCGGGCGCGGAGGAAGTGTTTGGACGGGGCGGCAACTTGTCCGTTGAACTCATAGGGTTGCCTCAACGATCGGCCACTGGTCCGGCGCTGTCGGAAGATACCTCCGGAAAGTTTTTCCGGAGTTTGGCGCTTCACCGCGCATCCCGACGGGTCTCACGCCGTCTTGTCTTCCGTGGCCGCACCTGGCGCGTTGCTTTTCACGGAGGTGATGCCGTTGTCGCGCGCGGCGGTGCTCGAATACTGTTCGCTGGTCCCGATGATCTGGCCGTTGGCCGCTTTCAGGTTGAACATCGGGCTGCCGTTGGCTGCGTTCTTTTTCTCGTAGCGGGCGTCGTGCGGTGCGTTCTCCTTGACCGAAGCGATGCCGTTCTGAGCGCCAGCTTTCGATGCGTACAGCTCACTGGTCAGGATGGTTTCGCCGTTGCCCGCTTTCAGGACGAAGCGGTACTGTGAATTGGCGGCGTTGCTGAGGACAAATTTTCCGGCCATCGGTGTTCCCCTGGGTGGTGTGTGGGCGACGCAGTACTCGGACTGCTTCAGTCTGCCGCGGTGGGCCGCAACCTCCCATCCCCGGGCGTATTGAGCATGGACTCAGACCCGCATCCGCGAATCCGGAATGCTCCGGTCAGCGCATCAGAATTTTCCGAGGCAAGCGCCACCCCGCGAGCCGCACTCGGCTCATGTGGCCGCCCAATTGTTTCTTTGTGCCGCCCAATGCGAAGGCATTGTTGTCGAACGCGGCAACCCGGCAGCGGCTCTGGATGTCGGCGCGGCTACGTGTCGGAGGTGTTCTGGCCGAGCACGGCGTAGAGGCTGCGGACCAGCGCCACCAAGGCGGCCTGATTCCGGGCACCGGCTTTTCCGAAAACAACTTTCAGCCGCGTACGCGCTCCCTCCGTCGACACCCCCATCGCGGCAGCTGTTTCAGCCAAGTCCGAACCGGTCGCCAGGCGCTCGGCCAGTTCCGCCTCGCGTGGTGTTAGCCCATGCAATGCGGTCAAAGCCTGCCGCAGCAAGGGCGGACGCATCGCCGTCAGGGAGTCCACGAAAACGACGGCTCGCGCGCGGCCCAGCGCGCCGTGCCCCGGAAGGCGATGGGCGGCCGCGTGCCCGCCAACGCTCCCGTCCCGTCGGCGCAGAACCGTCGTTGCTCCGGTCGATGCGAACAGGGCGCCGCTGCCCGGATGTGCGGCGACCAAGTGGCCACCCCGAAGGCGCACTAGGTCGCCTTCGATGAGGAGCGAATCGGCTGCCGCGTTCCATCGGGCGCACCGGCCCCGCTCGTCGAAGAAAAATGCGGCGGTGCTCAGCGCGTCCAGCGCCCGTGTGGCGTCTGACTCGTTGCGTTCGTTCGGGACGAGTCGGTTTCTGAGTCTGCAGGCATTGACCCAATGGGGGGCCAACCGTCCCAACCAAGCGCGCTCCTCTGCGTCGTAGACGCCTCGGCGCGCGGACCGCAGCAGCGTCAGGCTCACCACTTTTTCGGGTGAGCGAAACCCGATAAGGCCGCAGCCGTGGTCAATTTGCATGGGCCTCAAGAAATCCGACCAGAACGCCGTCCGGCGCAGCGCCGATAGGGGCAGAGCGTCGTCCGGCACAACAACGGAGCCGGCTGGGGGCCCGCTAGCCTCGTCAGTGGGCCGCCAAGGATTTCCTTCCGCGTGCTTGCGTTCGAACGCCACCGCCATTTCCCGCCCCTGTCCGACGTAGGCGGGAAGCGTTTGCCGGCGCGAGGCGACGTCCACCTGCAGGAGGGCACCCGCCGGGCTCTGGGTGGCCTCGCACACGCCCGTGAGAAAAGCGCTCGCCCAGTCGGGTTCGGCCAACTCCTCGAACAACGTGCCGATGAGTTTCAGGTCAGCGTCCATGCTGCGTTCCTTCATGCCTGTCCATTCCCATTTGGGAATGCTCGGCGCGCGCCGACATGCGGAGGATTCCCCGTGCGTCGCTCAAGGCGCCCCACGGAGTTGCTCTGTCATGCCGACCCCCAACCTCTCGCCCCGGCGCTGGCTGCTCGCGCTGCTGTTGACGCTCAGCCTGTTTCCGGCCTTCGCGGCGAAGCCCCTCGAAACCACCGAAACCGCGGAGGCCGACGCCCAGACCGCCGCGCTGGTCGTCCGCCGGCTCGCTCGCGACGACCTGGAGCTGTATCACCGCATCGATGTGCAGGTCGTCAATGGCCGCGCGATCCTGACCGGCTCCGTGCGCACGCGACAGGGGCTCGATGCCATCGTGAAGGAAGTCGGAAAGGTGCCCGGCGTGCTTGCTGTAGAGCAACAAGTCAAGGTCGAGCCGACTCCGTAGCCGGACCAGAAGGTGTACTTCGAAATCCAGCGCATCGCGGGGCTGATAAAAGAGGCAGCCACCCCGCGGCCGACCCGCTTCGACCCCCGCCCCCGGCTTGCCCAGGAACTGAGGCGCATCCTGGACTCCATCCCCTCCGAGTCCATCCCGGAAACGCTCCGGGCCGCCCTCCTGAGCGGCGAAGCCGTGGGGGACGAGGCGGACCACTGGCTGCCTCACGTTCGGCGGTGGCTTGCCGACGAATGCGCCCGCACGGGCGTTTGATTCGCACGGTTCCCGTTGCGTGCCCCGGCCGCTGGCTTCCGCCGCGGCCGTTCCTTTTCCTGTGCGGATTGCCATGGCGGCATTCGGGGAGGCGGACGTGGTTGATCGGCTGCGGCAGCGGTTGGAGGTCTTCCGAGCAATGCTGAATTCATCGGCCACGGAGCCCGCCCGAGTTGGCGCTTCCCGAGTCAACTCAGCCCGAGGATGCGTCGGGTCTCTTCGAAAACCGCGTTGGCGGTCGCGCCGGTCATGCATCCGGCCAGCGGGTAGCTCCGGCCTTCAGCTTCGACCTCGACCTGGTAGGAGATCGGCAGCAAGGCGTTCGCGTCCGCCGTGTGGCGGGCCGCACCGAGCGCAGCCGCGCCGCCTGCCATGCCCGAACCGCCGCCCGTCGTGAGGATGAACACGCCGTCCAGCGCGTTGCGGCACACGAGCCGGTGCACGCTCTTCGCCGGAATCTCACGGCCGCTCGGTAGCCGGATCGCCTGCGGGCTGACAACGAACGATCCTGCGGGTGCCCGGTGGCGGCGGAAGGTACTCAGCGACGACGCGCGGCCGATGACGTAGCACGCTGCCAGGAAAAGCCCGGCAATGATGCCGCCCACCGCCTGGGCGGTACCTATCTGAAATCCCAAGCAACCACCCACCACCGGACCAACTGCCAGCAACCAGGCTGGCACGGTCGGGCCGACGGCGCCGACGACGTCGAAGCGCATCCAGCCGCCGCCGGCGTCGGTGGCGCGGTAGCTGCTCTGGCTCGGGTGGGGCACGGCCGGGCGGGCGCCGGCTGCAGCGGTGGCGGACATGAAAGCCTCCAATGGCATCGGGTGGGGCCGCCCATTCGCCGATTTTCGACTCGGCGTACTCCCCCAGGCGGGCGGTGCGGCGGACCGTAACATGCAGTTTCAGCAGATAAGTGAACTCTGCTTAAAGCATAGTATGCTTATGCGAGCTTCGCTTATAGCTTCCATGACCGCCCAGCCTTGCGTGAGCGGTCATGCTGAAATCCATCTACCGAGCCGAGAACCGCGAGGTGTGCGCCCAGCTGCGCGCCATGCGGGAAGCGGCGGGGATGACTCAGTCGGAGCTGTCGGAGAAGTTCGGACGGTTCCAGTCCTTCGTCAGCACGGTCGAGCGCGGCTTGGTGCGGCTCGACGTGGTGCAGACCCGCGAATGGTGCATGGCCTGCGGCACAACCTTGACGGCCTTCGCGCAGGCCGTCGAGGCGCGCATCGAGGCTTTGCCAAAGTCGTAGGCGGCTCACCGGCTCTACTCCGAGCCGACGAAGGAACGCTGAGAGGAGCGCCGCGCTGGCTACAGCCGCAGGTGGCGCCCTCTGAACCCCACCGTTCCGCCCCTCCGCGTAGCTGTGCCGTCGCCGACTATGAGGCGGCCGCTCGCGGGCGTTCCTTCACCTTGAGCAGGGAATCTCAATGAACGAGCCGTTGTCGGCCGCGCTGATCATTGGCCGTAGTGCCGAGTCGCGTTGCAGGAGCTTGCGATCCTCGCTTTCCGCCTCCGAGGTGCCCCGCGCCGACGGCGGTTCTGCTCGGTCGAAATCGCGGCGTTTTTCCCCATTGCGTTCCGGCATAAAATGGGGGCGTTTTTGCCTTTGCGTGCTTTTTCTGTGGCTGCTGGCACTCCCTGCATCGGCTGCCGAGCGCACCCGCTCGTTCGTCTACAACGCCCGCAACCAACTGACCGACGTCATCGACACCGCAGATCCAGGGCGGTCGATTCGGTTCACCTACGACGCCAGCGGCAACCGTGAATCCAAGACGCAGGCTGGGAGCACGACGACCTACCGCTGGGACGCCCGCGATCGCCTGGTTGAGGTGCTGCGCGACGGCGTGTGGGTTGCCCGATACGACTACAACGCTGCAGGGCAGAGGACGTTCAAGGAGGTCAACGGCCCATCCCCGACGGCCGTGCGCTACGTCTACGACGGCGCGAACCTCATCGCCGAAACGAACGTCATCGGCAACACCCTGGCCACGTACACCCGTGCAGCGGACGGCCGCTTGCTGTCGATGCGCCGGGGAAATCAGGCGTATTCGTATCTCCTCGATGGCCTCGGCACCCCCATCGCCTTGTTGTCCGCGGACGGCGCCGTCGTGTCGCGCTACCGCGTGGACGCGTGGGGCAACCCGCTGGCCTCCGTCGGCACTGTGGCCAACCCGTTCGGGTACACGGGCTACCCCATCGACGACGAGTCGGGACTTTTCTACGCGAACGCGCGGTACTACGACTCCGAACTCGGCGCGTTCCTGAGCGAAGACCCGGCGGCGGGCGACCCGACGCGCCCCATCACTTTTCACCCCTACATCTACGCCAACGGGAATCCGCTGGTTTACCTCGATCGCAGCGGGCGGACCGCCGAACTCGTTGAAGTGTTGGACGGCCACGAGCGCAACCAGGCCGAGATCGTTGCTCTCGCCGAGCAAATCAAATCCATGCGCGCGACCGCCATGTGGTACGAGCGGCCGTTCGTGGAACTGGGTTTTGTCGGGACGGTGCTCCTAACGGCGGGAAACCGGCTGGGGCAGGGCGTCATCACCGGGGCGAACGCGGGCGCCAACGTCGCCCTCAACGCCGCGGACACTTACCTTGTGGATTTGGGGGAGGGTGCCGACCCCGCGAACGCCGAAATCGCGGCCTTCGCGGACGACGGGTTTGCCGCGGCCGAAGCGGCTTACCACGACCCGCGGTCCGCGGCCTATGGGGCGATGGCCGCGGCGGCCGAGCCGTACCAGAAAGCATACGACGGCGACACCGGCGTCCAGCTTGATCTCGCGGCCAGCCTCGACCCCCGGCGTTTGAGCCAGAGGGTGATGCGCGGAATGGCTCCCACGCGTGGACCGCCCGCCGCCAGCCATCAGGCGTCGTACGTCGTGGAGGGAGCGGACG
Source organism: Tahibacter aquaticus (assembly GCF_004363655.1). GTDB lineage: Bacteria > Pseudomonadota > Gammaproteobacteria > Xanthomonadales > Rhodanobacteraceae > Tahibacter > Tahibacter aquaticus. The sequence goes on from NZ_SNZH01000015.1 coordinate 62,198, forward strand.
GGCGGCCGCAACTGGCGACGCTCGGCGCGACGATGCCCAGAACCGCACCGCCCGCACCCATGGCGTCCATGTACGCGGCGGTGCCGGCGGCACCGTCGCTCGGACCGCCCCCGGCCGCGCGGCCCCCGCTGGGGGTCAACGACCCGCCGCAGCGCTACCAAGGCCCGTGGACGCAGCGCGACTTGGCACGGGCGCAGTTGGGGCAAGGGCCGCTGGACTTCGTGCCCCTGCGGGACCGGCGCGGGCGCGAGGTCCCGCTGGAGCTCCACCACGCCGACCAGATGCCCGGCTCGGCTATCCATGAGGTGAACGCGGTCGAGCACCGCCAGCCCGGCGTACACGGACAGCCCAATCAGGGGGTAACCCCGGAGATGCGCAAAGCCGACGCACAATTACACTGGCAGACGCGCGGGCAGCAGATGGGCAACCCGCCCCCGGAAAAGGATCCTTGATGGCTCGACATCTGACCGAATCGGACGCCCGGCTGGCTCTGCGCCAAGGGCGCGCCATCGAGCAGTTCCTGGGCGCCCGACTCGACGAGGGCGATCGGCTGCTGCGGTGGGTCCGCTGCCACACCGAACCGAGCGGGGCTCGGGTGGTGTCGCTGTTCGAGGTGTACGACGAGGGGCGGCCGGATTTCAGCGACTTGGTCGAGTTCGCCGCGTTCGACCCGGACGAACCGTACGGCGCAAACCGGTCGTTCGACACGCCGGAGGAGGCGTGGTCGCACTTGGTCAACACCGTGGGGGCGGCTCCGGAGAAATTTGTCGGAAGCGGCATCGCGGCGGAGGAATACCGAGATTTTGTGGCCGAGCATGGCTGGTGGCCGGCAGCTTGATCCGCGCCGCAGCCAAACGCGCTCGTTCGCACCACACGTTGAGAAGGACTTGCCAACTATGACAGAGCCATCCCCATCCGACTGGCGCGACCACTGGCACGGGCGCACCGACCATCCATTTTTTGCGGCGCTTACGGAGCGAATCGAACCGTTCGGGTTCTCGTGGATCGGTGCGGACATCGACGACTATTCCGGCCTTGCACGGTGGGGCCGCCCGTTGTTCGACGATTACACGCTGGAGCTGTCGCTCACGGCGGTACACCCGAAATATTTGCGGGAGAGCCACTTTGGATTCCACGCGTCGATGTTCGTGGTGTCGCCGCGGCAAAAACAAGTGTGGGACGAGCTGCACCTGTGGGAGTGCGTGAAACTCCTGCCGGACCTATACGAGCAGGTGGGCGACCACGCCCCCACGGTCGCGCACATCTTCCTGGAACTGCTGCTCGATAAGTGGGATTCCGGAGGAAACCCGCCGGGAAGGCCGCGGTGGAATCGGGTGGCGAACGCGGATGCCGCTGTATGCGCGAACGATCTCGCTGCGTTGCTCGAACGGCATCTGCCTCGGATTTTGGCGTACGTTGCCAGCGGGCCGGCGCTCGCCGATCTCTTGGTCAACCTGGAGGCTCTTCCTGGATACCCCGAAGACTGCGGGTTTGAATGCGAGGCGCGGAACGTATGTGCGTCGGTTCTGCTCCACGATCTCGGACGCACCGCCGAGGCGTGGCAAGCGTTGACGGCGGAAGAGCGGCGGGTGATCGCCGCCGGCGATGACCTGGATCCCGAGATGCTGGATGTTGTCCGCTGCCAAAACAAACGCCTGAAGCGCTGGATGAGCGCGGCTGGGTGAATCCGCAAGTGGCAAGTTCCACTTAGTTGCTTTGTGCCAACGTTTCGAGTCGAGCTTTGGCTTCCTTTTTCCCCATGCCACGCAATGCAGCGATTCTCTGTATCTGCTCCTGACGCGGGGTGTTTTTCTCCTGCTCCCAGTTGTAGATCGATTGGCCGGAGGCACCCGCCAAGCGGCCGAACTCTTGCGCCGACAGACCCAGCTTGGCGCGCAACGTCTTCAATCCCTTGGCGCTGAATCGGATACGGCCGCCGGCGGCTTCGGCGTCGGCCGCGTCCTCCGTCTCGGACACTTTCGCCTTGTTCTTCTTTTCCACGGAGGCTTGATTGCGCTGCAACGACGCGACCGTGCGTTTGAGCGCTGCAATTTCCTTGCGGTAGCCGGCACTGGCATTGCGAAGGGCGTCGAGTTCCGCTTTGACGGCTTTGCGGGCAACGCGGGTGATTTCGCCTTTCAAGGCTGAGGCAATATTCGGCATGTGTTTGGTCGTCCTAGTTGGGTGGGCGGGCGTGTGGAAAATGCGTTCCTCCACGACGCCCGAGAGCTATGCGTTGGCAAACAAATACCATAGCTGTCTCGGTTATTCTCTGGCGAAATTCGGCGGTAAAGCATCCCTCCGAAAGGCGGCCCATCCGCGCGTCTGACCACGGCCGCCGCTGAATCTCGCAACGCGGGCGCGGTTTCGCCGACGAGATGGGACGTTCAGCTCGAAGGTTCGCAACCCGCTGGGCGTTTCGAATACGATGGTCGAAGGTCGAAGTATCGCAATCGGGGAACGAAATGCGGCACTTTTTGGATGCTCATGCGGCGTTCGTGAACTGGCTTGACGGCGCGGCGGAGTGCGAACCCACCGCTGCCCAAGTCGAAGAGGCCATGTTTGTCTTGGCTGCGAAAGCTGCCCGCCGCGGGATGACCGGCGCCCGTTGGCAGTTCGTGGTGGACGGGCTGATCGCCCACGCCAAGCGCCGATGCCCCAACAACGCCGACTTGCCTCAATTCGTGGCCCGCGGTTTCGATTTCTCTGCAAACTGGTCGGGCATTCAAGCGAGCGCAACTCGGTCGCACTGAACGCGAAACGAGATCATTTCGTTCTCCGCACACGCTTCGGCACGGTCGCTTGAAGTAAAGGCCGTGCAGACCTTCCGGTTTGCGCCCGCAGTCGCCGCGTACGTGATGCGGTATACCGCAGAGCCGCGGTGGGCTGTGTTGTCGTACGCACTCCGAGCGCTATGTGGCGTAGAGAGGCCGATACCGCCGTAGCAACAGAATGGATCTGAATGCGTGAAACGCACTTTAAGGTGCTGCCCGCGATCCCGTCATGATGATGGCCATTCCGACGAAGCACACCGCCACACCGAGCCAATCCGTGGCGGTGGGCCGGACCTTCTCCACCGCCATCAGCCAGACCATGGCAACGCCGATGTACACGCCGCCGTACGCCGCATAGACGCGGCCGGCGGCGGTGGGATGCAGGGTGAGCAGCCACGCAAACAGAGCAAGGCTCGCGGCGGCCGGCACGAGAAGCCACGCCGACCGCCCTTGCCTGAGCCACAGGTAAGGCAGGTAGCAGCCGACGATTTCCGCCAACGCGGTGAGCGCGAAGAGCACGAAGGTTTTGAGAAGGTCCATGGCGGCAGTGTAGCTGTGAGGTCGGCGGGCCCGGACGGCCCCAGGTCCTGCCGCTTCACTGCCGACTACTGCACACAGCTATCCGCCGCTGAGAGCGCGCACCGCGCAGGCCCCCGCCACGCAGAACCCCACCACCACCCAGCTTGGCGCCTTCGTCGCGAGCAGCGCTGCAGCGCCGACGGCCGCGATCCCCGCGTCCGTGGGCGAGCGCACGGCACCCGTCAGCACCGGGTGGTAGAAGGCGGCCGCCAGGAGGCCGACGACCGCGGCGTTGATGCCGCCCAGAGCCGCGCGTGCGATCGCGCTGCGGCGCAGCTGGTCCCAGAACGGCAACGTGCCGACCAGCAGCAGGAACGACGGCAGAAAGATCCCGAATAACGCGATGGCCGCGCCGGCCCATCCATTCGGAGCCGGCGTCATGGAAAACCCCAGGAAGGCCGCGAACGTGAACAGGGGACCCGGTACGGCCTGCGCGACGCCGTAGCCCGCCAGGAAGGTGTCGGCGTCGAGCCAGCCCCGTCCGACGGTCTCCGCATCGAGCAGCGGCAAGACCACGTGGCCGCCGCCGAAGACAAGCGCGCCGGACCGGTAGAAGCCGTCGAACACGGCCAGTCCGTGGCTGCCGGTCCACGCGGCCAACGGCGAAAGGCCGAGTAGGCCGATCGCGAAGATGACCAGGGCACACACGGCCCAGCGCCGCCGGTAGGGCGGGCTTTCCTGCGCGGCCGCGACGGCAGCGACCCTGGGCAGAAGGAGCCATCCGAGCAGACCGCCCGCTGCGATGGCCCCAAGTTGGGCCCACGCGGAAGGGAGCGCGATGCACGCGGCGGCCGCAGCTACCGCAATGCCAAGCGTGGTTGGCCCGGTGCAGAGCTGGCGGCCCATCGTCCACACCGCGTGCGCCACGACGGCCACCGCCGCGAGCTTGAGCCCATGCACCCAGGCCGTCTGCGCCACGCCGCCCACGGCGGCTACGCCGGAGGCCGCGGCGATCATCAGCAGCGCCGAGGGCAGGGTGAAGCCCACCCAGGCCGCCAGCGCGCCGCGGACGCCGGCGCGGCGCAGGCCCAGCGCCATGCCGACCTGGCTGCTGGCCGGCCCGGGCAGGAACTGGCACAGGGCAACGAGATCCGCGTATTCCGCTTCCGTCAGCCACGCCCGGCGCTCGACGAAGGCCCGGCGGAAGTAGGCTAGGTGCGCCACCGGTCCGCCGAACGAGGTGAGCCCCAAGCCTAGGAAGGCGAGGAACACATCGAGCCAGCGGTGGCGAGTCGGGTTCGTATGGGTGGGCATGGGCGGGACGTGGAAGGTCTACGGTTGGCAAGCAACGCCAGGCCGCGGGCGGTGCGCAGCCCGGTGCCGTCCGTGCCAATCAGCCACGCCGTTTGAAGCGCGCGTAGACGAACGACTGCACGTTGCCGCCCGGCGTGGTGTGGGCGTCGGCCGCTTGCGCTGCCAGCTGAAACCCGTCGCCGAACACGGCTGCAAGCGCGTCGGCATCGTACCGAACCACCGGCAGGCCGCTGCACTGCTGCGGCCCGTCCGGTGCGAACGTCGCAATCACGAGGTGGCCGCCTCGCTTCAGAACGCGGCTCACCTCGTGCACGTAGGCCCGACGGTCCGCCGCCTCGGTGAGGAAGTGAAAGACGGCGCGGTCGTGCCACACGTCGATGCTCTGCGCCTTGATGCCGGTATCGCGGGCGTCCGCGTGCAGCCAATTCACCGAAGCGGCCGCCGCGCCGAGGCGGTCGCGCGCGGTCTGCAGCGCGGCCGCGGACAGGTCGAGCACCGTCAGGTGCCGACGCCCGCGGGCGAGCAGATCGTCCACCAAGGTCGAAGCGCCACCGCCGACATCGAGGATGCGGGCGCCGGGCTGCGGTGCCGCCGCTTCGATGAAGGCAAGGGACGTTTCAAGGTGCGGGCGGAACCAGCTGACTTCGGTGGACGCGCGGGTCTGGTAGACCTGCTCCCAATGCGCCGACGGTTCAGTAGGTTGGGGGTGTGGATCGGCCACGGCGGACTCCTCGTGCGGGCTTCGGAGTCTACCGCCGCGTCTCGTCAGGGACCGCCCGCGGGGCGGCGGTCCGTACACGCGCAAGGAGCGGTTCGACGCGTACGGCTGGAACCCATCGCTTAGTTGGACGAGCCGGGATGGATGGCCCCGAGGATGCGGCATTCGCGGACCGTGCCGCCGTGGCACGAGGTCAGCATGCCTTCGAGTTCGTGGCGAAGCGCGGTGAGGTCGGCGATCTTGCGGTCGATGCTCTGCAGGTGTTCGTGGGTGAGCTGATCCACGCGGGCGCAGTCGCGTTCGTGGTGGCGGGTCAGATCCAGCATTTCCCGCACCTGCTCGATCGGGAAGCCCAGTTCGCGCGCGCGGCGGATGAAGCTGAGACGTTGGACTTCCGCCGTGGTGTAGGTGCGGTAGTTGCCGGTTGCGGTTCGGGACGGCTTGGCGAGCAGGCCAATTTTTTCGTAGTAGCGGATGTTGTCGGCAGCCATGCCGGAGGCGGCAGCGGCCTCGCCGATCGTCATGCTTGCGTTCATGGGCTTGACCTTGGAGCGACTTCAAGGTTTATAAGAGCGGCCTGCTCCCCTGTCAAACGCAGGCCATGACCCCATTGCCACGCTTGTTCGCCGTCTTGGCGCTCGCAGCCCTCTGGGCCGCTCGGGCGGCCGACGCCGCCCCGCCGCCCGACGTCGGTGCCGAAACACCGCTCACCTTGCAGGAAACCCTGCGTCGGGTGGCCGAGCAAGGCCCGCAGTCGGCGTTGGCGGACGCCACGCTCCGTTCGGCCGAGGCTAATGTGGGCGTGGCCCGCCAGCTTCCCAACCCGACCCTATCGGTCGAGGCCGAAAACATTGGGGGGACTGGCGCCTACTCGGGCGGCCAACTGCGGGAAACCACGACCTCGCTGGCCTGGCCGCTCGAACTGGGCGGCAAGCGCGCCGCGCGCGTACGCGCCGCGGAAGCCGAGCGTACCGCCGCGGTGCTGGGCGCCGATGCCGCGCGGGCCGACGCGGTGCTGCAAGCCACCGAAATCTTCATCGAGGCCGCTGCAGGCGAACGGCGCCTGGTTCTGGCGCGGGAGCGGCTGCGCCTCGCAGAAACCGGCGTCAACGCTGCGCGGGCGCGCGTGCGTGCCGGCAAGGCGTCGCCCATCGACGAGCAGCGCGCCGAGGTGGTGCGGCTCAACGCCGAGGTCGCGGTGGGGCAGGCGCAGCGCACGGTGGATCTGGCGCGCGCCACGTTCGCACGCTGGACCGGCACGCCGGGCGCGGTGCCGCGCGCCGCGTGGTTCGAGACCGTCGAGGGCGATGTATCACCAGAGACCGATACCCCGCCAGCCCTGGCGCTGGCGGAGGCCGAAGTGGCCGCCGCCGACGCGCGGCTTTCGGTGGCGCGCCGCGCCCGCATCCCCGACCTGACCCTGAGTGCCGGCGTGCGGCGCTTCGCGGCCGTGGACGACCGCGCCACGGTGGTCGGCATTGCGCTGCCGTTTCCGGTGTTCAGCAGCGGCCGAGCGGGTGTGGCGAAGGCCCGTGCGGATTTGGATGCCTCCGAGGCGCGCCAGCGCACCATCGCGCTCGACTACGGGCGCGCGGCTGCGAGCGCCCAGGCCGAACTCGACAACGCGCGCGCCGCCGCGCAGACGGCCGGTGGGCCTGCCCTGGCCGCGGCAGAAGAAGCCGCGCGCATCGCCCGGCTCGGCTACGAGGCCGGCAAGTTCTCCCAGCTCGATCTGCTGGAGGCCGAACGCGTGCTCGCCGAGACACGCGGGGGCGCTGTGCAGGCGCTCACAGACTTCCATCTCGCCCGAGCCCGGCTGATTCGCCTGCAGGGCCGCGCCGACCCGCTGTTCAAGGACTGACCATGCGCACTTGTCAACTTCTTGTTTTGTGCTTTGTTGCGTTGGCCGCATCCGGCTGTTCCCCATCCAACCCAAATCCTGCAGCGCCCGCGCCAGCAACGGATAAATCGCTGGCCGCGGCCGCGAAAAGCGCGGATCCGCACGCACACGGCGACGGCCACGGCGGTGCGAAAGACGAACACGGCCACGGCGAAACCGCAGCAGCGGACGAGCACGGCCACGGCGCTGAAGCGAAAGACGATCACGGCGACGGCCACGGCGACGCGCACAGTCATGGCGAAGACGAACACGGCCACGGGGAAGGCGAGGGTGGTCATGTCGAAGACGAACACGGGCACGGTGAGGGCGGTCATGGCGAAGGCGAAGCCGACGTTATCCACCTCACCGACGCGCAGATCGAGGCCGCCGGCATCGAGACGGCGGTCGTTCGCAGCGGTGCCGCCGCGGCCACCACCGTGCCCGCCGTCATCGCCGCCGACTCCGAGAAATCGACGGTGGTCGTCGCGGCCGTCGGTGGCCGCGTGGTATCGCTGACGCGAAACCTTGGGGAAGCGGTCAAAGCGGGCGATGCACTCGCTGTCATCGAAAGCCGTGAGGCGGCCGAACTGCAGGCCGACGTCGAAGCCCAGCGCCAGCGATCGGCGTTGGCCGAGGCCACGCTCAAGCGCGAGGAGCAGTTGTTCGCGCAGAAAGTGTCCCCCGAACAGGATGTGCTGCAGGCGCGCGCGGCGGCGGCCGAAGCGCGCATCCGCCTGAGGCTGGCGCAGCAGCGCCTGGGCACGACGGGCGGCGCGGGCGGCTCGTTCAACCGCATCGTGGTTCGGTCCCCGCAGGCCGGCCACATCGTCGCGCGCAGCGTCGGCCTGGGCCAGGCCGTACAGGCCGATGCCGAGCTGTTCCGCGTCGCCGACCTCTCCGTGGTTGCGGTGGAACTGGCCCTGCCGCCGCAGACCGCGTCGTTGGTCGCCGTCGGCGGCAGCGTGTCGGTCAGCGTGGGCGATCGCGAAGCGAGTGGCCGGCTTGCCTTCGTCTCGCCGGTCATCGATCCGGAGACGCGCCAGGTGCGCGCGATCGCGCTGCTGCGCAACGACGAGGGCCGCTGGCGGGTCGGTGAAACCGTACAGGCGTCCGTGGCCACAGGCTCGGACGCCTACACGCTGTCGATTCCGAAAAACGCGGTGCAGACCGTCGAAGACAAGCCCAGCGTGTTCGTGCGCACGAACGACGGGTTCGCGGTCAAGCACCTCGAACTCGGCCCGGGCAGCGGCGCGTTCGTGGTGGTGCGCTCGGGCCTCAACGGCGGCGAGCGCATCGCGGTCAAGAACAGCTACGTGCTGAAGGCGGAAGCCGGCAAGGGCGAGGGCGGTGGCCACCATGACCACTGAGTCGCCCGGTCTCATCGCGCGCATCGTCGAGTTTTCCGTTGCACGCAGCTGGCTGGTTTTGTTCGCCACCCTGATGGCGGTGCTCGTCGGTGCGGCCGCGCTGTCTCGGCTGCCCATCGATGCGGTGCCCGACATCACCAACAACCAGGTGCAGATCAACATCACCGCGCCGGCGTTGTCGCCGCTTGATGTGGAACGCCAGATCACCTTCCCGCTGGAAACCGCCATGGCGGGCATACCGGGGCTGGAGTCCACGCGCTCGCTGACGCGGCACGGCTTCGCCCAGATCACCACCGTGTTCACCGACGAAACCGATCTCTATTTCGCGCGCCAGCAGGTAGCCGACCGCCTGCGCAGCGTGCAAGGCGATTTGCCGTCCGGCGTCGATGCGGAACTCGGGCCTGTGGCCACGGGCCTGGGCGACATCTACATGTGGACGGTCGAGTATTCCGGTGCAGGCACCGACGGGCAGCCCGGTGCGCAAATCGACGGCAGCTACCTCACGCCGGAAGGCGCCACACTGCGCAGCGAGAAGGAAAAGGCGGCGTATCTGCGCACCATCCAGGACTGGATCGTCGCGCCGCAGTTGAAGACCGTGAAGGGTCTGGCTGGCGTCGATGTGATCGGCGGCTACGTCAAGCAATACGTGGTGCGCCCGGACCCGCAACGCCTGGCGGCGGCCGGCATCACCTTGGTCGAATTGGCCGAGGCGCTGGAGCGCAACAACACCAGCGCCGGCGCGGGCGTCGTGGAACGCAGCGGCGAATCGCTGACGGTGCGGGCGGATGCGCGGGCCAACTCGGCCGAGGATTTGGCCAAGACCGTGATCGCCACGCACGAGGGCGTCCCGGTGCTCGTGGCGCACGTCGCCGAAGTCGGCAGCGGCGAAGCGCTGCGTTTCGGCTCGGCTTCCGAAGCCGGCCGCGAAGTGGTGGTGGGCACCGCGGTCATGCGCATCGGCGGCAACAGCCGCACCGTGGCCGCCGCGGTGGACCAGCGCTTGACCCAAGTCGCCCACTCGCTGCCACCCAACGTCATCGTCAAGCCGGTGCTGGACCGTACGCGCCTGGTGGACGCGACCATCCACACGGTGGCGAAGAATCTCACGGAAGGCGCGCTGCTCGTCATCGCCGTGCTGTTCGCCTTGCTCGGCAACTTCCGCGCCGCGCTGATCGCCGCCGCGGTGATTCCGATCACCATGCTGCTCACCTCCGCCGGCATGCTGCGCGCGGGCGTTTCGGCGAACCTCATGAGCCTGGGCGCGCTGGATTTCGGGCTCATCGTCGATGGTGCGGTCATCATCGTTGAGAACGCGCTGCGCCGCATCGCGGAAGCCCAGCACGCAGTGGGCCGCGTGCTGGACCGCGACCAACGTCGTGCCGAGGTGTCGGCTGCGGCCAAGGAAATGATCCGCCCCAGCGTCTACGGCCAGGCCATCATCATCCTCGTCTACGTGCCGCTGCTGACCTTCGAAGGTGTTGAAGGCCGCATGTTCTCGCCGATGGCGATCACCGTGATCCTCGCGCTGGCGTTCGCGTTCGTGCTGTCGCTGACCTTCGTGCCGGCGCTGATTGCACTGTGGCTGTCCAAGCCTGTCGAGGAGAAAGAAAACCGCATCATCTTGGCCACCAAGAGCCGCTACGCGCCGCTGCTGGACAAGGCACTGGACCGGCCCGTGCTGACGGGCGGATTCGGCGCTGCGGCGCTGGGCGGCGCGCTGTTTCTGTTCGCGACGCTGGGCCAGGAATTCCTGCCAACGCTCGATGAGAAGGACGTGCTGCTGCAGGTCTGGCGCATCCCGGGCACGTCGGTGGATCAGAGCCAGCAGATGCAATTCGGCGTGGAAAAGGCCGTGTCCGCGTTGCCCGAGGTCAAGCTGGTATTCTCCCGCACGGGCACGGCGGAACTGGCGTCCGATCCGATGCCGGCGCATGCGACGGACACGTTCGTCATCGTCAAGGACCGCAAGGACTGGCCCGACCCGAGGCTTTCCAAAGAAGCTCTTGTGGAAAAAGTCGAACAGGCCGTGTCCGGCCTGCCGGGCCAGACCTACGAACTGACCCAGCCGATCCAGATGCGGTTCAACGAGCTGTTGGCCGGCGTCCGCGGCGACATCGCGGTCAAGGTCTACGGCGACGACTTCGCGGCCATGGCAACCACGGCCGAAGCGATTGCCGCACAACTGCGCGCGACGCCGGGCGCCGACGACGTGCGCGTGGAACAGGTCGAAGGGTTGCCCTTGCTGGACGTGCGGCTCGACCGCGATGCGATGGCGCGCGTGGGTTTGGCGGCCGCCGACGTGTTCGCGACGCTGTCGGCCGCCGTCGCGGGGCGGCATGCCGGCATGGTATTCGAAGGCGACCGCCGCTTCGACGTGGTGGTGCGGCTGGACGACGCGCTGCGCACGGATCTCGATGCGCTCGCGCAATTGCCAGTTCCCACGCCCGGTGGCGGATTCGTGCCATTGGGGTCTGTGGCAAAGCTGGTTCAAGCCAAGGGGCCGAACCAGGTCAGCCGCGAAAACGGCAAGCGCCGCGTCGTGGTGCAGGCCAACGTACGCGGCCGCGACATCGCGGGTGTGGTTGCCGAAGCGCAATCCCGCATCGCCTCGCAGGTACAGCTGTCCGCCGGCACCTGGCTGGACTGGGGAGGCCAGTTCGAGAACCTCGAACGTGCCCGCGCACGCCTGGCCGTTGTCGTCCCGGTGGTGTTCGCTTTGATCCTGTTCCTGCTGTACTCAGCGGTTGGTTCCTGGCGCAAGGCGGCCATCGTGTTCACCGGCGTACCGCTCGCGCTGGTCGGCGGCGTGCTGGCACTGTGGCTGCGCGGCCTGCCGTTCTCGATTTCCGCGGCGGTCGGTTTCATCGCCCTGTCCGGTGTGGCCGTGCTCAACGGCCTGGTCATGGCGCGTGCCATCGACGATCTCGCCCTGACCCACGCTTGGCGCGACGCGGTGCGCGACGGAGCGCTGCAACGCCTGCGGCCGGTACTGACGACCGCGCTCGTCGCTTCGCTCGGCTTCGTGCCCATGGCGCTGGCCACGGGTGCAGGCGCCGAAGTGCAGCGCCCGTTGGCCACCGTCGTCATCGGCGGCCTGATCACGGCCACCGTACTCACGCTGTTCGTGCTGCCGAGTCTTTACCTGCGCATCGGCCGCGCCAAAGGAGCTCCCCGTGGCGGATGACTGTTGCAACAAGAAAGGCGAGGAGCTTGCGCGCCTGGCCATGCAGGCGGAACAGCGCCGCGTTCTCATCATCGTGCTGGCGATCAACGCCGCGATGTTCCTCGCCGAATTCGGCGCTGGGCTCGTCGCGCGCTCCTCCGCGCTGCAGGCTGACGCGGTGGACATGCTCGGCGACGCGGTGGTCTACGGCCTGAGCTTATTCGCACTGGGACGCGGCCGGCGCTGGGAGGCCGGTGCGGCGCTCGCCAAGGGCGGGCTGATCCTGCTGTTCTTCGTGGTCATCGTCGTCGATATCGCGCTGAAGCTTGCGCACGGCATGCCGCCGTCCACGCGGCTGATGCTGATATTCGGTTCGCTCGCGCTCGTGGCCAATCTCACCTGCCTGGCCTTGCTGTGGCGCTTCCGCAACCTCAACGTAAACATGAGCAGCACGTTCGAATGCTCGCGGAACGACGTGATGGCCAACGCCGGCGTGCTGGTTGCTGCCGGTGCCGTGATGGCGTTGGGCGCGGGTTGGCCGGACATCGTGGTCGGCCTGGTGATCGCGCTGCTGTTCCTGCGTTCGGCGGTGCGGGTGATCCGCGGCGCGTGGCCGGTGTTCCGGACTTGAGTACCGTGGCACGCCGCTGCGTTGGCGTTTTGTTGCTCGCGGCTCGGAGCGGCGGGCGAACAGGAATTCGGATGCGGAGTCGTGATGGGCGAATCCGCCTCCGACTGTTCGCTCGTGCTTGGATGCACGTCGCCGACGGTACGTCTGAGCGCAAGCCAGCTGCTGCGCATGCCACCGATTTCCGGTCTGCAGTTTTGGCGCATTCGCCTCAGCGACGCGATCGCTGCCGTCCACCACGACGCCGGAGACCACACCAGTGATTCCGACGGTTGCGCAGGCGTTCGCAAGCGAGTGGCAGGCAGCGAGGAGCGCCAGGAAAACGGGTCAATTCGATCGGGCCTTCGCCCATCTGGAACGCACCCACATTCTGGGTCAGCGCCGCACGTGGCTGCACGTGCGCAGTCATGTGGGCATGCTCCGCATCGCGTGGCAGCGGCGGGACGCCCGAGAAATCGTGGGCCAGCTCACGCGCGTCGTTGCGGCCGCGGCGTTTTCGCGCCTGTGGATTCCCGAAGGCAACACGGGCGGCGCCAACGTGAGCGCCCTGCAGCCGATGGCCATCCCGGACGACCTCCGTGCAATTCTCGACGCCGACCGGCGCGGAACGAAAAGCGGGACGTAGTGCGTGTTCTGGCGGCACCGCGATCTGCCGCGGTTTTACTTAGGCTCTCGTGAGTCAGTCGGCCGGTTCTTTGGGACTGCGTCCGGTAGCGGCGAATTCCAAGCAAGCTGCAATCGATTTCCGGTCGTTCGCGACGGCCGTCCGATGGCTGAGCTTTAGCATCACGTAGTTGATTCGGACGACCTGCTCGCGGTTCATTCGACGGCCCCGACTGACCCGAATGTATACGTCCTCGGGGAGGTCCGTGATCGGGTCGAGTGCTTCCAGTTCGCCGTTGTCGTACGCCGGATGCCGCATCATCAATAAACGATTGGGCGTCAGCGGAAACAGCACGTCCGTCCCAGCCAGGGCCACGCCCGCGTCGGCCGGCGGCGGGATTTCGGGGTTGTAAAAATGTACCGGGCTGTCGGTCGTGATGAAGGGCATTTCCCCGTCCGATTCGACAACCTCCCAGTCCATCGCCATGAAATACGGCGACAGGCTGGACATCGCATCGCGGAAAAAATCGAATCGGACGAAATCCTCGATGTGAATCCCGATGCGTCCGGAGACAACGGCCTCTCGGATATCGGGAGGCGCTTGTTCCAAGACGAACGCGCGCAGGCGGGCTTTGACGCGCTGAGCTTGCCGCGGGACCCGCATCCATTGAAATTCGAGGTAGGTCAGAAGCGCGGCGGATTCGTCGGCATCGAGCGAGCCCGTGCCGAGCAGCGCCTTGTCGATGGCCTGCTGGCCCTGAGGCTCCAGTTCGGCGCCGAGGAAGCGTTCAAGCTGAACCGGGTCGGTTCCTTCGGGCGCCCACGACTGCCGGTAGTAGTCGTTGATGCGCATGATCTTGTTCGGCCGCTGCATCCGCCACGTTTTGGTGTGGGTGTCGTAGACGTGCAGAAAACCGCGGGAGTCTGCGAATCGTTGGAGGTACCACTGAGGCACGTAGTGGTGTCGTCGGGGCTCGTTCACGACCTTGGCTGTCAGCGGACCACGTTCTTCACAACGGTTGGCGGCCTTCCGGCGTTTCTGCGGGCGGCATGTATTGCCGATTCCGAGCCGGATGCCACGCGCAGCAGCATAAGCCGTTTGCGGCTCGCGAACGCCGTCGCGTAAGCGTGGTCGGCGACTGGGCATTCGAAAGGCGGCGGGCATACCCGTTGGCGCGCGCAAAGCAGGGCCGAAGACGGTCCAGTCAAGCATGGGGCCGGCCCGACTTGTCTCATCCGATGCGACGGATGCGGCATACACCTCGACCGCCACCGGAGCTTCCTCCGATAAGCCGTTGATGCGTGGACCCGTTGCGTTGTGCCCTCCCAGTTTGACTACTATTAGTCATGCCTCTGACCGACCGACAGCGCGCCATCCTGGCTTTCATCGAGGAACGAATCCGCCTCGACGGCTTCCCGCCGACGCAGCTCGAAATCTGCGCCGCCTTCGGTTTCGCGCAGAACGCCACGGCCAACTACCACCTGCGCGCACTCGAAGAGGCCGGCGAAATCACGCGGGTGCCCGGCGCGGCGCGCAGCATCCGCTTACGGAACCCCGCGCGTCCGTCGGGCGACGTCCTGCGCCTGCCGGTGCTGGGCCGCGTGGCCGCCGGCAGCCCCATCGGTGCCGACGCCGAGGCGGGCGAGGAGGCCGTGGTGGGACGCGCGCTCTTCTCGCCGGCGCCCGACTACCTGCTGCGCGTCAAAGGCGACTCGATGGTCGACGACGGCATCTTCGACGGCGACCTGGTGGCCATCCGGCGCAGCGCCACCGCGCGGTCCGGGCAAACCGTCGTCGCCCGCCTCGACGACGAACTCACCATCAAGCGGCTCAAGATTCGCGCCCGCGACATCCAGCTCCTGCCGCGCAACCCGGCCTACAAGCCCATCACCGTGCCGAGGCACGCCGACTTCGCCATCGAAGGGATTTTCTGCGGCCTCATTCGGACGGGCGCCTGATGGGCGCCGTCGTCGCCCTGGACCGGCTGCTGGCCGACCGCACCGTCTGGCGAGGCAACGCGCCGCCCCGCACCGAAGCCCCCGCGCAGCCGACGGGGTTTCCAGCGCTCGACGCGGTGCTGCCGTTCGGGGGCTGGCCACCGGCCAGCCTCAGCGAAGTTCTGACGGCCTGCGACGGGGTGGGCGAACTCGCGCTGCTGTGGCCGACGCTGGCCCGCCTGACGGCCGCCCGGCGCCCCGTGGTGGTGGTTGGGCCGCCTTACCTGCCGTACGCACCGGCGTGGCACCTGGCGGGCGTGGCGCTCGACCACGTCGCCGTGGTGCGGGCCGATGAGCGTGGCGCGCTGTGGGCGGCCGAGCAGTGCCTGCGTTCGTCGGCGTGCGGCGCCGTGCTGTGCTGGCCGGCCCGCGCCACCGACCAAGCCTTGCGCCGCCTCCAGGTGGCGTCCGAGACCGGCCAGGCGCTGGGCATCGCCTTCCGCCCGGAGCGCGTGGCGGACAACCCGTCGCCTGCGGCGCTGCGCCTGCGGGTGCAGGGCAACCCCCGGCGCGTCCAGGTGCTGAAGTGCCGCGGCGCCAATCCGCCGGCCCACAGCATCCCCCTTCCACCGTTCGCCCTGTCCTGATGCGGCCGTGCGCTGGGCCTGCATCGTGTTCCCCCATTTCGCTGTCGATGGCGTGCTCCGGCAGCGCCACCCGTCCGCGCGGCCGCTGGCCCTGCTCACCGGCCCCGCGCACAAGCGCACGGTCCACGCGGTCAACGACGAAGCCGCCGCACGCGGCCTGAAACCCGGCCAATCGGTCCAGGCCGCCCAGGCGCTGGCGTCGGACGCGGAGTGGGTGGAGTTCGACGCCGCCGCCGTCGCGCGCGACCGCGAGCTGCTGGCGGCCTGGGCGTACGCCTTCAGCTCGCACGTGAGTCTGGTGTTCGACGATGCGGTGGTGCTGGAGGTCGGGCAGAGCCTGGGCCTGTTCGGTCCGTGGCCCGTCTTCGAGCGCCGGCTGCGCCAGGAACTCACCGACCTCGGGTTCCGCCACCGGCTGGTTGCCGCGCCGAACGCGTGGGCCGCGCGCACGCTCGCCAACGTCCACGACGGCGTGGCGGTCGACGCGCCGCACCTCGCCACGGCGCTGGGGCGCGTGCCGGTTGAAGCTGCGGGCTTCGACGCCAACGTGGCGCACGCCTTCGCCCGCATGGGGCTCAAGCGATTGGCGCAGGTTGCGGCGCTGCCCCGGGATGCAGTGGCGCGCCGCTTCCCGCCCGACGTGCTCGCCTGGGTCGATGCGCTGCGCGGGCGCGTCGTCCCGTTGCCGCTTTACCAGCCGCCGGTCGTGTTCGACCGGCGCATGGAGTTCGACCACGAAATCGAGTTGTCCTCCGGCTTGGTGTTTCCGCTGCGCCGGCTCGTCCGCGACCTGGCGGCCTTCGTGCGGGCGCGCGACGGGGGCGTGCAGCGCTTCCGCCTCGTGTTCGAGCACGACCGCCACGCACCCACGCACCTCGACGTGGGCCTGTTGGCACCCGAGCGCGACGCCGTCCGCCTGCTCGACGTGGCGCGCCACCGGTTGGAACGCATCGAGGTCAACGGCCCGGTGCGCGCCGTGCGCCTGGTGGCCGACGATCTGCCGCCGTTCGTGCCGCCGTCCGGGGATCTGTTCGAGCCCCACGCCCCCGGTGCGCTGACCTTCGACCAGCTGCGGGAACGGCTGCGCGCGCGCTTGGGCGACGCCCAGGTCCACGGGCTGGCGACGGACTTCGACCACCGCCCCGAGCGCGCCTGGCGCCCCGGGCGCGAACGCAACGAGCCCCTGGCCGCACTTGCCGAGGCGCGGCCGGGCTGGCTCCTGGAACAGCCCGTGCCGCTGCGCGCGCGCGTCCACGTCCTGGTCGGACCCGAGCGGGTGGAAAGCGGGTGGTGGGACGGCGACGACGTCCGCCGGGACTACTACATCGTGGAGGCGGACGACGGGCAGGTGATGTGGGTCTACGCCGCACCGGGCGAGCGCGGGCCGTTCATGCTCCACGGCTACTTCGCGTGAGCCGCACGCACGCGTTCGAGCACTGGGGCATTCCGGCATGAAGCTGCCGGACTACGCCGAGCTTCACTGCCTTTCGGCTTTCAGTTTTCAGCGCGGGGCGTCCGTCGCCAAGGAGCTTTTTCACCGCGCGGCGCAGGTGGGCTACACGGCCCTGGCCATCACCGACGAGTGCTCGCTGGCCGGCATCGTCCGTGCCCACGAAGCGGCCAACGAACTGGGCGTGCGGCTCATCGTCGGCAGCGAGATCCAACTCGCCGACGGACCCAAAATCGTGCTGCTGGTGGCCGACCACGACGGCTACACCGCGCTGTGCCGGCTCATCACCGTGGGGCGGCGCGCCGCCGACAAGGGCTCGTACCGGCTGACCCGTGCGGACCTTCGCGAGCTGCCCGAGGGGTTGCTCGCGCTGTGGGTGCCGGAGAAGGCGCCGAACGAGGAACACGGGCGGTGGCTCAGCGCACTGTTCCTGCACCGCTGCTGGCTCGCCGTTGAACTCCACCGCAGCACCGACGACGACGGGCGCTGCATCCGGCTGCGCGCGCTGGCCGAGCGCTTGGGGATGGGCGCCGTCGCCGCCGGCGACGTCCACTACCATGTCCGTCAACGTCGGGCGTTGCACGACGTCATGACCGCCATCCGCCACCGCACCACGGTGGCCAAGGCCGGTGCGTACCGCTTTCCGAACGCCGAGCGGCACCTGCGCAGCCGCCGCCAGTTGTCCGCGGTTTACCCTGCAGAACTCCTGGCCGAAACGGTGCGCATCGCCGAGCGCTGTCGGTTCAACCTCACGCAGTTGCGCTACACCTACCCGCGGGAACTCGTTCCCAACGGGCACACGCCGACGTCGTGGCTGCGGCACCTCACCGAGAACGGGGTGCGGTGGCGGTGGCCGGAGGGCGCATCCGAGAAAGCACGCGCGCTCATCGAGAAGGAGCTGGCCCTCATCGCGGACCTGAAGTACGAATCGTATTTCCTGACGGTCCACGACATCGTTCGCTTCGCCCGCGGCAAAGGCAT
The DNA here is from genome assembly GCF_004363655.1 of Tahibacter aquaticus. GTDB lineage: Bacteria > Pseudomonadota > Gammaproteobacteria > Xanthomonadales > Rhodanobacteraceae > Tahibacter > Tahibacter aquaticus. The sequence goes on from NZ_SNZH01000015.1 coordinate 80,179, forward strand.
CCTGTGCCAAGGCCGTGGATCGGCCGCGAACAGCGCGGTGTGTTTCGCGCTGGGCATCACCGAGATCGCCCCCGACCTCATCGGCATGCTGTTCGAACGCTTCATTTCAAAGGAACGGAACGAACCGCCGGACATCGACATCGATTTCGAGCACGAGCGGCGCGAAGAGGTGTTGCAGTACGTGTTCCAGCGGTACGGGAGGGACCGCGCCGCGTTGACGTGCATCGCGACGAGCTACCGGGGGCGCAGCGCGGTGCGCGACGTGGCCAAGGCGCTGGGCCTCGCGCCCGACCAGGTTAACGCGTTGGCCGGCACGCTGGATTCGTGGAGCACCGAGGCACCGGTAGATGACTTTCTGATCGAGGCGGGGTTCGACCCGAATGCGCCCGTCGTCCGCCGCGTGGTCGCCATGACGGCCGAGCTGATGATGTTCCCGCGCCATCTGTCGCAGCACCCCGGCGGCTTCGTCATTTCCGAATACCCGCTGAGCACCTTGGTGCCGGTGGAGAACGCGGCGATGGACGACCGCACGGTCATCCAATGGGACAAGGACGATCTCGACACGCTCGGGCTGCTCAAGGTCGATTGCCTGGCGCTGGGCATGCTCACCGCGGTGCGCAAAACCCTGGAGATGCTCAAGCGCACGGGCCGGCACGACTTGACCCTCGCCACCATTCCCACGGAAGACCCGGCCACCTACGAAATGATCGGCCGCGCCGACACGCTGGGCGTGTTCCAAATCGAGTCCCGCGCGCAGATGTCGATGCTGCCGCGGCTCAAACCGAAGTGCTTTTACGACCTGGTCATCGAAGTCGCCATCGTGCGGCCAGGCCCCATCCAGGGGGACATGGTCCACCCCTATTTACGCAGGCGCCAAGGTCTGGAACCGGTCGATTACCCGCCGGCGTTGAAGGCCATTTTCGAGCGCACGCTGGGCGTGCCGTTGTTCCAGGAACAGGTGATGCAAATCGCCATCGACGCCGCCGGCTACTCGCCCGGCGACGCGGACCAGCTGCGGCGGTCGATGGCGGCGTGGAAGCGGCGGGGCGGGCTCGAACCGCATCGAGAACGATTGACCCAAGGGATGCTGGCCCGGGGGTATTCGGCCGAGTTCGCGGAGAAGCTGTTTCATCAGATTCAAGGCTTCGGTAGCTACGGGTTTCCCGAAAGCCACGCAGCCTCGTTCGCGCTCATCACCTACGCCTCGTGCTGGCTGAAATGCCACGAGCCGGCGGCCTTTGCGGCGGCCCTCATCAACTCGCAACCGCTGGGGTTTTACACGCCCGACCAAATCCTGCAGGACGTGCGCCGCCACGGTATTGCGGTACTGCCGGTGGACGTGCGGTACAGCGACTGGGACTGCACGCTCGAAACCGACCCGCGCGGCGGTCCGAACGGGCACACGGGGGCGGGCGGGTGGCCCGCCATCCGTCTGGGGCTCCGGCTCATCGGCGGGTTCGTCGAAGCCGTGGCGAAGGTGATCGCCGAGGCACGGGACCGGGCCGCGTTTTTGGACGTGGAGGACCTGTGCCGGCGCGTCGACCTCGACCACCGCCACCGCGACCTGCTGGCCGACGCGGGCGCACTGCGCGGTCTGGCCGGCCACCGCCACCGCGCCCGTTGGGCTGTCGAGGGTGTGGAAGCCCAGCGACCGCTCTTCGAGGACGTGGCACCGACGGCAGAGCCTCGCGTCGAGCTGCCGCCGCCCACGGTGGTAGAGGACATGCGCACGGACTACGCGACGGTCGGGACGACCCTGGGCCCTCACCCCCTGAAGCTGCTGCGCGGCCGACTGCAAGCGCGGCATTGCCGCAGCTCCGACGACCTCGCGCGTCTGCCGCACGGCACCGTGGTGCGCTACGCCGGCTTAGTGCGCCTGCGGCAGCGGCCGGAGACGGCGAGCGGGGTGGTCTTCATGACCTTGGAGGACGAGGGAGGAATGATCAACGCCATCGTGTGGCGGGACATCGCCGACCGACAAAGGCGGGTCATGGTCGAGAGCCAGTTGCTATGCATCCACGGCAAGGTGGAGCGCAAGGACGGGGTCCAGCACTTGATCGCGCAGCGGCTCGAAAACTGGAATGCACTGCTGGACGGGATGAAAACTCCGTCGAGGGACTTTCGATAGGCGAGCGTGCCTGTATTGCGTCAGCGCGCGACCGACTCCTCAGGAAGAGTGAGTCAAAGTCGCCGACAAATAGCGTCTGAGCAGGTCGAACAGAGGAACCGTGGGCAATGTCCGTTCATCCACGTTCTCACCGTGAAACAGCCGGTTTCTGAGTTTTCGAACGGAGTCGAAAATCTTCAGTTGGGTTTCGACTTCGTCCCGCGACCACACCGGAAACAGCCAGGCTGTCGCCAGCAGGAACTGGCGGATTGAGCGCCGATTGTGGTCGGGGTCTTGCCGTTCGACCTCGACCAACACTTGAAGTGCCGGGATTCCCGCAGGCAGCGCGGCGCGGTTCACAAGCCCGGCCGTTTTTCCAATAAGGATTTCGAGCGCGCACCAGGCATGAAGGAAGCGGAGTAGGGGATCGGAGCTGCCTGCGACCATGCGTCGGGACAGGCGAGCAACCGCAGCAAGTTTCGTATCATCCAACAGCGCGCACGCACGAGCCTGGATGTCCAGTTGGTCATCATTGGGCAACGCGCGAGACACCGACAAATCGCCAAACGCCGTCGCGGATAGCGACTGAACCTGCCGGCCATCGTCCAACAGTCCAACGACGGACTCCCCTAACTGTTCGAAGCGCGGTGTCCATTCGAACGATGTCGAGAGCACCGTCATCAACGCATCGACGTCCCTTTCATGCGCTTTTTTCAGACCTTCAGCGTCGAACAACTCCCAGCCGAACACGTCGTCGTCGATGACGACCGCGCCGTCAGGATTCCCTATGTCGCCGTCCAGCACTCCATCGACGACAACGACGACGAACCACGCGGAGGCAACCTTATCTCGCCGCTCGACGGCAACTCGACTGAGTTCACGCGCGATGGCCGCGTTGTCCCACCCGCTGGCGTTGCGATACGGGCCCCCGCCGAGCATGTGGTTGGCCACGAGCATTCGGCGGTCGAAAACTCTCAGGTAGTCGGCAGGGTCAGTGGTGAGAACCAGCCGGCGACCGGCATGGTTGACCAACTCGCGGGTAGTTGGTTGAGAAGGGAAGCTCCAGCCGCCCTGCATGCGCCACGCTGAGGTATAGCGGTACTTCATGGGAGCATCCCGAGGGACTCATGCCAAGTCTAGCGACTGATCGCGCGAACTGTATCTGCCCGCGAAAAATCCACCTCCGCAACTCCCATAAGCGATGTAGATGTATCACCGCGAAGGTACGGTCCCGGACTCTCTATCCGCGCAGAGGCGATGCGCATCGCCGTCGGAGCCAAAGGCCGATCCCGAATGGTGCACGACTTCAGGCAGCCAATCGGTGCTCGTAATACGGTCGAGCGCGGTCGTCGAGGATGGCGTACTGCGCGGCGAGGTTCTTCGGGTCCGGGTTGAGCCAGGCGTCGAGGTGGTGTTCCTGGATGGGGATGATGCATCGGTCGTGGCCCGCTGCCGCGATCTCGGGGGGAGGTTCGTCGGTGATGGCGGCGAAGCTGTAAAGCTCCTCATCGCCTTCGACCCAATGCGACCACAGGCACGCCACGAGCATGACCTGCTGGGGCTGGGGTCGGAACTCCAGGACCACGTTCTCCTCTTGCTCGCCCGGCGCCAGTTCGCGGCCTTCGACGGCGTGCTTGGCGACGTTCTCGAAGAAGGCGTTGGCCAGCATCACGCCGTGGCGGTAGCCGAAGAGGTCCCGCCAGAATCCTTCTAGGTTGTCGCGGCGCGCGTTGTACGTCCCTGGGAACTTGCGGTCGAAAAAGGCCGGCTTGCCGACGGGCCTGCACTGGTACCGCATAGGCTTGATGGTTCGCCGGCCGTTCTCGAAGACCACTATGGGCGCGTACCAACCGGGGAAGATGCGGCCGTCTTTTTCCTTAGGTTCCGTGCGCTTGATGTCGGCCATCCGGCCCAGCGCCTGGTCCACCTTGTTGGTCGCGATGCGCTTGCTTTCTGAGGCGGCCTTCGTGGGCTTGGTGGCGAGCTTCCGCTCGGCGTCGGCCAGCCGCTTGCGCTGGGCGAACACCTCGGTTTCGAGTTTGGCCACCTGCAGCTGGTTGTACTCCGTGATGAGCGCGGGAATTTCGGGCGCCTGGGGAACCGCACCGCTGAGGAACCACCGGTCCAGGGCCTTCGGGACACGGATGGGGAGTTCGCGCTGACGATCCCAGTACAGGCGGACGAAGTCTTTGATGTTCATGGCCTCGTCCAGCCCCACCACTCGGACGTAGCGGTTGTAATCGGCCACGACTTGGGCGCTGTAGCACATCCCGGCGACTCCGATGGCGAAGACGGCAAGCTACACCAACGAATGCCTGGAGACGTGAAACGCCCGCGTTGACGAACCCCGAAGCCGGACTCGACGGTTTCGCTCAGGGATATTCCGGTCCGAGTGGCATCGGGGCACGCCTCTGGCACGCCGCGAGGTAGCTCACCGCGCGACCCTGGTCAATGCGGAGGGCTTAAGCCGGACGGGCGACGAGTGAAGCGTGGCTGCCCACCGAGTCGGACCAGACGCGCGCGGCGTTGGCGAGCAGGCAGCCCCCCTGGTCGAACGCGCGATAGCTTGGCGGCCGCAGCTGCTCCGCCTTCAGTAGGGCGGATGCAGCACGGCCCACAAGGCCGGGGTGCCGTCTGTCAGGCGACGCGGCCCGTTTCCCTCCACAACGCGCACAGATGCTCGGTCCACTCGTACACTTCGGACAGCCGGTGGAAGTTGGCCGGCTGGACCGGATTTCGCCTGTGAGAGTTTGGCGCGTGTCGCGACAGTCAATGAGTGCCAAAGCGCCCAAGTGAAAGCGGGCCGCGCTCGACGACCAGGGGAGTGGAATGCGCATCGAAAAAGTGGAAGTAAAGAACTTTCGTCTGCTCAAGCACGCAACCCTACTGCTCGAAGAGCAAGCCACCGTCGTCGTGGGGCGGAACAACAGCGGCAAGACATCACTGACGGAACTGTTCCGCCGCCTGCTGAAAGACACCACGCCGCAGTTCCGCCTGGAAGATTTCGCGCTCCCCGTGCATGCAGATTTCTGGACCGCTGCCCAGAAACTGTCCGGTGGGGAGTCCTTGGACGATGTCCGGAAAGCGTTGCCGTGTATCGAGGTGCGGATGACGTTCCGGTACTCAGCCACCGAAGAACTCGGACCGCTGACCCCGTGCGTTGTCGATTTGGACGAGGCCTGTTCCGAAGCGCTGGTGGTCGTCCGTTTTGAGCCGCGCGACGGCACCCTGGCCGACCTCCTCGCGAAGGAGGGGCCGACGGACGCCGCGATTGACCTGCAGCGGGACCGATTCTACCGAGCGCTCCAAGACCGCATCGGCAAATCGTATGGGTGTTCCGTACACGCCGAAGACCCGAACGACTCCACGAACAGGAAAGAACTCGACCTGGGCCATCTTCGGGCCATCGTTCGGGCCGACATCATCACCGCGCAGCGCGGGTTGGACGACACCACCGCCCGAGACCGGGACGTGCTCGGAAAGATTCTGCAAGACCTGTTTGACTCCGCCTCCGCGGAAGGAGCAGACAAAGCCGGTAAGGATCTTATCGACGGGCTGACGCAGGCGGTCGATGGCATCCAGGAAACCCTTCGATCCCAGGTGGAGACCCACCTGCAGGGGCTGCTGCCGCACTTCGAGGTTTTCAACTACCCGGGGTTCAACAACCCCGACCTGACGACGGAAACCGGATTCGACGTGGCGCGGCTGCTTCAAAACCACACGAAGGTCCGCTACCCGGGGGCGCACGGCCTGACGTTGCCGGAAACCTACAACGGACTCGGTGCGCGAAACCTCATCTACATCCTGTTGCACCTCTACAGCTTCTTCAAACAATTCCAGGTGGCACCCGCTGCTCCGGCCGTCCATCTCGTTTTTATTGAGGAACCGGAAGCGCACCTCCACCCGCAGATGCAAGAAGTGTTCGTGCGGCAACTGGAGGTCATCGCGAAGAAATTCGCCGAACTCAACGGCGGCGGGGACTGGCCAGTTCAGTTTCTCATCTCCACGCATTCTTCCCACATCGCAAACTCTGCGCCCATCAACGCGCTCCGGTATTTCGTGGCGGGTGCGGAAGCTCCAGCATCATCCTGGCGGGCGGCGCGGATCAAAGACCTGCGTGCAGGTCTGTCGGGCAAGGCCGCCGACGACCTGAAATTCCTCCAGCAGTATCTGACGCTCACCCGCTGCGATTTGTTCTTTGCCGACAAGGCCATCCTCATCGAGGGTACCTGCGAGCGGCTGTTGCTGCCGGTCATGATGCGGCTGGTTGATGCCGAAGACGCGACGGCTCCGCAATTGGCCAGCCAATACTTCACGGTACTGGAAGTGGGTGGGGCGTACGCGCACATTTTCGATGACTTGCTGACGTTTCTCGAACTGCCGGCGCTCGTCATCACCGACATCGATGCCGTTGATGGCGACGGGGAGGCTTGCCCTGTCGCCGGCGGTGAGAAATCGAGCAATGCCTGCATCAAGGCATGGTTTGACGGAAAGTCTTCGAAGCCAAGCGACTTGGTTGCGTACGTGGAAGCTGATCGTGTTAAGGGCATCAAACGCCTTGCTTATCAGATTCCGGAAGGCGACGGCGAGCCGTGCGCCCGGAGTTTGGAAGACGCCGTGATGCTCGCCAACAAGACCGCGTACGGCCTTCAGAACGTTCCAGCGGCAGACCTCGGCCAGCGGGCCGCGGACCTCGCCAAAAAGCAAAAGAAAACGGAGTTCGCCCTGAAGTTGGCGCTGGGTAATCAAGCGTGGAGTGTGCCGCGGTACATCGCTGAAGGCCTACGCTGGCTGGCCCGGACGAATGCACCCGAGTCGCCTGCGCCGCCACAGCCGCTACCACCGCCGGCAGCGGTGGCCGCGGCGATGCCGGCAGCAACGGGAGCGACCGCGTGAACCACTCGGCTCCGCTCAATCCCGCGCAAGCGGAGGCTGAAAAGGCCATGGCCCAACTGTTTGAGTGCATCCGCGCCGGGCAGAGTTTCGTGTTCGAGGCCGGGGCGGGCGCCGGCAAAACCTATTCGCTCATCGAAGCATTGGAGCGGTTGCTGGCCGAGCGCGGGCGCTCGTTGGTCCGCCAACACCAGCAAATCGCCTGCATCACGTTCACCAACGTGGCGAAGAACGAAATCGACACGCGCACGGACCGCCACCCCGCGGTGTACTCGGACACCATCCACGGTTTCTGCTGGTCGCTTCTGAAAGACCAACAAAGCGAACTACGCCGGCTGGTTCCCGAGTTGAAGAAGTGGCCGGAGCGCCTGGCGGAAGCCGGCGAAATCGGAACCCGACAAATCAACTACGAACTCGGCTTTCCGCATGTCGAAGACGACGGCCTCTCCTTGAGCCACGATGACGTGCTCGACCTGATGACGGCCTGCCTGGGCAAGCCCAAGTTCAGGCGCATGATGACGGCCCGCTACCCCATCCTGTTCATCGACGAGTATCAGGACACCGATGCGGACTTTGTGAATGCGTTGATGACCCACTTCTTGGGGCAGCCGGGGGCGCCGCTCATCGGCCTCTTCGGAGATGGGTGGCAAAAAATTTACGGCGACGGATGCGGCACGATTTCTTACGACGGCTTAACGCCCATCGGCAAGGGAGCCAACTTCCGCTCGGTCCCCGCCGTGGTGAATGTCCTCAACAAGATGCGGCCCGAGCTGCCCCAGGCCGTCGAAGACGAAGACGCCCCGGGCAGCGCGGTCATCTATCACACGAACGCCTGGACCGGGGCGCGGCGAACGGAAGCCCATTGGAAGGGCGATGTCAGCCCGGAAGCGGCGAAGGCCTACATGGAGCGCGTCAAAGCACTTCTAACCGAAGACGGGTGGCGCTTCGAACCGGGTGAGACCAAGGTGCTGATGCTCACGCACAATTTGCTGGCCCAGGAGCAGGGATACGCCGGGATCGCGGCCGTCTTCGGGGGGCGTACGGACGCCTTCGTGAAGAAAGAGGATGCCCACATCGCGTTCCTGGTGGACGTCGTGGAGCCTGCATGCGCGGCCTTCGCGGCCAAGCGGTACGGCGACATGTTCGCGAGACTGGGTGGTTCGGTGCCCCAGATCACCAGTCCCCAACGGAAGGCGGCCATCCGAGCATCCATGGAGCGCCTCGTGGCGTTGCGGACAACCGGCACCATCGGTGAGGTCGTCGACTACCTCCGTGCCGAGGACGGCTTTCATCTGCCGGAAAAGGTGGAAAGTAAGGAAGCGAACTTGCTGAACGCTGTAGACAAACCAGCCGGCACGACTCCGTCCGAAGCCGAGGCCGCTGAAGAGAAAGAGGGCGGCGAGCAACAGTCTGCGACATGGATGGAAAGGCTTCGTCAACTGCGGCAGGTCCCCTACGCCGAAATCGTCGCACTGGAACAATTCATCAACGGAATGACTCCCTTCGCTACCAAGCACGGCGTCAAAGGGGCGCAGTTCAACAACGTGCTGGTGGTCGTCGGCCGAGGCTGGAATCAGTACAACTTTGACCAGATGCTGGCCTGGGTAAGCAAGGGAATTCCGAGGGGAAAGGAAGCCACGTTCGAGCGAAGCCGCAATTTGTTTTACGTGGCTTGCTCTCGGCCACGGAAAAGGCTAGCGGTGCTGTTTACCCAGGAAGTTTCCCCGTCCGCCATGGATACTCTCAAGTCATGGTTTGGTGCGGGTAGCGTGCAAGAAATGTATGACGTGGGTTAACCCGAGCAGACTGTTTTGGGTGGACCATCTACGGAAATCAGACCGACTAGGTGCCTACAAGCGGGTTAGTCCAAACGGACCTGGTCCGCCCGGAGAAAATACATGGCTAGCTCAGAAGTTGTAACCGCGCAGGGGCTTTTAGGCTTGGGGGTTGAGCTAAAATTCTTCTTGCTGTGTGTATTATATGGCGCGTTGATAGCGCTTCTTTTAAGGCTTGCACTCGGAAGAGCCTTGGGGGCAATTGTTTCTTTGGTGGCCGTACTTGTAGTTTGTGGGATAATTTGTCTGGCTGCTTCTGTAGGCCCACTTTGGTGGGCTTATTTCCTTGTCGCGCCAATCGTTGGTGTTGTAGTGGTTATGGCTTTTCCCTAGATATTTCTCTAAAAAAGAAAATTGATTAGGCTTATTAATTCGCGTACAAGAACGACAGAAGAGACAATTATAACTGTGGCAAAAGAGTATGGCGCCGCTAAATAAATGGCCCATTCGAGGCACTTGAACCAGGGCGGCTTTCTTCTCTCGACATCGATACTCCAACGTTGCATGCGCTCATGAAGCGATCCGGGCTGTGGCGGTATTGGCTGCAGCCATCTCATCGTCCCATGCGGCAAGCGATTCGAAGCCGGCAGGCAATGAGGTTGAGAGCTATGCGGAGGGAAGAGCATTGACGGGACGGAGCAGTGAGGGCAGTCACAACCTAACAGGTAACTGACGCAGCGCAAGATGATCCGGCGAGGCTGTTTTTTTATTCAAACCTTTTTCATTCGGCGTCGCTAAGACTTTTTGTACACCAGGTGGCCAGGCCATGGACGAACGCATCGCACGCCTAAAGACGCCCCAGGATGCCCACAACCTTGCGGCGAACGCAAAGCGATTGGGGCGTCCGGACCTGGAAGCAGAAGCCCTGCAGCGCGCCAGCGAACTTAAGGCTGCAGAGGAGGGCTACATCAGCCCCGCCCAGCAAGCCATTGCCCTCGCTCTGTACGCTTACGAGGACGAGCAAAGTCGGCTCAAGGGCCGCACCTTCCGCGCGAACCGGACCCGCCAGATGCTGGAGCGACACGGCGTGCTGGCCGCAGCCGAACGAATGGTGCTGACCCGTAAACCTTCTACGGGCTACGAAGTGCTCGAAGAAGCGGGTCTTCAGGAACTCAGTTTCGAGTCCATCATCGACCGTTTCCCGACCGAGTTCTCACCCATTGCGGTGGAGGCTGCGCGGGCGCGGTTGGAAGGAAAGCCTTTGCCACGCGCCGTCAGACAGTTCGACTCACCAGCGAGTACGGCGGTGGACAAGCCCGACGAGTTGTTCCCTGTTTCGTCGGCCGTGCTTGACGATGAGGCACGAATTTTCGTCCAGGGGTGTGTTAACCCCAGTTCGTGGTTCCAGACCGGATGGTTGCCGGATTACCGCAAGGCGGTGGCAACCATTGCACGGGCAATGAAGGACAACCGACCCGAAGATGCGTTCGTAGCCGTCTGGCGGACTCAGGAAAACTCCATCAGCAGCGGCGGACAGGGAATGCTCAGCTACGAAACCGTAGATCGGATGCGAGAGGAGCTCATCCAGGTCATCCGCGACATCCACATGGATGGCAGCCCGGCGAACTTCGACCGCACCGTAGAACGCTTCGAAGGCTGGAAGACCGAAGGGCGCATCGAAAAGGTGCCGCGATTGCTAATCGCCCGTGCCTTTGCTGGCGTACATCCTGTCCTCTACCACACGACCGTGGATGGGGGCCGGCACACTCGGGCTTTGGACTGGTTTGTCCAGCACACTGGGTTTGTTATGCCTCGCTCGGACAGTTGGGCGGCTCGCGCTCGGGCATTGACGATGCACCTCGACAGGGCGGGAATCTTTGATGACGATCTCGCTCGAAACATGTTCCCCTGGTTTGTGATCGAACAGCTGAATGCGCGCATCCTCCCGCCCAGCGTCCCGCCCGGACACCGGCCCCGAGCGGCCCAGGCAGTTGCCCACCTGCCCGAGGCTACGCGCATCCTGGTGCTGAGGCACAACATCTTGCTCTCGGCTTTGTTCGAGTCCCTGGTGTCGGAGTTCGGTAGGGCGAGAGTTTGGACCGAATTCGCGACAGGGACCGGCGGTTTTGCCGATGCTGTCGCTTTGCGTCCCGACGGACGCTGGCAGGTCTACGAAATCAAGATTGCTGACACCGCCGCCGAGGTGGTCCGCCAAGCTATGGGTCAGTTGCTCGAATACGGCTTCCGTACGGGCGGTCTGGAGCCGTTAAAGTTGGTGGCCGTCGGAGAGCCCGCATTGGATGGCATCACAGATCGCTTCCTTACACGCCTTCGCTCGGAATTTAATCTCGACATCGACTATCTGCAGATCGATGTGCCGGCCCTTGCTTAAAGGTGCCCGCCTCGGATTCCTAATAGCGTCGTTGGCTTCAGTCGCTTGATCCGAGCGAGCCCCGCCTCCGGCTCCTCGTGGTCTATGGCAAGCATCTGAAACCCAGAGTCCTTCCAGAGCCAAGCCACTGCGTCGGACCGCGCCACCCGCAGCAACGCTCGGGCGGCCATCTCCAAAAACGCTTCGTATAACGCTGGCAAGGAATGGCTTTTGCGGTTGGTTAGCGGGACATTGGCCGCATTCGAGAGGAGTAAACGCGCTTTCTCCAGTCTTCGCAGGCGGTGTCTTCCACGTTGATGCCGTGGTAGCGCCAGTTGCCGAACACCCGGGCGTCGTTCCCCGTTCCCGGATTCGCTACGAGTCCCGCGTGTTCAGGCAGCCCCGCACCTTGCCGCAGTCGGCCTTCCAGTCGAAATCTAGGCCGTACAAGACCTCCCCCACCGCGTGCCCGCGGCCTAGGAACCCCGGCAGTTTGCCGCAGTTGCAATGGCAGCGAGTCCGGAAGGCGCCGCATTCGAGCATCGGAATTTTCCGACTGAAGAGTGGGGCAGTGTCCGTTCCACGCGGACCAGGAGTGCGCACGACGGTGAGTAGCTTCGCCCCGTCGGCGGGAAGCGCAACACGGGTGTGTGCTCCACGGTGTTTCGCCGCTGCGCGTGCGCGTCCCTCGGTTCGACGGGGCTGCCGGAACTCACCGGCGCACCCCCTCGCGCCGCGGAGAACCGACATGGGCTTCATCCGCCAACTCGACGGCACCTACCGATTCCAACGCCAGCGCACGCCCGTCGCCGAATGCGACATTTTGGCCGCCGCGGAAGACATCCTGCGGCTCAGGCTCGAACGCCAGGGCGCCATCAAAACACCCCGCGACGCCGCCGAGTTTCTGCGCCTGCGAATCGGTCATCTGGTCCACGAAGAATTTCACGTCCTCTGGCTCGACACGCGCCACCGCATCCTGGCGGTGGACCGGCTTTTCAGCGGCACGCTCGACGGCACGGCGGTGCATCCCCGTGAGGTCGTCCGGCGCGCCTTGGACGTCAACGCCGGCGCTGCGGTGCTGGCCCACAACCACCCTTCGGGCGTTTGCGAACCCAGTTCGGCCGACCTGCTCATCACCGAGGAGTTGAAGAACGCGCTCCGGCTCGTCGGCGTGCGGCTGCTCGACCACCTGATCGTCGGTGCCGGAGCCACCGTATCGCTGGCGGAGCGGGGCGCGATGTAGCGCCCCCACAGGCCTCATTAGTCCTTCCGCCCGGGTCTTTGCCATCAGCATGCTGGGCCACTCGTATGAAGACTGCGGTCGGCGGCGCGATCGATAAGAAGGCGGAGCAGACCGAAAATTCTGCGGGTCAGAGACGCACGTTGTGATGGCTTTGTGGTCAGAGTGGTATCTGATGCATTACCTTGCCAATCGAAAGCAAGGACGACGCCCATGCGCTCATGAGCTGGAGCCCTTGATGGTAGAACGACACACTTGCATCGATTCCTGTGCGGGAGAATGCATCGCTCAAGTCGCTTTTTGGCAGGTGAGCATCCGATAACCGCAGGTCGTAAATTCCCGAAAGCGGAGTGAGCAGGGCGTACGCATTTTCCTCGCCCACGTCAAGGGCAAGCAGCCGTTCCACGAGTTTCAACGAACGGCTCTTGTCGTCCTTGGCAGTGTTGAGGGCTTTTTTCAATGCTGTTTCGTCAAAGAGGTCGGCTGTAAGCCGAGCGACATTTTTGGCGAGCGCAAGCAGCGAGGTGTGGTCCCTGGCCTTGAAGCGGTGCGTTGCAGCGACCAGTTCGGCCAAGTCGGAGCGGTGGCGGAACAGCGCAAACCCGTATCGTGCCTGACAGCCTTCATCGACCCATTTCATGAGATCTAGGATTTCGGCTTCGGGAGCCTTGGTTTCGGCCGGTTCCGTGCGAACCTGCGCTGAAACCAGCTCTTCGCTCACACCGCCTTCGGGCGAAACGTTCCTGGCAGCCCACAGGCGCCTCTGCCACTCAGGGAGGCGGGCAACGTCATGAGCGTAGACCGTAACGTTCCCTATGGTATTCATCCCGAAGTGAACACGCTCGCCAGAACTCATCATCAGACTGGCGGTGTCCTGCGAATGCCATTTTAAGGATGAGCCTTTCTGCGCAAGTACCTCTAGAACGACGGTAGGGCTGAACCAGAGCCAGCGGCCAATGTCTTCATCGTTGAGATCGTCCGCGTTCGCCAACGTCCCATCAGCTTCGATGAGGAAGCTGACGGCTGAGGGCACCTTGTCCCCGCGCACCCTCCTGCTGCCGGCGGCCGGTTCGATCCATTCGGCGCTGAAATTTTCTCCAGAGTATTGATGAAGGGTCGTCCCGCTCTGTTCAACGCCCCATGTCTTTCCATCGGTGTTTTCTTCGGTTTCTTCGCCCAGCAACGGCACGTCGCTATCCATGTCGTCGGTCCGCCACATCTTGAATACCGCGACGCTGCGACCAACCGGCATGCCGCCCTCGAAAATTTCATGGGCCATACCGACGAAACGTCCGTGCTCGTCCTCGATCTCGTGGGGAGTTTCTGGCCAATTGACGATGTCGGCCTTCGTTTCGACGCACTGGCGGATGCGAAACTTGAACAGTCGCAATGCCATGTTTCGAGCGCACAGGTAGTCCCGCAGGGCCTCGGAACGTATCTCGATCCCTTCGGGCGCGCCGTTCTGGTCGGTCATCAGGCGAATAACCTGCTCGAAACCTTCTTCCGGCGCGACCCAGACGTTTCCCTCTCTTACCACGCGCAAAGCCATGACCAAATCTTGGTGGACATGCCAAACGCTCTCGGCTCCCGAATACTCTTGGATCAGTACGAGTTCCAGAGCGGTCTCGTCCTCATCGTAAAACCGTCGTTTGCCGGTTTCCGTATAGGTTTCATCGTCGATGGTAGGGCCCGAACCGGCATCGACGTCCTGCCATGTCAGTTGCTCGCCTTTGGGCCGGAGGCCTGTTGGGAAGGCGAGCGAGTAAACGGATTCAACATCTTCCGTATAGCCCGCATGCCCTCGCTGGCCGCTTTCGGTAGTTCGGTACCGGTATAGGGGTATCCACGCATCTCGGGCGAGCCTGCGGCGGCGCAGAGCAGCCATTTCTAGCCATTGCTGGTCCATTAAATCCCCTGGTACTTTTGCGGCCGGGCTGCAATCGGAATCTCGAATCAGAATAACTGGCCGGGGGCAAGTTCAGTAGTAAACGTCCCGACGAAGAATCCCCAAGGCATGTCTGGTAAGACAGTGGGCGTTCTCTCACCGCTAGCAGGCAGAAACAGCCCTCGCGCTCGGCTTCCCCGGTCAAGGGCCGGCCCACGGCCCGAGTCGTCGCTCCCTTCGGTTGCTCAAGCCCGCGCCAGCCGTGGGCCTGCGGGCGTTCGCCCGCTCCCTTGACCGCGCCTCCCTCCGGGCGGGGGTTCGCCCATGCCGGGCATCGGGACCCCGATGCCCGGGGACCGAGCCAACCGATAAGGAGCAAGGCATGTTTACCCCTGATGACGTGATCCATACCTACACCCGCCGCGAAGCCTTGGACGATGGGGTGCTCATGGACGCCGGTGCTATGTCGCTGGAAGCAGGGTTCAAAGTGCCGGTCGCGCTCACCGCCCGAGTGTGGGCGACCTGCGTTGGCTGGGGCTCCGACGAGAAAGTGCCGCAGGACGAATCGGGCCGACTGTGGGATGTTCTTTGGATGGCCTCGCTGGCCGCCCGAGCGGCAGCCCGCCGGGGCGATTCTGGGCGAGTTGAGTTCCAAGTGCTGGTGGTGCCGCGGGGCGGTCGCCGCCCGCGTTTGACCCGGTTGGCCCTGCTTTTGGGGCCGGGCGACCACGGCGAACCGGTCGCCACCATCTTGGCCCCGGACGAGGACTGACTGGAGTTGGTCATGGGGGTACCGGCGGCATCTCTGCTGCTGGTACCATCCCGCCCGCTCGCACAAACGCCTCGCACAAATGAGGCCGGAAACTGTGACCGCTCAAGGGCTTACGGGTGCTGGGATTCGCACTAGGTACAACTGATCCTAGTCTCCCAGCCATCACGTCTAAGCCCTTGAGAAATCAAGGGCTTTTTCGTTTCTGGCCTTTCACCGCCTCGCACACGCGCCTCGCACACATTGGAGCGCCGAAATGCGTCTGGCCCACCACCTGGTTCGCCCCCGGAACGGCATCTACTACTACTACCGGCAGCGCGTTCCCGTGGAGCTGCAACCGGCCCTCGGCGGCTGCGCTTGCTCGCGCAGACCGCGTTGCCTCCGATGGCGGCTCCGACCCCTGCACCCGCCGTCGTGCCGGTCCCGGCGGCGACGCCGGTTCTCCCGAAGCCCGCAGGCCTTTCGTTGTCCGCGGCGATCCAGCTCTACACCGAATCCGAATCACCCACGCTCAACCCCAACACCTGGTCGCAGCGCCAACGGGCGTTCGATTCGCTCAAGGCCACGCTGGGCGAAGCCACGGCGGTTTCCACGATCACGCGGGAACAAGCCGGCGAATGGGCGCACGGCTTGATCACGCGCGTCCCGAGCGACGGCGGGAATCCGATGACGAAGAGGACCGCGGCAAACACGGTCTCCCACGCGGCGCAGCTGTTCGTGTTCCTCGCCAAACGCGGCAAGTTCGAAGGCACCAACCCGATCAAGGGTGTGGTCGTGATGAGCAAAAGGAGAAGGCCGCGCGCCGTGCTGCCGGTTTCCGGTGGGAGCCGTTCGAGCTCGATGCCCTTCAGCGCGTCTTCGATCCCATCAACCTGTCAAAGGTTGGAACGGAGCACACCCGCTGGGCGTTGTTGATCGGGCTCTACACGGGTGCGCGCGTTGGCGAGGTCGCCCAGCTGTATCTGCGGGACTTCGTGAAAGAAGGAGGCACCCCGTGCGTGCGGTTCACCACCGACAGCGACGGGCAGATGGTCAAAACAGAGGCTTCCAAGCGCCTCGTACCGCTGCATCCGGACCTGATCGAGCTGGGGCCTGTGGGGGCGTGTGGAGCGGCTGCGCGAGGTCGGGGAGGAGCGTCTGTTCCCGGGCATGCGGGTCGACAGCAAAGCCGGGACGGGCAACGCGATTTCGAAAGGGTTTGGGCACTACTTGAAGCAGCTCAAGATCGGTCCGCGCCGCGCGAACGGCACGGTGGGCTTTCATTCTTTGCGTAAGACGGTGATCGGCGGCGCGTTGCTGAGCAGTGACGAGGGTGGACGGGACGTGCCGGTGGTACGAAGAACGCGCCGCCGGTCGTCTCGTCCGAGACGCCGCACCTGCATCTGGTCGCCGCCACACGCGGCGAGCGCACTTCCTGCCGCGTGGCGCGCATTGAGGTCGCCACCTCCGCCGAGTTCGACGCCGCAGGTGGTCTGCGCGATGTACGGGATCAGCGCCGTGACGCCACCGGGCGCTGATCCCCTGACTGGCGACGAGCGGGCACCGGCCTCGATGTCGATGTATTTCGAGATCCAGCGGATTGCTGTCTTCGTTGCCGAAGCAGCCGCGCCGCGCGCCGCAGGTTTCGACCCTGCGCCGCGGTTACGCGTCGAGTTGCAGCGGGTGCTGCGGGACGTGCCGGAAGATCGAATTCCGCCGGAACTACGCGACGCGCTGCTGACTGGGTTGGTTCTCGGCGCAGAGGCGGCCGCCCGATGGCTGCCGGGATGAAGCGCACGTCCCTCCACACTCCGGAATACACTGCTCTGGTGGCGCTGCTGCGCGACCTGCGGCTTGAAGCCGGCCTGTCGCAAGCGGAGGCGGCGGAGAAGGTCGACCGGCCGCAGACATGGTTGTCGGCGTTGGAAGTGGGCGGGCGAGGCCTCGACATCCTTCATGTGCGGGAGCTGGTGGCTGTTTACGGGTTCGACTTCGCCGCCTTTGCGGTCCGACTTGAAGAGCGCATCAAGGCGCAACCCTACCGCCCGCCGCGCCGCAAGCGCGTGGACGCAGGCGTCAAAGCCACCCCGCAGCCTTCGAGCAAATCAGCCAGCAAAGCGGCTAAGAAACCGGGTCGGAAACGGCCGGATGGGCGTTAGGTTCCTCATCGAGACAACCCGATTGTCGTGTTATGGCATCGAAAATGGCGGAGTGCGTTTCGCGCAGATTCCGTTCGATGGTGGGTGTTGGCTGTCGTCCTGAGGGCCCGTCGCGGTCCTTGCGACCACGATGGCTCAAACTCCCGGTCGAGCATCGAACACTAACTACTTCGTTGGTTTTGTTCAGAATGTGGAAAATTGATGCGGGTTGAGAGGAGCGGCGCGCTGGTAGCAGTGCATCGAAACGCCGTGCACGGTCGCTGGAATGCCCTAAATTTCCTTTGCTACTCTGTGTGCGGGGAAACAGTTGGGGTGTTGGGAGTGCGGCTGCGGCGCAGCGCCACGAGCCTTGCTGGCCCGTACTTGCCGTTTCGAAGGGAATCGCTATGAACCGCGCGTTGAACGTCACCACCCCGCTGGGTTCCGAAGTGCTTCGTTTTGACAGTCTGCAGGGGCGCGAAGCGCTGTCTCAGCTGTTCGAGTTTCAGCTGATGCTGAAAAGCGACGAAAAGGGGCTTTCCGCGGACGATCTGTTGGGCCGGCCGATCACGGTGGACCTGGAGCTCGACGGGGGCGCGCGGCGGCACTTGAACGGTCAGTGCGTGCACTTTCGGTCGGCGGGACGCCGCGGCAAACAGCACTTGTACATCGCTCAGCTGAAACCCTGGTTGTGGTACGCCACACGGCGCAGCGACTACCGTATCTTCCAGGGCCAGAGCACGCCGGACATCGTCAAGCAGGTGCTGGCGATGTATCCGTTTCCCACGAAGTGGCTGATCTCCCGCAGTTACCGCCAGTGGACCTACTGCGTCCAATACAGGGAGACGGACGCGAACTTCGTGCAGCGCCTGCTCGAGCACGAAGGCATCTGGTTCTATTTCGATCATTCCGCCGGCGAGCACACGCTGGTGCTTACCGACGACATCGGCTTGGCCAGCCCGTATCCCGGCTACGCCAAAATCCCTTTTTACCCGCACGACCACACCGTGCCGGACAAAGACCACCTGCACGGCTGGGCCGCGGGCGGCAACGTGCAGAGCGGCAGGTATTCGGCACGCGACTACAACTTCGTCATGCCCAGCGCCGACCTGACCACGCTGCGCAACCGCCCCGCCGCGCATCCGCACGCGAGCTACGACATTTTCGACTACCCCGGCAGCTATCCGACCCTGGGCGAGGGCGACCCGTATGCACGTACACGCCTGGAAGAGCTGCAGTCCGGGCACAAGCGCAGCCACGGCGCCGGTCGTGCCCGCGGCCTGGCACCGGGCCGTCTGTTCACGCTGGAGCGGCATGCCGTAGGCGGCTACAACCGCGAATACCTCGTCGTCGGTGCCGACTACGATTTCAGCGACAACGACTACGAAGCAACCCAGGACAGCGGTGAGCATCGCCTGACCATTGCTGCGGAATTCCACCCGACCGACCAGCCCTACCGGCCGGAACGGCGCACGCCCAAGCCGCATACGATGGGTCCGGAAAGTGCCGTCGTCACCGGCCCCGCCGGGCAGGAAATCTTCACCGACGAGCACGGCCGGGTAAAAGTCCAGTTCCACTGGGACCGCTACGGCAGGAAGGACGAGAATTCCTCGTGCTGGATCCGCGTCTCGCATCCCTGGGCCGGCACGGGTTTCGGCGGCGTGCACATTCCTCGAGTCGGCCAGGAAGTGTTGGTCGATCACCTGAACGGCGACCCGGACCAGCCCATCATCGTCGGCCGCGTCTACAACACGAACAACCCGCATCCCTGGAACCTGCCGGCCAACGCGACGCAGTCCGGCTTTCTCACGCGCTCGTCCATGGGCGCGACCTGGCAGAACGCCAACGCGTTCCGTTTCGAGGACAAGAAAGGCGAGGAGCAGGTCTGGCTGCACGCGGAAAAGAACCAGGACATCGAAGTCGAGAACGACGAGACGCACTGGGTCGGCCACGACCGTAGCAAGACCATCGACCACGATGAAACCGTGCACGTGAAGCACGACCGTACGGAAACCGTCGACCACGACGAAACCATCACGGTGCACAACGACCGCACCGAGACCGTCGACGGCCACGAAACCATCACCATCCACAAGAACCGCACCGAGACGGTGGACGGTAATGAAACCATCACGGTCCACAAAAACCGCACGGAAACAGTGGACCAGAACGAGACGCTGACGGTACACAAGGACCGCACACGTACCGTGGACGGCAACGAGGCGCTGAAGATCGGCAAGAACCGCAACAAGAAGGTCGGCAAGAGCGAGACCGACAAGATCGGCAAGAACTGGTCGATCACGGTCGGCAAGATGAAGACCGAGACCGTCGGCCTGCTGCACATGGATTCGGTCGGCATTGCCCGCATGAGCAACGTCGGCCTAGCCTACAGCCTGAATGTCGGCGCCATGATGAACGTGGTCGTCGGCAAGAACCTCAGCAGCCAGATCGGCAAGAACCAGACCACCAAGGTCGGCACCAAGTACAGCCTCACGGTCGGCGGCAGCGAAGGCGGCGAAGGCGAGAAGAAGACCAGCGAAGTGCAGATCGACGGCAAGAGCATCGCTCTCAACAGCGATTCGATCCGGCTGACCGCCAAGCAGGAAATCGTACTCGTCTGCGGTTCCAGCACTATCCGTGTTTCGCCGGACAAGATCGAGATTCTCTCGACCCTGGTCAATATCAACTGCTGATACCGGCGCCGGTACAGTCGAGGAATCCACATGGCAGGCAAGCCCGCGGCGCGCATCGACGACAATGTCGGTGGCAGCAAGATCCTCAGCGGTTCGACCACGGTGTTTTTCGGGGACAACGCCGAGGGCAAGGCGGACAAGCCTTCGTCGTGCAAGCCCTCGACCGGCTGCCCGGTGAATCCGCTGCTGGGCGTGAAGCTGCTGCCGGCGGAAACCGATTTCGCGCTGGTGGCACCGTCGACGTTCGCATTCGCCCGCGGTTACCTTTCCAGCAATGCTCGCGTCGGCGTGCTTGGCCGCGGCTGGACCACGCCGGCCGACGGCATCGCGTTGCGCATGGAAGAGAACGCGACCGTGCTGATCGACGGGCAGGGCAGGCAGCTGCATTTCGGGCCCTTGGCAGGCGGCGAAGAACGCCATTCCCCCAGCGAGCAGGTCACCCTGCGCCGTGGCGGCGGCATCGAACCGTGGCAGGGGCGCTGGGCCGATGTACCCCCGGAATTGCGGCAGGATCCGCACTCGGTGTTCCTGCTCAGCGACGAAGGCTGGTTGCGCTTCACGCCCCAGGGCACCTTGTGGCGGCTGCAGGACATGGCGACGAGCTTCGGTTACACCACGCGCTTCGTCTGGAGCGAGTCGGGCGTGGTCAGCGAGATCCACGACAGCGCCGGGCGCTGCTATGCGTTGGTGTATACGCGGATACCTGTGGACGATGAAGCCGACGCTGGCCTGCGCCTGGTCGGCGTCGTGCTGGCCAACCGCCAGGGACCGCTG
>NZ_SNZH01000015.1:100897-207273 GCF_004363655.1 Tahibacter aquaticus
TGCCTATGCGTTGGTGTATACGCGGATACCTGTGGACGATGAAGCCGACGCTGGCCTGCGCCTGGTCGGCGTCGTGCTGGCCAACCGCCAGGGACCGCTGCCGCAGGATTTCGATCCGGCGCGCAACGACACCGACTGGCTGGTGCGCTACGACTACGACGCGCTGGGCCAGCTCGTCGCCGTACGCCGGCGCGACGGCGCCGTCGTGCGTACCTTCGGCTGGGACGCACAGCGCATGAGCGCGCACGGCCAGCCCGGGGGCATGGCCGTGAGCTACGTTTGGGACGCGCAGGGCCGCGTCAGCGAACAGCACGAAGCCGAAGGACTCAGCCGCTACTACCATTACCACGCCGATCACACGGAAGTGCGCGACAGCCTTGGGCGCAGCGAGCGCTACTGGTTCGAGGGCGAAGGCGACGCGCGCCGCTGGAGTGCGCACGAACGTGCCGACGGCAGCATCATCCGCTTCGCCTACGATGGTTTCGGCCGCCGCGTGCGAACCACCGACGCGCTGGGCCGGACGACTCACGAACGCCGCGATGCCCAGGGCCGCGTCGTCGGCGGTGCGGTCGCGGACGGGCTCAGTTGGCAGGTCGGCCTGGACGAACGCGGCCAACTGCTGCACGGCGATAGCCAGGCCGGCGTGGTCACCATCACGCGCGATGCGCGCGGCCGCGCCACGACCATGAGCCTGCCCGACGGCGCTACCCTCCACTACGCCTATGACGATGCCCGCCTGCCGGACCGCGTCACGGCGATCACCGATCCCGACGGCGCCATCAAGCGGCAAAGCTGGAACGCCCTGGGACAATTGGCCAGCCATGCCGACTGCTCTGGCCACGTCACGCAATGGCGCCATGACGACGAAGGCCGGCTGGTCGAAACCGTCGACGCACTCGGCCAGCGCACGCAGTACCAGTACGACGACAACGGGCTGCGCTGCGGGCTGGTTCTCGCCGACGGCGCGCATTACCGGCTGGTCCATGATGGATTGGGCCGGCAGACCGAAATGATCGCGCCCGACGGCGCCACTTGGCGCACGCAGTGGAACCGCTTCGGCAGGCCGCTGCGCCACACCGATCCGCTGGGCCGTGAACAATGCCTGGCCTACGACGTGGCCGGACGGCTGGTGTCGCTGCAAAACGAGAACGGTGCGTGCTGCCGCTTTGTATACGATGTGCTTGATCGCCTGGTCGAGGAAACCGGCTTCGACGGCCGCTGCCAGCGCTACCACTTCGATGCGGCCGGCCAGTTGCTCGCCGCTGAGGAAAACGGCCACGTGCTGCACCTGCGCTACGATCTGGCCGGGCGCGTGGTAGCACGTGAGATCCACGCCGTTGCCGATGCCGCAAACTGGCAGACGCTGCCGCCCGACACGACCGCGCTGGCCTGGGAGCGCTACGTCTGGCGTCGCGACGGCCAGCTCGAATCCGCTGCGAATGCCGAAGGCGAGGTACGCCTGGACTACGACGAAGCCGGCCGTCCGATCGGCGAGACGCAATGCCATGCGGACGGCTGGACCTACAGCGTGCGCCAGCTCGCCGACGCGCGCGGCCGCCCGCAGAGCACACACTACGGCCAGGCGCCCGTGGTGAACTGGCAAAGCTACGGTCCCGGCCATCTGCAAGGCCTGCGCGTGGCCGATCTGGCGCTGGAGTTCGAGCGCGATCCGCTGCATCGGGAAACCGCTCGCCACGCCTGGTGGCAGGACGAAGCCCAGAGCCTGCGCCATAGCGTGTTCCATGCCACACGCGACTACGATGCCGCGGGCCGCCTGCGCCGCGCACGCGAGGTGCCGTCCGTCGGTGCAGCACTGCAGCGCGAATACCGCCATGACGCCCAAGGCCGCCTCGTCGGCATACAGGCCGATGCCCAGGCGATCGCCTACGTCTACGACTGCGCCGGCCGGCTGGTCGGCAGCAGGCATGGCGAAGACGAACGGCAGTACCGCTTCGATCCGGCCGGCAATCGCCTCGGGCTGCGGCAGCGCCGCGCCGCGCGCATGGACTGGGCCGAAACCGTGCAGGAAAAATTGCCGGACGTAGCCTTCAACGTGCTGGGCGAAGGCGAAGCAGCGGCGTCCGCCGCGGCGCAGTGCTGGCCGGACAACCGTATCCGCCACTTCGAAGGCATCGACTACCGCTACGACGCAGCCGGCAACCTGGCCGAACGGCGCACGCCGGAAGGTGACCACCTGCTGCTGCGCCACGACGTGCAGCAGCGCCTGGTCGAAATCCGCCGCAGCGATGCCGGCGGCCTGCGCCTCAGCGCGCTGTACCGCTACGACGTGTTCGGCCGCCGCATCGCCAAGCGCGTGCAGAACGGCGACACGACCGAGCTGACACGCTATGGCTGGGACGGCGACCGCCTCGTCGCCGAACGCAGCGCGGAGTACGAACGCACGACGATCTACGAACCCGGCAGCTTCGTGCCGCTGCTGCGCCTGCAGCGCGACCTGGCACCCGGGTCCGACGACGACGTGCCCGAGGGCGTGCTGCAGGAACTGCGTGCGCTGCTCGGTGCGGCGGCGCAGCAATTGCCGGCCGAACTGCGGCCGCGCGAGGCTGTGCAGCAGATTGCATTTTTCCACAACGATCACCTCGGTACGCCGCTGCGCCTAAGCGGGCGCGACGGCCGCACCCTGTGGCAGGCCAGTCCCGACGACTGGCAGGCGCTGCGTGCGGAATCCGGCAGCGCCGACCAGCCCTTGCGCTTCCAGGGCCAGTGGCAGGACGACGAATCCGGCCTCTGCTACAACCGGCACCGCTACTACGACCCGGCGCTGGGCCGCTACGTGAGCCAGGATCCCCTCGGCGTCAGCGGCGGCCTGCACGCCTACGCCTACGCCGACAACAGCCCGCTGCACGCGGTGGATCCGCTGGGCCTGGAAACTGCCGC
This sequence comes from Tahibacter aquaticus, assembly GCF_004363655.1. Lineage (GTDB taxonomy): Bacteria > Pseudomonadota > Gammaproteobacteria > Xanthomonadales > Rhodanobacteraceae > Tahibacter > Tahibacter aquaticus. The sequence continues at coordinate 103,796 of NZ_SNZH01000015.1, forward strand.
GGTCACCATCGCGGCAATGAAACACATGACGCAGGCGCCGCCCAAACTGAATTGCAATTGTTCCGCCATTCCAGCCATGCCGCCGGGCGTCGACCTGAAGAAGAACATCGCGGACGCCTCCGGCATGTGGCCGCTCGGCTTCCGCAACGCGGTAAAGAACAAGGGGCCGTGGGACTACAAGCAGCAGGGCGCGCAATACCAGGACTTCGGAAACTTCAACTACGGCGCCACCGGCCGCGCCACCGGCTTCGGCAACGAGATGCTGCTGTGCCAGGCCGGCCGCGCCCAGGTCGCCGCAGGCACCTCCCTGCCGGGCTGGGGTACCCCCGGTTCGACGGCCATGTGCATAGGCGGCACCGCGCCCTACGGTGACGATCCGGCCGACCAGGCCATGATCAAGCAGGGCATGGATTATTTCGATTGCGGTTGCCACAAGGCGCCATGATGCAGATTCGTACCTCTTTCCACATCGCGCGAGCCGCGCTGCTGCTGGCCCTGCTGGCGCTTGCAGCCTGCACCGATTCCACGGCCGTCGCGCTGAAGGAACAGGCCCGCGTCGCCGCGCCCGGTGGCAAGGTCGATGCCGTGCTCGCGGAGCTGGCAACGGACGCGACCGTCGGCCAGGCCTATGAAATCCACTTGGTGCCGGCCGGTTCGACCCGCTTCGCCACAGCCAGCCTACGCGCCGACAAGGCGGCCGGCATCAGCCTGCACTGGCGCGACGCGCACACGCTGCTGATCCGCTGCGAAGCCGCGCGCATCTTTGCGTTCAGCAACTTCTGGCAGAGCGCTGAAGTGGAGAACTACACATACACGGTGGCGCTGGAGCTGGACGGCTGCCGCTATCCGGCTGCCGCGCCGGACAAGGACAAGTCATGAGCGGCAAGCCAGCGGCACGCCTGGGCGATTCCGTCGCCGGCGGCAACATCATGAGCGGCGCGGCGACGATCTTCATCGGCAGCAGCGAAGGCCAGGCGGACAAGCCGCTGGCCTGCACGCCGGCGGTGGGCGGGCCGGTCAATCCGCTGCTGGGCGTGAAGATCCTGCGCAGCGAGGTGGACGTCGCCCTGCCGGCGCCGCTCTCGTTCCAATTTGCGCGCAGCTACCTGTCCAGCGACGAACGCATCGGCGTGCTCGGCCAGGGCTGGTCCATACCCGGCGATGGCTTCGGCCTGCAGTTGGACGACGATGCGACGATCTTCATCGACGGCCAGGGCCGGCGTATCCAGTTCGGTGTGCTGCAGCCGGGGCAGGAACGCTACTCGCCCAGTGAGCAGATCTGGATTCGCCGCGGCGGCGCTGCAGCGCAGAACTGGGATGGCCCCTGGGCTGCAGGCGCCGCTGCGCTGCGCGAGGATCCAAACACCGTATTCGTGCGCAGCAGCGGCGGTGTCATGGCCTTCCGCCGCGACCGCAGCGGCTGGCGCCTCGGCGAAATCGCGAACCGCTACGGCTATTGCACGCGCTTCGGCTGGAGCGAGCTGGATGTGGTCTCCACCATCCACGATAGCGCCGGCCGCTGCTACGTGCTGGTCTACGGACGCTTCGCGCCGATCGTCGCCAGCGACCGCGGTCTCCGCCTGCTTGGCGTCGCGCTGGCCGCCGGCGGCGACGCGGCCGCGCAGAATTTCGATCCCGCGCGCAACGATGTGGACTGGCGCGTGCGCTACGACTACAGCGAGGCCGGCGATCTCATCGCCGTGCGTGATCGGGCCGGCGAAATCGTGCGCCGCTTCGCCTGGGAAGCACATCGGCTGGTCGCGCACAGCCTGCCGAGTGGGCCGGAAATCCGCTACCGCTGGGATGCGCAGGGACGCGTGATCGAGCAGGCGGAAACCGGCGGCCTGCTGCGCCGCTTCCACTACCGCGCCGATCACACCGAGGTGGAAGACAGCCTGGGCCGGCGCGAGCGCTACCACTTCCGCGGCGAAGGCGGCGCGCTGCGCTGGACAGCGCACGAGCGCGCCGACGGCAGCCGCCTCGAATTCGGCTACGACACGCTGGGCCGCCAGGTGCGCAGCACCGATGCGCTCGGGCGCGAGCAATTCCTGCGCCGCGACGGTGAAGGCCGCATCATCGGCGAAAGCGGCGCTGCCGCGGCCAGCTGGCATGCGGACCTCGATGCCGATGGTCTGGCCGTCAGCGTCGAAAGCAGCGACGGCCGCCGCCGCCGCTTCGACCGCGACGAACTCGGCCGCATCCGCGCCGCCACCGAGGCCGACGGCGCGCTCACACGCTACGAATACGGCGACGCGCGGCTGCCCGATCGCGTGACCGCGACCGTCGACGCCGCCGGCAGGCGGCGCCAGCAGGAATGGACGGCGCTGGGGCAGCTGAGCCGCTACGTGGATTGCTCCGGCCATGCAACGCAGTGGAACTACGACGCCGAAGGCCAGCTGCTCGGCAAGACCGACGCGCTGGGCCAAGTCACGCGCTACGCCTACGACCGGCGTGGGCGGCATACCGCCACCGTCCTGCCGGACGGCACGCGCTACGAATTCGCCTACGACGCAGCCGGCCGGCGCATCCGCTTTGGCAGCGGCACGAGCGCGATCCGGCATGCATGGGACGAACTCGGTCGCTTGGTGCGCGCCGTCGATCCGGCCGGGCGCGAGCGCCACTTCGACTACGACCCCGCCGGCCGCCTGATCGGTCTGCGCAACGAGAACGGCACCTGCTGCCGCTTCGCCTACGACGCGTTGGACCGGCTCGTACGCGAAACCGGCTTCGATGGCCGCACGCAGGAATACCGCTACAACCAGGCCGGCGAACTCATCGCCTGCGATGAAGCCGGCGCGTCGATGCGGCTGGAACGCGACGAGGCTGGCCGCGTCATCGCCTGCGACAACCGCGCCGGCGATGTGTCGGTATCGCGCGAAACATACGCCTGGGATGCGGCCGGACAGCTGCAATGCGCGGCGAACGAAAGCGCCGAAATAAACATCGTCCACGACGCCGCCGGCCGGCGCATCCACGAAACCCAGCTGCACGCGGACGGCTGGCGCTACAGCGTCGTGCATGTGCACGACGCCGGTGGCCTGTTGCAGTCCTCGCAGTACGATCTCGCACCGGCGGTGGAATGGCGCAGCTACGGTTCGGGCCATGTGCACGGCCTGCGCCTGGGCGGCCTCGCGCTGGATCTGGAACGCGATCCGCTGCACCGGGAAAGCGCGCGCAGTATCTGGGCGATCGACGCGGACGGGCAGGCCGGCGCACCGCTGCTGCAGGCGATGCGCGAATACGATGCGCAGGGCCGGCTCGCCCGCCAGCGCAGCCTGTTGCGCGGCAGCGAAGCGCAAGACCTGCGCCACGTCTACGACGGGCACGGCTGGCTCAGCGAAATCCGCAGCGGCGATCAGGTGCTGGCGAGCTTTGCCTGCGATCCGGCAGGCCGCCTGGCCGAGAGCCACCTTTCCGGAAAAAAAGACAATTTCCACTATGACCCGGCCGGCAACCGGCTGGACCTGACGCGCCGCCTGCCGCGCGCGGACGAAGACTGGACGGCCACGGTACAGGCCAACAGCGGCAATGCCGCGTTCAACCTGCTGGCTACTCAGGACGGCCGCCTGAGCGAACACGCGGCCGCGTGGCCGGACAACCGCATCACCGATTTCGATGACATCTGCGACCGCTTCGATGCCGCCGGCAACCTGGTCGAACGTCTCTGCGCCGACGGCGAACGCCTGCGCCTGGACTACGATCCGGCGCATCGCCTGGTCCATCTTCTGCGCACCTGGCCGGGTGGCCGCCGCATCGAGGCCTGGTATGCGTACGACCCGCTGTCGCGGCGCATCCGCAAGAAAGTCCGCGATGGCGCGCAGGAAACCATCACCCGCTACGGCTGGGACGGCGACCGTCTCGTGGCCGAGGAAACCGGCGCGCAGCGCCGCACCATCGTCTACGAGCCGCACGGCTTCGTGCCGCTGGCGCGCATCGAACAGAGCCTCGCCGACGACGACGACGGCGAGGACGTAGCGGCAGCCACGCAGATGCAGGCATTGCTGGCCGGCCTCGACGGTTTGCCGCCGGAATTGCGCGAACTGCGGCAGGCGCCGCGCATCCGTTTTTTCCAGGCCGATCACCTGGGCACGCCGCAGCGTCTCGTGGATGTTTCCGGTGCGGTGTGCTGGCAGGCCACGGCCGATGTCTGGCGCGCGGTCGGCAGCGAAACCGGCGATACCGACCAACCCATCCGTTTCCAGGGGCAGTGGCACGACGCGGAATCCGGCCTGTACTACAACCGCCATCGCTACTACGACCCACGCCTAGGGCGCTACATCAGCCAGGATCCCAGCGGCCTGGCCGGCGGCCTCAATCCGTATGCCTACGTCGACTCCAGCCCGCACCGCTATCTCGATCCTTTGGGATTGGTGCTGCTCACACCGGCCGAAGGCCAGCAGGTCGTCGACAAGGCGCGCGAATGGATCGGCGTGCCGTACTACAACGGCGGCGGCCCGAAATCCAGCCGCGACAAGGCGGATTGTTCGGGCTCGACTTGGCAGATCTACAAGGAAGCCGGTTTCGACTACGACTACGCGTCCTCATCGTCGTTTCCGAATAATCCACGTTTCAAGAAAGTGACCGACGGCATCCCGCAACAGGGTGACGTGGGTTGGTGGGACGGGCATATGCTGATCTACGACGCCAACGCAGCGACCATCGAAGGCGCGCCCAAGGACGCCAACGCGTTGTCCGCGCGCAACGGCAGCAAACCGTTCAGCGCCGTGCCGATCAGCTGGTGGACCAAGCCCAAGGGCGACGTGACCTGGTACCGCTACGACAAACCCGAAGGCTGCACGGAATGCGCGAAGAAATGAAACCGTCGATTGCCGGTGGCACGCCTTTTCGCGGCCTCTGTCGCGGCCTGCTGATGCTGGCCGCCGCGCTGTTGCCCGCGGCCGGAGCCATGGCCGCAGAAGCCCCATCCGCAGCGGTTGAGCGCGTGCGTGAGTTCGTGGCTGGCGAGTTCGCCGGCGCCGAAGACCTGCGCGCGAGCCTCGCGCTGATCGTGCCGGCAACACAGCGACCGCGCACGGCCAGCGGTGAAGATCCGGATGCGTTGGACGGTCAGGTGTTTTCGCTGGTCGGCGATGCACTGGTCGTGGTCAGCCGCTATGAACTGGGTGTGGCCGAATCCGACGGAGCTGTGGTTGTCGTGCCGGTGGATTTCAGCGTGGTCGCGACCACGCAAGGGCAGGGCGTGGGCGGACGTCGTTTCGTCCGCGCGGCCAGCGCCAGCGAGCGCGTGCGCTACCGCGTGCTGCTGCGCAAGGGCGAATGGCTGGTGCAGGATCCCCCATTGCCGCATGTGTCCGCGCAGGCGCTGCTGCAGTCGTATCGTAAACAAGTGGATTATGCGAAAGAGAAACTGTTGCCGCTGCCGCAGACCTCGCGCGCGCAGCGCGAAACCTTTGCCGCGATGGAGCGGGAGATGAACGCACTACAGGTCCTGGCCGGGGAAACGCCATGAGGCGCACCGCTGCCGGCACGGCAACGCAAGGAGTCGGCCCATGACCGGAAAACCCGCGGCGCGCGTCGAGGACAAGGCCGGCGGCGGCAAGGTCGTCAGCGGTTCGCCGAACGTGAAGATCGGCAGCGAGGCCGAAGGCCAGGCGCAGACCAACAAGTTGTGCGAGCCCGCGGCCGGTAATCCGGTGAATCCGCTGCTCGGCGTGAAGCTGCTGCCACCGGAGGAAGATTTCGCCCTCGCGGCGCCGTCGACCTTTGCGTTCGCGCGTAGCTATGCGTCCAGCGACCGGCGCATCGGCGTGCTGGGCCGCGGCTGGACCACGCCGGTGGACAGCGTTTCGCTGCAACTGGGCGAAACCGCGACGGAACTGGTCGACGCGCAGGGACGGTCCATCCGCTTCGGCCCGTTGTCGCCGGGCGAGGAGCGCTATTCGGCCAGCGAACAGATCTGGCTGCGCCGCGGTGGCGGCGCCGAGCCCTGGCAAGGGCGCTGGGCCGACGTGCCCGCTGCACTGCAGGCCGATGCGCAATCGGCGTTCCTGCTCAGCGGCGAAGGCTGGTTGCGCTTCACGCCCCAGGGTGCGATGTGGCGGCTGCAGGACATGGCGACGAGCTTCGGCTACGCCACGCGCTTCGTCTGGGGCGAATTAAGCGTGGTCGGTGAAATCCACGACAGCGCCGGGCGCTGTTATGCGTTGGTGTATACGCGGATACCTGTGGACGATGAAGCCGACGCTGGCCTGCGCCTGGTCGGCGTCGTGCTGGCCAACCGCCAGGGACCGCTGCCGCAGGATTTCGATCCGGCGCGCAACGACACCGACTGGCTGGTGCGCTACGACTACGACGCGCTGGGCCAGCTCGTCGCCGTACGCCGGCGCGACGGCGCCGTAGTGCGTACCTTCGGCTGGGAAGCGCAGCGCATGAGCGCGCACGGCCAGCCCGGGGGCATGGCCGTGAGCTACGTTTGGGACGCGCAGGGCCGCGTCAGCGAGCAGCACGAAGCCGAGGGACTCAGCCGCTACTACGACTACCACGCCGATCACACGGAAGTGCGCGACAGCCTTGGGCGCAGCGAGCGCTACTGGTTCGAGGGCGAAGGCGATGCGCGCCGCTGGAGCGCGCACGAACGTGCCGACGGCAGCATCACGCGCTTCGCGTACGACGGCTTCGGCCGCCGCGTGCGAAGCACGGACGCGCTGGGCCAGCACACCTATCTGCGCCGCGACGCCCAGGGCCGTGTCGTCGGTGCCACCGTGCCGGACGGGCGCAGCTGGCAATCCACGCTGGACGCGCGCGGCCTGCTGGTGCGCCGCGAAGGCCCGGCCGGTGTGATCACGATCGCACGCGATGCACGCGGGCGGGTCATCGCAGCCAATCTGCTGCACGGAGAAACCGTGCACTACGCCTACGAGGACGAACGCTGGCCGGATCGTGTCACCGCCATCACCGATGCCGAAGGTGCGGTCCGTCGGCAAAGCTGGAACGCGCTGGGCCTGCTCGCCAGTCATACGGACTGTTCCGGCAACGTCACGCAGTGGCGCTACGACGACGAAGGCCGCCTGGTCGAGAGCATCGACGCGCTGGGCCGGCGCAGCCGCCAGCACTACGACGGCAACGGCCTGCGCTGCGCCGTTACCGAGGCGGACGGCGCGCAATACCGGCTCACGCACGATGCGCTGGGTCGCCAGGTCGCGGTAACGGCGCCGGATGGGGCCTGCTGGCGCACGCAGTGGGACCGCTTCGACCGGCCCGTCGCGCGCATCGACGCGCTCGGGCGCGAGCAGCGCCTGGAGTACGACCGGGCTGGGCGGCTGGTTGCGCTGCAAAATGAGAATGGTGCCTATTGCAGGTTTGCCTACGACATCGGCGACCGGCTCATCGAGGAAACGGGCTTCGACGGCCGCCGCCAGCGCTATCACTACGATGCGGTGGACCGGTTGCTGGCAGCCGAAGAGGGTGGACAGGCATTGCATCTGCGCTATGACCTGGCCGGCCGCGTGATCGCACGGGAGATCCATGCCGTTGCCGATGCGGCGGACTGGCGTTTTCCGCCGCCGGGTGCGCCGCCGTTGGAAGTCGAACGTTTTGCCTGGCGCCGCGACGGCCAGCTCGAAGCCGCGTGCAATACGCAGGCCGAGGTCCGTTTCGACTACGACGAAAGCGGTCGCCGCATCGGAGAGACTCAGCGCCACGCCGACGGCTGGCGGTATACGGTGCGCCAGCACGTCGACGCGCGTGGCCGCGCGCAGAGCACGCACTACGGCCAGGCGCCGGCGATCCATTGGCAGACCTACGGCCCCGGCCATCTGCAAGGTCTGCGCGTGGACGCGCTTGCGCTGGAGTTCGAGCGCGATCCGCTGCACCGGGAAACCGCGCGCCATGCCTGGTGGCAGGACGAAGCCCAGGGCCAACGCCGCAGCGCCTTCCACGCGACCCGCGACTACGACGCGGGCGGACGTCTGAAGCGGGCCCGCGAAGTGCCGGCCAGCGGCACGGCGACGGGACGCGACTATGCCTACGATGCCCAAGGCCGCCTCAGCGGTATCACGGACCTGCACGGCCGCATCGCCTACGCGTACGACATGGCCGGTCGCTTGGTCGGCAGCGATCACGACGGCCAGAAGTGCGAATACCGCTTCGATCCGGCCGGCAATCGCCTGGGTCAGCCCACGCTACAGGCCGCACGCGAAGACTGGGCCGGAACCGTACAGGACAACCTGCCCGATGCCGCGTTCAATCTGCTGGGCCAGCGTGAGGGTCCGCGATTGGAGCCGGTTGCGTGCTGGCCGGACAATCGCATCGGCAGTTTCGACGGACTGCAGTATCGCTACGACGCGGCCGGCAACCTGATCGAGCGCCAGTCGCCCGATGGCGGATACCTGCAGCTGCGCTATGACGCGCTGCAACGCCTGGTCGAACTGCAGCGACAAGCGGCCGATGGCAGCGCCTGTACGGCGCACTATGCCTACGACGCGCTGGGTCGTCGCGTGTCCAAGCGTGTCATGGTGGCCGGCCGCGAGGAATCCACGCGCTACGGGTGGGACGGCGATCGTCTGGTGGCCGAACACACGGCGCAGCAGCAACGCACGACGGTCTACGAGCCCGGCAGCTTTGTGCCGCTGCTGCGCCTGCAGCAGCCGCTGATGGCCACCAAGGAAGGCGAACCCGCCCCGGCGGCCCTGGGCGAATTGCTAGCGCTGATCGGTGCCGCGGCGCAGGACTTGCCGGCGGAACTGCGCCCTCGGCTGCAGGCGCAGCAGGTCGCGTTCTTTCATACCGATCACCTGGGCACGCCGCTGCGCCTGAGCGACAGCGAAGGCCGCAGCCTGTGGCAGGCCAGGCCCGGCGACTGGCAGGCCGTGCGCGAGCCAACGGGCGAGTCCGACCAGCCGCTGCGCTTCCAGGGTCAATGGCAGGACGAGGAGTCCGGTCTCCACTACAACCGGCACCGCTACTACGACCCCGTGCTGGGGCGGTACCTGAGCCAGGACCCATTGGGACTTTCGGGAAATATCAACAGTTACCGTTATTCCGCCGGCCGGCCTACCTACGCTGTCGATCCGCTGGGGCTCAAGGAATGCGTTGGCACGGCGCGTGTGCTGAAAGGCAACTCGCGCCATATCGGCAAGGGCGGCGGGTTCGATACCGGCCCTTCCAACCTGGAGCGCTACGGCATCACCAATGACGCGGCAGTCGTGATTCCCAACCAGTTCGGCTTGACCAAGTCCGCCATGCGGCCGTACATCGACCAGATTTCCGGCGTGTTCGCCGATGGCACCAGCTTCGGCCGCGTGCGTGATGTGATGGACGACAAGGCCACGCGCGACAGCATGGGTCTGAGCACAACCCAGTTCCAGCAGCATCTGATCGACCGCGAGAAACTCAAGAACGGCGGCAAGGATCTGCTGGTGTTGGAATTGCCGGGCGCGGCCAAGGACGGCGGCATCCAGGGCGTCACCCTGACCATCCCCGACGAACTGGAATGCCCCTGCGGCACCTTGCCCAAACCGTGATTGCCGAGACCTTGCGAATGAAAATGACTGCATTGCGTATCTGCCTGGTGGTCGGTCTGTGCGCCGCCGTGCAGGCATTGGCCGCGCAGTGGCCTGGCGTAGGCGAAGTGCACGCGCGCTTTGCGGTGACGGAAAAATACCCCCATGTTGGCCTCGTCATTCCCGCCGCCGATGGCGAGCCCTTGTACCGGCTCAGCTGCCACCAGGGCGACTACGAAAGCAAGGTCGAAGGCGATTTCGACCACATGTTCCACTGCAAGCTTTTCGACATGCGCGGCGTGATCCGCGGCGACATGTTTTCGCCGACGCCGGAATGGAACCGCTCCCGCACGCGTGCGACCTTCCGCCGCGAACAGCTCATGGGCCGCTGCGCCAGCCACGCCTATTTCGGCAAGGACCGTACCTTCCGCATGATGGGCATGAACCTGCGAATGGCCATCAGCGACCTGCGCCAGCCCGATATGCGCAAGATGCTCAGCGGCGAGGCGGCACCGGACTTCGCCTTCAATTTCCAGGTCGACGTGCGCGCCGATGCTACCGCCACCAACGAATTCGTCGGCCCGGCGCCCGAAATGTGTACCAGCTATTACAAAGTCGACGAAAGCGGAAAACTCGTCGAAATCGCCACCGTCAGCGACGACGAGGCCACGCCGGATACGCCGTAGTTTTCGTGGCGGGTCGGACTCGACGTGCAGTGGCGGGATTCGGGGCTGCCGATACGGTCCGCTTTGCCGGGTTGCCGTCCCCGGGATGGATCGGGCGGTTGTTGCCTGAGCAAGCGCGCTATCGGAAATCCAGAGCTCTGGGTGCGCAATACGTAGAGGTAAGCCGGCGTCAGATGGGCTCGACTGTCTTTCGGGATGCAGGAATTCTTCAGCTGCCTTCTGCATAGGCTGCGAGTACGACCTCGCGACGAGTGCGCTGTGCTACCTGAGCTCGCACGCGGCGGTAGATGTGACGGCAGACGCATTGGCAAGGCACGCGTCCGGAAAGCAGATGTCGGGTCATCTTGGAATCGGCGAGGACGCGAGATTGGAACTCAGGAAACCGGGTATTTGGAGTTTTGTGGCGGTATTGATTTTCGCCGCGCCAACAGTGAGTGCGTATGTCGTCCATGTGCCGCTGATCCAGCGGTACTGGACGACGTTATCGCCGCAACTGCGATTTCTGTCGGCTGCCCGGAGTCGGGCAGGCTTACCTCGGCGGCCTGGCTGCGGCCCAGCGGCCAATCCGGCGCGTCGGTTGCTCGCACAACGGACGCCCGCCTAATGCACGCGCCGTAGAGGCAAATCCCGTGTCAGGCGTCAATTCAGACCCCCGGCACGCTTCTGCCGATCCGGCCCGATTCCAAATCTGGCCCTATTTCAGACCCATGTAATCGCGCTTGCCGATTTCCACACCGTTGTGGCGCAGCAGCGCGTAAGCCGTGGTCACGTGGAAAAAGAACTGCGGCAGGCCATAGCTCAGCAGGTAGGCGCTGCCGCTGAAGCGTTTCTCTTTCGGCGTGCCGGGGCGCGTGACGATTTCGCGTGCTTCGCCACCATCGAACTGGCTGGGCGCGAGGCCGGCGATAAACGTCTGGGTCTGTGCGATCAGGCCCTGCAATTCCTCGAAGGACGCTTCCTTGTCGTCATTCTTGGGCACTTCGACATTGGCCAGGCGTGCCGAGACACCGCGGGCAAAGTCGCAGGCAATCTGTACTTGCCGCGCCAGTGCAAACATGTCCGGAAACAAGCGGGCCTGCAGCAGTGCGGCCGGCTCGATCTTCTTCTCGGATGCATGTACCTGTGCCTTGGCCAGCAGTTCGCCGAGGCTACCGAGCATCTGCTGGAATACGGGGACGGAGGCGGTATAGAGCGAAACGGTCATTGGCGTTCCTGATGATGGTGGAAGCTCGGCGCTGCATCGTGCGGCCGGGAAAACCGCAGGAGTCAACAGATAGTGCAAAATATACGATTAAAATTTATCGATTCGTGCGGACGATGCGCACGGCCCGATTGGCGCGGGCGGCGATGAAGGGCGGCAACGCGTGCGCAACCGCCTGTACCGGTTCGGGCCTGCCTGTAGCGACTCAGGCAATCTGCGTGACCTGCACGCGCAGGCGCCGCTCGGTGGGGCCGGGCCAGTCGATGACCTGGCCTACGGCAAGGCCGAGCAGTGCGCTACCCATTGGCGTGAGCAGCGAAATCTTGCCGGCGGACGCATCGGCCTGGCCGGGATAGGTCAGGGTCAGGCGGTGTTCCTTGCCGCTGTGCATTTCCAGGCAGACCACGGTCGAGTTCATCGTGACGACGTCGGCCGGCATCTGTTCGGGCGGTAGCACGGTGGCGCGGGCAATTTCGTCGGCCAGCAGGATCGCGGCGGGCAGGTTTTCCACTGCGGGCAGGGCGAGCAGGCGTTCGATCTGGGCCACATCGGTGGTGGAAAGGACGATGGGCGGTTGAGCTTCTTGCGGTGCGGTCATGGCATTTCCAAAGCAGGACCGCGACAAGGCCGCGGTCGACTCAGTTTCTTGGGCTGCGAACCAGCTGCTTTCACGCCCAAGGTTGATCGGCATCAGCCTTTCGCCGAATGATACCCGAGCCGTGCGGAGGAATGGCGAGGCTGTCCGCCGGCGGCAAGGCGCTGAAATGCGCCGTGGTATCCATGCTGGGCCTGATTCTGCTGGATACAAGGCCAGTGGTTGCCGCAAAGCCGGCGCGATTGCCGGAGCAATGCCAGCGGCGCGTCGCTGCAGCGTCCGCGATCTAGACTGGCGGCCGGTGCGCCAGATCGTACAGCGTGACGCCGTCGTCCAGGCCCGAGGATTTCAGCCATTCCGGGTGCTGGATCGTGTCGCACATGTCGCGCCGGCCGGCTTCCCAGTGCTCCTTCACGGAGGTGCGGGAAAACTCGTAGTCCTTGGATTCCAGCTCGTAAGGCTTTTGCCGGTAGATCAGCTGCACGATGTCGACGCGGGTACTGTCCAGCGCGGCGTCGAGCAGTTTGAAATCGGCGTTTTCGCGCAGTTCCTGCGGCAGGCGTGCGAGCAGGTTGCGTGCGGCCTGGCGCGTATTGGCGATCTGCGCGGCCATGCTGCTGTTGTAGCGCGTGCGGCTGGAGTACAGGATGTCTTTCTGGCGCTGCGCCACTTCGGTCAGATTGCGCGGCAGCGCACCGCGGGCGGAAAACAGGTCGACCTGCAGTACCAGCAGGCTTTTGCCGGCGCGCTCGTCGAGCAGGTATTGCAGCGGCGTATTGGAGACGATGCCGCCATCCCAATAGGCTTCGCCGTCGATTTCCACCGGAGCGAAGGCTGGCGGCAAGGCGCCTGAGGCGAGAATGTGCTGCGGGCCTATGCGGCAGTGATGATTGTCAAAGTAGACGGAATTTCCAGTGCGCACATTCACTGCGCCGACGGACAATCGCACCCGCCTGGCATTGATCAGATCGAAATCGACATAGGTTTCCAGGGTCTGCCGCAGCGCGCTGTTGTCGTACAGGGACAGCGCCGACGCGTCACCGTCGGGATACAGCCAGGCCGGCGGCAGGCGTGGCTGGTAGAAACCAGGCACGCCGAGCATGGCCGACCACAGTGCGCTGAACTGGTTGAGTTGCGAACGCGAGCGGTGGCCGATGTCGCCGAACAGACTGGACAGGAATCCGTCGCTATCCAGCAGTGGCGGCAGATGCGAAGACAGCTGCTGCCAGAAGTCGTGCAGGCGTTGCAGGCGGTGTTCGGGCGGGTTGCCGGCAATCAGCGCGGCGTTGATGGCGCCGATGGAGACACCGGCAATCCAGTCGGGCTGGTATTCGGTTTTGTGCAGTTCTTCGTAGACGCCGGCCTGGTAGGCGCCCAGGGCGCCACCGCCCTGCAGTACCAGGGCAATGCCGTCGTAGTTCTTGCGCAGGCCTCTGCTCGCAGTCGGTGGCATGGGCGATGCGTCCGCGCCGGGAATGATCGGTGAGTGTAGGCCGCGGCTGGCGGCGCGGTCGAGCGGCTTGCGTAGGCCGCAATTCGCGTTGCTCATCGCGCCCTACGCAAGCCACGCTGGGGCAGATACTGCGGCATGCGCTCGCAGGGTGCGATGAGCACAGCGAATTGCGCCGCAAAGTATCAGCGCAACCGCACGCGTCTCAGAGCCCGCCCAGCCCCAGTCCAAAATTGAACTTGAGCAGGATCAGCACGCCGAAGATCGCAAACAAGGCCGCCGCCACAAAACGCATTTTCGCCAACGGAAAGCGCTGGGCCAGTTTGTCGCCAATAAGTACGGCCGGAATATTCGCCGCCATCATGCCCAGCGTCGTGCCGAGCGTGACCAGGGCGAGGCTGGAGAACTTGGCTCCCAGTGCCACCGTGGCCAGCTGGGTCTTGTCGCCCATTTCGGCCAGGAAGAACAGCACCAGCGTGGTCAGGAAGGCGCCGTGCCTGCTGGTGTTCTGCTTGGCTTCGTCCAGCGTGTCGGGAATCAGCGCCCAGGCGGCGAAGGCGAGAAAGGACAGGCCAAGGATCCAGCGCAGAAGATCGGGGTCGAGGCTCTTGGCGACCCAGTCGCCGACAAAGGCGGCGAACAGATGATTGACGATGGTCGCGGCGAAGATGCCCGCGATGATGGTCCATTGGCGACCGCGAAACCGCGTGGCCAGGACGAAGGACAGCAGCTGGGTCTTGTCGCCGATTTCGGCGATGGCAACCATGCCGAACGACGTGATGAGGGCTTCCACAAAATGCTCCAGGGGCCGGCGATGAACGAACCAATGACTTCAGCGTCCATCGCCGGCCCCGGCAGTGAACGAAGAAGTCAAAGGTCTCGCCTGGCTTGCGCTGCCGACGCCATGGTCCGTAGACCAAGTGTGTTGACGTCGGCTCCTCCTGTACGGAGGCGGCTACTCCCCAATGACAGCGCGCAGTCTAGCGGCGTGGTCGCAGGCGGACAAGCTGCTTGCGACCCAGGTACGAAGCTTGCGCACGCTGTGGATCAGCTTTGCGCGCCGATCATGCGCTCCAGCTCGCTTCGCCGTGCGCGCAATGCATCGGCGCGGCGATGCGCCTGCTGCAGCGCCAGGCAGGCCAGCACCAGCAGGCTGCCGCCGAACGCGGCGGCGACCGGGAAAAGCGCGCGACCTGTCACGGCGCCGAGCAGCAGCGCGCCGGCCACGAATACACTGGTGAAGGCGACCGCCATGCGGCCGGCGACGATGCGTTGATTGGCCAGCAGCGAATGGCGGCTGCGCAAAACCCATAGCGCATAGGCCAGCCAGCTGGTACCTATGACGAGCAGTACCGCAAAAGCAAGCTGGGTGCGGCCAGGCAAGGCCGTTTCGGTCGCCAGCAGCGATGCCAGCACAGCGCACATCAGCGCGGAGGCCAGCAACAGTGCGACATGGCCATAGCGCGCCGATGGCGACAACGTGCGGGTGGTGAGTTGCTGCAGTTCCTGTTGCAGTGTGACGAATGAGCTATCGGTCATCTTCTTGCTCCGGGTTGACGACGAGTTGGCGCAGCAGTTTGCGTGCGCGGAACAGGCGCGACTTCACCGTGCCTGTGGGAATTTGCAGCACTGTGGAAATTTCTGCCAAGGGCAACGATTCCAGGTAGAACAGGGTCAGCACTTCGCGCTCCAGCAGCGGCAGTGCGGCGAGGCCGCGTTCCAGTGACTGGTGCAGGAGTTCTTCATCGGCATCGATTGCCAAGGCACCCAGCGCATCCGGATCGGTGTCGTTGTCGACGGCGATGGCGTAGCGGCTGCGCAGCCGGTCCATGAAACAGCGGTGTGCAATGCCGAACAGCCAGGGGCGGAATTGCGCCGGATCGAGCAGGCGCGGCAGTCCGCGGATGGCGCGCAGCCAGACGTCCTGGCTCAGGTCGCGCGCCAGTTCTGCCTCGCCGGCGAGTTTCAGTGCGTAGCGGTACAGCGGTGCGGACCAGCGCCGCACCAGTTCGTCGAAGGCAGCGCTTTCGCCGAGCTGGCAGCGCACCACGACCAGTTCGTCGGCAAGTTCGTGGCGTTCGGGCGGTGAGGTCACGTCGGCGGCTCCTGGGCATCACGCTCGGGTAGTCGCGCAATGGCGCAAAAGGTTCACGCCGCCAAAACGGCGAATGCCGCGGCCCGGACGGCAGCGGCATTCTGAGGCAAGTTCATGGCGCTGCCAGCCGGCCGCGGTGGCAGATTGTCCGGTTGCGGCCGGCGCCGGCAGCGAATCAGGCCGTGCGGATCGTCGCTGCCGCATCGGCAGCCGGTGCGCTCAACACGGCTCCTTCGCGGCGCCAGGCTATAAACTGCACAATGGCAAAAGCCAGCACCGCCAACGCCTGCACGATCACGAAGATTTGGCCGAGCAGCGTCGGCGATACCTGGCCACCGAGCAGCAGGCCGAAGCTGGCCAGCACCCAGAGCAGATTCATCTCGATCACGCTCCAGGCCAGCCATTTGCTGATACGCGGGCTGCGTACCAGCCAGGCGAGCAGGACGACGATGGGAATCAATACCAGCCCCGCACCACTGAGCAGCGCCGTGGGCAGGCCGAGTTGCGGCGCCAGGAACGACGCGCCGGCAATCAGCAGTAGTGCGGTGACCGCCCCGGTCGCGGCATCCAGCAGCAGCGCGCGGCGGAACAGGGTGGGGCGGGCAAGCGTGTTCGCGTTCATGGGCTTCTCCTTTAGGTTCGGCGCCATTTCGCCGCAGCACGCCGCCGCCGTCCATTACATGGCAGGTAATGCGCATTACCTCGGTACTGTTCTACAGTGTGGCCATGAACCTGCCTCGCCCTGTTGGAGAACAATTGCGTGACTGGCGCCAGCGCCGGCGCATGACCCAGATGGACCTCGCCGCTGTTGCCGACACGTCGACACGGCACGTGAGCTTCATCGAAACCGGCCGCTCGCTTCCCAGCCGCGCGATGCTGATGCGCCTGGTGGAACAGCTCGACGTGCCTCTGCGCGAACGCAATCATTTGCTGACTGCCGCCGGGTTGGCACCCATGTATCGCGAAAGCCGTCTGGACGAGCCCGCGCTGCAGCAGGCGCAGGCAGCAGTGGAACTGGTGCTCAAGGGGCATGAGCCGAATCCCGCGGTGGCGCTGGACCGGCATTGGAATGTGGTGGCGGCCAATCGCGCGATTGCGCCGCTGCTGGCCGGTGTTGCCCCGTCGCTGCTGCAGCCGCCGATCAACATGGTGCGTCTGAGCCTGCACCCGCAAGGCATGGCGTCGCGCATTGTGAACTTTGCGCAGATTCGCGCCCATCTGCTGCACAACATCCAGCGTCAGGCCATGGGCAGCGGCGATGCGCTGTCGCAGCAGCTGTACGAGGAAATGCTGACCTATCCGCTGCCGGCCAATGCGGGCGATGCGCATGAGCCGACCTTGTCCGACAACGTGGCGCTGCAATTGCGCCTGCGCAGCGAGTTCGGCGTGCTGTCGTTCATCAGCACGATTACGGTATTCGGCACGCCGTTGGATATCACGCTGGCGGAACTGGCGATCGAGTCGTTCTTTCCGGCCGACGCGCATACGGCGCAGGTGTTGCGCAACTGGTTGCCGCTGGAGGTCTGATGTTCCGGGCATAGCGCGGCTGGCCGGCAAACCGGAGCGCGGTGTATTGCACAGCCACGGCCCCGCCGCGCACGGCGGGGCCGTCTTCGGTCTTATTTCAGCTCGCCGGTCTCGTAGAACGCCACGCCGCCCGCATTCGCCACCAGGCTGATGTCGACGAACTTGATCGTCTTCTGGTAGATCGCGAACAGCTGCTTCTGGCTTTCGATGTCGCCGCGCTGGTCTTCCGGCATGAAGGCGCTGAACTTGTCGAACAGGCTGCCGAACTGCCCGTACATGTCGCCGGTGAAATGCACGCGCAGGAACTTGGCTTCACCCACTGGCGCCGCCGCGAGAAACGCCGCGAGCGAAGCTTCTTCGCCGGCGCCGACGGACAGGGCCAGGGCCTTGTCGTTCATCGCCGCATGCGGTGCTTCGACCATGGGAATGGTGTCGGCGGGCAATGCCACCGGCTTGCCGTCGGGCAGCAGCTTGAGGTCTTTCAAGCTGGGCAGGGTGAGCTGGCCCATGGCCAGCGCTCCGCCGGGGTTGGTCAGGCCCAGCAGCAGCTTGCCGCTGAATTCCGGCACAGGCTTGGCGGCGTCCATGCTGAAGCGGCTGATGACCAGGCGCAGGCCGGTGAGATCGCTGGCCGGCGGCGGGATGGTGGTGTCGAGGCTCTGCTTGAACTGGGCGAAGGTCTGGTTCAGTTCGGCCAGCTGGGTGCAAGCCCAGGGCTTGGCAGCTACGGCATTGGCCTGCTTGAGCCAGAACGATTTCTGCTTCAGCAATGGCAGCGACACGGCCAGGTCGAACAGGCCTTCGGCGGCGCCCGCAGTGCCCGGCGCGCCAGCCCAGGCGGTCGTGAAATCCTTGGCCAATACGGCTTCCATTTCCAGTTGCGCATGCAGCGTCATGCGCTTGGCTGCCAGTTCGGTATAGCCCATCGCCAGGCGCGGCAGCTTGGCCGCCATGGCGCCGAGTTCGGCCTTGCAGGTCGGGTCCAGCGGCCTGGGTGCCGCTTCGCCCAATGCCGTGGCCAGTTCGATGCGCAGCGGGTCGCTGTCGTTGCTCAGGAATTCGGTCAGGCGGACAAAGTCCACATAGCCTGAACCATTCTTTGTATATCCGTATTTTTTGTTCAGTTCTTCCAGCTTGGCCGGATCGAGACTGTTCTTGGGCGGCGTAACGCCGAGCAGCTGTTTGCGCAGCTCGTCGCTGGCCTTGGCCGGGGCAATGCTGAGCACCAGGTGCTTGCCGCTGATCGCCATCAGCACGACCGCTTTGTCGGCCTGAAGCGACCAGTATTCCAGCTCGCCCAGTTTGGCCAGCGGCAGCGGCGCGCCGGCCTTGGCTTCGACGCGGGCGATGGCGGCGCGCAGGGCGGCCGGATCGGCCAGCTCCAGGCGCATTACCGGCAGCAGGCCGATGCCGTAGATCGCAACATGCGCGCTGCCGCTGAGGCCGAGCGGGGCCAGGCTGCCCTGGGCCATGTGCTGTGCCAGTTCATCCAGCAGCGCACGCGCGGCCTTGACGCCGGTGCTGTCGGCACTGCCGATTTTGTCCAATGCACGCTGGTACATGCCCAGCGAGATCGGCAGCATTTCCTTGGTCATTGCCGTCCACTGGTCCAGCACCGCCTGCGGCGTGGGTTCCAGGTTGGCAATCACGTAGGGCGTGTCGGCCGGCACATAGGCCAGCGGAGAATCGGCAGCGGGCTTGCTGCCGCAGCCGGCCAGGGCGAGCAGCAGGGCGAGTGGGGTCAGGCGGCGGGCTAGGGCAGGCATGGCAGGGAGTCCGGTAGACGAGCCAGTGGGAAGGAGGCAGCAGGAATTCAGGTGCCCAGCAATTCGGCCAGCACGGCCATGCGTACGAACACGCCATTGCCGACCTGTTCCAGGATGCACGATTGCGCGCCGTCGGCAACTGCCGAGGCAATTTCCACTTCGCGATTGATCGGCCCCGGATGCATGACCAGGCAGTCGGGCCTGGCCAGGCGCAGGCGCCGCGCGTCGAGGCCGTAGCGGGCGTAGTAGGCCTGTTCCGACGGCACCTGGGCGTGCTGCATGCGCTCTTTCTGCAGGCGCAGCATGATCACCACGTCGGCGCCGCCCAGCGCAGTGTCGAAATCTTCGACGATCTCGCAGCCGGGCAATTCCGTCTGCGCCGGCAGCAGGTTTGCCGGAGCGCAGACGCGCAAGGTACCCACGCCCAGTGTACGCAGGGCATGGATGTCGGAACGGGCGACACGCGAATGCAGGATGTCACCGCAAATCAGCACGGTCAGCGCGCTGAAATCGGGGCGGTGGCGGCGGATGGTATAGGCGTCGAGCAGGCCCTGGGTCGGATGGGCGTTGTTGCCGTCGCCCGCATTGATCACTGCGGCCGCGCTGCGCACGTGGCGGGCAAGGAATTCGGCCGTGCCGTTTTCCTTGTGCCGTACGACGAAGGCATCGCAGTGCATGGCTTCCAGCGTGTGCAGGGTATCGACCAGGCTTTCGCCCTTGCTGGTGGACGAGCTGGCGATGTCGAAATTGATCACGTCGGCGCCCAGGCGCTTGGCGGCCAGGTCGAACGAGGTGCGCGTGCGCGTGGACGGTTCGAAGAACAGGTTCACCACGGTGCGGCCGTGCAGCAGATCCAGCTTGCGCCGGTTGGCGAACCACTCCTGGCGCAGGCTTTCGGCGCGGTCGAGCAGGCGCAGCATTTCTGCAGCCGGCAGGTTTTCCAGGCTGATCAGGTGACGCAGGCGGCGATGAGTATCGAGCTGGGCGGAGCGGGTCATGGGCAATCGGCAAGCCAGGTTTCGGTGATGACTTCGGCGGCGACGGCATCGATATCCGCCGCATGTTTCTTCTTGGCCAGGCCTGCTGCACGTCGCTGGGCGAAACGGCGTGCCGCCTCGATCGAGCTGCGGCGCTCGTCGACCAGGTGCAGCGGCGCGCTGCAGCGTTTGGCCAGCGCGTTGGCAAACGCGCGCGCGGCGCGGCTGGCTTTCTGTTCTTCTCCGTCCAGGGTCAGCGGCAGGCCGACCAGCAGCGCCTCGGGCTGCCATTCGCGAATCCAGTGGTCGATGCGTTCCCAGGCCGGGCCGTTGCCGCCGTTGGAAACACTGCCCAGCGGGCGCGCTGTGCGGGTCAGGCGATTGCCGACGGCCACGCCGATCAGCTGGCTGCCGTAGTCGAAACCCAGAACATTCACCGCCCCGGCTCCGCTGCGCCCGGGCCTGCTTTATGCATGGCCGGCGTAGTCGGTCAGCTGGGCCATGCTGCTGACGCCGAGCAGGGCTGCGGCGGCTTCCCAGCGTGCATCCAGCGGTGTGTCGAACAGCAGCTGCTCGCGCACGTCTACGGTGAGCCAGGAGTTTTCCATCAGTTCCTGTTCCAGCTGGCCTGGGCTCCAGCCCGCGTAGCCCAGGGCGACGACGGCATGTTCCGGACCTTCGCCGGCGGCTATCGCGATAAGGATGTCGCGCGAGGTGGTAACCGAGATGCGGTCGGAAATGCGGAACGACGATTCCCAGCTGCCGGCCGGCGCATGCAGCACGAAACCGCGTTCGGGCTGTACCGGCCCGCCGATCAGCACCGGCGCGTCGTTGACTTCGCTGAGCTCGGAGGACAGGTTCATCTGCGCCAGCACGTCGCCGAGTCGATATTCCGACAGGCGATTGACCAGCAAGCCCATTGCGCCGTCTTCGTTGTGCTGACAGACGAAAGTGACGCCGCGGGCGAAATTCGGATCGCGCATCGCCGGCATGGCGATGAGCAGCTGATTGGAGAGCGAGGCGAAAGAGCTCATGCGGCCGATTGTAGCGGCAATCGCCGCTGGCGGAGGCGGCATAAGGCGAAATGCGCGGGCGAGGCGGGACGCGGTGGCTGTCGCCGCGAAGAGGATTGCTGCGGCAGGGGATTTTCGCTGGAGAAGATGAGCCAGGCGGAGCGGAAGATTTCTTCGGCGCGGAATTCTTGCCGGTGCAATGCCTCGATGCTGGGCTGCGCCTTTGCCGCACTGCCAGCTTACATGCCTCGGTTGCAGGTTCCCCGCATATCCTTCACCGGTTGCGCAGTACGTCGCCGGGCAGGAACTGCCAGGTTCGCGTGATGTACAGCTCGTCGATGTCTTCGTTGGTCTTGGGAATGGGCGGAAACGGCGCGGCCAGCTGCACGATGCGCTGTACCGCGTCGTCGAGCAGCTTGTGGCCCGAGCTCTGGATCACGTCCATGCGCTTGACGCTGCCGTCTTTGTTCAAGGTCACTGTCAGCAGTACGTCGCCGTGCAGCTGCTGGCGGCGCGCTTCGTCCGGGTAGTTCAGATTGCCGATGCGCTCGATCCGCGCGGCCCAGCCGGCGAGGTAGGAGGCGTAGGCATATTCCTTGGTATTGGCGGAAAGGAATTTCTTCTTCGGACGCTTCGCATACGAATCTTTCTGGCGCTGGTATTCCTGCGCCAGCTGGGCCATCTCGGCGTTCTTTTCGATCAGCTCCTGCGCGGTCGGCTTGGGCAGGCTGGGCGACTCCGGCGCTTCGCGCGCGGTAGTCACGGCGAAATCGGCCTGGCGCTGGGTCAGCACTTCGGCCGGGGTCTGCGGCGTCGGCCGCGGTGCACCGGCTTCGAGCGGGCGTGGCGCGGTGCCGGGCGTGGGCTTGGGCAGGCTGCTGGACAGCGGGTCGGCCGGGCGGCGCGCCTCGTCGCGGTCGCCGCCGCCGGAGTTGTTGCTCTGGGCGAGGAAATCGGCCTTTTCGGCTTTTTCCTTGTTGGTGGACTGGATCAGGATCACGTCCAGCGACGGCAGGTGCGAGGCCGGCTTGGCCAGGCTGAAGCCGATGCCGAAGATCACCAGGCCGTGCGCGATCAGCGAAAACAGCAGGGTGACGCCGAAACGGTCGGCGCTGGACGCGGTGGTAGTCGTGCTCACGCGAGTTTGCTTTCGATGCAGTCGAACAGGGACCCGGCGATGTTAAGGCCGAACTGCGCATCCAGCTCGCGGATGCAGGTGGGAGATGTGACGTTGATCTCGGTCAGCCAGTCGCCGATCACGTCCAGGCCGACAAAGATCATGCCGCGGCGCTTGAGCTCCGGCCCTACCTGCGCGGCGATCCAGCGATCACGTTCGCTCAGCGGCTGGCCTTCGCCGCGACCGCCGGCGGCCAGGTTGCCGCGGAAGTCGTCGCCCTGAGGAATGCGCGCCAGCGCATACGGCACGGGCTCGCCGTCGATGAGCAGGATGCGCTTGTCGCCGGCGACGATCTCGGGCAGGTATTTCTGCGCCAGGGCGAAGCAGCGGCCGTTGAGGGTCAGGGTTTCCAGGATGGAGTTCAGGTTAGGGTCGTTGTGGTGCGAGCGGAAGATGCCGCGTCCGCCCATGCCGTCCAGCGGCTTGAGCACGACCTGGCCGTGTTCGGCGACAAAACGGCGCAGTTCCTGCCGGTCGCGTGCGATCAGGGTCGGTGCGCAGCATTGCGGGAACAGCTGGGTGAACAGCTTTTCGTTGGCATCGCGCAGTCCGCGCGGATCGTTCACCAGCAGGGCACCGGCTGCCTGGGCCAGGTCCAGTACCAGGGTGTCGTAGAGGAATTGCGCATCGAACGGCGGATCTTTGCGCGCGAAGATCGCGTCGACCGAACCCAGCGGCGTCCACTCGGCCGCGTCCAGGCTGAACCAGTCGTCGGGGTTGTCGCGCACGCTCAGCGGCGCCAGGCGTGCCCAGGCGGCGCCGTCGCGGATCGCCAGGTCGCCCTGGGTGCAGTAGCGCAGCTGCCAGCCGCGGCGCTGCGCCTCCAGCAACATGGCAAAGGTGGTGTCCTTCTTGGTATTGATCGTGGCGATGGGGTCCATCAGCACGGCAAGAGTGCGAGCCATGCAGGCCGGTCCTGGCAGGGGAAGAACGCCGATCATGCCCGCTAGTGTCCGATCTGTTCCAGTGCTCGCCAGCACGGCGGCGGCCTTGCCCTCCCGTGCAGCCGCTTGCCGGAGCGTAATGGCCGTGCAACTGCCGGCGCTGTTGTCCAACTGTTACGGCGCAACACATCGCGCTAGACTCGTACGACCGTACGGGGATGGTTCTGCGGACAGGTTCCTAAGTGAAGACGGTAACTTAGGCGATTAACTTGACAGGTTTGCTGACTAGCGGTTAAACAGCGGTAAAGCCCAGCTCCGACGCCTCGTGCAGCGTTGCGGCAAGGCTGCGGACCAACGTCGCAGTAGCAATGGCAAGACTCGTGCATGGGGATTCCCCCGTGCCACAGACTCAAGTGGCTTGGAGGGTACGTGGAAGACGCGACGAAATCGGGCAGTCTTAGCGGCATGAAGGTGATGGTCATCGACGACTCGAAGACCATCCGCCGCACCGCCGAAACACTGCTGAAAAAGGAAGGCGCCGATGTCGTGACCGCGACCGACGGCTTCGAGGCGCTGGCGAAGATCTCCGATCACCAGCCCCACATCATCTTTGTCGACATCATGATGCCGCGTCTGGATGGCTATCAGACCTGCGCACTGATCAAGAACAACCAGATGTTCAAAGGCACGCCGGTGATCATGCTGTCGTCCAAGGACGGTCTGTTCGACAAGGCCCGCGGCCGCATCGTCGGCTCGGAACAGTATTTGACCAAACCGTTTACCCGCGAAGAGCTTCTCGGTGCGATCCGGCGCCACGTGGATCTGAAGGCGTGACGCAATAGCGTAGAAGGTGGGTAACGCCATGGCGCTCACAGGGGGAAGCGATGGCTCATATTCTGATAATCGATGATTCGCCGACCGACATTCGTGTCTTTACGACATTGTTGGAAAAAGCGGGTCATCGCGTAAGCAGCGCAGGCAATGCCGAGGACGGCATTGTGGCGGTGAAACGCGAACGGCCCGATCTCGTCATCATGGACGTGATCATGCCGGGTATGAACGGCTTCCAGGCGACTCGCACCTTGAGTCGCGACGAAGCCACGGCGCATATTCCGATCCTCATCGTGACGACCAAGTCGATGGAGACGGACCGCGTCTGGGGCCTGCGCCAGGGGGCGAAGGACTTTGTGACCAAGCCGGTAAGCGAGAAGGAACTGCTTACCCGTATCCAGACCCTGTTGCCGAGTTGAGCGTCCAACACATGTCTGCAACGACCGACACCCTGCAACTGACGCCGTTCGAGGTTCTCGCCGATTACGAGCGGCGCAGTCTTGCGCATATTGCAGGCATGCCAGAAGAGTCCGAGGCCGTCGGCCTCTGGCGCGGCATCGGCTTCCGCATCGGCCAGCGCTACCTCGTCAGCAGCATCGCCGAGGTCAACGAAATCCTGACGTTTCCGCAGCTGACCGTGGTTCCGGGCACGCGTGCCTGGCTGCTCGGCGTGGCCAACGTGCGCGGCAACCTCGTACCCATCGTCGACCTGCGCAATTTCGTCGAAGCCGAGCGCAGCCAGGTGATGGATTCCAGCCGCGTACTCGTCATCCGCCAGCACGGCGGCAGCGTCGGCCTGCTCGTCGACGAAGTGCTGGGACAACGCAATTTTTCCGACGTACAACGGGCTGAAGAAGCGGAAGGGGAGACCGACGCGCGCTACGGCCGTTTCGTACCCGAACGCTATCAGTTGGGAGATGTGCTCTGGGGTTTGTTCAGCATGGCGGCGCTGGTGCGCACGCCGGAGTTCCTGCAAGCATCGGCGTGATCCCGCGCGCGTCCAGCCTTACAAGACGCGGGGTTTACTCATTGGGTCGTTTGAGGTGAAGGCATGAGCACAACATCGGGGGCCGTCAAGGAGCGTGCATCAGGCACGAATACTTGGCTGATCATTCTTCTGCTGCTGGCGCTTGCCGTCGCAGCGGTAGATTTCTTCCTGCTGAACAAGAAAAACGGCGACGACCGCAATGCGGTGACATTGACCACGCAGATCCAGGTGTTGTCGCAGTCCATCGCGAGGTACGCCACGGAATCGGCCGGCGGCAATATCGACGCCTTCAAAGAGCTGGAAGCCACCCGCAACAGCATCGATACCTACATCCAGGCGCTCAACAGCGGCGACGTGAAAACCGGCATGCCGGGCTACAAGGGGGAGGAAATCGTCGCGCGCCAGCTCGATGATCTCGGCAAGGCCTGGCAGGCGCTGAACACCAACGCGACCAAGATCATCGGCAACAAGGAACTCGTGCTCAGTTCCGCCGCGACCGCGGGTGAATTCTCCGGCCAGATACCGATCCTCAATTCGCGTATGGACGAGGTGGTCAACATCCTGACCAACCGCGGCGGCTCGACCCAGCAGGTACTGATTTCCACGCGCCAGATGCTGCTGGCCGACCGCATGATCCGCCGCGTGCAGGAAATCCTGCTCGGTGGCCAGGGCGCGCAGTCCGCCGCCGACGGCTTCTCGCGCGATGCACGCCTCTACGGCGCCGTGCTCAACGGCCTGATCAACGGCAGCCCCGATTTCAACATCAAGGCGCTGGACAACCCCAACGGCCGCGAAATCCTCACCGACATCTATGCCAAGTGGACCGGCATGGCCGAGCCGGTGCAGAAGATCCTCGATTCCGCCTCCGGCCTGCAGGAAGTCAAGGAAGCCGCCGATAACATCTTCCAGGACGCGCAGAACATGCTGCTGCGCGCGTCCGACGTGGCGACCAAGGTCGGCGAACTGGGCAACAAGCGCTTGTTCCCGAACGTCTGGTGGGGCCTCATTGCCGCCGCGGTCGCCGCCGGCCTGCTCGTGCTGCTGCTGATTGCCCAGGCGCGCGACCAGCGCCGCCGCTACTCGGTCACGGCCGAACTGAACCAGCGCAACCAGGAAGCCATTCTGCGTCTGCTCGACGAAATGGGTTCGCTGGCAGAAGGCGACCTCACCGTGAAGGCGACGGTGACCGAAGACATCACCGGCGCGATCGCCGACTCGGTCAACTTCGCCGTGGAAGCCCTGCGCTCCCTGGTGACGACGATCAACGAAACCGCTGTGCAGGTGTCTGCCGCCGCCCAGGAAACGCAGGCTACCGCCATGCACCTGGCCGAAGCTGCAGAGCACCAGGCGCAGCAGATCACTTCCGCCTCGGCCGCGATCAACGAAATCGCCGTATCGATCGACGAAGTGTCGAAGAACTCGGCCGAATCGGCCGACGTGGCGCAACGCTCGGTGCAGATCGCGTCCAAGGGCGCGGCCATCGTGCGCCAGACCATTCAGGGCATGGACTCGATCCGCGACCAGATCCAGGAGACGTCCAAGCGAATCAAGCGCCTGGGCGAGTCGTCGCAGGAAATCGGCTCGATCGTGGAACTGATCAACGACATCGCCGAACAGACCAACATTCTCGCCCTGAACGCGGCCATCCAGGCCGCCTCGGCCGGTGAAGCGGGCCGCGGCTTCGCGGTCGTGGCCGACGAAGTGCAGCGCCTCGCGGAACGCGCCTCGAACGCGACGAAGCGAATCGAAACGCTGGTGCAGACCATTCAGTCCGACACCAACGAAGCGGTCAGCTCGATGGAACAGACCACCGCGGAAGTGGTGGCCGGTGCACGCCTGGCCGAAGACGCGGGCCTGGCATTGGGCGAAATCGAAAAGGTGTCGAACGACCTCGCCGACCTCATTCAGAACATCTCCGAGGCGGCGCGGCAGCAGTCGGCAGCGGCGACCAACATCTCCGCCACCATGAACGTGATTCAGGAAATCACGACGCAGACCTCGCTCGGTGCGAGCCAGACCGCCGAATCCATCGGCAACCTGGCCCAGCTTGCTGCGGACCTGCGCCGTTCGGTCGCGGACTTCAAGCTGCCGACCTGATGACCTTCGACGCAGCCACGGATGCCGGAGTGCGATCTATGCCGACATACTTCCACAACCCAGCCGGCCGCTTGCTGCGCAAGCGCCCGGCCGCTCCCTTGATTCAAGGGGGCTCCAACAGCAAGAAGCCGCGGGCCTCTCCGAGAAGCCTTGCGTTTTCCTGCTGCACGAGCTGAATCGGCGCGCATGGCCCTCGCGATCGGCAATTGGTCGGCGCTCTCTGCCCTGCCGGGCATGGACGATGCCGAGTTCGCGCGCTGGGCAGACCTGCTTGAGCGGCGCACCGGCGTAGTCGTGCCGCCGGCGCGCAAGCCTTTCTTGGTCACCGCGGTGCGCGGACGTATGCGCGAGACCGGGCACAGCCGCTTCGACGATTACTACCGCGATCTGCACAAAGTGCCGGAAGGCGCGATCGAATGGACTACGCTGGTTGATCGCCTCACCGTGCACGAAACGCATTTCTTCCGCCACCCGCCGTCGTTCGACCTGATTGCCAGCGAGTGGCTGCCGCGGCTGATGCAAAGCGGCAGCGAAGGCGCACTGCACGCGTGGAGCGTGGGCTGCAGCACCGGCGAAGAGGCCTATACCCTGGCCATGGTGCTGGACCGGCATATCGGCATGCTCAGCGATGCGCGCGTCTATTTCGGCGTCACCGCCACCGACGTGAGCCAGCCTGCGCTGGCGGTCGGCCGCTCCGGGCTGTATCCACGCAACAAGTTCAATGAAATACCGGCCGACTATCGCGAGCGCTATGTGGACGAGATCGACGCCGATTCGTTCCAGGTGCGCGAGGCGCTGCGCAAGCGCGTCGGCTTCGCCCAGTTCAACCTGCTCGACGTGGCGCGCGCGCCGCTCAAGCGGCTTGATCTGATTTTTTGCCAAAATGTATTGATTTACTTTGCTCGGGATCGCCGGCGTGAATTGCTCACGGCGCTGGCGGGATTGCTCAAGCCCGGCGGCATGCTGGTGCTGGGCGCCGGCGAGGTCACCAGCTTCGCGCATCCTGCCTTGAGCCGCGTGCCGCATCGGCAAGCGCTCGCCTTCCTGCGCAACCGTTGAGAGAAAAGCGCATGAGACTGCAAGACGACATCGACTTCACCACGCTCAACTGGGTCAAGCAGGAGCTGGACGAGACCCTGAAGCAGGCGCGCCAGGCGCTGGAGGCCTATGTCGACGATCCCGCCGACTCCAGCCTCATGCGCTTCTGTGCGACCTATCTGCACCAGGTGCAGGGCACCTTGCGCATGGTCGAGCTGTATGGCGCCTCGATGGTGGTCGAGGAAATGGAGCGGCTGGCGCAGACCCTGCTGGACGGTGAAATCCGCCAGAAGGAAGAAGCCTATTCCGTGCTGATGCGCGGCATCGTGCAGTTGCCCGACTACCTGGAGCGCCTGCAGAGCGGCCACAAGGACATTCCCATTGTCCTGCTGCCGCTGCTCAACGACCTGCGCGCCGTGCGTGGCGAAGAACTGTTCACCGAAAGCGTGTTGTTCTCGCCTGATCTCAACCTGCCGCTGCCGGCCAGCGCCAACGGCGCGGTCACGGCCTATCCGGAAGGCGAGCTGAAACTGCATGTAGGCCGCCTGCGCACCGCCTATCAGGTGTCGCTGCTGAAACTGCTGCGTGCCGGCGATCCGCGCAGCGAAACCGGCAAGCTCAGCGAGATTCTCGGCCGCGTGCTCGGCATTTCGTACGCGCTGGAAGCGCGCCGGGTCTGGTGGATCGCGATGGCGGTGCTCGAAGGCGTCGGCAGCAGCGCGATCGAACCCAGCCCCGCGGTAAAGCTGCTGTTCGGCAAGGTCGACCGCGAGATCAAGCGCCTGGTCGATGCGGGCGAGGGCGTATTCCAGTCGGCGCCGCCGCGGGAACTGCTGAAAAACCTGCTGTATTACGTCGCCCACGCCAACGGCGAAACGCCGCGCCTGACCGACGTGCGCAACACATTCCGGCTGCAGTCGCTGCTGCCCAGCCAGAAAGAGCTGGAACACGCCAAGGGTTCGATCTCCGGCCACAACCGCGCGCTGCTCGACACCGTGTCGCTGGCGATCAAGGACGACCTGCTGCGCGTGAAGGAAGCGCTCGACATCTTCCTGCGCGCCCAGGGCAACGATCCGGGCGAACTGATGGCCCAGGTCGACGTGCTCGACCGCGTCGGCGATACGCTGGGCATGCTCGGCCTGGGCGTACCGCGCCGCGTCGTCACCGAACAACGCACCATTGTGGAAGAAATCGCCAACAAGGCGCGCTCGCCCGACGAAAGCACCCTGCTCGACGTCGCCGGTGCGCTGCTGTACGTGGAAGCCTCGCTCGACGATCACATCGAGCGCCTCGGTGCCGACACGCCGGAAGACACCGGCAGCGGCGGCATGGAGCTGCCCAAGGCCGAAGTGCGCAAGATCCTCGATGCGCTGATGAAGGAAGCCACGAGCAACCTGGCCCAGGCCAAGAACGACATCGTCGCCTTCATCGAGTCGCCCTGGGACCACGCCAAGGTCGAACAGATTCCGCGCCTGCTGGACGAAGTTTCCGGTGCGCTGCGCATGCTCGACCTGAACCGGCCGGCCGAACTCATGCACGGTTTGGTGCGCTTCATCGAAGTGGAACTGCTGCGCTGGCGCCGTGTGCCGACAGCCGAGCAGATGGACAAGCTGGCCGATACCATCGCCTCGATCGAGTATTACCTCGAAGCCACGCGCGACCAGCGTGCCGGCCGCGAGAAGATCCTCGACGTCACCCGCGAAAGCCTCGAAGCGCTGGGCTACTGGCCGGTGCCCGAGGACGAGGGCGACGCGCCGGAACCGCCGCCGACGCGCGCTGCCGTGCCGACGCCAGCGCCGGCGCCGGCGCCAGTGCCCGAATCCGCTGCGCCGCGCTCCGGCGCCACGCCGCTGCCGCCATCCGTTGGTGGCTTCGGTCTGCAGGCCCGGGACGAACCGGCCGCGCCGGCAGCGAGTCTGAGCCTTGACCCGATCGCGCCGTCGGAATCGCGCGCGGCAGATTTATCCATAGGTCAATTTGTATCGTTTGCCGAAACCTTGCCCGACCGGCGCAGCCAGGCCGGCCGGCAGGAACTGGAATTCGCTGCAGCGGATTCCGACCTGCCCAGCGTGGAAATGAACCTGGGCAGCCAGGGCGAAGTCGACGAGTACGTCGCGCGCCTGGGTCTGCCCGACGTGGCCGAGCCCGTGGCCGAGCCGCCGCCCGCGGCGGAACCTGCGCACGAACTCGAAGTCGCGGTGGAAATCGCGCCGGGCGAAGGCCTGGACGCGCTGGTCGTCGGCGACCACAGCAGCGTCGAGCACGGCGATGTGCAGGATCTCACCGGCCTGAAGTTCACCGAAACCGAGCCGACCCTGCCGCCCGAGCCGATAGCACTGGTTGCACCGGTCGCCGCCGCGGCACCGGTTGTCGTGCCCGCGGCACCGCCGGCACCGCGCTATCGCACCATCGAGATCGAAGAGGAAATCGAAGAGGAAGTCGAGGACAACAGCCCCGCCGGCGGCATGTCCGACGCGAGCTTCCAGGCCGTGGCCTCCGACGACATCGACGAGGAAATCCGCGAGGTCTTCGTCGAGGAAGTGCAGGAAGAAATCGAGAACCTCAACCGCCACATGCCGTTGTGGAAGGCCGATCTGCACGATTTCGAACGCCTCAAGCCGGTGCGCCGCTCGTTCCACACGCTGAAGGGTTCGGGCCGCCTGGTCGGTGCCATGGCACTGGGCGAGTTCAGCTGGAAAGTCGAGAACATGCTCAACCGCGTGCTCGACAAGACCATACAGCCGAATACCGCGGCGATCACCCTGGTCGACCAGGCTGTCGCGGCGCTGCCGGAGCTGCTCGCCGCGCTGCGCGGCGAAGGCGCACCTACGTCCGACATCGCCGGCATCATGGGCGTGGCCGACAAGCTGGTCGCAGGCGAGGAAGCATGGCTGGCGCCGGCGCGCAAGCGCACGCGCCTGGTCAAGCGCAAGGTCAAGCGCCTGGTCGAAGTGCCGGTGGAAGAGGAAATCGCCGCGCCCGTGGTTGCTGCCGCGCCGGCGCTGGTGGCCGCGCCGGTCGAGCTGACCCGCACGCTGGACCTGGACAGCCAGGTCGACAGCGCACCCGCACTGGCCGAGGTGGATGCCGACGCGCTGCCCAGTTTCGGACCGCTGCCGAATATCGACCCGGTGCTGTTCGACATCCTGCGCAGCGAAGTGAGCCAGCATCTTTCCATCATCGACAGCTTCGTTGCCAGTTCTGCGCATACGCCACAAGTAGCAACCGATACTTTACTGCGTTCCGTGCATACCTTGCACGGTGCCATCGCCATGGTCGACATTCCGGTGATCAGCCATGTGCTGGCGCCGCTGGAAGGCTATATCAAGCGTTTGCGCGCGCGCGATGCCGCGCCGCAGCCGGTTGGCCTGGCTGCGCTGGCCGACGCCAGCAGCCTGGTGCGCGAGGTGATGCTGTCGCTGGAACGCGGACAGCTGGAACTGCCCGCATCCGACGCGCTGGTCGAGCGCATCATCGCACTGCGCGACGACCTGCCCGAACCGGAACTCGCCCACACCTTGTACGTGCCCAGCGACGACGACGGCCTGGATCTGCTGGACATAGACGCCGAGGACGAAGCCCACGCCGCCGCCGATGCGGCCGAGGAAGCATCCGCCGTCTCCGCTCTGGCCGAGGAAGCATCCGCCATCGCCGCTGCGTCCGACGATGCAACCGCCGGCTTCGACGTCGAGGAAATCTCGATGGAAGAGGCCATGGCATTCACGCCACAGGCCGAGCAGCTCATCCAGCCGGAAGCGCCCGCGCAGATGGCCGACGCGCCGGCCCGGACGCCCGCCGACTTTGCCGCCTTCGACGAGCCCGCGATCGAACTGTCGCTGGACCAGGAACTGGCCCTGTCGCTGGACAACGACCTGGCGGCAAATATTCCCAGCGCCGCGACGGCACCTGCCGACGACAGCCTGGAAGAAGTGGAAGAACTGTCGCTCGACGATCTGGCCAGGCTCGATTTCCCCGAGCTGCAGTCCAGTGCTGACGACATCGACAACGAATCGATCAGCCTGGCCCAGGATGCAACGCCGGCGGCCGATGCCGTCGCGCTCGACAGCCTGTTCTCCAGCGACGAACAGGCCCAGTTCGAAGCCATGCTGGCTTCGGTGGCGCCGGTCGAGTCGCGCTCGGCCTTCGATCACGAGATCAAGCTGGCCGACCTCGCCGCGCCCGACGCCAGCCTGGCTTACGACGCGAGCGAGCTCGATGCACTGCTGTCCAGCGCCGCCGACGCGGAAGCCGACGCCGCCGCACAGGCCGAAGCCGACGCCGAGCGCGCCCGCCACGAGGCGGAAGCCGCCGCACGTGCCGAGATGGAAGCCGCTGCCGAACGCGCCCGCGTCGAAGCGCAGGCCCGTGCCGAAGCCGAAGCCGCCGAACGTGCCGCCGCCGAGCTGGCCGACCGGACCCGCCGCGAAGGCGAGCGCGAACGCCTGCTGGCCGAAATGGCCGCCTCTGCCCAGCGCGCCGAAGCCGAACGCATCGCCGCTGCAGCTGCCGAACGCGAGCGCGCTGATACGCATGCGCGCGCCGTTGCCGCCCACGAAGTCGTGCTGCCGCCGATTGCCGACGACCCGCAGGCCGACGGCAAGCTCGACCTGCCGGACATGGACGAAGACCTGCTGGAAATCTTCGTGCAGGAAGGCAGCGACATCCTCGATCATTCCGACGGCCTGATCGCACGCCTGCGCGAAGCACCGCACGACCGCGAAATCGTCACCGGCATGCAGCGCGATCTGCATACCCTCAAGGGCGGCGCGCGCATGGCCGGCCTGGCGCCGATCGGCGATCTGTCGCATGCGATGGAATCGCTGCTGGAAGCCATCAGCGAAGGCCGCCGCGGCATGGACCGCACCACGGTCGAATCCTTCGAGCGCGGCTACGACCGCCTGCATGCCCTGGTACAGCGCATCGCCAAGCGCCAGGCCATCGCCATGCCGGAGAACGCCATCGCGCGTTTCGAAGCGCTGGTGTCCGGCGACCTGTCCAGCCAGCTGGCCGCCGCACCGCTGGCTGCCGATGCCGATGCTGCAGTGCCGGCAGCAGTAGCCGGCGACAGCGCCGACACGGCACCGGCCGCCGCCGCCGCGCCCGCCGTCGAAGCTCTCGCGCCGAAGCCGCCGCTGCGCCCGGCCGGCCCTTTGCGCCCGGCCGCGCTGCCGATCGAAGAGGACGAGCCGCGCCCGGCACAGGAAATGATCCGCGTGCGTTCGGACCTGCTCGACTCGCTGGTGAACTACGCCGGCGAAGTGTCGATCTACCGCTCGCGCCTGGAACAGCAGGTCACCACCTTCCGCTTCAACCTGGTCGAATTCGAACAAACCGTCGCGCGTCTGCGCGAACAGCTGCGCAAGCTGGAAATGGAAACCGAAGCGCAGATCATCGCGCGCTACCAGCGCGAACATCACGAGCCGGGCGAAACCACCTTCGATCCGCTGGAACTCGACCGCTTCTCGCAGCTGCAGCAGCTGTCGCGTGCGCTGGGCGAATCGGTGTCCGACCTGGTCTCGATTCAGAACCTGCTCGACGACCTGACCCGCCAGTCGGAAACCCTGCTGCTGCAGCAGTCCCGCGTCAGCTCGGACCTGCAGGAAGGTCTGATGCGCACGCGCATGGTGCCGTTCGACTCGCTGGTGCCTTCGCTGCGCCGCACCGTGCGCCAGGCAGCGCAGGAAATCGGCAAGCGCGCCCAGCTCAAGGTGGAAGGCGCGCAGGGTGAAATGGACCGCAACCTGCTCGAACGCATGAAAGCGCCGTTCGAGCACATGCTGCGCAACGCACTGGCCCACGGCGTCGAGCCGCCGGAAGAGCGCCTGCGCAGCAACAAGAATCCGGAAGGAACGGTCACCATCCAGGTCAGCCGCGAAGCGACCGAAGTGGTGCTGCGCGTCTCCGACGACGGCCGCGGCATGGACCGCGACGCGATCCGGCGCAAGGCAATCGAGCGTGGCCTGCTCAACGCCGAGGCGCAGCTGTCCGACCGCGACCTGTACGCCTTCATCCTGGAAACCGGCTTCTCCACCGCCGAGCAGGTTACCCAGCTGGCTGGCCGCGGCGTCGGCATGGACGTGGTGCACAACGAGATCAAGCAGCTCGGCGGCAGCCTCACCATCGATTCCGAGCGTGGCAAGGGTTCGGTCTTCACCATCCGCCTGCCGTTCACCCTCGCTGTCACCCAGGCCATCCTGGTGCGCCTGGGCGACGCCATCTACGCCATCCCGATGTCCTCGGTGCAGGGCGTGGTGCGCATCGGCCGCGACGATCTGGACCGCCGCCTGAGCACGGCCAACCCGATCTACGCCTACGCCGGCGAAGAATTCCACATCTACGAACTGTCGCAATTGCTCAATGTTCCGGTGCCGCGCATTGTCGACGAAGCGCAGGTGCCGCTGCTGATGACGCGTACCGGCGACCAGCGCGCCGCGGTGCGCATCGACGGCGTGGTCGGTTCGCGCGAAGTCGTGGTCAAGTCGGTAGGCCCGCAGATCAGTTCGGTCGCCGGTATCTTCGGCGCGACCATCATGGGCGACGGCTCGGTCGTGATGATTCTCGATCTGGCCCCGCTGGTACGCCGCTACGTCGCGCTGCGCGCGGCCAGTGTCGAGGCCGGCGTCGACATCGCCACCTTCGCGCCGCAGCCGGTGGCGCCGCCGGTGGAAGAGCGCCGCCAGCCGCTGGTCATGGTGGTCGACGATTCCATCACCATGCGCAAAGTCACCACGCGCGTGCTGGAACGCAACGACATGGACGTGATCACAGCCAAGGACGGGCTGGATGCGGTAGAAAAGCTGCAGGACAAGGTACCCGACCTGATGCTGCTCGACATCGAGATGCCGCGCATGGACGGATACGAATTGGCCACCTACATGAAGAACGACCCGCGTCTGAAGCTGGTGCCCATCATCATGATCACCTCGAGAACCGGCGAGAAGCACCGTCAGCGCGCACTGGAAATCGGCGTCGAGCGTTACCTCGGCAAGCCGTACCAGGAAGTCGATCTGCTCCGCAATGTGCAGGAAACCTTGAGGTTGAGCCGTGCCTAAAACTATGGAACGCGAACCGGTAAGCGTCGCGCTGCTCTATCAGACGAGCCAGCTCGAAGGGCATCTCAAGGATGCGCTGAAAGAACTCGGCGCCGCCGTCGTCTATGAAGCGCTGACTGCGCAGATGGACCGCGACGCGCTGGAAGGCTCCGGCGCCCACGTCGTCATCGTCAACCTCGATCCGGAAATCGAATCGCATCTGGACGAGGTCTACGACCTGCTCGACGACGAGCGCTACAACGTCGTCTTCAACGACGCCCAGGTCAGCTCGGAACTGTCGGGCTGGGAGCAGGCACGCTGGTCGCGCCATCTCGCCGCCAAGATCATGGGCAGGCCGGAAGTCGCCGACCCGCCGCGGCCGCCCGGCGCGCAGGCACCGCCGTCGCCGGCACAGAAGCTGTCGCGCGGCATTCCGGATGCGCCGCAGACCCTGCCGCCGAGCAACAACTTTGCGCCGGATGCGGCGGCCACGGCGATGTTCGCCGGCGATGCCGGCCTCAACGACGCACTCGATGCCTTGTTCGGCCAGAGCGCAACGCCGCCGGCCGCGGCGATGCCCGTGACCGCGGCAGCGCCTGTGGCCGCAGCGGTGCCTGTGGCCGCGGCAGCGCCTGTGGCCGCAGCGGTGCCTGTGGCCGCGGCAGCGCCCGCAGCGCCGGCCAAACCTGCTGCTACCGACTTCGGTTTCGATTTCGACGAACTGCTGGGCAGTGCCGAGCCGCCGCCGGCCGCGCGCCGCAACGAGATCACCCTGGAACTGCCAGTTCCTCCCGCACCGGCCGACAAGCCCGCCACCCGCAGCGCAGCGGACTTCGACTTCGATTTCGACGCCAGCCTGCCGGCCACCGCGCCGCCGGCGCCTGCAGCGAGCAACAGCCTCGACCTGGACCTGGATCTGGATTTCGCCGCACCGCCCATGGCCAAGGCCGGCAGCAGCGACTTCGACCTGGATCTGGACCTCGACGCCATTCCCACCAACCCGGTCGCGGCCAGCAAGCCGGCCGCGGCGTCCACGCCTGACTTCGATTTCGATTTCGGTGCGCTGGATCTGCCCGAACCTGCCGCTGCGCCGTCGAACACGCGCGAAGCCGCGCGCGACATCGGCGCCGACTTCGGTTTTTCCGACAGCGATTTCGGCGCCGATGCCTTTGGCGGCATGGATGTCACGGTCGATACGACGGCCATCCGGCCGGCCAGCGGCGAAAGCGGCAGCGACGAAGAGTTCAGCTTCGGGGCCGACCTCGACGCCTTGTTCGATACACCGCCCGAGGCCCCGGCACCGAGCGCCGAACTGGTCGATTTCGACACGGCTTTTGCCGGCATCGCCGCATCGGTG
The DNA here is from genome assembly GCF_004363655.1 of Tahibacter aquaticus. Classification (GTDB taxonomy): domain Bacteria; phylum Pseudomonadota; class Gammaproteobacteria; order Xanthomonadales; family Rhodanobacteraceae; genus Tahibacter; species Tahibacter aquaticus. The sequence goes on from NZ_SNZH01000015.1 coordinate 139,970, forward strand.
CCCGACCAGGCCAAGGATTTCGCCGCTGCCATTCCGGCCGCCCGCGAGGCGGCACCGGCCAGCCGCAGCGAAGCCAAGCCGGCGCGCAATTTCGACCTGTCCAAGTTCTCGCTCGAAGCGATGAGCGAAGACGAGGCCGCTGCTCCCGTTGCGGCCGCGCCGGAAAAAGTGGAAAAAGTTTCGGCGGAAAGCTTCCTCTCCGGCGGCAACTGGTCGCTGGAAGAACTGGTCGAGTCCGACGACAGCGACACCGCCCCGGCAGCCAAGCCGGTGGTTGCCGCGGTCGACAAGGTCGCCGCGCAGGACTATCTCGCGCCCGAAGGCGGTGACGCGAGCAAGTTCGATTTCGACAGCGGCCTGTCGCTGGACCTGATCCCGATGGAAGAAGCCGTCGCGCCGGACCAGATGCGTTCCGACTTCTTCGTCGAACACCGCCTGGATGGCTCTGCCGCGGTCAAGGCCATCCGCCGCGTCGTCGTGCTGGGCGCTTCCATCGGTGGTCCGGAGGCGGTGCGCGAGTACCTGGCCGCATTGCCGGCGCGTTTCCCGGCCCTGTTCATCCTGGCCCAGCACATGGGCGCGGAATTCCTCGAACTGATGGCAGCCCAGCTGGCCAAGGCCACGCCGCTGACCGTGCGCGCGCCGGGTCATGGCGAACGTGTAAGCCACGGCGAAGTGGTCGTGGTGCCGACCACGCACAGGCTGCTGATCGATGCCGACGGCGTGGTCCAGCTGGCCCACCTGCCGGAAGCTTCGCCGTATACGCCGTCGATCGATCTGGTGGTGCGCGATATGGCCGACACCTTCGCCGCCCATTCGACGGTGATCATCTTCTCTGGCATGGCGCACGACGCCATCGAAGGCGCCAAGCACCTGTCGGCCAAGGGCGGCCAGGTCTGGGCACAGGATCCGGACACCTGCGTCATCAGCTCCATGGTCGACGGTGCCCGCGACGCCGGCATCGTCACCTTCACCGGCTCGCCCAGCGAGCTGGCCAAACACACCATCGCCGCCATCGGCAAGGCATAAGGCACACAATGGAAACTCCTCGCGAAATCCGCGGCGTGCTCATCCCCATCACCAACGGCCGCGTGCTGCTGCCCAATGCCACCGTGGCCGAAGTGATCACCTTTGCCAATGTGGAAAAGATAGCGAACGCACCGGAGTGGATTCTCGGCCGCCTGTCCTGGCGCGGCTGGCGCCTGCCGCTGTTTTCCTTCGCCATCCTGTCGGGCCTGACCCACGAGGAAGGCTCCAACGGCGCCCGCGTGGCCGTACTGAAGGCCATCGGCGGCCATGCCAAGATGCCGTTCATCGCCATGCTCACCCAGGGCTTCCCGCGCCTGACCACGGTCAGCCAGGAATTGCTGATTCCGACCGGCGACGAGCATCACCATCCGAATGGCGTCCGGGCACAGGTACTGGTGCGCGACGACCAGGCGGTGATTCCCGATCTGAACCAGATCGAGGCGTTGATGGCGGAAGCGCTGGCAGCGTAGTTTTTGGCTGTTTCGGCGGCTTTGCCGGATTCGGCCGTCTCCCCTCTGCCTTGGCGATCTGCAGAAAGTGACCGCGCCGGGCTTTAGCCTCCCCCGGCGGCGCCCGGGGGAGAGGGCGCTGTCTCGTTGAAGATATTCCCCTAGCGGGAGCTTTCTTTCAGGCGGCGGCCGGGGGATGAGGCAACGATCTTGCCGCACTGTTACGGGCATGTCCGATGGATGGCTGCAACAGACCACTGTCAGCCAGCTAAGCAAAATCGCCCGCAATCGCCTGCAACGCCGCCAGCGCCGCAATGCCTGCCGTCTCGGTGCGCAAGATCCGCGGCCCCAGACGCAAGCCACGGAACTTCGCATTGCGCGCAATCGCGATATCGTGATCGGACAGTCCACCCTCCGGCCCCACCAGCAGCAACGCGCCCTGTTCCAGCCTACCGATATCGCGCGGCCCCACATCGGCTTCCGGCAACAAGGCGAAACGCGCCGTGCTATCGGTTTCGGTCAGGCCGGCGCACCAGTGCATGAGTTTCTGCGGCGGCAGAATCTGCGGCAGTTCGTTGCGTCCGCATTGCTCGCAGGCCGAGGCGATCACCTGGCTCCAGTGCGCCAGCCGCTTGCCGGCACGATCTTCGTCCAGCCGCACTTCGGTGCGCTCGGTGATCACCGGCACGATGCGCGCGACGCCGAGTTCGGTAGCCTTTTGCAGAATCCAGTCCATCTTGTCGCCGCGGGCCACGCCCTGGGCCAGGGTCAGCCGCAGCGGCGATTCGCGCGAAAGCTCGCGCCGGCTGCCGATTTCCGCCGTGACCGAACGCTTGGACAGTACCGCGAGGCGCGCGTCGTACTCGCTGCCGTCGCCGTTGAACAGGATCAGCGGATGGCCGCTTTCCAGGCGCAGCACTCGCGCCAGGTGTTCGCCGGCCTGTTCCGGCAGTTGCAGCGTTGCGCCTGTCTGCAGCAGGCCGGGAACGTGGATACGGGGAATACGCATGGCGGCACTGACAACACAGGGTTGCGCATTGTCGGCAAGGCGGCATGGGCTGGCAATCGGACGGGGTGCCGATGGCCGGGCGCACGATGCTCATGCCTGCACCGCGGCCAGCCAATGCCCGGTTCGCGAACGTGCCTGGGTCGCGCGCTTCGTCCCGATGCCAGCGACGAAGCGGCAAGGTCGGCAGTTCCTGCCGACATCGCGGTGCGACTACGATCTACTGATTGCCAATCAGTTGCTCAAGCCGTTCATACCGAAGGCAGCGGCTCTGCCTATGGCTTTGCTTGCGCGGTCTTCGCCGCCGCTGGTGCCAGTGCCCGCTCCAGCACAGCGTCGATGCTCGCCCGCGTCACCGTCTCGCCCTTGGCGGCCTGTTCGGCCAGGTTGAACAGTGCCTCGAAGCGCGGGCGTTCGTCCAGCATGTGCTGCAGGTCGTATTGCTTGCGCCGCTGCGCCGCGTCGGCCCAGGCGGCACGCACGTCGCGCCAGAACGCTTCGGTCTTTTTCCAGTATTCCCGGCCCGGAGAAAAATCTACTTTTTCAGTGCGCTCGTAGCTGTTGATGCCGACTTCGCGCACGAGTGCCGTGGTCTTGCCGTCGGCGGACAGTTCCAGCTTCTGGTTGTCCTGTTCGTGCATCCAGCCGCCCGGCGTCAAGGTGTGGCGGTTGATCGCGCCCAGCACCTGGTAGTCGTTGCGTTTGGTGTACTCGCGCCGCGGCAGCGGGCGCCAGGTGAAGTCCGAGGTCCAGGCATCGACGCCGTTGCTGTGGTCCCAGCGGCCGACGCCGGCGTAGCGCGGCGCATCGTCCACTTCGTAGACTGATTGCGACCAGGCGCCGCGGGCCGCCTGGGCATCCACCGGCTGCAGGGCGAAATGGTTGTTGCCGCGGAACACCAGCACTTCCTTGGGCTGGTACTGCCAGTCCTGGCGCCAGTGCTTGATCACTATCGCATCCTTGCCGCTGCCGGCCACCAGGATGTGCTGCAGGGCGATGAAATCGCCGCGGTCTTCAACCACGAAGACGAATTCGTCGCCACCGGAACGCTGTGCCGGCTTGGGCTTGTAGCCCGGCTTCAGCGCGAGGGTTTCGTCGAAGGCAAACTTGACGGTGAAATCGCCGACCATGCCTAGGATGCTGCGGCGGTCGCAGTCATACGCAGCCTCCGGCGTGGCCGGCTGGCCGTTGCAAGGGCGCTGGTAATCGGCCGGCGCGGGCGTCGCCGGCGCCAGGCCCGACAGGGCAGGCTGGCGCTTGGCACCGCCGCTGCTGGCACAGGCGGTGGTCAGTGCGACAATGGCAATAAGTGCAATAGTGCGCATGATCATTTCCTCAACTTAGTCGAAGCGCAGCTGGATGCCGGCGCTGGCGGCGCGGCCGGGCGAGCTGTAGCGGTCGATGGACGGCCCCTGGTTCAGGCCGCGCACGCTGTTCCACTCCCAGTAGTGCTTGTCGCCGATATTGGTAAGGCCGGCGTAGACGGTCAGCATCGGCGTCGGCGTCATATGCACATAGGCGTCCACAATGCCATAACCGGGTGCGGCGAACGCCGTGCCCGTGCCTGAAGGTGCCAGGCGCGACTTTTCCTTGACGAAGGTGCCGACGATTTCCGCGCCCCAGTTCTGCCCCTCGTAGGACAGGCCGAGCACGGCCTTGGCCGGCTCCACGCTGTTGAGCGGCACATCGCGCACGCGGTCGTCGCCCTTGGCGCTGGACAGCGCGGTGCGGATCTCGAAACCGTCCAGTGCCGGCGTGAAATGGCCCAGGCGCAGGCCGGCGCTGGCTTCGGCGCCGCGAATGTCGACGCGGCCGATATTCTGCGACTGGAACAGCAGCAGGCCGCTGGCCGGATCGGTGCCGATATTGATCAGCGACTCGATGAAATCCTTGTAGCGGTTCTTGTACACGGCCACGCTGGCAAAACCGGCATCGCCGTCCACGCGCACGCCGAACTCGGCGCCGCGGCTGGTTTCCGGCTTCAGGTCCGGGTTCGGCAAGGCGGTGTAGCCAAATTGCACATTGGTAAAACCGACGTTGATGTCGCTGTACGGCGGTGCGCGGAAACCCGTCGTCAGCTGGCCATAGACGCGCCAGCTGTCGGCCAGGGTCCAGATAGCGGCGAACTTGGGCGAGAAGCGGTCGCTGTCCAGTTCTACCGGCGTTACGCCGGGATTGTCGGCAGCGAACACGGCGTCGCTGCGCGGGTCGACCTTGAAACTGTCGTAGCGCACCGCCGGCACCAGGTGCAGGCGGCCGTCGAGCAGGCCGATATCGTCCTGCGCGAACACGGCAATGCGGCGCGTGTCGGTCAGCGGGAAATCGCGCACCGGAAACACGTCGGGCGATACCACGTTGCTGACGGCGCCGGTGGTCAGGTTGCGCTGGAATCCGTCGCGCTGTTCGCGGATGCGGCCGCCGGCGTATTCCAGGCCGTAGGCGAAATCATGCGTCGCGCCGCCGCCTTCGATGCGCTTCTTGGCCAATGCCTCGACGCCGTTTTCGCGCTGTTCGTACTCGAAGCGGCGGTAGCGCGAGATCGGGTTTACGGCATTGCCGCCGACGATGGAGGCACGGTCTTCGTAGGTGTCCTGGCGCGTGTCGCTGTTCTGCGCATAGATCTTCCATTCCAGCGTGTCCACCGCTGCCGCCTTGAGCGTGTACAGCTGGTCGAAGGACAGGCGCGCGCGCTCCTTGCGGTCGTCCGCGTCCAGGCGGCTGGTCAGCGTCTGGGCGCCGCCGACAGCGCGCAGGCCGAGCTGGTCCAGTGCGTTCGTATCGGAATTGTTGCGCGCCGCATCCAGTGTCACGCGGGAGAAATTCTCCGCATCGCCGAAGACGTATTTCGCCAGCAGCGAATTCGCATCGGTTTCCTGCGGGTTCGGCCGCGTGCGCGTGCCGCCATAGGAGTCGCGCTCGCCCTTGTTGTTCAACGCATGGCCGTCGCGGTGCGTGAGCACGGCGACAAAGCCGTGCTGGCCGCGCTGCAGCGCGCCGGTGACGCTTTCCGCCGACTGGCGGTCGGCGCTGTCGTACATGGCCTTGATGCCGAGATAGCTGCCGTCGCCGTCCTTGATGTAGTCGATGGGATCCTTGGTCACGAAACTGACCACGCCGCCGAGTGCGTCGGAGCCCTGCAGCGCCGACGCCGCGCCGCGCACGATCTCGACCCGCTTGAGCGTATCCAGGTCCACGAAATCGCGTCCGGCGCTGGAGAAGCTGCCGATGGCGAACGCGTCCGGCGCGCTGACGCCGTCGGTCTCGATGCGCACGCGATTGCCGTCCAGGCCGCGGATGGCGAAGCCGCTCAGGCCGAAGCGGCCACCGCCGGTGACGCCGACACCGGGTTCGTAGCGCACCAGATCCCTGATGTCCTGGTTCAGCCGCTTGTCCATGTCTTCGCGCAACAGCACGGTGGTCTCGGCCGCAACGTCCTTCACTGCCTGGGCCGAGAAGGTGGCCGAGACGATGATGCGTTCGAGTTGGTCATACGTATCTGCCGCCGCGCTGTCGGCGGCTTCGGCGTGGACCAGGGCAGGGCAGGCGATCGCGCAGGCGACAGCCAGGGAAAGACGGGAAGAGGACATAGCGCCAGCCTTAATGCAGGAAAGGATTACGCGGCTGGCGTGGTTCGCTCAGGAACCGGGCTGGCAATACGCAGAGGTCAAGTATTCGTTAATGATAATCATTCTTAACTGGCTGTCAAACCAGTGCCGCCCGCGGCGTTGAAAAAAACAGCCCGGCTTCAGCGCACTGCCGAAGCCGGGCCGGGTGTCCGCTGGACTGGCGGTTTATTCGAGGCCGTTGCCGAAAATCCGGTCCGACTCCAGCTTGGCCGCGACCACGTCGTAGTTGCTTCCGCTGACATACGAATAGCCGCTGACGAGGATGCCGCCGCCACCGAAGCCGATGGCCACCGGAATATCGATGGCGCCCGGCAGACCGAAGTCGACCGTGCTCACACCGCTGCTGCCGAAGGCGTTGCTCAGGCGGCCGTCGCTGCTGAAGGCGCGTACGTCGAAGTCGCCGAGGTCCGAGTCGTTGCGCAGGCCCAGCACCAGGAAACCGTCGCTGCCGGGGCGGCGCATCAGCTTGACGAATTCCAGGTTTGCGTTGCCCAGGCTGTTGATGACGAAGCCCTCGTCATTGAGGCCGAAATCGTTGTTGAGCAGATTGCCGCGCCGCAGCCTGGCCAGCATGCCGCCGCGACGGCCGCCATCGACGTCGACCACGCCGACGACATAGGCATCGTCCTCGGCTTCCGCGGTATCGACCAGGATCACGTCGCGCACCGTGGTATCGCGCGCCGACGAGCTTTCTACGGAAAAGGCGAATTCCTGGTTCGGCGACAGCGGGTCTTGCGTGCCGTCGGTATTCAGGCGAATGACCAGTCCGTCGATGTCGGTCGCGCCGACTACGCTGGTGCTGCCGACGCCGACGATCTTGCCGTTGCTGGCCAGTGCGACGGCGCGGATGTCATGGTTGGTGAAGATATTCGTGCGGCGGATCAGCGAAATGTTCGAGCCCTGCAGATTGCCGAAACCCAGGTCTGGCTGGCCATTGGCGTCGAAGCGGGCGAAGGCCGCATAGCGTTCATTGACGGCGCCGGGGGCGATGGTGCCGGCGACGATGAACTTGCCGTCGGGCTGCACGACGATGTCACGGGCGAAATCCTGGCTGCCGGGGAAAGAATTAACTTTTACACACGGGTTGCCGATCGGCGCGGGGAAATTGCGATTGGTGCCGTTGCTGGCGAAGAAGCGGCAGACCAGCATGTCGTTGTCCGTGCCGTTGCCGGTCTTGTAGCCCGACACCAGCAGGCTGCCGTCCGGGCTCAGGGCGATGCCGGTGGCGACGACATTGGTTTCCAGCGAAATGTTGCGCCCGTCGCTGCTGAACGTGCTATCCAGCACGCCGGCGGCGTTCAGTTTGCTCACGCCGATGCGCTGAATGCCGTTTTCGTCCTGCACCGTGGCCGCGGTATACAGCGAGCCATCGGGACCGGTCACGGAGTCGGCGGCAATATCGGTTTTTGCCGTACCCAGGTCGTATTGAATGACGTTGCGGCCACTGCCGAAGAGACCCCAGCCCGTGGCCAGGTCACCGTCGGCGGCAAATGCCGCGGGGGCTGCGGCGGCGAAGGCACTGGCCAGTGACAAGGCGATGAACGAGTGGCGGATACGCATGGTGCGGTACTCCTGATGAGTGAGGTCAGGGGTACATACGCAGGCGGTCCGGGTCAGGGATCATCGGAGCTGAAGGTGTTGCGGAGGTACGTGCGGCACAGCGGCAAAGCGTTCGCCGTGCTCAAAAGCCCTCGTCCCCCAAGCGAGGCTTGGAGGAGAGGGATCTTCCGGCTTTCCGGAAACGCGGCGATTGCGGTCGGGAAATGCGCTGGCCTGACTCTCGATGCAAAATTTTCCTGACTAAAAAATCCAGGGACGAAGAAAAAATCGAAGTTCAAAAACCAAAAAGCCAAACGCCAATAGACAAGCCCCCTCAATCCCTGACCGCCACCTCGATACCCTGCCGCGCCACCTTCACCATCGCGTCGATCTGCTCCGGCGTAATCACATAGGGCGGCATGAAATAGACGATGTTGCCCAGCGGCCGCAGCAGCATTTCCTGTTCCAGTCCATGGCGATACACACGCAAGCCACGCCGCTCATGCGCCGGGAATGCTTCGCGCGTGCGTTTGTTGCGCACCAGCTCGACCGCGGCAATCAAGCCGGTCTGGCGCACATCGGCCACGTTCGGATGATCGCGCAGGGGTTCCAGTTCACGCGCCAGATGTGCCGCCAGCACGGCATTGCGCTGCAGCACGGGTTCGTCGCGGAACAGCTGCAAGGTCGCCAGCGCCGCGCGGCAGGCCAGCGCATTGCCGGTATAGCTGTGCGAATGCAGGAACGCCTTGCCGCTGCGGTATTCGGCGTAGAAAGCCTGGTAGACCACGTCGCTGGTCAGTACCGCCGACAGCGGCAGCATGCCGCCGCTGAGCCCCTTGGACAGGCAGAGGAAATCTGGCGTCACTGCCGCTTGTTCACAAGCGAACAATGTACCGGTGCGGCCGAAACCCACGGCGATTTCGTCGGCGATGAAGTGCACGCCGAATTCGTCGCAGAGTGCGCGCAGGCCGCACAGATAGGCGGGATGGTGCATGCGCATGCCCGCCGCGCACTGCACCAGCGGTTCGATGATGACGGCACAGGTTTCTTCCGCGTGGCGTTCCAGCAGCGCACGCAGCTCGCCCAGTCGGCGTTGCGCGCAGTCGGCGGCGCTTTCGCCCGGCTCGGCCTCATAAGCATCGGGCGAGGGCGCGAACAGCGGCTGCAGCAGCAGCGGTGCATACGTGTCGCGATACAGCGGCACATCGGTGACCGACAGCGCACCCAGCGTTTCGCCGTGGTAGCTGCCGCTCAGCGCGATAAAGCGCTGCTTGCCGTGGCGGCCCAGGTTGCGCCAGTAGTGGAAGCTCATCTTCAGCGCCACTTCGATCGCGCTGGAACCGTTGTCGGCATAGAACACACGGGCCAGCCCGGGCGGCGTCACGCGCACCAGTTCTTCGGCCAGCTGCAAGGCGGGTTCATGGGTGAAGCCGGCCAGCATGATGTGGTCCAGCGTATCGAGCTGGTCTTTGAGGGCGGCCACCAGCTGCGGGTGGCGATGGCCGAATACGTTGGTCCACCACGAGCTGACCGCGTCAAGGTAGCGACGTCCGTCGGCATCGTGCAGCCACACTCCTTCGGCACGCACGATCGGCAGCAGGGGCAGGGTTTCGTGGTCGTGCATCTGGGTACAGGGATGCCAGAGCACGGCGAGGTCGCGCGCGGCTAGCGCGGCGTTGGAGCGGGGCAGGGTAGATGACATGGCTTTGCTATGATCGGCGACGTTTTCTCCCTGCCGCAAGCAAAGGTCTCGCATGCCCCGCGTCTTGTCGAATTCTGCGTTCCGCGCTGCGCGCGGTTTCACCCTGATCGAAGTGCTGGTGGTGGTGGTGATCCTTGCCATCCTTGCCGCTGTCGTCGTACCCAAGATGATGGAGCACCCGGGCGAGGCGCGCGTGGTGCGGGCCAAGGCCGACATCCAGGCCATCGTGACGGCGCTGAATACCTACAAGCTGGACAACTTCAGCTATCCCGCCACCGAGCAAGGCCTGGAAGCGCTGGTGAGCAAGCCCGCCGGTGCGCCGGAAGCGCCGAACTGGCGCAAGGGCGGTTATCTCGACGGCGTGCCCAAGGATCCCTGGGGCCGCACCTATCTGTATCTGCAGCCGGGCCAGCACGGCGACATGGACGTCTATACCCTGGGCTCCGACGGCAAGACCGGCGGCGAAGGCGAAGCCGGGGACATCGGCAATTGGAGAAACTGATTCGCCAGCACGCCGCGGCTGCGTCACTGCGTGCGGCGGACAGGGCAATGCTGCCGCCCGGCGGCGCGCGTTGCGCAGGACAGGCTGGCTTTACCTTGATCGAACTGCTCGTCGTCGTGGTGATCGTCGCGGTGATGGCTGCGGTGGTGGCGATGACCCTGGCGGGCGGCGGTGGCGAACGCCAGCTGGAGCGCGAGGCAGAGCGGCTGCAGGCCTTGCTCGGCTATGCCTGCGAACACGCCGAGATCGGCGGCAAGCCGGTTGGCCTGGGCCTGGTCAGTGATGGCTATGTCTTCAGCGAACAGAACGGTGAAACCTGGAAACCGTTCGACCAGGGCGAGCTGCGCGAGCGCCGCTGGCCGGGTGCCTTGCGCGCCGATCTCAGCCGCGACGGCAAGCGCCTGCCGCTGCAGCCGCAGCCGCCGGACAAGCCTCAGGTGATCTGTTTCGCCTCGGGCGAACTGACGCCGTTCCGGCTGGAACTGGGCCTGGCCGATGCAAGCCTGCGCTGGCGCCTGGACGGCCTGCCCGACGGCACGGTGGAGCGGGAGCGGCGCGATGCGGCGTATTGAGCGCGGCCGCGGTTTCACCTTGCTGGAAGTGCTGATTGCGCTGGTCGTGCTGAGCCTGGCACTGACGGCGCTGGTGCACGCCGCCAGCGTCAGCACACGCGATTTCACTGGACTGCGCGAGCGCAGCTACGCCGGCTGGATTGCCGCCAACGTGCTGACCGAATTGCGCCTGAAAGAACGCATGCCGTCGGCCGGCCGCCGCGACGGCCAGCTGCGCTATGCCGGGCGCGAGTGGTTCTGGCGCATGGACATCGAAGCCACCGAGGAAGCGCATGTGCGCCGCATCGACGTACACGTCTTCGCCGATGCCGCGCGCAGCGACCCGGTGGCGCAACTGACCGGCTTCGCCGGCGATACCCTCGCCCAATGACGCCGCTGCACCCGCGTCCGCAGGGCTTCACCCTGGTCGAGGTGCTGGTCGCCACGGCCGTGTTCGCGGTGCTGTCGGCGCTGGCCTGGGGCGGGCTGAATGCCGTGATCCGCGCGCGCAGCGCGCTGGTCGCCGAACAGCAGGATTTCACCCGCACCCTGCGCGCGGTCGGCAGCCTGGAGCGCGACCTGCTCGCGGCGGTGGCACGGCCGGTGCGGGGCAATTACGGTGAACCGCTGCCAGCCTTGCGCGGCGACGGCGATCACCTGGAACTGACCCGGCTTGGCTATGCCAGCAGCCTGGTTGACACGCGCTCGGCGCTGGAGCGCGTGGTCTACGAACAGGACGGCGCCACGCTCAAGCGCGGCCGCTACGCCGTGCTCGACCGCGCCGCCGGCAGCCAGGCCGAGTTTTCCACCGTGCGCGACAGGCTGCGCCGGCTGCAATTTCGCTACCTGGACGAGCGAGGCCAGTGGCTGGATGCCTGGCCGCGCCGCGACGATGCACCCGAAGCGCTGCCGCGGGCGGTGGAATTCCGCCTCGACCTCGACGGTGTCGGCCAGGTCAGCCGCGTGGTCGAACTGCCCGTTGCCGTCAGCAGAGGCAGCGGCTGATGCGCGCGCGGCAACGCGGCGTGGCATTGGTGATTGCGCTGCTGGTGGTCGCGCTGGCCACGGTGCTGATCGCCGGCCTGCTCGATCGTGGCGAGCTGGCCGCGGCACGCACGCGCAACCAGCTGCGCGTGGAACAGGCTGATGCCTATGCGCGCGGGCTTGAGCTATACGCCGCCCGCGTGCTGCAGAAAGATGCCGAGCAGGCCGCCGGCGACAGCAATGGCGACATCTGGGCCATGCCCTTGCCGCCGACGCCGGTGGTGGGCGGCCGTATCAGCGCACAGATGCGCGACATGAACGGCTGCTTCAATCTGAACAACCTGGTCTCCGGCGATGCCAACCAGGGCGAGTGGCGCGAACGCTTCGCGCGCCTGCTGACGGCCTTGCGGCTGGACCCGACACTGACCGACATCGTCGTCGACTGGGCCGACGCCAACGCCGAACCCGGTGGCGGCGGTCATGGCAGCGGCGCTGAAGACGGCGTCTACGCAGCGGCCGTGCCGGCGTATCGCGCGGCCAATCGCGACTTCGTCCATGTTTCCGAACTGCGTCTGGTGCAAGGCATGGGCGGCAGCGTCTACGCCACTCTCGCGCCGCATGTCTGCGCCTTGCCGCGCGGTACCTTGCTCAACCTCAATACCGCCAGCATTCCGGTGCTGCAATCGCTGAGCGCGCGCATCACCGAGGAAATGGCCCGGCGCCTGTGGAAGGAAGGGCGCGCCAGCTGGGGCGCCGTCAGCGACTTCCGCCAGGAACTCATCGCCGCGGGCATACCGCCGCCGCCGACACTGGAACTGGGCCTCAGCACCGAAAGCCGCTATTTCCTCGCCCGTGGCGAGATCGAGCTGGACGGCCTGAAGTTCCACCCCACCAGCCTGATCGAGCGCAGTGCGCGGGGCATCCGCGTGCTGCAGCGCTCGCGCGGCAGCGACTGACCAAACGCCGGGCGCGATGAACCTGCCCCGATGCCCAGCCACGTGGCCTCGGGCGGCAGCCCGCCGTCGAAAGCAAGGCTTCGGCGCCATGGTGGCTGCAGTCAGCCCGGCACAGACGCCACGCAACGGATACGTGATCGCGCCCTGCGCCAGTCTGCGACTCCAGTCACGCCGGGGCGCCGGCTGGCGCGCGGGTGCGGCGTGGGCTACTGCTACAATCCCCCGGTCCTGTCCTGCTCCGGCCGTATGTCGCAACGTCTCCTGATTCGACTGCAAAGCAACGGCCGTCACGCCTGGCTGGTTCCCGGCAGTGCCGCGGCGTCGGCCGTGCAAGGTTTGCCGCCGCCAGAGACCGTGGCCCGCGCCCAGTCCATCGTCGTACTGGTGCCTGGCGCGGAAGTGCTGCTGCTGGAAGCGCCCGCGGTGAGCAAGAACCGCGCTCAGCTGGTCAAGGCCGTGCCTTATGCGCTGGAAGACCAGCTGGCACAGCCAGTGGAAGAGTTGCATTTTGCACTAGCGGATACGCCCGGCGGAGCGATGGTCGGCGTTGCCGCAGTCGCCCACGTCAAGCTCAAGGCCTGGCTGGCCGAACTCGCTGCCGCCGGCATCCGTCCCGACGTGGTGCTGCCCGAATCGCTGGCGTTGGCCACGGGCCAGTTGATCATCGAGCCCGGCAGCGCCCAGCTGCGCCTGGGGCCGTGGCGTGCCGCCACGCTGGAACCCGACCTGCTGGCCGAATGGCTGGAATTCGCCGATGACGGCAGCCTGCCAGAGATCGACGTATTCGATACGCGCCTGCAGCCGCGCCAGCAGCTGCCGCCGAATGCCGTGCGGGCGTATTACGAGCGCCAGGGCGATGCGCTGAACCTGCTGGCCCGCGGCATTCCCGCCGTGCTGCCGCTGAACCTGCTGCAAGGCGAATACGCGCCGCGCCACCGCAGCGCCCCGGCGGCACGCTGGTGGCGCTATGCCGGCATGGCCGCCGTCGCTGCTCTGCTGCTCGCCTTCGCCCAGCTGGTGCTGGAACGCCAGGTATTGGCGGGCGAATCCGAACGCCTGGACGACGCCATGCGTGCCGTGCTGGTGCAGAGTTTTCCCGAAATGGAAAAAGTGGCCGGTGATCCGCCGGCATTGATGCGCAGCGCGCTGTCGCGCCTGGGCGGCGGCGAGTCCAGCGGCGGCCTGCTGCGCACGCTGAGCCAGATCGCGCCCATCCTCGGCTCCACCACGCGGCTGACCACGCGCGGCATCGAATTCCGCAACGGCGTGCTGGAACTGGCCGTCACCGCGCCCGACGTGCCCACGCTGGACTCCCTGCGCGAACGCCTCACCACCGTGCCCGGCCTCAGCGTGGAGCTCACCGCCGCCAACCCCGGCGCCAACGGCGTCGACGGCCGCATGCGCGTCACCAGCGGAGCCAAGCCATGATGCAGGGCTGGTGGAAGCAGCGCGACGCGCGCGAACAGAAAATCCTGCTGGTCGGCGGCGTGCTGGCGGTGGTGCTGCTGGTCTGGGCGCTGGTGTGGTACCCGCTGCAGCGCTCCCGTGCCGAATTGCGCGTGCGTGTGGAAATGCAGCGCATCGACCTGGAACAGATGCGCAGCGACGCCGCCCGCGTCGGCCAGCTGCGCGGCCAGGGCGCGCGCGCCAAGGTCGAGCGCCAGGGCAAATCCCTGCTGGCGCTGGCCGATGCCACTGCGCGCGGTGCCCAGCTGGCGAACGAGATCAAGCGTGTGGAACCGGTCGGCGGCAAAAGCGTGCGTGTCAGCTTCGAAGGCGCCTCGTTCGATGCGGTCAGCGACTGGATGGAAGGGCTGGCGCGGGACTTCGGCGTGGTTGCGACGGATTTTTCCGCCGATCGTGCCGAAGGCAATGGCCGCGTCAATGCGCGCGTTACCCTGGAAGAGCCGTGAGTTTCTGGCTATTTTTAGCTTTCTTGCCAATTAAAAGATCCGCATCCGCATGAAACTGCTGCGCCGTCTGTTTTTCCTGCTGTTGTTCCTGGCCGTGGTCGGCGGCGTGATCGCCTGGACCCTGCCGGCCGATATCGCCCTGCGCTACCTCAAGCCCGACCTCGGGCCGCTGCAGCTGTCGGGTATTTCCGGCACCGTCTGGCAAGGCCGCGCCGCATCGGCATCCGCCTTCGGCACGCCGCTGGGCGCGCTGGAATGGAGCGTGCGCAAGTCGCCGCTGCTGGTACGCGTGATCGACGCCAAGGTCGGCCTCAAGGGCGGTGCACTGACCCTCGACGGCGGCGTGCAGCGCGATCCCGACGGCAGCGTGCTGGTACGCAATCTCGATTTCCGGATGCCGGCCGAACTCGCTGCGCCGGCGCTGGACATTCCTTCGCTCAAGCTGCTGGGCCGCATCGAAGGCCGCATCGACGACGCGCGCCTGGCCGCCGGCTGGGTCAGCGGCGCCCGCGGCACGGCACATTGGCGCGAAGCGGCAGTCAGCGGCGAAGCCGAAGCGCGGCTCGGCGAACTGAGTGCCGAATTCGCCTCGCAGCCCGACGGCAGCATTACCGGCACGGTCAAGGACGATGGCAGCAGCAGCCTGGAAGTGGCGGGCCAGTTCGTCATCCAGACCGGCCAGTTCAGCGCCAGCGCGCGCCTTGCCGCGCGCAACAACGATGCGCAGATGCTCGAAGCGCTGCGCTTCATCGGCGAGCCGCAGCCTGACGGCAGCCGCCTGCTGAAGATCCACGGCCAGCTGTTCAAGCTGTTCTGATGCGCCAACGGGAAGCAATGCCGTGAGCCTGACCGACGCATTCCTCGACCACGCCCTGGGCGTCGCGCGCGACGCTGCGCAGGCCGCGACGGCAGTCATCCGCCACTACTACCGCGAAGGCTTCGCGGTAGAGATCAAGGCCGACCAGACGCCGGTGACCATCGCCGATCGCGAGGCCGAAGCCGCCATCAAGCGCGTGCTGCGCGCCGCGTTTCCCGAGCATGCCTATTACGGCGAGGAAGAAGGCCGCGAAGGCAACAGCGAATTCCTCTGGCTGATCGATCCCATCGACGGCACCAAGAGCTTCGTGCGGCACTATCCCTTCTTCTCCACCCAGATTGCGCTGATGCATCGCGACGAACTGGTGCTTGGCGTTTCCAGCGCCTCCGAATACGGCGAGCTGGCCTGGGCGCGCCGTGGCGGCGGTGCCTGGCTCAACGGCGAACGCATTGCCGTTTCCGCCGCCAGCGATTTCGACGCCCAGACCGCCATTTCCTTCGGCAACGTAAAGACCTTGTCGCGCGACCCGCGCTGGCAGGTGCTGGCGCAGATGATCCAGCGCAGCGGCCGCACGCGCGGCTACGGCGATTTCCTGCACTACCACTTGCTCGCGCGCGGCTGCATCGACCTGCTGATCGAATCGGATGTGAACATTCTGGATTTTGCGCCACTGGCGGTGATCCTGCGCGAAGCCGGTGCCATCGTCACCGACCTGGAAGGGCGGGCGCCGGGCCTGGCCAGCACCAGCGTACTGGCCGGGCCGCCGGCGCTGCATGCGAAGGCACTGGCCGAGTTCGCCGGCGCGTAGATACGACGGCATGGAGATCCGGCCGGCACGGGCGCGCGCATTCGTGCGTGCCATTCGTTGCGGTTCCAGCTGATCGGAGCCGACCTCGGTCGACGTCGTTTCGCCAATCCGTTCAGTTGAATCCATCGGCGAAGATCGCGTCGGTGAAACCGGCGATCAGGTGCGAAACCGCGCCACCGCCGAACTTGCTGGTGCCGAGCAGCACGAGGTGGCCCAAAGGGCTGATCGACAGATATTCCGCGGCGTCGTCGCCGAGGGCGACGGTGTTGAGTGGGCCTTCCCAGGTCGCGCCGGAGTTCACCGCCCCCAGCGAATACGGCATCTGGCCGATCAGGTTGATGCCGCGCGCGGTCGGGCGGCGGTAGACCTTGTACTGATTGCTTCCGGCATGGCTTCGCAGCAGATAGGTGTTGCCGTCGCTCAAGGTGAAGGTTTGCGAAGGCAGTAGCAGGCCGGCGCCGTCAGACCCATCGTAGTCTGCGTGAGGACTCCACTGCGGCAGATCGGTGCTCTCGTCGATCGCGGTGCCGCTGAGCGTGGACAGCACATGCGACGCCATGTAGCTGCGGCTGCTGCCGTACCAGTTGTGCACCAGGGTGAAGATGCGCGTGCCGGCGATGCCGAAACCTTTGCTGGGGTCGCGATAGGAGCTGTTCGGCGCAATCTGGCTGAAGCTCCAGCTGCCGCCGCCATTGGTCGAAATGGCGCAGTAAAGGCGCGATGTTGTTTGTGGTTCCGCACCCGGAATCAGGATCGGTATCGCCACCGGCAGCAGGATGCGTCCGCCGGTCTCTATGGCCTGGCCCATCGAGCGTGCACCGAAGTTGTAGTGCGGAAGCGCTTTCGTGCGGAGCGTGCTTTTGAGCACGAAATCCGTACCGAGGCCGTTGACGCTTTCATACACCGTCAGCTTGAACGGTTTGGCCGGGATGTTCGGCACGCCGCCTTCCAGCAGGTAAAGCAGGATGCGGCCGTTGCTCAGCCGCTGCAGGCGCGACGAAAATTCGCTGGAATAGAAGACATGGAACTGCACTTCGTTCGCTGCGCTGGCATTGGCAACGGTCAGCAGTTGGGTCTCCGAGCTCACTACCGAGAGCATGACCCGGTTGCCGATCAGATACGTCGTCAGGAAATTTCCGTCGGAGCGGCGGACATAACTTCCCTGGCTGTATTGACTTCCGTTGTTGTAGTTTTCGCCGCGAAACTGAACCGGGTTCCGCCAGACAAAGTCTGCCGCCCAGGGGCTTTGACAGGCCAGCAGCATCACGACCATCGCCAACAGAGTGCGCATACAGGGTGCTCCTTGCTGCAGTGGAGGCCCTGGTCATGTCTGGGCCACACCACTGCGGTGTCGCCAGTGGTGCGATCCTCTCAAGCTGCAGAATTGCAATGCGTACAAGTAGCTATTGAAATTATTTCCGCTATGGCATCGGGTGCCGTATGGATATCGCCCGGTTGGCTACGCTGGCGGGCGCATCGATTCCGGCTAGCGCGCCGGCACCGCGCTGAGCTTCACCGGCTCGGCCTGCGCCGGCCTGGGCACCGCCAGAAACAGATCGACGACCGCGTTCGACAGCGCGTTCAAGTCCTTGGTCGTGGACAGCTGCGCATTGGTCAGAATGGAAATGCTCAGGCGTTGCTGCGGATACAGCGCGAAGCGCGAGGTCGCGCCGGTGGCTACGCCGTTATGGCTGACAACATCCGTGCGCTGGCGGCCGCCGAGGATTTCCCGCTGCCGGTGCACGCGCCAGCCCAGCGCATAGTCGTCGCCGTTGTCCTTGCCGTCGGCCAGCGGCTGCGGCGTCCAGAAGCGCTCGCGCGTGGCCGCATCGTAGAGGCGGTTATCGAGAATGCCGTTGCCGAAGCGCACCAGATCGCGCGGCGTCGACAGCAAGCCGCCGGAGGGCCATTTGTTGCTGTTGTCCACGCGAAAGGTGCGCCGGTATCCGTCGCTGGTAACTTCGTAGAAGCCCACGCGGCCGGGCATCTCGCGCAAGGCATCGTCCGCCGCCGTATGTGCCAGCTGCAAGGGCTGGATCACCGCTGCATCGAGATAGGCGAGAAAATCCTGCTGCGCAACCGCTTCGACCACGGCGCCGGCGAGGTTGTAGCCCGGGCTGGTATAGCGGAAATCCCGTCCTGGCCGGTACTCCAGCGGCGCTGCGGCAACCGCCGCCGTCGCCTCGCGCAGCGATGCGAAATGACGCCTGTTGTAATACTCCCAAATGGGAAAACACAGGCAAAGCGAGTAATCGCGGATGCCGGCGCTGTGGCTCATCACCTGGCGCGTGGTGACTGGCCATTCCTTCGGGGCAAACCAGGGCAGGTAGGTCTGCAGCGGTGCGTCCAGATCCACCTTGCCCGCCTGCACCAATATGGCCATGGCGGCCGAGGTGAACGCTTTGGTCGTGCTGCCGATGCGGAACTGCGAATCGAGACTGAGCGGTTTCAGCGTTTCCAGTTCTGCATAGCCGCGGCTATACGCCCATACTTCGCGCCCATCCAGGCCGACGGCAATCGCAATGCCCGGCAAGTGCAGGCGTTGCTGCAGTTGCACCAGCAGCGGCCTGGCCGCGGAAATCGCCTGCGCATAGGCCGGGTCAGCTGCTTCGACCTGCGGCGGTAACGGTGTGGAAGCCGGCGCCTCGCGCCAGCCCCAGTGATAGGCGAAAACCGGTTCGAACAGCTTGAAAGCGAGCAAGGCGAGCGCGCACAGCAGTACGCGCAGCCACCAGCGTGGGCGGCGGGCAGTCGTCATGGCAACCTCGATCAGGGTTCAGGTCAGCGCGACGCTGTCGTCGCGCCAGAAGAACACATCGTCCACCTGTTTACCGAACACGCGCGCCAGGCGAAACGCCAGTTCCAGCGACGGCGCATAGCGTCCGGCTTCCAGCGCGATCACGGTCTGGCGCGTGACGCCGGCGGCTCTGGCCAGGGCCTCCTGCGTCATCTCGCCGTGGTCGAACCGCAATCGCCGCAAATGGTTTCCTATCGGCGATGTCGTCATGCGCTGCTGTCCAGGGTATCGCGCCGGTAGCCCCAGAGTTGCAGTGCATGCCTCACCAGACTGCTGACTACCAGGGTGAGCATCAGCACATTGGCCAGAAACGCATGGCTCATGGCCTGCAGCCGTTGCGGCGGGTTGAAGCCCAGCGTGACCGAAATCACGATGATCAATAGCGCCAGCGTCATGCCGGAAAGCGAGGTTGCCCGCGCGTCGATGGCGCGGTCGCGCTCGTCCTTGACCACTTCGCGCCGATGCAGGATGTACCAGCTCAGCAGCGCGCCGCCGATCAGCGTCCAGGTCATCGCGCCCAGCCGGTTCGACGCTGCGCTATGCATCTGCATCGCCGGTCCTGCCATCAGTAGCGCGGTCAGCATCTGCGCGCCGATAAGGCTGGTGCTGGCCAGGCCGTGCCAGACCTCCTGTTCCGGCTCGCCCGGTTCGTCGCCTTGCACCGCAGCGCGCTGCTGCCAGTGTCGGCGCATATACAACGCGGCGCCGACCATCAGCACCACGCCGACCAGGCCTTCGGAAGTCGGCCAGTCGATCCAGGGGCCGGCGAGTAGCGCGCCCGTGAGGGCGCTGATCAGGATGACCAGGGCGATTTGCATGAGTCGATGACTGCTTCAGGGGACGAAATGTATGGTTTACATTACATTCTGTCCGGCGCAGCAGTCAACGGGCGCTGACGTGGAAGGAATGGTGTGCTGCGTGGACGCCCGACGGTTGTGGCAAACCGATCGCCAATGGCGTCCTCGCGCAGAGGCTGTTGCCGGGCACTCTGGCCGGGTCGCCGCTGCTGACGCCGTGAGGCGCGTCCAGGCCCTGCTTGCAGTGGAGCTGTCCGGGGACGCGCCACCCATCAAAGGTCCGCGGCACCAGCGACGCTGCCTGCAGCCGTGGGCACGGCTACCTGCGCTGGTATCGTCAAGCAACTTAATTCAAAAAAGCACGACAGACATTTTAGATAGTGCGGCGTGGTGCGCGGTCCGGCAAGCCGGGCCGCGCAGGCGCTGCGGTTGCGGGCAGCCGGTATACCAGTTTTCGTACGAGGCGTAGTCGTCGCCGGGACAGAACACCGACACTTCCGATCAGAGGGGACGTCATGCAGACAATCAAGACGTGAATGGGCGAGCACCAGGATTACTATCCTGTGCATGGAACTGTTTGTCGCACAAATGCAATTTATTACTTGTTTCTAGCGTGCCGGCGGCGTTGAGTCGTGGCCGAAGTCCAGCAACAGCTTCACCTTTCTTCGCCAGGGCGTACTCGTACTTTGGCCGCGTGGTCTTCGGTGAAGACCGGCGATACCCAGGGTCGGCGGGGCGTTGCCTGCAGGAAACCCGCGCCGGCAAATCCGGCGCGGGCTGGCATCTGCTTCAGTTGATGCTGAAGTTCACATTGGAAACATCGAAGAAAATGTTGTTGCGGCATTTCACCCGCACGCGAGCCTGGCTGCTGGCGGTGTTCGGCACCGTCACGCTGCGGCTGCCGCTGTTGGCAACGTTGCTGGCCAGTGTCGTGGCGAAGGTATTGCCGCCGTCGGTCGACAGCGCGATGTCCACGGCCGCGCAGGAGATCGGCGCGGCCGTCGTGCCGCCGACATTCCAGGTCACGGTGGCGCTGGCATTGCGCGTCCATGTCAGTGCGGTGTTCGGCGCGGTCACGGCAAACGGTGCGGCGGTCGCGACGACGCGGATCGCCGGCAGATCGGCGCTGACACTGGCGCCGCCGCCGGCATGGTTGTCGCGCACGGTGACGCGGAACTTCAGCGCCGTGCGATTGACCTGCGGCAGGATTTCGCCCTTGGCCGTCGTATTCGCCAGCAGGTTGGACAGGCGCGGAAAGGTGCGCGTGCCGCTGCTGGACGGATTGAACGAACGCGCGATGGGGCTGCTGCCGTTGTCCACATTCACCGCCGTGGCGGCACCGAGATCGTATTCCTCCCAGGTATAGCTCAGCGCATCGCCGTCGGCATCCGTGGCGCTGGCCGTCAGCTCGAACGGTGTCTTGGCCGGGATCACATAGGCGGTGTTGAGCGGCGCGATCACCGGCGCCGTGTTCGGCGCTGTGCTGCTGGTGCCGCAGGTAGTGGCGGCCAGCCGTGCGCCGATTTCGTCGAGGCTGCGCGCATGGAAATACGCGTCGGAATTCGGCTGCAGATCGTCGCTGCCGCAGATGCCGGCATAGGCCATGATGGTCGCGCCGCTGCCGGTTTCGTACGCCGACGACGCGGAGCGGTTGCCGCCGCCGCAGGAGCCCGTCGACGAATTGAAGGTGTGGTTGCCGCCGAACTGGTGGCCCATCTCGTGCGCCACGTAGTCGATATAGAACGGATCGCCTACCGGGTTGCTCTGGCCGGTCACGCCGCGAGCCTTGCTGCCGCTGCTGCAGATCACGCCCAGGCCGGCCACGCCGCCGCCGCCGGTGCTGAACACATGGCCGATGTCGTAGTTGGCCGAGCCGATGCGGCTGGTCAGATTGGTCTGGTTTTGCCCCAGCATGGTGGGGCCGTTGCCGTTGCTGTACGGATCGGTGGAGGCGTTGGTGTAGACGATGAGGTTGTTGTTCGGCACCAGGGTCATGCGCACGTTGAAATCACGCTCATAAATCTGGTTGACGCGATTCAGCGCGGTGGTGATTGCCGCAAGGCCAGCGGAAACCGTGCCGCCGAAGACGGCCGTGTATTCGCCCGTCGCGGCGATGGCGACGCGCAGCGTGCGGCGCTGGCTGCCGGTGACGGTATCGATTGCAGGGCCGGCCTTGAGCGCCGGCAACCCATCGTCGTGGCGATGTTCGCCCTCGACACTGCACTGGAAGCCGCGGCTGCCCAGTGCCTCGCGGCGCAGGCTGCGGTAGGCATGCACGCCGGTATCGAAGCCGAGCTTGGACGCGCTGGCCGCATTGGCTTCCAGATCCTGCGGCTGCACCAGCCAGATGCCGCCGTCATGGGCGAACACCATGGCCTGGAAACCGATCGGCGAAATATCGATACGCACCTGATTGCCGTCGGCGTCGATGCCCTTGAGGCTGCGGATCTCGGGATACTTGGCGGCAAGTTCCGCCGGCAGGGTGCCGGAATCTTCCAGCACGAACTCGGCGAAGCCGCCTTCCGGCAGCGGCAGCGCCAGGCTGGCGCCGCGGGTGCTTTCCAGATCGACGAAACGGCGCAGGGCGCCGACATCGAGTGCAATGCTGCGGCCGGCGGCGGCATCGGCCTTGGCGGCGGCCGGTGCATCGATATCCGACCAGAACGAGGTATCGGCGGCGAAAACGACAGACGGCGCGGCCAGCGACAGCAGGGCGCCAATAACAGCAGCGAGACGTTGGATTTGCATGGACTCATCCTCCCGGGATTGTGTGTTGGCCTGTACGGGCCTGAAGCCGGCGCCCCCCGGCGCCGGAAACGCAACACTAGCGCCGGGCAAATGCCAGCGAATGAGAACTGCTAGGCGGTCGCTGAACGTTCTGCCGCATATGCAAATTCGTTGCAGTATGGAAAAGGAGACGATGTTCCCGGATGGCGGAGCGGGCAGGAGGTCGGCGGCGCCTACGGCAGATGTTGCGGTGCCGCAGGGGCCGGGATACGGCCATCACCGGGCGAGCACACCGCGCGATTCACACTGCCGCACAAGGGCCAGCAATCGCGTACCGGACCGGCGCATGCGGGATGTACACATTCAACGGCGAGGAAAACGGCATGGACAAGGGCGAGCCACCGGTATCGATCCGCTTCAAGGCGATGAGCGCACTTGCCAGCGTCTTCGCCGCGGCCGTATTGCTGTTTTTTTCTGGTTGCGCCCATCGTCCGGCAGCGCCGCTGCATGCGGTCGAGAAGGTCGATCTGGCGCGCTTCATGGGCGATTGGTACGTGATCGCACACATACCCAGCCGTCCCGAGCGCAACGCGCACAACGCCATCGAAAGCTATGTGCTGGCGCAGGATGGCCGTATCGAAACCACCTTCCGCTACCGCAACACGCCCGATGGCCCGCTCAAGACCATGCATCCCGTTGGCCGTGTGGAACCCGGCAGCGACAATGCCGTCTGGAGCATGCAGTTCGTCTGGCCGATCCGTGCCGAATACGTGATTGCCTATCTGGACGCGGACTACCGCTACACCATCGTCGGCCGCAGCAAGCGCGACTACGTGTGGATCATGGCGCGGGCGCCGGAAATTTCCGACGAGAAGTACGCCGAGCTGCGCCAGCGCGTGCAGGACATGGGCTATGCGCTGGACGGGTTGCGGCGCGTGCCGCAGGCATGGCCCGAGCGGGCTGCGTGGGATGGCGCGGGCGATCGCGGCGGCTGATTGGCGTGCTTGCGTTGACGGGAATCATGACGAGTGTGGCCGGTCTGCCTGCAGCGGCAGCGGCCGGCGCCTACCGTTGGTGTCCCGGCCAGCCGCTGCACTGCGGCCGCTGTACGAGCAACGACGGCGCCTGGGGCAGAGTGAGCCTCAGCCCGCCGTCTCGGCCGCAATCACCTCCGCAATATTCACAAATTCCATCGGCGACAACTGCTCGGCGCGTTCCTTCGGGTCGATTCCCGCTGCGCGGATCTGGTCTGCCGTCGCAATACCGCCCAAGGCATTCGACAAGGTCTTGCGCCGCTGCCCGAACGCATGCCGTACCACGGTGGCGACCAGTTTGGGATCGGCGTCGTGGCGCTGTTCCGGTGTCAATGGAATCAGGCGCACCACGGCGGAATCGACTTTCGGCGGCGGGTTGAATGCACCCGGCGGCACATGAAACAGCGGCTGTACCGTGCACCCCAGCTGCAGCATCACGCTGAGACGGCCGTAGACCTTGCTGCCGGGCGGGGCGGCCATGCGGTCGACCACTTCTTTCTGCAGCATGAAATGCATGTCGATGATGGCGGCGCTGTGGTCGATGCAATGGAACAGGATCGGACTGGAAATGTTGTAGGGCAGGTTGCCGACCAGGCGCAGCGGCTGTTCTTTCGCCAGCGCGGTGAAATCGACGGTGAGTACGTCGGCATTGATGACGTCGAGCGTGCCGTGCGCTGCGGCAGCGGCCTGGATGCGCGGAATCAGATCGCGGTCGAGTTCGATCACGGTCATGCTGCCGTGTTCGCGCAGCAGGGGCAGGGTGATCGCGCCTTCGCCGGGGCCGATCTCGACCAGGCGCTGGCCGGGCTTGGGTGCCACGGCCTGGACGATGCGGCGGATGATGCCGGGATCGTGCAGGAAGTGCTGGCCAAATTGCTTTTTGTGTACATGTTTACCCTGCGGCTCGCCGCTGGGTGCTACATAGCTTTGCGTGGGCAGATAGCGCTTCAAACGGGAGCCTCGGGCGGCGGCGCAAGCGGCGAGGAATGGTTGAGTTCCTCGATCAGCCAGGTGCGGAATTGCTGCACGGATGGCTTTTGCGCATGGGTTTCGGGACAGACCAGATAGTACGCGTAGAAGGCTGGTATGCGCAGGGCGAAGGGGGCGATCAGTTCGCCTGCGGCGATACGGCCGCCGGCCAGGGAACTGCGCGCCAGCACCACGCCCTGGCCTTGCGCGGCGGCGCGCAGGGCGAGTTCGGTGTCGTCGTAAATGGCGCCGCGGCGCGGTTCGGTGGTGTCCACACCAGCGGCGGCGAACCAGCGCACCCAGTCGTTCAGGCGGGTCTGCTGCTTGATGCGCACCAGCGGCAGTTCCAGCAACTGTGAGGGATGCTTGAGCTTGCGCCGGGTCAGTTTGGGGCTGTAGACGGGGAACAGCTCGTCGTCGAGCAGTTTTTCGCAGCGCAGGCCGGGCCAGGGCCCGTTGCCCCAGCGGATGGCCACGTCGACGCCGTCGTTGCGGAAATCGGCGAGGTTGATCGAGCTTTGCAGGTTGAATTCGATGTCCGGGTGGCGCGCGAGGAAACTGCCGAGGCGGCCGACCAGCCACGCCGCGGCGAAGGAGGGCAGCACGCTCAGGGTGAGCACGTTGCCGGCGGCACGTTCGCGCACGCGGCTCACGGTGGCGGCAAGCTGGTCCAGCGATTCGCGCACGCCCAGGGCGAGCTGCTGGCCCGCTTCGGTCAGCCAGGTTTTCTTGCCGCTGCGTTCGAACAGCTTGAGGCCGAGCTCGTCTTCCAGCGCCTTTACCTGCAGGCTGACGGCGCCATGGGTGAGGTGCAGTTCCTGCGCGGCGCGGGTCCAGTTCAAATGCCGCGCAGCGCATTCGAAGATGCGCAGGGTGCGGAGGGCGGGCAGGTGCTGCCAGGCGCGCATCGGTGAGTCCGGCTAACAGTCGGGCGCAGAAACTATCGATTTTTTGCCGCGCTGTCGAGGCTTACTCTTGGCAGTCATTGGCGTCAGGCACCGCGTTGCGGGTCACGCCAAACGACGAGGAAGCTGCAATGACGCTGGCGATGATGGTGCGGATGCTGGCCCTGGCGATGATCTGGGGCGGCTCTTTCCTGTTTATGCGTATTGCGGTGCCGGAGTTCGGCACCGGGTTTACCGCTGCCGGGCGCATTGCGCTGTCGGCGCTGGTGCTGCTGGCCTTTGTGCGGCTGCAGGGGCTGGATCTGCAGTGGCACAGGCATTGGCGCGCCTATGCCTGGATCGGTGCGCTGAGTGCCGGCGTGCCATTCCTGCTGTTTGCGCATATGGCGAAGTACCTGCCGGCAGGCTATTCGGCAGTGCTGAATGCGACAGTGCCACTGTTTGCGGTGCTGCTGGGCTGGTATCTGCAGCGCACGCGGCCGTCGCTGTCGAAGCTGGCGGGCGTGGTGGTGGGCCTGGCCGGCGTAGTGACGATTGCCCGCTTCGGCACGGTGACCCTGACGGCGGCAACGGCGCTGGCCTTCGTTGCCGGCCTGCTCGCCGCGGCGCTGTATGCGCTGGGCGCGGCGGAATTGCGCCGCCTGTTCGCCGGTACGCCGCCGGTAGTCGCGGCGACGGGCAGCCAGGTCGGTGCAGCGCTGCTGCTGTCGCCGCTGTTGCTGCTGAACACGCCGACCCATCTGCCGCCACTGGCGCCGGGCCTGGCCCTGGTCGCCCTGGGCCTGGTCTGCACCGCGGTTGCGTTCGTGGTGTATTTCCGGCTGCTGCGCGACGCGGGGCCGGAGCGTGCGACCACGGTGACCTTCCTGGTGCCGGTGTTTGCGCAGATCTGGGGCGCCGTGTTCCTGCACGAACCGATTACCGCGGCCAGCCTGGCGGGCCTGGGCCTGGTGATGCTGGCGGTGCTGCTGGTGTTCGAGAAGCTGCGCCTGCCGCAGCGGCGCGTGGCTGCGGTGGCCGTGGCCTTGAAGCCCTGCGTGACGGGCAAGGAGTGAACCCCTAGCCGGCGAGCTGCCGGATGGCGGCGCGGATGCGCGGATAGGTGCCGCAGCGGCAGACGTTTTCGATCGCATCGATGTCGGCGTCGCTGGGCGGCGCCGATTGCGCGAGCAGGGCGGCGACGGCCATGATCTGGCCGGGCTGGCAGTAGCCGCACTGGGCGACGTCCATGTCCATCCAGGCTTGCTGTACCGGGTGCAAGGTATCGCCATCAGCCAGGCCTTCGATGGTGGTGATCTGCGCGCCGGCCGGCAGCTGCTGCATCAGCACGGTGCAGGGCGTGAACGCGGCACCGTCGAGGTGGCAGGTGCAGGCGCGGCAGACGCCGACGCCGCAGCCGTATTTCGGCCCGGTGATGCCGAGCTTGTCGCGCAATACCCAGAGCAACGGCATGTCGGCAGGTGCATCGACGCTGACGGTCTGGCCGTTGATGAGCAGGGTGTAGCTGGGCATGCGGTGGTCTCCTGGCACGCCGTGGGCGTCAGCCGAGCAAGGGAAAGCGCCGCGGCGCAATGCCGGTGGCGCGGGCATAGGCGTTGGCGACGGCGGCGGCGGCCGCGGATACGCCGAGTTCGCCACAACCGCCGGGTTCGCCGCTGGGCGGCAGCACGTGGGCTTCGAACAGCAGCGGTGAATGGCGCATTCGCGCATAGTGGAAATCGGCAAAACTTCCCTCGCGCACGGCGCCGTTGTCGATGTGCAGCCCGGCCTGCAGGGTGACGGAAATACCGTCGATCAGTGCTCCCATCAGTTGCGCCTGTACACCGCGCGGGTTGACCGCCAGGCCGACATCGGCCGCGGCGACGGCGCGGGTGACGCGCGGCGCGCTGGCGTCGCTGCAGTCGATTTCCACCAAGTAGGCAACGCTGGAGCCGTATTCGTCCCAGACGCCGATGCCTTGCGCATGATGCGGCGGCAGGATGCGGCCCCAGGGGCCGGCGCTGGCGACCTTGTCGAGCACGGCGCGCACGCGGGCCGAGGTCACCGTATCGCGGCGGAAGGCGAGCGGGTCGCGGCCGAGTTTTGCCGCAATCGCATCGACCATGATCTCGTGCACCACGCCGGCCATGCCGGAAAACACGCCGCGCCAGCTGCCGGTAGGCATGTCCAGCGGCACTTCGCCGAGCAGGTTGGTGACGACGCCGAAGTCGTAGGGAAGGTTTTGCGTCAGCGCGTAGAACGCCTGGCTGGCCACCGCGGGTGCCAGGCTGAAGCCGAGCGCCGTCAGCGCTTCGCCGGCGCCGTGGCGCAGGTCGGTCTGTACCGCGGCCATGCGGTGTTCGTAGCTCAGCACGCGGCCCAGCAGATGGGTGGCGCGGGCGCGATGGAAACTGGCCGGACGCATGCGGCCGTGGCGCATGTCGTCGTTGCGCGTCCACATCAGCTTGACCGGTCGGCGCAGGCGCTGGGAAATCTGCGCGGCTTCCAGCGCGGCGTCGAAGAACAGGCGCCGGCCGAACGAGCCGCCGCCGCGGATCACGTGAACGTGCACCTGCGACACGGGCAGGCCCAGGCGTGCGGCGATGGTCTGCTGCGCGATGATCGGCGATTTGCCGGCATACCAGATCTCGGCACTGTGCTCGCGTACGTCGGCGACCGCGCCGAGGGTTTCCAGCGGCGCGTGGCTGACGAAGGCGAACTCGAAATTCGCCTCGACCGTGGCGCTGAGCAGGGGCGGCAGCAGCAAAGGCGGCACGGCGTTGCGCAGGCGCGCGCGGATCTGCGTGTCGGACAGGCTGGCGAGCGGGCCTGCCTGCCACTCGATCTGCAGGGCATCGCGGGCCTTGAAGGCCTGGTCGAAGGTTTCGGCAACGACGGCGATGCCGCTGTCGATCTCGGTGATGGCGACGACACCCGGCAGCATTCTTGCCGCCGCATCGCTGTAGCGGCGGACGCGGCCGCCCAGGGTCGGCGCACGGGCGACGACCGTCGGCAGCGCGCCGGGAATCTGCAGATCCATCGCGTAGCGGGCTTTGCCGGTGACGATGTCGCGCGCGTCGAGGCGGCCGGTCGGGGTGCCCACCAGATCGAAGCGGGCCTGGGGTTTCAGCGTGGGCGCGATGGCGGGCAGGACGACCTGCGCCGCGGCGGCGGACAGCGAACCGTAGCTGGCGCGCCGGCCATCGCCGGCGATCACTTCGCCGCGCCGTGTGACCAGTGTGCTCGCCGGCAGGCTCCAGCGCTGCGCAGCGGCGGTGACCAGGCGTGCTCTGGCTGCCGCCGCGGCGGCGCGCAGTGGCAGCCAGAGCGAACGGATGGCATTGGACGAACCGGTCAGCTGGTTGAAGGCGAATTCGGGCCGGGCCGGGCTGAGTTGCACGTCGAGCTGTTCCAGCCGCGCATCGAGTTCCTCGGCGACGATCATGGCCGCAGCCGTGGTGATGCCCTGGCCGACTTCGGCGCGTGGCAGTTCCAGGTGCACGCGATCCTGCGCATCCACTTCCAGCAGTACCGCGAAGGCGGTCAGCGCGCCAGCGAGGATCAGCACATCGCCCAGGTCGACCACGTCGGGCAGGCCGATGGCGGTGACGCTGGCACTGCTGGCCTGGGCTTCTTCGCCCAGGCCCAGGCGCACGGCGATGGTCAGCAGTGGCGCGGCGACGAGGCTGGCGAGGAAGTGGCGCCGGCCGGGGCTGGCTGCAGTATTTGTTTCGTTTGTGCGGTTTACCGCATTTGCCGCATCCGATGCATCCTGGGCATCCGATGCATCTGTGGCGGGCGTTGTGGTGGGCAGACCCGATGCGGGCGCTGCGACGGGGAAGCCTGCAGCATGCATCACGCTTGCGGCGTTCACCGCTGGCGCGGTTTCGCGCGTGTCGGACACCACGGCAGCGGTGGACGGCTCTGAAGGCGGCGCGGTGGCGCTGGCGCAGCGGTCCATGCGGTTCTCCTCGACCCGGATCGTTGCAGGGTTGCTGCGCCCCCCGCGGCCGATGGCGGCCGCCACAGTTTCCAGGGCTTCACCATGCCTTCACTCGCTGGCGTAGGGCAATCGGCGCATTTCCTCAGCGGGCGGGCGGGTTTTCCCACAGGCGCGGGCGACAGGTTCGAAAAAAATCGGACTGTCCCCTGTCTCATCGTCCATGCGGCATTGACCGGCGGGGCGCTGAAAAGCATCGTCAGGCTGGAGCAAGCCGCAGGCGAACCCCGGCATCGCGGTGCGGCACCATCAAAGAACCCTTGCCGAAGGAATTGTCTACATTGCCGCAATGTGGGCGGGAAAGCGGCTTCTGCGTGGGCTTTTTGTTGCGCTGACACCGCGATGCCGGGGTTCGCCTGCGGCTCGCCGCCAAGCGACGGTTCGCGGCTTCAATCCGCCGCGCGACGCCGCAATGCCAGGTCCAGCGCCAGCCGCGTCGCCGCGATCAGGCTGCCTGCCTCGGCCACACCCTTTCCGGCCAGATCCAACGCGGTGCCGTGATCGACCGAGGTGCGGATAAACGGCAGGCCCAGCGTGATATTCACCGCATGGCCAAAGCCCAGCGCCTTGAGCACGGGCAGGCCCTGGTCGTGGTACATGGCGAGTACTGCATCGGCCTTGGCCAGATGGCTGGGCAGGAAGGCGGTATCCGCCGGCAGCGGACCGGTCAGCTGCAGGCCTTCGCCGCGCAGGTCGCGCAGCAAGGGTTCGATGATGTCGATTTCCTCGCGGCCCAGATGGCCGCCTTCGCCCGCATGCGGGTTCAGGCCCAGCACCAGGATGCGCGGCTGGGCGATGGCGAATTTGCCCAGCAGGTCGCGCTGCACGATGCGCAGCGTGGTTTCCAGGCTGGCGCGGGTGATCGCGGCCGGTACGGCCGACAGCGGCAGGTGGGTAGTGGCGAGAGCGACGCGCAGGTCGTTCGCCACCAGCATCATGACGACGTCGCTACCGGCACGCAGGGCGAAGTATTCGGTATGGCCCGAGAACGGAATGCCGGCGTCGTTGATGATGCTTTTCTGTACCGGCGCGGTGACGACGGCGTCGAACTCGCCGGCCAGGCAGCCGTCGCAGGCGCGTGCCAGGGTCGACAGCACATAGCCCGCATTGGCTTTGTCGAGCTGGCCCGGTACGACATCTGCTGCCAGATCGACCGCGACCAGACGCAGGCTGCCGGGCTGGCGGCCGGCAATGGGCTGGCCGTCGTCGGCAACGAGGTGCAGCTCGATGCCGCGCGAGCGCGCCGCGGCCTGCAGCAGGTTGGCATCGCCAACGGCGATCAGGTCGGCGGCAATGTCGCTGCGGGCCAGCTCGGCGACCAGTTCTGGCCCTATGCCGGCCGGCTCGCCCAGGGTGATGGCCAGGCGCGGCAGCGGTGCGTTCATGTGCGCGCCCGCTGCGCGCTGCGGGTGGAGCGGTTCGACACGGATGGCATTGTCAAACGTTCCACTCCTGTACTAATGCGGTGTTGCCTCAGCTGCCGGTCTTGGGCTCGCCCTTGGTATCGAAACCGGCCAGGCGGTATTCGATATAGGCCTCGGACTTGAGCTGGCGCATGAGGTTTTCGTACTCGTCCTCGGCCTTGCGCTGCTGGATCGCTTCGCGCGCCTGGGCGCGGCGCGCGTCGGCGGTGCGGTCGAGTTCGCGCATGCCCAGGCGCTTGACGAAGTGGAAGCCGACATTGCTGCGGAACGGCTGGCTCAGTTCGCCGTCCTTGAGCTGGCTGATCACTTCGCCGACTTGCGGACCGTAGGTGTCGATCGGGAACCAGCCCATGTCGCCGCCGGCGTTGGCGCTGGTGTTGTCTTCGGAATTGGCCTTGGCCAGTGCGGCGAAATCTTCGCCGGATTCGACGCGGCGGCGCAGATCCTTGATCTTCTTTTCCGCCTCGGCTTCGCCGACCAGTTCGGTGACCTTGATCATCATGTGCTGGGCGTGGAACTCGGTGACCATCTGCGTGCCCTGCTCGCGCTTTTCCACCAGCTTGAGGATGTGGAAGCCGCTGGGGCCGCGCACGGCCTGGGAAACCTGGCCTACGCTCATGCCCTGCAGCAGGTCGGAGAACACTTCCGGTACCTGGTCGTAGCGGCGCCAGCCCAGGTCGCCGCCTTCGAGGGCGTCGCCGGCATCGGAGGAACGCATGGCCACGGCGGTGAAGTCGCCCGTGCTTTCGATGTCGCGGCGCACTTTCTCGGCTTTCTCGCGAGCGGCCGAGATCTGTTCGGCGCTGGCGCCGTCGGGCACGCCGACCAGGATGTGCGACAGGCGCACTTCGCCGGTCTTCAGGCTGTTGCTGGCGAGCATGATGTCGATTTCGGCGTCGCTGACCTGGGCCGACTGGGCGACGCGCTGGCGCAGGCGCTGGGTGGTCAGCTCGTCGCGCAGGTTGCGGCGGAATTCTTCGTAGCTGAGGCCGTCGCGGGCGATGGCCGTGCGCAGCTGGTCGACGTCCATCTTGTTGCTGCGCGCGATATTGCCGATGGCTTGTTCGATTTCCACGTCGCCGATGCGCACGCCGGTCTGGCTGGCCTTCGCGACCTGCAGGCGGGTCATGATCAGGCGGTCGAGTACCTGGCGTTCGAGGATATTGCGGGGCGGCAGCTGTTGCGGATTGCGCTGGTACTGGGCCAGCACCTGGGTGACGGCGCGGTCCAGCTCGCTTTGCAACACCACGTCTTCGTCGACGATGGCCACGATGCGGTCGAGGGAGCCGTCGTCGCGTACCGGCTGCTGGGCCGCCGGGTTCGGCGTCTGCGCAGCGGGTGGGGCGAGGAATTGGGCCGGCGCCGCGGCCGAGAACAGAGTGATCAGCAGGGCAAACGCGAGCGCAGGCTTGTTCATCGCAGGTCCGTGAAGAGCTTTGGAATAGCGCGGGCCGGAACCGGCTCCGCGATCGGGCGACGAGTGTGCACGTCGCCCTGGACTGGTGCCTGAACGGTCAGGCACCGAACCGTTTTATTGATAGCCGAGGATACCACGGCGCAGGAAATCGCCGGTTTTCTGGCCGATCGCGCCCAGGCCCTTCAGCTCCATTTCGAAGTACAGGGCGTCGTTGGCCTCGCCGCTGGCATCGCGCAGGTAGTGCCGCGCGAGCAGGCGCCAGACCACGCAGCAGGAGTCGCGCTCCACGCCGAACAGGGTTTCCAGCGGCTTGCGGTCGCGCAGGGAATAATTCCAGCGGCCGATCAGGCGCCATTTGTCATTCAGCGGTATCAGCGCCGAAATGTCGGTCTGTTCGAGGAAATCGCGGCGGTAGCGGTACGACAGGTTCAGCACGCCGTCGCCGAGGAACTTGCGCTGCACGCTGATGGCCGACAGGTCGGTGCGGTCGTTGTTCGGGTCCCACTGGTCGGCTACGCGCAGGCGCCAGCGGTCGTTCAGATGCACGTCCAGTTCGGCTACGTAGTCCGAGCCGGAATAGCGCGTCGGTGCGCCGTACAGCTGTACGCGCTGGTCGTCGAAATAGCGGATCTGGCCCAGGCTGGCCGACAGGCGCTCGGTACCGGTCGCGCTTTCCAGCAGGCGCGTAGTGACGGCGGCGGTCAGGTTGTTCGCGTCCATCTGGCGGTCGGCGCCGGTATAGCGATTGGTGGTGAACAGCTGCGGGAAGTCGAAGCTCAGCAACTGTGCGTCGAACAGCGGCAGCTGGTCCTGGTTGCGGTAGGGCACGTAGAGGTAGAACAGGCGCGGTTCCAGCGTCTGGGTATAGCTCTTGCCGAACAGGTTGGCGTCGCGTTCGAACACCAGGCCCATGTCCAGGCTGCTGATCGGCGTGGTGCGGTCGGGCGAGGCTTTCCGGCGGCTGCCGTCGGCCAGCTCGGTCTGCACGTCGTAACGCGTGTGGCGTACGCCGAATTCGGGGCGCAGGAACCACGACGCGCCTTCCATGGGCAGGCTCAGGTACGGGTACAGGTCCAGGCGCTGGCCGGTGGTCGGGCAGGTGCGCGTGCCGTCGATCGTGAAGCAATCCTTGTCGAAGGCGACGAATTCCGACTTCACGCCGCCGCGCAGGCTGCCGAGCAGGCCGAAATCGCCTTCGAAGGTGGCGCGAGGCAGGCGCCGGTAAGGTTCGAACTGGTCGGACAGGGTGGGATCGGTGATCTGGTACTTGTCGCCGCCGATGCTGGCGCTCCAGCCGCGGCCGCGGCCGTTGAGGTAGGCACTGGACGGCAGCAGGCTGGTGGCGACCGAGGACAGGCTGTCGCCGAAGTCCTCGAAATAGCGTTTGTCCGACACGCCGTTGATATTGGCGGTGAAATTCCAGTTCGACGAGATCGAGGTGAAGTTGTCCCAATGCCAGGCGCCGCGTTCGCGCTCGGCGCGGCGGTCGTTCGACATCCAGCTGCCGTCGATCTGGCCGCGGCTGCTGTCGGTGAGGTAGCGGAATTCGGCGCCGGCCATGAAGCCGCGCTGGGTGACCAGGCGCGGGAACAGGGTCAGGTCGTAGTTCTCGGCCAGGTTGAAGTAATACGGCAGGGTGAAATCGAGGCCGCTGTTGCCGTTGAAGCCGAAGCTCGGATAGAGGAAGCCGCTCTGGCGCCGGTCGTCGGTGGGAAAGCGCGCATACGGCAGCCACAGCACCGGCACGTCGCCGACACGCAGGGTGACATCATGGCCGCGGGCGATGCCTTCGGCCTGGTCGATGTTCAGGTCCTTGGCGCGGATCTCCCAGCTGGGCTGGTCGGGATCGCAGGTGGAGAAGCGCACCATCTTCATGTGCGCGTGCTCGTCGTCGAGCAGTTCGGCCTGGGCCGCGCTGCCGTTGCCGCGCGACGTGAGCATCTGGAAGCGCGCGTCGTCCAGCACGGCGGTGCTCGGCGTGGTCTTGCCCTGAGCCTTGCTGGCCGACAGCAGCATGCTGCTGTCCTGGTAGCGCACATTGCCGGTGGCGAGCCAAGCCGTGGTTTCGGTCCAGTAGGTCAGCTCGTCGGACTGGATCAGCTGGTCCAGGCGCTGGATGCGCGCCTTGCCCTGCAATACGTACTTCGTGGTGTCGGCGGACTGGAATCGGTCTGCGCTGAAATCGGTCTCGGCCTGTTCGCGCACGCCGCTGGTCGGCAGGCCGGGCACATAGAACGCCAGCAGCGCGTTCGGCTTGCACAGGCTGAAATCGTCGGATTTGCGCGGGCATTGATCGCTGCCCGGCAGGCAGGCCGCGGGCTTGGCGGCATGGGCATTCAGGCCGTACAGACACAGTACGGTGGCCTGCACCAGCAGGCGCAGGCGGGGAGTACGCGAAAGATTGCGCGGCACGGTCAGGTCTTTGGCAGACGGGTGAGGCGCGTAAGATGCCCGAAAGCCGACCATGGCAGCAATCGGCACATTGGCAAGTGCTTGATCTTGCTTGCTTGAGGTTCAGCCGTACGGCCCTATTTCGGAGCAACCATGAATACCAAGATCGAAAAGACCGACGCCGAATGGCGTGAAGAACTGACCCCCGAGCAGTACGCCATCTGCCGCTGCTCGGCCACCGAGCGGGCATTTACCGGCCAGTACTGGGATCACCACGAACGCGGCATCTACCACTGCGCCGCCTGCCAGGCCGAACTGTTCGGTTCGGACAGCAAATACGACTCGGGCAGTGGCTGGCCCAGCTATTTCCAGCCGCTGCAGGCGGCGGCGGTGAGCGAGCATGTCGACGAAACCCATGGCATGCGCCGCGTCGAGGTGCGTTGCGCCCGCTGCGAGTCGCACCTGGGGCATGTGTTTCCGGACGGGCCCAAGCCTACGGGGCTGAGGTATTGCATCAATTCGGCGGCGCTAGGGTTTGCGGCTGCCGATGAAGCTGGGAAAAGCTGACCTGAGTGTTGCTGTGTCGCTACAACCAGTCGTCGAGGTTGATTTGAGCGGCAGCCCTCTCCGCCAAACACGTTTGGAGGAGAGGGCCAGGCGGTGTTCCTTCTCCTTCGACACGGCCGGGTAAAGGGCTGGGGCAAGGGGCGAGCCTTGCCACACGAATTTCGCCGATCAGCCCAGGCGCGAGCAGCGGTCGGCACACGCCATCCCGCCTGCCATTCCCGCTCAAGCCCCGCAAAAACGCTTCAACACCCCTGCGCCACCGGCGTCAGCGAACACACGTCCAGCGACAACACATTGCCCTCGTTGGACGTGCGGAACACCACATCGTTGTTCACTATCACCGGCACCGACGGATAGCCCACCACACCGATATCCGGATTCACGCGGTACCGGATCTGCTGGTCGCCTGCCTGCGGCACGCTGGACACCACCGGTATGAGGAATTCCAGCCAGATACCTTGTGCCGAGCGCCAGGCGCCACCCTCGGCGGTATTGCGCGGTGCGCGGATGGCATAGCCCTCCAGCCCCTGGCTCAGCTGCTGCGGACAGCCATAGCCCGAATCGTTGCCCAGGTTGATCAGGCGCGGGCCGTTCGGCACGCGGGCGAAGCAGAAGGCGGGGTTGTCGGTCGAGATGGCCGGTGTGATGCCGTTGGGCAGCAGCAGTTCCAGGCCGATCACGCTGCCGCCGCAGGGATTGCCCGGGTGGCTGATGATCAGGTGGGTATAGAACACTTCGCCGATGGCCGGCGTCAGGTTCGGCGGCAGCAAGGTATAGCCGGTATAGGCCTGTACCCGCGTCTGCAGGATGGGCGGATCGCTGACGCAGGCGATGTTCGTGCCTATGCTCTTGAACACGCCGTCGAACCACGGCAATTGCAAGGCCTGGGCCGGGCGGTTCGCCGCCAGGGTCAACAGCAACGCAAACAAGCCCAGCAAGCGGCGAACCATGAACGTAACCTCGTGACGTCCCCGCAGCAGCGCGGGGTTCGTCGCCAAGGACGCAGTCGCAGGCACAAAACTGTCAGGTGTGGGTCAGTCCAGCAGCGCGGCCACATGCGCCTGCACCGACTGGCGCAGCGCAGTCAGGCTGTAGCCGCCTTCCAGCGTGGATACGACGCGGCCGCGCGCATGCTTGCGCGCAATGTCCAGCAATTCCTGCGTGACCCAGGCGTAGTCCTCGGCGTCGAGGTTGAGATTGGCCAGCGGGTCGAGCTTGTGCGCGTCGAAGCCGGCGGAAATCAGCAGCAGCTGCGGCTTGAATGCATTCAGCGCGGGCAGGATGCGTTCGCGATAGGCCGTGCGGAATTCGCCGCTGCCACCGCCCGATGGCAGCGGCTCGTTGACGATATTGCCCACGCCGGTCTCGCGGCGCAGGCCGCTGCCGGGATACAGCGGCATTTCGTGGGTGGAGGCGTACAGCACGCGCGCCTCGTTCTCGAAGATGTCCTGGCTGCCGTTGCCGTGGTGGACATCGAAATCGACGATGGCGACGCGCTGCAGCCCGCGGGCCAATGCATGCGTAGCGCCAATGGCAACATTGTTGAAAAGGCAAAAACCCATGGCCTGTGCATGCGTGGCGTGGTGGCCGGGCGGGCGCACGGCGCAGAAGGCGCGTTCGTGCTGTGCGTCGATCACCGCGTCGACCGCGGCGCAGACGGCGCCGGCTGCACGCAGGGCGGCTTCGAGCGAGCCCGTGCTCATCACCGTGTCGGCGTCGATGCGTACGTCGCCTTCCTGCGGTGCCTGGGCGAAGACGGCTTCGACCTGGCCCGGGCTGTGCGCGCGCAGCAACTGTTCGCGCGTGGCGCGCGGCGCTTCGATGCGGTCGACGCCGGCAAAGCGGTCGGTGTCCAGCGCTTCCAGCACGGCTTTCAGGCGTGCCGGCGATTCCGGATGGCCGGCGCCGGGCTCATGGCGCAGGCAGCTGGCGTGGGTATACAGAGCGAGTTGCATGGCGGCGGCTGTCCTCGCTGGTCAGGCCTTGGGCTTCTTGCGCCGCTCGTGCTGCCACAGCACCTCGCCGTGGCCGCTGGCGCGGGCGAGTACGCGGGCCAGCACGAACAGCAGGTCGGACAGGCGGTTCAGATAGCGCGTCGCCTCGGGCCGGATTTCTTCCAGCTGGCCCAGGGTCACCACTTCGCGCTCGGCGCGGCGGCAGACGGTGCGCGCCAGGTGACAGGTCGCTGCGGCCATGCCGCCGCCGGGCAGGATGAAGTCTTTCAGCGGCGGCAGGTCGGCGTTGAAGGAATCGAGCACATTTTCAAGGCGCGTGATGTCGTCGTCGAACACCATGGCCATGCCCGGTATGCACAGCTCGCCGCCGAGATCGAACAGGTCGTGCTGCACCTGTACCAGGCATTCGCGCATGGCTTCGTCCATGTCCTGCGCCAGCAGCATGCCGATGGTGCTGTTGAGTTCGTCCACGGTGCCATAGGCATTGACCCGGGCCGAATCCTTGCGCACGCGCGAGCCGTCGCCCAGGCCGGTGCTGCCGTCGTCGCCGGTGCGGGTATAGATCTTGGAAAGTCGGTTGCCCATGGGTGTCGGAAGGTCTCGGAATGGCGGCAGCTACGCGGCCGGTTGGGTGCGAGTGGAAAGGTTTCCAATGAGATTTGTGGTGCCGCGGCGACGGAACCGGCCGGCGGCAGCGCTGCGACGCTCAGGCATCGGCTTCGAAGCGCGAGGCATTCGTGTAGCTTACTTCAAACTGTCCCATGCGATAGCGGATACGGCTGGCGCGGGCATGGCCCAGGCCGATCGCGAAGGCCTTGGCCGGCGGCAGTCCCAGGGCATGGCAGAGCAGGGCGCGGATCGAGCCTGCATGTGCCACCGTCAGCACGAGATCGTCGTCCGCCATAGAGCCGAGCAGGGACGCCAGCCAGGCGCCCGTGCGGCGGATCACGTCGCTGAAACTCTCGCCACCGGGCGCTTCCTGGATCACCCAGTTGTCGGCCCAGTGGCGATAGCGCACCGGATCCTTGGCAGCGATGGCGTCCCAGCGTTCGCCGTCCCATTCGCCCAGGTCCAGCTCGCGCAGGCGCGGATCGGCCAGTGGTTCGATGGCGAAGCGCGCGGCGAAGATCTGCGCCGACTGCTGCGCCCGGCGCAGATCGCTGCAGAACAGGAAACGCGGCGCCGAACCTTGCCAATGCGCAGCCAGGCGCTGGATGGACAGGAAACCTTCGCTGGACAGGGCCACGTCGGTCTGGCCTATGCACAGGCCGGGTGTGGCTTCCGAATCGCCGTGGCGTACCAGGATCAGGTCCATCGCTGTGCTCCCGCTACGGCCAGGTAACAGGCCAGTTCGACGAACTGGTTCGCCGCACCCAGGGTGTCGCCGGTAATGCCGCCGAGCTGGCGGCGGAAATACAGCCCCGCCAGCGCGACCACGATCAGGCTGACCAGCGCCGCCAGCACGGCCAGCCAGCCGGCCGCGGCAACCAGGGCTGCGCTGAGCAGCGTAGCCGCGATGACCTGGCGTGCGCCTATGCCGTCAGCCACGGGTTTGTTCGCCGCGGCACCTTCGCGCGCATACGGCAGCAGGGCGGCCAGCGGCAACACGCTCCAGCGCGCCAGCACGTGGCCCAGGCCCAGGGCAAGGAACAGGTTGGCCGGGCTCAGCTGCGCCAGTGCCAGGTACTTGCCGCCCAGCACCACGATCAGGGCCAGCCCGGCATAACTGCCGATGCGGCTGTCGCGCATGATCTCCAGCTTGCGTTCGCGGCTGAAACCGCCACCCAGGCCGTCGGCCGTATCGGCCAGGCCGTCTTCGTGGAAGCCGCCGGTCACGGCAATCGCCGTAGCCAGCGCGCACCAGGGCGCCAGCGCAGGCGGCAGCAACTGCAGCGACAGCCAGGCCGCGCCCGCCGCGATGGCGGCGACGACGGCACCGACCAGCGGAAAGAACACCGAGGCCTGGGCCAGGCGTTCCGGTTCGGCATAACTCCAGCGCGCCAGCGGCAGCCGCGTCAGAAACGTCACGGCGGTGGCGAACAGGCGCAGCAGCGGGATCATGCGGACCTTCCCAGGAGGGACGGCGAGCGTAGAAGCCGGGTCTGCCAGCGTCAACGCATATGCCGCTGCGTCACCCCGCCTCAGTAGGCGCTTGCGCCTGCCGCGGCCCGTGCCGCTTATCATTGGCCGATGACAGCGCACTATGACGTAACCCTGGTCGGCAGCGGCCTGGTCGGCTCCAGCCTCGCCATCGCCTTGCACGACAGCGGCCTGAAACTGGCCTTGATCGAAGCCGCCGCGCCGCGCGAGCACGCGCAGCCGCGCGAAGACGAACGCAATCTCGCCCTGGCCCGGGCGAGTACCGTCGCCCTGGACAGCCTGGGCGTCTGGCGTCATCTGGCCGCCACGGCCAGCCCGATACGGCGCATCCATATCAGCCGCGCGGGCGAATTCGGCAGCCTGCGCCTGGATGCCCGGCGCCAGGGACTGGACGCCTTCGGCGCGGTGATTCCCGCGCGCGAACTCGGCGCCGCGCTGGCGCAAGAAATGCAGCAATGCACAGGGATACAACGCTACCAGCCGGCCGAGCTGCTGGATGCGGTAGCCGCGGCCGACCACGTCGCCCTGCGCCTGCGCAGTGGGCAGGACGAGCAGTCGATCACCACGCGCCTGCTGATCGGCGCCGACGGCACGCCGTCGCGCGTGCGCGCGCTGGCCGGCATCGGCACCGACGACACTGACTACGGCCAGACCCTGGTCGTCTGTTCGCTCAAGCCCGAGCGCGACCTGGCCGGCCTGGCCTACGAACGCTTCAGCGACAGCGGGCCGCTGGCCCTGCTGCCGCTGGCCGAGCGCCGCGCCGGCCTGGTGCTGAGCTTGGCGCATGCCGAAGCCGCCGCCGTGCAGGCCTTCGACGACACGCAATTCCTTGCCTACGCGCAGCAGCGTTTCGGCTGGCGCGCCGGCCGCTTCAGCCGCGTCGGCAGGCGCAGCGCGCACACCATCCGCCGCGTCGTCGCGCGCAGCCTGGTCGCGCCGCGCTGCGTGCTGATCGGCAATGCGGCGCAGACCATCCACCCCATCGGTGCGCAAGGCTTCAACCTCGGCCTGCGCGATGCGCTGAACCTGGCCCAGTCGCTCATCGCGCAACAGCGCCGCGGCGGCGACCCCGGTGCCGTCGATCTGCTGCAGGCCTATGCGCAGCAGCGTCGCGAAGACCGCGACGGCGTACTTGCCTTCAGCGACGGCCTGGTGCGCCTGGCCTGCCATCCGTCGGCCGCACTTGCGCCGCTGCGCAGCCTCGGCCTGCTGCTGGCCGACGGCCTGCCCGGCCTGGGCGATGCCATCGCGCGCCGCGGCATGGGTTTCCGCGGTCCACCTACCGCCTATGCACTCGGAGCACGTCCATGAGATCGCGCAAGCTGTTCGATATCGCCGTCGTCGGCGCCGGCATGGTCGGCAGCGCGACGGCGCTGGCCCTGGCCCGGCGTGGCCTGCGCGTCGCCCTGGTCGAGGAACGTGCGCCGCCCGCCTGGAGCGCCGCCGACGAAGTCGATCTGCGCGTGGTCGCGCTGGCGCCGTCGAGCATCGATCTGTTCGACGATCTGGGCGTGTGGCCGCGCATCCGTGCCGCGCGCGCGGCGGCGTACCGGCATATGCACGTCTGGGACAGCGGCAACGGCGCCCGCCTCGATTTCGACGCCGCGCAGGAAGGCGGCAGCGAACTGGGCTGGATCGTGGAAAACCGCCTGATCCAGCACTGCCTGTGGCAGGCACTGGAAAACGAAAGCGGTGTCGCGCTGCGCTGCCCCGGCCGCGTCGTGGCGACCGAAGACGAGGGCGAAGCACGCAGCCTGCGCCTGGACGACGACAGCAAGGTCCAGGCCCGTGTCGTGATTGCCGCCGACGGTGGCGCCTCGCCGCTGCGGGCAATGCTCGGCATCGGCGCCGGCGGCCATGTCTACGACCAGCATGCCCTGGTCGCGCATGTGCAGACCGAACGCGCCCACGAAGACACCGCCTGGCAGCGCTTCCTGCCCAGCGGCAGCCTGGCTTTCCTGCCGCTGGCCGACGGACGCTGTTCCATCGTCTGGTCGCTGCCGCCGCAACAATGCCGCGAACTGCGCGAAATGCCCGAAGTGGAATTCTTGCGCGAACTCGGCTGCGCCTTCGACTTCCGCCTCGGCCCGATACTTTCCACCTCGGCGCGGGCGGAATTCCCGCTGCGCCTGCTGCTGGCCGAACGCTATATCGCACCGCGCTTCGCCCTGGCTGGCGATGCGGCGCACGTCGTGCATCCGCTGGGTGGGCAGGGCGTCAACCTCGGCCTGCGCGATGTCAGCGCCTTGGTCGAGGCGGTGATGCAGGCGCAGGACCTCGGCCGCGACATCGGCAGCGATACCGTGCTGCGCCGCTACGAACGGCGCCGGCGCAGCGACAACACCGTTTCGGCCTGGGGCATGGACGGCATCAATCGCCTGTTCCGCAGCGAGTTCGAACCCGTCGTGTTTGCGCGCGGCCTGGGCTTGCGGGCGGTGAATGCGCTGTCGCCGCTGAAGCATCTGTTTGCGCGGCATGCGGCGGGGAAATAGTGCCGCTGGATCGATGGGCTTCTTCACCGACAACGGTGGCGCAGAGTGCTGAACGGTTGCGTCGCTATAGCTTCCTCTCTTCCAAGCTGTGGGGAGACGAGGGCTATAGCGTCCGCATCGTGATGCGCACAGGCTCGCTGCCGTCGGCGCTCGGGACGATGACTATGCCCCTACTGAAAACCTCCCGTAAAAATCGCATCCCCGGCACCACCGCTGTACACATGCAATTTCAGACTAGTGGAATTCGCCGGCAATGAAACCCAGGCCACTTTGCCGCCCGGGGCGCTGCGCAAGGATTCGTCGCGATTGCCCCAGCCGATGCCGGCGACTGTCTCCAGCGCAACGGTGAAATTGCCCGCCGCATCGATGACGCCCAGCTTGAACGCCGCGCTTTCGCGCCAGCCCACCAGGAACCGTTCCGGCGATGTGGTGCCGATGCGCGCCAGCACCGGATCGCGTTCGCTGGTGCCCGTGGTATTGGTCAGCCACTTTACCGACGGTGTCACCGCGGCCGTCGCGGTGAAGTTGAGCAGGCCTACGCCCTGGGCGGGATAGCTGGGCCGGTCCTGTGCGACGAAGGCGAGTTTCCAGCTGCTGTCGGCCGCGGCCAGCTGGCCGAACTGGCCCCAGACCGTGCCATTGCAACCGCCATCGACGGCAAACAGGTTGCGACTGTTGTTGTACAGAATGCCTTTGCTCGCATAACAATCGGACATGCAGATCGCGCTGAAGGTATTCATGCCGGCGTGGTAGCCGACCAGGCCG
This sequence comes from Tahibacter aquaticus, assembly GCF_004363655.1. Taxonomy (GTDB): domain Bacteria; phylum Pseudomonadota; class Gammaproteobacteria; order Xanthomonadales; family Rhodanobacteraceae; genus Tahibacter; species Tahibacter aquaticus. The sequence goes on from NZ_SNZH01000015.1 coordinate 182,171, forward strand.
GCCATCTGGTGCGAGCAGCCCCAGTTCCAGCCGCCGCTGACAATACCGCCGGCATCGTTGAGATAGGTCAGCTGGTCGCCTTCGTGGCCGTCGTAGTCACCGACCGATCCATGTACGGAGAAATACGCGGCATAGCGCCCGTTGCCATAGGCCAGGCGTGCATCGCCGGTGTTCTGCTGCACGATCGCGACGGAGTTCGTGATCGCCGTGGAAAACACCTGTGCATTGCTCGCGCTGCGCCGGCTCAGGCGCAGCGTGTTGTCAGCACTGCGCCGCAGCAGCGCGGCGAAACTGCCGTCGTCGTGGGCGATGAGTCCGCGGATTTCTTCGCCGGCAAAGACAAAGGTGCTGGCGATGCTGCTGCCACTGAGCAGGCTGATGCGGCCGCCGCCGTCGCTGCCGCTCCAGCCCAGCCAATAGCTGCCGTCGCTGCGCGGCGCCAGATACAGGCGCGGGCCTATGCTGCAGAAACCGCCGACACAGTAGCTGGATGAGGTGCCGCTGCCCGTGGCCGGCAACGTAAAGCCGGTCGTGGCGATGCGATCGGCGACAGGGCCCGCAAGCGCGAGCGAGGGAGCAGCGAGCGCCGCGGCGCAAAGCGTGATGGATTTCGCGAAACCTGAGAACAATGCAGCACTCCACAGCCGAAAGTGCAGCCAAAGCGCCGCACGACTCGGAATTCTGGCCCAGCCCCGGCACTGCCTGCGTAACGTGGACGTTAATGCCCGTGTGACCGCTGTAACGAACGCGTCATTGCGCCTGGCCACACTGCGCGGCTTATTGCCGCCGAATCCAGGGGATCGCATGAAGAAGCCGCTACTGCTCGCGCTCTGCGCCAGCTTCGCCACTGTTGCCGCGTGCGCCAACGCGCAGATGCGCATCACCGAATTCATGTACGACGGCCCGGATGGCGAGTTTGTCGAATTCACCAATGTCGGTGCAACAGCAGTCGACATGAGCGGCTGGAGTTTCGACGACGACAGCAATGCGCCCGGCACCGTCGGTCTGGGCGCTTTCGGTACGGTGCAGCCGGGCGAGTCGGTGCTGTTCACCGACAGCACGGCCGCGGCGTTCCGCAGTGCCTGGAACCTGTGCAGCGGCGTGAAGGTGATCGGTGGCAATACCACCGGCCTGGGCCGTGCCGACCAGATCAATCTCTACGATGCGGCCAACCAGCGCGTCGATCGCCTGACCTATAACGACCAGGGCATTGCCGGATCGATACGCACCAAGGACAAGAGCGGCTGGGTTTCCGCCGCCGGCCTGGGCCAGGATGCCATCCTGCAGTGGACTTTGTCCAGTCTTGCGGATGTGGAGAATTCCCGCGCATCCGGTGGCGGCGCCATCGGCAGTCCCGGCCGCAGCGAGCGCCGCCAGTTCGACTTCGATCCCTGCAATACCTCGGCCGGCACGCCGGTGGTGACGATCGACGTGGCCAATACCACGCCGCGCCTCGACCTGGCGGTGAATGCTGCCGGGGCCGTCGCCGGCACCATCGGCGATGCGACCGATCCGGCTGCCGTCGCCGGCATCGCGCTGAATTTCAGCGACAGCGATGGCGATGCGGCAGCGCTGGTCGTCACCGCCAGCAGCAGCAATGCCACCGTGGTCGACAGCAGCGGCCTGCTACTCAGCGGCAGCGGTGCCACGCGTACCCTGCGCATCGTGCCGCAGGGCGTGGGCTATGCCAGCATCACACTGCGCGCGACCGATGCCGACAACAAGACCGGCAGCTATGTGATCAGCTATGCGGCTTCGCGTTCCAGCATCGCGGCCGAGCGCCATTTCACCGGTGCCAGCGATGCATCCGCGGCGATCGTCAGCGGCGACCATATGCTGGTCGCCGACGACGAAGGCCAGAACCTGCGCCTGTATCCGCGCGACGCTTCCGGCCTGGCGCATAACGGTTTCGATTTCACCGCTGCGCTGGCCCTGACCGATATCGACGGCGGCGTGCCGCGCGAAGTGGATATCGAAGGCGTTGCGCGCAGCGGCGACCTGATCTACTGGACCGGCTCGCATTCCAACAAGAAAGACAACGGCGCGGCGCGGCCGAATCGCCAGCGCGTGTTTGCCACACGCCTCAGCGGCAGCGGCGCTGCCACCATGCTGAGCTATGTCGCGCGCTACGATTTCCTGCGTGCCGACCTGGTGGCCTGGGACAGCAGCAACGGCCATGGTCTCGGTGCCAATGCACTTGGCCTTGCCGCCAGCGCGGCAACCGGCATCGCGCCCGAGCGCGACGACGGATTCAATATCGAAGGCCTGGCCATCGCGCCGGACGAAAACGGCCTGTTCATCGCCTTCCGCGCGCCGCTGCTGCCGACCACACAACGGACCAAGGCACTGCTGGTGCACGCGACCAATCTGCGCAGCACGATTGCGAACGCACCGGCGGGCGGTTCCTCGGCAGCGGGTAGTCTCAGCTTCGCGGCACCGGTCGAGATGGATCTGGGCGGACGCGGCATTCGCGACATCGTGCGCGGCAGCGACGGCGAGTACCTGATCGTCGCCGGTCCTACCGCGACTGCGACGGGTGTGGCGCCGTCGGATTTCCGCCTGTATCGCTGGAGCGGCAATGCGGCCGATGCGCCGCAGTTGCTGAGTGTCGATCTGGCGGGACTGGCGGCATCGGGCAGTATCGAGACCATCGTCAATTTCGACGGTGCCGGCGCGACGTTGCTGGAACTGCTGGCCGATAGCGGCGACACGGTCTGGTACAACGACGGCGTCATTGCCAAGGATCTGCCGGAGCCGCGCCAGCGCAAGTTCGTCAGTGGACGCCTGGCGGTGGAGATTCCGGCGGGGAACGATCGGGTGTTTCGGGACTCGTTCGAGGCGCGGTAGATCGCGCGGTGTTCTGGCTTTCAGACTTTGATTTTTGGCGTTGGCGGCATGGCGAAAATCCTGTATTGATTTCTGCGCGCAGGCCTTGGGCCTCGCCCGAACGTCAATCCCGGATTTCGCTTGATAAGGGGGAATTCCCCACATTCCAGAGGTTGCAGCGGGCCGGCCATGTCCGGCCCGCTGGCATTTCGGCACCGGCGGCGATCAACGCGGCAGCACCGCATTTTCGCCGCATGCCGTCATTGCTGGAAGCCGTCGGCGAAAATCGGATCGCCGTAGCTGTAGACGACGAACACGTCCAGCACATTGCTGTTGCCGTCGTCGGCCAGATCGCTACGTGACGAGACGAAGCCGATGCTTTCGCCATCGGTGGAAAAACGCGGCAGCCGGGTGATCTCATAGGCCGTATCGGGTCGATTGAAATAGGTCAGAGCGCGATAGCTGTCATTGTCGGCGTCGAACCGATACAGACGCTCGCCTCTGCCGATGTCCTGCGGGGTGATATTGCCCGCCGCAGCGGCAATGAAAGCGACGCGGCGGCCTTCGGCGCTGATCTCGGCGTTGTAACTTTCCACATTGCCCGCTGAGCCGCCGATATTGGCCGATACCCGCTGCAGTTGGCCGGTTTGTGCATCGTGGCGAAAGATCTGGGCAGTGTTCGCCGGCGAGGAGCCGGTCAGGTTCGCCGCGCGGCTGGCGAACACGCGGTAACGGCCGTCGGTGGACAGGCTGTTGGCCAGGCAGGGCCCATTGCCGGCCGCACCGCTCGCCTCCTGGCTGATGAGCAGGTTAGTGCCGGTTTGACGATCGCGCCCTGAAGTTCGGCGCCGGACTTCACGGCGCCGGCGGTGCTACAGGTACGCCTTTGTCTGATCGGCAAAATCCTGCGATCCGTCAATTTGGCCAGAATCAGGCAATTCCCCCGCAGCTTCGATCTACCGCTACCGCCGCCGAAAACCGCATCGTGGCATCACTCCAACGCCACGAGGTTTCCCATGTCGAAGATCTGGTTCATCACCGGCAGCAGCCGCGGTATCGGTTATCAGGCGGCGCAGGCCGCCCTGGCCGCCGGCGACAGTGTCGTCGCCACCGGGCGCAATCTGGCTGCGCTGCAAAAGCAATTCGCCGGCATCGGCAGCGAGCGCCTGCTGCCGCTCGCGCTCGACGTCGCCGATCCCACGCAAGTGCAGGCTGCGGTCGATGCGGCACTCGCGCATTTCGGCCGCATCGATGTGCTGCTGAACAACGCAGGCTACGGCCAGCTCGGCCTGTTCGAGGAAATTTCCGCCGTCGCCGTGCAGCAGCAGTTCGCCACCAATGTGTTCGGCCTGTACAACGTCACGCGGGCGGTATTGCCGGCGATGCGGCACCAGCGCAGCGGACGCATCCTCAATATCAGTTCGGTCGGCGGTATCCGCGGCGTGGCCGGCGCCTCGCTGTACTGCGCTACCAAGTTCGCCGTCGAAGGCTTTTCCGAAGGGCTGGCCGACGAAGTGGCGCAGTTCGGCATCGCCGTGACCATCGTCGGGCCGGGCTATTTCCGCACCGATTTCCTCGACGCCAGTTCGATCCGCCACGGCGACGCGGCGATTGCCGACTACGCGGCCCTGTCGCAGCAGCTGCGCGAGTTCTTCGATGCGCGCAATCACCAGCAGGCGGGCGATCCGGCCGAGCTCGGCCGCGTGCTGGTGCAGCTGGCGCAGATGGATTCGCCGCCGCGGCGCTTTTCCGCCGGCTCGGATGCGGTCGCGGTGCTGCGCGACAAGATCGCGCACCTGAAGGCGGAACTGGACGCGTTCGAGCCGCTGTCGCGCGGTACCGATCTCGCTGTCTAGCGGCTCTATTGGCGCAGGCAGGCGGCGCCCGCGTAAGGTGGGCGCCTCTTTCCTGCGCGCGGGCTGCCTGTGAACACCTCGACTGTCGAACGCATTGCCACCTCGGTCAGCCGCAAGGAAGGCCTGTTCCTGCTCGCGGCGGTCGGCGCGGTGCTGGTCTGGTCGGGCATCGCACCGAACGACCGCCTGACCTGGCTGATGGAAATCGCCTGGGTGCTGCTGGCGATTCCGCTGCTGCTGGCAACACACCGGCGCTTTCCGCTGACGCGGCTGCTGTACTGGCTGATTGCCGTGCATTGCGTGATCCTGATCTACGGCGGCAAGTACACCTATGCACTCACGCCGTTGGGCGACCTGTGGCGCGACTGGTTCGACCTGACGCGCAACAATTACGACCGGCTCGGCCATTTCGCCCAGGGTTTCATTCCGGCCATCCTCGCGCGCGAGCTGCTGCTGCGCTGTACGCCGCTGCCGCGGGGCGGCTGGCTGTTCTACCTGGTCTGTGCGGCCTGCCTGAGTTTCAGCGCGTTCTTCGAATTCATCGAATGGTGGGCGGCGCTGCTGATGGGCGGTTCGGCCGATGCCTACCTGGCCACCCAGGGCGATATCTGGGATACGCAATGGGACATGTTCTGCGCGCTGTGCGGCGCGATCGTGGCGCAGCTGCTGCTGTCGAGGCTGCATGACCGCCAGCTCGGGCTGCGCTGAATGGGTCGCCCGACAAAGTAGTCCTGTACAGAATGACAAAAGGCCGCCCGAAGGCGGCCTTTTGCGTGGACATGTTGCGTAACGCGTTCGCTTACGGCGTGACGGCCTGGAAGCCGTTGGCGAAGATCACGTCGGTCGGTGCGCTGCGGCAGCTCTGCACGCGGATATCGTCCACGTACCAGCCGTGCGGCGTGAAGCCCTGCGAAGTATCGGTGGACAGGCGGAAGCGCAGGCGCACGGTCTGGCCGGCGTAGCTGTTCAGATCGACGATGGACTTCTTGTAGGCGCGCGTACCGCACCACACCTGCAGGCCGTTGGCCGCACCGGCCGCGGCGGCGCCGGTATACGGATCAGTCAGCAGCTGCGCGTTCGGCACCTGGGTCCAGCTGGAGCCGTCATTGGTGGAAATTTCCAGCAGGCCGCCGTCATAGCAGCCGCCGGACGTGCGCGGTTCCATGTTCAGGTCGCTCATGAAGCTCAGGCTCAGCGGCGTTTCGCCGGCCGGCAGCACGATGGGCGGCGAAATCAGGCGCTGATCCGACGCGGTGGTGATGTCGGCCGCCAGCCACGCCTTGGTCGGCGAGGACGGACGTGCCGAACTCACGGCCCAGGTCGAGCTGCCGCTGCTGCCGGTGGTGGCCCAGCCGCTCACGTCGCCTTCCACGTCGCTGCCGAAGACCGCATTGGCGCTCTGGGTTTCGTCGCAGTCGCCCGGGATCGGCGCGGTCTTGAAGGTGAATACCGTCGAGTTGCTGCCGGCGCCGCAGATATTGCTGGCCCGCACGCGCCAGTAATAGTTCTTCAGCGCGAGCAGGCCCGGCGGCGACCAGCTGGTGCCGGCGACACTGGCGTTGCTGGCGACGATGGTGGCGAACCCTGCATCGGTGGCGACTTCCACGGCATACGCGGTCACGCCGGGGATGGCAGTCCAGGTCAGCGAGACGGCCGGGTCGACCAGGGTGGCATTGTTGGCCGGCGTGTTCAGCGTCGGCGCGGCCGGTGCGGCAACGGCGATCGACAGGTTCACCGTGGCGCTATGGCCCGGGCTGGCGGTCGCCGTGCCGTTGATGGTGATGGGGCCGCTGCTGGCTGCGCTGGCGCCTGCGGTGTTCACCGTCAGCGTGACCGGGTTGCCCGGCACGACCGGGTTGGGGCTGAAGGCCAGCGTGGTGCCGGCCGGATTGCCGGTGCCTGCCAGGGTGACCGGATTGACGAAGCCCAGGTCGCTGACCGTGTCGATAGTGAACGTGGCATTGGCCGGCTTGCACACCGCCTGGGGCGAGTTGGTAGGGGTCAGGCGGAAGTCGGGCGCATCGCCGGTACAGGCCGGGCGCGTGCCGCAGGCAATGCCATGGGCGTTCATTGCGTCCCAGATGCGGCAGGCGTTCGGCGTGCCGTTGGCCAGGTTGCCGTCATCGTCGTCGGCGGGCAGGAAGACCGTATACCAGTTGGTCGCGGCACAGCCGTCGACCGAGGCGTTGATGTTGCAGGTGCCGCCGCTGGCGACGCGGTAGGCGCTCTTGGACGGAGTCAGGCTGGCGTACCAGATGCGGTCCATCTTGGCCCAGCCGCTGGCGCCGTGGCGGGCGATCAGGGCCTGGGTCAGATCCCAGTTGGCGCCGGAGGCGATATACGACTCGCAATGGCCTTCGTAGCCCATCGGGCCCTGGTAGGGAAAGATGCCCTGCTGCAGGTACGGACAGGCATAGCGATCGCAGTTGATGCCGGCGTCGTTGGCCAGGTTGGCCGGCGTGGCGATCTTGGCCGGGGCGGCGGACAGGCCGAAGTCGGCCACGTCGCGCACGCCGGTGCAATTGTCGCAATTGGCACAATTCGCGGCGGGGCGGAAATTCTGGCCGATGCAGGAATCGCGCGTTTCGAGGAAGGCAAAGGTGTCGCCGACCGCTTCGCCGCTGCCGTTCTCGCTGGCCGCGCCGCCGCTGTTGGTGTCCATGCCATGACCCCACTCGTGCAGGAACACCGCGGCAATTTCGCCGGTGTTGGAGCAGATCACGTTGGGATCGCTGGCGGAGGGGCCGGATTTGTAGAAGTTCAGCACGCCGCCGCCCCAGGAGGCATTGCAGGTGTTGTTGACGTTCATGTTCGCAGTCACCTTGCCCTGCAGCCAGGTGTTGGCCGGGAAGAAGGTGCGCGCTTTTTCATTGATGCGGCTCAGGTGATAGAAGCCCGAGCGCGAAGCGTGGGTGTTGCCGGCGCCGCCGATGCCCGGGGTAATGCAGTCGGTGCCGCCGCTGGTGCCGAAGGCCAGGTTGCCGTCGGTGGAATTGGCCAGCGAGATGGCACCGCAGTTGTCGGCCATCTTGAAGTACTTGCCGTCCAGCGTGGCGGTGGCCGCACCGCTGGAATAATCGTAGATGCCCAGCGTGTCGGTGACCTTGGCCGTGCCGTTGGTGACGGCGACGAAGGGAAACGGCACGACGACTTCGGTATCGGTATTGGTGGTCGGGTAGATGCCGCCGCTGACCGTGGCGTTGATGTTGACGGTCAGGTTGTTGGTCTTCAGCACGCGGTTGTCGTTGGCGTCGACGAGGATTTCCCAGGTCGCGTCATCGCCCTTGATGCGGAACACGTAGCGCCAGGCCAGCACATGCTGGTAGCCGCTGCCGCGCACGCCGCCGAAGCGTTCGCCGCGCACGTCGCCGGCGGAACCCGTCGGATAGATGCGCAGCTGGCCTGGTTCGATCATTTCCTCGATCTGCGCGTCGACCGGGAAATGCAGCAGTTCCCAGGCTTCCTGGAACGCGTCTTCGCGCGCGATCGCCGGCTCGGCGGAGATAGTCACCGCGGCCAGGCGCTCGGCGCCGAACTGCACGATATTGCCCTGCGCCACGCGCACGAAGGCGAAGGCGCCGTCGACGCGCACGCCCTTGTGGAACTGGCCGAACTCGATGAACCAGACCGGCTTGTCGCCGCCGGCCTGCACGCTGCGCTCGCTGTCGAGGGCGAGTTCCAGCCCGGCCGTGTCCAGCAGTTCCGGCACCGAGTCGATGAAGGAGCGCGCCTTGGCGGCGACGGTGCCGAGGTTGATGTCGCTTTCGTGGGCCAAGCCGAACTGCTGTGGCGTGAGTGAATTGCCGCGGCCCGGGATCAGCGCGATGCCGCTGCCCTGGACTAGGTTCGGCCGGTCGCTGCGCTCGTCCCAGCGCACTTCCCAGCTGCCGCCGTAGCGCTGCTGGAACGGCGCGATGCGCGCCTGCAGCATCACGTCGCGCTGGGCGTCCAGCTGCAGCGAGGGCAGTACGTCGAGCGCGGGGTCGTTGAAGGCGCGTGCCGGCAGTTTGGCGCTGGCGGAGGTGAAGCCGCCTTCGGCCGCGGGCTGGATGGCGTGGACCGTGGGCGCGCCCCATAGCAGGGTCAGAAGCCCGGCCAGAGCGGCGGTGCGGAAACGATGGTGCATCGGACAATTCCTCAGCTGAGGTGGCGACGAATAAACCGCGACGCCGCCTGCCGCGGCCACTGCGCACACAGGCGTACTTCCGTGTCGGCGGTTGCCCGCCAGCGGCGCATTGCCCGGAATGGCGCACCCGAAGCCGGATGAAGACGCAGGCAGCCGCGGCACTCGCCTCGCGCGCGAATGCAGTAGCGTTGCCGAGATTTCCCCCGCCGCAGGTGTTGCCGGCGCACCCCTGCGCCGTCTTCCGCCGGTGCTCCGTCCTTTGCCGCATGGAACACCGCCGCCGATTATGCCTATCGGGCGGCGGCTTGGAATCGGTATGCAAACCCGCGATTGTTCTGGGGCTTCCGGCCGATGCGCCGCTAGGCCGCAAGGCTGGTGCCTGGTTATTGCCGGAGGCGGTGCCCGGTTTGCGCGGCGGCGTTGTCGTGCAAAAGACAGAAAGATAAAGGTAGATAAATGCGCGGCAGGGGCGCGGTCGAAAATCGACGTGGCGATGGGCTAGCGGCAAACGATGCAGCGACCTATCACGCGCATCTGCAAACTTTTCCCTGGCTTGTACTGGTTACAGCACGGTCCCTACACTCCGGCCAGGCTTGGGCTCGGGGAAACCCTGGGCAGGCCGGAACCTGCTGTCGATTGAGCGCAGCCCCATGGTTTCACAGGGGCTGCCAGTTCCTTGCAACGCAAGGGCTTGGCGAGGTTGTGGGAGCAAGCAGCTGAGTACAGGTGCCGTGGGATCGGCACTTGTCGGACTTTCCAGGGGGGTTACATGAGTCTGATCGGCAAGCTCGCCCGCGCGGCGGCTGCAGTGGGGTTGTTTGTCTCGGCGGCCGTGGGAGCGGCCGGCATCGAGCTGCCGGCGGGGGCCGGCCTGCAGGTCAACGGCGGCCGTATCGACGCGGCCGGTGGCGATTTCGCGATCGGCGGCAATCTGGTGCTGGGCAGCGGGGAACTGCGCGGCATCGGCGCCTTGCGCATCGCGGCCGGCGGCAGCGCCGATTTCGGCAGTGGCCTCGCCACGCTGAGCGGCGACTGGGAAAACCGCGGCAGTTTCCTCGCCGGCAGCAGCCGGGTGGAGTTGCGCGACGGCGGTGCGGCATCCAGCCGCCTTCTTGGTACCAGCGAATTCGCCAGCCTGAGCCTGGTCACGCTGACCGGCAAGCGCTATCGCTTCGAGTCGGGCTTTACCCAGCGCGTGGCGGCCAGCCTGCAGATCCAGGGCAGCGGCCTGCCGCTGCAGGTCGACGTGACCACGCCCGGCAGCATTGCCTTTCTCAACCTGCTGGCGGGCGGTACGCAGGCCATCGCCAATGTCGGCGTGTCCGACGTGTATGCCAGCGGCCAGCACCTCGCTCCGACGCAGACCAACCAGGGCGGCAACGGCAATGCCACGGGCTGGTTCGGCGGCGGGCCGCCGCCGCGGCCGCAGGTGCCGATTCCGGCATTGGGCTGGCCGGCACTGCTCATGCTGGGTCTTGCCATTCTGTTTATCGCCTCGCGGGCTCGCGGGCGTCACGCCACGGTCAGGGGATAACAATGCGTCATTCTGTCTTTGTAAAGAAAGCCATATGTGCCGGCATCGCCCTGGCCTGCGGCAGTGTGGTACAGGCTGCCGACGTGAAAGTCGTGCCGCCGGCTGCCGGCGGCTTCAGCGTGCGCAACGCGGCCGATACCGCTGACCTGCTGCGCGTGGACGACGCGGGCCTGATCTATATCCCCAATTTCGCCGCGGCGGGTACGCAGAGCGCGGCGGTCTGCTTCAACGCGGCTTCCGGCGTGCTCGGGCCGTGTTCCGGCGGCAGTGGCGGCGGTGCTACCGGCGCCACGGGTGCGACCGGCCCTGCCGGTCCCATCGGCCCGACGGGGGCGACCGGCGTCACCGGTGCCGGCGTGACCGGCGCTACGGGCGCGACCGGCATTGCCGGCCCGACCGGCGTGACGGGGCCGCAAGGTATACAAGGCACCACCGGCCCGCAGGGCACGACGGGTGCGACCGGCGCCACGGGTCCGACCGGCTTCGGCGTGGGTCCGACCGGAGCCACCGGCGCGACCGGTGCCACGGGCATCCAGGGCGTTACCGGCCCCACCGGTGCGACCGGTGCCGGCGCTACCGGCGCCACGGGCGCCACCGGTCCTACCGGTACCCAGGGCGTTCAGGGCATCACCGGTCCCACCGGTCCCACCGGCGCCGACGGCGCGACCGGCGCGGGAGTTACCGGTGCAACCGGCAGCACCGGCGCGACGGGCGCTACGGGTCCGATCGGCCCGGCCGGTGTGACCGGCCCCACCGGTGCAACCGGTATCGGCGCCACGGGCGTCACGGGCAATACGGGTGCGACCGGCGCGACCGGTCCGACGGGACTCACCGGTCCCACCGGCGCCACGGGTTCAGGCGCGACGGGCGCCACGGGCGTGACCGGGGCAACCGGCCCGACCGGCCTCACTGGCCCTACCGGCGCGACGGGTTTCGGCGCCACCGGTCCAACCGGCACCACGGGGAACACCGGTTCCACGGGGCCGACCGGTCCTACCGGCGCGACGGGCGCGACCGGCCCCACTGGCGCAGGTGCGACCGGCGCGACAGGTGTCACCGGCGTGACAGGGCCGACCGGCCCGGCCGGCGCCGCGGCAGGGGCCAAGGTCGCCCTGCGCTTTAACGGTACGCTGAGCACGGCGCTGGCCAATCCGCTGTACCTGGTCGGCGTCGTCCCCGGCAACGGCGGCACGGCGGGTTTCATCACCACGCAGGGCTACATGGTCAACTACTCCCTGTCCGACGGCCGCGCGACGGGCTCGCTGACCGTGTCGTATTCGGGGCCGGGCTGCACGGGCAATGTCTATGTCAGCGCGGGCACCTTTTCGCGCGGCATGATCTACGGCTTCGGCCCGGCCAATACCCGCGTCTATGTGCCCAAGACGGCGACCACCGTGACCGATCCCAGCCGCCAGAGCCAGCTGACCAGCAACGGCACCTGTACCACCGCCACCGTCGCCCTTTCGCCGGGTCCGTATTGGGAGGCCTTGCCGATGAATACCGCGGCGACCGGTTACAGCGAATCCAGCGTAGGCCAGCTGACCTGGGAATACGTGCCGTAACGGTTCGATGTCATTGTGCGGCAAAGTTGGGTAGTGAAAAATTGACGCTATGCGGCGCCTGGAGCGGCGCCGCATAGCGCAGAGAGGGTAGATGCCTCGGCACTCGCGGTATGCGCGGCGTCACCGGCGCGGCTGGGGCAACCGGTGCGTCCGGTGGCGGCAAACACCGCGTACGTATCGGCAGCACGGTCAGCATGGTCCTGGCCCAGCCGCTGTATCCGATTGCCGTGAGTAGCTCGCTCGACGAGAGCTGGCTTGCACACCCCGTCCCTTCGTTTCCAGATCCGTGCGACGATCCGCAGCTATCCATAGGGAAGCCGCCCCCGCGGCCACTGGGAGCACGGATGTTTCGGTCCATCGCCGCGGTCATCGTCGTGTTCTGTCTCTCGCTGGTGCTGGCCCCGTGCCGCGCCGCCGAGCCCGATTACGAATTCCCCGCCGCTGCCGCTGAACAGCGCGATGGGCTGGAGCGGGCCATGCCGGTATTGGCCGAACGTGTCATCGCCGGCCACCGCGACGAAGACCGTCCGCGCTACCTCGCGACGCTGTTCCGATTGCAACTTGTCGCCGGCCGCTACGCCGACGCGCGCAGCTCGATCGAACAGTTGCGCGCGCTGTCGCCGCTGGGCGGGCCGGCGCAACAACGCGCGAATTCGGCGCAGTACGAGATCTACGCCCTGGCCCGGGAATACCAGGCGCGGGAGCACGCGGATTTCGAACCTGCCTTCGCCGCCAGTTTCCGCGCCGCGTTCGCGGCCATGGACGACCGCACCGCGGCACTGTCCGCCCGCGGCTTCGCCAGCGACCAGTTCGATCCGGCTGGCCAGCAGCGCGCACTGGACCAGGCCCTGGCGTCGCAGAAGGGCAAGCCGCGCATCGCCGCAAGCGAAGCGCTGGCGCTGCTGCGTACCTACCTGCTGGCACAGGTCTATCGCGACTTTGCCGCCGGTGCGGCACCGCTACTGGCCGAGGACGACGCGCGGCGCTATCTGATCGAGCGCGATATCCTCGTCGCCGGTGCCGACGGCGCGAAGATCTGCACCGCCGTCGTGCGCCCGCGCGGCGCGGCCACGGCGAAACTGCCGGCCCTGCTCAATTTCACCATCTACGCTGATCCAGGCACGCTGTTCGCCGAAGCGCGGCGCAGCGCATCCAACGGCTATGCCGCCGTCGCCGCGCTGACCCGCGGCAAGGGCTGCAGCCCGGATGCGCCGGTGCCCTTCGAATACGACGGCCGCGACGCGGCCGCGGTGATCGACTGGATCGCCGCGCAGCCCTGGAGCGACGGCCGTGTCGGCATGTTCGGCGGCAGCTACGAAGGCTTCACCCAGTGGGCTACGGCCCGGCAGCGGCCAAAGGCGCTCAAGGCGCTGATGCCCTCGGTCACCGTGGCGCCCGGCATCGACTACCCGAAGGAAGGCGGCATCTTTCTCGGCTTCCCGCATTACTGGCCGTTCTACGTCACCAATAACAAGACCCTGGACAAGGCGCCGCTGCAGGACAACGCGCGCTGGTATCGCATGTACCGTCAGTGGTACGTCGAAGGCGGCGCCTTCCGCGACCGCGACCGGCTCGACGGCACGCCCAATCCGATCTACCGGCGCTGGCTCGACCATCCCGCTTACGACGGCTATTGGCAGGGCATGATCCCCTACCGCAACGCGTTCGCCGCCATCGACATTCCGGTGCTGACGACGACCGGCTATTTCGACGGTGGCCAGGTCGGTGCCTTGCACTACCTGCGCGAGCACTACCGGCAGCGGCCGCGGGCCGAGCATTACCTGCTGATCGGCCCCTACAACCATGTCACCGGGCAGCGCGGCACCGTGGCCTTCGGCAATAACGTGAACGGCTACACCATCGATCCGGTCGCGCGGATCGACATCGGCCAGCTGCGCTACCAATGGTTCGACTACGTGTTCAAGGGCGCGCCCAAACCGGCGCTGCTGCGCGACCGCATCAACTACGAAGTGATGGGCGCGGACCAGTGGAAGCACGCGCCGTCGCTGGCGGCGATGGGCGAGCAGCGCCTGCGCCTGTATTTCGGCGCCGCGCGCGACGACGCGACCCATCGCCTGCAGCGCGAGCGGCCGGCGCGCAAGCGTACATTCGAACACGTGGTCGACCTGGCCGACCGCAGCGACATCGACCGTGCCGTCGTGGGCGGCGCTGTGCTCGACAAGGCGATCGACACGGCCGACCGCGTGGTGCTGGTCAGCGAGCCGTTCGAGACGGCGGTCGAGTTCAGCGGCCTGTTCTCCGGCCGTCTCGACCTGCGCATCAACAAGCGCGATATGGATGTGTATATCGACCTGTACGAACTGACGCCGCAGGGCGACTACTTCCAGCTGTCGCGCTACCAGTCGCGCCTGAGCTACGAAGGACACCCGGAACAGCGGCGCCTGCTCAAGCCCGGGCGGCAGGAACGCTTCGACTTCCGCGCGCAGCGCCTGACCAGCCGCCAGTTCCAGGCCGGCAGCCGCCTGGTCGCGCTGATCGGCCCGGGCAAGGAAGCGTCGAACCAGATCAACTACGGCAGCGGCAAGGACGTCAGCGACGAAACCGTGAAAGACGCGGGCGAACCGCTGCGCATCGAATGGTCGGGGCAAAGTTATCTGGAGATTCCGCTGGCGCGTTGAACCGCACAGGGCGTCGCGTCGTTGGCAGTCTGCGCCGCGGCACTCCTCGTTCGCCCGGCCGCCGACGCGCTAGCATGCGGCCATTCCAGCGCCGGAGTCCGTCATGCCCCAACCCCGCCAGCTATTGCGCGAACGCGGCCACGAACACGGCAAGGTCACCTCGGTCGAACTGTTCTTCGACCTGGTGTTCGTCTTCGCCGTCACCCAGCTGTCGCATACCTTGCTGGAACACTTCACCGTACTGGGCGCGTTCAAGACCCTGCTGCTCACGCTGGGCGTGTGGTGGGTGTGGATCTACACCTCCTGGGTGACCAACTGGCTGGACCCGGAAAAAATCCCCACGCGCCTTCTGCTGCTGGTACTGATGCTGGCCGGGCTGATTCTTTCCGCCTCCATTCCCGAGGCCTGGGAACAACGCGCTAAGAGCTTCGCCTGCGCCTACGTCTTCATGCAGGTCGGCCGCAGTGCGTATTTCCTCTGGGCGGTGGCCGGCAACGCGCTGATGGTGGCGAATTTCCAGCGCATCCTTACCTGGCTGAGTGTTTCTGCCCTGTTCTGGCTGGCCGGCGCCTGGCTGGAAGACTGGCGCTTGCCGCTGTGGGGCGCCGCCCTCGCCATCGAATTCGTCTCGCCCTCGCTGGGCTTCTTCGTGCCCGGCCTGGGCCGCAGCAGCACGCGCGACTGGGAGGTGGAAGGCCATCACCTGTCCGAACGCTGCGGCCTGTTCGTCATCATCGCCCTGGGCGAATCCATCCTCGTCACCGGCGCCACCTTCGCCAAGCACGAATGGGACATGGCCGGCATCGCCGCCTTCCTGGTGGCCTTCATCGGCAGCCTGGCCATGTGGTGGATCTACTTCGACACCGCCGCCGACAGCGGCAGCGAACGCATCGCCAGATCCGACGACCCCGGCCGCCTGGCCCGCGTCACCTATACCTACATCCACCTCGCCATCGTCGCCGGCATCATCCTCTCTGCCGTCGGCGACGAATTCCTGCTGGCCCATCCGCTGGGCCACAGCGCCATCGAAACCGTGGTCGCCGTCTGCGGCGGCGCGGCGATCTACCTGGTCGGCAACAGCCTGTTCAAATTGAGCATTTCGGGAAGATTTCCTTATTCCCATCTGGCCGGTTTCGTCGCGCTGGCGATAGTGGCCGCGTGCTCGAATCTGCTGCCGCCGCTGGCGCTCGCGGCATTGACTACAGCGATACTGCTCGGCGTGGCGGCGTGGGATGCGCGCAGGAACCGGGGCTGGGAGCCGTTGAATGTGGAGGGCCCGGCTGCGGAGACGCATTGAGGTTGGTTGCGGCCCGCGGTGCTGCTTTTTCCTTCGATGGGCCTGGCTGCTGAGAGGTTGCACCCTCAAACGGCATATCTACCCAGTACCGCCGGCAGTCGCCCACGCGGGCGCGGCCGTCTGGCGGGACTGTGCTGCCAGCGGCCAGCGGCTGGTGTGACCGCGCAGCGCGAGGGCTTCATCGGTGCTGACGGACGGCCCGCCGGGGTAACACGTGAGTTCAGGCCGGCCGCTGCCGCCCTCGGAGGTGTAGGAGGCCTGGGAGCCGCCGACCTGGGCTGTCCCCGCGTGGGTGGCCAACCGGTTGAAGCGTTAGAAGTCCGACCCGTGGGCCAAACTCGATGACCCCGGCGAACGCTTCCGGCGCTCGCCGCCGACTGAGACCCACGAAGCCAAGGTGCTTGATCCGTTCGGTCAAAGACGAAAGTGGTGGTCCGTTTGGCCATCCCAGAATTTTGTTTTCATCGGTGCATCTCGGCTTCGCTTTGCCCGGTGGAACGTCAGGGTGAAGTGGGCTTGACCCTACTTATCCACTGCGCGACCCGCAGGACAACCTCGGGCTCGACGTGGCCGGCTTCGAGCAGCCTCGCCGGCTCGGGCGGGTCGCTCATGGGCATGAAGGTGTGGCCCAGCGTCGGATAAACGTGGACCGCTAATTCAGTGCGCCCCGAGAAACCCTGGACCCACCGGTCCCTTGCCGGCTCCGCGGGCACTTGGTAGTCCCGCCCCGCCCACAAGGCCAGCACCGGAACACCGAGCGATCGGGCCACGGCGACCGGGTCGTAGCCAGCCAGGTCCTGCCAATACGCCGCCGGAATGCCGAACGGCAATCGTCCCTCCACAGCCTTCCCATGCCGCAGGTCGTCGAGACGCCGCGCCTCCGCGTCGGCCTTGGCAAGTTCCGCGAGCTCGCTATCGTCGACCTGGCCATCCCGCTCGGCAAGAAAACGCAGTTGCCGGCGGTAGGCCTCTTCCAAGGGCTCAACGCTGGCGGCGAGCAGAACGAGACCTGCCACGCCGTGTGCCCGAGTGGCCACCCGGGGAGCCAAGGTGCCGCCCCAGCTGTGGCCCAGCACAAAGACGCGTTTTTTATCTACGCCGGGAAGCGAGGCCAGCTGGTGCAGGGCCGCTGCGGCGTCGTCGATGACTTCGTCGTTTACCGTGGCGATGGCTCGATCCGGATGAGCCAACGTCCGCTTGTCGTAAGTCAGGACCACGATGCCCTGCTTGGCCAGCCCTTCGGCGAGGTCCCGCAACGGCTTGGTCGCACCGAGGGTGCTATTGCGGTCCTGGGGACCGGAGCCCGCCAACAGCAGAACAGCTGGCGCCGCTGCGGACGCCGTGCGCGGGCGGTATAGGGTCGCCCCCAGTTGGACGCCTTCTGCGCCGACGGTGAGCGCTTCCGTCGAGAACGCTCCCGACTCCAACGCCACCGGAGGTGACTGGGCTGCAGGACGGGGCACCAGGTGGAACCCGGCCACCGCCCCCGCTGCATCGCACGCCACCACGGCGTTCAACGCCGCGTGGGCGAAGCGCAGAGGGATCACGGCCAGATGGGGAGCTGTCTCGTTGCCTCGGGCCGCCACCGCAGTGTCCCCGCCTTCGTAGGCACCCGACTTCGCTACCGTCGCGACCCACACCGCCGCCAACGTTTCCGGTGGCAGAGCGGCCCTCATCGTGGCGTCGAAATCAACCGTGGCCTTGGAGGCGTCGCCCGCGGCCAGGGCCGCCACCAGGGCGTTGCCCTTGGCGATGCAGGCTGATGCTGCGTCGTCCGCCATAATGGTTCCTCCGGACCAGCCCATCCCGACGGCCAGGATTACCGACCCGACCCTGCCGGACCGCTTCATCGCGGCGTTCCCAACGCCGCCACGAAGGCGGCTTGGTCGACCGGGCTCACGACCAGGTCGAACGCACCGGACGTGGGCACCAGCAGTGCGGTGCCGCTGCCCGCGGTCGCAAATACTTTTTTGCCGTGCCCCGGCCGGAACCAACCCAGGACAAAGCCCGGCATGCCGACCCCGTTCGTGCGCGTGCCGAGCACACGGGGCAACTCCACCGGCGACAGTGGGCGGATCGCGCCCAGGTCCACGGACGCCAAAGAGACGGACTCCCGGTACAGCCCGCCGCCAACGGTGAGGCGGCCGCCTTCAACACGGACGCGCACGACGCTGAGCTGAACCAACAGGGCCAGCGCCAGGGGCACGGTGATGACCAGGACAAACCACGCGAAAAAGTAATGCCGGCTGTGGGTGGCCCACAGCGCGGCATAGGTCAGCAGGACCGGAAACGCGACAACGAAGCCCAACAGGAACGCCAACGGCTTCCAGCCGACTGCGCCCACGGAAAAGTCCTGCATCGTCCACATCTCCGCGTCAGGCGGCCACGGGCAGGCCTAAGGCCTTGTAAGAGTAGTTCGAGACGGCGTCAATGACTTCCGGGAGGCGGCTCTTCTCCACTTGCAACACTCTCGCAGAGCCTCGATCAGCGTTTCCCGCGTGTGCGGGGATGAGCCGCTCGTCTCCAGAGTTCGCGCCACTTCCCTTTTGTGTTTCCCGCGTGTGCGGGGGATAGGCCAACCGGCCTGGGTCAGCAGCTTGTTCGTGAACAATGTTTCCCGAGTGTGCGGGGACGAGCAGCCCTGGTGGCCGACCGGCTGATGCATGGGCGTTGTGTTTCCCGCGTAGGCGGGAATGGGCCGACTGAACCGACGCAGGTCCGGCCTGAAGCGAAGCAGTTCCAGACTGGAACGACGCAGTTCCGGACTGAAGCGAAGCAGTTGCGGACTGGACCGGCCCAGGTCCGATCTGAAGCGATGCAGCTCCGAAGTGGACCGGCGCAGGTTCAACCTGAAGCAAAGCAGTTCCGGACTGGACCGGCGCACATCGGAACTGAAGCGACCCAGTTCCGGACTGAAACGAAGCAGTTCGGGACTGGAGCGAAGCAGTTCGGGACTGAAACGAAGCAGTTCGGGACTGGAGCGAAGCAGTTCGGGACTGGAGCGAAGCAGTTCGGGACTGAAGCGAAGCAGTTCCGAACTGCATCGCTTCAGGTGGGAGCGGGTCCGAGACAGGTCTCGAGCGGAACGCGGTAGCCGCCGGGATCTTATGGAAGTTAACCTGACCCCGTTTTCGCACTCAGCGGACGGTCGGCGGGACCTGGCTGAGGGCGGGGCTGTCTGAATTTTTGTGTTCGAGGTTCTGTTGTTTAGAAGTCTGCCGAAGCTGGCAGACAGTGGTGCTCAAGCGGCTTCGACCAGCCTCGCAAATTCGGCCTCCAGCTTCGCCAGTTTTGCGCTGTCGCAGCTGCTGCACACGAATGGTGCCCGGCGCCCGGTGACGAGGCGCAAATACCCTCCGCAGTTTTTGCACGTCAGCACCGATGCCCGGTGCGCTTCAATGGGCTCGTCAAGCTGGTGGTTCAGACGCTTTGCCAAGTATGCATACTGGCTTTTCTCGAACTGGTCGGAAAGCTGGAGCTGCCGAAGCTGGCGACAGTCGCCCAGTGCTTCGATGGAATTGTCTGTCAGTTTGGCGTTGTAGAGGGAAAAGGTATTGAGCGACGGCAGCTTTGCTACGGGTGCGATGCTTGCCAGCTTCAGTGGCGGAGTGAGGCTTCCCTCATTGCCGGCCAGGCGAAGTCTGGTCAAGCCGACGAGCTGCTCAATGCCATCGAATTGCTGCAGCTTGGGGAAATCGGAAATCGTCAGAGACGTGAGCTCGGCCATTTTGAAGACGGGCTCGATGCTGGTTATCTTCGTCGCCCAGGTCATCGACAGCGAGCGTACTTCGGTCAGCAGGTGGAGACTGGGTAACGTGGGTGCCGTTATGTGGTAGAGACTGAGGCGTATCACTTGGCGCGCACTCAGGAGTGTTTCCCAATGACGTTCGCTGATATTGCGGACACTGATCTCCTCTGCGCTGAGAAGCGACGTAGTATCAGGGTGTCCGTCTATTGGCAGTAAAGTCATTGAGGGATGCCTAAAAATCATCGTGCCAGGTACAACTCAGGGCTGGAGCGGTTATTTTACAGCCAGGAAAATCGGGATCTTATGGAAGTTAACCTGACCCCGTTTTCTCACGCGCAGCGCCGCCAGTTGACCACCCGCGATCGCCTGCGCGCCCGTGGCGTCGATGCGCGCCGAAAACCCCGGGCTCGACAACTCGATGCCGCTTCACGTCAACGTACCCACCACGCCATTGCACAGCGACAGAGCGCTGATCCACGCCACCTTGCCCGACTGTGCATAGATCGGCGCCCCGTCCTTCGCCGCCTACGTACAGCGCACCACCCCCGCCGCCCCCAGCGTCTGCGAACTCAACGTCGCCCCCTGCGCCGTCCCGGCAGAGTGGCGCCGTCTTGACAGAAAATGGATGTCCTTGTTCGTGCCACCGCAGATCGAACTTGATTGCTGAATCCGCCAGACCCATGTCGGCTGCGCGCCGCTGCCTGCTCACGCGGCGCAGCTTCCCATCAACAACTCGTGGCCGCCAATGAGAACGGACTCCAGACTCCCGATGAAATCGTGCCTGCAGGCATTGTTGCTTGCCTTTGGCATGGCACTGAGCTTTTTCACGTTCGCCGGCTCCCTTGCCGGCCCTGCCACGCCGAACAGCGGCGCGATCGATGCGAAGCTGGTACGCGCTTCAGTGATCAGCACCGTCGAGCTGCTGAACGAGATATACGTCTATCCGGAAACGGCGCGCACGGCCGGGGTGGAGATGCTTCGGCGCCTCGAAGCGGGTGCGTACAACACGATTGCGAGCAAGCAGGAATTCGCCGACCGGATCAGCGCTGAGCTGGTTGAGCTCACCGGGGACGGACACATGGGCGTGATGGTCGCGGAAGGCGACGAGCCGCCGACCCACGTGCTGCAAGAAACCGTTGACCGCTTCCGGCTGAACTATGGATTCCAGAAGGTGGAGGTTCTGGACGGCAACATCGGCTATCTGAAATTGAACAAATTCCACCCGGACGACGAAGCACAACCGATTGCAGACCATGCCCTCGCATTCCTCGGCGGCACCGATGCATTGATCATCGACCTGACCGAGTGCAAGGGCGGCTCGCCCGATCTGGTGCGCCATGTGTTGAGCTACTTCTTCGCCGATGGCACGTCGCTGTGGAGCATCGTCGACCGCGACGGCAAGACCGTTTACGAGGCCGTTGCAAAAGCCGGTGTCGGTTCCGGCCGCTTCAAACGCGACTTCCCGCTGTTCGTACTGACCGGGCCGGACACCGCCAGCGCCGCTGAACTGTTCGCCCACACCTTGCAGAGTTATGGAAAGGCAAAGACGGTCGGACAACGAACTGCCGGCATCGCCCATCTGGTGGGGGCGAAGGCCATCAACGAGCACTTCGTCGGCCGGTTTTCCACCTACCGCAACACCAATCCCGTCACCCACACAGACTGGGAAGGCAAGGGCGTAACGCCCGACCACCCCGCGGCGCTGGGGGATAGCCTCACCATGGCGATCCGGATGGCTGCCGAGTCGAAAGGGAGAAAGTGACGGCGACGCTGACCCAGAAGCGACAGTCGCTCCCGGCCTCCGGAGTCATCAATTCGGACCTTCAATCGGCCCCGCCGTTGCCGGGGTACGCCATTCGTTCGGCCTGCAGAATCAACGAGCCCGTCTGAATTCTTGTGTCCGACGTGCTGTTGCCAGGCCCCTCGATGCCGGCAGGGTAGCGTCCTCCCAACGGGAAATGGACGTCCTCGTTCGCAGCCGATCCATGCAGCCAAACCCGGGGCTGTCTGAACTTCTGTGCTCAGGGCGCGGTTACGAAAAGAAGCGTCGAACGCTCCCGAGCATAGCCGTTCAATCAGCTACCTGCCGTCAGGCGCCGGAGCGGCGCGATGCCGCCCCGGCCACGGTCACTCAAGCACCGGTACGGAAACTGGCTTCCAGCAGCCCGCGCACATCCCGCGACAAGATCGCCACACATTCAAGAATGCCCTGGTGCGAACGCGCATCCGGCGACTCGATACCCGAGTAGGTCATCGTTTCGCTGAGCTGCGCGATGGCCGAAAGCCGCGCCACCATCTCGTCACGCAGCGCCTGGCGCTGCGCCGGCGTATCGGTCGCAAACACGAACAACACCGGGTCTGCCCCGTCGACAAAGCGTTCGATGGGGTGAAACGAGCCGTAGTCCGTCATGGCGTAGCCCTCCGCTGACGAAAACCCGCGGCGGGCGCGGCGAAAGGCATAGCGCGTTGGCTAGCGAGGGGAGAACAAGCGTACCGGTCTTCCATGGACAACTCCTTGATAGGGAGTCGCCACCCGAGACGGATGCGAAAAGGGTGGCGAACGGTGTGCGGGTTAGCAGACCGGTCACAGGGGCCGGCGAGCCTTGCGGCTCCCCGCACACCGCCGCCAGAAATCGGCCGACCACGCCGCGGGAATTCCGGGCATGAAAAAGCGCCGGCTTTCGGTGCGGCGCTGTGTGCGCCTGTGAGAGCGGGCTGCTAAACCCGGTTGCCGAATTGGCGGCAACGGGCACATTGTTTATTCGGGAATAGGCTGCGTCAAGAGTACGGATATGCCCCCTCAGTTCTGATCGAGCACATTCCTTGCAAGCCGCTGAGAGGTCTCGGCCTGCGGTGACAGGCTAGGAAAGCTTCTGGAGCGGATGTGGCGTGGCTTCTTTCTTCAGTTCGTTTCAGGGGGGGGCCACGCTCCGATTCCTGGGCAGATGGCAATCGGCACCGAGATGGTTTGGATAGAAAACGGGGATGCGGCTTGGATAGGCGCCAATCAATGGGGCTGACCAGCGTGGTCACTGCCGCCGAGATGAAGCCGACGCAGATGCTGGCTACTTGCGCTGATCGGAACAGCAGCAACAATGCCGCTAGCAACGGCAACAAGGGAGGAGCGGTACGCAGCGGCGACTGATCGGCGGCTACTTCTCATCGCACGAAAGAGGGGTGGGCGGGGGCAGGCGTCGGCATACCCTGTCAAGGCGAGGAATCTAACGTAGGGAGATCTGACTCGACCGGTCAGGTAGACGAAATATCTGCCTAGTCACAATATACTTGTTTCAAAGGTAGCGCGGCCAATCGTTGCCGGATTCAGTGCGACTTTCGAAAGTAGTGTTGCCACCTTTGCAATCCGTAGCAGCAGCGTGCGCAAGAGATCACGAAGCGCTCGGCAGGAGTTTTGCATGTGAGATTCCGAAATCGATCGACACCGCAATGGTTGCTTGGCTGATGAATGAGAGGGGTTTCATACTGGCGCCGAGTGGCGGTTTCGCGTGCGATCAGTTGCGAAAACATCGACCGAGCCGATCGCAGGTTCAATCTGTACCGGGGAGAATACAGTGGAGTATTTCAGCGAGATTATGTCCTTTCTGGCGGGTCTGGTTTCGGGGTATGCCATCAAAGTGATCGTTAATTGGCGAAATGAAAAGCGGTCAAACGTGGTTACTCAGCATTCGATTAAGGCAGGCGGTGACGTCGTAGGTGGCGATCTCCACAAAACTGACCGCACAAAGTAATGAGCGTCAAGCAAAGTCACATTGTTGCGGGCGGTGATGTGGTTGCGGGCAGCAAAACTGTGATCAGCTACGCTGCTTGTCCGCTTCGGCCGCAGATGCAGAAGCTTAATCAGCAACTCAGTGAAAACGGAAAGGGAGAGCTATCTAATGGCTACCTTATACCGGAGCTGCATCACTATCTAAGTGCAGCGAGCGTTGATGTGCGAGGTCTGGAGGAAAAGCTGGCGGCCGCCGGGCGGTCCGATCTGCTTACTTTTGCCATGGTATGTAAGGAAAAAGCGGCAAAACTCATTATGGTCCACCAGATGTCTCTTACGGCTCAGAAAATACTGACGATTGTATTAAGCGATATATACGTAAAGTTTTTCCATGTTGTTTGGCCTGCAATTCTGGAAGACGCGACGCGAACAGAGGTGGATATGAAAATCTCTGCAATCTTAGATGAATGTGTCGCAAGTCTGGATCAAAACGCCATGGAGTTAACTATGGCCGATGTTGCTGGCCTATTGTATTTCCTTGGAGGAAACTGCCACATTCGCTGGGACAAATGCTGATCTATCATCCAGCTCAGGACGCATATCACTGCGTTTTTCGCATGACTGCGATCGTTGAGCGAATCGCGCTTCTAGAGTTTGATAAAGCTCGTTTGATCGATTTCTACTTGGTATTTCCCGCATCGCTGCAATCAATTCGGTTTACAAGAGGGTTGAGTAAGTTTCGGCGATATGCGAAGGATCGATCAAATATCTATAGAGACCCTAGCAATCCGTTGGAAGCTTTCAGAGCTCTGAGACCTATGCAAGAAGCTGCGGTTAGGTGCTTGGCCTCTGCAGGAATTATCGACTCTGCCCTGCTTGGCAAAGGGCTAATTAGTAGGCGTGCTGCGACTAGTGTGTGGCCGAAGCTGGCGGCGTCGATTGCTGCATTCACTGAAGATCTTGGCCCGCTATCGGAGGCAATCATTGGCTTGGGCGAACTGCAGCTTGCTGAGCTGAAGGAGCGCTCCGGACTTATGGAGCATCGTTATGGCCATCTTTGAGCCAACGCTACGTGTAGCGAGGCTTGTGGTCTTGCAAGGGCAGCGAGTCGTGTTCGATGAGAAGTTCCTTCCCGGAGTTAACATCATCAGGGGCGAGAATAGCTCTGGTAAGACATCAATAATGGATTTTATTGCTTTTGTTCTAGGCGCCGAGAGCATTCGATGGAAGCCAGAGGCTTTAAGGTGCTCTCAGGTTTTGGCAGAAGTCTCACTAAATGGCAAAGTTGCGTGTTTTCGGCGCGAAGTGGCGGACGCCCATAGCATACCAACGTATGTCTACTGGGGCGCGTTGGAGTCGGCGTTGGTGGCCGCAGTTCATCAGTGGGAGTCATTTCCTTTCAGGCGCTCAGAAAAGTTGCTTAGCTCTTCTCAAGTAGCATTTAACGCCTTGAACATTCCTCAGGCTCAGGGCGATGGCGCATCCAATTTAACTATGCATCAGATTTTGCGAGTTCTGTATGCGGATCAGCCTTCTGTCCACAGTCCGATATTTCGTCTGGATCGCTTTGACAACGCAATAATACGTGCCACGGTAGGGTGGTATTTGACCGGTATCTATGACGATAACCTGCTCGAGGCCCAGCTACGCATGCGTGAGCTCGGAAAGGAACTCGAGAAACTTGGTTCGGAGCTGGTGAACCGCCCCGAGATTCCCGGAGACTCCGGATTGTGAGTCACGCCGTCATGGCGGACTCGCGGATTGCTGCGTAGTAGCGTGCCTCGGCTTCTG
>NZ_SNZH01000016.1 GCF_004363655.1 Tahibacter aquaticus
CGCTACGGCAGGAAGGATGAAAACTCCTCGTGCTGGATCCGCGTCTCGCATCCCTGGGCCGGTACCGGCTTCGGTGGCGTGCATATTCCGCGCATTGGGCAAGAGGTGCTGGTCGATCACCTGAACGGCGATCCGGACCAGCCCATCGTCGTTGGTCGCGTCTACAACACCAACAACCCGCATCCCTGGAACCTGCCGGCCAATGCCACGCAGTCGGGCTTCCTGACGCGCTCAAGCATGGGCGCAACCTGGCAGAACGCCAACGCGTTGCGCTTCGAGGACAAGAAGGGCGAGGAACAGGTCTGGCTGCACGCGGAGAAGAACCAGGACATCGAAGTCGAGAACGACGAGACGCACTGGGTCGGCCACGACCGCACCAAGACCATCGACCACGACGAAACCGTACACGTCAAGCACGACCGTACCGAGACGGTCGATCACAACGAGACGATCACGGTGCACAATGACCGCACCGAGCGCGTCGATCACAACGAGAAAATCAGCATCGGCGACAGCCGCAGCGAAGACGTCGGCAAGAACGAAGCGGTAGCCATCGGCAACAACCAGACCCACAGCGTCGGCGATAACCGCACGCGCTCGGTGGGCAAGAACGAAACACTGAGCATCGGCAGCAATCGCAGCAAAAAAGTCGGCAAGAACGAAAGCGACAAGATCGGGAAGAGCTGGTCGATCAAGGTCGGCAAGTTCAAGACCGAGACCATCGGCATGGCCTCGATGCAGAACATCGGCCTGGCCAAGATGACCAATGTCGGCATGATCTATTCCTTCAATGTCGGCTTGCTGCGCAACAGCGTCGTCGGCATGGCCGATACCACGACGGTCGGCAAAACCCAGGCCACGAACGTAGGCAAGAAATACTCGCTCGCGGTCGGCGGCAAGGACGGCAGTCATATCGAACTGGACGAAAAGAGCATTTCGCTGCGGGTCGGCGGCGCCATCGTCCAGCTCAAGGCCGATGGCTCGATTGCGGTCACCGGCAAGACGATCAACATCACCGCTCAGGGCGACGACGTCATCATCAACGGCGAACACATCTGGCTCAATCCGGTCGGCGGCAGGGCAGCGATCCAACCCTCCGCCGTGCCAGTGCCAGCGCCCGCCGAACCGGCCGACAGTCCGCAAAGCAAACTCGCTGAGCTGATGAGCAAAGCCGGCGGCTTTCTCGGCAAAGTCAAAGAACTCGCTGGGCTGGCGGGGCAGCTTGCCTCGCTGACCGGCAGCAGCGGCGGCAAGGCCGGGCGGATAGTGGGTGCCGTGTCGACAGCGGCCGGAGCGGTGGGCGGCGCTGGCCGTGACGACAGCGTTGCGACGGTCAACGGTATTGCTGGCCCGGTCAAGGCCGATGGCCGATGAAGTACGAGACGCCGATCCCTGCGTCGCGTCTGCAGCAGGTACGCAACACCACGCCATTTCCCCACTTGCGCTTCGACAAGATGGGCAAGGGGCGGCGCTTCCATGATGTCGTTGTCGTCTGTGCGAGTTTTGTGCTGGACAGCGGGCGCCTGAAGCCGGCAGCCGTGCATCGGGGGCCGGTGATCGCTGATCGGCTCTGGCATCCGGACGCGGCGGCAGTATCGAGCCTGCAGTGCGCGACAGACGTGCTGCTGATCAAGCCGGGCAGCGACGTCTACGTCACTGGCACGGTACGCCCCCTCGACGCGCGACCTTGCCGCGAATGGCATGGTTTGCTGCGGGTCGAACGCGACGGTTTGCCGCTGATCCACAAAATCCTGCGCTTCACCGGCCCGCGTCGCTGGCAACGCAGTTTGCTGGGGTGGTCGCTGACTGTGCCCGAAGCCACGATGGCGGTGCCCTTGCGCTATGAACTGGCCTACGGCGGCTGGTGGTACGACAAAGGCGACGCGATGGACGCAGCAGCCCGCGTCTGCGAGGAAAACCCCAGCGGCACCGGCTGGTTCGGCACTGCCGACCGGCGACACCATCCACGCGCCCGCTATGCGCATGGACAGGCCGTGGCCGGCCCGCAGATCGAGTACGCCGATTCGCCGATCCATTCGGACAATCGCAGGCATCGCGTTGCAGGCTTTGGCCCGGTCGCCCGTCATTGGATGCCGCGCCACCGGCATGCGGGCAGCTACGACGCGGCCTGGCTGGCGCAGTTCCAGCACGAGGAAATTCCCGACTACCCGGCCGATTTCGATTACCGCTATTTCCACTATGCACCGGAAGATCAAGTCATCGGCGCAGGCCTGATCGGCGACGAAGACCTGATGCTCGCCGGCGTCTTCGCCGAGGTGCCTGGTGTCAGCGCGCGCCTTCCTCACCTGTGGATGGAAGCCGTCTGCCATCGCAGTGGCGACGAACCCCTCAGCCAGGCCATGCGCCTGGATACCGTGCATGTCGACCTCGACGCAATGCTCGTCCACCTGACCTGGCGGCTGGTCCTCGGCTACGACCAGGAAATCGTCCGCGTGGAGTTGTTCGATCGCCTGATTGCCAACGGCCGCTGTACCCGTACCGCCTTCCGGGGAATTCGTTCATGAGCATGGAACCGCATATCGCCGATGCCGAGACGCCGTTCATGGTGATCAGCGTGACACCGGACTTCTGCCGGGTCGGATCGAAGATCGTGCCCTTCGACATCGTCGCGCTGTTGCCGCCCGAGCAGGCGAACTACGCCAGAACCGTATCGGCGCACAGCGAGAAAGTGCTGATGATCGACAGCATCATCGCTGGCGTTGTCGGCAATGCCGGCGCGGGCGTGCAGTCGGAGGTGTCGCTGGCCGCCGGCAATGTGAAAATCACGTCGGGGTCGGATACGGTTTTTGTCGAAGGCCGCAAGGCCGCGCGCCATGGCGACACCTGCGAAATGAACGGGGCCGTGTGATGGCGGAGGATTCGCGGTCCCGTCCCGGTCTGCCATCAGTACCCGACACGTTCCGCGGCAACAAAGTGTTCGGCCGGCTGGTCACCGGTGAGCTACCCACGCCACCGCCCAAGCTGCTGCAGCGCCAGCCGGGACGGTGCAGCGAAGCGCTGGTGAAGGCCAAACAGGAGTACGCGGCCAAAAGCCTGTTCGACAAGATGCTCACGGTGAAAGACGCCTGGGGTAATCCGAAGGATCAACAGGCGGCGGCACTGTTCAAGCAACAATGCGAGCAATGGCCGGAGCGGATTGCCGAATCCTTTCTCGACGAACAGCGCCAGCGCCTCAACGATCATCTGAGCGGAAAGAGTCCGCTACTGCCCGCAGAATCGGTAAGGCTGCGGCGTGACCTGTCGCTGATGGAAGACATCTACTGTCCAGGCCCGCGATTCGAGGCGCCGCTGTCCGCGGCCGAACAGAACTGGCTTGACGAACGTAATCTGAGTTTCGGCAACAGTCTGTCGATGGCGCTGCTGGGACCGATCTTCGGCGGGCCGGGGGCAGCGACGCGGATGCTGGGCGGGTCGGAGCAGCAGGTGGCGGCGGCAAATCAGATGGGGGCCGTCGTGATGGACATGACAACTGGTCATGCTGCTATCGGCGGTGTGCGGCCCTCGCATCTGGGGGCATATCCGGCACAGGGGCGAACTGTTGTAAGAGGAGCACCAACAGAATCGTTAGGGGGGTGGCCTTCTGGCTCATCAGGCGTGAAGCAAGGAAGTGTCGGCAACTGGGAATTGAAGTTCGGAGCCCGGCCCGTTGTTACGACCTTTGTCGGCACGGTGGTGGCAAAACCACCTCCCTTTATTTCTGCCGAAATGGAGTTGAAGATACTGTATGGGCAACGAGTTCTATCGGCCAATGGCAATCCTACCAATCGATTGGTGGGGGCGCACGGTGGCCAAATTACGGACAAGCATCCGAGCTATGCTGTAGAGGTGGTTTCAGTAAATCTGGATGGAACGCGCAACGCAAAATTGGTTACTCAATTCAGCGATGGGAATATTTCTAAAGTCAAAACAAGTACGTTATTCCCCGAGGGATGGAATGATGCGCAAGCAATGTCTGCCGTCCGCCAAACTGCCGCTACCGCACCTTTGGCGACTCGACTGTCCGACGGCGCATCCCTTCATCAATCGATGGTGAATGGTGTTCGGGTCGAAGTTATTTCTGTCGGTGGAACAGTAACTGCAGCCTATCCTTGTGGTCGAGGCTGCACTAATCCGGGATCATTTTGATGCGCGAGCTGATAGAAGATTTTGACAGGCTCTTGGACGCTCAATTCAGTGCAGACTATTGGTCTGACGAAGGAATTAGCGCTGCGGCAGAAATTGCACAGAAATTTGAATCGGATGATTGGGCGATGTTGACCCAACTTACCAACCACAGGCCTGTGTCATGGAAAGCGAGATGTGCAGACGCACTTGGCGACGAGATTAGTATCGGTGCCAGAGACATCTTATTGGTATTGATGAATGACGAAGATTTCGATGTCAGATATTCCGCACTCGATTCGTTGAATTCATTGGCGCAACTCGGCATGGATCTTTCGGTTTATCGTGAAGATATTGCCGCCGTCTTGCGTCATTATGTGCCGACAGGATCGGTTGTTAAGTTTTTGATCGATAGCCTCAAAAATCGATTGTCCATTTGACGAATCGCTCAAGAATTCCAATTGCGAGAACAGCGCCAGCGCTGACGCCAGTACAGTACAGTACGCCGTTGCCCCAGAGGCACTGGCCGTTGGCGAAGTGCTGGCGGCGGCAAGACGCACTTTTAGGAAGAAAAGGCCGCGATCGCGGCCTTTTCTGGTGTTTTGCTCAAACACACATCCAGACGTTCGCCTTCGATGACGAAACTGCCTTGTGGCGTAAGCGGATTCTGAGCTGTTCAGAGCTTGCTTAGCCCAGCGTCGCCATGTCGATGACGAAGCGATAGCGCACGTCGCTGCTGAGCACGCGCTGGTAGGCGGCGTTGATCTGCTCCACGCCGATGGTTTCGATGTCGGCGACGATATTGTGTTCGGCGCAGAAGTCGATCATCTCCTGGGTTTCCTTGATCGAGCCGATCATGGAGCCGGCCAGGCTGCGGCGATGCGGAATGACGGCGAAGGCGTGTACCGGCACGGGCTGTTCCGGTGCGCCGACGACGACGAAGGTGCCGTCGACCTTGAGCAGGCTCAGGTACGCGTTCCAGTCGATCGAGGCGGACACGGTGCAGACGATCAGGTCGAAGCTGCCGGCCAGGGTGGCAAACGTGTCGGCGTCGCTGGTGGCGTAGTAGTGGTCGGCGCCCAGGCGCAGGCCGTCGTCCTTCTTCGCCAGCGACTGGCTCAGCACGGTGACTTCGGCGCCCATGGCGTGGGCCAGCTTGACGCCCATGTGACCCAGCCCGCCCATGCCGACGATGGCCACTTTCTTGCCTGGACCTGCCTGCCAATGGCGCAGCGGCGAATACAGGGTGATGCCGGCGCAGAGCAGCGGCGCGGCGGCGTCCAGCGCCAGGCTGGACGGGATCGACAGCACATAGCCTTCCTTCACCACGATGGAGTCGGAATAGCCGCCGTGGGTCGGTTCGCCCGTGGCCGGATCGATGCCGCCGAAGGTCAGCACCAGGCCGGGCAGGTATTGCTCGCGGTCGACATCGCGCTCGGCGCAGGTGGTACAGGAATCGACGAAGCAGCCGACGCCGACGCGGTCGCCGACCTTGAACTTGGTCACCTTGGCGCCGACTGCGGTCACTTCGCCGGCGATTTCGTGACCGGGCACCAGCGGGTAGACGCTGTTGCCCCAGCCGTTGTCGACCATGTGGATGTCGGAATGGCAGATACCGCAGTAGCGGATCGCGATGACCACGTCGTCGTCGTTGGGCTCGCGCCGCTGGAACGAGAACGGAGCCAGCGGGGCCTTGGCGGCGGAGGCGGCGTAAGCTTTGGCAATAGCCATGGAGCATCCTTTGCGCGGGGGAAGAGTGTTCCATCATCGCCTCGCGCAGGCGCGAAGCGATAGCGCGTTGCTGTGGGATTCTTGCCTGATCCTGCAAAAGGCAGTTTCCGCCAGGCGCATCGACAGTGCCTGGCGGCGCAGCAAGGTGTTGTGGCTGGGTGGGAAGAGGCACACACGTGGCATTCGCTCGCCCGTGAGCGGCGCGTCCGTCCTTGTGCGCTATCGCACTGCCCCTCAGCGCACGGTCTTTTCCACCACCGGCATGAAGCGTTCGCGCTTGCCGCGCAGGTTGATGCTGTCGACGTAGTAGTAATACGTAGTGCCGGATTTCACATCGCTGTCGTCGAAGGCGTATTTGTGCACCTTTTCCGCATCGCGCAGGACCGGAATCGGCTGCGGCGAGATGCGCCGGTAGGGACCGGCACGGTCTTCGGCGCGATAGACGATATAGCCGTACAGGCGCAGGTCGTTGGCCGCACTCCATTGCAGGCGCGCCGGACCACTGCCGCTGGCACTGCGCCGGACCTGCGCGGGTGTCGCGACCGGGGCCGCTGCGGCGGCTGGCGCAGGCGAGGCTGTGTTGCCGCGGCTGGCTGCGGCGAGTGCGGCCTGTAGCGACGGCGGCTCGGCTTCGTCGCCCGGTGGTGCAGCGGCATTGACCTGCTTCAGCGGCTGGCCCGGGTGCAGGGCCACGCCGTAGAAGTGCACGGGCAGGGCAGGATCCTTGCCGCCGGCCAGTTCGACCAGCACGGTACCGCCGATCGGGCCGGCCGCCGCCGGCTTGCCGCTGATACCGACCATGACGCAGTCGTCGCTGGCCGGCGTGCATTCGCCGACACGTGCCGTCCACGGCGCCTCGGCCTTCGCACGGGTCTTGCCCTTGAGCACCAGCGCATCGCGGCCTTGCACGCGGAAGCTCTGACGCACTTCCTGGCCGACTTCCGGGCTGCCCAGGTTGACGGCCTTGGCATCCAGCAGCAGTTCGCCCATGACGAAGCCGGTGACCGTGACGGCGAGCCGCGGTTGCTGCGGCAGAGAGGTATGCACGACGACGCGACCGCGCACCCAGCCCGGCGGTGCGGTCGGCAGCAGGCTTACACGGATGCGGTGGCCTTCGACCGTGACGCGGGTGTGCTCGGGTTTTTCCGCCACCTCGCCGAACGACCAGTCCGCTGCTTCGCGGGTTTCCAGGCTCAGTTCGCGATCGACGCTGTTGCCGCGCGCCACCGTGCCCAGCTCGAGTGCCGGCGTTTCCGGTTCGAACGCATTCTGTACAAAGCCGCTAAGGGTAAAGCGATACCGCTCCACGTCCTTTTCGTCGCTGAACAGGGCGAAGCGGAAGGCTGCCTCGCCCAGCGTGGCGTCGAGCGGCAACTCGATCACGATCTTGCCGCTGGCACCGGGCGCGAGCTGCGCCGGGCTTTCCACGGCCTTGCCGGCGCGGCTGCGGGGCTCGATGTGCCGGATGGCGACGGGTGTCGCGCCGGTATTGGTTACTTCATAGGCTTGGCGCACGGTGCCGAACTGATAAGCGTCGGCGAAGCGTGCGTGCTGTGGCGTGATGCGCAGTGCCGGCTCGGCCCGGCTATTGCCCGCGGCGCACAGCGCGAGGAAGACCAGCAGGGTCGTCGGTCTGATGACCGGGCGGCGACGTCGCGCTGGCAGTTGCAGCAGGTATTGCATGGTTTGGCTCCACTCGGCGGCGGGGCTGTCTGCAGCGCCACGACACGGCTGCGGCTGGCTTTGGCCCGGGCAGGGCTGTTTTCGCAACGATGTCGGGTTCCGCCCGATGGCGCAGGACACGGGCCAAGCCTGGCAAGCGGCGGGCGCAGCGAACGAATCCCCGAAAATCGAAGCCCGGCAGTCAGCCGGGCTTCGTGATTTGCATGAGCTGCAACAGAGGGGCTCAGTCGATGCTGTAGGACTGCAGCGACACGGGCAGGCTACCGGCGATGTTCAGCGTATACGTGCCGCAGCTGCCGGTGGTGCCGGCGTCGTAGTAGGAGTCGACATACACGTAGTACGTGCCGGCGGCGAGGCCGGTAACGGTTGGAACGACTTCCGGGCCGGCGCCGGGGCCGATCGCGTCCTGGCTGGTGTCCAGGCAGCTTGCACCGTTGCCGCAGGTGCCGATCAGGAACAGCGCCAGGTCGCCGGCGCTGCCAGTCAGGTCGGCCGTGATGTCGAGGCTCTGGGATGCGCCGACCGTGATGGCATAGGCTTCGTCTTCGCCCGGATACGGCGAGGCCAGATTGGCGCAGGCTGTGGCGCTGTAGTTGGTGATCGTGTTGGTCGAGCCGCAGGTGGTGCCGCTGTCGTTGAAGGGCAGGCTGGTGACCGCCGGCGGGTTCGGGCAGGCGCCGCCGCCTTGTGGCGCGGGCGCGACGCGGTTGGGATTGGGGACGAATTCCGGTGCGCTGCGGGTGGCAGCGCTGGCGGTCATGGACAGCAGGCTAAGCGCCAGCGCAGCGGCAAACGTGCGTAGCATCATCGGTCTCCGGGCATCATTGTGTTGCGAGACTAGCGACTATTGTTACAAAGGGTCAACCGCTCATGAGGCGTTCAGTTGATGTGTCCAGGTAAATTTTTCTTCAGCTTTCGCCGGGGCTGGTGTATTGCGGCAGGTCTGGCCCTGTGTCTGGCCGGCTGCAGCAAGCCACCGCCGCCGAATGTATTGGTGATCACCATCGACACGCTGCGGCCGGATGCGCTGGGATTGGTCAGCGCCAATCCCGCCAGCGCGACGCCGGTGCTGGATGCCCTGGCGCGGGAAGGCACCGCGTTCACCGGCGCGGTCACGCCGGTGCCTTTGACGCTGCCGGCCCACCTGTCGCTGTTTTCCGCACGCATCCCGCATGTGCACGGCGTACACGACAACGGCCAGACTGTGCCTGCCGAAGTGCCGCTACTGGCAGAAACCCTGCGCCGCCACGGTTATGCCACCGGCGCCTTCGTCAGCGGCTTTCCGCTGCAGTCGCTGTTCGGCCTGGATCGCGGTTTCGCTCATTACGACGACCGCATGCCGGCGGGCGAGCAGGGCTGGGTGGAGCGCCGCGCCGAAGACACTGTCGCTGCGGCCGCAACCTGGCTGGAGCAGAACGACCGCGCCGCGCCATGGTTCGGCTGGGTGCATTTCTACGATCCGCACGATCCCTACGACCCGCCGCGGGAGTTCTGGCAGCCAGGCCCGCGCGGCGCGTATGACGGCGAGGTGGCCTATGTCGACTACTGGCTGGGCAAGCTGATCGTCCGGGCGCGGGCCGCAGGCGGCGAGCGGCCGCTGCTGATCGTCGTCACGGCCGATCACGGCGAGGCCCTTGGCGAACATGCCGAGCACACGCACGGTTTTTTTGTATACGACTCCACCGTCAAGGTGCCGCTGCTGTTTCACTGGGCCGGCCAGGTCGCGCCGCAGCGCAGCGACGCACCGGTGCGCCTGATCGATGTGACCCCGACCGTGCTCGACCTGCTCGGCCTGGAGCCGCTGCCGGGTGCGCAGGGCAGCAGCCTGGCCGCCGGCCTGCGTGGCGGCGCCATCAAGGCCGGGCCTGCAGTGGTGGAAACCTGGCTGCCGTGGATCTACTACGGCTGGTCGCCGCTGCTGGCCTGGCGTGACAATGGGTCAAAGTATATTTCTGCGCCGAATGCGGAACTGTACGATCTGGCCGGTGATCCGGGCGAGTCGCACAACCTCGCCGGCAGGGATCCGGTGCAGACCGACCGGCTGGCGCTGGCCCTGGCCGCGGCGACTGCAGCCCCGGCGGGCGTGGCGGCGGTCAGCGACAATGCCGAAGCAGTGCAGCGTCTGCGCAGCCTTGGCTATGTCGGCGTAGGCGCGCCACCCGCCGTGCCCAGCGGACAGCTGGCCGACCCCAAGGACCGCATTGCGCAACGCGAGCAATTGCGTGCCGCCGACGGCCTGGCACGCGCCGGCCGCCAGGTGCAGGCCGTGGCGGCTTTCGAGGCAGTGCTGGCGCAGGATGCGGACAACCGCTTCGCCCTGCTGCGTGCTGGTACCGCGGCGCTGCAGGCCGGCGACACCGACAAGGCAGTCGCCCACCTGGGCCGTTCGGTGCAGCTGGAACCGCGCCGGGCCGAGGCGCGCTATGCCTATGCCGACGCATTGATGCGCCTGGAGCGCTATGACGAAGCGGCCGAGCACTGGGCGGCATTGGCCGAACTGCAGCCGCGCCGGCCGGAAGCCTGGTTCAACCTGGCGACAGCGCTGGAGCGGGGCGGCCATGCGGAGCGCGCTGCCGAAGCGATGGCGCACTATCGGCGCCTGAAGCCCGCGCCGGGCTGAGGCAGCGCCTGGTCGTGTACCGGTGGCAGCGCTGCCGGCCGCGCCATGGCGCGCCGCACAGCATCAGTGTGGCCCGCCGACGGCATCCAGCAGCTGTTCGACCACCTCGCGCAGCGGCGCGAGGCCGTGCAGCTTGCGCCAGTCGCCGCTGCTCTCGTTGCCGACGATGATCAGGTTCATATGGTTTTCCGGCGCGTCGGCGTACTGGCCGATGCGGCGCAGCGCGGTGTTGACCTGTTCGCTGCTGCCGCCGAGGAAATGCCACCCCGGCTTTGCCTGTACGCGCCTGGCATAGGCGGCCAGCACCTCGGGCGTGTCGTGGCCGGGGTCGACCGTGATCGAGACGATCTGCACGTCGCGGCCCAGGCGCGGCCCCAGGCGTTTCTGCAGTGCCTGCAGCGTGGTCATCATGACCGGGCAGCTGCCTTCGCAGCGGGTGAAGAAGCTGTGCAGCACGATGCCGTGGCCGGCGATGTAGTCTTTGTACAGATCTACTGTTTTGCCGTTCTGGTCGACCAGGGCAAGGCCGGCCAGGTAAATGGCGGCGCCGTTGCGGGTTTGCGCTGGCGTGTCATCGGCCGTTGCGGCCCGGGGTATTGTGGCCTGCGGTGTTGCAGCCTGCGGTGTTGCGGCGCGGGCGAGGCCGGCAAAGGCCACGGCGAGCGCTGCCGCCAGCGCGATGACTGCAGCGGCAGCGACGAGACTGCGGCGGGCGTGGCGTAGCGAAGGCATGGGCGTCTGGCTCAAGCGAGGTTCCGGCGGATCGGTGGCGGAACGCCGTGCCGGCGGTGCCGGCACGGCGCGGGTGTTGCCCGCATGGCGCGGCAATGCACTAGGGCATCAGCTCCACCGCACCCGTGGCCGGATTGAGCCAGTACTGGTCCGGCACGCCGCCATAGGCGATCTGCTGCTGGTTCTTCTGGAACAGCTGCAGGGTCGGGAATATCAGGCGGAAGCCGGGCTCGAAGATCTGGCCTTGTGGATGTTGCGAAATCTGCGCCTGGTATACCGCAATGCGCCGGCCGGCAAGCAGGCGCACGTAGCCGTTGACCGGCTGCTGCTGCGCTGCCAGGCCCTGGATGCGGGTGAGGATCTGCTTGGCCTGGCTGCGGTGCCATTCCGGCGTGCGCGCGGCATCGTTCATGTTCGCCAGCAGCTGCCTGGCGGCGGGCTTGTCCGAACCGGCCAGGGCCTGGGCGAACTGCTGGCGCCAGTTGGCGGTGGGCGCGCTGCCGGGCAGCAGCTGCAGCAGTCCGCAGCGCTGCGGCGAGAACATCGGCCGGGTGGGGTCGATGCTGATCACGTCGTAGAGGAATTTCTCGTCGATCAGGCCCGACTTGACCATCTTCTGCGCCAGCAGCATGTCGGTATGCGATTTCACCGGTGTCTCGAAGGCGTGGTCGGCATCGATCTGGTTGATCGGCTGCACCGAGTTGGCGATGCTGCCGCTCTGGTAGTCGAAGAACTGCGCCTGGAACAGGTTCAGTGCATTCGTATACAAGGCCTTGTCGATCTCGATGAAGCGTACGTCGCCGGCCAGGCGCTGGTCGATGAAGGCGCCGACCGGTGCCTTGATCTGCGGTGCCGGACCTTGCAGCGGCAGCAGGTCGGAATCGAGATTGACTTCCTGTTCGCAGAACACCGGCCGCAGCTGTTCCTGCAGGGGCAGTGTCGCGCGCTTTTTCATGTAGGCGTCGGCCGAGGCGAGCTTGTCGTTGCCGGCCTTGATCCAGCCGGAGAATTCCTGCGAGCTGACCAGGTTTTCCAGGATGGTCTTGTATTCCGGTGCGATGCGCATGGCACCCAGTGGTAGCGGGCGCTCCGGCCGCCACCAGGAATCGTGCGGGAAGGCCAGTTCTTTCATGATCGGGCCGCCGTTCATATGGCAGCCGGAGCAGCGCAGGCGCGGCAAGGTGGCCTGGCCGGCGTTCAGTGGGCCCATGAAGATCGGTTGGGCCGGATCGTAGCCGCGCCAGAGGTTCTGGATATCGGCTTGTATATCCGCCGAATCGCCGCGGTAGAACCATTGCCCGCCCTGGCCGGTGCCGCGGATTTCGTAAAAGTTATACATCTGCTTGCGCGGGTCCCAGACCAGGGTTTCCAGCAACAGGTTGTCCGGCGTGGCGGCCTGTTGCGGCGACAGGATGCTGGTCAGCGCGGTGTTGTCGATCGAGGCGGCGGTGAAATGGCCGTAGAACCAGTCGCCGGGCACCAGCTTCTGTCCCGCATAGCTGCCGTCGATGGATTCGAAAAAGCTGAAGCTGCCTTGCGGCAGCGGATTGTGGAAGCCGCGGTTGGCGACCATGGACGGGCGCGAGGCCAGCTTGGTGGCCAGTACCAGGTCGCGGAATTGCAGCGCGTTGCCCGGGCATTCTGGCTGCGCGCTGAGCAGCTTGAACAGCGCGTCGCCGTGGGCGTCGGGCGGCAGTACGTTGCCGGTGTTGTTGTTCTGGATCTGGCAGCGCGTGACCGGTTCCTTGTCCGGCGCTGGCTGTGCCTGGGCCGCGGTGGCGGCCAGCAGCAAGGTGGCTAGCAGCAGTTTCATGATGGATTCCCCAAGTGTGCGGGTTGCCGCGGCCTGGCTTGCGAACGCCAGGCCGCGTGATGGCAGTGGGCGGCGGTCGCAACGGGCCGTCGGCTGCCTCTTCTTTGTCGCTTCAGGCGGGTGGAAACAGCACCAGCAGGTCTTCGATGCCCAGCGTGTTGATCGGCACCGACCAGATCAGGTCGGGCGCGAGCTTGCGTTCGCCGAGCTGGCCGGTGCACGGATCGACCTGGATACCCTGGGCGAAATCCAGCGGCCTGCCTTCCTTGAACGGCAAGGTGGAAAACTGTACTTCCCAGGGCTGGCGGCCGCCGAGCACGAAGCCGTGCGACACCTCCAGGTCGAGCACGGCGAGGATCTGCTTGCGGCTGTATTT
Source organism: Tahibacter aquaticus (assembly GCF_004363655.1). Lineage (GTDB taxonomy): Bacteria > Pseudomonadota > Gammaproteobacteria > Xanthomonadales > Rhodanobacteraceae > Tahibacter > Tahibacter aquaticus. Next base: position 13,078 of record NZ_SNZH01000016.1, read on the forward strand.
TTCCTTCTTGATCAGATCGGCCAGGTTGTTCGCCATGGGCAGGTCGAAGGCGCGGTTGCGCGCGTAGATGAAGTGATCGCCGGATACGGAGAGGATTTCATGCACGCGCTGCTGGTTGTTGCCCAGGTTGCGCATCACCTTAATGCCGAGGAAATAGCCGCCTGCATCTTCCAGCCGCCACCAGTGCTCCAGGTAGGACGACTGCACGCCGTGCTCCAGCACATTGCGCCCGCCGAGGATTTCGAAGCGGCCGATGTCGATGGAACCGTCTGGCGGCTGGTAGTCGATCTCGTGGTGCCAGGTGATGATGTAGCCTTCGGTCGTGGTGTAGCCGGAAAAGCCTTCCTGCGCGTACAGCGTGGCCAGTTCCGCATTCGACAGGTCGGCCAGCGAGCGAGCCTCGGGATAGCGCGGCCGGTCCTTGGGAATGCGACAGTCGCCGAACAGCGTCGGCGTCTGGATATTGCGCACGTTGACGGTGTTTTCTGGCGGACCCTGGTTGTTGTTGATGACCCAGAGGCGCTCCCAGGAAGCGGTCAGCCAGGACGGTACGGGCGTGGACATGCACTTCTCCTCAGCGGTTGCCCTGGTGCGCGCGGCTCTGGCCGCCCTTGGGCTGCTGCGCGTTGTTGATCAGGAACGAGTAGTCCGACGCATACGGATTCTTCGCCGTGGCTGCGCTGCCGGCGGTGGCCGGGTCGAAGATCCTGGTGCTGGGTGAAGGCTTGATCGTGGCGATCGGCGCCGAGGCATGGCAGTCCAGGCAGGTGAGGCTCTGCACATAGGTTTCCATGGTGGTGTTGGCCACGGGTTCCTGGCTGGCGCCGGGCGACAGCTGCGGCGTCGGCAGCGGCGTGCGCGAGCCTGCCGCGATGGTGGTGTTCTGGTTCGACCACAAGGTGTTGACCAGCTCGTAGTTGAGGAACACCGAGTTGGGGTTCTGCGGCGCGATCACCTGGTTCCAGACGTATTCGTTGAGGCCGACCACATCGTTGTTGGGCCGGGTCGGGATGTCGATGTCGCGTACCGCCTGGATCGGCGCATTCAGCGGATTCTTGCCGCCGTTGTAAGTGGCCGGGTTTGCGTTGATCGTGCACTTGTAGTGATCGGTGGCCGGATTGCAGTTGGGGTTGTAGTAGGTATACGGCGGCTTCAGTGCACCGCTGGCGAGCTGGCTCTTGTTCGGCACGTTCTGGCGATGCTCGAAGGTGGCCCAGATGAACTGCTGGCCCAGTGCGGTCTTGTGGATAATGTGCAACCCGACCAGGCCGACCACGACGGTCTTCGGTTTCTGTCCCGGATAGCTGACCACGGCCTTGGAGATCTTGTAGCGCGGCCAGTCGGCGGCATTGGGCAGTTCCAGCCAGGCGGCCTTGGTCTCGATGGCGCCGGTAGTGCCGTAGGCTGCGCTGCCGCTGGTGCCGTCGGGCAGGCTGATGCCCGGCGAGACAACGAATTTCTGCTGCACATCGGCGTTGTAGAGCTTGTTCTGCACGATGTAGTTGTATTCGTCCTCGTTCATGCGGCGCTCGTACAAGGTGAGAATTCCACTTTGTGCAGTCAGCCAGGGGCTGCCCTGCGAGGCCTGGCCGATATTGCTCAGGTCCAGCGTGGGCTCGGGTGCGATTTCCGATTTCATGCCGCCGAGCACCTTGACGCTGGCGGCGCCGCCGGGCCAGCTGTTCCAGGGGCCGGGGTCCTGCGCGTTGGCAAGGAAGACTTCGTCGGACTCCTTGTAGGTTTCCCAGACTGTGGCGCGTTCGTCGCCGGCCGTGCCGAAGGCGCTGGCGGGCACACCGGTGTCGGGCTGGCCGCGCTGGCCGGCAGCTGCGGCCCAGTTCAGGGCGAGGAACTGCTGCCAGGCGAAGCAGTTGGCGTCGGCCTGGCGGGTGAGGGCGAAGTCCTTGGGCACGGTATAGCCGTACTTGCCGGCAGTCTGCGAAACGAGGAACGGCGGCGCGAGGCAGTTGCTGGTCGAACCCTGCGCGACGCCGGCCGGTGTCGCGGGCGTGGCAGGTGTAGCCGGTGTGGCGGGGCTGGCGGGTTTGACGGCTTCATTGCCGGAAGCCGGATCGCTGCGCCGGGCGTCGCGGTTGCAGGCAACCAGGGCAATCGCGGCGGCCAGCAGGCCAAGGCCGAGTACCGGTGTGGAATATTTCATGGATTCCTCCTCAGGCTTGGGTACTGGACGAGGCAACGACCAGGAAGGCCGGTGCCGGGGTGAGCGAACTGGAAAACACCTGGCCTGCCGGCACGATGACGATGCCGCGCACGCCGGCCGGCGAGTTGCCGGCGACCGACACCGACAGGTTGAGCAGCTGGCTGGGGCTGGGATAGGTATTGCCCGGCACGGCGTAGGTGACGGTTTCGCTGTAGCCGCTGACCCTGACCGACACGCTGCTGTCGATGCTGCCGTCGGCATTGGTGAAATACACCGTCGGCCATTGCGTTTCCGGCAGCGGCACGCTGCCCAGGGGGGCGGCGTAGGTCAGGGCGAGGGCGACGTTCTTTTCGCCGGCATAGATGGTCGGTGGGATGATGCTGGAGTTGCTGGCCAGCACCATGCTGACGCCGGACGGCGTGTTCACCGTTGTGCCGTAGTACGCATCCCAGACATTCTGGAAAAGTATCTGCAGCGGCTGCGCTTCGCTGACGACGGCAGGCGAGACCACGCAGGCCAGCGCAGGTGCAGGCTGCGGCGGCGGCACGATGGGCCGGCCGAACAGGGCGATTTCCAGCGTGGCCTGCACCTGCGAGCCGTATTCGATCGGCGCGCCGGCGATGGTGATGTCGCTGATGCCGAAGCTGACACCGGCATCGATCCAGGACTGCGGAATCTGGAACGCCGCATGCAGGATGAAGGAGCCCGGGAAACGCTGGCCGGTGATGGTATCGGTGATGTGTTCGAAGCCGCGGATGATGTGCCAGCAGTCGGCGACGCTGGCGCCGGCCGGCAGTTTCGGATCGGCCGGCAGCTGGTACTGGGCGAAGCTGGGCATCTGGATATACAGGCCCGGCGGATCGGCCAGCGAGATGTTGGTACCGGCGCCGACGGCGAGGTTGATGGTCTGGCCGATATGCGGATCGCTGTTGCGGTAGTTCTGGCCGTACTGGCCGCAGCAGATCAGCGCCTGCGGATCGGTATTGCCCTGGCTGCGCTGCACGGTGGCGCCGGCGCCCAGGCCCAGTTCGGTCTGCAAGGTATTCGGCGTGGCGGTGAGGTGCATGGCGCCGCCGCTGCACTCGGCCGGCGTAGCGCCGCGCACGGCCAGCGTGCCGCTATTGAAGCGGTTCAGCGGGTTGTAGGCAGGACGGCCGGTTTCCGGATCGATCACCGGCTTGCCGCTGACCGGGTCGAGCAATTGCAGATCGGCGACCGTGACGCTGACCCACTGGCTCTGGGGCGCACCGGTATTCAGCGCCTGCTCGTAGACGGCGCAGACGCGTTCGGGGCTGATGCGCCAGAGGGTCTGGTAGTACTCGGGGTTTTCGCAGGTGAAATCGATGCGCACGATCTTGTTGGCCGCATCGCGCACCACGGCAAATTCGCAGTATTCGTCCAGCCAGCCGCGCGGGCCATAGGGGCCGAACGGCTGCAGTTCGCCGCTCCAGTCGGGCTGCGGGCAGCGCACGCTGGGAATGGGATATTTGGACAATTCTCCCGAATCCGCCAGCACGTAGAGCTGGTTCTGCGGCAGGTTGTACGGGTTCGGCGGCAGCTGGTTCTGGCCCAGGTACTGGATCAGCCGGTTCGGAAACGCGATCCAGGCCACGTCGACCGCGCCATTGCCCTTGGGAATCGGCGTGGCCAGCGGGTTGTAGTAGGCGGTCTGTGCGGACGAGTACAGCGAGTTCCAGGGATTGCCGGCAATAGCCTGGCGCGTGAAGCCGTCGACGTTCTGGCTCCACAGCGCAGCGAGGCGGGCATAGGAATCTGCATCGTCGGGAAAGTCGTTGTTGCAGGCCGGTGTGGTGAAGGCCTGCAGCTGGTAAGTGCTGCTGCCTGCATCGAACACGTAATTCGGCGTGACCGGTGTCGCGGTCGTGTTCGTCAGCGGATTGGCCGTGCTATTGCCTGGGGTATTCGACATGGCGGGTGCTCCTGGTGGCCTGTGACGGGTGATTCGGAAACGGCTTAGGGTTGGACTGGCCGCGCACGCCGCCGCTGCGGAGGAAGGCCAATCGCCTCCGCTATTGGCCGAGCGAGCAGCAGGTCCTGTGCGGCCAGGTCGGGCGAGCTGCTGTCGAAGTGTCTGTTGCAGGCCACGATGGTCGAGTTACCTGGCTTCGTAGATCAGGAACTGGCGGTGCCGGCGCGCCAGGCCGAGCGACTCGGACTCGATCCAGACGTAGTACATGCCCGGCTGCGGCGGGGTGAATTGCAGTTCGTAGCTGCCGTCGGCGCGCGCTGCGAGCGTGCTGCGGCGCTGCCAGGTGCCCGGCGCGAGCAGGGTGAGGCCGTGTACGTCGCTGCTTTGGCGGCGGTGGCCGTCGGCGCCGTCGAGCAGGGCGAAGCGCAGCCGGGCAGGCTGGCCTACGCTCAGCGTCCGCGGCGGATCGATGGCATAGATCCGCGGCAGCGGCGGCGCGGCCGGCTTGTTGTCCACATGGGTAAAGGTGAAGCATGTGGCAAGGCGGGGCGAGTCGGCGAACAGCGCCACGTCGTAGGTGCCGGCCTTGCTCACCGGCATGCGCGTGGCGTAGTCGCCGCGCTGGCCTTCGCGCAGGCCGTGGTCGACCACCAGCACGGCGCGCGGCTGGCGGCCGTAGGTGCGGAAGCCGCCGGCCGGCGCGGCCATGCCTTCGCGGTAGAGGTAGATCATCTTGTCGGCCGGATTGGCCACCAGCACGGCCGGGCCTTCCGGTGCGGCGACGATAGTGTCGGCGCCGAATTCCGGTGCGGCGCCCAGGGCGTTCTGGCCGGCGGGAAATTCCGCCACGCCCAGGCGCTGGCCGGCACGGCCGATCTGTTCCAGAGAAATCATCTGCACGATTTCGCTGTCGCGCCGGTGCACATAGGCCAGCAACGGAGTGAAGCTGACCTGGTCGGGGCCGTCGGGAACGTCGGCGTTCTGCACAATGCTGTCGCTGGACGCGTCGAGCACCTGCAGGCGGTTGCGCTGCGGGTTCGGCAGCAGGGCGAAGCGGCCGTTCGGCGCGAAGCGGATCTGGCTGGCACCGCTTTCCACGCTGACCGTCGCGCGCAGGGCGCGCTGGCGTGGGTCGAGTACGAATACCTGGCCGGCAGCGGCATCCAGTGCATACACCGCCTTGGCCGCACTGGACCAGGCCAGCCGCTGTGGCTGGCCCGGCAGCTCGACCGTGCCGAGCAGCTTGCCGTCGTGGGCATCGACGACATGCAGCCGGTCGCCTGCTGCGGCGAGGATGAAATCGCCAGCATCGTCGACCTCGATCGCCGTGACCGCGCCCAGGGCCATTCGCTCTACTGCCAGGCTGCGCCGGTCGATGCGGCTGATGCCTGCGTCGTCGGCGACCCAGATGTCGGCCGCGCTCTGTACCAGCTGGCGTGGGTTGGGGCCGGTTTCCACAGTGCGCACAATGCGCCAGCTGCCGGTATCGGCGATGGCGACCTTGTTCGCCTGCGGCATGGACACGAACAGGCGTTCGCGCTCAGGCGTGAGCAGCCAGTCGGCGCCGGGTTTTTCCAGGTCGAGCAGGGCCAGCAGCTTGCTGCCGCCGAAGCCGAACAGGGGATCGACCACGCTGATGCTGGCCTCGTCGTTCAGGGCCAGCACGAAATAGCTGTTGAGATCGACCTCGGCCCGCTTGAACAGATCGCCGGCCAGATAGCCGGCGATCTGCTGCTTGCATGGCGCGGGTGTATCGCCGGCATTGCGGCGCAGACCCAGCCAGGCGGCCGGCCGTATGCCGCTGATCGGCCGGCCGCTGGTCGAATCCTTGAGCTGGAAGCGGAACGCGACCGGATCGCCGGGCTGGGCACCGGGCACGGCGTCGAAGTCGACCGCGATGCCCTGGTCCAGCGCCTGCTGCCGCTGCGACGCGGCGTGCGCCGTGGGCGCCAGCAGAAGGGCGAGGGCGAGCAGCAGCGTCTTCACTGGCGCGGACCGCGCTTGGGCTTGTTCGGAATCGTGCGCAGCAGTGGTGCCGTGGCCCTGGGCCCAGCCGATTCCAGCGGAAGGGCCTTTGCGCCGTACTGCGCGCCTTGCGCCTGACCCCAGCGCGCAATGCCACCGGCGGGCGAACGCACGTCGAATTCGGCCGGTACGCGGCGCGCGCCGCTGAGTGTCCAGCGGCCATTCACCACGGCGGCCTTGCCGAAGGTGCCCAGGGAAACCTCGCGCACCGTGCTGCCGGCTTCGCAGACGCGGCGGCCGGCGGCATCGTGTACCTCGACCGGGCAGGGTGTGACAAATCCACGAATGGTTTTATTGCCATTAGGCAGAGTGCTGACGCTGTCGATGCCGACCGTATCGGGCAGGGCTGCGCCGCCGGGCTGCGGTGTCCACGGCGCGACGCGGAACAGGCCCCAGGCGCCGGCCTGGAACATGTTCGCCGTCCAGCCGCGGTAGAGATAGTCGCCACCGACGCGATAGCGCCCGCCTGCGGGCGTGGTGCCCGGTGTGTCGTCGAGCACCACGTCGTAGGCGCTGGCGGCACCGTAGCCGGTCAAGGTGCTGGCGCTTTGCGACTTGGGGTTGTAGCCGATGCGGGTGGAGTTGCTGTTGTAGGGCTCTTCCTGCCAGACATGGCCGGTAAGTTCCCAGGCGATCTGGTTGTCGCCGTCGCCGCCGGGCATCAGCAGGCGGAAGCGCGCCGGCATGCCGGCCGGGGCGCGCAGTATCGGCGTCTGCGGTTCGGCGCCGACCAGTACGTTGGCGGTGGTCGCGGTCTGGTCGACCAGCGACATGGGCAGCAGGGAAACATTCGTCACGTCGGCCTGGCTGAGATTGCGCCAGTCCTGCGGTGCGTCGCTGCCCATGGCGCTGTCGAGCAGGCTGCCGAAGCGCAGCCAGGCCGGTTCCGAGCGGTAGTTGAAGCCAGCCAGCGGATTGCCGGTTTCCCACCAGGAATGGCCGTTGGTCTGCATGTTGGCGTCGTTCTGGTACAGCAGCACGAATTCGCGGAATACCGTGTCGCCGGACCAGACCGTGGCCTGCGCCTGCGAGGTCGGGTCGGCCTGCCAGCGCGAACCGGCCGGCTCCACCACCAGTGCACCGAACAGGCCGTGGTAGACCTGCATCAGCGGATCGGACGGCAGCAGGTTGACGGCGCCGAATTCCACCGGCGTCTGCTGGCCGTTGTCGATGTGGCCGGCATACCACCAGTAGTCGGTCTTGCCGCCGGGCGCGGCGGTCTGTACGGCATTGGCGCCGACGCTGGCGCCGTCGCTGCTGCGAAGGTCGTAGCTGAGCAGCTGCGCATGCAGGCCGACCTGGGGCGATGGTGCTATTTGTACAAAGTTGTACGGCGCCGCATAGGTAAGGCCGAAGCGCGAGGCGGCTTCGTAGGCGGAGAACACCGGCTCGTCGCCGCGGAAGGTATTGACCAGGGTGACATGGATCCAGTCGCCGGCATTGGCGCGCAGGACCAGCGGTTCCACCGTTTCCTGCGGCTGGTAGGGCTGGCCCTTGGGCACGCTGACGTAGACCAGGCCGAGCGGATCCTGCAGCGGGTTGCCGGTGTCGCTTTCGCCGTTGCCGAGATTGGCGCCGCGGCGGTTGTAGACCAGGGCGGCGTCGTTGCGGCCGAGGGCGCGCTGCACCGTCATCGCATGCACTTCGTATTCGCGGATGCAGGGCTTGCCGTTGGAGCAGTCGGTCGTCATGCCGGGCGGCGGGCCGTAGGCGTCGGCCGTTTTAGTTGCCGCATCGGCGTACAGCGGCTTGAGGAAGGGCTGGCGATCGGCCGTGTTCCAGGCGCGCAGCAGGCCCCAGGCGCCGTTGGTCAGGCCTTCGTAGGAGGCATCCGGGTTGTACAGATAGTCGACCGGCGCTTTTGCATTCAGCCGCGGCAGGTCAAACAGCAGCTCGTAGTGCTCGGACAGGATGATGAACTGGGTGCTGCGGTAGCCCGAGTCGGGCTCGAACGGTTCGGCCAGCCAGCGCACGCCATGCATGGTGAAATCGTGCATGGAAGTGTGCGCGCCGGCGAGCAGGCGGATCTGCACCTTGTCGCCTTCGTAGGCGTGCAGCAGCGGCGTATACGGATCGGCCGGGTTCATGCCGGCGGAAATCGGGTCGCGCGGAAAGGTGAAGCAGCCGGCGCCGCTGCACATCGGGTTGATCTGTGCGCCCGGCGTGGGCTGGCGCGAGAAGGCCGGATCCTGCCGCGGGATGGAACGGTAGGCGGCGGACAGGTCGGCTGCATCGGGCGCGGCAGCCGGATCGGTCACCAATGGCTTGAACACGCGCAGCGGCAGTGGCTCGCCGCGGTAGTTCATCGAGATCATGCCGGCGCCGAAGTCGGTCACCATCAGCGGCTGCGGCGGCCAGGGCGCGGCGCCGGGCAGGTTGGGAATCAGCGACTGCGGATTCTGCGCCACCGGCTGCGGCGGGCAGTTCAGGCAGTTGAGTACATGGGCCGGATCGGCCCAGCCGTAGTAGCTCTGGTTCGGCGCGAGCGGAATGCAGTTGAAATCCGGTGGGCTTTGTTCAACGACCCTGCCGTCGGGATCGGTGTAGCGGTAGCAGTCGGGCCGGTGCCTGCTGCCCTGGGTATAGGCGTGCTGGGTGTCGCCCCATTCCAGGGCGAACTCGCGATAGTTGTCGGCCTGGCTGGCCGCAGATTTGAACAGGATGTTCGCGGCGTAGCTGGTCGGGCCGCCGTCGTCGCGCCGGCCGAATTCGGTCTTGCCGTCGAGGGAGGTCCAGGTCGAGCCGGCCGGTTCGATCAGCAGGCCGCCGTACAGGCCGATCATCTGGTGCGTGGACGGACCGAAATGATCATGGGTGAACACGGTCATGTAGGTGCGGTCTTTTTCATTGACCGGATTGGGCTGCTGCATCAGCGGGTCCAGCCACCAGCGCTGTACCGTGGCCTGGGCGCCGACCCAGGCCTGGCTTTCGGCGCCGGGGCCGTTGCCCAGTTCGGCGATGGCCTTGGGATGCAGCTTGCGCTGCTTGCGCTGGGCCGGATCCCACAGCCCGCCGCTGCGGTTGATGCCTTCGATGCGTTCGCGCACTTCTTCCGGGCTGAAGGTGCCGTCTTCGTAGTTGAAGCCGTTGGCCGCGCCGTCGGAGGCCATCACGTCGAACTTCACCAGGTGGATATGCTGGCCGAGGATGTCGGTCGGCGTGCGCACTTCGAAGTCGTCGAGCTCGAAATACGCCGGCACTAGGTTGGTATGCCAGTACTCGATCACGTCGTTGTTGTGGGCGCGGAAGAACAGCGGCTCGGGCGGGCGGCGGCCTTCGACGTAGTCTTTCACGTCGCCCCAGAGCGACATGATGCGCTGCTGCGGGTAGTGCCAGCCGGCTTTGTTGAATACGGCATCTAATTGCAGGTTTGCACCTTTATACCGGCGCAGTTCGTTGCCGACCGGCTTGCCGTCGACCACGGCCGGGTCGGAGAACGGTGCGCCGGGTTGCGGTCCGCGTGGCAGGCCGTTGACCTTGAACGGCGCGGGCCTGGCCTCGGGCGTGACGCTGGCATGCTGCGGCTGGGAGAAATAGGCGATGGCGCGCTTTTCCAGCGCCGTGCCGTCTTCGGGCAGCTCGTAGGCCTTGATCGTGTGCAGATCCTTGGACCAGTCCAGCGCGGTGTGCTGTTCGTTGGCGATGGTGGCGTCGGTAATCAGGTGGCGCGGCAGGCCGCCGTCGAGTTTTTCGCCGGTCTTGGCATCGGTGGCGAAATCCAGTGGCGGGTGCGGCGGCCGGTGTCCGGCCACGCCGGGCACGAAGAACGGAAAGCCCGGATGGCCGCTGCCTTCCACCTTGGCCTGGCCGTCGACGATATGCACCCTGGCCGGCAGCGGCGCCATGGCGTACTGCGGCAGTGGCACGATGGCGGGAATCGGTGTGCCGCGCTGGATTTCGCCGTCGGGCAGGGCGCGCGCGTCGGCCAGCGGCCGGCCGCCGGCATCCAGTGCCGTGCCGGCTTCGAACACGTCGTGGACGCGGTACAGCGCCCACATGCCGGCGGCAAAATGCGGGTAGAAATGGCAGTGGAAAATCGAGTCGCCGGTGGTCAGGTTGCGATTGCCGCTGCCGCCGAATACCAGTTCCGCGCTGAACGAGGAACCCGGGCCTATGGCCTGGGAATCGAGGTAGTTGCTCTGGCTGCTCTCGGGCGAGCGCAGCCACTGGTGGGCGTGGTGGTGGTGTACATGGTGTACCGCGGCGCCGGCATGCAGTACGCGGAAGCGCACATGGTCGCCGAGATAGGCGTGGTAGACGTTGGACGGGTCATCCGGATAGAACGCCTTGGTCGCCTTGCGCCCGGTCTGCGGCTGGCAGGGCTTGGCCGGCTCGAAGGTGAGCGGGTCGGCGTTGAACTTGACGGTGAGGTCTTGCAGTTCGGCCGTGGTGCAGGGCGCGTTGGCTGGTACGTCGACGACCAGGGCGGGATCGCCGATGGCCCAGGAACTGAGGAAAAATTCCTCGAATTTGCATTCGGGACAATCCTGCGCCGGGCCGACGCCGATGCGGTTGGCCAGCACCTGCGGCGCGATGCCGCCGATGCCGTAGTTGATGGCGAAGGTGTCCGCACCGGCGTCTTCCCGCGGTACCTGGCTGTTCTTCGCCGACATGAAATACGGGAAGGCCTGCACCACGTCCTGCGACTCGTGATAGATCACGGTCACCTCGCGGAACGGCAGGTTGCGTTCGGGCAGCATGGGATTGTCGCTGGCGGCGATGCTCAGCGGGCCGCGGCCGGGACCGGTGATCAGCGCAGTCAGGTCGGTGTGGACGATCTGGTTGTTGCTGTCGAGCATGCGCAGTATCGGCAGGCCGGCCTGGGCGTGGCCGGGCGGGAACACCGCGTCGTAGTCGATCTGCGGATGACCCGTCGGCAGGCTGCCCTTGCTGGCCAGGCGCAGGTCGGCTTCGGATACCTGGCTGCGATACCACTCGCTGCCGGGCGGCTGTACGTGGACTGCGCCGAACAGGCCGGTGGACAACTGCATTTCGTTGAAATTGTTGTACTGCCCGGCGGTGCTGTAGAGCAGGTTGGTGCCTTCTTCCTGGGCATAGAGGCGATAGACGATGCTGGCGCCGGGTTCGACCAGGCCGGAAAGCTGGCCGTTGCCGATCTGCGGATTCTGTCCGGCCCAGGTGCCGTCGCTGGCGATGCTGTCGATCGGCTGCAGCCCGGCCACGTGTATCGAGGCGGTGCGCGTCACCGGCTGCATCACGTCCGCCGGCGCCGGTGCAAGCAGGTTGGTGAACCGGATTTCCAGACAGCTGCCGGCATTCACCCGCAGCACCAGCGGGCGCGGGCGCTTGTCGGGCCGCAGCATCACCTGGCCGGGCTTGAGGTCCTTGCTGGTCTCGTCGCTGGAGACGACATCGGTGCGCAGGGCATAGATCTCGCCGTCGGTACGTGTCGTGCCCAGGCGGTTGACCTGGAAAGCGTGGTCCAGCGCGACGACGTCGGCTCGCACGGTGCTGTCGCAATGGCCTTTTGCCGGGGTATCCGCCGCCTGCGCCGGGGAAAACAGTGCGCACACAAACAGGGCTGTGCCGGCGTACGACCACGGCCGCAAAGATAAGCGCATGATTCACCTCGCGATTGGCGAATGCTGATGGCGGGTAGTAATAGATTTATAGAAAATTTGCATGCTGCACAATACTGGGCGCGCACCCCAAGTGAAGCGCCGGTGTTGCTCTTGGTGCAGGCGCAAAACGATGGCGGGAACTATCACGCGGATGGCGTAATTCCCTTGCCCCTGGCGCGACGCCGCCTGCTGCCGGCGATGCAGGAGAAAAATGCCGAAAAAAACTTGTGCGACGATTGCACAGTGTCGCGGCAACCAGCTACTGTCGCGCCGGAGCGGCGCCGGGTTGCCGGCTGCGGATGTACTGCACAGAGCCACTGCGGAGAGCGATGACGATGCCCAGCGCCCGACTGTCGGCGGCATTCCTGTTCCTGGCCGCGGCGACGGTCGCTGCCCGCGCGGCCGGCCACGATCACGCGGCGCATGCGCCGCCGGCGCCGGTAGTCCAGGGCGAAGTCGCCGCCGGGCGCATTGCCGATGTGCCGGTGCAGGACCAGTCCGGCCAGGCGCTGCGTTTCCATCGCGACCTGGTGCAAGGGCGGTTCGTCGCGATCAATTTCATCTTTACCCGCTGCACGACGATCTGCCCGCTGCTGGGTACGCGTTTTGCGCAGGTGCAGAAAATGCTCGGCGACGATGCGGCACGTGTCAGCCTGCTGTCGGTCAGCATCGATCCGCTCAATGACACGCCGCAACAGCTGGCGCGCTGGAGCGCAGCGCTCGGCGCCAGGCCGGGCTGGACCCTGGTTACCGGTGCCCGCGCCGACATAGACACGCTGGCGCGTTCGCTCGGCGCCTCGGCCGCCGACCCGGCGGCGCATGCGCCCATCGTGCTGCTGCTGGACGAGCGCGCATCGCCACGGCCCTGGCGCCGTCTGGACGGCCTGGCCGATGCGGCGACCCTGGTCGGGGCGATACGCGAAGCGCTGGCGAGTAGCGCGGGCGAATGACAGCGGCGCTGCTGTTCGCCGCGCTTTTGTGGGGGTCGGCTCCATTGGCGGGCTCCGTCGCCAGCGGCGAAAGCATTTTCCGCAGCGGCCAGTCTGCCCGCGGCGCGCCGATCGACGCGACGGTTGGGCCGGGCGACACGGTGCCGGCAACGTTGTTGCCTTGTATCAATTGCCACGGCGCGGATGGGCGCGGGCGCAGCGAAGGTGGCGTGCGTCCGGCCGATATACGTCCTAGCGTGCTGGCGCGGCCGCTGCGCGACGAGCGGCGCGAACGGCCGGCCTACGACGCGGCGCGTCTGCGCCGCGCCATCACCATGGGGTTCGATGTAGCGGGCCGGCCGCTGGATACCGCCATGCCGCGCTATGGCCTGAGCCAGGCCGATGCAGACGATCTGCTTGCCTATCTGGCCGTGCTGGAGCAGCGGCAGGAGCCCGGCGTGAGCAGCGACCACTTGCGCATCGGCGTGATCGGTGCAGCGCTGACACCGCCGCTGGCTCCGGTCTACGGCCGGCGCATCGAGATCGTTTCCCGGCGCGACGACGATCTGCTGCTGCTGATCGATGCGAGTGCCGACGGCAGTGCGAGTCTCGCCGCGGCGCGGAGCGACGGTTTGCCGACCATCGTGTTTGCGGCGGCGGATGCGGCGCCGGGCGAGAGCGGCTTTGTGATCACCGCGTCAGCGGCTGACCAGGAGCGGGTGCTGGCATCGGTTGCCGCCGCCGACGACACGGCCCTGTTGTTACGGCAGGACTGCAGCGCAGCGCTGACGGCGACTGCAGCCCGCACCTTGCTGATGCGCGACAGCGTTGCCGCGCGCTGCGCACTGGAGCAGCTGCCCTGGCCAGCCGGCCAGCGCATCCGCATTGCGCTGGCGGCGCCGCCGGATGCGGTCGTGCGGGCACAGGTGGCCGAGGCTGGCCTGGGTCTGGTGGTCGAGCTGTTGCAGCAGGCCGGGCACGAGCTCACGCGGGAGCGCCTGCTGGCGCAGCTGCAACGGGTACAGCAGCGCCGGCTGGGGCCGTTGCCGCCGATCAGCTGGACGGCGCAGCGGCGCCACGGCCTGGACCAGGTCTGGATGCTTGGCCTGGCGCGCAAGGACGGCCGACTGCAGCCGGAGCCGGGCTGGCTCGCCGTCCCTTGAAGTTTGGCTGTCGCAGCACCACTCCGGGTCTTTGCGCCGCGGCAACGCCGTGGCCATGCCGATCCGACGCCTCAGCCACCCCGCAGGAACGCCTAGATGCCGCAGTCCGGTGCACCCGATGATGCAGAGCTGGTCGGTCTCGGCCAGACCGTTGCCGAAACCTTGCAGCAGCGCGGCCAGATGCTGGTCACGGCCGAATCCTGCACCGGTGGCTGGATTGCCAAGACCCTGACCGACATTGCCGGCAGTTCGGCCTGGTTCGAGGCCGGCCTGGTCGCCTACAGCTACGAAGCCAAGCAGGCCCTGCTCGGCGTGCGCCCGGAAACCCTGGCCCAGCATGGCGCGGTCAGCCAGGAAACGGTGGTGGAAATGGTGTCCGGTGCGCTGGCGCGCTACGGCGCCTCGGTCGCCGTCGCCGTGACCGGCATTGCCGGCCCGGGCGGCGCCACGCCGGGCAAGCCGGTCGGCACGATCTGGATCGGCTGGAAGCGCCGCGGCGGCTACGCCAAGGCCGAAGTGTTCCATTTCGACGGCGACCGCGAGTCGGTACGGCGCCAGACGGTTGCCGCAGCCCTGGTCGGCGTTCAGAAAATTCTGAGCAACTGACGCGTTCAAGTACCGGTGCGGGCCGGGGTGGGCGGGGTGTGGAATAATCCCCGCGTTACCCGCCCCTGCTGTGCTGTCTCGGCCCGTGAGAACGCCGGGCGGCAGCATGCGCCGCGCAAACCCCATCCAGACGAGGAATTAACAATGGCAATGGACGACAACAAGCGCAAGGCGCTCACTTCGGCCCTGAACCAGATCGAGAAGCAGTTCGGCAAAGGCACGGTGATGCGCATGGGCGACAAGGCTGCCGAGCCCATCGACGCCATTTCCACCGGCTCGTTCGCACTGGACATGGCCCTGGGCATAGGCGGCTTGCCGCGCGGCCGCGTGGTCGAGATCTACGGTCCGGAATCCTCGGGCAAGACCACCCTGACCCTGCAGGCCATCGCCAGCTGCCAGCGCGCCGGCGGTACTGCAGCCTTCGTCGATGCCGAACATGCGCTCGATCCCAGCTATGCGGAAAAGCTCGGGGTGAATGTCGACGACCTGCTGGTGTCGCAGCCCGACACCGGCGAGCAGGCGCTGGAAATCACCGACATGCTGGTGCGTTCGAATGCCGTCGACATGGTCGTGATCGACTCGGTGGCGGCGCTCACGCCCAAGGCCGAGATCGAGGGCGAGATGGGCGAGATGCAGGTCGGCCTGCAGGCGCGCCTGATGAGCCAGGCCCTGCGCAAGCTGACCGGCAACATCAAGAAATCGGGCTGCCTGGTGGTCTTCATCAATCAGCTGCGCATGAAGATCGGCATGATGATGCCAGGGCAGAACCCGGAAACCACGACCGGTGGCAATGCGCTGAAGTTTTATGCCTCGGTGCGCCTGGACATCCGCCGCATCGGTTCGGTCAAGAAGGGCGACGAGATCATCGGCAACGAGACCAAGATCAAGGTCGTCAAGAACAAGCTGGCGCCGCCGTTCAAGCAGGTCTTTACCGAAATCCTCTATGGCGAAGGCATCAGTAAGGAAGGCGAACTGATCGACCTGGGCGTCGACCACAAGCTGGTGGAGAAATCCGGTTCCTGGTACAGCTACAACGGCGAGCGCATTGGCCAGGGCAAGGACAATGCACGCAACTTCCTCAAGGAACATAAGGATGCGGCGGCCCAGCTGGAAGCGGCTCTGCGCATCAAGATGATGCCGGAGAAGCGCGCTGTTGCCGCCACCCCGGATTTCGAGCCGGAAGAAGCCTGATCGGCGGCGTGAGGTACGGCATGCGGCCTGTCGCCGGCGTGACCCGGTTGGCGCCTGATCGTCGGCGGGTTGCCGGCCGCGCCGCGCGGCGTCCGCGTCCGTCGGCAGGCGGCACATGAGACGCAAGCGCGACGACAGCGGTGCTGCCGGCAGCAGCGGCCGCAACGACAGGAAAAAGCCGCTGCCTAGCGCCTACGGCAAGGCGCTGGGGCTGCTGTCCCGGCGCGAGCATTCGCAGCGCGAACTCAAGCGCAAGCTCGATCACACCGGCTATGAAGCCGACGAGGCCGATCAGGCGCTGGAAAAGCTGCAGCAGCAGTCGTTCCAGAGCGACGAGCGCTTCGCCCACGTCCTGGTGCGCAGCCGCGTCGGCCAGGGCCAGGGGCCGCGGCGCATCCTGGCCGAGCTGCGTACCCACGGCATTGCCGATGCCGAGGCGCGCCAGGCACTGGAAGAAGAAGGCACCGACTGGCTGGTGCTGGCACGGCAGATCTAC
Organism: Tahibacter aquaticus; assembly: GCF_004363655.1. Lineage (GTDB taxonomy): Bacteria > Pseudomonadota > Gammaproteobacteria > Xanthomonadales > Rhodanobacteraceae > Tahibacter > Tahibacter aquaticus. Next base: position 29,161 of record NZ_SNZH01000016.1, read on the forward strand.
CGTCGCCGCTTCGGATCAGACGCCTCTACCGACCGTCAGGAAACGCACAGGCGCACGGCATTCCTCTTGCGCCGTGGCTTTGATGCCGCCACAGTAAGGGCCATTACCCACGCCGACGACGTGGACGACTCCGCCGAGGAGTTCGATTAGGGATGGCCTGAACGGGCGCGCCGGCTCTCCAGTAACCGGTGCGGTACTCCGTCGCGGCGAATTCGATCCCGATCTGCACGGGACGGCAGCTTGATCCGCACTTCCCTCGCATCCTGGCCGGTCGCCACTGCGGCGTGTCCGCTTTTCGCCTTCAACGACGACGACCGCCATGCGCAGCAGTGCCGAGATCCGCCAGAGTTTCCTCGATTTCTTCAAGAGCAAGGGGCATGAAATCGTGCCCTCCAGCCCGCTGGTGCCGGGCAACGACCCGAGCCTGCTGTTCACCAATGCCGGCATGGTGCAGTTCAAGGATGTGTTCCTGGGGTCGGAAAAGCGCAGCTATACGCGCGCCACCTCATCTCAGCGCTGCGTGCGTGCCGGCGGCAAGCACAACGATCTGGACCAGGTTGGCTATACCGCACGCCATCACACCTTCTTCGAAATGCTGGGCAATTTCAGCTTCGGCGACTACTTCAAGCACGACGCCATCGTCTATGCCTGGGAGCTGCTGACCGAGGTATGGAAGCTGCCGAAGGAGCGCCTGCTCGTCACGATCTATCACACCGACGACGAAGCCTTCGACATCTGGCACACGACGGTCGGCCTGCCGGCCGACCGCATCATCCGCATCGGCGACAACAAGGGCGCGCCGTATGCGTCGGACAATTTCTGGCAGATGGCCGATACCGGCCCCTGCGGCCCCTGCACCGAAATCTTCTACGACCACGGCGAGCACATTGCCGGCGGTCCGCCGGGCTCGCCCGACGAAGACGGCGATCGCTATATCGAGATCTGGAACAACGTGTTCATGCAGTTCGACCGCGCTGCGGACGGCACGCTGACACCGTTGCCGGCACCGTGCGTTGATACCGGCATGGGCCTGGAACGCGTCGCCGCGGTGCTGCAGCACGTGCATTCCAATTACGAGATCGACCTGTTCCAGCATCTGATCAAGGCTGCCGCGGCACTGACGGCGACGGCCGATCTGGAAAACAAGTCGCTGCGCGTGATTGCCGACCATATCCGCGCCTGTTCCTTCCTTATCGTCGACGGTGTGCTGCCGTCCAACGAAGGGCGCGGTTATGTGCTGCGCCGTATCATCCGGCGAGCGTTGCGGCACGGCTACATGCTGGGCAAGAAACAGCCCTTTTTCCACCAGATGGTCGGTCCGCTGATCGACATGATGGGCGAGGCTTACCCCGACCTGACGGCAAAACGAGAGTTCGTCGAGGGCGCGTTGCGAAAGGAAGAGGAGCGCTTCGCCGAGACGCTTGAGAACGGCATGAAGCTGCTCGAGTCCGCGCTGATGGACGACACCCAGCACGTTGGCATCGAGAATGCACCGAAAACCGTGCCGGGCCATATCGCGTTCACGCTCTACGACACTTACGGTTTTCCGGTTGATCTGACAGCCGACGTAGCCCGTGAGCATGGCTGGTCGGTCGACATGCCCGGCTTTGACGCGGAAATGGAGCAGCAGCGCATTCGCGGTCGCGCGGGCAGTCAGTTCGAAAACAAGGTTTCGCTCTCGGCCGAAGCGATCCAGCAACTGCCGACGACGCAGTTCCTGGGGCATGCCGAACCGGTCTATGTCGCCGACGGACTGAAGCTCGTCGGCATCGTGCGCGGTTCGCGCCTGGTGGACGAGCTCGGCGACGGCGAGGAAGCCACCCTGGTGCTCGACCGCACGCCGTTCTATGCGGAATCCGGCGGCCAGGTCGGCGACAGCGGCAGCCTGAGTAGCGGCTATGGCCGTTTCACCGTGCGCGATACGGTCAAGCTCGCGGGCGCTTTCCACGGCCATGTCGGCCGCTGGGAAGGCAAGACACTGCGCCTGGGCGAAGCGCTGCATGGCGAGATCGATGTGGGCCGGCGTCAGGCGACGGTGCTCAACCACTCGGCGACGCACCTGATGCACGCTGCCCTGCGCCAGTTGCTTGGCACGCATGTGACGCAGAAGGGCTCGCTGGTCGCGCCCGACCGGCTTCGATTCGATTTTTCACATTTCCAGCCGCTAACGGCGGAAGAGCTGCGCACGATCGAAGACACGGTCAATGCGGAGATCCGCCGCAACGCCGCCGCCGACGTGCGCAACATGGCCTACAAGGACGCGATCGATTTCGGCGCCATGGCCTTGTTTGGCGAGAAATACGGCGAGCATGTGCGAGTGATGAAGTTTGCCGATTTTTCCACCGAGCTGTGCGGCGGCACGCACGTCGGACGTACTGGCGATATCGGCCTGTTCAAGATCCTTGGCGAAAGCGGCGTTGCCGCTGGCGTGCGCCGCATCGAGGCCGTGACCGGTGCCGGCGCGCTGGCTTTCGTGCGCGAGGAGGAGCGCCGGTTGGACGAGGTATCCCAGTTGCTCGGTTCGGGCAGTGGCGAGGCGGCGGAAAAACTGCGCCAGCTGTTCGAGCGGCAAAAGCGGATGGAGCGCGAGCTGGAGTCATTCAAGGCCAAGGCCGCAGGAGCTGCCACGGCACAGCTGGCCGAAGCAGCACAGGATCTGGGCGGCATCAAACTCGTCGTGGCGCGCCTGGACGGCCTGGACGCCAAGGGCCTGCGCGAAGGCATAGACCAGATCAAGGCACGCCTGCCCGACAGTGTGGTGCTGCTGGCCGCGGGCAGCGAGGGCAAAATTGCCCTTGCTGCCGGTGTACAGGGTGCAGCGCTGGGTAAGGTGAAGGCGGGCGATCTGGTCGGCTTCGTTGCGCGCCAGATCAACGGCAAGGGCGGTGGGCGTCCGGACCTGGCGCAGGGCGGCGGCGAGGACACTGCGCAGTTGCCGCACGTCTTGTCCGCTGTGCGCAACTGGGTCGAACAGCAACTGACGTAGACGTTTTGCTGATCCTTTTTGCGTGATAGTGAGCAGGCCCCGACTGCGCTTTGGTGGGTATTGTGGCCGGCGCAATCTGACGAAAGTAATGCCTGACTTCAATTGCGTGGCTGGTGGGTGTCCGCTAGTATCGGCGCGGCGTGGTCGCCCCCAATTCGCAAGTAAAAAATTCAGTGGCGGCTGACACGACTCGCGGATTTTCGCGAGTCGTGAGCAACGGGGAGGACCGCGGAATCAGCTCTAGTAGCTGCCGAGACGGTCCCGTGTGCATTAGCTATTTCAACTAGTGCGATGCCAGGACGTAGGCCGGGACGTAAGGCGAAAGGAGACGAACGATGCTGATTCTGACTCGCCGGGTCGGAGAGACCCTGATGATCGGAGACGAGGTCACGGTCACTGTGCTGGGAGTGAAGGGCAACCAGGTCCGTATTGGTATCAATGCGCCCAAAGATGTTGCAGTTCATCGCGAAGAGATCTACCAGCGCATCAAGCGCGAGCAGGATCCAGCTACCGGTAGCGGCGAAAGCTGAACTCCGGGCTTTACCCGGCGCTGGCAAGTCGTTATTCTTCCGCGCCTCGCCAACGGCCAGCAATCACGGTCGCTGCGAAACAAAACCCGGAGAGATGCCCGAGAGGCCGAAGGGGCTCCCCTGCTAAGGGAGTATAGGGTCAAAAGCTCTATCGAGGGTTCGAATCCCTCTCTCTCCGCCAGATACTGAAAAAGGACCGCAAGGTCCTTTTTTTGTGGGTTTTTCGCCGTCTGTTGAAGCAGTGCCTGCAGCTGGTTGGCGGCGTTCGCCGGTACGCGCCGTCGTGCGGCCGTAGGGCCGCTGCACGGATGCTGCGGGGTGGGGGCGTCCTGTTCCTGTCATCCGCGCTTGCGCAGCTCCTGGGGGCCTTTCAGCGCGGGCTTGTGCCGTTGGCGGGGCGTCGCTGATTGTATTGGCGGCGAGGCCGACTGTCGTGGAGGCGGTCGCGTAGGCGCAACTCGCCCGCGTGGCTATTAATTCAGAAATTAATATTTGTATTTGTTGCCTGGGGTGGGCGATTCGGCACTGATCGCAAAAAAATTTCGCCAACCTATTGACGAGCCCCCTGTAGATCCGAATAATTCCGCTTCTCGTCGGGGCGGCAACGCAGCGACGGGGCGGCGCAAAGGACGCGTCGCCAATCGCAGGGACGGCAAAGTTTAGTGCGCGCCCGTAGCTCAGCTGGATAGAGTACCAGGCTACGAACTTGGTGGTCGGAGGTTCGAATCCTTCCGGGCGCGCCATTTATTCAGGGTGCTTCGGCACCCTTTTGTTTGACGGCAACAGTGTCGCAATGCAGTTGGTCGATGGCGCAGGCCATACCCCTGGACGATTGACGGTATAGCTGGGCACCCGTAACATCTCCCGTTCTTTGGGATTGTCACGGGTGACCGAAGTCTGGACTGACGGGGTATAGCTCAGCCTGGTAGAGCGCTAGCTTTGGGAGCTAGATGTCGAGAGTTCGAATCCCTCTACCCCGACCAACCGCGCATAGCCAGAGACTGCGCCTGTAGCTCAACCGGATAGAGCATCGGCCTTCTAAGCCGACGGTTGCAGGTTCGAGTCCTGTCGGGCGCGCCAATGCGATCGTAAGTTTTGCGGTGGATATAGCTCAGTCGGTTAGAGCATCGGATTGTGATTCCGAGGGTCGTGGGTTCGAATCCCATTATCCACCCCAATTTTCGTGGGCCGCTAGCTCAATTGGTAGAGCAGCGGACTCTTAATCCGTAGGTTCCCAGTTCGAGTCTGGGGCGGCCCACCACCTTCTTTCGTCGGTCCTCACGTGGCTTTCCGCAAAGTAAAGCGCAATCGCTAGCCCACAAGGGTGTGCGAAGGTGTGCGAATGTGGCGGAATTGGTAGACGCGCTGGATTTAGGTTCCAGTGGGGCAACCCGTGAGAGTTCGATTCTCTCCGTTCGCACCAGATCAGTATTCGTGGCCGCGTGATCGCTTCGCAAGCGAGCCCGCGGCCGATTGCCGTTCGAGGAGCAACAATGCAAGTTTCCGTTGAAAACGTGGGCAAACTCGAGCGCAAGCTCACCGTGCGGGTTCCGGCCGACCAGCTCGACACTCAGGTGCGTCGCCGCCTCTCCGACCTGGGCCGCAATGTCCGCCTGAATGGCTTCCGCCCCGGCAAGGTGCCTGCCAAGGTGATCGAGCAGCGCTTCGGTGCACAGGTTCGCGGCGAAGCGCTGTCGGAACTGATCCGCCAGACCTTGCCCGAGGCCCTGCAGGACCAGAAGCTGCGTCCGGCCATGCCGCCGTCGGTCGACACCACGGGTGCGACCAGCAACGGCGAGATCGAATACACCGCCACCTTCGAAGTCGTCCCCGAGATCGGCAAGGTCGACGTGACCACACTGGAAATCGTGCGAGTGGCCGCGGAAGTGACCGATGCTGATGTCGATACCATGATCGACACGCTGCGCCAGCAGCGCCGCAGCTGGCAGCCGGTAGAGCGTCCCGCCGCCGCTGGCGACATGGTTCTGTTTGAATACTCGGCTCAGGCGGGTGACTACCGCTTCCCGGCCGAAGGCCAGGATCGCGTCGGCACCGTGATCGGCTCGGCCGCGCTGTTCAAGGAACTGGAAGACAGCCTGGTCGGCCTCAAGGCCGGCGACGAAAAGAATCTGTCCCTGAATTTCCCCGCCGATTTCCGCAACGAAAGTCTGGCCGGCAAGCAGGCTGAAGTCGCCGTCAAGATCGTGCGCGTCCAGATGCCGGAACTGCCAGCGCTGGACGAGTCCTTCTTCGCCAGCTTCGGCATCGTCGACGGTGGCCTGGAGAAGTTCCGCGAAGACGTCAAGGCCAACCTGGAGCGCGAGCTCAAGGGGACCTTGCTCGGCCGCCTCAAGAACGAGGTCGTGGACAAGCTGGTTTCCGCCTATGCCGAGCTGGACCTGCCGCAGGGCATGCTCCAGGCCGAGGCCGCTTCGCTGGTGCGCCAGGCCGAGGCCCAGGCCCGCCAGCAGGGCCAGAACGCCAGCTTCACTGCCGACCAGTTCGCCGACGTGGCACGCCGCCGTGTCGCCGCCGGCCTGCTGTTGACCGAGATCGCCACGCAGAACGACATCCGCCTGGATACCCGGCGCGTCGGCGAAACGCTGCAGACGATCGCTTCCACCTATGAAGAACCGCAACAGGTGGTTGAACTGTATAACAACGATCCCCAACTGATGTCCGCGCTGCAAAGCCGGGTCATCGAGGATCAGGTGACCGAATGGATCGCCGATCACGCCAAGGCGATCGAGCAGAAGCTCGGTTTCAATGACGTGATGCGCCCCACGGCGTAAGCCCCTTGCGAAGGGACCGGTTATGCCGGTCCCTTCCTGGCTTTGCAGGCAGGCCGCGCAGTACGCTGCCGGCCCGCAGGCCGCATTACCGCCCCTGGCCCGGGCCGACTTGCTCCGGAGTGCTCCATGTCCAAGGGTTTCGAACCGATGCGCAGCCTGAATCTCGTCCCGATGGTGGTCGAACAGACCTCCCGCGGCGAGCGCGCTTATGACATTTACTCGCGTTTGCTCAAGGAACGCGTGATTTTCCTGGTCGGTCCCATCGACGACTACATGGCCAACGTCGTGGTGGCGCAGTTGCTGTTCCTGGAGTCGGAAAACCCCGACAAGGACATCAACCTGTACATCAACAGCCCGGGCGGCTCGGTTACCGCCGGCATGGCGATCTACGACACCATGCAGTTCCTCAAGCCCGATGTCAGCACCATGGTCATCGGCCAGGCTGCCAGCATGGGCGCGCTGCTGCTGACCGCAGGCACCAAGGGCAAGCGCTATGCGCTGCCGAACTCCCGCGTGATGATCCACCAGCCCCTGGGCGGTTTCTCCGGCCAGGCCTCGGACATCGACATCCATGCCCGCGAAATCCTCACCATTCGCCAGCGCCTGAACGAGATCATGGCCAAGCACACCGGCCAGCCGATCGAAATCATCGCCAAGGACACGGATCGCGACAATTTCATGTCCGCCCCGGAAGCGCAAAAGTACGGTCTTATCGACGCCGTACTGGAAAAGCGACCGGCGGACAGCATCAAGTCCTGAGTCTGAGCCGTCCGGCCATACTGAACCCGCCAGTACGTCTGCGCTTGCGCCATGGGCGTAGCGGGTTCTATTCTCCGTGACGAATACGTTATCCCGGTTTTTTGAGGCAGAGCATGACTGACGATCGGCAGGGCCGTTCGAGCGACAGCGGGAAGATTCTCTACTGTTCGTTCTGCGGCAAGAGTCAGCACGAGGTCCGCAAGCTGATTGCCGGTCCATCCGTGTTCATTTGCGACGAGTGCGTTGAGCTTTGCAACGACATCATCCGCGAAGAGCTTGAGGAAAAGGCCGCCAGCGCGCGTAGCCATCTGCCCAAGCCGCGCGAGATCATGGACGTGCTGGATCAGTACGTTATCGGCCAGACCCGTGCGAAGAAGACGCTCGCCGTCGCGGTCTACAACCACTACAAGCGCCTGGAAACCCGGCAGAAGAGCGACGAGGTCGAACTGGCCAAGTCGAACATCCTGCTGGTCGGACCTACCGGTTCGGGCAAGACCCTGCTGGCGGAAACGCTGGCGCGCCTGCTCAACGTGCCGTTCACGATCGCCGATGCGACGACGCTGACCGAAGCCGGCTATGTCGGCGAGGACGTCGAGAACATCATCCAGAAGCTGTTGCAGAAATGCGACTACGACGTGGAGAAGGCGCAGACAGGCATCGTCTACATCGACGAGATCGACAAGATTTCGCGCAAGAGCGAAAACCCGTCGATCACCCGCGACGTATCCGGCGAAGGCGTGCAGCAGGCTCTGCTGAAATTGATCGAAGGCACGATCGCCTCGGTACCGCCGCAGGGTGGGCGCAAGCATCCGCAGCAGGAATTCCTGCAGGTCGACACCAAGAACATCCTGTTCATTTGCGGTGGTGCTTTCGCCGGGCTGGAGAAGATCATCCAGCAGCGCGGCGAATCGACCGGCATCGGCTTTTCCGCCGACGTGAAAAGTAAGAAGCAGACCAATTCCGTCGGCAAGGTACTCGCCGATGTCGAGCCGGAGGACCTCGTCAAGTTCGGTCTTATTCCCGAGTTCGTCGGTCGGTTGCCGGTGTTTGCTACGCTGGAAGAGCTGGACGAGCCGGCCCTGGTGAAGATCCTCACCGAGCCCAAGAACGCGATCGTCAAGCAGTTCAAGAAACTGTTCGAGATGGAAGGTGCAGAGCTTGAGTTCCGCCCGGAAGCATTGACGGCGGTTGCGCGCAAGGCGCTGAAGCGCAAGACCGGCGCGCGCGGGCTTCGCACCATCCTCGAGCAGGTGCTGCTCGACACCATGTACGAGCTGCCTTCGCTGGAACATGTGAGCAAGGTCGTCGTGGACGAGGCCGTCATCAACGGCCAGGCCGAGCCCTACCTGATCTACCGCGGCAACCTGCAATCGCGCGCGGTTGCCGAGTAAAACGCCGACATCCGGGGCGCCGGCAGAATGCCGCGCGCCCCTGCCAGCTGCGCTGCAGTCGCTGCGTCCAGCCCGCTTACGCTACCTCGCTATACGCTGTTTTGCCGCGCTGTCCAGGCGTTTCGGCACGCAACTCGCATGTTCCTTCTTGCATTCGTTCACTGCGACCGCACTTGACGCTCCAGTGGCCTGCGCTCAGGCTCAACCTATCCGATTCGCTCGGCCTTGACGGCCGCCGCCAGGAAGTCGCTACATGGACAAATCCGAAAAAACCGTCTCTTCCGACTCGCGTCTGCTCGAACTGCCGGTATTGCCGCTGCGCGACGTCGTTGTCTACCCGCATATGGTCATTCCGTTGTTCGTCGGCCGCGAGAAATCGATTCGCGCGCTCGATGTGGCGATGGAGGGCGACAAGCAGATCCTGCTGGTCGCCCAGCGCAGCCCCGACGTGGACGATCCGCGCGAAGGCGACCTGCATTCGGTAGGCACGCTGGCTTCCCTGCTGCAACTGCTCAAGCTGCCTGATGGCACCATCAAGGTGCTGGTCGAAGGCGCTGCGCGTGCGGAGATTCTCGGCTACCGCGAGCGCGACGGTGTCATGGTCGGCAGTGCCAAGCCGCTGGACGCGCGCTATTCGCGTTCCGAGCGCGAGATCGAGGTGGTGTCGCGCTCGCTGGTTTCCACTTTCGAGCAATTTGTAAAGCTCAACCGCAAGGTGCCGCAGGAGCTGCTCGCCACCCTGGCTGGCATCGACGATCCCAGCCGCCTGGCAGATACCATTGCGGCACACCTGTCGATTCGTCTTGCCGACAAGCAGCGCCTGCTGGAAATGACCGACGTCGGCGACCGCTTCGAAGCGCTGATGGGCTTCGTCGACGGCGAGATCGACGTGCAGCAGATCGAGAAGCGTATCCGCGGCCGGGTCAAGTCGCAGATGGAGAAGAGCCAGCGCGAGTATTACCTCAACGAGCAGATGAAGGCGATCCAGAAAGAGCTCGGCGATCTTGAAGAGGCGCCGAACGAACTGGACGAGCTGGCACGCAAGATCAACGAAGCCGGCATGCCAAAGCCGGTCGAGACCAAGGCGCGTACTGAGCTCAACAAGCTCAAGCAGATGTCGCCGATGTCGGCCGAAGCCACCGTCGTGCGCAACTACATCGACTGGCTGGTCGGTGTGCCGTGGAAGAAGACGAGCAAGGTGCGCAAGGATCTCAAGGGCGCGCAGGACGTGCTCGACGAAGATCATTTCGGCCTGGAGAAGGTCAAGGAACGTATCCTTGAGTATCTTGCCGTGCAGCAGCGCGTAAACAAGATGAAGGGGCCGATCCTCTGCCTGGTCGGGCCGCCGGGCGTGGGCAAGACCAGCCTGGGCCAGTCCATCGCCAAGGCGACCAACCGCCATTTCGTGCGCATGTCGCTGGGCGGCGTGCGTGACGAGGCCGAGATCCGCGGTCATCGCCGCACTTATATCGGTTCGATGCCGGGCCGCATCGTGCAGAACATGTCCAAGGCCGGCACGCGCAATCCGCTGTTCGTGCTCGACGAGATCGACAAGATGTCGATGGACTTCCGCGGCGATCCGTCGTCGGCGCTGCTCGAAGTGCTGGATCCGGAACAGAACAACGCGTTCAACGACCATTACCTCGAGGTCGATTTCGACCTGTCCGAAGTGATGTGGATCGCGACGGCCAATTCGCTCAATATTCCGGCGCCGCTGCTGGATCGCATGGAAGTGATCCGTATTCCCGGCTATACCGAGGAAGAGAAGATCAACATCGCGCGCAAGTATCTGCTGCCCAAGCAGATCAAGGCGAACGGGTTGAAACCCGAGGAAATCAGCGTCGATGTGGAGGCGATTCGCGACATCATCCGCTACTACACGCGGGAATCGGGCGTGCGCAACCTGGAGCGCGAAGTGTCCAAGATCTGCCGCAAGGTAGTGAAGGAACTGAGCATGCGCGAAAGCGCGGAAAAGGACGCAGCGAAGGAAGTCCCCAAGGAAAAGGGCAAGACCAGGAAAGCCAAGGTCGAGCAGAAGATTGTCGCGCTGGCCGTCGATTCGGCCAATCTCGATCAATACCTCGGTGTGCAGAAGTTTACTTTTGGTCGCGCTGAGCTGCAGAACGAAGTTGGCCTGGTCACTGGCCTGGCCTGGACCCAGGTCGGCGGCGATCTGCTCAGCATCGAAGGCACGGTAGTGCCGGGCAAAGGCAAGCTCATTCACACCGGCCAGCTCGGCGACGTGATGCAGGAGTCCATCCATGCGGCGCTGAGCGTGGTGCGTGGCCGTTCCGAGAGCCTGGGTGTCGACCCGGAGTTCCACCAGAAATACGACATCCACATTCACGTGCCCGAAGGCGCTACGCCCAAGGACGGTCCTAGCGCGGGCATCGCAATGTGCACGGCGCTGGTATCGGCCCTGACCAAGGTGCCGGTGCGCTCCGAAGTCGCGATGACCGGCGAAATCACGCTGCGGGGCCGCGTGCTGCCGATTGGCGGGCTCAAGGAAAAACTGCTGGCAGCCCATCGTGGTGGCATTACCACCGTGATCATTCCGGAAGAGAACAAGAAGGATCTGGTCGATATTCCGAAGAATGTCACCGAGACGCTGGAAATCCATCCGGTACGTTGGATCGACGAAGTGCTGGATATCGCGTTGGAGCGGCCTTTGACACCAGTACAGAAGCGCGAACCGGAGACAGCCGCAAAAGAAGCCAAGCGCGACGAGGCGGCGGAGCCGCAGCCGGTGCGTCCGCACTGATAGTCGCTCTAGTTGTATCGACTGAACAAAAGCGGCCTCATGGCCGCTTTTTTCATACAAGTTCACCGCCTGCGCCCAGGCTTGATACAGGCCTGCGCGAGCCGGCAAAACCTGCAGGAAAACCCCGTAAAACGGCGCCACGCCTTATGTTGCGTGCCTACTAGGCCACTGGTATAAAGGCCGGGACGTGGTCCGAGTGACTGCAATGGTCCGGGCGATCACGGGGTCCGCGAAGCGCACTTTCTAAAGGTCACCCGGTTTTTACAGGGACAGAGTCGTTTCGCCACAGAATCAAGCGTAGCGGGTCGCAGTTTCCGAGAGGGATTGTTAAATGAATAAATCAGAATTCGTGGGCGCGGTTGCCGATGCCGCCGAGTTGACCAAGGTTGATGCTGCCAAGGCTGTCGATGCCATGGTTGAAGTGATCACCAAGACGCTCAAGAAGGGTGACACCATCTCCCTCGTCGGCTTCGGTACCTTTGCGGTGCGCAAGCGCGCGGCGCGTACCGGCCGCAATCCGCGCACCAACGAAACGATCAAGATCAAGGCGTCGAAGAACCCGGCGTTCAAGGCTGGCAAAGCCCTGAAGGATGCCCTAAACTAATCGGCTCCCGCGAGGGGTGCTTAGCTCAGCGGTAGAGCGTCTCCCTTACACGGAGAGGGTCGGGGGTTCGAAACCCTCAGCACCCACCAATTGTGCCGTGGAGTGGTAGTTCAGCTGGTTAGAATATCGGCCTGTCACGCCGAGGGTCGCGGGTTCGAGTCCCGTCCACTCCGCCAGTTTTTCAAGGGCGCCGCACGGCGCCCTTTTTTCTATGGGGCGCACACGCCGTATCGTGCGTCCGCAAACGCGCCAGAACGGCGCAAGTTGCGGCGCAACCGTGCTGCAGCCGGATGACCACCCGTAAAGTTCAGGCAAGCCTCTCATGCTGCAATCACTGCGAGACAAGACTTCCGGACTGATAGCGAAGATCGTGCTTGGTGCCTTGATCTTCGTATTCTCGTTCTTCGGCATCGAGTCGTACTTCACCGGCCGCAACGATACCTGGGTGGCCAAGGTGGACAAGGCCGAGATCTCGCCGGAAACCTTCCGTCAGAAGTTCCAGATCTATCGTCAGAACATGATGGCCCAGTACGGCGGCCAGCTCGATCCGGCCATGCTGGAACGCCCCGAGATCAAGCGACAGGTACTCAATGTCCTGATCGACGAACAGCTGCTGCTGTCGGCGAACGAGAAGCTTGGTGTCGTGATTCCGGATGATCGCGTGCGTGCGGCAATCCGTGACGTGCCCCAGTTCCAGGTCGACGGCAAGTTCGATGAGGCGACCTACCGCACGTTGCTGATGACCAACAACCTGTCGCCGCTGCAGTTCCAGGAAGATCAGCGCAAGTCGCTGGCCACGCGCGAGCTGCCCACTCTGATCGGTTCGGTCAACGTGGTGACGCCGCGCGACATCGACGCGCATATCCGCCTGCGTGACCAGACCCGCGACCTGCGTACGCTGACCCTGGCCAAGCCCGAAGCAGGTGCTGCACCGACCGATGCGGAAATCGAGGCTTACTACAAGTCGCACTCGTCCGAGTTCATGACGCAGGAGCAGGTTTCGCTGGAATACATCGAACTCGATGCGAGCGCGCTCAAGATCGCCGAAACGCCGGATGAGTCGCTGCTGCGTGAGCGCTACGAAAAAGAAAAAGCACGTTACCTCACACCGGAACAGCGCCAGGCTTCGCATGTGCTGATCCTGGCCAAAGGCGGCGATGCCGAAGCGCAGAAGAAGGCACTGGCCAAGGCCCAGGAAATCGCCAAGAGCGCACGCGAAGGCAAGGATTTCGCCGCGCTGGCCAAGCAGTCGTCGGAAGACCTGGGTTCCAAGAACCAGGGTGGCGATCTGGGCTGGCTGTCGCAGAGCGAGACCGATCCGGCCTTCGAGGCGGCCCTGTTCGCGCTGAAGAAGGGCGATGTATCCGAACCGGTGCTGTCGTCCGAGGGCTACCACGTGATCCAGCTGCGGGATATCCGCGAGCGCAAGGAAAAGTCCTTCGAGGAAGCCAAGCCCGAACTGACCAAGGTCTATCTGGAAACCGAACGCGAACGCCAGTTCGCCGATCTGGCCGGCAAGGTTGCCGACGAAGCCCTCGTCGATACGGGTTCGCTGGAGCCGGCGGCCAAGGTGGCTGGTGTGACGGTGCAGAAGACGCCGCTGTTCCCGCGGGTCGGTGGTACCGGCGTTGCGGCGAATCCCAACGTGGTCAAGGCGGCGTTTTCCGATGCCGTGCTGGTCGAGCACGTCAATTCCGACATGATCGATCTGTCCCCCGAGCGCAAGGTGCTGCTGCGTGTCGCCGAGCACAAGCTCAGCGAGGCGCGTCCGCTGGCCGAGGTGAAAGACGACGTGCGTACGCGACTGGTGGCGGAAGCCGTGGCCAAGCAGGCTCGCGAGCGCGCCGATGCGCTGCTGGCACGTCTGCGCAAGGGCGAGACGCTGGACGCGATTGCGACTGAGCTCAAGCTCAGCGTAGCCGACGCCAAGGGTACTGGCCGCAATGCATCGACAGTGGATTCGCGCATCGCTGCGGCCGCCTTCAAGCTGGCGCGTCCGGCTGCGGGCAAACCGGAATTCGGAAACGTGGAGTTGCTCGACAATGCCTATGCGCTGTTCCAGCTCGATGCCGTGACCGATGGCGATGTCGCCAAGGTCGACGAGGCTGGCCGCGAAGCGGTGCGCAGCCAGCTGCAGAACATCGAGGGCATGGTGGCCACCGGCGCCTTCGTCGAATCGCTGCGCAAGAGCGCCAAGATCCAGATTGCCGAAGACCGCCTGCAGTAAGCGATCGCGCCGGCGTGTTGAAAACGTGCCGGCGCTTTCAATGTGGCTGGATCACAATCTGGCCAGGCCACAAAGAAACGCACAACAAAAAAGCTGCCCCAGGGCAGCTTTTTTGTTGTGCGGCACAAGCAGCGGCGCAAGCCGCTGCCGGTTCAGATGCCGGTCATGCCGAGAATGTTGTAGCCCGAGTCCACATAGGTGATTTCGCCGGTGATGCCCGAGGCCAGATCCGAACTCAGGAACGCAGCGACATTGCCCACTTCGTCGATCGTCACGCTGCGGCGCAGCGGTGCGTGCTCTTCGACGTGGTCGAGCATCTTGCGGAAGTTGGAGATGCCGGCCGCGGCCAGGGTCTTGATCGGGCCTGCCGAGATGGCGTTGACACGCGTGCCGTCCGGGCCGAGGTTGAAGGCGAGGTAGCGCACACAGGCCTCGAGACTGGCCTTGGCCAGACCCATGACGTTGTAGTTGGACAAAGCGCGCTCGGCACCGAGGTAGCTCAAGGTGAGAATCGAACCGCTGCGGCCCTGCATCAGCGGCCGCCCGCCCTTGGCCAGTGCGGCCAGGCTGTAGCTGGACACGTCGTGGGCGATGCCGAAATTCTCGCGCGTGAGGTTGTCGAGAAAGCCGCCCTGCAGCGCTTCGCGGGGCGCAAAGCCGACCGAATGCACCAGAATGTCGAAGCCGTCCCAGTGCTTGCCCAGCTCGGCGTACATCGCGTCGATTTCGCCGTCGATGGATACGTCGCAAGGCAGCACGATATTGCTGCCGAAGGCGTTGGCGGCTTCATCGACACGATCGCGCAAGCGCTCGTTCTGGTAAGTGAAGGCCAGCTGCGCGCCCTCACGGTGCATTGCATTGGCAATGCCCCAGGCGATGGAGCGCTGGCTGGCGATGCCGACGATCAGTGCACGCTTGCCATGCAGGAAACCCATGAAACCTCCCGGTACTGTGTGTTGAATCGATGGGCCGTGGCCACTGGCGCGCCATACTGGCGCGGGATCGATCCGTGACTTCCGTATGCGGCATGTAGCCGCCGCGGAATCTGTTCATGGCCGGCGGCAAGCCGCTCTGGCCGAAGCACTGGAGCGTATCGTCCCAGGGCAGCGGCGGAGTGTAGCGGTTTGGCCGCGTAGCTGCGCGAACGGGCGTTTGGACGGCGCCAGATCATGCCGTCGTGCAGCGCGAAGATCGGTGGCTATTCCTCCAGGCGCAGTTTCTGGCCTGGCTTGAGCTGCGCTTTCTCGCTGAGCTGGTTCCAGCGCCGCAGATTGGCCACGCTGACCTTGTGCGTCTTGGCCAGGCTCCAGAGGTTGTCGCCGCTCTTTACGGTGATGGAGGTATCACGTCGCTCTGACTCCGGCGCCAGTGGAATCGGCGGCGGTGGCGGTACGCCCATGCGGCCGCCCAGGGCCGCTGGCAGGAATACCGTGGCGCCGGCGGCGAACTCGCGGCCGGCGCCGACACCATTGGCAGCGCCGACCAGATCGATGGGCACGGCGGCGGCGCCGGCCAGCTCGTCCACCCCGCGGCGCTCGCGCAGCTTGACTGCATCCCAGGTGCTCCAGGCGCTGGGGGCCAGCTGGGTATAGCGCTGCTGGAAGCGCAGCAGCGACGGCTTGGGCAGCAGCAGATGCATCGGCGAATTGGCCGAGATGCGCGATTGGCGATGGCCGGCGTTGTAGCGGCGCAACGTGTCTTCGGGCACGTCGGCCAGTCGTGCGGCGACGCGTATGTCGATCGGTGCGGTCAGGGTGACGCGCACTAGCTGGTCCTCGGCGGACGGTTCGGGCAGCGTTACGCCGAACCGTTCCGGGTCGTTGATGACGCAGCCCAGTGCCAGCAGCTTGGCCAGATGCTCGTGCGTGACCGGCGACAGCTTCAGCCTGGCCAGGTCTTCGCGGCTGAGGTTCTGGCGATTCTCCTGCAGCAGTTTCTTCACCCGGTATTCGCCGGCGTTGAATGCCATGTCGACCAGGCGCCAGTCACCGAATTCGTCCTGGTAGCGCTTGAGCATGCCGACCGCGGCTGAACTCGATGCCCAGGCGTCCAGGCGTCCGTCGTAATGCGGCGAAATCTGCAGGCCGACACTGCGCGCCGTATCCGGCATGAACTGCCACATTCCCGCCGGCGTGCTGCCGCGCGTGGCGATGGGCTCGTAATGGCTTTCCAGATATGGCAACAGGGCAAACTCGCCCGGCAGGTCGTGGCGCTCCAGTTCGTCCAGCACCAGCATCAGAAAGGGCAGGGCGCGCTTGAGCGAAGCGGCGAAGCGGTCCGGACCATGGGTATAGGTACGTGCCCAGCGCTGTACCGCCGGGCTGTACTCGCAACCGGGCATGGCAAAGCGCGTGCGCAGGCGGGCCCAGAGCGAATCGGCCGGCGACAGGTCGATGGACTGGTCGTGCAGGCTCAGGTCCGGGACTGGTGCCAGCGGCACATCGATGCGTTCCGGTGCCTCCACGCGCAGATCCAGCGGCGGCAGCGAGGTGGCACTGAGGATGGCGCTGTTGGCCGGGTCGTGTTTGGGGGCCGTGGCGCAGGCGGCCAGCAACAGGGCCGGCAGAACGGCGAGCGTCGGCGTGAAACGGCGCATCACCATGAGGCCGGCATCCGGAACTGATCCTTGCCGCGGCGCAAGGCGGCAAAGCGTTCCACCCGCGCGCCGGGTGCGATCGAGTGCTCGCGCCGCGCCCAGGCCACCACCTCGGCCTCGTCGATGCGCAGGAACGGATTGGTGGCACGTTCCTGCCGAATGCTGCTGGGCAGGCTCGGTTCGCCGCGGGCGCGGCGCTCGCGCACTTCCTGCACGCGCTGGCGCAGTGCGGCGTTGCCGGGCTCCACGCTGATCGCGTAGGCGCAGTTGGACAAGGTGTACTCGTGCGCGCACAGCACGGCTGTATCGGCCGGCAGCGCGGCCAGGCGGTCCAGCGACGTCAACATCTGTGCCGGCGTGCCTTCGAACAGACGGCCGCAGCCCACACTGAACAAGGTATCGCCACAGAACAGCAGGCCGGCGCCGACATAACCGATATGCGTGCGCGTGTGTCCCGGCAGATCCAGTACTTCCAGGCGCAGGCTGGGCCGGGCCAGATCGACATGGTCGCCGCCGGCGACGCGCCGCGTCGCAATGGCGATACGTTCGTCATGCGGTGCAAAAATTTCCACTTCGGGAAATTGTCGTTGCAAAGCGGCGACGCCGCCGATATGGTCGCCGTGGTGATGGGTGAGCAGGATGGTATGCAATTGCAGGCCCTGTTCGCGCAGTGCAGCCAGCACCGGTGCGGCGTCTCCGGGGTCGACGACCAGGGCATTGCCGCCGGTGTCGTGCACCAGCCACAAATAGTTGTCGTCGAACGCAGGCACAGGCAGGGTACGCAGCACGGCTTCACGGGGGCTAGGGGCGACGCGCGAATATAGCCGCGGCTTTCGCATTCATCGTTAAGCCCGCTTAACGATCCTGGCGATTGGTGCGGGACAAGCCAGTGCCAGTTGGCGCAGAATCGCCCTCCCCGCCAGCAAGCTCACTATGCCTCTTACTGCCCAGACCCCGTTCCAGACGGCCGCGCTGCGCCAATGGCTGCAGCAGGAAACGCTAGCCCTGGCGCCGGAATGCGCCGGCGTGTTTGGCCGCCAGGGCTTGTTCATCGGCTGCGAGCAGGGCTTCGGCTTGACGCTCAGCTCGCCCATGCTTGGCCGGCGCTTCGGCCTGCACATGGCTGCGCCGGGCCAACTGGCCGGCGACGTACATTGCGCTGCGACCGAGCTGCCGTTCGCTGACGAAAGCTTCCGCCTGATCGTGCTGCAGCATGCGTTCGAATGGATGGACGATGCCGCCGCATTGCGTAGCGAATTGGTGCGCGTGCTGGAGCCGGGCGGCATTCTCATGGTCAGCGGCTTCGCCCGCTTCGGTCCCTGGCGGCCCTGGCTGGCCTGGCGCCTACAGAATTTCGGCGGCCTGCGCTGTGCTTCGGCCGGCAGCTGGCGCCGCGCACTGGCGCAGGACGGTGTAGATACCTATGCGCAACGCCGCGTCGGCCAGCTGCGTGCCGATTCGCTCGCTCTCGGCCTGCCGTCAGCACTGCGTCCGAGCTGGTTGCTGCTGGCGCGCAAGCGCAGCCAGACGGCACTGACCTGGGTGCGGCCCGTGTCGTTGAAGCCGCGGGGTGTGCGCGCACGCCTGGCCTCCGGCGCGCAGCGGGCGTCCGCATGACCGCGGCGACGATGGCGGTGGATGTGTTTACCGACGGCGCCTGCCTGGGCAATCCCGGGCCCGGTGGCTGGGCGGCCTTGTTGCGTTATGGAAAAGTTGAGAAAGTCATTTCTGGCGGCGAGCCGGACAGCACCAACAATCGCATGGAGCTGATGGGCGCCATCGCGGCGCTGGAGGCATTGACGCGTTCCTGCCAGGTGCGCATCACCACCGACTCGCAGTACGTCAAGCAAGGCATGCAGCAATGGCTGCCGCGCTGGCAGGCCAACGGCTGGCGCACGTCCGACAAGAAGCCTGTGAAGAACCAGGACCTGTGGGAGCGTCTGGCTGCCGCCGTGGCGCGCCACGACGTGGAATGGTTCTGGACGCGCGGTCATTCCGGGCATCCGGACAACGAACGCGTGGACAGGGCTGCGCGCCTGGCCGCCGAAAAACAGCCCCGAGGAAAGTGATGCGTCAGATCGTGCTGGATACCGAAACGACCGGCCTGGACGCCAATCGCGGCCATCGCCTGATCGAGCTGGGTTGCGTGGAACTGCTGGAGCGCCGTGTCAGCGGCAGCCATTTCCACCGCTATCTCAACCCCGACCGCGACATCGACGCGGGCGCCCAGGCGGTGCACGGCATCAGTATCGAGTTCCTCGTCGACAAGCCGCGCTTTGCCGACGTGGCCGACGAGTTCGTCGCTTATATCAGTGGCGCGGAACTGATCATCCACAACGCCGCCTTTGACGTAGGCTTCATCGACGCCGAGCTGGCACGGCTGGGACCGAGCTACGGCCGCCTGCGCGACCATGCGACAGTGCTCGACACGCTGGCCATGGCGCGGGAAATGTTCCCCGGCCAGCGCAACAGCCTCGATGCCTTGTGCAAGCGCCTGGATATCGACAACAGCCATCGCGAACTGCATGGCGCGCTGCTCGACGCGGAAATCCTCGCCGACGTCTACCTTGCCCTGACCGCCGGCCAGGGTGCGCTGGATTTCGCGCTGGAAACGCCCGACAACGCCCAGATCCGCGTCGCCGCGCAGCACCGGCCGCTGAGCGAGCGACCGCCGTTGCGCGTGCACCTGGCCAACGAGGCTGAACTGGCTGCGCACGAGGCACGCCTGGCTGCGATCGACAAGGCCAGCAAAGGCGCTACGGTCTGGCGCCGCCTGGCCGGCATTCCGCTCTGAGCAGCCGTCTTTGCGCGGCCTGGACCGGCTGTTTTCCTGCCCACCCCGCAGGAATGTCAGTTTTGCTCCCGCTTTTGCGTTAAACCATTCAGACGCTGCCTTGGCCTAGGCAGTGCTGCCGCGCATGGCATAATCGGCCGGCGCGCCCCAGCAGCCGCCAGGGTGCTCGCTCGAATGGGGAGTTCGGCGATGAATTTGCGTACGTGGATCGGAGCCGTGTGCGTATTCCTGCTGCCGTGCGGCCTTGCCGCCGCGTCGGCGGTGGACGCCATCGCCGCGCACAAGCACCAGGGCGTGGCCAGCTGTTCCAACAGTGTCTGCCATGGCGCTTCGCAGGTGTTTCGCGAATCGCACGTGATGCAGAACGAATTCGCGGTCTGGCAGGAGACCGATCCGCACGCCAAGGCCTACGCCATCCTGGAGCAGCCTGCCTCGCGCGAGATCGCGCGCAAGCTCGGCCTGGGCAATGCGACCGAAGCGAAGATCTGCCTCGACTGCCATGCCGACAATGTGCCTGCGGCACAGCGTGGCGAGCGCTTCCAGCTCAGCGATGGCGTCGGTTGCGAGGCCTGCCACGGCGGCGCCGAGCAATGGCTCAACGCGCATGCGGACAAAAGCGTCAAGCATGCCGACAACCTGGCCAAGGGCATGTATGCGACCGACGATCCGGTAAAGCGCGCGCAGCTGTGCCTGTCCTGCCACATGGGCACGAAGGACCGCATGATCACCCACCGCATCATGGGGGCCGGCCATCCGCGCCTGACCTTCGAGCTGGATACCTTTACCTGGCTGGGTCGGCCGCATTACGCCATCGACGCCGACTGGATAGAGCGCAAGGGCGAATTCAGCGGTGCGCGCGACTGGGCGGTAGGCCAGGGCGTCGCGGCGGCGAACCTGCTCGACCAGCTGACCGATCCCAAGGCCGGTATGCAAGGCATCTTCCCCGAGCTGGTGCTGTTCAACTGCTTTGCCTGTCATAAGCGCATGTCGGACAAGAGCTGGGGCCCGCGCCAGGGCACCGGCCTGGGCCCAGGCGTGGTGCGCCTGTACGACGCCAACCTGGTGATGTTCCGTCATGTGCTGGCGGCGGTGGACAAATCCGCCGAGGCGCGCGTGCTGGAACAGACCCGGGCGCTGCACAAGGCGACTACCGAAAGCCGCGACGCGACCCTGGCAGCGGCGCGGCGACTGCGCGCCACGCTGGACGAACTGCTGCCGCGGGTTGCCCAGCACCGCTTCGACGGCAGCAGCCTGAATGCAATCCTGGCCGACATCGAAGCCGATGCGGCCCGCGGCGAATACCGTGACTATGACGCGGCCGAGCAGGCGGCCATGGCGGCGCAGTCGGTCATTGTCGCGTTCGAGAACACCGGCACCATCGACAAGGCCCGCGCCGATGCGCTCAAGGCCAGGCTCGACGGCGTGTATGCGGTGCTGAAGAACGAGAACGGCTATTCGATGAGCGGTTTCCAGGTCGCCTTGAAAGCGCTCAAGAACGGCGCGCTGTAGGAGGCTTGGCCGGGCGGCGCGCCGTGGCTGCTGCTGGCTGCGGCAAGTAGGCCCATTCCTCGCTCTGCAGGGGTGGGCTGATGGTGCGATTCGAGGAAAGCCCAATCAGGCTTGCCGCGGGACTTTCCGCCATTGCCCGCAATGCCGCCGGTTGGCCGTCATTGCGGGCCCGGCTACCGCGCGGCCCTGCCGGCGCGCGCGGATGTCAGCGCCGGCGGATCAGCACTACCGTGACATTGTCCGAGCCGCCACCGTCGAGGGCGGCCAGAATCAGGTGATCGACGCATTCCTGCGCCGACAGCTCGGCGCGGGCGAGAATACTGTCAATCTGCGCATCTTCCACTTCTTCGGTCAGCCCGTCGCTGCACAGCAGGATCTGCATGCCCGGCTGCAGCGTGCCGGTGATGGTCTCCACGCGCAGACTTTGCGGATCGGTCACGCCTAGCGCCTGGGTGACCACATTGCGATGCGGATGGGTGCGTGCCTGCTCGGCGGTGATGGCGCCCTGCTCGATGAGCTCCTGAACGTAGGAGTGGTCTTGCGAAAGCTGCTTGAGCGCGCCGTTCCAGACATAAACGCGGCTGTCGCCGACCCAGGCCATTTCGAACTGATCGCCACTGACGCTGACCGCAGCGACGGTCGTTCCCATGGGCAGCGCTTCGGCGCGGCGGCTGGAATGGCGGATGATTTCCTCGTCGGCGAGCTGGATGGCGCGGCCGATCGCAGTGCCTTTGCGCACTTCGTCGATCAGCGTATCGCGGGCGATGGCGCTGGCGACTTCGCCGTGCTCATGCCCGCCCATGCCATCGGCGACGAGCCATAGGCCCAGCTCCGGGTCGGCATAATACGTGTCTTCGTTGTGCTCGCGGCGCAGGCCGACGTGGGAGCTGTGTCCGAATTCGATCATGCGCGAAGCCTGGTTCGGGTTTTGTTGCCATCGCCAGACGCTGCGTGCCGGCAGAAATGGAACGGCGGCGCGTGCGAAAAACGAACTGGGTCATAGCATGCCGCCGGGAACTGGCTGGAGGCAAGCGGAAGGCACTGCAGGACTGCGTATCCTTTGCTACCGATTACGTATTTCGGCCGCTGCTTGCGTCACCCGCAAACGCGGGCTTGCGGCAGGCGCATCGCGAGGCACTGCGATGGCCTTGTATCCGTCGCGCGTAGCTCGTACTATTCGCGCCCCTCGCCGCGCCACCGGCAGGGCCAGTCGCAAGACTGACAGTTCCGGAGAGGTGGCAGAGTGGTCGAATGTACCTGACTCGAAATCAGGCGTACGTGTAAGCGTACCGTGGGTTCGAATCCCACCCTCTCCGCCAGCAACGACGACAACGCCCCGCAAGGGGCGTTGTCGTTTCTCTGCCGCGGCCCGGTCGGTTTGGGCTAGGCTCGCGCTTTCCCTAGCAGAGCACTCCGATGTCGCTGATCGTCACCCCGATTTCCCATGGCGAACTGATCGACAAGATCACCATCCTGGAGATCAAGTCCGAACAGATCGCCGATCCGGCCAAGCTGGCCAACGTGCGTACCGAGCTGGATCTGCTGAATGCGGCATGGCGCGACGATGCCGCGGCGGCCATCGACATCGGCGGCGAGCGCGCGCGGCTGAAGCAGGTCAACCAGTCGCTGTGGGATATCGAAGATCGCATCCGTCTGAAGGAAAAAGCCCAGGCCTTCGATGCGGAATTCATCGAGCTGGCACGCGCCGTTTATTTCCAGAACGACGATCGTGCCGCGATCAAGCGCGAGATCAATCTCAAGCTCGGCTCGCAACTGATCGAAGAAAAGTCGTACCAGAACTACAAGAGCTGATCCGCGGGGCTAGCCCGCCTGCGTCCGGCTACGGCTCTGGGCGAACGCGTCGAAACGCTCGATCACGGCGTCGGTCTCGATCAGATCCATCACGCCTTCGTGCTCGATCTTCGTGCCCCAGCGCAGTTGCGCGGCAGGCTTGCCGCGGAACTGGCGTGCGGCGGCGTCATAGCGGTCGACGCACCAGCGGCGATCGGAATACGGGCCCGAGCGCTGCGGATTGCTCGCCGCATGCAGGCCTAGTACGGCGCTGCCGACGGCGTTGGCGAGGTGCATTGGGCCGGAGTCGGGTGTGAGCACCAGATCGGCCTTGCGCAGCAGTGCCAGCAACTGCTTCAGCGTATCCCTGCCTATCAGGTCGACCGGCCTGCAGTGCTGCAGATGTGCCGTGATCGCAGCGCCGAACTCGCGCTCGTAGGCACTTGGCCCGCCGCACAACACCACGCGCCAGCCGTGCACGGTGGCGGCATGATCCATCACCGCGGCATAGCGCTGCGGCTGCCAGTTGCGCAGGCGATGGCTGGAGCAGGGGCTGACCAGCAGGGTAGGCGGGTCGCCCGGCAGATGCTCCTCGGCGAACTCGAATGCCGCGTTGGGAATGGGTAGGTCCCAGCGCACAGTGGTCTGCCGCAGGCCCAGCGGCTCGGCGAAGCTGCCGATCGCGTCGAGTACGTGCTCGCCGCTGCGCGCGGCAATGCGCTGGTTTACGAACAGGCCATGCAGGTCGCGCGAGCGCGCCGCGTCGTAGCCTATGCGCCGGCGCGCACGCACCAGGGCGCTGAGCAGGTTGGAGCGCAGCGCGACCTGCATATGCAGCAGGGCGTCGAAGCGGCGTCCGCCCAGGGCACGGCGTACCTGGCGGTAGCCTTCCCAGCCCTTGCTCTTGTCGAACACGATGAACTCGACCCCGGGCAGGTCGCCGACCAGCTTGTGTTCCAGCTTGCCGACGATCCAGGTCAGTGCGGTCTGTGGCCACTGCGTCTGCAGCGTACGCACCAGTGGCAGCACATGACTGACATCGCCCAGGGCTGAGGTGCGCAGCAGACACAAGGATTGGACGGGCGTTGCTGCGGGTTCGGACATGCGGTTGCTAGAATGCCAGGGAACTGAAGAACGAGACGAACACGGCAGAGGCCGTGCGCAGACGATGAGCGAGGCGATCCTGAAAACCACCGCCGGCGGCGCGATTCTGTGCGACGCATCGCTGGCCGCACAAGTCGACGAGCGCTGGTTCGATCCGCAGCATTGGGGCGGGCCGCACGGCGCAACGATCACGGCGGGCGGACGCGGTGCCGCCTGGATGGTAACGACACCTGCCGGCGCCGGCGTGCTGCGTCATTACCGCCGCGGCGGCGCGATGGCCCGACTGTTCCGCGACTGGTATTTCTGGCACGGCGCCGAAGAAACCCGGCCTTTCCGCGAGTTCCGCCTGCTGCAGCACCTGCAGCGCCTGGGTTTGCCGGCACCGCAAGCGGTAGCGGCGCGCTACCGCCGGCGCGGACTGTTCTACCAGGCCGACTTGCTGATGCGGCGCATAGCCGAAGCGCAGACCCTGGCGGAAATCCTCCTGGCCGGCCAGCTCGACGCCGCACTGATGCAGCGGATCGGTGCTCTGATTGCGCGCTTCCACCAGGCCGGCATCTGGCATGCAGACCTGAATGCGCACAACGTGCTGCGCGCGCGCGACGCGGTTTATCTGATCGACTTCGATCGTGGTCAGGTCCGCGCCCCTGCCGATACCTGGCAACAGCAGAACCTGGCACGCCTGCGCCGCTCGCTGCTCAAGCTCGGTGCGGCGGCGGCGGGCGAGGCCGCGTTCGAGGTTGGCCTGTGGCAGCCCTTGCGCCAAGCCCATGCGTCCGCACTTTCCCAGGCGCACAATGCCAGTCCTGGCACACCGGCGGAACCCGAGCAATGAACCTGGCTTTGCAATTCCTCGGGGTCGGCTCGTCTCAGGCGGTAGAGCTGGGGTCGTCCGGCGCCGTGCTCGAGCGCGACGGCCAGCCCTGGCTGCTGATCGACTGCGGTCCGGAAACACTGACCCGCTACCTCGACCGTTATGCCAGCCTGCCGCGTACGATCTATGTCACGCATACGCACATGGACCACGTCGGCGGCTTCGAGCGTTTATTCACAAAAATCTATTTCGACAATGCCTTGCGCGGCCGCGTGCGCGTTTTCGCCCATGCGGCGCTGGTGCCGCTGCTGCAGGCGCGCATCGCCGACTATCCGAACGTCCTGGCCGAGGGCGGCGCGAATTTCTGGGATGCGTTCCAGCTGCTGCCGCTGTCGCGCGGGTTCTGGCTCGACGACACCTGGTTCGACGTGTTTCCGGTACGCCACCATGCACCGGACACAGCCTTCGCGCTGAGCCTGCGCGGCAGTTGCGTCTGGACCGGTGATACCCGGCCGGTGCCGGAAATGCTCAGCCGCTATGCCAGCGCGGGCGAGCTGGTTGCGCACGATTGCGGCCTGGTCGGCAATCCCTCGCACAGCGGCGTGGACGATCTTGAGCGCGAGTACGCAGCCGAGCTGCGCGCGCGCCTGGTGCTGTACCACTACGGCAGCGCCGCCGACGGCGCCGCCTTGGCCGCCCGCGGCTATCGTATCGCGCGGCCGGGCGAGCGCTTCGTACTCGGTACCGGGCAGCCGCAACGCACGGCCGAGTCGGTCCTGCGGGCCGTCTGATGGCCGCGTCGATTCCGCTGCGCCTGGAACCGCCACAAGACCGCTACCGGCGCGGTCTTACCGACTTGCGCATCTCCGTGGTGGACCGCTGCAATTTCCGCTGCCCCTACTGCCTGCCGGAAGACCAATATCCCGAGCACCACGCGTTTCTGGACAAGCAGGCGCGCCTGTCATTCGAGGAAATAACCCGGCTTGCCCGCATTTTTGCCGGTCTGGGCGTGCACAAGATCCGCCTGACCGGCGGCGAACCGCTGCTGCGGCGCGACCTGCCTGTCCTGGTGCGGCAGCTGGCCCGCATCGAGGGCATTGCCGACATCGCGATGACCAGCAACGGCGTGCTGCTGCCGCGCTTTGCCGGGGACTTGCGTGCCGCCGGCCTGCAGCGCATCACCCTGAGCCTGGACAGTCTCGATGCGGGCGTATTTCGCCAGCTGTCGGGCAATCGCGGCGAAGTGGCCGAGGTGCTGGCGGCGATCGCTGCGGCAGAGCGGGCCGGCTTTGG
This sequence comes from Tahibacter aquaticus, assembly GCF_004363655.1. Taxonomy (GTDB): domain Bacteria; phylum Pseudomonadota; class Gammaproteobacteria; order Xanthomonadales; family Rhodanobacteraceae; genus Tahibacter; species Tahibacter aquaticus. The sequence continues at coordinate 55,112 of NZ_SNZH01000016.1, forward strand.
CGGGCTCAAGCTCAACTGCGTGGTGCTGCGCGGCGTCAATGAAGCTGGCGTGCTGGATCTGGTCGAGCATTTTCGCGCCACGCCGCATGTGCTGCGCTTCATCGAATACATGGACGTGGGCACGCTCAACGGCTGGCAGCGCGATCGCGTAGTGCCGTCGGCCGAGCTGCTCGAACGCATTGCGGCGCGCTGGCCTTTGTCGCCGCTGCGGCGTGCCCACAGTCACGACGTGGCCGAGCGCTATCGTTTCGACGACGGCGGTGGCGAGATCGGTTTCATCAGTTCGGTCACGGCGCCGTTCTGCGGCGACTGCAGCCGTGCGCGGCTGTCGGCCGATGGGAAATTGTATACCTGCCTGTTTGCCGGCAGCGGTTTCGATCTGCGCAGCCTGCTGCGCGACGGCAGCAGCGACGAACGCATTTCTGCGGCCATTGCCGACTGCTGGAGCCGGCGCGACGACCGCTACAGCGAGCAGCGCGCCTTGCAGCGCGCCGGCACTGTGGAAGAACGTGTAGAAATGTTTGCTATCGGAGGTTGATGCGTTTGGACAGCACGCTTACTCATCTGGATGCGCAGGGCCATCCGCGCATGGTCGACGTGGCGGCGAAGACGCCCAGCCTGCGCCGTGCGGTAGCCCAGGCGCTGGTGCGCTTCCCTGCCGACGTTGCGGCGGAACTGCAGCGCACCGGCTTGCGCGGCAAGAAGGGCGCCATCGTCGATACCGCAATCGTCGCCGGCACCATGGCTGCCAAGCGCACGCACGAACTGATTCCGTTTTGCCATCCGCTGGCGCTGGAACGCTGCGAATTCGCCGTCGAATTCGTCTCGCCGACCGAATTGCGCATTCGCTGCGAAGTAGCCATTACGCACAAGACCGGTGTGGAAATGGAAGCACTGACCGGCGCCAGTGTCGCGGCGCTGACCGTCTACGACATGTGCAAGGCGCTGAGCCACGACATCGTCATCGCCGAGATTGCACTGCTGGAAAAATCCGGCGGCAAGCGCGACGTCATCGCGGCAGGCGCGGCGCCATGAACTATCGCCTGCTGTATTTCGCCTCGCTGCGCGACCGTACCGGCTGCGCCAGCGAAAGCCTGGCCACGGATGCGGCCGACCCGCGCGCGCTGTATGCGGAAATCGCCCGGCGCCACGGCCTTGGTCTGGCCATGGAGCGTCTGCGCGTGGCGGTGAACGGCGAGTTTGCGCAGTGGGATACGCCGCTGCAGGACAACGACGAAGTCGTGTTCCTGCCACCGGTGTCGGGCGGATGAGCGCATTCTGTCTGGCCGACTGCCCCATCGATGTCGCCCGCCTCGGCCGCGAGCTGGCCAGCCGCAGCGCCGGTGCCTGCGTCAGCTTCGAAGGCTGGGTGCGCGACCGCAACGCGGGCAAGGCTGTGCTGCGCCTGGCCTACCAGGCCTATCCAGCCCTGGCGCTGGCCGAAGGTGAGCGCATCCTGGTCCATGCGCGCGAACGCTTTGCCATCGAACATGCGTTGTGCGTGCATCGCGTCGGTGAGCTGGAGATCGGCGATCTGGCGGTGTGGGTCGGTGTCAGCGCGGCGCATCGCGATGCGGCGTTTGCCGCCTGTCGACATGTGATCGACGAGATCAAGGCGCACGTACCGATCTGGAAAAACGAGTTTTACCGTGACGGCGCTTCGGGCTGGCTGCATCCGGACGGCAGCCCGGTATCGGCCTGAGCTTGTTTGCGACGGGACTTTCCCTGTATTCTCCGCGCCCCGCGTCAGGGCTCATGGATGGGCACTCCTGTGCGGGCTGGAGAGATGTCCGAGTGGTTGAAGGAGCACGCCTGGAAAGTGTGTATACGGCTTATCCCCGTATCGAGGGTTCGAATCCCTCTCTCTCCGCCAGTTTTACCCAACGCAAGTTGCCAGCGCGCGGTGCACAGGCCCGCCGCTTCCGTTTTATGGCGACTCCGTCGGTCCTCTCGCGACGATAGCTTGCGAATTCCGCCAGGCCCGGAAGGGAGCAACGGTAGTGAGTGATTCGGGTGCCGGGATGTGGCTGGCGGAGTTGCCACCTAAGTGAGTGTGGGGCATGCGTCTAGCGTGTGGCTCTTGTAGTCGCCTGCTTGCCTCCACAACCCCGCCAAACGCTTGCGGTGCAAGCGTTTGGCCACCCCCTTGACTCAAGGGGGCTCCAGAAGCAGATGGCGAACAGCCGCGGCGTTCGAAGATCCCGCAAGACCTGCGTTGGACTAGGCCGCAGGCGCACCTCCGGTATCGTGGCATTTGCGCTGCGAAATGCTCATGCCTATGCCGGCCGGTGGAATTTCCATTGACACACCTGCGCAATGCCGCTGCGCCGCATCGCCGCCGGTCTGAATGCCAGCCGCAAGACACCCATGGCACAATCGCGGCTTGGCTGGAAGGAAACCGCATGTCGTATCAAGTCCTCGCGCGCAAGTGGCGGCCCAAGCGTTTCAGTGAACTGGTGGGGCAGGAGCACGTGGTGCGCGCGCTGTCCAATGGGCTGGACGGCGGTCGCCTGCATCATGCGTTTCTGTTTACCGGTACGCGCGGCGTGGGCAAGACCACGATTGCGCGCATCTTCGCCAAGTCGCTCAATTGCGAGCGTGGCCAGTCCTCGCAGCCCTGCGGCGAATGCCGCGCGTGTCTGGATATCGACGCGGGCCGCTTCGTCGATCTGCTCGAGATCGATGCAGCCAGCCATACCGGCGTGGACGATGTGCGCGAGATGATCGAAAGCGCACAGTATTCGCCGGCGCGCGGACGGCAGAAAGTGTTTCTCATCGACGAAGTGCACATGCTGTCCAAGAATGCCTTCAACGCGCTGTTGAAGACGCTGGAAGAGCCGCCGGCACACGTCAAGTTCCTGCTTGCCACGACCGACCCGCAGAAGCTGCCGGTGACGGTGCTGTCGCGTTGCCTCAAGTTCAATCTGAAGCGCCTGCTGCCGGAACAGATCGGCGGTCAGATGCGGCATATCCTGGACGCCGAGCAGATCGGCTTCGATGCCGACGCGATCGGCCTGCTGGCCAAGGGCGCCGACGGCTCCCTGCGCGACGGACTGTCGCTGCTGGACCAGTCCATCGCCTACGGCGGCGGCGCCGTGCGTACGGACGATGTACGGGCGATGCTCGGCACGATCGAGCGTGCCCAGGTCGGCCGCCTGCTGAGCGCGATCGTCGCCGACGACGGCAATGCACTTTTTGCCGAAGTGAACAAATTGGCAGAATTTGCGCCTGATTTCGCTCTGGTGCTGGACGACCTCGCTGCTTTGCTGCATCGCATCCAGCTACGCCAGCTGGTACCCGACTATGCGGGCGAAAATGCCGGCGATGCGCAGTCTGTGGCGCAGTTCGCGCAATCGCTTGGCGCCGACGAAGTGCAGTTGTACTACCAGCTGTGCATCAGCGGCCGGCGTGATCTGGCGCTGGCGCCGACACCCCGCGCCGGTTTCGAGATGGCACTGCTGCGCTTGCTGGCGTTTGCGCCGGGCGATGCGGGCGGTGCTGCGGATACGGGTTCGCGGGCGGGCGGCGGCGTTGCTGCCGCGGCGGCTGCGGCGCAGCGGCTGCAGTCTGCCGTGCCGCCCGTCGCCGTGGACACCGCGCCTCCGCCGCGGTTCGCGACGGAGGCCGCGCCGCGCGCGCCGGTGCTGCGCGAGCAGGCCGGAACCTCTGCCACTGAAGCCGCAAAGCCTATTGCACCGCCGGCCTTGGCCGCCGCGCCACGGCCGGCGGCCGAAATGCCCCGCGCCACGCTCCCCGCGACGCCTGCGCCGGCGATCGAGCCGGCGGTAGTTGCCGTACGAGCCGAGCCGGTTGCCGCCCCTGTTCCCGTCGCCGCTGCTGTTCCGGTAACGGCTGCCGCAGCGGCCGCCAGCGTCGAGCTGGAACTGCGCGACTGGCCGCGCCTGATCGAGCTGGCTGACCTGCGCGGGCCGGTAGGCCAGCTGGCCCGGCATGCTGCTTTGATGGCGGTCGAAGGCAATACCTTGCGCCTGGCCTTGAAAGCCGAGCATGAGCACCTGAATTCAGTACTGATGGTCACGCATCTGCAGGAAAAACTGGCCCAGGCAACCGGGCGGCCTCTGCGTTGCGTCTTCGAGACGGCCGAGGCCGGCGTCGAGACGCCGGCCGAGCAGATTGCGCGTACGCGCAATGCGCGCCAGCTGCAGGCAGAGCAGGACATCGAGCAAGATCCCTTCGTGCAGGCTGCAGTGCAGGAACTGGGCGCGCGTATCGTGCCCAATTCGGTACGCCTGCCCGAGTCCGGCGCGCCCGGTTGAATCGGTGCGTGCCTCAAGGCATTCGAAAACCAGTGGAGTAGAGCGTGCGCGGTCCAATCGCAAACATGATGCAACAAGCGCAAAAGATGCAGGAAAACCTGAAGAAGGCGCAGGACGAGATCGCCCAGCTGGAAGTCACCGGCAGTGCCGGGGGCGGCCTGGTCAGCGTGCGCATGAACGGCCGCCACGAAGTGCGCGGTGTCAGCATCGATCGCAAGCTGATGGCTGACGATCCGGAAATGGCCGAAGACCTGGTCGCCGCAGCCTTCAACGACGCGGCCAACAAGCTGGCCAGCGAAACCCAGGCGCGCATGGCGGGCGTGACCAGCGGCATGAATCTGCCGCCGGGTTTCTCGCTGCCGTTCTGATATGAGCGGTTCGGTTCTGCTGGCCGAGTTGATCGATGCCCTGCGCTGTCTGCCTGGCGTCGGTGCCAAGAGCGCCCAGCGCATGGCTTTCCATGTGCTGGAGCGCGATCGTCCGGGGGCGCTGCGCCTGGCCGACCGCCTTGCGGCGGCAGTGGAGCGCATCGGCAATTGCCGGCGTTGCCGCAGTTTCAGCGAAAATGAATTGTGCAGTTTTTGCGCCAACCCGCTGCGCGACAAGAGCGTGCTGTGCGTCGTGGAAAGCCCGGTCGACCAGAGTGCGGTGGAAACCGCGACAGGTTTCCGCGGACTGTATTTCGTGTTGCTGGGACGCCTGAGCCCGCTCGATGGCATGGGGCCGCGAGAGCTGGGGCTGGATCTGCTGGCCGAGCGCCTGCGCGGCGGCGAAGTGGCCGAGCTGATCGTCGCGACCAATCCCACGGTCGAGGGTGAGGCTACGGCACATCTGCTTTCCCAGCTCGCGCGCGATGCCGGCGTACGCGCCACCCGGCTGGCGCATGGCGTGCCGCTGGGCGGCGAACTGGAATTCATCGACCGCGGCACGTTGGCGCATGCCTTCGGTAGCCGCCAGACACTGACCTGAGGGAACGGCTAATGAGCGATACGATCTTCAGCAAGATCATCCGGCGCGAAATCCCGGCCGATATCGTCTACGAAGACGAGCACTTGATCGCCTTCAAGGACATCAGCCCGCAGGCGCCAGTACACGTGCTGTTCGTACCCAAGACGCCGATCGCCACCCTGAACGAGCTGACCGCCGATCACGCCGCCTTGCTCGGCCAGCTGTTTCTTGCCGCAGCGGCCTATGCCAAGCGCGAGGGTTTCGCCGACGACGGCTACCGCTGCGTAATCAACTGCAACAGCCACGGCGGTCAGACCGTGTTCCAGCTGCACCTGCACCTGCTGGCCGGCGCACCGCTGCGCGGCGGCTTTGCCTGAACCCGACGCGCGGCGACGGTCAGGCCAAGCCTGCCTGCCGTCGCTGCGCCTCTGTTGTGTTCAGCGCCTGTGTCCGCTACCACCATGATGGTGGTGAATGAAGATCGGCGGGCGATTCCAGAACGGATCCCAGCCCCACCCCCAGCCGTAACCGTAGCCATAGCCGCATAACCACGGGTCAGCGCCCGGTGCGTAGGCCAGCGGCTCGCGCCAGAGGTAGATCACGTCGGCATCGACGCGCGGGTAGCGGTAGTCGTACTCGCCTACCTTGCGCAGTTCGCTGCCGTTGATCGTGCCGGTGACGGTGATTTCTCGGCCACGTTCGAACACGGCCGGATCGTAGAAACCGTTGCGGCAGGCGAGGAAGCGGCCGGCGCTCTCGTCGCGTCGCAATGGCCGTGCCCGGCTGTCCAGTGGACGGGCCAGCACTTCGAAACAGGAACGTTCGGCGGTGTTGTCGACGCGGATGATCTCGCCACCCCAGCGCACGCGCTGGGAAGACGGTGTGTCGCCGGCGGGAACTGACGCGGAGTAGTCGCCTTGCAGCGGTTTGGGCGCCGTAGCGCAACCCGTCGCAAGCACTACGGGAACGAGAAGGGAAAGAAGTAGTCGCATGGCAGACTCCTGGTGACGCGCAAGACTGCGACGATGTAGCTGGGGCCGGCGTTGCAGGCTACCAGACCCCGGCCCCGTCCGATTCAGCTGTGGTTGCCCGCGGGTTTGAAGCGACGCACTGCGCGGGAAAATTCGCGACTGCCGGCCGCATCCGGTTCGGGCAGGGCGTAGCGCAGACGTACATAGTCGGCAAACAAGCCCTCCAATTCGGCCGCCGCCTGCGGCAAATGCTGGCAGACACGCCGCAGATAGCTGATCGGTCCTTCCTGTGCGGCGCGCGCCACACCGGCGGCGGCGAGGCGCCGGCACAAGTGGTGGTAAGCCTGGTCCAGCGTGTCCGACTGCTGTCGCTCGCGTCGCAGCGCCCAGTACAAGCCCAGCAGCATGAGGATGCTGCTGGCAATGCCGAAGGCCAGTGCAAGCTGGTTCCAGTTGGCGCGTTCGACGCCGAAATTGCGCAGCAGGCCCTGCTGGCGCAGGGTATCGAATTGCACAATGACCTCGTTCCACATTTGGTTGGCGAGATCCCAGCGATTGCGCAGGTCGAGCAGCCATTGGGCGCGGTACCAGCGCGTTTCGCCGCTGTTGGCAGCACGGCTGCCCAGGGCGACGCGCTCGGGCCGTACCGCGGCAGTGGGATCTATGCGTTGCCAGCGTCCGTCGAGCCAGACCTCGTTCCAGGCATGCGCATCGGACTGGCGAATCAGCAGGTAACTACCGTCCGCGTTCCAGTAACCACCCTGATAGCCGACGACGACGCGCGCCGGCACGCCAGCTGCGCGCATCAGGTTGGCGAAGGATGAGGAAAAATGCTCGCAGTAGCCGGCGCGGGTTTCGAACAGAAAATCGTCCATGCCGTCGCGTCCCAGTACCGGGGGCGTCAGCGTATAGCTGAACTCGTCGTGGTACAGCTTCAAGGCCGCCTGGACGATGCGCTGTGCATCGCCGCCATACTGCTGCCGCCACTGTGCGCCCAGTTCCTGCAGGCGCGGGTTGAAGCCATAGGGCATGTTCAGGGCGGCCTGGCGCCGCATCGGGGTCAACCCCTCCAGACGGTATTCCAGCACCGAGCTGAGGCTGAAGCGCTGCACGGCACTGAGTGGCCGGAAACCGACCAGGGTGAGGTCGGCATTGCGCGCAAAGCGTTCCGGTGCGCGCGTAGGCACGTCGAGCGGGAACAGCCAGCGCTGCTGCGTGGGCTCCAGCGTGAGTTCGTACTCGATCGGCGCGGACAGCAATTTCAGATCGCCGTCTTCCAGCCGTGCCGAGGCCGATTCGGTGCGTGTCCAGGTGAGGCCGTCGAATCGATTCAGTACCAGTCCGCGCCAGTAGCGCTGCGCGGGCAGCGGTGGTTGGCCGCTGGCGAACTGCACGCGGAAGGCAGGGCTGTCGTCGACCATCAGCTCGGCGAACTGGCCTGGCGCCATGGTGTCGCTGACGCCGGTGCGCGCCTCTTCGTTGCTGGGTGCGCCCCACAGCGGCTGCGCCAGGCGTGGCATGAACACGAACACCACCAGGGTCAGCGGTATCGCAGCGGTGAGGCCGAGCACGGTGGAGCGCGTGCTGTGCCACAGGTCGGGACCGCCGCCCACGGCATCGGTCGGACGAGGCTCCAGCGCGCGCATGCAGACAAACAGTGGCACTACCGCCAGTGCTACGTGGGCGGCATTGATCAGGTTGCGCTCGAACAGCAGCGCCGCCATCAGTACGAAGCCGGCAAACGTCAGTGCAGCGCGCGCGTCACGCACCTTTTCGCTTTCGCTGAGCTTGAGTATCAGCATGCCGATGGCCAGCACGCTGCCCGGTTCCAGCCCCAGCAGGGTGCCGTACTGGGCGATGACGGCGACCGGAAGGCCCAGGGTCAGCGGAAGGCGTATCCAGACCGGCGTCGCACCCCATTGCGGCCGGTAGCGCCGCTGCAGCCAGCGCGCGCCGACGATGGCCAGGCCGGCCGCATCCATCCACAGGGGCAGGTGGCCGAAATGCGTGGTCAATACCAGCAGCACGGCCAGGTTGAGCAGGTTGAACTGGTGCAGGTTCAGGCGCATCAGAGCAGCGCCAGTTCGCGCAGGCAGCGATAGGCGTGGGCACTGCCCAGGTCCGGGCCAATCTGTACCTGTGGAAGATGCAGCGAATAGCGCAGGCGGCTTTCCTCGGCCATCAGCACCCAGCGGGTAAGGCGCGAGACGCGGGTTTCCAGGTCCAGCGCGCCCAGGCCGTCGAAATCCAATACCAGTTCGTGCCCCAGCGGCATTTCCGGTTCGCGTACCAGCAGGCGATCGTGGCGTGCGCTGGCCTTCCAGGCGATCAGACGCAGAGGGTCGTTGACGCGGTATTCGCGCAGTGCGCCGAATTCCTCGCCCTGGGCCTGGGGCCGGCCGCTGTCGCTCGCGCGTGTACGCAACGGCAGCGGCGGCGCCTGTGCTTCGGCGCGGGCGAATACCAGCAGCTGGGTCTGCGGGTTGAGCCAGCTCCAGCAGCGGAACAGGCCATACGGCCAACTGGTCCAGACGCGAATGCGCGGCAATGCCAGATAGCCGCGCCGGGTGGTCGCTACCTCGATGCGTGCCTTGAGTGCTTCGTCGCTGCGGCCGCGCAGCAGGGTCGCTGCCGGCCTGGCCTCGATGCGCAGCGACTCGCGCCAGCGCGACGCGGCGTCGAAGGTCAGCTCCACTTGCATCGGTTCGCCCGCATGCACCGGCACGGCGCGCACGCTGCGCAAGGCCAGTCCGTCGAGATTGCGGAAGCCGACCAGCATGCTGAGCACCGCAATGGCAGCGATCAGGCTGGTCAGCAGCAGGGCCGGATTGTTGTTGTAGTTCAGTGCGCCCAGTGCCATTACCAGCAGCATGCCGCCGAAGACCAGGCCGAACAGCGTCGGCAGCACGTAGATGCGGCGCCGGTTCAGCACGATGGGCAGGCTTTCGCCGCGGCGCAGGCGCGTCAGCGCGGGCAGGCGCCGCTCGGCCTGTTCCATCAGGCGCAGCCAGATACGTTGAAAACGTCCTGGGCTTTTCAATGACGCGGCGGCGTTCAACGCACCGCCACTTCGTTCAGCAGGGCCTTGGCCAGTAGCACGCGGTCGCGGGTACCGGCACCGGACAGGGTCAGGCGGTGCGCCGCCACGGGCACGAACACAGCCTGCACGTCTTCGGGCAGGCAATAGTTGCGCCCGGCGATCAGCGCGTGCGAGCGCGCGGCCATCAGCAGGGCCAGCCCGGCGCGTGGCGACAGGCCGATGCGGATCTCCGCGTGCGCGCGCGTCAGCGCGATCAGTCCCTGTACGTAGTCGATCAAGGCGGCACTGGCCACGACGGCCGCCGCCTGCTCGCGCAGCAACTGGATGTCGGCGGCGTTCATGCACGGCACCAGCTTGGCAATAATCTGCTGCCGGTTGGCCGAGGTCAGCAGCTCGCGTTCCGCTTCGCGGCTGGGATAGTCCAGACTGATACGCAGCAGGAAGCGGTCGAGCTGCGAGTCGGGCAGGGGATAGGTGCCGGCCAGGTCGAGCGGGTTCTGTGTCGCGACGACGAAGAACGGTGCCGGCAGTGCATGGCTGCGCCCGTCCACGGTGACCTGCTGTTCGGCCATGGCTTCGAGCAAAGCGCTCTGCGTCTTGGGTGTGGCGCGGTTGATTTCGTCGGCCAGCACGAGTTGCGCGAACAGCGGGCCTGGATGGAATTCGAAGCGGTTTTGATCGCGTTCGAAGATGCTGACACCGATAATGTCCGAGGGCAGCAAGTCGCTGGTGAACTGGACACGCTGGAAGCTCAGGTCCAGCGTTGCGGCAAGTGCGTGCGCGAGCGTGGTCTTGCCCACGCCGGGCAGGTCCTCGATCAGCAGGTGGCCGGCGGCGAGCAGGCTGACGAAGGCCAAGTTGACCTGGGCCGCCTTGCCCAGCACCACGCTGTTTACCTGCGCTACGGCGCGGTCGAGATTGGTGCGCAGTTCGGCCGGCAACGCAGCAGGTGTGGCAGACGTGGTCGAAGTCATCAGTGATCGCTCATTCAAGGGGTGCGCAATGCGCCAGGCAAAGGATCGGTAGTGCAGCGTGAAACGAGTGTAGCCAGCGATGGCGTGTCGACGCGATACACGGCCATCGCATTCTGGGCAATTGGGTTGCTTGTGCTGGCGATCAAGATCGTCATTGCCGACAGCCTGGCGCTTTTTGGCGACGAAGCGTTTTACTGGCAGGAAAGCCGCAATCTGGCCTGGTCGTATACCGACGTACCACCGGCGACAGCGTGGCTGATCTGTCTGGGCGAAACGCTGTTCGGTCATTCCCTGCTCGGCACGCGCAGCCTGTTCCTGCTGCTGGGTACGGCGACGGTGCTGCTGGTACTGCGGCTGGGCTGGCGTCTGTATGGTGCGCGAGTAGGCCTGCTCGCGGCGCTGGGCTGGCAATTGCTGCCGCTGGGCGGAACGCTGGGTGTCATGGCCATGCCCGATGTACCGCTGAGTTTCGGTGCGGTACTCATGTTGTACGGGCTTGCCGGCAGCCTGCAGCGCTGGCCCCGCGCCTGGCTCTGGCTGGGCCTGGGGCTGATGCTGGTCTGGCTGTCGCACTATCGAGCCGCCTTGTTGCTGCCTGGCGGGCTGGCGGTGTTGCTGGCCAGCGCCGAGGGCCGGCGTCTGTGGCGTAGGCCGGGACTGTGGCTGGCGCTGGCGCTGGGCGTGCTGGGCTTGCTGCCGTTGCTGCTGTTCAATCGTTCGCACGAGTGGAGCGGCCTGAGTTTCCAGCTGGTCGAGCGCCATCCCTGGCAATTCCAGGCCAGCGGCCTGTTGCAGCCGCTGGAGCAGATGTTCATCGTCACGCCGCTGTTATACGGCCTGTTGCTATGGGCGTTGTTGCGCGGTTGGCGCGAGCGCCGCGACAGCGTCATCGTCGCGCTGCTTGCCGGGGCCGGTCTGAGTGTGGTGCTGCTGTATTTCCTGTTTGGCCTGTTCGGCGATGGCCTGCGCTTTCGCTGGCACTGGCCGCTGCAGGCGTACGTGCCGGCTTTGCTGTTGCTGGCGCTGTATCGCACGCGCGCGCAAGTCGGTAGTGGCTGGTTGCTGGCGGGCTATGCTCTCGCTGGCATCGGGCTTGCTATGGCGCTGGGCTACATGGCCCTGGCGGCAACGCCGCAGGCAACAGCCCTGCTCGCGCGGCAAAAGATATTTCCCTACAACTTCGTTGGCTGGGACGAAGTCGCCGCGCGCACGCGCGAGCTGCTGGCGCAGCAGCCGGCGGGTACGCCGCTGGTGGCGGACAATTTCCTGCTCGGCGCCGAGCTGGATTTCCATCTCGATGCGCGCCAGGTTGTCTACTCGCTGGATCACCCGCGCAATATCAAGCACGGCCGCGCACCGCAGCTGGCCTTGTGGCGGCGCGACGAGCGTGGCCTGCGCGCGGCACTGGCCGGGCGCCGCGTGCTGCTGGTGGTAGAAGAAACCACTGGCAGCGAACGCGAACGCATCGTCTGGCAGCAAACCCTGTGCACGCGGCTCAGGCAGTTGCAGCGCGTGGATCGGCTCAGCCTGTTCGATGGGCGCAAGGTGTTCAGCTGGTATCTCGGCGAGGTTCCGGCGCTGGGCGAAAGCGTCGAGTGCGCAGTGCCGCCGTGATGGCCGGAGCCAGGCTGCAACGATAAATCGACGCAAAGTAAACAAGCGCGGCCGGTGCGGCGGCTCGTCGCACTGCCGCACTCAAAGGACTGCGATACCCGCTTCGCGCAACAGCCGGCACAGAGCGATCAAGGGCAGGCCGACGAGGGCGCTGGGGTCGTCGCTGCGGATATGCTCGAACAGACTGATGCCCAGGCCTTCCGATTTGAACGCGCCGGCACAGTCCAGCGGTTGCTCGCGCTCGACGTAGCGTTCGATTTCCGGCCGCGTCAGCGGGCGGAACTGCACATCGGTAATGTCCAGTGCATGCCGGGCAATGAACGGCTCGCGGCGCGCATCGATCAGGCAAAGGCCGGTATAGAAACGCACGGCATTGGCGCTGCTGGCCTGCAGCTGCCGGATGGCACGCGCCGCCGTGCCGGGTTTGCCCAGGATGGCAGCGCCCAGGCCGGCGACCTGGTCCGAGCCGATGACCAGCGCCCCCGGATGCATTTTTGCCACGGCCTGCGCTTTCGCCTGGGCCAGGCGCCGGGCCAGGGCGGCCGGCGCTTCGCCCGGCTGCGGCGTTTCGTCGACGTCTGGCGTGGCCTGGCGGAAATGCGGGGCAATGCGCCGCAGCAGTTCGGCGCGGTAGCGTGAGGTCGAGCCCAGCACCAGTTCGACCTGGTCCAGCGCGAGCAGCGGCATGTCGGTCATCGCCGCTGTGCCTCGCGCAAGGCCTTGGTGATGTCCTCCAGTCCGCGCAACTGCTGGTCCATGGCGCGGCGCGACTGGTCCAGCGCCTCGACAGCCTTGTCCAGCTCCTGTTGGCCGGCTTCGATGGCGTGCTGCTGTATCCATAGACGGTGCTGCAGCAGGTCGCGCAGTGCGGCCTGGACCTTGTAATCTGCGGCCAGGGCTTCGTCGGCGTCGCCGGTCATTTCCTCGGGCAGGTCGACCAGCATGGCGCGCAGGGTCTGCATGCGTTCGCGGCAGTCCAGAAGCTGGCGCTCCAGCGCATCGGCGCTATCGAGCAGACGGCGCAGCGACTGGTCGCGACGGCGCCAGCGGCGTTCGCGCAGCAGGGCAAAAGTCAGTCCCACCACTACCAGGGCGATCAGCACAATCAAGTAGTTCATCGGCGCCGAGTCTGCCGCAAGCCTCGCCGGGCGACAATGCGCGGGAAACGCCTAAGTCGCGGAGCGGGCAGGGTTTCGGTTGACTTGGGCGCGCCTGCTCACTACTATCGCGCGCCCATGTCTGCGCCTTTCCCCGAGATAGTGGACGCTTGGCGCATGGTCTCTGCGCGGCGTTCGTTCAATGGAAACCTGTCGGTTGCCAAGTTGCCGCGTTTAGCGGACGCGCTGGCGAAACCGGACGGGGTGATCTCCTACGATATCGAGTTCGGCAGGGATGACCTGGGCATCGCCTTCCTGGCGATACGCGCGCAGACTCAGGTCAGCCTGATCTGTCAGCGCAGTCTGGATACGTTTTTGTTGCCCGTGACGATCGACACCCGGCTGGGTCTGATCGTCCGGGAAGAGGAAGAAGCAGGCCTGTCGCCCGGTTACGAGCCCTTGCTGCTCGAATCCGCCGAGTTAAGGCCCGCCGATGTGATCGAGGACGAGCTGCTGCTGGCTTTGCCCTTGATTCCGGTCAAACCGGGCCCGGAAGAGTCGCCGCTGGACTGGTCGACTGATCCGGACCAGGCTGAGGAACCGGAGCGGCCGAATCCCTTCGCCGCCCTGGGCAGCCTGAAAAAAGGATAGGCAGCAGCGGCGGCGCCACGCAGCAACGGCGCAGGGCGGTGCAAGCCGCGAAGATCATCGATTTGTAACATCGCGCAAGCGAACACTAGTGTTTCTGGAGAGTTCCCATGGCAGTGCAGAAGTCCCGCAAAACCCCGTCGACCCGCGGCATGCGTCGTTCCCACGATGCGCTGACGGCCAAGCAGCTGTCGACCGATCCGACCACGGGCGAAGTGCACGTGCGTCACCACATCACCAAGGACGGCTACTACCGCGGCCGTCAGGTGATCCCGAGCAAGACCCGGGTCCAGTCCGAAGATTGATCCTCGCGGCCGCCAGCCGGCCACGATGACAAGTCACCGAATTCCGGCGCGCAGGCGCCGGAATTCGTTTGCAGGCGGCGCCGGCGGACCAGTCCCGCAGCTGCCGCGTGATGCAGGGGGACGCCGCTCTGATTCATTCACGTATCGCAGGCACTGGCAGCTATCTGCCGGAAAAAGTCCTGACCAATGCGGACCTGGAAAAAATCGTCGATACCAGCGACGAGTGGATCCACAGCCGCACCGGCATCCGCCAGCGCCATGTCGCTGCGGAAGGCCAGACCACCTCCGATCTCGCCGAGCACGCCGCCCGCGCAGCGCTGGACGCCGCCGGTGTCGATATCCGTGAGATCGAGCTCATCGTAGTCGGCACGACGACACCCGACCTTATCTTTCCGTCTACCGCCTGCCTGCTGCAGCACCGCCTCGGCGCCAACGGCTGCGCCGCGTTCGACGTGAACGCCGCCTGCTCGGGCTTCATCTATGCGCTCAGCGTGGCCGACAAGTTCATCCGCTCCGGCGCGGTGAAGAAAGCGCTGGTGGTCGGTGCGGAAACGCTGACGCGCATGCTGGACTGGAACGACCGCGCCACCTGCGTGCTGTTCGGCGACGGTGCCGGCGCAGTGGTGCTCACGGCCGACAGCGAGCCCGGCGTGATCAGCACGCATCTGCATGCCGACGGCGCCTACAAGGAATTGCTGTGGAATCCGGTCGGCGTGTCGGCCGGTTTCAAGCCGGAAGAACACAACGCCGGCGTGCGCGTGCTGATGATCGGCAACGAAGTGTTCAAGGTCGCCGTGAAAACGCTGGACGCGGTTGTCGAGGAAACCCTGGCCGCGAACGGCCTGACCAAGTCCGCCATCGACTGGCTGATTCCGCACCAGGCCAACCTGCGCATCATCCAGGCCACGGCCAAGCGTCTGGAAATGCCGATGGACCGGGTCATTGTGACGGTCGACAAGCACGGCAATACCTCGTCCGGCTCGGTGCCGCTGGCGCTGGATCACGCCGTGCGTTCCGGTCGCGTGCAGCGCGGCCAGCTGCTGCTGATGGAAGCCTTCGGCGGCGGCTTCACCTGGGGCTCGGCGCTGGTGCGCTACTGACACGGGCGCGCTGTCTTCGCGGCGCGCCGTCTTTCTTTCCGCTCCTTATCCTGCGACGTCATTTCTGCGCTATGACTCAACACTCGCTCGCCTTTGTTTTCCCGGGCCAGGGCTCCCAGGCGGTCGGCATGCTGGCCGAGCTGGCTGCTGCCGAACCCCTGGTGCGGCAAACCTTCGACGAGGCTTCGGCCGGTGCGGGCACGGACCTGTGGACCCTGTCGCAGGATGGCCCCGAAGCCGATCTCAACCGCACCGAAAACACCCAGCCAGCCTTGCTGGCGGCATCGATCGCGGTATGGCGCGTCTGGCAGGCCCGTGGTGGTGCGCTGCCGGCGCTGCTGGCCGGCCATAGCCTGGGCGAATACTCGGCCCTGGTCGCTGCCGGCGCGCTGTCGCTGCACGATGCGGCCGGCCTCGTCGCTGAGCGCGGCCGCCTGATGCAGGCGGCGGTGCCGCCTGGCGTCGGTGCCATGGCGGCGATTCTTGGCGGCGACGATGCGCAGATCGCCCAGGCTTGCGCCGAAGTGGCCGGCGACGAGGTCGTCGCGCCGGCCAACTACAACTCGCCCGGCCAGTTGGTCATCGCCGGCCATGCTGCAGCGGTCGACCGCGCGCTAGCGCGTCTGGCCGAGCTGGGCATCAAGAAAACCGTCAAGCTCGCCGTCAGCGTGCCGTCGCATACCGCACTGATGACTGAGGCTGCGCAGCGCCTGGCCGAGCGCATGGACACGATTGCCTGGTCGCTGCCGCGCATTGCGGTGATCCAGAATGCCGACGCACGCACGTTCGATGCTATCGCCGACATTCGCGCCGCGCTGCAGCGCCAGCTGTATCAGCCCGTGCGCTGGACCGAATGCGTACAGGCGCTGGTCGCCGGCGGCGCCCAACGCGCCTGCGAATGCGGCCCGGGCAAGGTGCTGGCCGGGCTGATCAAGCGTATCGACAAGAGCCTGCAAACCACCGCGATAGGCACGCCGGCCGAATTGGAGCAGGCCCTGGCCGCCGGCCACGCTGCATAAGATAAAAGGGAAAACTGCCATGAGTGGAAATCTGCAAGGCGAAATCGCCCTGGTCACCGGGGCCAGCCGCGGCATCGGCGCGGCCATTGCCCGGCGCCTGGCCGCCGACGGCGCGACCGTGATCGGCACCGCCACCAGCGAAGCCGGTGCCGCAGCGATCGGTGCGACCCTGGCCGAGGCCGGTGGCCATGGCCGCATGCTCAACGTCACGGACAGCGCCGCGGTAGATGCGCTGGTCGGCGCGGTGGCGAAGGAGTTCGGCCCCGTCTCCATCCTGGTCAACAATGCCGGCATCACCCGCGACCAGCTGCTGATGCGCATGAAAGAGGATGACTGGCAGGCCATCCTCGATACCAATCTCAGCTCGGTCTACCGCACTTCCAAGGCGGTGATGCGCGGCATGATGAAGGCGCAGAAGGGCCGCATCATCAGCATTGCCTCGGTGATCGGTCTTACCGGCAATCCGGGCCAGGCCAACTATGCCGCGGCGAAGGCCGGCATCATCGCGTTCTCCAAGTCGCTGGCGCGCGAGATCGGTTCGCGCGGCATCACCGTCAACGTAGTGGCGCCGGGTTTCATCGAAACCGACATGACCGCGCAGCTGCCGCCGGAGCAGCGGCAGGCCCTGCTCGGTCAGATCGCGCTTGGCCGCATGGGCCAGCCCGACGACATCGCCCAGGCGGTTGCCTTCCTTGCTTCTCCGGCCGCCGCATGGATCACCGGCGAAACCCTGCACGTCAACGGCGGCATGTACATGCCTTGAGAATCAGCAGTTTGGCCGCAGAGCTGCAGTCAAACGCCCGTATCTGGTTGGTGCGTCCCGATTCCTCTACAATCGCCGGGCTTTGTATCGTCAGGTCGTTGATCTGAGCGGATGTGGTCGGTCGGACTCGGTTTGCAGGCGCAACGGTGCGGTCGTCAGGCAGTAGGTTTTCGGTTTTGAACTATTCCCTTCGGGAGAAAATGCACAATGAGCAGCATCGAAGAACGCGTCAAGAAGATCGTCGTCGAACAACTCGGCGTAAAGGAAGACGAAGTCACCCAGAACGCTTCCTTCGTGGACGATCTCGGCGCCGACTCGCTGGATACGGTGGAGTTGGTGATGGCGCTCGAAGAGGAATTCGAGTGCGAAATCCCCGACGAGGAAGCCGAGAAGATCACCACCGTGCAGCAGGCGGTCGACTACATCAAGGCTCACGTCAAGGCCTGAGCCTGAGCCCAAAACTGCACTCGAGCTGCGCCGCATGGCGCAGTTCGCGTTTTCGGAGCGCGGCATGCTGCCGTGCGCCGCAGTGCAGACCAACCTTGAGCCACCGCCCGCCCGTGCAGGCGCTGCCGGACGCACGTCAGCGCCCGCGGCGCGCAAGAGGGCGCCAGCGCCGGTACTTCAGTCTGGAAGCATTCGCATGAGCAAGCGTCGCGTCGTCATCACCGGCATGGGCATTCTGAGCCCGGTCGGCAACGATCTCACCACGGCCTGGAACAACATCGTCGGCGGTGTCAGCGGAATCGGTCCCATCACCCACTTCGACGCCAGCGCGTTTTCCACGCGCATCGCTGGCGAAGTGCGCGATTTCGATCCCGCCCGCTGGATCGCGTCCAAGGACGTGAAGAAGATGGATGCCTTCATCCACTACGGCATCGCTGCCTCGCTGGACGCGCTGAAGGATTCCGGCCTGGAAGTGACCGATGCGAATGCCGAACGCATCGGCGTCAGCGTCGGTGCCGGCATCGGCGGTATCGCGACCATAGAGCGTACCAGCCAGGCCCTGGCCGAAGGCGGCCCGCGCAAGATTTCCCCGTTCTTCGTGCCCTCTACCATCATCAACATGATCTCGGGTCATGTCTCGATCATGACCGGCGTGAAAGGCCCGAACATTTCGGTCGTCACCGCCTGCACCACGGCCGCGCACAATATCGGCGTGGCCGCGCGCATGATCGCCTACGGCGATGCCGACGTGATGATTGCCGGCGGTGCCGAATATTCCACCACTGGAACCGCCATCGGCGGTTTCTGCTCGGCGCGCGCGCTGTCCACGCGCAACGACGATCCGACCCGCGCCAGCCGTCCCTGGGACAAGGACCGCGACGGCTTCGTGCTGTCCGACGGCGCCGGCGTGCTGATCCTCGAAGACTACGAACATGCCAAGGCGCGCGGCGCGCGCATCTATGCCGAGCTGGCCGGCTTCGGCATGAGCGGCGATGCGTATCACATGACCTCGCCCAGCGAGAACGGCGAAGGTGCGGCGCGCTGCATGGTGAATGCGCTGAAGGATGCCGGCCTCAACGTCGGCGACGTGGACTACATCAATGCCCACGGTACTTCGACGCCGGCGGGTGACCTGGCCGAGACCCAGGCCATGAAGTCCGTGCTCGGCGATCAAGCCCGCAAGGTAATGGTGTCCTCCACCAAGTCGATGACCGGGCACCTGCTCGGTGCGGCCGGCGGCATCGAGGCGATCTTCTCGGTGCTGGCGCTGCGCGACAATGTCGTGCCGCCGACCATCAATCTCGACCAGCCCAGCGAAGGCTGCGACCTGGACTTCGTGCCGCATACGGCGCGCCAGGCTCCGCTCGACGTGGTGCTGTCCAATTCGTTCGGTTTCGGCGGTACCAACGGCACGCTGGTGTTCCGCCGCGTCTGATCCGCGACAGAACCCGAGTCCGTTCATGGACGCTTGCGACAAGCCGGTAGCGCCGGCTGCGGCGGCAACGCAATCCGAAGCCGCTGTTGCGCAGACACTGGTTGTGCGCGAACTGGCCGCGTGCCACGACCTGCTGGCCCTGGCCGCGCTGGATGGACAACGCTATCCCTGCCTGCTGCAAAGCGCTGCCGCCGGCGGCACGCGTGCGACCTGGGATCTGATGCTGGCTTTTCCCCAGGGCTGGCTGCAATTGCAGGCCGACGGGCGCGTGCGCGACGAACGCGGCCGCGACCACGGCGAAGATTTCCTCGCCCTGCTCGACGCGCACTGGCGCCAGGCCTCGGTGGCGCGCGATCCCCTCCTGGCCGAACTGCCGTTCCGCGGCGGCTGGGCCTTGTATCTGAGTTATGAGCTGGCAGCGCAGGTAGAGCCGGTACTGGCCTTGCCGCCGGCGCCGCAGCAGCGGCTGCCGCTGGCCACGGCGCTGCGCTGTCCGGTCGGCGTGCTGGTCGACAAGGCGAAACAGCGCACCGTACTCGTCGCCGAGGCTGGATATGCCCACCTGCTCGACCAGGTCGAAGCCGATCTGGCTGCGGCCGCGGTGCCGACGGCGCACTTGTTGCCTTTACAACAGGTGGAAGAAGATCCGCCGCAGCGGTTTCTCGACGGCGTCGCGCGCATCCACGACTACCTGCGTGCCGGCGATATCTTCCAGGTCAACCTTTCGCGGGAATGGCGTGCGCAACTGGTCGCCGATACAGCGCCGGCGCAGCTGTACGCGAATCTGCGCCAGGCCAATCCGTCGCCATTCGCTGGCCTGTTCCAGGGCGAGGGCTGGGCTGTGATTTCCTCGTCGCCGGAGCGGCTGGTACAGGTCGACGGCGACATCGTGCAGACCCGGCCCATTGCCGGTACCCGGCCGCGCTTTGCCGGCGACGACGATGTCGAGCGCATCCGCGAGCTGGTCGGCCACCCCAAGGAACGTGCCGAGCACGTGATGCTGATCGACCTGGAGCGCAACGACCTTGGCCGCGTCGCCGTGCCGGGCAGCGTCACGGTGGATGAGCTGATGAGCGTGGAAACCTATGCTCACGTCCACCATATTGTTTCCAACGTGCGTGCGCGCCGGCGCGCTGGGGTGAGTCCGGGCGAAACGATACGCGCGGTGTTTCCCGGCGGCACCATTACCGGCTGCCCCAAGGTGCGCTGCATGCAGATCATCGCCGAGCTCGAAGCGGTTGGCCGCGGCGCCTATACCGGTGCGTTCGGCTATCTCAACCGCGATGGCGATCTCGACCTGAATATCCTGATCCGCACCATCAGCCAGCAGGGACGCGAGCTGCGCTGGCGCGCCGGCGCTGGTATCGTGGTCGATTCCGTCGCTGCGCGCGAGCTGGAGGAAACCCGTGCCAAGGCGCGCGGCCTGCTGCGTGCGCTGGGGCTGGATGCGTGAGCGACGGCATGCGCATCCGCGTCAACGGCGAAGCCTGTGCGCAGCTGCCGGCGCAGGATCGCGGCCTGCTTTATGGCGACGGCCTGTTTGAAACCGTGCTTTTCCGGCAGGGCAATGCGCCGCTGTGGCCGCGGCATGCCGAGCGTCTGCTGCAGGGACTGGCGCGGCTGCGCATAGCAGCGCCGGATATGGATGCGTTGCTGGCCGAAGCGGGCGGCTTGTGCAGCGATCTGGATCGCGCGGTCGTGCGCATCAGCATCACGCGCGGCAGCGGCGAGCGCGGCTATGCGCTGCCGTTGCAGCCGGTGCCTACGCGTATTCTGATGGCCGCCGCCGCCCCGCCACCTCCGCGCGATTGGTACGTTCAGGGAATCCGGGTACGCTGCTGCAGTTTGCAACTCGCTGCGCAGCCGGTGCTGGCCGGCATGAAACATCTGAACCGCCTGGAGCAGGTGCTGGCGCGCGCCGAATGGACCGATGCGGCCATCGTCGAAGGTCTGCTCGGTGACCGGGAAGGCCATGTGGTCAGCGCCACCGCGGCCAATCTGTTCGCCTGTGTCGACGGGCAATTGCTGACGCCGGCGCTGGACCGCTGCGGTGTCGCCGGCGTGGCTAGGGCCGAAGTGCTGGCGCGCCGCGATGCAGCAGTACGCAATATCACCTGGGAAGAATTGATGCGGGCCGAAGAAATCTTTCTCACCTCCAGCGTGCGCGGCATCGTGCCGGTGCGTGCCGTCGATGCGCGCGAATTTGCCGTCGGCGCGATGACGCACAGCCTGCAGCGCGAATGGCAGGCGCTGGGTCTGCAGGAGAGCGCCGGTGGCTAAGGCCAAGGCCAAGCCGCGCAAGCCGGCCAGGCCGCGCAAGCCCGGCCGCAGCCTGTGGACGCCCGTGTTCTGGCTGATCCTGCTGGCCGGCTGCGTCGCCGGCGGGTTCGCCTGGCGGGACTGGAACCGTTTTGGCGAAGCGCCGCTGCACGGCGGTACCGCAGCGGTGCTGGACATTCCGCAGGGCTCGTCGTTCGCGGCCATCCTGCGCCAGATCCGCAGTGCCGGTCTGAGCGATGAGTCCGATCTGTACTGGCGCGCACTGGCCCAGCGCATGGGCGTGGCCAACCGGCTGCAGGCCGGCGAATACGCCGTGCCCGCCGGCAGCAGTCCGCGCGAGCTGCTGCAGCGCCTGGCCGACGGCGATGTGATCAAGCATCGTTTTACCATCGTGGAAGGGTGGACTTTTCGCCAGTTGCGTAGCGAGCTGGCGAACGCGGCGGATATCCGCCAGAGCGTGACCACGCTCAGCGATGCCGAGATCATGCGCAAGCTCGGTGCCGCTGCCGATCACGCCGAAGGCCAGTTCCTGCCCGAAACCTATACCTGGACCCGCGGCGACAGCGACCTGGACATTCTCGCCCGGGCCTACAAGGCGATGCGCCGTGCATTGGACGAAGTCTGGGCCCAGCGCAGCGCGGAGCTGCCGCTGGATACGCCGTACCAGGCGCTGATTCTTGCCTCCATCGTCGAGCGCGAGACCGGCAAGGCCGAAGAGCGCCCGGCCATCGCCGGCGTGTTCGCGCGGCGGCTGAAGCTGGGCATGAAGCTGCAGACCGACCCGAGCGTGATCTACGGTCTTGGCGCGAGCTATGACGGCAATCTGCGCCGGCGCGACCTGGATACCGATACGCCGTACAACAGCTATACCCGCACCGGCTTGCCGCCGACACCGATCGCCTTGCCCGGCCTGGCGGCACTCAAGGCTGCCGTGCGCCCGGCGCCTGGCGATGCGCTGTATTTCGTCGCCCGCGGCGACGGCTCGCACGAATTCAGCGCCAACCTGGAGGCGCACAATCGCGCCGTGGCGCGCTACCAATTGCGGCGCGGCTCGCCATGAGCGGCCGCCTGATCACGCTGGAAGGCGGCGAGGGCGCCGGCAAAAGCACGGTGCTGGCGCATGTGCAGCAGCAGCTGGCCGCTGCCGGGGTGGTGCCGCTGCTGACGCGCGAGCCGGGCGGGACAAGCGCCGGAGAGGCGATCCGCCAGCTATTGCTGGACCCGGCCTATCGCGGCCTTTGTGCCGAAAGCGAACTGCTGCTGATGTTCGCCGCGCGGGCGCAGCTGGTGCGCGAAGTCATCCGTCCGGCCCTGGGCGCCGGGCGCTGGGTGCTCAGCGACCGCTTTACCGATGCCAGTTTCGCCTACCAGGGCGGCGGTCGCGGCCAGCCCATCGAGCGCATCGCCGATCTGGAACACTGGGCTGCTGACGACTTGCGTCCCGACCTCACCCTGTTGCTGGATCTGCCGGTAGCCCAGGGCCTGGCCCGGGCCGGTGCGCGGGGCGCGGCTGACCGGATCGAGCAGGAACAGGCGGATTTCTTCGAACGCGTGCGCACTGCCTATCGCGCACGCGCCGCCGCGCAGCCGCAACGCTTCCGCCTGATCGACGCCAGCCAGCCGCTGTCGGCCGTGCTGCAGCAGGTCGCCGCGGCGATCGACGCTTTTCTGCAGCGGAGCCTGCCCGCATGACGACGACAGACTGGAATAGTTCACTCTGGAACAATGTTTTTGAGCGTCGCCGCCGTGGCGCTATGCCCCACGCGCTGCTGTTGTCCGGGCCCGCCGGCCTGGGCAAGCGCGCGTTTGCCGCTGACCTGGCCGCGCTGCTGCTGTGCGAACGCAGTGGCGAGCGTGCTTGCGGCAGCTGTCGCAGTTGCCTGCTGGTGGCGGCGGGCAGCCATCCGGACCGGGTCGAGATAAAGCTGGAGCTGCGCGACGACGGCAAGACCTTGCGCACGGAAATCGTGGTCGAGCAGATTCGCGTGCTGTCGCAGCGGCTGTCCATGACGGCGCAGTTCGGCGGCCATCAGGTCGCCATCGTCGATCCGGCCGACCTGATGAACGTGGCCGCTGCCAATGCGTTGCTCAAGACCCTGGAAGAACCGGGCGCCGGCACGGTGATGGTGCTGATCGGCGACCAGGCCGCGCGGCTGCCGGCGACGATACGCTCGCGCTGCCAGCGCCTGGATTTTCTCTTGCCGAACCTGGCCGAGGCGATTGCCTGGCTCAAGCGCCAGGGCGTCGACAGCGCAGCGCAGGCACTGGATGCGGCGGCCGGCAATCCGGGCCTGGCGCTGGAACTGGCCAAAAGTGGTGGCCTGGCCCTGCGCACCGAAGTCGCCAGCGACCTCGCCGCGCTGTGGAGCCGCAAGGCTGCGCCGGCG
Source organism: Tahibacter aquaticus (assembly GCF_004363655.1). GTDB lineage: Bacteria > Pseudomonadota > Gammaproteobacteria > Xanthomonadales > Rhodanobacteraceae > Tahibacter > Tahibacter aquaticus. Next base: position 78,417 of record NZ_SNZH01000016.1, read on the forward strand.
GATGTGGCCAACCGCTGGGCCAAAAGCGAAGGCGAGCGGCGTACCTGGTTTGCCGCGCAACTGGCCCAGGCTGAGGCGGCAGCGCAGGCGCGACAGGCCCCCGGACCGCTTGCCTTGACCGGCATCAACGATTTCAACAAGCTAGCGCAATGGTTCCGCGAAGCGGGCCGGGTGCGCGAGCAGTTGCGGACGCCAGTGCGTAGCGAACTGCTGTTACTGGAATTGCTGCTGGCCTGGCGCGCTCTCGCGCCGGCCGCGAGGAGGGCGTGATATGGCAACCCCGGCAATGGGCGGTATGCCGCGACAGGGCATTCTGTCGCTGGCGATCAAGGACAGGGGCGCGCTCTACAACGCCTACATGCCCTTCGTGAAGAATGGCGGACTGTTCGTTCCGACGGCCAAGCGCTATTCGCTTGGCGACGAGGTGTTCATCCTGTTGACCCTGATGGAAGAGAAGGATCGCCTGCCTGTCGCCGGCAAGGTGGTCTGGATCACCCCGGCGGGCGCGCAGGGCAATCGCACGGCCGGCATCGGCGTGCAGTTCAACGAATCGGCCGACGGCGAAACCGCCCGCACCAAGATCGAATCGATCCTGGCCGGCATTCTCGGGTCGGACCGGCCGACCCACACCATGTGATGCGCGTCCTCGTCCTCGGTGCCGGCGCGACCGGCGCGTATTTCGGTGCACGCCTGATCCAGGCCGGCAGCGAGGTGCATTTCCTGGTACGGACGGCCCGCGCCGAAGCGCTGCGTCGCGACGGCCTGCGCATCAATAGTCCACAAGGTAATTTCTCCGCTTCGGTCAACCTGCTCACGCAGGTGCCCGCGCAGCTGCCATTTGATCTGGTGCTGCTGGCCTGCAAGGCCTACGACCTCGATGCCGCGCTGGCGGCGATAGCGCCAGCTGTCGGCGAAACCACGCGAGTGCTGCCGCTGCTCAACGGCTTGCGCCATCTGGGCGCGCTCGATCTGGCTTTCGGCGCGCAGCGGGTCTGGGGTGGGCTCTGCCATATTTCAGTGGCCTTGCAGAACGACGGCAGCGTGCTGCACCTGGGCCAGCTGCACCGGCTTACCTTCGGTGCACGCAGCGCCGATGCGCGTCTGGACGAACTGGCGCCGGCGCTGCAGGCCATGCCGGCCGAGGTGCGCCGCAGCGACTCCGTGCTTACTGCAATGTGGGAAAAGTTCGCTTTTCTTGCCAGCCTGGCCGGCATGACCAGCCAGATGCGCGCGGCGGTCGGCGAGATCGTTGCAACCCCCGATGGCGTCGAGCTGATGCGGCGGTGCTATGCCGAGGCCTGTGCCATCGCCGCTGCGGAAGGCCATGCGATCGCGACGCCGGCCTGCGAAGAGGCGAAAACCATCCTTACCGCCGCCGGCTCGCCGCTGAAGGCATCCATGCTGCGTGATCTGCAGCGCGGCGCAGTGACGGAGTGCGAACACATTCTCGGCGACCTGATCCAGCGCGCTGCGGCACACGGCGTCGATGCGCCGCTGCTGCGCGCGGCGACCACGCATCTGCGGGTGTACGAGCGCAGCCGCCTGGCCGGCTGACACGGGCACGGCGCAATCGCACATGCAAGTCCGATTGCCTGGCTCTCCAGTCGGCCGAAGCGGTGTAGCGAAAAACTGCCCGGATCGGCTTGCGCGCGATCCAGGGGCTTTCCTGGCGCAGCAGATCAGGCTGGATTGAGGTCGGCCCGGTCCCAGCCGTCCTTGGGTGCGAAGCGCTTGCCGTAGCGTCCGGCCAGGGTTTCCAGCTGGCTTTTCACCGCGGCTGCGCCTTCGCTGCGGATATGCGCAATCGGGCCGCCGCGGAACGGCGCGAAGCCCGTGCCGAAGATCACGCCGGCGTCGAGCAGGTCGGCATTCTCGACCACGCCCTCGGCCAGGCAGGCGACCGATTCGTTGAGCATGGGCAGGATCATGCGATCGATCATGTCGGCCGGTGCTTCGTAGTTAGGATCGACTTCGGGCTTGACCGGCTTGCCGTCCTGCCAGACGTAGAAGCCCTGGCCGTCCTTCTTGCCGCGCTTGCCCGACTCCAGCAGCGATTCCATGCCCTTGGGAATATCCAGGCCGAGGAACTCGGCGAGGATCTTGCCGACCGAGGCACAGACGTCCAGGCCTACCGTATCAGCCAGCTCGATCGGGCCCATCGGCATGCCGAATTTCTTCGCCGCCTTGTCCAGTACCGGACCGGGCACGCCTTCGCTGTACAAGGTCATCGCCTCGAGCAGGTAGGGCATGAGGATGCGGTTGACCAGGAAGCCTGGCGAACTCTTCACCGGCACAGGCAGCTTGTCGATGGCCTTGCAGAAAGCCAGCGCTCGTTTGACCGCGGCAGGATCGAGGCCGTCGTGGGTGACCACTTCGACCAGCGGCATCATCGCGACCGGATTGAAAAAGTGCAGACCGAGAAAAAGGTGCGGGCGCTGCAGCCCGGGTTTGAGCGCATCCAGCGGAATGCTGGAGGTATTGGTCGCGAGCAGCTCGCCTTCGTGGAACTGCGCCTCGACCTGGGCGTACAGGGCTTGCTTGGCTTCGAGGTTTTCGTAGATCGCCTCGATCACGAGATCGGCCTTGGCCACGCCGGCACCTTCGACGTCGGCGCGCAGGCGTTCCAGCGCCGGGTTGATGCGTTCCGGCGTCTTCAGGCGCTTGCCGAACAGGTCGCGGGCACGGTCCAGGGCAGGCTGGACGAATTTCATCTCGCGGTCCTGCAGGGTGACCTGGAAGCCGCGCAGGGCGCACCAGGCCGCGATGTCGCCGCCCATCACGCCGGCGCCGACCACATGTACGTGTTCGATCTCGTGAGCCGTGCCGCTGCCCAGACCCTTGAGCTGTTCCTGAAGGAAGAACACGCGGATCAGGTTGCGCGCGGTCGAGCTTTGCGCCAGCTTGGCCACGGCACGGGCTTCATTGTTGAGGCGCTGGCTGATGCCGCCGCCGCGGCGCCAGGTTTCGATCAGCGCGAACGGTGCGGGATAGTGCGCCGGGCTGGCCTTGGCCGCCGTCTGCTTGCGCACCAGAGGCGCGAGGATCTGCCGCGCCGGCCAGGTATTCGTGGCCCAGGCCAGGGCGCGTTGCTTGAGCGGGCGCTGGCCGGGGTGAAGAATCATTTCGCGGGCTTTCTCCACCAGCAATTCGGGCGAAGCCAGCGCGTCGACCAGGCCCAGTGCGCGGGCATTTTCGGCCGAGGCGTTGCGGCCGCTGAGCATGAGTTCCAGCGCTGCCGGCGCACCGATCAGATACGGCAGGCGGGCGCTGCCGCCCCAGCCCGGGAAGATGCCGAGCTTGACTTCGGGCAGGCCTATGCGCGTGGACGGATCGCGGCTGGCGACGCGGTAGCGGCAGGCCAGGGCGAGTTCGGTGCCACCGCCCATGCAATGGCCATGGATGGCGGCAACCGTACGGCAGGGCAGGCGGGCGAAGCGCTCGAATACGCGCTGGCCGTTCTGGATCGACTCGAGCACCGAGCCGGTTTTCTCGTACTGTTCGAATTCCTTGATGTCGGCGCCCGCAATGAAGCCGGCACTCTTGGCCGAACGCACGATGACGCCCTTCGGCGGCTCGATGGACAGGCGCTCGATGATCTCGCCGAGTTCGTCCAGCACGGCACGGGAAAATGTATTGACGCTGGACCCGGCTCGGTCAAAGCTCAGCACGACAATGCCGTCGTTGCCGCGTTCGGTCTTCCAGTGGGAAAAGCGGAGTCCTTCAAACATGGCGGCCGGCTTGGAGTAGGGGCGGGCTATGATCAGTGGTGCCTGCGCCTCTGGTCAATCCGCGGTGGTAGGGATATGGTCGGCCGCCAGCGGTCTGTAACGGATGATGGGACGAGCGAGCTGCTTTCGACTCATTCGTTACAGGTCACTGGTGGTCGTGGAGTAGTCATGCAAGGGGCCAGCGGCAGCGCGTGAACCTGGATAACAGCGAAAGCCAACTCAGCTCCCGCCTGTTCGATCGCGTGCTCGCGTCGAAGCAGAACCTCGTCGCGGTCGAAACCGTCGACGTTGCCGACGTGATGGCGCAGTTCCGCCAGTTCGCGCTGCGCAGCGGGCAGTCCATCTACCAGTGGCAGGACGACCTGGGCATCAGCTCGCTGCGCGAAGGCGAAGTGCGCGTACCGGGCTCCAAGCGCATGGCAGACGCGCTGCGCTATATCCTGCAAAGCATGCATTTTGGAATTTATATCTTCACCGAGGCGGAAGGCCATCTGCGTCCGCCCAATACCGGCCTGTTGCGCCAGATCGGCCGTGCCCGCGGCGGCAACGAACGCAAGGTGGTCTTCATCGGGGCCAAGCTGAACATGCCGGAAAGCCTCGAGGAAGTGACCGAACACCTCAGCGTCGAGCGGATCATGCCGCAGCGGCCGCGCCTGCGTGACGGACGCTGGGTGATCTGATGGCGCGCGAGGAAAAAGGCCAAGGCTCGGTACTTATCGTCGCCACCAATCGTGACGACCGGCGCGTTCTGTTCGATACCCTGGACGGGCAGAACTTCGACGCGATCTACACCGCCAAGGATCTGCAGCAGGCGTTGGCTTTCCTCAACCAGGATCCGGACATCGACGTCGTCCTGATCGAGTTCGTCGGTGCGGCCAAGGAAGCGGTGGCTTTCTGCACGCAGATGAAAGGCGACGAGCGCCTGGCGCGTGTGCCGGTGATCGGCCTGCTGCCGCAGGAATCGGGCGAACGCCACTGGGACTGGGCGCGCATGCCGCCCGGCGTGATCGACTGGCTGCGTTCGCCGGTCGACGGTTCCGAGGCGCTGGCGCGCATCCGCCAGGCCTTGAGTGCCAGTCGCAGCAGCAACGGCGAAACCAGCACCAAGCCGGTGGCGGCCGATCGCTATCAGTTTGCCTTCGAAGGCAGCCTGGACGAGCTGATCATTTCCGATCCCAAGAGCGGCCGCATCACCGAGGTCAACCCGGTGTTCCTGCAGCGCTCGGGCCTGCCTCTGGCCCAGGTCGTCGACCAGCCGCTGGACATCATCAGCAAGAGCCATACGCGCGAGCAGCGGGTGGAGTTGACTGCGCGCCTGACCCGCGAAGGCAGCGTGCGCTACCGTTGCCAGAAACCGCGTGCCGACGGTGGCAGCTATCCGGTCGACGTGGTGACGCGGCTGGCCGTGCGCGCGGGCAAGCTGGTGCATTTCACCATCCTGCGCGACCTGGGCGAGCTGGGCCGGCTACAGCAGTCGCTGGGTCTGCTGGCCGAGGCGATCGAAGTGGGCGCCGGCGACGAAGGCGTCAAACAGGTCGTGCGCCTGCTGGTCGACTGGCTGGAACTCGATTACGTCACCCTGGTTTCGGCGCGGCAGGACCAGCCCAACGAAATTCAGCCGATCACCTTGTACCAGCGCGTCAGCATGCCCGGCGACGCACCCGATCCACTCAAGCAGCCCACCTTGCGCCAGGTGCTGGACGGCAGCAGCGTGATCCATCTGGCCGAGGCGTGGAAGCGGGTGGAGCAGGATTCCTTCCTCGGTTTCACGCGTTTCGAAGCTTTCGTCGGCCTGCCGCTGCGCGACGAGCGGCGCACCGTGCTTGGCGCTCTGCTGCTAGGCCGTCGTGCCGCGCTGCCTGAATCCACCACCATCGTCGATACCTTGCGCGTCGCTGCAGGCCGGCTGGCGCTGGAGCTGGAACTGCGCCGTTCCCGCGACCAGGGCAAGGCCAAGGCATTGCAGGATGCGCTGACCGGACTGCCCAACCGCCTGCTGTTCAACGATCGCCTGGAAACCACGATCAACGAAGCGCACCGCACCGGCGAAATGTTCGCCGTGCTGTTCGTCGACCTGGACCGCTTCAAGAACATCAACGATTCCCTGGGCCATGGCGTCGGCGACCAGGTACTGGACGCGGTTTCGCGTCGCCTGCGCGCCAGCGTGCGCGCGTCCGATACCGTAGCCCGCTACGCTGGCGACGAGTTCACCCTGATCCTGCGCCACATCGTGCAGCGCGACGACGTGATGCGCATCGCCGAGAAGATCGTCCGCGTCATGGAAGTGCCGCTAACCCTGGAGGACGGCTCCGAGCTGCATATCACCGCGTCCATCGGCATCAGCTTCTATCCCGACGACGCGACCACGGCCGAGCGCCTGCTCAAGCACGCCGACGTGGCCATGTACAGCGCCAAGGGCATGGGGCGCAACAACTTCCAGACCTATGTCGCCGTGCCGGAGGAATCGCACCAGCAGCGCATTGCCTTGGAAACCAAGCTGCGCGTGGCCGAACGCAACAACGAGCTGCGCGTCTATTACCAGCCCCAGGTCGATTCGCTGACCGAAGATATCGTCGGCATGGAAGCGTTGATCCGCTGGGAGCATCCGGAACTGGGCATGATCAGCCCCGGCTTCTTCATCCCCTTGGCTGAGGAGACCGGGCTTATCGTTTCCATCGGCGAATGGGTGCTGCGCGTGGCCTGCAACGATACCAAGCGCTGGCAGAACCGCTTCAACCTGCCGCTGCGGATCAGCGTCAATCTGTCGGCACTGCAGATCAAGCAGCCCAATCTGGTCGAGATCGTGCGCAATGTGATCGACGAGACGGGCATCGACCCCACCTTGCTCGACCTGGAAGTCACCGAAAGCATCAGCGTCAAGTCGATTCCGAACCTGATGGAAACACTGCAGGCCCTGCGTGACCTGGGCTGCCGCATTTCCATCGACGATTTCGGCACCGGTCAGTCCTCGCTCGACTACATCCGCCGTTTCCCGGCGGACAAGATCAAGATCGACCAAGTGTTCGTACGCAACATCGGCGTCGATCCCGACGACGAGGCGATCGTGCGCGCCACTATCAACATGGCGCACAGCCTCAAGCTCGGCGTAGTCGCCGAGGGCGTGGAGATCGAGGAGCATTTCAATTTCCTGCGCGACCATGGCTGCGAGGAGCTGCAGGGCTATCTGTTCTGCCGGCCGCTGGCGCCGGTCAGTTTCGAGAACATGCTGGCCGAGCGGGAGCGCCTGTTCGGCGCCGGTAGCGGCAGCGTGGAAATTACGGCACGCTGAGTCCGCTTGCGCGGCAGCCTCGGCAGTAAGTGCAAGACCTGAAGTTGAAGTCGGTTGGAACTTCCGCGCAAAACCCGTGGTCTTGAATGCGCCTGGCGCTGGCCGGGATCACGGTGGCACGACGCGGAGTACAGGACGTGGAAGCAGTGATGGGATTGGGATCGAATTTGTTGGTCTGGGGACGCGAGCGTGATGCCGCCCCGCGGCGCGACGCGCCGCGGCCGGTGCAGGAGGCGGCGCCGGCAAGTGCAGGGAGTACGGCCCGGATGGGCGACGAAGTTTCCGACAATCTGCTGGTGGAGCGCGTGCAGAAGGGCGACAAGCGCGCCTTCGATCTGCTCGTGCGCCGTTACCAGCACAAGGTAATCAGTGTCATCTCGCGTTATGTGTCCGACTGGTCCGAATGCCAGGACGTCGCCCAGGAAGCCTTTATCCGTGCCTATCGCGCCATCGGTGCGTTCCGCGGCGACAGCGCCTTCTATACCTGGGTCTACCGTATCGCGATCAACACCGCCAAGAACTACCTGGTTTCCCAGGGCCGCCGCCCCCCCACCGACGACATCGCTGTCGATGATGCGGTACAGCTGGACTCCGGCATCCGCCTCAAAGACAGCGCCACGCCCGAACGCGAACTGCTGCGCCAGGAAATCGAACGGACCGTGTTCGCCACGGTCGAACAGCTGCCCGACGAACTGCGCAAGGCGATCACCTTGCGCGAAGTCGATGGGCTCTCCTACGAGGAGATCGCCGAGCAGATGCAATGTCCCATCGGCACGGTGCGTTCCCGCATCTTCCGCGCCCGCGAGGCGATAGATACGCAGTTGCGTCCGCTGCTTGCGGACAGTGAGGTCTGAGCATGAGCACTGACATCAAAGAACAGCTTTCCGCGTTGATGGACGGCGAAATCGAGCGCGATGCGGCTCGTTTCGCCCTGCGCAGCGCTGCCGGCGAGCGGGCATTGGCCGCAAGCTGGTCGCGCTATCACGTAGCCCGCGACTGCCTCAAAGGTCAGCCGGTATTGCTGGCCGATGCAGGTTTTGCCTCGGCGATCATGGCCCGCATCGATGCCGAGGATGCAGCCGGCCAGGGCCGCGGCGGCGGTAGCCGCTGGATGCGCTATCTTTCCGGCGGTGCGGTAGCGGCGGCCGTGGCTGTGGTGGCGCTGATCGCATCGGCGCCGGAAAGCGAAACCGGACCGAACCGTGCCGTTGGCAGTGGCGTTACCGTTGCCGCTTCGCCCCGCACGCCCCTCTTCAATGACAGCCTGGTGCGATCGGGCGGCCCGCAACTGGCCCAGCCGGCCTCGGCCACCGTAGGCGGCGATACGTTCTTCGCTCCTGCCTACGATCTGCGCTCGCAGCCGTCCAACAACTGGCGCCCTGTAGACCCGGCGCAGGCTCAGGCCGCGATGCGTAGCCCGAATGCGCCGTATGTGCTGCTGCTCGTGCCGATGCAGTCAGCCGTGCCGGCCGACAAGAGTGGCCAGCCGCGCCTGCAGTAACTCGCCAGATCGCTGTATTCCCATCGCGCCGCAGTGGTCCAGCCCCTGCGGCGCGATGTTGCGTTCGCGCTTGAATCCCGTCGTCGCGGCGCCAGATGAACCGCCAGCAACGCAACCTGCAGGCAAGGAACTTTGCCGTCGCGGCATTCTCCAATGCGCCGTCCGGGCTTACCCGGGAACGCCTGGCAGACAGGCTACCATTCCAAAAATCAGCAAAGGCAAATCGTATGCAAAAGAGCATGATGAAGTCTTTCGTGCTGTCGCTGCTGTTGTTGGCGGCGGCATCGGCGCAGGCCTACGACCTTCCGGATTTCACTCCTCTGGTCGACAAGAACGGTCCCGCCGTGGTGAACGTGCAGGCGCGGCAGAACCCCAACGAAAGCGCCAATGCCGACCGCGACGATGGAGCCGACGACGAGCAGGTGCCCGAGATCTTCCGCCGCTTCTTCGGTCCCGGCGGTCCTGGCAATCCGGGCGGTCCGCGCGGCGGCCGTCCCGGCGGCACCTCGCTGGGCTCGGGGTTCATCATTTCCACCGATGGCTACATCCTGACCAATAACCACGTGGTCGATGGTGCCGACAGCGTGACGGTGCGTTTGTCCGATCGGCGCGAGCTTGACGCCAAGGTTGTCGGTACCGACGCGCAATACGACATTGCCCTGCTCAAGGTTTCGGCCAGCGATCTGCCGGCCGTGACCATCGGCGACTCCAAGAAACTCAAGGCCGGCCAATGGGTGCTGGCAATCGGCTCGCCGTTCGGCTTCGATCATTCCGTCACTGCCGGTATCGTCAGTGCCGTCAGCCGCAGCTTCGGCGGTCGCGACCAGCAATACGTACCCTTCATCCAGACCGACGTGGCGATCAACCGCGGCAACTCCGGCGGCCCGCTGTTCAACCTCAACGGCGAAGTCGTCGGCATCAATTCGCAGATCCTGTCCAATACCGGCGGCTTCATGGGCGTGTCCTTCGCCATTCCCATCGACACCGCCATGAGCGCGGTCAAGCAGATCAAGGACAAGGGCTTCGTCTCGCGCGGCATGATCGGCGTGCAGATCCAGGACGTGAACCGCGAATTGGCACAAAGCCTGGGCCTGCCGCGCACCGGCGGCGCGCTGGTCAACGCCATCACCGGCGGCAGCGCAGCGGAGAAGGCTGGGGTGAAAGTCGGCGACGTCATCCTCGGCTTCGGTGGTGTGGACGTGGTGCATTCGTCGGACCTGCCGCCGTTGGTCGGCGCCACCGCGCCCAACAGCAAGGTCGACCTGAGCCTGTTTCGCGATGGCAAAACCCTGACCGTGCCGGTGACTGTCGGCGAAGCCAGCCGCGACGCTACCGCCCAGGCGGCCGGCGGCGGCGAAGCGCCGACGACCAATCCGTTGGGCATGGTGGTCGACGACCTCACGGCGGAACAGCGCCAGCAGCTGGGCATCAAGGAAGAAGGTGTCGTGGTTACCCGCATCACCGGCGTGCCGGCGCGGCGCGCGGCGCTGCAGCCGGGCGACATCGTGCTGATGGTCGGCAAGCAAAAGGTGAAGACCGCGGCAGAGTTCAACACCGCCGTAAAGGGCGTGCAGCCCGGCGAGTCGGTCATGCTGCTGGTGCGGCGCCAGGACGCCAGCCTGTTCGTGGCCGTCAGCGTGCCGAAGAAAACCGGCTGACCCCGTCCTGGCCGGGCCGCAGGGCTTTGGCCTCGACAGGCGAACGCAAGACAGGACGGCGGAGCCCGCGGCTCCGCCGTCTGCATTTGCAGCCGCTCGATGCGCGATTCGGCGGGGGACGCGGCTTCGTGCGATAATGGCCGCTTTGCCGTCGCGCTACCTGTGCGACCGCTCCTCGCTCTGCGGCACCCCGATGGACCATATCCGAAACTTTTCGATCATTGCCCACGTCGACCACGGCAAATCCACCCTGGCCGATCGCATCATCCAGCTCTGCGGCGGCCTGGAAGCCCGTGAAATGGAAGCCCAGGTACTGGACTCCAATCCCATCGAACGCGAGCGCGGCATCACCATCAAGGCCCAGTCCGTCTCCTTGCCCTACACGGCCAAGAACGGCAAGACCTACCTGCTGAATTTCATCGATACCCCGGGCCACGTCGACTTCAGCTATGAAGTCAGCCGCTCGCTCGCCGCCTGCGAAGGGGCGCTGCTGGTCGTGGATGCGGCCCAGGGCGTCGAGGCCCAGTCCGTCGCCAACTGCTACACCGCGGTGGAGCAGGGGCTGGAAGTCATTCCGGTCATCAACAAGATCGACCTGCCAACGGCCGATATCGAACGCGCCAAGAGCGAGATCGAGGCAGTCATCGGCATCCACGCCGACGATGCCATTCCGATCAGCGCCAAGACCGGCCTGAACGTCGTGGACGTGCTCGAAGCCATCGTGGCGCGTATTCCACCACCCAAGCCGCGCAATACCACCAAGCTGCAGGCGCTGATCATCGACTCCTGGTTCGACAACTATCTCGGTGTCGTGTCGCTGGTGCGCGTGATGCAGGGACAGATCAAACCCAGGGACAAGATCCTGGTCATGTCCACTGGCCGCTGGCATGAAGTCGACCAGGTTGGCGTGTTCACGCCCAAGCGCAAGGTCAAGGACAAGCTGGATGCAGGCGAGGTGGGCTGGATCACCGCGTCGATCAAGGACGTGCACGGTGCGCCCGTAGGCGACACCCTGACCCTCAACGCCGACCCGGCGCCTTCACCGCTGCCGGGCTTCCAGAAGATGCAGTCGCGCGTGTTCGCCGGCATGTTCCCGACCGCTGCGGACGATTTCCCTGCCCTGCGCGAAGCGCTGGACAAGCTCAAGCTCAACGACGCGGCGCTGAATTTCGAGCCGGAAAGCTCCGAGGCGATGGGCTTCGGCTTCCGTTGTGGCTTCCTCGGCCTGTTGCACATGGACATCATCCAGGAGCGCCTCGAGCGCGAATACGACCTGGACCTGATCACCACCGCACCGACCGTGGTCTACGAGGTGCTGCAAACCGATGGCACGGTACTTTTGCTGGACAATCCGGCCAAACTGCCGCCAGTGCAGAACATCGAAGAGGTGCGCGAACCCATCATCATCGCCGACATCCTCACGCCGCCGGACTACATCGGCAACGTGATCGGCCTGTGCGAAGAAAAGCGCGGCATCCAGCGCAGCATCAACTACGTCTCGACCCAGGTACGCATCAGCTACGAGCTGCCGCTGGCCGAGGTGGTGCTGGATTTCTTCGACAAGCTCAAGTCGGTTTCCCGCGGCTATGCCTCGATGGACTATCACTTCCATGAGTTCCGCGTCGGACCGTTCGCGCGGCTGGATGTGCTGATCAACGGCGATCGCGTCGATGCGCTCAGCCTGATCGTGCATCGCGCCGCCGCCGACCGGCGTGGGCGCGACCTGACCGAAAAGATGAAGGAGCTGATCCCGCGGCAGCAGTTCGACGTGGCGATCCAGGCAGCTGTCGGTTCGCAGATCATCGCGCGTTCGACGGTCAAGGCCCTGCGCAAGAACGTGCTGGCCAAGTGCTACGGCGGCGACGTATCGCGCAAACGCAAACTTCTGGAAAAGCAGAAAGAAGGCAAAAAGCGCATGAAACAGGTCGGCAGCGTGGAAATTCCACAGGAAGCCTTCCTGGCCGTACTGCAGATGGACAAGTGAGCGCGAGCATAGGCGTCGCGCATCGCTTCAACCGATTGCAACACCAACGAGCCTGAGGAACGGGAATGCATTTCGACTTTGCCGCCATCCTGGTCGCGCTGACTTTCGCGACCGGTGTGATCTGGGCCATAGATCACTGGTTCTTCGCCAAGCAGCGAGCTGCCCAGACGCCGCCCGGCGAAGCGCCGCGCGAGCCGGTATTGGTGGAATATTCGCGCTCGTTCTTCCCGGTCATCCTGATCGTGCTGCTGTTTCGCTCTTTCCTGGCCGAACCGTTCCGCATTCCGTCGGGCTCGATGATGCCGACCCTGCTGGTGGGCGACTTCATCCTGGTGAACAAGTTCGCCTACGGCATCCGCCTGCCCGTGCTGGACAAAAAGATCATCGAAGTCGGCGAGCCGGAACGCGGCGACGTGGTCGTATTCCGCTTTCCCAAGGATCCTTCGCAGGACTACATCAAGCGGGTGATCGGCAAACCGGGCGACGAAGTCACTTATCGTGACAAAAAACTGTATGTCAACGGCAAAGAAATGCCACAGGCGACCGACGGACTCTATGCCGGAACCGATACAGAGTCGCGCGAACTCGTTCGCCGCGGCGCTGAATCCCTTGTCGAACAGCTAGATAGCGTGTCGCACAAGATTATCGCCGTGCCCGGTGACCAAGTTGGGCCGGACTTTACGATATCGGTCCCCGCCGGGCATTATTTCGTCATGGGGGACAATCGTGATCGCAGTTCCGACAGCCGCGTCTGGGGCTTCGTGCCCGAGCAGAATCTTGTCGGCAAAGCGTTCGTGATCTGGATGAGTTGGCGCGGACTGAGCAACGGAGTCATCGAGTTCAGCCGTCTGGGCACCTTGATCAAATAGGAGAGGCGGGGACATGAAGCAGTCGCAGCGGGGTCTCACCCTGATCGGATTCGTCGTGGTGCTGTGCGTCGTGGGCTTCTTCGCCTATTGCGCCATGAAACTGGTGCCGGTCTATTCCGAGTACATGGGCGTGGTCAAATCGATGGAGCAGCTGGCCAAGGAGCCTGGCATCGGCAGTCGCGACGTCAGCGAGATCCGCGCCACGCTCGGCCTCAAGTTCAATGTGCAATACGTCGACGACACTACCATTCCGCCGGCCAATATCCAGGTCAAGAAGACTGGTGGCGCAACCAGCGTGCGCGTGTTCTACGACAAGCGGGTCAAGTTCATTTCCAATATCGACCTGCTGGTCAGTTTCGACAAGACGGTCAATCTCGGTACCGGTGCCGGCGAATGATGAGCTGCGGTCCGGCGTTTGCAGCGCAGCCGCTGCTGCTTGCGCCGGACTGGACGTAATCCGCGCTTGTCCAAACTTAGCTTTCCCCACACTTTCCGCGATGCGGGCCTGTATCAGCAGGCGCTGACCCATCGCAGCGCCGGACGGCCGAACAACGAGCGCCTGGAGTTCCTCGGCGACTCGCTGGTCGGCATGCTGGTCGCCGAACTTCTGTTCGAAATCCATCCGCGCGCGGACGAAGGCCAGTTGACACGCATGCGTGCGCAACTGGTTAGCGGCGCAGCCCTGGCCGAGGTTGCGCGTGCCTTGGACCTCGGCGAGGCATTGCGCCTGGGCATGGGCGAACTCAAGAGCGGTGGCCATCGACGCGAGTCCATTCTTGCCGATGCGCTGGAAGCGCTGATCGCGGCGGTATACCTCGATGCAGGCTGGGACGCCTGCCGTAGCTGCGTACGTACCCTTTTTGCCGAGCGCGCGGCACAATTGCGCGCCCCCGAGAAAGACGCCAAGACCCGCCTGCAGGAGCTGTTGCAGGGGCGCGGGCTGAGCCTGCCGGTCTACGAGCTGGTCAGCAGCAGCGGCGACGACCACGCCAAGGTGTTCGATATCGCCTGCATCATCGACAATCCGCCATTGCGCCTCCCCGGGCGTGGCTCCAGCCGGCGTGCGGCAGAACAACAAGCCGCCGAATCGGCCCTGCAACAGATCAAGGAATTGTTCTCGAATGAACGTTGAAACTGCCCCGGACACAGCGCACCGCTGCGGCCTGGTTGCCTTGCTCGGACGTCCCAACGTGGGCAAGTCGACCCTGCAGAATGCCCTGGTCGGTTTCCGCGTCAGTATCGTCAGCCCCAAACCCCAGACAACGCGGCACCGCATTCTCGGCATCGCCACGAAACCGGGCGTGCAGATCCTGTTCGTCGATACGCCGGGCATGCACGCCGATGCCAAGCGCGCCATCAACCGCCAGCTCAACCGCGCTGCGCGCGGTGCCATCGACGAAGTCGACGTGCTGATTCACGTCATCGAAGCCGGGCGCTGGAACGACGAAGACGAACGCGTCTGGCAGGCACTCAAGGCGGCGGGCAAGCCCGTGCTGCTGGCCATGAACAAGGTCGATGCGATCAAGAACCGCGAACTGCTGCTGCCTTTCATCGCCAGCGTCACGCAGGATCGCGACTACGCGGCAGTACTGCTGGTTTCGGCGCGCCGCTCCGATGGACTGCAACAGCTGGAGCGCGAGATCGTTTCGCGCCTGCCCGAGGCGCCACCGGTCTACGGCGAAGACGAAATCACCGACCGCAGCGAGCGTTTCCTCGCAGCGGAACTGGTGCGCGAACAATTGATGCGTCAGCTTGGGCAGGAGTTGCCGTATTCCTGCACGGTGGAAATCGAACAATTCGGCGACCGCGAGGACGGCGTCGCCGAAATTGGTGCGGTGATCTGGGTAGAGCGCACCGGGCAGAAGGCGATCGTGATCGGCGCTGCGGGTTCGCGCCTGAAGGAAGTCGGCACCGCAGCGCGGCTGGCGATGGAGCGATTGTTCGAGCGGCGCGTATTCCTCAAGCTCTGGGTGCGCGTGCGCGAAAACTGGTCGGACGACGAAGCCGCGCTGAAGCGTTTCGGCTACGAGGGCTGAGGCGGCGCCGATGCGCGTCGAAGACGAGCCTGGCTGGTTATTGCACGCGCGACCCTATCGCGAAACCAGCCTGCTGCTCGAAGGCCTCAGCCGCGAGCATGGCCGCATCGGCCTGGTGGCACGCGGTGCACGGCGGGAAAAAACACGCCAGCCGCGTGCCTTGCTGCAGCCGCTGGTGCCGCTGAGCCTGGCCTGGAGCGGCCACGGCGAGCTGGTTGCCCTGACTGCTGTCGAAGCGCGCGGGCAGCCGCCGTTGCTGCAAGGCACTGCCTTGCTCTGCGCGATGTACGTGAACGAACTGACCCTGCGCCTGTCGCCGCGCCACGACGCGATACCGGAGGTGTTCGACGCGTACGAATTGGCCCTGCAGCGCCTGGCCGATCACCCCGAATGCGCCTGGACCCTGCGCCGCTACGAGCGCGACCTGCTGGCCGAGACCGGCTATGGCCTGGTCTGCGACAGCGAGGCTGACAGGGGCGAGCCGATCGATCCGGCGCAGGATTACATCTATATCCCCGAACACGGTGCCGTCGTCTATGCCGGCCAGGCCAACGTATTGCGCCTGCGCGGCAGCGCCTTGCTCGCCCTGGCCGCTGATGCCATGCCGGACAGCGAAGACTTGGCCAGCCTGCGCCGCCTGATGCGGGCGTTGATTGGCCACCAGCTCGGCGGCGGCAGCTTGCGTTCCTGGAGCATGCTGGCGGGCAACCTGCCGGCCCGTTGAGGTCCGCTCGCATGCGCACTCGATGCGTTCCGCAGCGTTGCGCGATACCAGGCCATGGTGGTTCGTTGCCGCTGCGCTGCGATAACCAAACGGCACTGTAATCGCAGTGCTCAGCTCAAGCGGCAGGCCCATCTTCCAGCACGCCCAATGTGGCCGCAGTCACTTCGCGCAATTCGCGCAGATGCTCGGCGGTCAGCGCAGCATCGCGGTCGATCTGCTTGCGCAGATCGCGAATCGCGCGCTCCAGTCGTGCCGCGCCGCAGAAACCAGCTGAGGCGAGCAGGCGATGCAGGCGTTCGCGCAGCTGGCCGGCGCGGTCTGCTGCGGCGAGGCCGTCGTCCAGTTCGGCCGGCAAGGCCAGCAGCTCAAGCGCAAACAGGCGCCGCAATGCCTGGACTGTCTCCCGGGTGCCGAGCCGGGCAATGGCTGCGTCGTCATCGAGCAGCGGCAGCGCCGCATACTCTTCCAGGTCTTCGGCAAGCATGCCGTGGAAGCTGTGCCAGCCCTGCAGGGCGCGCTCCAGCGTGGCAAGGTCGAGCGGCTTGGCGAGTACCGCGGCAAAGCCGTCGGCGATCAGTTGCCGGGCCAGCGCCGGGCCGGTCTCCGCGGTCGTGGCCAGGGCCGGACTGTGCTGACAGCGCGCCTGGCTGTCGCCGCGCAGTTGCCGCAGTACGGCCTTGCCGTCCAGTCCTGGCATCTGCAGGTCAAGCAGCAGCAGGTCGAAATGCTCCCGGCGAGCCAGTGCCAGCGCAGCGGTGCCGTCGCTGGCAACGGCGCTTCGATGGCCAAGCTGGCGCACGGCTTCGGCCAGGAATTGCAGGGTCACGGGGTTGTCGTCGGCGAGCAGCAGATACATGACTCTTTCCTGTTCAGGCGCTCGTGGCCACAATCGGCGCGCTCTTTACCGCCTGGCTGCGCATGCTCCCGATTATCCGTGTTGCCGCTCTTGCCGCCATCGCTGCCTGCTCGCCTGCTGCAGCAACAGGGATCGGCGCCAGCATAGCCAAACTGCAGGCCGAGGGGATTGTTGTACAAGGCATCCAGATAAACGTCAGTCCGGTACTGCCGGAGGCAGCGCCCGCTGCGGCCCAGTTCGATCTGTCGGTGGCGAATCTGGACTGGCCCCAGGCCGGTCTGGCCTTGCAGCAATTGCGCGCGAGATGTCCTTTGCGGGCAGAACAGGGCAGCTGGCACTGCAGCGGCCAGGCCGAAGTTCGCAACAGCGCCGACGCGGCTGGCGTCGCACCGCTGCAGGCCGCGTTTTCCGCCAGCTTGGAGCAAGGCCAGCTGCAGCTGGAACTCAACCGTGCTCCGGCGCGCCTGAGTCTGCGCCAGGGCGGCAGCGCCGACGAGACGCACTGGCAGATCCAGCTGCGTCACCTGCCTCTGAACTGGCTGGACCGCTGGCTGCGCGATGCCTGGCCAGCGCTGAGCAAGATCGACGGCCAGCTCGCCGCCGATGCGCGCTGGCCGGCGGCCGGGCAGCGGCAGCAGATCGACTACAGCGTGCGTGACGGCGGTTTCGATACGGCCGACGGCCTGCATGCTGCCGCTCATGTGAGCCTCGCCGGCAAGCTGGGCCTGCAGACCTCGTCTGGCGGCTGGGCGCTGTCGCACCAGGGCCAGATCAGTGGCGGCGAAGTATTGTCCGGGGCGTTCCACGCCAAACTGGCCGAGCAGGGCACACGCCTGGATTTCCAGCTCGCCGCCGACGCCAGCGATGGATACCGGCTCAACGGACTCACCTTCGACGACCCTGGCGTGCTGCGCCTGAAAGCCTCGGCGCGCGTTGCGCCGGCACAGGCACCGGCATTGCGCGAACTGGTCGTCGATACCCTCGAATTGAGCCTGCCGGCAGCGCAGCAGCGCTATCTTGCCGGCCTGCTCGGGGCGGCGGGCTGGCAGGGCCTGGATAGCAGCGGCCGCCTCGTCGCAAGTGCGCGCCTGGACGAACAGGGCATAGCCACTGCCGCCTTGCAGCTGGACGCGCTCGATATGGCCGACAGCAGCCGCGGCATCGGCGTGAAGAATCTTGCCGGCGCATTGCATTGGCAGCGCGAGGGCGAAGCTGCTGCCGGCAGCCTGGCCTGGCAGTCCGCCAGCCTGTATTCGCTGCCACTGGGGCCCAGCCAGACGCGCTGGCAAAGCCGCGACGGCGCGCTGAGCTTGCTGGCGCCGGTGAAAGTGTCCGTGCTCGGCGGTGCGCTGGAATTGCTCAGCATGGCCGTGCATCCGGCCGCGGCCAGCGGCGAGCGGGTACAGGCCAGCCTGGCTGTGCACGATGTGGAACTGGCCGCGCTGAGCCAGGCCCTGGGCTGGCCGCGCTTCGGCGGCAAGCTCGGCGGCGCAGTGCCGCAGCTGCGCTATGCGGACGAAAAACTGGAAATGGCGGGTGGACTGATGCTCAACGTATTCGACGGCACCTTGAACGTGACCGGCCTGGCGCTGGAGCGCCCGTTCGGCGTATTGCCGTCGCTGAGCGCCGATATCGCCTTCAGCAACCTCGACCTGAGCCTGGTCACCGGCACCTTCGATATCGGCGATATTTCCGGCCGGCTGTCCGGCCATGTGCGCGAGCTGCGCCTGCTCGACTGGCAGCCGGTGGCCTTCGATGCGCAACTGGAAGCACTGGCCGGCGGCCGCATCAGCCAGCGCGCGGTCACGACCATTTCCTCAGTCGGCGGCGGCGGTATTGCCGCTGGCCTGCAGGCGCGCGTGCTGGGTCTGTTCGACACGTTCGGCTATGCGCGCCTGGGCATTGGCTGCCGCCTGCGCAACGCCGTGTGCAAGATGCGCGGCCTGGATGCGGACGGCGCGCACTACACACTGGTCGAGGGGCGCGGCCTGCCGCGTATCCAGATCGTCGGGCATCAGGGCGACGTGGACTGGTCGGTACTGGTCGACCGGCTCAAGGCCGCTGCCAGCGGCACCAAGCCTGTGATCAACTGAGCCGCGCCGAAAACTACGCCGTTTCATTCACCCTTGACTGCGTCACCCCCGCAATACCCACAGGAGATTCCGCGATGCGTCACTTCCGCATGATGTTGCTCGGCCTGTCACTGGCCTTGTTAGGTGCCTGCGTCACCATCAACGTGTATTTCCCGGCGGCGGCAGCGGAGAAGGCAGCCGAGCAGTTCATCGGCACCGTCATCGGCCCGGCCTCCGGCGGGCCGGACATCAAGCCTGCGGACGACAGCGGCGCGCGTCCGCCGCAGGCCAGCCTGCTCGACTTCTTCATCGGCTCGGCCCAGGCGGCCGAACCCGATCTGAATATCCAGACGCCAGCCCTGCGCGAAATCCAGGCGCGCATGAAGCAGCGCTTCGACAGCGTGCTGACCAGGGCCCTGGGCGCTGGCAGCGTCGGTCTGGCCAAGGACGGCCTGGTCGCGATCCGCGACGCCGCGGCCGTGCCGCTGGCCGAGCGCGCCGCGCTGAACCAGGCGGTGGCCGAGGAAAACCGCGACCGTAAGGCGGTCTATCGGGAAATCGCCAATGCCAATGGCCATCCCGAATGGGAGGCGCAGATTCAGAGCACCTTCGCCGCCCAATGGATCCAGCAGGCACGCCCCGGCTGGTATCATCAGGACGCCACGGGCGCCTGGAAACAACGCTGACGCGCCCGCTAGCCCTCAAACTGAATGGAGTTCTGGCGCCTGGGATGCACGCATCCCGGGCGCTGTTGTCATGAAAGCCCCGATTGCCCTGGAACTGGATATCACCAACCTGTCCCACGACGGACGCGGCGTCGCCCATCACGAAGGCAAGGCCATATTCGTGCGCGGCGCCCTTATCGGCGAACGCGTCGTCGCGCACATCGTGCAGCGCCACCGCCACTACGACGACGCCCAGGTCGACACCTTGCTGAGCCGTTCGCCCGACCGCGTCGATCCACTTTGTGAACATTTCGGCATTTGCGGCGGCTGCGCACTGCAGCATCTGGCGCCGGCAGCGCAGATCGCCGCCAAGCAGCGCGTGCTGGCGGAGAATTTCGACCGCATAGGCCATGTCGAACCCAAGCGCTGGCTGGCGCCGCTGACCTCGGCCGTCTGGGGCTATCGGCGCAAGGGCCGCCTGTCGGTGAAATACGTCGAGAAGAAAGGCAAGGCACTGGTCGGGTTTCGCGAGGAAAATGGCCGCTACGTGGCCGACATCAAGCGCTGCGAAGTGCTGGCTCCGGCGGTTGGCCTGCGCATCGAGGCGCTGGCGCAACTGGTCGGCAGCCTGCAGGCCGTGCGCGAAATTCCCCAGATCGAGATCGCCGCGGGCGACGACACCACTGCACTGATCTTCCGCCACCTGCAGCCCTTGAGCGAAGGCGACCGCGCAGCGCTGGTTGCCTTCGCCCAGGCGCACGGCCTGGCCGTCTACCTGCAGCCGGGCGGCAACGACAGCGTGCATCCGCTGTGGCCGGACAACCCGCGCCTGGCATTCCGCATCGCCAGCGCCGACGTGGAACTGGAATTCCGCCCCATGGATTTCATCCAGGTCAATTCGGCCATGAACGAGGCCATGATCGGCCATGCCCTGGGCCTGCTCGACCCGCAGCCGGACGAGCGCGTACTCGACCTGTTCTGCGGCCTGGGCAATTTCACCTTCCCGCTGGCGCGGCGCAGCGCCCATGTGGTTGGCGTGGAAGGCGAGCATGGCCTGGTCCAGCGCGCCAAGGAAAACGCCGCGCGCAACGGTATTGCCAATGTGGAATACCACGTTGCCAACCTGCTCGACGACCAGCGCGACACGCCGTGGGCGCGGCAGCGCTTCGACAAGATCCTGCTCGACCCGCCGCGCTCGGGTGCAGCCGCCGTATTCGACTATCTGCCAAAGAAAGGCACCGACCGACTCGTCTACGTGTCCTGCCATCCGGCCACGCTGGCGCGCGATGCGGGCATCCTGGTCGACAAGCACGGCTTCAAGCTCAAGGCCGCGGGCGTGATGGACATGTTCCCGCATACCGCACACGTGGAATCGATCGCATTGTTCGAGCGCTGAGCGCCGGAGAGAACCGCATGGGCATGGAAATCGAACGCAAATTCCTGCTGGCTTCGGATACCTGGCGCAGCCAGGTAAGCCGCTCGCAGCGTCTGGTGCAGGGCTATCTGGTCAGCGCCCACCTGGTCACCAGCGGTGCCTCCAAAAGCTCGGTGCGCGTGCGCATTGGCGGCGAGCAGGCCTGGCTCAATATAAAATCTTCCACATTGGGCGTGGCGCGACAGGAATACGAATACGAAGTGCCGCTGGCCGACGCGGAAGCCATGCTGGCGCGCCTGTGCGACGGCGTGGTGGAAAAGATCCGCCACTATGTCGCCCACGCCAACCACGAGTTCGAGATCGACGAATTCTTCGGTGCCAACGACGGCCTGGTCGTGGCCGAGCTGGAACTCGACAGCGTCGACGAGGCCTACGAGCGGCCCGACTGGCTCGGTGCGGAAGTCAGCGAATTGCCACGCTATTACAATCTGAATCTGATCGCATATCCGTATTCGGCCTGGACGGCGGCCGAGCGGGAAGGACAGGGCTGATGCTGGTCATAGGAATTGCTGCCAAGGAACTGTCGGCGACCGAGCGCGCCTGGATTGCCGCGCCCGAAGTCAGCGGCGTCATCCTGTTCAGCCGCAACTTTGCCTCGCGCGAGCAGGTCACCGCGCTGATCGATGATATACGTGCCGTTCGCGACGACGATTTCGTGCTTTGCGTCGACCAGGAAGGCGGCCCGGTGCAGCGTTTCCGCGAAGGCTTCACGCGGCTGCCGGCGCTGGCGCGCCTGGGCGAGATCTACGATGCCGATCCGGCCCGCGCCATTGCCCTGGCCGAAGAACATGCCTGGGTCATGGCGAGCGAGATGCGCGCGCTGGACATCGACATCAGCTTTGCACCGGTGATCGACCTCAAGCGCGGCAACCGTGCCATCGGCGAGCGCGCCTTCCACACCGAGCCCGCCGTTGTCGCCGTGCTGGGACAGGCCTATCTGCGCGGCATGCACCTGGGCGGCATGGCTGCCACCCTGAAGCACTTTCCTGGCCACGGCTCGGTGCTGGAAGACACCCATTTCGATGCGGCTGTCGACAGCCGCAGCCTGGACGAACTGCGCGCGACCGACCTGGCCGTCTTCGCCGACGGCATCGACGCCGGCGCCGAGGCAGTGATGCTGGCGCACGTAACCTATCCCGCCGTGGATGCGTCGCCGGCCGGTTATTCGCGCACCTGGATACAGCAGATCCTGCGCGAAGAAATGGGTTTCCGCGGCGTGGTCTTTTCCGACGACATCGGCATGGCCGCGGCCGAATCCGCCGGCGGCATTGCCGCACGCATCGCCGCGCACCTGGATGCAGGCTGCGACCTGGTATTGGTCTGCAGTCCTGCCCTGGTCGCTGATTCCATCGTCGCCGTGCGTGGGCGTCCGCCCTGCGCGGTGGAAAAACGTGCCGCCTTGCGCGGCATGGTCGCTTCGACCTGGCAGTCCCTGGTCGACAACCCGCAACGAACCCGCTTCATCGAGCGCCTTGCCGCGCTCGGTGTACCTGCCTGAGTGAACCCATGAACCGACCCAGCCTGTCCGAGGCACTGAAAAGCGCCGACCTGATTCACGACCAGCCCGTGCTGGACGCCGCCGTTGTCCAGATGGGGGCGCAGATCGACACGGCCATTGCCGGCGAACATCCGGTCTTCATCACCGTGATGCATGGCGGCATGCTGTTCGCGGCCAAGCTGGCTCTGGCCATGAAGACCGACATGGAGTTCGACTACATCCATGCCACCCGCTATCGCGGTGCCACCAGCGGTTCCGAGCTGCATTGGATGCGCCAGCCCGCGGCGGTACTGGCCGACCGCACCATCGTGCTGGCCGACGATATCCTCGACGAAGGCAAGACGCTCAAGGCCATACGCGATTTCTGCATGGACCGCGGCGCGCGGCGCGTGCTGGTGGCTGTGCTGTGTGAAAAGCGTCACGGCCGCTGCGTGCCCGGCATTGCGGCCGACTACGTCGGCGTCGAAGTGCCCGACCGCTACGTGTTCGGCCACGGCATGGACTACTACGAACAGGGCCGCAACCTGCCCGCCATCTACGCAATCTGAGGACAGCACATGGCACTGGACCTGGCCATCATCGGCGGCACCGGTTTGTATCAGTTTCCCGGTTTGGAAAAAGTGGAACGCAAGACGGTGGAAACGCCGTTCGGCGCCACGTCTGCGCCCGTGGTCTGCGGCGAACTTGCTGGCCGCAGCGTCGCCTTCCTTGCCCGCCATGGCGAAGGCCATAGCGTGCCGCCGCATCGGGTCAACTACCGCGCGAATATCTGGGCGCTGCACAGCCTGGGCGCCCGCCGCGTGATCGGCGTCAACGCGGTCGGCGGCATCCGCGATGACATGGGCCCGCGCGTCGTTGCCGTGCCCGACCAGCTCATCGACTACACGCACGGCCGCTTTACCAGCTTCTGCGATGCCGACGGCGCAGAGGTCAGGCACATCGACTTCAGCGAGCCGTATACCGCCAGCCTGCGCGAGGCGGTGCTGGCCGCGGCGGGCAGGGCCGGCGTCGCCGTCGTCGACGGTGGCTGCTACGGCGCCACCCAGGGCCCGCGCCTGGAAACCCGCGCCGAAATCGCCCGCCTGCGCCGCGACGGCTGCGACCTGGTGGGCATGACCGGCATGCCCGAAGCTGCGCTCGCGCGCGAGCTGGAACTGGACTACGCCTGCATCGCCCTGATCGCGAACTGGGCTGCCGGCTGTGGCGACGAGGCAGAAATCAGCCTGGAGGAAATCTTCGCCAACCTGCGCGAAGCCACCGCCGTCGTACCGGTGTTGATCGCAGCCTTGTTGGCGGCATAAATCGCCTCGCCATTGCCTTGTTCGTCGCTGTCACAGCGGGCGGCGAACGCTTCTCCCCGCGGCGATCAGTCCGTGGGCGGGGGACGCAATGTTCCGTTGTTCACCTTGTATTGGCGTTCCTGTCCCGGATCGACCGGGTTGCCGGCTGCTCTGCCGGTAAAAAGCAGAGCCCGGCACGGCGGTGTACTGCACGTCTTCAAAGATGAACAAGCGCGGCGGCTTGCCGCGGTATTTGGCGCTGTCAGAGCCGTGGTCCGGTAGCAGGCTGTGACGCGGCTCACGCCGAGGCGCCGGCCCGCGCTCGCACTTTCAATGTGGCTGAGTATACTCGTACACGCGCGGCGCACGGACTCGGGGGAGAAGTCAGCCTCGCATTTCGTCCAGTCATGTTGAGGGGAAGTCATGCAGATCGGTACGGTAAAGTGGTTCAACGACGCCAAGGGTTTCGGCTTCATCGCACCCGAGGGCGGTGGCTCCGATGTCTTCGTTCACTTCTCGGCCATCGCCGCGAAGGGCTTCCGCACCCTGCAGGAAGGCCAGCGCGTCAGCTTCACGGTCAGCCAGGGCCCCAAGGGCGCCCAGGCATCGGCGGTGCAGCCGGTGCAGTAATCGAAGGTGGTCGTTGCTGACCGAAAGGCCCCGCCCTGCGGGGCCTTTTCATTGGGAGTCAATCGATGCCCGCGGTGGCTTGCGTCTTGCTGCTAAAAAATGACAACAAATAACTATCTGTAATTTCTTCAGCCAGCGCAGCACGGGATGCTGCTGCCCAGGAAGGGCGGGGCAGCAGCGATAGCCCGCGGCGACTCAAGCCCTGGCCAGCTTTTGCAGCCGGTAGGCATGCATAGGCTCCCACCGCATCGCCGCCACCAGCGCATGCATCAGCAGCAGGCGCTTGTCGCTGCGCGGCAGTTCGCGTTTCTGTGCCAGTGCGGCGGCCAGGCCGCTGCCATGGTACGTGGCGAGCAGGCGCACGCTGTATTCCTCGGCTGTCAGCGTTCGCGCCACCGGCTCGTGGCCAAGCGCACGGACCATCGCCTCGGCCACGCCCCAGCTGGACCAGGGGTTCTGTCCGGTGATGAGCCGGCCGTCGCTGACCGTATTTTCCAGGTACATCGGTGCCTCGACGAAGACGGCGCCTTGTGCGGCCAGTGCCTCCTGCAGCAGAAAGGGAAAATGTGCGCGTGCGTCTTCGATCAGGAACAGCTCTTCGGCGTTACTGAAGGCGGTAAGGCGACGCCCCTGCAGCAGCGGTCGCCCGTCTGCAGCCGTCATATCGAGCAGGGCTGCCGGACCATGGCAGACGGCACCGACAGCACCGCGCGGCAGCAGCTCGCGTACGATGCGCTGAATATCTGCATTGCCGACGAAGTCGAACATGGCGCCCTTGCCGCCGACGAAATAGACCGCCGCATAGCGCGCAGGATCGATCCGCGCCAGCGGCAGCGTAGCGGCCAGTTTCACCCGCGCATCGGCGTCGTTGAGAAAAGCGTAGTCGGCGTCGACGAGATCGTCGTCCTTTACCATGGGCGGCTCACCGCCGCGGGGGCTGGCGATATCGACCTCGTAGCCGTTGGCCAGGAACACCCAGTAGGCGCGCGACAGCTCGGTCAGCTCGTAGCCGGCCTTGCGCCGGCCGTTGTCGAAGTGCGCCGTGCTGGTGACGACGGCCAGTATGCGTCCGCGCGTCGGCGGGATGCGGCGCTGCAGAAACTCCAGGTCGGCGGCGACACTGGCGGTATTCGCTACGGGTTCGCGCTGCAGCGCCAGGCTGTCGACATAGGCCCAGCCGGCGAGGGCGAGCAGCACTACCGCACCCAGCAGCGCGATGGCGGCGGCTCGTATCTTTTTCCACATGTCGGTCTCCGGTGCGCTACCGTTTGGCAGCGGCTTCCGGAGCAAGGCTAGGATCGCCGCGTGAAACGAAACTCAAATGGGTAGGGTGGCGTTCGTGCCTGCCACACCTTCCAGCGCCAGCAAATGCGCCTTGGCCGCCAGTCCGCCGGCAAAGCCGGTCAGCTTGCCGTCGCTACCGAGTACGCGGTGACAGGGCGCGATGATCGAGATCGGATTGCGTCCGTTGGCGGCGCCGACGGCGCGCGAGGCGGTTGGGCGGCCGAGTTGCCGTGCGATCTGGGCATAGCTGCGCGTCTCGCCCCAGGGAATATCCAGCAAAGCCTGCCAGACGCTTTTCTGGAATGCCGTGCCGTGGAAATCCAGCAGCAGCGAGAACTGCTGCAGCTTGCCGTCGAAGTAGCGCGTGAGCTGGCGCTCGGTCTCGATCAGGACCGGATGTGCGGCATTTTCCACAAACGGCCCCAGTCGCACACGGCTGCCGTCCTCGTTTTCCCAAAGCACGGCGGCGAGTCCTTGTGCGCTGGCGATCAGCTGCAGAAGGCCGACGGGAGAGGGCATGCTCTTGATGAAAAAGGTCAAGGCGTAGTCCTGCCGAATGGAAGCATGCATTTCACCCGGGCCAGGCTGTGACTGGACGACGTGGTACCTCGCCCAGGCCCAAGCCCGGTCCCTGGCCGTCGATGGTGGCAGAAAGGGGCTGGTGTCCGGTAGTCGGGTTGACGGCTGCCTCGGACAGCCTCATCGTCGGCGCAATACCTCCACAATGGGATTTGCCTGCAGCCTGCTGCAGGTCTCTGCGATGAGAGAAAGATCCCACTGGCGCCACTAGCCAGTGCGGCCAAGCAACCCTTGCTGCCGGCTGCGTGAAGAATGCCGGACAGATGGCAGTTGCCGTTTTTTTGCTGCTCACGTCAGGAGATTGCGATGCCTTCGATGGTTCCCGTCGGTCCGTTCAAGACCAGGAAAACGGCGGAGGGTCTGCCGTTTCCTTACTACATCATCCCCTTCGACAAGCAGGGGCGTTGCGAGGGGCCGGCCACGCGCCGGCACTTGCTGGACAACCTGGCCGGCTTCAGCGACATCTTTCTGTTTTCCCACGGCTGGAACAATGACTGGGCTGCGGCGACTGCGCGCTACGAGAGCTTTATCGACGGATATACCGCGCAGCGGACGGCACTGGGCCTCGCGGTACCGGCGGACTACCGGCCGCTGCTGGTCGGCGTTTTCTGGCCCAGCCAGACCATGGCCTGGTTCGACAGCGAAACCGGGCCGGGCTTTGCCGGCACCGGGCCGGAGGATGTGGAAAGCGGCCGGCAACTGGCGGCAGACATCGCCTCGTCGCTGCCCGACGACGAGCACCAGCGGTTCCTCGAACTCGTCCAGGCCGAGGCCCTGTCGCCCGCACAGGCGCGCGATCTGGCGGCACTGCTGGCATCCCTCGCCCGGGGCGACGACGAAGGTGTCAGTCGCGACGGCCCTGACGCCGACGATCTGCTCGCCGCCGCAGCGGCTTTGGCGCCGCCGCCGCCGGATTTCGACGACGTTGACGCGATGGCATCGGCGCCTGGCAGCACGCCGGCGGCAGCCGGTCTAGGCGACATCCTCGGCAAACTCGATCCGCGCAATCTGATCAAACCCTTCACCGTCTGGCAGATGAAGGACCGCGCCGGCGTCGTCGGCAGCCGAGGCGTGTCGGCCTTGCTGCACGAATTGCTGCAACGCTCGCCGGCGCGCATCCATCTGCTCGGCCATTCGTTCGGCTGCAAGGTCGTCATGTCGGCGACGGCTGCCTTGCCCTCGCTACCGCGCAAGATCCATTCGGCCTTGTTGCTGCAGCCGGCCATTTCGCAATACGCGTTTGCGGCCGTTGTGCCGGAAAGCGGCCTGCCGGGCGGTTATCTGAAGAATCTCGCCTGCATAGAGCGGCCGGTCGCCGCTACGTTCAGTGCTCACGACGCCGCCCTGACAAAGACCTTTCACCTCGCCCTGCGGCGCAAGAGCGACCTCGGCGAGCAGCCCGAGGCTGCGGGAAGTTCGCCGAGCAAGTACGGCGCGCTCGGCGGATTCGGTCCGCAGGACTCGGCGGCGACCATCGTCGAGATCAAGGAGCCCGGCGAGGCGTATGCACTCGGTGCTGGCAATGCGATTGTCGGCATTCGCGGTACGCGCCGCATCAGCGGTCACGGCGATATCAGCACCCCGGCGACCTGGTGGCTGGCGTATAGCCTTGCGTCGGGCCGCTGAGCCAGGGGCATGACCGAGCGACTGCGGTCTGCGAACGACATTGTCACGCTACAGGTCGAGCTGGCTGCTGCGGACAAGATAACCACTACATTGAAATTACCGGACAAAGGGAAATTGGAAAATCAGTCTGTTTTTGAGGACGATGTGGCCGAATTCGGGCTGGCTGTAACAGGCCGCAGCATGGCGGCATCGGGGAAGACAGCCCAGGTTGGCCTGCTGTCGGCATCGCGCGCGCCTGTGGCCCGACAGCGACGGACGCTTCGATCATGACGATAGAGACTGAGCTGGGCGCGCTGCTGCGCACGAATGCCTGGTGCGGCGACGCCGAAGCGGTCGGTACGTATTCGCGGGAAGCAATGGCGTGGGCATTGCGCGGCGCAATCGTCCGCGCGCGCGAGCTGGCTCCGGAGGCCGCCTCAGCACCGGCGCTGGATCTGGCCGACTGGCGCAGCGACCGCGTCGGCTGGGGCGTGGTTCTGCCCGATCGCGACGGCCTGTCGGACGCGGACAAGGCCGCGGCGGTCGATGCGCCGGCGGCAATCCGGCGCCTGATCGCCGCGCGCGGCAATGCGCCGGTATTCCGCTACAAAAAAGAACACGCCCGTGACGGTTTCCTGCTGCGCCACTTTGCCCACCGCGCGCCCGCACGCTTGCGCGCCAGCGGTCAGCGTGGCGTGCGCGGCGATGCGGCCGTGCCGCGCTATCTGCTGATTGTCGGCTCGCCCGGCGAAATTCCCTGGAGTTTCCAGTACCGCCTGCAGACCGACGCTTTCGTTGGCCGGCTGGATCTGGACGAGGAAGGTCTCGAACGTTATGTCGATGCACTGTCGAGCGGCTGGCACGGCAGCCGGCGCAGCGCCGACAAGCCGCTGCTCTGGTCGGTGGATCACGGTCATCCGGATATCACCTACCTGATGCGCAAGACCATCGCGGAAAAACTGCAGGAAGCCTTCGTTCAATCCGGCTTCGACGCGCAGCTGCTGACCGACGCCCAGGCGACGCACGCGCAATTGAACGCGGCGCTGGCTGAGCGCCAGCCCGCGTTCGTACTCAGCACCAGTCACGGGGCCACTTTCCCGCTGGACGATGCGGCGAAGCTGCGCGCGCAACTCGGCCTGCTGGTCGACCGCGACCACGCGCTGCTCGACATCGATGCACTGCTGCAGCAATGGCAGCCGGCCGGCGCGATCTGGTACGCGCATGCCTGCTGCTCGGCTGGTGCCGACAAGCCGTCGACCTTCCAGAAACTGGTGGATGCGTCCTCGTCGCTGGGCCGCATGCTCGGCGCCGTCGCACAGATCGGCCCGTGTACTGCAGCACTGCCGCGCGCGCTGCTTGGCGCGGCGCAGCCCTTGGCTGCCTTCATCGGCCACGTCGAACCGACCTTCGACTGGACCTTGCGCGATCCCGACAATGGCCAGCGCATGACCGACGCGCTGATCATCGACACCTTGTTCACTTCGCTACATGCGGCCAGGCGCACGCCGGTCGGCATGGCCATGGACGGCTACTACGACGCCGTCGCCGGGTTGCTGCTCGACCATATCGATGCGGTGGAGGCCTTCAATAACCACGAGGCCGGCGCCGAGGTGCGCGCGATGAAGGCGAAACTGATGGCGATGGATCGGCTGGGGATGGTGATACTGGGTGATCCGACGGTGGCGATGCCGTAGGCGAGGTCGCTTTCGCTATGCGCGCGTTCGGCGGATGTTGGCGCGACAACGAAAAAAGCCTGCGTCAGCAGGCTTTTTTCGTACCAAAGATTTTGGTCGGGGAGACAGGATTTGAACCTGCGACTTCTACGTCCCGAACGTAGCGCTCTACCAGGCTGAGCTACACCCCGAGGGAGCTGCGCATCTTAATGACCGATCGGTGACTTGGCAATACCCGCCTGCCAATTTCCGATGAACTCGTTAGGATTCGGGGATGACCGAAAACAGAGCGGATGTACTGATTCTGGGCGGCGGTGTCGTCGGCCTGTCCTGTGCCTGGTTCCTGCTGCAGCAGGGGCGGCGCGTCACCGTGCTGGAGCGCGGCCGCGTCGGCGGCGGCGCTTCCCACGGCAATTGCGGCACGCTGACGCCGAGTCACTCTGCACCACTGGCCATGCCCGGCATGGTAGTCAAGGCCCTGCGCATGATGGGACGCAAGGATGCGCCGTTCCATGTCGCGCCACGGCTGGATCTGGAATTGCTGCACTGGATGACGCGCTTTGCCGCACGCTGCAACTGGACCGACTTCAATACGGCCAATCGCAGCAAGGCCGCCATCCTCACCCATTCGCGCGCGCTGATCGGCGAGCTGGTCGCGGCGCAGTCACTGCAGTGCGGGTTTGCCGAGCGCGGCACCTTGTATGTGTTTCGCCAGCAACAGGCGCTGGATGAGTTCGGCTGGCATGCGCGCAGCCTGCGCGAGGTGGGTATCGCGGTAGACGAGCTGGGCGGGGCCGAGCTGCGGGCGAAAGAACCCAGTCTGCGCGATACAGTGATCGGCGGCGTTTTCCATCCCGGCGATGCGCAACTGCGGCCGGACCGTTTCGTCGCTGAGCTGGCGCGCATCGTGCGTGCGGCCGGCGCGCGCATCGTCGACAACACGGCGGCCGAGGATTTTCTGCTCGAGGGCGATCGCATTGCCGCGGTGAAGACGGCCGCAGGCCAGGAACACGGCGACGAAGTGGTGCTGGCCCTGGGCGCCTGGTCACCGCAGCTGGGGCGGCGGCTGGAGCTGCGCATCCCGGTGCAGCCGGGCAAGGGGTATTCCATCACCTATGCGCGGCCGCAGCAGGCGCCGCGCATTCCGCTGATCCTCAAGGAAGACAGTGTCTGCGTCACCGCCTGGGACGACGGCTATCGCCTGGGCAGTACGATGGAATTCGCCGGTTACGACGAAACTCTCAATCGCCTGCGGCTGGACGCCTTGCGCCGCGGTGCCGCGCGCTATCTGCACGAGCCCGAAGGCCCCAGCGTGAGCGAAGAATGGTGGGGCTGGCGGCCGATGACCTGGGACGATCTGCCCATCCTCGGTCGCGCCGCGCGCTGGCGCAATCTCAGCCTGGCCACTGGCCATGGCATGCTCGGCGTGAGCATGTCGGCGGCGAGCGGCGAGCTGCTCGCCGAGATCCTCTGCGGCAAGGCGACCACGCTCGATGCCAGACCCTATAGTCCGCAACGCTTCCATCTCTGAGGGGATATACATGTATCGAAAGGGAATCGCAGGACTGCTGCTCGGCCTTGGCCTGGTCTTGAACGCGCAGGCACAGGCGCCGCGGGCCGCGCCTGCGGAAGCGGCCACGCCAGTGGATCTGCAGTGGGGCGTGCGCATTCCGATGCGCGACGGCGTCGAGCTGCAGGCCACGCTGTACCGCCCGCAAGGGCAGAAGGACGCGCTGCCCTGCGTGCTGACGCTGACGCCGTATATCGCGCAGAGCTACCATGATCGCGGCCGCTATTTTGCCGCTCACGGCTACGTGTTCGCCGCGGTCGACGCCCGCGGCCGCGGCAATTCCGCCGGACAGTTCACGCCGTTCCTGCAGGAAGCGCAGGACGGCCACGACATCGTCGAATGGCTGGCCAGGCAGAGCTACTGCAACGGCAAGATCACCATGTGGGGCGGTTCCTACGCCGGTTACGACCAGTGGGCGACGGCGAAGGAAAAGCCGGCGCATCTGGCCACCATTGTGCCGGTGGCGTCGGTCATGCCGGGGCTGGATTTCCCCATGCGCAACAATATTTTCTATCCCTACGACATGCGCTGGCTGACCCTGGTCAGCGGAAAGGCGGCACAGGACGATCTGTTCGGCGACGAAGCGATGTGGGGCCAGCTGTTCCGCAGCGCGCACGAAGCGCATGCACCGTTCAACACGCTTGATACGCGCTTCGGCAATCCGTCGGCGCATTTCCAGCAGTGGGTGGCCAATCCCCTGCAGAGCGAGTATTGGGACCGCCTCAGTCCGACCCAGGCGCAATACGCTGCACTGGATCTGCCGATTCTCAGCATCACCGGCCATTACGACGGCGACCAGCCCGGCGCGCTGGCTTTCTATGCCAACCATATGAAGTACGGCACTGCTGCCGCGCGCGACAGGCACTATCTGATCATCGGCCCATGGGACCATGCCAGCACGCGCACGCCGCGGGAAGAATACGCCGGCCTCAAATACGGCAGCGCGAGCATGCTGGACATGAATGCGCTGCACAAAGCCTGGTACGACTGGACGCTGAAAAACGGCCCCAAGCCCGAGTTTCTCAAGGCGCGTGTCGCCTACTACGTGACGGGCTCGAATGACTGGCGTTACGCCGATACGCTGGAAGCGATTACCGCCGAACAGCGGGCGTATTTCCTTGCGTCGGACAACGGCCGCGCCGGCGACGTGTATGCGTCGGGCCGCCTCGAAGCGGACCAGCGCGGCAAGCGCAGCGGCAGTGATCGCTACGTCTACGATCCGCTCGATGTCAGCGCCGTCGAAGGCGATGCCACGGACGAATCGGGCGCCGAGCTTACCGACCAGCGTCCGCTGTTGCGGCGCAACGGGAAGCAACTGGTCTACCACACCGCGCCGTTGGACAAGGACACCGATATCGCCGGCTTTTTCCGCTTCAGCGCCTGGCTCAAGCTGGACCAGCCCGATACGGATTTCAGCGTCGACATCTACGCCATCGCTCCCGACGGCAGCAGCCTGCTGCTCAGCAACGACGTGATGCGCGCGCGCTACCGTCAAAGCCTGCGCGAGGCCAGGCTGGTCAAGCCGGGCAAGGTGGAGCGCTACGATTTCGAGCGCTTCACCTTCGTGGCGCGCCAGCTCAAGCGCGGCAGCCGCCTGCGCCTGGTACTCGGCCCGATCAACAACCTGGGCATGCAGAAGAACTACAACAGCGGCGGCGTGGTGAATGCCGAGGGCGCCAAGGACGCGCGCACGGTCACGGTGGAGCTGCTGCACGATGCACAGCATCCCAGCGCGCTGTACGTGCCGATTGCCGTGCCCAAGCCGTGAATGCGGAAGCCGTGAATATGTCCACCTTCAGCTTGTACCCCGGCCGTGTGCCGCTGCTGGTCTCGCTGCCGCACGATGGCAGCGAGCTGCCGCCGGATATTGCCGCGCGCCTGACGCCGTCGGCACAGCGTGTACCCGATACCGATTGGCATGTGAGCAGGCTGTACGATTTCGCCCGCGAGCTTGGCGCGTCGGTCCTGGTGCCGCGGTATTCCCGTTACGTGGTCGATCTGAACCGGCCGCCCGACGATGTGTCGCTGTATCCGGGCCAGAACACGACCGGGCTTTGTCCCATTGTGCAATTCAGCGGCGAACCGGTGTACCTCGACGGCGCACAGCCGACAGCGGACGAGATTGCGGCGCGGGTGCAGACCTACTGGCAGCCTTACCACGCCGCCTTGCAGCAGGAACTCGCGCGGCTCAAGCGCGAGCACGGCCGCGCGGTGCTGTGGGAAGGGCATTCGATCCGTGCGGTCGTGCCGTTCCTGTTCGACGGTCGCCTGCCGGATTTCAATCTCGGCACCGCCGCCGGTGCCAGTTGCCGCCTGCGGCTGCAGGCGCGGCTGGTGGAAATCCTCGAGGCGCAGGGCGACTACAGCTATGTCGCCAACGGCCGCTTCAAGGGCGGCTATATCACGCGCCACTACGGCAAGCCGGAGCAGGGCATCGATGCGGTCCAGCTGGAACTGGCCCAGCTCAACTACATGGACGAAGACAGTTTCGACTACCGGCCCGAGCGCGCCGCCGGCACTGTCCGCCTGCTGCGGCAGCTATTGCAGGCGACCTTGGAAGTCTGAGGCTGGCGGAGTAGTGTGGGCGAGCCTGTCGGCGGGCCGGGAAACTTCTGGATTTGTCGGGTTCTGCGCCGATACGGCGCCTGCTTGTATCAGGCGGCGGCCAGACCCTGGCAACGAAGGGGCTTGGCGGGGCTGTGTGGAGCGAGGCAGCTGAGAGAAACGCCGTTCACGCGGCACGTGTTCAGGGCTTGACTGGGGTTGAATCGATCGTCACTGGGGGAAGATCATGCGTAGTGCCATCGTCATGGCTGCCATTGTATTTTGTGCGGCGTTGTGTACGCCGTCGGCGGCGGTTGCCGCGCCCGAACCGCAGTCGGGAAATTCCAGCCAGATGCCGGTAGGCATGGGGCGCAAGAAGCCACCGCCGCCGCAGGACCAGCCGCAGGAAGAACAGTCCAAGCAGGGCAATGCGGGGCAGCAGCAACCGCCGCCGCCGAAAAAGAAGAAAGACGACCGGCGCTAGCTGCAAAAGCTGCTTTTTCCATTCGGTGGTAAAAGCAGCTTTTGCGCGGATCTGCCTGCTGCAGGCGCCGGGCCGGCGGCTCGCTCAGACTTCCAGCGACGCCAGGTCGCCTTTCTCTTCCAGCCAGCTCTTGCGGTCGGAGGCGCGCTTCTTCGACAGCAGCATGTCCATGATCTTGCTGGTGCCGTCGTCCGGCTCCACGGTCAGCTGGACCAGGCGGCGCGTATCCGGATGCACCGCGGATTCGCGCAGCTGTGGCGGGTTCATTTCGCCGAGGCCCTTGAAGCGGGTGACCGAAATCTGGCCCTTCATCTTTTCCCGCTCGACGCGTTCGAGCAGGGTTCGCTTTTCGTCTTCGTCCAGGCAGTAGAAAACCTGCTTGCCCACGTCGACGCGGAACAGCGGCGGCATAGCCACGAAGATATGGCCTTGCCGTACCAGCGCCGGGAAATGCTTGAGGAACAGGGCGCAGAGCAGGGTGGCGATATGCAGGCCGTCGGAATCTGCATCGGCCAGCACGATGACCTTGCCGTAGCGCAGGCCGTCGATCTTGTCCACGCCGGGATCGCAGCCGATCGCCACGGCCAGGTCGTGCACTTCCTGCGAGGCCAGCACCGAGCCCGATTCCACTTCCCAGGTGTTCAATATCTTGCCGCGCAGCGGCAGGATGGCCTGGAAATCCTTGTCCCGCGCCTGCTTGGCCGAGCCGCCGGCGGAGTCGCCTTCGACCAGGAACAGCTCGGTACGGGAAAGATCGCTCGATGCGCAGTCGGCCAGCTTGCCCGGCAGCGCCGGACCCTGGGTGATCTTCTTGCGCACGATCTGCTTTTCGGCCTTCAGGCGTGCTGCGGCGCGCTCGATCGCCAGCTGGGCGATGCGTTCGCCCATTTCCACATGTTGATTCAGATACAACGAGAAACCGTCGTGGGCCACGCCTTCGACGAAGCCGGCGGCGTTGCGCGAGGACAGGCGTTCCTTGGTCTGGCCGGAGAACTGCGCATCCTGCAGCTTCAGCGACAGCACGAAGGACAGCCTGTCCCAGACGTCTTCCGGTGCCAGCTTGACGCCGCGTGGCAGCAGGTTGCGGAAATCGCAGAACTCCCGCAGTGCCTCGGTCAGGCCGGTGCGCAGGCCGTTGCAGTGCGTGCCGCCCTGGGCAGTGGGAATCAGGTTGACGTAGGACTCCTGCACCAGTTCGCCTTCGGGCACCCAGGCGATGGCGAATTCCACCGCTTCGGTCTCGCGCTTGAGTTCGTGTACGAACAGGTCGTTCGGCAGGTAGTCGTTCTGGCCGAGCATGGAACGCAGGTAATCCTGCAGGCCGTCCTCGTAATACCAGGTGTCCTTGTCGCCACTGGCTTCGTCGCTGAGGTGGACGGTCAGGCCCGAGCACAGCACGGCCTTGGCCTGCAGCACGTGCTTGAGGCGTGACAGCAGGATCTTCGGCGTATCGAAATATTTCGGATCGGGCCAGAAGCGCACGGTGGTGCCCGTCTGGCGCTTGGGCACGCTGCCGATCACTTCCAACGGGCTGGCGCGGTCGCCGTTGCGGAATTCCATGCGGTGCAGCTGCGCGTCGCGCTTGATGGTCACTTCCACTTTCGTGGACAGCGCGTTCACCACCGACACGCCGACGCCGTGCAGGCCGCCGGAAAACTGGTAGTTCTTGTTGGAGAATTTGCCGCCCGCATGCAGGCGAGTAAGGATGAGCTCGACACCCGGAATGCCTTCTTCCGGATGGATATCGACCGGCATGCCGCGGCCGTCGTCGCTGACGCTGACCGAGCCGTCTGTGTGTACCGTGACATCGATCGTCCTGGCATGTCCGGCCAGGGCTTCGTCGACGGAGTTGTCGATGACTTCCTGGGCGAGATGGTTGGGACGGGAGGTATCGGTATACATGCCCGGCCGGCGCTTGACCGGGTCCAGCCCCGACAGGACTTCAATATCGGCGGCGTTGTAACGACTGCTCATGTAGCTCACGCGGCAAACGGAAACCACCCATGTTGGCGGTTACGGCGGCGGCAATCAAGCCGCCGCCGTGCTCCTTGCCAAAGCAGGGCTCAGCCGCGGCCGCCACCGAAGCGGTAGTTGTACTGCACCCACCACTGGCGGCCGTAGACGTCGTACCAGCCGATGGAGTAGTACGGCCAGCCCGCGCTCTTGTCTACCGGCAGGGAGTTGCGCAGGTTGTTGACGCTGACCAGCAGGTCGGAGTTGCTGCCGATCTCGTAGCCGACGCTGCCGTTGTAGACCGTATACGAGCGGCGCAGGCCGACGTAGGCGTTGTCGGAAATCTCGCCGTAGCGCGTGCCGTCCAGGCGTGCGCTCCAGGCGCCCAGCTGCCAGGACAGCGAGGCATTCACCTTCTTGCGCCAGTCCGACTGCGAACTCAGGTCGTTCAGGTAGTCACGCACCGGATCGCCGGGGAATTGCTGGTAGACGTGTTCCAGCACGCGGGTAAATGCGGCGCGGGCCTGGAACTTGCCGATACCGTCGAGCGCGAAGCGGTAGTTCGCGCTGATGTCGATGCCCGAGGTGCGTTCGGTGGCCGCATTGACCGGATTGACCAGGATGTTGGTGACGGTATTCGGATTCACCGGCGCCGTAGCCGAGGTGCGTACGACGCGGGCGAAGGCGTCGCGGCACAGGGTCGAGTTCACGTCGATCGGCGTGCCCGACGGCGTGCGGCCCAGGCGGCAGTCGGCTTCGGTGCGCAGGATCTGGTCTTCGTCGAGATTGGTCACGCCGTCGCTGATGCGGATGCGGTAGTAGTCGGCCTGCAGGTCGAAATCGGCAACCGGCGACCACACGAAGCCGTAGCTCAGCGAATTGCCGCGCTCGGGCTTCAGCCCGGTATTGCCGCTGGAGGCGAAGTTCATGTTGTAGCTGACGTCGCAGCTGTTGTACGGCTGGTTTTGCAGGCGGCACTGGTAGTAGTCGGTGACGCCGGGGAAATAGCCCAGGGTGCTCTGCGCGAACAGGTAGTTCATGTCCGGCGCGCGGAACGAGGTGCCGCGGGTAGCACGCAGCAGCAGGGTTTCGTGCGGGCGGAATTCCAGCCCGGCGTTGTAGGTGCTCTTGCCGATCTGCTTGCCGTCGTAGCTGAAGCGGTCGTAGCGCGCCGCACCGGTGGCGGTCAGGGTGGAGAGGATCGGTGCATTCAGCTCGAATCCGGCGGCGTAGCGGTTGCGGCTGCCGTGTTCCAGGGTGGCGGCCGAGGTATTCCAGTAGACGCCGTTATTGATGCGCGAATCGGGCGTGTTGCGGAAGCCCTGGCGGCCGGTTTCCACCACGCCGGCAATGCCCAGCGGCCCGGCCGGCAGTTCCAGCAGATCGCCGTTGAAGCTGAAGCTGAGGTCTTCGGTCCAGGCCTTGTTGCGCGAGGTCGAGCTGGCGCTGAGGCGGCGGAACTCGTCCGTGGTCAGCGGCGTGATCAGCCGGGCGGGGTCGGCGTTGTAGGCGGCAAAGGTCGAGCCCTGGTAGTCGTGCGAGCCGGTGCGCGGGCCGAGGAAGAAATCGGTGATGCCGGCGAGCAGGCGCACGCGGCCCTGGTCGCTGACGTAGTCGGAACGGTTGGCCGCCAGCTCGTAGCGCCAGCCTGCGTCGCCCAGGGTGCCGTTGATGCCGAAGGTGAGGTTGGTCGAGCGTTGCAGGTAAGTGGAATTGTTGCCATTTCTCCCACCCATTTCTTCCGGCGTCAGCACGCGGCTCCAGTTTTCCAGGCGGCTGGTGGCCTCGTTCCAGAACGCACCGGCCGGTGCCGACCAGGTGGTATTGCGCACGTTGTTCTCCACGTCGGAGAAACCGAACATGAAGTCGCCGAACAGTTCGGTACTGTCGTTGAGCGCGTACTGCACGCTGGCATAGCCGGTGGCCAGCTTCTTCGCGGTCTGGATGGTGCGGTTGTTGTAATAGCCGTCGCTGCTGCAGTACGAACCGTCGTAGCGCGGGTTTTCGTAGGCACGCAGGCTGCCGTTCATCAGATGGCCGATACCGGCGCAACCGCTGCCGGGCAGTTCGTAGTAGTCGCCGGTGGCCGGGTTGCGCAGGGCGAACAGGGCGCCGGGCAGGTCGTCCGGGGCGTAGCGCGAGTAGCTGTTGGTCAGGCGCCGGTCGCCCCAGCGGATCGGTTCGCGGTTGGTCAGTTCCACGCCGAATACGGCCGACAGATCGCCGCGCGTGCCGCCGCCGCTGATCTGCACTCGCTGGTTGGCGCCGCCGCCCTGCTGGGTGCCGCCGACCTTGAGCGACAGGTCGATGCCCTGCTGCTTTTTCTTCAGCACGATATTGACCACGCCGGCGATGGCGTCCGAGCCGTAGATGGCCGAGGCGCTGCCGCTGAGGATTTCCACGCGCTCGATCATCACGCTGGGAATATTCGCCAGATCGACCGCGCTGACCGAGCCGTTGTACGCCACCGGGTAGTCGGCGACGCGGCGGCCGTTGACCAGTACCAGGGTGTGGTTGGGGCCCAGTCCGCGCAGGTTGATCACATTGGCCGCGGGCGTGAAGGTGCTGCCGAAATCTTCGCCCTGTACCGTGCCGGTGTTCTGTGTCACGGCGGTGAGCACGTCGAATACGCTGCGATACCCGCCGGCATCGATGTCGCCGGCATCGATCACGGTGACCGGCGAAGGGCCTTCCACCGTGGCGCGGGGAATGCGCGAACCGGTGACAGTGACGGCTTCCAGCTGCGCAGCCTTGGCCGGATCGGCAGAGGTGGCGTCGCCGGCCTGTGCCTGCGCAGGCGCATGGACAGCGAAGAGTAAAGCGGTGAATAAAGCAGAAAAAGACAGTCGTACAGAAGTGCTCATGCGTAATGCCTGGATTGCCGAGAGCGCGAACCTTCGCATTTGTACCTTTCGTGCCGCAATGCCCGCGGCATGATTTCTTCAGGCGCGCATATTCCGCAACGCCACTGCGCAGTTACGCATGCATTGCGGAAAAAGCAGGTAGCTCAACGGCTGGGGCGGTCTCGCGGCGCAATGGTCCGGACAGCTTCGCCGTTGCAGAACCGGGACTCCTGCGCGGTTCTGCAACATGGCCGCAGCCGGCCCGGACGTTGCGCCAGTCCTGCGCGGCGCGGTCGCCGCGTCTACTTGTGCAGGATGTCTGGACGCATCGGCGCAAAGATCTTCAGCATGCGGTTCTGCGTGCGGTAGGGCAGCCTGGCGTCTTCCATCGCGTCGATGAAGTCTTCGACGAAGGCGTCGAATTCTTTTTCCTTCAAACCCAGGCCGCTGTGGCTTTCGGCCATGCTGCGGCCGGAATAGGCGCAGGGGCCGCCGGATTCGTTGCAGAACTGTTCGCGGATCAGCCGGGCGAGATTATTGCGGTCGGCCTCGGCGAACAGGAAGGCGATGCGTTCGTCGGCATAGACGCGTTGCAGCAGTGCCTCGACCAGGGTGGCGACGCCTTGTTCTCCGCCGAGGGCGCGATACAGCGAATCATCGCGTGCGGGCGCATCGGCCGTGGTAGTCGATGCATCGGCCGCGGCATGCGGAGCGCCGTCCGCGGCCACGTTGCCGGCCACTGCGAGGAGTGCCATTGCCAGCAAGGCGCACGGGGTATGCAGTACGAAGTGGCGGCGCATCAGAAGGCTCCTTGCAGGGACAGGTACCAGCCGGTCTGGTCTTGCAGCGTGGCGACGGTGCCGAGATCGACGTAGGCGAGTACCAGCGACAGATGGCGATTGGGAAACCAGGCGATGAACAGGTCGCGCCAGTCGTCTTCCGGCAGGCCACTCAGATTGCCGGATTTGCGCCGGTATTCGGCGCCGATGGCGAAATGGCGCGACAGCAATACGCCGCCGGAGATTTCCGCCTGCAGTCGTCGGCCGGAATGCAGCGGTCCGCCGAAGCCGAGCAGGCCGGTTTCGTTGGCCCGGGTCCAGCGCGCCGTGCCGTTGATGAAGGCATTGAAATTGCCGACGCCGGCGAGAAATACCTTGGTCGCGCTGAGGTAGACATCCACATCGCTGTCGTCGGTCGCGCCGACCACGCTGGGAATCAGAAAGTCGCGATTCTTCTTGTACTGCACACCCAGCGAAACCTGCGGCCAGTCGGTATAGATCACGTCGCCGAAAAGGCGCAGCTTGACGCCGACTACGTGCTGGCGCAGGTGCGCGCCGGGCAGGCCGAGCGCCGGCCCCAGTGTGATCAGGTCAAGATCCTGCCGCGCCAGCGACAGTTCGATGCGGTTGAACAGGCCGACCGCCGCGCCCTGGCTGTCGAGGCGGTAGTCGCCCGTATCGACACGGCTGGCGAACGCGGTGGCACCGATTTCGTCGCCGGTGCCATAGCCGGTGATGGCGGCCCAGGGCACGATGCCGCCGCCCGCGCTGCCTTCGATCGTACTGGCGCCGCCAGTGGCGAGCTGGCGTGTGCCGGCGGCCGTGGCAGTGCCGGTTGCGAGCAGCGCCAGCACGCCGAGTAGCGCTATGCATTTATTGCCAAAGATATAATTTTTCATGGTGCAGATTTCCCTTGGCGTGCGTTACAGGCGACAGCGGTCCAGCTCGCGCTGGACGGCAACCGCGTCGGCAAAGCGTTTGGCCGGATCGCGTTCCAGGCAGCCCAGCAGCAGTGCCTCGATCGGCGGCGGTATTTCGGTCCACAGGCGCGATGGCGGCGTCGCCTCGCGCTGCACGCGCGCGCGGCACAGCTCGGCCGGGCTGCCGGACTGGGGCAGGCGCGAGGTGAATACTTCGGTCAGGATCAGGCCTAGCGTGTAGACATCGTCATGGTGGTCGGCCAGCTTGCCGACGATCTGCTGCGGCGACAGATACGTGGGATCGCTACGCAGCTGCAGTTCCGGACGCGCCGCATCGAAACCTGGCGGCGGTGGAGTCAGGCCCAGATCGAGCAACTGCGCAGCCATGCCCGGTGACAGCACGATGTTCGACGGGCGCAGGGCGCCGTGGGCGGTGCCGGCCGCATGGATGCCTGCAAGACCGGCGCAGATATCGCGCGCCACATGCAGCGCTGCATACAGGGGAATGCGGCCGGTGCGGGCCAGTGCCTGTTTCAGCGTGATGCCGCGCACGTATTCGCCGGCCACATAGATGCCTTCGTCGATCTGGCCGACATCGCCGATGCGCGCGACACCCGGGTGATTCAGGGCGGCGCCGGCACGCAGCAATTTCTTGATGTGCGCGGCATGTCCGGTGTCGGCGATGGCCGTCGGCCCGAGCAGCTTGAAGGCGACCACTTCGCCCTGGCGCCGGTCCAGCGCGCGATAGACCACGCCGCTCTGGCCCGCGCCGACGCGGGCATAGATTTCGTAGCGATCCGCCAGCACCGTCCCCGCCTGCAGGCGCGCGGCGGCGCCGTGATCGATCGCGGCAGCGGCGTCGCCGCGCGGCCCGGTTTCGCTGCTGCGCGTACGCTGGCGCAGCAAGTCGGCGCTATAGGCCTCGAAGTCGCGCTGTTCGCGCAGTTCGCCGACCAGCCGGCCCAGCGCCTGTCCCAGCGCGGCGCTGCCGCCGCTGCCGGCGACGGGAACCGGTTCCAGGGCACCAGTGCCGATGCTGGCAGCACTGCGGCTCAACTGGCCCAGCGGCGCCAGCAGCCGCCACCAGGCCAGTGCCGCCAGCAAAACGACGGCGCACGCCAATACGGCGCCGCCGACCAGCAGATCGGTGCGGACGGCTGCATACGGCGCGGCGACGGCAGTCTGTTCGAGCAGGGTGATCAACAGGCTGTTGCTGCCGTCCTCGGCGCTGGCTTGCAGCCGTACCAGCCAGCGGTTCGGCCCCAGTGCGAGCAGCTCGCCGCGGCTTTCCTGGCGGCCTTCGGTCCAGCCGTGCGCAGTGGCGGCTGCGAGCAGCTGCTTGCGCATATCCGGCTCGAGCGTACTGGCCACGACCTTGAAACCATCGGCGGTACGGGCGAGCAAGGCCAGGTCGGTGCCGGCGATCTGGCCTATGCGTCTGGCGCCAGCGTCGTCGACGAACTTGCCGCTGACCAGCACGCCTTCGCTGCTGCCGCCGAGCAGCAGAGGCTCTACTGCGATCTGCAGCAGCTGGCTGCGGCTGGACAGGTAGCCGCTGGCGGGCTGCAGCGACTGGATGACCTGGGCCACGGCCAGGTTGTGCGACAGATCCGAGCGCGTACTCTGGTAGGCCGAGGTGTCGACGATGGTGCGGCCCTGGTTGTCCAGCAGCAGGGCTACATCCATGTCGAGCTGGCCGCGGCGCTCGTCCAGCAGGTCGCGGATCGACGCGCTGTCGACCGCGCCGCCGCTGCCGCCGCGCAGCGATTGCGCGATGTAGCTGACGAAGCCCTGGTCGGTGCTGAGCTGGCGCGTGATCAGGCGCAGTTCGCGTGCGCGCGCGTCCTGCAAGGCGGCATGGGCCAGCGCCGCGCTCTGCAGCC
Organism: Tahibacter aquaticus; assembly: GCF_004363655.1. Taxonomy (GTDB): domain Bacteria; phylum Pseudomonadota; class Gammaproteobacteria; order Xanthomonadales; family Rhodanobacteraceae; genus Tahibacter; species Tahibacter aquaticus. The sequence continues at coordinate 120,759 of NZ_SNZH01000016.1, forward strand.
GTTCGGCACCGAGGCGGCGCGCGTCCGTGTCGGCGCTGTGTAGCACGCGCCATCCGGCCAGGGCGATCAGGGCGAGCAGCAGCATGCTGCCCAGCACCAGCAGAATCTTTTCGGTACGCATGGATCAGCGCGCCGGTGGACGGTAGCTGGCACCGTCTTTGCGCTGGTGCTCGGGAATGACCGGCTTGGTCGCCAGCAGTTTTTCCAGCAGCGGTGCCGCCAGCGGCAAGCTGATTTCGCGCGCGATCATGCCGCTGCGCGGATGCCACAGACTCAGCGTGCCCGGGCCCGGCGGCAAGCCGGTCAGAGCAAAGCGGCCTTCGCCGTCGACGCGGGCAAACCACGGCGTCGGGGCGACGAGTACGTCCGCATGCATGCTGTGATGGACATTGCAGAAGATCTGCACCACGGTGGCGCGGTTGAACACGGTTTCGGCGCTCTGGCCTTCGCCATACAGGCCCAGGTCGAAGCCGGCGCCCGTGCTGGGCGAGTAGACGTTGTGCAGGATCTCGTCCTGGTTGGGGAACGACACCGTGCTGCCGGCCGGCACCACCAGCACTTCCGGCTCGAAGCGCTTGTTGCGCGTGACGATGCTGTAGCGGCCGGGCTTCGGCCGCGGGGCGCCGCGCGCGGGCACGAAATAGACGATGGTGTTGGTGATTTCGCCGGCCGCGATCTGCTGGCCCGGACCAGCGGCCAGCTCGATGCGGCCTTGTACCTGTTCATTGCCTTCGACCACGCCAGTCGGCGTTGCGGATGGTGCGGCGACCGCCGGTGCCGCATGCGCTGCTGGCTTTGCTGCAACAGCTGCCGCTGCGGGCTTGGGCGCAATGGGGGCGGCAGCGGGTTCGGCGGTAGCAGGCCTGGGCCCCGCCACGGGTTTTTCCCGCGCCGGTGCAGCAGGCGGTGGAGCAACCGGCGGCGCAGGTGACGGCAGCGCGGGCGGTGGCGGTTCTGCTGCATCCGTTGCGGGTGCTGGTGCTGGTGCTGCGGGCGGCGGCACTGGCGCGGCGGCCTCCGCGTTTCGGGGCGGTGGTGCGGCCGGCGCCGCGTCGCGCACTTCGTGACGTGTTCCGGCGCAGCCTGCGCACAGTAAAACGAAGGCCAGCAGTGCCGACCTGCTATCCCAGACTTTCGCTCGCATCGCGGTGTTTCCCCTAGTGTGTGCATGCCGAGGTGACTGCGGCGAACGCTGTTGCGATCACTCGCGCGAAAAATCCGGACCCCGCTCGATGCGCGGCGCAGGCTGCGGCGCGCAGAGTGAACGCGGTGTGCAAATTTCGCGTGATCGACGCCTTTGTTGTGCCTGTGCGTAATAACTTCCCACAACGGTACGCATGCGTATCCAAATGCAGGCGGTTTCAGGCGATAACGAAAGGCCAGTAATCAGCGTTGCCGCTGGCGCTGCGGGTTTTACACCGACGCCAAGTCGCAGCACATACGAAGGGTTTCGCCGGCGGATGCAGTGACGAAATGTAAATTTCGCTGCGCAGCCGGCAACAGTCGGCCGGCATATCGCTTCCCGCGCGGGGCTCAGCGCGCTGCCAGCACCAGGGTGGCGAAACGCGGTGCTGTGCTGCTGTGTGCGGCGTAGTCCTGTACCAGGGATTGCAGCGAATAGCCGGCGGCGGCGGCGAGGGCTTCCAGCGTGGCCGCGGAATAGGGACGGATGGTTTCGTCGGTACGCAGTTCCTGCAGCAGGCTGTCGTCGGCAGTGAGTACGCGATACCAGCGTTCGATGCGGTTGCTGCCGTCGGCATGCGCGGTGATGCGCTTGCGCCGTTCCAGGAAGCCCTGCTCGTGCGGACGGCGGTAGTCAAGGCGGAAGTCGGCGAAGCTGGCGACCGGCTGCGGCACGAAGGCGTCGAGCACCAGGCGGCCGTGGTTATCCAGCAACTCGCGCAGGGCTGTCAGCGTCGCCACCACGGCTGGCGGATCGGTGACGTAGGTGATCAGCGAATACGGCAGCAGGATGCTGCCGAAGCGCGCGCGCAGGGCCGGTGCACGCAGGTCCATCTGCAGCACGTCGGCGGCGAGGCCGCGCGCGGCGGCGTCGGCACGCAGGCGGGCCAGCATGGGCAGGGAGCGGTCGGCACCGGTGATGTCCAGGCCGGTGGCAAGCAGTTCGATCAGGATACGCCCGGTGCCGCAGCCCAGCTCCAGCACGCGGCCGCCCTGAGCGCGGCTGAATTCGCGATACCAGCCCACATCGTCGAAGGGCATGCTCTGGCCCATGTCGGTGGCGTAGACATCGGCGATCGCGTCGTAGGACCAGCTGCTCATGGCGTGCTCTCCGGACAAAGCGTGCGGTATACCTCGCGCTGGCGTGCGGCCATCGCATCCCAGGTGAAATTTTCCAGAATGTCTGTGTCTGCACATTCCAGCGTATGACGCAGGGCGCTGTCGCGCAGCAGCGGCGCTATCGTCGCGGCCATGCCGGCGATGTCGCTGCTGCTGCGCAGGCCCTGCAGTCCGGCCGCGGCGAAACCGCGCGCGCCGTCGGCGGTGCTGGCGCAGACACGCCCGGCGAGCAGCGACTCGATCAGCTTGATCGAGGAACCGCGGATATCCATCTGCGGATTGATGCTCAGGCTACATTCGGCCAGGTGCGGCGCCGGATCGACGAAGGCCGAGACTAGTTCGATGCCGGGCTGGCGCAGGCGTGCGTCCTGCTCGGCCACGGCGGCCGATTCGACGCCGCCGAGTATGCGCAGCCGCAACTGCGGGAATTCCGCCCGCAGCGCCGGCCAGGCCTGCTCGATGAAGGCGAGGATGCCGCTGCGGTTCTGCGCGTAGCGGAACGGGCCCATGAACAGCAGCAGCCCGTCGGGCGAGGGCGTATAGCCGGCACGGCGGTCGATCGCGCCGTTGCCGATCAGGCTAGCCGGCTGCGGCGCCAGCAGCGCGGCGTCTTCGTCCGAACAGACCACGACGGCGTCGTAGCGCGCGATCGCCGCGCGCTGCAGGGCATCGTCGGCACCGTCGCCCTGTGCGCTGACATAGACGTCGTGCAGGCACAGCAGCCAGCGCTGCTGCGCCGTGTGCATGTCGGCCAGTTCGACCAGCTCCATGAATTCCACTTGCACGATGTCGGGCTGGAACTGGGCGATGCGCGTCGCCAACTCGGCGCGCAGTCCGGGCCAGGCATGCCGCCGCAGCCTCGCGGGAAAGTCCAGCGGCGGCTCGCCGGCCCTGTCGCCGCGGCCTTCGAGCAGCTGGGCGCCGCGGAAATGCTGCAGCCAGGGTTCGGACGCGGCGCCGTACAGCGAGGCTTCGTCGCCGAGCAGGAAAAAATCCACCTGTTGCGAAAGCCGCGTGACCAGTTCGGCAATGCGCCGCGCGCCGCCGTGGGCCGGCGGGAACAGCGCGAACGGTGTGACCAGGATCACGCGCGGGCGCGGTTGTTCGCCCTGCGGCGCCGGTCCGTACCAGTAATCCTTGGTAATGCGCTCGAAACGCAGGCCGCACTGGCGCGCGCGTTCGGTCGCCAGGCGGCTGCGGAACGCGCGCCAGGCCAGGCCGATGCCGCGCAGTTCGCGGCGCGACGGCGCGTCCAGCCGCAGCAGACGGTCCAGCGTGCGCAGCGGGTGGCGTCGGGTCCAGCGATGACGCAGGTCGAACAGCAGCTCGTTGCGCTTGATCACGCGAGCGACTTCGGCCTCGTCGAAATAGCGCCGCACCGTGCCGCGGTGGTGATGGTGCGCGTGCGAGGCGGGGCAGAACACCAGTTCCCAGCCTTCGCTCCAGGCGCGTATGCCCCAGTCGGCGTCTTCCCAGTAGAACGGGCTGTAGTCGCGCGAATCGGCCACGTAGCGGCGCAATACCTCGGTGCGGCACAGCGACGAGCCGCCGCCCGGGTACAGATTGCCGCGTGCCACCCGGGTGGCGCCCGGGTCGCGTTCGTAGACTTCGGCGAAATCCGGATTGATATGGAAGTCGGACCAGCCGGTTTCCTCGCGACGGCGTGTGCTGTCGACGAAGAAGATCTGCGAGGTGATTGCGAATACCTGCGCGTGCCGGTACGGCAGCAGTTGCGCGAGTGCGTCTTCGGCCAGGCGCATGTCGCTGTTGAGCAGATAGCTCCAGCCATGGCGCGCGGCGCGCAGTCCCGCTTCGATCGCACCGTTGTAGCCCAGCGCTGCGGCGTGGAACTGCCAGTCGTAGCCGGGCCAGCGTTGCAGCAGCGCGGCATAGTCTTCGCGCGCTGCGCCGTTGACCACGACGATGACCTGGGTGGGTTCGCTCAACGGGGCCAGTGCAGCTTCCAGCGCGGCCAGCGTTTCCGCCAGCAGGTCTGGCGTGCCGCGTTCGGGCACGATCACCGACACGCCGCGCAGCGCCGCTCCGCGCGCCGTGCGCCGCTTGCCCGGGCGCCGGCGGGCGAGCTGGTCGGCCACCAGCAGCGCCGCGGCCAGCGGGAGATGCGGCAGCAGGCGCCAGGCGGCGCCGGCGAGTTCGCGCAGACGGCTCATACCAGCCATTCCGCGGCGGGCAGCGCCTCGCCCCGGCGTGCCTGGGCGAACCAGCGCAGCGCCTGTTCGGCAAACATGGCGCACCAGACATTCGGCAGGCGTTCGGGCGTATCGACACGGAACGGCAGCTGGCCGGCGGCGTCGACGCGCTGGCACAGATTGCGCACCAGCGTCTCGGCGGCGGCACTGTCGGCGGTACCGGTCAGCAGCAGTACGCGCAAGGTCTGCGCCAGGATGTCGCTGCGCGGCACCGGGGAATCTTCCGCTTCCGGCAGATTGCCCTGGGCGTCGGCCAGGGCCAGGCAGCGCTGCGCCAGCGTAGCGATGGGCTCGCGGCAGTCGGCTGCGGCGACCAGCATGCCTTCGGCGAAATACAGCGTGGGATGCAGCATCTGCAGCGGCAGCGTGGCGATCTGCGGCCGGTATGAAGCGGCCAGTTCGCGGCAGGCCGCAGCCAGGGTTTCGGGTACGCAATGGTGGCGGGCGGCCAGTTCCACGCGGGAGCTGGCTTTTACCTCGAACGGTCCGCCCAGGGTCGACCAGCGTTCGGGCAGTACATGGCCGGCGTGCAGCAGGCGTGCCGCGCGGATACGGCCGTCGCTGTCGACGAAGGCGGCGAGTTCTTCCACCAGCCGCGCCACGGCAAACCCGGGCAGCGCGATCAGGCCAGCCTCGCTGGCGGCGCAGAGACCGCGCAGCAGCATGGCCAGGTCGAAGAAAAACACCGCGTGGTTGCGCCAGTCGTCGCCGTCGCCACCGCCGAGATAGGAGCGTGTCGCCGGTACCTGGCCACTGGCCAGGGCGCGACCGGCCCAGTCGGCCGCGGCCTGGGCGTGCTGCTGCAGGCGTGCCTCGCCGTGGCTGCCGGCCACGTCGCCGAGCCAGTGCAGGTAGTAACCGGTAATTTCCGGATAGACATAGCGCGCACCGCCCTTTGCATCGAACGCGCCGAAGATGCCGCCGGCCTGGGCGCCGTCGCCGCATTGCACGCTGCCGCTCAGCAGCCACTGGCGCAGGCGCGCGGCGGTGGCGTCGGCTTGGTCGATCAATAGCGCGGCATTCATGACGCTTCCTTGTCCTGGTCGGGTGGCGGGGCAGTGGCTGGAGCGCGTCCTCAGCGACAGGCAGGGCTGCGATGTTTGCGGCAGGCCTGGCAGTCGAGGTGGCGCAGGGTAGTTTGAAGGTGTTCGATGTCGAACCGGCGTACGGACGCAGGACGGTGCAAAAACGACGCACCGTGCCCGGCATTGCATGACGACACAACGGCTGCCGCCATTTCAGGCGCGGTCGTGCAGGTGATTCGCGATGGCAGCGGCGATGCGTTCGCCGCTGCGCCCGTCGCCATAGGCCGATTCCGGCGCGAACGGCAGCCGCAGCGGCGCCGGCACGGCCAGCAGCCGGTTCGCCTCGGCCACGATGCGTTCGGTCTTCAGCGGCACCAGGGTGGCGGCGCCAAGCGCGACGGATTCGGGCCGTTCGGTGTTTTCCCGCACCACCAGTACCGGCGTGCCGAGATACGGCGCTTCCTCCTGGATGCCGCCGGAATCGGTAATGGCCAGGCGTGCATGGGCGAGCAGGGCGATGAACGGTCGGTAGTCCAGCGGATCGACCAGGTTGATGCGCGGATGCGCCGAGAGATGCCGGCGGATGCGGCTGCCGACAGCCGGATTCGGATGCACTGGGCAGACCACGCCGATGTCGTCGTGCAGGTCGAGCAGCTGCAGTACGGCGGCGCACACCAGATCCAGGCCACGGCCGTAGTTTTCGCGCCGGTGCAGGGTGAGGGCGATATGCCGCGGCGTATCGGGCAGGAATGGCAGCGCCAGCGGGCGCGAATCTTCCACCTGTTCGCGCAGCAGGTCGATCACGCTGTTACCGACCTGGAAGATGCGTTCGCCGGCGACGCCTTCGCTGCGAAGGTTGGCAGCGGCTTGCGCGGTCGGCGCGAAATTCAGCCGGGCAATCGGCGCGATGCGGCGGCGGAACAGTTCTTCCGGGAAGGGCCGGTAGGGATGGCTGGTGCGCAGGCCGGCTTCGACATGGGCCAGCGGCAGGCCCAGGTCGCGCGCGGCCAGTGCGGCGGCATAGGCGCTGGAGGTATCGCCCTGGCTCACGACCAGCGCGGCCGACTGCTCCCGCGCAACCCGGCGTACGCCGTCGCGCAGTGCGGCCAGTGCATGCGACAGCGAGGCCGAGGCAATCTGGGGGTTGACCAGGTCGCAGTGCAGATCGAGCTGGGCGAAGGTGCGTTCGACCATGGCCTGGTGCTGGCCGCTGTTGAGCAGCAGCGGCTGCAGCGAGGGCGTGGCGCGCAGGGCGCGTACGACGCTGGCCAATTTCAGGCATTCGGGACGTGTGCCCGCGACGACGAGGACGCGGGAGTTGGGGCTGTTGGCAGACATGGTCGGACGTCGTCCCTGCACGACGGCGTGGCTGGATGCGGTTGGAAAGCGATGTTGCGTGGAGTATGCGGCGCGCAGCTTACAGGGCGGCGCAGGCGGCAGCCAGCCAGTGTTGCGCGGATTCATCCAGCAGCGGCGACAGCTCGGCCTCGACCTGGGCGTGGTACCAGTCCAGCCAATCGCGTTCGCCGGCTTCCAGCATGTCGCGCTCGACCGGCCGCGTATCGATGGGACAAAGCGTCAAAGTATCGAAAGCCAGAAATTCGCCGAACTCGCCGCCGCCGGCAGACACCGTGGCAATCAGGTTTTCGATGCGTACGCCGTGGCGGCCGGGCCGGTAGATGCCGGGTTCGTTCGAGGTGACCATGCCGACGGCGAGCGGCTCGCCGCTGTCGCCGGCAGCCGGTGGACGTATCGACTGCGGCCCCTCGTGCACATTGAGGAAATAGCCCACGCCATGGCCGGTGCCGTGGCCGTAGTCGATGCCGGCAGCCCAGATCGGAGCCCGGGCCAGCGCATCCAGCTGCTGGCCGCTGGTGCCGCGGGGAAAGCGCGCGCGCGACAGCGCAATCATGCCCTTGAGCACCAGGGTGTAGTCGCGCCGCTGTTCTTCGCTGGTCGGACCGACGGCGATGGTACGGGTGATATCGGTAGTGCCGCCTTCGTACTGGCCGCCGGAATCCACCAGCAGCAGGCCGGCAGGCTCGATCCTGGCATGGCGGCCGGCACTGGCGCGGTAATGCGGCAGCGCACCGTTGGCCATGTAGCCGGCGATGGTGGCGAAGCTTTCGCCGACGAAGTCGGGCTGGGCCGCGCGCAATTGCCGCAGCTGGGCGGCAATATCCAGCTCGGTCAGGCCGCCGCTGCCAACGTTGTGTTCCAGCCAGATCAGAAACCTGACCAGGGCGGCGCCATCGTGGCGCATGGTCTGGCGAATCTGCGCCAGTTCGCCCGCTGTCTTGCACGCCTTGAAGCGCTGGCTGGGATTGACCTGCCGAACCAGCGCCACGCCTTCGGCAATGCTGTCGGTCAGGGCATGTACCACCCGGCGCGGGTCCAGCAGCAGGCGGGTGTCTTCCGGCAGGGCCGACAGCGCCGCGGTGGCCGCGCCGTAGTCGGCCAGTACGATGCCGTCGGCCCCCAGGGCGCGGCCGAGTTCGGCGGGGATCTTGCCCGGCGGCACGAACAGGATGGCGTGCTCCGGGCCGATGAACAGATGCGCCAGGAATACCGGGTTGTAGGGAATGTCGCTGCCGCGCAGGTTGGTGATCCAGGCCACGTCGTCGAGCGAGGACACCAGGTGATGACTGGCGCCTGCGGCGGCGACGGCTTCGCGCACCCGAGCCAGGCGTTCGCGCCGGGTCGAGCTGACCTTGTCGCTGCGATGTTCGCGCACGGCGGCGGTCGGCAGCGACGGACGTTCGTCCCAGATTTTTGCGACCAGGTCCAGGTCGGTGCGCAGGGCCAGTCCGCAGGCGCCGAGCCGGTTCTGCATCAGTTCCTGCATAGCCAGCGCCTGTACGTCGGCGGCGACGGCAACGACCTGGCCGGGTTCGAGCCGGGCACAAAGCCAGTCCAGGTGTTCAGGCGCATGTGCCAGCTTCAGGCGCATCAGCTGCACATCGCTGCCGGCCAGCTCCTGTTCGGCCTGCTCGAAATAGCGCGAATCGGTCCAGACGCCGGCAAAGTCCGCGGTCACGACCAAGGTGCCTACCGACCCGGTAAAGCCGCTGAGCCAGCTGCGGCCTTTCCAGCGTTCCGGCAGGTATTCGGACAAATGCGGGTCCGCCGAGGGTACGACGACGGCATCCACGCCGTGCTGGCGCAGGGCGGCGCGCAAGTCGTTCAGGCGTTCGCTGGGGCTCATGGGAGGCGATTTCGGACTCGGGGGCAGCCGGGCAAGCTAGCAACCCGGCCGTTACAGTACAAGCGCTTGCGCGCGTCGACGCTACGCGCAGCGGTGTCCGCGCGCGGGCCGTTGCGGCGCAGCAGCCGGGCCGGGCAAAGGCGCTATGTCCGGCGCGCCATTCACTTTTTGGCTCGCAGCGCGGCCGGGTTGCCGGTAAAATCGGGTTTTCCAGCCATCCCCGCTGCTCATGACCCCTCTGATCTTCGTTACCGGTGGTGTGGTGTCCTCGCTTGGCAAGGGCATCGCCGCCGCCTCTCTCGCGTCCATCCTCGAAGCCCGCGGCCTGCGCGTGACGATGATGAAACTCGATCCCTACATCAACGTCGACCCGGGCACCATGAGCCCGTTCCAGCACGGCGAGGTCTATGTCACCGACGACGGTGCCGAGACCGACCTCGATCTGGGCCATTACGAACGCTTCGTGCGCACGCGCCTGACCGGGCGCAATTCCATCACCACCGGCAAGATCTACGAATCGGTGATCCGCAAGGAGCGCCGCGGCGACTATCTCGGTGCCACGGTACAGGTGATTCCGCACATCACCGACGAGATCAAGCATTGCATCTACGAGGCCACGCGCGGCTACGACGTCGCCCTGGTCGAAGTCGGCGGCACGGTCGGCGACATCGAGTCGCTGCCGTTCCTCGAAGCCATCCGCCAGATCCGCATCGAGCACGGCCAGGAAAAGTGCCTGTTCATGCACCTGACCCTGGTGCCGTACATCAAGGCCGCCGGTGAAATCAAAACCAAGCCGACCCAGCATTCGGTCAAGGAACTGCGCACCATCGGCATCCAGCCCGACATTCTGCTGCTGCGCTGCGAGCAGCCGGTGCCGGACAGCGAACGGCGCAAGATTGCACTTTTCACCAATGTTCCCGAACGCGCCGTACTCAGCGCGATGGACGTGGGCACCATCTACCAGCTGCCGTCGTGGCTGCACCAGCAGGGACTGGACCGCCTGGTCATCGACCACCTGCGCCTGGATGCGGGCCCGGCCGACCTGTCGGCCTGGGATCGCGTCGTCGCCGCGGTGGAAAACCCCAAGGACGAAGTGACCATCGCCATCATCGGCAAATACGTCGAGCACAAGGACGCCTACAAGTCCCTGGGCGAGGCGCTGCGCCATGGCGGCATCAAGCAGTCGACCCGGGTCAACCTGCGCTGGCTGGAGTCCGAGCAGGTCGAGGCCGAAGGCGGCAGCGTGCTGAAGGACTGCGACGCCGTGCTGGTGCCCGGCGGCTTCGGCAAGCGCGGTTTCGAGGGCAAGGTGGCTGCAGCGCGCTGGGCGCGGGAGAACGGCGTGCCGTATTTCGGCATCTGCTACGGCATGCATGCGGCGGTGGTCGATTTCGCACGCAATATCGCCGGGCTGGAAGGCGCCAACTCCAGCGAGAACGAGAAGAACTGCGCTGACCCGGTCATCGCCCTTATCACCGAATGGCGTACCGCTGCGGGCGATGTGGAAAAGCGCACCGAGCAATCCGACCTGGGCGGCACCATGCGCCTGGGCGCGCAGGAATGCCGCCTCAAGGCCGGCACGCTGGCACGCAAGCTGTACGGCCAGGACGTGATCCGCGAGCGGCATCGCCACCGCTACGAGTTCAACAACCTGTACCGGCAGAAATTCGAAGACCTGGGCCTGGCCATTGCCGGCAAGTCCATGGACGACCTGCTGGTGGAAATGGTCGAGCTACCGAATCATCCCTGGTTCCTGGCGTGCCAGTTCCATCCGGAATTCACCTCCACGCCGCGGGAAGGCCATCCGCTGTTCATCGGCTTCGTCCAGGCGGCGCGGGAATACAAGGCTGTGCGCACGGCGCCGCGCCTGGCGCAGGTGGCCGGCGCATGAGCATGGAGCTGTGTGGATTCAAGGTCGGCCTCGACCAGCCGCTGTTCCTGATCGCCGGCCCCTGCGTGATCGAGTCGCTGCAGCTGCAGCTGGATACCGCCGGCACGCTGAAGGAAATCACTGCGCGTCTGGGCATCAACTTCATCTTCAAGTCGAGCTTCGACAAGGCCAACCGCACCTCGGGCACGAGTTTCCGCGGCCCCGGCCTCGAAGAAGGCCTGAAGGTGCTCGGCGAAGTGAAGCGCCAGCTCGGCGTGCCGGTGCTGACCGATGTGCACGAATACACGCCGCTGGACGAAGTGGCCAGCGTCGTCGACGTGCTGCAGACGCCGGCGTTCCTGTGCCGCCAGACCGATTTCATCCAGAACGTGGCCAAGGCCGGCAAGCCGGTCAATATCAAGAAAGGCCAGTTCCTTTCGCCCTGGGAAATGAAGCATGTTGCGGCCAAGGCCAAGGCCACGGGCAACGGGCAGATCATGGTGTGCGAGCGTGGCGCGAGCTTCGGCTACAACAACCTGGTGTCGGACATGCGCAGTCTGTCGGTGATGCGCGATACCGGCTGCCCGGTGGTGTTCGACGCCACGCATTCGGTGCAACTGCCCGGCGGCGCGGACGGCAAGTCCGGCGGCCAGCGCGAGTTCGTGCCGGTGTTGTCGCGTGCGGCGGTCGCCGTCGGCATCGCCGGCCTGTTTGCCGAAACGCATCCGGATCCGGACAAGGCACTCAGCGACGGCCCCAACGCCTGGCCGTTGGGCAAGATGGAAGCGCTGCTGGAAACGCTGCTCGAACTCGATGCGGTAACCAAGCGCGCGCTCGCGCGGGAATCGATTTCGTGAAGGCGAGCGCGTTTGCGGCTGCCCTGCTGCTGAGCGGAGCTGCGGCGGCGACGGAGGGTGTGACTTACGCTGGCCGCATCACGCCTGAGCAACTGCGTGCCATGGATACCACCTCGAAAATATCCCGCGCCGAGGCCGATGCGCTGCTTCGCACCGGCAAGCCTGCGTGCAGCCGCGGCACGCTGACCGTCGGCTTTGCCGATGGTGCGTTCGTGCGCGAGGAGCGCGCGCTGAGCGCCAAGGCGCTGATCGACGAGGTCAGGCGCGTGCCGCTGCGCAAGCGTTTCTCCTGCCTGCGCGTGGAGTCGCCGGTGTACGACCGCGAACAGTTCTTCCAGCTCGCCGATGGGCTGACCGACAAGTACAGCGTCAGCCTGTTCTGGCCCAAGCAATGAGCCCGGCGAATGACTTTTATTTTTCACTCTCGCAACCTTCCCAGAGCCTCTGACCGATGACCACGATCAGCAAGATCCACGCCCGCGAAATCCTCGACTCCCGTGGCAATCCCACGCTGGAAGCCGAAGTCACCCTGAGCAGCGGCCATACCGGCCGCGCTGCCGTGCCGTCGGGCGCGTCCACCGGTTCGCGCGAGGCCGTAGAGCTGCGCGACGGCGACAAGACGCGTTACCTGGGCAAGGGCGTGACCAAGGCCGTCGGCAACGTCAACACCACCATCGCCGCGGCGTTGGTCGGTTTCGAGGCGGATGACCAGGTCGCGCTGGATCGCAAGCTGATTGCGCTGGACGGTTCGCCGAACAAGAACCACCTCGGCGCCAATGCGCTGCTCGGCGTGTCGCTGGCCAATGCGCATGCGGTGGCTGCGGCGCGCGGACTGCCGCTGTGGAAGCTGCTGGCCGGCTCGCGCGCAGCGCGCCTGCCGGTGCCGATGATGAATATCGTCAACGGCGGCGCGCATGCGGACAACAACGTCGACATGCAGGAGTTCATGGTGCTGCCGGTGGGCTGCAGCAGCTTCTCCGAGGCGCTGCGTTGCGGCGCGGAAATCTTCCATGCGCTGAAGTCGGTGCTAAAGAGCCGCGGCCTGTCTACCGCCGTCGGCGACGAAGGCGGGTTTGCGCCGGATCTGAAATCCAACGAGGAAGCGGTAGAAACCATCCTTGAGGCGATCGCCAAGGCTGGCTACAGCGCCGGCAAGGACGTGTTCCTCGGCCTCGACGTGGCCAGCTCGGAATTCTTCGAGAACGGCAAGTACAACCTGTCCGGCGAAGGCAAGCGCCTGACGTCGGAGCAGTTCGCCGACTTCCTCGCCGACTGGTGCGCGCGCTATCCCATCATTACGGTCGAAGACGGCATGGCCGAAGGCGACTGGGACGGCTGGAAGGTGCTGACCGACAAGCTCGGCCAGAAGATCCAGCTGGTCGGCGACGATCTGTTCGTGACCAATACGGCCATCTTCAAGCAGGGCATCGAGAAGAAGATCGCCAACTCGATCCTGATCAAGGTCAACCAGATCGGCACGCTGACCGAAACCCTGGAGGCCATCGCCATGGCTGATGCTGCCGGCTACACCTCGGTGGTATCGCACCGCTCGGGCGAGACCGAGGACACCACCATCGCCGATATTTCCGTGGCGACCACGGCGACCCAGATCAAGACCGGCTCGCTCTGCCGCAGCGACCGTGTGGCCAAGTACAACCAGCTGCTGCGCATCGAGGAAGCACTGGGTTCGGCAGCGACGTATGCGGGCAAGCAGGCGTTTCCGAACCTGCCCGAGCTGTTTCGCTGAGACCTGACCTGACGTGCTGCGCTACGCCGCCCTGATTCTGCTGATCTTGCTGATCGGCCTGCAGTTGAAGCTGTGGACCGGTGCCGGCGGCGTGCGCGACGTGGACAGCCTGCGCCAGACCGTGGCGCAGACCAAACGCGAGAACGAGGAGCTGAAGGCGCGCAACGAAGCCCTGGCGGCGGAAGTGCGCGACCTCAAGGAAGGGCGCGCGGCGATCGAGGAGCGCGCTCGTTCCGAGCTGGGCCTGATCAAGCCGGGCGAGACCTTCTACCAGATCGTCGAACCGTCGGCTGCCGCCCCGGCACCGACGCCGCAGCAGAAATGAGCCGTCACTGGTGCGTAGTGCCGGCGGCCGGCCGCGGCCGCCGCTTCGGCGGCGAGGTACCCAAGCAATACCTGCGCCTGGGCGAAAAGCCGCTGCTGCTGCATACGCTGGAACGCCTGGCCGCGCATCCGCGTATTGCCGGGCTGATGCTGGTGGTGGCGGCCGACGACGCCGGCTGGGCGCAGGGCCTGGTCGAAGTGCTGGGCAAGCCGTTGCTGCGCACCTGCGGCGGCGCCGAGCGCGCCGACTCGGTGCTGGCGGGATTACGCGCGCTGCCGGATTCGGTCGGCCCGGTGGATTGTGTACTCGTACATGATGCTGCAAGGCCCTGCGTGCGGCCGCAGGATATTTCCCGTCTGCTCGACCTGGCCGTGCCTGCTGGCGGCGGCCTGCTGGCGGCGCCGCTGCGCGATACCCTCAAGCGTGCCGACGCGCAGTCGCGCAGCGTGGCGACCGAACCGCGCGAGTCGCGCTGGCGTGCGCTGACGCCGCAGGTGTTTCCCCGTGCTGCGCTCCAGGCCGCGCTGGCCGACGCGTCTGCGGCCGGCATTGCCATCACCGACGAGGCGATGGCGATGGAACGCGCCGGTTTCGCGCCGCTGCTGGTCGAAGGCGCCGAGGACAATATCAAGGTGACCACGCCGGCCGATCTGCTGCTGGCGGAGTTTCTGCTCGCGAAGATGGAGCGTTGAGGTCAATACATAGGTTGGGGTAAGCCGCCAGGCGCACCCCAACATCGAGGTATTTCAACCAACGAAAAGCCCGTGGCGAAGGAAAGACCTCGCTATGCGCTTCCTGGGGCATCGACACAGGCGATCGGCTTCGGCATCGGCTTTTGGATGGTGGGCCACCTCGATATCGGGGGGCGCCTGGCGGCTTGCCCCAACCTACGTTTTTTTCTTTTTCCACGAGACGACAATGCGCATCGGACAGGGTTTCGACGTACACGCCTTTGGCCCCGGCGACCACACGATGCTGGGTGGGGTGAAGGTGCCGCACACACACGGCGTGGTGGCGCATTCTGACGGCGATGTGGTCATCCATGCCTTGTGCGATGCGCTGCTCGGCGCGTTGGCACTGGGCGATATAGGCCAGCATTTTCCGCCCAGCGACGAACGCTGGCGCGATGCGGACAGCCGCAGCTTCCTGCGTCACTGCCAGCTGCTGCTGCGCGAGCGCGGCTATCGCCTGGGCAATGCGGACATCACCGTGATTGCCGAACGGCCCAAGGTCGGGCCGCACGCGCCGGCCATGCGCGCCGTGCTGGCGGCCGACCTGGACTGCAGCGTGGACGACATCAGCGTGAAGGCCACGACCAGTGAGAAGCTGGGTTTTACCGGCCGCAGCGAAGGCATTGCGGCGATGGCCGTCGTGCTGTTGCAGCGCGCATGAGTGCCTGGCCGCGGGCGCACGGCGGAGCAGTGCTGCTGGCGCGCCTGCGCGCGCAGCCGGAAGATTTCTTCGTCGACGAGGACCTGGGCTTTGCCGCCGACGGCAGCGGCGAGCACGTATTGCTGCGGGTGGAAAAGCGCTCGGCCAATACCGAATGGGTGGCCAAGGCGATTGCGCGCTTTGCCGGCGTGGCGCCCGAAGCGGTCAGCTATGCCGGGCTGAAGGACCGCCATGCAGTGACGCGGCAGACATTCTGCGTGCCGGTGCCGATCAAGCGCGAGATCGACTGGAGCACGCTGGCCAACGACGAATTCCATGTGCTGGAGGCGCAGCGGCATGGGCGCAAGCTCAAGCGCGGTGCACTCAAGCGCAATTGTTTCCGCATCCAGCTGCGCGAGGTACGGGGCGATGCCGCACAGGCCGAGCAGCGCCTGGCCGCGATGCGCGCGGGCGGCGTGCCGAACTATTTCGGCGAACAGCGCTTCGGCCGCGACGGCGACAATGCTGCGCGTGCGCTGGCCATGTTCGCCGGACGGCGCGTGCCGCGGCACGAACGCAGCCTGCTGCTGTCGGCGGCACGCTCCACCCTGTTCAACGCGGTGCTGGCGCAGCGCGTCGCCGCGGGAGACTGGGACCAGGCTGTCGAGGGCGATGTCTGGATGCTGGCCGGCACGCACAGCATCTTCGGTCCCGAGGCGGCAACGGACGAGCTGCGCCGGCGCCTGCGCGAGGGCGATATTCATCCGACCGGCCCGCTCTGGGGCGAAGGCGCGCTGCGCAGTGCGGCTGCCTGCGCCGAGCGCGAACGCACGGTGGCTGCGCAGCAGGCGGAACTCGCGGCCGGCCTGGAGAAAGCCGGGCTGGCGCAGGAACGGCGCAGCCTGCGCCTGTACGCCCAGGAGCTGAGCTGGCAGTGGAACGACGCCGGCCTTTGCCTGCAGTTCGCCCTGCCGGCGGGCTGCTATGCCACGACGTTGCTGCGCGAGCTGGCCGAGTTTGCTGTGGTCGACAGCCCAGGGGCGATGCAGGAATAGGCGCCAGCGACTGCGGCTGTAGCGGAAATCGCGAGTTGGGCCAACGGCGCTTCCGCGCTGGAAAACGCTTCCTATACTGAATTCACACCGCGCCGCCAGACCGGGCGCACGACGAATTCACGCAGGAGGAATACCCCATGAAACGCGCACTTTGGATCGGCCCGGTAATGCTGCTCGGCCTGGCTCTGGGCGGCTGTGCCACCAGCGGCGGGCCGTCCTCGGCCAAGGCTAGCTATGGCGACAACGACAGGATCGACCAGGAAAAAATCGTCTCGGTGAACAAGTGGGCCAGCGATCGCGGCTACGCGGTGACCTGGGTCAACTTGCCGCAGAAGAACAAAAAGAACAGCGACGACTGATCCGACGGCTCAGCGCTTCAGCTTGAGCAATACCACCGCCGCCCCGGTTCCGCCCTGTTCGGACCGGGCCGAGGCGAACGCGACCACGTCGTCGCGCTGACGCAGCATCTTGTCCACCAGCCGCTTGATCACCGGACCGCCAGGGCGCGAACGCAGGCCCTTGCCGTGGATCAGCTTGATGCATTGCAGGCCGCGGCGCTGTGCCTCGGCCAGGAAACCCACGATCGCTGCACGCGCGACCTCGCCGGTCATCTGGTGCAGGTCGATCTCGTCCTGCACGCTGAAACTGCCGCGCTTGAGCCGCTTGAGCAGGTCCGGGCGATAGCCGTCGCGCAGGTAGCTCAGCTCTTCGCCGATCTCGATCTCGGCAGGGTCGAACTGCATGGTCAGCAGTTCGTCCAGCACGCGGGCCTCGTCCAGGGCGAACTGGCGCGCTTCCGGTTCGGGCCGCGGCAGCGCCTGGGCCGGTTCGGCCGGCTGGTGCCGGCGTACCGGGCCTATGGCCTGTTCGAACAGTTCCCGGTCGGCGTCGCTGACCAGCGGAGTGAGGCGTTGGCGCTTGCGCATGGAAATCCGGTCGCGGCGTGAGCTTGGCGGCAATGGTGCGGCCAAGCCGGGCTTGCGGCAATGCGGGAGAGCGGGCCGAATTCCGCTAAACTTTCCGCCTGTCTCAACAGGTTGCCCGCATGCGAGTTCTGGTTTCCAACGATGACGGCGTGGATGCGCCGGGCATACGCGTACTGGCCGAACGCCTGGCTGTCGCCGGTTCCGTCACTGTCGTCGCACCGGACCGGGACCGTTCCGGCGCCAGCAATTCGCTCACCCTGGACCAGCCCATCCGTGTCAGCCGCATGGACGACGGCCGTTACCGCGTCGCCGGCACACCGACCGACTGCGTCCACTTGGCCCTGGCCGGACTGCTGGATTTCCAGCCCGATATCGTGGTTTCCGGCATCAACAACGCACCCAACCTCGGCGACGACGTGATCTATTCCGGTACCGTGTCGGCGGCGATGGAAGGGCGCTTCCTTGGCCTGCCGGCGATCGCGGTATCGCTGGTCTGCCATAACCATCAGGCCGAACATTACGAAACCGCGGCCCAGGCCGCCCTGGTGCTGATGCAGCGCCTGCTGGTCGATCCGCTGCCGGCCGATACCATCCTCAACGTCAACGTACCTGACCGGCCCTGGAATGAAATCCGCGGCTTCGCCGTGACGCGGCTGGGCCGGCGCCACCGGTCCGCGCCGTGCATCCGCGAACGGGATCCGCGCGGTCGGCCGATCTGGTGGATAGGCCCGGCTGGCGAAGCCGAAGATGACGGTCCCGGCACCGATTTCCACGCCGTGCGCGACGGCTACATCTCGATCACGCCGATCCATGTCGATCTGACGCGTTACCAGGCGCTGGAAAAAGTCGCCGGATGGGTGGTCAGCCTGGAGCAAAGCGCGGAGCAGGCCGGCGCATGAGCGCGTACTCGCGCCTGAGTCCGGAAGCGCGCGGCCTGGGCATGACGTCGCAGCGCGCGCGCGATCGCCTGATCGAGCGCCTGCAGGCCGACGGCATAAAGGATCGCCGCGTACTGGAAGTGATGCGCCAGCTGCCGCGTCATCTGTTCGTGGAAGAGGCGCTGGCCACGCGCGCCTACGAAGACACCGCCCTGCCCATCGGCCAGGGCCAGACCATCTCGCAGCCCTGGGTGGTCGCACGCATGAGCGAGGCGCTGCTGGAATTCCAGACGCCGAAGCGGGTGCTGGAAATCGGCACGGGGTCGGGCTACCAGGCTGCGGTGTTGGCTGGCCTGGTCGAGCAGGTGCATACGGTCGAGCGTATCGAGGAACTGCTGCGCAATGCGCGCCGGCGCTTTCGCAAGCTCGGCATCGCCAATATCCGCTCCAAGCATGACGACGGCCGCCTGGGCTGGCCGGAAGAAGCACTTTTTGACGGCATCGTACTTACTGCTGCCGGCGTTACCCTGGAAAATGCCTTGCTCGACCAGCTCGCTCCTGACGGCGTGCTCGTCGCGCCGGTCGGAGCGGCCGGGCGCCAGCAGCTGGTGCGCATCCGGCCCGACGGCGACGGCCGCGTGCGCGAGGTGCTGTGTGCCGTGAGTTTCGTGCCGCTGTTGAGCGGCGTTCTGTAAATGTCGATTTGTCCACGGACGGAACGCGCATGAAATTGTTCAAGCCGCTGTACGAAAAAGCCCTGCAATGGGCGGCTCATCCCCAGGCCGAGCGCCTGTTGGCGGGCCTGAGTTTTGTCGAGGCGATCATTTTCCCGGTGATGCCGGAGGTGATGCTGGCACCGATGACCCTGGCCAGGCCCAGCCGCTGGGCGCGCTACGCCACCATCAGCATGGTGTTCTCCGTGATCGGTGCCGTGGTCGGCTATGTGCTGGGCCACTACGCTTTCGACCTGTTGCGGCCGCTGCTGGACTACCTGGGCTGGCTGCCGCGCATCGACGCGCTGGTACTGGAGTTGCGCACGACCGTGGCGAACAGCGCCTGGACCGCTTTCTGGCTGCTGGTTCTGGCCGGATTCATGCCGGTTCCCCTCAAGATCTTCACCTGGGCCTCGGGCATTGTCGGCGTGCCGATGCTGGCTTTTGTCGCCAGCATGATTATCGGCCGCGGCAAGCGCGTCTACCTGCTGGCCGGAGTGATCCGGCTCGGCGGGCCCAGGGCCGAGGCGGTATTGCACAAGTACATCGAGTGGGTGGGCTGGGCGGCGCTGCTGCTGTTTGCCGGCCTGATCCTCTGGTTGAAGCTGCGGCATTGAAGGAAGACGACGTGACTCACGCGAACAGGGGCGTGGACAGGATCTGCCGCGGTACGGCATGGACGCTGGCGCTGCTGCTCAGCGCCTGCGCCACCACGCCGCCGGCGCCGGTGGAAGACATCGCCCTGGATGAACGTCAGCCGCCGCGCGAAACCGCACCGCGGGCCGTGCGCCAGGGCAGCCAGGTCGCCACGCACAAGGTCGTGGCGGGCGACACCTTGTATTCGATCGCCTTCAAGAACGGGCTGGATTTCCGCGAAATCGCCCGCTTCAACCATATCGAGGCGCCGTATCGCATCTATGTGGGGCAGCAGCTGAAGCTGGGCGAGGAAGCACCGCCTGCCGGCGTCGCCGTTGCGGCAGTGCCGTCCGCGCCAGCGCCGACACGCATCAGCGAGCTGCCGCCGGAACCGCCGCGGCGGCCCGCGCCGGGCGCCAGTGCGACGACGGCGCCGACCAGCATTCCGGCCAGCGGGCCGAACAGCAAGGTCGATCCGCTGGCGGTGCGCAGCGCCACGCCGCCGAGCAACGAGCGTCCGCCGGGTACGCTGCCGGCGAGCAAGCCGCCGGCCAATTCGGTTGCCGCGGCGACGCAGCCGATACCGGCGATTGCACCGGTGCCGACACCACCGGCGCCGGCAGCGACCACGCCTGCGGCCGATCCGGTCGCCCTGCCGGCCAAGTCCGGCGCACTGGCGCCCGGCGCGAATACCACGGCAGTGGCCACGCCTGGGCCGACCACGCCGGTACTCAACAGCGGCGGCGTCAGCTGGCGCTGGCCGGCCAGCGGCAAGGTGGTCGGCACCTTCATTGCCGGCGACCAGACCCGCCAGGGCGTTGATATCGCCGGCAGCGCCGGAGCGGCTGTCGCGGCGGCGGCGGACGGTTCGGTCGTCTACAGCGGTAACGGACTGCTCGGTTACGGCGAGCTGATCATCGTCAAGCATTCCGCCTCGTTCCTGTCGGCTTACGGGCATAACCGCAAACGCCTCGTCAAGGAAGGCGATACGGTCAAGGCTGGCCAGGCTATTGCCGAGATGGGCGGCTCCAACCGGGAAATGTTGCATTTTGAAATCCGCCGCAACGGCAAGCCGGTCAACCCGCTGGAGTATTTGCCCGCGCGCTGAGCGGCGAAGGAGCGGCTGCTAGGTTGTCGTGCCCACGACATGCCTGTCGTGAGCACGGCCTTCCTGTGGCGCGGGCGATCCTGTCCGGCTGCGGGCCCGGCCCCGGGTTTATGTCCGCTTGAGCCTGTCCGCAGCGTTTTTCCGAATATGCATTCGCCTGCCTCGCCGCAGGCCTGGCAACAACGACACCGACGCGCCACAGCTCTGGCGCAACCGCCTGGGAGTATGCTGGCGCAATGAGTTCACCCCTGCGCGAAGAACCGTCGTTGGACGCTGACGACATGCTGGCCTTGCTCGATGCGATCGAGCCGCCGCAGGGCGAGGAAACGCGCAATTCCACCAGTGCCTATCTGAACGAAATCGGCCTGATTCCGCTGCTCGACGCGTCCGGCGAGCGGGGCCTGGGCGAGCGCGTGGCGTTGGGGGACGGCGAGGCGCGGCGGCAGATGATCGAGGCCAACCTGCGCCTGGTCGTGGCGATCGCGCGCAGCTTCGTCGGCCGCGGCGTGCCGCTGCTGGACCTGATCGCCGAGGGCAATCTCGGCCTGATCCGTGCCGTGGAGAAATTCGATCCGGCCCGCGGCCTGCGATTTTCCACCTACGCCAGCTGGTGGATACGCGAGTCGGTGCAGCGCGCGCTGATGCAGCAGGGCCGTACCGTGCGCGTGCCGGTACATGTGCTGCGCGAGCTGGCCCAGGCTTTGCGCGCCCGGCGCGAACTGCTGCTGAGCCTGGGACGCCAGCCGACCCAGGAAGAACTCGCCCAGGCCCTGAACAAGTCGACTGGCGACGTCGCTGCGCTGTTTTGCGTGACCGAGGAAATCCGCTCGCTGGATGCTCCGATGTCCGAAGCCGACGATCGTGCCCTGGTCGAGCAGATATCCGCCGAAACCAGCAGCGTTGTCGCTGGCAGCGAATTCAACGAAATTGCCGGCGGACGCCTGCCACAGTGGCTGGAAAAGCTCAATCCGCGCCAGCGCCTGGTGGTCGAGCGCCGCTACGGCCTGGCCGGGCATGCGGCGCAGACGCTGGCCGAGATTGCGGGCGAGCTGGGCCTTACGCGCGAACGCGTGCGGCAGATCCAGGTGGAAGCCTTGGCGCGCCTGCGGCGGATTGGCGAGGCGGATGGCGTGGGCGGTCCTGAAGCTGGCTAGTGTGGCGTGCGGCCGGGCTGCTGTTCGTCCTGGCGTCGCAAACGGATAGCGCAATGCCCGCCGTTCTACGGAATGCCTGAAGGCGCCGGCAGGATAAACGCCGCAACGACCTTGCGGCCCTCGCCGACCAGCACATTGAAGGTTCTCGCCGCGGCGGCGTTGTCCATCACTTCGATGCCGATGCCGCGACGCAGGAATTCCGCCAGTATCGCCTGCGACGGAAATACGATGCGCGAGCCGCTGCCGAGGATGACAACGGCAGGCTTCAGCTCAAGTATCGGCGCGATCGCGGCGGTATCGATCGCGCCGACCGCGTTCACCGGCCAGGCTTCGATGGCCCGGTCCGGTGCCAGCACGAAGCTGTGTTGCAGCTCGCGGTCGACGACGGTGATTGCCTCGGCGGCAACGCGCCGTATGAACAGGTATTCGCCCGGCCGGTTCAGCGACAGCTGCATGGCGGACTCAGCGGGGCAGAGCGATGACCGGCTTTTCCGCGTTGCGGCGGAAATACACCGCGGTACGGCCTATGGTCTGAACGGTTTCGGATTTGGTCGCTTCGGCCAGCTGGGCGGCGTGGGCGGCAAATTCGCTGCGGTCTTCGGCCGGAATGCGCACTTTGACCAGTTCGTGATGATCCAGGGCCAGGCTGAATTCCTGGATCAGGGCTTCGGTGACGCCTTTGGCGCCGACCAGGATGACGGGTTTGAGATCGTGGGCGAGACCGCGCAGGTAACGGCGCTGGCTATTGCTGAGGGACATGGGAATCGAAGGCAAGACGCGGCGCTGCACCGCAGGCAAGGACGACAGGGTATCATGCCCGGCCCGTTGTCCTTCCTGATCCGGCTCAGCCCGGTAATACGCCATGTCCTCGCGCAGCAAGAGTAGCCAACGCTGGCTGCAAGAACATTTCAAAGACCCCTACGTCAAGAAAGCCCAGGCCGAGGGCTATCGCTCGCGTGCGGTTTTCAAGCTGGACGAGCTGCTGGAGCGCGACGATCTGCTCAAGCCGGGCATGACCGTGGTCGACCTGGGCGCTGCGCCCGGCGGCTGGTCGCAGCTGGTCAACGAAAAACTGAAAGGCAGGGGCCGTATCGTCGCCCTTGATATTCTGCCGATGCAGGGCATTTCCGGAGTGGACTTCATCTGCGGCGATTTCCGCGAAGAGGCGGTTCTTGCACAGCTGGAGGCGCAACTCAACGGCGCCCAGGTGGATCTTGTACTGTCGGACATGGCACCCAATATGAGCGGCGTGGACCTGGTCGACCAGACGCGGGCCATGCATCTGTCCGAACTGGCGCTGGATTTTTCCGGCCGCTGGCTCAAGCCCGGAGGCGATTTCCTGATCAAGCTGTTCCAGGGCATCGGCTTCGACGAGTACGTTAGGAACTTGCGGACGGCATTTACCCGCGTCAGCATCCGTAAACCCAAGGCTTCGCGGGCGCGATCCAACGAAGTCTATGCGCTGGCTCGGGGCCGGCGTAAGTAAGGAGTGTTATAGATGAATGACATGGCCAAGAACCTGCTGCTCTGGCTGATCATCGCCGTAGTGCTGCTCACGGTTTTCCGTAGCTTCGACCAGCGCGGCGCAGGCACGCAGGATCTCGCCTATTCCGATTTCATGGACAAGGTCGAGCACAACTCGGTCGCCGAAGTCCTCGTGCGCAACGACAACCGCAGCATCGAGGCCAAGCTCAAGGACGGCAGTTCCGTGCGCACGACCTTCCTGCCCACGGACGAGAACATCAACGAGCTGCAGAAAAAGGTCGACAAGATGCGCGTCGAGCCTTCCGACAACGGCTTCTCGCTGCTCAACATCCTGGTCACCTGGGCGCCGTTCCTGGTGTTCATCGGGTTCCTCATCTATGTGATGCGCCAGATGCAGTCCGGCGGCGGTGGCCGCGGTGCGATGAGCTTCGGTCGTTCCCGTGCACGCCTGCAAGGCGAAGACCAGGTCAAGATCACCTTTGCCGACGTGGCCGGTTGTGACGAGGCCAAGGACGACGTGAAGGAACTGGTCGACTTCCTGCGCGATCCGGGCAAGTTCCAGAAGCTTGGCGGCAAGATTCCCCGCGGCGTGCTGATGGTCGGTTCGCCCGGTACCGGCAAGACGCTGCTGGCCAAGGCCATTGCCGGCGAAGCCAAGGTGCCGTTCTTCACCATTTCCGGTTCCGATTTCGTCGAGATGTTCGTCGGCGTCGGCGCGGCCCGCGTGCGCGACATGTTCGAGCAGGCTAAGAAGCACGCGCCCTGCATCATCTTCATCGACGAAATCGACGCGGTCGGCCGTCATCGCGGTGCCGGCCTGGGTGGCGGCCATGACGAGCGCGAGCAGACCTTGAACCAGCTGCTGGTCGAGATGGACGGTTTCGAAGGCAACGAAGGCGTCATCGTCATTGCCGCGACCAACCGGCCGGACGTGCTCGATCCGGCGCTGCTGCGTCCGGGCCGCTTCGACCGCCAGGTCGTGGTGCCGCTGCCCGATGTGCGCGGCCGCGAGCAGATCCTCAAGGTGCATATGCGCAAGGTGCCGGTATCCGCCGACGTCGAGCCCATGGTTATCGCGCGCGGCACGCCGGGCTTCTCCGGCGCCGACTTGGCCAACCTGGTCAACGAAGCCGCCCTGTTCGCCGCCCGCGAGAACTCGCGCGAAGTGGTGATGAGCCATTTCGACCGGGCCAAGGACAAGATCATGATGGGCGCGGAGCGCCGCTCCATGGCCATGAGCGAAGACGAAAAGCGCAATACCGCCTATCACGAGGCCGGTCATGCCATCGTCGGCCGTGTCATGCCCGAGCACGATCCGGTGCACAAGGTCACCATCATTCCACGCGGCCGTGCGCTGGGCGTGACCATGTTCCTGCCCGAAGGCGATCGCTACAGCTACAACCGCACCTTTATCCACAGCAACCTCTGCTCGCTCTACGGCGGCCGCGTTGCGGAAGAGCTGATCTTCGGTGCAGGCAAGGTGACTACGGGCGCGTCCAACGACATCAAGCGGGCAACCGAGATGGCGCGCAACATGGTGACCAAGTGGGGTCTGTCGGACGAACTCGGCCCTATCGCCTACGGCGAGCAGGAAGACGAGGTATTCCTCGGCCGTTCGGTGACCCAGCACAAGAATGTCTCGGACGAGACGGCGCGCAAGATCGACGAAGTGGTGCGCAGCATCCTCGACAAGGCCTATGCGGAAGCTACGCATATCCTGACCGAGAACATGGAAAAACTGCACAAGATGGCCCAGGCCTTGCTGCTGTACGAAACCATCGATGCGACGCAGATCGACGCGATCATGGAAGGCCGCGAGCCGCCGCCACCGAAAGACTGGACGCCGACCAAGCCCAGCAGCAACACGCCGGCCAGCGGCCCGCGCGGCGAAAGCCCGATCGGCGATGCTGCCGTGACGCGGAATTCGCTCGGCGAGTAGGCGAGTCTGCAATACCTGCGCAAAGGGCCGCATCTGCGGCCTTTTGCTTTTGTGTATTTTGTCTTTTCCGGGGTGGCTTTCGTCCACGTCCGCCAATACGGAGCGAGCCAATAGCATGATCCACCCAACCCTCGACTGCGCCGGCCGCGAGCTGGTGCTGGACCGGCCGCTGGTCTGCGGCATCGTCAATGTCACGCCCGATTCGTTCTCCGACGGCGGCGATCACTTCGATGCGGCGGCGGCGATCGCACACGGCCTGCAACTGGTCGAGCAAGGCGCCGACCTGCTCGACATCGGCGGCGAATCCACCCGACCGGGGGCGGCAGCCGTCGGCGAAGATGAAGAACGCCGCCGCGTCATCCCCGTGATCGAGGCCTTGGCGCGGCAGACGCACGTACCGATTTCCATCGATACCTCCAAGCCCGGCGTGATGCGCGCCGCTGTCGCCGCTGGCGCCGGCCTGATCAATGACGTGCATGCGCTGCGCCTGGACGGCGCACTCGATGCCGCAGCCGATCTGCAGGTGCCGGTCTGCCTGATGCATATGCAGGGTGAGCCGCGCAGCATGCAGGCTGAGCCGCACTACGACGAAGTGGTCGCTGACATCAAGCGCTTCCTCGCCGATCGCATCTTCAGCTGCGAGCTGGCCGGTATTCCGCGCAAGCGCCTGCTGGTCGATCCGGGCTTCGGTTTCGGCAAGACGCTCGAACACAACCTGGCCTTGCTGCGCGAGTTGCAGCAGTTTGCCAACCTCGGCGCGCCGCTGTTGGTCGGCCTGTCGCGCAAATCTTTCCTCGGCGCCTTGAGTGGGCGCCAGGCACCGGCCGAGCGCGTATACGCCTCGGTCGCTGCGGCGCTGATCGCGGCCCAGCGCGGTGCCGCGATCCTGCGCGTCCACGACGTGGCCGCGACCGTGGATGCGCTCAAGATCTGGCTGCCGGTGGCCCAACCTGCGGCCGTGCGCAAGAGTGCAGCGCCCAGCCTGCGCTGGGGCGACGACGACTGAGAGGCGTCCCGCAACAGCCCGCGCTATGCTTGCCGACCCTTAAGGCAAACCGAGCCCCCGCATGAGCAAGCGCACGTATTTCGGCACCGACGGCATCCGCGGCCGCGTGGGGCAGTGGCCGATCACCGCCGAATTCATGCTCAAGCTGGGCCGTGCCGCCGGCAAGGTACTGACCGGACCGGACGGCGACGCGACCGTCGTCATCGGCAAGGACACGCGCATCTCCGGCTATATGTTCGAATCGGCGCTGGAAGCCGGCCTGGTTGCCGCTGGTGCCAATGTACGGCTGCTCGGGCCCATGCCGACGCCGGCTGTTGCCTATCTCACGCGCAGCCTGCGCGCCAGCGCCGGCATCGTGATCAGCGCTTCGCACAACCCGCACCAGGACAATGGCATCAAATTCTTTTCCGCCGATGGCGAGAAGCTGGCCGACGACGTCGAGGCGGCGATCGAGCGCGAACTCGAAGCGCCGTTCGAAACCGTGCCGTCGGAACAGATCGGCAAGGCCGTGCGCGTCAGCGACGCGGCCACGCGCTACGGCGAATTCTGCAATTCCACTTTTCCGCATGACCTCAGCTTGCGCAGCCTCAAGCTGGTGGTCGACTGCGCCCACGGCGCCACTTACCAGATCGCACCCAAGCTGTTCGAGGAGCTGGGCGCGCGCGTCAGCAGCATAGGCACCCAACCCGACGGCCTGAATATCAACCGCGACTGCGGTTCCACCAGTCCGGCGGCGTTGCAGCGTGCCGTGGTCGAGCAGGGTGCCGACCTCGGCATCGCCTTCGACGGCGACGGCGACCGCGTACTGTTCGTCGATGCTGGCGGGCGCCTGGTCGATGGCGACGACATCCTCTACGTACTGGCCAGCGACTGGCAGCGCAGCGGCCGCCTCAGCGGTCCGGTGGTGGGCACGTTGATGACCAATTACGGCCTGGAGCGCGCATTTGCTGCAGCGGGAATCGGTTTTCTGCGTGCCAAGGTGGGCGACCGCTATGTGATGCAGGCACTGAAGGAAACCGCCGGCATGCTCGGCGGCGAAGCCTCGGGTCATATCCTGTGCCTGGACAGCGCCTCGACCGGCGACGGTATCGTGGCGGCGCTGCAGCTGCTGGAAGTGCTGGTGCGCAACGGCCAGACCCTGGCCCAGGCCTGTACCGGCTGGGAACGCCTACCGCAGATCACGCGCAATGTGCGCGTCAGCGGCAATGCCGGCCGCCTGCTCGAACATGTCCAGGTGCTGGCCGAGCGCAGCGTGGTCGAACGCGAACTGGAAGGCCGCGGCCGCCTGGTGCTGCGGGCTTCCGGTACCGAGCCGCTGATCCGCGTCACCATCGAGGCGGCCGATGCGGCCCTGGTCGACGCGCTGGCCGGGCGGCTCGCCCGCGCCGTAGAATCCGCGGCCACAGAATCTGCCTGAATTCGGCCAGCGCTGCCGCGGCGGCGGCGCACTCGCAGCGGTGTCCTGCGCCGCTTGTTCCCCAAGCTCCGGAACCTACTCATGTCAGCCATCCCGACCCTGGACATCCGCCGCTACGACACCGACCGCGACGCCTTCGTTGCCGAACTGGGCGCCGCCTACCGCGAATGGGGCTTTGCCGGCATTCGCGGCCACGGCATCGATACCGCGCTCATCGACGGCGCCTACGAACGTTTCCGCGAGTTCTTCGCCCTGCCGTCCGAAACCAAGATGCAGTACCACCTCAAGGGCAGCGGCGGTGCGCGCGGCTATACCGCGTTCGGTGTGGAAACGGCGAAAGATTCCCACTATCCCGATCTGAAAGAGTTCTGGCATATCGGCCGGGAAATTCCCCGCGATTCGCGCTTCGCCGACGTGATGCCGCCGAACCTGTGGCCCAGCGAAGTTGCCGGCTTTCGCGAATACGGCTACGCCTTGTATACGGCGCTGGACGAACTCGGCACGCGCGTGCTGCGCGCACTGGCGCTGCATATCGAGCTGCCGGAGAACTTCTTCGAAGACAAGACCGATGTCGGCAATTCCATCCTGCGTCCCATCCACTATCCGCCAATCACCGCGCCGGATATTCCGAATGTGCGCGCCGGTGCGCACGAAGACATCAACTTCATCACCTTGCTGGTCGGTGCCAGCGCCGCCGGCCTGGAAGTGAAATCGCGCGTCGGCGATTGGGTGCCGTTCACGTCCGACGCCGACACCATCGTGGTGAATATCGGCGACATGCTGCAGCGCCTGACCAATCACGTCTATCCGTCGACGACCCATCGCGTGGTCAATCCGCCGGGCGAACTGGCGCGCAAGCCACGCTATTCGGTGCCGTTCTTCCTGCATCCGAATCCGGACGTGGTACTCGATCCGCTGGCCTCGTGCATCAGCACCGACAATCCCAGCCGCTACAGCGAATCGATCACCTCGCACGAATACCTGATGCAGCGCCTGCGCGAGATCAAGCTCGCCTGACGCACCCGCGCGGAGCGCCAGCGCCGACCGACCGAGCGAACGAAGGGAAAATGGAAAAAGCGCGCCATGGCGCGCTCTTTCCCCGCCAGCTACGGCGCGCTGGCCGTTGCCGGCGGTAGCGTCACTACGTCGACGTGGTCTGGTGTCGCGTGCACGTTCAAGGTCCAGTCCACGGCATCGCCGCGATCGCGCGGTGCGCGGTAGATCGCGGTGATCTGATCGCGATACAGCGGCTGCAATGCCTCGCCGCCAGCGCTGGCCGCGGTCACGGCGAACGGCTCGTAGAAGGCGGCCCGATGCGCCACTACGACCAGTTCGCCGGCAGCGGATTTTCCGTTCACGACAAAATCGCGCGGGCTTACCGCAAGGCCCGGATGCGCCGGAAACAGTCCCGGCACGGCAGCGGGCGATGGCGAACCCGCATGCCAGATCGCACCGATTGGCGTATAGCCCAGATGGGCAAGGCGCTGCGGCGCCGTTTCGCCGATCTGTGCCCAGGCATGGTCGCGCAGGCCGAGCAGCGCCTGGCCCTGCGGCGGGCCACCGATCTGGACCTGGTTCCTGTGCCCGCAGCGGGCGAGCAAACCCACGCCCAGCGACTGGTCGATGAACTCGGCGTAGTGCGCATACAGCGTGGTCGGTACGCACAGCGGTGCTGTGATCGCGTAGCGGTCCTGCAGCGGCAGCAGCAGGATGGTATGGCGTTCGGCCCCCGTCAGGTGCTGGATAGCATCCATCAGGCCCTGCTGGCCCGGCCGGGCCAGCGGCAGCAGCGCCTCGCTGGCCGGGTGGGCCAGGGTCCAGTGGATCGCCAGCGAGCTGCCGCTCCACAGGGCCAGCAGGGCCCAGGTCAGCCAGCGTGCGGCGCGGCCGGCCTGCAGCAGGCGTTGCAGGCCCAGGGCAACCAGCAAGGCCAGTAGCGGCAGATGCGCAAACAACATCCAATATGGCGTTACCGGGCGCAGCGCGAGTACGAAGAAGGATTGCAGCGGCAGCAGTGCGAGCAGGGTCCAGGCCAGCTGGCGCCGTTGCGGCATCTGCGCATGCACGGCGGCAACCAGGCAGGCGGCCAGGCCGGACAGATGCGCCGCCATCAGCGCGCGACGCCAGCCCGGCGTCAGCTCCAGCCAATAGCGCGCCGCATAATCGGCGCCGTAGCCAGCCAGGCTCAGCAGCATCGCGGCCAGGCGTGTCAGGGTCGGGGCCGCCGGATCGCGCGCTGCATAGCCCTGCAAGGTGGCGAGGTCGGTATAGCCGGCCTGGACCTGGGCGATCAGCATCGGCATCAGACTGAGCAGGCCGATCAGGCCAACGACAGCCAGGTCGCGCAGTCGGCATGTCCACTTGTCGACACTGCTCAGCGCATGCAATACGAACAGGCTGCCCAGCAGCAGCGTGGTCGGATGAGCATGCAACATTGCGGTCGCAGCCAGTCCCAGCACCAACGCGCGCGCCGGCCCCGGACGGTCACGGTAGTACAGGCTGCTCCACAGACCGAACAGTACGGCGGCTTCTACGGCCGTGGTATGCGTCATCGCAGCGAGCGCGAAAGACGACCAGCCCGGCGCAAAACTGGCCAGCACGAACAGCAGTCCGAGCTGGGCGCCGCCGTAGCGGCGGCCGATCAGATACGCCAGCAGGTATTTCAGTGCGGCGACAAGGGCGATCGTCGCCGGCACGGTCAGTGGAAAGGGCAGCAGCCACAGGCTGGCGCCGAGCAGGTAGTACCACAGTGGCCCCAGGTGCAGGGTGTTGTAGATCACCGGCCCATCCAGCGGCCATTGCGCCCCCGTGGCCAGTTGCTGCGCGAAATACATGTCGCGCAAGGTGTCGGGCGTGCCGGCCATGCCCAGCGCCGTGCAGACCTGCAGCGCGGCCAAGCCGCACAGAAGCAGCCAATGCCACCAGACTGCCGGCGCAAGCTGCGCCGCCGGCGGCGCTGGCGTCATTGAATCGGTTCCTGCACGCGGAAATCCTTGGAGCGGCGTTGCACCATGGCCAGGGCGAACGAATCCGGCAGCAGTTTCATCAGGCCCTTGATGAAACGGTTGGCACGGCCGGTTACGTAGACAATATCGCCGCGCTCGGTTGCCTCCACACCTTCGCGCGCGACCGCGGCGGCAGTCATCCACATCCATTTCGGCATCTTCGATACCTGTTCGCGCGAGCCGACCACATCGTGGAATTCCGACCAGGTAAAGCCCGGGCAGACGGCGCAGACATTCACGCCCTTGTCGCGGTTTTCCAGTGCCAGCGACTGCGAGAACTTGATCAGGAAGGCCTTCGACGCGGCGTACATGGTGTGGCCGGCCGAGCCTGGCACGTGGCCGGCCAGCGATGCGATATTGGCAATGCGGCCGTAGCCACGCTGCTGCATGCCCGGCAGCAGGCGGTATGCCAGTTCGCAGGGCGCAGTCACCAGTACCTGCAGAAAATCCGCATGGCGCTGCCAGGGCTGGCTCAGGTAATGGCCGGGTACGCCGTAGCCGGCGTTGTTGACCAGCACATCGATGGCCAGACCGCGGCGTTCGAGTTCCGCGCAGAGATCGGCCACGGCAGCCGGTTCGGCCAGGTCGGCGGCAATCGTATCGACGGCAATGCCGTGTGCGCGGGTCAGTTCCGCTGCCAGTGTGCTCAGGCGATCTTCGCGCCGGGCGGTCAGTACAAGGTTATGCCGGCGCGCGGCCAGCTCGCGCGCGAACGCTTCGCCGATGCCGGCGGACGCGCCGGTGACCAGAGCCCAGCGGGTGGGGGCAGGGGACATGACTATCCTTTTGGCAGACTGGCGGCCGCGGCCGGAATGCGCGATTCAACCCGACTGACCGCGCACTATCAATGGCGCATTGCGCCGGCGCAGGCGCATCGCTATCCTGCGCGCCCTTTCACGGATGTGGCCGATCCATGCGTCGCAAGCTCGTTGCCGGAAACTGGAAGATGCACACCACTGCCGCCAGCGCGGCGGAACTGGTGCGCGCCATCCAGGCCGCGGCGCCGGCGCATTGCGATGTGGCTGTATTCCCGCCTGCGCTTTACGTAGCTGCACTCGCTGCCGAGCATGCCGGCAGCGCTCTGGGTTTCGGCGTGCAGGACGTCAGCGAACACGCCCAGGGTGCCTATACCGGCGAGCTGGCTGCATCGATGGCGCAGGACGTCGGCTGCCGCTACGCGCTGGTCGGTCATTCCGAGCGCAGGCAGTATCATGCCGAGTCGAACGAGCGCGTCGCGGCCAAGTTTGCCCAGGCCCAGGCCGCCGGACTGGTGCCGGTACTCTGCGTCGGCGAAACCCTGCAGCAGCGTGAGGCGGGCGAGACCGAAGCCGTCGTTGCCGCGCAGATCGATGCGGTCGTCCAGGCTTGCGGCATCGGCGCTTTCGCACGCGCCGTGGTGGCCTACGAACCGGTCTGGGCGATCGGTACCGGCCGCACCGCCAGCGCCGAACAAGCCCAGGCCGTACATGCGTTTATTCGTAGCCAACTCGCTAAATGCGATGCTACAATCACGAACTTGCTGCGCATCCTTTACGGTGGCAGCGTCAAACCTTCCAACGCTGCCGAGCTGTTTGCTCAGGCCGACGTGGATGGCGGATTGATCGGCGGCGCCTCCCTGGTTGCGGCCGATTTTCTCAAGATTTGTGAGGCGGCGCGTTGAGCGCGCGGCCAGACTGAGTAGAGAAATGCTGCTTACGATCTTCAACGTCTTTTATATCCTGATCGCGGTGGCGATGGTGGCGCTGATCCTGCTGCAGCGCGGCGCTGGTGCAGACGCGGGGTCCGGTTTCGGATCCGGTGCGTCGGCAACAGTGTTCGGCGCGCGCGGGTCTGCGAACTTCCTGTCGCGTGCCACGGCGGTCCTGGCCGGTTTGTTCTTCCTGCTCAGTCTGGGCATGGGCATGTACCTCGGTCGCGGCGGCATTGCAA
Source organism: Tahibacter aquaticus (assembly GCF_004363655.1). Classification (GTDB taxonomy): domain Bacteria; phylum Pseudomonadota; class Gammaproteobacteria; order Xanthomonadales; family Rhodanobacteraceae; genus Tahibacter; species Tahibacter aquaticus. Next base: position 152,921 of record NZ_SNZH01000016.1, read on the forward strand.
AGCCGCAAAACGACCTCGGCATCATGTCCGGCGTAGAAGTGCCTGCAGCCCCCGCCACGACCGCTCCCGCTGCAGCATCGCCCGCCAGCGATGTGCCGCAGGCTCCGGTCGCAGCACCGGCAGCCGGTACCGAAACGCCCGCGGTGCCCCAGCCCGCTACTCCTGCCGTCGCCACCAAGGCCGACGACAAGACCGAAGCCAAGGCGGACGAGTCGAAGAAGAACTAGTTGGAACACCATGCCCAGATGGCGGAATTGGTAGACGCACTACCTTGAGGTGGTAGCGACTTAGGTCGTGGGGGTTCGAGTCCCCCTTTGGGCACCAATCTAGTTACGGTCGTGCGGCATTCAGCACAGCGCGCGGCCGCTGATGCATCTTCAACGATGCGGAGGTTCGCGGACTCGTGCTTGCCGAATATTGGCCCATCCTGTTGTTTCTCGTCATCGCCACCGGACTCGGTCTGGTCCTGCTGGCGGTAGGTACTGTCCTCGGGCCCAAGCGTCCGGACGCCCAAAAACGATCAGCTTACGAATGCGGCTTCGAAGCCTTCGAAGACGCGCGCATGAAATTCGACGTGCGCTATTACCTGATCGCCATCCTGTTCATCATCTTCGATCTGGAAATCGCCTTCCTGTTTCCCTGGGCGGTGGTGTTCAAGCAGATCGGCATCATCGCGCTGATCGAGATGGGCCTGTTCCTGGCGCTGCTCGTGGTCGGCTTCGTCTATGTCTGGAAGAAGGGAGCGCTGGAATGGGAATGACCGACAGCCTCAGCCGGGTCATGCACAATCCGGTACCGGTCTCCAGCGTCGACGACATCCTGCGTCCGGGTGACGACAATCCGCTGGTCGAACGCGGGTTCGCCATCACCTCGGCCGATGCGCTGATCAACTGGGCGCGTACCGGTTCGATGTGGCCGATGACCTTTGGCCTGGCCTGCTGCGCCGTGGAAATGATGCATGCCGGTGCGGCGCGTCTGGACCTTGATCGCTACGGCGTGGTGTTCCGTCCCAGCCCGCGCCAGTCCGACGTGATGATCGTCGCCGGCACTCTGGTCAACAAGATGGCGCCGGCGCTGCGCAAGGTCTACGACCAGATGCCGGATCCGAAATGGGTCATCTCCATGGGGTCCTGCGCCAACGGCGGCGGCTACTACCACTATTCCTACGCGGTGGTGCGCGGCTGCGATCGCATCGTGCCGGTCGACATCTACGTGCCGGGCTGTCCGCCGACGGCCGAGGCGTTGATCTACGGCATCCTGCAGTTGCAGAAAAAGATCCGCCGCACCAACACCATTGCGCGCTAACGGAACCTCCGCATGAGCGACAACCTGCCTGATACGCTGGCGCAGCGCCTTACCGCGCGCTTGGGCGCCGATATCGTTGCTGCGACCGAGTGGCGCGGCGAAACCGTGATTGAAGTGCTGCCGGAAAACTGGCTGCGCGTGGCGCAGCTGCTGCGCGACGAGGCCGAGTTCCGTTTTGAACAAGTGGTCGATGTCTGCGGTGTGGACTACCTGAGCTACGGCCAGGCTGAGTGGGATACCACCGACGTGTCCAACCAGGGCTTCTCCCGCGGCGTCGAAGGGCAGGGGCCAGGGCGCTTCCGCTGGTCCGAACGTCCACTGGTGGCAGCGCGGCACGGCCGCTTCGCCGTGGTGGCGCAGCTGCTGTCGCTGACGCACAACCGGCGCCTGCGCCTGAAGAGCCATTGCCACGACGACGCACTGCCGATCATGCCTTCGCTGACGGCGCTGCACCCGGGTGTGAACTGGTTCGAGCGCGAAGCGTTCGATCTCTACGGCATCGTCTTCGACGGCCATCCGGATCTGCGCCGTATCCTCACCGACTACGGTTTCGTCGGCCATCCGTTCCGCAAGGATTTCCCGCTGATCGGCAACGTCGAAGTACGCTACGACGCGGAAAAACAGCGCGTCATCTACGAGCCCGTCAGTATCGATCCGCGCGTGCTGGTGCCGCGCGTGATCCGCGACGATTCGCGCTACGACCAGGCCCAGGCCGAAGCGGCCACCAGCGCGGCCGCGGGGAAGTAAGCCATGCAGGAAATCCGCAACTACACCATCAACTTCGGCCCGCAGCATCCGGCCGCACACGGCGTGCTGCGTCTGGTGCTGGAAATGGACGGCGAGACCATCATGCGCGCCGATCCGCACATCGGCCTGCTGCATCGCGGCACCGAGAAGCTGGCCGAGTCGAAGCCGTTCAACCAGTCCATCGGCTACATGGACCGGCTCGACTACGTGTCGATGATGTGCAACGAGCACGCCTATGTGCGGGCGATCGAGAAGCTGGTCGGCGTCGAAGCGCCGATCCGCGCGCAGTACATCCGTACCCTGTTCGACGAAATCACGCGCATCCTCAACCACCTCATGTGGATAGGTTCCAACGCGCTCGATCTCGGCGCCATGGCGGTGTTCCTGTATGCGTTCCGCGAGCGCGAAGAGCTGATGGACTGCTACGAGGCAGTTTCCGGCGCGCGCATGCATGCCACGTACTACCGCCCCGGCGGCGTCTACCGCGACCTGCCCGAGCGCATGCCGCAGTACAAGGAGTCGCGCTGGCACAAGGGCGGCGACCTCAAGCGCATGAATGCCTGGCGCGAAGGCTCGATGCTCGATTTCCTCGAAGCCTTCTGCAAGGATTTCTACAGCAAGGTCGACGAATACGAGACCCTGCTCACCGATAACCGCATCTGGAAACAGCGCACCGTCGGCATCGGCGTGGTCACCCCGGAACAGGCCAACGCCTGGGGCATGAGCGGCCCCATGCTGCGCGGCTCCGGCGTTGCCTGGGATCTGCGCAAGAAGCAGCCTTATGCCGCTTATGCCAATGTGGATTTCGATATTCCGCTGGGCACCAAGGGCGACTGCTACGACCGTTACCTGGTCCGCGTCGAGGAAATGCGCCAGTCCAACCGCATCATCGAGCAGTGCGTGAAATGGCTGCGCGCCAATCCGGGCCCGGTGATGATCGAGAACTTCAAGGTCGCTCCGCCGTCCCGCGAGGAGATGAAGGACGACATGGAAGCGCTGATCCACCACTTCAAGCTGTTCACCGAAGGCTATTGCGTGCCGGCGGGCGAGACCTACAGCGCGGTGGAAGCGCCCAAGGGCGAGTTTGGCATCTATCTGATTTCCGATGGGGCGAACAAGCCGTTCCGCCTGAAGGTGCGTGCGCCGGGTTTTGCTCATCTGTCGTCGATGGACGAGATCGTGCGCGGCCACATGCTGCCCGACGTCGTCGCGATGATCGGTACCTATGACGTCGTGTTCGGCGAAATCGATCGCTGAGGCGACGGGAGCACATTCATGAAAGCCACTGGCACATACAACCAAGTCAAGGATGTCGACCCGCTGGTCGCACTGACCGAGCACACGCGCAAGCACATCGACCATTGGGTGTCGAAGTTTCCGCCGGACCGCAAGCGCTCGGCGCTGATCCAGGGCCTGATGGCCGCACAGGAACAGCAGGGCGGCTATCTGACCGACGAACTGACCACGGCCGTGGCCAGGTACCTCGATCTGCCCACGGTCTGGGCGTACGAAGTCGCCAGTTTCTATTCGATGTTCGAGACCTCGCCGGTCGGCCGCAACAACGTCGCCATCTGCACCAACATCTCGTGCTGGCTCAACGGTGCCGAAGACGTGGTGCGGCATTGCGAGAAGAAGCTCGGCGTCAAGCTCGGCGAGTCCACCAGCGACGGCCGCATCTACCTCAAGCGCGAGGAAGAATGCCTGGCTGCCTGCTGCGGCGCGCCGATGATGGTCGTCAACGGCCACTACCACGAGAACCTGACCACCGAATCGGTGGACCAGATTCTCGACGGTCTGAAGTGAGGCAGGACATGGCACAGCATTCCACTGGCCCGGTCGGCCCGGCCCCGCAGGATCACCAGGTCGTCTACACCACGCTGCATTTCGACAAGCCCTGGGCCTACGACAACTACCTCAAGGTCGACGGCTACGAGGCCTGGAAGAAGATCCTGGCCGAGAAGCCCGACCCCGCCACGCTGATCGAGGAACTGAAGAAGTCCTCGCTGCGCGGACGCGGCGGCGCCGGCTTCCCGACCGGCCTGAAGTGGTCGTTCATGCCGCGTACCGCGCCGGGGCAAAAGTATATTCTTTGCAATTCAGACGAATCCGAGCCGGGTACCTGCAAGGATCGCGACATCCTGCGCTTCAACCCGCATTCGGTGATCGAAGGCCTGGCTGTCGCCTGCTATTGCACCGGTTCCACCGTTGCCTACAACTACCTGCGCGGCGAGTTCCATCACGAGCCGTTCGAGCATTTCGAAGAAGCGCTGAAAGAAGCCTATGCCGCCGGCCTGCTGGGCAAGAACATCCTGGGCTCGGGCGTCGACGTGGACATCTATACGGCGCTGGGCGCCGGTGCCTACATCTGCGGCGAGGAAACCGCGCTGATGGAATCGCTGGAAGGCAAGAAAGGACAGCCGCGCTTCAAGCCGCCGTTCCCTGCCGGTTTCGGCCTGTACGGCCGGCCGACCACGATCAACAACACCGAAACCTATGCCTCGGTGCCGGCCATCCTGCGCAAGGGCGCGGAGTGGTTCCTCAACCAGGGCAAGCCGAACAACGGTGGTCCGAAGATATTTTCTGTTTCCGGACACGTGGCCAAGCCGGGCAATTACGAAATCCGCCTGGGCACACCGTTCAAGGATCTGCTCGAACTGGCCGGCGGCATCCGCAACGGCCGCCAGCTCAAGGCGGTGATTCCGGGTGGCTCCTCCATGCCGGTGCTGCCAGCGGCGACCATGCTCGACTGCACCATGGACTACGACTCGATCCAGAAAGCCGGCTCTGGCCTGGGTTCGGGCGCGGTCATCGTGATGGACGATTCCACCTGCATGGTGCGCGCCTGCCAGCGCATCAGCCGTTTCTACTACGCCGAATCCTGCGGCCAGTGCACGCCGTGCCGCGAAGGCACGGGCTGGATGTACCGCCTGCTCACGCGCATTGTCGACGGCAAGGCGGAACTGAGCGACCTGGCCATGCTCAAGCAGGCGGCCGGACAGATCGAAGGCCATACCATCTGCGCGTTCGGCGAAGCCGCGGCCTGGCCGGTACAGGGCATGCTGCGTCACTTCTGGCATGAATTCGAATACTTCATCGTCAACAAGCGCTCGCTCGTGGACGACCAGCTCGGCAAGGCCGCTTGAGGACGAATTACGCATGAGCGCCCAGCCCGTCAACCCGAATACACCGCCCGATCACGTCAATATCGAGATCGACGGCAAGCCGATGACCGCGCCGAAAGGCTCGATGATCATCCATGCCGCCGACAAGGCCGGCGTGCCGATCCCGCGGTTCTGCTACCACGACAAGCTGCCCATCGCGGCCAACTGCCGCATGTGCCTGGTCGAAGTGGAAAAGTCGCCCAAGCCCATGCCCGCCTGCGCCACGCCGGTGATGGAAGGCATGAAGGTGCAGACGCGTTCGCAGAAGGCCCTGAGCTCGCAGCGCAACGTGATGGAATTTCTGCTGATCAATCATCCGCTGGACTGCCCCATCTGCGACCAGGGCGGCGAATGCGAGCTGCAGGACATCTCGATGGGCTATGGCCGTTCGGTCAGCCGCTTCGTCGAGCGCAAGCGCGCTGTCGCCGACGAGGACATCGGTCCGCTGATCGCCACCGAGATGACGCGCTGCATCCAGTGCACGCGCTGCGTACGTTTCGTCGGCGAAGTCGCCGGCACGTACGAACTGGGCGGCATGAGCCGTGGCGAAAATCTGGAAATCGGTACTTACGTCGGCAAGACCATCGAGAGCGAGATCGGCGGCAACATCATCGATGTCTGTCCGGTCGGCGCACTGACCAACAAGCCGTTCCGCTTCCAGGCCCGCGCCTGGGAACTGATTGCGCGCGAAGGCCTCGGCTATCACGATGCGCAGGGTTCCAACCTGTGGCTGCATACGCGTCGCGGCGAAGTGCTGCGCCACGTACCGCGCGACAACGAAGCGATCAACGAGTGCTGGCTGTCCGACCGCGACCGCTACAGCCATCAGGGCCTGTATGCCGACGATCGCGCCACGCAGCCGCTGATGAAGAAAAACGGCGAGTGGGCGGCAGTGAGCTGGGAACAGGCGCTTGATGCCGTTGCCGAGAAACTCCGCACGGTGCGCGGCGACGATCTCGGCGCCCTGGTGCATCCGGCCACCTCGAACGAGGAAGGCCACCTGCTGGCCGAATTCGTCCGCGCGCTGGGCTCCAAGCATATCGACCACCGCCTGCGCCAGCTCGACTTCACCGACGCGGCGGCAGGCTGGGGCTTTGCCAGCAGCATGGCCGAGGTGGAGAAGGCCGATGCGGTATTCCTGCTCGGCAGCAACCTGCGCCACGAACTGCCGCTGGTAAATCACCGCGTGCGCAAGGCGGCCAAGCGTGGCGCCAAGGTATATGCGCTCAACCCCATCGATTTCGATTTCAACTACGACTTCGCCGGCAAGGTGATCGCCGCGCCGGCGGCACTCGTCGACGAAGCGGCGAAACTGGCCAAGGCCGCTGCCGAACTGGGCGTCGATGTGCCGACGGAACTCGCTGCACTGCTGGCCTCGGCCGCGACCGATGACGCCGCAAGGGCCCAGGCCAAGGCCTTGAAGGATGCCAGCGGCTCGCTGCTGATCTTTGGCGAAAGCGCGGCCATGCATCCGCAGGCCTCGCTGCTGCGCGCCTGCGCGCGCTTCGTCGCCCAGGCTACTGATTCGGCCTATAACGAAGTGCCGCTCGGTGCCAACGCAATCGGCCTGAGCCGCGTCGGCGCGCTGCCGGCTGCCGGTGGGCTGGATGCGCGCACCATGCTGGCCCTGCCGCGCAAAGGCTACCTTGTATACGGCGCCGAGCCGCCGTTCGATTTCGGCGACGGCGGCCTGGCCATGACCTCGCTGAGCAAGGCCGATGCCGTGATCGCGTTCAGCGCATTCGCGTCCGAAGCGCTCAAGGCCGTGGCTACCATCATCCTGCCGATTGCGGCACTGCCTGAGATTGAAGCCACCCTGGTGAATTTCAACGGCACCAGCCAGAGCGTCAACGCCGGTGCCAAGCCGCCGGGAGAGGCACGTCCGGGCTGGAAGGTGCTGCGTGCGCTCGGTGCCAAGCTGGGACTGACCGGTTTCGATTTCACCGACATCGGCGAAGTACGCGCAGCGCTGGCGGCCAAGCCGGCGCAGACCGTCCCCCAGCTGCAGGCCAAGATCGCCAGCCGCCACGACGGCAAGGGCCTGGCGCGCATTGCCAGCGTCGCGATCTACCGCGCCGACGCGGTGCTGCGCCGTGCCGCGGCGCTGCAGGCACATCCGCTCAACAGCGGCGCAGGGCTGGGCCTGAATCCGGCCGATGCCGCCGGCCTCGGCGTGGAAAACGGCAGCATGGTCAAGATCAACGGTGCCGCCGGTACCGCGACCCTGCCCGTGGTAGTCAGTGCCGGCGTGCCCAGGGGCGGCGCCTGGTTGGAGGCGGGTTACGTAGAAACCGCTGCGCTGCCGGCTTACGGCGCCGAACTCAGTATCAGCAAGGCATAAGCGCATGGACTCGGTAATCGCGCTGTTCAATTCCTTCGTCAACGACTGGCCCAACCTGTCGCTGGCCATAGGCCTGATCCTGCTGCCGCTACTGCCGCTGATCATCTCGGTGGCGATGTACGTGTGGTGGGAACGCAAGGTCATCGGCTGGATGCACGTGCGCATGGGGCCGAACCAGGTCGGTCCGCTGGGCTTGGCCCAGGCCTTCGCCGACGTGTTCAAGCTGCTGTTCAAGGAAATCACGGTGCCGGAAAAAGCCAGCACCTTCCTGTTCTACCTGGCGCCGCTGATCGCGCTGGTGCCGGCCATGGCGGCCTGGGCCGTCGTGCCGATCGGCGACAAGATGGCCTGGTCGAACGCGAATGCAGGCCTGCTGTACCTGCTGGCGATGACCTCGCTCGGCGTCTACGGCATCGTGCTGGCCGGCTGGGCATCGAATTCCAAATACGCCTTCCTCGGTGCGATGCGCGCTGCCGCCCAGGTGGTTTCCTACGAAATCGCCATGGGCATGGCCATCGTCAGCGTGCTGATCCTGACCGGTTCGCTCAATCTCAGCGACGTGGTGCAGGCGCAGGCCGGCAGCAAGGGTTTCCTGGAATGGTACTGGCTGCCGCTGCTGCCGATGTTCGTGATCTATTTCATCTCGGGCGTGGCCGAAACCAACCGCGCGCCATTCGACGTGACCGAAGGCGAATCGGAAATCGTCGCAGGTTTCCATGTGGAATATTCCGGCTCGGCCTTCGCCATCTTCTTCCTGGCCGAATACGCCAACATGATCCTGGTGGCGTTCCTGTCCTCAGTGCTGTTCCTTGGCGGCTGGCTGTCGCCGCTGCAGGGCTGGGGCCTGGGCATACTGTCGGCACCGGGCTGGTGGTGGCTGTTCGCCAAGGCCTTCGTGATGGCCTTCCTGTTCCTCTGGTTCCGCGCGACGTTTCCGCGCTACCGCTACGACCAGATCATGCGCCTGGGCTGGAAGGTGTTCATTCCGATCACCATCGCCTGGACCTTCGTTGCCGGCTGCCTCGCCTTTTTCGGCGGTGTGACCATCGGCCCGGGAGGCACTCCGTGAACCGCGTCATCAGCTACATCAAAAGCCTGTTCCTGCTGGAACTGCTGCAGGGCATGTGGGTAACCGGCAAATACTTCGTCAAGCCGAAGTACACCATGCAATACCCGATGGAAAAGATTCCCAAGTCGAATCGTTTCCGCGGCCTGCATGCGCTGCGCCGCTATCCCAACGGCGAGGAACGCTGCATCGCCTGCAAGCTGTGCGAAGCGGTCTGCCCGGCCCTGGCCATCACCATCGATGCGGCGCCGCGCGCCAGCGACGGCCAGCGCCGCACCACGCGCTACGAGATCGACCTGTTCAAGTGCATCTTCTGCGGCTTCTGCGAAGAGTCCTGCCCGGTCGACTCCATCGTCGAGATGGACATCCACGAATACCATTTTGAAAAACGCGGCGAAAACATCCTGACCAAGGAAAAGCTCCTGGCTCTGGGCGACCGATACGAGGCCGAGATCGCGGCCGCACGCGCGCAAGACGCGGCCTTCCGCTGAGCGTGCAGGAGAACGCCCGATGACGACCCAACTGGTTATCTTCTACTTTTTCGCCACGGTGCTGGTGGCCTCGGCGCTGGCGGTGATCACGCTGAAGAATTCGGTCCACGCCGCGCTGAGCCTGGTGCTGACCTTCTTCACCGCCGCCGGCATCTGGATCCTGGCCGAAGCCGAATTCCTCGGCCTGGCCCTGATCGTGGTCTACGTTGGCGCCGTGATGGTGCTGTTCCTGTTCGTGGTGATGATGCTCGACATCAAGCCCGAATCGATGCGCGAAGGCTTCATCCGCTTCCTGCCGGTCGGCGTCATCGTCGCGCTGGTGATGCTGGTGGAAATGCTCAGCCTGATCGGCGTGAAGGCGCTGCAGGCGCAGGCGCTGCCGCCGAACCCGGCCCTGGCCGACGGCAGCAACACCGCCTGGCTGGGCAAGGCCTTGTATACGCAATTCCTGCTGCCGTTCGAAATTGCTGCGCTGATCCTTACCGTCGCGCTGATCGCCGCCGTCACGCTGACCCTGCGCAAGCGCAGCGGCGTGCGCACGCAGAAGCCGAGCGAACAGGTACAGGTGCAGCGCAACGAGCGTCTGCGCGTGGTCAAGATGGCCAGCGAAGGCAAACCCGGAGAATCCGCATGATCTCGCTCGCGCATTTCATCGTGCTGGGCACGATCCTGTTCTGCATCTCGGTCGCCGGCATTTTCATCAACCGCAAGAACGTCATCGTGCTGCTGATGTCGATCGAGCTGATGCTGCTGGCCGTGAACATGAACTTTGTCGCGTTCTCGCGCTTTCTCGGCGATCCGTCCGGCCAGGTCTTCGTGTTCTTCATTCTCACGGTCGCCGCGGCGGAAACCGCGATCGGCCTGGCCATCCTGGTCGTGCTGTTCCGCAATCGCGGCACGATCAACGTGGCCGAAATCGATTCGATGAAGGGATAGGCTTCCGATGATCACGCCCAAGCTCATTCTCCTCGTCACCGCGCTGCTGCCACTGTTCGGCGCCATCGTCGCCGGCCTGTTCGGCAAGCGCGTCGGCCGCGCCGGTGCGCATACGGTCACCATCGCCGGCGTGCTGGGGTCGTTCCTGCTGTCGTGCTATGCGCTCTACCAGCTGGCCACCGGCGGCTGGGGCGTGTTCAACGAAAATCTGTACACCTGGTTCGAAGTGGGCAACCTCAGTGCCCATGTCGGCTTCCTGGTCGACCGCCTGACCGCGGTGATGATGGTCGTGGTCACCTCGGTGTCGCTGCTGGTGCACGTCTACACCATCGGCTACATGCGCGACGATCCGGGCTACCAGCGCTTCTTCAGCTACATCTCGCTGTTCACCTTCTCCATGCTCATGCTCGTCATGAGCAACAACTTCATGCAGCTGTTCTTCGGCTGGGAAGCGGTCGGCCTGGTGTCGTACCTGCTGATCGGTTTCTGGTTCAAGCGGCCGTCGGCGATCTTCGCCAACATGAAGGCGTTCCTGGTCAACCGCGTCGGCGACTTCGGCTTCCTGCTCGGCATTGCAGCGGTGCTGTTCTGGTTTGGTTCGCTCGACTACGCAACCGTGTTCCGCAGCGCCGATGCGACGCTGGCGGGCAAGACGCTGGAAATCTTCGCCGGCCATCCCTGGCAGGCAGCGACGGTGATCGGCGTGCTGCTGTTCATCGGCGCGATGGGCAAGTCGGCCCAGGTGCCGCTGCACGTCTGGCTGCCCGATTCGATGGAAGGCCCGACGCCGATCTCGGCACTGATCCACGCCGCCACCATGGTGACGGCGGGCATCTTCATGGTTGCGCGCATGTCGCCGCTGTACGAACTGTCGGAAACGGCGCTGTCGTTCGTGATGATCATCGGCGCCACCACGGCGCTGTTCACCGGCCTGATCGGCATCGTACAGAACGACATCAAGCGCGTGGTGGCGTATTCCACCTTGTCGCAACTGGGCTACATGACCGTGGCCCTGGGCGTGTCGGCCTATTCCGCTGCGATCTTCCACCTGATGACCCACGCCTTCTTCAAGGCGCTGCTGTTCCTGGGCGCCGGCTCGGTCATCATCGCCATGCACCATGAGCAGGACATGCGCCACATGGGCGGGCTGAAGAAGTACATGCCGATCACCTTCATCACCGGCTGGATAGGCACGCTGGCGTTGACCGGGTTCCCCGGCTTCTCCGGCTTCTTCTCCAAGGACGCGATCATCGAAGCCGTGCACGAATCGCATCGCTTCGGTTCCGGCTACGCGTATTTCTGCGTGCTGACCGGCGTTTTCGTCACCGCGCTGTACAGCTTCCGCCTGATCTATCTGACCTACCACGGCAAGGAACGCTTCGTCGTCGAGCACGCACCGCAGGCTCACGCTGCGCATCACGATGCGCACGCAGACAAGCACGGCCACGACGATCACGCTTACGCCGGCCATGGCAAGAACGAGCACGCCCACGACGACCACGGCCATCACGCGCCGGGGCATCTGGAGCACGCGCCGCACGAGTCGCCCTGGGTGGTCACTCTGCCGCTGATCCTGCTGGCGATTCCGTCGGTCATCATCGGCTGGCTCACCATCGGGCCCATGCTGTTCGGCGATTTCTTTGCCGGTGCCATCGTGGTGAAGGAGGGCGGTCCGCTGGCCGAGCTTGCGCATCACTGGCACGGCCCCTGGGCCATGCTGCTGCACGGCCTGATGGCGCCGCCGTTCTGGCTGGCCCTGGCCGGCTTCGCCGTGGCGACGTATGTGTACATGTTCAACCAGTCGATTGCCGACCGCGCAGCGAAGATGTTCGCGCCGCTGTACCGGCTGCTGCAGAACAAATACGGCATCGACGATCTGTACTTCGCCGTGTTCGCCCGCGGCGGCCTCAAGCTCGGCCGCGGCCTGTGGCGCGGCGGCGATGTGGCGGTGATCGACGACGGCCTGGTCAATGGCTCGGCTGCCCTGGTCGGCCGCATTGCCGCCAGCGTGCGCCGCGTGCAGTCGGGTTTTCTGTATCACTACGCGTTCGCGATGATTCTGGGCCTGATCGTGCTGCTCGGCGGTCTGTGGATGGCGGCGCGCTGAGGCCACAAGGGAATAATGACAATGTTTGCAAACTGGCCCTTGCTTAGCCTGCTCATCTGGCTGCCCATACTCGGCGCGATTCCGGTGCTGCTGGCGGGCGACAAACGTCCCGACACGGCGCGCCTGCTGGCGCTGATCGTCGCGGTGCTGACCTTTGCCGTCAGCCTGTGCATGCTGCCCGGCTTCGATTCGTCCAGCGCGGCGATGCAGCTGCAGGAAAACCACAGCTGGATCGAAACGCTGAACGTGCGCTACCACCTCGGTGTCGACGGCATCTCGGTCGCGCTGGTGCTGCTGACCACCTTCACCAGCGTGCTGGTCATCATCCTCGGCTGGGGTTCCATCGACGAGCGCGTCAGCCAGTACATGGCGGCGATGCTGGTGCTGGAAGGCCTGATGGTTGGCGTGTTCTGCGCCATGGACGCGCTGCTGTTCTATGTCTTCTTCGAAGGCATGCTGATTCCGATGTTCATCCTGATCGGCATCTGGGGCGGCGCGCGGCGCGTGTACGCCACCTTGAAGTTCTTCATCTACACCTTCTTCGGTTCGATCTTCATGCTGATCGGACTGATCTACCTGTACTTCAAGACCGGCAGCTTCGAACTGGCTACGCTGGCCCAGGTCGGCCTTAGCGGCAAGGAGCAGGCCTGGCTGTTCTTCGCTTTCCTCATCGCGTTCGCGGTGAAAGTGCCGATGTGGCCAGTGCACACCTGGCTGCCGGATGCCCACGTCGAGGCGCCGACCGGCGGTTCGGTGGTGCTGGCGGCGATCATGCTTAAGATCGGCGGCTACGGCTTCATCCGCTTCTCGCTGCCCATCGTGCCCGACGCCAGCATGGAATACGCCTGGGTCGTCATCGCCATGTCGCTGGTCGCGGTGGTCTACGTCGGCTATGTCGCCCTGGTGCAGGAAGACATGAAGAAGCTGATCGCCTATTCGTCGATCGCACACATGGGCTTCGTCACGCTCGGCATCTTCGTGTCCCTGTCGCTGGCACGCGGCGGCAACGCCACCGGCGCGGCGATCGGCATCCAGGGCGCGATGGTGCAGATGATTTCCCACGGCTTCATTTCCGGCGCGATGTTCTCCTGCGTCGGCGTGCTGTACGACCGCCTGCATACACGCATGATCCGCGACTACGGTGGCGTGGTGAATACGATGCCGCGTTTTGCCACCCTGTTCGTGCTGTTCGCCATGGCCAACTGCGGCCTGCCGGGCACCAGCGGCTTCGTCGGCGAGTTCTGGGTGATCCTGGCGGCATTCCAGTCCAACCCGCTGGTCGGCGCGCTGGCGGCGTTCACCCTGATCATCGGCGCGGCGTATACCTTGTGGCTGGTCAAGCGCGTGATCTTCGGCGAAGTGGCCAACGACAAGGTCGCCGGCCTCAGCGACATGAATGCGCGCGAGACCTTCGTGCTCGTCACCTTCGCCATCGCGGTGCTGCTGTTCGGCCTGTGGCCGCAGCCGCTGGGCAATCTCATGGATGCGCCGATCGCCGAGCTGGTGAAGCACATCGTCATCAGCAAGGGCGCGTGAAGGACCGACCATGATCAGCCTTACCGACATCCTGACCCTGCTGCCCGAGTCGTTCCTGACCGTGGCTATCTGCGCTCTGCTGCTGCTGGACCTGTTCCTCAAGCCCGGGCAGCGCAGCATCACCCATTACCTGGCGATTGCCGTGCTGGGCGTGACCGGCTGGCTGGTGCTGCAGCACTACGGCGCGCCGCGCGCCTTCGGCGGCATGTTCGTGCGCGACGGCATCGCCGACGTGTTGAAAGTGTTCCTGCTGCTGACCACAGCGCTGGTGTTCGTCTACGCACGGCCTTACCTGCGCGATCGTGGCCTGTTCGTCGGCGAGTACTACATCCTCAGCCTGTTCGCCGTGCTCGGCATGATGCTGCTGGTGTCTGCCGGCAGCATGGTGATGATCTATCTCGGCCTGGAACTATTGGCCCTGTCGTCGTACGCACTGGTGGCGTTGAACCGCGATTCGCCGCTGTCGTCCGAAGCGGCGATGAAATACTTCGTTCTTGGTGCGCTGGCCTCGGGCATGCTGCTGTACGGCATGTCGATGATCTACGGCGCTACCGGCACGCTCGACCTGGACAAGATCCACGCTGCTGCCGCTGCTACGCCGCAGCGCGGCATGCTGCTGTTCGGCGTGGTCTTCGTCGTGGTAGGCATCGCGTTCAAGTTCGGCGCTGCACCTTTCCACATGTGGCTGCCCGACGTCTATCAGGGCGCGCCCACGGCGGTGACCGCATTCATCGGCTCGGCGCCCAAGCTGGCTGCGTTCGGCATGGCTTACCGCATGTTCGAATCGGGCCTGGGCAGCGTTGGCCCGTACTGGCAGCAGATGCTGGCCGTACTGGCGGTGATGTCGCTGGCGATCGGCAATATCGCTGCGATCATGCAGAGCAATCTCAAGCGCATGCTGGCGTATTCAACAATCTCGCACGTGGGCTTCCTGCTGCTCGGCCTGGTCAACGGCCAGCCGGCGGGCTATGCCGCGGCCATGTTTTACGCGATCAGCTACGCGCTGACCGCAGCGGCGGCCTTCGGCATGATTCTGCTGCTGTCCCGCGCTGGCTTCGAATCGGAAGAGATCGACGACTTCAAGGGACTGAACCAGCGCGCGCCGTGGTACGCCTTCCTGATGGCCCTGGTCATGTTCTCACTGGCCGGCGTGCCGCCGCTGTTCGGCTTCTTCGGCAAGTTGCTGGTGCTCAAGGCCGCGGTCGACGCGGGCGCGCTCTGGCTGGCCATTGTCGGCGCCGTGTTCGCGATCATCGGCATCTACTACTACCTGAGAGTGGTCAAGGTGATGTACTTCGACGGCGCCGACGATGCTTCCGCATTGCCGCCCGTAGCCGATGCGCCGGTGCGTACGCTGATTTCCATCAACGCGCTTGCATTGCTGGTACTTGGCCTCACCTGGGGTCCGTTGTACGGCTGGTGCGCCCGTGCGCTGGGTATCGCGCAGTAACGCAGCAGCGGTGAGTTGCAGTGAATCTGGCTGTGTTGCGCGTGTGTTGCGGCGCAGTCAGTAGTGGTACCGCCCTCTGCGGTCGAGAGGGGATGGAACAGGGCAATCGGTGCAGCAGTGTGCCGTCTGCGCGTCCATCGACGCGTCTCTGCAGAGATTTGCGCCCGAGCACCAGGAGCGACATCGATGAATGCATCGAACTTGCTCTTAACGCTTGCGTAAATCCCTCAAGGTACGTAGACTTCCGTTTCTCTGATGCGGGGTGGAGCAGTCTGGCAGCTCGTCGGGCTCATAACCCGAAGGTCGCAGGTTCAAATCCTGCCCCCGCTACCAGGATTCAAGCGAAAGGCCACCTAGTGTGGCCTTTTTGCTAGAGCCGGAGCACCGATCTTACGAGCTAGATCGGTGTCGGCCGGCAAAAGAAAGCGCAGGATGCGCGCGTTGCCGATGTTGGGAAGCGAGACAACGGCGGACTATGGAATGGGCCTTAGTGCCCATTTTTTTTTGTGCAGAAAGAAGCAGCGTGAAAGACGACGAACTCATCCAGTTGATCAATCCTGTAGTTGCCGACCTGGGCCTCGAATGCCTTGGCATCGAGTACGCCCCCAGCCGCGGCAATAGTCTGCTGCGCATCTATATCGACCATCCCGAACGTCCCATCGCGATCGAAGATTGCGAAGCCGTCAGTCGCGAACTGTCCGCTCAGCTGGACGTGAATGATCCGATCAGCGGCCGCTACACCCTCGAAGTTTCCTCTCCCGGCATCGACCGTCCGCTGTTCACGCCCGCGCAGTTCACCCGCTTCCTGGGCGAAAAGGTCAAGGTGTCGCTGAACCTGCCGGTAAACAACCGCCGCCGCCTGCAAGGCCCGATCCGCGCCGTTGACGGCGAGCGCATCACCATCGAGCAGGACGGTGTCGACGTTGTCGTCGATCACGACAATATCGAGAAGGCGCGTATCGTTCCCGATTACGTTGCCCTGGGTCTGGCGCCGGAAAAACCGAAAAATCTCAGAAACCCCAGCAAGCCGGGCCCTGCGCCCGATGCTGCCGACCCTGCTGCTGCGCCTGCAGTTGCCAAGAAAAAGCCAACGAAGTGAATAGTGCCGGCGTCGGCGACGCGGGCTGGAGTGACAAGCGATGAGCAAAGAACTTTTGCTGGTAGTGGACGCAGTCGCCAACGAAAAGGGCGTGGACAAGGCTGTCATCTTCGACGCCATGGAAGCGGCGCTGGCGTCGGCGGCGAAGAAACGCTACGTCGACCAGGACGTGTCGATTCGTGTATCGATCAACCGCACCAACGGCGACTACGAGACGTTCCGCCGCTGGGAAGTGGTCGCCGACGACATCGTGATGGAATCGCCCGAGCGCATGATCCGTCTGATGGACGCCGAGGACGAGAAGCCCGGCTCGGTGATCGGCGATTTCGTCGAGGAACCGATTGAAAACCCCGAATTCGGCCGCATTGCAGCGCAGGCCGCCAAGCAGGTGATCGTGCAGCGTGTCCGCGAAGCCGAGCGCGCCCAGGTGGTGGACGCGTTCCGCGACCGCATCGGCGAACTGATCACCGGCGTGGTCAAGCGGGTGGAGCGCGGCGCGGTATACCTGGACCTCGGCGGCAATGCCGAAGCGTTCATCGCCCGCGACAAGACCATTCCGCGCGAAACCGTGCGCACCGGCGACCGCGTGCGCGGCTATCTGTACGATGTGCGCGCCGAAGCGCGCGGTCCGCAGCTGTTCGTATCGCGTACGGCGCCGGAATTCATGATGGAGCTGTTCAAGCTCGAAGTGCCGGAAGTCGGCCAGGGCCTGGTGCAGATCAAGGCCTGTGCCCGCGATGCGGGCGACCGCGCCAAGATCGCCGTGCTGGCCACCGATACGCGCACCGATCCGATCGGCGCCTGCATCGGCATGCGCGGTTCGCGCGTGCAGGCCGTGTCGAACGAGCTCAATGGCGAGCGCATCGACATCGTGCTGTGGAACGACAACCCGGCCCAGTTCGTCATCAACGCGATGGCGCCGGCGGAAGTGCAGTCCATCATCGTCGATGAAGACAGGCACTCCATGGACATCGCCGTAGCCGAGGACAAGCTGTCCCAGGCCATCGGCCGCGGCGGTCAGAACGTGCGTCTTGCCAGCAAGCTTTCCGGCTGGCAGCTCAACGTGATGACCGAAGCGCAAGTACGCAACAAGAGCGAATCCGAACAGGAGTCCGCGCGCCAGTTGTTCATGTCGCGCCTGGAAGTGGATGCGGAAATCGCCGCTATCCTGGTCCAGGAAGGATTTTCCACGGTGGAAGAAATCGCCTATGTACCCACTGGCGAGCTGCTGGCGGTGGAGGGCTTCGACGAGGATATCGTCGAGGAACTGCGCGCCCGTGCCCGCGACGCGCTGCTTACCGAGGCGCTGGCAGTGGAAGAAGACATTGACGAGCACAAACCGGCCGACGACCTCGTCGCGGTCGAGGGCATGGACGAAGCGCTGGCCTATACCCTGGCCCAGCACGGTGTCGTGACCCGCGAAAACCTCGCGGATCTCGCTACCGATGAACTTATCGAGTTCGCAATCGAAGGGATGGACGAAGATCGTGCCGCTGCGTTGATCGTGGCTGCGCGCGCTGCCGAGACGTAATCCGCCGCAGGCTATGCGACGGCAGCAGGGGCAGCAGGCGGATCACGGAGTAACCAACATGTCGGACGTCACTATCAAACAATTGGCCCAGGTTCTGGGCACGCCGGTCGAAAAGCTGCTTTCGCAGCTTGCCGAAGCCGGTATGAAATTCAGCAACGCCGACCAGGTGATCAGCAGCACCGAGAAGGTGAAACTGCTTGGCTTCCTGCGCCGCACGCACGGCAAGACCGAACCGGTCAGCGAAGATTCGGCACCGCGCCAGATCACGCTCAAGCGCAAGACCGTCAGCGAAATCACCGTCAACCAGGGCGCCGCCCGCGGCAAGACGGTGAACGTGGAAGTGCGCCAGAAGCGGACCTACGTCAAGCGCAGCTCGGTAGAGGAAGAACAGAAGGTCGATGTCGAACGCGAAGACGCACGGCGCAAGCTCGGCGAATCCACGCTGCGCCGCGAGGGCGAGGAACTGGAACGCGTCGCGCAGGAAAAACGCCGCGCCGAGGAAGATGCCAAGGCCGCCGCCATTGCTGCGCTGACTGCGGTGACCGAGGAAGCAAGCCGGCGCGAAGAAGAAGCCCAGGCTCCTGTCGCTGCCGAGCAGGCACCGGCATCCGCCACGCCGCCGGCCGCGACGCCGGCCACACAGCCGCCGCCGCAACAAGCCGTACCGCAGGCACAGCCGCAAGCGCCGGCACAGCCGTCCTCGCCGCCGTCGCATGCACCGCAGCGGCCCTCGTCGCCGCCGTATTCGTCGGGTCGCCCAGGTGGCCGGCCAGATTCTCCGCGTCCGGGTTCGAGCTCGGGTCCGGGCGGTTCTGCCCGACCGGGTGGTCCGGGCGGCGGCGCACCGCGTCCGGGTGCCGGTGGCGCTCCGGGCAGCGCCGGCGCACGTCCGCCGGCGGCCGGCGATGCCACGCGTCCGGCACCGCCGCGCCGCGATGCAACCGCACATCACGTGCCGCATCGTCCGCCGGCACCGCCGGCCAAGCGCAACGACGAACCGGGCAATCGCAACCGCGTCAAGCACGGTTCGCACCGCATGACCGAAGGTCCGTCGCCGGACGCCGCCCACCGCTTCTCCGGCGGCGAGCTGCATCTGACAGCGGAAGAGCGTGCACGCCGTTCCAACCGCAAGAAGCCGCGCGGCAAGCCCGATCTCAGCCGTATCACCGGACAGCACGGCTTTGCCAAGCCGACTGCGCCGGTAGTGCGTGAAATCGCCCTGGGCGAAGCCGTGATCGTGGCCGACCTTGCCGCGAAGATGGCAGTGAAGGGGTCCGACGTGGTCAAGGCGCTGTTCAAGATGGGCGTCATGGCGACGATCAACCAGGTCATCGACCACGACACCGCCGTGCTGGTGGTGGAAGAACTCGGCCACAAGGCAGTGAAGGCCAGCGACAACGATGCGGAATCGGCGCTGATCGCGCATTCCGAATCCGAGCAGGGCGACAAGGAAACGCGCGCCCCGGTCGTCACCATCATGGGCCATGTCGACCACGGCAAGACCTCGCTGCTGGATTACATCCGCCGCACCAAGGTCGCTTCCGGCGAGGCTGGTGGCATCACCCAGCATATCGGCGCATACCACGTGACGACCGATCGCGGCGTGATCACTTTCCTCGACACGCCAGGCCATGCGGCCTTCACTTCGATGCGTGCCCGCGGCGCCAAGCTGACCGACATCGTCGTGCTGGTGGTTGCAGCCGACGACGGCGTGATGCCGCAGACCGTGGAAGCGGTCAAGCATGCCCGCGCTGCCGGCGTGCCGATGATCGTTGCGGTCAACAAGATGGACAAATCCGAGGCCAACCCGGACAACGTCAAGCAGGGCCTGGTACAGCACGAAGTCGTGCCGGAAGAGTGGGGTGGCGATACCCAGTTCGTACCGCTGTCGGCCAAGACCGGCATGGGCGTGGACGCGCTGCTCGACGCCATCACGGTACAGGCCGAAGTGCTGGAACTGCGCTCCGTGCGCGACGGCCGCGCCTCTGGCGTGGTGATCGAATCCAGTCTCGACAAGGGCCGTGGCCCGGTGGCTACGGTGCTGGTCCAGGCCGGTACGCTCAAGCGCGGCGACTTCCTCGTCTGCGGCGTCGAATACGGCCGTGTGCGTGCGATGTTCGACGAAACCGGCGGCCAGGTGAACGAAGCCGGTCCGTCGATTCCGGTGCAGGTACTGGGTCTCTCGGGCGTACCCGATGCCGGCGACGATTTCGTCTCCGTCGCCGACGAGCGTCTGGCCAAGGACGTGGCGCAGCAGCGTAATCAGAAGCGACGCGAGTCACGCCTGATCCGCCAGAGCACCAAGCTCGAAGACATCATGGCGACGATGACCCAGGGCGGCGAACAGCAGACCCTGAACCTGGTCGTGAAAGCCGACGTGCAGGGTTCTTCCGAAGCACTGCGCGATGCGCTGACCAAGCTGACCAACGATCTGGTCAAGGTCAACGTGATCGTCTCCGGCGTCGGCGGCATCACCGAATCCGATGCAACCCTGGCGGCGGCTTCCAAGGCCACCATCATCGGTTTCAACGTGCGTGCCGATGCCTCGGCGCGCAAGGTGATCGATGCGAACGGCCTGGACCTGCGCTACTTCTCCATCATCTACGACGTGATCGACCAGGTGAAGCAGGTGGCTTCCGGCCTGCTCGGCATGGAAGTGCGCGAAGAAATCATCGGCGTGGCCCAGGTGCGCGACGTGTTCCGCAGCTCCAAGTTCGGCGCGGTCGCGGGCTGCATGGTCATCGAGGGTTTCGTCAAGCGCAACAAGCCGATCCGCGTGCTGCGCGACAACACCGTGGTATTCCAGGGCGAACTGGAATCGCTGCGCCGTTTCAAGGACATCGTCGACGAAGTGCGCAACGGCATGGAATGCGGTATCGCCGTGAAGCAGTACAACGACGTCAAGGCTGGCGACCAGATCGAGTGCTTCGAGCGTATCGAAGTGCAGAGAACGTTCTGATCGCTGCGTAATCGCGTTGCCGGGGATTCTCGTCCCCGGTTGCCTGTCGGCAACAGCCTCGCCGAACCCTTGCAATGCAAGGGTTCGTCAGTTCCCTCGATGCAGCGGGCTGCATTGCAAGCAACACAGTCCGGCTTTTTTAGTTGCCTGGTTCGCGACCGCTGTTTCGGTCCGGGGGCTTTATCACCGCAACACCAAAGTGCAACGGCAAGGGCTTGCTCGCAGCACGGGAGTAGATCCGCCATGCCTCAGACCTTCAATCGCGCCGACCGCATTTCCGCCGAGCTGCGCCGCCTGGTTGGTACGATGGTGCACGAAGTCGTACGCGACAACGCACTGCCTTCGGTCAGCGTGTCCGATGTGGAAGCCTCGCGCGAGCTCGACAGCGCGACGGTCTACGTCACGGCCCTGCTGTCCGAGCAGGGGCCGCCGGCGGTCAAGCTGCTCAATGGCATGGCCAAGGATTTCCGCCGCGAGCTGTCGCGCATGATGCGGCTGCGCCGCGTGCCGGAACTGCGTTTCAAATACGATGATTCGGTCGACAAGGGCGAACGCATCGAGCAGTTGCTGCGCGCCGACAAGGAACGCGGTCCCGCGTCGGAGTGATGCCCGCCCTCCCGCAACGGGAGGGCAGGCGCTCATACGGTCATTGTCCGCAGCAGTACACGACGGTGCCCGGCATAGGCAGGTAGGCTTCCCAGGCGTCGCCGTTCTCGTTGCGCAGCCCGGGCAGGGTCGGCAGCGCGCCGTCGTAGGTGTCCGACTCGTAGTCGTCGATGATGAAATCGGAGGCTGAGTCCACCGGCGTGGAGATGACGCTGAAGTAGCGCGTGAGCTGCGTCGAGTACGAGCCATTCTGGTTGTTCTTCAGGATCAGGACGGAGTCGCCGACGTTGGCGCTCATGCTCGAGGCGACATCGATCGCAATCGTGGTCGAGGTTGCGGCGTTGCGCGGATTGCAGGTCATGCCCGGATGGTCGTTGCAGGCGAAGCGGAGTTCCTTCGCGGACGCGGCGGCGCCGCAGGCGAGCAGGGCCAGGCCGGCGAGGCTGGTGAGGGAACGGGCGAGAAGGTTCATCGGAAATTTCCTTGCGAATGGACGAAGGGGGCGCACACGCCACGCGTGCGCGCTGCCGGAAGCGGGCGCCGTTGTGATCGGTGCTGCGCTCCCATCCTGTCTATCGGCAACTACGCCAAAACTGGTCCATGCGGCTGCTGCTTCACAGGCCGATGGTTCTGGCGATGGTCTCGGCGCGCATGCGCACGTCATGCGGCCAGCGCGTCCATACGCGTAGCGTTGTCAGGATCTCCGGCGTCAGCCGGGCACGAGCGCCATCGAAGTCGTACAGGCGGAAACGCGCGTAGGCGATGTCGCCGTTGAGGTAGGCAACCTGTTGGCAGTCGCCGCAGGCCTCGATCATGTACGGCAACGCGCTTTCCGCAAACAGCGCCGCCTCGAAATAGTCACCGCTGGCAATCAGGGTTTCGGCCAGCGCCCGGCTGGTAAAGGCATGGTTTTCGCGCGATTCGGCCGGCGTGACCGCAAACGCCAGGCCAGCGAAACGCTTGGCCGCGGCATAGTCGTGGTAGTTGTTGCGATAGATCAGTGCCAGCGCATCGTAGTACGTCGCGGTACTGCGCTTCTCGTTATTGAGCGTGAGCGAAATGCGCAATGCCTCGCGGACCAGCTGCTCGCCTTCGGGCGCACGGCCTATCTCGCTGTAGATGGTGCCGAGCTGTTCGAGCATATATGCCAGCTCGGAATAGCTGTCGCCGTAGTTCTTGCGAAAGCCGGCAATGGCACGTTCGAGCACATCGATCGCGTCGTCGTTGCGGCGCAGCCGATAGTAGGCCTGTCCCAGGCTGCGCAGCGTGCCGATCACGGCAGCGTCGTCGTCGGGCAGGCGTTTGCGCTGCGTCGCGAGCAGGGTTTCCAGCAATACCAGCGCGTCGTCGGGAGCGCCGTTCGTGGACAGCTGCCGGGTCAGCATGTGCAGCACCGGCTCCAGGCGTGCCGGTGGTATGTCCGCACGCTGCCGTAACGCGTCATAGCTGCGGCGCAGATAGGCGATCGCCTGGGCCGGGTGCCCGGCGAAACGCAGGGTGTGGCCTTTGATCAGCGCAAGCCGTACCTCGGCATCGGTATCGCGGAACGCAGGATCGGCCGCGATCAGCGCTGCAGCAGCGTCGAGCGAGCCCGTCGCATCGCGATAGCGACTTTCCAAGGCCGCCAGCTCGGCATCCACGGCGTGCTGGCGTACGCGGCTTTCGGTCGATGCGTCTGGCGTTCTCGCCATGGCATCGCGCGCCAGGCGTGCCTGCTCGTTGGCTGCGTCCATCATATCGAGGCGGATGTACAGCTGCGCCAACGTCTGCGCCACGGCCGCCGTCAGCGCCGTGTCGCTGGGCGGCACGCTGCCTAGTGAGCGGGCGGCGCTTTGCAGCAGCTCGCTTGCGCGCACGTCGCGGCTGCGTGTCTTGAACACCGCTGCGTTCTCGAACGCGTTGACCAGAAATTCGACTACGCCGCGCGCGTGGTCGCGTTCGTGCTCGGCCACGGCGCGTGCGGCGATGGCCCGGCGCGATTGCTGGACCGTCATGCCAATGGCAGCGATGGCGACGATAGTGGCCAGCAGCGCGATACCGACCGCGGCCTGATTGCGCCGCACGAAGCAGCGCAGGCGATAGCCGCGTTCGCGCGCACGCTGCGCAATTGGCCGCGCGCCGAGCACATTGCGCACGTCCTCGGCGAGCGCGTCGACCGACCCGTAGCGGTCGTCCGGCGGCTTGCGCAGGGTCTTGGCGGCGATGAGATCGAGATCGCCGCGCAGCGCTGCGGCGAGCGAGGTGGCGTCGGCATGGCCGCGCCGTGTCCAGCTGCCGTCGCTGCGCGCGACCGAGCGGCTGGGCGGCGGCGGATCTTCTTTCAGGATGCGTTCGACCACGGTTTCGCGCGCCTGGTCGGTGAAGTCGAACGGTTTGCATCCACAAAGCAACTCGTACAGAAGGCAGCCGAGACCGTAGATATCGGTGGCGACGCCGGTGGTGCGGCCGGCCACTTGCTCGGGTGCGGCGCAATCGGGCGAGAAGAAGCCGCCGTCGAGTGTTGCATCGGTAGCGGCGACACCGTCGGTCGCCTTGGCGATGCCGAAGTCGAGCAAGCGCACGCGGCCGTCGCGGTCGACCAGGATATTGCCGGGCTTCAGGTCGCGATGCAGCACGAAGCGCCGGTGCGCGTAGGCGACCGCATCGCAGACGCGCAGGAACAGCGCCAGCCGTGCCGGCAAGGTGAGCCTGTGCTGGTCGCAGTAGTGCGTGATGCGTTCGCCGTCGACGTATTCCATGGCGAAGTAGGGCCGGCCGTCGGCGAGTTCGCCGGCATCGATCAGTCGCGCGATGTCCGGATGGTCCAGCCCGGCCAGGATGGCGCGTTCGCGCCGCAACTGCTCGACCAGGCGGCCGTCGCGCAAAGCCAGCGGCACCACTTTCAGTGCCACGTGCTGCGGGCGTCCGTCGACGTCGCGCGTAGCCAGGAACACGCTGCCCATGCCACCGCTGCCGAGTAGCGACTCGATGCGGTAGCTGCCGATCTCGGCACCGGGCAGCAGGCGGTCGTCGCGAGACAGCTCGTGCACTGCCTGCGCCACCAGCGCGGCGCCGGGCACGGCGTCCTGCGTCGACAGGTACTCGTCGTGGATCGTGAGCAGGCGCCGCACGGCGACAACGACGGCGCTATCGCCAGAGGCCGCGTCGATGAAGCCTGCACGCGCTGGTCCGGGCTGTTCGAGCGCCTGGTCGAACAGGTGCTGCACCTGGCGCCAATGCGTGGTGTCGGTCGCAGGTTTCATGCGGTGTCGGCCAGCTGTTCGTGCAGCCAGGCGCGCGCGAATTGCCAGCAGCGCTTGGCGGTGGAGGCGGAATAGCCCGCCGTGTCCGCTGCCTCGTGGATGGACAGGCCGGCAAAGAAGCGCAATTCGACCAGCTTGGCGGCGCGGCTGTCGATGCGGGCAAGCTGTGTCAGCAGCCGGTCGACATCGAGCAGGCCTATGCCTTCGGGGGCCGTGGGCAGATCGTCGATGGCGGCCAGCGTGACCCGCTCCAGACCGCCGCCGCGCTTCTGCGCCTGCCGTTCGCGGCAGATATCGACCAGCACGTTGCGGATGGTCAGCGCCGCGACGGCATAGAAATGGCGGCGGTGGTTGTAGTCCGCGTCGTGCGCAGCGAACAGGCGCAGATAGCTTTCATGCACCAGTTCGGTCGGACTCAGTGTGATGGCGGCGCCGCGCAGGCTGCGCCGCGCGAGGGCCTGCAGCAGCGGATAGACTGCTTCGACAAGCGCGGATTCGGCGGCGGAATCGCCGGCGCGCCAGCGCGTCAGCAGTTGCGTGATGGCGCCGGTCTCGTCCGGTGTGCAGGGCTGGGCTGGTTTGTGGTCCATGAGTCAATAATCGAAGTGGCGCGGCCTGGGTGATCAGCCGCCAGCGCGGCAGGATGGTTGCGCGTCGGCTGCCTCAGATCCCTATCGTCCTGGCGACGGTCTCGGCATGCAGGCGCACATCGTGCGGCCAGCGCGTCCATACACGCAATGTCGTGAGAATCTCTGGCGTCAGCCGCGTGCGTGCGCCGTCGAAGTCATACAGGCGGAAACGCGCATAGGCGATATCGCCCGTCAGGTAAGCGACCTGCTGGCAGTTGCCGCACGACTCGACCATGTATTGCAGCGCGCTTTCCGCATACAGCACGGCTTCGAAGTAGTCGCCGCTGGCGATCAGTGTTTCGGCCAGTGTGCGGCTGGTATAGGCGAGGCTGTCGCGGGATTCGGCCGGCGTGACCGCAAATGCCAGTCCCGCGAAGCGCTTTGCGGCGGCGTAGTCGCCATGGCCATTGCGATAGACCAGTGCAAGCGAATCGTAGATGAGCGCCGCGCCGCGCTTGTTGGTGTCGATCGCGTGCGTGATCCGCAACCCCTCGCGCATCAGTTGTTCGCCCTCCTGCGCACGCCCCTCCTCCAGATAGAGATTGCCGAGCAAGTTATACATTGCCGCCAGTTCCGAGTACGTGTCGCCGTAGTACTTGCGCTGGCCGGCGATGGCGCGCTCGAGCACGTCGATCGCCAAGTCGTTGCGACGCAGGCGATAGTAAGCCTGCCCCAGGCTCTGCAACGTGGGGATCAAGGCAGGGTCGTCTTCAGGCAAGCGTTTGCGCTGTGACGCGAGCAGGGTTTCGAGCAGTTCCAGCGCGTCGTCGGCATTTCCGTTCAACGAGAGCTGTCGGGTGAGCCGGTGCAGCAACGGTTCCAGGCGCGACGGCTGTATATCCGCCCGTCGCCGCAATGTGTCGTAGCTGCGGCGCAGATAGGCGATGGCCTCGGCGGGATGTCCGTCCAGGCGCAAGGTGCGGGCCTTGACCAGCGCAAGCCGCACTTCGGCGTCAGGATCGCTGTAGCTGGAATCCGCCGCGATCCGTGCGGCAGCGTCGTCGATCGCCCGTGTTGCGTCGCGATAGCGGCTTGCCAGAGAAGCCAGCTCGGCGTCGATGACATCCTGGCGCACGCGCTGTTCACTCGATGCATCCGGTGTTTTTGCCATCGCTTCCCGCGCCAGCTGCGCCTGCCCCTCGGCCGGCTCGATCATGTCGAGTCGGATGTACAACTGTGCCAGTGTCTGCGCCACTGCTGCCTTCAACGCCGTATCGTCCGGCGACACGCTGCCCAGCGATCGCGCGGCACTCTGCAGCAGTTCGCTGGCACTGACGTCGCGGCTGCGTGTCTTGAAGGCCGAGGCGTTCTCGAACGCGTTGACCAGAAACTCGACCACCCCGCGCGCGTGATCGCGCTCGTGCTCGGCCACGGCGCGTGCGGCGACGGCGCGGCGCGACTGCTGGACCGTCATGGCGATCGCGGCGATCGCGACAACGCCGGCCAGCACAGCGGCGCCGACCGAAACGCGATGTCGTCGCACGAAGCAGCGCAGGCGATAGCCGCGTTCGCGCGCACGCTGTGCGATCGGGCGCGCGGCGAGCACACTGCGCACGTCCTCGGCCAGCGCGTCGACCGAACCGTAGCGGTCGTCCGGCGGCTTGCGCAGCGTCTTGGCGACAATGAGATCGAGATCGCCGCGCAGCGCAGCGACGAGCGAGGCAGCGTCGGCATGGCCGCGCCGCGTCCAGCTGCCGTCGCTGCGCACGATGGCGCGACTGGGCAGCGGCGGATCTTCGCTCAAGATGCGTTCGACGATGGTTGTGCGCGCTTGCCCGGCGAAGTCGAACGGCTTGCATCCACAAAGCAATTCGTACAAAAGACTGCCGAGCCCGTAGATGTCGGTGGCGACGCCGGTGTTGCGGCCGGCCACTTGTTCGGGTGCGGCGCAGTCGGGCGAGAAGAAGCCGCTGTCGATCGTCGCGTCGGTGGCAACGACGCCATCGGTGGCCTTGGCGATGCCGAAGTCGAGCAGGCGCACGCGGCCGTCGTGGTCGACCAGGATATTGCCGGGCTTCAGATCGCGGTGCAGTACGAAGCGCCGGTGCGCATGGGCGACTGCGTCGCAGACGCGCAGAAACAGCGCCAGCCGGGCGGGCAATGCCAGGGCACGCTGGTCGCAGTAATGTGTGATGCGTTCGCCGTCGACGTATTCCATGGCGAAGTAGGGCCGGCCGTCGGCGAGTTCGCCCGCATCGATCAGTCGCGCGATGTCCGGATGATCCAGGCCGGCGAGGATGGCGCGTTCGCGCCGCAGGTGTTCGACGAGGCGGCCGTGACGCAAGGCCAGCGGTACCACTTTCAGCGCCACGCGCTGCGGCCGTCCGTCGACGTTGCGCGTGGCCAGGAACACATTGCCCATGCCGCCGCTGCCGAGCAGCGAATCGATGCGGTAGCTGCCGATCTCGGCGCCGGGCAGCAGGCGTTCGTCCTGCTGGGCGAGTGAGCGTACCGCCTCTGCAACCAGCGCCGCGCCGGGCATGACGTCCTGCGTCGCCAGGTAGTCGTCGTGGAGGGCGAGCAGCCGGCGCACGGCGTCGGCAATCGCCGGGTCAGCCGCAGCGGTGTCGATGAATGTATGGCGGGACTGTTCGGGCTGCTCGATCGCGGCGTCGAACAGGCGTTGTACGTTGCGCCAGTGCGCAGTGTCGGTCGTTGGAGTCATGCGGTGTCGGCGAGTGGGTCGTGCAGACGCTGGAAAACGATGAGGGTAGGGCGCGGCGCGACGAGCGCGGCAAATTGCGCCACAACCGGGCGCCGCTCCTGCATGGATTGTCGTACATAGGGCACAGCCGGATTGGCGCTGCGGCGAAGGTCAGTCGCCGCCGTGCGCATTCCGTTGGCCGGTACCGATTCGCCGCGTGCGGCAAAGATGACAGAATGGCCGGCTTCCGACGATTCTTTGGCGCATGAGCAAGAAAAAAGACCCTACGCCCTGGCGCGAAGTACATGGCATCGTGCTGCTGGACAAGCCATCGGGGCTTAGCTCCAACCAGGCGCTGCAGAAGGCGCGCCGCCTGTTCCTGGCGGACAAGGGCGGCCATACCGGCAGCCTGGACCCCCTGGCCACCGGCCTGCTGCCGCTGTGCTTCGGCGAAGCCACCAAGATCGCCGGTTACCTGCTCGGCGCGGCCAAGGCCTATCGAGCCACGGTACAGCTCGGTACGACCACGACGACAGCGGATGCCGAAGGCGAAGTGCTGCTGCGCCGGCCGGTGCCGCCGCTGGATGCAAGCCGGATCGAGGCGGGGCTCGCGCGTCTGCGCGGCCGCATCACCCAGGTGCCGCCGGTCTACAGTGCGATCAAGCTCGACGGCGTGCCGCTGTACCGCCGTGCCCGCGACGGCGAGGATGTCAGTGCCGCGCCGCGCGAGGTTGAGGTGTTCCGGCTCGACCTGCTGCTGCACCAGGGCGAACAGCTGGAGCTGGCCGTCGAATGCGGTTCCGGCACTTATGTGCGCAGTCTTGCCACCGACCTGGGCGAATTCCTCGGCTGCGGTGCTCATCTCACCGCATTGCGGCGGACCTGGGTCGATCCGTTCCGTGACGCGACGGCCTGGACCTTGGATCACCTGGAAACCTTGCTGATGACCCAGGGCCGCGAATCCATCGATGCCTTGCTGCTGCCCACCGACGCTGGCCTGGCCAACCTGCCCCTGCGGGCGCTGGACGCGGCGCAGGCGCACCGCCTGGCCCTGGGCCAGCCGGTGCCCGGCATGGGGACTGCGGCTGAATTGTGCCGTGTACACGACGACAGCGGACATCTGCTTGCTCTGGGCGAGGTCGACGGTGCAGGTATTTTGCGCGTGCGCCGCGGTCTCAACCTGCCGCGCTCCGCAGTTCTGGCGGGCGCGTTTTGAACACGGATAATCTTTCAGGCTTGTTGCGCCGCGGCGTCTGGCGTTAAAATCCCGCGGCTCTCTTGACAACTCATCCCACGCGGGGCTTGTGCAGCGCCTTCGGACTACGGTCGCGCTGCACAAGCCTCGTCTAGCTTTCAAGGTCTCAAAAATGTTGAACGTCGAACAAACCCAGAAAATCCTCGCCGACTTCGGCCGCGTCCCGAACGACACCGGCTCGCCGGAAGTCCAGATCGCCCTGCTGTCCGCCCGTATCGATAGCCTGTCCGGCCATTTCGCCAAGCACGCCAAGGATCACCATTCCCGCCGCGGCCTGCTCAAGATGGTCAACCAGCGCCGCCGCCTGCTGACCTATCTCAAGGCCAAAGACGCCACCCGTTACAAGACGTTGATCGACCGCCTCGGCATCCGCCGCTAAGCGCAACAGCACGAGGAGATGGCAGTGGCGAAAGTAACCAAGTCGTTCCAGTACGGTAATCACGAAGTCACGCTGGAAACGGGCGAAATCGCCCGCCAGGCTAGCGGTGCGGTTCTGGTCAGCATGGGCGGAACCGTCGTGCTGGTCACGGCAGTAGCAGCCGGCAAGGCGCGCGAGGGGCAGGATTTCTTCCCCCTCACCGTCGACTATCAGGAAAAGTTCTATTCCGCCGGACGCATTCCCGGCGGCTTCTTCAAGCGCGAAGGCCGTCCCACCGAAAAGGAAACGCTGACCTCGCGCCTGATCGACCGGCCGATCCGCCCGCTGTTCCCGGAAGAGTTCCGCAACGAAGTCCAGATCATTGCGACGGTGATGTCGCTGAATCCGGAAGTCGACGGTGACATCCCGGCCCTGATCGGTGCTTCCGCCGCCCTCTGGCTGGCCGGCGTTCCGTTCAACGGTCCGATCGGTGCGGCCAAGGTCGGTGTCATCGACGGCCACTACGTGCTGAATCCCAGCGCTTCCGAGCTGAAGACCTCGTCGCTGGAACTGGTTGTCGCCGGCACCAACAATGCCGTGCTGATGGTGGAATCCGAAGCCAAGCTGCTGAGCGAAGAAGTCATGCTCGGCGCCGTCACCTTCGGCCACACCGCGCTGAAGAGCGCCATCACCGCGATCGAAGCCCTTGCCGCCGAAGCCGGCCGCAAGACCTTCAAGTGGACCGCGCCGGTCCGCAACGACGCCCTGTTCGCTGCGCTGGAAGGCCATATCGGCAACCGCATGGCCGACACGTTCCAGATCCGCGACAAGCTGGCCCGCCGTGACGCGCAGTCCGCGCTGAAGAGCGAAGTCAAAGCCGCCATCGCCGAAGCTGCCGCCAGCAACAAGTGGACCGACAGCGAAATCGGCTACGCCTTCGGCGACATCGAATACCGTACCCTGCGCGAAGGCGTGCTCAAGACCAAGGTCCGCATCGACGGCCGCGCCCTCGATACCGTCCGCGGCATCGACATCCGCGTCGGCGTGCTGCCGCGTACCCATGGCTCGGCCCTGTTCACCCGCGGCGAAACCCAGGCCCTGGTCACCGTGACCCTGGGTACCACCAAGGATTCGCAGATCATCGACGCGCCGGAAGGCGAATCGAAAGATACCTTCCTGTTCCATTACAACTTCCCGCCGTTCTCGGTCGGCGAATGCGGCCGCATGGCCGGCCCGAAGCGCCGCGAAATCGGCCACGGCCGTCTCGCCAAGCGCGGCGTGCAGGCCGTCAAGCCGAGCATGGAAGCCTTCCCCTACGTGCTGCGCGTGGTGTCGGAAATCACCGAATCCAACGGTTCCTCGTCGATGGCCTCGGTGTGCGGTTCCTCGCTCGCCATGATGGACGCCGGCGTGCCGCTGACTTCGCCGGTGGCCGGCATCGCCATGGGCCTGGTCAAGGAAGGCAACGATTTCGTCGTGCTGTCCGACATCCTCGGTGACGAAGACCACCTCGGCGACATGGACTTCAAGGTCGCCGGCACGCAGGACGGTATCTCTGCGCTGCAGATGGACATCAAGATCGACGGCATCACCGAAGAAATCATGCGCGTGGCGCTGGAACAGGCCAAGCGTGGCCGTCTGCACATCCTCGGCGAAATGAACAAGGTGATCACCTCGGCGCGCTCGGAAATGAGCGAATTCGCGCCGCGCCTGCTCACCATGCGCATCCACCCGGACAAGATCCGCGAAGTCATCGGCAAGGGCGGTTCGGTCATCCGTGCGATCACCGAAGAAACCGGCACCACCATCGACATCCAGGACGACGGCAGCATCGTCATCGCCTCGGTCAACCGCGCTGCGGCGGAAGAAGCGAAGAAGCGCATCGAGATGATCGTCTCCGACGTCGAACCGGGTCGCATCTACGAAGGCAAGGTTGCCAAGCTGATGGACTTCGGCGCTTTCGTCACCATCCTGCCGGGCAAGGACGGTCTGGTCCACGTTTCGCAGATCTCCAACGAGCGCGTCGAGAAGGTTTCCGACAAGCTCAAGGAAGGCGACATGGTCCGCGTCAAGGTGCTGGAAGTCGACAAGCAGGGCCGTATCCGCCTGTCGATCAAGGCCGTGCTGGAAGACGAGCAGGCTGCAGCAGCCGGTACCGCCTGATCCTTGCGGTCATTGCTTGAATGAAAAAGCCGGCCCTGGGCCGGCTTTTTCTTGTCTGCTGCATGGCGCGCAGCGCCAATGCGCGGAATTGCTGCGTGGCGGCAGGCCGGTAGGGAAGGCTGCTGGACGCAGCCGATCCCCACCGCTGCCATCTTTTTGCCTTACGGCGTCGGCAATTCGAAGCCATCCTTGAAGATGCTGGTTTCCACGGCACCCGTGCCGTCGAGCCGCATCGGCAGCGTCTGGTTGAAGGTGCTGCCTGTATCCACGATCAGCGCCCAGGTGCTGGTCGATACCGTCAGCTGCTGCGCATTGCCCGAGGCGTTCTGTCCCGGAATGGTCACGAACGGTGCAAACGGACCCGAGGCGACCGAGCCGGTCAAGGACCAGTCCAGCCAATACGTACCCGGGGTGAGATTTATCGACAGGTTGCCGGCCGTCGCGCCCATGATGGCGCGCTGCCCGTTGGTCAGCGCCGCACCGGTAGTCCGGTAGATGCCGGAGAAGGTGGACGACGTCATCACATTGGTGGTGGTGTCGCCGAAAACCACCGTCGAGGCGGGCAGCGACGGATCGCCATTCCAGATGCGCAAGGTCATGGTCGTCAGCGTCGAGGTCGTATTCGATGCTGCCTGGGTCTGGTAGGCATAAACCGTAACGCCGGTTAGCGTCCAGCCACCGGCGGGAACGGTGAAATCTTCCGCCAGGCGGAAATCGCCCGTCGCCGTGGCACCAAAACTGCTCGAGGCACCCTGCAGCGCGCTGGTGTCGGCGCCGCCGAAACCGGCGCCGGGGTTGGTGATCATCAGGGCACGCGAATCGAACAGGGCCGGCGTGCCCTGCGGCTGCGGCACCCAGGACTCGACGAAGCCGGATGGTGCTGCGGTGGACGGGCCGCCGAAAGTCGAGTTATCCGACTGGGCGAATGCGGCGGTAGAACACAATGCGAGCGGCAGCAAACAACGCAAAAGCTGTTTCATGGGGAAACTCCGTGCAGGGGCAAGGGAGCGCATGCGGGCATCGCGGAAACCATACCGCCGCGCCGCTGGCGTATCCGATTAGAGCATACGCTGACGTTTGTGTGGCATTTGCACCGTTTGTTGGAAGTTAGCGGCAGATTGTCCAGCGCTGTTCCGGCTGGCTGTGTGGTTCTGCCGGACATGCGTGGCGACGGTATCGCCTGCAGCGCGGGCCCATGCCGGGCCCGTGCGACAACGCGTCGGCATGGTGCGGGGGCGAATGGCGCAGCGGCACTCAAGGCCACGTCATCAATAGCCCGCCGCCAACGGCCTGCGCGGCAGTCCAGCCATGGCGTGGCGTACTGCCGCTCAGCAGGCGCGGAAAACGGCTGACTCCGCGACACACGCCGCTGGCGATGGCGCCGGTCATTACCAGCATGGCGGCCAGGTGCAGGCCAACGGCTGCCATGGCCAGGATCACCGAACCAGAGGCGGTGATCGCACGTGCCGGGTTGTCGCTCATGCACAGCGGCAGCAGCGCTGGTACCAGCATCAGGCCAGCTCCGTGCGCAGTGGCCATCAGGCAGGACCACACGGCGATGCCGGCATGGCCGGCCTGCGTGTCGACATCGAGGCAGACGAGATGTCGGCTGCTCCTGCGCGCGGTAGCGCCCCCTAGCCCGCGATACAGCGCCACGCCGGTCAGCAAGACACCGGCCCACCGCTGTACCAGCAGGCGGTCTATCAGAACGCCCTGTGCGACGGCTAAAACCACGATGACTATCGATGCCGCGTGCCCGAGCGCGATCGGCAGCAGGGCGCGCCACGCCTGTGCAGTGCGGCGGCTGCCAAGGCCACAGGCGGCGGCGAACATCCAGCCGTTTGCCGGGCTCAGCCCATGCAGGGCGCCGAGCCCGGCCATCGTCAGCCATGGCCACACGGTTTCCATCGCGTGCTCCCGATGCGGCCAGACAGGCTCAGGCTGGCGAGGCGCAACAGCTGGTCGCCGGCAGTGGCCCTGCCGGCGTTTCCGCGGCGTAGCGATCATGGTGACGTACCCAGGCCATCGAATAGTCCAGGCCGTCCTCGTCGCGACCCTTGGGCGTGAGTTCCAGCAGCGGGTAGGTGTGCATCATCGTTTCCACGCCGCGGCCATAGCGCGAGTAGGTATGCACGACCTCGCCCGCGTCATTGCGGCAGAACACGCTGATGCCGGGGGCTTCCTCGTGCGGGAAGGGCTGACGCCGGTAGTTGTAGTTCACCGCCCCGCTGGCCAGTTCGTCCTGGCTGAAACTGACGCCGAAGTCGTGGTTGAAGTCGCTGCCGTGCGAAGAAACCCAGCCGAACTGCCAGCCCATGCGCTGGCGAAAACGCTCGATCTCGGCCAACGGCGCGCGCGAGACGGCGAGCAGCGTGACGTCGCGCTGCGCCAGATGAGTGTTCGCGCCGTCGTGATGGTCGGCCATGAAAGAGCAGCTCTTGCAGCCCTGCTGCCAGCCCGGCGCCAGCATGAAATGCTGCACCAGCAGCTGGCTGCGGCCGTCGAACAGCTGAGCGAGGCTGCGCGGGCCTTGCCGCGTATCGAAGACGTAGTCTTTCGTCACACGCACCCAGGGTAGGGCGCGGCGCTCGCGGGCGATCTGGTCCTGCAGGCGGGTCAGCTCCTTCTCGCGCGCCAGCAGCGTCAGGCGGGCGGCTAGCCACTGCTCGCGCGATACGATGGGATGATCGGCAGCGTCGATGGCGGCAATCGCGGTATTCATGGTGCACTCCTCGGCCCAGGTTGGGCCATCGTGGGGCGATGCGCGGATCTCGCATCGCCCGGGCAAGGCATAGCCGTATCCGGTCGGCAAACCGGAAGGACTGCAGGGCTTGGGTCTTCGATAGGCCCGCATCGGCGACGCGGGCTGTCTGCGCGTCAGTTCCAGCGGCGGGGCGGACAGTCGCTGTCGGGGAGGACGCCGCGCCCGGCCTGGCAGCCTAGGGCATCGGTTTCGGTCGCCGTACCGCGCGGATTTTTCCGCTGGGGCCGCCGCCGCAATAGAACAGGCCGGCGCCGTCGGACTCCAGTCCGCTGACGCCTGCACCGCGCGGCATTTCCAGTCGTTCCAGTACGGCACCGCTGGCCGGATCGATCTGGCGCAGATCGCTCTCGTCGCCGTCCCAGGTGCCGTGCCAGAGCTCGCCGTCGACCCAGGTCACTCCAGTGACGAAGCGATTCGATTCGATCGTGCGCAGGACGGCGCCGGTGGCGGGGTCGACCTGGTGGATCTTGCGATCGCGGTACTGGCCTACCCACAGACTGCCCTCGGCCCAGGTCAGGCCCGAGTCGCGCCCTTCGCCCGGTGCGGGAATCGACGCCACGACGGTGCCGGTAGACGGGTCGATCTTGTCGATACGCGCTTCAGCGATCTGGTAGAGGTAGCTGCCGTCGAACGCGGTACCGGCGTCAGCCGCACAGGCCAGCGTTTGCACGACCTCGCCGCTGTCGGGATCGATGGCCAGCACGGTCGATCCGGTCGCGGCCCAGACGTGGCGGCCGTCATGAGTAACGCCATGGATTGCTGCGGCACCGTCGAACGGACCGTATTCGCGCACGATTTCCGCGGCGCGGGCCGGGACTTGCCCGCTTGTCGTATCCATGCTGTTCGGGGTGGGGCTCATTGCCTGGCTCCTGTTGGCGCTCGTCGCGGCGCCGCAGTGCCAATCTACCCAGGCGGCAGCGTGGCAGGGAGTAACAAGATCGTCGTGAATCCCACCAGCGGTGGTGCCAGCCAGCGCTGCGCGCGGGCGCGGCCGACCGCGCGCACCTGCGCGGCGGCCTGCAGTTCCACCAGCGCGCGCTGCACCGTGCGCTGGCTGTCGCCCAGCGCCAGTGCGAGTGCCGAGGTGGACCAGGCGGCGCCGTCGGCCAGCAGTGCCAGCAACGAGGCCTGCTCGCCGTCGAAGGGCGGCATCAGCACCGCAACGGTGCGCCCCTCGCGCGGCGTCAGCACGAAACCCTGCGCACTGGCTTCGATCTGCGCCAGCGGCGCGACCAGCCTGCGCAGACGGCCGATCTCCACGCGCAGGCGGGCGCGGTGCGTCTCGTCCGGACTGCGTGTACGGAATACCTGCGCGATCAGCGCATTGCGGTCGACATCGCCAGGCCAGCCTTGCGCCAGCGCGCGCAGCAACGCAAATAATACTGGCCGTCGCGCCAGCGGCTGCCAGCGTTCTCCGCCGCGCAGGCCGCGGCGGCAGGCGTCGACCACCAGCGCGCCCGAAGCCAGCAGTGTTTCGACCTCGGCCAGGCGCAACGGCTGCTCATGACCGGCGTGGACTCGCCGGGCGGCACAGCGGTCCAGCGCAGCGCGCGCGTCGTTCACTTCGGCCAGCAAGGCCGGCACGCGGGCACGCCTGGCTGCTTCGGCAGCGCGGTCCAGCGCGGCCAGCGCCGCCGCGGTGTGCAGCGAGCGCAAGGCCAGCTCGGCCGCGGCCAGTTCCGCTACTGCCGCCAATGCCGGCGGCAGGCTGGAGGTATCCAGCTCTGCCAGCGCCGACCTGGCTGCATCGAGATGGCCGAGCAGCAGCAGGCGACGCAGCGCGATCAGTCGCGCCTGCAGTGCGTTGGCCCGATCGGCGCGCATGTCGAGTGCCGCTGCGGCCTCGGCGAGCGCACGCGGCGAACCGCACAGCTCGCGCATGGCCAGCGCCACTTCGGCCTCGGCGACGACACAGCGCGCCCGCGCCAGCGCTTCGCGCGTACCAAAGCCGCGCGCGGCGCGGCGCAACAGCTCGCGGGCACGCGGGTACTCGCCCAGCTGAGCCATGGCGATACCACGCAAGGCGAGCGCCGGCGGGTCATCGCGCAACGCGACGAGCTTGAGCGCGGCCAGTGCATCGCCAATGGCGAGTGCGCGGCCGGCGGCGGCGATCAGGGAATCCATGGCGCGAGGCTACTGCGCGGCGGCCGGTTTCGCACAGACACCAGTCCGGTCGACAGGTAGCGCCGCTGCTGTTGCGACACAGGCTAGTCCGCACCGTCGCATGGTCTGTGCACAGCGGTGTAGCCGAAGACGTCATCCCGTAGGGCGCGATGAGGGCAGCGAATTGCGCCGAGTGGAAATCTGCAGCTGCATCTTGACCGGGGCTGCATCGAGCTTTCCTGGGGCGTCTGACAGAATATCGGACTCGCTGGCCGTCGTGCCTTGCCCTTCAAGAGCAGAAAGCAAAAAAGCCGGCTGCGACCTGTCGCCGCCGTCTGTGCTGAATGCACACAATGCATCACATGCTATTAATGCGGCGTAATTGCTCTTGTTACAAATGCCTGCGCGGACGATTTCGCAATCGCAGGGTCTGGTTGCCGGCCCGCATGCAGCAGATCAGGGGCTGGACGCCCGCCACGCCTTCAGCATCGCGTTCACCGCTGCGCCTGCTGGCCCGTCCCCGGTCAATGCCACCGCCACGAACGCCTTGTCTTGCGGCGAATAGATCACCAGCGCGCCTGCGCCGGGCGTGCCGCCGGCATGGCCAATCCAGAGATTGCGCCGCTCGCCGTCGGGTACGTCGAACAGCATGGCACCCAGGCCGTAATACGTACCGGCATCGAACATCGGATACCAGGCAGCCGACATGTCGGCCACCGTCTGTGGTTTCAGCAGTTGCCCGTTCAGCAGCGCGGCCCAGAAGCGCAGCATATCGGCTGCATCGGCAGCAATGGGGCCGGCGGCGCCGGGCCAGCGCGGGTCGATCGGTTTTTCCTTGGCGGAAACCAGCGGTGCAATGCCGCTTGTATCGCTGCCGGCGTTCAGGGCGCGGGTATGTCTGAGGCCGAGTTTGTCGATGATGCGCGCGGTAATGGCCTGATCCAGCGGACGGCCGTCGACTTTCTGCACGATGGCGCCGAGCAGGTCATAGCCCGTATTGGAATAGCGCCAGTTGGCGCCGGCGCAGAACATCGCGCCATGGCGGCGGGCGATGGCGAGGTTTTCCTCGACGCTGCGGTAGCGCGGCTTTTCCCGCGACTTGCGATCTTCGTTGGCACTGAACAGGCCACTGGTATGGGCCAGCAGATCGCGCAGCGTGATGGCCTTGCCGTTGGGCACATCGTCGATCCAGTGGGAGACGGGTGTGTCCAGCGACAGGCGGCCTTCCTCGGCCAATTGCAGCACGACGACGGCGGTAAAGGTCTTGCCGGCACTGGCCCAGTAAAGCAGTGGCGCATCGGCCTCGGTGTGGCTGGCGCTCCAGCTGCCGACGCCGGGTACGGCGATGGCGGCACCTATGGACGGCGCAGCCGTGGCGCTGCGGATTTGGCCGAAGGCATGGTCGAGGCGCTGCACGGTAGCGGCATCGAAGTCCGTGTCGGCCAGCGCACCCGGTGCGGGCGCTACCGCGACAGCGGCGTGCAAGGGGCGGCCCGCGTAGATTTCGCGTGTGTCGCAGTGCACGGGCGTGTAGTCGGCGGCAGTCGCCGTGCTGCCGGCGGTGGTAGCGATAAGCAGGCAAACGGCTACACGTGCGGCGGTGCGTGGCATCGGCAACTCCGTGGGTATGGATGGGGCAGGAGCACAAAGGGCAGGCGTCGCGTGGAATCGCGCGAGACAGCCGGACACCTGCCGCCGTCCCATTCGCTGGAGGATAGTTGTGACGGGAGCGCGCTGCCCAGCCTAGTCCGCCGCAACAGTCAGCCGCGGTTCTGGCTGAGCCGCTGTCGCTACGGCCGCTCCCCGTTGACGAATTGCGCCATCGTGCCGTCATGACTTGCCGCCCTGCAGAGAGAACCCCGCGGACGCGAGGTTCTCTCCGTATGGCGCGGCAGCTTTCTCCTGAGAGGCCACCGTACTCTGGAGGATACAAATTCGCGTAGGGAATAATGTGCCATCGCCGACGGCTTGCTCGCCCGCGACTTGCCCTGTTGCGGCAATACGCCGCTCGCGGACTGCGTCGCGTCGCTGCTGCTTTGATTCTGTCCAACGCGCTTTTACGTAGGGATGCGCCATGAATCGAATCCTCAATGTCACCACGCACCTGGGCTCGCAAGTGCTGCGTTTCGACAGCCTGCAAGGCCGCGAAGCCTTGTCCCAGCTGTTCGATTTCCAGCTCACACTGAAAAGCGAGGAAAAGGGGATT
>NZ_SNZH01000017.1 GCF_004363655.1 Tahibacter aquaticus
ATATTGCCGAACTGCAGTTCGTTGGCGATGTTCACGTCCACCTTGAAGGCCGGCAGGAACGGACCCGACCAGACCACGCCGCGGATCATGCGCATGCTGGCGTCCAGCCCGGCCGGCATGCGCACGATGTAGGCGTATTCCGGCGCATAGCCGAGGATGTGTCCGCCGCGGCTTTGAATCGCGGCGCGGCGGCCCTCGTCGATGGGGCCGTCGAACTTGACCAGGCGCAGCGTGGAGTTCTTGAACTCTTCGGCCTTGGCCAGCGGCTCCAGGCTGGGATGGGCGACCGACACCTTGCTGCTGCAGACATCCTGCTGCGCGGCGTCGAAGGACACCAGGCAGCGCTCTTCGGCGGCCTGGGTGGAAAGCGAAAGGGCAAGACCTATACAAAGAAAAAGTGCTGTACGCATGTGGGGTGTCTCCCTTGCTGATGAATGCCGCGTGTCCATGTCGGCTGACGTTGTTGCTGCGGCGCAGCAGGCCTGAGGAGCAGGCGCTGCCGTGCGTCGCCGCAGTGCATCAGGGCGAATGGCGCAATGGAAATTCAGGCAATACGCCGCGCTGTCCCGCTGGACTGGCGTGGGCTGGGTGAAGGTCGGGCCCCTGTCGCCCGGTTGCCGCTGGTGCCTGTCCCTGACCTAGACCTGCTGCGACAGCGTGTGTGGCTGCTGCACTCTGCGCGACTGCCGGTGGTGGCAGAAGCGGGAAAGTGGAGCGGGTCCGTATGCCGTGCAATCGTCGCAGTGTGGTCGCAACAACTGTTGAATTTGTGCCAACGGTTCAACGTTGTTGTTGTGCGCATCCGTGCAGCAGTCAAAGCATCGAAGAAAATGCGGCATATTGCGCTAAAAGAAATCTGAAGAATTTCTAATTAGGCCGCTGAAACCGGTACGCGGTCACACTGGCAGTGGAGAAAATGCCCCACATGCTTTCCGCTGGCCCGGTGCTGCCGCGGGATTTGTCCGTGCAGGCATGTATGGTCGCTGCCGCAGAACACTGGCGAATACGCATGCGTGTTGTGTCGATGCCAGCGCGCGTGGCAACCGGGTTGCCGCGAATGCCACTGGCGCCTTGCGCGAATCCGCTGCGTCGCCGGCTCGCGCTGCGGCGCAGTTCGCTGCGCTCATCGGCATCCGCGGAAAATCCCCAGCGCAACGAGGTCGCTGTGCCGCCTGCCATTGTTGCGCTGCCGCGGACGAATCTCCCGCTATTCGACGCTGGCCCAGCACAGCATCGACACTTTGGCGCCGCCGCCGCTGCATTCGCCGATTTCCAGGCGGAAACTGTGCAGACGTACGATCGCCGCGACGATGGCCAGTCCCAGGCCCTGGCCAGCTTCCTGCAGTTCGCTGGCACCGCGATAGAAGCGCTGCACGACCGCACTGCGGTCGCAGGGCCGGATGCCGGGGCCGTTGTCGATCACGTCGATGCGCGGCCCGCCGCCGGCGTCCAGGCTGGTGCGTACGCGCACGCTGCCTTGTGGTGGTGTGAACTTTATTGCGTTGTCTACAAGATTGGATATGGCTTCGAACACCAGGTGCGGATCGCCGTGTATCGCCGGCAGCTGGCCCGGCGTATCCAGGCTGAATGCGATCTGCTTGTCTTCGGCCAGCGGTGCGTAGATTTCGCGCACATGGCGCAGCGTGGCCAGCAGGTCGACCTGGTCGAAGCCCGCGCGCCGGTGCATGTCTTCCAGCTCGGAAATGCGCAGCAGGGCGCGGAAGCGGTCAAGCAGCGCGTCGGCATCGGCGATGGTGCGTTCGATCAGGGCCGCGCGCGGATCGTCCTGGCCGGTTTCGTGCTGCAGCCGGTGCAACTGGGTGCGCAGGCGCGTCAGTGGCGTGCGCAGATCGTGGGCGATGTTGTCGCAGACGCCCTTGACCTCGCCCATCAGGCGCTCGATCTCCGCCAGCATGGTATTGACGATGCCGGCGAGCAGGTCCAGCTCGTCGCGGCGATGCGACACCGGCAGGCGCTGGCGCAGGTCGCCGCGCATGATCGGCTGTACCGCGGTCTCGATCGCGCGTACCCGGCGCAGCGGGTGGCGGCTCAGCAGCAGCGCGCCGAT
Organism: Tahibacter aquaticus; assembly: GCF_004363655.1. GTDB lineage: Bacteria > Pseudomonadota > Gammaproteobacteria > Xanthomonadales > Rhodanobacteraceae > Tahibacter > Tahibacter aquaticus. The sequence goes on from NZ_SNZH01000017.1 coordinate 2,069, forward strand.
CAGCCCGGGAATCACGATCAGCGGCAGGCCCCAGAACATGGCGCGCTGGATGATGGCGCCGACCGCATCGACCACGCTGGTATCGCGGGCGAATACCAGCAGTTCGCCGCTGGTCAGGTGTACGGCGATGCCGCGTGCGCGCACCGCATGATGGCCTTCGACGCGCTGCACGCCCTGGGTGAGCAGGTGTACCTTGCCGTCCAGCGGCAGCTCGTCGGGTATGCGTGCCAGGTTGCCCGACAGCAGATTGTGCTGAGCGTCGAACACGCCATGGGAAAGTACGTCGCGCAGGTCCAGCGCCTGGGTCGCGGCCAGTGCCTCGGGCAGGCGCGAGCGGTCGATGGTCTGGAAATAGCGCGAGATATTGTCCAGTTTCACGTCGACCACGTTGGACAGATAGCGCGTGGTGTCCCACTGGATCACGCCGACCAGGGCAACGCACCACAGCGCGAACAGGCCGCCGTAGACCAGCAGCAGGCGCGTCGTGCTGGCGCGCCACAGATCAATCAGCTTCAAGCAGATACCCCGAGCCGCGTACCGTGCGGATCAACGCCGGCATGCCGGGCAGGTCGATCTTGCGGCGCAGGCGGCCGATATGCACTTCGATCACATTGGTACCGGGGTCGAAGTGGTAGCCCCAGACAGCTTCGAAAATCATGGTACGGGTGACGACCTGGCCCGACTGGCGCACCAGGAACTCAAGCAGGCGGAACTCGGTCGGCAGCAGTTCCAGCTCGGCACCGGCGCGGCGCGCGATGCGGCCGATCAGGTCGAGTTCCAGGTCGGCCACGCGCAGCTGGGTTTCCCGCGCCGCAGTGCCATGGCGGCGCAGCAGCACTTCCACCCGGGCTGCCATCTCGTCCGGACTGAACGGCTTGGTCAGGTAATCGTCGCCGCCGGCGCGCAGTCCGCGTACGCGTTCGTCCACGTCCGACAGCGCGCTGATCATCAGTACCGGCGTCTGCACGCCGCATTCGCGCAGGCGGGTGACCAGGCTGAGGCCGTCGAGGCCGGGCAGCATGCGGTCCAGCGTAATGGCGTCGTAGCCGCCGTCGCGGGCGCGCTCCAGTCCGCTGCTGCCATCCTCGGCCCAGTCCACGACCAGGCCGCGACGCGTCAGCTCGGCGACGATTTCCCGCGCGGTGACGACGTCGTCTTCGATGGTGAGCACGCGAGGCATGGGCAGGCAGTGACAGCGCTTGGCGGTGGGCTATGTTCCCCTGCCGGGCGGCGCGGCGCAATTCGGCCGGTCGACTACCGCCTTACGTCGAAACGCGCCTCGTCCATCAGGCTGCGCACGCGGGCCTCGTCCAGGGCGAGGAAATCGCCGGGCAGGGAATGCTTGAGGCAGGCGGCGGCGAGGCCGAAGCGCAGGCTCTGTTCGTCGTCCCAACCGTGCTGCAGGCCATGCAGCACGCCGGCGGCAAAGGCGTCGCCGCCGCCGATGCGGTCGACAATGCCGTCCAGGCGCTGGGCCGGCAGCTGGATTTCGCCGCGGCGCGTGAACCACTGCGCCGCCAGATCGTGCCGGTCGACGCTGTGCTGCAGGCGCCGCGTGCTGACGATATTGCGCACGTGTGGAAAAGTATCGAATGCGGCAGCGGCTGCGGCGCGGTCGGCCTCGGCGCCGGCAAATTCGCGGCCCAGCACCACGCTGATATCGCGATGGTCGGCGAACAGCGTATCGGCACAGGCCAGCAGCTCGCGCAGGATGGACGCTGCATCGCTCTGCCAGGCCTGCCACAGCTTGGCGCGGAAGTTGCCGTCGAATACCACCTGCAGGCCAAGCGCACGCGCAGCGCGCGCGGCCGCGATTGCCGTATCGGCACAGGCCTGGCCCAATGCCGGCGTAACACCGGACAGGTGCAGCAATTGCGCGCCCCGCAGCAGCACGGGCCAGTCATAGGCTGCGGCCGGCGTGCGCGCGAACGCGGAATCGGCGCGGTCGTACAGCACTTCGCTGGGGCGCTGCAGGGCGCCGGTCTCGAGGAAATACAGTCCCATGCGGCCGGGGCGGACTGTCACGGCACGCGCGTCGACGCCCTGGCGGCGCAGCTCGGCGATGGCGGCGCGGCCCAGGCTATTGTCGGCGACGCTGCCGATCATGCCGACCGCATGACCGAAGTGGGCGAGGGCGATCGCGACGTTGGCCTCGGCGCCGCCGATGTGCACGTCCAGCCGCGGCGACTGCAGCAGCAGTTCGCGCCCGGGGCTGGCCAGGCGCAGCAACAGTTCGCCGAAACAGAGAATGCGGTTGGACATGAATTCCTCGCTGGATGGAAGCAGTGTAGTGAAGGTGGAGCGTACGGTTGCGTCGGGTAAAACGGGCTTTGTTGCGCTGCATTGTCCCCTTGCGCACGAGTGGACAGATGTTGCCGCTTCTTTCCAAAAAATTTCCTATCATTATGTTTTACAACGAATTTATTATGAATTTTCGAGGCGGTGGCAGGTGCCGCCGGCGCCTGGTAGCCGACCTTGTTTCGCCGCATTTGCCTACTCTTGTTGCTGCGCTGCGGTGTTTGCTAGGCTCCTTGTCCACCGGTGTCATTGCGCATAACTATCTCAAATTGCTACCGGTGTCATGCAAAATTACTGCGACCGCACTGCGGTCGCCCAGGGCCGCTACAGGAGGGTGTAGACGTGGGGAAGCGCATTAGCCGCAACGGTCGTCCGCTGCTGACAACGCTGTCGGGCGCAATTCTGATTTCCTTGTACGGCTTGCCGTTACGTCTGCTCGCCGTGGAACCGGCGCAGCCAGATGCAGACGCCGCGGCGGCGACGGCAGAAACCGCCGATGCCGGTGCCGAGGCGCAGGCGCCTGCCGCCGATAAGGCGAGCACCGAGAAGCTGGGCGAGATCGTGGTGACTTACCGGCAAAGCCTGGTGCAGGCGCTGGAAGCCAAGCGCGAATTCACTACCCAGACCGACGTGATCATGGCCGAGGACATCGGCAAGTTTCCCGATCTGAACCTGGCCGAATCACTGCAGCGCATACCGGGCATTTCCATCGCCCGCGATGCGGGCGAAGGCCGGCAGATCTCGGTGCGCGGCCTGGGGCCGGACTTCACCCGCGTGCGCATCAACGGCATGGAAGGGCTGTCCACAACGGGCGGTACCGATTCCTCCGGCGGCAACAACCGCGGCCGCGGCTTCGATTTCAACGTATTCGCCTCGGAACTGTTCAATCGTATTGAAGTGCACAAGACCGCATCGGCCGAGGTGCAGGAAGGTTCGCTCGGTGCGACCGTCGATCTGCATACGCCGCGGCCGTTCGATTTCGACCGCTTCACCCTGGTCGGCTCCACCCAGGCCGGCTACAACGACCTGTCCAAGGAAACCAATCCGCGCGCCTCGGCCCTGGTCAGCAATACCTTCTTCGACGGCCGCTTCGGTGCGCTGTTCTCCATCGCCTACAGCGACCGCGAACTGGTGCAGGAAGGCGCCTCCAGCGTGCGCTGGGACAACGGCCCGAGCAGCGGCGGCTTCAATGCCGCATCGCCGTTCATCCAGGCCAACGGCGCCGGGGTATTCCATCCGCGCATTCCGCGCTACGGCGTGCTGCAGCACGAGCAGGAACGCCTGGGCATGACCGGTGCGCTGCAATGGCAGGCCAGCGACCGCACCTTGCTGTCGCTGGACATGCTCTACGCCGACTTCGATGCCAAGCGCAGCGAGAACTTTCTCGAAGCGATTTCCTTCAGCCGCAGCGGCGCCGCCGGCAAACCCCAGACCATCGTGCGCGACGGTTCCATCGATGCGCGCGGGAATCTCGTCTACGGCGTATTCGACGATGTCGATGTGCGTGCGGAATCGCGCTACGACGAACTGGCGACCACGTTCAAGCAGACCAACCTCAATATCGACCACGAGTTCAGCGACAGCTTCCGCATGAACGCCCTGGTCGGGCATTCGCGCTCGTACTTCGACAACCCGATCCAGACCACCATCACCCTGGACCGGGCCAATACCGACGGCTACTCCTGGGACTACCGCGGCAATGACCGCCTGCCGCTGATCGACTACGGCTTCGACGTACGCGATCCGGGCAACTGGAACTTCGCCAACGGCCTGTCGGAAATCCGCCTGCGGCCGAACACGACGGCCAACCTGTTCACCAACCAGCAGCTCAATTTCGACTGGGACGTGGGCTCGAACTTCAGCCTGAAGGGCGGCCTGGATTTCAAGGCGTACAAATTCGCCACTACCGAATCGCGCCGCGCTTCCGAAGTGAGCGTGCCCAATCTACCGGCCGGTACTTCGCTGTCCGATCTGACGCGGCTGCTGGTGTTCGGCAACAACCTAGGCCAGCCGGCCGGCACGCCGAATACCTTCCTGATTCCCGATCTCGACCGCTTCGCCGAGCTGTTCAACATCTACGGCGGGCAGGGCACCTTCAGCCTGTCGCCGTCGGCCTCGGGCGCCATCGGCAACAACCGCGACGTGAAAGAACGCGACCGCGGCGGCTGGGTGCAGGGCGATTTCCAGACTTCCACCTTTGGCATTCCGCTGCGCGGCAATTTCGGCGTGCGCTATGTGCGTACCGAACAGGAATCGACTGGCTTCGCCATCATCAACAGCCGTCCGACCCTGACCACGGTAGAGCGCGAATACTCCGACACCTTGCCCTCGTTCAACCTGGCCTGGGATCTCAGCGACGACCTGCTGCTGCGCCTGGGCGCGGCAAAAGTGGTGTCGCGGCCGGGCCTGGGCAATCTCACGCCGGGCGTCAGCGTCAGCGTCAGCGGCGGCAACCGCGTCGTTACCGGCGGCGATCCTTACCTCGATCCGTTCCGGGCCAAGACGTTCGACCTGGGCCTGGAATGGTATTTCGCGCCGGAATCGGTGCTGGGCGCGGCGTTCTTCTACAAGGACATCGATTCCTTCGTGCAGACCTCGCGGGAAATCCGTCCGTTCAATACTTCGGGCCTGCCAGCCAGCCTGCTCGAAGGCACCGGCGCATCGCCCACGGACGACTTCCAGTTCAACATTCCGACCAACACGCCGGGCGGCAAGCTGCGCGGTGTCGAGCTGTCCTACCAGCAGCCTTTCACCTTCCTGCCGGGTTTCTGGAGCCACTTCGGCGCCATCGTCAACTACACCTACGTGGAGTCGAAGATCCAGTACGTCACCTCAACCGGCGCGTCCTCGCTCAAGACCGACCTGACCGGCCTTTCCAAGAACGCCTACAACGCGACCTTGTACTTCGAGAAAGACGCGTTTACCGCACGCGTGTCCACGGCATTCCGCAACGGCTATCTCACCACCGTGCCGGGACGCAACAACAACAACATCGAAGGTACCAAGGGAACGACCAATGTGGATTTCATGGCAACGTACAAATTGAACGACCATGTGGAATTCACCGTGGAGGCCGTCAACCTGACCGATGAGTTCAACGACCAGTGGGTGGATGCCACAGGCGATCGTTCCTCGGTCTACGACCACACCGGGCGCGAGTTCTTCATCGGCGTGCGCCTGCGCAACTGACGCGTGAATGCACCGATGAAACAGGGCGGTCTGGCCCGGCGGCGCTTCCTGATCGAAGCGTCGCTGGCCGGGCTGAGCTTGCCCGGCTGCAGCCTGCGCCGTCCCGCGCCAACGCTGGATGCACGGGTGACGCGTACGCACGGCAGTACCGACGCGCCGGCCTTCGACAGCATTGCCGCGGCGATCGCCGCGGCGCCGGCCAGCGGTACGCGCCCGTTCCGCATCGGCATCGATGCCGGAGTCTGGGACGAGAAACTGGTGATCGAGCGGCCGAACATCCATCTGTTCGGCGCGCATCGCACTCAGTGCCGCATTGGATCGGATCGTGCGGCAGGGCATATGCGCGACGACGGCGAGCCCTGGGGCACCTGGGGCTGCGCCAGCGTGATCGTGCGCGCAGCGGGCTTCCGCGCACGTTCGCTGACCATCGAAAACCGTTTCGACTATCTCGGCCATCTCGCTCATCCGGTACTGCAAAGCACAGGCGCCAACGGTGCACAGGCGGTGGCGCTGATGCTGGATGCCGGTTCCGACCGGGTATTGCTGGAAGACTGCGACATCGACGGCCACCAGGACACCGTGTTCGCCGAAGCCGGCCGCAGCTGGCTGCGGCGTTGTCGCATTCGCGGCAGTGTGGATTTTATCTTCGGTGCCGGCGAGTGCGTGCTGGACGATTGCGAGATTGTCTCGCGGCACCGGCCGGGCAAACCGCGCCAGGGCTATCTCACCGCGCCGTCGACGCGGGCCGGGCAGGCGGTAGGCCTGCTGCTGCGTCGCTGCAACCTGGTACGCGAAGCCGGCGTGGCCGATGCCAGCGTCGCACTGGGACGGCCGTGGCGGCCGACGCGGCAGTTCGCCGACGGCCGTTACGGCGACCCCGCCGTGCAGGGCAGTTCGGCGTTCATCGATTGCTGGATGGATGCGCATATCGATGCGCAGGGCTGGGACGCGATGGCCTACAGCGCCCGGGACGGCAGCCGCGTGATGTTCGAGCCGGCGCAGGCGCGCCTGGGCGAAGCCGACAGCCGGGGACCTGGCGCGATACAGGCCGAATCACGGCCGCGCATAGAGGCGGATACGGCGCGAAGGTTGCGGCGGTATCAGCCGTTTCGCTGAGGCATTGTCCGGCATCGTTGCCAGGCGAAGACCGCGACGGTGCAATTCGCTGCGCTCATCGCACCCGACGAGGATACGAACCGTAGGGCGCGATGAGCAACGCGAATGGCGCGGCGAGGCAGACGGGAATTGCCGCAGCAGATTGCCCACCGACGCTGCAATTCGCCGCGCTCATCGCACCCTGCACAACAGGCAGGGCCTTACTTTGGCCGCCGCTTTTCCGGCCAGCCCTTGCGCGGCAGCAAGGTATCCATATCCCACTCGCTTTCGTCGAACGCGCGATAGCTGGCGTTTTCGCCCGGATAGCCGCCGACTTCGGTCTCGCTGTCGATGATCTTGCCGCGGCCTTCGACGGTATCGGCCACGATGCGCGCATCGATGGGGTCGCGATCCCAGGGCCGTGCACCGACGTCTTCCAATACTGCGTCCTGTACCGCGCTGGCGGCGATCGGCGTGACGCCATGGGGCAGGGGCGCGGCTTTTTTCTGCAGGTTCCAGCGCGCCGGTGTGGTGGTGTAGCGGCCCAGCTCCGGCAGCGGCCGGCCGAGACGGTCGACCGCGATATTGTCGTGCAGGTACAGGTCGAGATCGCCGGAGCCGCCGAGCATGAACAAGGCCACGTCCTGCGGCGTCGACGGCCCGGCCCGCAGCACGTTGCCGATCAGGCCGAGCTGGCCGGTCTGGCGCGCATGGCTGCCCCATTCCTCCTGGATCAGGTTGTAGTGCACGGCGCGCGGGCCGGGGTTGTAGATCAGGTTGTTCACCATCAGGCCGCGTGCGCCACCCTTGAACAAGGCGCTGCGTTCGTAGTTGTGTGCGTACAGGTTGCCGATGATCAAAATGTCGCTGACGTTGTCGTGGATCAGCGAACCCTTGGAGTGTTCGCCCTTGGCATGGCTGGCGTTGGCCAGGCCTTCGGCGATGAGGTTGTTGCTGAAGGTGATGCGGTGCGACACCGCCTTGCACCAGTCGTCCGGCCCGGCACCGATGAAGCGCGCGCCGGAAGCGGACAGGTTTTCGTCGGTAGCCCAGGTCAGGCTGCAGTGGTCGACGATGACGTCGTGCGCGCCGGTCAGGGTGGACAAGGCATCGACATCCCAATGTCCACCTTTTTGCACGCCGGCCTCGCCGGGGCGGATGCGGATATGCCGCAGCACTACGTCATGGGTGGAAATATCGATGCCGCCGCGGATCAGGGTGATGCCGGGCGAAGGCGCGGTCTGGCCGGCTACCGTCAGGAAGGGTTCGCGGATATTGATTTCGCTGCGGTTGAGATCGATGGTGCCGCCCACCTCGAACACGACGACGCGCGGACCCGGCGTGTTCAGCGCCTCGGCCAGCGAACCCGGGCCGCTGGCCTTGAGCGTGGTTACCTTGATCAGCTTGCCGCCGCGGCCGCCGGGGGTATGGGCAGCCCAGCCCTGGGCACCGGGAAAGGCGAGCGGGGCTGCCTGTTCGGCAGCGGCTGTCGCGGCGCTGGCGAGGAACAGGCCCAGTGCGCTCAGGGCCAGGGTTTGCCGCAGGCGCGGCAGCAGGGCGGTTGGCGATAGCCGGGTCACGAAATAAACCTCCGAATAGTGTGCCGATTGAACGCGAAGTGGGCCGGACAGGCGAGTCCGGATTGTAAATGACACCGGTTTCCTTTATACAGCCCACAGGCCCGGTGCAGCGCATCGGCGCAGGAAAAACGGGGTTTTCCCAGTCATTGAGGTCCGGCATGTCCAATCCGCTGCGCGGCGGCGAAAATCCGGCGGAATCCATCGCCGCCACCCTGATCACGGCGCGGCTGTCGGCACAGGCGCTGGCCGCGTTCCCCGGGCCTTTGCCGGCCGACCTGGAAGCCGCCTATGTCTGCCAGGATGCGGCGATACGGCGCTGGCCCAGGCCGGTAGCAGGCTGGAAGGTGGGCTATATCGCCCCGGAGCGGCGCGACCACGGCGGCGATCCGCGCCTGGTCGGACCCATCTTCGCCGACCGCGTACAGCTGTTCCAAGGTGAAGAACTGGAATTTGCCGTCATTGCCGGCGGCTTTGCCGCGGTCGAGGCCGAATACGTGTTCCGCCTGGGCGTCGACGTGGTGCCGCAGTCGCGCGAATGGACGCCCGAACAGGCCGCGGCGACGGTGGCGGCACTGCATGTCGGAGTGGAACTGGCCGGCAGCCCGCTGGCGCAGATCAACGAGATCGGGCCCCTCGCGGTGGTGGCCGACTGCGGCAACAATGCCGGCCTGTTGCTGGGACCGGCGATAGCAAACTGGCACGAGGTGGCGATGGAAGGACTGGCCTGCAGTACCTGGATAGACGGCCGCCTGCAGGGCCGCGGCGGCGCGGCCAGCCTGGCCGGCGGACCGCTGGCGGCGCTGGCCTTCGCCTTGTCGCGCAATGGCCGTTGCGGGCGTTTTCTCGCCGCCGGCACGCTGATCACCACCGGTGCGGCCACGGGTATCCACGATATTCGCAGCGGCCAGCACAGTGTGGTCGATTTCGGCGCGCAGGGGCGTATCCGCTGCCGCGCCGTGGTTGCCGGAGCCGTGTCGTGATTTCCCGGCGTCAATTCATTGCCGGCGCCGGGCTGGTGCTGGCCGGCGGGGCACTGGCGCAGGCGCCGGTGCCGGCGCGCCTGGAGCTGGCCGCGACCGACGTCCATGTGCGCGGCTACCCGACCGTGGAAGCGTTGCGCTGGATCGGCGAACAACTGGAAAAAGAAACCGAGGGCCGCGTCGGCCTGCGCCTGTATCACTCGGGCCAGCTCGGCCGCGAATCCGACCTGATCGACCTGGCGCGCTTCGGCGCGATCGATATTGCGCGGGTCAACATGGCCGCGCTGAACAACCCGTTTCCGGCCACGCGCATTCTCTGCCTGCCGAATGTGTTCGACGACACCGCCCATCTGCGCCGCGCACTGGACGGCGAGGTCGGCGCGGAAGTCCTCGCCGCGTTCGGCCAGCGCGATCTGGTCGGCCTGGCCTTCTACGATTCCGGTGCGCGCTGCTTTTACAACACCAAGCGTCCCATCGTGTCGCCGCAGGATCTGCACGGCCTGAAGATCCGCGTGCCGCCGTCGGACATCTTCATGAGCCTGGTGCGTGCCCTGGGCGCCAACCCGACGCCGCTGCCCTATGGCGAAGTGTATTCGGCGCTGCAGACGCATCTGATCGACGGTGCCGAAAACAACTGGCAAAGCTTCCACACCACGCGCCAGTTCGAGGCGGCGCGCTACTGGTCGTACAGCCGCCACTCCTGGTCGCCCGAGGCGCTGCTGCTGTCGCGCCGGCGCCTGGAATTGCTGCGCCCGGACGATCGCGAGCGCCTGTTCGACATCGCGCGCCGCTCGGTGCCGTACATGCGTTCGCTGTGGGACAAATCTGAAGCCGACGCACGCGATTACGTGCTGGCGCATGGCGTCACGGCGAACGAAGTCGACCGCGAGGCTTTCGCCAGCGCCGCCGCACCGGTGCTGGCGCACTACAGAAAAGATGAACAGGTGGAAAAATTCTATACGGGCATACGCGCGCTCGCCTGAGCCGCCGTCGCCACGAACCGGAGGAACGATGCAGTCCACCCAATCCGAAACCGGCCTGGCGGCGCAGCTGTCGCGCCTGGCCCTGGGCATTGCCGGCGCCGCCCTGGTCGCGCTGACCGCGGTACAGGCCTGGCAGGTCGTCGCGCGCTATGTGCTGAACGATTCACCCGGCTGGACCGAACCGCTGGCCCTGCTGCTGCTGAACACCGCCATGTGCCTCGGCGCGGCGGCGGCGGTACAGCAGCGCGCCCATTTCGGTTTTCCGCTGCTGGTGCACCTGGCGCCGCCGGCGTTGCGGCGCGGCCTGGAAATCTTTGCCAGCCTGGTCAGTGCCGGACTGGGCGGCGTGCTGGCGGTGGGCGGTGCGCAGCTGCTGCTGGACGGCTGGCCTGTGCGCATGGCCGGCACGGTGCTGCCCCAGGGCATCCTGTTTGCACCGCTGAGCCTGGGCGGTGCGCTGATCTGCCTGTTTGCGCTGCTGCAATTGCGCGCGAGCCCGGCTGCCGCGGTGGAGCCGCGCTGATGGCCGCGACCCTGCTGTTCGTGAGTTTCCTGGTGCTGCTGCTGGCCGGCGTGCCGGTGGCGTTCGCCTTGCTCGGCTCGTCGCTGATGACCTTGCTGTTTGTCGGCATGCCGGCGATCGTGCTGGTGCAGCAGACTGCTTCCGGCGCCAGCGCGGCCTCGCTGATCGCGATACCGCTGTTCATCTTTGCCGGCGAAATCATGCTGCGCGGCGGTATTTCCGATCGGTTGATTGCCCTGGCCAGTTCCCTGGTCGGCCATCTGCGCGGCGGTCTTGGCCAGGTCAGCGTGCTGTCTTCGCTGTTTTTCGGCGGCGTTTCCGGCTCGGCCATCGCCGATGTATCGGCCATCGGCGGCGCGATGATCCCGCAGATGGTGCAGCGCGGCTTCGATCGCGATTTCGCCGTCAACGTGACCATGACCGCCGCCCTGGTCGCGCTGCTGGTGCCGCCTTCGCACAATCTCATTCTGTACTCGGCTGCTGCGGGCGGAGGGCTTTCCATTGCCGACCTGTTCGCCGCCGGCGTGATACCGGCCCTGCTGCTGACCCTGACGGTGATGATGACCGCCTGGATCATCGCGCGCCGGCGCGGCTACGCGGTCGAGGCGTTTCCGGGTTTTTCCGCGGTTTTTCGCCGTTTCATCGCGGCGCTGCCGGGCCTGCTGCTGGTGGCGCTGATCTTCGTCGGCATCCGTGCCGGTATCTTCACCGCGGTGGAAAGCGCGGCGATCGCGGTCTGCTATGCCTTGCTGGTGACCACCTTGCTGTACCGCCAGGTGTCCATCGCCGATTTCGTGCTGACCTTGCGCCATGCGGCACGCACCACCGGCATGATCCTGTTCGTGATCGCCTCGGCCGCCTGCTTCGGCTGGCTGCTGGCCTATCTGCAGGTGCCCGCGGCCGCCGTCGACCTGCTGCGCGGCCTGGATGCCAGCCCGCAGCTGCTGTTGCTGCTGATGATCGTGATCCTGCTGCTGTTGGGCACCTTCATGGACCTGGCGCCGCTGATCATCATCTGCACGCCGATCTTCCTGCCGGTGGCCAAGTCCATCGGCGTAGACCCCATCCATTTCGGCGTGATTCTCATCCTCAAGGGCGGCATAGGCCTGATCACCCCGCCCATAGGCTCGGTGCTGTTCGTCGGCACCGCCATCGGCAAGATCACCATCGGCGAGGCGCTGCGCACGATCTGGCCGTTCTACCTGGCTGCACTGGCGGTGTTGATGATCGTTGCCTTCGTGCCCGAGCTGTCGCTGTGGCTGCCGCGGGTGCTGAAGTGAAGCATTTGCGTACGCGCATGGACGGCTAGCGGCTAGAATTGCCGGCGCTACCTGGATGGAACCGCATGACCCGACGCTCCCGCGACGTGAACCCGTCTGACTCGCCGCCGACCATGAACGGCGGCGGCACCATCAACGACATTGCGCGCCTGGCCGGCGTGTCCAAGAAAACCGTGTCGCGCGTGATCAACCGCTCGCCGCTGGTGCAGCAGGAGACGCGCGAGAAGATCGAGGCGCTGATCCGCGAAGTGGGCTACGTGCCCGACCCGATGGCGCGCGGACTGGCGTTCCGCAAGTCGTTCCTGATCGGCATGGTCTACGACAACCCGAACGCGCAATACATCGTCAACATGCAGGAAGGCGCGCTGGACAGCCTGCGCGGTTCCGGCTTCGAGCTGGTCGTCCACCCCTGCGACAGCAAGAGCGACGACTACATCGATGGCGTGCGCCATTTCGTGCTGCAGCAGCGCCTGCACGGCGTGATCCTGGTGCCGCGCGTGTCCGAAGACAGCGCGCTGGTGGAAATGCTGCAGCAGGTCGGTTGCCGCTATGCGCGCATTGCAGCGGTGTCGCTGGACGAGCCGGCACGCATGATCGCAACCAACGACCGCCAGGGCGCGGTCGAAGTCGCCAATTATCTGGAGTCGCTGGGGCACCGGCATATCGGTCTGATCACCGGCCCGCAGCGCTATCTGTCCACGCGCGAGCGCGGCGCGGGTTTCCTGCAGGCGCTGGCCAAGCGTGGGCTGGAACTGCCGGCGACGCATGTCGTCGAAGGCGGCTATACCTTTGAATCCGGCGTCGCCTGCGCCGAGAAACTGCTGGCGCTGGAGCCGCGGCCGACGGCGATCTTCACCCTTAACGACGAGATGGCGGCCGGTGTATACAAAGCGGCCTTCCGCATGGGCCTGTCGATTCCCGAGCAACTGTCCGTGGTCGGCTTCGACGACAGTCCGCTGGCGGCACGGCTATGGCCTTCGCTGAGTTCGGTGCGTCTGCCGATCCGCGACATGGGGTCGTTTGCGGCGGCCATGCTGATTGCGGCGGATGGGGAGGCGCGGAGTGTGCCGTTGATTGCGCCGCATCTGGTGGTGAGGGAGTCCTGTCAGTCGCCGGTTTGAGTTTTTGACTATTTTGCGTTGAGTTGCGGTGCGTTATGGGTGGTTTGCGCGGTGGTGGAATTTGATTTGCTCCCTCTCCCCCGACAGCTCTCGGGGGAGAGGGTTGGGGTGAGGGGCGGTGCTGTGTTGTGCTTTGCCATCGGGTTTTTGGGGAAGGATTCCGCCGTTGGCAGATGTTGTTTGTGCGCCTGGCGGCGGATTCTCCCAGGACATCCCGGATGCTGTGGTTGCAGCCAACGGCGAATCCCAACATCGACGTATCGCAACATCGACGTATCGCAACACCAGGGAATGCGCCCCGAAGGAATTTCCACTTCCGGCGCATCGCCACGTCACCGACATATATCCGCATCAGACGGCGCAATTCGCTGCGCTCATCGCGCCCTGCGAGTTACGCGCGGGCCGAACGCTTCAAAGCCACTCGCGCTTGGCTGTAAACACGATGGTCAGCCACTCGGCACGGATGTCGCTGCCCAGGCGTGTCGCAATCTCTGCGCGCGCCGCATCGACGTCGGCCATCTGTCCCAGCACGGCATTGGCCGGCAGCAGGATGCTGATATCGATGAAACGCATGCGGCCGACTTTGGCGACGTAGCTGCGGAAGTCGAGGTAGCCTCGCGCCGCGACGATCTCGTTCATTACCGCATGTACTTTGGTATCCAGTGCATCGGGTGCGAGTTGCAGCACTTCGCGCAAGGCGCGCCACAAGCTGCTCAACGGCAAGGGCAGCAGGCTGAGCGTAAGCAGCAACAGGACAGTGGAATCGATAAAGCGCGTCCAGGGCTGCCACTGGCTGTCGGCGATCAGAGCGGCGACGGCAAAGCCGAGCAGCACGGCGAAGTTGATGCAGCCGCCGATCAGCCAGCCGCGCGCGTCCAGAACCAGCAAGGCCGATTGCTGCTGGCGTGCCTTGTGCCGCATGTACGCCGCCATGCCCAGGCTGAACACGCCGACCAGGGCGGCCCAGGCCGCGCCGATGCCGAAGGCGAGTTCATGGCCGCCGCCGAGCAGGTCTTGCAGCGCGGTGACGGCGGCATAGGCGCAGGTCATCGCCATCACGGCGGCGTTGAAGACAACGACCAGGGGTTCCAGGTGCCAGTAGCCGAACTGGAAGCGCCGGCTGCCTTCGCTGGCGATCAGGCGCGACACGGCGAGTGCCGCCGTGGTCAGCACGACGTCGATCAGCGAATAGAAGCCATCGAAGGCGATGGCCTGGGATTGCAGGATCAGGCCGACGGCCACGCAGGTGGCACCGACGACCAGGGTCGCAACGATGGACAGGCGCAGTTGAATCTGTTCTTGCGAGGTATCCATGGCGGCTCCGCAGCGGCTGTCGCTAGTGCTTCAGCACTTCGACAAGATAGCGCGTCCCCGCATCGCTCTTTTCCGCGATCAGGCCGTGGATATCCGATTCGAAGCCGGGAAAACGGTAGTTCTGCGCGCGGGCGATGCGCAGGGATTCGAGAATGGCCGAGTCCTGCCTGCCAAAGCGTTCGCCGGGCATGATGGTCGGGATGCCGGGCGGGTAGGGCACCAGCATGGTCGCGGCGATGCGGCCTTGCAGCGCATCGATCTCGACGCGCTCGACGTCGCCGCGTACCAGGCGGTCGTAGGCGTCGGCGGGGATCATCGCCGGTTCGGGCAGGTCGACGTACATCTCGCGCATGACCGAGGCGACCTTGTGCTCGTTGTTGAAGGCATGCAGGGCGCTGCACAGGTCGCGCAGGCCCATGCCGATGTAACTTTGTGGAAATTCCGCGATCAGCGACGGCAGCGCCTGCGACAGCGGCGCGTTGGCGTCGTACAGCGCCTTGAACGCGAGCAGTTCGGTGGTCAGGGTGCTCCATTTGCCCTTGGTGATGCCCATCGAGAACAGCACCAGGAACGAATACAGGTTGGTCTTCTCCACCGTGATGCCGCGGCCCCAGAGGAAACGGCTGACGACGCAGGCGGGAATGCCGTGCCGGGCGGTCTTGCCGTCCATGGACAGGCCCGGCGTGAGCAAGGTGACCTTGATCGGGTCGATCAGCACGTAGTCCCTGGGCAGGTCGCCGAAGCCGTGCCAGGCCGCCTTGGGGGCGAGTTTCCAGTCGTTCTGCCGGGTCGACACGGGCAGGGCGGCGCGCTCGCCTTCGTCGAAACGCGCACGCAGCGCGTCGGGTTGCCATACCTGGAACCACCAGTCGTTCTTTTCCAGCTCGCCGCCCACATGCAGCATGGCGCGGCGGAAGGCGATGGCCTCGTTGTGCATCTGTTCGACCAGGCTGCGCCCGGCACGGCCTTCCATCATGCGCGAGGCGATGTCGCAGGAGGCGATAAGGCCATAATGTGGCGAAGTGGAGGTGTGCATCATGTAGGCTTCGTTGAAGCGGTCCACGTCCAGTGCGCGCGTGCGGCTGTTGCGCACGTGGATCATCGAGGCCTGCGAGAACGCGGCCAGCATCTTGTGCGTGGAATGCGTGGCGAACAGGATGGCGTCCTGGTCGCGCGGCTTGCCCTTGGCCATGGCGTAGTGGTCTTCGTACAGCTCGTGAAAGGCCGCATAGGCGTACCAGGCTTCGTCGAAATGCAGGTAGTCGACGCCGCTGCCGATGTCCTCGGCGATTTTTTCCGCGTTGTAGCACAGGCCGTCGTAGGTGGAATTGGTCACCACGGCGATGCGTGGCCGCACGCTCTTGCCGCTCTTGCCGCTCTTGGCGGCCTTGCTCGCCAGCGGATGCGCGGCGATCGCCTTGGCCATGGCCTTGGGCGAGAACTGGTCCAGGCTGATCGGCCCGATGATGCCGTGGGCATTGCGGCTGGGACGGAAGTACACCGGTATCGCGCCGGTCATGATCAGCGCATGCAGCAGCGATTTGTGGCAGTTGCGGTCGACGAAGACCACGTCGCCGCGTGCCACCGTGCCGTGCCAGATGATCTTGTTCGCCGTCGAGGTGCCGTTGGTGACGAAGAATGTGTGGTCGGCGCCGAAGTTGTGTGCCGCTTCGGTTTCCGCTGCCTTGACCGGGCCGGTGTGGTCGAGCAGCGAGCCCAGCTCCGGCACCGATACGGACAGGTCGCTGCGCAAGGTGTTTTCGCCGAAGAACTGGTGCAGTGCGCGGCCGACCGCCGATTTGGTAAAGGCCACCCCGCCGCCATGGCCGGGCGAATGCCAGGAATAGTTGGACTGTGCCGCATGCGTGATCAGTGCCTTGAAGAACGGCGGCAGCAGGTTGTTCATGTACTCGTCGGCGGCGCGTAGCACCTGGCGCGCGATGAAACTCTTGGTGTCTTCGAACAGGAAGGTGAATCCATGCACCATGCTCAGCAGCTTGGTCGGGATCTGCTCCACGGTGCGCCGTTCGCCGTAGAGGAAGATCGGCAGGTCTTCATGCAGCACCAGCTGGGTCTGCAGGAAGGTGTGCAGGCGCTCGAACTGATGGGCGCTGTCTTCGCTGCCGTCGATGGAGATCAGCACGGCCGAAGCGGCGTTGTAGGTGCGGGCGCCGGCTTCGGCATCGTCCATGGTCAGGCCGCTGAGCACGCGCTGGCCGTGCTGGCGGATTTCCTCGGCCAGGGCGCGGATCAGGATGCCGGCGATGCGCGGCGAGTCGTAGTCGGCATCGATGATGACGATGGGGTAGTCGAGCGAATTGAAATACATGGCATACCCTGTAAAGCGCGAGATAAGCGATTGTCGTTCAATAGCTTAGCGTTTGCGCGCGGAACTGTGGGCGAGCATTTCCGCGAGTCCATGACACCGGTTACCAAATGCACGAAAACGGGCTACTATCGGCGCCACGTCGACACCAGCAGCGCGGCCGACCGCCGCCAGAGGGCCTTAACCCATGTATCGCAAGACCTATCACGCCTGCCACCCGGACTCGATGCAAGGCGTCAGCAACGAGCAGCTGCGCGAACGCTTCCTGCTGCCCAACCTGTTCGTCGCCGACGAAGTGGTGCTGAACTACACCCACTACGAGCGCTTCGTGATCGGCGGCGCCGCGCCGCTGAGCAAGGCGATTGCGCTGCCGGCGCAGACCGAACCCGCCTCGGCGGCCGGCCAGCCGTTCCTGCAGCGGCGCGAACTCGGCGCGGTCAACGTGGGCACGGGCACGGGCCGCATCCATGTCGACGGTCAGACCTTCGAGCTGAAGCCGCGCGACGCCCTGTACCTGCCCATGGGCTGCAGCGAGGTATCGTTCGAATCGGTCGATGCCGCCGCACCGGCGCTGTTCTACCTGGCGTCGACGCCGGCGCATGTGCGCTACGACATTGTGCATATTTCCATCGACAGCGCCGTGCCGCTGCAGCGCGGCGCGCTGGCGACCTCGAACGAACGCACCATCTACCAGTACATCGTGCCGGCGACGTGCAAGTCATGCCAGCTGCTGCTGGGCCTCACCCTGCTCAATACCGGTTCGGTCTGGAACACCATGCCGCCGCATCTGCACGATCGCCGCAGCGAGGTGTATTTCTACTTCGACCTGGGCGCGAACGACCGCGTCTTCCATTTCATGGGCGAGCCCGACGCGGCGCGGCATCTCGTCGTCGCCAACCACGAGGCGGTGGTATCGCCGCCCTGGTCCATCCATATGGGTTCGGGCACGGCGAATTACGGTTTTATCTGGGCCATGGGCGGGGAAAACCTCGACTACACCGATATGGCCGTGCTCGACATCTGCCAGCTCAAGTGAGGCACGCATGAGCCATCCCTTCGATCTGAGTGGCCGCGTCGCCGTCGTCACCGGCGCGAATACCGGCCTGGGGCAGGGCATCGCCCTGGCCCTGGCCGCCGCCGGTGCCGACATTGCGGCGCTGGGGCGTTCGGCACCGGATGCGACGGCACAGCAGGTCGAGGCGCTGGGGCGCCGCCTGTGCTGGATAGAGGCCGATCTCGACCGCAGCAACGGCCTCGCCGCGACGATCGACAAGGTGGCCGCGCAGCTCGGGCCGCCGGACATTCTGGTCAACAACGCCGGCACCATCCGGCGCAATGCGGCGCTGGATTTCAGCGAGGACGACTGGGACGCCGTAATGGGCGTGAACCTGAAGACGGCCTTCTTCCTGGCGCAGGCGTTTGCACGTCACTGCATCGCTGCGGGGCGCGGCGGCAAGATCGTCAACATCGTCTCGATGCTGTCGTTCCAGGGCGGTATCCGTGTGGCTTCGTATACTGCCAGTAAAAGTGGATTGCTTGGCGTCACGCGCCTGCTGGCCAATGAATGGGCCAGCCAGGGCATCAACGTCAACGCGATCGCGCCGGGTTACTTCGCCACCAGCAATACCACAGCCCTGCGCAACGACGAGCAGCGCAACCGCGACATCCTCGCGCGCATACCGGCGGCGCGCTGGGGCGAGCCCTCCGACCTGGGCGGTGCGGCGGTATTCCTTGCCTCGCGCGCGTCGGACTATGTTCACGGCGCCGTGCTGCCGGTGGACGGTGGCTGGCTGGCGCGCTGAGTGCGGCGGATCGCGGCACTGCTGCTGGGATTGCTCGCCGCCACGGCGACAGCGCAGCAGCGCCTGCCGCCGCCGCTGCGCCTGGTCATCGCTGGCGATTCCACCGCGAGCGAATACGATGCCTCGCGCTGGCCGCGGCGTGGCTGGGGCCAGGAACTGCCGGGCTATCTCGACGCCGCTGTCGAC
The DNA here is from genome assembly GCF_004363655.1 of Tahibacter aquaticus. Lineage (GTDB taxonomy): Bacteria > Pseudomonadota > Gammaproteobacteria > Xanthomonadales > Rhodanobacteraceae > Tahibacter > Tahibacter aquaticus. Next base: position 20,746 of record NZ_SNZH01000017.1, read on the forward strand.
GTGCGCAACCGCGCGCAGAGCGGGCGCAGTTCGCGCAGCTTTATCCAGCAAGGCTGGATCTACGACGTGGCTGCCGACCTGCGCACCGGCGACCTGCTGCTGATCCAGTTCGGTCACAACGACGAGAAATTCGACGATCCGGCCCGCTACAACGCGCCGCAGTCCGAATTCCCCATGTGGCTTATGCACTATGTGGAACTTGCGCGGCGAAGCGGTGCCGTGCCCGTGCTGCTGACGCCGGTGGCGCGGCGGCATTTCGTCGACGGCCGGCCGGTAGACCTGCACGGCCCCTATGCCGAGGCGGTGCGGGCGCTGGCGCGGCGTCAGGGCGTGGCCCTGGTCGATCTGAACCTGGCCAGCTTGCGCTGGCTGGCCGGCCTGGGCGAAGACGCCTCGCGCGATTTCTATCTGCACCTGCCCGCACAGGGATTGAAGGACAACACGCATTTTCACCAGCGCGGCGCGGCAGCCGTGGCCTGCCTGGTGCTGAAGGGGCTGGTGCAGCAACAGCTGCTGGCCGCGACACGGCTGCGGCGCGATACCGATTGCGGCCAGCCGGACTGGAACGAGGCGGCAAATGCGTCGTCCCGCGTTGCCCGGGCCGGCGACTATCGCCGCAGGCAAGCCTCACCGCACGGCGGTGGCGGCAGTTCCGAAGCCGATGCCTTCTTCGACGATGTGGCCGATCTGGACATGGTGCTGCGCAAGCGCATCCTGCCGGCGGGCGCAGGCATCGGCCTGCACCGGCACGACAAGGACGAGGTCTACTACGTGCTGAGCGGGCGTGGGCGCTACGTGCTCGACGGTGTCTTGCACGAGGTCGGGCCGGGCGATGCCTTGCTGACGCGCATCGGCAGCAGTCATGCGATCTACCAGACCGGCGAGGAAGCGCTGGTGATCCTGATTGGTTACCGCAAGGGCAGTGGCTAGCGATTCACTGCAGACGTTTTGGCTGCAGGGTCGTAAGGTTGCGCATGGCCGCGTGAAGGAATCGGCAGCAGTGAACCCGAAGCGTGCCTGAAGCCCTCCCCTTGATTGAAGGGAAGGGCTTGGTTCGCGGCTTTTGACTTACCTCGGCGTTTTGCGGCGCAGGAATTCGCTGGCACCTCGACGGTGCAATTCGCTTTGCTCATCGCACCCTGCGAATGCCGGCATAGCTTCAGCGAATTTCCGCCACCGCGCGCTCGCGCCGTTCTATCGTGCTCAACGTGGCCTGATTGCCCAGGCGCAGATCGCGCAACTCGTACGGCGCCTTCAAGCCCGCGCCATTCAATGCCTGCGCATCGAATTCCAGCACCAGGCTGTCCCTGCCTGCTTCGACCCACGCCGCCGACTGCGCATAGGCGGCCGGTTTGCGCGTACCGTCGGCAGCCGTGCCATACAGCACCCCGGACAGCTGATAACGGCTGGCGCTGGCCACTTCCACGCCGACGCCGAGGCTAAGCGCACCGCCGCGAAGGCGTTCCGGCGTGACCGTGCCGCTCAGGCGCGCGGTCGGCACGGCTACGGCAATCGCCGTCTTGGCATCGCGCAATACGGCAACGCCATCCGCGCTGCCGCTGGCGAATGCATGCACTTCCCACAGTCCCGGACCGTTGGCATGGGCCGCATCCGGCGTCACGTCCGCCTGCCAGCTGCCGTCGCGCTGCGGGCTCAGGTCGAAGCTCTGCGTGTGGCCGTCGGGCGCGGTCAGGATGCCCTTGGCACTGGCCGCGCGCGCGCCGTCGAGATGGGCCACGATCTGCACAGTACTGCCGCCGAGTACGGTATCGCGCGTCGCGCCCAGGCGTAGCACCTGGCTGCTGGTCGGCTCGAACACGTGGATCAGGTAATTACCCTTGGCCGCCGGCGCGGCCAGCTCGATGCGGCCCTTGCCCACGGCCGGGGCGAGCTTGACCACGACCGTGCCTTCGGCCACGTCCATACCGGCGGCGCGCAGCGCGGCGGTCTCGGCCACGCTCTGGGTGGCGGCGCGGCCGTCGAACTGCTGGCCGTTGCTGCGCAACTGCACGTCGTCGATGCTCAGCGCGGTGGAATTGTTGCTATGGGGAGAAATGCGGATCAGCGCGGCAGTAGCCGTGGTCGGCAGCGACACACCTCTGCGCAATTGCGCCTCGTCGGCATTGAGCCAGTATTCGCGGCTTTGCTGCACGAACGGTACCGGGCGGTCGGCCAGCGCTTCGGCCGGATCCAGTGCCCAGGAGGTGCGCACCGGCACGCGGTCCAGCGTGGCGCTGAGCTTGGACAGGTCAGCCGTTGCCAGGCGCGTGACGACCTGGTCGTTGCTGCCGGCCGCGGCCAGACGCAGATCGGCGGCCTGGGCCAGAGAGACGAGGCCCAGGGTGATGCAGGCGGCCAGTGCCGCAGATTTCAGGTTCGACATGGGCTGGCCTCAGATATCGTCGCGCAGGATGACGTCCAGGCCGAAGCAGGCGCGCCGGCTCTGGTTGTGGGACAGCGGTTCACGGCCGGCCATGCGATCGATGTCGCGGAACCAGGTACGTCCCGCCGCCTGCTGGCTGGTGCAATTGAGAAACCCGTCGGAACAGCCATCGAGCCAGTTCTGCGTAGTTTCCAGGCCGACGTTCAAGGTATAGCCGCCGCACCAGCTGTCGCCGTCGAACGGCGAGGAATCCACATCGGTACCGACCACGTTCCAGAAGCCCTTGGGCAGGGCCGGCCGGCCGGCGGTGCCGAGCAGATTGTTCTGGTTGTACTGTGCCATCCAGCTCAGCTGCTGCATGCGCACGCCGTCGGACTTGTAGCCCAGCAGCCACCCCAGCGCCTGTTCGAACACATTGCCGTTCATGGTCGCATCGGCCAGCGGCGTGCCGGCGCTGGACGCCGCCAGTGCGTTGACCCAGCGGATCTTGCTGATGATGTTCGGATAGCGGCTGTCGTAGGTCGGATTCGACAGGATCCAGCGCATCACGTTGCCGCCGTTGGAATGGGTCAGCACGACCAGGTCGGTGATGCCCTTGGCATTGATGAAACTGGTCAGCTGCGTGGCGAGGCAGCCGGCGGCGCGGCTGTCCCACATGTATTGTTCGAAGTCGCAATTGATCACGACGTAGTTGGACTGGTCCGGCAAGCCTTGCCGTACCGAATTGACGAAGGCCGGCTGCCAGTAGTCGTTATAGGCATCGGTCTGTTTACCCGTGCCGTGTACGAAAGCGACGCCGGTGGCGGCGGCCGATACAGAAGAAGCGGCTCCCAGGGCGAGCGAGAGCGCCAAAGCAAGACGAACCATTTTCCCTCCCGATGCGGCTCGGGCTGGATCGTGTCGAGCCGCGGTCAAGCTGCGGCATTGCCTGGTACAGGGTGAGCATCCGTGCTGCTACCGGGCAAAACCGGAGCGCGATAGATAGATCCGCCGGGCCATGCCCTCCCACACAACGCGTCGGCGGCGCGCAACGTAGCAACCGTCATAAGCCGGTGTCAAACGTTTGTTTGATGCGACAGCCGGGAATAGTTGCAAGGTATACGGGGGCGGAATTTCCGAGCGGCGCGGTGTGCGCTCGGCTTGGCGCGGCGCAGCAGAGCCGGTCCGCGCAGCACCGCGGCGAACTGCCAGACTGTGCTGCGCAACGCCGGTTACCGCGCGAAAACCACGCCAATCAGGAGGTCATCGTTCCATGCAGCGTTTCCAGTTCCGGACAATGAAACACCGTGCGGTCAGTCTCTGCCTGGCCATCCTGTTGCAATGCAGTAATGTGGCTTTTGCTGCGAATGCACATGAGGTATTCGGCCGGCTTGGCGGCCTCGTCGGTGACTGGGAGGGCGTATTCGCCAATGGCCGCCGCCACAGCGTCAACTACCGCCTCAGCGCGGGCGGCACCGTACTGGTGGAAACCTGGGCGCTGGCGCCCGGGCGCGAATCGCTGACGCTGTACTACGTTGACGGCGACGATCTGCTCGCCACGCATTACTGCCCCCAGGGTACGCAGCCGCGCTTGAAACTGGTCGGCGAGAAAGGCGGGCGGTTGCAGTTCGAATTGCTCGACGGCGGCAATCTTGGTCTGGCGGGAAAGTCGCACCAGCAGTCGTTCTGGCTGCAGTGGGATGGCGGCGACGGGTATCGGCGTAGCGAGACGTATGTGGAAAATGCATCATCGACGACAAAGCCGGGCCGTGGCGATCCCGAAGTTGCCGTGTCCTACAAACGGGTGAGGTAGCTCCGTTCCGACAGGATGTGAGAGTGGCCAAGCAATGGTACGGCTAGACGTACGGTGGCGAACTTGTAGTTCAAAAAGCGGGTACGTAGCATCGCGGACAATCGGGGAATAAAGGGATAATTCCATGGATTCGTTGTCAAGGATTGCGGCGGCTCTTTTTGCATTCATATTGTGCACGCCTGCTGTTTTGGCTAAGACAGCGCAGTGTCAAGGGTGTGGCGATGCGCAAATGTACGCGATGGCGCGGCAATTCGGCGCCAGTTCCCAGAACCACATCGTATGGAATCCCGCCAACGGTGCCATCAGGATCTATCGCAACTACTGCGGGTCCGCACCCAATGCAATGAACGAAAAAGACGCGTCTGTTGGTACAGAAATTGTCGACGTACAAGAAGCGGCAGGCGCTGGCTGCACGCTGCAGACGGATGAGCTTTCCGTACCGGCCGAACTGAGCGCAGTGGCTGCGGATATGAGTCAGATCTGGCACGCGACCGGTGGCAGTTTCAAGCGAACGGTGTCGGTCGTCATCGCCCACCGCGACTTCAACCCGCCCTATGTCGGTTCGGCGAATCGGCCATCGGCGCACGATTTCCTCTCCGATATGGTGCTACGGACCCAGATTCTGGATTTATCCTCGACGCCGGAAATCTTTCAGACCGCCATGCCTGAGCTGGCCGGACCAGCCGTGCGCATACTGGCAAATACGCCGTCTTTCGTGTTGCTTGCCCAGGAGGTTGTTTTCACGATTACCTTGGTTTTCTACGACGGCTCGAAAATTACGGTGAAGTCCAGACTGGGCGAGAACGCGGTCTATGTTGACGGCTCGGCAAAGGACAGTACCGGTCACCCGCTGCCCGAGTACAACGCCGCCAACCGCTATGTAGGGAATTGGTATTACGCGCCGGGTCACGCCAGCGATATGAGCGCTTTTATCGAATATATGCGTTCGTTAGGCATCAGAATCACCGGCACTGGTAGTGGTGCCGGCGTCATTGCTTGCACGTGGGACCCGACGAATGGAACGGTCTGCGTGCTTCCGCAGTAGTGGCGGTGCAGCTGAAACCTTAGCACCGCAAGTCTTTCCGGCGTGTTGTGCACGGGGACTTTCGCTTCGCGTCCACAAACCATAGCGACAGCGGCCATTCTCCTTTCTCTGAACGCAACGGCATCCAATGTGGCGCGCAAGGCCATTCGGCGCAATTTGCGTTGCCCATCGCGCCCTACGCAGAGCACTTTCGCTGGCGACGCCGCGCTTTTGCAGGGCGCGATGAGCGCCAGCGAATTGCACCGCAAAGTGCATAGGGCGTAGCTAGAACTCCAGATCGATCGCCGCACACAGGTAATCGATCATCGGCGCCACGCGCTTGAAGGTATCGACCAGGAACGGTTTCAGTTCCGCCGACGTCGCCAATGCCTGGTCGAAATCGGCCGAGGCGACGAAGTCCTTGCGCTGGATGTCCCGGATCAGTTCGTGGTTCGGATCGAAGCCGCGGGGCGGCCGGACCAGGCTTTCGCCACCGGGGACGAGATGATCGCGGAAGGCTTTGCTCTGGGTGGCCTTCTTCCAGCCGGCGGGGTTGTCGGCGAGAAAATCGCGCACTTTTTTCAACACGGCGGATTCGGGATGCCACAGGCCGCCGCCGGCGAAGCAGCCGCCGGGCTGGATATGCAGGTAGAACACCGGCGCGGCGATACCCTTGCTGCTTTCATGGTAGAGGCGGGCACCGGTCCAGGTCTTGTAAAGCGTTTTGTCGTGGGTGAAGCGCGTGTCGCGGTGCTGGCGGAACAGCGAGCCGCCCTGGCTGCGCGTGTCGGCGCGGTAGTGCGTGCTGATCTTGGCCAACGGCGCCTGCAGGTCGCCCAGCAGTTGCAGGAACGGCCCGCGCAGTTCGGCTTCGTAGCGCGGCTTGTTGGCAAGGAACCACTCGCGGTTGTTGTTGCGGCCCAGGTCGGTCAGGAACTTGAAGCTGGCATTGCTGAAATAGGTGCTCATGCGCGCCTGGAATAATTAAATGAGTGGAAATTGAAAATAATCAGGAAAGTTCGCGCTGGCGCTCGCGGCCCCAGCTTTCCAGCGCGTCGAGCAGCGCGCTGCGGGTGGCGACGGCCGGATCCTGGCGCAGCGTGGCCAGCGTTGCGAAGTATTCGTCGAAGGTCAATGTGGTGAGTTCGGTCTTGTTGCTCAGCCTCTCGCGGCAGAATGCGTGCCAGCGCAGCTGCTCGTCGGCGCTGAGGTTCTGCGGCCAGTTGCGCGCGCGGTAGCGCCAGAGCAGTTCGCCCAGGCGCGCATCGCGGAAAGCGAAGGTGCGCGTGGCCAGTTGTTCCGGCGGCGTGGCGCGTACGTCGCGCAGCAGGCGCTTGTCGGCATCGTTGAGAAAGCCCGCATACAGGGCCAGCTCGGCGTCGGGCTTGGCGTCGTCGTAGCTGCGCGCGAAGACCTGCTGCAGCTTGGCCGCCAGGCCAGGCTGGCCGCGTAGCCGTTCCGCATGGGCTAGGCAACGCTCCAGGTTGAGGCCGATGCGCTCGTGGTCGACACCGCTCAGCGCCGACAGCGGTGCCAGCGCCGGCGAACGGTTGGCGTGGACCAGCTTGAGCGGAATGCGTTCGACGTTTTCCGGCAGGTCGGCGCGGGCGCTGAATACGCGGTCGGCAATGGCGTCGGCATCCAGTTGCAGCAGCTCGGCCGGGTCGGCGTCGAGGTCGTAGACGATGACGGCATTGGGCTGGCTTGCATGTACCGCCAGCGGCAGCACGACGGCCAGGCAGCCGCGGCTGGCGGGAAAGCGCGAAGACACGTGCACTACCGGCGTGGCGTGCGCGACATCGAGCAGTTCGAAAGCGCGCTGTTTGCGCCGCAGGGCGAAGTAGAAATCGAACAGGCGCGGCTGGGCATGGCGCACCAGACGGGCCAGGCCGATCAGCGCATGTACGTCGGAAACCGCATCGTGGGCGCGCTCCTGGCTCAGACGGTTGGCCCGCGCCAGGTCCTCCAGGCGGAAGCTTGGCGTACCGTCGTCACGGCGCGGCCATTCGATACCCTGGGGACGCAGGGCATAGCACATGCGCACCAGGTCGATCAGATCCCAGCGCGAATTGCCGTTTTCCCATTCCCGCGCATATGGCTCGTAGAAATTGCGGTACAGCAGGTTGCGCGTGAATTCGTCATCGAAGCGCAGCGAGTTGTAGCCGACGACGCAGGTGCCGGGCACGGCCATTTCCTCGTGCACGCGCGCGGCAAAGACTGCTTCGGTTACGCCGTCGCGCAATAGCTGCTGCGGCAGGATGCCGGTGATCAGCGTGGCCTGCGGATGCGGCAGCACGTCGGGTGCCGGCGTACAGAACAGTTCGACCGGTTCGCCGATGATGTCCAGTTCCAGCGAGGTGCGGATGGCGGCGAACTGGCAGGGACGGTCGCGGCGCGGATCGGCGCCGGTGGTTTCGTAGTCGTGCCAGAGATAGCTGGCGCTGTGGCTTGGGCTCATGATTGTGCGTGGGTCCAGGCAGGCCAGCTTACACGCAGCCATGCGCGGCCGGCGACGCGGCTCAGCCGCCGGCCTGACCGAGTTTCTGCAAAAGTTGCGCATGCAGTGCGCGCAGCGGCGCGCCGTCGACGAAGCGCTGTGCCAGCGGCGCGGCGCTGTTCTGCAGCAGCTGCTGCGCTTCGGCGGTGTTGCCGCGGGCAAGCAGTACCTCGGCCAGGTGGATCTGGCAATCCAGGGTCGGATTGGCCTGCAGGCCTATGCCTTTGCGCAACAGGTCCAGCGCCTGGCGCAGTTGTACTTCGGCGGCTTCCAGCTTGCCCTGCTGCTGCAGGATCAGACCGCGCGTGCGCGCTACCGCGCCCTGGCGCGGATGGCTCGCCGGCAGCTGCCCGGCGAAGGCAGCGCCGGCTTGGGTGACGTAGCGCTGGGCCTCGGCCGGTTTGTCGCTGCGGCGCATCCATTCGGCCAGGTGCAGCAGGCGCCGGGCGCGTTCGGTCTGGTCTTCCAGCGAGTTTTCGATGGCTGCATCGAGCAGCGGAAAAGCCTGGTCAAGACGGCCGGCCAGCATCAGGCTGCGGCCGTAGTTCTGGCGGAACATCGACAGCCGTGGCGAGGCGGCTTTGCCGTCGCGCGGCAGGCTTTGCGTATAGGCCTCGCGGAACAGGGCGATGGCGGCGTCGAAGTCTTCCGCCTGCTCGGACAGGCTGGCCAGGTTGTTTGCAGTGATGGAGTAGCTGGGACTTTCCTGCTGGCCGCGCCGGCGCAGGTGGTCGAGGTTTTCGCGGAACAGCGGCAGCGCTTCCAGTATGCGGCCTTGTAGATAAATAGACTGCGCCAGGTTGTTGCGGGCGGTGATGGCCCAGGCGCTGTCCGGCGCCAGGGTGCGCAGGCGCGTCTGCAGCATCTGGCGCAGCAATTGCTCGCGTTCGGTGTGGCGGCCCTGGCGTTCGTAGATGTCGGTCATGAAGCCGGTGGCGGAAACGACTTCGGCCGAGTCGGCCGGCAGTTGCCGGCGCAGCAGGTCGATCGCCTGCTGGGCGCTTTTTTCGGCGAGATCGAGCTGGTTGCTGCGCATATACGCTTCTGCCGAGGCGGTCAGGCTGCGCGATACCTGGGTGTAACCGACCTCCGGATGCTGCGCCACGCGTTCGCGCGCCAGGCGGGCGTTGTCCAGGGCTGCGGGCAGATTGCCCAGGCGGGCCTGTACCAGGCTCAGGGTGGAATGGGCGTCGATCAGCTCGGCGTGGTCGTCGGGCGCGACGGCATTGAGTTTGCGCAACACGTCCTGCAGTACTGGTTCGGCTTCCTCGGTCCGCTCGGCCAGGTTGAGCACGTAGCCCTGTTCGTTGAGGAATACCGCTTCCTGGTGTGCGTTGCCCAGCTCGCGCGCGCTGTCGGCGGCCTTGCGAAACACGGCTGCCGCGCTGTCGGGATCGCCCAGTTCGGTATAGATGCGGCCGAATGCGGCGAGCAGGCGCGAACGCTGTTCCGGCTCGTTGGCCAGGCGCGTGTCGATGTCGCGCTGGCCGCGGTCGATAAGTTCGCGCGGCGACAGGCTGGTATTGCCGGCGTTATCCGGCGCGGCCGCGTCGAACAGGCGTACCAGATAGTCGACGACATGGCGCGAAGTAGCCGATTCGCGCTGCGCTTCGGCTTCTGCGCGCAGGGCACGATCGCGCTCGCTGGCCAGGCGCAGGGTGAACAGCGCGGTCATGAGGACGACGACGACGATGGCGGCCGCGGTGAGCGGATGCCGGCGCAGGAATTTGCGCGTGCGGTAGATCCAGCTGTCGGGCGCCGCCAGCACTGGCCGTCCGCGCAGATAGCGGCGCAGGTCTTCGGACAAGGCTTCCGGCGAGAGGTAGCGCCGGGCCGGGTCGGCATGGGTAGCCTGGCCGACGATCAGTGCCAGTTCGTGTGGCACGCGGCTGCCGTCCGGCCGGGTCGGCACGCCGGCGGCAAACTCGCCGCCGGCTTCACTCGCCGGCGTCCGTTCGGTCAGCAGTTCGTACAGCAGCAGGCCCAGCGCATAGACGTCGGTGGCGGTGCTGACCGCATCGCCGCGGCGCTGTTCCGGCGCCGCGTACGTGGGCGTGAACCACTGCGCATGGGTGGCTTCCTGGCGCCCGCTGCTGTTCGGGTCGAGCAGCTTGGCGATGCCGAAATCGAGCAGGGCCGGCTCGCCGTCTCGGCGTACCAGTACGTTGGCGGGTTTGAGGTCACGGTGGATGACCAGGCGCTGATGCGCGTATTGCACGGCCAGGCATATTTTGCGGAAAAGTTCCAGACGCGCAGTAAGCGGCGTTTTGCGCTCGCGACACCAGCGCGTGACCGGCTCGCCGTCGACGTATTCCATCACCAGATAGGGCTGGCCGTCGGCGCTGGTACCGCCGTCGAGCAGGCGGGCGATATGCGGGTGTTCCAACTTGGCCAGGATCTGCCGCTCGCGCCGCAGCCGCTCGGCCGCGTCGCGCGTGGGAATGCCGCGGATCAGCTTGATCGCCACCTGGCGGTCGAATTCTGCATCGGCGCGCTCGGCCAGGAATACCGTGCCCATGCCGCCGGAACCGATTTCGCAGAGCAGGCGGTACGGCCCCAGCATCAGGCCGCTGGCCGGTGTCGGTGCCAGCTCGGCCACGGCCGAGCCGAACTGGCGCGTGACCGTGGCGTTCTGGCGCTCGTCGGCGCGTACCAGGTTGAGGGCCTGCTGTTTGAGTTCGTCGTCGGCGTCGAGTTGCTGCGCCAGCCAGGCGTCGCGCCCCGCCGCGGGCAACTCGATCAGCTGGTCGAACAGCTGCTGCAGACGCTGCCAGCGCGCGTCGCTCATGCTTCTTCCAGCCGCTCCTTGAGCCAGGCGCGGGCGAAACGCAGCTCGCGGTCGACCGTGGCCAGGGAAACGTCCAGCGTCGCGGCGATTTCCTCGCGCTTGAGGCCGAGGAAATAGGTCAGCTCGATCACCTCGCATTTGCGCGGGTCCATCTCGCGCAGCGCATCCAGCGCGCCGTTGAGCTGGTCGGGTTCGCGCGATTCGCTGGGCTGGTCTTCGGCCGACGACAAAGTCACATGTACCTGGCCGCCGCCGCGCTTCTCGCTGCCGCGGGCGCGCGCCATATCGATCAGCAGATTGCGCATGGCCGCCACGACGACGCCGAAGAAATGGCGCCGGTCGCGCCAGTCGAATTCCTTGCCGAGCAGGCGCAGGAACAACTCGTTGGCCAGTTCGGTCGGCGCCAGGGTCACCTTGCCGTCGAACTGGCGCAGATGCTTGCCGGCGATGGCGCGCACCTGGGCGTAGACCAGTTCGGTCAGTTCGTCCGCTGCGCCGGGCTTGCCCTTGTTCCAGGCCAGCAGCAGGCGGGTGACTTCGTGGTCGGCAACGGCCGGCTCGCCGGCATGGTCGGGGTTGTCGCTGACGGGCACGTGATGGCTCCTGGCGTCCGTAGACAGGGTTCGGTGACAGCTTTTGCGTCGGGCCTGCGTCCTCGGTTGGCAAGCGCCACCGCTGCATTGCAGATCGCAATTGCGGCAACTGTTGCGCCTTTCGGCGACGTTCGAGGAAAACACCGTGAAGCATACGAAGAGACCATACGGTTTGCACTGGTGCCAGAAGGCACTGGTCGCTGCCATTGCCCTGCTGGGCGCAAACCCGCTACTGGCGCAACAAGGCCCGCCGGGCGAACTGGACCCCAACTTTGGCAGCGCCGGCAAGCTGACCACCGACTTCTTCGAGAGCAGCGAGGAAATCAACGCCGTCGCCGCCATGCCGGATGGGCGTTTTCTCGCTGCCGGCGTCGTGGTCGGACGCAATGCCAGCGGCCCGGGCAGCTCGCCGAATTTTGCTGTGGCGCGCTATCTGCCGGACGGCCGCCTGGACCCGGGCTTCGGCATCGGCGGCCTGGTGCAGATCGACCTCAGCGGCAATGTGGACGAAGCGTATTCGGTGAAATGGCTGCGCGACCGCAGCATCCTCGCGGTCGGCGTGCTGGCGCCGGGCGCGTATTCCGACTTTGCCCTGGTCAAGCTGCGCCCGAACGGCAGCCTGGATACGAATTTCGGCCAGGCCAGCATCGGCGGCGGCGGACGTACCGGCTATGTACGGCTGGACGTGGTCGGCCCCGGCACGCACGACGAAGGCCGCTACGTGGTGGTGCAGCGCGACGGCAAGATCATCGTCGCTGGCAACAGCCTGGTCACCGTCGGCAGTTTCCAATACCGCCGCACTACCGTCGCCCGCTTCACCGCCGACGGCCAGCTCGATCTCGCCTTCGGCGGCAGCAATACCGGTTATGTGGTCTTGCCAGGCTCCAATACCGCCGATCCGCAGACCGGCGACTACGTCAACGGCATAGCCCTGACCCAGACCGGCGACCTGCCGGCCAACGACAGCATCACTGTCTTCGGCTACACCTTCGGCCGCAACAATGCCTTCGTTGCACGCCTGACCCGCGACGGCACCCTCGACAGCAGTTTCGGCAGCGGCACTGGCCGCGTGACCTTCAGCGCCGTTAGCAGCGGTGGTGTGCAGAGCGGCGCTTCGGACCTGCGCGGCGGTGTGGTCGACGATGCCGGCCGCCTGGTCCTGGTCGGTACCGGCAATGACCGCGGCCTGACCTTCCTGCGCCTGCGCAACGACGGCAGTCTGGATACCGGCTTCGGCACGAACGGCCGCACCCTGGTCAAATTCAGCAGCAGCGTGAACTACGACGAACCGCGGGCGCTGGCCTTGCAGGGCAATGGCAAGATCGTCGCTGCGGGCTATGCGACCAATGTGACCAGCGGTGCGCCAGCCAAGGATTTCTTCGTCGCGCGGCTGACCGCAGCAGGCCAGCCCGATTTCGGTTTCGGCGATGGGCAGGGCCGCAAGGTCGTCACGATTTCGGCAACGACCGAAGAGTCGCGCGCACTGGCGATAGAACCCAGCGGCAATATCCTCGCCGCCGGTTATGCCCTGCGCAGCGGCACCGCCCAGGACGATTTTGCGGTGTTGCGCGCCTACGGCGATCCGGACCGGATTTTTGCCGACGATCTGGACCCCAGCGAATTCTGATGGTGTGAAGCGAGCGTGCGAGCGAGGCTTCTGCGGCGCTTCGGGAAGGGGCGCGCAGGAGCGCAGTGGCGGAGCGGCCGATACGGCGGCCGGTTCCGCTGGCGGACGGGCGGCGGAGCGTGCTCCGCCGCCTTTCTTTGTGCGCCAGTGGCGCTTGCGCGGAAGACCTGTTCGCGGCGGGGCACGGTCGTCAAATCAGCTATCGTTGCGCCGATGAAAACCCTCTTCGCGAAGTTTCCGTTGCCTGTGCTTGCCGGCTGTCTTGCGTTGCTGCCCGCTTTGGCGACAGCCGGGCCGATCTGTTCGGCCGAGGCAGTACAGCAGGCCGCGGCCGCCATTGCCGAACCGCGCGAGATCGTGCGCAGTGCGATCGAGGCCAATACCGATCTCGACACCGATCTGCAGCCCGTGGCGAGTGCTGCCATCGTCACGCTGAAAACGCGTCTGCTTGCCCTGGTCGATGCCCAGGTTGCCTGCCTGGCCGCCGGCGCATCGGCCAAGGCGGATGGGCTCGACGCCGCACTGGCCGCTGCCGTCCGCGGCGCGATCAAGCCCGATCCGGCAATGCCTTCTGAGGCCGTCGCCGCAACGCCGTCGAACTCTGCCGGGGACGCCGATGCTGCGGCCGTGCAGTTCGAATCGGCCCTGCTGCACGACGGTGCTCTGCTCAGCGTTGTCGCGCAATTCGGCATTCCCTGCGGTTCGGATGCGCTATGGCTGCTGTATGCCGTGGAGCAAGGCCACTGGCATCGGGTAGTGAACTGGACCAGCCCGCGCTACAGCCGCGTCGACGGCGCCTGGGGATCGTTCCATTACGCGGTTTCGCCGCCTGCGGCCGACGGTCGCTGGTTCGCGGCTGCGGCGCATATCCGGCCCTGGTGCAGCTCAAGCTGGTCGGTGATCGACTATGCGGTGCTGCGTCCGGGCAGCGAGGCCGACCGGCCTGCGGTCGTGCTGAGCGGCAAGGACGATATGTGGTGGGGCGGCGATGACATCGGCCGCCTCAGCGTGGATGCAACCCATGTCGAATTACGTTTCCATGGCGCCAGCATCGACAGCGGCGTGCACAATCGCGAATTCATCCGGCGCTACGACGTGTCTACGACGACGACCCTGCGCGTGCCGCCGATCGCGAATTCCGCGCGCGACTTTGTCGACGAATGGATTGTGTCAAGTTGGGCAGCAGCGCAGGTCTGGTCGGCCAAGCAGCAGTTGCCGGCACTGAAGCGCGAGCATGAACAGCTGCGCATCGCGCGCAAAGAAGGGTCGTTCGAATTTGGCGCAACCCTGGCCTGCGCCGACGGCAAGGCAGTGCAGGTCGAAATCGATCGCGGCGATGACACCTCGGCGTATTTCCGCGTGACCGGCGCAACCGACTTCGCGATGGTGGCCATTGCCGATAAGCCAGATCCGCTTTGTGTAAAAGTGACACCGCCGCCAGCCGAGTGATGCCCGTACACGGCGCCGGCAGTTCGTGCTGCCGGCGCCGCGAGGCTCAATGCATCTGGCCGAACTTGCCCGCGTTGAAATCGATCATGGCCTGGCGGATTTCCGCTTCGCTGTTCATCACGAACGGGCCATGGCCGACGATCGGTTCGTCGATAGGCTCGCCGCTGAGCAGCAGCACGGTGGCGTCGTTGTTGGCTTCCAGGCGGATACTGCTGCCGTTGCGGTCCAGCATCACCAGCTGCGCTTCGCGGGCGATCTGGGTCGCGTTGACCAGCACCGTGCCGCGCAGCACGACGATGGCCAGGGTGTGGCCTTCCGGCAGCTCGAAGTCGGCGGAATGGCCGGCATTCAGGCGAATATCCCAGACGTCGATCGGCGTAAACGTCGCCGCCGGGCCGCGATGGCCGTTGTAGTCGCCGGCGATCACACGCAGCCTGCCGGCGCCGTCGGCCAGTTCCACGGAGGGAATTTCCGCGTTCAGCAGCGTCTGATAGCGCGGCGCCGACATCTTGTCCTTGGCCGGCAGATTGACCCACAACTGCACCATTTCCAGCATGCCGCCGGTGCGGGTGAACTGCTGCGAGTGGAATTCCTCGTGAAGAATGCCCGCCGCCGCCGTCATCCATTGCACGTCGCCGGGGCCGATGGTGCCGCCGCTGCCGGTGGAATCGCGATGTTCCACCTCGCCCTCGTAGACAATGGTGACGGTCTCGAAACCGCGGTGCGGATGCTGGCCTACGCCGCGGGGGCGCAGGGCAGGCTCGAACTTCATGGGACCGGCATAGTCCAGCAGCAGGAACGGGCTCAGGTGCTGGCCATGGCTGTTGTAGGAAAACATCGAACGGGCCGGAAAACCGTCGCCGACCCAGTGCGGCCGCGGAGCGCTGTAGACGCCGAGAATCTTCTTCATGGGATCTCCTGCTGGCCGGCCATCAGCGGCCGGCTTCAATGGCCGTTACCTTAATTCCGCAACGATGGCTGCGGTAGCCTGCTGGTTTTATACTCAGTGTTCTATTTTGAGAACAATGTCCGGGGTGGCCAGTGGAGGACTTGAATGACCTGTATTACTTCACCCAGGTCGTCGAGCATCAAGGATTCACCCCGGCCGGCCGTGCCCTGGGCATGCCGAAGTCGAAGCTGAGCCGACGCATTGCGCTACTGGAGGAAAGGCTGGGCGTGCGCCTGATCCAGCGTTCGACGCGGCACTTCTCGGTGACGGAGATCGGCCAGGAGTACTACACCCACTGCAAGGCCATGCTGGTAGAGGCCGAGGCGGCGCAGGAGGCGATCGAACTGACCCGCTCGGAGCCGCGCGGCACCATACGGCTGACCTGTCCGGTCACCTTGCTGCAGGAGAGCGTGGGGCCGATGCTGGCCGACTTCATGGCCCAGTGTCCTGGCGTCACCTTGCATCTGGAGGCGACCAACCGGCGTGTCGATGTGATTGCCGAGCGCATCGACGTGGCGATCCGCGTGCGTCCGCCACCGCTGGAAGACAGCGACCTGGTACTGCGCGTGCTGGCCGAACGGCGCTGGTGCCTGGTCGCCAGTCCGGCGCTGCTGGCGGGCAGGCCGGTGCCGCGCGTGCCGGCAGACCTCGGCGGTCTGCCCAGCGTCGACTTCGGTCCGCCGCATCGCGAACACAGCTGGCAGCTCAGCGGCCCGGACGCGGCTGCAGCAACCATCCATCACCAGCCGCGCCTGGTCACCGACGACATGGTTGCATTGCGCATGGCGGCGCTCAGCGGCGTGGGCATTGCCCAGCTGCCGACCATGATGGTGGTGGAGGAATTGCGCCAGGGCAGCCTGCTGCGGCTGGTCGCGGACTGGACGCCGAAAAGCGGCATTGTCCATGCGGTGTTTCCCTCGCGCCGCGGGCTGTTGCCGTCGGTGCGCAAGCTGATCGACTTTCTGGCAGAGCGGTTCGGGCAGGTGGATGAGGAATAGCGCGGATCGCGCCGCGTCCGGTTGAAACCGCTGCAGGCAGCCGCATCTGCCTTGATCAATCCCGGGTACTGCCGGTGAATCTGCGCCGCCACAGCCGCTCGCATTGCGTCGTACGCCTGCCGCGAGGCGGACGGGCAGCGGCCACGGGATGAATTGCTGCGGCCTCGAGGAAGTACAATGATTCCACTTTCCATTCTTGAACTCGGCCGCGTGCGCCAGGGTTCCGACCGCCGTACGGCGCTGGACCTGGCACGCGAGCTGGCCCGCCATGCGGAAACCTGGGGCTATCGCCGCTTCTGGGTGGCCGAACATCACAATATGCCGACCGTCACCACGGCGGCGACCTCCCTGGTGATCGCGCATGTGGCCGCCGGCACGCAGACGATACGCGTAGGTGCCGGCGGCATCATGCTGCCCAACCATGCGCCCTACGTGATTGCCGAACAGTTCGGTACGCTGGAAACGCTGTTTCCCGGCCGCATCGACCTGGGCCTGGGCCGTGCGCCGGGCACCGACCAGCTCACCTTGCGCGCGCTGCGGCGCGATCCCTCCAACGCGGACAATTTCCCCCAGGACGTGCAGGAATTGCAGGCGTTTCTGGGGCCGGTCCGTCCAGGCCAGCGCATCGAAGCCGTGCCGGGCTCGGGCACGCAGGTGCCATTGTGGATATTGGGATCGAGTCTGTACGGCGCGCAGCTCGCGGCGGAACTGGGCCTGCCCTACGGCTTTGCTTCGCATTTCGCGCCGCAGGCGCTGGATACGGCCTTGAAGGTATATCGCGACCGCTTCAAGCCGTCGGCTCAATTGGACAAACCGTATGCGCTGGTCGGCGTGAACATCATCGCCGCGCCGACCGATGCCGAGGCGCGTTATCTGGCCACCTCGCAGCAGATGTCGTTCACCGACATGTTCCGCGGCGCGCGCCAGCTGACACAGCCGCCGATCGCGAATATCGACGACTACTGGACGCCGCAGGAAAAAGCCCAGGCGTCGCAGATGCTCGCCTGCAGCATCGTCGGCAGTCCCGACACGGTGCGCGCCGGGATGCAGGCGATGATCGAACGCACTGGCGCCGATGAACTGATGGTGGTCTCGGATGTATTCGATCCGGCCCTGCGCCTGCGATCGTTCGAACTCATCGCCGAACAGGCGCGCAGGCTGGGGTAAGCCGCAAGGCGCACCCCCGGCATCGAGCTATCTCGACAGTGCCGAACGCCCAGGCGAAGGAGTTCCGCACGATTGCTTCAGAAAATCGCGACCGTGCACCTCCAGCCCCGGCCGCCACAGAACAGAACCGCGATCTCGCCCCGCTGTAGTGGATAAATGAATTTTGATGCAATGCGCCGACCGCCTCGGCAATGCCGACGCGACGCACGCCGCATCGAGCCGGCGCATTGCACCCAGGCCCATGCGCCTAGCGGTGTGCGCGCTCGAACTCCTTGATCTGCGCCTCGGCCTTTTCCCTGGCGATGCCGTAGCGCTTCTGCAGCGTCGTGCTGAGAACGTCGCGATGGCCATCGCACTGGTTCACATCGGCATCGGTCAGTTTGGGCCACTTCTGCTGCAATTTGCCGCACAGCAGCGCCCATTGGGTTCTGAGAATTTCTTGAGTCATGATGTTCTCGCTATCGATACAGGAAGGAATGCAGGACCCGGCTCAACCCAGGTTGAGTCACTTCAAGGCGAGGGTCCGGCGGCGGAACAAGTTCATGATTAACCCCGGGGAACGGCGGGTTACTTTGGATCGTGGCCGGAAATACCGGCCGGTCGGCCTTGCAGCGTCGGCCCTGCCGTCGCTGCCCGTTCGGAAAAATGCGGAATCGCGCCGGCGCCGGTCAATTTCCGGTGCGCTGCCGCTGTCGGCGCTTTGCCTGTCTATCGAAAGCGGCTGCAGATGAGGTGGCGTTTGCGTGCGCCGCGCGTGGTAGCTGCGCCGGGCGTAGGCAATCATAGTCCCGGATCGTCGCGTCCGCGAGCGGCCGTCGCCCGGAATCTTGAAAAAGCAGGGCCTTTTCAGCTGTAGAGAACGGCTGTCGGTGTGCCGACACGCGGCATCGTTGTATCGGTGCAGCCCCCGTTGTGGCGACCCACCTGGCGCCGCAATAGAAAGTCACAAGACTCGCCGCCGGATCGGCTGCGAACACTATCTTGCGCAATTTCCGCGATTCCAGCGCAGCACAGTGCTGTTTCACCGCCGCGTTCGCGCGGCACGCCTGACATAGGTCGACGAGCCGCGTTGTATTCCATACATTTATTTTTCCGCAATCGCTGTGTGCAATTAAATCGTCGACGATCACGTGCGCCGGCCTCGGCAGGGAATACTATCGATGGCTCACCGTTGCCGGCTCTGGTCTATTCCCGTGGAAAGTTCCGATAGCCAGCGCTTCACTGTCGTCCTGGTACATCGCCTGGAACACGGAGCAACATCCGCAGACCTGGCGCACACTACGACGCAGATATGGCGCGGTATCGATGCGGCCCTTTCGCCCATCATCGGCAGGCGCGGTGTCGATGCGCTGTTTCGCCGCAGCGTGCATGTCGCGATGCAACGCCATGGATGGCTGGCGCAGATACACAGCGACGCACTGGAACTGCCGGACCTGGCCAACCTCGCGACCACGCTCGAACAGCAGCCGGCCGACAAGGCGGCCAGCGGCAGCGGTGCTCTGATCGATACCTTCCACAGCTTGCTGATCGGCCTGATCGGCGCCTCGCTCACCGAGCGCTTGTTTCGTTCCGTGTGGGCCATTGTTTCAGCGAACCAACCGCCCCAGGACACTTCGGCATGAACCCTAGAGTTGCAATCCGCCGGCTGGCCACCGGCGTGCCTGGATTGGATGCGGTACTCGGCGGCGGCTTGCCCGAGTTTTCGTTCAACCTCATTGCCGGGCCGCCCGGTTGCGGCAAGACGACATTGGCGCACCAGATGATGTTTGCGCTGGCCAGTCGCGAGCGCCCCGCGCTGTACCTGACCGTGCTCGGCGAGCCGCCGCTGAAAATGCTTCGCTATCAGCAGCAGTTCGATTTTTTCGACACTGATGCCGTCGACGACTCGGTGTTTTTCCTCAACCTGGCCGACGCCATGATCGAAGGCGACCTGGACCAGGTATTGGCCCGCGTCGCTGCAGAAGTGGAAAAGCGCGCGCCGGCTTTCGTATTTGTCGACTCGTTCCGCTCGGTCGTGCTGTCGAATACCGGCACCGGCAATACGCACAACACCTTGCAGCGGTTCATCCAGCAACTCGGCATGCTGATGACCAGCTGGCAGGCAACCACGTTCCTGATCGGCGAATACGCGCTGGAAACCGATGCCAATCCGGTATTCACGGTTGCCGATGGATTGATCTGGCTGCGCCAGAGCGTGCAGCGCAATTCCATGGTAAGGAAGATGGAGATCGTCAAGATGCGTGGGCAGCCCACTTTGCCTGGGTTGCATACCTTCCGTATCGATCAGGCTGGCCTCAGCGTATTCGCGCCGGCACAGCTGGATATCACCGCGCTGCAGGCACCGGCGTCGGCGCCGCTCGAACGCGTAGCGATGGGTATTCCGCTGCTGGATGGCATGATGGGTGGCGGTCTGCCGCAGGGCTACTCGCTGTTGGTCGCCGGGCCGTCGGGAGCAGGCAAAAGCATCCTGGCCGATGCGTTCCTGCTCGAAGGCGCACGTCGCGGTGAAGCCAGCGTTGTCGCTGTTTTCGAACAGCATCCAAACCGTTCGCGCAACCCGGCACTGGCCGCGTTGATTGCCAGCGGCCGCATCGCCGTGGTGGACAGCCATGCGCCGGATCTGTCCATCGACGAGGTCGTGCTGCTTGTCACCGGCGAAATTCGCCGTCTGAACGCCACTCGCGTTGTCATCGACTCGTTGTCGGGATTCGAGCTGGCCTTGGCGCCGACATTCCGCGACGATTTCCGCGAATCGCTGTCGCGTCTCGTCAACGCCCTGTCGGCGCTCGGCGTGTCGGTGCTGATGACCTCGGAGCTGGAAGACCGCTACACCGATCTGCGTTTCAGCCCCTACGGCACAGCATTCCTCACCGACGCCATCATCGTTCAGCGCTACATCGAAGTGGATAGCCGGCTGTTGCGGGTGATGGCCGTGGTCAAGGTCAGGGCGAGCGCGCATTCCGACGAACTGCGCCTGTTTTCCATCGGCGACGAAGGCATCCATATCGGTGCCACGCTGGCCGATCACGAAGGACTGCTCGGCGGCAGGCCTACGCGACATAACGCTGGCGCGCGCATCGCCTATGACATGAACAGCGTCACGACGACGTTGAAGGGCTTCCGGCCCTCGTCATGAACAGAGTTCCGACCACGGTCGACAGCGAACAGCGCGACGCACTGCGGCGCCTCGCCGAAATCCAGCAGCGCACCGATCTGCTGCAGGCGCGGTTCGATCGCTTGCAGCAGGACGTAGTGCAGGCAGAGACAGTACTGGAGAAAAGCCGAGCTGCGTCGCTGGCCGACACGAATGCCTGGCTGGTTGAAGCCAACGCGCACCTGGTGATTTCCACGTTGATGGCGCGCTCGGAGGCGGAGACGGCGGCCCTGGCGCTGCAGCATGCCCCGCACTCGGCCGGCCATGAGACATTGGGCGGAGTGCCCGATCGCACCTTGCCGATCGATCACCTCATCGTCACGGAGCGGCTACACGCGGCTGTGCGCATGGCCCGTCGCGCCGGTGCGACGGACAGTGCCGGTGGGCGGACGCGTAGCAGTGCGGATGGTAGAAGTGTGCATATGCGCGAAGCGAACGAGCAGATGGTGTTGTCGACGCTCACCGCACAAGCCTCGCAGGCGATTGCCGAGCGCGCGCAACGCGTGCAGAACGAATTCCTCACCATTGCCGCACATGAACTCAGAAACCCGCTGGCGCCGTTGCGCACGGCCGCATCCTTGATCAGCCGTGTTACTGCGAGCGAGCTTCCGCAGCTTCAGGCCGTCATCGAACGACAGGCGGCGCATATCGGACGCCTGGTCGGAGATTTGCTCGACCTGGCGCGGATCAGCAGCGGCAAGCTGCGTCTGGATCTGCAGACGGTAGAAATGATCGCTTTGCTGCGCGAATCGATCGACGCCTTTCGGCCCAGCGTCGTTGCGCGCCAGCAGCAACTGCGTATCGATCTGCCGTCAGCGCCAGTCCCGATGCAGGCCGACCCGGTTCGCTTTACCCAGATCGTCAGCAATCTTCTGGATAATGCGTCGAAGTACACCCCCGAGGGAGGCAGCGTCGATATCTCTGCGACGGTGAGCAATGCCACCCTGTTCATCACCATCTCGGATACCGGTATCGGCATCTCGGCAGACGCCTTGCCGCATATCTTCGAACCTTTCGTGCAGGACGCGCATGCGCCGCGTTTCAACGGCGAAGGGCTGGGCATTGGCCTTACCGTGGTACGCGAACTGGTTCAGTCACACGGCGGAGAGGTGATCGCGACGAGCGCAGGCCACCATCAAGGCAGTCAGTTTCGGCTCTCGATTCCGTTGGAGAAGCACTGAATAGTTCGGAATCTGGATTTCTATCTTGCACCAAGAATTTGAGCCGATGGACGGTGTAACGCAACGCGAGTATTGGTCGGGTTGCTTGTAACGTCACTTCGGAATGCGGTGCAGTTGGCCGGCGCCGGAAGAGCGGCCCTGGGTGGCAA
The DNA here is from genome assembly GCF_004363655.1 of Tahibacter aquaticus. Lineage (GTDB taxonomy): Bacteria > Pseudomonadota > Gammaproteobacteria > Xanthomonadales > Rhodanobacteraceae > Tahibacter > Tahibacter aquaticus. The sequence goes on from NZ_SNZH01000017.1 coordinate 42,497, forward strand.
GCGGCGGCGTAGCCGCTACGCGTCGGCTTGCGCCAATTCAACCGGCAGGCCGAGGATCTCGTATCCCTCAGCTTCTTTCCTGATCTGTTTGAAGCGCACCTGTTCCATTGACGCGAGCATCGATTCGAACTGGGACGAAGTCACTTTGACCGCATCCGGATGCTGGCCGCTGGCACAGCGCTGGTCCCGATACGCCGTCTGAATGTCGGCAATCGTCACTGGACCATTGAATCTGGTGAAATCGAGCGGTTGGTTCGGCATGGGTTTTCCACGGTAGCAATGACGCCTCGACTCGAAAGATGCTGAAATCGTTCGGCGAATGACCCGATCGCTGCACTAGGCGGCGGAAAGATCGAACGAGCGCAGAATGGCGGGATATTGCATATGCATCGCGAGGGCTTTCGCCTGGTCTCGCTGCTGCATGCTCAGTGCGATGTCCTGCGCATTGGCCAGAAGCCAGTCGGTTTCGTAGCTGCGTTCGTCGCCCGGAAGTTCGTTGAGGCGGATGCCGGCGAACTGCAGGTCGGCCAAGGCTACCTGTGTGGCGAAGCCGAGTCCTCGTGCTTGCCTTGCGATGTGTACGCGCGCGCCTGCAGCGATGCGATTCGTCTCTCTGTGGCAGCGTGCCGCCGCGCTGCGAATCGCCGAAACCACGGTGAGGTGGTTCACCGGGGTGGCGCTGGCCTCAGAACGCAAGGTATCGAACAAATCGCCGCCAATACGCGCAATGGCTGCGCACGATTGCGCCGCGAACAGCGTGTGGTCATACATCAGGATGCTGCTGGGATCTTGTGCCAGCGGGAAAGGGATGACGCCACCGGCAGCCAATTGCCGCCGCGTGTTGAAGTCCATATGAACCACATTGCTCATCGCTGCTGTTCCGTCCTGATGCCTCATGGACTATTTTCCCGGCCGCCCGGTGGAACGGCGCGCGACCACTCGTGCCAGTTTCTGGCGCCGGTTGGGTGGAGCTGTGAACGTGAACAGATCGATCAGACTGTCCTTGAGGCGGCGCACTGCTTGAAAAAGCGACCAGCTTTTTACGGGCGTGGCGCGTTTGACGACGCGTACCTTGTCGTTGTTGGAACGGGAATTCATGCAAGACTCCTGCAACGCCGATCTGTGGCGCCGCAATGGATGGATTCGATAGCGTCGCGGCTGCTGCCGCAACGGGAGAAATACCGGAGCCCGGTATTTTTTATGTCGCCTGCCGGCGGAATTTTTCGTCGCCGGAGAAGAAAGACGGTGAGCAAATAGCGAAGGCGGTGGAACTCGGCGAGAAGGCGGAGTTCGGAGCAGTCACCATGACTCTGCGCGTATTGATGTTAGCTGCGGGTTAAGCACGATCTGGGTACGTGTCGAGCGAACCGTTCTTGTACTCGCTGCCGCCGCAGTGACGCCGTCCGGCACCTCCACAGAGTCTTCTCGACGTATCTCAATGGACGCGACCGGCCGTATTGCTTGTGCTGGCGGTCACGGCGCTGAATGCGGCGCTGGAGCAAGCCGCCGGTTCGGCCCGCAGCCACTACGGCGACCTTCAATTCATGCATGCCATGGCTGCTTACGAGGGCGAACCGGCCGGCGCCACTCAGCACAACATGCGCATCTGGGCGCAATTCCTCTGGGGTGTCGCAAGCGGCGCCATTGCGACGGATATCAACCTGCGGGAAGTGGATGTGCCGGGTTTCGCGGGGTTTTTCCCGGGCGAGATGACGGCGACCAATCTGTTTGCCACCGGCATCGTCGAGGCTCGCCAGCATCTGCGCGAGGTCGCTCTGGGCGTGCTCCTGCACATGGTGCAGGACAGCTATTCCCTGGCCCACGCCTCGCGCCGCGACTCCAGCGGCGCCAGCTGCCCCGGCTTCGCCGGTATCGAGGCACCTGGACGTATCGAGGAGTTCCACAGCTATGCGCATCAGAATAGTGCGCGCCATGACGACTCCGATACCGCCAATGCGCTGACCCGCCACGTCCTGCAAGACACGCCGTCGGTAGTGGCCGTATCGAGGCAGCTGATCGGCTTATGGCGGCAGGGGCGCAGTTGGAACGACGTTGCCCCTTACATCGATTGCGTGCTGGCTGTGGTCGATCCGAACGCGCCGGCCAGCGCAGGAGGCTATGTCGATTCGCCCGGATCGAAATAGCGCGTGGCTGTGCGCAGGAGAATCCGCCGCAGCGGTGGAAAGAAGCCGCCGAATGCGGGGCAGTCGCCGCCGTTGCGTGCCTAGACCGCGTCTGCATGCGCCTGGACGATTCGGGCCGCGGTCGCGCAGGTTGGGGTAGGCCGCCACCCAGCGTTCACGGTTCTTTGTTGGTCACGCCCGCTTGCTCGAACGTCGCCATGCCCGCGTGCAGGGCGCAGGCAAGCCGTACGATGCTTGCCGCGGTGGCCGCACCGCTGCCTTCGCCCAGGCGCATGCCCAGGTCGAGCAGCGGCTTTGCCTGCAGTGCTTCCAGTACGCGCAGGTGGCCGCGTTCGGCGGAGCAGTGGGCGAACAGCAGCCACTCGTGGCAGCTCGGGTTGATGCGTACCGCGGCCAGCGCGGCGACGGAGCTGATGAAGCCGTCGACGAGTATCGGAATGCCGGCCTGCGCCGCGGCGATGTAGGCGCCGCTGAGGGCGGCGATCTCGAAACCGCCAAGGCGGCGCAGGGATTCCAGCGGATCGAGCGCGTACGCGCGATGGAACGCGACAGCATGGGCGATGACCTGGCTTTTGTGCTGCATGCCGGCGGCGTCCAGGCCAGTGCCGGCACCGGTGATGTCGTGCGGATGGACGTCGATCAGGGCACAGGCCAGCGCGGATGCGGCAGTGGTGTTGGCAATGCCCATCTCGCCGCCGATGAATAGCTCGCTGCCTGCGGCGCTGGCCGTTGCGATGCTGTCGCGGCCCGCGTGCAGGGCCTGCTGAAGTTGCGCGGGTTCCATCGCGGGCGCGTGCAGGAAGTTGTGCGTGCGCGGCGCTATCCAGGCGCGGCGTACGCCGGGCAGCGGGCCGGGATCGTTGACGGTGCCCAGGTGCACCACTTCGAGGACGGCGCGCAGTTCGCGCGCGAGTACGCTGATGGCAGCTCCGCCGTTGGCGAAGTTGCGCACCATTTCACCGGTGACTGCCTGGGGAAAGGCGGAGACTTTTTCGTCGGCGATGCCGTGGTCTCCGGCAAAGATGGAAATATTGATCTTGTCCACTGCGGGGCATTCGCGGCCCTGCAGGCCGGCCAGGGTGACGGCCAGGGTTTCCAGTTCGCCCAGAGCCCCGGGCGGTTTGGTCAGCCAGGCCTGGCGGGTGAGGGCGGCGGCGCGGGCGCTGTCGTTGACGGCCTGGGCCGGGGTATGCAGCCAATCCAAAGACATCAAAGCTCTCCCTTGAGCAGTTGCGGCAATCCCGCAATGGTGAAGATGACGCGGTCGCTGAGCGCGGCAACGTCCTGGTGCAGGCGGCCGGCTTCGTCGACGAAACGGCGGCTCAGCGCGCCCAGCGGCACGATACCCTGGCCGACTTCGTTGCTGACCAGGATGATCTCGCCGGGCAGTTCGCCCAGGGCAGCGAGCAGCGCCGCGCGTTCGTGCCGGTAGCGGCTTTCGTCGTCGCGGCAGAGCAGGTTGCTCAGCCACAAGGTGAGGCAATCGACCAGCAGGCAGCGCGAGGCATGTGCCTCCTGGCGCAAGGTGTCGGCCAGGGCCAGTGGCGTCTCGCGCAGGCCCCAGTGGCTGGGCCGGCGCTCGCGATGATGCAGGATGCGTTCGCTCATTTCGTTGTCGCCGGCGCCGGCGGTGGCGATGTACAGCACGGCGTCGAAGCCGCTGGCCAGGCGTTCGGCCAGGGCGCTTTTGCCGGAGCGGGCGCCGCCGAGGATCAGGGTGCGCATGCGGGTTCCTTGAGCGGCGCCCGTTGCAGCAGGCGTTCCAGTACGTCCAGGTCGAGATGCTGTTCGACGCAGTCGGCAAGGCGGTCCAGAGCCTGTTCGCGCAAGGCGTTGCGGTCCACGCCCTCGGCCTGGGCCAGGCCGGCCCAGGCGAGCAGGGCGGCGCAGGCGGGCGGCGAATCGAACAGGCCGTGCACGTAGCTGGCGATGATCTGCCCGTCGGCCGAGCGGGCGCCGTCGGTGCGGCCGTCGTCGAGCTGAAGCAAAGGACTGGCCAGTGCTGCGCCCGTACTGACGCCACAGTGTATTTCATATCCTTGTACTTTAATGGACAAGGTTTCATGGCCGGACGGCGCTTGTGCCAGCAGGCGGCCGGCGACAGTGCGCAGCTGCTTTTCTTCTTCCAGCACGGTGTCGAGTTCCAGCCAGCCCAGGCCGCTGCTGCGGCCTGGGGCGCCTTCCAGCCCGTGCGGGTCGTCGATGTTCTGCCCCAGCATCTGCAGGCCGCCGCAGATGCCGATCAGTTTGCCGCCCAGGCGCAGGTGGCGGCGGATGGCGTCTTCCCAGCCGTTGTCGCGCAGCCAGGCGAGGTCGGCGCGCACGGCCTTGGAGCCGGGCAGCACGATCAGGTCGGCGCCAGGAATGGCCTGCTGCGGGCCGATGAATTCGAAGGCCAGCTGCGGATGCAGGCGCAGCACGTCGAAATCGGTGTGGTTGCTGATGCGCGGCAGTGCCGGAACGATGACGCGCAGTTTCGATTCGGCGCTGCCGCTGCGGCCGCGGGGCAGTGCGTCTTCGGCGTCGATATGCAGACCGTGCAGATAGGGCAGCACGCCGAGTACGGGCTTGCCGGTTTCCTGTTCCAGCCAGTCCAGCCCCGGCTGCAGCAGGGCGATGTCGCCGCGGAAGCGGTTGATGACAAAGCCTTGCACGCGGGCGCGCTCGCTGGGCGAGAGCAGGGCGAGCGTGCCGACGAGGTGGGCAAACACGCCGCCGCGGTCGATGTCGGCAATCAGGATGACCGGGCAGTCCACGGCTTCGGCGTAGCCCATGTTGGCGATGTCGTTGGCGCGCAGGTTGATTTCCGCCGGGCTGCCGGCGCCTTCGACGACGATGGCCTGGTAGTGCGCGCTGAGGCGCCGGTGCGATTGCAGCACCGCATCCATGGCGACGCGCTTGTAGTCGTGATACTGCGCCGCCTGCATGGTGCTGACGGCGCGGCCGTGGATGATCACCTGCGCCCCCATGTCGGTGGTCGGCTTGAGCAGGATGGGATTGAAGTCGGTATGCGGCGGCACGCCGGCAGCCTGGGCCTGCAAGGCCTGGGCGCGGCCGATTTCGCCGCCGTCGACGGTGACGGCGGAGTTCAGGGCCATGTTCTGCGGCTTGAACGGTGCGACGCGCACGCCGCGCCGGTGCAGCCAGCGGCACAGCGCGGCGACCAGGGTGGTCTTGCCCGCGTCGGATGTAGTGCCCTGCACCATCAGCACGGCGGCTTTGGCAGCGTCCGGCGGCACGGATACTTGTATGGCCTGCGCCGCGTTGTTCAGGCCGATGCGGGCGAGGGCGTTGTCCAGCTGCTGCCACGCAGCCTCGCCGCCGGGCAGGCCGAAGCGCAGGCTGGCCGGCTCATCGAAGCGGCGTACCAGTACGGCATGGCGGGCGAGGCGGTCCTGCAATTCTGCTGCATTGGTTATTTTTACCCATTGGAACAGGCTGCAGCCGCCGCTGGGCTCCAGGCCGTGCCCTTGCAGCAGCGTGTACAGGCGCTGCGCGGCATCGGCGAGGCTGCGCCGCGTCTGTGCCTGCCAGGCGGTGTCGGCCAGTGCCTGACGCAGCAGCCAGCGCGTCGGCGCAGCGACACACCAGGGGCCGAGTTCTTCGCGCAGGCGCGCCAGCACGGCTTCTGCCGCAATGACGAAGCCCGCGCGTGCGCCGGCCAGGCCGAAGAATTTGCCCGGCGAGCGCAGCACGATCAGGCCTTCGCGCCAGGCTTCGGCGGCAAGGCTCAGCTCCGGCGTGGTATCCACGAAGGCTTCGTCGATCAGCAGCCAGCCGCCGCGCGCCGCCAGTCGTGCCTGCAGGGCGAGCAGGGCATCGCGGTCGAAGCGTTCGCCACCGGGGTTGTTGGGATGGATCAGCACGACGACATCGTAGTTATCGGCACTGTCCAGCAATTGCGCCGCGGGCAGATCGTCTACTGCATGGCCCGCACGGCGCCAGGCGTGGGCGTGCTCTGCATAGCCTGGCGCAATCACGCCGACGCGGCAGACAGGGCGCAGGCGCGGCAGGGCCTGGATGGCGGCCTGCGAACCGGCCGTGGCGAGTACGCTGCGCGCGCCGTAGTACTGCGCGGCGATGTGTTCCATGCCGTCTTCGTCTTCGGGCAGGCGGGTCCATTGCGCGCGCGGCGGGTTGGGTACGGGCCAGCCGTCCGGGTTGATACCTGTGGACAAATCCACCCATTGCGCAAGTTCGATGTCGTAGTCGCGCGCTGCGCGCTGCAGCCGGCCGCCATGTTCAAGCATTTACAAGACTCCCGATCAGGAACGCGGCCAGCAGCCACAGGCCGACGGCACGGTAAAGCAGATGCAGGGCGCGGCGAATGGCGTGCGCGTCCGGCGGCGGGCCACAGCCGAGCACGGGCCGCTGGTGCCATTCGCCTTCGTAAGGCGCCGCGCCGCCGAGTGTCACGTCGAGCGCACCGGCGCCGGCCGCCATGACGGGCCCGGCGTTGGGGCTGTCCCACTGCGGCGCCTGTTGCTGCCAGCAGGTGAGTGCCTGGCGAGCGTTGCCGCACAGCGCATAAGCAAGGGCAGCCAGGCGCGCCGGTACAAAATTCAGCACATCGTCCAGCCGCGCCGCGGCCCAGCCGAAGCGGGTATAGCGTGCATTGCGATAGCCCCACATGGCATCCAGCGTGTTGACCAGGCGATAGGCGATCACGCCGGGCGCGCCGGCCAGGGCAAACCAGAACAGGGCGCCGAATACCGCATCGTTACCGTTTTCCAGCACCGATTCGGCGGCAGCGGCGGCGACCTGGTTTTCGTTCAGCGCGGCAGTATCGCGGCTGACCATGTGGCCGACGGCGGCGCGGGCGGCGGGCAGATCGGCCTTTTCCAGGGCCTCGGCTACCGGCAAGGCGTGTTCGCGCAGGCTGCGCAGGCCCAGGGCGGAATACAGCGCCAGTATGCTGAAAACCGGGCCGAACAGGCCGGCGCGGGCGAGCACGGCAGCCAGCGCCACCCAGGGCACGACGACCAGCAACAGTGCAGCGATGCCCCAGACGTAGCTGTCGCCGTACAGGCGCTGTTCGGCGGCGCGCGCGAGGCGGCCGAAGCCGACCAGCGGATGCCAGCGCCGCGGCTCGCCCAGCAGCTGGTCCAGCAGTACACCGAGTAGCAGGAATGCAGCCACGAGGGGTTGGCTCCGCGCCCGCGCGCAGGCGCCGGGGCGCCAGATTTACAGTTCTATACCTTTCTGGGCCTTGATGCCGGCCTGATAGGCGTGCTTGACCACGTTCATTTCGGTGACCGTGTCGGCCACGTCGATCAGCGCCTGGGGCGCGGCGCGGCCGGTGATGACGACGTGCTGCTGCGGCGGCCGGGCGGCCAGGGCGGCAACGACGGCATCGACGCCGATGTACTGGTATTTCAGCGCGATGTTCAGTTCGTCCAGCAGCACCAGGTCGACGTCGGCATCGGCCAGCATGCCGGCGGCAATATCCCACGCGGCGCTGGCGGCGCGTATATCGCGTTCGCGGTCCTGGGTCTCCCAGGTGAAGCCTTCGCCCATGACGTGGTAGCTGACTTCGTCGGGAAAACGGCGGAAGAAGGCTTCCTCGCCGGTGGCGAAGCTGCCCTTGATGAACTGCACCACGCCGACGTTGAAGCCGTGGCCGAGGGCGCGCGCGACCATGCCGAAGCCGGACGAACTCTTGCCCTTGCCGTTGCCGGTGGTGACGACGACAACGCCGCGCTCGATGGTGGCGCGGGCAATGCCCGCGTCGACCAGGGCTTTCTTGCGCTGCATGCGTTCGCGATGGCGCTGGGCCTGCGCGGCGTCGTCGTTGCTCATCAGATTTTGCGCTCGCCGGCGGCGCTCTTGTCGCCCAGGGCGATCACGCCCAGGGCATGTACGACGCCGAAGGCGGCGATATAGGCCATGGAGACACTGACGAAGCTGGGCATGTACTGGAAGAAGCGCTCGACGAACTGGGCGAAGTTCGGGTCGGTATAGCGGCCGCCCATCCAGTAGAACGAACCGTTGGAGATCAGGAACGACACCAGGCAGCTGGCCAGCGCGATCAATGCAGCAGGCAGCACGGCCGACAGGCTGGGCTTGTAGAACTTCCTGGCGAACAGGACGCCGCCGTACCACAGCGCGCCGTAGGCGAAGATCAGCATGGAATAGGCAGGCGTGACGCAGAAATCGCTGACGCCGGCCATGCTGATGGCGATGTAGTCGATCACGCCGGCTTCGAGTATCAGGATGGGCAGGGCGACCGTGCCGGCGAGATAGAAGCCAGCGACGAAGAAGATGGCCATGGAGGCGTCGGGCAGGTGCAGCATAGTGCCGAAGTGATGGAAGCGCGTGGCCATCATCAGCACCATCAGCGCCAGCAGGATCAGGGATTGTTTTTGCGTGGGCAGGAACTTCATTCATTACTCCTGAGCTGGACGGAAATGCGGCGATGGAGGCGGCTGCGGCGCGGAATTTCCGCGCCGCAGCCTTGCTGCGGTCTAGCGCTTGGGCTGGTAGCGCAAGGTGAGGCTATAGGTACGACCGGCCTGATTGTAGAACGCCGCGGTCTCGTAGTCGTGGTCTGCCACGTTGGAGACCCGGCCCTGGATCAGCCAGTCCGGACTGAACGCGTAGTCGGCGCGCAGATCCAGCGTGGCATAGCCGCCCAGGCGGGTGTTGTTGCCCAGGTCGTCATAGCGCTTGCCGGCGGCTTCCACGGTGGCGCCGACGCCGAAGTCGCCGAAGCGGCGGTCCAGGTCGATACGGCCGGTCTGGCGCGCGCGGCGCGGCAATACATTGCCGTCGTTGAAGCCGCTGGACACGTTCTTGGGATTGAGCAGGGTCAGGCTGGAGTTCAGGGCCCAGCCGGCCAGATCGACGGCATAGCTGGCTTCGACGCCCTTGATGCGTGCCTCGTCCACGTTGCCCGGGGCGAAGATGGCAGCGTCGTAGGCGATAAGGTCGTCGATGCGCGTGTCGAACAGATGCACGTCCCAGCGGCCGCCGGCGCCGTCGCCGCGCAGGCCGATCTCGATGCTGCGCGAGGATTCGGGCTGCAGGTTGGCGTTGCCGTAGCCGGGGAAGTACAGCTCGTTGAAGGTCGGCGCCTTGAACGCAGTGCCGTAGTTGGCCACCAGGCGCAGGCTGTCGCTGAAGGCAAAGCCCCAGGCCAGGCCGCCGGTGGTATGGCTGCCGAACTGTTCGTTGTCGTCGTTGCGCACGCTGGCCTGGAAATCGTGACGGCCGGCCTTGCCCTGGTACTGCACGAACAGGCCGGTGTTGTCGCGCGAGGATTCGGCGAAGGCCGTGGTGCTGTCGACATCGTCGTTGACGTAGTCGGCGCCGACGCTGAGCAACTGGTCCTTGGCCAGGCCGATATCGGCCTGGGCGGTGTAGTTGTCGCGCTGGGTATCGAACTTCGACACGAAGACGCCGTTGCTGAAGTTGTCGGAATAGTCCTGGCTGCTGCCGGCAATCAGGTTGAAATTCACGCTGTCGGACAGCAGCAGGTGCACCTTGCCGCCGACTACCTGCTCGCGGTACAGCGATTCGTTGACGAAGCTGCCGTCGTAGGCGTTGCGGCCTTCGGCGCGCAGTACGTTGGCTTCGATATCGGCCGCATCGCTGAAACGCCAGCCGCCACGCAGGCTGGCCGAGGAATTGCGGTACGGATCGTCGTCGGGTTCGTAGGTGAAGCAACCGGCGCCGCCCGGTGAAGGCTTGCCGCGGCAGGAGTTGAAGCTATCGGTGTCGGCATGGGCGAGGTTGGCGGCAAGCCAGCCCTGTTCGCCGTTGAGGTTCACGCCGGCGGTAGCTTCGCGCGTGTTGTGGCTGCCGACCGTGGCGCTGAAGTACGGCGTGACGCCGGCTTCGCGGCCGCGGCGGGTGAAGATCTGGATCACGCCGCCGATCGCTTCCGAGCCGTACAGGCTGGAGCGCGGGCCGCGCACGATTTCGATGCGTTCGATCTGTTCGACCGGCAGATCCTGGAAGGCGACATTGCCGGCGGTGGCGGAACCGATCTTGATGCCGTCGATCAGCACCAGGACGTGGTCGGATTCGGTGCCGCGCAGGAACAGCGAGGTGGCCTTGCCGGGACCGCCGTTATTGGCGATCGACACGCCGGGCAGGCCGCGCATCAGGTCGATCAGCGAGCGGGCCTGCAGGCGTTCGATGTCGGCGCGGGTGATGACATTGACGGGTGCCAGGCTCTCGTCCACCGTGACCGCTGTGCGGGTGGCGGTGACGATGACATCGTCGAGTTCCGGCGTATGCGGAGCGGGTGCGGCCAGCAGCGGGGCCGAAGGCAGGGTCAGGAGCGCGGCGATGGCCGCGTACAACATCGTACGGTGCATGAGTTTCCTCCGCGCTCACCCGCGCGGTCGTCAGATAAGAAGCTTAGTTCTGCGGAGGAAATCGACGGAAAACGGGGCGTGGGAGCGCGTTCGCCGGGCGCTGCCCTCCGCAGCACCACCGGACCCGCAAGGCGTAGCGACGCCGCTGCGAATCGCTTGCAGGCCGGTCTCCGGACTCACGAGCGGATCGTTCGATCCCGCGCAGCGCCTTCCCGGATGGCATCCAGTGGCCGTTTGCTGCGCTTGTCTCGTTTACCGTTGCGGGGGCAGTGCCGGGATGTTCACCGGCTTCCCGTTTAAGCATCTGGACGGCCAAAACGTCCGGATGCCACCTCAAGCGGCGCGGATGTTAACAGAGTGTGATGCGGTGCGCCAATTCGCCATCGCCATGCATACGCGCGCCGACGCGGCTCGTCGACTGGGCGGCGACGCAGACGACCAGACTCTGCGGCGTCTGCTGGCTGTTCCGCGCGTGCGCCGAAGCCGCTGAGCGTAAGACAGGATCTGGCCTGGACACTTCTTGCGGCAGGCCTGCGATACCCATGCTGGCCGACCGCGGCATCACGCCAAACCGACAATTGAAGCAGCGGCAAAGGCTGTACGAATCACGCAGGATGTCCAGCTTCTGTATTGGTATGTCTGCGATTAACGGCTTTTTTTAGTTTCCTGAGGTATCACTGGCAGTGGACGGCAACCATCGGCTATCACCGTTGCCGCATTCGCAACGGGAGGAAGGCTAATGTCGCAGGACGCTACTCAGTCCGATCAGGCCGGCAGCGGCAGTGGCGCATCGCACGCGCCGTCAGCTGCCAAATCTCGCAACAGCAGCAGCTTGCTGCGCCTGGCGCCCAGGTCCATGGGCCCGCATCCGGGGCGCGGGCTGGACGCCGCACCGGGCTGGCTTTCGCAGCAGGGTCAGTTCAGCGCGGAGGTGGTTGCCAAGGCTGGCGAGATGTCTACGCTGAAGCCGGAATCCCTCACCATTCTTGTCGACATAGTAAACAAGTGTAATCTTCGCTGCATCATGTGCCATTTCAGCTTCGACGAAGTGTTCTACCAGCGGTCTCAGCTGATGCAGCCGGAGACGTTTGCAGCCATTGCCAAGTCTATACGACCGTATACGCGCAAGTTGACCCTGTCGGCAGCCTACGAGCCGACTGCCTCGCCGCATTTCGGCGAAATTCTGCGAATTGCCGGCGAGCATCGCTTCGCGGAGATTGGTTTTCTGACCAACGGCAACCTGCTCACCGACAAGCTGGCGGAAACCATCGTCGACAGCGGTGTCACCGAACTATGTGTATCGGTGCATGCGGCGCGCAGCCACACCTATGCCCATATCCTGCGTGGCTGCAGTCTTGAAAAGGCGATCCAGAACGTGGAGAAAGTGCTGGAGCTACGCCGGCTGCGGCAAAGCGCGCTGCCGCGGGTGCAGTTCAACGTCGCGCTGATGCGTAGCAATGTGGAAGAGCTGGTCGAGATCATCGAACTGGCGGCAAGACTGGGCGTGGATGCGGTCGCTTTCCGCCACCTGATCGTGTTCGAGGGGCTGGACATGGAAGCCGAGTCGCTGGCGCGGCACGACAAACGGCATGCCAATCGCTGCATACGCCAGGCATTGTTACGTGCCCAGGAGCTGGGCGTGACCTTGTTCAACGCGGCCGACTTTTTCGACATCGACGGCTTCGAGGCGCATACGCAATGCGTGGAAATGCCAGCAGTACCAGCCGCAGCCGAAGCGCAACCCGCCGACCGCGGAATAAGAGCGCGCGTGGGCGCCTGGCTGAAACGTTTCCTCGCTTCGCCGCCCCCCACGGCGGCGCCGGTCCTGCATGGCAGCGTCGACACACCGGCCGGTGATATCCATTTCTACGGCGAGTCGGTCGAGCTGTCGGGCTGGGCCCTGGCCGAAGGCGGGATCGCCGGCATTGCGCTGGCGCGCAATCCGCTGCCCGGCGAGCCGCGGGAACACATCGACGCCGACGGCCTGGTGCCGCTGGGTGTCGCGCGTTTCCACAACGCGACGCGGCCCGATGTGATACGCGCCTTTCCCCATAACCGTCACGCCTTTCGCGCCGGCTGGTCGTTCACCCTGCATCGGCGGGATTTGCCGCAGGCGGCCGATGGCCTCGTCGTTCATGTCATCGCGCGCGCCAGCAACGACCATCGTCTGCTGATCGGCAAGCGCCGGGTCAGCCTGGGTGTGCATGCGGGGGATTACTGCCATGTGCGCTGTCACAAGCCTTTCGACTCGCTGTACATCGATGCGCGCGCGCGCGTCTACCCCTATCCGGACTGCCATACGGACCAGCCTTTCGGCGTAATGGCCGGACAGTCTTTCGACGATGTCTGGCATGACCCGCGTCTGGCCGCATTGCGGTTGGACATGGTCGCCGGGAATGCACCCGGCATGTGCGTGCGGTGTCCGCTGTTCATCAACCGCGATGTCGACGATGAGCAGACTTTCGCCCCGCATGCGGACTTTTCCACGGAGACCGCGCGCTGACTGTCCGCCAGGCCACGGCGAAAACTAGCCCTTGGCCGCGCGCTCCAGCATCTGCCTGGCGTGGGCCAGGGTTTCCTTGGTGATCTCGATGCCGCCGAGCATGCGGGCGATCTCGTCGCGGCGGGATTTGTCGTCCAGCGCTTCGATGCGGGTGAAGGTTTCGCCGTCGCGGCTGGCCTTGCTGACGCGGAAATGCTGGTGGCCTTGCGCGGCGACCTGGGCCAGGTGGGTGACGCACAGCGCCTGGCGGGTGGAACCGAGCCGGCGCAGTTTCTGCCCGACCACTTCGGCTACGGCACCGCCGATGCCGGAATCGACTTCGTCGAACACCATGGTGCCGACTTCGTCCAGGCCCAGCGCGGCCACTTCGATGGCCAGGCTGATGCGCGACAGTTCGCCGCCGGACGCCACTTTGCGCAGCGGGCGCGGGCTTTGGCCCTGGTTGGCACTGACCAGGAATTCGCAGCGCTCGGCGCCCAGCGCATCGGGCTCGTCCTTGCTGCTGGCTTCCAGGTCGACCTCGAAACGGCCGCCGCTCATGCCCAGCTCGCCCATCAGCTGGCTGACTTCGTGGCCCAGGCGTTGCGCGGTCTGCTGGCGCAGGGTGGTGAGTGTCTGCGCGGCCTTGCGGTAGTCCTGCGCCAGTGCCGTGCGTTCGCGTTCGAGTTCCTGCAGCAGGCTGCCGGCGTTGCGCAGCGTATCGACTTCGCCGCGCAGTTCCTCGGCGCGGTTCTTCAGTTCGTGTACGGGCAAACGGTGGCGACGCGACAATTCGTGCAATTTGGACAATTGCGCATCGAGTTCCTGCAGGCGTTCCGGGTCCAGCTCCAGGCCGTCCTGGTAGCGCGACAAGGTGTCGGCAGCTTCACCGAGCTGGATTTCCAGGCTTTCCAGCAGTTCGGCGGTGGCGTTCAGGCCGGGGTCGATCTCGGCCAGCTTGGCCAGTTCGTGGCGCGCCCGGGCAAGCGAACGGCGCAGGGCGAATTCGCTATCGCCGTCGATCAGCTCGGCAACGCTGTTGCTGCCGGCGACGAGCTGGCCGGCATTGGCCAGGCGCTTGTGCATTTCGTTGAGTTCGGCCAGTTGCGCTTCGCTGAGGGCGTATCTGTCCAGGTCGAGCAATTGGCGTTCGAGCAGGGCCAGTTGCTCGCCGTGGTCGGCGTGGCTGCTCAGGCCAGCCATGCGCTGGCCGATCTCGCGCCAGCGCCGGGCCGGCAGGCGTACTGCGGCGAGGGCATCGGCGTGTTCGCCGAAGGCGTCGAGCAGTTGAAGCTGGTGGTTGCGATCGAGCAGGGCCTGGTGTTCGTGCTGGCCGTGGATCTCGATCAGGTGCTCGCTCAGGGCGGAAAGCTGGGCCAGGGTGACCGGGCGGCCGTTGATCCAGGCGCGCGAGCTGCCTTCGGCGCGGATCACCCGGCGCAGCTGGCAGGCGCCATCGTCGTCGAGTTCTTCTGCGGCCAGCCAGTCGCGCGCGGCAATGGCATCGGCCAGGTCGAAATCGGCGGTGAGTTCGGCGCGGTCGCAGCCGTGGCGGATGACGCTGCTGTCCGAGCGCGCGCCGCTGAGCAGCAACAGCGCATCGACCAGCAGCGACTTTCCCGCGCCGGTTTCGCCGGTGACGACGGACAGTCCGGCCTGGAAGTTGATGTCGGCTTCGCCGACGATGGCAAAATCCTTGACGTACAACGATCGCAGCATTGCCAGACCCGAGTGGCGTGACGAGGGCGCGCACTCTAGCGCGGTTGTGTCTCATGGCCCAAGACACCATCTTGCACGGCAGTCCCGCCTGCTATGCTGCCGCCCATGTCCCGTGCCAACTCCGCCCTGCCGCTAGACCCGCGTGCACGCCAGCTGCTGCGCACGCTGGTGGCCAAATACGTCGCCGACGGCCAGCCGGTCGGTTCGCGCGTGCTGGCCAAGTCGTCCGGCCTGGACCTGAGTCCGGCGACTATCCGCAATGTCATGTCGGACCTGGAAGAACTGGGTCTGGTCGCCGCGCCGCATACCTCGGCCGGGCGCATTCCGACCGTGCAGGGCTATCGCCTGTTCGTCGATTCGCTGCTGGAAGTGCGGCCGCTGGGCGAGCCCCAGGTCGAGGAACTGCGGCGCGAGCTGCCGGCCGGAGCCACCACGCCCGACCTGCTCAACAGCGCCTCGTCGCTGTTGTCCCAGGTGACCCATTTCGTCGGCGTGGTGACCGTGCCGCGGCACCAGGAAGTACCGTTCCGGCATATCGATTTCGTGCCGCTGGACCAGCGCCGCACCCTGGTGATCCTGGTGTTCATCGACGGCCAGGTGCAGAACCGGGTGATCGAGCTGGAACGCGCCTATGCGCCCAGCGAGCTGGAACAGGTGGCAAATTTCCTCAATGCGCAGTTTTCCGGCCAGCGCCTGGACGAGATCCGCCTGCGCCTGCTGCGCGACATGCAGGAAACCAGCAACCAGATGAACCGCCTGATGGCGGCGACGGTGGAACTGGCCCAGCAGGCGTTCCACACGCCGCCGGAGTCGGACATGTTCGTCGCCGGCCAGACCAACCTGATGGGCGTGCACGATGCGGCCAATCTCGACCGCCTGCGCGAACTGTTCGAGGCCTTCCAGCGCAAGCGTGACCTGCTGACGGTGCTGGAACGCTGCTCCCGTGCGGAGGGCGTACGACTGTTCATCGGCGAGGAATCGGGTTTTGCCGCCCTCGACAATTACAGCCTGATTACCGCGCCTTATGGTGTGCAGGGCCGCGTGCTGGGCGTGCTGGGCGTGATCGGCCCTACCCGCATGGCCTACGAGCGGGTGATCCCGCTGGTTCAGGCCACGGCGCAGATCCTGTCCGGTGCCTTGAACCGGAATCAGGCGCCCCAATAGCTTCCCGGCTTGTCAGTCCGTATCATCCCGCGGCTTCGCGGGGTGTGTGCCGATGACGGCACCCGCACCGTAGCGGGATGGATCAACTGGATCCCGCGCCCCGTGGGGACGGGAAGCACTTTTCGTTGGAGTCTCAATGCAAAACACCGAATCGACCGGGGCACCGGGCGCTGAAGACGGCTTGTCTGCCGCCGAAGCCGCCCTGAATGCCGACATGGAAGCGCTGAGCCAGCAACTGGCCCAGGCCGAAGCCGCCGTGGCCGAGATGCGTGATGTACTGCTGCGCGAGCGGGCCGAGCTGGAAAACCAGCGCCGCCGCCTGCAGCGCGATCTGGATCAGGCGCGCAAATTCGCCAACGAGCGCCTGCTGTCGGACCTGCTGCCCGTCTGCGATGGCCTGGAAGGCGGCCTCGCAGTCGAGACCAGCGACCTTGCCGCCATGCGCCAGGGGATGGATCTGACCTTCAAGGCCTTGCTCAAAGTGGCTGAATCCAATGGTTTGAAGGCGGTCCGACCGACCGGCGAACCGTTCAATCCGGAATTGCACCAGGCAGTCAGCATGATCGACAGCCCGGCACACAAGTCCGGCACCGTGGTCAACACGCTGCAGACCGGCTACGTGCTCAACGAGCGCCTGCTGCGGCCAGCCATGGTGGTGATCGCAAACTGACGGCTTTGCCACTGGCAAGTAGGGGCTGGACGGCCGGGACGGCCTGCCAGAAAGGCTTGAATAACCGCTGCGCGACTATAAATACCGCCGCAGCAGCGATCCGGCAGGGTCGAAGAACCAATTCGAGGAGCTAAGCAATGGGCAAGATCATCGGTATCGACCTGGGCACGACCAATTCGTGTGTGGCGATCATTGAAGGCGGCACCGCCCGCGTCATCGAGAATTCGGAGGGCGATCGCACCACGCCGTCCATCGTCGCCTTCACCAAGGACGGCGAAATCCTGGTCGGCGCGCCAGCCAAGCGCCAGGGCGTGACCAATCCGAAGAACACCTTCTACGCGGTGAAGCGCCTGATCGGCCGCAAGTTCACCGATGCCGAAGTGAAGAAGGACCTGGACCTGGTGCCGTACAGCATCGTCGGCCATGAGAACGGCGACGCCTGGGTCGCGACTAGCGACGGCAGGAAGATGGCACCGCCGGAAATCTCGGCCAAGGTGCTGATGAAAATGAAGAAGACGGCCGAGGATTTCCTCGGCGAGCCGGTCACCGAAGCGGTGATCACGGTGCCGGCGTATTTCAACGATTCGCAGCGCCAGGCGACCAAGGACGCCGGCCGCATTGCCGGCCTTGAAGTCAAGCGCATCATCAACGAGCCGACCGCGGCAGCTCTTGCCTATGGCCTGGACAAGGCCGGCGGCAAGGACAAGAAGATCGCCGTATACGATCTGGGCGGCGGCACCTTCGACGTGTCCATCATCGAGATCGCCGAGATCGACGGCGAGAAGCAGTTCGAAGTGCTGGCCACCAATGGCGACACCTTCCTTGGCGGCGAAGATTTCGACAAACGCGTCATCGACTATCTTGTGGAAGAGTTCAAGAAAGACCAGGGCATCGACCTGCGCAACGATCCGCTGGCGCTGCAGCGCCTGAAGGATGCGGCAGAGCGCGCCAAGATCGAGCTGTCGTCCTCGCACCAGACCGAAGTGAATCTGCCGTACGTGACGGCGGACGCCTCGGGTCCGAAGCATCTGAACATCAAGCTCACCCGCGCCAAGCTCGAAGCGCTGGTGGACGACCTGGTCAAGAAGACCATCGAACCCTGCCGCATCGCGCTGAATGATGCAGGCCTGCGCGTGTCGGATATCACGGAAGTGATCCTGGTCGGCGGCATGACCCGCATGCCCAAGGTGCAGGAAGCGGTGAAGGACTTCTTCGGCAAGGAACCGCGCAAGGACGTCAACCCGGACGAAGCCGTCGCCGCAGGCGCAGCGATCCAGGGCGGCGTACTCGGCGGTACCGTGAAGGACGTGCTGCTGCTCGACGTGACCCCGCTGTCGCTGGGTATCGAGACGGCCGGCGGCGTGTTCACCAAGCTGATCGAGAAGAACACCACGATTCCGACCAAGGCGTCGCAGGTGTTCTCCACGGCCGACGACAACCAGACGGCAGTCACCGTGCATGTGCTGCAGGGCGAGCGCGAACGCGCCAGCGCGAACAAGTCGCTGGGCAAGTTCGACCTGGCCGGTATCGAACCGGCGCCGCGCGGCATGCCACAGATCGAAGTCGGTTTCGACATCGACGCCAACGGCATCCTGCACGTTCAGGCCAAGGACAAGAAGACCGGCAAGGAACAGCGCATCGAAATCAAGGGCAGCTCGGGTCTGTCGGACGACGAGATCCAGCGCATGGTCCGCGACGCCGAGGCGAACAAGGAAGAAGACCGGAAGTTCCAGGAGCTCGTGGTTTCGCGCAACAAGGCCGACCAGTTGGTCCACGGCGTGCGTGATGCGATCAAGAACCACGGCGGTAAGGTGTCCGACCAGATCGGCCGCATCGAGGAAAGCCTGGCTGACCTGGAAAAGGTCATGAAGGGCGACGACAAGGCGGCCATCGATTCGCGCACGGCCAAGCTCGAAGAAGCGGCACAGCCGCTGTTCGCGGCGGCCCAGGGTGGCGGCGATGCCGGCGCACAGGCCCAGGCCGGTGCGGCGGGCGGCACGGCGGCGGCCCAGGACGACGTGGTCGACGCTGAGTTCACCGAAGTCAACGACAAGAAGTAATACCGCCGCATGTAGCGGAACAACGAAAACGGGCAGCCTTGCGGCTGTCCGTTTTCGTTTTGACACCGGGCCGCAACGAGGGGGACGCCATGGCTGCCGATAACTCGTTGCCGGCGCTGCTACACGCGCACAGCACATCCCAGGCAAGGCAACCATGAGCAAACGCGACTACTACGAAATCCTTGGCGTGGAAAAGACCGCGAACGAGGACGACCTGAAAAAAGCTTTTCGCCGCCTGGCGATGAAGTACCACCCGGACCGTAATCCGGATGCCGATGCGCAGGACAAATTCAAGGAGGCCAAGGAGGCCTACGAGATTCTCTGCGACCAGAAAAAACGCGCCATGTACGATCAGTACGGCCATGCAGCGTTCGAGCAGGGCGGTGGCCGCGGCGGTGGTTTCCATGGTGCCGATGTCGGCGACATTTTCGGCGACATTTTCGGCGACATCTTCGGCGGCGGCCGCGCGGGCGGCGGCCGGCCGCGGCGCGGTTCCGACCTGCGCTACGTGATCGAACTGGACCTGGAAGAAGCCGTATTCGGCGTCGAACGCACCATCGAAGTGCCCACCCTGGTCGCTTGCAAGGGCTGCGAAGGCAGCGGCTCCAAGGACGGCAAGACGTCCACCTGTTCCACCTGCCGCGGCCATGGCCGTGTGCGCATGCAGCAGGGCATTTTCTCGGTGCAGCAGGTATGTCCGCATTGCGCCGGCAGCGGCAAGAGCATCAGCAACCCGTGCAAGGATTGCCGTGGCGAAGGCCGCGTCGAGGACGAGCGCACCTTGCAGGTGAAGATTCCCGCTGGTGTGGATTCGGGTGACCGCATTCGCCTCGCAGCCCAGGGCGAGGCCGGTCCGGCCGGCAGCGAACCGGGCGACCTGTATGTGGAAGTGCGCGTGCGCGAGCACAGCATCTTCCAGCGCGAAGGCGACGATCTGTACTGCGAACTGCCGATCCGCTTCACCCAGGCTGTGCTCGGCGCCGAGCTAAAGGTGCCGACGCTGGAAGGCGAAGCGACCATCACGCTGCCGCAGGAAACCCAGACCGGCAAGCTGTTCCGTCTGCGCGGCAAGGGTGTGAAGAACGTACGCTCCGGCCGGCTTGGCGACCTGCATTGCCGCGTCGTGATCGAGACACCGGTCAAGCTGACCAAGCGCCAGCGCGAGCTGATGGAAGAACTCGAAGGCACCTTCGAAGGCGCCGAACCGGGCGCACATACGCCGCGCGCGAATTCCTGGTTCGACGGCGTCAAGCAGTTCTGGGAACGCATGACTTCGTAACACAGCGGCGAACCGGTGCTGCTGGCGCCGGTTCGCACAGCCTGCGTGCACTGTGCTGCGGCCGTCTCGCCGCAATCGGTGTACTGCACTGGCGCGCATAAAAAAGCCCATCAATCTGGCGCCGGGGGGAGGGTTCCCGAGGCCGTTGTCGATTGACGGGCTGGAAAGCGGACGATCGCCTGCGCGACCGTCGTTACAACGTTGAAACTTATTCTGCGGCGGACGGTTTGGCCTTGGGCTGGCGCTTTGCCTTGGGTGCGGCGGCCGATTTGGCGGCGGTCGGCTTGGCGCTATCGGCGGCGGCAGCGGCGCGGGCCGGCTTGAGCTTGCGGACTTCGCGCGACAGTTCTTCCACGCGCTCGGCGATTTCGTTCAGTTCCTTGCGGCCCGGTACGCCGAGCTTGCCCATGGCGCGGGACACGCGGTCTTCGAATACTTTTTCCAGTTTGTCCCAGGTTTCCTGGGTGCGTTCCTTGACCTGGCTGACGCCGGTCTCGACGGCATCGCGCACCGAGTCGGCCTTGCCGAGGGCGAGCTTGCGCGTTTTCTGTTCCAGGCTGACACCTTCGCGCACCAGCGTATCGAACAGCTTGGTGCCTTCTTCCTGCGCCTTGGCGAAAGCGCCGAGGCCGGCCAGCCAGATCTGCTGGGCGGAATCCATGATCGACTTGCCCAGGTTGTCCGCCGACTTCGGCGCCGACTGGGCCTTACCCTTGCTCTTCAACTTCGGTTTGCTCATACGACGCTCCTCGTGGGGGACTCCCGGTACGCGAACGCGCCCAAGATTGAGCGGCAGTCTCGGCGTGGGGGCTAGAATATTCACACTATGCAAGCGCTTTGTCGTTCTGCGCTGCGCCAATGCCAGTCGCTGCGGGTCATGATAATTGTTTCTTTTTAATTAAAGTAAACTTTATTCGCCTGGCGCAGTTGCCGCTTTTTGATGCACGCCGGATCAGGGGCGTGCGGCACGCGGCGCGGGGCTGTGTCGCGGCAGGCGTTCGGCCACGGTTTCTTCCAACTCCGCCACGGCACGGCGCAGTCGCGCAGTCGTCGCGGTAGTGCGCGCCGGTGCCGGCTGCAGGCCGGCGATCAGGCTGCGTGGCTGCTGCAGTTCGGCCTCGTCCAGTGCCAGGCCGTGCCGCGCCAGCAGCGGCTGCAGCGCTTCGCGGCGGGCGTAGAGATCACTACGGGTGGTGCGGTAGGCGTGTTCGGCCACTTCGACACGGTTGTCGTAGGAGAACACGTTGCTGAAGAACATCTGGGCATCATCGGCATTGGGTTCGAACAAGACGATGTCGGCTGCCGCGTACTTGTGTGCATATTTGGACAAACCTGCCTGCATGCGCGACTGCAGCAAGGCACGGAAGGTCTGCGACAGCACCGCCGGCAAGCCGCCTTCGGCCAGGCTGGCGCGCCGGCCCTGGCCCTCGGCGACGGCCGTGTCGAACGGCACCAGCGGATTGATGCCGATGACCAGGTCGGCGCCTTCGTCCAGCGCGGCCGACGCATGCAAGGTGCGCTGCAGTGCACCGTCGACGTAGAGTTTGTCGCCGATGCGGACTGGCGGATACAGGCCGGGCAGGGCGGCGCTGGCCTGGATTGCACGGGAAATCGGCACGGCGTCATGACCGGCACCGCCGAAGCGCACGGCCTTGCCGCTGTCCAGCTCTACCGCGATCACATAGAGCTTGCGTGTCAGCGTACGAAAATCGTTGCTGCGGCCCTCGCGGCTGAAAATGTCGCGCAGGAAGGCCTCGATGTTCTGGTTGTCGAACAGGCCGGTCGGCAGCAGGCGGCCGAGGCGGCCGAGGTTGTCGCTCAGCGATACGTGCAGCGGGCGGCGTGCAAACTCGGCGGCACCTTCCAGCAGCACGCCGGGAATGCGCCAGAGCCGGCGCAGGTATTCGCTCAGCGCCGGCTGTACGAATAGATCGGGACGAAATTGCGCCTGGTGCGATTCGCCGGTGAGAAAGATGCGGCACATCTCGGCCATGCTGAGCTGGTTGGCCAGCCCCGCCGCGATGAACGCGCCGGAACTGACCCCGACATATACATGCAGCCGGGTCGGCGCCAGGCCAACGACGGCTTCTTCCAGAGCGCGCAGTGCACCCAGCTCGTACATGCCGCCGAGGGGGCCGCCGCCGGCCACGGCCAGGCCGATGCGGGTAGGGCGGGCGTTGTGCTGCGGCGCCGAGGCGGCCTGGATGGCGAGCATGGGAGTCCGGTGTAGGCGGTTATCCGGCTGATTGTGCGTGCAGCCGGCCTCGCCGCAAAGCTGTCGCTTGGTCGAAGATGCTTTTGTTCACGCGGTGCCGAAATGCTGGACCAGGCGTTTCTGGATTTCCTGCTCCACCGCGGGCTTGAGCAGCGACAGAAGAAAGCCGAGTTCCGCCGTCACATGCACCAGGCCTTTCTCCAGCGCGATCTGGCCGTTGACGCCGGAGCGCTGGAAATGCAGCACGTTGCCCTTCCAGTCGTAGGTCAGGTCGAATTTCTTGGATATCTCGGCAGCCACTTCGGTGACGGCGACCTTGGCTTCCTTGACGGGTTTGGCGTGCTTGTGACGTATATCGATCGAGGGCATTGCAGGCGTCCTGGCTGGTCTGGCGGGCTTGTGGCGATGGGGCTTTGCACTATGATGCCCCAGGCGACGAATGCGGCGTGATGCGCTGCCGCACGAGGCCGTGGATGGCGGCTGCGGCGCACAATTCAAGTTGCGCCGCGGCGCGGTATGACCACGGCGTGTACGCAGGGGCATCTCTGTAACGTTCGGTTAGGCTGGCGCTGACGGGTTTGCGGCAGCAGCCATCGGCGGATGCGCCGGGCAACGGGTGGAGGAGACGGATACGTGAGATCGCTGCTGTGGGCAGGCTTGCTGCTGGCCGGAAGTGCCGGCGCCGCCACGATCGAAGGCCAGGTCACGCTGTATCTGGACGGCAAGCCGCTGCGGCCGGAAGAGGCGGCCGAAGCCGTCGTGTATTTTCGTCCCGCTGCCGCCGTGACGGTGCCGGCGGCACCGCCGCCGGTCGAGATGGTCACCCTGCGCAAGCAGTTCTCGCCGCGCATCCTGCCGGTCACGGTCGGCACCGAAGTGCGTTTTCCGAACCAGGACCCGATCCTGCACAACGCTTTCTCGACCTCGAAAGACAATGGCTTCGACATCGGTCTGTACGGCCAGGGCGAAGGCAAGGCGCAGCGCTTCGATCATCCAGGCTACGTGCGGGTCTACTGCAATGTGCACCATTCCATGGTCGGCCATATCCTGGTGCTCGATACGCCGTATTTCGTGCGGCCTGACGCGCAAGGCAGGTTCCGCCTGAAGGATCTGCCGGCCGGCAAGGGCGACCTGGTGGTATGGCTGGACCGTGCCACACCCTGGCACGCGCAGCTGGTCGCGGGCAAGGCCGAGGCGCAGGCGGTAAAGCTGGAACTGGCACAAAAAAAGATTCCTCCGCATATGAACAAATTCGGCAAGCCCTACGGCAGGAGCGGCGATGGCGGCTATTGAGGGCTACCGGCGCCAGCGCGGCTTCGCCCTGCCGCTGGCGATCCGCTTCTTTCTCGCCACGGCCCTGCTGATCCTGCTGGCGGTCAGTGCCGCCATCGTCGTCACCTATGTTCAAGGCCAGCGCGTCGCGGCGCGGGCGATCGGCAAGACCTTGTCCACCAGCGTCGCCGCACAGCGCGAATTCGAGCAGCACCGGTTGGAACAGCTGGAGCTGAGCTTGCGCCTGGTCGCCTCCGACGCCAGCTTCGTCAAGTACATCGCCGACGCCAACAGCTCGAGCAACCTGCCTGGCCTCGGCGGCGATGCGGCGCCGGACACCATGTCCATGCGCGACCTGCTCGGTGACCGGCAGAAAGATATCGGCTTCAGCCTGGGCATCCTGCTCGACGGCAAGGGCGAAGTGCTGGCGCGCACCGACCAGGCCGATGCGTTTACCGAATCGCTGGCGGCCGATCCGCTGGTGGCCCCGGCCCTGGCCGAGGCACGGCCGCTGAGCGGCTACTGGCGCCAGAACGACAAACTGTTCCAGGCCGCCATCGTGCCGCTGGCGCAGGACCAGAACGTGGTCGGCTTCCTGCTGCTGGCCCAGACCGTGGACGACGAGCTGGCGCGCAAGGTCGCCCAGGTCAGCGGCGCGGAAATCGCCTTCTGGATGCCGCTGGCGGGGAAGCCGGCGCTGATCGCCAGTTCCTTCGATTCGGCGGCGGCGAGTCAATTGCGCGAAACGGTGAAGAGCTCGCCCGGCCTGCCGTCTGCCGCGTCTGCGGCGGACGGCACGCATATCGACCTGGGCGGACAGGACTGGGTGGCGCGCATGGCGCCGACCGCCGCTGCCGATGCAGCCGAGCTGGGCCAGCTGATGGTGCTGGCCTCGTCCGACCAGGTGGTTGCGAGCTACCGTGCCATTCTCAACAGCGTGGTACTCGGTGGCCTGGTCACCTTGCTGCTGGCCCTGCCGCTGTCGTACCTCATATCCAAGGGCATCCTGCGCCCGGTCAGTGCCATGGCCAGCGCGGCCGAGCAGGCTGCGGCGGGCAATTTCCAGACCCGCCTGGGCACCGCCGGTCAGGACGAACTGGCGCGGCTGGCGCGCGCTTTCGATTCGCTGCTGTCCGATCTGCGCGAAAAAAGCGACATGGAAGGCTATGTCGGCAATCTCGCGCGCTTCCTGCCCGAGCCCGGCCAGGAAGGCTCGGGCGTCGTCGTACATACCCAGCCGCTCAAGCAGTCGACGCCGCCGCGGCGCGATGCACTGGTCTTGCTGGGACTGGAGTACCGGCAGCTGCTCAGCCTGCCCGCGCATACCCCGCCCGAGCAGGTGCTGGAGGAAAAGGCCCGCATACAGACGCGTCTTGCCGCGGCAGCGGCCGCAGCGGACGGCGTGCTGCTGGCGGCGCCGGGCGGACGCTGGACGCTGGCGTTCCCAGGGCCGCAACGCCTGCTGCATGCCCTGCAGCTATTGCGCGACGAATTTGCCCAGGCAGCGCCGCCGGCGGCGGCGCTGGCCGACGGTGACTTGGTGCTGTCCGAGGCGGGCGAGGGCAGCCAGCTGGTCGGTGCGGCCCAGGTGCAGATCGATCGCCTGCTCTGCGATGCGGCACCGGGCCAGGTACTGGCCGGGCGCAGCACCGGCGAAAGCCTGCGCAGCGAATACGGTAGCGACTCGGTCGCGGTTGCCACCGGTGGCTTCAGCAGCAAGCAGTTCTATGCACCCAGCGCGGCGCTGCTGCAGCGCCTGCCGCACGCGGAAGCGCCGGAGCGGCTCGCGCAGGACAACGACACCGTGCCGCGCGGCAGTGCCGCGATCACGCCGCGCAGCGCCGCCGCCGCGCGCAGCCTGCGCGACAGTGGCGAACTGGCGCCGGGTTCCACACTGGGTGGGCGCTACCGCGTGCTGTCGGTGCTCGGCGCCGGCGGCATGGGCGTGGTGTACAAGGCGCACGATCTCGAACTCGACGACGTCGTCGCGCTGAAGATGCTCAAGCCCGGCGCACTGCTCGACGCGGAACAGCTGGACCGGCTCAAGAGCGAAATCAAGCTGGCCCGCCGCATCACCCATCCGAACGTGCTGCGTACGTTCGATTTCGGCGAGGTTAACGGCCTGCCGTATATCTCGATGGAATACGTGCGCGGCATGACCCTGCGCTACCTGCTGCGCGAGGCCAAGCGCGTGCCGTATTCGGCCGGACTGCGTATTGCGCGGCAACTGGCGGCTGGCCTGGCAGCGGCGCACGAAGTCGGTGTGCTGCACCGGGACATCAAGCCGGAAAACCTCATCCTCGAAGCCAATGGCAACGCCAAGCTGATGGACTTCGGCATTGCCCGGCCGGCCCGTCGCGCGACACCGGGGCATACCCAGCCCGGCACCTTCCTCGGCACGCCGAATTACTGCGCGCCGGAACAACTGGCCGGCGAAGAAGTGGACGAAGGTGCGGATATCTATGCCTGCGGCGTTCTCATGACTGAGATGTTCTGCGGCGCACTGCCGTACAGCGGGTCCAATACCATGGAGATCTATATGGCCCAGATGCAGCAGGAACCCGCGCGGCCGTCGGTTTTATGGCCGGAAATCCGGCCAGAGCTGGAAACGCTGATCCTGAGCTGCCTCAAGCGCAATCGCGCCGAGCGACCGGCCAGTGCGGCCGAACTGGCTGCGTCGCTGACGCAGCTGAGGGCGTGAGCATGCGCGAACCGAGGCGATGGGGGCGGGTGGCAAGTGCGGGCGTGCTGCTGCTGGCTGCGGCCCTGGCTGGCGAGGCGCTGGCCCAGGACAGCATTCTGGCGGGCAGCGCCGAGGAAACGGCGGCGGAAGATCACGCTGCTGGCGGCTGGAGCTGGTTCGGCGATGCACTGCTGCGCTACGACCATGTCGAAGGCCTGCCCGGCGATCGCACAGTCAGCCGCTGGCGCAGCCGCGGCCGGCTCGGCGGCGAATACGCCGCCATGCCGACCTTGAGTTTCGGTGCGGCGATCGAACTGGCCCAGGGCAGCGACGACAACGCCACCAACCGCATCAACAACGACAACGAACGCAGCGACGGCGCCAATCTCGACCAGTTCTGGCTGCGCTGGCAGCCGCGCGAACAGACCCGCGTACTGCTGGGCAAGGCACCGTTTCCGCTGGAACTGTCGCCGCTGACCTGGGATGCGGACCTGCGTCCGGCCGGCATCAGCCTGGACCAGTCCTTCGCCCTGGGCGACTACAGCCGGCTGCAACTGACTGTCGGCGGCTTCGCCGCGCAGCACCTGTACGACGACGACACGCGCATTGCCGCCGCCCAGCTGGCCTGGCGCTGGCGCGAAGGCGCGCCGTCGAATGCGGCAGTGCTGCTGAGCTATCTGGATTTTTCCGACCTCGGCCAGCTCACCCGGCAGGGCCTGACCCGTACCAACCGGCGCCTGCCGGCCAACGGGCCGTTACTCAGCGACTACCGCCTGCTCGATCTGCAACTGGTTGGCCGCACCCAGTTCGGCGAATGGCCGCTGGAGGCGCGTCTGGATCTGGTACGCAACCTCGGTGCCGACGACCAGCGCGACGGCGCACGCTTCAGCCTGGTACTGGGCAGCCGCCTGCGCGCCGGCGGCTGGGAGTTCGGCTATTCCAACCAGCGTATACAGCGTGACGCCGTGCTGGCCGCATTCAACGAAGACGATTGGTGGTTCCACTCTTTCACGCATGGCTACATGCCGTGGATAGGCTATGGCCTGGACGAAACCTGGAATCTTCGCCTCGCCGCGTTCCACGAGCTGCGCAACGGTCTGCCCCAGCATACCGACCGCATCCTGCTGGACCTGGGCGCACGCTGGTAATCCTTGCTGGTAATCCCCGGGGGCGCTCATGCTAAATTGCCATCGCGTTAATCTACGGAGTGGGCCGGTCAGCTGATGGAAATTCGCGCGCGCATGAGCTTTCCCAACGGCGAGCACGCCGATTTCGTGCTGACGCCTGGCGTTTGTGGAATAGGCTCCGATAGGGACAATCAGATTGTTCTGTCCAGCCCGGGCATCGCGCCGCACCATGCGCGCATCGAAGTCGACGGGCGCGGGCTTACCTTGAACGTTCTCGACGCCAAGGCCCACACGCATCTGAATGCACGGCCCGTGCGCGAGAAGGGCATAGTCCGGCTCGGCGACGTGCTCAGCATCGATGCGGTGCAGATCATGATCAAACCCGAGCGCGACGAGGTTATCCGCACGGCCGTTCCCGACAGCGGCGCCAGCGCCGACACGGCGGAGACGCGCGCGCGCGCAGTGCCCCCCAAGGTCGTATTGCGCGGCGTATCGGGCAGCCAGTTCGGCCGCATCGTGCCGGTGCGCGGCCGCCTCACCATAGGCCGCGGCAACGAATGCGACCTGAGCCTGGACGAGCCGGAAATGTCGCGCAAGCACGCGATGATCGAAAACAACGGTGACGGCATCTACCTGCGCGACCTGGGTTCGTCCAACGGCACTTTCGTCAACGGCGTGCAGGTGCGCGACGCGGTACTGCATCCTGGCGACCAGATCGCGTTCGACCGCAACCGCTTCCTGCTCGAAGCACCGGGCCTGCCGCTGCGGGGCGAACTGGTGGAAGAGCGCAGCCCGGGCTTTGCCCCGGCCATCACCCAGACCATGCAGGCAGTCAACCTGCCCGATCTCAAGCCGGCGCGGCCTGCTGCTGCGCCGCCGGTGGAGTCCAGCGCAAACCGCAACGAGATCTGGTGGCTGATCGCTGCGGCCGGCCTGATCGGCGGGGCGATTGCACTGCTGCTGCTGTACGGCTTCTGACATCGAACAGCGGGCCTGGCTGGTCCAGTCCGAAGCGTTTCTGCCCGGCGCGGCTTACTCTGCCTTGCGCAATGTCGGCGGGTTGGCCGCTGCGCGTTGCGGCAGCCAGCGTTGCCAGGGCAGCCGCGCTGCCATCAGGGCCAGGTAGATGCCGAGATAGATCAGCGGTTCGCGCACCGCGATCTTCTGGCCCGATTTCACCAGCCATAAATAGTGCAAGACTGCACAAATGCCAACCAGGTAGACCAGTTTATGCAGACGGCCCCAGTTCCGGCCGAGCCGCCGCATCATGCCCCGGGTCGAGGTGATCGCCAGCGGCAGCATCAGCAGCCAGGCGGAAAAACCCACGGTGATGTACGGCCGCTTGAGGATTTCCTCGAACAGCTGGCGCCAGAAAGCGCCCAGGTCGATCACCAGATAAATGCCCAGATGCACGCTGGCATAGAAGAACGCGAACAGGCCCAGCATGCGGCGCAAGCGCAACACTACGGCCTGGCCGCTGAGCTGGCGCAGCGGCGTCACGGCCAGGGTCAGCAGCAGCAGGCGCAGCGCCCAGTCGCCGCTACGGTGTTCCAATTGGGCGACCGGGTCGGCTCCCAGCTGATCGTGCAGGGTGTCCCAGAGCAACAGCACCAGCGGCAGCAGGCACAGACTGAAGACGATGGCCTTGGCGGCAGCGATGCGGCGATCGAAAGGTTTCGTCATCAGTAGTTCGCGCGCAGGTTCATGCCGGCGTAGAGCGAAGCCACCTCGTCGGCATAGCCGTTGAAGGGCAGGGTGGCAATGCGCTTGGCGAACAGGCTGCCGCCGCTGCCGGCAATGCGCCGTTCGCTGGACTGGGTCCAGCGCGGATGATCCACCGCAGGGTTCACATTGGAATAAAATCCATATTCGCTGGGCCCGGCGATATTCCACGACGTTGACGGCTGGTTTTCCCAGAACTCGATTCGCACGATGGACTTGGCACCCTTGAAGCCGTATTTCCACGGCACCACCAGGCGCAGCGGTGCGCCGTTCTGGTTGGGCAGCGCACGGCCGTACAGGCCGACCGCGAGCATGGCCAGCGGATGCATGGCCTCGTCGATGCGCAGGGCTTCGCGGTACGGCCAGTCGAGCACGTCGTAGGCCAGCCCGGGCATTTCCTGCGGCCGGTTGACGGTGGTAAAGGCGACATATTTCGCGCGCGAGGTTGGCTTGAAGCGCTTCAGGCATTCGCCCAGCGGAATACCGATCCAGGGAATCACCATCGACCAGGCTTCGACACAGCGGTGACGGTAGATACGTTCCTCCAGCGTGTGCGGCTTGAGCAGGTCCTCCAGGCTGAACCGGCCGATGACTTCGGCGTGGCCGGCGACTTCCACGGTCCACGGCTGCGGCTGGAAGCGGCCGGCATGACGTGCGGGATCGCCCTTGCCGGTACCGAATTCGTAGTAGTTGTTGTAGCTGGTCGCATCGCGCCAGCTGGTGAGTTCTTCCTTGCTGTCCCAGCGCGAATTCCGGGTAGCAGGAAGAACCGCGCCGCTGGGGCCGCTATCGGCTGGCGCACCGGCATCGCCGCCGCTGCTGCAGCCGCTGGCCAGCAACGGTGCCAGCAGGCCCAGGCCACGCAGGAACCCGCGCCGCTGCAAGTAGACAGACTCCGGCGTGATGTCGGAGCCGGCAATCGGGGCAACTCGGTATGGCTTCATGGCAAGGTCTCGTTTTTCCACCAGACCGGTATCAGTGCAGCGATCTTTCAGGCGGGGCTGGCGATGCGTACAGCCGCAGATATACTCGGGTCAAATCAGTCGATGCCGAGTGACGGTGCACGGGGAACCTCACATTGCCGCGGCTTTCCGTTACTCGCCCAGCCTGGTCATGCTGCTGGCGGCGGGCGACGGGCATATCGTCGATCTGAACCTGGCCGCGGAAACCGCCCTCGGGTATACGCGTGCCGAACTGCTGGGTCGGCGCCCGCTGGACCTTGGCTTGTGGCGCCATCCGGACGCGCGCGGACTGCTCTGGACACGCCTGCGCAGCGAAGGCCGCCTGTTCGAGCAGTCGCTGGAATTCGTCACCAAGGACGGTACTGCGCTGCGCGTGGTACTGAATGCCGAGTTGCTCGATACGCACGGCAGCGCGCATATCCTCTGCCTGGCGCGCCTCAGCGGCCCCGATGGCGTGGTGCTGGCGCCCAATCTCGACCTGACCAGCTTCCGTTCGCTGTTCATGGCGGCGGCCGAGGGCATCTACCGCAGCTTGCCAGAGGGCGGACTGATCGACGTCAATCCGGCTCTGGTACGCATCTTCGGCTACGACTCCATCGACCAGATGCTGCGGGAATTTCCTCGCCCTTCGCATGCGGTCTACGTGGACGAGGGCGTGGCGGAACAATTGTTTGCGGATCTGCATCGCGACGGCCAGATCGAAAACCGCCGTACCCGCGTACGCCGCCGCGACGGCAGCACCATCTGGATCAACGAGAACCTGCGTAGCGTGCGCGACCAGAGCGGCCAGCTGCTGTTCGTCGAAGGCTCGGTCGTCGACATCACGCGCCAGGAGGCCGCCGAAACGGCGCTGCGCCAGTCCGAAGAGCTGTACCGCATCCTGGTGGACAACTGCCGCGACGGCGTTTTCCTGATCCAGCGCGGCAAGGTGGAGTTCACCAACGGCGCCATGGCCGACATGCTCGGCTACAGCGTCGGCGAGCTGCTGGGCAGCGAATACA
The DNA here is from genome assembly GCF_004363655.1 of Tahibacter aquaticus. Classification (GTDB taxonomy): domain Bacteria; phylum Pseudomonadota; class Gammaproteobacteria; order Xanthomonadales; family Rhodanobacteraceae; genus Tahibacter; species Tahibacter aquaticus. The sequence continues at coordinate 73,318 of NZ_SNZH01000017.1, forward strand.
TGGAGCTGGTCGCGCCGGAGTCGCGTGCGGCGCAGATGGAGCGGCGCGTCCTGCGCGAAAGCGGTTCGCGCGAAGTGCAGGGCTACGAGATCAACATGCTGTGCAAGGACGGCAGCCGACGCCTGGTGCAGGTGCGTGCCGATCCGGTGGTATTCGACGGCGATATCGCCAGCACCGGCACGGCGCGCGACATTACCGAAGAGCGCGCCCAGCAGCGCGCCCTGGCCGAGGCCGAGCGCAAATACCGCCAGCTGTTCCGCCATTCCGTGATCGGCCTGTTCCAGGCCCATCCGGATGGCCGCGTGCTGGAAGCCAATGCCGCGCTGGGGCATCTGTTCGGCTATGCCTCGCGCAGCGACCTGCTGCAGCACATGGCGCATATCGACGATATCGACATGCCACCCGAAGACCGCCACGAACTGCTCGAGCTGCTGCGCCGGAACGGCCAGGTCACCGACCAGGAAGTACGCATCCGCCGCTACGACGGCCGGCCGATCTGGGTTTCGCTGAATGTGCATGCGGTGCGCGATGCAGAAGGCCGTGTGCTCAGCCTGGAGGGAGCGGTACAGGACGTTACCGCACGGCGCGACGCGGAACGCGCGCTGCTCAGTTCCGAAGAGCGCTACCGCACTCTGGTCGAGCATGCTCAGATCGCCGTGTACGTGATGCGTGACGAGCGCTACATCTACGTCAACCAGCGTTTCGCCAACCTGACCGGCTACGACGAGCGCGAACTGATCGGCATGCACTGGAACGAGCTGGCCAGTGCCGAGGGCCGCCGCATCATCGCCGCGCGCGTTGCCGCGCGCGGGCGTGGCGAAGTACTGCCGGCCGAATACGAAACCTTCCTGCGGCGCAAGGGCGGCCGCGAGTTGCGCGTCAGCGTCAGCGCCGGTCCGATCCGCCTGGATGACGGCGACTATTTCAGCGGCACCGTGCGCGACGTGACCGAACGCCACCGCTTTGAAAGCGAGCTGGAGCACAACGCCACCCACGACGCCCTGACCGGCCTGCCCAACCGCGTGCTGTTCGAGCGCCATCTCACCGGGCGTCTGGGCGAGGCGCAGGAGCAGGGTGCATACGGCTATGCCGTGCTGTTTCTCGATCTGGACGGTTTCAAGCTGGTCAACGACAGCCTGGGCCATGCCACCGGCGACCGCCTGCTGGTCGAGATCGTCGCGCGCCTGCGTGGCGTACTGCCCGAAGGCTGCATTCTGGCGCGCTATGGCGGCGACGAATTCACCATGCTGCCGCGCGGCCAATGGACGACGCACTCGGCTGAGGCGCTGGCGCACCAGGTGCTGCAGGCGCTGGGCGAACCGTTCGTGTTCGACGGCCATCGCATCTACTCCGGTGCCAGCCTGGGCATCGTGCTGGGCCGGGCCGGCTACGACACGCCCGAACAGGTACTGCGCGATGCGGACACGGCCATGTACCGTGCCAAGGCGCGCGGCAAATCGGCCTACATGATGTTCGACGAGGCCATGCACCGCGCCGCGCGCGAACGGCTGCGCCTGGAAACCGATCTGCGCGAAGCGGTGGAACGGCAGGAATTCCGCGTGCATTTCCAGCCTCTGGTCGATCTGCGCAGCGGCGCGGTGGTGGGCTGCGAGGCGCTGCTGCGCTGGCTGCACCCTGAGCGCGGTCTGTTGCAACCGCCGCAATTCCTCGACGTGGCCGAGGAAACCGGCCTAATCGTCGCGATCGACTGGTGGGTGCTGGAACAGACCTGCGCCCAGCTCAAGCAATGGCAGCAGCGCTATCCCGCGTTCCACGACCTGCGCGCCAACGTCAACGTGGACGACCGCCAGTTCGCTGAGCGCGATGTCGCCGCCGGCATAGGCCGGGTGCTGCAGCGTACCGGGTTGGCCGCTGCTTCGCTGGCGATCGAGGTGACTGAAACCGTATTCCGCTCGGGCCGGGTCCAGGCCGAGGCGATATTGCGCGAGGTCAAGCAACTGGGCGTCAGCCTGGTGGTTGACGATTTCGGCACCGGCTATTCCTCGCTCGATTCGTTTGCCTCGTCGCCGTTCGATGCGCTGAAGATCGACCGCAGCTTCGTGCGCGACATGGAAACCAACCGCCGTCATCGCGCCATCGTGCGCACCGTGTCGGGTTTCGCCGAAGACCTGGGGCTGTCGCTGACCGCCGAAGGCGTGGAAACCGCGGCGCAGGCGGAGCTGCTGCTGGCCATGGGCTGCAGCACCGCACAAGGCTATCTGTATGCGCCGGCGCTGCCTGCCGCGGAAATGGAACAGCTGCTGGCCGCGGGTTCGGTTTTGAAACGCCGCGCCTGAGCGGCAGTGCGGCTTATCGCCAGGCCGTCCGCGCACGGGCGCTGCGCAACGGCATAATCGCGCTTCAATGTCGATGGAGTGCCTGCCTTTGAGCCGTGGTCATAATTTCAGCGCCGGTCCCGCCGCGCTGCCGGAAGCCGTACTGCGTCGTGCCCAGGCGGAGCTGCTGGAATGGGGTACGTCCGGCGCCTCGGTCATGGAAGTGAGTCATCGCGGCAAGGAATTCATGGCCATGGCCGAACAGGCCGAGGCTGACCTGCGCGGCCTGCTGGCCATTCCCGCGAACTACAAGGTCCTGTTCCTACAGGGCGGTGCGACCCAGCAATTCGCCCAGATCCCGATGAACCTGGCCAGGCCGGAGCAGCGCGCCGACTACATCGTCACCGGCGACTGGGGCGAAAAAGCCGTGCGCGAGGCCGGCTCGCTGGTACGCGCACAGGTATCGGCCACGTCGGCGGCGAACAACTATACGGCGCTTCCGCCGCGTGCTGACTGGGATCTCGACCCCGCCTCCGCGTACGTGCACTACACGCCGAACGAAACCATCCGTGGCGTGGAATTCCACGAGGTTCCCGACGTCGGCGGCGTGCCGCTGATCGCCGACATGTCCTCGACCATCCTGTCGCGGCGCATCGATGTGTCGCGCTTTGGCCTGATCTATGCGGGGGCGCAGAAAAATATTGGGCCGTCCGGACTGGTCGTGCTGATCGTGCGTGAAGACCTGCTCGAGCGCTGCCCCAGTACCCTGCCGAAGATTTTCAGCTTCGCCGAGCACGCGGCGCAGAATTCGCTGCTCAACACGCCCAACACCTTCGGCTGGTATCTGGCCGGGCTTGTGTTCCAGTGGCTCAAGGCCGAAGGCGGCCTCGCCGTAATAGAGCAGCGCAACCGGCGCAAGGCGGAAACGCTCTACGACTTTATCGACACGTCGGATTTTTACGCCAACCCGGTCGATCGTGCGGCGCGGTCGTGGATGAACGTGCCTTTTACCCTGGCAGACAGCGCGCTCGATGCGGCATTCCTGCAGCAATCCCGGGATGCCGGCCTGCTGGCACTGAAAGGCCACAAGCTTGTCGGCGGCATGCGCGCGTCGCTATACAACGCCGTGGAGCAGGCCAGCGTCGATGCGCTGGTCGATTTCATGCGCGATTTCGCCCGGCGTAACGGGTAAGAGTATACTAAAGTACAAAATATACACGAATGTAAAATACGCCGAACGTAGTTTGGGGTGCGCCTGACAGCTTGCCCCAAGCTACTTTATTTGTTACGCAGCCTGCGCATTCGGCGCCCGCGCCTGGCGGGTGCCGCGGGAACGCAGCCAGGCCGCATATTCGTCGAGGTCGCCGTCGAAGGCTTCGACTTTGCCGTCGGCGACACGCCAGAAGGTGTCGCAGACCAGGCCGGTCAGGTGGCGGTCGTGCGAGACCAGCACGATGGCGCCGTCGAAATCGCTGAGCGCTTCGGCCAAGGCTTCGCGCATCTCCAGGTCGAGATGGTTGGTCGGCTCGTCCAGCAGCAATACATTGGGGCGGCGCCAGGCGATCAGGGCCAGTGCCAGGCGCGCGCGCTCGCCGCCGGAGAAATTGTCGATGACCTCGAACGCGCGGTTGCCGGAGAAATTCCAGCGCGCGAGGAAGTCGCGGAATTCCTGCGTGGCCACGCCGGGCGCGATGTCCTTCAGATGGTCGATCGGGCTTTGTCCTTCGTGCAGCGACTCCACGGTGTGCTGGGCGAAGTAGCCCAGCTGCATGTCCTTGTGCGCCATGCGATCGCCCTGCAGCAGCGCCAGTTCGCCGACCAGGGTCTTGACCAGTGTCGACTTGCCCGCGCCGTTCGGGCCGAGCAGGCCGATGCGGTCGCCGGCTTCCAGGCCGAATCCTACGTTGTGGAGAATGCAAGTTTGTGCATAACCGGCATCGGTGTCGTTCAGGCGCAGCAGCGAATGCGGCAGCTTCAGAGGAGCGTCGAAGTTGATGCGGATCTGGCGCTCGGCGCGCACCGCCTCGGTGCCGCTGAGCTTGGCCAGGCGCTTGACCCGCGACTGAGCCTGGCGCGCCTTGCTGGCCTTGGCCTTGAAGCGATCGATGAAGGACTGCAGATGGGCACGTTCGGCCTGTTCCTTCTCGAACGCGATCTGCTGCTGGCGCAGCTGTTCGGCTCGCTGGCGTTCGAAGCTGGTGTAGTCGCCGGTATACAGCTTGGCGCGGCCTTCGTGCAGGTGCAGGGTATGCGTGCTGACGCCGTCGAGGAATTCGCGGTCGTGCGAAATCATCAGCAGCATGCCCGGGTATTTCAGCAGCCATTGCTCCAGCCAGAGCACGGCGTCGAGATCCAGATGGTTGGTCGGTTCGTCCAGCAGCAAAACGTCGCTGGGCATCATCAGGGCCCGCGCCAGGTTCAGGCGTACGCGCCAGCCGCCGGAGAAGTCCGACACCGGCATCTGGTGCGTATCCGGATGAAAGCCGAGGCCGTGCAGCAGGCGGCCGGCGCGGGCGCTGGCATCGTAGCCGTTGATCGCGGCGAGTTTCTGGTGGGCCAGGGCTACGGCGTCCCAGTCTTCGCGTTCCATCGCCTGCGCTTCGGCGCGCAGGATCGAATGCACTTCCTCGTCGCCCGACAGCACGAATTCGATGGCCGGGTCGGGCAGGGACGGCGTTTCCTGGGCCACGCTGGCGATGCGCAGCTTGCTCGGCAGATCCAGGTCGCCACGGTCTGGCTCGACTTCGCCCTGGATGGCCGCGAACAGGCTGGACTTGCCGCAGCCGTTGCGTCCGACCACGCCGACGCGGGCGCCCGCGTGCAGGGTGAGGTCTACATCGGACAGCAGAAGGCGTTCGCCGCGACGCAGGGCGAAGTTACGCAAGGCAATCATGGGGTGGCCAGGCAGGCGAAACCGGCGATTGTAGCGCACCTGAGCGCCGATGCCATGACAGCGTCCATCCGCATTGTCGCGGCCGCCAGGCGGCCGCGACGGCCTTCAGCGGCTAATACAGCACGCGGGCGCGCAGGGTGCCGGGTATCGTCGCCAGTGCGTCCTTCAGTTCCGCTGCGCGTTCTTCCGGCATGGACACGTCGATCACCACGTAGCCGACATGCGGGTCGGTCTGCAGGTATTGGCCGTCGATATTCACGTTCTCGCGCGAGAACAGGTCGTTGATGCGCGACAGCATGCCCGGCACGTTCTTGTGGATATGCAGCAGGCGCCGGCTGTGCGGATGTTCGGGCAGGGAGGCCTCGGGGAAATTCACCGCCGACAGGGTGGAGCCGTTGTCGCTGTAGCGCACCAGTTTGGAGGCCACTTCGATGCCGATGTTGTCCTGTGCCTCCAGCGTGCTGCCACCGACGTGCGGGGTGAGGATGACGTTGTCCATGCCGATCAGCGGCGAGACGAAGGCATCGTCGTTGCCCTTGGGTTCCAGCGGGAAGACGTCGACCGCAGCGCCGGAGATATGGCCGCTGCGCAGGTTGGCGGCGAGTGCGTCGATATCGACGACAGTGCCGCGCGAAGCGTTGATCAGCACGCTGCCCGGACGCATGCGGCTGAGCTGTTCGGCGCCGATCATCAGCTGGGTCGCCGGCGTTTCGGGCACGTGCAGGGTGACGACATCGGCGCGGCCGAGCAGGTCGTTCAGGCTCAGCGCCGGGCGTGCATTGCCCAGGGCCAGCTTGGTTTCGATGTCGTGGTAGATCACGCGCATGCCCAGTGCCTCGGCCAGCAGGCCTACCTGGGTGCCGATATGGCCGTAGCCAACGATGCCGAACACCTTGTCGCGCACTTCATAGCTGCCGGCGGCAGACTTGGACCAGCCGCCGCGATGGCATTCGGCGTTCTTTTGTGGAATACGCCGCATCAGCAGGATGGTTTCGGCGAGCACCAGTTCGGCCACGCTGCGGGTGTTCGAATACGGTGCATTGAATACCGGCACGCCGGCGGATTTGGCTGCGGCCAGGTCGACCTGGTTGGTGCCGATGCAGAAGCAGCCCACGGCGATCAGGCGCTTGGCCTGTTCCAGTACCTCCGCGGTGAGCTGGGTGCGCGAACGGATGCCGACCAGGTGGGCGTCGGCAATGCGCTGTTTCAGCTCGGCTTCGGGCAGCGATTTCTCATGAAAGTCGATCTGCGAATAGCCGGCGTTCTGGAAGACCTCTACCGCGCTGCGGCTGACGCCTTCGAGCAACAACACGCGGATGTCTTGTTTCGGGTACGACGTCTTCTTCATTGTTTGATCGCGTCACAAAATTAGGGTAGGCGGCGCGGCGGCAACAGCCGGGCGAGAGACGCAACTATGCCAATTTGGCTCAGTGTGCCGCAATGCAACACTGGACGGCTAATGACATCGCTGGCAGGCTGACCCGGTCTCAAGCCGGAGCCCGCATGACCATCTCGCCGCTCGTTTCCCTGCGCGAACGCCTGCCGCAACTGAAGCTGACCACCGACGCCACCGACCTGGAACATTACGGCCGCGACTGGACCCGGCGCTGGACGCCGGCACCGCTGGCCATTGCCTTGCCGGCCGATATTGCTGAGGTGCAGACGATCGTGCGCTGGGCCAACGAGACCGGCGTGGCGATCGTACCCTCGGGCGGCCGCACCGGTCTGTCCGGCGGCGCCGTGGCGGCGAACGGCGAGCTGGTGGTCAGCCTGGAGCGCATGAACCGCGTACTGGGCTTCGATGCAGCCGACCGCACCCTGACCGTGCAGCCAGGCATTGCGCTGGAAGCGGTACACAATGCCGCGCGCGAACACGGCCTTATCTATCCGGTGGATTTCGGCGCGCGCGGTTCGTGCCAGATCGGCGGCAACATCGCCACCAACGCCGGCGGCATCCGCGTCATCCGCTACGGCAATACGCGCAACTGGATCGCCTCGCTGAAAGTGGTCACCGGCGCAGGTGAACTGCTGGAGCTCAACCGCAGCCTGGTCAAGAACGCAACCGGCTACGACCTGCGCCATCTATTCATCGGTTCCGAAGGCACCCTGGGCCTGGTGGTGGAAGCGACCCTGGCGCTGACCGAAGCGCCGCCCGCTTCACAGGTACTGCTGTTTGCCGTGCCGCATATGCAGGCGCTTATGCAGGTGTTCGGTGCCTGCCGTAGCCGCCTGCAGCTGAGCGCGTTCGAATTCTTCACCGATCGTGCCTTGCATCACGTACGGGCGCATGGCGCGCAGGCGCCGTTCGAGCAGGTGTCGCCTTACTACGTGGTGACCGAATTCGACGCGGCCGACGAAGCCGCCCAGGCCGAAGCGCTGGCCGTGTTCGAGCATTGCCTGGAGCAGGGCTGGGTCAGCGACGGCGTGCTGAGTCAGAGCGAGGCGCAGGCGCGCAGCCTGTGGCGCCTGCGCGAGGGCATTACCGAAAGCCTGGCGCCGCACAAGCCGTACAAGAACGATATTTCCGTGCGCATCGGCGTAGTGCCGGCCTTCCTGCAGGAAATGCAGGAATTGCTCACGCGCGAGTATCCACAGTTCGACGTGGTCTGGTTCGGTCATATCGGCGACGGCAACCTGCATATCAATATCGTCAAGCCTGCCGAGATCGACTACGCCGCGTTCATCGCCGAGTGCGAGCGTGTGACCGAACTGATGTGCGAGGTGCTGAGGCGCCATGGCGGCAGCATCTCGGCCGAACACGGCATCGGCCTGGTCAAGAAGGCCTATCTGGCCAGCGCGCGCAGCGTGGAGGAAATCGCTCTGATGCGCGGTATCCGCGCTGTGCTCGATCCGCGTGGCGTGATGAATCCGGGCAAATTGTTCTGAGTCCGCCGGCTGCGCATATCGCGCAATCACATATCAATCTGCGCGGCAATGTCGCGTATAAGCTCAGGTGTTGAATCTCGGAATGGCAATGAACGCAGACGAACCAAACGGTGCGCCGCTGGACCTGGCGCAGACGCGCCAGCGCATCGACGCGATCGATCGCGAAATCCAGCAGCTGATCGGCGAACGCGCGCAGTGGGCGCAGTTGGTGGGCAAGGCCAAGGGCGAACTCAAGGCCGCGGTGGATTACTACCGGCCCGAACGCGAGGCGCAGGTATTGCGCATGGTGGTCGACCGCAACAGCGGCGGCCTCCTCAGCAACGAGGAAATGGTGCGCCTGTTCCGCGAGATCATGTCGGCCTGCCTGGCCCAACAGGAGCCGCTGAAAATCGGCTTCCTCGGTCCCGAAGGCACCTTCAGCCAGCAGGCGGTGCTCAAGCACTTCGGCCATTCGATCAAGGGCCTGCCGCTGGCGACCATCGACGAGGTGTTCCAGGAAGTCGCCGCCGGCAATGCCGATTTCGGCGTGGTGCCCATCGAGAACTCCAGCGAAGGCACGGTCAATTCCTCGCTCGACCTGTTCGTCACCTCGCCGCTGAAGATCTGCGGCGAAATCGAATTGCGCGTGCACCAGCACCTGCTTTCGCGCAGCACGCGGCTGGAAGACATCGAGCGGGTGTATTCGCACCCGCAGTCGCTGGGCCAGTGCAAGGCCTGGCTGCGGGCCAACCTGCCCAAGGCCGAGCGCATACCCGTTTCCAGCAATGCCGAAGCGGCGCGGCGTGCACGCAATGCGGACGACGCAGCGGCCATCGCCGGCGAGACCGCGGCGCATATCTACGGCCTGAAGGTGCTGGGCCGGCAGATCGAGGACCGGCCCGACAACACCACGCGCTTCTTCGTCATCGGGCGCGAGCTGTTTCCGCCGTCGGGACACGACAAGACTTCCCTGCTGATGTCGGTCAAGGACAAGCCGGGCGCCCTGTACGAACTGCTGACGCCGTTTGCCGACCAGAACCTGTCCATGACCAAGATCGAATCGCGTCCGGCCCGCACCGGCAAATGGGAATATGTGTTTTTTGTCGAAGTGGAAGGCCATGTCGACGATGCGCGCGTGAGCGCAGCGGTTGCCGCCGCCAGCGCACGCGCGGCGGAAGTGAAGGTGCTGGGATCGTACCCGGTGGCGCTGCTGTGAGCGGCGCCGTTCTGCAGCTGGCCAATGCGGCCACGCGCGCTCTGCGCGCCTACGATCCGGGCCACGATCTGCCTGCGCTGCGGCAGGAATACGGCGAACGCCTGATCGAACTGGGCTCGAACGAGACCTCGCTGGGCGCCAGCCCGGCTGTGGCCGCGGCCATTGCCGCGACGCTCGGCGATATTTACCGCTATCCCGATCCCAAGGGCGGCGCGCTCAAGCGCGCGCTGGCCGCGCACCTGGGCGTGGCCAGCGAGCAGATCGTGCTGGGCAACGGTTCGCACGAATTGCTCATGCTGATAGCGCAGTGCTTTGTCGATGCGTCGACCTCGGTGGTGTATTCGCAATTTGGCTTTGCGGTATTCGCGATCGGCACCGCTGCCGCCGGTGCCCAGGCGATCTGCGTGCCGGCACTGCCAGCCGATCATGCAACCGCGCCGCTGGGGCACGATCTCGCCGCCATGGCCGCTGCAGTGCGAGCCGATACGCGCCTGGTCTACCTGGCCAACCCGAACAACCCGACCGGCACTTGGTTCGACGACGCGGCGCTGGACGCCTTCCTGGCGCAGCTGCCGGCGCATGTCGTGGTGGTGGTTGACGAGGCCTATGCGGAATACATGACGGCGCCCGGCGCGAATTCGGCCGTGCGCCTGCTGCGCGATTCACGTCATCCGAACCTGATCGTCACGCGCACGTTTTCCAAGGCCTACGCGCTGGCGGGATTGCGCGTCGGCTACGCGATTGGCTCGGCCGAGGCGATGGCTGTGCTGGAGCGTCTGCGCGAATCGTTCAATGTGAACAGCCTGGCCCTGGTCGGTGCACAGGCCGCGCTGGCTGATGCTGCTCATGCGGCGCATATCCGCGAGCACACGGCGCAGGAACGCGAATGGCTCACTGCCCGCTTGCGCGAACGCGGCCTGCGCGTGTTTCCTTCGCAGACGAATTTCGTGCTGGTCGATTTCCGGCGCGATGCAAAAGACGTCGAGGCACAGCTGTTCCGCCACGCCGTCGTCGTACGGCCCATGGCGGGCTACGGCCTGCCGACCTGCCTGCGCATCAGCATCGGCACGCGCGCGGAAAGCGAGCGCCTGCTGGAGGCACTGGCATGAGCAGTAGCGGCGAATGCTGGAGCAGCAGCCGCGCCACTGCCTTGCAGGGCGAAGTGCGCGTACCCGGCGACAAATCGATTTCGCACCGCGCGGTGATGTTTGCCTCGCTGGCCGAAGGCACCTCGCGGGTCAGCGGTTTCCTCGAAGGCGAAGACACGCGCGCGACCGCGCGCGCATTCGCGGCCATGGGTGTGACGATGCAGCAGCCCAGTGCGAGCGAGCGCATCGTGCATGGCGCGGGCTTGCACGGCCTGCATGCCGCGGCCGATGCGATCGACTGCGGCAACGCAGGCACGGGCATGCGCCTGCTGACCGGTATCCTGGCCGGGCAAGCCTTCGATTCCACGCTGATCGGCGATGAATCGCTGTCGCACCGGCCGATGCGCCGCGTGATCGATCCGCTCGCGCGCATGGGGGCGCAGATCGATGCGCAGCAAGGCGGCCTGCCGCCCTTGCGCGTGCACGGCGGGCGTCCCTTGCGCGGCATCGACTACGCGTTGCCGGTCGCCAGCGCCCAGGTCAAATCGGCCATCCTGCTGGCCGGGCTTTACGCGGACGGCGAAACCAGGATCAGCGAACCGCATCCGACGCGCGACTATACCGAGCGCATGCTGGCCGCATTCGGCTGGCCGATTGCGTTCGGCGAGGGCAGGGCCAGCCTCAGCGGCGGCCACCGTCTGCGCGCGACCGACGTAGTAGTGCCGGCAGATTTTTCCTCGGCGGCCTTTTTCCTGGTTGCGGCCAGCATCGTGCCGGGTTCGGACCTGCTGCTGCGGGAAGTCGGCATCAATCCGCGCCGCACCGGCCTGTTGCAGGCGTTGCGCCTGATGGGCGCGGATATTGTACTGGAACGCGAACGCGAGCTCGGCGGCGAAGCCGTGGCCGACCTGCGCGTGCGGCATGCCCGCCTGCACGGTATTGCCGTGCCCGAAACGCTGGTGCCAGACATGATCGACGAGTTTCCCATTCTGTTTGTCGCCGCGGCCGCGGCGCAGGGTACGACGCGCGTTACCGGCGCAGCCGAGTTGCGTGTAAAGGAGTCTGACCGCATCGCGGTGATGGCGCAGGGCCTGCGCAAACTGGGCGTGGCCATCGAAGAAACGCCCGATGGCGCGTTGATCGAAGGCGGCCGTCTCGGCGGCGGCGAAGTCGACAGTGTCGGCGATCATCGCTGTGCCATGAGTTTTGCCGTAGCCGGGTTGCTGGCGGCCACGCCGGTGCAGATTCTCGATTGCGAGAATGTGGCGACCTCGTTCCCGGGTTTTGTCGCACTGGCCAACGGCTGTGGCTTCGTCCTGGTAACCTGGTAACGGCTGCGACTTTTCGTTGCCAGGCATTTGTCGCGACAGCTGGTGCCACTGTCCCGGCTGCTGCTTCAAGCACGAGACCAGCATCTGGTGGAGCATGAACAGCAACGCTGGATCCGCCTCAAGCCTGATCTTCTGATCTGCCATGGCGAGCAGCGCCTTGTCGTACTGGATACGAAATGGAGCTGCTCGATGCGGACAGGAACAACGGCAGCGACAAGTACGGTCTTGCACAGAGCGATTTCTATCAGTTGCATGCCTACGGGCAGACCTATCTGCAAGGTCGCGGCGACGTAGCACGGGTCTATCCCCTGGCTGCGCGATTCCCCCAGCCGCTGCCCGCGTTCAGATTTCCGCACAGCGCTGCGTCTGTGGGCCTTGCCGTTTTGCCTGGATTCCAAAACGCTGCTGCTGCCCGATGACGCGGGTATCGCAGCCCGTTTTCGCCCAGGGCATCAGCCGTCGCCGCTTGCTTGAGGTAAGGCCCGGCAGGCTGCTTCACTGTATTGCGGCCTCGGCTCGGCCCGCAGCAGTGCTTCCCGGTACTGCGGCGACAAGCGGGGAGTGGACGCAACGGTTGATCGCAGCAATGGGCCAGGCTGTTGCGGTACCTGAACAAGTGGCCGGCATTTCTTCCGCTGCCGGCCGTCGCGCCGGCCGTCGCATGCACGATCCGTCGATCGTCAAGCCTTGAATTCATTTTCGACTCCCCATATTGAGTCGCCTGTTCGGCTGTGTCCGGCATCGCTGCAGGCTCTTTCAGGAGCGGCTGGATCAGGTTGACCGTCGACGCAGGTGCAGTCGGCCCGTCACCGATATTACGTGCCGTGGTTCCCGGGGGCGGGCGGGAGGGGCGGTGGCTTTTTGGGTTGTTTTGTTTGGGTATCCCGACCGTGAAATGGATTTTCGTCCTGTTGTTTCTTGCCTGCGCGGCCTACGTACATCTGCGCGGGCGCGTGCGCCATGGCTTCGGTCGTCAGCTGCTCGATCACTCCACCTTCATGGCGCCGGTGAATGTGTTGATGTACCTGTGTTCGCGCGTGCCGACCAAGCCATTCATCGTGCCGGAGCAGCACTTTCCCGAGCTGGAGCCGCTGCGCCAGCGCTGGCGCGACATTCGCGAAGAGGCGCTGCATCTGCGTGAATTGCAGCAGATAAAGGCTGCCGACGGCTACAGCGACGTCGGCTTCAATTCGTTCTTCCGCCGCGGCTGGAAGCGCTTCTATCTGAAGTGGTACGACGAGGCGCATCCGTCCGCTGCCGAGCTGTGCCCGCGCACGACAGCGCTGTTGCGCGAGATTCCTGGCGTCAAGGCAGCGATGTTCGCCGAGCTGCCGCCCGGCGGCGAGCTGCGTCCGCATCGCGATCCGTTTGCGGGCTCGCTGCGCCTGCATCTGGGCCTGGACACACCCAACGACGATGCCTGCTTCATCGATGTGGACAGCCAGCGCTACAGCTGGCGGGACGGCGAATGGACCATGTTCGACGAAACCTATATCCACTGGGCGCGCAACGACTCGGCCGGCAACCGCATCATTCTGTTCTGCGATATCGAGCGGCCACTGCGCTTTGCCTGGGCACGCGGACTCAACCGTTTTGTCGCGCGCCATTTCATTGCGGCCGGGGCCTCGCCGAACCGCGAAGGGGACAGGACCGGCGGCATCAACCGCGCCTTCAAGTATTTCTATGCCGTGCGGCTCAGGGCCAAGGCTTTGCGCGAGCGCAACAAGCGCCTGTACTACGCGCTCAAGTACTTGCTGGTTCTGGGAATGGTCGGGTTCATCTGGTGGCTTTGAGGCGGTTCTGCGCTTGCCGCCGTGCGCTATGCATGACGCCGGATGGCGGCGAACTGCTAGACTCGCAAAGTTTGCTCCGCCTGCCAGAGTGCCCATGAGCCGATCCGACAAGCCGATACCCGTATTGACCATCGACGGGCCGTCCGGCTCGGGCAAGGGCACTGTCGCCCGCATCGTCGCGGAACGGCTGGGCTGGCATCTGCTGGATTCGGGCGCGCTGTACCGCGCAGTCGGCTACGCCGCCTCGATGGCCGGGCTGGACTTGTCCGACTCGGAAGCGATGACGCGCTGTGCCGAGACCACCAAGATCACCTTTCGCGATCCGAAAGATGGCCGCGAAACAAGGGTTTACGTCAACTCCCACGATTCCACCGACGATCTGCGTACAGAGACCGTCGGTGCGGTTGCGTCCGCTATCGCGGCGATCCCTTCCGTGCGTACGGCCCTGGTCGACAAGCAGCTGAGTTTCCGCCGCACGCCCGGCCTTGTCGCCGACGGGCGCGACATGGGCACGGTGATTTTTCCGGATGCCGGGGTCAAGGTTTTCCTGACCGCCAGCGCCGAAGAGCGTGCAAAGCGGCGCTATAAGCAGTTGAAAGACAAAGGCCTGAACGTTACACTCGCATCCCTTTTGCGCGAGATCGAAGCGCGCGATGCCCGCGATGCGGCGCGTCCCGTAGCTCCGCTGAAGCCGGCACTGGATGCCGTCTTGATCGACTCGACCGGGATGCCCGTGGATGCCGTGGTGGACAAGGTGCTCAGCCTTATCCAACCCGCCTGACGCCGCCTTCTTCGTTTTTGCACAAAGGGAATAGGTCCCGCACCGCGGGGAACTCCATGGTGTCTGCGAAGGCACCCCAACAGGCAAGCGGCGGCATTCGGGCCACATTGTCCGGGCTGCGGCTTTTTTCCATTCTGGAATCAACATGACTGAAAGTTTTGCCGAACTGTTTGAACAGAGCGAAGCCCTGATCAAATTCAAGCCGGGTACCATCGTTACCGGCGTCGTAGTCGACATCAAGTCGGACGTCGTCGTCGTCAACGCCGGCCTCAAGTCCGAGGGCATCGTGCCCATCGAGCAATTCCGCAACGAACGCGGCGAACTCGAAGTGGCCATCGGCGACGAGGTGAAGGTTGCCCTCGATTCGCTCGAGAACGGATTCGGCGAGACCATGCTCTCGCGCGAGAAGGCCAAGCGGTCGCTCGTGTGGGACGAACTCGAAGAGGCGCAGAAGGCCAACGCCACCGTCACCGGCCGCATCAGCGGCAAGGTCAAGGGCGGTTTCACGGTCGACATCAAGGACGTCCGTGCATTCCTGCCGGGTTCCCTGGTCGACGTGCGCCCGGTGCGCGATCCGGTCTACCTCGAAGGCAAGGAACTCGAGTTCAAGATCATCAAGCTCGACCGCAAGCGCAACAACGTGGTGGTTTCGCGTCGTGCCGTGGTCGAAAGCGAATTCAGCGCCGAGCGCGAATCGCTGCTGGAAAAGCTGCAGGAAGGCGCAGTCATCAAGGGTGTGGTCAAGAACCTCACCGACTACGGCGCGTTCGTCGACCTCGGCGGCATCGATGGTCTGCTGCACATCACCGACATGGCGTGGAAGCGCGTACGTCATCCGTCCGAAGTGGTCAACGTCGGCGATGAGCTGGACGTCCGCGTGCTGAAGTTCGACCGCGAGCGCAACCGCGTTTCGCTCGGCCTCAAGCAGATGGGCGAAGACCCCTGGGTCAACATCGCCCGCCGCTACCCGACCAATACCCGCCTGTTCGGCAAGGTCTCCAACGTCACCGACTACGGCTGCTTCGTCGAGCTGGAACCGGGCGTGGAAGGTCTGGTGCACGTCTCCGAAATGGACTGGACCAACAAGAACGTCAACCCGGGCAAGCTGGTCCAGGTCGGCGACGAAGTGCAGGTCATGGTCCTCGACGTGGACGAAGAGCGCCGCCGCATCTCGCTGGGTATCAAGCAGACCCAGTCGAATCCGTGGGAAACCTTCGCGGCCATCCACAAGAAGAACGACAAGGTGCGCGGCCAGATCAAGTCGATCACCGACTTCGGCATCTTCGTCGGCCTGGACGGCGGCATCGATGGCCTGGTCCACCTGTCCGACATCTCCTGGCAGGCTACCGGTGAAGATCTTGTCCGCCAGTTCAAGAAGGGCGACGAAGTCGAAGCCGTGGTGCTGGCAGTAGACCCGGAGCGCGAGCGCATCTCGCTCGGCATCAAGCAGCTGGAACAGGACCCGTTCGGCCAGTTCATGGCCGGCTCGCCCAAGGGCAGCATCGTCAACGGCGTCGTCAAGGAAGTGGACGCGCGCGGCGCGACCATCGACCTGGGCGAAGGCGTCGAGGGCTACCTGCGTGCCAACGACATCGCCAAGGAACGCATCGAAGATGCGACCCAGCACCTCAAGGTGGGCGACAAGGTCGAAGCCAAGTTCATCGGCATGGACCGCAAGGGCCGCACGCTGCAGCTGTCGATCCGCGCCAAGGACGAGGAAGAGCTCGCTACGGCTCTGGAAGAGTACCAGTCCAGCACCCTGGGCACCGCCAAGCTCGGCGCGCTGCTCAAGGAACAGCTGAAGAAGTAAGGCTCCAGGCCGGCCGGGCAGGGTATTCCTGCCTCGGCTGGCATGCGTTATCTGAATGGCGGCCCGGTGCCGCCATTCTTTTTGTCTGAAATAACTCGCTGCAAGTGCGTGAATGGATTCGCGGAATGCGCTAAGCTCGCGTTCCGTAACGGAACTCTACCCGGCGGAGCCGAAATACCCATGACCAAGTCCGAGCTGATCGAGGCCCTGGCCGACCGGCAGAAGCATCTTGCGTTCAACGATGTCGAGCTGGCCGTAAAGAATCTGCTGGAACAGATGAGTCAGGCGCTGTCCGGTGGCGAACGCATAGAGATTCGCGGCTTCGGCAGTTTCTCGCTGCATTTCCGTCCGCCGCGCATGGGCCGCAATCCCAAGACCGGTGCCGCTGTTGCGTTGCCGGGCAAGCATGTACCGCATTTCAAGCCGGGCAAGGAACTGCGTGAACGGGTGAACCAGTCCGAGGATCCCATCCGCTGAGCCCTTGTCGCTTGCGTACCGGCGCGACCGCGCCCTGAATCGGATCGGCCATGCGTGTTGTCTGGACTATCGTTGCGCTGTTGTTCGTCATTGCGGGTGCGCTGTTCGGCGCGCTCAACAGCGAACAGCTCTCGCTGGATTTCTATGCCGTCCAGCTGAGCCTGCCCAAGGGGGCTGCGCTGCTGGCCGCCGTATTGTTTGGCTGGCTGGTCGGCGGACTGGTTCTTTGGCTCGCCGTCGTCGTTCCGTTGAAACGTCGCTTTGCGCAACAGCGCCGCGACCATGCCCGGCGCGAGCCGGTGCCTGTGGTGGTGGACTGAACCGCACTCCATGAATCCGCTCTACCTGTTGTTCCTGCTGCTTCCGGTTGCCGCGTTCTCGGGCTGGTGGATCGCTCGTCGCGCCAGCGCACGCAGCTCCGGCGAACGCGTCAATGCCTTGTCGACCAGCTATTTCCGCGGTCTGAACTACCTGCTCAACGAGCAGCAGGACAAGGCCATCGAAGTGTTCGTCAAGCTGGCC
This sequence comes from Tahibacter aquaticus, assembly GCF_004363655.1. GTDB lineage: Bacteria > Pseudomonadota > Gammaproteobacteria > Xanthomonadales > Rhodanobacteraceae > Tahibacter > Tahibacter aquaticus. Next base: position 90,370 of record NZ_SNZH01000017.1, read on the forward strand.
GAGATCAATCGCGACACGGTCGAAACGCACCTCGCCCTGGGCAATCTGTTTCGCCGCCGCGGCGAAGTGGACCGTGCCATCCGCGTACACCAGAACCTGATCGCGCGCGAAGACCTGAGCGATGCGATGAAGACCGTCGCCCTGCTGGAACTGGGCGAGGACTACATGCGCGCCGGCCTGCTCGATCGCGCCGAGACCCTGTTTTCCGACCTCGTCGCGATGCGCGCGCATGCGCCCTCGGCGCTCAAACACCTGATCGCGATCTACCAGCACGAGCGCGACTGGGACAAGGCGATTGCGCATGCGCGCCGGTTGGAAGAGATGACCGGCGAATCGCAATGCGCGGTAATTGCCCAGTTCCATTGCGAACTGGCCAGCGAGTCGCGAACGCAGAAACGCTTTGCCGATGCCAGCGAACATATCCAGGCCGCGTTCGACTGCGCCCCGCGCAATGTGCGCGCGAGCATGCTGCAGGGGCAGGTACTGGCCGACCAGGAGCGTTACGCGGAAGCCGTCAGCGCGTTCGAGCAGGTGGCCGAACACGATGTCGATTTCGTGCCCGAAATCCTGCCGCTGCTGCTGGACGCCTATGCCAAAAGCCAGCAGATGCAGCGCGCCGAGGAATTCCTCGGCCGCATCATCGAGCGCTACCACGGTATTTCGCCGGTACTGGCGCTGACCAAACTGTTCTCCCGCACGCAGGGCGAGGCGGCGGCGATCGAATTCCTCACGCGCCAGCTGCGCCAGCGTCCGTCGGTACGCGGCTTGATGGCATTGATCAATGCGACCCTGCACAGCGCCACTGGCGACGCGCGGGAAAACCTGCTGATCCTGCAGGATCTGGCCCGCAAACTGGTCGAAGGCCAGGCCATGTACCGCTGCAATCGCTGCGGCTTCGGCGCCAAGGCACATCATTGGCAATGTCCCAGCTGCAAAAGCTGGGGGTCGGTGCGGCCTATCCACGGCGTGGCCAACGAATAGCGCGTGGATACCGAATTCGCCCTGCGCTGTGCCGCGGCACTGCTGACGGCTGCGGCGGCGACGGAGCTGTCGATCCGCTACGCCCTGCGCCGGCAGTTGCTGGATCTGCCGGGACAACGCCGTTCGCATCGCCTGCCGACCCCGCGCGGCGGCGGCATTGCCATTGTCATTGCCGTGCTCGGCTGTGCGCTGCCGCTGTTGCCGCTTTCCTTGCCATTTCGCTGGCTGCTCGGTGTGGCCGTGGGCGCGGTGGCGGCGGTCGGCTGGTGGGACGACCACCGTCCACTGAGCGCACGCGCGCGTCTGGCGATACAGGCGCCGGCAGCACTGCTGCTGGCGTATCTGTTGTTGCAGCTGCAAATGCCGGCTGGCCTGCTCGTTGTCGCGGCGCTGATGGTGCTGGTGCTGCTGAGCACGATGTGGTCGATCAACCTGCACAATTTCATGGACGGCATCAACGGGCTGCTGACCTTGCAGGCGAGCTGGATGTTCGCCTTGATCGCTGTGCTGGGCGAGTGCGGTCTGCCGCACGGACTGGGTCTGGCGCCCGCGGCAATGGCAGCGGCCTGCCTGGGCTTTCTGCCGTTCAACTTCCCGCGCGCCCGCGTCTTCATGGGCGACGTGGGCAGCGGTGCGCTAGGCATGCTGATCGCCGCAGTGCTGTGGCTGGCGGCCTGGCGGGAACCTCGCTGGATTGCCGTGGGTCTGCTGCTGGGTTCCAGTTTCTTCATCGACGCGACCGCTACCTTGCTGTCGCGCTATTGGCGCGGACGCCGCTGGTATAGTGCGCATCGCGAACATCTTTATCAGTGGCTGGTGCGTGGCGGCCGCTCGCATGCACGGGTCGTGGGCTATTACATGGCATGGAATGGTTTGCTGATCGCGCCGCTGAGCCTGGTGGCGGCGCGCAATGAGAGCCTCTGGCCCGGCCTGGCTGCCGTGGTCGTGGCCTATGTCGCCGGCAGCGTGCTGTGGTGGCGGGCGCGCCTTGCCGTACTTGCTGGAGCGCGCCATCGTGCCTGATCTGCTGCGCCGTTCCATCGGCCTGATCCATCCGCGTCTGGCGGTGGTCGTACATGACCTGGGCATGGTCTGGCTGGCCTGGATCGCCACCTATGCCGTGCGCAACAGCCTGCTGCCCGAGCCCCAGCCAGTGATCTGGTGGGGGCCGGAAGTGGCCGTGCTGCTGGCGGTGCAGGCGGCGGTGTTCTGGTGGACCGGGCTGTATCGCGGCCTCTGGCGCTTCGCCAGCCTTCCGGATTTGTGGAATATTGTACGGGCCGGTGCGACCGGCGCGCTGCTGGTGGCGATCACGCTGTTCGCCTACAACCGCCTGAGCACTGTGCCGCGCAGCGTGCTGCTGCTGTATCCGGCGGCGCTGGTGGTATTCCTGGGCGCGCCGCGGCTGGGCTATCGCTTCTGGAAGGATTCGCGCCTGGACCTGTTCAACGACAGTCCCAGCCAGCGCGTGCTGATTCTCGGCGCCGGCCGCGCCGGTGAGGCGCTGGCACGCGATCTGAAGCGCGAGAACCGCTATCGCGTCGTCGGCTTTGTCGACGACAACGCCCAGCTGCGCGGCGCCAAGCTGCATGGCGTGCCGGTGCTGGGCACGCTGGAAAAGCTGCCGCAGATCGCCGCCGAAGTGGCCGTGCAGATGCTGCTGATCGCCATGCCGTCGTCGAGCAATGCGCAGATGCGCCGCGTAGTGGAATTGTGCGAATCCACTGGCCTGGCTTTCCGCACCGTGCCGCGCCTGGACGACGTGGTTTCCGGCCGCTCGCAGTTCAATGAGCTGAAGGAAGTGGCCATCGAAGACCTGCTCGGACGCGATCCGGTACAGCTGGACTGGACGGCGATCCGCAGCGGCCTTACCGGCAAGCGGGTTCTGGTCACCGGCGGCGGCGGTTCCATCGGTTCCGAGCTGTGCCGCCAGGTCGCGCGCCTGGGCGCTACCTCGCTGACCATCCTGGAACTCTCGGAATACAACCTGTATCGCATCGAACAGGAATTGCGCGCAGCCTGGCCCGACCTGATCCTCGACGCGCGTATCGGCAATGCCGGCGATGCCGCAACCTGCGAACACGTCTTCGTACAGGCGCGGCCGCAGGTGGTGTTCCATGCCGCAGCCTACAAGCACGTTCCGCTGCTGCAGGACCAGTTGCGCGAAGCCGTACGCAACAATTCGCTGGCCACGCGCTGCGTCGCCGACACCTGCGACCGCCACGGCGTGGAATGCATGGTGCTGATTTCCACCGACAAGGCGGTGAATCCGACCAGCGTGATGGGCGCGTCCAAGCGCATCGCCGAAATCTATTGCCAGAACCTGGCCAGCCGTTCGCGCACGCGCTTCATGACCGTGCGTTTCGGCAACGTGCTGGATTCGGCCGGCTCGGTAGTGCCGCTGTTCCGCGAACAGATCCGCGCTGGCGGCCCGGTGACGGTGACGCATCCGGAGATCACACGCTATTTCATGACCATTCCCGAAGCCTGCCAGCTGATCCTGCAGGCCGAGGTGCTGGGGCAGGGCGGCGAGATCTTCGCACTGGACATGGGCGAACCTATCCGTATCCGCGACCTGGCCGAGCAGATGATCCGCCTGACCGGCAAGGTGCCGGGCCGCGACGTGCAGATCGCCTATACCGGCCTGCGCCCGGGCGAGAAGCTGTTCGAGGAACTGTTCCACCCGCTGGAAAACTACCGCAACACCGCCCACGCCAAGATCTTCCTGGCGCAGCCGCGCAGCATGAGCTGGGAGCTGCTCAATGCCCAGCTCGCCCGCGCCACGCAGGCGGTACAGGATTTCGACGAAGACCAGCTGCGCCGCTGCCTGGCGACGCTGTTGCCCGACTTTGCCTGGCGCGAGAAAGAGCCCGCCGCCGTCGTCGCCTTCCGCAGCCACTCATAAGCAAGGAGCACGCATGTCGCAACGTCTACGCAAGGTGGTATTTCCGGTCGCCGGCCTGGGTACGCGCTTCCTGCCGGCAACCAAGGTCGTGGCCAAGGAAATGCTGCCGGTACTCGACCGGCCGCTGATCCAGTATGCCGTCGACGAAGCCGTCGATGCCGGTGCGGATACGCTGATCTTCGTCACCAATCGCTACAAGCACGCCATTGCCGACTATTTCGACAAGGCCTACGAGCTGGAGACCAAGCTGGAGCAGGCCGGCAAGAAGGAATTGCTGGCCATGGTGCAGAACGTGCTGCCCAAGCACGTGCGCTGCGTGTTCGTGACCCAGCCCGAAGCACTGGGCCTGGGCCACGCGGTGCTGTGCGCCAAGCCCGTGGTCGGCAACGAGCCGTTCGGCGTAATCCTGCCGGACGACCTGATCTGGAACCAGGGCCCCGGCGCGCTGCGGCAGATGGCTGAGCTGGCCGCGTTCGAGAACTCCGGCGTGATCGCGGTGGAAGAAGTGCCGCGCGAGCAGACCAACAAATACGGCATCGTCGATGCCACGCCGGTGAGCGAGCGAGCGGCGCTGATCAAGCTGATGGTGGAAAAGCCCAAGCCCGAGGAAGCACCATCGAACCTCGCCGTGGTCGGCCGCTATGTGCTGCCCGGACGCATCTTCTCGCTGCTGGAATCGACCAAGCCCGGCGCCGGTGGCGAAATCCAGCTGACCGATGCGATCGACGCGCTGCTCAAGCAGGAACGCGTACTGGCCTATCGCTTCCAGGGCGAGCGCTTCGACTGCGGCAATAAGCTGGGTCTGGTCAAGGCGACGCTGCATTTCGCCCTGCAGGACGAAAGCCTGGCCGCGGCGACGCGGCAATTCATGGCGGCGTCGCAATAAGCGCAGGCGCGCAGGAGCGGTAGGCGTGCAGGAACACGATCTCAGCTACATCCTCAACCAGCTGGGCGAGGAGGATCGCGAGCGCCACCGTGGCGCCGTCGCGCCGCCCATCTACCAGAGTTCCATTTTTGCCTTTGCTACAGTGGAGAAAATGCGCGCGGCGTTCGGCGACGAGCTGGACAACACGCTGTATACGCGCGGCAACAATCCCACGGTGGAAATTCTGCGCAGGAAGCTGGCGGCGCTGGAAGGGGCCGAGGACGCGCTGCTGTTCGGCTCCGGCGCGGCGGCGATCGCTGCAGGTGTGGTCGCCGGTCTGCGCGCCGGCGACCACGTGGTCTGCGTGCAGAAGCCGTATTCCTGGACGCGCACGCTGCTGCGCGATTTCCTCGCGCGTTTCGGTGTCAGCCACAGCTTTGTCGATGCGCGCGAGGTGGCCGGGATAGAAGCCGCGCTGACCGCGCAGACGCGCCTGATCGTGCTGGAAAGCCCGAATACCATGACCTACGAGCAGCAGGATCTGGCTGCCGTAGCCACGCTGGCACGTGCGCGCGGCATCCGCACCCTGGTCGACAACAGCTATGCGACGCCGCTGAACCAGCGCCCGCTCGCCCTGGGCATAGACCTGGTCGCGCATTCGGCGACCAAATACCTCAACGGTCATAGCGACGTGGTTGCGGGCGTTTTGTGCGGCAGCAAGGCGCTGATCCGCGAAGTGTTCTCTGGCCCCTACATGACGCTGGGCGCGATGCTGTCGCCGCACGATGCCTGGCTGATGATCCGCGGCCTGCGCACCTTGCCCTTGCGCATGCGCCAGGTTGCTGCGAGTACGGCCCAGGTGGTCGAGTTCCTGCAGAACCACGCCAAAGTGGAACAGGTCTGGTATCCGCACGCGGCAGACGATCCGCAGGCTGCCCTGACCCGGCGCCAGATTTCCGGTGCCAGCGGCCTGCTGTCGTTCACCCTGCGCTGCGAGACCACGGCGGCCGTCGAGCGCTTTTGCGATGCGCTGCAGCGTTTTCTCATGACGGTGTCCTGGGGTGGCTACGAGTCGCTGCTGTTTCCGGTCGCCGCGGTCTATCCGCCGGATACGCGCGTCGGCGCGCACAAGCCGGGGCAGGTGCCGGTCAATCTGCTGCGCTTGTCCATCGGCCTGGAAGAGCCCGACGTACTGCTGGCCGACCTCGCCCAGGCACTGGATCGCGTGTAGGGTTCGCACACTGGTTTCGGAGGATTCATGCGCCACTGGATGAGCTTGATCACGGTGTCCACCTTGCTGCTCAGCGCCTGCAGCACAATGGCCGCGCGTCCCGCGCGCGACGCTGCCACCACCCTGCCGGACCTGGCCGGCGAATACGACAACCACGCCGAGCGCTGGAGCGCGTCCGCCGGGGGCAAGCAGGCGCCGTCGACGAACGCCGCACCGGCGATCCACCATTGGCTGGTACATCCCGGCGGCGATACGCGTCAATTGCTGTGGCGCGTGGTGCTGCCCGATACCACGCCGGTACAGGAAGCGCGCTGGCTGCTGGTCAGCGAAAATAATGGATTTGTTCCTTATCGGCCACTGACGGCGGAAGCCGAGGCGGTATTCCAGAACCCGGCCAAGAACGTGCGCCTGGACGACAAGTCCTGGGTCGCGCTGAGTTCGTGCACCTACAAGGCGGCGGCGACGCGCAACGGTCTGGCCTTTGCCGCCGATCCCGCCGCCTGCAGCACCTTGCTGCCGGGCATCGGCGCCACCGCGGCACTGCTGCCGCTGCGTTTCGAACTGATCGACCAGCGCCTGCGCGTAGTCACCGTGGCCGATCAGGCGCGCGGCGTGGACGCCGCGACGATATCCCAGCGCGTGCGCTGGTTCACCGGCTGGGATGCGATCAACGGCGGCGGCGCCAAGGCCGCCGCGGAGAACAACGACTGGCATCTGCGCCGCGACCTGCGCCTGCACAGCGAAGGTGGCCGCGTGGCGCTGAAATTCCGCGACGGCGCCGCTTCGGGCTATTCGCTGGAGCTGGCGCGGCTGACCTATCGCGAGAGCAATACCGAAGTACTGCGCCTGTCGGTGATCGAAGACGTCAGCGGCAAGATGATCTCCTACGTCTGGGGCGATCCGGAGTCGCGCCGCATCGGCCTCAGCCTGGGCTGGCTGCAGGTCGGCCTCGAAGTGGAAAACGAAACAAAGGATAGTCGCGCGCGATGACCGAACTGCCGGCCAGCTACTACCGCGCGACATCCACGGCCTACGGCGGCTTCGCCCCGCTGACCGGCCGCTGTGCCAAGCGCGTAGTCGTGGTCGGCGGCGGCTATGCCGGCTTGAATACGGCGCTGGGCCTGGCCGAGCGCGGCGTCGGCGAGGTGCTGCTGCTGGAGCAGGACAGCATCGGCTTCGGCGCATCGGGGCGCAACGGCGGTTTCGTCTTTGCCGGCTATTCCCGCGGCGAGGAAGCGCTGGTCGCCCGGCTCGGGCTGGAACACGCCAAGGCGCTGTACCTGAGCACGCTCGGCGGCGTGCAGCTGATCCGCGCGCGCGTGGGCAAGTACCGCATTCCCTGCGCCATGGTCGACGACGGCGTGATCTGGGCGAACTGGCTGCGCAATCCGCGCGTATTGCGCCAGCGCCAGCAATTCCTGGCCGAGAAATTCGGCGTGCACTGGGACTGGGTGCCGAAGGCGACCCTGGCCGAGCTGCTGCGCACCGACCGCTACGGTGACGGCCTGTGGGAGCGTAACGCCGTACATCTGCATCCGCTCAATTACGCCATCGGTCTGGCCCAGGCGGCGGCGGCCAAGGGCGTAGGCGTGCACGAACACTCGCCGGTGCGCTCGCTGCGCCGCGACGGCAAGGGCTGGCGCCTGCGCACCGACGAGGCCGAGATCGAAGCCGAACATGTGGTGCTTGCCTGCGGCGGCTATCTGGCCGGCCTGGACGCGGCCGTGGACCGCGGCGTGCTGCCGATAGCGACCTATGTGATGGTGACCGAGCCGCTGGGGCAGCGACTGCGCGACTGCATCAATACACGGGCGGCGGTCTACGACACGCGCTTTGCCTTCGACTACTACCGGCCGCTGCCGGATTCGCGCCTGCTCTGGGGCGGCCGCATCTCGGTACGCGACCGATCGCCGCAGCGCGTGCGCGAACTGCTTTATCGCGACCTGCTCAAGGTCTATCCCAGGCTGGCCGGAATCCACGTGGATTTTGCCTGGTCTGGCCTGATGAGCTATGCGCGCCACCAGATGCCGCAGATCGGCCGCCGCGCCGACGGACTCTGGTTTGCGCAGGCCTTCGGCGGCCATGGCGTCGCACCGACCACGGTCGCGGGCGAACTGCTCGCCGCCGCGATCGCCCAGGACGACGAAGCCTGGCAGCGCTTCGCTCCGTTCGGCCTGGTTTCCGCCATGCGTCCTTTCGGTTTCATGGGGGCGCAGGCGAGTTACTGGTGGTATCAGGCCAAGGACTGGCTGGCCGATCTGCGCGATGCCTGAAGTCGCGGGCCGCAGGCAGCAATCCGGTTCAATACAGGCTTGCTGCGCCTGACTAGACTGCGTGTTTTCGCCGGGGAAGCCGCATGAGCGACACCATCAGCTGGAACGATTTCGAGAAAGTGCTGCTCGTGGCCGGCACGGTCGTGCGCGCCGAGGTCAACGAACAGGCACGCAAGCCGGCGCTGAAAGTGTGGGTGGATTTCGGGCCCTACGGCGAGAAGAAGACCAGCGCGCAGATCGCATCGCTGTATGCGCCGCAGGAGCTGGTCGGCCGCCAGGTCGTTGGTGTGATCAATTTCCCGCCCAAGCAGATTGGACCGTTCATGTCCGAATTCCTGCTGACCGGCTTTCCCAGCGACGAAGGCATCGTATTGACCGCGATAGAGCGGCCTGTTCCGAACGGTGCGCGGCTGGCCTGATGCGCTGGCGAACGGATGACGCCATTCGCTGCGCTCATTGGCGCCTTGCGATTGTGCCGGGTCCCGCTGGAACCCGGTTGGCGTAATGTAGCGATCGTAGGGTGCCGATGAGCCGAAGGCGAATTCCGCCACAAGGTCTTCCCGACGGCATGCCATTGGGAAGAGCCTTTCGGCGCCATTCGCTGCGCTCATCGGCGCCCTGGGTGGGGCGTACGATTACAGCGCTTCGAAAATACCAGCGGCGCCCATGCCGGTGCCGATGCACATGGTCACCATGCCGTACTTCTGCTGGCGCCGGCGCAGGCCGTGGACCAGGGTAGCCGCGCGGATCGCACCGGTGGCACCCAGCGGATGGCCCAGCGCAATCGCGCCGCCGAGTGGATTGACCTTGGCTGGGTCCAGGCCGACGTCGCGAATCACCGCCAGCGCCTGGGCGGCAAAGGCTTCGTTGAGTTCGATCCAGTCGAGCTGGTCCTTGCTCAGTCCAGCCTGCTTGAGCGCCTTCGGAATCGCGGCGATCGGGCCTATGCCCATGATTTCCGGCGGCACGCCGGCCACGGCGAAGGAGACGAAGCGGGCCAGTGGCGTCAGGCCGTAGTCCTTGATCGCCTGTTCGCTGGCCAGCAGTACCGCGCCGGCGCCGTCGGACATCTGCGAGGAATTGCCTGCGGTGACCGAGCCGCCCATGCGGAACACCGGGCGCAGCTTGGCCAGGCCGTCGGCGCTGGTGTCCTTGCGCGGGCCTTCGTCGGTATCGATGCTGCGCGTGTCGGCGACGATGCCGCGGGTGGCCAGGTTGGGGTAGTGGTCGGCGAGCACGTACGGTGAAATTTCGCCCTTGAATTCACCCGCGGCAATGGCGGCCAGGGCTTTCTGGTGCGAGGCCAGGGCGAAGGCGTCCTGGTCTTCGCGGCTGACTTTCCACTGTTCGGCGACTTTCTCCGCCGTGATGCCCATGCCGTAGGCGATGGCGATGTTCTCGTTGTCGAACACGGCCGGGTTCATGGCGATCTTGTGGCCCATCATCGGCACCATCGACATCGATTCGGTGCCACCGGCCAGCATCAGGTCGGCTTCGCCGGTGCGGATGCGGTCGGCTGCCATGGCGATGGCCTGCACGCCGGAAGAACAGAAGCGGTTGATCGTGACCGCAGCCACCGTATGTGGCAGTCCGGCCAGCAGGGTGGCGATGCGCGCCACGTTCATGCCTTGCTCGGCCTCGGGCATGGCGCAACCGATCACGGCGTCGTCGATGCGGCTGACGTCGATGCCCGGCGCCTGCGCCACGGCGGCCCGGATCACATGGGCGAGCAGGTCGTCCGGCCGGGTATTGCGGAACACGCCGCGCGGCGCCTTGCCCACGGCGGTGCGGGTGGCGGCGACGATGTAGACATCCTGGATTTGCTTGGTCATTGCAGTGTCCTCGTCGCTCAGTTGCGCAGCGGCTTGCCGGTGGTCAGGGTGTGAACGATGCGGGCCTGGGTCTTGGGCATTTGCGCCAGTTCGACGAAATGCTTGCGCTCCAGCGCCAGCAGCCATTCCTCGTCGACCAGCGAGCCGCGCTCGATCACGCCGCCGCACAGCGTGTCGGCGATGCGCGAACCGATCTCGTAGTCGTGTTCGGAAATGAAGCGGCCTTCGAGCATGTTGACCAGCATCATCTTCAGGCTGGCTGTGCCGACGTCGCCGCAGACCGGAATCTGAGCTGGCAGTGCCGGGCGATAGCCCGCATCGGCCAGGGCCGCGGCTTCGCGCTGGGCTACCCAGAGCACTTCATGCGTGTTGAAAACGATGGTGTCGGTGGCGCGCAGCAGGCCCATTTCCTTGGCTTCCAGCGCGCTGGCCGAGACCTTGGCCATGGCCACGGTCTCGAAGAAGGCCTTGACCGCGTTGAATGGATCGGCCGGATTGGCCTTGGCGCAGCGCAGGGCGATTTCCTTCAGGCCGCCGCCGGCCGGCAGCAGGCCTACGCCGGCTTCGACCAGGCCGATATAGCTTTCCAGCGCCGCCACCGTCTTTGTGCAGTGCATCTGGAATTCGCAGCCGCCGCCGAAGGCCATGCCGCGAATTGCCGCCACGGTCGGCACCAGCGAGCGCTTCAGGCGCATGCTGGTGGCCTGGAAGTTGGCAATCATGGCCTCGAATTCGGCCACCTTGCCGGCCTGCAGCAAGCCCATCGCGCCCTTCAGGTCGGCACCGGCCGAGAACGGTTCTTTGGCCTGCCACAGCACCAGGCCCTTGAAGCGCTGCTCGGCTTCGTCGACTGCGCGCTGGATGCCGTCGAGGACGAAGTCGTTGACCGTGTTCATCTTGGTCTTGAACGAGACGATGCCGATGTCGTCGCCCAGGTGCCACAGGCGCAGGCCGTCGTTCTCGTACACCGTCGTGCCCTGGTCGAACTTCTCGCCCAGGATAGGATCGGGGAAATGCTGGCGCTGATAAACAGGATGAGAAGAACGCGGCAATGCCTTGTTCTGACTGGCGGAATACGAGCCATCCTTGCCATGCACGCCGGTCCGTCCGTCGCTGACCCAGGCCGGCAGCGGCGCGCTGCTCATGGCCTTGCCGGCGGCGATGTCCTCGGCGATCCAGCCCGCTACCTGCTGCCAGCCGGCGGCCTGCCAGGTCTCGAACGGACCCAACTGCCAGCCGTAGCCCCAGCGGATGGCGAAATCGACGTCGCGCGCAGTTTCGGCAATATCCGCCAGGTGGAAGGCGCTGTAGTGGAACAGATCGCGGAAGGTCGCCCAGAGGAACTGGGCCTGCGGATCGACGCTGGCGCGCAGCTTGGCGAACTTCTCGCTCGGATCCTTGATCGCGAGGATCGCGCTGACCTCATCGCTGGGCTTCTGGTCGGCGGCGCGGTAGTCCTGCTTGGCCAGGTCCAGCACGACGATGTCCTTGCCCACCTTGCGGAACACGCCGGCCCCGGTCTTCTGGCCCAGCGCGCCCTTGTCGATCAAGGCCTTGAGCCAGAGCGGCGCCTGGAAATAGGCATGCCAGGGATCGTCCGGCAAGGTGTCGGCCATGGTCTTGATGACATGGGCCATGGTGTCCAGGCCGACCACGTCGGCGGTGCGGTAGGTCGCACTCTTGGGACGGCCGACGGCCGGGCCGGTCAGCGCGTCGACGGCGTCGAAGCCCAGGCCGAATTTCTCGGTGTGGTACATGGTGGCCAGCATCGAGAACACGCCGATGCGGTTGCCGATGAAGTTCGGCGTGTCCTTGGCATATACCACGCCCTTGCCGACCGTCGTGGTGAGGAAGGCTTCCAGTCCGGCCAGGATGTCGGCATCGGTGAACTTGTTCGGGATCAGTTCGACCAGGTGCATGTAGCGCGGCGGATTGAAGAAGTGCACGCCGCAGAAACGATGGCGCAGGTTTTCCGGCAGCGCCTCGGCTAGGGTATTGATGGACAGGCCGGATGTATTGCTGGCAATAACTGCAGAATCAGGAAGATATGGAGCAATCTTCTTGTAAAGGTCGAGCTTCCAGTCGGTACGTTCGGCAATCGCCTCGATGACCAGGTCGCAGCCGCGCAGCAGTTCCAGGTGCTCGTCGTAGTTCGCCGGCACGATGGCGGCCTGGCGCGACTTGTCGGCGAGCGGAGCCGGCGAGAGCTTGGACAGGTTCTGGATCGCCTTGATCGCGATGCCGCTCTTGTCACCTTCCTTGGCGGGCAGGTCGAACAGCACGGTCTCGACATCGGCATTGGTGAGATGAGCGGCGATCTGCGCGCCCATGACACCGGCGCCGAGTACCGCAGCCTTGCGGATACGTAGCGGTTTGAAGCTCATGGTGACCTCGTTGTGGCGGGAAGCGGAGGGGAAGCCCGGCGACTGTGCACCGATGCATTGGAGTTGTTGCTCGCGTTGCGGTGCAGCATCCGGCGCCCGAACGACGATGGTGGGACGGGCCGGCCTGCGGCCAGAGCCGGGTCCGCCAGGGGTGAGGGCGCAAGCACGGAATTGGCGGTATTGCCTGCGTCTGCATCGATACCGCGGTGGGCGGCAGCAGGCGCGGTCATGCGCAACAAGCCCACTCGGGTCGAGCCCTGCAGAGACTGGACATGAAGTGCAGGATGCCCGGCGCGCGGCAGTGGGCGGCGACGCAATCGATCTGTTCGTTCGATGGTTTTCGTGGCGGAGATACCTCGGCGTCGGGGCAGGCCAGGCGGCTGGCCCCGGCCGCGTTTCTACGGTGCGCGCAGGCCGGCGGCGGCGAAGCGGATCAGATGCTCGGCGGCGCGTTCCCGATGCTGCTGTTCGGTGACGCCGGTCTTGCGCTTGATCACGCCGAAATCGGCCATGGCATAGGTCAGGGCACCGGCGACAATATCCAGCCGCCAGTACAGCTCTTCCTTGTCCAGATCGGGCAGGCGCTGGGCAAAGGCGGCATGGAAGCGCTTCATCACGTGGCCGTAGTTATCGGACAGGAATTTGCGCAGCGCGTCGTTGTGTTCGGCATAGGCGCGCGCCAGTACGCGTACGAAGGCACCGCCACCACCGCGGTCCTGCGACAGGTCCAGGGCCGGCTGGATAAAGGCGCCGAGCAGATGTTCCAGGCCCGACTCCGGTTTTTTCAGTGCTTCGTCCAGGGCTTGCAGGCGGTGCGCGTTGAGTTCGTCCAGGCGGCGGCGGAATACCTCGTTGATGAGATTTTCCTTGGAGCCGAAGTGGTAGTTGACTGCCGCCAGGTTCACATTTGCTGCCGCAGTCACCTGGCGCAGCGAGGCGCCGGCAAAGCCGAGCCGGGCAAACAGCTGTTCGGCGGCGCCGAGGATGCGTTCCTTGGTGGAGAAGTGCTGCGAGTTCATGAAGTCCTTACACTGTCCGGTCTCGGGCTCAGGCCGGGTTCTGTTCTGGCGGGGCAGCCCAGGATCGGATCCTAGGTAAAACGAGCGTTTGAATGCTACGAGAGCGCTTCGATCCGGTCAAACTTGACTGATCGCGGCGCAGCGAATGATCCAGCCTGAGTCGTTTTGCCGGCGTGACTCAATCAATAATGTCCTCTTGTCCGGCGGCCGCGACGCCCCCAATCAGGGGCGCCCGCGACGGTATTGGCCGGGACGGCTGCATACGTCGCGTGAATCAGCTAGAATTCAGAAGGATTTTGTCTGCTAACCCCGCATTCCTACGCGTGTTTGGTGATACCATCGCGCGCGGTGGCGGGATTCTTTTTTCTACAATCTGGAGCATTCGACATGGCGCTGGAGCGCACCTTGTCCATCATCAAACCCGATGCCGTCGCCAAGAACGTGATCGGTGAAATTTATACCCGTTTCGAAAAGGCCGGCCTGAAGATCGTCGCGTCGAAGATGAAGCATCTCTCGCGCAAGGAAGCCGAAGGCTTCTACGCCGTGCATCGCGAGCGTCCGTTCTTCAATGCGCTGGTCGAGTTCATGATTTCCGGTCCGGTCGTGATCCAGGCGCTGGAAGGCGAAAATGCGGTGCTGACGCATCGCGATCTGATGGGCGCCACCGATCCGAAGAAGGCCGAGAAGGGTACGATCCGTGCCGACTTCGCCGATTCCATCGACGCCAACGCGGTACACGGTTCCGATTCGCTCGATAATGCCGCTGTGGAAATTGCATATTTCTTTGCATCCACCGAGCTCTGCCCGCGCTGAGGAATGATCTGGTGACAGTGGTGAAACCCAACCTGTTCGATTACGACCGCCAGGGATTGCGCGATCTGTTTGCATCCATTGGCGAGAAGCCCTACCGGGCCGATCAGGTGATGAAGTGGATGTATCACCGCCATGTCACCGATTTTGGCCAGATGACCGATGTCGGCAAGGCGCTGCGCGAGAAGCTCAGCGCCCATGTCGACATCGTTCCGCCCAAGACCGTATTCGAGAAACAGTCTGCCGACGGCACGCACAAGTGGCTGCTCGGCATGGACGGCAGCAATGCCATCGAGACCGTGTTCATTCCGGAAACCTCGCGCGGCACGCTGTGCGTCTCCTCGCAGGTGGGCTGTGGCCTCAACTGCCAGTTTTGCTCCACCGCCACCCAGGGCTTCAACCGCAACCTGTCTGCTGCCGAGATCATCGGCCAGGTCTGGGTCGCAGCGCGCCACTTGGGCAATGTGCCGCACCACCAGCGCAAGCTCACCAACGTGGTGATGATGGGCATGGGCGAGCCGCTGCTGAATTTCGACAACGTCGTGCGCGCGATGAGCGTGATGCGTGACGATCTCGGTTTCGGGCTGGCGAACAAGCGCGTCACCCTGTCCACTGCCGGACTGGTGCCAATGATCGACAAACTCAGCGAAGCCAGCGACGTATCCCTCGCGGTCAGCCTGCATGCGCCGAACGACGAACTGCGCACCGAACTGGTGCCGCTGAACAAGAAGTATCCCATTGCGGAACTGCTGGGCGCCTGCCAGCGTTATGTGGCCAAGCGTCCGCGTGCCTCGATCACCTTCGAATACACCATGATGAAGGGGATCAACGACAAGCCGGAGCTGGCGCGACAACTGGTCAAGCTGATGCGCAAGGTGCCGTCCAAGGTCAACCTGATTCCGTTCAACCCCTTCACCGGCACGCGCTTCGAGCGCTCCGAGGAAGAGGACATCCGCAACTTCCAGAAGATTCTGCTCGACGCGAACGTACTGACCACCGTACGGCGTACCCGCGGCGACGACATTGATGCAGCCTGCGGCCAGCTCAAGGGCCAGGTCGTCGACCGTACCCGGCGCCAGGCCGAGTTCCGCCGTACGCTGGACGAAGGCCAAGTCGATGCGGCGTAAGCTGATACTGGCTCTTTTGATCCTGACGCTGGGCCTGAACGCCTGCGGCGCCTCTTCGCCGCGGCTCAAGGCCAGCGACAAGGCGCGCAGCGCAGCCGAAGTGCATGTCGCGCTGGGCCAGCGCTACATGCAGCAGGGCAAGCTCGAAATCGCGCTGGAAAAGCTCGAGAAGGCGTTGAAGTACGATGCGTCCTACGTCGACGCGCATACGGTCATCGCGGTGCTGTACGAGCGCATCAACGACCAGCGCAAGGCGGCCGAGCACTACAAGCGCGCGGCCGACCTGGCGCCGCGCAACGGTGCGGTGAACAACAACTACGGTGCCTTCCTCTGCCGCAACGGCAAGCTCGAAGAAGCCGAGCAGCGCTTCAGCGCGGCCATCGCCGATCCGTTCTACAAGACGCCGGACGTTGCCTATACCAATGCCGGCACCTGCCTGCTGAAGACCCAGAACATCGACCGCGCGGAACACTATTTCCGCAAGGCGCTGGATACCAATCCGAATAACAGCGAGGCGCTGTTTCACCTGGCCGGCCTGTTGTTCCAGAAGAGCGATTTCCTGCGCGCGCGTGCTTTCCTGCAGCGTTTCGATGCGCTCGGTGTTGCCAATCCCGATGCGTTGCTGCTGGGCCACAGCATAGAAACCGGCTTGGGCAACACGCGCGAAGCCAACGAGTACGCGCGGCGCCTGCGCACCGAATTTCCCGACTCGCCCCAGCGGCAGAAGCTGGAACCGAGCACTCCGTCATGAAACATCGACAAAAACGTTCGCACTCTGGCGCCGGTGTTGCGGCGGCGCCTGCAGCGACATCACCAGCCATCCCACCCAATGACGATCAGATCACTCTCGATCTCGCCTCGCAGCCGATGACCAGCCCCCACGACGAAACCTACTCTGCTGCGGCCACGGACAGTGCCGTGCTTGCGAACACGGACGATACATCCTCCCGCGAACTGGCCGCCGAAGACGGTAGCCGGGAGCTCTTCAATCTGCCCGCCGAGGCGCAGGACGCACCCCGCCTGGGCGAGCGACTGCGCCACGCACGCAACGAGAAGGGTCTGAGCCTGGATGAAGTCTGCGCCCGCCTGCGCTTGCCGCAGCGCGTCGTGGCGAAGCTGGAAGGCAACGACTACGGCGCGATCGAGCACGACGTCTATCTGCGCGGCTATCTGGCCAGTTATGCGCGTCTGCTGGAAATTCCGCTGCAGGCCGTCGACAGCCAGCTGCGCGAGCGCGCGCCGGTCGTACCGACCCTGGTTGCTACCGGCCGCATCTCGCATTCGCGCTATCTGTTCCAGCGCTATTCGGTGCCGACGGTCTACGTGATCCTGACCGGCCTGATCGTGGCCCCGGCGGTGTGGCTGGCCACTCATGGCGGCCTTGACCAGAATCTGGCGCGGCTGGCGCCATTGGAGCAGTCGATGCCGGGCGAGACGCCGGCTCCGGCCAGTACGTCGCTCGCCCTGCCGTTGGATTCGGGCGCTGGCGGTGCAGCTTCGCCACCGGCCACGGTCGCCAGCGTTCCGGCAGAGCCGCCGCATGCGACAGCAGAGCAGCCGCTGATGGCGTCGATGATGCCGGCCATCAAGCACGAATCCCAGCCTGAACCGGCGCCGGCCTTGCCGGCGGGCCGCTACGAACTCAGCCTGCGCCTGAAGGAAGCAAGCTGGGTGGAAATGATCGGTGGCGATGGTCAGCGCGTCGAGTTCGGCCTGTTGCCGGCCGGCAGCAGCAAAACCTATACGGTAGGTCAGGCGCTCAGCGTGCGCCTGGGCAATTCGGCCAATGCGGAATTGCTCGTCAACGGCAAGCCGGTCGATCTGGCACCGTTCCGCCGCGCCAATGTCGCGCACCTGAAACTGGTCGACGGTGCTGCGGCGAATCCGGCCACAGCCAGCGATAACTGAATCGAAGCGAATCGTCCGCGCTTTGCCGCGGCGGTTGGGAGTGCGCTGCGCACGCTTCCTGTTACTCTACGGCGCCCCCGGGCTGGCCGGTTGTTCCGGCCGCCCTGGGGCGTTTCTCGCGACGGTCGCCATCGCTCGATGGCGGCTCTGCGGTCGACCGGCAGCCGGGCCTTCCTGCGGCTGCACTCATTAGAAGAATGGCCGCCCCCGGGCAGGCGCAACCTGGATGTTGAACATGGCTTTCGATCAACTCGACGAACACGAACAAAGCGAAGTCGTACGCAAATGGGTGCGCGACAACGCAGCCTCCATCCTTGCCGGCGTGGTCCTGGGCCTGCTGGCCATCTTCGGTTATTTCCAGTGGAAGTCGCACCAGTTGCGCCAGCAAGTGGTCGCGGCTGGCGAGTTCCAGAATTTCGGCGCTGCCGTCGGTGCCAAGAACGACGAGCGCTCCAAGGCAGCACTCGAGTTGATGCAGAAAGAGCATGCCGGCAGCGCCTATGCCGTCATTGCAAGCATGCGCTGGGCCGAAGCGGCGGTAGCCAGGAAAGACCTGGCCGCGGCCGAACAGTCGCTGCAGTGGGCCTATGACCACGCCGGCGATAAAGCCCTGAAAAGTCTGGCCGGTCAGAACCTGGCCCGGGTCAAGCTGGGCGCCGACAAGGCCGCCGAAGCGCTGGCCCTGCTCGACAGCCTGCCCACCGAAGCCTACGCGGCCAGCATTGCCGAGCTGCGTGGCGACATCCTGCTTGTCCAGGGCAAGCGCGACGAAGCGCGTACGGCTTATCAGGCCTCGATCGACGCCCTCGAACCGACCGCGCCGAATCGCCAGACCGTGGAAATGAAGCGTGACGATGCAGCTGGTGCAATCGCCGCTCCGGCCGTCGCCGCTGCAGAGAAGCAGAGCTCATGAAGAAGTCGGCCTATATCCTCGGCGGCCTGATGGCGGCAACGTTGCTGGGCGGCTGCAACTGGTTCAAGAGCAACAGTTCCAAGCGCGAGAACATCGCCAATCCCACACCGCTGACCGAGCTGTCGCCGACGCTTGCGGTCAAGGAAGTGTGGAACCGCGGCCTGGGCAAGGGCAGCGGCAAGTCCGGCATCCACCAGAGCCCGGCCGTGCTCGACGGCAAGCTGTACAGCGCGAATATCGATGGCGAAGTCATGGCCATCGAGGCCGCCAGCGGCAGAGTGCTGTGGAAGCAGGATTTCAAGAAAATGCGTTTTGCCGGCGCGGGCGTAGGCTCGGGCCTGGTCGTCGTCGGTGGTCTGGATGGCGACGTGATCGCAATGGATGCGGGCAACGGCGGCGAACGCTGGCGTGCGCGCGTCTCGGCCGAAGTCGTGGCCCAGCCCACGATCGGCGGCGATACCGTATTCGTGCGCTGCAACGACGGCCGCGTCTACGCGCTGGATGTCGCCGACGGCAAGCAGCGCTGGGTCAATGACCGTGCCACCGTGCCCTTGCTCTCGCTGCGCGGCAATGCCACGCCGCGGCTGGCCGGCGACCTGCTGCTCAATGCCACCGACGCGGGCAAGGTCAGTGCGCTGCGTTCCAGCGACGGCGCCTCGGCCTGGGAACAGAATGTCGGCAGCGGCGAAGGCCGCACCGAAGTCGAGCGCCTGGGCGATGTCGACGGCGACCTGAAGATCGACGGCGATGTGATCTACGCCGCGGCCTATCACGGCCAGGTGGTGGCGCTCAGCCTCAACACTGGCCGGCCGATCTGGAATCGCGCATTGTCCAGCTATGCCAATGTGGATGTTTCCGCAAGCCAGGTCTACGCGGTCGACGAGCAGGGCAATGTCTGGGCGCTGGATCGCACCAGCGGCGCATCGATGTGGAAACAGGATGCCTTCCTCAATCGCTGGCTCAGCGGGCCGGCGGTACAGGGCGACTACGTCGTGGTCGGCGATATCGAAGGCTACGTGCACTGGCTGGCGATTGCCGACGGCAAGGAAGCGGGGCGTGCGCGCCTGTCCAAGCAGGCAATCCGTGCCACGCCGGTGGTGATCGGCGATACCGTTTATGTCGTCGACGTGAAGGGCGAGCTCGGCGCGTTTCGCGCCCAGCTGTAAATGAATTCGGGCGGCGCGGCTGCGGCCGCGCCGTCGTGTAGTAGCAGGACGGGCGGCCAGGTCTTGTGGCGTGCGTCCAGGGTTGCAGGTCCGGCTGACAGCGGCGTGTTCCCGCGTTCGGGCAATGCACGCTGTTCTTTATCCACCAGGTGCGGCCACGGCCCTGCCTGATTCAGCAGGTTCCATCATGTTGCCCGTCGTAGCCCTGGTCGGCCGTCCCAATGTCGGTAAATCGACCTTATTCAATGTATTGACCCGTACCCGCGATGCGCTGGTCCACGACCAGCCCGGCCTTACCCGCGATCGCCACTACGGCATCTGTCACCTGGGCAAGCGCCCGTTCCTCGTGGTCGATACCGGCGGCCTTTCCGGCGACGGCGAAGGAATAGACGGACTCACCGCCAAGCAGGTGCAGCTGGCGGTGGACGAAGCGGCTGTCGTCGTCTTCGTCACTGATGCCCGCGCTGGCCTGATGGCGCTGGACCGCGAGATCCTGGCCGAGCTGCGCAAGCGCGGCAAGCCGCTGATCGTCGGCGTGAACAAGACCGACGGGCTGGACGAAATGAACAGCCTGGCCGAGTTTGCCGCGCTGGGCATCGGTACCCTGGTGCCGCTGGCTGCCGCACACGGCCGTGGCGTCGACGGCCTGCTCGACGAAGTCGAACCGCTGCTGCCCTCGGACGACAGCGACGAGGCGGACGCAACGCCGGATCAGGGTATCCGCGTGGCCATCGTTGGCCGTCCCAATGTCGGCAAGTCGACGCTGGTCAACCGCTTGCTCGGCGAAGATCGCGTCGTCGTGTCTGACATTGCCGGCACTACGCGCGATTCCATCCGCGTACCGATCGAGCGCGATGGCAAGCGCTATACCCTGATCGACACGGCCGGCGTGCGCCGCCGCGCCCGCGTCGAAGAGGCGGTGGAGAAATTCAGCGTCATCAAGACCCTGCAATCCATCGCCGCGGCCCAGGTCGTGGTCGTGATGCTGGATGCAGGCGAGGGCGTGTCCGAGCAGGACGCGACCTTGATCGGCCATGTGCTGAACGAGGCCCGCGCCCTGGTCGTGGTAGCCAACAAATGGGACAACCAGACCCAGTACCAGCGCGAACAATGCGAAACCTCGCTGGAGCGTCGGCTCGACTTCGTCGCCTGGGCCGAGCGTGTGTTCATTTCCGCCAAGCACGGTTCCGGTCTGCGCGAGCTGATGAAAGCCATCGACCGCGCCCATGCCTCGGCCACCTACCAGTTCAGCTCGTCCGAACTGAACAAGGCGGTCGAAGCCGCTTATACCGGCTACCAGCCGCCGCTGGTGCGCGGCCATGCGCCCAAGCTGCGCTACGCCCATCCGGGTGGCAGCAACCCGCCGACCATCGTCATCCACGGCTCGCGCACCAAGCATCTGGCGGAAAGCTACCGGCGTTATCTGGAAAACTTCTTCCGCAAGCGCTTCAAGCTGGTCGGCACGCCGCTGCGGCTGGAATTCCGCGACGGCGAAAACCCGTTCGCCGGCCGCAAGAACGAGCTGACCGAAGGCCAGCAGCGCAAACGCCAGCGCCTGATCCGCAACGCCAAGAAGCGCTGACGGTGCGGTGAACGCGGTCGCACGCGAAGCTTCCGTCGCCGCCGCCATCCTGGCCGGCGGCGCGGCGCGGCGGCTGGGTGGCATCGACAAGGGACTGGCACTGTTTCGTGGCCGCCCGCTGATCGCTCACGTCATCGCCGCCATAGCGCCCCAGGTTGATGCAGTGTTGATCGTGGCCAATCGGCACAGGGCCGAATACCAGGCCTATGCAGCCGTCGAAAGCGATCGCCAAGCCGGTTTCCGCGGTCCGCTGGAAGGCATAGCGACGGCGCTGCAACGCTGTCGCCAGGACTGGCTGCTGACTGTGCCGGTCGACTGCCCCGCGCCCGGCAGCGATTTGCTGCAGCAGCTATGGCAGGCCCGTGCCGGCGTGGACCTGGTCGTCGCCCATGACGGCGAACGCCGCCAGCCGCTGTTCGCCTTGTATTGCCGTGCCCGCGTAACCATACCGGACAGCGCTGCCGATCCGCACCGGCCGGTCTGGGCCTGGCAGGACACGCACGCCCTGCGCGAGGTCGATTTCCAGCGCAGCGCCGGGCGTTTCGTCAATTTGAATACTGTCGAGGATTTTCAAGATGCCGCCGACTGATGCATCCCCGCCGCCCCTGTCGCTGATCAGTGTGGACGAGGCGCGCGAACGGGTGATGTGGCGTGCACGCGAACGTCCGCTGGGGCTGGAAACGCTCGATCTCGCCGCCGCCCTGCAGCGCAGCCTCGGCGAAGACGTGTTCGTGCCGCTGGACGTGCCGGCCTTCGCCAATTCCGCGATGGACGGCTTCGCCCTGCGCGGCGAGGATCTGCCGGCCGACGGCGAACGCCGCTTTGCCTTGGTCGGCACACGCCTGGCCGGCGACGGCCGCGAGGCAGCCGTCGGTCCCGGACAGTGCCTGCGCATCACCACCGGTGCGCCGTTGCCGCAGGGCGCCGATACCGTGGTGATCAAGGAAAACGTGCGGGTCGACGGCGCTGAAGTGATCGTCGCCGCGGGCGAAATGCCAGGCGGGAATACGCGCGCGGCCGGCGAAGACTATCGCCGCGGCGAACTCGCCTTTGCCGCCGGCACCTGCCTGACGCCGGCGCGGCTGGGCGCGCTGGCCTCGTTCGGTCTGAGCCGCATCGCCGTGGCGCGGTCACCGCGCGCGGTGCTGCTGACTACCGGCGACGAGATCGTCGCTCCTGGCGAAGCGCTGCAGCACGGCGAAATCTACAATTCCAACCGTTACAGCCTGGGCGCGCTGCTGCGCCGCGAAGGCGTGGAACTGCTGCGCAGCGAGCATGTGCGCGACGATCCGGCGGCCCTGCGCGATGCCCTGCAGCGCGCGGCGGCCGAGGCCGACCTGGTGCTCAGCTCCGGCGGCGTCTCTGCCGGCGAAGCCGACTTCCTGCCGCAGCTGCTGGCCCAGGTCGGCAGTGTGGATTTCTGGAAAGTGCGCATGAAGCCCGGCATGCCGCTGCTGTTCGGCCGTTGCGGCGCAGCGCTAGTGTTCTGCTTGCCGGGCAATCCCGTGTCCGGCATGGCGACGTTTCTTGCCCTGGTGCGTCCGGCACTGGAGGTCTGGGCCGGCCGCGATCCGCTGGCTGCCGGCCGCTGGTATGCGCGCTTGGCCCAGCCGCTGCAGAAGAACCACCGCCGCGCCGAATTCCAGCGCGCCACGCGCGAATGCCGCAGCGACGGCACGCTGTGGGTCACGCCGCGGCCGCAGCAAGGATCGGGCGTGCTGCGCAGCGTGGCCGAAGCCGACTGCCTGATCTTTTTGGCGGAAGCGCCACAATCGTTACAGGCCGGCGACTGTGTCGAAATCCTGCCCTTGTCCTGAGAACTCTTCGCATGGCTGTTGCCAACACGCGTGATCAATTGCTGGCCGGACTGCGCCAGCACATTGCCGAAGTGACCGTCGCTGCTGCGGCACAGGAGCTGGCCCAGGGCGCCGTACTGATCGACGTGCGCGACGATGCGGAACGCGCGCCCGGTACGCCGGCTGGTGCATTGGGTATTTCGCGCGGTTTTCTCGAATTGCGCATCGCCGAACAGGTGCCGGATCGCAACTGCCGCGTGCTCGCGCTGTGCGGCAGCGGCCAGCGCTCGCTGTTTGCCGCCGAAACCCTGCAGCGCCTGGGCTATGCCGACGTCGCTTCGGTGGCCGGCGGCTATGCCGCCTGGCTCGCC
Source organism: Tahibacter aquaticus (assembly GCF_004363655.1). Lineage (GTDB taxonomy): Bacteria > Pseudomonadota > Gammaproteobacteria > Xanthomonadales > Rhodanobacteraceae > Tahibacter > Tahibacter aquaticus. The sequence goes on from NZ_SNZH01000017.1 coordinate 113,533, forward strand.
GCCGGCCTGCCGGTGCAGCGCGGCGGCCTGGATGCGGACAGTAGCGAACGCTATTCGCGCCATCTGCTGCTGCCCGAAGTCGGCGTCGAAGGCCAGAGCAAGCTGGCGGCGGCGCGTGTCGTACTGATCGGTGCCGGTGGCCTGGGTTCGCCCGCAGCCCTGTACCTGGCTGCGGCGGGAGTCGGGCGGTTGCGCCTGGTCGACGACGATCGGGTGGAGCGGTCCAACCTGCAGCGCCAGGTCTTGCATGCGGACGCCCGCGTCGGCATGCGCAAGACCGAGTCGGCGCGCATTGCGCTGCTGGCCCTGAACCCGCGCATCGAACTCGAACTGGTCAACCAGCGCCTGCTTGCCGGTTCGGTCGAAGAGTGCCTGGCCGGTGCCGACGTGGTGATCGACGGTGCCGACAATTTTCCCACGCGCTATCTGCTCGATGCCGCCTGCCGCCAGCTGCGCCTGCCGCTGGTCTATGGCGCGATTCATCGCTTTACCGGCCAGGTCAGCGTATTCGATGCACGCCAGCCCGAGTCGCCGTGCTATCGCTGCCTGTTCCCCGAACCGCCCAGTGCAGCCGAAGCCCCCAACTGCGCCGAAGCCGGCGTGCTCGGCGTATTGCCGGGCACGATAGGTCTGCTGCAGGCTACCGAAGCGATCAAGCTGATACTCGGCCTGGGCAGCCCGCTGACTGGCCGCCTGCTCTGCTACGACGCGCTTGCGGCCAGCTTCCGCGAGCTGCGCCTGCGGCGCGATCCGGCCTGCCCCGGCTGCGGCGCGGATGCGCTGTTCACGGGTTACGAGGACATTGCGCAGATTTGTGCCAATGCCTAGATTTTGCCAGGCCCGTATTTGTTGATAAGTATTCCAAGTGGCGCCGGTCGGCGAAGCGGCATCTATTGGAAATCGCGCGAATGAATGCCGAACTGCGGCAATAGCCCGCTGAGGTTTTCCAGCCGCTGTGCAATCACGTGGCGTACCTCGTCCTGCAGTTGCAGCTTGCCGTCGACCCGCAGCAGTACCGATTCCAGCAGCGCACGGCGATAGCGCAAGGCGATGTTTTCCCAGACCACCAGATTGATCTGGCCGAACTCGTCTTCGAGGGTCAGGAAGGTCACTCCACCTGCGGCCGGCGGGCGTTGCCGCACCGTGACCAGGCCGGCGATGCGCACGCTGTCGCCGTTCCTGTACTGCAGCAGGCTGCGTGAATCGGCCAGGCGATCGCGTTTGAGCCGCGGCCGCACCAGCGCGACAGGGTGGCTTTCCAGCGAATAGCCTTGCGTCGCATAGTCTGCCTCGACGTTTTCCGCCAGGCTGGGCGCGCGCAGATCCACTTCGAGTTCCGCGCTCTGCGCCGCGGCCAGCAGCGGCGGCAGGCGTTCTGCGCCGGCGCTGTACCAGCGCGCGCGATGGCGGTGTCCGGCCAGCGGCTGCAGCGCGCCGGCTTCGGCCAGGCGTTCGCGTTCGAAGCGGTCCAGCGCGGCGCGCTGTACCAGGTCGGCGACGCTGGCAAACGCGGCCTGCGCCCGCGCCTGCACGATGCGCGTCGCCATGGCTTGCGCCGCGCCCTTGACCAGGCGAAAGCCCAGCCGCAATGCCAAGGTGTTGCCGGCACGTTCCAGCGTGCAATCCCATTCGCTGTGCACGATATCGACCGGACGCACCTCGACGCCGTGGCGCCGTGCGTCCTGGATCAGCTGTGCCGGTGCATAGAAACCCATAGGCAGCGAATTGAGCAGGGCACAGGTGAACACCGCCGGGTGGTGGCATTTGATGTACGACGAGGCATAGGCGAGCAGGGCGAAACTGGCCGAATGCGATTCGGGAAAGCCATAGCTGCCGAAACCCTTGATCTGCTTGAACAGGCCATCGGCATATTCGAGATAACCTTCTTTTTCCATTCCTGCATAAATTTCCTGCTGGAACTTTGCCACCGTGCCGTCGTTGCGCCACGAGCCCATGGCGCGGCGCAGCTGGTCGGCGCGGCCGGCCGTGAAGCCGGCAACGACCTGCACCAGCTTCATCACCTGTTCCTGGAAGATCGGCACGCCGCAGGTGCGCTTGAGGATTTCCTCGATGCGCTGCCGATTGTCCTTGTTCTGCGCCGCGCTCTGCCTGGTCGAAGCCGGATACTCGATCGGCTCCAGCCCCTTGCGGCGGCGCAGGTAGGGATGGACCATGCCGCCTTCGATCGGGCCGGGCCGCACGATGGCGATCTGGACCACGAGATCGTAGAACTCCCTGGGCCTGAGCCGCGGCAGCATCGACATCTGCGCACGCGATTCGATCTGGAATACACCAATCGTGTCGGCTTTCTGGATCATTGCGTAAGTGGCCTCGTTGTCTGCCGGCACATCGGCCAGCTCCCAGTCCAGCTTTTCGTACACACGCAGCAGATCGAAGCATTTTCGCAGGCAGGTGAGCATGCCCAGGGCGAGGCAGTCCACTTTGAGCAATTTCATGGATTCCAGATCGTCCTTGTCCCACTGGATCACGGTGCGGTCGGCCATGCTGGCGTTTTCCACCGGCACCAGGGTATGCAGCGGGTGTTCGGAGATGACGAAGCCACCTACATGCTGCGACAGATGGCGCGGCGAGCCACGCAGTTCTTCCACCAGCACGATCAGCTGGCGCATCAGCCGGCTGGTGGGGTCGAAGCCGCATTCGACCAGCCGCTGCGCCAGCGGAATATCGCCATGGGCGTGGGAATACGCCTCGCTGAGCTGGTTGAGCTGGTCATCGCCCAGGCCCAGCGCGCGGCCCACGTCGCGGGCGGCGCTCTTGCGCCGGTACATGATCACGGTCGCCGCCAGTGCGGCGCGATCGCGGCCGTATTTGTCGAATACGTACTGGATCACTTCTTCGCGCCGCTCATGCTCGAAATCCACGTCGATGTCGGGTGGTTCGTCCCGCTCTTCGGAAATGAAGCGTTCGAACAGCAGCCTGCTCTTGACCGGATCGATCGAGGTGATACCCAGGCAGTAGCACACGGCCGAATTCGCCGCCGAGCCACGGCCCTGGCAGAGGATGGGAGGCTCTTGAGCGCGCGCCCACTGCACGATGTCGTGCACGGTCAGGAAGAAGTGTTCGTACTTGAGCTGGGCGATCAGCGCGAGTTCGCTTTCCAGCTGTTTGCCATTCGCTGCTTCGATGCCACCGGGCCAGCGCCATTGCGCGCCGGCCCAGGTCAGCGCGCGCAGATGATCGATGGCGCGCATACCCACCGGCACGACTTCGCTGGGGTATTCGTAATGCAGCGAATCCAGGCTGAAGCGGCAGCGCCGGGCGATGCGCAGGCTTTCCGCCAAGGTCTCGGCCGGATAGATGCGCTGCAAGGCCGGCCAGGGGCGCAAATGTCGCTCGCCGTTGGGAAACAGCCCGTGGCCGGCCTGGTCTACCGTGATGTTCAGGCGGATTGCCGTCATCACGTCCTGCAGGGCGCGGCGGCGGCGCTGGTGCATGTGCACGTCGCCGGCAGCCACCAGCGGCAGTTGTTGCTGCTGCGCCAGCTGTTGCAGAAAATCCAGGCGCTGCGCATCGCTGCCGTCGCGGTGCAGTTCCAGCGCAATCCAGCAGCGTTGTGGAAAATGCTGCTTCAGCCATGCGGCCTGGGCTGTGGCCTGTGCTGCGCTTGCCTGCGCGGCTGGCGGCAGCCACAGGGCGAGCAGGCCAGCCGTCAGGTTTTCCAGGTCGCAGCGGCTCAGCGCGTAGTCGCCCTTGGCGCTGCGCCGGCGCCCGGTGGTGATCAGGCAGCAAAGGTTGGAATAGCCTTGCTGGTCTTCCACCAGCAGCACCAGCCGCAAGCCGGCGTCGAGCTGGAATTCGCTGCCGACGATCAGCGCCAGGCCGTGTTCGCGCGAGGCATTGCGCGCACGCACGATGCCGGCCAGCGAGCATTCGTCGGTAATGGCCAGCGCGGCATAGCCGAGTTTTGCGGCGCGCCCGAACAGTTCGTCGGCGCTGGATGCGCCGCGCTGGAAGCTGAAGTCGGACAGGCAATGCAGTTCGGCGTAGTGCGGCTCGTCCTCGGTGCCGACGCTAGCCGTGACGCTTGCCACGTCGGCGGGAACAGGCGGCGCGGGCGCGCCTTCCTGTTCGCGCGCCTTGGCGGCCTCGCGCTGGCGCCGCCGGGCGGCCAGGTCGATGGGTTGCTCGCTCATGCAAACCAGCCATGCAGCATCCAGCCGCTGTGCTCGTCGACAGGCACGAAGGCCCAGGCGCGCTGGCCGTTGGCGCAGCGCACGATGTAGTAGTCGCGCCGCGCATCGCCGCCGTCCCACCAGCCGCTTTCGATGCGCTCCGGACCAGCCAGGATCTGTGCCAGCGGCTGGCGCAGCGGAATCGGTTGTGCCAGCAGCCATAATGGCCGCGTCGGCGAAGGCGCGTTGTCTGTGATGGCCGCGGCGGGCGGCCGCGTCGACGGGTTTGCCGAGACTCGCGTCTTTTTACTTGTAGCGTTATCAGCAAAGTTTGTTTCGGTAAAACGCCAGGCGCGTTCGGGCCGGTGGTCGGCAACGCAGGCAAGGCCGCGCAAGGCGTCGTCGCCGAGGCGGCTGCGCAGGCGTTCGGTCAGGGCCGGCCAGTCCAGACCTTCGCTGCGTACCGGTTCGAACAGATCGCGGTGGCCCGGGCGGAACGGCGGCAGGTCTTCCGCCACCAGGGCAAACGCGCTGACTTCGGCCGGAATTTCCGCGCGCTCCAGGCGGCCGCGGCAGAATTCGTACAGCGCGTCGGCTTCGCGCTGCACGCTGGCCAGGCCGACTGGCAGCCGGGTCAGCGCGCGGTCTTCGTGTTCCAGGTGTAGTTCGAAGCGCTGCACGCCGCTGTCGCGCACGTGCAGATACAAGGCCAGTTCGCGCACCAGCCGGCGCAGGGGAAACAGCAGCGGCTGCCAGTTTTCAACCAGCCCGTCCAGTTCGATGCGCCGGGAAAACCGGTCCGGCGGCTGGTACAGGGGCAGCGTTTCCACCGCATCGCCGCGCAGTACGTCCAGCCAGTGCACCTGTTGCGGCCCTATGCGCCGGCTCAGTTCCACCCGCGGCAGAACGAAGATGTCGCGCAGCTGGCGAAAGCCCATGCCGTGCAATTGCGCGATCGCGGCTGCAGGCAGTCCGCTCAGTGCCAGCGGTGCTTGCTCCAGCGCCTGCAGCATGGCACTGCGCTGGCGCAGGGCAATCTGGTCATGGCTGAGGGCGAGTACCCGCGCTGCTGCCGCGACGGGTGCCACGCCCAGGCGATACGCCCCGAAACCCAGCGCCTGCAATTCCTGCTGCAATTGCCGTAGCAGGGCTGGCCAGCCTTTGAACAAGGTCAGGCTGGCACCGACTTCCAGCCAGACGGTGTCGGGTTCGGCACGGCTGACCTGGCCACTGAAGCGATAGGCCCAGGTAGCCAGCAGTTGCAGGCTGTGTTGTTCCGCATCGCGCTCGCGCCGGCGGAAATCGGCCTGGTTGCACAGTGCCCGCGCCGCCGCCAGGACCAGGCCGGGATGAATGCCGCGTGCTTGCGCCGCTGCATTCGCATAGACGATCAGCGGCCGTTGCCGCGGCCCCTCATACAGCGCGCAGGGGTGCGCCGAGGTGGCCAGTTCGGCAAACACCGCACATAGCGGAAGCGCAGGAAAATGGATACAGGCCCAGAGCACGACGGAGACTCGAAACGCGCTGCCGCGGTGGTTGAAGGAAATCGGTTCCGCTGCACAGGACTGGCGGCGGGTATGGCGAATCCGTTGTTCAGTGAACTACCGCATCGCCGTGAGGAAAGGCTTGTACAGGGCGTGAAAACTTCGGCGGGCGGCGTTGATGCATGCAGCGGACCGTCATGGAGGGTTGGCCTGGCCGGCGTGGCCTGTGCCGTCTGGTCGCGCCTGCGGTGCAATTCGTCGTGCTCATTGCATCCTACACACGTTGCTGCAGTGCAATTCGTTGCGGTTGCATCACTACAAGCCGTTGCGGTGCGATACCAAGCCAGGGACTGGAGCGGCACAATTCCAGGCCGCTGCAGCGCAGCGGCGGCAGGCATGGAGAAGGACATCGGGTCGCACATCCCTGTGCGCGTGTCTTCCTTGAAAACCCGGTGTACTGATTTACAGACCCCCGCGCGCGCCGCGCCAGGACGCCGACTGCCGGCGGCGTCACCGTCGCGCGCGGAGGACTGCAAAAAAAATCAACCGTTCCAGCGCAAACGCGTATCGCGCCGGGTATCCAGACCACCGCGACACTTCACTACTTCGATGCGCGTGTCCTCGCCGACGCTGTCGACCAGCAGGCGCAGGCCAGATGGGCTGGGGTTATGCGCCATCGCCGCCGGACGAAACACAAAGCCGAGCGAACCGCCGGTTTCTGCCGCCAGCTGCAAGCGTCGCAACTGGGCGTAGTCGGATTTGTGCAGCCAGGTCAGCACGGCACCACAGCCGCCGGAACGCAGGCATTGCTCGGTACTCCAGGCGTTGTCGCTGCCGTCGGCCTCGATATGCGTTACCTGGCTCAGATCGACGCCGTGGGCGCGCAAGGCCGGTGCATACGGGATATACGGCGGGGCGACGAACACCACGCGGCGGCGGCGGCGGGTCAGGTCGGCCAGTGCCGGCATCAGCAGGCTCAGTTCGCCCAGGCCGTCCTGGCTGAACAGGATTTCCGACAGGGCACCGACTGGCCAGCCGCCGCCGGGCAGGATGGCATCGAGCTCTGCGCAGCCGGTGGCCTGGGTACGCAGCAGCGGGCCGGCGCTGGAGGAGCGGCGCCAGACGCCGGGATGACGCAAGACTTCGTGCAAACCTGCAGCAGACATGGGCTTACCCCTGGCGAATCACGCCGACATACAGACCTTCGATGGCGAAGGCGTTGGTGCGCCGCGGATCGACTTCGATCGGCGCGAAATCCGGATTTTCCGACAGCAGCAATAGGCGGTCGTGCCGGCGCTGCAGGCGCTTGACCGTGATTTCGTCGTCCAGCCGGGCCACGACAATGCGGCCGTCGTCGGCATCCGGCGTGCGGTGCACGGCGATCAGGTCGCCGTCGAGAATGCCGGCGTCGCGCATGGACAGGCCGACGACACGCAGCAGGAAATCGGCACGCGGCCGGAACAGCGCGGCATCGATGGCATAGCTGGTTTCGATATTGCTGTCGGCGAGGATGGGCGTGCCGGCAGCGACACGGCCGACCAGCGGTAGTTCGCGCAAGGCGGGCCGCGCGTTGGCGCGCTGGCGCGCCTGGCCAGCTCCGGCCAGGCGCAGGCCCCGATGCTGCGGCAGGCGCTCCAGCGCGCCCTTGCGCACCAACGCCTCGACATAGTCCTGGGCGGAGCTGTGGCTGCGCAGGCTCAGTGCCTCGGCGATTTCGCGCAGACTGGGCGCCTGGCTGTGCTCGGCCACGTACCCGGCGATATAGTCGAGTACCCGCTGCTGGTTCTGGGTGAGGTCGGAGTGCATACGTACGAATGTACGTATATCGGCACAGGTGCGCAAGTGTCCCTGCGAAGCCGGCCTAGGCTGGGGTAAGCCGCCAGGCGCACCCCGGCATCGAGGTATTTCCGCAACAAAAAATGCCGAAGAAATTTCTCACCGCGTGACGGTGGAGATTTCTTCGGCATGGGCTTTTGCCGGGTGGGACACCTCGATGTCGGGGTGCGCCTGGCGGCTTACCCCAGCCTACGTTTCTAAGGTTGGCTTTTCTTGTACCGCGCCAACCAGCTGTCGAGCTGGTTGGCGAAGGCCTGGCGGTCGCGCGCGTGGAAGGCGGCGGGGCCGCCAGTGTCGACGCCGGCGCCACGCAGCTCGTCCATGAAATTGCGCAGGCTCAGGCGCTGGGCGATGCTGTCGGCTGTATACAATTCGCCTCGTGGATTAAGCGCCAGGGCGCCCTTGTCGATCGCGGCGGAAGCCAGCGGAATATCGGCAGTGACGACCAGGTCGCCCGGTTCCACGCGTTCGACAATGGCCGTATCGGCTGCGTCGAAGCCGCCGGGAACCTGCATGGAACGGATATGCGCCGAGGGCGGTGTGCGGATGTACTGGTTGGCGACCAGGATGGTTTCCACGCCGACCCGGTCGGCGGCGCGGAAGATGATGTCCTTGATCACGTTGGGGCAGGCGTCGGCATCGACCCAGAGGCGCATTTCTATCCTTGCTGTGCGATGGCGTTCGCAGCGGCGCAGGCGGCACCGGGCCGCCTGCGCCGCACACGATCAGGTGGCGCTCTTGGCCTTGGCCAGTTTCAGCCAGGTGTCGACTACGGTGTCCGGGTTCAACGACACCGATTCTATGCCCTGGTCCATCAGCCACAGTGCCAGGTCGGGGTGGTCGGACGGGCCCTGGCCGCAGATGCCGACGTACTTGCCCTTGGCCCGGGCCGTCTGGATGGCCATGGACAGCAGCTTCTTCACCGCCGGGTTGCGCTCGTCGAACAGGTGCGAAACGATGGCCGAATCGCGGTCCAGGCCCAGGGTGAGCTGGGTCAGGTCGTTCGAGCCGATTGAAAAACCGTCGAAGATTTCAAGGAATTCCTCGGCCAGCAGGGCATTCGACGGCAGTTCGCACATCATGATGAGCTTGAGGCCGTTCTCGCCGCGCCTGAGGCCGTTCTCGGCCAGCACCTCGATCACCTTGCGGCCTTCCTCCAGCGTGCGCACGAACGGAATCATGACCCAGGCGTTGTCCAGGCCCATGGTCTCGCGCACCTTCTTCATCGCGCGGCATTCCAGCGCGAAGCAGTCGCGGAAGCTCGGGTCGACGTAGCGCGCGGCGCCGCGGAAGCCGATCATCGGGTTTTCCTCGTGCGGCTCGTAGCGTGCGCCGCCGATGAGGTTGGCGTATTCGTTGGACTTGAAGTCGGACAGGCGCACGATGACCGGATGCGGCGCGAATGCCGCCGTGATGGTGGCGATGCCTTCGGCCAGGCGGTCGACGTAGAACGCGACCGGATCGCTGTAGCCGGCAATGCGCTCGTCGATCTTGCGCTTGGTCTCCGCATCCTGCCTGGCGTATTCCAGCAGTGCCTTGGGGTGTATGCCGATATGGCTGTTGATGATCATTTCCAGACGCGCCAGGCCCACGCCTGCATGCGGCAGCATGGCGAAGTCAAAGGCGCGCTCGGGGTTGGCCACGTTCATCATGATCTTCAGCGGCGCCGGCGGCATGGCATCCAGGTCAGCCGTGATGCGCTCGAAATCGAGCTTGCCGGAGTAGATGAAACCGGTATCGCCCTCGGCGCAGGAGACAGTGACTTCGGCGCCGTCGGGAATCGTGTCCAGCGCATTGCCGCAGCCGACCACGGCCGGTACGCCCAGTTCGCGCGCGATGATGGCGGCGTGGCAGGTGCGGCCGCCGCGGTTGGTGACGATGGCGGCGGCGCGCTTCATCACGGGTTCCCAGTCGGGGTCGGTCATGTCGGCGACAAGTACGTCGCCGGGCTGTACGCGGCTCATGTCGGCAAGCGAGCGGATCACCTTGGCCGTGCCGGCGCCGATCTTCTGGCCGATGGCGCGGCCTTCGGTCAGCACGCTGCTGCTGCCCTTGAGCTGATAGCGCTCGATCTGCGTGGCGCGGGCGCGGGACTTCACCGTTTCCGGGCGCGCCTGCACGATATACAGCTTGCCGGTGATGCCGTCCTTGGCCCACTCGATGTCCATGGGTCGGCCGTAATGCTGTTCGATCACCAGCGACTGTCGGGAAAGCTCATGCACGTCTTCGTCGCTGAGGCAGAAGCGCGTGCGGTCGGCCGCCGGCGTTTCCTCGATGCGCACGCGCTCGCCCGCTACGCTGGAATACACCATGCGCTGCTGCTTGGCGCCGACCTGGCGCCGCAGGATGGCCGGCTTGCCGGCTTTCAGCGTGGGCTTGTAGACATAGAACTCGTCCGGATTCACCGCGCCCTGGACCACCATTTCGCCCAGGCCGTAGCTGCCGGTGACGAATACCACGTCGCGAAAACCCGATTCGGTGTCCAGCGTGAACAGCACGCCGGAGGCGCCGACGTCGGAGCGCACCATCAGCTGCACGCCGGCGGAAAGAAACACGTCTTCGTGCTTGAAGCCGTGGTGGACGCGATAGGCGATCGCGCGGTCGTTGTACAGCGAGGCGAAGACTTCCTTCACCTTGAGGATCACGTCGTCCGCGCCGGTGACATTGAGGAAGGTTTCCTGCTGGCCGGCAAACGATGCATCGGGCAGGTCTTCGGCGGTGGCGGAAGAGCGCACGGCGACGGAAACGTCGCTGCCACCGGCATCGGCACAGAGTTTGGCGTAGGCGCCGCGCACTGCCACATCGAACTCGGGCAGCAGCGGCGTTTCGATCACCCAGCGGCGGATCTCGGCGCCGGCGCGGTTGAGTTCATCGACGTTTTCCACGTCCAGCCCGGCCAGGCGCTGCTGGATGCGATCGGCCAGGCCGCTCTGGGCAATGAACTGCTGGAATGCATCGGCCGTGGTGGCGAAGCCGCCCGGCACCGAGACACCGAGCTTGGCCAGGTTGCCGATCATTTCGCCCAGCGACGAATTCTTGCCACCGACCTTGCCCAGATCGGCAAGTCGCAGGTTGTCCAGCCAAAGCACCAGGTCGCTCAAGGTCAATCTCCGGATTGCGGTAAGGATGCGACACCGGGCCCTGCGCAACCTGCCGGCGGCGCGACCATTGCCGCTGGCCGCGGCGAGCGGCAAGGGCAGGGCGGTAGCGCGGTGGTGCAGATCCGCCGACGGGCGTCGGCGTCAGAAAAGACGGTCAATTTTCCGGGTTCGCGCGCGATGAAACAAGTTGTGCGCTGCGACATCGCAGATACATCGCCTACACTTCCACGCCTCGCGCCGTTTTCCGGCCTGCCCAGACGCTTCGCCTGCCGGGCCCGGCTGGACAAGGCCGCCGTTTTGTTCCGTTGCCGTTGCCAGGACGCCCATGCGCAGAACGATCTACTTCATTTCCGACGGTACCGGCATCACCGCCGAAACCATAGGCCATTCGGTGCTGACCCAGTTCGACGGCATCGAATTCGACACTTTCCGCATTCCCTTCGTCGACGACGAGATCAAGGCCGCCGCTGCGGCGATCCGCATCAAGACCTGCCATGCCCAGACCGGGCAACGGCCCATCGTCATCAATACCGTCATCGATCCGGCCCTGACCGAAGTGCTTACCACCAGCGGTGCGCTGATGGTGGACGTGTTCGCGCCGTTCATCGGCCCGCTCGAAGCCGAGCTGGGCACGATGCGTTCGCGGCATGTGAACAAGGCCCATGGCCTGGTCAACTTCGCCGAGTACGAGGCGCGCATCAACGCGACCAATTACGCCCTGTCGCATGACGATGGCGTGTCGACCAACTATGCCGATGCAGAGATGATCCTGGTCGGCGTGTCGCGCTCGGGCAAGACGCCGACCTGCCTGTACATGGCGTTGCACTACGGCGTAAAGGCGGCGAACTATCCGCTGACCGACGACGATCTGGAAAAGATGGAACTGCCGGCGCAGCTGCGGCCGTACCGCCATCGCCTGTACGGCCTGTCCATCGACGCGGTGCGCCTGGCCCAGGTGCGCGAGAACCGCCGTCCCAACAGCCGCTACGCCACGCTGGAACAATGCCGCTGGGAACTGGCCCAGGCCGACAAGCTGTTCAAGCGCGAAAGCATTCCGGTGCAGAACACCACGCATACCTCGATCGAGGAAATTGCCAGCAAGATCCTCTCGGCGCTGGGCATAGAGCGGCACATGTTCTGAGCGCGCCGTGCGGCGCAACAGCGTGCGGCAAGGGCCGGGGCACTCGGGAAGGCGCCGGCACCGGGGCGGAAAATCCGTCGCGCCGGCTGCGGGCAGTGGAGCCCCATCCTAACAGCGCCGGCCGATTCTGGGCAGTCTGGTCGTGTCACGGCCCGCTGCTATGATTCTGCGCATGACGACAGTTGCCGACAAACGCTTGAATCTGTTCCCGGGCCGCTTTGCCTACCTGATGGGCCTGTACGCGGAAAATCATCGGCGCCTGGTGCGGCTGTTCGCGCCGCAGCGCCTGTCCGCCGGGACGTATCTGTCCAGCATCGACGATGGCCTGGACGTGCGCCTCGATCTGATCGAACAGCACCGCTATACGGTGGAACTGCGCCTCAACTATTGCCTGCGCGACAGTGCCAGCGGCGAACTTTCCCCCTCAGCCTGGCTGCGCCTGTACCAGGATGCACGCCTTGCTGAGGCCACCCACTGCCATCCGGGCCGTCATCTGATCGATGTGCTGGGGCCGTATCCGCCGGCGCAGACGGTATTCCAGCATCGCCTGCGCATGAACCAGTTCCTCACGCGCTGGCTGGAATACCTTGGCGAGCAGGGGCATTCCGTCGGTACGCTCAGACCCATGCCGCCGGACAGCCAGCAGCCGTTGCAGCGCCGCCAGGGCTGATCCGCCGGCGTTGAAATTTCCGCTGTTGTTTCATCGCAGGAGCCGTCTGCATCTTCAGCCGCGAGGCGGCAAAACGCAGACAACAAAAAACCCGCCGTAGGCGGGTTCCTTGACAGTTGGCGGAGTGGACGGGACTCGAACCCGCGACCCTCGGCGTGACAGGCCGATATTCTAACCGACTGAACTACCACTCCATAAAACTACAACAATTCCTTTTGTTGATTTTGCTCCAACTTTCACTTGGAGCGGAATGCATCCTGCATTCCTTTTGATTGGCGTCCCCACGGGGATTCGAACCCCGGTCGCTACCGTGAAAGGGTAATGTCCTAGGCCTCTAGACGATGGGGACGTAACCTCTTCTGACTGTTGAAAAACGTACTGCGTATGAATCCTGGTGGAGCCAGTCGGGATCGAACCGACGACCTCTACAATGCCATTGTAGCGCTCTCCCAGCTGAGCTATGGCCCCCTTGCGGAGGAGCGGAATCTTAGGGAGGGCGACCTCGACCGTCAACCCCTTTGATGAAATTTTTTTTGCGCCCGCCGTCATTGAGCGGCATTTGGCGAAGTTGTGAGCAAAAACTGTCTATGCAGTGATCAAGCGGCCTTCGACGCCGGCGTCGTGGCGCTGTTCGCCTGGCGTTTTCGCAGCCACGTCATGCGGGGCCGATCACCTCTACAGGTACGAGAGGCTGCTGACAGAGAACAAAAGGCAGGATTCGACACCGTGCCTGCCCGATCGCAGGCGTTCCGTGTGGCGACAGCGGCCGCTGTAATCGACGCTTGCTGTCGCCCTGGGCAGCACGGTACACGTAGGCCATGCACGGAATCGAATTTCTCACCGATCTCGCCGTCATCATGGTCGTCGCCGGGTGCACGACCCTGATCTTCCACAAGCTGCGCCAGCCGGTGGTGCTGGGCTATATCCTGGCCGGCCTGCTGATCGGGCCGCATACGCCGCCTTTCGCCCTGATCACCGACGAAGAAAGCATCCGCGGCTTCGCCGATCTCGGCGTCGTGCTGCTGATGTTCTCGCTGGGGCTGGAATTCAGTCTGGCCCGCCTGCGCGAAGTCGGTGCGGCGGCGCTGATCGCCACCGGCGTGGAAGTGATGCTGATGCTCTGGGCCGGTTACGAACTCGGCCGCTGGTTCGGCTGGCGCACCATGGATGCACTGTTCCTCGGCGCGATGATGGCGATTTCTTCGACCATGCTGGTATTGCGGGCAATCCACGAGGCCGGCCAGAAGCAGGAGCGCTTTGCCCGGCTGGTCTTCGGCATCCTGGTGATCGAGGACATCTTTGCCATCGTGCTGATTGCGGTGCTGTCGGGTATCGCCATCACCGGTTCGGTGGAGCCCGGCATGGCCCTGGCCACGGTCGGCAAGCTCAGTCTGTTCATCGTAGTGGCTTTGATACTGGGCCTGTTGCTGCTGCCGCGGCTGGTCGACCATGTCGCGGCCGAAGGCAGCAGCGAGATGCTGCTGGTGACGTCGCTGGCTATCTGCTTCGGCGCGGCGCTGCTGGCGGCGAAGGCGGGTTTCTCGGTGGCCCTGGGCGGCTTCGTCGCCGGCGCGATCGTGGCTGAGGCAGCGTCGGTCAAGCGCGTCGAGCATCTGGTCGAGCCGGTGCGCGACATGTTCGGCGCGCTGTTCTTCGTCGCCATCGGCATGCTGATCCAGCCCGGTCTGCTGTTCCAGTACATCGTGCCGGTGGTACTGGTCGCCGCCGTCGTGGTGATCGGCAAGACTCTGGCCGTGACTTTCGGCGGCGTCATCGCCGGCAACGACGGCCGCACGGCATTGCGCGCGGGCCTGGGCCTGGCGCAGATCGGCGAATTTTCCTTCGTCATTGCCGGTGTCGGCCTGGCCAGCGGCGTAATCAGCGATTTCCTCTATCCGATCGCGGTCGCCGCCTCGGTGCTGACAGCCTTCGTCACGCCCATCCTGCTGCGCTCGTCCGACCGCATTGCCGATCGCCTGCACAGTCTGCTGCCACGCAAAGTGCGTTCGCTGATGATCGCCTACGCGCACTGGATCGCCGGCCTCGGGCCGGTGGAAGAGAACGCCGCGATCGCCCACATGCTGCGCCGCCTGGTGCTGCATATCGTGATCAACATGGCGCTGGTGGTCGCGGTATTCCTCGGCGCGGCCTGGCTCAAGCCACGCATGCTGGAATGGCTGCCGCAATGGACGGCCGGCGAAACCCTGCGCCGCAGCCTGCTGTGGTCGCTGGCACTGTTCGTCTCCATGCCCATGCTGATCGCGGCCTATCGCAAGGCGGATGCGCTGGGCATGGTGCTGGCCGAACTGGGCATACGCGACGGTGCTGCCGGTGCACGCACCTTCGCCCTGCGCCGCGTACTGGGCAAAATGATTCCACTGGCTGTGCTGGTGATTCTGGCTGTGCTCGTCATGGCGCTGGGCTCGGCCATCCTGCCTTCGCGCGAAGTGTTGCTGCTGTTGCTGCTGGTGGCGGCGGCGCTGGCGGCGTTTCTCTGGCGCTCTTTCATCCAGGTTCATGCACGCCTGCAGGCGGCGCTGCGCGACGTGATGCAGTCTTCGCGCAGCGACGGTTGAATCCTGGCAAGGGTGAGCGTGTATATTTCTTTGCATCGTGCGCTTTGCTGCATTTCCCCGGAGAGCGATCTCAGGCATGAGCGATTCCCGTCGCCTGCATCACGGTGCGCAATGGTTGCGGCGGCAGAATGAAATCCTGCGCCTGCTGGCGCTGGGCGCGCCGCGCGAACGCGTGCTGGAAAAATTGGCGGAACTGCTGCGGCTGGAATTTCCGACCGCGGCCATCGGCGTGGTCGTGCGCGAGGACGGACGGACCTGCTGCTGGAGCGGCAGCAGCGACGTAGTCACCGCGGCGCTGTTCGCGGCCCTGGCCGAGTCCAGCGAGCTGGCACGCGCGGAAGGCTGGTTCGATCTGCGCAGTGCGACGACTTCCCTGGTGCGCTGGAGCGAGCTGGCCATTGCCGACGGCTACAGCAGCCTGTGGGTAGAGCCACTGCATGAAGTCGACGGCCTGCGCATGGGCCAGTTGCTGATTGCGCTGAATGATCGCCGTGAGGCGGATTCTTCTGCCCAGACCATGGCCCGCGTCGCGGCGACGATTGCCGAACTCGTATTCCAGCGCGATGCAGCCGTGGCGCTGCTGCAGCAGGGCAGGGAACTGTACCGCTCGCTGCTGGACAATCATCCGGACGCGGTGCTCTACCTCGATGCGGAAAGCCGCATCCGCGGCGCCAACGAGGCCGCACGCCTGGTCTTCGGCCGCAGCAAGGGCGAACTCGACGACGTGCCGCTGCAGCAGCTGTTCGACGACTCCACTTATGCCGCGCTGCAGGTGCGCCTGCCCTCAGTGCTGCGCGGCACGGCCCAGTCGATGGAGGCGACGGTGCCGCGGCCGGGTGCCCGCGCGCGCGAACTCGAACTGATCCTGGTGCCGCTGCGCGATCGCGCCCGCACCAGCGGGCTGTTCCTGATTGCGCGCGATGTCACGCGCTTTCGCGCCTCCGAGCAGGCCTTGCGCCGCACCTACGAACAATCGCTGCTGCGCCGCGACCAGTTGCTCGACCTCAACCAGGTAGCGCTCGCCGCGGCCGCCTTGAACGACGTACACGCGCTGCTGCTGCAGCTGGCGCGTTCGATGGCACAGATCGACGGCGTCGATTTCGTCCGCGTCGGCCTTGAACCTGCCGCGGTACAGCAGCGCGGCCGCGAAGTGATCTGCGTGGTGACGCGGCCGGCCCGGTTCTGCCAGGCAGACCGCCTGCCGTCCGCGCTGCGCAGCCAGGCGATGGGCCTGGCCGAGCCGCAACGCCAGAGCTGGCAAACCGTGCCGGACGATGGGCAAGCCGCCACGGAAAACGGCCACTGGCTGGGCATGGGGCTGCGTTCGGACCGCGGCATCGTCATCGGTACGCTGGAGTGGTTCGGCCTGCGCGACGGCGTGTTCGACGACGATGACGAGGTGCTGCTGCAGCAGTTCGCCCGCCTCACCGTGAGCAATGTGCAGCGCTGCTGGATGCACCTGCATCTGGGCGAGGCGCAGCGCGGCGTGGCGCAGCAGCTGGCCTTCGTGCGGGCGATGGCGGCGAGCATCGGCGAAGGCCTGTACGCGATCGACCGCAGCGGCCGCCTTACCTTCGTCAACCAGGCCGCGCGCGAAATGCTGGGCTGGGATGGCAGCGAATTGCCGCAGGCCGGCGAGGCGCTGCAGCTGAGTGCCGCTTCGGCCCTTGGCGGCCCGGCCATGCGCGCGATGCAGCAGGATGCGCGCATCGCCGAGCACGCCCAGTTCGCCGGGCGCGACGGCCGGCCCATGCCGGTAGACCTGATCGCCTCGCCGCTGAATTTCGACGGCGAAGTCGCCGGTGCAGTAGTGGTATTCCGCGACATCAGCGAGCGCCTGCAGGCGGAAGAGGCGCGCCTGGAGCGCGATCGCTTCTTCTCCCTGTCGCCGGAACTGTTCGTCATTGTCGATGCGCAGGGGCGACTGTCGCAGTTCAACCCGGCCACGCATCTGCTGCTCAAGCGCAGCCCGGCCCAGGTGCTGCACAGCGACTGGCGCGCCTACGTACATGCCGACGATGTCGCGGCCACCGCGACCTTCACCGCCCAGGTGCTGGCCCAGGGCCGCGTCGACGCCTTCGTCAATCGCTGGGTCGATGCGGAGGGCGAAGTACATTGGCTGGAATGGGCGGCGGCGCTGTCGCCGGACCAGCGCATCTTCGCCGTCGCGCGCAATATCACCGTGCGGCGCCGCTACGAGAAGGAACTGGCCCACTACGCCAGCCACGACGCCACCACCGGCCTGCCGCGCACGGAGCAGATCGAGGCGTTTCTCAATGCCGCGCTCGCCGCGGCCGCACTGCGCGAAGGGCGCGTCAGCGTGTTCTATCTGGACCTGGACCGCTTTCACCTGATCAACGATTCCCGCGGCCATGTCGTCGGCGACCAGGTGCTGCATGCAGTGGCGCAGCGCCTGCTGCAGTCGCTGGGCGAGCAGGGCCGCGTCGCACGCATCGCCGGTGACGAATTCCTGCTGGTGCGCGTGGATAGCCTGGACGGACCCGACCAGCAGGAGCTGGGCGAAGCGCTGCGCCAGCTGATCGAGCAGCCCATCACTCTGGGTACGCAGCAGATCTATCTCACCTGCAGCGTCGGCGTGAGCTGCTTTCCGGAGAACGGCGCACAGGCGCGCGAACTCATGCACCAGGCCGAAGCGGCCATGATCCAGGCCAAGGACGATGGCCGTAACGCCGTGGCCTCGTTCTCCAACGACTATTCGCAGACACTGAAAGACAAGCGCGAACTCGGCCTGGGTCTGCGCGAGGCCATTCTCAACGACCAACTGGTGCTGCATTTCCAGCCGCAGATCGGTGCGCACGACTGGCAGGTGCGCGGCGTGGAGGCGCTGGTGCGCTGGAATCATCCGCAGCACGGCTTGCTGGCGCCGGGGCGTTTCATTCCGGTGGCCGAAGAACTGGGCATCATCGTCGAGCTGGGCCAATGGGTGCTGGAATCGGCCTGCCGCCGCGCGCGCGGCTGGCTCGACAGCGGCCTGGCCGAATTCACCGTCGCGGTGAACGTATCGGCCGTGCAGCTGCAGCGGCCCGATTTTCTCGAACGCGTACAGCGCGCGCTGGAAGTGTCGCGTCTGCCGCCGCGCTATCTGGAGCTGGAGCTGACCGAAAGCATGGTGATGGCGCAAGTCGAGCGCGTCATCGTCGCGATGCGTTCGCTCAAGGCGCTGGGTGTCAGCCTGTCGCTGGACGATTTCGGCTCGGGCTATTCCAGCCTGAGCTATCTGCGGCGGTTTCCCATCGACAAGCTGAAGATCGACCAGTCCTTCGTACGCGACATCATCACCGACCCGGGCTCGGCCGGCATCTGCCGGGCCGTCATCTCCCTAGGCCATCAGCTGGGCATGACGGTCAGCGCCGAAGGCGTGGAAACCCTGGGCCAGGCCGCGTTCCTGCGGCGCAACGAATGCGACCAGTTCCAGGGCAACTACTTCTGCGTGCCCATGCCCGAGGCGCAGACCTTCGACGTGCTGCGTCGGCGCTACCTGCGCCAGGATGCGATGAACGGCGTGCTGGAGGAGCGGGGCGGTGGCGGCACGCTATTGCTGCTGGACGACGAGGAAAACGTGCTGCGGGCACTGGTGCGCCTGCTGCGCCGCGACGGCTATCGCATCGAGACCGCGACCAGCGCGCGCCAGGCCTTCGAGATCCTCGCCGCGCAGCCGGTGCAGGTGATCATTTCCGACCAGCGCATGCCGGATATCAGCGGTACCGAATTCCTCAGCCGGGTCAAGGACATGTATCCCGCCACCGTGCGCCTGATCCTGAGCGGCTACAGCGATTTCGCCTCGCTGACCGAAGCGGTCAACCGTGGCGCCGTCTACCGCTTCGTGGCCAAGCCCTGGGACGACGAGGAACTGCGCCGCATGGTGCGCGAGGCATTTCGCATGGCGGCGACGGGTTAGTGGAAGGGTGGAAAAGAGCGCCCGGCCAGTGCGGGCACTGTGCCGGCCGCGCGCGTCATGGCGAAACCCTGATCGCAGCCTGCGGTGCTGGCTTCAAGGATCGAACAGCATGCGCGTGACGACGAAATCCGCAGTACACGACAGCGCGGCGGCGGCGATGGCGCAAAGGATGGCGGGCGTGATGGTGGCATGGCGGAACTCCGTAATGGCTATCCCATCAAGCCGGTTGCGCGCAGGAACCGAACACGCCGCGGCGATCGCCTGCGGCTTCGCTACAGATCATCCTCGTCGATAAAGATTGCGCCGGACTCGTCGCGCTCCAGCCGCGTCAGTCCCGGATGTTCCATTTCCAGCCGGCGCAATTCCGCATCCTGGCGTTCGAGCTGGCCGCGCTGGGCGCGTACCAGATCGGCCAGGCGCTGGTTTTCCAGCAGGATGGCGCGGTAATGCAGCGCCTGCACCACGGCCATGCGCAGGTCGTTGTCGTTCCAGGGCTTGGGGATGAAGCGGAAGATGCGCGCCTGGTTCACCGCGGTGATGATCGCTTCCAGGTCGGCATAGCCGCTCATCAGGATGCGCGCCACGTAGGGCTGGCGCGCGGCGATCTCGGCCAGCAGGTCGACGCCGCTGATGCCGGGCATGCGCAGGTCGGCAATCACCAGGTCGAAATTTTCCGCCACTGCCAGCTGCAGCGCGTCCTCGGGGCTGTTGGCGGGAATCAGCTCCAGCCGCTCGCCGTCGAGCATGCTGGGTGGAATATTGGACAAATTTCGCCGCAGCGCGGTGAGGATGTTCGGTTCGTCGTCGACAATAAGTACGCGATACATGGATGCGATTCCTTGTCGCTGGCGCAGGACTCAGGCTGCCTGCCGCTGCGGCAGCACGATGCGGAAGGTGGTGCCGCGGCCCGGCTGGCTTTCCACGGCGATGTCGCCATGGTGCTTGTGCACGATACCGTAGGAGATCGACAGGCCCAGGCCGGTGCCTTTGCCGACCGGTTTTGTGGTGAAGAACGGATCGAAGATGCGCTTGAGGTTGTCGGCCGCAATGCCGCTGCCGTTGTCGGCGATCTCGATCCACACTGTATCGTTGAGCGTCCCCGTGCGCACCACGATCTCGCCGCGCTGCTCGATCGCCTGGGCCGCGTTCACCAGTATGTTGACGAACACCTGGTTGATCTGCGACGGCAGGCATTCGACCAGCGGCAGGTTGCCGTATTCCTTGCGCACTTCGGCCTTGTACTTGACCTCGTTCCAGACGATGCCCAGGGTCGAGTCCAGGCCGCGGTGCAGGTCGTACAGCGACCAGGTTTCCAGCCGGTCGACGCGGGAGAAATCGCGCAGGTCCTGCACGATGCGGCGTACCCGGTCTATGCCTTCGCGCGACTCGGCCAGCAGTTGCGGCAAGTCCTGCACCAGAAAGCCGAAATCGATGGCGCGCTTGCGCTCGGCGACTTCGGCGCGGCGCTCGGGCGTCATCACGCCCTGTTGCGAAATCACGCTGTCGCAGCACTCGATCAGGCCGAACAGGTTGTTGAGGTATTCCTGCAGGGTGCCGAGATTGGAATGCACGTAGCCGATGGGGTTGTTGATCTCGTGCGCGATGCCAGCGGCAAGCTGGCCCAGCGAGGCCATCTTCTCCGATTGCACCAGCTGTTCCTGCACCGTGTTGAGGCGAGCCAGGGCCAGTTCCAGTTCGCTGCCGTCCGGCTGCGCCGCGGGAGCGAGCGGCTCGTAGTCGAGCAGCAGGGCCAGCGCGGCATCCTCGCCGGCCAGCGGCAACAGCAGCGAGCGGCCGGGCAGGGCATTGCCGTGCTCGCTGCGGCAGCGATCCACCAGTTCGCGCAGGCGCAGCTCCGGATCGCCCTGGCCGCCTGCCAGGCTTTCGGCCAGGCGCAGCGCGGCCGGGTTGGCATGGGCGACCTGGCTGCCCTGCAACAGCAGCAGTGGCGTACCGACGGCATCCAGTGCGGCGTGCAGGCGTGGCGTACTCGACTGTGGCATGGACGCTGGCCCGGTTTGCGACGAGTGCAATGACCCGAGTTTTAGCGATTTGTCCAGAAAAGGAAATGCGTAGAAAGTGAAATTCCCGTGTGCCTGACCGTTGCAGGCGCAGGGGACGGATAAGCCCTGCCGCCGCCTGGTCGGGATTTTCTGCCCGCCGGGCGGCGGCGGTCACGACGGCCCTGCCGTTGGCCGGGCAGGGTGTTTCGGCCCCCGTCGCCTTGGGCCGGCCCGGCCGCTATACTCGCCGGCTACGCACCCGGTGGGAGAAGCGGGCTCCGCCCCGCTGCCGAAGGCGCAACGCCCGTAATCGCTCAGGCTCCCCAACCACCGCGCGCGAACACTCTGGAGAGACCGGTTGGATCCGGCGCCGAAGGGGCACGAAGCGTCCGCGCTTCCAAACTCTCAGGCAAAAGGACAGAGGGGCGCCCCGACGTGCGGCATGCGCGTCGTATTCGGACGTCTCCATCATGAGCCAGAACAGCACACCCTCCCTGCGCGAACTCGAGCACCACGACGCCTTTATCGAACGCCATATCGGCCCCAACGATGCCGAAATCGCGCATATGCTCGGTGTTGTCGGCCACGACTCCCTCGAGACCCTGACCGACGCCATCGTGCCGGCTTCGATCAAGTCCGCTGCCCCGCTGGCCCTGCCCGGCGCGATCTCGGAAGTGGAAGCCATCGCCAAGATCCGCGCGATCGCCCAGCGCAACCAGGTGTTCAGGAGCTTTATCGGCCAGGGCTATTACGGCACCCACACACCTAACGTCATCCTGCGCAATATCCTGGAAAATCCGGCCTGGTATACCGCGTATACGCCGTACCAGGCGGAAATCTCCCAGGGCCGCATGGAAGCGCTGATCAACTTCCAGACCCTCTGCGCCGACCTCACCGGCATGGAAATCGCCAACGCCTCGCTGCTGGACGAAGCTACCGCCGCGGCCGAGGCGATGACCCTGGCCAAGCGCTCGGCCAAGTCCAAGTCCAACACCTTCTTTGTCTCCAGCGGCGTGCACCCGCAGACGCTGGAACTGCTCAAGACCCGCGCCGAGCCGCTGGACATCCAGCTGCACATTGGCGACGACAGCGAAGCCGCCGGCGTCGATGCCTTCGGCGCACTGCTGCAATACCCGAACACCTTCGGCCAGATCCACGACTACGCCGCGCTGGCCCAGGCCGTGCACGGCCGTGGCGGCCTGGTCGCTGTCGCCACCGACCTGCTCGCGCTGACCCTGATCGCTGCACCGGGCGAATGGGGCGCCGACATCGTCGTCGGCAACAGCCAGCGTTTCGGCGTGCCGTTCGGCTTCGGCGGTCCGCATGCGGCCTTCATGGCCTGCCGCGACGCCTTCAAGCGCTCCATGCCGGGCCGCCTGATCGGCGTGTCCATCGACAGCCAGGGCAAGCCGGCCTACCGCCTGACCCTGCAGACGCGCGAACAGCATATCCGCCGCGAAAAAGCCACTTCCAACATCTGCACCGCCCAGGTGCTGCTGGCGGTGATGGCGAGCATGTATGCGGTCTACCACGGCCCCGACGGCCTGGTGCGCATCGCCACGCGCGTACACCGCCTGGCCACCATCCTGGCCACCGCGCTGCGTGCCGCCGGCGTCACCGTGGGACCGGATTTCTTCGATACCTTGCACGTGGTCGGCGTCGACGCCGCAGCGATCCATGCCAAGGCCGAGGCCGCTCGCCTCAACCTGCGCCGCATCGATGCGGCCAGCCTGGGCATCAGCCTGGACGAAACCACCACGCGCGAAGACGTCATCGCCGTAGCGCAGCTGTTCGGCGCCAACATCGCCGACATCGATGCCCTCGACGGCGCCGCGGCCGAAGCGCTGCCGGCCGGCCTCAAGCGCACCAGCAAGTTCCTGCAGCATCCGGTGTTCAATACCCACCACAGCGAACACGAGCTGCTGCGCTACCTGCGTGCGCTGGCCGACAAGGACCTGGCCATGGATCGCACCATGATCCCGCTGGGCAGCTGCACCATGAAACTCAACGCCACCGCCGAGATGATTCCGGTCACCTGGCCCGAGTTCGGCAATATCCACCCGCTGGCGCCGGCCACCCAGAGCCAGGGCTACAAGGAACTGATCGACGGCCTGGAAGCCATGCTGGTCGAATGCACCGGCTACGACGCGGTCAGCCTGCAGCCAAACTCCGGCGCCCAGGGCGAATACGCCGGCCTGCTGGCGATCCGCGCCTACCACCGCTCGCGCAACGAAGCGCACCGCGACATCTGCCTGATTCCCGAATCGGCCCACGGTACCAACCCGGCCTCGGCACAGATGTGCGGCATGCAGGTGGTGGTGACCAAGTGCGATGCGAACGGCAACGTCGATGTGGAAGACATCCGCCGCGCCGCCGAGAAGTACAGCAGCCGCCTCGCCGCGCTGATGATCACCTATCCCTCGACCCACGGCGTGTTCGAGGAAGACGTGGTGCAGATCTGCGAAATCGTGCACCAGCACGGCGGCCAGGTGTATACCGATGGCGCCAACATGAACGCCCTGGTCGGCGTGGCCAAGCCGGGCAAGTGGGGTTCCGACGTTTCCCACCTGAACCTGCACAAGACCTTCTGCATTCCCCACGGCGGTGGCGGCCCTGGCGTCGGTCCCTGCGCAGTCAAGTCGCACCTGGCACCGTTCCTGCCGCGCACCCTCGGCGGCGAAGGCGCGGTCGGCATGGTCAGCGCGGCCAACTACGGTTCGGCCTCGATCCTGCCGATTTCCTGGATGTACGTCACGCTGATGGGCGCGACCGGCCTGCGCAAGGCGACCCAGGTCGCCCTGCTCAACGCCAACTACATCGCCAAGCGTCTGGCGCCGTACTACGAAACGCTGTACACGGGCCGCAACGGCCTGGTCGCGCACGAGTGCATCCTCGACCTGCGCCCGCTCAAGGACACCACCGGCATCAGCGCCGAAGACGTAGCCAAGCGCCTGATCGACTTCGGCTTCCATGCGCCGACCCTGAGCTTCCCGGTGGCCGGCACCTTGATGGTGGAGCCGACCGAATCGGAATCGCAGCACGAACTCGACCGTTTCATCGACGCGATGATCGAGATCCGCCAGGAAATCCGTGCAGTGGAAGAGGGCAAGCTCGACCGCGAGGACAACCCGCTCAAGCACGCGCCGCATACCGCCGGCATGGTCTGCGGCAGCGAGTGGAACCACGCCTATCCGCGCGAACTCGCTGCGTTCCCGCTGGCCACGCTGCGCCAGCAGAAGTACTGGCCGCCGGTGGCCCGCGTCGACAACGTCTACGGCGACAAGAACATCATGTGCGCCTGTATTCCGGTGGATGCGTACAAGGAAGAAGCGGAAGCCTAGTACGCGGTGCGGCTGGCCGTTGATGCAGTAAAAGAAACAAAGTAAAAAAGCAACAAGGCTCCGCAAGGAGCCTTGTTGCCGAATGGGCTCGACGACGCCACCACTGATCCGCTTTTCCCCAGGAGTTTCCGCCGCATGTCCGCAGCGTTACCGCGCATCGCCCTGATCGCCACCGGCGGCACCATTGCCGGTGCCGCGGACGGCCCGACCCGCCAGCTCGGCTATCGCGCCGGTGCCATCGACGTACAGGGCATGCTGGCCACCGTGCCGGGTCTGGACGGCCTGGCCACGGTCGAGTCCGAGCAGCTGTTTGCCATCGACAGCGCCTATATCGAGTTCGGCCATTGGCAGAAACTCGCGGCACGCGTGCAGGCCGTGCTGGCGCGCGAGGACATCGACGGCGTGGTCGTGCTGCACGGCACCGATACGCTGGAAGAAACCGCGTATTTCCTCCATCTGACCACTACCAGCGACAAGCCGGTGGTGCTGACCGGTGCCATGCGTCCGGCCACGGCGCTGGGTGCCGACGGGCCAATGAATATCTACCACGCGGTATCCGCTGCGGCGCATCCGGCCTGCCGCGGCCTGGGCGCGGTCGTGGTCTTCGGCGACGTGCTGCTGGCTGCCCGCGGCCTGCAGAAGCGCGACAGCGTGCCCGGCGCCTTCAGCGCCGACCAGTACGGCCGCCTTGGCCTGGTAAAAGACAGAAATGTATTCATATACCAGCGCCCGACGCGCGACCGCGGCGGCTTTGCCGTACCGGCGCAGGCACCGCGGGTGAATCTGCTGACGGCATATGCGGGCCTGGCCCCGGATCTCATCGACGCCGCCAGCCGCAGTGCCGACGGCCTTGTCTTCGCTGGCGTGGGCAACGGCAACCTGCGCCCCGACTGGCGCGAAGCGCTGGCGGCTGCGGCGGCCCGCGGCGTGCGCATCGTGCGCGCCAGCCGCGTCTCCAACGGCACCACCGTGCGCAACGGCGAAGTCGACGACGACAGCTGTGGCTTTGTCAGCGCCGACAACCTCACGCCGCTGCAGGCGCGGCTGCTGTTGCTGCTGGGCCTGGCGCGCGGCGCGACGACGGCGCAACTGCAGGATCTGTTCGATCGCTATTGAGCAGGCACCTCACGGTGTAATTCGCGTTCGCTCATCGCACCCGACGAAGTCGATTCGTAGGGCGCCGATGAGCGCAGCGAATTGCGCCGCACGGTCCTGCGACATGGCCTGACAGCAATACCTCGCGTCGAAATTTTGCGTTCGCTCACCGTACCCTACGAAGGCGCGTGCGCTTATTTTGCCAACACGAGATCGCGCAGCTTTTCGCCCACGCCAGTGGCCGACTGCGGGTTCTGCCCGGTGACCAGGCGTCCGTCGACAACGACCTTGGCGGTCCAGTTCGGCGCGGGCTGGTGCAGCGCGCCGTGTTCGGCCAGTTTGCTCGCAAGCAGGAAGGGCACCGTGTCGGCGAGCTGTACCGCGCGTTCTTCGTCGTCGGTAAAGGCGCTGACCTGCTTGCCCTTGACCAGGTGGTCGCCGTTGCTCAAGGTCACGTTGACCAGTGCTGCGGGGCCATGGCACACGGCGGCGACCACGCCGCCCTGCTCGTAGATCGTGCGCGTGACCCGCTGCACCGCCGGGCTGTCCGGAAAATCCCACATCGCGCCATGGCCACCGGCGAAGAAGATCGCCGAATAGCGCTCCGGCTTTGCATCGGCCAGCGGCAGCGTGCTGCGGATACGTGTGCGGAATTCGTCATTCTTCCAGTAGTGCGCATTGGTGGCGTCGTCCAGATCGACGCCGTCCACCGGCGGTTCGCCGCCCTTTATCGAGGCGATTTCGACCGGAATGCCTGCGGCTTCCAGCACGGCCAGCGGGTGGGTAAGCTCGCCGAGATAGAACCCGGTCGGCTTGCCGGTCTTGCCCTTGCTGCCATGGCTGGTCAGCACGATCAGCACGGGCTTGGGTGGCGTGGCTGGCGGCGTAGCGGTGGTATTCATGCCGAGCAACAGGGAAGCGAGCAGGGAATTCATGGGGCTGGTCCTTTGCGGGAAGGGGCGTGGCATAGCGCTGAAGGCTGCGCACAGTAGCCGGCAGTGCGACAGCGAAACAGCCGCGGCCGGGCAATAGATCGTTGCCGCGCCGGCAAGAATTCAAGCGGACAGCGTGTCGCCGTTGCGTGAGGTTCAGTTCCAGCCGCCCTGGATCTGCTCGTTCAAATAATCCAGAAAGCAACGAATGCGCAAAGCCAGCGCGGTATTGCGGTAGTAGACCGCGTTCACCGGCTGGCGCACTTCCACCGTATCGCGCGTCAGCACCTGCACCAGGTCGCCGCGTTCGCGGTCGCCGCAGGTCATGAAGTCCGACAGCGAGGCGATGCCCGCGCCGGCCAGGGCCAGCTGGCGCAAGGTCTCGCCGCTGGAGGCGAACAGGCTGGGCTTGATATGCAGGCGTTCGCCGCCGGCATGGCGCAGCGGCCAATGATTCAGCGATTCCGGCTGGTTGAAGCCGAGCAAGCTGTGCTTGTGCAGCATCTTCACCGACGTCGGCTTGCCATGCGCGGCCAGGTAGGCCGGGCTGGCCAGCAGGCGCAGGCGGCTGGTACCCAGCGGCCGCGCATGCAAGGTCGAGTCACGCAGGCTGCCGATGCGCAAGGCCACGTCGGTGCGATGTTCCAGCAGGTCGGTGAACAGATCGCTGGTATGCAGTTCCAGTTCGATATCCGGATAGCGCTGGCGGAACCCGGCCACCAGCGGCACCACGACGTGCAGCATGAACGGCGCTGCGGTATCCACGCGCAGGCGGCCGGCGGGTTGCTGCCGGCGTACCGACAGCAGGTCTTCGGCTTCTTCCACCGCGTCGAGGATCTGCCGCGCCCGCGCCAGTAGCAGCGCGCCTTCCTCGGTCAGTTCCAGCCGCCGCGTGGTGCGGCGGAGCAGGGTAGTGGCGAGCTTTTCCTCCAGCCGGCTCAGGCTGCGGCTGACGCCGGACACGGTCTGGCCCATCTGCTCGGCCGCCGCAGTGATGGAGCCGGTATCGACCACGGTGGCAAACGCCTGCAGCTCGTCCAGCGTGGTTTTCATTCTTGCGCTACCGGCAACGATGGTTTGCCTGGACTGTAGTTTTTCTCAATAACAGCATCAAGCTGACCGCACCGCTCAGCGGCCAGGCTGCGCGGGTCAGTGCCATTGGTCTTGCTTGCGCAGACCATCGGTGGCGGTAACTGCGCCGTCACACATTCCCCGGGCATACGCCCGCGACCTCGCCGTTGGGCGTGCATACCTGCCGCTTTCCATTGACGCCAAGTTGACAGCGCAGTCGACATCGTCGGCAGTATGGAGAATCTAACGCGGGAATTGTGGTTGGTTGTCGGCGTCGCCTATGCCATGGTCCTGGGCGGCGCGGTCGGCTACGAGCGCGAAATGAAGGACCGGCCTGCCGGCTTTCGTACGCATATGCTGGTCGCCGGCGCGGCGGCACTGTTGGTCGAGCTGGGCGAGCTGCTGCTGTTCGACACGCACTACCGTTCGCAGCAAGGGATCACCATCGATCCTTTGCGCCTGGTCGAATCCGTGGTTTCCGGCGTGGCCTTCATCGGTGCCGGCACCATCTTTGCCACCCGGGGCGGCGAGACCGTCGCCGGTATCACCACGGCAGCGTCGCTGCTGATGGTGTCCATCGTCGGCGTGGCGGTCGGCTTCGGCTATTACTTCCTGGCCCTGGCCATCACCTTGCTCACCCTGCTGGTGCTCACGGTGTTGAATTTTGTCGAGCACAAGCCGCACAAAAACAAGGAAAAGCGCGCAGACACATAGGTTGGAGGCGCCTGCGGCTTACCCCAACTACGTTTCGGCCTTCGAACGCTTCTTCGCCGCCAGCCGCAGCAGATCCGCCGCATAGCCTGGCGCGGTGACATTGTGCTGAAAGTACACATGCACCGTGTTCCAGTGCGTGGCGCGAAAACGCTGTAGCCATTCGGCCAGATCGCTCTCGCCGTACGCTTCCAGTCGCAGTCGCACATAGCCCCAGTCTGCGGTCTGCACCAGCGGCGGTGCGCTGGCGTCTTCGCGCTCGGAAAGACACAGCACCGCTGCGCAGTCGCGCAGGCAGGCGTACACCTCGTCGTCGAACCAGCTGTCGTGGCGGAACTCGAACACGGCGCGGTGATCGGCCGGCAGAAGCTGCAGGAAACCGCGCAATCGCGGCAGATCTTTCTTCATCGTCGGCGGCAGCTGGAACAGTACCGGGCCGCGCTTGTCGCCGAGTACTTCCAGCACGCGATATAGCTGCGCCAGTTCGTCTGCCGCAGTGTCCTTCAGGCGGGCGCGGTGGGTGATGGCCTGCGGTGCCTTGATCGAGAAGCGGAAATCCTCTGGCACCGACGCAGCCCAGCGCGCGACGATCTCGGCCTTGGGCAGGGCGTAGAAACTGCTGTTGATCTCCACTGTGTGCAGGCGTTCGGCGTAATAGGCCAGCATCGCCTCGGGCCTGATCACCTGTGGATAGAACGCGCCTTTCCATTCCTTGAACGAATAGCCGCTGGCACCGGCCAGAATTCGTAGCGGCATGGCATTGCTCCTGCGACGGACCGCGGCGATGGTCGCGCAAATACGCCGGCGGCGCCATCGCCTGCCGCTGTCTGCGTGTCCTCTCTAGGCGCCCGCATCGTGGAAAATGACGCCGAGTGTAAAACGCCGGCCCCAGCGCAGGCGGCTGACACCGTGGCGCAGGTTCACCCGGTAGCTGCCGCGGCTGCCATGTACCGGCCGGTTGCTGACGGCGAAGATCACCGCATCGCCCTGGCGCAGCGGCACGACTTCCGGCCGCGACTGCATGCGCGGGCGCTGTTCGGTCAGCACGAACTCGCCGCCGGTGAAATCCTCGCCGGGCCGCGACAGCAGCACGGCGACCTGCAGCGGAAACACGTGTTCGCCGTACAGATCCTGGTGCAGGCAGTTGTAGTCGTCGGGGCCGTAGCGCAGCAGCAGCGGTGTCGGGCGCGACTGTCCGGCGGCATGGCAGCGGGCGAGGAAGTCGGCGTGCGAATCCGGATAGCGCACGGGAATTTCCATGGCTTCGTTCCAGCGATTGGCGATGCCGACCAGTGGCGGATACAAGGCAGCGCGCAAGGCCTGTACCGGATCGGGCAGGGGATACGCATAGTATTTGTATTCGCCGCGACCGAAGCCGTGGCGCGCCATCGTGACGCGGCTGCGGAACAAGGTGTCGTCCGCATAGCGCGACAGCAGCTGGGTGCATTCGTCGGCGCCGAGCAGGGCCGGAATCAGCGCATTGCCGTGCGCGTCGAGTTCGGCCTGCAGGCTGGGCCAGGGCAGTGCGCCAATGCGGTCAGCCAGGGCTGGCACTGCCTGCGGCAAGCCGGCGCCACTGGCGCTCGCTGAAACTGTACTCATGAAAATCGCCGTAGTGAGTGCAACAGGCAGCCAGGGTAGGGCATGCCAGGCGGCTGCGGCCATCCGTTTCTTGCGTTGCTAGCGCAACAACGTGCCGCGCCGTGGCAGCCGCGCATCGTCGCTCCCACCGGCCGGGTTTTCGAGCTGCCCGCATTGGCGGTGTTCTCGGTGCGGCGGAACAGGGCGCGGATACGTGACAGCAGCTCGCGCGCGTACTGGCACAAGGCGGACAAGCGCGGGAAACACGGCCTGGTCATCGTTTTGCTGCGCCGGGCACACCCGGTCGCGGCGGGCGCCGACCGGGCAGCCGGTCGTGTCGCGCCGATACACGGCGCTGCCGTCGGGCCTGCACTGCTGAAGAATGTCCGGTGCTCAGCCGGTGCGGCCTGCAGCGATGTAGCAAAAGAAAGGTGTGCACCAGTGGAATTGCCGCCAGAAAAACACAACAAGAAATTCAACGGGAGCGTCTGCTCATGCCATCCAGCGTCATTCTCAAGCTAGTCCTGCTCGCCGGCAGCGGCATGGCTGCTGCCATGCCTGCTCCGACTGTAGCTGAGGCGCCGCCCGCGCCGGTCACCAGCATCAGCGCGCAGGTTCCGGTCGTCGTGCGCATACGTGGCCTCGCCCTGGGCGGCGAATTGCGCCTGCGCCAGGGCAGTTCCACCCTGACGGCCAACCTCAACGATGACTACACTTTCGCCCAGACTGCACTGGCCGGAGCGGCGCTGGATCTGCAGGTTGTCAGCCAACCTGCTGGCCAGGTCTGTGCCGTGTCCGAACTGGCAAGCGCCAGCGTTCCGGCCGACTCATCGCCGCTATTCGTGCGCTGCCGCTACGTACCAGGGCCGCGTGTGGTGGTGCCGGCGACCTTGCCGAACAGCCCGCTCAGCCTGATGTTCGGCAACCTGGCGCTGCGCGCGGCGGCCTATCCGGGCCTTCCCTACGAAAGCCGCCCCGGCGTCGTCGGTGGCCAGTTTCCGTATGAGTTCCGCATCACCGGCTTTACTTTCAATGGCGGCAACCAGAACCCGGCGGGCCTGCAGCTCGATTTTCGCCACGGCACCCTGCGTTTCACGCCCGCTGCCGAAGGTAGCTACGTCATCGGCCTGGAAATCCGCGACAGCTCGCCCACGCCGCGAATACTCACGCAGAGCGTGACTGTCGAAGCGACGCGCAGCGCCTTCGTCTTCGTCGCCCCTGGTGGCGTGGATGCGCCCGACCGCGGCAGCCTGGCCCAGCCCTACCAGAGCGTGGCCTATGCGCTGGCGCGCAGCACGCCGGCCCAGGTGCTGATGTTGCGCAAAGGCCGCTACCTCAGCGGCGGTTTCGCCGTGCGCGACAACCGCGCCAAGCAATTCATCGCCTATCCCGACGAAGTGGTCGTGATGGACCAGGATTATCAGAGCTGGATCAATGTCGGCATCAACGATTTTCCCGCCGCGCGGTTCGAAGACCTGGATTTCACCCAGGTGCGCCAGTACGGCATCTTCAGCGACCCGAGCCGCTCCGGCCTGATCGTGCGCAACGTGCGCTTTGCCGACGGCCGCGAAGGCGGCCTGGGAAGCAACGAAAACCCGGCCTTCATTCACGGCTATGGCGACGGCGTGCATGCCTCGCGCCATCGCCTGCTGGTACAGGACAGCGATTTCGGCCCGCTGCAGATGACCAGCAACGGCGCCTATGCCGCCACATTGTTCGATGCGGGCGATTCGTTGTTCGAAAACAACCAGATCCGCGTCGGCCCGATCAGCGGCGGCATCCACGACAAGGACAATTCCCAGCGCAATACCTATCGCGAGAACTACATCGCATTCGCCGCACCGAATCCGCACGGTATCCACGTATCGGCCCAGGACAGTTCCGAAGACCTGCATATCCACCACAACCTGCTGGTCAACGCCGGCATCCGCCTCGGCCTGCAATGCACCGCGGCAAGCTGCGTCATGCGTAACCACGACGTACACCACAATACCTTGATCGGCCTGCGCTTCGGCTGGGGCGTGTTCAACAGCGGCAGCAGCGGCACGCGCATTGCCCACAACATTTTCACCAGTGGTAGTGCCACGGCGTATTCCTGGCATTCCTGCCTGAGTGCCGTGCCGGCGAATTTCGCTACGCAATTGAGCATCGGTCATAACCTGATCGAAACCAGCAATACCCTGGCCATGCACGACACCGAATGCGGCGGTTCGCCCATGAACATGAACTGGGCGAGCTGGCGCAACAGCCACGGCATGGACACGGTGCTGTCAGGCTCGGTAGTTACCACCAGCGCGGGGCTGCTGGGGGCAGGGCCAACCCTGGGCCTGCCCATCGGCGATCCCCGGCGTGTACAGCTGGGACACCTGTATCTCGTCATCGAATCGAACGACGGCCTGTTCCGCGATGGCTTCCAGGCAGGGCAGTAGTCCATCGGCGCCTGGCAGGCGCGAGGGCAGGGCGAGCCGGCCGCGAAGGCAACGGCGAGCCGTGCTGTTGCCAGAGCAGCAGCCACGGCGGAGCGGCTACACTGGCGGTTGGCGCAAACCGGGAGCCGGCAATGCAGGTGGCCATCTGGCTGATCGTGATGATTGCCTGTGTTTTCGTCGGCCGCGGATTGATCCTGTCCATCGCTTCGCGCCGCTGGCGCATCGCGGTTACCGTGCTCTTTTGTACCGCGGAGCTGGTTGCAATTTTCACGCTCGACCGCGATATGCCCTTGGCTCAGTCGAGCTGGCGCAGCGGCGGCGAGGCGCTGCCGCTGTGGCTGGCGTATATGGAGCGCAGCTCGCTCGCCCTGTTTTTTGGAGCGATGTCCGGATTTGCCGAACGGCGCGAGAAGAGCCTGGCGGCGTCGCAATAGGACGCCGTCTCCGCCACCACCCCAGAGAATGGCCATGCCGGATAGCGCAACACCCCTGTTTTGGCGCGACGACAGGCTGCCCTTCATCGAGGCGCGGTTCGTCGCCGACGGACGCTCGGTGTGCTATTCCCCGCATTCCCATGACACCTTCTCGATAGGCGCCATCACCGGTGGACGCAGCACCTATCTCAACGGCAAGGCGCGCGAGCAGGTCGGCGCCGGCGCCGTGGTAGTGATGAATCCGGAAGAAGTCCATGCCTGCAATCCCATCGACGACGCGAGCTGGTCGTATCGCATGCTGTATGTAGACCTGCCCTGGCTCACCGCGCTGCAGCACAGCCTCGGTTTCAGCGCTAATCAGGATTTCTCGGCGTTTTCCACAATGCTGACTACCGATGCGGCGCTGTATGCCGGGCTGGAGCGGCTGGGCGCGCTGCTGATGGACAGCGCTGCCGAGCCGTTGCAGAAACACGCGGCAGCGGTGGCCTACTTCACGCAACTGCAGCAGGGTTTGAATCCGTCCCGGGCACTGCCGCAGGACTGCAATGCCAAGCTGCAGCGGGCGGCGGAATTTATCCGCGAGAACTGCACACGCTCGCTGACGCTGGACGAGATCTGCACGGCGGCTGATCTGTCGGCTTCGTACCTGATCCGCGCGTTCAACAAGCGCTATGGCATGACGCCGCACGCCTACCTGGTCAATCGCCGGCTGCAATACGGCCAGGCGCAATTGCGTCGCGGCCGGCCGATTGTCGATGTGGCGCTGGAAGCCGGCTTTGCCGACCAGGCGCATTTCCAACGCGCGTTCAAGCGTTTTTTCGCGGCAACGCCGGGCCAGTATCAGTCCTGACGGCAGGCATCGGCGCAGATTCCGCTGTGCGGAACTTGGCCGCGATGGCTGCGCATGACGAAGCGCGGCGCAGGTTGCCGTGATAGGGCGCGGTGAGGAATCGCGCTAGAAGAAGCCTGCAGCACTTGGCGGCCGTGTCTTGCGTTGCCGGGCATCGTTCATCTCGGCGCTTTCCTTTCATTGCCCACTGACGAACGATTGCCGGGCAGGCGGCGCGACGGCTATTCTGCCCACGGCATTTTGCCAAAACAGGGGACCTATCATGCGTAAGATCATCATTGCCGCCGCAGCGGCATTGGCGTTGTTTTCCAGCGTTGCGGGCGCGGCACGCGATGTCTCGTTCACCGTTGTCAACAAGACCGGCGGCACGCTGGAAGCCTTGTACGGCGGCCCGTCTTCCAGCGGCGAGTGGGGCGAGAGCGTGCTCGACGGCGAAGTCGCCACCGGCGGCACGGTCACGGTCAGCATCACCGGCACTTCGGTCTGCAAATACGACTTTCGTTACGAAGTTTCCGGCAAGGAACCGTACGAGGAATATGGCATCGACATCTGCAAGATCGACGGCCAGGAATTCGTGATCAAGTAAGCCCGCCGGTCGCGCTTGCGCAACCGAACGCCCCGGCCCTGCGCCGGGGCGTTTTTCGTGGTGGACACGGCAAGGCCTGCCAGGGCGCCGCAGCGCCGCAGGTTCGCCGGCCAGCAGTTGAAGCGATCATCGCGACGGTCTTCGGCCGGGCCGATGCAGTACCTACGCCAGCAACAGGAAAGCGGCGCTGGCGGCCAGCAGCACGGCCATCAGGCGGTTGAACAGGCGTATGCGCTGTGGCTCCTGCAGATACGGGCGAAGAAACGCACCGGCATAGGCCCAGCTGGCCAGCGAAATGTAACAAATAACAAAATATATCGCGGTAAATGTCCACACCTGGGCGGCATCGCCGTTGGCTGCATAGGCGCCCATGCCGGCCAGCGCCGCCAGCCAGGCCTTGGGATTGAGCCATTGCATCACTGCGCCGTAGAGTAGTGACGGCGGCTGGGCGGGTTTGTCCATGCCCAGGCGGCCATCGTCGGCCGCCAGCTTGTAGGCCATGAACAGCAGGAACGCCACGCCAGCCCATTGGATGACGGCCGTCAGATAGGGCAGGCGGGCGAGCAATTCGTGCAGGCCCAGGCCGGTCAACAGCAGCAGCACGGTAAAGCCGAACGTCGCGCCGGTGACGTGCCGCATGCCGGCGCGCAGGCCGTGCTGGGCGCCGGCGCTCAGGGCGACCAGGTTCACGGGGCCGGGCGAGATCGATGCCGCCAGTGCGAACGCGGCCATGGAAAGCAGGATGGTCATGAGGTTCCTTCGGTTCCGGCAATGAAAATGCAGGTGCCGAAGGTAGCGGCGGCGCTCGCCGCGCTATTGAAGAAAATTGCCCTGGCGCGCGCACCGCTGCGCCGATCGCCTGGATCGCGGGCCGATGCGGACGAACCGCCTGTGCCGCCGCGCCAGTGGCGGCGGGAGTCGACGACACGGCGGCACGCCGCTCCTGCTGTCCGGCGTATTCGCCCGGCGTGATTCCGGCAAGGCGCTTGAAGGTGCGCGTAAAGTGGCTCTGGTCGAAGAAGCCTAGCATTGCCGCGGTATCCGCGATGCTGGTGGTGCGCGCCGCCAGCAGCTGCCGGGCACGTTCGATGCGCGCCTGCAACAGGAAGGCCATCGGGCTTATTCCCAGGCTGCAGCGGAACAGCCGTGCGAAGTGGAAGCGGCTGACGCAGGCCACGCGGGCGATGTCTTCCAGGGTATGGCGTTCGCCGATATGCGCATCGATATAGGCCAGTACACGGCCCAGCGCCGCCGGCTGCAGTCCGCTGCGCGCCGGTGCTTCGCTGCACGGCGCAGCGCTTTCTGTACGAGGGGAAAGGTAGCGTGCAGGTGTCGGCATGGTGGCCGGCATGCTGCGGCGCCCGGGCCGTTGCCGGAATCTTCTTCCGCGCAGGCCGGCACTCACTCTTTCGGGTAGTCGCACAGACCGCGTGCCGTGCGATGCTGCCGCTCGATACCCGCGGCGTGTTGGCCCACAATGCAGTCGCCGACGCTTGGTCGCGTTGCCTACGAGGCCAATCCATGAGTGAGCCGGCGCCGATCCGCGTCCTCGTCGTCGACGATCACCCGCTGCTGCGCGAAGGCATCGCCGCCGTGCTGCAGGCCCAGGGCGATATGCAGCTGGTGGGCGAGGCCGCTGATGGCGGCGAGGCGATCGAACGCTTCCGCGCGCTGCGCCCGGATGTCACGCTGATGGATCTGCAGATGCCCGACATGGGCGGCGTGGATGCCATCGTCGCGATCCGGCGCGAATTCCCCGAGGCACGCATCGCCGTGCTCACCACGTACAAAGGCGATGCGCAGACACTGCGCGCGATCAAGGCCGGTGCCTGCGGCTATCTGCTCAAAAGCATGCTGCGGCGCGAACTGGTCGACACGATACGCAACCTGCACGCGGGCCGCCGCTGCATCCTGGCAGAAGTGGCCGTGGAACTGGCCGAGCACATGGCAGCCGATGCGCTGTCGCTGCGCGAGATCGAGGTATTGCGCCTGGTCGCGGCCGGCAATGCGAACAAGAAGATCGGCATGGCGCTGCATGTCAGCGAGGACACGGTCAAGGCGCATATGAAAAACATCCTGGCCAAGCTGCAGGCGCGCGACCGCACTCACGCGGTCACCATTGCGATCCGGCGCGGCATCCTGGAGTTCTGAGCGGATAGCGGCTGCCATGACACGGCGGCGATGCGGTCTCCTGCTTCGGCCTGCCGATTGCGCACTCGCGTACTAGCCGCGCCGCTGCGCCGTGGGCAGTCTGCCCGGTGACACCGGTGGCTGGTCTGGCCGGTGCCGGCACAGAACCTGTTGTTTTATCCAAAGGTGGTAATAGCGAAAGGTGCCTGCCCGGTACCGCTCGTGCTGCCGCCTTGCCTTGTCCAAACCGGGAAAAGAGGAGTATTTCCATGTACCGATGCCGTTGCAGCCTGGTACTGCTGGCAGGATTGTGGCTTTGCAGCGCGCCTGTCGCGCAGGCCGAGGCGCCGGGCCGCGGCGAACTTCGCCTGGCACCGGGCGAATTCGATTTCTCCCGCGCCGCCGGCGGCGGCCCGGGCACCTCCGGCATGGCTGCGGTGCAGTCGGTAGTCGTGCACGGCGATCCGTCCAAGCCCGGCCTGTATACCTTGATGCTGCGCATTCCGCCGCATACGCGCATTGCCGCGCACGGCCATCCCGACGAGCGCGTCGGCACCGTCGTAGCCGGCGCCTGGCGCATCGGCTACGGCGCGCGCTTCGATGCCGCGGCGCTGCGCGAACTGCCCGCCGGCAGCTTCTACACGGAACCGGCCGGCGGCCTGCATTTCGCCGAAACCGGCGACAGCGAAGTGATCCTGCACCTCAGCGGGATAGGCCCCACCGGGCTTATCCCTTCGGCAAAAGAAACCCATACAACCGGGAGTAACCCATGAAGCTCGACACACTCAAACGCTGGCTGTCCTCGCTGGCCTGTCTGGCGGCCCTGCTGCTGTGCATGCCTGCGCTGGCGCAAGAACCGGCGAGCCGCTTCGCGCAAGCCAACGGCGTGCGCCTGCACTATCTGGAAGCGGGGCAGGGCAGCACCGTCGTGCTGCTGCACGGCTATACGCAGAACAGCCATATGTGGCGGCCGTTGATCAAACAGCTGGCGAAGAACCATCGCGTCATCGCGCCGGATCTGCGTGGCTTCGGCGCCTCGTCGCTGGACCAGAGCAACTACACCAAGGCCGTGATGGCCGACGACGTGCACGCCCTGGCCGAAGCGCTGAAACTGGGCAAGGTGCGCATCGTCGGCCATGACATCGGCCTGATGGTCGCCTATGCCTATGCGGCGAAATTTCCGCAGGATGTCGATCGCATTGCGCTGATGGACGCCTTCCTGCCCGGCATCGGCAACTGGAAGGACGTCTGGCTGCTGCGCGACCTGTGGCATTTCCACTTTTACGGAAAGACACCGCTGGCCCTGGTCAGCGGGCGCGAACGCATCTACTTCGAACACTTCTGGAACGACTTCGCCGCCGATCCCCAGCATTCGGTTCCCGAGGCCGACCGCCGCCTGTATACCGCCGCCTATGCCAAGCCGAACGCCATGCGTGCCGGCTTCGAAGTATTCCGCGCCTTCGAGCAGGATGCCGTCGACTTCGCTGCGCTGGGCAAGACAGCGCTGCCCATGCCCATGCTCGTCCTCACCGGCGAGAAAGCCTCCGGCGAGTTCCTGATCCAGCAGGCACGCCTGGTGGCGACGAACGTGACCGGCGTGGTCGTGAAGGGTTCGGGACACTGGCTGATGGAAGAAGCGCCGGACCAGGTCATTCCGGCGCTCGTGAAATTCCTGGGCGACTGATCCGTCGTACTGTCGGCGCAGCTGTTCCGTGGAAGCGAATTTACGGGGCAGCTGCGACGATGGGCGACAGACGATTGTCGATGGCCGGGTTTTCAATACCGTGCGAAAACCCGCCGCAAAAAGCAGCAGATGGTAAATGGGGCGAGAAATGGCCGTCCGCTTCCAGGGGGGAAAGGCAGCCCTTCAGAACCGCAGGTTCTGGCTGCCCTTCACGCCCAACGGGCCGGACGGTTGGCCAGGGATGGTGTAGCGCGGTGCCGTTCGTATTTGGCGCGGACTATCTACAACGCCATCGAATTGCTTTGTACTGGCGGCCAGCCCGTTGGCCGGTCAATTCAGTCAGCACCTTCCCTTGCGGACGAGTGCCTTTCACCCATGTGAAGGGACGGGCTCAAGGTCCGGTAGTCCGCCACGTTGTCAGGCGCTCTTACAGCCGAGCACGCGCCGAAATCCCCAGCGCAGCAAGAATCCGTCTCACCAAACCTTCTCGCGGTGCCGCCACGTGCCTGGCCGGGATCTGGAAATCGATGCAGGTTCCCCCGCCCTCCGACGAGTGCAGCAGCAAGGTTCCGCCGATGCGCCGCGCGCGTTCGCGCATGCCCTGCAGGCCGAAATGACCGGCGGTGCCGGGTTCGCTCTCCGCCTCGCGCCACTGCGCTGGTACGCCGCAGCCGTCGTCGCGCACGCGCAGGCGCAGCTTGCGCGGCGAATACGACAGCGTGACATCGATGCGCGTCGCCGCCGCATGCGCTACGGCATTCGCTACCGCTTCGCTGGCGATGAAATAGATCTCTTCGCTGGCCGCGGCCTGGGTCGGATAGACCCCGCCTTCGATCAGCAGGGCGATTGCCACCGCGCAGCGGTCGCCTGTCTCGGCCACCAGGTTGCGCAATTCGCTGGCCAGGTCGATGTCGCCCGTGGCATGGGCGCGCAGGCCGCGCACGCGGTCACGGCCTTCGACCAGCATATGCTCGGCGCGGTCCAGCGCCTGCTCGATGGCATCCCGTGTCGTGGCCTGCGCCGGCGGCAGGCTTTCGGACACGGCGTGTACGCGCAGCAACAGGCCCTGCACGCCCTGCAGCAACGTGTCGTGCAGCTCGCGTGCGATGCGCTCGCGTTCGCCGATGCGTTCTTCCATGCGCGCGCGCGCGCGCCGGGCTGCCTGGCCGAAATACCACGCGACGGCGAGCCAGAAGGCCAGCAATACCAGCGAGGCAAGGGCAACGCGGAACCACCAGGTCTGGTACCACGCGGGCAGCACACGGAATGCGAGCGTGGCCGGCGTCTCGCTCCACGGCCCCTGCGCATAGCGTGCGGCGACCTCGAAGCGGTAGTCGCCCGGCGTCAGTGCGGTGAAAAACGCCTGGCGGCGCGAACCGGCGTCCTGCCAGTCGGACGACAGGCCGTGCAGGCGGTAGCGGAACGCCACCTTCTGCGGCGTGCCCAGCGCCAATGCGGTGTAATCCACTTGTAGCGCCGTCGTCTGCGGGCCGAACACCAGCGAGGCCGCGGGTGCGAACCCCGTTTCGTTGGCCTGGACCCGCTCGATCAGCGCCGGCAGTGTGCGCACCGGCGGCAATTGCGTCGGGTCGACCGTCTGCAGGTTGACGGCGTTGACGAACCACAGCCGTCCGTCGGCCGTCTGCGCCGTGTTGCGAAACGGCGCGCGGCCGGGACGCACGCCGTCGAACCGGTCCAGTGTCGTACTGGCGATGCTCTCTGTCTCGCCTTGCCACCAGCGTTGCAGGTCGGCGAGCGCGATTCGCACCAACCCGCAGCGCGTATACAGCCAGAGCGCCTGCGTGTCCTGCTCCAGCGCGCCGGTCACCCCGTCGCAGGGCAGCCCGTCGCGCGCGCGCAGCAGGCGCTGCCGGCCGGCGCGATGGATCAGCAAGCCCGACTCGGTAGACGCATACAGCGTGCTGTCTCGCCCCAGCGTCAGCTGCAGCACCGGCCTGTCAGCGCCGTCGGCCAGGGGCAGGGTTTCGAGCGCGCCGTCGCGGTAGCGCGCGAGCCCGCCCGTTCTGAGGCCCAGCCATAACCCGCCGGCGGGGTCGGCAGCGAGCTTGGTGCTGGTCGCGACGACTTCGTCGAGCGCCTTTCCCGCCCGGATGCGCACGAGCTTCTTGGATACGCGCGCCCAGATGTTCCGGTCTGTGTCTTCGGCCAGGCTGTACACCATGCCGATCGTTGCACCGTCGAGTCCCGGCACCGGCGTAAATGTCTTCCCGTCGTAGATATACAGCGCATTGTCGATGCCGATCCATTGGCGACCGGCGTGGTCTTCCAGCATCGCAGTGACTTGGTTGCCGGGCAGCCCCGCTCCCTGCCGCAGTGCGCGGATGCCGTCGTCGCGTACCTGGTCGATGGCGCCGGGATTGGCCACCCAGACGCCGCTGTCGCGCGTGGCCAGCAGCGTCACCGCCTCATCGGCGCTGAGCCCTTCGTCGTGGGAGAAGGTGATGACCGGCAGGTCGCGAAAGCGATCGAGTCCGCCGGACGTCGACACCCAGAGGTTGCCTTCGCGATCTTCGTAGAACCAGTACACGCTGCTGCCGGACAAGCCCTGTTCGCTGCGGAAGTGATCGAACTGATTGCCGCGCAGGCGCCAGATGCCGTCGTTCAGCGTGCCGATCCAGAGCGTGTCGTGGCTGTCGACGTAGAGCGCGCGCACCGACAGCGTCGTACCGTCCAGTCCCGGCACGGCGACGGGCGAAAAGGCGTCGGTGCCCAGGCGGTTCAAGCCCAGGCCGGGGCCGGTCGCGTCGACGCCTACCCAGGCTGGTGCCGTGCCGCGTGTCGCCAGTACCAGCACGCCCGGGATGCCGGCTGTGGCTTTTGCGGTGTTGTATATCTGTGTGCTCTTCGAGCCGCGCTTCCAGCGCAGCACGGAAATATCGGTACTCAACAGCAGCGAGCCGTCGCTGTCCTGCAGCAGCGAACCGATGCAACAGCTGTTCGGCGGCAGGTCGAGGCCGTCGGCCGCGCCGAAACACTCGACGCGTTCGGCCACCACCCGGCACAGCGGCGTACCGGTCGGATTGGACGCGCTGCTGGTAAACCACAGCACGCCGTCGCTGTCTTCGAACGTCGCGCTGATGCTCCGGTTGGCCTCGGGAAAGCGCGTGAGCACACCGTTGCGCAGCCGGGCCAGCCCGCGCCCCGTGCCTATCCACAGCGCGCCGTCGCGCGTGGCCCGCAGCGAGGTGATGAACGCATCGGGCAGCTCGCCCAGCGCCGGATCCAGCGGCACGAAGCGCACGCCGTCGAAGTGGACCAGCCCTGCCTGGGTGCCTATCCACAGGTAGCCGTCGAGCGACTGGGCGATCGGATAAGTGGATGCCGGCAGCAGGCCGTCTTCCAGGCGCCACGCGGTGTGGCCGTACTGGGAGATCTTCCATTGCGGGTTCAGTGCGAACGCCGCGTCGGCGAGCACGAGCAACAGCAAGGCCCAGGCAATCAGCGATCCGTGTTTCATCCGGCATGACCCTCGCAACGTGTCCCTGGCCTGGCTTTGGCACATTCGTGGGGCCAGGACTTGTCCGCCCCGTCGCTGGCCAGTGGAGTCTTATAGGTCCTCAAGGCTCCGCATGCCAGCGCGACGCGTGCTGCGTGAATTCAGTGGCCGCTCCGCATTCGGCACGCAGATGCAATCGCGCCGGACCGGTTCGCCGGACACTGCGGCAGTCCACCCGCCGCACCCACCCAGGAGAGCCTCATGCCCCGCACCGAACCCCGTCCTACACTGAGCGAGAAAGGGCTGCTCACGCCCGCCAACTGCGTCGTGGCGATGATCGACCTGCAGCCGCAGATGCTGTTCGGCGTCTGCAACTTCGACCGCCAGACCGTCATCAACAACAACGTGCTGCTGGCCAAGGCCAGCCGCGTCTTCGACGTACCGCTGGTGCTGTCGACGATCGAGTCGAAATCCTTCAGCGGCAATACCTGGCCGCAAGTCACCGCCGTGCTGCCCGGCAACGAACCGATCGAACGTTCCAGCATGAATGCCTGGGACGACGCCAACTTCGTCGCCGCCATTGCCAGGACTGGCCGCAAGAAAATCGTGCTGGCCGGCCTGTGGACCGAAACCTGCGTCGCGCTGCCCACGATCCAGGCGCTGCACGACGGCTTCGAGGTCTACGTCGTCGAAGACTGCTGCGGCGACGTCAGCGCGCTGGCCCATGACAACGCGATGAAGCGGATGCTGCAGGCCGGCGCCAGGCCGGTGACGGCGCTGTCGGTGCTGCTCGAATGGCAGCGCGACTGGGCGCATCGCGGCACCTACGACGCGGTAATGGATTTGGCCAAGGCGCACTGCGGTGTCTACGGCATCGGCGTGGAATACGCCTACACCATGGTGCACGGCGCGCCGCCGACACAGTTTCCGGCGTATACCGTGCCGGAATGAAGCGCTATGGGGTGGTGTGGGTCGCAGCGCCGTCGTAGCGGGTGGCGTGGACCGGAGCAGGGCAGCGACGCCGTGAAGAGGACTCAGGCGGCGTGCGCACACCGGCCTGGTCTGGCTTGCAGGTAGGGGGATTCGCCGTCCCTGCGCGTCTGCTCTGGTGGAAAACGACAACGGAGCCGTCCATGAAACCCTTGCTTGCCCGCCTGCTGATGACATTGTGCGCGTTCCTGTTCCTCGGCGATGCCCAGGCCTACTGGACGGTGCAGAGCTGGAACTACGCGCCGGAGATTGCCCCGCGACTGACGCTGGTAGGCATGTCCCCCAGCAGCTGCATTCCCGAGCAGGCCAGTGTCAGCCTCGCCGGCAATGTCATCACTGTGCACTTGTCGCCAGAACCGACAGTCTGCTTTTCCGCCTTCCGCCCCTGGGACCTGTCGGTCGATATGCGTGGCATCCCGAGCGGCCATTACCGTGTCGACGTGACCGAAGGCAGCGCCACGCACACGTTGGTAACCACGTTCGAGGTCGATATCGTATTCATGGTCGGCGCACCGGAAACGGTTCCCGCTGCCAGCCCGGCGATGCTGGCGTTCCTGGCGGTGCTGCTATGCCTGGGCGCGGCGTGGATGCGGCGGCGGCGGGGTGCGTGGCGAGCGGCTTGAGCAATGGCCGGGCGCGGCAGCAGTTCCTGCACGGACCGCTTGTCAGGCAATGGAACTGCTGCACGCTGGAATGGCTGGACTTGGCGGGAGCACGTTCGAACACGTTGTTCGCGACGTTCGACCGATGAAAGCGGGATCGTGTCTGACCTATGCCGGGTTTCCCGCCGGAGCCCCATCCGCAAGCAGCATGTCGAGCAATCGGCCGGCGTTCACAGGCTCGCTGAACAGGTAGCCCTGGGCCTCGTCGCAGCCCAGTAAATTGAGCAAACGCGCCTGCTCCTCTGTTTCGACGCCTTCCGCGATGACCTTGAGCTTGAGGGCATGCGCGAGCGCGATAATGCTCGATACGAGGATGTAGCCCTGCGGGCCAGTGGTCATGCCCATGACGAAGGCGCGATCGATCTTGAGCGACGTAATGGGCAAGCGTGAGATATAGGCGAGCGACGAGTAGCCCGTGCCGAAGTCGTCCACCACGATGCTGACGCCCAGGCTGCGGATCGTTTCGAGCATGCTGATCTTGTGGTCGACGTCGTCCATGATGACGCTTTCGGTAATTTCGAGTTCCAGGGTGTTGCCATCGTCTCCTGCGATCAGGCGCGCGATCTGCTCGGGGAAAGTGGGCTGGTTCAATTGCAGCGCGGATACGTTGACCGCCACCCGGATCGGGGCGGCTCCGGCATCGCGCCAGATCCTGGCATCGTCGAGTGCGCGCCGAAGCGCCCACTTGCCCACGGTGCTGATCAAGCCGGTTTCCTCGAGTACGGAAATAAAGCGTGCCGGCAGCACCAGCGGCTGTCCGGGCTCTTGCCAGC
Source organism: Tahibacter aquaticus (assembly GCF_004363655.1). Taxonomy (GTDB): domain Bacteria; phylum Pseudomonadota; class Gammaproteobacteria; order Xanthomonadales; family Rhodanobacteraceae; genus Tahibacter; species Tahibacter aquaticus. The sequence goes on from NZ_SNZH01000017.1 coordinate 157,122, forward strand.
GGATCAGTGCTTCCACACCGCAGATCCGCCGGTCGGCGAAACGCAGCTTGGGCTGGTACTGGAGGACGAACTCCTCGTGCTCGATAGCTCGCCGAAGCCTGGACTCGAGCGCCAACGCCGCGTTGACGGTGGTATTCATGCCCACTGCGTAGAAGACCAAGGACTCGACGGTGGCGCGCGCTTTGCGCAAGGCCGATTCGGCGTTGCGCAGCAGCGATTCGGCGTCGTCGCCGTCGCCTGGTGAAACAGCAGCACCAATGCGACAGCCCATGCGGACCTCTTCGCCACCGACATAGAACGGCTTCTCGAAACAGTGGCGGACCACTTGTTCGAAATCGCGAGCAAGCTCCGGAGCGGTAGGCCGATCGCCGATCCGTAAGGCGAACAGGTCGGGGCCAAGTCGTGCAGCAAACGGATGCTGGTCGCGCAACCGCGTTGCGACCTGAACCAGCAGGTCGTCGCCCGCGCGCCGCCCCAGCGTTTCGTTGATGCGGCGAAAGCGCACCAGATCGAGTAGCGCCACGCAGACGACGGGGGCGCTCTGGGACGTCTTGGCCAGTTGCTGCGACAGGAGCTCGGCAAACCAAGTCCGGTTAGGCAGTCCGGTCAGCGCATCGTGATGGGCGAGATAGCGGATGCGGTCGGTCTTCAGCAGGTGATCGAGCGCAAAAGAAATGTCGCTTGCCAGGCGCAGCAGAAGTTCGGTCTCTTCCTTGTCGAAGAAGTTCACGATGGGGGAATGAATCGAGATGACTCCGACAGTGCGCTCTTCGATGACCAGAGGCAGAAGCGCGAAAGAACGCGACCCCGAATCCAGCAGTTTCGTTCGTTCGGGAGCTGTCGGGTCGTTCGCGATGTCGTTGCAGACGATCGGTGCGCGGCCGGCGAGCACGCGCTCCACTACGCCGCCTGTCGAGGCGGCATTGACGACAAGCCGATGCTGCATGTCCTCGAAGAATTCGTCGCGGGCGCCGGCCCAGGCGAGGATGCGCAGGGGAGCAATGCCTTCATCGACCAGGCCGATCCAGGCTTTCGCGAGTTGTCCCGTATCCACCAGGATCCGGCAAGCCTGTCGAAACAGTTCGTCGCGATCGGTGGCGCGCACAATCAGGCTGTTGATGCTGCTGAGCACCGCGTAGCCCCGGTTCAACTGCCGGACCTTGTCCTGGGTCTGCCGTTCGGCAGTGACGTCCTGGATGGTATTGAACGTCCGCAGGCCGCTTGCGTTGGCGCGAGCCTCCAGCGGTTCGAGGATATGCAGCATCCGCCTCCATTCGCCTGCGCGTCGGAGCCGGTATTCGCAATCGGAGCGGCGGCTGTTGCGACGGGTCTCGTCCACGGCTCGTTGCAAGCCGGCGCGGTCGTCCTCATGCACGAATTCCATCCACTCGGCCACAGTGCGCGGCAGTCGATCCGCTGCCTCGCCGAGCAGCGTCGCGAACGACTCCGATCGTTCTTCCACCTCGCCCTGCGCATTGACGATCGCATGCGCCATCTTGGCCATGTCCTGCGCGCGCCGGAGACCTGCTTCGCTGTCTTGCAACGCTGCCTGGGCAAGCCGGCGGTCGGTGACGTCACGGATGAATGCCGTGAACAGGTGGCCGCGCGAGGTGGGCAGGCGCGAGATGTTGGCTTCAATCGGGAACTCGGTGCCGTCCGTTCGCAATGCAGTAACTTCGCGCGGACCCATGGGCCGTCCGACGTCTGCTTCCCGGGCAAATGCAGCCATGTGGCCGCTATGTGCATCACGCGACTGCGACGGAATGAAATCGCCGAGTGGCCGGCCGATCGCCTGATCCGCATCGCAGCAGAACATGCGTCCTGCGGCGGCATTGAAGAGCACGATGCGGTGCGACTCGTCGACTGCAATTATGGCGTCCATCGCGGAGGCAATCAGCCCCGACAGACGTGCCTGGGTTTCCAGCAAGCCCTCGTGCGTTCGCTCGAGCTCCAGTCCCTTTTCCTCGAGCTTGTGAATCAGCACCTCGTTGTACTGCTTCATGAGCGGGGCAGGCTCGCCGACGGACGGGCTGCGCTTCATCGCGTCGCCACGCGACGCGTCGCCGGCGGCCAGCAGCGCCGCGATGATCCGACCGATCGGCGCAGGCTTGGCAAGGTAGGCGTCCGCGCCGAGGGATTCGGCCAGCTTGCGATCGCCGGGCGAATTGTAGGTGCTGGTATAGAGCACGAACGGCAAGCGCGCGATCGCGGCACGACTGCGCACTTCCATGCACAGGCGGTAGCCGTCCATCCGGGGCATCAGGATGTCGGAGACGACGCCGTCGAACGTTTCCCGCTCCAGCAGATCGAGCGCCTCGACACCGTCCATGGCCTGCTCGACCACGTGGCCTTCGCCCTCCAGCTGCGCGCGGAGCAATTTGAGATTGAGCTCGTGGTCATCGACGATGAGCAGCTTCACGGTGCTGGGTCCTTGCGCAGGAAGGCGAGGATCTGCGTCGGGAACGTGCGTGTGTTGATCGGCTTGGTGATATAGCCGTCGCAGCCGCACGCCAGTGCCTTTTCCTCGTCGCCTTTCATGGCAAAGGCCGAAAGGGCGATGATCGGCACGCTGCGCAGGTCAAGGCTGGCCTTCAGAAGCCGGGTCAATTCCAGTCCGTCCATACCCGGCAGCGCGATATCCATGAGAATAAGATCGGGTCGTTTCCTGCCGAGCAACGCCAGCGCCTCGTCGGCATCGGCCGCGTGCAGCACCTCATGGCCTTCGATCTGCAGCACCTCGGATGCCAGCTTGAGGTTGGTCGCGTTGTCGTCGACCACCAGGATGCACGCGTTCATTCGGCAGGCTCGCCCTGTGGCAGTTCGACGGTGAACACGCTGCCCTCGCCAGAGCGGCTCGCCACGCCGATCGTTCCGCCCTGAAACTCGACCAGCTTGCGCGTGAGCGCCAATCCCAGGCCCGTGCCCTCGTGCCGCCTCGTGCTGCCCGAATCCAGCTGGGTGAATTCGTGGAAGATCTTCTCCAGGTCGGACTCGTCGATGCCGATGCCCGTGTCGCGCACGCTAAGGCGCAGCGTGCGTAATCCCTCCCGTTCGGCGCGAACCGTTATGGAGCCGCCTTCGTCGGTAAATTTCAGCGCATTGGACAATAAATTATAAAGTACCTGTTTGAATTTCTGCTGGTCCAGCACGGCAATCTGCGCATTCTTTAGCACTTCCACGGTGACCATGATGCCCTTGTGTTTCGACATCGGCGATACCACGGCGCAGATCTCATCGACCGCTTTCGCGACATCGAATGACTCGGGATAGAGTTCCATCCGGCCTGCTTCAACCTTGGACAGGTCCAGCACGTCATTGATCAGGTGCAGCAGATGCTGGCCGCTGCGCAGAATGTCGTTGAGAAATTCCTTTTGCTTGTCGTTGAGCGGGCCTGCCTTCCCGTCCACGAGCAGTTCCGAGAAACCGATGATGCCGTTCAGCGGCGTGCGCAGTTCGTGCGACATGTTGGCCAGGAATTCGCTCTTCATCCGGCTGGCGTGGTGCAGCCGCAGCTCGATGCGCTTGCGCTCGGTAATGTCGCGGATCGCGCTCGATACCAGGGTTTCGTCTTTGGTTTCGAGCGGACTCAGGCTGATCTCGATGGGAAACTCCGTTCCGTCCTGGCGGCGCCCGTACAGCTCCAGCCCGGCGCCCATGGGACGTATGCGAGGATCGGCAAAGAAGCCGTCGCGGCGTTGCGGGTGGGTATGGCGAAATCGCTCGGGCAGCAGCATCTCGATCTTTGACCCGGTCATCATCGCGCGGTCGTAGCCAAACAGGGTTTCCGCCTGCGTGTTGACGATGACAATGTCGCCCGCCCGATTGACGATGATGATCGCATCCGGTGCGGACTCGAGCAGGCCGCGAAACTTCAGTTCGGCCTTCTTGCGGTCGCTGATGTCCCGGATCGCGCTTATCACCAATGTGCCGTCTTCCGTTTCTATGGGACTGAGGCTGATTTCAACCGGGAAGTCAGTGCCGTTCTTGCGCAGGCCGAACAGTTCGATTTCGCGACCCATCGCCCTGGGACCGGGGTCGGCAAAATAGATCGAGCGGTGAGCAACATGCGCATCGCGGCTTGCGGGTGGCAGCAAGGTCTCGATGGGCCTGCCCTGGAGTTCACCGCCTTCGTAGCCGAACAGGCGTTCGGCTTGACGGTTGCAGAGCACGATAGTGCCCGCACGGCTCACCACGACGATGCCGTCGGGAATGGACTCGAGCAGATCCTTGAAACGCGCCAGGACCGCCTCACGCTGCAAGCCGGTGTGCACTTTGTTGTCCAGGCAGGGTTTGAAATTTCAGTATGCGCCGTGTTGAGCGCGTCCGACACGTTGTAATTGTGAAGGACGGCGCGCCGTCGCCTCGCAGAAACCGTCGCCAGATTGCCCCTTCGTCGGCTACCGGAGCGCCGGGCGATGCTTGCGGAAGCGCGTGCGTCAATCGCGCCAAAAGCCCCTTGAAGAGCCTCGCGCGAATGCATTGCGAGACGGGACATTGAGTTACAACGCTCGCCTCCTTTGCCAGGACAGAAAAGACCGTCGCTGGTTGCTCCACGCCCATTGTGCTCCCCATACCCTGAGCGCATGATGCAAAGACAGATATGCCGCAATGCGCTTTCTGCTCTGGATTTTTGTCTGAGCGGCTTTTTTGCTGTGGCCGGCGTCCAGGTTGTTCCTGGCTGTTGTGAAGTTGGTATAAATTCTCAATAAATATAAATATTTTCAAAGACTTGAGTCGGATCGAAGACTGTGGCCAGTTCTTTTTGGCAGCGCTGACGCCTGACAGGCAGAGAGGATCTGTCGATTCGATCGGGAAGCCAGGTTGTCGGGGCCGAAAGGCCGCCAAACCTCCTCATCCGGCAGCCGTAGGTTGCGTTCTGACGGGCTCATGGTTGCTTCAGGTCAATGCCGATGCAAAAGGCAGCAGACGTTCGTAGCGGTAATCGCGCGGCATTGGTCTTCGTCGTGACAAACGATGAGCCCGTCCGCGTAATGCTGAGCCAGATCCTGAAAGCCGCAGGACTGGCCGTCGAGTTCTACACCTCCGGCATGGCCTTTCTTGAGCGGCCTGGGTTGGATTGCTTTGGCTGTCTGTTGCTGGACGCGAGCGCTTCCGGCACGAACGGCCTGGACGTTCAGGCTTGTCTCAATGAACGCCGGGTGGCCTTGCCGGCGATATTTCTGTACGAGTACGTCGACGTGCCGTTCATCGTTGCGGCCGTGCGTTCGGGCGTGATGGACTTCGTCGAGAAGCCGTTTGACGGCGAATATCTGCTCGAACTGGTGCGCAAGGCCATAACGCTCGGCGGCGAACGGCTGGACGACGACAGGAGCAGGCAGCAGGTGTTGGCGCGGCTGAACACGCTGACCATGCGCGAATGCGGCGTAATGGAACTCATTGTTGCCGGCAAGGCGACCCCCAGCGTCAACGCGCAGGGACTGAACTTCGGCAACTACGATCCCTTTGACCGAAGCAGCTTGGATGGCGCTGGAAACCTATCCATCAATTGCGACAAAGATATCGCGTATACCATTTCCCTCAATGGTGGCCAGGGCCGGCTCAACGAACGCCGGATGACTGCCGGCGCGTACAGCCTGGAATACAACTTGTATACCGACGCATCCCGCACCCTGGTCTGGGGCGACGGAACGGGCACCTCGTCGACGGTCAGCGGCAGCGGAACGGTTTCCAGCCTGCCGATCTACGGGCGGATACCCGCGGGACAGAACGGCCACGTCGGCAGCTATTCGGATACGGTGGTATTGAGCATCGACTTCTGAAGGTGCGTGTCGCGGTAGCTGCAGGCTGCTGCGATCTATCGGCCTCGCCCGGCTTCGACCCCGTATGCGACCAGCAAACTGTCCATCGACGTGCTTACCCCGTTGCCCACCTTGTGACCCTATAAGTTCTACTATTTTTCTATGGGTGAAGTGCCTCGCGCGCAGCCAGCGCGGCGACCGTGGTCGGATGACCGCCGAACGCATGACGATGCTCTTTCCACCCTATTTAGAAGTGCAACGGCTGCAGCCGCAATATGCGGCGGGCGCTCCGTGAGAAAGCGCCCGCCGTGAACCGATGCCCTGCCGTCGGAATTGCCGGGCCGCCATTCAATCGGCGACGCGGCGCCGATACAGGGTGAGACCCGCCACCAGTGCGATCAGCAGCCCCAGCCACGTCAGCATCCAGGGGCCGGCGGCCGGTACCGGCACCGCATTAGGTACGGCCCGCGGCGTCAGCATCACATCGTCCACATTGTTGGTGCCGATGGGGTCGTTCTGGTCCGCGTCGACCGAAGCCACATTGGTGTAGCTGCCTGTCGCGTTGACGCGCGCCTGGATGTACAGCGTCGCCGTGGCACCGCTGGCCAGTGTGCCGACGCTCCATAGCGGTGCTGCGTAGCTGCCCTGCGTCCCGCTCGCCCCCAGGAAGCTGAAGCCCGACGGCAGTGCGTCGGTCACGACCACGCCGGTGGCGGTGTCGGGACCGTTGTTGCGGACCATGATCGTGAAGTTCACGGTGCTGCCGACCAGGGGACTGGCATTGTCCACGGTCTTGATGATTTCCGTGTCGGCGCTGCCCAGCGGGTGCGTGGTCGAACAGGTCGCGCAGACCGGGTCAGGGTCGCCGCCATTGCTGGTGACAGTGACGACGTTGCCGACCGCGCCCGTAGCCATAGCCGCCACCTGGGCCACATAGTCGACCGTATAAGTCCCTGCCGCCGTGCCGGCCGGAAGGCTGCACACCAGTGGATTCGCGGGGACGCAGCTGAACACGCCGGCATTGACCGAGACCAGCGTCAGCTGTGCATCAAGCGCATCGCTGAAGGTGAGGGCCTGGCTCAGCGGAGCACCCGCGATCTGCACCTGCACCTGATAGTTGATGCCGTCGCCACCGGTGACGGTCGTGCCGCTGGCTGGATTCGACGTCTTGCTCACTGTGACCGAAGGCGCTCCCAGCGTGATCACCGCCGTGCCTGTGCATCGCACATCGCCCGGACAGGTGGCATCGCCGCCGCCGCTGATCGTGGCCGTATTGGTGAAACTGGTGCCGGCTGCCGCGGTCGGTGTCACCGGAATCACGAAGATCGTGCTCGAGCCTGCGGCAAGGCCGGCGGCGACCGTGCAGGTCACGGTCTGGCCGGTCGCGCTGCAGCCGGCTGGCAAGGTGCCGATCGTCAGGCCTGCCGGAATCAGATCGGTGATGGTCGCTGCCAGCGTGGTCGCTGCCGTTCCGGTGTTCGTCACCTGCAGTGCGTAGCTGGCCGCAATACCGATGCCCCAGGTTCCGCTGCTCGCGGTCTTGGTCAGCGTCAGCTGCGGCGCATCGATCGTCGTCGGGCCTTCGGTGTCGCTGCAGCGGGTGGCTGCCGGACAGCTTGGGTCGCCGCCGCCGCTGACGGTGGCCGTGTTCGTCAC
>NZ_SNZH01000018.1 GCF_004363655.1 Tahibacter aquaticus
GCGCCGATGGTAGTGTGCATCCGCATGCGAGAGTAGGTCACTGCCAGGGCCTTACACCTCAAAACGCCATCCCGATAGGGATGGCGTTTTGTTTTTCCGCGTTTGTTTTTCTTCAACTAGTTCGGTAGGGCAATTTGGCTGCGCCGACGCCGTCTGCGTCGTGTACTGATCGCCTATGCTTGCACCGCCAGGCCGGTGCACACGGCCGAATCCCAGCCTGTGTGTCGTAGCGAGCCCACGATGCAAACATCGATTTTCCGCCAGTATCTGGAACTGACCAAACCGCGAGTTGTTGCACTGATCGTATTCACAGCGGTGATCGGCATGTTTCTCGCTGTACCGGGTTGGCCGCCCTTGGTGCCGGCTTTGCTGGGCAGCGTTGGTATTTGGCTGGCAGCCGGATCTGCTGCCGCCATCAACCATTTGATCGACCAGCGCATCGACAGGCTGATGGCACGAACAGCGCATCGCCCCCTGGCCACAGGCGCGCTGACGCCGAACCAAGTACTGATTTTCGCGCTGGTGCTCGGCGCGGTATCGATGCTGATTTTGCTGGTCTGGGTGAACTGGCTTACCGCAGTGCTGACATTTGCGTCGTTGATCGGTTATGCGGTCGTCTATACGGCTTATCTGAAGCGAGCGACGCCGCAAAATATTGTAATCGGCGGTGCGGCCGGCGCTGCGCCACCGGTACTGGGCTGGGCCGCGGTGACGGGTGATGTGCACCCTTACGCATTGCTGCTATTCCTGATCATTTTCGTCTGGACGCCGCCGCATTTCTGGGCGTTGGCGATTTTTCGCCGCGACGACTACTCACGCGCTCAAGTACCCATGCTGCCGGTAACACACGGCGTGGAGTACACACGCTGGCACGTGCTGTACTACACCGTGCTTTTGCTAGTGGTGACGGTGCTGCCCTGGCTCACGGGCATGAGCGGCCTGTTCTATCTGGGCGGAGCATTGGTGCTGGGGGGCGTGTTCTTGTATTACGCCTTCGTACTGCTCAATCCACCGGACGAGTTCTTCGCAATGAAGGTGTTCAACTATTCCATCATCTATCTGATGGCGTTGTTCGCTTTTCTGCTCGCTGACCACTACCTGGCTGTGCCCACGCTGCCCCAGGGGATGCCTTTCGTTCCCGCGTAAGCGCAGGGAAAAAAATCGGGCGCCGAACAACGCCCGGGAATTTCAATAGCGAAGTACAGGAGGACAGGCTATGGCCTGTCCTCCGCCACGCAATCAATCCAGCGCGTAGCCGAACTGCTGGCGGAACTGGTCGGCGAATTCTTCGTAGGTGAAGCGCTGGTTCTGCGTACCTGGGTGCTCGACCTTGAGCGCGCCCATCAGCGAAGCCATGCGGCCTACTGTGGCGTAGTCCATGTCGCGCATCAGCCCGTAGATCAGGCCGGCGCGATACGCGTCGCCGCAGCCAGTCGGATCGGACACGCGGCGTTCGTGGGCCGGCGGGATCTCGATGGTTTCCTTGCCCGTGTGAATAAGCGAACCCTTGGGACCGCGCGTCACGATATAGGCTTTCACCCGATCGGCGATCTGCGCCTCGCTCCAGCCGGTATTGCGCTGCAGCAGCTGCGACTCGTAGTCGTTCACGGTTACATATTGGGCTTTGTCGATAAAAGCGCGGAACTCGTCGCCGCTGAACAGCGGCATGGCTTGGCCCGGATCGAAGATGAAAGGCGTCCCGCGTTCGGCAAATTCGTCCGCGTTCTGCAGCATTGCCTCGCGGCCGTCGGGACCGACGATACCGAAGGTAACGCCTTCCACGTCACGCACATGGTTTTCGTAGGACCGCATCATGGCCCCGGGATGGAATGCCGTGATCTGGTTGTCGTCCAGGTCGGTGGTGATGAACGCCTGCGCCGTATACAGGTCATCGATCACCTTGACCTGGTCCAGGCGGATACCACAACGCACGAAGTGCTCGTGGTAAGGGGCGAAATCCTGGCCTACCGTCGCCATCGGCACCGGATCTTCGCCGAGCAGCTTGAGGTTATAGGCGATGTTGCCGGCGACGCCGCCGAATTCCTTGCGCATACGCGGCACCAGGAAAGCCACATTCAGGATATGAACCTTGTCCGGCAGGATGTGGTTCTTGAACTGGTCCTGGAACACCATGATGGTGTCGTACGCGAGCGAGCCGCAGATCAATGCAGACATTGGAGCCGGAATCCTGGTTGGTCTTGGGAGAGTGCCGTTCGCGAACGCGAGCGGACGCCCATTGTCGCAGATTCCCGTGCTGATGCGGGCTGCGCCAAAAACTCTGCGGAGTCTGCGACGAATATCCGCAGACGGCACGGTGGCTGACGGCTGTCAGCTATGCCCCCGGTCCCGCGTTCAGTACCAACCTTTGGTTTCTAGCGGACTTAACGGTAAAACCTGCACCGAGAACGAGCTGCGTATGTCTCAGAAACCGCCGCCCTGATCCAGATAGACCTGCTCTTCCGCGGTGACTGCTCGTCCCAATACCGCATTGCGATGAGGAAAGCGGCCAAAGCGCGCGATCACGTCATGATGGGCTTTAGCGTATTCGACATACATCAGGAATTGCTCGGCCGGCTGCGCCTCTGGATCGGCAGCCAGACGCCGGAACAGATCAACGCTATGCCGCTGCAGAACAATCTCTTCGGCATGTTCCAGCGGCAGGTATGCAAACGCCCGGTAACGTGCAGGTAGTGCGAGATCGTCGCCACGGGCAATGCCGGCCAGCGCTGTAGCCTGGGCACGATGGTCGCCGGCAAAGGCCTGGGCCGAACCGCGGTACAGATTGCGCGGAAACTGGTCCAGCAGCAGCAGCAACGCCAGCCAGCTGCGAGGTTGCGCGCTCCAGGCAGACAGTTCGCCGGCCAATGCGGCGTCAACCAAGCTACCGAAGCGTCGGCGTATCTCGGCGTCGAATTGCGCATCGCCGCTGAACCAGCGTTGCGCAAGGCGTGCCTGTTCCTCCGATTCCAGGTTATCGGCCCCAAACCAGAATTCAAGAATGGTTTCAGTCATACGGGCACTCGTATCGGCCATATAAAAACGCCCGGACGCGCAAGCGTCCGGGCGTAGTAAAAGGCGATCCTGTGCCAAGCCAGCGTCCGTGGCAACAAGCCGTCCCGGCTTGCACGGGATAAGACGTTTTACTTGCGCAGCTTCAGCGCGCGGGTATCGACGCTCGTGACGCCCTTGATGCCCTTGGCAATCGTGATGGCCTTGTCGATCGCAGCCTGGTTGTCGAGCACGCCGGCCAGGGTGACCACGCCGTTCTCCGTCGAGACATTGATGTCCGTGCCCTTGACGGCGCTATCGGCCAGCAGCTCCGACTTCACCTTGGTGGTAATCCAGGTGTCGCCGACCGGCTGCTCGGACTCGTGCGAATTCGGCTTGTCATTCGCCGCCGCCACTGGCTGGGCCGCCCATGCAAAGCTCGCAGTCGCGCTCAGCAGCAGAACAGCGGCGGTTTTCTGGATAGTAGGAAAGCGCATGGTCAATCTCCTTATTGAGTGAATTCGGCCGGCAGCGGAAGCGTCCGGCGCTGAAGACACTGCTTCATGCTCCGTGCCAAGCAAAAAATCCAAAGAAAACAAGGGTTTCTATCGTCGCGTCGGCCGCAACTTGCACGGTCCTGCAAGGGCGTCATGCAAGCCGCAAGGTTTCGCGCTTCACCACTGCGTGCGGTTGGGGAGCAGTCCCTTCAGTTCCGCCGGAGTGAGGTTGCGCCACTGGCCCAGCTTCAGATTGCCGAGCTTGATGTTGACAATGCGCACACGGCACAACTGCTTCACGCGATAGCCGAACGCCGTGGCCATCAGACGGATCTGCCGGTTGAGGCCCTGTGTCAATATGATGCGGAATCCAAATTTCCCCAATTTATAAACCTTGCAGGGCTTGGTCATCTGCCCATGGATGCGCACGCCTCGGGCCATGCCGAGCAGGAACTCGTCGGTTATCGGCTTGTTCACCGCGACGAGGTATTCCTTCTCGTGGCGGTTCTCCGCCCGCAAGATCTCGTTGACGATATCGCCGTTGTTGGTCAGCAGGATCAGCCCTTCCGAATCCTTGTCCAGGCGGCCGATAGGAAAGATGCGTTCCTTGTGGTCGACGAAGTCGATCACGTTGTCCTTGACGTCCGTTTCAGTCGTGCAGGTAATGCCGACTGGCTTGTTCAAGGCGATATAGACAGATTTCGCACCACCGCGCTCGTTCCTCAGGCGCAGCCGGTTGCCGTCGACCAGTACTTCGGCACCGGCTTCGGTCACGCCGCCGACCTGGGCTTTCACGCCGTCGACGACGACCCGGCCCGCTTCGATCAGTTCGTCCGCTTCGCGTCGCGAACACAGGCCTGTATCGCTGATGTATTTGTTGAGACGCATGTACTTGCCGGCAGATTTCCAGCGCGAATGCTGGCACAGCAGCGCCCGCACGGCCAGTCGGGCTGGCGGCGGCTGCGGCGCAGCAAGCGCGAACCAGCGCATGAAACAGCCTGTTCGCTATTGCGGCCGCCTGCTCAGGTGATGATAGTCTTGGATCACTTTCCGCAGATTGCGCGAGCCGTTCATGGCGAATACCAACGTGGTCAATTCCGTCATTGCGCCCAGCCCGTCGCAGATCGCGCTTGAGCTGGCGGCGGCCATCATTGCGTCAGGACGCTACCCCATCGAGGGGGCCAGGCCCGACATGGCAGCGCAGGATGCGCTGACCCTCTACGAGATCATTCTCGGCCGTCTCAAGGACCGCGTTGCGCGCCGCCACGAAGCCGATGCCGCGCCCACGGAAATTCCCGTCGCCTGAGACTGTGGTCCCGGCCCCGCGCTCTGACTATGTCGAGAGTTTTTCGCCCAGTGTCGGCGGCAATTGCCGCGTGCTGATTCTGGGGTCGATGCCGGGCGTGCGCTCGCTTGCCGCCGAGCAGTACTACGCGCATCCGCAAAACCTGTTCTGGCCGCTGATGCAGGATGTTTTCGGTGTCGCGCGCGGTCTGCCCTATGCGCAGCGCCTGGCCGAACTGAATGCTGCCGGCGTCGGCCTGTGGGATGTTCTGCAGGGCTGCGAACGCCGCGGCAGTCTCGACAGCGATATCGCCAAGGCCAGCGAAATACCGAATGCGATTCCTGCGCTGTTGGCCCAGCAGCCTGAAATTCACGCGCTGGCTTTCAACGGCGCCAAGGCCTTGCAGGTGTTCCAGCGCCATGCGCTGAGGCATATTCCCAGCCTGCGATTGCAGCAGTTGCAACTCCTGCCGCTGCCTTCGACCAGCCCGGCCCATGCCAGCATGAGCCGGGCCGACAAGCTCGCGCAGTGGTCCGTACTGAAGGCGTTGACGAGTTCGCCGCGATCCCAGGCCCGTTCGCGCTGAACCGCTGCGTTCTGCGCCGCCGCTGCTTTGCGCTATCGTAGGCAGTCTTCTCTTGTGCGAGTTCTGCCATGTTTGGCCAGCGTTGGTCCGTCCTGTTGCTATCCACCGTCTTGCTCAGCGCCTGCGGCAGCCCGGCGCCACCGCCGCCGCCCGCACCGACGCCGGCCCAGCAGCAAGCAGGGCAGGCGGCCGAAAAGCTGCAGATGTACGAGCAGCTGCGTGCTGCCGGCAAAGGCGATCTCGCAGCGGAGATTGGCGCCGATATCGTGGCCAGGTTCCCCGGCACGCCGGCTGCCGTCGAAGTAGGCAAGACCTTGCCGGAGCTGCAGCAGCAGGCCAGGCAAGGTGCCGAGACGCGGCGCCTGGAGCGGCTGTGGACCTATCAGGAATCGCCCGTCGAGAAAGGCAAGCCGGCCAGGCAATTCCACGTATCGATCTATGCCAAGGGCTCGCCCACCAGCGAGGGTCCGCAGCGGGTGACTTTGTTCATCCGCCAGCATCCGGAGTGGGGTCAGAGCACCTACCTCATGCGCGACGAATCCGGCTTCCTGTGCGCCCGCGACTGCGCCCTCACCTTGCGTTTCGACGATGGCAAACCCGAACGCTGGGCCGCGACCATTCCGCCGACGGGCGAGCCGGCGATCTTCATCGACAAGAACGAGGCCCTGGTCGCGCGCCTGCTGAAGGCCAAGACCCTGAGCATAGACACCGAATGGAAAGACCAGGGCAAGAAGACGCTGGAATTCGAGCTGGCCGGGCTCAACCCGGCCAAGCTGCCGCCGGCGAAGAAAAAGTGAACAGCGTTACTATTCCCTTTCTGGATCTCAAGGCCGCCTACGTCGAACTCAAGGGCGAGATCGACGCAGCCGTAGCCCGCGTGCTCGACAGCGGCTGGTACATCCTGGGCACCGAAGTCGAGGCATTCGAGCAGGAGTTCGCCGGCTATTGCGCCGCCGGTCATTGCGTCGGCCTGGCCAATGGCCTGGATGCCCTGCACCTGGGCTTGCGTGCGCTGGATATCGGCGCTGGCGACGAAGTCATCGTGCCTTCCAACACCTATATTGCCAGCTGGCTTGCGATAAGCCAGTGCGGCGCCACGCCGGTGCCGGTCGAGCCCGATCCGCAGACCTACAACATCGATCCGGCGCGCATCGAAGCGGCGATCACCCACCGCACGCGCGCCATCATGCCGGTGCATCTGTACGGCCAGCCGGCAGACCTCGACGCCATTGTCGCTATTGCGCGACGCCACGGCTTGCGTGTGATCGAAGATGCGGCACAGGCGCACGGTGCGCGCTATCGTGGTCAACGCATCGGCGCGCACGGCGACCTGGTCGCCTGGAGCTTCTACCCGGGCAAGAACCTTGGCGCATTCGGCGATGCCGGCGCGGTAACGACGAACGACGCGGCGCTCGCCGCGCGTGTGCGGGTGCTGCGCAATTACGGTTCGCGGGTGAAATACATCAACGACGAAGCCGGCTGGAACAGCCGGCTCGATCCGCTGCAGGCAGCAGCGCTGCGCGTCAAGCTGATGCATCTGGACGACTGGAACGCGCGCCGCCGCACGCTGGCCAACGCCTATGCACAGCAGCTGGCCGGCCTGGATCTGCAGCTGCCGCAAGTGCCCGACTGGGCCGAACCCGCCTGGCATCTTTACGTCGTCCAAGCCACCGACCGAGAGTCGCTGCAGAAACGCCTGGCCGAGCACGGCATAGGCAGCCTGATCCACTATCCGATTCCGCCGCACCGGCAACAGGCTTATGCAGCTGCCGGCATTGCCGCCGGCACCCTGCCGATTGCCGAAGCGATGGCAGACCGTGTACTCAGCCTGCCGCTGGGGCCGCACTTGCCGACGGCCGCCATAGCGCAGATCGCCGCCGCCTTGCGCAGCTGAGGCAAGGCGCCGGTCTCGATCAGTTCTTTACCAGTCCATGGCTGCGCAGCAAGGCGTCCAGGCGTGCCGGATCGACGCCTTGCATCACCTCACCGCCGATCACCAGCAGCGGCGTGCCGCGGCCGCCATGTTTGTCGAACTCCTGCTTGGCCTGGGGCGAAGCGACAATATCCAGTTCGCTCCATGGCACGCCGCGCTGGGTCAGCAGGTCGCGAGCTTTTTCGCAATATCCACACTGGGGCATAACGTACATGGTGACCGCTTCGGCCTTTGTCGCAGCAGGCGCTGCCGGCGTTACCGGCGCCGCGCTGCCGTTGAAAGAAAAACCCAGGCCCAGCACCAGTATCGCCGCCGCTATCGACTTCGCCCGCATGACCGACTCTCCCTCACCGCTCCGACAGCCGGAGCGTCGCGACGGTCTCCGACTGCGGCGCACTGAGCGAGTTCCTCGGCTGCGCCTGGCTGCGGTTTTTCAGCGCCGAGTTGTTACGCGGCGGCTTCAGTAGGCATTGCGAACCGGCTGAACCGTGTTTTCCACCCGGATGCGGTCGCCCGGGTCCTGATCCATGCGGGTGGTGTAGTCGCGGCCCTTGTGGCTGTAGGTCACGTCGTAGCCGACGACCTTGTCGCTCACATCGGTGACGTCGCGGCAGCGGGTTTCGGTGCTGGTGGTAACGCGGCCGCCCTGGTGATTCTTGTCGATCTCGTGACCGACAACGCCACCGGCCACCGCACCGGCCACGGTCGCGGCCTTGCGGCCATTGCCGCGTCCTACCTGGTTGCCCAGGGCACCACCGACGATGGCACCGACGACGGTGCCGCCGACATTGCCGTCACGCTCGCGCTGGCGCTTGGTCACGCTGACCTGCTCGCAGTCCTTGCGCGGCGTGCTGACCTGTTCGATGACCGGACGCACGCGCGTCACCGTGGCGAACTCGTCTACCGGTGGAGCCGGCGCCTCCACAGTGGCACTGCCGCCCGCATAGCGTTGTGCTACCGCCATGCCGCCTATGGCGAGAATGACGCCGGCGGCCGCACCCAACATCAGCTTGCTGTCCATCGTTCTACCCCAGGAGTCGGATACGGGGCCGATTGGAATCCAAATCCGCTGAACCGCGGCTACTCCTCGCGCCGGAGTGGGACAGCCGTCACTGCCGCGGTTCAGTCGCCGGCGGGTGTGACTGCACGATCCCTGTCAAACCGGGGATGTGGCACTGACTGCGAACGCGCCCGGTCGCGAGCGCCTGTGCCGGCACGCTTCCGGCGTGGGCGCGCCGGCCGATGCCGGCACCGCATCGCGGCAGCTGCAGACGAGGAAAGACGCGGCGCCGGGCTCGGCTCACGGAGAAGTGGTCCCCATGAAGTACCTGGCCATCCTGTTCGGCCTGTTGCTCGGCATGCCCGTCGGGGCGCAAAGCGCACTTCGGTTCGCGCATGGTGTCGGTTGGCGATACGGTGGAACGCGTGCGCGCAGTCGCTGGCGCGCCGGAAAGCGTAGACAGCGAGGCCGGCGAGAGCGGTACGCGCGAACAATGGACTTACCGCCGCCGCGGCCGCCTGATCCAGCTGTGGCTGGCCGACGGCAAGGTCGTGCACGTGTCGGACCGCAAGGACGAAAAGGATAACTAGGTCGGCCGGCTGCGGCTCAGGCAGGTGTTTCGATGCGAATTGCGCAGCGCACCGAGTGGGCGATGAAACAGCGGTCGTGCGCCGCCTCGTGCAGCTCGTGCAGCCGCTCGCTGTCTGCCGCCCCGCCGCTGCAGACGATGCGCGGCCGCAACACCACCTCGGCAATGGCCATGCGGCCATCGACCTTGCGCATATGGCCTACGGCCTCGTCGACATAGCTGTCGATGCAGATACCGGCCGCCGCGGCCAGCGACAGGAACCACAGCATGTGGCAGCTGGAAATCGCTGCAACGAAGGCCTCTTCCGGATCGACCGCGCTCGCATCGGTCAGTGCCGCGGGCACCACGCCGGGCGATGCCGCCGCCGCGATGTCGGCACCGCCGTCGAACTGCCAGCGATGGGCGCGCGAGTACCGCTGATCGGTGAAGACCGCGCCATTGCGCTGCCAGTGGACGCGCGCTAGGTGTTCGCTCATCGGCGCGACTCCGGACTTTGCAGCGGCCCCAGGCGCAAATGGATGGTGGCCAGATAGATCTCGCGCAGGAATACCACCAGTCCGGCGATCAGGCAGATCAGGCCGAGTACGAACAAGGCCGCTGCCAGCAGCGAGACATCGATGCCGTACAGCGCGCCGGCAAACAGCACCACGATGACGCTGGCCACCAGCAGCGCACAGAAAGTGACCAGGCTGATGGACCAGTTCATCAGGCGCGCACGCCGCGACAGCTTGCGCAGCTCGTCCAGCAGTTCCGGATGACGTTCCAGCGACAGGTGTTCCAGCCGGTCTTCCTGGCGCCGGGCGCGGTCGACTACGCGGGCCAGGCGGCTGGTCAGCACGCCAAGCAGCGCGCCGACGCCGGTCAGCAGGAATACCGGCGCCACCGACAGCTGGATGACGTGTGAAATCTGGTCTATGGGTACCGGCTGGGCCATGGTCGTCGTATCGTCAGTGCGCCACGAACAGGGCGCGGTCGGCATGCTGGAACAGATGGCGGGTAACGCCGCCGACAATCAGCTCGGCCAGGCGCGAATGACCCCAGGCGCCCATCACGACCAGGTCGGCACCGGTCGCCCGCGCGGCGGCGAGCAGGCCCGCGCCGCGATCGGCCGGCGCGCTGTAACTCTGGAATTGTGCGGCGATGCCGTGCGTGGCCAAGTGCCGGCGCAGATCGAAGCCGGGCAGCTGCAACAGGCCGCCGCCGTTGCCGCGGGTTTCGCCGTCCAGCACCGTCACGCTGTCGGCCTTGTGCAATATCGGCAGCGCGCCATGCACGGCGCGTATCGCCTCGCGGCTGCCGTTCCACAGAATGACGACGTTCTTGCCCAGCTCGCCCACGTCGGCGCTCTCGGGCACGACCAGCAGCGGCACGCCGGCGGCGAACGCGCTGCGCGAAACCAGGCCCCAGCCCAGCGGCGCATCCGGCTGCTGCTGTGGGCGCTCGATCACGATCAGGTCGCACCAGCGTGCGGCATAGGCGATCGCGTCGAGCGCATCGGACTGGGCCACCAGCCAGTCGCCGCGCGCACCGGCCGCGTCCAGCTGTTGCTGCCACCAGGGCTCGGCCACGCTGGCTTCGCGATAGTGGCGGTCGGATTCGTGCACCAGCACCGCGACGGTCTCCGGCGACGTAAAAGCAGCGGGTGGAATCGGCGCCACGTAGAGGCCGTGCAGGCAGGCATCGATGCGGCGGTGCAGTGCCAGTGCCGCACGCAAGGCCGGCGGGTTGCCCTGGTAGTGGCGCATATGTACAAGAATGTCGAGGCAGCGCATCGGGATCACCTCTCCTGGACGTAGTGCGGAATAGCTTACAGCGCCGGGCGAGTTGGCCGCATGGCAGCGCGCTGCGGGCGGAATCGTTGCATGATAGTGGGACAGGGCCTAATCGGGAGTTCAGCCATGAAGAAATCGATCGGTGTACTGGGTCTGGGACTGTTGCTGGGCTTCATTGCGAATGGTGCCTCGGCTGCATCCATCGACTGCGAGCTCAGATTCAACATGTCCGGCTGGTCGGCCTTCTACAAGACCGCCAGCGGCAGCGGCACCATCAGCTGCAACAACGGCCACAGTCTGAAAGTCAACATCCGCGCCAAGGGCGGCGGCCTCACCTTCGGCAAGCAGCGCATCAACGACGGCCGCGGAAAATTTTCCGAAGTGCACAATATCAAGGATCTGCTCGGCACCTATGCCAGCGGCGGCGCGCATGCAGGTGCCATCAAGTCTTCCGCGGCGAGCGTGGTGACCAAGGGCGATGTATCGCTGGCCCTGGCAGGAACCGGCGAAGGCATCGACATCGGCATCGATTTCGGCAAGTTCGTCATCAGCCGGCGCTGACGTTTCCCGGCGTGCAGCGCGCGTTGCGGCGCTGCACGCCTTTGCTTATGCCGACCGGTCGGGTTTTGCGTCATCTGTGTGAAGCATGCACGGATTAGCCTCGCGGCGTTTCCCCGGCGTGTCGAGTAACGCAAGTCATGAGTACCGCAACGCCCGGCCTTACCCGCGTGCCCAGCGGCACGTCGCGCAGTGCACTGGCAGCGTTGTTGCTGCCCGTGAAGCCGCTGACGCCACACTGCAGCGTCACCCAGGCCGGCGAGCACTTTCTCGATCCGGCCAATACCGCACTACTGTCCCTGCCCATCGTCGACGCCGGCCGCGTGCTGGGCTGCATCACGCGCCACGAGCTGATGCTGCGCGTCTATATGCAGCCCTATGGGCGCGAACTGCACGGCCGCCGCGCGGTGACCACCATCATGGACGCGCGCCCGCTGACCTTGAGCCTGAACACGACCATCGAAGCCGCCGGCCAGCTGATCGGACAGAACCTGCGCCGGCCGATCACCGAAGATTTCGTCCTGCTCGACGACACCGGACGCTATGCCGGCATGGGCATCGTGCTGGACGTATTGAACGCGCTGGAGACCAAGGTCAGCCACAACACGCAGGAGCTGGAGCAAGCCTATCGCCGGCTCAAGGCGTCGCAGCATCGCCTGGTTCAATCGGAAAAGCTCGCCACGCTGGGCCAGCTGGTGGCCGGGCTGGCGCACGAAATCAACACGCCGCTGGGCTATGTGCAGAACAACCTCGGCATGACGCGCGACTTGCTCACGCCGGCGCTGAGCATGCTGCAGGCCGGTGCCCAGGTACTCGACGCGGCCCTGGCCGGTGATGCGGAAGAACTCGACCAGGGCCTGCAGCGCCTGGCCGACGCGCGCAACGACTGTGATCCCGACCAGTTTGCCGACCTGATTGCGCTGCTCGACGACAGCCTGCACGGCGTCGCCCAGATCGGCGACCTGGTCGGCAATCTGAAAGACTTCTCCCGTGTCGATTCGGCGCATAGCGAAGGCGTCGACCTGCACGGCCTGATCGATTCGGCCCTGCGCATCGGCGGACATTTGTTGAAAAAGCGCAATGTGCAAGTGCAGTGCCGCTATGGCGAAGTGCCGTCGCTGCGCTGCGCGCCAGCGCAGATCAACCAGGTACTGCTGAACCTGATCGGCAATGCCGCCCAGGCCATAGAACACGACCAGGGACTGCTCAGCATCCGCACGCAGAGCCTGGGCGGCTACGCCATGGTCGCAGTGCAGGACAACGGCCGCGGTATCGCGGCGGAAGTGCTGCCGCGCATCTTCGAGCCGTTCTTCACCACCAAGCCGGTAGGCCAGGGCACCGGACTGGGGCTGTCCATCTGCCAGCAGATCGTGCAGGCCCACGGCGGCCGCATTGCCGCCACGTCGACACCCGGCGTCGGCACGCGCTTTGTCGTTGCCTTGCCGATTGCGCGCGATACGGCGGTGGCGCGATGACGCCGGCCAAGCCCTGCGTCGTGCTGATCGACGACGAAGAACGCATCCTGCGCTCCCTGTCCATGCTGCTGCGCGGCCGCTACGACGTACTGGCCACGACCAATCCGGTCCAGGTACTGGACTGGGTGCGGCAGCGGCCGGTGCATGTCGTCGTCAGCGACCAGCGCATGCCGACCATCAGCGGTGTCGACCTGCTGCGCCAGATCCGCGAACACTCGCCGCGCAGCATGCGCCTGCTGCTGACGGGTTACGCCGACCTGGCCGCGGTCGAAGCAGCGGTGAACGACGGCGAGATTTTCCGCTTCCTGGAAAAGCCCTGGGATGCGGCCAAGCTGCAGGAAATCGTCGCGCTGGCGGCCCAGATCGCCCAGGCCGATTTCGAGCGCGCCGATGCGGCGCCGGCCGTGCCCATTGCCGCCGCGACGACGCATTTCGGCGGCGTGCTGGTACTCGACGAAGACCCCGGCAGTGCCGCGCTGGTGCGCAGCCTGCTGCCGGCAAGCTGTCCGGTGGCGACAGCCACCACCGTGGAAGCGGCAATGGCCCTGCTCGAAGCGCAGGAATACGCCGTGCTGGTGGCCGAATTGCGGCATAGCAGCGACGACGTGATCGCCGCGCTGAAACTGCTCAAGCAGGCCAGTCCGCGCACCCTGGCGGTGGCCTGTTCCAGCCTGCGCGACGGGCGCCTGCTGATCGACCTGATCAACCAGGGCCAGGTATTCCGCTTCCTGCCCAAGCCGCTGGGCAAGGAGCTGCTGCGCCGCGCCCTGCTGGCGGCGCTGGAACGGCATGGCGAGTTGCGCCACGAGCCGCATCGCCTGCGCCGGCACGTGGTCGAGGCGCCGCGCCAGGTCAGCCTGTCGGGCCGCGTGATGGACTATCTGCGGCGCATTCGCGACCAGGCCAAACTGCGCGCCTGAAAGCAGGCGTCCGCGCCGTTTTGCCGCTCCGCTTTGCGGTGCCATTCGCGGGCGCTCATCGCACCCTGCGGCGCCGCCAAGTGTCGGTAGGGCGCCACGAACGCAGTGAATTTCGCCGCGGCAACCGACAATAGCGGGCGCCGGGCCCCGTTTCGCCGCACTCAAACGAGCGTTGGGATTTTTGCCACGGCCTGCGCTAAGGTGGCCGGCGACGCGCGAGCCGGTGTGCAGACCGCCGCCCTGGCGAATTCCGCCCTGGCCGGCCTCGCGCCAATCGGTTTGTATGCCGCGTCCACCGCAGTCGTTCGGCTGGCCGCTGCCAAGGCCGACACCGTCCCCTTTCCGAGGAATCGCCATGAAGAAAGCCGAATACGCCGAGCGCGGCCCGGTGCCGCAGGACGTCATCGCCGCGGTCGCGATGGAATTGCCGCCGCTGGCCGCCGGCCAGGTATTACTGGAAGTGCTGGCCGCGCCGATCAATCCCTCTGACGTGCTGACCCTGACTGGCCTGTACGGCCTGTTGCCGCCGCTGCCCGCCATCGGCGGCAACGAAGGCGTGGGGCGCGTGGCGGAAACCGGCGAAGGCGTCGACGCGGGCTGGGTCGGCAAGACCGTGCTGCTGCCGCTGGGCTCCGGTACCTGGCGCACGCACCTGATTGCCGAGGCCAAGGGCCTGGTCGCGCTGCCCGATGGCGTGGACGTACAGCAGCTGGCCATGCTGTCGGTGAATCCGCCGACCGCGCTGCTGATGCTCAGCGAATTCGTCGATCTGCAGCCCGGCGACTGGGTGATCCAGAACGCGGCGAATTCCGCCGTCGGCAGTTACCTGATCGGCATTGCCAAGGCGCGCGGGCTCAACCTGGTGAATATCGTGCGGCGCGAGTCGGCGGTGGAATCGGTACGCAAGGCCGGTGGCGAGAACGTGCTGGTCGACGGCGAAAAACTCGCCAAGCGTGTGGCCGAGGCCAGCGGCGGTGCAGCGATCAAGCTCGGCATCGATTCGGTCGGCGGCCCCGCCACCGACAACCTGGCGCGCTGCCTGGCGCAGGGCGCCACCCTGGTCAACTACGGCGCGATGAGCGGCGAGCCCTGCCATATTTCGCCGGCGTCGTTCGTATTCCGCGACATCACCTTGCGCGGCTTCTGGCTATCGCCGTGGTACCGCAACGCCACGCCGCAGCGGCGCGCGGAAGTGTTCGGCGAAATCGGCCGGCTGATCGCCACGGGCCAGCTGCGTGCACCCGTGCAGGCGACCTATCGGCTGGAAGACATCAAACAGGCCGTTGCCGCCGCGGCCGCGGGCGAACGCGACGGCAAGATCCTTGTGCTGCCGAATGAATAAGGCAAAAAAGCCATGTCCCCAGCGCGCGGGGACATGGCGCCTGACAAGCGTTACTTACGCGACGGAATGAATTCCTTCTCCACCGCCTGGTCGAGCAGATCCGGCGGCAGCAGGCCCTGGCCGATGACAAAATCGTTGAAGGCCATGCGGTCGAACTTCGGCCCCAGCGTGATCTCGGTCTTGGCGCGCAATTCCATCAGGCGCGTATAGCCGTAGAAATAGCTGGTGGCCTGGCCTGGCGCGCGGAAGGTGTAGCGGTCGACTTCCTGCGAGGCCATGCCCTGAGACAGGCCAACCTCGTCGGTCAGCACCTGGTGCGCGCGCTGCTTGTCGATCAGGCCGAGGTTGAGCATGGGGTCGAGAATCGCCCGTGCCGCCCGCTGCAGGCGTGCCTGCAGCGCGAACAGCTGGCCTTCCAGCGGTTCGTACGGCTTGGTTTCGGCTTCTGCATACAACGCCCAGCCTTCCACATTCACACTATTGAACGCGAAGATGCTGCGCGCGACCGACACGCCGCGCTCCACCATGGCGGTGAACTGCAGTTCATGCCCCGGGCGGCCTTCGTGCGCGGTCAGGGTCCAGGTCGAGCCTTTGTGGCTGAAGTCGTCGTAGGCCTCGGCCTTGCCGCCGGCGCCGGGATTGCCGGCCGTCAGCACGAAGGTACCGCGCTCGCCCTTGTTGCCGATCAGCGGCGGCGGGTCCATGTGCGGCGCCGGCTGTGCTGCGGTTTCCGCCGGCGAGGCCACGCGCATCAGCATGGCGCGCTCGGGCAGGGTGATGATGCGTTCGCGGCGGATGATCTCCTCGATCTTGCCGATCACCTCGTGATAGGTCGCCTCGACCTGCTCCGGCGCGATCTGTTCCTGCTTCAGCACCTTCATCACGGCGCGGTAGTCGCTGTCGGGCAGTTTGCGCTGCGCGGCAATCAGGCTGGCGATGGCCTGCATCTCGTTGCGGATTTCCGCATACGACAGGCGCGCCTTCTGCATCAGCTGTTCCGGCGGAATATCCAGGCCGACGTTCTTCAGATTGTCGGCGTACAGGTCGCGCGGCAGGCGGAAGTCTTCGCGCGCGCGCGGCAGCACCGTGGCCTTGAGCCAGTCGTTGTAGTCGTTGAGCTGCGCTTCCAGCTTGTCCAGCGCCTTGTCCGCGTCCTTGATCTTGTACTTCGCATACAGGTCGCGCAGGCCCTTCACATATTGCGGTGTACTGGTAATGCCTTTTTCCACTTGTGCCTTGACCGGGCCGAGCAGGCCCGGCTTGTCGGCGACCTCGGCGAAGCGCGCCTTGGCCAGTTCGGTCACCGGCGTGTAGCCCGCTTCCAGGCCGACGTAGCGCTTGAGGCGGACCAGTGCGGCAGCGCGGCGCTTGGCCGGTACCTCGTCGTCGAGCAGGCCGAATTCACCCTGGAAAATGGCCTGGCCGACGTCGATGTACGGCAGCAGGTATTTTTCGTTGATCTGGCTGGAATCGATCTGCTGCTGCGCGGCTTCGATCATGATGTCCAGGTCTTGCAGTACACGCGCGTCCTGTTCGCCGCTGCGCTTGCCCTGCAATTGGCTTTTGGCAGCGGCGGCGGCGGCGCGGAAACGCTCGTTGGTGCCGGGTTTCAGGTCGAACACGCCCTCGTCGTAGCCGGGCACGCCCAGGCTGCTGGCAGATTCGGGACTGAAATCGGCCAGCACTTTCAGCAGCGGCTGGGCATTGGCATTGCTGCGCGCCACCCAATCCTCGGCGGCGACAGCGGGCAGGGCGAGCGCGAACAGGCAAGCGGCGGCGATTCGGCGCAGACGTGACATGGACTTCCTCCGGTAAGAGCACGCAGTGTCGCGCGCTGCTGCCTTGGATAAATGTGCCGGAGGTCGCGACGATGTTGAGCGCTGCCCACGTCTACTAGCCCGATAGTCATGCCGGCGCATTCGCAGCCGGCCATTGCTGAGCCAAACCGATGGGGGAAAGGTCATGCACGTCAACGCGTGGGGTCGGGTCGTGGGCGGTTTCTGGATGCTGGCGCTGCTGCTGGTGGGATTGCCGCCGTCGCTGCAGGCGAGCGAAACGCCGTATTTCCAGGTGATTTCCGCCGACGCCGGCAAGGTCGAGCGGTTGCCATTGCTACAGACGCAGGCGGATGTACAGATCGCCGGCACGATTGCCGCCGTGCAGCTGCGCCAGCGCTTCGAGAACCGCGGCCAGGTGCCGATCGAAGCGGTCTATGTCTTTCCCGCCTCCATCCATGCGGCCGTCACCGGGCTATCCCTGCGCATCGGCGAGCGGGAAGTACGCGGCGTGATCCGCGAAAAGCAGAAAGCCGCGGCGGAATACACCGCAGCCAAGGAATCCGGCCGCAATACCGCGCTGCTGGAACAGCAGTCCGAAGGCATTTTCCGCATGCGCCTGGCGAACATCCTGCCGGGTGACCGCATCGACGTGGTGCTCAGCTACAGCGAGCTGCTGCTGCCGCGGGAAGGCGTATACGAATTCTTTTTGCCGACTACTTTCGCCAGCGAAGGCGGTCACTACGACGTACGCGCCCAGGGCCAGCGCAGTTCGGCCGAGGCCGAAGTCACCGACTACAGCTTCGCCCTCCGTGCTGCGCTGAGCGGCCCGCTGCCGTTCGCACGCATCGACAGTCCGTCGCACAGGCTGGCCGTACAGCGCAGCGATGCACAGCACGCACACCTGCAGTTTGCCGACGAAGAGGTCAAGGCCTCGACGCGCGATTTCGTGCTGCGTTTCTCCTATGCGGGCAACGAGGTCGCCAGCGGCCTGCTGCTGTATCCCGGTGCCGACGAGAATTTCTTCCTGCTCACGCTGCAGCCGCCGGCGACGGTAGTGCCCGACCAGGTGCCACCGCGGGAATACCTGTTCGTCGTCGACGTTTCCGGTTCCATGCACGGCGCGCCGCTGGACCTGGCCAAAGTGGTGATGCGCGAACTGCTCGCCGGCCTGCGCGCGCAGGACCGCTTCAACGTCGTGCTGTTCGCCGGCGGCAGCACCGTGCTCGACGAGCGCGGTTCGCTGCCAGGTACGGCGGACAACCGGCAGCGCGCCTTCGGCATGATCGACCGCAGCGAAGGCGGTGGCTCCACCGATCTGCAGCAGGCCTTGCTCAAGGCTTACGCCGTGCCACGCCCGGCCGGCATGGCGCGTTCGGTAGTCGTAGTCACCGACGGCGGCATCATGGCTTCCGACGACGTCTCGCGCCTGATCCGCGCCAACCTCGGCCAGGCCAGCGTGTTTGCCTTCGGCGTCGGCGCTTCGGTGGACAAAGGCGTGATCCAGCGCCTGGCCCGTGCCGGCACCGGCGAAGCGGTGATGATCGAGAACATGGACGAAGGCCGCGCCCAGGCCCAGGCCTTCCGCCGCTATATCGAACAGCCGCTGCTGACCCAGGTCGAGGCCAGCTTCGAAGGCTTCGATGCTTACGACGTCACGCCGACACCGATCCCCGACCTGTTTGCCCAGCGGCCGGTGGTGCTGATCGGCAAGTACCGCGGCGCGGCGCAAGGGCAGATCCGCCTGCGCGGCATCGGTGGCCGTGGACCGTATGCGGCCAGCATCGCCGTCGCCGGCGGCAATGCGACAGCCGCCAATGCGCCGCTGCGCGCGCTATGGGCGCGCCAGGCGCTGGCCGACCGGCTCGATTTCGCCGCCACCTCGGCTGCGGCCGAACCTGCCGCGGCGGAGGAACAAAAGGCATTCGTCACAAAGATAGGTCTGGATTATTCCCTGCTGACGCCGTTCACCGCCTTCGTCGCCGTCGACACGGCCGTGCGCACCGACCAGCCAGCCGTCGGCGTGAACCAGCCCACGCCACAGCGCGCCTCGGCCGTCGCCAGCTACGGTGCCGGCAGCGGCAATGCGCTGCTGCTGGCGGCGCAGGCACAGCCGCTGCTCGCCCAGGCCGTCGCCGGTGTGGCACAGCCGGTGCGTGATGTATCTGGCCGGCGGTTTGCCGAGCAGGGCGGGGCGCTGGTCGACCTGAGCTATCGCAGCGGCCAGCCGCTGCTGCGCATTCGCCGCGACAGCGCAGCCTATCGGCGCCTGCTGGAACTGCGGCCGGACCTGCGCCAGTGGCTGGAGCTGGGCGAGCGCGTGCTGCTCAATCTCGGCCGCTATGCGGTGCTGATCGACGCGCGCGGCTTCAGCGACTATCCCGAGCGCAGCCTGCGCCAGGCACTGGCGCCGACGCCATGAACCCGTCCGCGCCGCTGCGCTGGTTGCTGCTGCTGGCACTGGCGCTGTTTTCCCATCTCGCCCGGCCGGCACGCCAGGATGTGACCTTCATCCTGGCCAGCGACAATCCCGGCCATCAGTTCTTCGCCGCCGCACGCGACTACTACGCCACGCGGCCGGCACTGGCCGGCACCCTGGTCACCTCGGCGCGTTCGCTGGCCGAGGTGCGCGAATTCCTGCTGCGTTCGCCCTTGCGCGGCAACGCACCCTGGGGCCGCGTGCGCCTTGTCGCCCATGGTTCGCAATGGCAGGGACTGCGCGTGCCGGTGTTCGCCGAAGGCGCGCTGGCCACCGCCGAGACACTGGATACCGCGCTGGTCCGGCAGGAGTTTCCGCCGCTGCCGGCGGAGCTGCTCGACCGCGACAGCGTGCTGCGGGTGGAAAGCTGCGGGCTGGGGCGCCGCCCTGCCTTTTTGCGCCAGCTCGGCCGCCTGTTCAGTGCCGGCGGCAGGCTGCGGGTCGAGGCCAACGAAGGCTATGTCTGGTTTCGCCAGGTGCAGCGCGACGACGGCCATAGCGACAGCGTGCGCGAAGAATTGCCCTACCGCGCCCAGGTGGTCGCTGGCGCGGCCGAGCTGGACGACGGCCTGCGCGAGCGGCTGCGCCGGCAATGGCAGGGCGAGCTGTCCGCACCGCTAGCGTTCGTTGCCGTGCCCCTGCGCATCGACGTGCCGCTGCCCCTGCACGGCGAGGCCGGCTGGCGCCAGCTGCCCCAGCCGCCCGAGGCGCTGGCGGCGCTGCGCAACTACGGCCTGCGCTGGTCGCAACTGCGCTGGCAGGTGCACGACGGCCGCCTGCAGGGCCTGGCCCTGATCGTGGTGGCCGCCGCCGATGCGGCGGCACTGGACCGGCAGCAGCTCGGCCTGTCGCTGTGAACCGGCTTCAGCTCACGCTGGCTGGCACCAGCAAGGCCAGCGCAAACACGCCGATCATGGCAAAGGCCAGCGCCACCTTGACCAGGGTGCCGACCAGCAGGCCGACCCAGGTGCCGACGCCGACATGCGCTGCGCGCTTGAGTGTGCTGCCGGCAATCAGCTCGCCGGCCAGCGCACCGAGGAAGGGGCCGAGAATGAGCCCGGGCAGGCTGAAGAAGAAACCGACCAGGGTGCCCACGGCGGCGCCGAACAAGGCCCAGGCACTGGCCCCGACGCGTTTTGCCCCGAGCAGGCTGGCGGCGATGTCGGCGGCGATGGCCAGTGCGCAGAGAATGCCGAGTACGCCCAGCGTCCACGGGCCGACATGCACGAAATTGTCGTTCCAGGCGGCGAGGAACATGCCGGCAAACATCAGCGGAATGCCGGGCAGCGCCGGCAGCACCGTGCCGAACAGGCCGACGACGATCATGACGGCAGCCAGCAGATAAAGCGCGATGGTCATCAGGTTCCCTGTAGGCAGGAGGCCGCGGCAGCGCATGCTACGCTGCCGCGATGGAGCATAGTCCCGCAGAAACCCGCGAACTACTCAAGGCCGATACGTTTGGGCATATCGAGCGAGTGCAATGCGGTGAGGAAATTTTCGTCCGCCGCGACACGCGCAGTGCGCACTGGCTGCTGCGCGGCCTGGCGCGCTGGGCCGCAGGGCATGAAGCCCGCGGGCTGGAACGCCTGCACGGCCTCGACGGCGTACCGCAGCTGCGCCGCTGGGACGGCCACGTACTGGAGCGCAGCTATATCGCCGGCGAACCCATGCAGGTGGCACAGCCGCGCGAGCCGAACTGGTATCGCGATGCGCACCGCCTGATCAAGCAGCTGCGTGCCCGCGGACTGGCCCACAACGACACCGCCAAAGAGCCGAACTGGCTGGTGCGCAGCGACGGTTCGCCGGCCTTGCTCGACCTGCAGATCTGCTGGATCAGCCGCCGCCGCGGCGCCTGGTTCCGCATGCTGGCGCGGGAAGACCTGCGTCACCTGCTCAAGCACAAGCGCAGCTATTGCCCGCAGGCCGTGACGCCGGTGGAATGGCGCCTGCTCAAGCGCCGCTCCTGGCTGGCGCGTACCTGGAAAGCCACCGGCAAGCGCGTATACAAGTACATTGCGCGGCGCTGGTTCGGCTACTGGGACGACGACGGCGGCGCGCTGTCGTCGCGGCGCCGGCCGCAGTAGCTACGTCAGGCCGCGTCGAAGCCGTTGGCGAAGATGCGGTCGTCCGATTCCACCGCACCGATGTCGCAGGCCGCGCCCAGCGGCCGGGCCACGCCGCGCTGGTCGCTGCTTTCGCAGGGCAGGGCGGCACCGGTTGCGGCGCCGCGGTCCACGGCAGAGCTGTTGGCCGCCGGCATCTGCGTTTCGGTAGGCCCGCCGTTGGGGGCCAGCGGCAGCAGGCGCGGGTTCAGCGGCTGCGCTGCGCTGCCGATCTGGTCGCCGGCCTGGGCCAGCAGCAGGCAGAGCGAAGCGGGATTGCCGATCAGGTTATGCCCCAGCGACAGCAGGTTGGCCGAACTGCCGACGCAATCGGGATTGTTGCTGCCGCCGACGATGAGGCTGAAATCGATATTCGCCGCGAGCAGGCTGTTGGCCAGTTCGACCGGTGCCTGCGCCACGATGGCGCCGTCGCCGCTGTCGTCGGCATCGGCATCGGCCGTATTGCCGGCGGCGGTCACGTTGTTGAGCCGCGCCGGTCCGGCAAACAGGGCAGCGCTGCCGTCGGTCAAACTTTGATTGGCATTGAAGGTGGTATTGCGGATCTGCGCCGTCGTGCTGCCGCTGTAGTACAGCGCACCGCCGCCCTGGCCGCCCGCTGCCGTCGTCGAATTGCCGTGGAAGGTGCTGGCGTCGATGCTCAGCGGACCCTGCGCCGCGATACCGCCGGCAAAGCCCGCGCTGTTGTTGGCGATGGCGCAGGCCTCGATGCGCAGCGGCCAGCCCGGTGCTGTGCGTACCGCGCCGCCGCTGCTGTCGCCACCGTTGCGCACGGTCACGCCGCGCAGCAGCACGCCGGCACTGCCCGCCGCCGGTGCCGCCAGCCCGGCGGCAATATCGAAGACGCGTTCGTTGCGGTCGCCACGGACGATGGTGCTGTCGGCACCGGCGCCGACGATCTCGATACCGTTGCGGCGCACGTCCAGGTCGCCGGATACATTGCCGTCTTCCGGCGTGCCGGTGCGTTCCAGCCGGTACGTGCCCAGGGGCAGGTCGATGCGATCGAACGGCGGCGGCTGGCCGCGGCCGCATTCCCCGGCGGCGCTGCCCGAGGCCAGGTTGCTGTTGGCGGCGCTGATGGCTTCGCGCAGGCTGCATTGGCCGTCGTTGGCCACGCTATCGTCCTGCGTGGTGACGAGCAGGGCTGCCTGGGCTTGGCCACAGGCAGCGGAAAAGAGCAGTACCAGGCAGGCAACGCGGTCGATGGTCATGCGCCGATAGTCCAGCTACGGCGACAGCCAGACAAGCGGGCAGAACGGCTCCGTCTGTCCGTTTGCGGGATACCGGGCAGCCGGCGCTCCCCGGCGCCGGCTGCCCTCGGCCTGTTCAAGGATGGGCTCAAAGCTCGGTCAGCTTGAACGCAATCGGCACCAGGCCGTAGGCGGCGATGGGCTGGCCATTGCGTGTGCCAGGTTCGAAGCGCCATTTCATGACAGCGGCCTTGGCGGCACGGTCCAGTCTCACGAACCCGGAGGATCTCTCGATCTCGATCTCCTGCGGCACGCCGTCGACGCCGACGAGCACGCGCAACATCACGGTGCCTTGTTCCTTGTCCCTGGTTGATTCACGCGGATAGACCACGGGACGGGTTGACGAGTAGCTGAGCGCACTGGGCTTGGTCTCCGCCACGGCCACCTCGACTGGTCCCGGCGCCACGGTGACGTTATCTGCCGGGGTGGACATGGGCGTGATCTGCTCAGTGATTAGCGGGACCACTTTCTCAGGCTGTGGCGGCAGCTTGACCGCTTGCGGGCGGACCTGCGGCTTGGGTTTGTCCTCGATCTTGAGTTCCGGCGGCGGCGGAGGCGGCGGCGGTTCTTCTTTCTTCACCGAAACGGTGAGGACGGGGGTTGCGGCGGGCTTTTCCAGCGGCACGAAGGCCGGTGGCGCCAATATGGCCAGCAGGGCCAGCGCGTGCAGCGCCAGCGTCACGCTGATGGCCGAGCTGCGCTTCCACTGGAAGCGCGGGTCCAAGGTCATGCTTGCCATGGTGTTTCCCCTGAGTCGGCGGGCTGCCGTCGAAGGGCTGCAACGCCGCCATTTCCGCGCCGGGGTTAGCACCTGCGCAGTTTTGCAACAGGGCACATGGCATAAGGTGATAACGGCGCGTCAATTCCGGCTTAACCGGGGGCGGATTAGTCTCGCCACCAGCCTCTACTAACCGATCGGTGCCACTGCCATGTCGATGTCCTTGCGCCAAACTCTGCTGGGTTCGCTGCTGTGGCTGGGTGCCATCGGCGCCCAGGCGGCCGACGTCTCCCTGCTCAACGTCTCCTACGACCCCACGCGGGAACTGTACAAAGACATCAATGCCGCCTTCGCCGAACAGTACAAAAAGGACAAGGGCGACAGCGTCACCGTCAACGCTTCGCACGGCGGCTCGGGCAAGCAGGCGCGTTCCGTCATCGACGGCCTGGAAGCCGATGTGGTCACCCTGGCCCTGGCCTACGACATCGATGCCATCGCCGAGAAAGGCCTGGTCGCCGCCGATTGGCAGAAGCGCCTGCCGCACAACTCCACGCCGTACACCTCGACCATCGTCTTCCTCGTGCGCAAGGGCAACCCCAAGGGCATCAAGGACTGGAACGACCTGATCAAGCCCGGCGTCGAGGTGATCACGCCGAACCCGAAGACCTCCGGCGGCGCGCGCTGGAACTACCTCGCCGCCTGGGGCTATGCCCTGCGCCAGCCCGGCGGCAACGACGCCAAGGCCAAGGAATTCGTCGCCGCGCTGTTCAAGAACGTGCCGGTGCTGGATACCGGCGCGCGCGGCTCCACCACCACCTTCGTGCAGCGTGGCATCGGCGATGTGCTGCTGGCCTGGGAAAACGAAGCGCTGCTCGCGCGGCAGGAACTGGGCAAGGACGAATTCGAGATCGTCGCGCCGTCCATCTCCATCCTGGCCGAACCGCCCATCGCGCTGGTCGACAAAGTCGCCGACAAGCACGGCACCCGTGCAGTGGCCGAGGCCTACCTGAAATTCCTCTACACCCCGGCCGCGCAGGACATCGCCGGCAAGCACTACTACCGCCCCTACGACGAAAAGGCCGCGGCCAAGTACGCCTCCGTGTTTCCCAAAGTGAACACCTTCACCATCGACGCGGAATTCGGCGGCTGGAAGAAAGCCCAGGCCACCCATTTCGCCGACGGCGGCGTGTTCGACCAGCTCAACGTCGGCAAGTAGGACTTCATGGCGCGCCGCGTACTACCCGGATTCGGCCTCAGCCTGGGCTTCGTGCTGACCTGGCTGGGCCTGATCGTCCTGCTGCCGCTGGCGGCACTCGCGCTGAAGGCCTCGGGCATCGGCTTCGGCGGGCTCTGGACCATGGTCACGACGCCGGCGGTGCTGGCCGCGCTGAAGCTGTCCTTCGGCGCGGCCGTCTTGTCGGCGGTGATCAACGCGATCGCTGGTTTGCTGGTGGCCTGGGTGCTGGTGCGCTATTCGTTCCCGGGCCGGCGTTTCTTCGATGCCCTGGTCGACCTGCCGTTCGCCCTGCCCACCGCCGTCGCCGGCATCGCGCTGACGGCGCTGTACGCACCGAAAGGCTGGATCGGCGCCCTGCTGGCGCCGCTGGGCATCAAGGTCGCCTTCACCCCGCTGGGCGTGCTGATTGCGATGGTGTTCGTCGGCTTTCCCTTCGTCGTGCGCACCTTGCAGCCGGTCCTGGAATCGCTCGACCGCGATATCGAGGAAGCCGCCACCAGCCTCGGCGCCAGCCGCTGGCAGACCTTCACCCGCGTGCTGTTCCCGTTGCTGCTGCCGGCGCTGCTGACCGGTTTCGCCCTGGCCCTGGCGCGCGCCGTCGGCGAATACGGCTCGGTCATCTTCATTGCCGGCAATATCCCGATGAAATCCGAAATCCTGCCCCTGGTCATCGTGAAACAATTGGAACAATTCAAATATGCCGATGCCGCCGCGGTCGGCATCGTGATGCTGGCGCTGTCGTTCCTGCTGCTGCTGGCCATCAGCCTGCTGCAGCGCTGGAGCCGGCGCTGGGCGGAGCGCTGAGATGGAAGCCGCCCTGCCGCTGCAGCGTTCCCGTTTCACCGCGCGCCGCCTGGTGCATGCGCTGCTGATCCTTGCCGCGCTGGCCTTCCTGGCCGTCTTCCTGCTGTTGCCGCTGGCTGCCGTGTTCGTCGAAGCCCTGCGCAAGGGCCTGGGCACCTACGTCGCCGCCGTCGTGCACCCGGAAGCGATCGCCGCGATCAAGCTGACCCTGCTCGTCGCCGCCATCGCCGTGCCGCTCAACACCGTGTTCGGCGTGGCCGCGGCCTGGGCCATGACGCGCTTCGACTTCCGCGGCAAGGCCGTGCTCGGCGCCATCATCGACCTGCCGTTCTCCGTGTCGCCCGTGGTCTCGGGCCTGATCTACGTGCTGCTGTTCGGCGCGCAGGGCTGGTTCGGCCCCTGGCTGCAGGAACACGACATCAAGCTGATCTTCGCCGTGCCCGGCCTGGTGCTGGCGACCATCTTCGTCACCCTGCCGTTCGTCGCGCGCGAGCTGATACCGCTGATGCAATCCCAGGGCAGCGACGAAGAAGAAGCCGCGCGCGTACTCGGCGCCAGCGGCTGGCAGATCTTCTTCCGCGTCACCCTGCCGAATATCCGCTGGGCGCTGCTGTACGGCGTACTGCTGTGCAATGCGCGCGCGATGGGCGAGTTCGGCGCGGTTTCCGTGGTGTCCGGCCATATCCGCGGCCTCACCAACACGCTGCCGCTGCATGTGGAAATTCTCTACAACGACTACAACTACGCCGGCGCCTTCGCGGTTGCCTCGCTGCTGGCGTTCCTGGCCCTGGTCACCCTGGGGCTGAAGACCTTCCTGGAATGGCGCTACGGCACCGAACTTGCCGCCCGTGCGGGCCGCGGACACTGACATGACCCTTGCCATCAACCGACTGTCGCGCCGCTTCGCCGACTTCCGTGCCCTCGACGACGTCAGCCTGAGCATCGCGCCCGGCGAATTCATCGCCTTGCTCGGCCCGTCCGGCTCGGGCAAGACCACCTTGCTGCGCATCCTGGCCGGGCTGGACTTCCCCGATGCAGGCGCGCTCGACCAGGACGGCCGCGACCTGCTGCGCGTCAGCGCGCGCGATCGCGGCGTCGGCCTGGTGTTCCAGCACTACGCCCTGTTCCGCCACATGACCGTGTTCGAAAACGTCGCCTTCGGCCTGCGCGTGCGCAAGCGCGCGCGCCGGCCGAGCAAAGCCGAAATCGCCGACCGCGTCGACAAACTGCTCAAGCGCGTGCAGCTCGACGGCATGGCCCAGCGCTATCCCTCGCAACTGTCCGGCGGCCAGCGCCAGCGCGTTGCCCTGGCCCGCGCCCTGGCCATCGAACCCGAACTGCTGCTGCTCGACGAACCCTTCGGCGCGCTCGATGCGCAAGTGCGCGTCGCCCTGCGGCGCTGGCTGCGCCACCTGCACGAAGAAATGGGCCTGACTACGGTATTCGTCACCCACGACCAGGAAGAAGCGCTGGAACTGGCCGACCGCGTTGTCGTGATGAACCGCGGCCGCATCGAACAGGTCGGCACCCCCGACGAGATCTACCAGCAGCCAGCCACGCCCTTCGTGTTCGAATTCATCGGCAAATCCAACAAAGTGCCCGTACGCATCCACGGCGGCCGCCTGCAGGCCGGCGACCAGCGCTTCGAGGCCGACGCGCTGGAAGGCCTGGCCGACGGCAGCGCCGTCGCCTACGTGCGCCCCGAACACCTGGCCCTGAGCACCACGCCACTGGAAAACGGCTGGAAAGCGACATTGCGCCATGTATACCTTTCCGGCAGCGTGGCGCATCTGGAACTGGAAGTGCCCGGCCTGGGCCAGACCCTGGAAGCCGAACTCGGCGGCGAAGAGGCGCAGCGCCGCTCGCTGCAGTCCGGCATGCACGTAACCGTGCAGCCGCGGCACCTGACCGTATTCCCCCTCGACGGCAAAAGCGGCGAGCCCGACCTGGCGCGGCGCCGGGTAGTGCATCCCCGCTACGGCCAGGCAGCGCTGGCGCGCTGGCGCTGAAATCGCATCGCCACCGGGCGGCCGGCCGCCAGCCACTCGCCGTTCGCAACGGCCTGATTTCGATCCTGCGTTGACGGGTTTTTAGTCACCGCAGGATCGGCGAGACCCTACGCAGAGTCGCCGGCACCCAGCACAGCGTCGGCGAGACCCAACACAGGGACGTCAGGGCCCTAAGCAGGGACGCCAGGACCCTATGCAGGGACGCCAGGACCCTACGCAGGGACGCCGGGACCCAACGCATGGTCGGCGAGTCCCTATGCAGGGTCGCCGGGACCCAACGCAGGGTCGGCGAGTCCCTATGCAGGGACGCCAGGACCCAACGCAGGGTCGGCGAGTCCCTACGCAGGGTCGCCGGGACCCAACGCAGGGTCGGTGGGTTCCTACGCAGGGTCCGCGAGACCCAACGACGAGTACCGCGCTGCCCCGGGTCCCCCCAAGGAGCAGAGCCGCGCCTACGCTGCCCTATGTGAAGTTGCCCAGCGCGATAGGCAGACACGCCAAGCTGCGCCTGACAGGGGACGCGGCATTCCTGCGTAGTACGGAAGTCCACAACCGCACTTGGCTAAACCGGTCCGCCAAGGCAGGTGTGGTCGATGCCGCGCGCCCGTCACGCGGGGGGCAGCGTGCATTCGGGCGTGCAGATCCGCGGTGTCTGCATTGCAGCCCATGCACTGCCCAGAAATCTCAATCAGGCAAAAAGCGCGATGCGAGCCAACGGCTACGACTTCTCGCAACCGCCAAACCGCATGGCATTCGCCGGCGCCTTTGGCGGCTCGGAAAGCGCGTGATCAGGCACCTCAGTATCCCAACGCATGAATCGCGCGATATCGATCCTTTCCCGCTGCATTGTGGATAATGCTGCTAAAAGCTGACCTATAGTTCTTGCCGAATCTTTGACGAAAGGCTGCTGAAGCAAATCCGCCAACGATACTGGCTGCACAGCCGCGATATGCAGGGCCACATCCTTCGCAAGCTGTGTGAATGGCAAAGCTTTCGCCGAAAACTCGGTTTCCAGGCGAAATTCGACCAGCACGCCAATCCGGCCATTGTGACCATAAGTTTCGATGTGGCGAACATATTGGCCCATGTGCTTTAACAACAGTGGCGCCGCTACCTGCAGCTTCCGACGAAGCTTTTCAGGCCTTGCAGGCGTCGTCAACAAGTCCCCCGAGGCCATCGCCCGCGGCGGCCCGCCGATGGCCTGAGAGGATGCCGTGCGACATGACCGCTTGAACGCAGGAAATGACGTGTGCCCGGCCAGCGAACGGGGCGCACCTGGCCAACCCGTTGAGTTGGCGTGTCGTTTGCCGGGCCGGACTGTCCGGGGCGTCGCTGGCCATTCGTACCGAAGCACGATCAATGGGGAAAACCATGGCAAATATTCCGAAGCGCGTTGCCGAGCGGCTGGTCGCCACGATCAAACGCTACCAGCCTATTCTCGGCGACGCCCGCAAGCGGGATGTCGGCGAAGCCGATATCGTCACCATCGTGAAAGACATGCTGGCCGACGTATTCGGCTACGACAAATACACCGAAGTCACATCGGAATATGCAATTCGCGGCACCTATTGCGACTTGGCCACTTGTATCGACGGCGTGCTGCAAGCACTCATCGAAGTCAAGGCGATTGGCCTGGACCTGAAAGACGCGCACTCCAAACAGGCCGTCGACACACATGTCAGCATTTACCAAACTTGCGCGTATTGATGTGATATCCATCTGTGGATGGTTACTATGTTGGTGGGTTCATGCCCTTCAAAGGAAAAGAATGCGTCGCTTAATATTGATCTGCTTGGTACTAGCAGTACTGGCCACGAGCACCTACTTTCTCGTCAGCTCGCGCAAGGACAACATCAGGGGCGTCGAGCAGGGGACTCTTTCTTCAATGGCACCGCCTTCTGCGTCGGCACAAGGGGGCCGCCTGGGGGCTTCGCCACATCACTTGCCGAATACACCGGCGATTGTCGACGAAAAGCTACCACCGAACGCGTACCGGCCGCCGGTATTCCAAGCTATTCCGGAGGGACTGAATGGCCGCCAGTTGCGCGAGATACACGATAGTCTCGTCAAGGCCGCAGAAAGCGGTGATGCCGCAGTTGCCTACAAGCTTGCCGCACTCATGAACGAGTGCACAACCGGCCTTCGCCAAGCCGAGGAGATTAAACAGAAGAATGTCACCACCATTCTTCCAGCGGATCCCGTCGCCAACATCTGGCTCAAAGAAAAATTTTCGGTGATCAGTGTTCAATGCCCGCAGTTGACGAAAGGCGAACTTGATGCAGCCGGCCACTGGATGCTGCTTGCCGCCAAGGGCGGAGACAGACAAGCTTTGCTTAGTCTTACCGCTTTCCCGCCCGAAACTCAGGATCCGGACTACGAGGCCAAAAAAATCGCCTGGCAAGAAACGCTAACGACGGGCCTAGATGCCCTGGCTCAAGCAAGGGACACCGAAGCCGCAATTGAACTTGCTCGTTACTTCTTCAAACAACGAGGCCTCGCCAATCTCAAAGTTGCATACAAATACTTTGACATTGCTAGCAAGGGGAACGGCTCGGCCAGCAAGATCGAGTTTGCGGTCAAGATGCGTGATCAAACGGCCGCCGAAATTGCGCGCGAGGAACGCGGTGGCTGACTTTGTGCGACTGACCTCGGCATCGACCGGTCGTCGCCGAATCGCCGTAGGGAACATCCGAAAACTGTTCGATGATCGGCGCGCGAAAGATATCGAAAGCGTGGCAGAGAAGTCGATAGTCAAAGTCCATCCCATTTTTCACGCGCCCTTTCACTACTACCTAGCGCCGTTTGCACTTTCGTCAAAGCTTTGGCAAACCCGTATCGATACACCGGCGACTCTGACAACGCCGGATTCGCCTGCACCGAATGTCACTCCTGTATTTGGACTGGCTTGTGCGTTGAATCGTGCATATCGCCCTATCAGAACAAGCAATTGGCTTTTCGGCAAGGCGATCAATCGAATACATGCCGCCATGATCGAGGCGACTGGCGGGCCCGAAGTTAGCAAAGCGCGACGGCAAGGCGAGTTGATGTTTTCCGTCGGAGCTGCACAGGTGCTATCACCCGCCGCAAGCGATGTGCCCGTGTTGCTGCGCGAACTAACGGCAGCGTTACGGCACGGACAGTCGACGCTACCGCTGACTCACCGGCTATATGCCGCATTTGAAATTTCGCTTATCCATCCGTTCGTTGACGGCAACGGGCGGCTAATGCGCGCTGTGGCTGCATCTCACGATAGGACGGCCTGTCGTACTGGCGCGCTGTGTCGCGCAATAGCCGTTTTTTTGCAAGGGCGGCAAAAGTTATGGAATTTCACTCTGCCCTTAGCGCTGCGGGGCGATGCAGTTGCGTTGTGGGATCACTTCGCTCGCTGTGTTTATGCGTCATCGCGCCTGCTCCATTCTGTCGATGACGCCGCACAGCGCTACCAGCTGCGATGGGGGGTTGGGCGCAGCGACATACGCAGTTCAGCAGATGCATTGCTGATTGCTAGCGCCGTACTAAGTGATCGGCAGTTTTCCAGGTTGAGGCAAGGCAGTTCCTCTCACATTCGCCGGACGGCCGAGCAGCTTTTCCAGCCAGTCCTTCTCAACGACAAAAAGTTCAAATGGATTAATTCAGGGGCGCAACAATTCGTAGGCGAAACTGCGGGTTTTCTAATAGCGCAATTCTAGGGAGAGAGTGTAGATGTTTGTATTGAAGCGATCGATTGCCGGGCTTTTGGCTGGTGCAGCGACACTCGTTGCGTTCACCGCGCAAGCCAGTCCGCACGAGATGGGATGGATTGTTGTCCAGGCCAACGTGTGGGACCGTGAACCTATTTATCTCGGCACATCAAACCGCTATGAAGAATGGAACAATGATGTAACGCCGGACGAAGGTTGGTCCAACAATCCGTATGCAAATGACGTGTGTGACGTACTCGCGGCGCAAGGCAGGCCACAAGACTGTAATCGTGCAGTTGCTAGTGGACTCTTGAGCCCGCCCGAAATGCCTCCCCTGCCTTCATTTATTGCCTACAACTTTCAACTAGCGCCGTCGACGTCGGCCACATATCTTCTCGGGCCGATTTATAGCTCAAATAATTTTACACTCGTAAACTGCTACCAGAACCCGAGCACGGATCCAGACACTTGCGAATCACAGTACGTAGACAGTTTCCGTGCGGCATGTAACAACGTCCCGACTCGCGATCCTCTGACCTGGGAGTCACTGTACAACCCGCGCGAAGCCTGTTTCGCTGCTGTAGAACTTACTGAATCGAGGGTCTCCAATGCAGGTTTCGACCGGACTCTTGCGGACTGGTTTGGTATCAAATTGGGTTACCAACTTGGACCATTCGCAGTTGAGCTCAATCGAAACCTTCTAACGGATATGCTGACAGTGAATTCGTACAATCGCGCGTTGATCTACTCACGTCAGTACCAGGCATGCTCTAGCTGGTATCGTGTGTTTGACGCACGTAACTGCGGTGCTCAATACAGCAGCTTCTAGACGGTAGCATCGCCGGCAGCGGCGTAAGTGGCTGCTGGCGATTGACGTGAGGGACGGCGACTATCCAACTGCCGGCGACAATCGAGGCGTGTCAAAATTTCACTGATCTAGCGCCAGCCGCTCGCTTCCATGGCGGCAAATTATCATGCTCGCAGCGATATCCTCTTTTCGACACCCCCAAGACCCGCAATGCGTTTTGGCTTTCGGGTCTTCTTCTTGCGGCCACTGCGCTGCCCTGCTGGGCTTTGACGGCTTCGCTTTCGCAGCTTGTCAGCAAGAATGTGCAAGGGGGCGCGGCCGGTGGACCTTGCTTTCGGCCACTCTTCTCCTCGAATGGCCGATTTCTGGCCTTTGCCTGTTGGTCGGGCGACATCGTTGTTGGCGATGACAATGATCGCTATGACACGTTTTTGCTGGACCGCAGTACCCAGCAAATCCGTCGTGTGAGCCTGAACGCGAACAATCAGGAACAGCGCAATCACAGTGCCGAGGGGTATCCCTCGGCCGATGGCCGTTTCGTGGTGTTCGCTGGCGAAGGCGTTTTTCATCCGGACGTCGGGGTTTTGCCGCCACAGCCGGCCGATCATGAGCAGGAGAACGTGTTCCTGCGTACCTTCGATCCGCCGCAGACGGAGCTGCTGGGGCGCGCGGCCAACGGTCAGGGAAATCCCGGAACGAGGGGTGCCAATATGCAGGATGCGCTGCCCGAGCGGCACGAAGTGCTTTTTTCCAGCGATGGCGATTATCTGGGCGATGCGAGTGGAGGGGGCTCACGGTCACTGTTCTTGCGAAACTGGCAGAGCGGCGCCGTTGAAAGGATTACTGCACGTCCCGACGGCGGGATCAGCCAGTTCTCTGCCGGTGGCCAGCTGTCCCCGGACGGTCGTTTCGTCGTGATGAGCAGCATTGCCGCCGACCTGACGAGCGATAATCCGCAGGGATATCGGCAGCTGTTCCTGCGTGATCGCCTGCTGCAGAACACTCGCCGGCTGACCTTTCCGTGGAGCGGGGGGGAGTTCAGCGCTGCCGCCGGCTTGGGTACGTTTTTCGATAGTTTGAAACTGTCCCAGAATGCCCAGCGGTTGATGTTTGTCGCTGGCTTCAACGACGAATTCACCGCGGACGACAACCCCGGTTTCAGCGACGTCTATGTGCAGGACGTCGCATCGGGAAAGGTCGAACTCGTCAGCCGCCGGCAGGACTGAACCCCGACCGATGGTTCGGTGTTCTTCGCGGCGATGAGCAGCAATGGGCGAATTGTTGCTTATTACACTGTGGCAACGCGTATGCTGGCGACGCCCAGCGTTGATCCGGCGATCTACGTCAAGGACATGGTGACCGGCGACGTTATCAACGTGACGGCCAGCCTGGGGCGGATGGCACCATTCCAGGCGCCCATGATGGACCTGTCGGCGGATGGCAGCGTGCTGGCGTTTACCTGGTACACGTCCGACCCGTCGGATCCCGCCGTGTTCAATCGGGCGTTGGTCTACACGGTAGAACTGCGCGGTATCCAGCCGACGGCGCCGACGCCCGTTCCCGGGCTTTCACGCGTTGCGGTGGCGTTGCTGGCTGCCGGTGTTGCACTGGGCGCCTGGATGGGATTCAGGCGCGACCGGCGAAAGCGCGCCCAGGCTCGAATGGCGCTGGCTTAGCGCCCCCCCTGACCCGGAAAGCGAGGCCGGTTCGCCCTGCCGCTGCGGCGCGCAGATTTTCGGTGTCGGGAACGAACAACGCCAAAACCGTATCGGGTAGTCGCTGCTTCATAAGCTTTCCCAAGAAACCTTATAAAGCTCGCCACGCTTTATAAGGTTTCGTCCCCTTCGGTGGCGGACGCGGCTGCCGTGCCCGATTGCGCCGAAGCCTTGCCAGGCTTCCGCGGCTTTCAGCGGCGTCTCAAGAAAGCGTCTCGATTGCGACAGCCTTGCCGCGATTTCGTCAGCCAGCGGTGGCTGCACCCGGCGCGGAACGGTCATTGCCCCGGCCATCGGCGCAGGGTGCGCAGCGCCGGACCCATCGCTTACGATCCCGGCGCCACCCAAAGGAATGACCATGAAGATCGCCCGCCTGCTCCCCCTGCTGGCCCTGTTTTCCTGTCCGCTGCTGGCTGCCGAACCGTCAGGTGCGGAGCAGCTCGGCAAGCTGCTGGCCAATCGCGACAAGGACGCCTGTACCTCGCTGACTACCGAAGCGGAACTCTGGCGCGATGCCACGGCGGCCGATTACGGCAGCAGTGGCTGGGCGGCCTGGCGCAAGTACACCCAGGGCGACACGCCCTGGCGGGCCACGGGTGATTTCGATGGCGACGGCTTGCAGGATGTCGCCAAGGTCATCGTCGACAAGGCCGGCAAGCGCTGGATGATGGGGGTGATGTTCGGCCACGCGGACGGTGCGCCCTGTCATCGCTACCAGATTTCCGGCAGAGACCTGGCCACGCTGCCCATCGCCGGCGTGCTCACCTTGCCCAAGGGCAAGAACAGCCTCACCTGCCACCATATGGGCGAACAGGGGCCGGTCACCTGCACGGTGGAGAACGCAGCGTTTGCCGCGCGTACCACCGACGCCCTGCTGACGTTCGACGACGTGCCGAGCTATTCCTCCGCCTATTTGTGGCAGCCGGGGGCCGAGGGCCGAAATCGCGGGAAGTTCGAACAGGCCGATGTGGCCTTGGCGGCCGACTATGCCGGCATGGCGGCGCATAGCCAGGCCGATGCGCAGAACAGCAAGGCGGGTGACGGCGTCAGCGCCGCCGAGCGCAAGGCGCTGGTGCAGGAGTTCGAGCAGGCCTGGTCGCGTCTGCAGGGTACGAAGAACTACCGTTCCATCCAGACTGCGCAGGTGTCGAGCGGGCAGGCGGGCGACGCGGTGACCCGCACGATCACGGAATACGCCGACGCCACGCACACCCGCACCACGCTGGAGAGCGGTGCTGCCTCGGTGGTTTTTCTGCGCAGTGGGGCGAAGGTCTGGACCCGTGCGGACGGCACGCACTGGACTGCCCTGCCCGACGAGGGCGCGCCGATGCCGATGGTCTCGCCCATCGGCGATGCCACCATCACTGCTGTACGCCATGAAACGCGCGACGGCCGTGCGGTGAAAGTGCTGCAGCTGTCGGGCCAGAGCGAGACGACCCTGGTGCTGGATGTGGCGCGCAAGCTGCCGCTGCAGCGTATCGACAGCCTGAAGATCGGGCCCGCCACCAGCGTCACGCGTACCGACTACGACTATGACGTCAAGGTCGAGATCGTGCCGCCGGCGGTGCCGTGAACGCAGCGGGCCGGTTCATTTTTTGTCACGCCGGATCGCGCGTATGCCGCACGATCGCGTCGGGCAGCTGTACCCAGGCATGGCGGCGAATCTCGTAGACGGAATGCTGCGGCGGCGGAAACGCCGCATCGCCGAAGGCGCCGACCGCGACGGAGACGCGGCCGCCCACGCCTTCTTCGGTATGAAATACGGTCGATCCGCACCGCGGGCAGAAACGGAAGCGGAACTGCGCGCCTTGCTCGCCGGTGCGCAGGTATTCGGTTGCATGGCCGCTGACCGCGAACGGCGCGGCAAACGCTGCCAGCGCGGCGAACACGCTGCCGGTGCGGCGCTGGCAGGCCAGGCAATGGCATACGCCGGTGCCCAGCGGTTCGCCGTGTACGGTGATGGACAGCTGGCCGCAGCAGCAGTGGGCGGTTCGGGTAGGCATGCCAGCCTCGCGAGAATTCTGTGCAGTGTAGCGGCGCGCGCCGTGCACGCGTGATCGCCGGTCTGGCGATGGCGTACCCGATTCGTGCCCTCTGCCCGCTGCGCCAGCCGACGTGCCGTTGGCGCGAATAGCGGACTCGTGTGGCACCGGTCACAGTACGCGCAACGTGCTGTTCGTTCGGTCTCCGTCGTGCGTTTGCCTCGATGACACCGTATCGGTATCGGGAGGTTGTTCCATGCGCACCGCATCGACAGATCGGCCGCCGTTCCCCCCACTGCGCGCCCTGCTGCCTTGCCTCGGGCTGTTTCTGCTCGCCGGCACGGCGTTATGCGGTACGGCGCTGGCGCAACAGGTCACCAGTCATCTCATCGCCGCCGGTGGCGGCACCAGCCGTTCACCGGGAGGTTGCCGCGTGCTGGAAGGCAGCGTGGGCCAGCCTGCGCTTGGCGCGGCCAGCGGCGGCGCATTCACGCTGCGCGCGGGCTACTGGGCCGGCCCGGGCAGCCAGCGCCGCGACAGTGTCTTCTCCGGCGATTTCGAGGAGTGCAATTGATGAATACCCGTCCTTCTTTCCGCACCGCGTGGTATCGCGCCGCTGCCTTGCTGCTTTGCCTGGCCTGCATCGGCCCGGCTATCGCGCAGCCTTCTCCACAATTGCCGGATTTCACTTACCAGGGGCGGCTGCAGCAAAGTGGCGCGCCGGCCAACGGCAGCTTCGATCTCGCATTTGCGCTGTACGACCAGCCGACCGGCGGCAGCCAGGTCGGCACGACGGTGACCGAAGCGGATTTCCCCGTCGTCGACGGCATTTTCGATGTGTCGCTGAGTTTCCCGGGCGCGTTTACCGGTACGCAGTTGTATCTGCAGGTCAGCGTGGAGGGCACGCCGCTGTTGCCGCGCCAGGCGGTGGCGACGGCGCCGGTATCGCAGTTCACGCTGAGCGGCAGCATCGGCGGTGCGGCGGGCGGTGTGCTGGCGGGTACTTATCCGAATCCTACCCTGGCGGCGGGGGCCGTCGGCAATTCCGCGATCGCCACCGGTG
Organism: Tahibacter aquaticus; assembly: GCF_004363655.1. Classification (GTDB taxonomy): domain Bacteria; phylum Pseudomonadota; class Gammaproteobacteria; order Xanthomonadales; family Rhodanobacteraceae; genus Tahibacter; species Tahibacter aquaticus. Next base: position 36,586 of record NZ_SNZH01000018.1, read on the forward strand.
CCGTGAGCAATTCCAAACTGGCGGCGGATTCGGTGACGGCATCGAAGATTTTCACCGGCTCCGTCGGCACTACCGAGCTGGCCAGCGACGCGGTCACGGCAGAGAAGATCGCCAACGGCGCGGTGGTCACGGCGGCCATCGCCAATGACAGCGTCACCCGCGGCAAATTCGCCGGCGGCTACAGCAATGGCGCGATCGCCGCCACGGTGGCGGCGAACGATTGCAACGACTACAACCTGGCTATCTCCGGCGCCGAGGTGAACGACATGCTGCTGTTCAATCTGCAGTCGTCGGTCAGCCTACCGGCGAACATGCTGATACAGCCGCTGCGGGTGGTCAGTGCCGATACCGTGCAGGTGCGGATATGCAATTTCGGCAGTACGACGCAGAGCACGGGAACGATCGGCATCTATCTGCTGACCCTGCGCTGACAGGACTGCCTGCGGTGCGGCGCGGCCATGGGGGCTTTGTCAGGGGGAATCGTGTTCGGGTCGGTCGGGGGCGCGACGTTCGCCAGCTCGCGTAGCGGCCGGCGGAGCCCGGGCGATGCTGCCGATCGCCCGGGTTTTCCCGGCATGTTTCGGCCTGCCCGATCCGTGTCGGCATCAGGGACAGCCGGCGGGCGCCGCGTCGAAGCCGTCGGCAAAAACGCTGTCGAACGCCACCGCGTCGAATTCGTAGGCGCCGAGGTCGGGCGCGCTGCCGGCCACGCGCCCAAAGCCGCGCTGGTCGACCAGCGGCAGCGGTCCGGCACACGCCGCGCCGGCGTCGATGGCTGGGCTGCCCGGGCTCAGTGCCATCGTGGCGCTGGGGCCGCCGTTGTCGTTCAACAGGCCGAGCAGCGGGTCGGCAGCGATGGGGAATACCGGCAAGGCGGGGGCGCCGTTCGCCGCGGTCGAGGTCATGACCAGCGTGGTGCCGGCCGCTGTTGTCGCCGCCGCCGCTGCGTTGCCTAGTCCGCCGGCCACGCCGGCCGGCTGGTCGACGACCAGGTCGGCGCCGCCCGTGCTGTTGGACAGGATGCTGTTGTGCAGGGTCAGTGCCGCGGTTGTGCTGCCGCTGCTGGCGGCTGCGTTGTAGGCCAGCGAGTAGATCGCGCCGCCCGCCGCGGCGCCGTTGCCGCGGCGGCCGGTGCCGCCCACGACGGTATTTCCGGCCAGGGTGGAAAAGCGCACGGTGAGCCTGCCGTTGAGATTGAACACGGCGCCGCCCAGGCCGCTGCCGCCGTTGCCTTCGAGGTCGGGCCGCGAGCCATCGCCAGAGGGGCCGCCGGTCGCCGTGTTGTTGGCGAGGGTGCTGTTGATCAGGGTGACGTTGCCGGCGTGGTTGAAGAGGGCGCCGCCCAAGCCGGCGCCGCCGCCGCCGTTGGCCGCGGGGTGGGGAAAGCTGGCGCCGCCGCCGAAGCCACCGGTGCCCTCGCTACCGGCACCGGCGCCACCGCCGAAGCCGCCTTTGCCGCCGCGATTGGCACTGCCGCCGCCGCCGCCGAAACCGCCGCCGCCGGCCGCCAGCGACTGGCCTGAGTCGGCGCCGCCGCTCCCCACGCCGCCACCGCCGCCGCTGCCGCCGATGGCGCCATTGGCGAAGCTGCCGGCGCCGGGGCTGGGGGAAGCGCCAAAGCGTTCGGTCAATCCGCCGGGGCCGCCGCCGAAACCGCCGCCGCCGCCGGCGTTGTTGTAGACGCTGTTGATTCCGCTGCCCCCACCGCCGCCGCCGCCGTTGCCGCCCGGGCCGCCGGTACCGGTGTTGTTGTGGCTGCCCGCGCCAGCCAGGCCGCTGGGCACGCCGCCGCCGGCGCCGCCGCGCCCGCCCGCGCCGTTGCCGTTGAGTCCTGCGTCGCTGGTGCCTTTGGGTACGACACCGCCCATGGCGCCGCCGCCACCGCTGCCGTCGCTGGCCATGCCGCCGCCGGAGGAGGCGCCGCCGATCGTGGTGCCGCCGCCGAAGGCCTGGTTGTTGCTCAGGGTGACGCCGCTCAGGGTCAGCGTGCCCTGGTTGAAGAGGGCGCCGCCCATGCCGGCACCGCCGCCGCCGTTGGTGCTGCGGCCGCCGCGCTGCACGCCGCCGTGCAGGGTGAGGTTGCGCAGGGTCAGGTCGCCGCGCCCCGGGGTGTTGTAGCCCGGCGTGGCGCTGCTTTCGGCATCGGCGCCGATGAAGAAGAAGCGCAGGTGCGGTGACGTGCCGACAACGGCGTTCAGCGTCGCGCCGTTGCCGTCGATGGTGAGGGGGCTGGCGATGGGCGGCAGGGCGTTGGGTCCGTACCAGAAGTTGTCCGGGCTGTCGCTGTGCAGGTCGATCGTGGCGGCCGGCGGCAGCTGGATGGTGTTGGCGCCCGCCGCGGCGCCGGAACAGGTGCCGCTGCCGATGGCGGTCGTGGCGGATTCCGACAGCGGGGCTATCGTGGTCGCGCCTGCCGGCGTGGCGTTGGCCGGGTTGTTCGCGCGGTTTGCCGCGTAGATGGCTTGTGCCAGCGTGCAGGTGCTGGCCGACGAGGCGCCGGTGTCGGTGACGAGGATCGCGGCCTGTGCCGCCGATGCGGTCAGCAGGCCAAGCAGCGTACCGGCGACCAGGCCGGCCCCCACGCGCGGCAGGCCATGCCGGGTCCGGCGGCCGGCTGTTCCTGTCGCGCCATGCCCACTCGGCAGGCTGCAGGCAGGCACGCCATCGGAGATGCCGCGGCGCGGCGGACGGAGCGGGAAATTCATGCAGGTTTCCTTTATGGGTTTGTGCCGTCGGGCGCGGGTCTGGTGGCGGACCTCGGCCGGTCGAACGGTGGGCAAGGGTTTTCGGTCGGCGCGATGCCCGCGGTGGGTGGTCTGAACGACGCAGCGCCGGGAATTGCGCCATGGGGATGCGTTTTTCCTGGCACAGGCGCTGCGGGGTGCAAGCGGGCGCTGCCAGGGCGCTGGGCCGGCCGGGAGTGGGGTTGGTGCCACGGTTTGTCGAGCGCACGGACGGCGGCGACGGTCGTGCTGGCATGCGGCGCCGTCGCCGGCTTTATGCGCGCGACGCAGGACGCCGGTATGCTGGTTTCCTACCGCGAATCGATTGGCAGTTCATGGGCGAAGACAGTTCCAGCAGTGGCGTCGACGAGCTGGCCGCGCGCCTGTATCAGCAGCTGCGTGTGCTGGCGCGCAGCGAGCGCCGGCGCAGCGGCGGGCCCGATACGCTGCACACCACGGCGCTGGTCAACGAGGTCTATCTCAAGCTGGCCGATGCCGAGCGGCTGCGCTTTGGCGAACCGCGCCAGTTCTTTGCCTACGCGGCGCAGGCCATGCGGCATATCTTGCTGGACCGCGCCAAGCTGCAGACGCGCCTCAAGCGCGCGGACAGCCGCCTGCGGGTTTCGCTGACCGATCCGGACGTGGAAGCCATCAGCGTCGACCCGAACGATGCCGTTGTGCTCGATGCGGCATTGACCGAGCTGGCCAAGCTCGATACGCGCGCGGCGCAGGTGGTCGATCTGCATTTCTTCGCGGGGCTGGGCCTGCAGCGGATCGCCGATCTGCTCGGTGTGCATCGGCGCACCGTCGATCGCGACTGGCGCTTCGCGTCGGCGTTCCTGAAAAGTCACCTGGTCTGATGCCGCCGCCGCTGGGTCTGCGGGACTGCTTCGACAGGCTGGTCGACTTGCCGGTGTCGGAGCGTGCGGCCTGGCTGGATGCGCACGATATCGACGCAGCGCTGCGCGAGCAGGTGCGCAAGATGCTGGCCGCGGACGGCGTGGAAAACGACGCGGTGCCGCTGTTCAGGGCGGGTGCCGCGGCCTTGGCGGCGGAGTTCACGCCGGAGTCCGACGAGGGCGCCGGGCTGATCGGCACGACGATGGGCCCGTATCGGCTGAGCGGCGTTCTGGGCCAGGGCGGCACCTCGCTGGTGTTTCGCGCCGAGCGTCCGATGGGCGAGGGCATCCAGGTCGTGGCATTGAAGGTGCTGCGTACCGGCCTGTTTTCCGCCGACAGCCAGCGCCGTTTCCGGCGCGAACAAGGGATGTTGAGCCAGTTGTCGCATCCGAACATCGCCGGGCTTGTCGACGGTGGCATCGGTGCCGGCGGTATTCCGTATATCGCCATGGAATTCGTCGACGGCCTGGCGATCACCGATTACGCCACGGCGAACGCGCTTGATCTGCCGGCGCGCCTGCGCCTGCTGGTCACGGTCTGCCGCGCGGTGAACAGCGCGCATCGCGCGCTGGTGGTGCACAGGGACCTGAAGCCGTCGAACGTGCTGGTCAGCCGCGAAGGCGTGGTCAAGGTGCTGGATTTCGGCATCGCCCAGCTGCTCGACGACGGCAGCGGGAACAGTGCACAGACGCAAGTGGTGTCGCTGACGCCGGGCTATGCGGCGCCGGAGCAATACCAGCCTGGCCCGGTGACGACCGCGACCGATATCTACGCGCTGGGCGTGCTGCTGGCGGAATTGCTGATCGGCCGGCCGGTGGCACCGGCGTCGTTTTCGGTGTTGTCGCGCGCGTGCGTCGAGGCGCCGCCCGAGGTGTCGGCTGGCTTGCCGGCCCCCGCGGCGCTGCGGCGCCTGCTGCGCGGCGATCTCGATGCGATTTACAGCACGGCCTGCGCCGCAGAGCCCGACCGGCGCTACGGCTCGGTCGCGCTGCTGGCCGAGGATCTGGAACGCTATCTGCAGAACCTGCCGGTCAGCGCGCGCGCGCCGTCGGTGATGTATCGCTTGCGCAAATACGTGCGGCGCCATTGGATCGGCGCGAGTGCGGCACTGCTGGGCGGGCTTGCCGTTGTGATCGGCATGTCCACGACGCTGTGGCAGGCACGGCTGGCGCACGAGGAAAGCCAGCGCGCCACCGCGGTGAGCAATTTCCTGATGGGGCTGTTCGAAGCCTCGAAACCCGGGCAATTGCCGGAACAGCGCCTGACGCTGGAGCAACTGGTGCACCGCGCCAGCGCGCGGCTGCAGAAAGAAACCGACCTGCCCACGGCGACACGCATCGACATGCTGCGCCTGCTCGGCGAGGTGAGCATGGATGCCAGCGATTTCGCCGAGGCGGAACGTCTGCTGCAACAGGCGCTGGATCTCGGGCGCAGCGCGTATGCGGCAGATGCACCGGCGCTGCTGCGCATCCGCCTGTTGCTGGCGCAGCTGCTGCTGCGGCAGAACCGCTACGCCGATGCTGCTGACGCGTACGAGGCGATGCTTCCACCGCTGCGCACGTCGACGGACGCGACGAGTATCCGCGCGCTGCAGAACTACGCCTTTGCGCTGATGTATTCCGCGCGCGCGGAACAGGCGCTGGCGGTTTCCACCGACGCTACCCAGGCAGCTACTGCTTTCTACGGCAGCGGTTCGCAGGGCGCGGTTCTGGCGTCGCTGGAGCACGGTACCCTGCTGTCCGGCGCGGGGCAGCCAGCGCGGGCGGTTGCGGTGATCGAACCGGCCCTGCAGCACTGGCGCGATGCCGGCTGGCCGCCGGATCGGGATTTCCTGCGCGGGTTGTCCAACCAGGCCGGCGCACGCGTGTCGCTGGGTGAAATGCGCGCGGCCGAGCAGCTCGCGCGGGAAAGCCTGGCGACGGGCGAACTGATCTATCCGTCGCCGCACGAGCAGATTGCCGCGGCGTTGCTCAACCTGGGCGATGTGCTGCTGCAGACGGAGCACCTGGACGAAGCCGATGCGGTGCTGGCGCGCGCGTTGGCGATGTACCGGGCGATCTACGGCGCCGGTCATATGCGCGAAGCCAACACGCTGACGCGCATCGGCCAGCTGCAATGGCGCCGGCGCGATCTGGCCGCGGCAGCGCAATCCCTACTGCAGGCACAGCCGTGGTGTGCCAGGCCCGGCCTGCATGCGACGCGGACCTGTATCAACATCGACACGGAAGACGCCCGTATTGCGCTGGCGCAGGGCAACCTGGCGCAGGCCGATGCCCGCAGCGCGCGCGGCCTGGCGATGGCGCGCGAGCTGTTTCGCAACGACAACGTCGCCACGGCCGAACTGCTGGAGCTGCGCGCCGGCGTGCACCTGGGCAACGGCGATGCCGCTGCAGCCCTGGCCGCCTGCGACGACGCGCAGGCGATGCTGCGCCGCCTGGGCGAAACCCAGGGGCCGAGCGCCGTCGCGGTAGCCGTGCGGCGTGCAGCGGTGCTCGACGATCTGCGCCGGTATCCGGAAGCGCTGACAGACATTCAGCAGGCAGTGGCGCTCTGGCAGCGCCTTGCGCCCGACGGCTATCGGCGTCGCGCCGAGATGCTCGCGCAACTCGCACAGCTGCAGTCGAAGTCAGGAGATCTGCCGGCCGCACGGGCCACGGCGCAGTCGGCGCTGGCGCTGGTCGGGCACAGCGAACAGATCGATCCGGCGCGGCTGGCAACGCTGCAGTCGCTGGCCGCTGCGTCGTCACGCCGGCATTGATGCGTGGCGTCGGCGTGCGGCGCTGCGTGTCTGGCGGCAGTGCAGAAATCCGTTGTGGAGAATTGCGCATTCCGCGCATGTGCGCGGCGGCCGCGTTGCTACCGGCTCCACCACGCCCCGGGGAAATAGACGCCCGGGTCCGGCCGCTCGCGGTAGACGTCATGGCGGAAGCGGAACAGTTCCGCCGGCCGCCCGCCCGTGCCCGTCGCCAGGCGTCCGGTGCCTTCGACCAGCCCGGCGCTTTCGACCAGGCGGCGGAAATTCTGCTTGTGCAGGCGGTTGCCGCTGAGTGCCTCGACCACTTGTTGCAATTGCAGCAAGGTGAATTCGGCGGGCAATAATTCGAAGACCACCGGCCGGTATTTGAGTTTGCCGCGCACGCGGCCCAGCGCGGTGGCGAGGATGCGGCGGTGGTCCAGCGCCATGGCGGCGCCGCTGCCAGGCACCGAGGCGGCGCTGCCGGCGCGGTCGCGGCAGGCTTCGGCAACCAGGCCGGCTTCCCACAGCAGTTCGTAGCGTTCCAGGGTGCGTTCCGGATCCCAGGGCGCGGTGTCCAGGCCGAAGGTGAGGTCGACGCGTTCGTGCTTGCGGGTGTCGGCGGCGGCCCAGGCATGCAGGCGCGGCGCGAGTTCGCGGGCGATCAGTTCGGGCCGGCCGCGGCGCCAGTCTTCCCAGGGCAGGAAGGCGTAGCAGTCGCGCCAGTGCGCGCCCAGGCCGGCGGGCAGGGCCTGTTCGCGCATCAGCGCCAGATAGGTCATGGAAATGACGCGGGCGCCGCCGGCGCGTTCGCGCGGATCGCGGAAGCGGTCGCCAAAGGTATACAACTGCTCGACGTAGCCCAGCGCCAGGCCGGTCTGCTGGGTTACCCAGTCGCGCACGCCGCGTTCCAGGGTGGGATGGGTTTCCAGGTCGAGCGGGCCGGAGGGCAGGGCATCGTCGGCACCGTCGCCACGCACGATCAGCACGCGCGGCGCCTCGGCGGTCACTGCAACGATGACGGCATCGAGACCGAGGTGGATGGCGGGGGCGGGCATGCGGCGAGGATAGCGGAGTTGACGCGGCGGCTGCGCCTCAGTCGGCCGGCGCCTGTACGCGGATCCGCGCGTCGTCGAAATCGTAATAGCGAATTCGCGTGGTCGATTTCAGGCGCAGGAAGCGGCCGCTGGATTCCAGCTGCAGCGGCAGGCCAGTGGCGCTGTTGACCCAGACCTTGACCTCGGACCTGGCCGGCTCGGTCTGCGTATACGCATAGACCTGGGTGGCGATGCCGTCGACCGTCTCTGCGCCCAGGGCGGTGACTTCCAGGCCCTGGGCCAATTGGTCCAGGGCGGCCTGATTGCGGTATTGGCCGACAATGCGGTCGACCTGGATCGGCATGGGCAGCTTGATGCGGCGGCCATCGATCAGGGTATAGGCGTCGCCGCCGATCAGGATCTGCTCCATCTGGCCCTGGCCGTTCTCGATGCGGTAGCGATCCGGCGCGACGAATTCCAGGGTCGACAGCTGCTGGCCTTTCTTCACGTCGGTGACGCTGGCGCGGAAGCTCTTGGCGGCGAGGAAGCGGCTGAAGGCCTGGTGCAGCTCGTCCCGCGGCGAAGCCGCCGCAAGGCCGGTGCACAGGACCAGGGCTAGCGCCAGCAGGGACCGGGGCAAGGACATGGGAATCTCCGGAGCAGGGGCGGCGGCATGCTAATACGGATTTCGCTGCACCGGCGCGACAATTCGCGCTGTCGCAATCTGCATTAGTGATTCTTGCGCAGCCATGCGGCAGGCCGGGGCCGGCGGCCGTCGAGCGGCAGTGCACGCCGCTGCGCGCAGGTCTCATCTGCTGCGCCGCCAACCTGTTCCAATACCCCACTAGCGCCGGTAACCGACCAGCCGCCACAATCGGACCATGGACCGATACGAACGTATACTTAGCCTGCACCGCCTGCTGAAGAGTTCGCGCTATCCGGTAAGCCTGCAGCGTCTCAAGGACGAACTGGGCTGTTCCCGCGCCACCCTTTACCGCGACATCGCCTTCCTGCGCGATGCGCTGGGCGCACCGATCGAAAGCGGCGAGGGCGACCAGGCCGCCTTCCGCTACGACGCGGCCGAAGCCGAACGCTTCGAGCTGCCCGGCCTGTGGCTGACCAGCGACGAGCTGTCGGCGCTGATGGCGCTGAACGAACTCGTCGCGCGCAGCGGCCCCGGCATCCTGGCCGATGCGCTGGCGCCGTTCGAAAAGCGCATGCAAACCCTGCTGTCCGACCATGCCAGCGGCGCGCGCCTGCCGATGGAGCGCATCCGCGTGATTGGCAGCGGCATGCGCAAGCTCGACCAGATCAGTTTCCGCGTGGTCGCCGGCGCGGTGATGGCGCGGCGCCAGCTGCGCTTCCGCTACCGCGCGCGCTCTACCGGAAGTACCACCGAGCGCCTGGTGTCGCCGCAGCGCATCGCCCATTACCGCGACAACTGGTACCTGGATGCCTGGGACCACGAACGCGAAGGCCTGCGCAGCTTCGCCGTCGACCGCATCAACGCACCGCTGATGCTCGATGCGCCGGCACTGGACCGCGACGAAGGCGAGTTGAACCAGCACCTGGCCGCCAGCTACGGCATTTTTTCCGGCCCGCCCCGGGCCTGGGCGACGATCCGCTTCTCGCCGCATGCGGCGCGCTGGGTTGCCGACGAACACTGGCATTCGCAGCAGGAGGGTCATTTCCTCACCGACGGCCGCTACGAACTGAAGGTGCCCTACAGCAACTCCAAGGAGCTGCTGATGGACGTGCTCAAGTACGGCCCCGACGCCGAGGTGATGTCGCCGCTGAGCCTGCGCGAGGAAATGAAGATCCTGCTGCAACTGTCCATCGGCGCGTACCAGAACTGACATGCCTTCCACTCCGCTGGTACAGGAACCGCAGCGCCGCGGCTCGATTTCGCTGGTGCTGGGTTCCGGCGGCGCGCGCGGCTACGCCCATGTCGGCGTGATCGAGGAATTGCGCGCGCACGGCTACGAAATCCGCTCGGTCGCCGGCAGTTCCATGGGCGCCCTGGTCGGCGGCGTGTATGCCGCGGGCAAGCTCAGCGAATACCGCGAATGGGCCTGCGGCCTGCGCACTTTCGACGTGCTGCGCCTGGTCGACTGGAGCTGGCGTGGCGGTGGCCTGATCAAGGGCCAGCGCGTCATCGGCGCGCTGAAGGATCTGGTTGGCGAAACCAATATCGAAGACCTGCCGATCAGCTATACCGCGGTCGCGGTCGATATCGACGCCCAGCGCGAGGTGTGGTTCTCGCGCGGTTCGCTGTTCGACGCGATCCGTGCGTCCATTTCCATTCCTACCGTTTTTCGTCCGCATCACTACCAGGGTCGGCGCCTGGTCGACGGCGGCCTGCTCAATCCGGTGCCGGTGACGCCGACCCTGCGCGATCTCACCGACGCGACCATCGCCGTCGACGTGAACGCCGAGGCGGAAGGCGTGGCCGAGCGCGAGACGCCGGTGACGCGTCCCGAGATGCAGCCGCCGGATCCGTCCGACGCGCAGACACCGACCGGCTTCGGCCGCCTCGGTGCGCTGTGGGAACGCTTTGTGGAAAACCGCAGCAAGCGCGTGGTGATCAATGAGCCGGGCATGCTCGACCTGTTCGCCCGCTCGCTCGACGTGGTGCAGGAAACCCTGACCCGCTACAAGCTCGCCGCCCAGCCGCCCGACCTGGTCATCTCGATTCCGCGCAATGTCTGTGCCTTCTACGAATTCCAGCGCGCCGAGGAAGTGATCGAGATCGGCCGCCAGCGTACGCGCGAGGCGCTGGCGCGCTGGCAGAAGGTGAAGCGGACGCAGGTCTGGCCGTGATGGTACGCGGCAGGCCCGTGTAGGGCGCGATGAGCGGATGCGAATGGCGCCGCAAGGTGCCCGGGTGCGCGGTTCGAGCGAGCGGTGCGACCGGTGCAATTCGCTGGCGCTCATCGCACCCTGCGGTTGCAGCAAAGCGCGGTCACGGTATCGCTGCCGGATCCGACCGCGGCGCCCACAAAAAAACGCAGCCTAGGCTGCGTTTTTTTGTGGTGACGTTGCAGCGCTGTATCAGCTGCGCTTCATCGTCGCGAAGAACTCGTCGTTGGACTTGGTGTTCTTCATCTTGTCGAGCATGAATTCCATCGCACTCAGCTCATCCATGGGATGCAGCAATTTACGCAGAATCCAGATTTTCTGCAGCATGTCCGGGTCGATCAGCAGCTCTTCGCGGCGCGTGCCGGAGCGGTTGATGTTGATGGCCGGGTAGACGCGCTTTTCGGTGATGCGGCGGTCCAGGTGCACTTCCATGTTGCCGGTGCCCTTGAACTCTTCGTAGATCACTTCGTCCATCTTTGAGCCGGTATCGACCAGCGCGGTGGCGAGGATGGTCAGCGAGCCGCCTTCTTCCACATTGCGCGCGGCGCCGAAGAAGCGCTTGGGGCGCTGCAGGGCGTTGGCGTCGACACCGCCGGTCAGCACCTTGCCCGAGCTGGGCACGACGGTGTTGTAGGCGCGGGCGAGGCGGGTGATGGAGTCGAGCAGGATGACCACGTCGCGCTTGTGTTCGACCAGGCGCTTGGCCCGCTCGATCACCATGTCAGCCACCTGTACGTGGCGCGCGGCCGGTTCGTCGAAGGTGGAGCTGATCACTTCGGCGGCGCGTACGCCGCGCACCATTTCCGTCACTTCTTCCGGGCGTTCGTCGATCAGCAGGATGATCAGGTGCACTTCCGGGTGGTTGTGCACGATGGCCTGGGCCACGTTCTGCAGCATCATGGTCTTGCCGGCCTTGGGCGGCGACACGATGATGCCGCGCTGGCCCTTGCCCACCGGCGACATCAGGTCGAGGATGCGGCCGCTGATGTCTTCCGAGGAGCCGTTGCCGCGTTCCAGGCGGAATGCCTTGCGCGGGAACAGCGGCGTGAGGTTTTCGAACAGCACCTTGTTCTTCGACGCTTCCGGCGGCTCGCTGTTGATGTCGTCGACTTTGAGCAGTGCGAAATAGCGTTCGCCGTCTTTTGGAGGGCGGATGCGTCCGGTGATGTAGTCGCCGGTGCGCAGGTTGAAGCGGCGGATCTGGCTGGGGCTGACGTAGATGTCGTCGGGGCCGGCCAGGTAGGACTCGTCGCCCGAGCGCAGGAAGCCAAAGCCGTCCTGCAGTATTTCCAGCACGCCTTCGCCCCAGATACCGCCGCCGGCGCGGGCATGCGCCTTGAGGATATTGAAGATGACGTCCTGCTTGCGCGCGCGGGCGACGCCTTCCTGGATGCCCAGGCTTTCGGCCACTTCCAGCACGGCTGCCGCGGGCTTGCGCTTGAGTTCGGTCAGGTTGATCAGCGGGCCGTTGCCGCCGCCGTTGCGATCGTCCGGGATGTCGTCTTCGTAGTTGCCGCCGCGCATCTGCTGCTGCGGCTGGCGGTTCTGCCGGTTGCGATTGCGGTTGCGGCCTTCGCGCCGGTTCTGGCCCTGGCCGCCCTGCGGGTTGAAGCCGCCCTGGCCACCCTGCTGCGGATTGCCGCCCTGGCCGCCGTCGCCATTGCCGTCGCCGCCATTGTTGCCGTCGCCGCCGCTATTGCCGTTGTTGCCGTCGGCGGAATGGCCGCCCTGGCCTTGGCCGGCGTTGTTGCCGTTGCCGTTGCCATAGGACTGCTGCGGGTTGTTGTTGCCGCCGCCGTAATTCTGCTGCGGATGGTTATTGCCCCCGCCGTAGTTCTGCTGCGGATTGGCCTGCACGTTGCCGTGCGGTTCGCCGCCGCTGCTGGGGTTGGCGAAAAGATCGTTGTTGCCACCGCTTTCGACGTTGCCGCCGCGGGACTGGCGTTCGTTGCGTTCGCGTTCTTCGCGACGTTCCTGGCGCTCCTGGCGTTCTTGCCGGTCCGGGCGTGCGGCGCGCTCTTCGCGGGCCGGCGGCGGAGCGGCTTCGCCGTGACTGGGCGGCGCTGCCGCAGCGGGAGCGGCGGCTTCGGCGCTCGCGGCGGCCTCGGGTTTTGGTGTGCGGGGCGTACGCCGTGCCCGCGGCTCTGCCGCAGGAGTGGTTTCGGGACGTGCATCAGCCGTTGCGGCCGAGCCGTTTTCCTTGTTCTCGATATCAGACACGGGCAAACCTCGCATGGGCGCCGTTGGCCAGCATGAGTCACGCTGGCGGGATGGAATCAGGGGATGAACCGGAAGGGGATGGGGCGCTGCGCCCCGTACAACAGGGATTAACTTAGCACTGTGAAAGTGCAGCGTAAAGCCATGGACGGATTGGCGCCTGTGCCAACCGTCCGGGCCTGCCCGCGGCGGGCGCCGCGGTGCGTGTGTTTCAGATGGTGCGGTCGATCAGCTGGGTCAGCTTGGTGCGCGACACGGCGCCCATTTCGGTCGCCTCGACCTTGCCGTTCTTGAAGATCATCAGGGTCGGAATGCCGCGGACGGCGTAGTTGCGCGCGGTCTTCTGGTTGTGGTCTACATTGACCTTCACGATTTTCATGCGACCCTGGTAGCTGGTTGCCAGCTCGTCGAGCATGGGGGCGATCATTTTGCAGGGGCCGCACCATTCAGCCCAGAAATCGACCAGGACCGGCTCGGCCGAGTTCAGTACGTCGGTTTCGAAGGAATCGTCGCTGGTATGGGCGATCAGCTGGCTCAATGGAATTCTCCGTCTTAAGAATTTCCGCCAAGCTGCGGAAATGTTTGGGTTTAGGCTACACTCGGGCCGTTGCTGGGCAAGGCGGAGCGTGGCAGGAGCGGGGGAAGGGCGGCATTTCAGCCCAACTGCCCGCGCGTTTCAAGTTGGGTCTGTGGAATCATCCTCAAGTCCCCCGGGTATGGCCTGCGTGAAGGCAACCCGGTCTATCTGGCCAGTTGAATGTCCGAGCAAGTATTAACCGATTGTTTCTTCGATAGTTTCGACCTGCATCCCAGCCTGCTGGCGGGCTTGCACGAGTCCGGCTTCACGCGTTGCACGCCGATCCAGGCGCTGACCTTGCCGGTCGCCCTGGCCGGGCGCGACGTCGCCGGCCAGGCCCAGACCGGCACCGGCAAGACCGGCGCCTTCCTCGTCGCGGCCATGCAGCGCCTGTTGACACTGCCGGCGTTGAGCGAGCGCAAGGAAGCCGATCCGCGCTGCCTGATCCTCGCTCCTACGCGCGAGCTGGCCATCCAGATCGACAAGGATTTCCGCAACCTCGGCCGCGCCACCGGGCTGAAATCGGCCCTGATCTACGGCGGCGTCGACTACGACAAGCAGCGCGAACAGCTGCGCGGCGGCGTCGACATCATCATCGCCACGCCGGGCCGGCTGATCGACTACTTCAAGCAGCATGTCTTCAGCCTGCGCGCCGTCGACGTGATGGTCATCGACGAAGCCGACCGCATGTTCGACCTGGGCTTCATCAAGGACGTGCGCTTCCTCATGCGCAAGCTGCCGCCACGCGACAAGCGCCTGGGGCTGCTGTTCTCCGCCACCTTGAGCTACCGCGTGCTCGAGCTGGCCTACGAACACATGAACAACCCGGAAAAGCTCTCCGCCGAGACCGAGTCGGTGACCGCGTCGCGCGTGCGCCAGAGCGTGTATTTCCCGGCGACCGAAGAAAAGATGCCGCTGCTGCTGAACCTGATGGCTTCCGCCGACGTGCAGCGCAGCATCGTATTCGTCAATACCAAGGTGGCTGCCGAGCGCGTCACCACGCGGCTGGAGCGCAACGGATTCCGCGTCGGCGCGCTGTCCGGCGACGTGCCGCAGAAGAAGCGGCAGAAACTGCTGGAGCGTTTCCAGCGCGGCGAAGTCGACGTGCTGGTGGCGACCGACGTGGCCGCGCGCGGCCTGCATATTCCAGCCGTCAGCCATGTCTTCAACTACGACCTGCCGCACGATCCGGAAGACTACGTGCACCGCATCGGCCGCACCGCGCGCCTGGGTGCCGAAGGCGATGCGGTGAGCTTCGCCTGCGATCTGTACGCCATGGGCCTGCCGGATATCGAGCGCTTCATCCAGCAGAAGATTCCCGTCGCCACGGTGACGCGCGAACTGCTGGTGCCGCCGCCGCGGCGCGAGCGCGCCGTGCACGAGGCCGATGCGCAGAACGCCATCGACGATGCCAGCGACGCGGCCGAAAGCTCGGCGATCGAAGTCGCGCAGGCCGACAAGCCCAAGCGCCGGCGCCGCCGTTCCGGTGGTGGCGGAGGAGGCGGTGGTGGTGGCGGTGGTGGTGGTGGCGGTGGTGGCGGTGGCGGTGGACGCGGCAGAAGCAGCGGCAAACCGGCGCCGGCGGCACCGGACGGTTCCTGAGGCAACAGCGACTAGGGCAGGGGGAAGGGCAATGGCGGCGATGGCCATGCGGCAACTGAGCAGCAGCGAGGTCGAGCGGGTTTCCCTGCTCGGCGGCATGCTGCTCTGCGGCCTGCTGCTGCTGACCTGCCTGTGGCTGGCGGTGAAGCTGGTCTGGCTTTCCCTGCCGGGCAGCAGCAGCGTGGAACTCGCGCCGCTGCCGGCCACCGCGTCGGCGGAGGCGGGCAAGGCGCATGCGGCAGTCAGCGTGTCGAAATGGCATCTGTTCGGCAATCCCGGCCTGACCACGGCGCAGCTCGCCCGCAGTGCGCCGGCCACGCAGCTGCAACTGCAGTTGCGCGGCACCCTGGCCGAGGCCGATCCGCGCGCCGGCCTGGCGGTGATCTCCGATCCGGTTTCCGGCGAACGTGCCTATCGCGTCGGCGACGGCCTGCCCGGCGGCGCCACGCTCGACGGTGTCTATCCCGACCGCGTCGTGCTGCTGCACGAGGGGGCGCAGGAGACCCTGGGCCTGCCTTACGACCAGCCGTCCGGCGGCAGTGCCGCTCCGGCAACGGCTGCCACGGCGCCAGCGGGCGGCGTCAATGTGCTCAATCCCGGCGCGCAGCATGCGTCCAGTTCGGCGCCGTCGCCACAGCAGATTCCCACGCCGGTGTTCGTGCCGCCGCAGATGGCCCAGGGCGCAGTGGATTTTTCCAAGATTCAACAACAGCTGGGCGTGGCCGATCCGGCCGACCTGATGCGTCAGGTCAGCGCAATGCCGGTGATGGAAAACGGCCGCATGACCGGCGTGCGCCTGTCCGGCGGGCCGAATGCGGCGCTGATCGGGCAGCTCGGCCTGCAGCCATCCGATATCGTCACTTCGATCAACAACGTGCCGCTGGATTCGATGGCACGGGCGACCCAGGTCGTCGATACGCTCAAGAACGCCAATCGCGTCACCGTGACGGTGATGCGCGATGGCAAGCCCGTCACTCTGAACGTGAACGTCAAATGATGCGCAATCCCACTGCCAAACTGCGCGCCTGTCTGCTGACCACGGTATTGATGCTCGCCAGCGCAGCTACGCTGGCCCAGCCGCCGCAGTCGGCGGCGGGCAATCCGCCGGGTACGCATACGCTGAACCTCAAGGATGCAGACATCCAGGCGCTGATCGCGACGGTATCGGAAATCACCGGACGCAATTTCATCGTCGGCCCGAATGTGCAGGGCAAGGTCAGCGTGATCTCGGCGCGGCCGATGCAGCCTGATGAAATCTACGATGTATTCCTCTCGGTGCTGCGCGTGCATGGCTATGCGGCGGTGTCCGCCGGCAGCATGATCAAGATCGTGCCCGAGGCCATGGCCCAGGCCGAAGGTGGCAACAGCGTAGCCACGGCCGAATCCGGCGATGCCATCGTCACCCAGATCGTGCCCTTGCGCCATGTGGCCGCCGCCGAACTGGTACCCATCCTGCGTCCGCTGCTGCCCCAGGGCGCGCAGCTGATCGCGCACCAGACCAGCAACTCGCTGGTGATCTCCGACCGCGCCAGCAACGTGCAGCGCGTCGCCGGTATCATCACGCGCATCGACACGGTGTCCGATGCCGAAGTGGAAGTGTTGCCTTTGCAGCACGCCAATGCGTCGGAGATGGCGCGTACCCTGACCATCCTCGCCGACGACAAGGCCACCCAGGCGTCCGGCGAAGTACCGCGCATCCTTGCCGACGAACGCACCAATTCCATCCTGATCGCCGGCGCCAAGAGCGGCCGCCTGCGCATGCGCACCCTGGTCACCCACCTCGACACGCCGCTGTCCAGCGGCGGCGGCACCAACGTGGTCTATCTGCGCTACGCCAAGGCCAAGGAGCTGGTGCCCATCCTGACCGGTGTGGCCGCCACGCTGAACAACGAAGTCAGTTCCAGCGGCGCGGCTGTCGTCACGCCGGGTGCTGCCGCGGGCAGCAGTGCCGCGGCCAGCGGCGGCAGCGCGACGATCCAGGCGCACGAGGAAACCAATGCGCTGATCATCAGCGCCTCGCCGGCGGTATTCCGTTCCCTCGAAGGCGTGATCCGCCAGCTCGACGTGCGCCGCGCGCAGGTGCTGATCGAGGCCATCATTGCCGAAGTCGCCGACGAGACCGCGAGCGAGATCGGCGTGCAATGGCAGGCACCGGTGAACGGGCTGGACGACAACACCTTCATCGGCGGCACCAATTTCAACGGTCCTGGCGGCACCGGCAGCATCGTCTCCACCGCGCAGAACCCGCTGGCGCTCGGCGCCGGCCTGTCGCTGGGCTATATCACCGGCACCACCAAGGTGCCCGGCGTCGGCGACATCCTCAATCTCGGCTTCCTGCTGCGCATGCTCAAGGGCGACGGCAAGTCCAACGTGCTGTCCACGCCGTCGGTACTGACCCTGGACAATACCGAGGCCACCATCAAGGTCGCCCAGGAAGTGCCGTTCAAGACCGGCCAGTACACCAACGCCTCGGGCACCGGCGGCACCGGCAGCCAGCCGCTGAATCCGTTCCAGACCATCGAGCGCAAGGACGTAGGCATCACCCTGAAAGTGACGCCGCACATCAACGAAGGTGATTCGGTACGCCTGGACCTGCATCAGGAAGTATCGTCGCTGGCGCCGAGCGTCGACGGCGCGGTCGACCTGGTCACCAACAAGCGCGAGCTGTCGACCAGCGTGCTGGTTGCCGACGACGCCACCCTGGTGCTTGGCGGCCTGAGCGACCAGAACGCCAGCGACAGCAACCAGAAGGTGCCCGGCCTGGGCAGCATTCCGGTACTGGGCAACCTGTTCCGCTACCGCAGCAACAAGGTGAGCAAGCGCGACCTGATGATCTTCCTGCACCCGAAGATCCTGCGCGACGCGGCCACCGAGCAGGCCGTATCCAGCGAAAAGTATAATTATATTCGTACCGAACAATTGCAGATGCGCGGCAACCACGAGGCATTGACCCCGCAGGCGCGCCAGCCGGTGGTGAAGGAAATGCACGATTTCATGTCCGACCCGAACGGCCCGGCCATGCCGGCGGCAGCACCCCGGCCTGCGGCCAAGGGTGGCGCAGCGCCGAAAAAGCCGGCCGCCCGGGGCGACAAGTGAGTGAAGGCAGTACGCCGCCAATGCAGGGCAGCGAAGGCACAGGCAATTCCAGGACGGCGCGGCCGGCGCGGCCGAATTTCGGCTTCGCCCGGCGTAATGGCGCGACCCTCGTCGCCTGGCACGACGACCACGCCGAAGTAGCCTGCCGCGAAGGCGTCAAACCCGAAGTGCTGGCCGAATTGCGCCGCTACCTGGGCGCGCCGCTGAAGCTGACGCGCCACAGCGCGGCCGATTTCGAACAGTTGCTGCGCCGCCTGTACGAACAGGGCGACGACGCCCGCGGCGTGGTGTCGGACATGGACGAGTCCATGGACCTGCGCTCGATCGCCGACGACCTGCCCGAGCCGGAAGACCTGCTCGAAAGCGACGACGACGCGCCCATCATCCGCCTGATCAATGCGCTGCTGACGGAAGCCGTCAAGGAAGGCGCCTCGGATATCCATATCGAGCCGTACGAGAACCGCCTGGTCGTGCGTTTCCGTATCGACGGCGTGCTGCGCGAAATCCTCTCGCCGCAGAAAGCCGTGGCGAATGCGGTGGTCAGCCGCATCAAGGTCATGGCCAAGCTCGACATCGCCGAGAAACGCCTGCCGCAGGACGGCCGCATCGGCCTGAAGATCGCCGGGCGCCCGGTCGATGTGCGCGTCTCGACCATTCCCGCCGGCCACGGCGAGCGCGTGGTGCTGCGCCTGCTGGACAAGCAGGCCGGACGGCTGGACCTGATCCAGCTGGGCATGGCCGCTGACGACCGTTCGCGCCTGGAAAACATCATTGCGCGGCCGCACGGCATCTTCCTCGTCACCGGGCCTACCGGTTCGGGCAAGACCACCACGCTGTACGCGGCCCTGCTCAAGCTTAACGACGCCAGCCGCAACATCATGACCGTGGAAGACCCGATCGAGTACTACATCGACGGCGTCGGCCAGACCCAGGTCAATACCAAGGTGGAAATGACCTTCGCCCGCGGCCTGCGCGCGATCCTGCGCCAGGATCCGGACGTCGTCATGGTTGGCGAAATCCGCGACCTGGAAACCGCGCAGATCGCGGTGCAGGCATCGCTGACGGGACATCTGGTCTTGTCCACTTTGCATACCAATTCCGCCGTCGGCGCGGTGACGCGCCTGCGCGACATGGGCGTAGAGCCGTTCCTGCTGTCGTCGTCGCTGATCGGTGTACTGGCGCAGCGTTTGGTGCGTGTACTCGATCCGGCCACGCGCGAAGCCTATGCGGCCACGCCGCGGGAGCTGTCGGCCTTCGGCCAGCCCATCGACCTGCAGGCCACGCTGTACCGGCCCGTCGAGGGACTGGTCGGCCGGGCGTCGGGCTATCGGGGCCGTACCGGCATCTACGAACTGATCGGCGTGGACGAGAATTTCCGCCGGCAGATCCACGAAGGCGCCTCGGAAGCCGACATGGAACGCTACGCGCGCACGCGCTGCGCGGCGATGCCGGCCGATGGCTGGGCCAAGTGCCTGTCGGGCATGACCTCGGTGGACGAGGTGTTGCGGGTTACGCGGGAAGATTGAGCGGCGCTTTCGGCGAAGCGCGGCGTCGGTGGATTTGTTGACTCGGCTCAATCTTGCTGCAAAGTATATTTCGGCATCTGCCCCCTCACCCCAGCCCTCTCCCCAAGCGGAGCTTGGAGGAGAGGGAGCCATGCTTTGGCCCACTCCCATCGCCTGCGATGGAGGAGTGGGCCAGGAGAGGGCGCGCAGCCTTTGCAAACTTCAGCATCCGGTTTTCGCCGCCACTGCCGAGGGATTCAAACCTCGCGGTACTACATCGCGGCGACCATACCGTTAACACGCTCCCCGCGCGCCAATCCGCCTCGTTTGCTGCACCGCAGCCTGGCTATGATCGGCCGGATATCGGGAGCCTCGCATGAGCCAGCAAGCATCCACCGCCGTATCGTCTGACGGGTTTCAGCGTTCCTTGTCTTTGCTCGACGGCACCATGCTGGTAGCCGGCTCCATGATCGGCTCGGGCATCTTCATCGTCAGCGCCGATATTGCGCGCACGGTCGGTTCGGCCGGCTATCTGGTGCTGGTCTGGCTGATCTCCGGCCTCATGACCGTGATCGGTGCGCTGAGCTATGCGGAATTGTCCGCCATGTATCCAAAGGCCGGCGGGCAATATGTATACCTGCGCGAGGCCTGGGGCAGGCTGCCGGCCTTCCTGTATGGCTGGTCGTTTTTCGCGGTGATCCAGACCGGCTCCATTGCCGCCGTCGGCGTGGCCTTCGCCAAGTTCGCCGCCTATCTGTTTCCGGCGCTGGGTGAGCAGAACCTGCTGCTGGACCTGGGCCTGCTGCGCCTCAACGCCGCACAGCTGGTGTCCATAGCCGTGGTGCTGCTACTGACCCTGGTCAACAGCCGTGGTGTGAACTATGGCAAATGGATACAGACCGGCTTCACCCTGGCCAAGATCGCCGCCGTCGTCGCGCTGGTCGTGTTCGGCCTGCTGCTCGGCGCCAAGGCCGAGATCTGGAATGCGAACTGGGCCGAGGCCTGGCAGCGGCCGCCGAGCGGCGCCGGCGGCTTCGCGCTGGCCCTGCTGCCGGCGATCGCCGTATCCATGGTCGGTGCGCTGTTCTCTTCCGATTCCTGGCACAGCGCCGCGTCGGTTGCCGGCGAGATGCACAATCCGCGGCGCAATGTGGGCCTGAGCCTGCTGCTTGGTACCGTCATCGTCTGCAGTCTCTACGTCGTGGCCAACCTGATGTACCTCGCCGTGCTGCCGCTGCAGGGCATTGCCCAGGCCGAGGCCGACCGTGTCGGCGTAGCCGCCGCGCAGGCGGCATTCGGGCCCTTGGGCACGACGATGATTGCGGTGCTGATCATGGTGTCCACGTTCGGCTGCGTGAACGGTCTGATCATGGCCGGCGCGCGCGTCTACTACAGCATGGCCGGCGACGGCCTGTTCTTCCGCCGCGCCGCCACGCTGAATGCGCAGGCCGTACCCGGCTGGGCGCTGTGGCTGCAGGCGCTGTGGGCCTGCGTGCTGTGCCTGTCGGGGCGCTACGGCGACCTGCTCGATTACGTCATCCTGGCGACGCTGATCTTCTACGTGCTGACCATCGCCGGGCTGTTCCGCCTGCGCCGCACGCGGCCGCAGGCAGAACGGCCTTACCGCGCGTTCGGCTATCCCTGGCTGCCGGCGCTGTATCTGCTGCTGGCCAGCGGCGTCGGTATCGGCCTGCTGATCTGGAAGCCGGCCTATACCTGGCCTGGCCTGGCCATCGTGCTGCTGGGGGTGCCGGTGTTCTATGCGATCCGCCGCCGCCAATAGCCTGTACGGATGTGGCCCAGGTATCCAGCGCCGGCAAACCTACGGCACCCCCGCCGCTCTGCGCGAGTGGTTATGATCGGCCGGATTCCTGGGAGGGAACCATGAGCCTCATTCAACAGATCACGCGGCACAAGAGCATCGAGCAATTGCAGAGCGAGGCGGGCGCACGGGGCGAATTCCGCCGCGTGCTGGGCCTGTGGCAGCTCACGGCGATCGGCCTCGGCGGCATCATCGGCGTCGGCATCTTCGTGCTGGCCGGACAGCAGGCCGCAGCGAACGCCGGCCCGGCGGTGGCGCTGGCCTTCATCATCGCCGGCATCGCCAGTGCCGCCGCCGCGCTGTGCTACGCGGAATTCGCCGGCATGATTCCTGTCACCGGCAGCGCCTATACCTACGGCTATGCGGTGCTCGGCGAAGGCGTGGCCTGGCTGATCGGCTGGGATCTACTGCTGGAATACGCGCTGATCGTCGCGGCGGTGTCCAGCGGCTGGGCCGGTTACCTGCAGAACCTGCTCGGACACGTGGGCATCCATCTGCCGGTCTGGGCGCAGGGCGCCATGGGCACGGGCGAAGGCCGCGTGTTCAACGTGATTGCTGCCCTGGTCGCGATGGGCGTGGCGGTACTGCTGACCATGCGCACGGAAACCGGTGCGCGGCTCAATACCATCGTCGTCGCGGTCAAGGTCGTCGGCGTGGCGCTGGTCATCGGCGTCGGCGCGTTCTACATCAACACGGCCAACTGGTTTCCGTTCATTCCGCCGGAGGTGGTCGGTGCCAACGGCGAAAAGCAGTTCGGCTTCCAGGGCGTGGTCGCTGCCGCGTCGGTGGTGTTCTTTGCGGTATTCGGCTACGACACGCTGACCACGGCAGCGGAAGAATCGAAGAATCCCCAGCGCGATCTGCCACGCGCGATCCTGTTGTCGCTGGGCGTGTCGATGGTGCTGTACCTGACCATCTCCCTGGTCATTACCGGCGTCGCCCACTACAGCACGCTCAACAACGATGCGCCGGTGGCGAATGCGTTCCAGTCGCTGGGCCTGACCTGGATCAGCGCGGCGATTTCCGCGGTCGCCGTGGCGAGCATCATCAGCGTGGTGTTTGCCTTCATGCTGGCGGCGGCGCGCATCTGGTTCTCGCTGGCCCGCGACGGCTTGTTGCCGCAATGGTTTGCCAAGGTGCATCCGCGCTACGGCACGCCGTACCGGCCGACGCTGATCCTCGGCCTGCTCACTGGCCTCGCTGCCGGCGCCATGCCGATCGGCGATCTGGCCAAGCTGGTGAATATCGGCGTGCTCTGCGCATTCATCGTGATCTGCGGATCGATCATCGTGCTGCGCCGCACGCGGCCCGAGGTCAAGCGCGCCTTCCGCACGCCGCTGGTGCCGCTGGTGCCGATCGTCGGCATCGTGTTCTCGATCTGGCTGCTGACCGGCCTGCCCTGGATCACCTGGGAACGCTTCCTGATGTGGATGGCGCTGGGCCTGGTGGTGTATTTCGGCTACGGCATCCGTCACAGCGTGCTGGCAAAGCGCGGCTAGGCGATGCCCTTCATCCGCGCCGCGGCCGTCCCGGCCAGGCGCGGATTTCGCGCAGGTCTTTCAGCGCCCGCTGCCACAGCTGGTCGAAGCCTTCGGCCAGCTGTGCCGCCAGCCCCGCGTCGTGCACCAGCAGCGAGGCGAAGCGGCCTTCGCCGATGAAGGGATGGTCCAGCGCCAGTATCACCAGGTCGTCGTCGACGACATGGAAGGGATGCCCCATCTCGCCGCAGTAGCGCACGCCGCTGAGGTTGCGCGTAGAGCTGGCGAAATCGCGCAGAAACGCCAGCAGCTGCGGCGCATTGCGGTCGTCGAAGCCGAAGATCACGCGATGCTCAACGCCGGAGCGTTCGCGCTGGCGCGCTATGGTTTTCAGCACATCGAAACCGTCGTCGTCGCGCAGGCGGCGCATCGCCGCCAGATCGCCGGATTCCAGATACGACAGCACGCGCTGGCGCGCGCCGGCCAGCCGGCTGACATGGCGCTTGATATGGCTGTCGGCGCCGATGGCCAGGTCGACCCGTGCTTCGTTGCTTTTCAGTTTGCGCGGCAATTTCTCGAAGGCAGCGCGCAGCGATTGCGAGGCCTGGGCGAACTGATCGGCGCGTTCGCGCGCAATGGCGTTGAGGCGGTCGATCAGCGGCTCCGGCGGCAGCGCCGCAAACAGCTGTGGACGCGAACGGCGTACCTCGACCAGGCCGAGCTGCGCCAGTTTCTCCATCGCGGCGTAGATCTTCGAACTCGGAATATCGCCGTCGCGGCATAGCGTGGCCGCGTCGCTGACACCATGCACGGCCAGTGTGACCAGGGCGCGCTTCTCGTAGCTGCCGAAGCCGGCTTCGTCGAGCAGACCGAACTCGGCCCAGGCTACGCGCATTTCTACTCCAGAAAGTAGCTGAATCGGCGCAAGTGTCTGTCGATACTGGTTTCCCCGCAAGCCAACGGAGAAACAGCATGAGTGACAAACCCGCATCCGCCGCCGTCATCCCCCTGCGTTTCGTCGAGTCGGTCGACACGATGCGCGAGTTCTATCTGCAGCAGCTGGGCTTCGATCACCTGATGGGCATGGTCGGCAAGGACGGCCAGCTCGACTTCGCCATCGTGCAGCGCGCCGGCGCCATGCTGATGCTGTCGCGGCCGCAGGATGCGGCCGGCACGCTGACCGGCCACATGGAACTTTTCATCGAAGTGGACGATGTGGACGCCTACCACGAGCAGCTGAGCAAGACTGGCCTGGCCATCGTGCAGCCGCCACAGACGCAGTGGTGGGGCGACCGCAATTTCTCCGTGGTCGATCCGGCGGGACACACCTTGTGGTTCTGGAAGACCGTGGCCGAGATGCAGCCGCCGCCGGGTGTGACCATGATCTGAGCCAGCCACACGCTCGCAGCCGTCCCGGCCATCCTGCGGCGGCGGCTGCGCCATCGCCGCCGTCGCAGGGCGCGACCAAGGCACGCTACCCCCGCTATGGGATTCCGTAGACAATCGGCCTTCGTCCCGACGGAATCCCCTAGTGCCGGCATTCGCCTATCAAGCCCTCGACGCCAGCGGCAAGACTCAGCGCGGCGTGTTGCAGGGCGATACCGCGCGCGCCGTGCGCCAGAGCCTGCGCGAGCGCGGCCTGAATCCGCTGGATGTGACGCCGGTGGACGAAAAGCAACAAAGCTCGCCGCTGGGCCGGCGCGGCCTGTCGGCGGCCCAGCTGTCGCTGTTCACGCGCCAGCTCGCCACCCTGCTGTCGGCCGGCCTGCCCATCGACGAAGCGCTGGCTGCGTTGGCCGAGCAGGGCGAAGACGAGCGCTCGCGCAGCCTCACCGCCGCGCTGCGTTCGCGTGTGATGGAAGGTGCCTCGCTGGCCGGCGCCTTTGCCGACTATCCGGAAAGCTTTCCCGAGATCTACCGTGCCTCGGTCGCCGCGGGCGAACAGTCGGGCCGCCTCGGCACGGTGCTGGAGCGCCTGGCCGACTACGCCGAATCGCGCGATGCGCTGCGCCAGAAACTGCTCGCGGCCTTGGCCTATCCCTTGCTGCTGACCCTGGTGGCCACGGCCGTGGTGACGGGGTTGCTGATCTATGTGGTACCGCAGATCGTCGGCGTGTTCGCCAGCATGAAGCAGGAACTGCCGCTGCCGACGACGCTGCTGCTGGCGCTGTCGGCGTTGCTGAAGCGCTGGGGCATTTTTCTGGCGATCGGTCTGATGGCGGCCATCGTCGCCGCGCGCCTCGCCCTGCGCCGCGACAGCGTGCGCATGGTCTGGCATCGCTGGCTGCTGCGCCTGCCCCTGGTCGGCAAGCTGACGCGCGCATCGAACACCGCACGTGCCGCGCGCACACTGGCCTTGCTCAGCGCCAGCGCGGTGCCGCTGCTGGATGCGCTGGCCATCTCGGCCCAGGTCGTGCCCAACCTGCCCATGCGCGATGCGCTGCGCCGCGCCGCGCACAAGGTGCGCGAAGGCGGCGCGTTCTCGCGTGCGCTGGCCGACAGCGGCTATTTCCCGCCGGTGGCGGTGCGCCTGATCGCCAGCGGCGAACGCTCGGGCCAGCTCGAACGCATGCTCCACGAAGCCGCCAACCACCAGGCGCGCGAACTGGACCGCTGGCTGACCGTGCTGACCGCGGTGCTTGGCCCGGCGGTGATTCTGCTGGTCGGCGGCATGGTGCTGTTCATCGTGCTGGCGATCCTGCTGCCGATCTTCAACATGAACCAGATGGTGAAGTGATGCCGGGCGCCGCCGCATGATCCGATTCGACCAGGTGACCAAGCGCTATGCCTCCGGGCATGAAGCCGTACACGATCTGTCGTTCGAGCTGGCGGCCGGCGAAATGGCCTTTATCACCGGCCATTCGGGCGCGGGCAAAAGCACCATGCTCAAGCTGATCGGCCTGATCGAGCGGCCGACCCGCGGCCACGTCACGGTCAACGGGCAGAACCTGCACGGCCTGCGCCGCGGCCGCATTCCCGAACTGCGCCGCGGCATCGGCATGGTGTTCCAGGATCACCGCCTGCTGATGGACCGCAGCGTCTACGACAACGTCGCCCTGCCACTGATCATCGCCGGCCAGTCGCGCGAGGAAATCGCCAGGCGCGTGCGTGCGGCGCTGGACAAGGTCGGCCTGCTGGAACGCGAGCGGGCGGAACCGGTCACCTTGTCCACCGGCGAACAGCAGCGCGTCGGCATTGCGCGTGCCATCGTGGCCAAGCCGTCGGTGCTGATCGCCGATGAGCCGACCGGCAACCTCGACCCGCAGCTGTCGGCGGAAATCATGCAGCTGTTCGCCGATTTCCAGCAGGTCGGTACTACCGTGCTGGTGGCCAGCCACGATCTGCCCCTGGTCAAGCGCATGGGCAAGCGCGTGCTGGTGCTCAATCAAGGGCGCCTGCTGGACGACTGGCGGCCGGGGGGCGGCTGATGTTCGCGAAGAAACCGACCGGTAACCGGCTCAAAGTACAAGCATCGCCACCGCGCGCGGCCGAGCGCGCTACGCCGCGTACGCGGCTGGGTTTTTCCAGCTGGCGTGACCAGCACCTGTACAGCCTGTTCTCCAGCCTGGGCCGCCTGCTGGCCAAGCCCTGGGCCACCGCACTGACTGCGCTGGTGATGGGCCTGGCACTGGCCTTGCCGCTGCTGTTCCTGATCCTGCTCGACAATGCCCGCGGCCTGAGCGGCGGCTGGCAGGACGCGCGCGAGATCACCGTCTTCCTCAAGCCCGACGCGCCGGTCGATGCGGCGCGGCAGCTGGCCGAGGCCTTGCGCAAGCGCAGCGACGTGGCTGCAGTCAAGCAGATCACGCCGGAGCAGGGCCTGGAGGAGTTCCGCCAGATGTCGGGCTTTGCCGATGCGCTGGCCGTGCTGCAGTTCAATCCCTTGCCGCAGGTACTGGTGGTTACGCCGCAGGAGCTGCGCGGCAGCGACGATCCGGCTGTGCTGGCCGAGCTGCGCCAGCAGCCGAGCGTCGATCTGGTGCAGTACGACGCGGCCTGGCGCCGGCGCCTGGGGGCCATCCTGGGCCTGTCGCAGCGCAGCGTGCTGGTGCTGGCCGGCCTGCTCGCCATGGCTACCTTGCTGGTGGTCGGCAATACCGTGCGCATGGACATCCAGTCCCGCGCCGAAGAGATCGCCGTGATGCAGCTGATTGGCGCCAGTCCGGGTTTCGTGCGCCGGCCGTTTCTGTATACCGGCATCTGGTATGGCCTGTTCAGCGGCGCCTTTGCCCTGATCGTGGTGTTCGGCGTGCAGTGGGCGCTGAGCCATCCGGTCAACCAGCTGCTGGAAAGCTATGATCACCGGTTCGCCTTGCGTGGGCTGGAGCCGCTGGCGGCCCTGGCCGTGCCTGTGCTGAGTGCCGTTTTGGGCTGGCTTGGCGCTATGCTTGCAACCGCCCGGCATCTGGCCGAAGCCCATCCCGACTGAGTCGCGGCGGGCGGCAGGCCGGTTCATCCACCGCGCAGTACTCGACGGAAGTTCCTCAGGGGGAACCAATGGAAGCGCATCTCACCCGACATATCGCCAGCGACGAACCACGGGTGATGGTGGTAGACGGCTCCAAGGTCGTGCGCCGGCTCATCGAGCAGGTGCTCAAGGCCGACCTGCCCGGCGTTACCGTGCTGGCCTGCGAATCCGGCGCCGAAGCCAAGCAGCAGCTCGAAGCCGGCGTCGTCGATTTCGTCACCACCGCGCTGCGCCTGCCCGACATGGACGGCCTGGAGCTGGCCCAGCACATCCGCGAACACGCGCCGCAGGCGTATATCCCCATCGTCGTGGTGTCCGGCGACGTGCAGGAACGGCTGATCGCACGCACCCTGTCGGACGCGGTCACCGATTATTTCGACAAGTCGCTGGGCTTCACTGCCCTGGCCGCCTTTATCCGCGGCTATGTGCGGCCCGAGTCGAACGTCACCGGCGAAGTGCTGTACGTCGAGGACAGCCGCGTGGTCGCCCTGGCGACGCGGCGCATGATGGAAAAGCACGGGCTTACCGTATTGCACGTGGTCAGCGTGGAAGACGCGCTGGCCCTGCTGGAAACCGCCAAGGCCCAGGGCAAGGTGCCCGGCGCCGACATCGTCCTGACCGACGTCAACCTCAAGGGCGAGCTGACCGGCGGCGACCTGCTCGAACGCATCCGCAACGAATACGGCTACGGCAAGGGACAATTGCCGGTGCTGGTGATGACCGGCGACGACAATCCGAAGAACCAGGCCGTGCTGATCCGCCAGGGCGCCAACGACCTGGTGGAAAAACCGATCGAGGAACGCCTGCTGATCACCAAGCTGCTGTTCCAGCTGCGCGTAGGCCAGCATTCGCGCGCGCTGCTGCTGGCGGAAACCGCATGACCGAAGCGCGGGTGAAACTGGAACCGTCCTGGAAGGAAAAGGTCGGCAGCTATCTCGACCGCCCCGACATGCTGGCGCTGTCGGAATTCCTGCGTACGGAACTGCGCAACGGCAAGGTGATTTTCCCGCCGCCGAAAACCATCTT
Source organism: Tahibacter aquaticus (assembly GCF_004363655.1). Taxonomy (GTDB): domain Bacteria; phylum Pseudomonadota; class Gammaproteobacteria; order Xanthomonadales; family Rhodanobacteraceae; genus Tahibacter; species Tahibacter aquaticus. The sequence continues at coordinate 64,630 of NZ_SNZH01000018.1, forward strand.
CGCCGCGCTGGATGCGACGCCGTTCGATGCCGTCAAAGTGGTCATTCTCGGCCAGGATCCGTACCACGGGCCCGGCCAGGCGCATGGCCTGTGCTTCTCGGTACAGCTCGGCGTGCCGATTCCACCTTCGCTGCGCAACATGTATGTGGAACTGCAGCGCGACATCGGCTTTGTGCCGCCGCGCCACGGCTGTCTGACGCACTGGGCCGAGCAGGGCGTGCTGCTGCTCAATGCCGTGCTGACGGTCGAGCAGGCCATGGCCAACTCGCACCAGGGCAAGGGCTGGGAAGGCTTCACCGATGCAGTGGTCGATGCGCTCAACCGCGACCGCGAAGGGCTGGTGTTCATGCTGTGGGGCTCGTACGCCCAGACCAAGGGCAAGCTGATCGACACGCGCCGGCATCTGGTGCTGAAGGCGCCGCACCCGTCGCCGCTGTCGGCGCACCGCGGCTTTATCGGCTGCGGCCATTTCTCCGCTGCGAACGACTACCTGGTCAGGCACGGCAAGACACCGGTGGACTGGACGCTGTAACGCGCTGCGATTAGTTTCTGTCGTTCGGGCCATTGCCCAGACAGGGAAACGCATGCGTCGATTCGAATTCGCCGAAGGCAACTCGAACAAGTTCTGGGAAATCGAACAGGACGGTTCGGATCTGAATATCCGCTGGGGCCGCATTGGCACCCAGGGCCAAAGCCAGACCAAGAGCTTCGCCGACGCGGCCAAGGCGGCCGCGGCACTGGACAAGCTGGTCACGGAAAAGACCGGCAAAGGCTATGCGGAGACCGCCGGCGGCGCGTCAGCGGCGCCGGCCAAGCCTTTGGAAAAAGTCGCAAAAGAGAAAAAAATAGAAGTTTCCGAAGCGCCTGCCGCTGCAACTTCCGCCGTGGCGGCCGTAGCGGAGACCGCGATAGTTGCTGCAGTTTCCGCCCCGGCTGCCGGCATCGAACTGGATGGATTGCCGCCGCTGCCCGCCGCACCCGCCGGCACGCCGCCCTGGCTGGCCCAGGGCGAGCCGCTGGATTTCGACGCAGCCTGGAAAGGGCTGACCAGCCCCAGCAACTACAACGCGATCGTGCAGGCGCTGCCGTCGCGGCGCTTCCCCGCCGCGCCCGTAACAGCCGATGCGCGGCTGGGCTGGTTGCAGGCGCGCGAGCAGATGCTCAAGAACACCGAGATCGATCCGGCCGCCGGCGACGCGTCGCTATTGCCCTTGCTGGAGCAGACCTGGGACCGGCTGCAGCAGCGCGGCCTGCACGGTTCGGACGAATCCGACGCGCTGCTGCTGGCGCTGGCCATGAAACTGGCGAGCGACGGCCAGGGCGGCGCGGACGGCAGCATCGCCGAATACCTGATCGCCAGCCGCGGGCTGGTGCAGGCAGTGCACTTGCTGTTGCAGGCGCAGCGCCTGGATATTGCGCTCGACTCGACCTGGCAGGGCAGCAGTCGCGGCCACTCGCGCAAGATCGGTCTGACGCGGCAGGTTTCCGCGCCATTCTCCGGCGCCTGGCACGGCCCGCTGACCAGCGAAGAGCGCGTATTCCGGCGCCATTTCTCCTTTGCCGACGCGGCGGCCTGGCAGGAGTGCGTGGCGCAGATACAGGCGGAAATCGCCGGCTTGCATCCGGCTCGCCAGGTGGTCATGGCCATGCTGCTGCCCGATGCGCCGGAAGTCGCCAATGAAACTGCGCTGCGCCTGGCGGGTCCGGCTGCGCCGGATGCATTGTTCTGGCTGCAGTTGACTGCAACTTCGCACGAGGCGCTGGCCGCCATCCGCACGCGCAATGCAGAGTCGAGTTACTTTTTCCACAACCCTGCAATGTTGGCGACGCTGCTGCAGGAGCGCCGCCTGAATGTTCTGCCGTTGCTGCTCGACGTGGCGACCATGCAGCACCCCGGCGATCTGCTGCGCCATTTCGGCCTGCCCGAGGCGATCACTGCACTGGCCAAGGTAGCGAACAGCAGCAAGACCAGCCTGCAGCGCCTGAACCAGGCGGCGCAGCGCTGGCCGCTGGCGGCGATCCCCGCGCTGGCGCAGCTGGTTGGCGCGAACACGCGCGAAGCGTTGTTGGCCGCGCCGCTGCTGAGCCAACTGGTGCAAAAGCACGACGCGGCCTTGCCCATGCTGCGGCCCTGGCTGACGCCGGCGGCGCAAGGCGTGATCGAGCGCCTGCTGGCCCAGCTGCAGGCGCCGGGCGAAGTCGCCGGCCTGGACGAAGTGCCGCGCGTACTGGCCGATCCGCCCTGGCTGAAGCCGCGCAAGACCCTGGCCAATGTGCCCGGCCTGGCGCCCTTGCCCGAACCGGCGCAGGAACACTGGGACGAGGCCGCGCGGGCCACTGCCGCGCAGCTGGGCGAATGGCAGCGCAACCGCTACAGCGGCAGCAAGGGGATGAAGGAAATCGTCGACGACCTGGGTTTCGACGCCGACTGGACCACGCAGGACAAGGAAGGCAACCAGCGTCTGCGCGAACGGGCCATTGCTGCGATCAAGGCGAACGATGCGGCGGCGCTGATCGCGGCCTGGCGCGGGCTCAAGGCTACGCGCAAGTACTTCTACGTCAGCGTCAACGGCGCTGCCTTGAGCCAGTTATCCGATGAGGTGGCCGTGGCCGTGTGGAACGACCTCGCCGGCGAAGGCTATGCCGATTACCAGGTCGAACTGATGGCGGCGCGCTACGGCTTGCGTGCCTGGCCCGGCGTCTTCAAGGCGATACGGCGTAGTCCGGGTGCGTATATCGATCTGGCCCTGCGTTACGCCGATGCGGATATGGCGGGGCTGGCCGCGCGCGCGTATGCCAAGCTGAAGACCTTGCGCCGCTTCGGCCGCGACTGGCTGCTGCGCTATCCCGCAATAGCCGCCGCGGCGCTGATCGCGCCGGCGCTGGGCAAGCCGGGTGAGGCGCGCGACTGTGCCGGTTCCGCGCTGCGTTTCCTCGCGGCCAACGGACACGAGTCGATGATCCTCGCTGCCGCGGCGCGCTATGCCCGCGCCGACGTGGATGACGGCGTGCGGCATATGCTGGCGGAAGATCCGCTGGACCGTTTCCCGAGCAAGCGCAGCGAGCTGCCGGCGTTCTGGACGCCGCGGGCCTGGCACCGGCCGCTGCTGGCCGGCAGTGGCAAGGCTTTGCCGGATTCGGTGCTGAATCATCTAGGTTGCATGCTGGCGTTTCCGAGCAACGAAGAGCTGTATGCCGGTGTGGGCGAGCTGCGTGAAGCCTGTACGCGCGAATCGCTGGCCGATTTCGCCTGGGATCTGTTCAACGCCTGGCTCGCCGCGGGCACACCGTCCAAGGAAGCCTGGGCCATGCAGGCACTGGGCTGGTTCGGCGGCGACGATACGGCACGCAAGCTGACGCCGCTGATTCGCGTCTGGCCGGGCGAGGGCGCCCACGCCCGCGCCGTCGCCGGTCTCGATGTGCTGACCGCGATCGGCAGCGACGTGGCGCTGATGCTGCTCAACGGCATTGCGCAGAAGGTCAAGTTCAAGGGCCTGCAAGACAAGGCGCGGGAAAAGATCGACGCCATCGCCGAGGCGCGCGGCCTCAGCACCGAAGAACTGGAAGACCGCCTCGCTCCCGACCTGGACCTGGACGAAGCGGGCACCTTGCTGCTGGATTTCGGCGAGCGCCAGTTCCGCGTCGGTTTCGACGAGGCGCTGAAACCCTATGTGCGCGATAGCGACGGCGCACGCCTGGCCGATCTGCCCAAGCCGAAGAAAACCGACGATGCCGCGCTGGCCGCGGCTGCCGTGGAGCGCTTCAAACTACTGAAGAAAGACGCACGCACCATCGCCAGCCAGCAGGTGATACGCCTGGAAGTTGCCATGTGTACACGGCGCCGCTGGAGCGGCGAGGTGTTCCGCCAGTTCCTCGCCACGCATCCGCTGCTGCGGCATCTGGTGCAGCGCCTGGTCTGGGGCGTGTATGCGATGGCCTCGGCCGAGGACACGCAGGGCGGGCGCCTGCTCAGTTGCTTCCGCGTAACGGAAGACGGCAGCTATGGCGACGCCGACGATGCCGCCGTGGAACTGGCGCAGGACGAAATGCTGCGCATCGGCCTGCCGCATGCGCTGGAGCTGCCGGCCGACATCGCTGCGGCATTCGGCCAGCTGTTTGCCGACTACGAGCTGATGCAGCCGTTCGCCCAGCTGGGCCGCGACAGTTATGCGCTGAGCGACGAGGAACGCACGCAGACCGTGCTGACGCGCTGGAAGGACAAGGTGGTGCCGACCGGCCGCGTGCTCGGCCTGGTGAACAAGGGCTGGCGTCGCGGCCAGGCCCAGGACGGCGGCGGCATCTGGTATTTCATCAAGCCGCTGCAGGGCGAGGTGGTGATCGAGCTGACCCTGGACCCCGGCATCATTGTCGGCCTGGTCGACGAATACCCGGAGCAGAAGCTGGTCGATATCCAGGTCGGCAAGACCTCGGCCTGGGGCGATATGCAGAATCCGCAGCCGCTGTCGTCGCTGGATGCCATCGCGGCCAGCGAGCTGATTCGCGATATGCAGGCCTTGGTCGGCAGTTGAGCCGGCGAGATCGCTTGTTGGTTCGCGGATCGCGCAGGAGTGGTGTTCGTGTCTGCCCGATTGAATCGTAAAAAATGGAAGATATTTCTATGGCCACTAAAGATCCGTCGGCATTGCAACGGCCGCCGGCCGAAATCCTCTATGCCGACCAGCTGCAGCGCCTGGCCAAGGCCGACCGCGATCCGCGGCCGCCGGGCTGGGCGCTGAGCCTGAAGGCCGCGCGCGCGTTCATTCTCGGCGACGAGGCATTGGGCGTGACGCGCAAGGTGGTGGCACCCGCGGCGGCGATCGAACGCATGCTGGTGACGCTGGCCACGGGGCGCGGCCTGATGCTGGTGGGCGAGCCGGGGACGGCCAAGTCGCTGCTGTCGGAGCTGCTGGCGACGGCGGTATCGGGCCTGTCCACGCTGACCATCCAGGGCGGTGCCTCGATCACCGAAGACCAGATCAAGTATTCCTGGAACTATGCCCTGCTGATCAACGAAGGCCCCAGCCTGCGCGCACTGGTGCCGGCTCCGCTGTACCAGGGCATGCGCGACGGCCGCCTGGTGCGTTTCGAGGAAATCACGCGTGCGCCGCTGGAAGTGCAGGATTGCCTGCTCGGCATGCTGTCGGACCGGGTCATGGCAGTGCCGGAACTGAGCGGCGAGCAGGCCATGCTGTATGCGCGCGAAGGCTTCAACATTGTCGCCACGGCGAATACGCGCGACCGCGGCGTCAACGAGATGTCGGCCGCGCTGAAACGCCGTTTCGATTTCGAGACCGTGTTTCCCATCCTCGACTACGAGCGCGAACTGGCCCTGGTGCAGCAGGCCAGCACCGAGCTGATGGCGCGCAGCGGTATTCCCAAGACCGTGCCGGCCGACGTGCTGGAACTGCTGGTGACCACGTTCCGCGATCTGCGCGCATCACCCGACGGTGCGCGGCGCGACGGCGGCATGGACCAGCTCAATGCGGTGATGTCCACGGCCGAAGCGGTCAATGTGGCGCACGCAGTCGGCGTGCGCGCCTGGTTTCTGGAGCAGCGCGACGGCAGTCCGGCCGATCTGGTCGATTGCATCGCCGGCACCGTGGCCAAGGACGATGCGGACGATCGCGCCAAGCTGCGCCGTTATTTCGAGCAGAAAGTGGCGAAAAAGGCCGGCAAGCACTGGCGTGCGTATTTCGAGGCACGGCATCGCCTGCCATGAGTGCGGCAGCACCTTGCATCATCGGTGTGCGGCATCACAGCCCGGTCTGCGCACAGCTGGTCGCGCTGCGCATCCGCGCGCTGCGGCCGCGCTATGTGCTGATCGAAGGCCCGGCCGATTTCAATGCACGCCTGGACGAACTGTCGCTGGGGCATACATTGCCGCTGGCGATCTACAGTTATCTTTCCGGCGCCGGCGTGCAGCGCGGTTCCTGGTCGCCATTCGCCGAGCATTCGCCGGAATGGCAGGCACTGGTGATCGCGCGCGAAGTCGGCGCGCAGTTGCGCTTCATCGATCTGCCCGCCTGGCACGATGCGATGTCCGATCTGCCCAACCGCTATGCCGACGCACCCGAGGCCGCTCATGAGGCGCGCGCCGAAGCCTACGAGCAGGCCTTGGCGGATACGCTGGCGATAGAAGGGCGCGACGCGCTGTGGGATCACCTGTTCGAACAGGAACACGATCTGGAAGCCCGCGCGCTGCAATTGCAGACCTATTTCGAGCACCTGCGCGGCGACGACCCGGGCAGCAGCGGCAATCGTGCGCGCGAAGCGCATATGGCACAGTGGATTGCCTGGGCGATGGCGCGCAACGACGGCGCCGTGCTGGTGGTCTGCGGCGGTTATCACGCGCCAGCGCTGGCGCGGCTGTGGCCTGCGGCCGCCGCGGCGGCGAGCGCGCACGAGCCCGTAGTGCCGCAGCCACCGGCCAGCGACGCAAGCGATGGCAGCCTGCGCCACGGTTCTTTCCTGGTGCCCTACAGCTACAAGCGGCTGGACGCGTTCCAGGGCTATGCCTCGGGCATGTCGTCGCCGATGTACTACCAGTGGCTGTGGCAGCACGGCGTGGCTGCAGCGGGGCTGCAGCTGGTGCGCGAGATTGCCCAGCGTCTGCGCCAGCGCAAGCTGCCCGTATCGACGGCTGACCTGATTGCCGTGCATACGCAGGCACGGGCTTTGGCGCATTTGCGCGGGCATGCGCAGCCGCTGCGCGTGGACTGGCTCGACGCGGTGGCCGCGTCGCTGGTCAAGGAAGCGCAGCAGGTGCCCTTGCCGTGGGCGTATCGCGGCGCCATCCGTGCCGGCACCGTGCCGCTGCTGGTCGAAGCCATGGACGTGCTGGCCGGCGATGTGCGCGGCCGCCTGGCGGCGGGCACGCCGCAGCCGCCGCTGCTCGCGTCAGTGGCGCAGGCACTGGCCGACGTCGGCCTGGAACTGGACGGCGAGCGGCGCGTGGATCTGCTGCAGCAGGGCGGGCGGGCGCAGAGTCGTGTTTTGCACAGATTGCTTTTGCTGCAGATTCCCGGCGTGGCGCGCAGTCAGGGGCCTGCGCTGGCCTTGTCCGGCGAGCGCCAGGAATGCTGGCAGCTGAGCCGGCCGCTGGAACAGCAGGCTGCCTTGATCGAGGCCGGCGCCTACGGCGCAACCCTGGCGGATGCGGCGCGGGCGATACTGGAAGAGCGGCTGCGTGCCGCGGGCAATGATGTGACGGCGCTGGCCGCAGGCCTGAATGCCGCCGCCTTCGCTGGCCTGGGCGATGTCAGCGAGCGGCTGCTGCATGATCTGCAGGCTGCCGTGGCGGCAGCGCCGCAACTGGAGCCGCTGGGGCGCGCCCTGGCTGTGCTGCATCCGCTGTTTCGTCACGGCGATCTGCTTGGCATGGCGGGCACCGCGTTGTTGCGCAGCACTATCGAGGCTGCGTTCGACCGCGCCCTGTGGCTGCTGGAGCCACCGGTGGCGATTGCTGCCGCCGACGCGTTCGCGCACCTGAATGCCATGACCGCGCTGCGTGACGTAGTGCGTGCCTATTGGGCCGACGAGGCCGATGGCGCAACGCGGCTGACGCTGGAACCGCAGCGCGCCCTGGCGGTGTTTCTGCGCAAGGCGCAAAGCCTCGCGTCGGCGGCGCTGAGCCGTGGCGCAGCGCTGGGCGCATTGGTCAGCCTGCCGCAGGCGGCCGATCGGTTGGATATGCAGGCATTCGATCTGGCCGTGCCCCTGGCCTTGCTGCGCAGCCTGCCGCCCGAGGCGCTGGGCGATGCGCTGGCCGGTTTGCTGGCGCTGGCGCGGGAGCAGCTGGCCCAGGAAACGGATTTCATTGCCGGCCTGGATGCGCTGGTAACGGTCTTCGACGACGACGATTTCCTGCGCGCGCTGCCGGCATTGCGCGGTGCGTTCGCCTGGCTGCCGCCGCGCGAGCGCGGCCGGCTGGCGACGGCGGTGCTGCGTCTGCATCAGGCCGGACATCTGGCGCAGAGCGTGCTGACGGCGCCGCTGCCGGCACGGCTCGACGCCGAGCAGATTGCTGCGGCAGCAAAGCGCGAGCGTCAGGTCTGGCGGCTGCTGGAGCAATGGGGCGTGGCTGCGGGAGACGCGCCATGACCTTGAAAATTTCCGCCGCGCTTCAGCGCTGGCGTCTGTTGCTGGGCGAGCCGGCAGAATCGGCACTGGGCGCACTGCACGGCGAGGCGCAGGCTGCCGACGCGGCACTGGAATGGCTGTATGGCCGCGATCCGGAGCGCGCCAGGCGCGGTGAGCGCAGCGGCGGCCTGGAACCGTCGCAGCTGAGTACGCCGGACTGGATCAACAACGTGCACCGCCTGTTTCCGCAGGAAGTCATCGAGCGGCTGGAGCGCGATGCGGTAGAGCGCTACGGCATCACCGAAGTAGTGACCAATCTGGAGGTGCTGCAGCGCATAGAGCCGTCTTCGGCGCTGCTGCGCGCGGTGTTGCAGACCAAGCACCTGATGAATCCGGCGGTACTGGCCGCAGCGCGGCGCATCGTCGCCGAGGTCGTGCGGCGAATCATGGAAAAAATCGCCCACGACGTGCGCCAGGCGTTTTCCGGCACGCGCGACCGGCGCCGGCGTTCGTCGCTGAAGATCGCGCGCAATTTCGATTTCGCCCGCACCTTGCGCGGCAATCTGGCGCGCTGGGATCCGCAGCGGCGTCGCCTGTTTATCGATGATCCGGTATTTGTCAGCCGCTCGCGCCGGCATGTAGAGCGCTGGGACATCGTATTGCTGATCGACCAGAGCGGCTCCATGGTCGATTCGGTCATCCATTCGGCGGTGATGGCGGCCTGCCTGTGGCAGTTGCCCGGCATGACCACGCACCTGGTCGCGTTCGACACCATGGTGGTCGATCTGACCCGCGATGTGGCCGATCCGGTGGAATTGTTGATGAAGGTACAACTGGGCGGTGGCACCGACATCGCCAAGGCGGTCGGCTACGCGCAGGGGCTGATTGGCAATCCCGGCCGCAGCATTGTCGTGCTGGTCAGCGATTTCTACGAAGGCGGCGATGCAGGCGAACTGGTGCGGCGCGTACAGGCGCTGGTACAAGGCGGCACCAAGGTGCTGGGCCTCGCCGCCTTGGATGCACAGGCCAAGCCGAACTACGACCGCGAAACCGCGGCGCGACTGGTCAAGGTTGGCGCACAGGTCGGTGCGATGACGCCGGGCGAGCTGGCGAGCTGGCTGGCGGAGAAACTGCACGCATGAACCTGCGCCAGGATCTGATCGAACTGAGCATCGAGGCGCTGACTGCGCTGGCCAATGCGGGCTTCGTCAAGCGTGCGCAGAAGGATCTGGCCGAAGGCCGTCTGCCGCAGATCGAGTACGCCGACGACGGCTGCGTGCGCGCGCGCTACGAAGACGGCCATTGCGCCAGTCTGGCGGCGGCCAAGTCGCTGCGCGAGGCGTTGTGCACGTGTCCTGCGACGGGGCTTTGTCGTCACCGGGTGACCCTGGTGCTGGCGTACCAGCAGTGGGTGCGTGCGCAACAGCCTGCGCTTGACGACAGTGCGGGACCGGTGGCGGAAAGCGGGGCCGAAACCGCCTGGAGTCCCGGCGAGTTCGACGATGCGGCGCTGGCCGCCGCGTTGGCGCCCAGCGTGCTGGAACAGGCGACGCGCCTGGCAGCGGCCAGGCCGGTCATCCGCCTGCAGGCGTGGCATCCGCAGGCGACCGCGCCGATTGCGCATTTGCCATTGTGCAATGTGCGTTTTTTTTCCCGGCGCAATCTTTCCCACGCGCGCTGCGATTGCCGCCTCGGTGGCAGCTGCGAGCACGTAGCGCTGGCGGTATGGGCATTCCGCCAGGCCGGTGGCCTGGCCGACGCGACCTTAGCGCTGACGCCACGGCATGCGGCAGCGGTCCGCAGCACTGCGTTCGGGCCGGCAGAGCAGGACATCGAGTCGGCGGTAGCGCGCCTGCTGCGCCGGCTTTGGCTGGACGGCAGCAGCCAGGATCTGGCACCGCTGGACGCCGAGTTTGCGGGCCTGCGCGAGCGTCTGAGCGCGCTGGGCTGGCGTTGGCTGCTGGAATGCCTGGACGAGCTGTACAACCTGCTGCTGGACCAGGCGGGTCGTTCCAGCCGCTTCGATCCACAGCGCCTGGTGGCGGTCATGGCCGAATTGCAGGCGCGATTGTCCGCCGCACGCTCGGCTGCGCAGCAAGCGGCACCCCTGATTCCGGCCAGCCAGATCCTTGGCCTCGGGGTGCGTGGCGAAGTAGCGCTGGAACATCTCAAACTGGTTTCGCTGGGCCTGCAGTGCTGGAGCGACGAGCATCAGGACGGTGCGCGCGTATTGTTCGCCGACCCCGATACCTTGGCGGTCACCGTGCTGGAGCGCAGTTGGGTGCGGGGCGATGGCGATACGCCGACGCCGATCCTGAATCGCCGCGTGGCCGGCCAAAGCCTGCGCCAGTTGGCTTGCGCCCAGGTGGTCACGCGCGGCGCCAAGCGGCGCGCGAACGGCCTGATCGACATTGCGGCGCTGGCGCGACAGACCCAGGTGCTGCCGCTGTCGGCGCAGTCCTGGGAAGGCTTGGCGGCGCCGTTGCGTCAGCCTGGTGGTGCTGCGCTGGCCAGCCATCTCGGGCAGGCCTCGCCGGATTTCGTGCGTCCGCGCCAGGCGGTTGTCCAGGTACATGTGCTGCCGGTAGCGGCGGTGGAACACTGGGGCTGGGATGCGGCGACGCAGACCTTGTACGCGCGTCTGCTTTGTTGCGAGGACGCAGAGAAAGCCCAGCCTGGCGACTCGGTACAACTGGCCATGCCGCATGTGCCCGCGGCGGTGTCGGCGGTCGATGCACTGGCCCTGGTCTTGAGCGATGTGGCCGATCCGCCCCAGCGCATTGCCGGGCTGGCGAGCCTGCGCGAAGGTCGGGTCTGGCTGACGCCATTGGCGGTGCTCACGCGTGAGCGCGCCGTAGTGCTGCAGGCCGGTGCCGCCGCTGTGCAGCGGCTCGACCTGCAGCCGCTGCAGCTGGTTAGCGCGGGATTGGCGGCTCTGCTCGACCGGATTTTCGAAGAGATTGTCGTATGGGCGCGCCAGGGCCTGCGCCATCAGCCGGCGACAGCGCTGCAGCGCGCGCAGGGGCTGGCGAACGAACTGGCGAGCCACGGCCTGGAACGCTCGGCGGAGCTGATGCAGCAGATATTGGCCGAGTGGCGCGGCGCTACTTCCGCAGCGTTGTCATACCAACTGACGACACTGGTGCTGCTATTGCAAGGATTGCTACATGGTGCTGTCGAGGAGGGGGCGGCACCACCAGTGGCATCGCTTATACCCGTAGAAGACGCAGGAAACATTTGAATATTCAACAACTTGAATGTTTTTGGCGATTGTGTCGCAGTCGCGTAATAATCAATTCACGAGACGCTAACCCTTTTTCTGTACTTGCTGGTACACTAATCGCCGTTCGCACGGTGAAACCCAACTGGGAACTCCCGTCGGATTTAGCACTCATACCTGACGAGTGCTAACCTAGTTCCAGAATTGGAGGTTTCAAGCCATGAGCGAAGCGCTTGCCCTAGTCAGCAACAACCTGCCGATTCCGAGTGCACTGGGCAGCCTTGAGGCTTACATCAGCGCCACGCATCGGGTTCCGATGCTGACGCAGGACGAGGAACAAGAACTGGCCGAACGCCTGCGTCGCGATAGCGATCTCGATGCGGCCAAGCGCCTGGTTCTTTCCCACCTGCGTTTTGTCGTACATGTAGCACGCGGTTACCAGGGTTACGGTCTGCCGCTTGGCGATCTGGTGCAGGAAGGCAATATCGGTCTCATGAAGGCGGTCAAGCGCTTCGATCCCACCTTGGGCGTGCGCCTGGTTTCCTTCGCCGTGCACTGGATTCGCGCAGAAATGCATGAGTTCATCCTGCGCAACTGGCGCATCGTCAAGGTCGCCACGACCAAGGCGCAGCGCAAGCTGTTCTTCAATCTGCGCAAGTCGAAGAAGCGTCTGGGCTGGTTGACGCATGAGGAAGCGCAGACGGTCGCGAAGGAGCTCGGCGTGCCGCTGGCAACCGTGCTGGAAATGGAATCGCGCCTGTCCGGCCGCGACGTCGGCTTCGACGCGCCCAGCGACAGCGGTGACGACGATGCGCCGCCTGCTCCGGTGGCCTATCTGGTCGACCACACCGCCGATCCCTACCAGACGCTGGCCAACGACGACCAGGAAGAATCGCAGCTGGAATCGCTGCGCGAAGGCATGGCCCGTCTGGACCAGCGTTCCCGCGACATCGTCACCCGGCGCTGGTTGCGCGACGGCGAGAAGGCAACGCTGCAGGAACTGGCCGACGAGTACGGTGTTTCCGCCGAGCGCATCCGCCAGATCGAAGCGAATGCCATGAAGAAGATGCGCGCGCTGTTCGTCGCCTGATTCTTCGTTACAGCAAGACGATGGACAAACGGCCCCGCGAGGGGCCGTTTTTTTGCGCGGGCAGGATTCGCCTAGCCGTCGCCGGCGTGCTTCTGCCCGACAATGATTCGGGCGTGGCGCTGATAGGTCCAGTACGACCAGCTCCAGTTGATCAACACGATCAGGCGGCTGCGGAAACCGATCAGAAACAGCACGTGGATGAACAGCCAGAACCACCAGGCCACGATGCCGGACAGGCGTATGCGGCCCAGGTCGGCGACGGCGGCCATGCGGCCGATAGTGGCGAGTGAGCCCGCATCGCTGTAGCGGAAGGCCGCCGGGGTTTCGCCGCGCAGGCGTTGCCGTATCGCCCGTGCCGCATGCGTACCCATCTGCTTGGCGGCCGGAGCCACGCCGGGTACGGGGCGACCGTCCTGCTGCTTGCTCGCCAGGTCGCCGATGACCAGGATTTCCGGGTTACCGGGCAGGCTCAGGTCGTCCTCGACGACGACGCGGCCAGCCTTGTCCAAGGGTACGTCCAGGCTGCGTCCCAGCGGCGACGCGGCCACGCCGGCCGCCCACAGCACGGTGTGCGCGGCGATGCGCTGCTCGCCCAGGGCGATACCCTGGGCATCGACGGCGGTGACCGGCTTGCCCGTGTGCACTTCCACGCCCAGACGCTGCAGTTGGCGCGTGGCCTTGGCCGACAGTTCCTCGGGCAGGGCCGACAGCACGCGCGGGCCGGCCTCGACCAGCAACACGCGCGCTGCGGCCGGATTGCTGCGGCGGAATTCGCGCCGCAGCGTATGCCGGGCGATTTCCGCCAGCGTGCCGGCCAGTTCCACACCGGTCGGGCCGCCGCCGATCACGACAAAGTTGAGCCAGGCCGCGCGCCGGGTCTCGTCGGTCTCGGCTTCGGCGCGTTCGAACGCCGTCAATACGCGGCGGCGGATGACCAGGGCGTCGTCCAGCGTCTTCAGGCCGGGCGCGAACTCGGCCCAGTCGTCATGGCCGAAGTAGGCGTGGCGCGCACCGCTGGCGACGATGAGGAAGTCATACGCAAGCTCGCTGCCGTCGACGCAGCGGACTCGCCGGTTGGCTTTGTCGATCGCGCTCACTTCGTTCAGCAGCACGGTCGCATTGGCCTGGCGCCGCAGGATATGCCGCAGCGGCGCGGCGATGTCGGGCATGGACAGGCCGGCGGTGGCGACCTGGTACAGCAGCGGCTGGAACAGATGGTGATTGACCCGGTCGATCAGGCTGATGCGCACCTTCGCCGTGGCCAGGCCGCGGGCGGCCCACAGCCCGCCGAAACCCCCGCCGATAATAACCACATGTGGATAATTTTCCGTCTGCATGACTTGCTCACTGGATTGCCTTCAATAGAGGTCGATCGGGTCCACGTCGAGGGACCAGCGTACGCGCCGCGCCGACGGCAGCTGGCGCCAGAATTCCATCCAGCCCGGCAGCAGCGCCTGCAGGCGCGCACGCTCCGGCGCACTGAAGTGCAACTGGGCGCGCGCCAGGCCGGCACGAAGAGGCATGGGAGCGGGCAGGGGCCCGTAGATGGCGACGCCGTCGGCTTCGCCGCAGACCGTGGCACAGGCGGCAAGAAATTCCTCCGCTGCGGCGGCATCCTTGGCTTCTGCGCGCAGCAGGGCCATGTGCGTATACGGCGGCAGTTCGGCTGCCCTGCGTTCCAGCAGCAGGTTTTGCGCCAGTGCGCGATAGCCGCCGCGGATCAGTACGCCGAGCAGGGCATGGTCGGGATGATGGGTCTGCAACAGCACCAGGCCAGGCTTGCTCGCGCGTCCGGCGCGTCCGGCCACCTGCACGATCAGCTGCCCCAGGCGTTCGCTGGAGCGGAAATCGATGCTGTGCAGGCCCTCGTCCACGCCGAGTATCGCGACCAGGGTCAGATTGGGCAGGTCGTGCCCCTTGGCCAGCATCTGCGTGCCGACATAGATGCCGGGCTGGTGCGGACCCAGCCGGTCCAGCAAGGCTTCCAGCGCGCCGCGCCGCCGCGTGGTTTCGCGGTCGATGCGCACGATCGGCGTATCCGGAAACAACTCGCCCAGTGCTTCTTCCAGCCGCTCGGTGCCTTGTCCCTGCGGCATCAGGTTGGCGCCGCTGCATTCGGGACATTGCATTGGCACGCGCCGCTCGGCTTCGCAGTGATGGCAGGCGAGGCGGCCGCGCTGGCGGTGCAAGGTCATCGGCTTGGCGCAGCGCTCGCACTCCGCATGCCAGCCGCAGTCGTGGCAGAACAGCACCGGCGCGTAGCCGCGGCGGTTGCGGAAGATCAGCGCCTGCTCGCCGCGGCCCAGGGTCTCGCGCAGGGCGGTCAGCAGTTCCGGGCCGAGGCCGTGGCTCAGGCGCGTACGCCGCGCATCGATCACGCGCAACTGCGGCGGTTTGGCGTTGCCCGCGCGCAGCGGCAGCTCCAGGCGTTCGTAGCGCCCGCCAGCGACATTGGCCAGGCTTTCCAGCGATGGCGTGGCCGAGCCCAGCAGCACCGGAATCTGCAGTGCCCTGGCACGCACGACAGCCAGATCGCGGGCGCAGTAGCGAAAGCCGTCCTGCTGTTTGTACGAGGCATCGTGTTCTTCGTCCACGGCGATCAGGCCCAGTCGTGGCAATGGCGCGAAGATGGCCGAGCGTGTGCCCAGGATGACATTCGCTTCGCCGCGCGCGGCCGCCAGCCAGGCGCGCGAGCGCTCGCCCTCGGCCAGGCCCGAGTGCAGTGCATGCACGCCGGCGCCGAAACGGTCGCGGAAGCGGCGCAAGGTCTGCGGGGTCAGGCCGATCTCGGGCACCAGTACCAGCGCCTGGCGGCCGGCTGCAATGACCTGGTCGATCAGGCCCAGATAGACCTCGGTCTTGCCGCTGCCGGTAATGCCTTCGAGCAGCCAGGGCTGGAAGCGCTGCAGTGCCTCGGCGACTCGCGTCACGGCAGCGTCCTGGGCTGGATTCAACGGCGGCGGCGCCACGCGTGCGCCGAGCACAGGACTCGCCGCCAGCGCGACGGTTTCCACCAGCCCGCGCTGGCGCAGGGCCGACGCGCTGTCGCGCCAGCGCGGCAGGGCCAGGTCCAGCGCGGCATAGGTCTGCGCCCCATCGGCCAGGCGTTCGAACAGTTCGCGGATGCGCGTGCCGCGGCGCAAGGTGTCGGCGCTGGTGTCGCGCCCGTCGGCGCTCAGGGCGAGTGCGCGATAGCCTTCGAACGGCAGCGGCTTGGCCTGGCGCATGCCGACCGGCAGGGCGGCTTCCAGCACGGCGCCCAGCGGGTGCTGGTAGTAGCGGGCAGCCCATTGCAGGGTCGCCAGAAGTTCGCTGCTGAGCAGCGGCTGCGCGTCCAGCACGCTGCTGACACGCTTGAGCTTGGCCAGCGGAATGTCGCTGCTGTCGCTGCTGCCGACGACGATGGCGACCTGCCGCCCCGGTCCGAACGGCACGACGACACGGCAGCCGGGCGCCGGCAACGCGCCGCGCGGCGCGAGGTAGTCGAACAGCTGCGGTAGCGGCACCGGAACGGCGACGCGCAGGATCTCAGGCATGGGCAGTGCTTATAGCCGCAATCCGATCCATCGGATGCTCTCCTGCGCTATGGAGCCGCTGCCGGCAAATGCAATCACCTGCTGCTGTCCAGGCCGGCGAGCCGGCGATAGACGTAACGCGCGGCGGCCAGATCCTGCACGATGCTGCCCAGCGACTTGTACACCGTGATGTCGTCCGCAGCGACGCGGCCAGGCAAGTCAGCGGCCAGTACCTGGCCGATCTCGCCCAGCACATGGCTGTCGTCGACCAGGCCGGCGGCCTTGGCGCGTAGAAATTCCGCGCCCTGTTTCAACACGGATTCGCGGTGGTCGGCGAAAAAACGCGCACGGCATACCAGCGCACTGTCGACTTCCACCGGGCCGGGCCGGCCGGAGCCGACCAGGTTCACGTGGCAACCTGGCGCCAGCATCGTGCCTTCGAGTATCGGTTCGCTCGCATGCGTGAGCGTGCAGACCATATCGGCCGCATCGACCGCGGCGGCGACGCTGTCGCAGTAGCGCAGCGCCAGCGGCGCCAGTGCTACCTGCAAGCGCATGCGGCCGATAAACGCCTCGGCCTTGTCGCGCGAGCGACCCCAGATGCGTACTTCGCGCAGGCGGCGCACCTGGGCCAGCGCGATCAAATGCGTTTCGGCCTGTTCGCCATAGCCGAGCAAGGCCAGCACCTGCGCGTCCTGCCGTGCCAGCGCATCGGTGGCGACCGCCGAGGCCGCCGCCGTGCGCAGCGCGGTAATCGCCTGCGCATCGACCACGGCCAGCGGTGCGCCACTGGCGCGGTCGAACAGCGCCACAAGGCCTTGATGCGAGGGCTGGCCGCGTTCGGCGTTGTGCGGGTAGACGCTGATCAGCTTGGCGCCGAAACAGTCTTCGCCCAGCCTGCCCGGCATCAGTCCGAGCAGGTCGCCGCCGTCCAGGTCCAGAATGCTGCGCAGCGGCTGCTGCGCCTGGCCGCGGGACAGCGCGATCATGGCTTTGCGCACGACCGCGATGCACGCCGCCGGCGACAAGGTGCTGCGTACCTGCGCCGCATCGATGCAGATCAGGCTCATCCGGGCTGCGCCTGCGGCGCCCGGGAACGCAGCCAGCGCACGAGCAGGCCGGCGTTGATCACCATGATGATGCCGTAGATGGTCGGCGTGATCGCCAGCGACATCTGTCCCAGGATGGACAATGATAAAAATGTCGCCATCGATGCATTGTGGATGCCGACCTCGATCGCCACGGTCAGGCTGTCGTTGCGATCCAATTTGAGCAGCGCGGCCAGTCCCAGGCCCAGCGCCATGCTGGCCGCATTCAGCACAAAGGCTGCCGGGCCTGCCTGCCAGAGGTTCTGCAGCACCAGGCCGAAACTGATCGCCACGGCAAAGCCGATCACTGCGATCAGCACGATCAGCGAGGCCGGCCGCAGCCACGGCGTCAGGCGTTCGGCAGTGGCCGGCCAGAGCCGGCGGATCAGCATGCCGGCCAGCATCGGCGCCAATGTCATCTGCGCCAACGTCAGCATGGTCCTGGGCACCGATAGTGCCGGCATCTGCCCCTGCACGAACCAGTGCTGCAGCGCCCAGCTCATCAGCGGCGGGATGGTGAAGACAGTGATCAGACTGGACAGGCTGGTCAGCACCACGGCCAAGGCCACGTTCGCCTTGGCCGCATAGGTAATGGCGTTGGACGTGATGCCGCCGGGACAGATGGCCAGGATAAACAGCCCTGCCGCCATGGCAGGCGGCAGGCCAAACAGCCAGATTATCAGCAGGGCCAGCGGCGGCAGCACGATCAGCTGGCCGAACAGGCCGCCGAACACGGCCTTGGGATTGCGCGCGACTTCGGCGAAATCGCGCAGGCTCAGCGACAGGCCCATGCTGAACATGATGGCGACCAGCCCAACCGGCACGACGACGCTGTTGACCAGGGCGATGAAGGTGTCAGACATGGGCGGCCCCGCACCGCGGTGTATGCGGCCTCATGCCCAGATGTCCCGCGCATAGCGCAGGAAATTGTTGCCGAGGATCTTGTCGATGCGGCTGCGGCTATGGCCGCGCTGCTTCAGGCGTGCCGCCAGGTCGAAGAACTGGCCGGGACCGCGCAGGTCGAGCACGAACGGCAAGGTGTCCGGGCTTTCGCCCTTGGCGCTGATGCCGGCCTTGCGCCGCTCCTCGATCTCCTTGGCCAGCAGGCCGCGGTAGGCCTCCAGATCGTCGATCTGGGTGACGTCGCCGTCGGTGCCGATGCCGACCGCGTCTTCGCCGCAGACCTTGATGGCGTGTTCGATATGCGCCACCACGTCGTCGGCACTGGCCTTGCCCTGGGCGTGCAGGAAGGGCATGAAATAGATGCCGACGAAGCCGCCGCGTTCGGCCACCAGGCGCAGTTCCGCGTCGGTCTTGTTGCGCGGCAGGTCGGTCAGGGCGCGGCAGCCGGTGTGGTTGATCGAGATCGGCTGGCGCGACACTTTCGCCGCTTCCAGGCAGGTCTGCTCGCCGCTGTGCGACAGGTCGACCATGATGCGGTTGTCATTGAGCCGCGCCACGACCTCGCGGCCGAACGGCGTCAGGCCGCGGTTGCCCGGCGCCATCGAGCCGTCGCCGATCTGGTTGGCCGGGTTGTAGGTCAGCTGGATGATGCGCACGCCCAGATCGGCAAAGATGTCGACGCGGTCCAGCGTGTCGCCGACCATGGACGCATTCTGGAAGCCGTAGATGATGCCGACCTTGTCCTCGCGCTTGGCACGCAGGATGTCGTCGGCCTTGAGCACCTTGAGCACATGCGCCGACTCGTCGCGGATCATGCGGTCGTACAGGGCGATGTCGGAGATGCTGCGCTCGAACGGATCGCCAGGCCCGGCGACAAAGCCTATGGTCCAGTTCACCGCGGTCAGGCCGGAGGCGCGCATGTCCTTGAGGGTGCGCGCATCGAAGTGCAGGCGCTCGCGCGGCTGCAGTTCCTGGCCGGCCGGGTTGGGCGAGCCGGACTCGTGCTGGTTGGGGTTGTTCAGCGCGCCCAGGGCGTTGACGATCAGGCTGTCGCGCCATTCGGCAGCGGCTGTAGCGGGCACTGCGCTAGCTGCGGCCGTCACGCTGCGCGGCACCGTCGCGGCGGTCAGGGCGGCGCCGGCAAGGCCGAGGAACTGGCGCCGGGCGAGGCGCGGAAAAGCATCATTCATGGGTGGAAGACCTGGGACGGACCAGCGCCGATCATGGGACAGCCCGGCCCGCCAGCCAAGTGCGCCAATGGGCCTTCCCTGCGGTGTCGACGGCATGTATCGAGACTTCCCAATCGGCCAGGCAACATTCCTGGTCAAAGTTTCAGCAATGGCGTGCAGAAACCTGTTTTAGAACGGTTTTATCGTTTATCCACAAGGCCTGTGGATAAGCTTGTGGATGAAGGTCGGACAGACGTGCGCAAAGGCCGTCAATACGCGCTCTTCCTTAACATGGCGAATCTTTAATCAATTCGCCATAGTTATTTAAAATCAATGAGTTGAATTGTCTTAAAAGGTTAATATGCTGCACTTTCCGCGTTTGCCGCAGCGGGCGGGGCAGCCCGGGCGGGGCTGTGCACAACCCTTGACAGGGCAGCGCTTTCGCCACCGCCCGCATGAGGATTGGCTTTGCCCGCTGTCAACCGGTTTCGATGCCCTGCGTTGAGGCGGGGCAGGACCAAACCGGCTGGCCTGTCAATGACTGCTAACCTTGCAAAGGATGCCTGCTGGATGCCGCTGGACCGGGTTGAAGCCAGTACTGCCAGGCAGCGACTCGACGGCTTCCTGCGCGGCGTCGAGCGACGCGCCTTGCGTATGGCAGAGTTTGCTACAGCGAACCGCGAGGAAGCGCTGGACCTGGTGCAGGACGCCATGCTCGCTTTCGTACGCAATTACGCCGCCAAGCCCGAGGCCGACTGGCCGCCGCTGTTCCACCGGGTGCTGGATTCGCGCCTGACCGACTGGCACCGGCGCAACCAGGTGCGCAGCCGCTGGCTGAGTTCCTGGTGGCCGGCGAAGAACGACGAAGAAGCGGAAGACCCCATCGCCACGGCGCCCGATCCGGGCGAAGTGGGGCCGCTGGCACGCCTGATGGGCGAGGATGCAGGCCAGGCGCTGGACGTTGCGCTGAAGCAGCTGCCGCTGCGCCAGCGCCAGGCGTTCCTGTTGCGTATCTGGGAAGGCCTGGACGTAGCCGATACGGCTACCGCCATGCGCTGCGGCGAAGGCAGCGTAAAGACTCACCTGTGGCGTGCGCTCAATGCGTTGCGCCAGGCCCTGGAGGCACATCGATGAAGCAGCCGCAGGATTGGACCGACCGGGCGCGGGCGCTGCTCGACGCCTCGGCTCAGCATCTCGACGGCGCGACCGTGTCGCGCCTGAACCAGGCGCGCCAGCGCGCGCTGGCCGTACAGGCGCAGCGGGGAGCGTCCGGCTGGGTCTGGTCGCGCCGCCTGGCCTTGGCGGCCTCGCTGGCGCTGGCAGCGGTGATGTTCTGGCCAGATGCCCGCAATGGCGCCAATCCGGCGGCTACGGCCAGCGCGGCGCTATCGCCGGAAGACGCCGAACTGCTGGCGGACGGTGCCCTGGAATTGACTGACGAACCGGAGTTCTACGCATGGCTGGACGCGGACGACGAGCACAATGGCTGAGCGCGGCACTGCTGGCGACAACGGCTGTGGCGGCAGTGCCGCCACCGGCGGCACCACCGCCCGCCGCAGGCGCCACGGATGCCCAGGCCCAGGCCGACCTGCTGCTGTTCCTGAGCGAGTTCGAGGATGCCGACGGCGGCTTCCTCGACCCGGCCGAACTGCCGCCTGCCGAGCTGTCCGCCGAGGATGACGACGATGCGCGCTGATTCCCGCCTGCGCCGCCTGCAGGTGCTGGCCTTGGCCCTGCTGCTGCCGCTGGCCTTGCCGCTGTGGGCGCAACCGCCGCCGCCGGCAGCTGCTGCGCTGCCGATTCCCTACAGCAGCCTCAGCGCCAGCGAGCGCGAGCAGCTGCAGCCGTTTGCCGCCGACTGGGACCAGTTGCCGCCGGAACGCCAGGCGCGTCTGCGTCGCGCCGCGGCGCGCTGGGCCCAGATGACGCCCGAGCAGCGCGAACAGATGCAGGAACGCAAGCGCCGCTGGCAGGCCTTGCCACCGGAGCAGAAGGCCGAATTGCGCGAGCGCCTGCAGAATTTCCGCCGCATGTCGCCGGAACAGCAGGAGCGCGTTCGCCGCGGTCAGGAGCGTTTTCGCCAGCTGCCGCCGGAAGAACGTGCGCGCCTGCGCGAAGAATTCCAGCGCATGGCGCCGACCGAACGCCGGGCTTTCCTGCAAGGCGCGGCGGCGGAACGCCGCGCACTGGCGCGGGAGCGCTGGCTGCAGTCGCTGCCCGAGGCCGAACGCGAACCGATGCGCGCCATGATCGACGGCTTTGCGCCGGATCAGCGCAAAGCCTTCCGCCGTCTGCTGATGGATACGCCGGCAGCGCAGCGCGAAGGACTGCGCCGCGAATTCCTCGGCCTCGATCCTGCGGCGCGCGCCCAGCGCCTGCAGCAAGCCTTGCCCGAGCGCAGTCCGGAATAAGCCGCATTGGCCACGGCAGCGAGACTCCGCTGCCAGGGCTGGGCAACGCCACGATGCAGGCATCTGTGCCGGCGGTACCGCGGCTGCGGCACAGACGGGCCCGCGTCGACGATGCCCGGTGCGCGGGGCGCCTCAGGTGGCCTGCAATACCCGCCGTGTCGCCGAAAACCGCGTACCGAACCGCGCCAGCCCGTCGGCGCGCATCGCCGCCGCGTGCTTGGCGAAATACGCGTCCAGCGCGGCCTGGTCGCGCAGGCGGTAGGCAACCACAAGCGTGCAATGCGTGGAATCTGCTGCTTCGTCCACACGTGCAAATTGCTGTGCATCGACGAAGCCGGGCAGAGCCAGTATCTGCGCCACGTGCTCGTGCAGCCAGGCGGCAAAGTCCGCGGCGATGCCGCGCTCCACCTGCAAGGTGACCTCGTAGACGATCATACGGTCGCCAGGGTGATGACAAAGGCCAGCACCACCGCGAGGCTGACCAGCATGCTGTAGCAGGTGCCGATCACGCTGAACTTGAGAATGGTCATGAACCAGTTCTGCCGATAGACGCGTTTCTGCATCAGTAACAGATACAGCGGAATCCACCAGCTGGCGGCGACTACCGCCCAGTGCAGCGGTGTTGCCACGACCGGCCAGGTCAGCGCGGCCAGCTCCAGCAGTGCAATCAGCAGCAGGCTTTGCATCAGGAAGGCGTGGCTGTGCAGCGCCACGATCAGGTGTTCCATGTAGTAGCGGCGCTTGAAGATGAAGAACACCTTCAGCATCAGCGCAAACAGCGGCATCAGCACGAACAGGGCCTGCGGCAGAACGCCGAACAGCGCGGCAACCACGCGCTTGGGGTCGGTGCGCAGCAGTTTGCCGTTCTCGATGAACTTGCCAATCATCTCGTTGAACTTGGCGTTGCCCGCCTCGGGCAGCCAGTCGATCGTGACCGGGTTGGTCTTGGGATCCCAGTTCGAGCCGTTGAAATTGAAGCCGATCTGGTTCTGCTTCTCGACCGGGATTGCCGGTGGCTCCGGCGGCTGTGGCTCGCCCGGATCTGCCGGAACTGCCGGCACGGCCGGCGGCTGCACAGTCCCCCATTCGCCGTCCGGCAGCGGCGGTGGCGGTGGCGGCAGGCCGAGGGCCTTGGCGTCCTGCACTTTCCTCAGATAGTCCAGCCGCTCCTGCGCCTGCTTGCGGATCTCGTCGCGGGCTTTTTCGATCTCCGCGCGTGCCTCGGCCGGCATCATGCCGTGGCGGGTTGCCTGGTCGATGCCCTTCAGCGCTTCGTCGCGGTAGCGCAGCACGTTTTCCGGCGTGGTTGCCTCGGCGATGGAGTCGCCGCCGAACTTGAGCCAGGTGCTGGCGCTGTTGGTCAGCCCGCTGCGGTCGGCGGCGAACTGGGTGACCAGGAACGCGACGATGGTCAGGAAGAAGAACAGCCGGAACGGCGTGACATAGCGCTGGCGCCGGCCGATGAAGTATTCGGTGGTGAGAAACCCGGGCTTGAGGTAGAGCGGGCCTATCGTGCGCAGGATGCGCGAATCGATATTGAATACGCTGTCGATCACGTCGGCGGTCAGGCCCGACAGCGGCCGGATCATGCCCTTCAGCGGCTGGCCGCAGTGATGGCAGTACTCGCCCTGCAAGGCGACGCCGCAGTTGGCGCAGGGTGTTGCTGCCGGAAGCGCCGGTCCGGGCGCAGTGGGTTTGGCGGAATCGTTCATTGCTGGCGGCTGTTCATGCAGGGCGGATTGACGCGGAAGTATGGCGCATCGCCGCGGCAAGTGAACGGCGTGCGGCGAGCTTGCCGCCGGCTGCCTCACTTCCGTTTTACCCGCGCCTGCTAGACTGTGCGGTCGCCCGTTTCCCTGATCGTGCTGCATGGCTTCTTTCGACCGACAACGCCTCTGGCACGAACTCGCCGCCACCGTCCTGCTGGCCCTGCCCCTGGTGGCCGGACAGCTCAGCGGCGTGGGCATGACCGTGATCGACACCATGCTCGCCGGCCATCTGAACGCGCATACCCTGGGTGCAGTGTCGGTAGGCGCAAATTTCTGGGTACTGGCCTATGTGGCCGCGCTGGGCGTGACCATGGCCTTGTCGCCCTCGGTAGCCCAGATCAAGGGCGCGCAGCGCTACGACGAGATCGGCCCGCTGTTCCGCCAGGCGCTGTGGCTGGCGGCAATGATGGGTGTCGTGCTGTTTTTCGCCGTACGCGTGGTGGTGGTGCATTTCCTCGAATGGATAGGCGTCGATCCGACCCTGCGCGGTGACGCCCAAGCCTTCGTGCGGGCCATTTCCTGGGGCGCCCCGGCGCAATGCGGCTATTTCGCCCTGCGCGGTGTCAGCGAAGGTTATGGCCTGACCCGGCCGACCATGTATTTCGGCCTGCTTGGCCTGGCCCTGCTGGCGCCGATAGGCTGGGCGCTGATGTACGGCAAGCTGGGTTTTCCGCCGATGGGCGCCGAGGGCTGCGGCATTGCCACCGCCCTGGTGCTGTGGCTGCAGTTCTTCGCCCTGCTGGCCTGGCTGCGCTGGCGGCCGCAATACCGCCCGCTGAACCTGTTCGCCCGCTGGGAAAAGCCGAACTGGGGCGAGATCGGCCAGTTGCTGCGCATTGGCGTGCCGATGGGCGTGGCCATCTTCATGGAAGCCAGCCTGTTCGCCGTGGTCGCGCTGATCCTGGCCGGCCTGGGCGAGAACACGGCCTCGGCGCACCAGATTGCGCTGAATGTCTCGGCGGTCTGCTTCATGGTGCCGCTGGGCCTGGCCCTGGCCATCACCGTACGTGTCGGCCATGCGGTCGGCGCCAACGACGAGCGCGGCGTGCGCTATGCCGGCTATGCCGGCATTGCCCTGTGCCTGGTGACCCAGTTCGTTTCCGCTGGCGCCATGTTGCTCGTGCCCGAACGTATCGCCGCGCTGTATACCAGCGATGCGGCGGTGATCGCGCTGGCCGCGCAGCTGTTGATCCTGGCAGGCCTGTTCCAGTTTTCCGATGGCATCCAGGTTGCCTCCAACGGCGCCTTGCGCGGGTTGAAGGACACGCGCCTGCCCATGCTGATCACGGTGTTCGCTTACTGGGGCATCGGCATGCCGGTGGGCTGGTACCTGGCCTTCCGCCAGGGCTTCGGCGCGCGCGGCATGTGGATGGGCCTGATCGCCGGACTGTCGGTCGCGGCCGTACTGCTGTTCCTGCGCTTTCATCGCCAGGCCCGGCGCGGCCGCTGGCAGGGCGCGCCACTGGCGGCAGGGGATTCCCTTTCCGATCCGCGCCACAATGTGCATTGACCCGCCGCGTCTGCGCGGCAACCTCGACTTGGCAATCTGGAGACTGCAATGACGGAGCGTAAGCCCGGTCCCCTGCGGCGGTTCTTTGTCGGCATCTGGGATGCGATCAACTTCACCCGGCGGCTGGTGTTCAACCTGATCTTTCTGTTCGTGCTGCTGGTCTTCCTGATCGCGCTGTCGAGCAAGGCGCCGGTGATCGAACCGCGTACTGCCCTGGTGCTGGAACTCAAGGGCGACCTGGTCGAGCAATACCGTGCCGATGCGGGTTCGCGCGCGCTGGAACGCATGCTCGGCAACAAGACCAGCGAGATCCAGCTGCGCGACGTGATCGACGTCATCGGCCGCGCCGCGAAAGACCCGAACATCGAACGCATCGTGCTGATGGCCGACGATCTGCGTGGCGCCGGCGTCGCCTCGCTGATGGAGATCGGCACCGCGCTGGAACGCTTCCGCGCCGAGGGCAAGGGCAAGGAAGTCATCGCGGTTTCCGACGGCATGACGCAGATGCCGTATTTCCTCGCCTCGCATGCGGACCAGATCCTGCTGCACCCGGACGGCGCGGTGCTGCTGAACGGTTTCTCCAGTTATCGCGGCTACTACAAGGATCTGCTCGACAAGCTCGCCGTCACCGTACACCTGTTCCGCGTCGGCGAATTCAAATCGGCGGCCGAGCCCTACATCCTCAACGGCGCCTCGACCGAAGCACGCCAGGCCGACCTGTACTGGCTGGACGGCCTGTGGCAGACCTGGCTCGGCGAAGTCGCCGGCCGGCGCAAGCTGGAAGCCAAGGCGATCCAGAACGGCATCGAGATACTGCCCGAGGCGATCGAGGACGCCCAGGGCGACATGGCCAAGATCGCGCTCACCTCGCATCTGGTCGACCAGCTCGCCACGCGCGACCAGGCGCGGGAAATCCTCATCGCCAAGGGCGTGGAGGACAAGGCCAAGCACAGCTTCCGCCAGGTCCACTGGCGCGATTACCAGGCCATGCTGCGCAGTTCCAGCCTGCCCGACCTGCGCGCTTCCGTCGCCGTCATCGTGGCCGAAGGCGAGATCGTCGGCGGCGAACAGACGGCGGGTACGGTCGGTGGCGAATCCACTGCGGCACTGCTGCGCGAGGCGCGCGAGGACGACAACGTCAAGGCCGTGGTGCTGCGCGTGAATTCGCCCGGCGGCGAAGTGTTCGCGTCCGAGCAGATCCGCCGCGAAGTGGAACTGATCAAGCAGGCCGGCAAGCCGGTGATCGCCTCGATGGGCGACGTGGCTGCCTCGGGCGGCTACTGGATTTCCATGAACGCCGACGAGATATTCGCCCAGCCGGCGACCATAACCGGCTCCATCGGCATCTTCGGCCTGTTCGTGAATATCCCGGCCACGCTGGAGAAGATCGGCGTGCATACCGACGGCGTCGGTACCACGCCGTTCGCGGCGGCGCTGGACCCGCGCCTGCCGCTGGATCCGGCCGTGGGCAAGGTGATCCAGTCGATCATTGAAAAAGGCTATCGCGATTTCATCGGCCGTGTGGCCAGCGCCCGCGGCAAGGAACCGGCACAGATCGACGAGATCGCCCGCGGCCGCGTCTGGACCGGTCGCCAGGCGCTGGAGCGCGGCCTGGTCGACAAGCTCGGCGGACTCGATGCCGCGGTGGCCGCCGCCGCGGAGAAGGCCAAGCTGGGCAGCGATTTCCAGACGCGCTACGTGGAAAAGACGCCGGGTGCGTTCGAGCAGTTCCTGCTGAACATGAGCGAAAGCGCGAGTGCGCAGGCCCTGGCGCGGATCGAGGTGCTGCGTCCCGAGGCGATGCTGCTCGACGACGCCGACCTGCAGCGCCCCTTGCGCCTGTTGCGCAATGTGCATTCCGGCAAGCCGGCCATATTTGCCTATTGCTTCTGCGAAGTGCGCTGAGCCTGACACTGCCGGGCCGGGGATGCCCCCGGTCCGGTCTACGCGCGGTCGATGCGCTCTGCGCCGTGGCGCTGCAGTGCCTCCACCATCACCTGTTCCAGCGAGTTGTCCGCATCGTGGCGGATCGCATCGAGTGCGGCGGTATTCCAGTCCTGTACCAGCTTGCCGCCGAGCAGCAGCACGGCGCGGCTGATGAAGCGTTCCGCCACTTCCAGCGCATGCGTGGCGAGCAGCACGGCGCAACCCTGGTCGCGGGTAAGCCTTACCAGGTGCTGCTTGAGGGCGAAGGCGCTGAGCGGGTCCAGCCCGTTCATGGGTTCGTCCAGCACGATCAACGGCGGCTCGCCGATCAGGCCGAGCAGAATGCCGAGTTTCTGCCGCGTGCCCAGCGAGTAGCTCTGTACTTCGCGATCCAGCCAGGTATCGAAGGCGAGTTCCTGCGCCAGGGCCAGCGTCGCCGCCGGAATGGCAGCGAGATTGCGCGCGCCGGCAAACAGCTCCAGGCACTGGCGGCCGCTGAGCAGTGGCGGCAGCAGGGTCGGATCGACCGCGAAGCCGAGTTTCTGCTTGGCACCCATCGGATCGCTGGACATCACTGCGCCTGCGATGACGACCTGGCCTGACTGCGGCGCGAGGATGCCGGCCAGGCAGCGCAGCAAGGTGGTCTTGCCCGATCCGTTAGGCCCGATCAGTGCAACGAATTCACCGCCTTCGATGGCCAGATCCAGTCCGTCGAGCACGCGATGCTGGCCGTAGCTGTGAACCAGGCCGGCAATTTCCAGGGCAGCCATCAAATACTCCGGGCAACGACGTAGTGGCGCGCAATCAGCGCCAGGGCAAGGACCAGCGCCAGCGGCACGAACTGCGTAGCCAGTGCCAGCAGCAGGCAGGTTTCGGCAATCGCGCGGCTGCGTGCCAGATACGGGCGGTGGCGATAGCGCCAGCACAGGCTCAGCGACAAGGCACTGCCCAGCCCCAGCGCCAGCACGTAGCCCAGCGCCACCGGCCAGCGCGCCGCCTGCAGCAGCAGGCCGGCGGCGCCGGACGTGGCCGTGCAGGCAAACGCGAACAGCGGATAGCGCAGCGTGGCCGCGGCAAAACGCGGAAACGGCAAGGGCAGGGCGGCGAAGGTCTGGCTGGCGCGCACGATGGTGTTTTCGCTCGCCCGCAAGGCCAGTCCGTACCAGATCAGGCCCACGCCCAGCGCCGCAAAGGCGATCAGCGGCAGCAGCGGCATGCCCATGGGCACCAGCAGGCCCAGCGCGCCGATCTGCCAGGCACGGCCGCCGGAACGCCAGCGCCGCACCGTTTCGCGTCGCTGCCAATCGGGCAGATTGTGCAATTGTGGATGATCCAGCCAGGGCAGGCGCAGCAGGGCGGCGCTGGAATGCGCTTGCGTGCGCCTGCTGCCGCCACTGTGCTGGCGGCTGCGCAGGGCGGCGAAGAATCCGGCCGAGGCTCCCAGCCACAGCCCGGCGCTGGCCGTGGCCGCCAGCGGCATCAGCCATTCGGTGGAGCGGCGCGACAGCACGACGATGCCCAGCAGCACGGCCAGTACGATGGCATTGGCGAACACGGTCTGCAGCAGCGCATGCAGGCGCAGGCTGCGCTGCGTTGCCGCGGCCGGTATCGGCATCGCGCCCCACCAGCCCAGGCGCAACTCCTGCAACAGCTCGACGGTGGAGCTGCGCCCCATGGCGAAACCGAATGCGGCAAAGGCTAGGCCTATCGCCAGCGGCTGTTGCACGATCAGGCGCAGCAACAGGCCTATGCGGTCGCCGTCGATACGGCTCAACGCGGCCGCAGC
Source organism: Tahibacter aquaticus (assembly GCF_004363655.1). Lineage (GTDB taxonomy): Bacteria > Pseudomonadota > Gammaproteobacteria > Xanthomonadales > Rhodanobacteraceae > Tahibacter > Tahibacter aquaticus. The sequence continues at coordinate 93,096 of NZ_SNZH01000018.1, forward strand.
GATGGCCAGCAAGGCAGCGCCGGCGAGCAGATGGAACAGGGTCTGCGGCCAGTGGCGCAGGGCCAGGCGCAGGCGATTGCCGGCGACCAGGCGGCTCTGTTGCAGGCGCGGATGAAAATAGGCGGGCATTGTGCGAGTGTGCGCACACGCCCCGGCGCGCGGCATGGGCCACGAGTTGGGTTGTCTTTGGCAGGGATTGCGATGAACCCCACTGCGCATTTGAGCCTGGCCACGCTGCCGCCCGAGATGCTCGCCGACCTGCGCGCGCACTACGCCCAGCCGCCCCGCGCCTACCACAATTTCGAGCATGTGCAGGAAGTGCTGGCCCAGTTCGCCGCCGTAGCCGCCGGGCCGGGCTGGCAGCAGCCCGACGAAGTCGTGCTGGCCCTGCTCTATCACGACGCCATCTACGAAGCCGGCCGCAAGGACAACGAAGCGCGCAGCGCCGAACTGGCCGCTGCGGCGATTGCGCGGTGGCTGCCGGCACAGGCCGTCGATGCGCAGCGTGTGCAGCAGCTGATCCTGCTGACCGCCAGCCACGGCCATCTGGCCGGAGAGTCGCTCGATGCCGATGCGGCGCTGTTCGTCGATTGCGACATGGCCATCCTGGCGGCGTCGGCCGAACGCTTCGATGCCTACGATCGCGAGATTGCGCAGGAATATCGCGGCAAGCTGCCGCAATGGATGTTTCGCCACTACCGACGGCGCTTTCTGCGCGGCCTGCTCGATTCCGCAGCGATCTACGTTTCGCCCTGGTTCCGCGAGCGGTGCGAGGCGGCGGCGCGGGCGAATATCGCGCGTTGCCTGGCCGGGCGCAGCGCGTTGAAGTCCAGCGCCGGGCGCTGACGCGGTCCGTCCGCGCCAGACGCGCTGCAGGACCATTCCTGCACGCTGCAGCAGAGCCATGCGGTGGCCTGCAGCGAGAGGGCTTATAACAATGTGCTGGCGCGCGATCGGCGCGCGCTGCGCTCTGCTACCGTGATTTGCATGAATGAATCCGTTGCCGGTCCTGCCGCCCTGTGCGATGCGGTAGAACCCGAATTGCTCCGCGTCGGTTTTGCTTTTGTCGACGGCGCCACCTTGCGCACACAGTTGCTGGCCGGCGGCGCGCTGGACGACTGGGACGCTTTCGCCGCCAGCTGGAACGATCTCGCTGTCGATACCTACATGGCGGACCAGGGCCGTTACCGCCGCCGCCGCCACGCGGTGTATGCCGCAGTGCCGGGCCAGGCGATCCAGCGCCAGGCTGCGCAGCCGCATTTCCAGACGCTGGAATACAACGTACTCAACGGCGGTATCGCGCGCTGGTTCCAGCCGGTATCCGAGCATTGGGACGCTGGCCAGTCACTGCCGACGGTATTGCGTTACTGCCGCGGCCTGTTCGAACACCTGGCCGGCGGCCAGCCGCGCTGGCATATCGAAATCCATCAGTTCCGCATCGAGGCCAAGGCGGGCGAAGCCGGCCTGCCGACGCCCGAAGGCGTGCATCGCGACGGTGTCGACTACGTACTGGTGCTGCTGGTCGCGCGGCGCAATATCGCCAGTGGCACGACCACCATCCATGAACCCGGCGGCCGCCTGCTCGGCGAATTCACCCTCGCGCAGCCCTTCGATGCAGCCCTGGTGGACGATGCGCGCGTCTGCCACGGCGTGACGCCGGTGCAGGCCGTCGACACGTCTTCACCGGCTTATCGCGATGTACTGGTAGTGACATTCCGGCGCAATGCGTAGAGCACGGCAATCCAGTCAAACGCGCTTCAGCCTGGGTTCGCTAGGGTCGCAGCCAATTCTTGCCGGAGTCTTCCCGTGTCGTCTTGCATCAGCGGCCTTTGCGCCGGGCTGCTTGCGCTGGTCGCCGTCGACGGACGCAGCCAGCCGCTTCCACCGTCCCTCCCTCCGCACGATTTTTCCTATTCCGTTTATGTCGACATGGCCCGCGCCCATGTCGAGCAGCAGGGCGAACGCGACCTGCTGCAGCGCCTGATCGCGCGCGATCCACAAGGTCTCCTGATCCGTTTTCCGCCAGGTAGCGAAGCGCGTGTCAGCGTGCATCTGAAAAGCGGCGTCCTGCGTTATGCCGCCGACGACAGGGACGAAGTCCACCTGCCCGACAAGCGCGAATGGCGTCGCGACAACCCGCGCATCGTGCTGTCGGTGCGCCCGGTGGAACTTGCGCTGGATTTCTAGGCGCAATGTAGGCGGCGATGAGCGCAGCGAATTCCACCGTCGCAGCCCTCACGCAAGCCGCCACGCCAAGCTCCTTGCGGTGCAATTCGCTGTGCTCATCGCACCCTACGAAAGCGCTGTGCCGCGCGTGGTTTCAAACCACCATATGCTGCTGTGACGTCCAGCGTCCCAGGCAATCTTCCACTTCGACAAAATGCGCGTAGTGTTTTTTTATCGCCGCGCGCAGGCGGGGCGAATGATCGCCTTCGGCTTCGTTCTCGAACAGGTCGTGCATCAGGCCGATCACGCGCCGTTCGCGCTCGTGCAGGGCGACCGCCTGCACTTGTGGATGGCGCGGATCGAACTGATGGCGCAGTTCCTCGTAGCCGAGGTTGGGTGCCAGTGAACGCACCGCGTGGGCCGGCGACGTCTGGAACAGCAGGCGGGTGGCGACCAGGTCGTCGAGCAGATCGCGCCGGCTGCGTACCGCCAGCGCAAATACGCTGGCGATCTCCGGGTCGCGGATTTCGTCGCAGGCGAAGGCATAGTATTCGCGGCCTTCGCGCAACATCCGTATCAGCAGCTGGGCATCGTCAAAAGCGCTCATGCTTGCGGTCCCTTCGTCGTGCTCGCGGAAACGTATCCTTATTCAAGACGCGTTGGCATGTCGTGAGCGGACGGTTAGCTGGCCCGGGATTACCCTCACGCCCACTCGGTTAAACCTTCCACGTCGTACAGGTGAATCCAACTGGGGCGTGCGCGCACGCGGTCGGCCAGGGCTTTCAGGCGCGGCCATTGGGTTGCCGGCCTGGGCATATTGCGCGACCAGCGCATCAGCATGACGGCGTAGAAATCCAGTGCCGAAATTTCAGCGCCGAGCAGATAGGGCCGGCCGTCGGCCAGCAGCTCGTCGAGCTGATCGAAGCAGCTTTCGATGCGCACGCGCATCGCTGCCTTGAGTGCAACCGCGTCCACGCCTTCCACGTCGCTGGGGTAGAACCACAGGCGAAAGGCAGGCTGCAGCGTATTGGCCAGGAACAGCACCCATTGCAGGAAGGCATTGCGCGACGGTGTACCCGGCGCCGGGGCCAGGCCCGCCTCGGGGTGGCGTTCGCACAGCATCAGCAGCAGGGCAGGGGTTTCGCGGCAGGGCTGATCGTCGATCGCCAGGGTCGGCAGCACGCCGTTGGGGTTCAGGCGCAGATAGTCCGCATCGCGGTTGGCGCCGGACTCTATGTCGACCAGGCGCAGCTGGAACGCCGCGCCGATCTCCAGCAGCAACAGGTGCGGCAGCATGCTGGCCGCACCGGGCGAGTAGTACAAGGTGTACATCGAGGGCTCTCCTGGTCAGGGGAAAAACGGAACACGCCGAACGGGCGTTGCTGGCCGCCTCCCTTGCCGCGAGGAGGCGGCCAAACCCTTGCACTGCAAGGGTTTGCAAGGCCATGGAAGCATGCGTCCGGGTACATGGAAAAGGCTTGCTCGGCCTTTCCTGGCCCAGCAGCATACGTGGCGGCGGCGACTGCCACGAGCCTCGCCGGGCCTGCCGGGTGGCGGACTGCCGGAAGTCATGCACGACTTCCAGCGCGCGCAATGCCTGCAACCCTGCGGCGAAAATCTGCATCGAAGGGCGTAACTTCCGCTGGCTGGGTCAGCTTTCTGCGACCGGCGGGATACCTGCAACTGCTTTTGCCGACGGAGTGACTTATGAAACGCCTGCTGCTTGCCGCCGCCCTGGGGCTGTCCCTGTCCGCCACCGCTGCCGCGCACGAGCGTGGCCATCACTTCAACAGCTGCGGCGTGGACAGCAATTATTCGGTCAGCTTCGAACAGGGCGGCCTGCTGTTCGCCCGCGACGAAGGCAAGCCGGGCCGGGTGCTGATGCGCAAGGGCCATCTGGAAATCGACGGGCGGGAACTGGCCCTGAGCGATGCCGACCGGGCCCGCGTCGCTGAATTCGAAGCCACCGTGCGTGCACTGGTACCGCAGGCCAAGGCGATAGCCCGCGATGCGGTCGACATTGCCTATACCGCGGTCAGCGAGGTCGCTGCAACGTTCTCCAAGACCGCCGACAACTCCGCCACGCGCCATCGACTGGAAGGCCTGCGCGACGAGTTCAAGCAGCGCCTGAACGACAGCTTCGACCGCCGTCCCTGGAGCGAGGACGAATTCGAAAAACTGTTCGAGCAGGCCATGAGCGATCTGATGCCGGTGATCATCGGCGAAGTCGCCGGTACCGCCATCGCCATCGCCCTGAGTGGCGACGAAGCTGGCGCCGCCGAGCTGGAAAAGCGCGCGAGCAAGCTGGAACAGGACATCGAAAAGCGCATCGACACGCAGACGGTGCAGCTGGCCGCCCGCGTCGCCGCGCTGTGTCCGATGGTGGCCAGCCTGAACCGGATCGAGTCGGGCCTGGAGCTGCGCCTGGACGAAGGTCGCCGGCTCGATCTGTTCGATATGCAGGACTGAACGACTGCACTTCAACTTGCATGCCGAGTCCGCCGGCTACCGTGCACAGCGCAATCCGCCTGCTGTCGCGGCCTGGACATAAATGCCTTCAGCGACAGGCGATTGGCGTTTTCGTCCAGCCTGGCACGGCGCTTGCGACAGCTGGCCCGAGTCCACCGACACGGAGCAGGCCCCGATGCAAGCGAACGACGACACGCCGCGCAGCGACAGCAGCAACTGGCGCGAGGAAGGCCCGCAGGCCATAGCCCGCGGCCTGCAGCCCGACAAGGAACAGGCGGCGATGGTGGACGAATCGCTCTGGCTTGCGCTGAACGCCTGGGCCTGAGGAGGACGACATGCTCAAACTCGCCATCATCTTCGGCCTGATTTCCCTGGTCGCCGGCGCGCTTGGCTTTACCGGAGTCGCCGGCGCCTCTGGCGGTATCGCCAAGATCATCTTCGCGATCTTCCTCGTATTGCTGCTGCTGGCCCTGGCCGGCATCGTGCTCGGCTTCAGCATCGCCTTCTGACCGGCGCGGCATTTCGCGGCGGGAAAGCCGCTGCATTGCAGGCGAACGTTCATGACCTGCCGGGTGGCAGATATCCACCCGATCCGGCGCCCCCGGCAGGTTCACTGGTGTTGTGACGTGGTACCGGGACTTTGGCGGGGCGGGCACAGGGAAAGGCGCCCGCTCCGCCGGGAATCGCAACGCGGCGGTATCGATGCATCAGGGGGCTGCGGTCTTCTCCACCTTGCCGCCTTTCATCACGAAAGTTACTTTTTCCATATTTGCAATGGTGTCGAGCGGATTGCCCGGCACGGCGATCACGTCTGCGTACAGGCCGGCCTTGAGGCTGCCGACGCGGTCGCCGCGGCCCAGCAGCTCCGCCGCGCGCACGGTTGCCGCCTGCAGGGCCTGCATCGGCGTCTGGCCCCATTCCACCATCTTGGCGAACTGCCTGGCGTTGTCGCCGTGGGGATAGACGCCGGCATCGGTGCCATAGGCGATCTTCACTCCGGCCTTGGCGGCGCGCTGGAAACTCTCGCGCTGGGTGCGGCCGACCTTGCGTTCCTTCTCGATGATGCTCTGCGGATACTTCAGGCGGCCGAACTCGGCCAGGATGTAGTCGTCGTTGTAGATGTCGGCGACCAGCCAGGTGCCGTGCTTCTTCATCAGCGCGATGGCCTCGTCGTCGAGGAAGCTGCCGTGCTCGATCGAATCGACACCGGCCTTGATCGCCATCTTGATCGCCTCGGTGCCGTGGGCATGGGCGGCCACTTTCCTGTGCCAGCGATGCGCTTCGTCAACCACGGCATTCATTTCGTCCTGCGAGTACTGCGGATCGCCGACCGATTCTTCCTCGGTCAGCACGCCGGCGCTGGCGGCGAACTTGATCACGTCGGCGCCGAATTTCACGTCGAAGCGGATCTTCTCGCGGATCGCGTCGACACCGTCGGCGATGCCGCTGAAGCCTTCGGTGCGGATATACGGCGAGAAGCCGGTGCCGCTGTCCATATGGCTGCCGGTAGCGCCCAGGGCCAGGCCGCTGGCGACGATGCGCGGCCCGCGCACTTCGCCGCGGTCGATCGCATTGCGCAGAGCCACATCGATGAATTCGGCCGAGCCGACGTTGCGCACCGTGGTGAAGCCGGCGTCCAGTGTGCGCTGGGCGTAGACATGGGCGCGCACGGCGTTGTCGATCGCGCTGCGGCGGAAGGCCTCGACGTAGTAGTCGCCCGACTGCCAGTCGATATGCACATGGCAGTCGATCAGCCCTGGCAGCAGGGTCACGTCGCCCAGGTCGATACGTCTGGCATCGGCCGGTACCTGGCCGTCGCTGCGTACGTCGACGATGCGTTCGCCGTCGATCACGATCACGGCCTGGTTGCGCAGGCTGCCGCTGTCGACGTCGACATAACGCGCCGCGGTCAAGGCAATGCGTTCGGCCTGGGCCGCGGCGGGAAGCAGGGCAAGCGCAAGGACGGCAGCAAGCGGACGCAGTACGGGCGATGGCGACATGGTCGGGCTCTCGGCGGGGGAAGGCCGAGGGTAATCACAGCGCCGCAGGAAAAGGAACCTGCGAAGGTCATGCTTTTCCTGCGATCGGCCAACGGACGCGCTATTCCGCGCGTTCGTGTAAATAGTCGCGCCCTTGCTGCATCAGGGCGACGAAGCTGGCTTCGTCGCCGTTGCGCACGGCGGCCAGCAAGGTGTGCACCGCCTCGTCCAGTGCCGTCAGCGCCGGTCCGTTGTGCTCGTTCAGCGACTGGATCTCGAAATACAGGTGCGGATTCTCCCGCGCCACGGCCTCGGCAATGCCGAGCTGTGCACCGAACGTGGTGGACGACACAGCCTTGAGCCGCTCCGCATCCACGCCGCTGCCGGCCAGTGCCGCGACGAAGGCGATATTCAATGCATGCGACAGGCCCAGCACCAGCGCGATCACGCGGTCGTGCTCGTCCAGGTCCATCTCCACCGTGATGGCTGTCGTGGACGAGAACAGGCTGCGTGCGGTTTCCAGCGCCTCGCGATCGCCACTGTCGATGAGCACCACATGGCGGCCGGCCAGCACATTGGCCGAAGGTCCGAACATGGGGTGGATCGAGGTCGCGCGTACGCCGGCCGCATTCAGTGCCTGCAGCGATTCGCGCAATGGGGTCTTGATCGAGCCCAGGTCGAACACGATGCCGGGTGGCTTGTGGACCGCCAGGGCGCCGAGGATGCGTGCCGCCGGGCGCAGCGGTGTGGCGACGACGATAAGGTCGTGCGACAGCTCGCCCTCGTCCCAGCGTTCGCGCTGGTGGAAGCCGGCGCTGTTGGCGACCGGATCGGCCACTTCCACCGCATAGCCCTGGGCATCGAGAAAGCGCGCGAACCAGGCACCCATGCGGCCGCTGCCGCCGATCACCAGCGCCCGCTTGCCGCCACCCTGGGACAGGGCGCGCACGGTGTCCTGTTCCTGCCGTGTCAGCGACGCGGCGATCAGCAACTGCATCAGGCCGGCGGCGAGTTCCGGATCGATACCGGCTTCGCGCGCATGGCCGCGCACGTTGTCCAGCACTTCTTTCTCGCGGCGGAAGTCGCGCAGCGGCCGGCCGCTGCCGCGCTTGCTCGCGCCGATCTCGGCCACGATGCGCTGACGTTCGGCAGCGAGGCGAACCAGGTCGCGGTCGACCTGGTCAAGTTGGGCGCGCAATTGGGGTATGTCCATCGATCATCGTCCCGGGCAAACGGCAGCCAGCTTAGCGGGGGGCGGGTGCGGTGGCGCGAACCAATCGGAATAAGTGACGGCGGCAGGACCTAGGTTGCCTGCTCGACTCACTCTGGTGCGGACGTGGCTTCGCCGCCACAATAGCCGCCTTGCCCGAAATCTGCCGCCTGGGAGGGCGTATGTCACAAGAAGTGAAGGTTCCTGACATCGGCAACTACGCCAATGTGCCGGTGATCGAGATCCTGGTTGCCCCCGGCGAGACGGTGAAGAAAGACCAGGGTCTGCTGACCCTGGAATCCGACAAGGCGACCATGGAAGTGCCCGCGCCGTTTGCCGGCGTGGTCAAGGAAATCCGCGTCAAGCTGGGCGACGACGTGTCCGAAGGCACGGTCGTGGCGGTTATCGAAGCCGCCGATGCGGCCGCAGCGCCCAAGCCGGCTGCTGCTGCAGCCGCCGCGCCCGCCAAGGCCGAAGCCGCGCCGGCAGCGCCCGCTGCGGCGCCGCCACCGCAAGCCGCTGCCGCAGCTCCCACTGCCGCCAATGCCGACTCGTCCCGGCCCGGCATCGACGCCGAGATCGCCGGACCGCGCACGCCGCCGGTGCCGTTCGACGCCAGCGTCGTGATGCCGGACAAGGTGCCGCATGCCAGCCCCGCCGTGCGCCTGTTCGCGCGCGAACTCGGCGTCGATCTGAACCAGGTCAGCGGCAGCGGCCGCAAGGCGCGCATCACGCGCGAAGACGTGCAGAACTATGTCAAACAGGCCCTGGCCGGTGGCGCCGCACCGCGCGCTGCGGCGGCGCCGGTCGCTGCCGGCGGTGGACTGAACCTGCTGCCCTGGCCGCAAGTGGATTTCTCCAAGTTTGGCGAAACCGAGACGCGCGCGCTGTCGCGCATCAAGAAGATTTCCGGTGCCAACCTGGCGCGCAACTGGGTCATGATTCCGCACGTCACCCAGCATGACGACGCCGACATCACCGAACTGGAAGCGCTGCGCGTACTCATCAACAAGGAAAACGAGAAGGCCGGCGTAAAGCTGACCATGCTCGCCTTCCTGATCAAGGCCGTGGTGTCTGCGCTGAAGAAATTCCCCGATTTCAACGCCTCGCTCGACGCCTCGGGCGACAACCTCGTGCTGAAGAAGTATTTCCACGTCGGCTTTGCCGCCGATACGCCCAACGGCCTGGTCGTGCCGGTGCTCAAGGATGCTGACAAGAAGGGCGTGCTCGACATCGCGCGGGAAAGCGGCGAACTGGCGGCCAAGGCGCGCGAAGGCAAGCTCGGCCCGGCCGACATGTCCGGCGGCTGCTTCTCCATCTCCTCGCTGGGCGGCATCGGCGGCACCGCGTTCACGCCGATCGTGAATGCACCCGAAGTCGCCATCCTCGGCGTGTCCAAGTCGGCGACCAAGCCGGTCTGGGACGGCAAGGCCTTCCAGCCGCGCCTGATCCTGCCGCTGTCGCTGAGCTACGACCATCGCGTCATCGACGGCGCTTCGGCCGCGCGCTTCACCGCCTATCTCGGCCAGGTGCTGGCCGATATGCGCCGTACCTTGCTCTGACCGGCGGCAGCGCAGGATCGCCGGCAACCTCATGGACGTGGAATTCGAAGACATCCGGATCGTCGATCTGGACCTGGCCAAGACCACCTGGTCGCGGGTGCACGATTCCCTGCGCGTGATGTATCTGCGCCTGGACCGCCATCCCCCCGATGTGGACTGGGGCCGGCTGTTCTTCGAAGAGCGCGAGACCCGCATCGTCGCGCGCCGGCGCGGCCTGTGGCTGGAAGACAACTACATCAGCTTCGACTCGCTGCCGGCAGAAGTGGAAAAGATCCATATTCCCGATATTCGCCTGTCCGTCGCCTACGCCAACCGCAAATACCGCGAGCTGTGCTGGCAGCGCCGGCTCAAGCGATTGGAGGAACAGGCCGGCCGGCGCAGCGAGCAGGATGAAATGCAGGCGCTGCAGCAGCGCGTGCGCAGCCTGCTGGAGCCGGAAAGCCCCACTGCACCGTTGGCCGGGCGCGTCGTCAAGGTCGCCGGCAGTACGGCGGACAGCAGGGCTGTATCGGTCGGCCGTAGTGCCGCCGCTGCCGCGTCAACGCCTGCCATTCCCGACACCGTCGCCGAACCAGCGCTGCCAGCAGCGCCGGCGGCGGCGCCATCCGATCCACTCGCCGAATTCGAACGGCGGCGCGACGCGCTCAAGCAGCAGTTTCGCCTCGCCGCCGCCCAACAGGACAAGGAGCAGAAATAATGGCAACGACAGAAGTCAAAGTGCCCGATATTGGCGGCGTCACCGTGCCGGTGATCGAAGTGCTGGTCAAGGTTGGCGATACGGTCAAGAAGGAGCAGGGCCTGGTCACGCTGGAGTCGGACAAGGCGACCATGGAAGTGCCCTCGACCGTGGCCGGCGTGGTCAAGGAGATCAAGGTCAAGCTCGGCGACGAACTTGCCGAAGGCGCCGTAGTGGCGCTGATCGAAACCGCAGCAGCGGCTGCCGCCGCCCCCGCGGCCGACAAGCCCGCCGCTGCGCCGGCTGCCCCTGCAGCCGCGAGCGCGGCCAAGCCCGCCGACAAGCCGGCAGAGAAACCCGCCGCGCCGGCCCCGGCCGCCGCTGCAGCGAGCGGACGCCAGGCCGATGTCGAAGCCCAGCTCGTGGTGATTGGCGCTGGGCCCGGCGGCTATACCGCTGCTTTCCGTGCCGCCGATCTGGGCCAGAAGGTCGTGCTGATCGAACGTTATGCGGCACTGGGCGGCGTCTGCCTCAATGTCGGCTGCATTCCGTCCAAGGCGCTGCTGCATGCGGCGCGCGTGATCGACGAAGCCCGGCAGTTCGCCAACCACGGCATCAGCTTCGGTGAACCGGTCATCGACCTGGACAAGCTGCGCGCACACAAGACCGCCGTCGTCGCCCAGCTCACCGGCGGCCTGGCCGGCATGAGCAAGCAGCGCAAGGTAACGGTGCTCACCGGCACTGCCAAATTCGTTTCGCCGAACGAGATCGAAGTCACTGGCGCCGACGGCAGCAAGCTCGTGCGCTTCGACAACGCCATCATCGCCGCCGGTTCGCAGGCGGTGAAGCTGCCCGGCTTCCCCTGGGACGACAAGCGCATGATGGACTCCACCGACGCGCTGGACCTGGCCGATATTCCCGCCAGCCTGCTCGTCGTCGGCGGCGGCATCATCGGCCTGGAAATGGCCTGCGTCTATGAGGCGCTGGGTACAAAAATCACCGTTGTGGAAATGCTCGACCAGCTCATGCCGGGTGCCGATCCCGACCTGGTACGCCCGCTGCAGCAGCGCCTGCAGAAGCGCTACGCCGGCATTCACCTGAAGACCAAGGTGGCGAAGATCGAAGCCAAGGCCGAAGGGTTGCTGGCGACGTTCGAAGGCGACAAGGCGCCCGAGCCCACGCTGTATGACCGCGTCCTTGTCGCCATCGGCCGCACACCCAACGGCGGCAAGCTCGACGCGCACAAGGCCGGCGTCACGGTGACCGAGCGCGGTTTCATTCCGGTCGACCGGCAGATGCGCACCAACGTGCCGCATATCTTTGCCATCGGCGACTTGGTCGGCAATCCCATGCTGGCGCACAAGGCCACGCACGAAGGCAAGGTCGCGGCCGAAGTCGCTGCCGGCCAGAAGAGCGAATTCGTCGCCCGCGTGATTCCCAGCGTGGCCTATACCGATCCGGAAATCTCCTGGGTTGGCGTGACCGAGACCGAAGCGAAGAAGCAGGGCATTGCCTACGGCGTGGGCAAGTTCCCGCACGCGGCCTCGGGCCGTGCCATCGGCATAGGCCGTACCGAAGGCTTCACCAAGCTGATCTTCGACGAAGCGACCCACCGCATCATCGGTGCCGGTATCGTGGCGCCGAACGCGGGCGACCTGATCGCCGAAGTCGCCCATGCCATCGAAATGGGCTCGGAAGCCGCCGACATCGGCCTCACCATCCATCCGCACCCGACCCTGAGCGAGTCGGTCGGCATGGCGGCAGAAGTGTACGAGGGTACTTGTACTGATATTTTCGTGCCGAAGCGCAAATAGGAGGCGGTGTATGCGGCGCGCGAACCTGGTGCTCCTATCGTTGCTGGGAATCGGCGCTGCGCTCGGCGTCGTTTCCAACGCGGCAGCCTGTTCCTGCCGCCGCGGTTCGGCAGAAGACGCGGTGGCGGCGGCGCGCAACATCGCCCTGGTCACCATCCAGAGTGTGCGTGTCGCCGAGGTTGCTGGCGACAAGTCCGGCGAATCCGACAGGCGCGGCCCGCAGCGCGGCCGCTTCACCCTCGTGCGCCAGCTCAAGGGCGAGTTGGCACAGGACGAGGAAATCAGTGCGGGTTACGGCTTCGGCGATTGCGGTGCACCGCTGGTCGTCGGCACGAGCTATGTCGTGTTCGACGACGGCGGGCCGCCGCAACTCGCCCTTTGCCGCGGATTCTTCGGGCCGTATCTGCTCTATGGCGACGAACGATCCGACGCCAAGATCACGCGCTTCGTCGATGCGCTTGTCGCGCACGTGAAGACGGGCGCGCCGATAGCGCGTCCGCCGTCGCCGCTCTGGGGCATCGACGACTCCAGCGCTGTCTGGTTCGGGCCGCCGCAGGATTGACTGAAGCGCCATGGCGCTACTTAACCCGGCGAACAGCCAGCGCAGGAAGCGGCGCAAGGGGCTGTGGTCCCTGGTGCCCGTGCAAATCTGCCAGCTTATCTATCGTCGGGCTGCGTCATGATTTCTGCGGCTGGGCGCAACCTGATGTCGATCAGTTTCAACGCCTGTTCGGTCGTGTTGCCGCGGACTACGGCGGCGATGCTGGCGTCGTCGTCCACCAGTTGCTGCAGCCGGGCTATTTGCTCCGCGCTGGCCCACACCAGGCTATTGCCGTGCTGGTTCCATTGGTTGAGCAGAGTCGGTATTTCGCTGCGCAAGTCTGGCCTGTGTGCATAGACCTGCAGCAGGAAGGTCAGCCGCTCCCACTTGTCTGCGAATCGCTGCGCTACGATCAGTCGCGCAAAATCATCGGCCGGCCGGCTGGGTTGCAGTAGCGACAACAGCTGCGCGGCAGTGAATTGTGCCTTTATGCGCCGCGCGATCCGCGCAGCTTCGTCGGCAACCGATTGGACGCTGTCCGACAGGGCGGCGAGCACCTGCGCTTGCGCGTCCATGCCGAGTCGGCGGCTGTAGGCGACCAGTGCATCGCGGCGGATCGCGGCACTCGGATGGACCAGTCGTTCCCGCAACAAGCCGATGTCCTGCGCATCGCCGTACTCGCCCACACCCCACAGTGCAATGCGCAGCTTGTGTCCGACGGCGTGATCCAACGCCTCCCGGAAGCAGCCGGCCACATCGAAACCGAGCGCGGCAAGATGACGTGCGGCGATGGCGCGAATGGACCGATGCTTGTCGAACAGAAACGGTTCGACCCGGCCTGCTTCGATTTCGCCGCGGAGCATCAGGCGCAGTGCCGTGCGGCGTGTCGGCAAGAACCGGTTCGTCAGCGCGATGGCAAGCAGGTCTGGGCGCAGCCTGCCGTCCGGGGCGCTGAGCAGTGCTGTCGCGTTCAGCGATATCAACGCGTCGGCGTGAGACAGCGCGATTCGAGCCAGCGCTTCGTCGTCTGCGAGGCGGTGTTCGATGGCGAATTTCATGCAGGCACGCGCCACGGCCGAATGCGGGCTATCGATACCCGCGAGCACGTACGTACGGCCTTCTTCGCGGAGGAAGGTTTCGATCTGACCGACGAAGCGGCGATGGTCGTCCCTGCCAAGGCTGAGCAGATGCTTGAATTGCGGCAGGCACTGCACGAATGTCGCTACATTCTCGCTCGTCGCGAACTGCAACACGGCATGGCGGGCGATGCCGCGTACCGGCGCCACCCAGTCGTTGACGCGCTCGATCAGCGCAGGTAGTACGCTGCTGTCGCCCAGCGACGCAAGACGGCGTACGGCTTCCTCGCGCACGTAGCCGCTGGAGTTTCCGCTGAGTTGCAGCAGTTGCTGCATATCCGGTGCAGGCTCGAAATACCATTGTCGCCAATCAAAGATTGCAGCCATAGTGATCTCCAGAAAGACACAGCGCGAAGCCTTGCCCAAGGCGCTGGCGAACCCATTGTTTGGCAGCAGATCAGCTTAGTGCACTGGCCGAACGCGGGTAAAGGTTATGACGCCGGTTGCCCGGAGCAGGCCACAAATCGGCCCTTCTGCTCGCGCATACTTTGTATTCGACATCCGACACACGAGAACTTCCATGCGCACCCTGGGCCTGCTAGCCGGCATGAGCTGGGAATCCACCATCCCCTACTACCGCATCATCAACGAACGCGTGCGCGACAGGCTCGGCGGCCTGCATTCGGCGCAGCTGCTGATGTACAGCGTCGATTTCGCCGGTATAGAGAAACTGCAGAGGGCCGGCGACTGGGACGAGGCTGGCCGCCAGCTGGCCGGCGCCGCGGCGGCCTTGCAGCGCGCCGGTGCGCAAGCCATCGTGATCTGCACCAACACCATGCACAAGGTGGCGGCGCCGATCGAGGTGGCCAGTGGCCTGCCGCTGCTGCATATCGCCGATGCGACCGCGCTGCAGGTGAAGGCGGCCGGACTGCAGCGCATAGGCCTGCTCGGCACGCGCTTCACCATGGAACAGGATTTCTACAGCGGCCGCCTGGCCGCGCACGGACTGGACGTGCTCGTGCCCGAAGCCGGACAGCGCGACCAGGTGCATCGCATCATCTACGACGAGCTTTGCCGCGGCCAGGTGCTGCAGCCGTCGCGGGTGATCTATCGCGACATCATGGCCGATCTGGTAGCGCGCGGTGCCCAGGGCATCATCCTGGGCTGTACCGAGATCGGCCTGCTGGTCGGCCCCGGCGATACCGCTGTACCCACCTTCGATACCACGCGCATCCATGCCGAAGCCGCGGCGGACTGGGCGCTGGCCGACTGAAGCAGGTCTTGTGCGGCGAGGTTGCCGCTGGGGAAACAGTTCATTCACGCACCGGGCGCAACCATGGCCTTGATTGCGTACTGCGTATCCTCACGTCGTCGCGACGCCCCGGCCCAAGGACGGGGCCGTCCATGCTTTCCGTCGAAAATCCACAAGGAGTTCTGCCATGAAACTGTATTTCTCTCCCGGTGCCTGCTCGCTGTCGCCGCACATCGTGTTGCGCGAACTCGGCCTGCCGTTCGAGGCGGTCAAGGTCGATCTGGGCAGCAAGAAGACCGCCGATGGCGGCGATTTCAAGGCGATCAACCCCAAGGGCTACGTGCCCACGCTGCAGCTGGACAACGGCCAGATCCTCACCGAAGGTCCGGCCATCGTGCAGTACCTGGCCGACCTCAAGCCCGAGGCCAAGCTGGCCCCGGCCAATGGCAGCTGGGAGCGCTACCAGTTGCAGGAATGGCTGAATTTCATCTCTACCGAAATCCACAAACAGTTCAGCCCGCTGTTCAATGCCGCCAACCCCGACTCGGTCAAGGACGCGCAGAAGACCAAGCTGGCGCAGCGCTTCGCCGAAATCTCGCCGCTGCTGGAAAAGCAGGACTACCTCACCGGCAGCGATTTCAGCGTGGCCGACGCCTACCTGTTCACCGTGCTGGGCTGGAGCAAGTACTTCCACATTGACCTGAACCAGTGGCCGGGCATTGCCGGCTTTGTCGAGCGTGTGTCGGCGCGACCGGCCGTGGCCGCGGCCGTGGAGTTCGAGGCGCAGGCGAAGAAGGCCGCCTGAAGACTGCAATCGCCAATTCGCTGTTGCTCATCGCACACCCTTTGGGAGCGCCGCCGCGCACTCCGCAGCAAGCGATGAGCGCAGCGAATTGCGCCGCAAGCCTCTCCCCCATAGCGGCCCGCGCGAATTGCCGGTCCACAGAGTGCTTGTCAGGAAATCTCCAGCGGGTAGCTACTTCGCCGGCTGGCTGAGCGTCGGGTCCGCAATCTGCTCGGCGACCTCGTAATGCCGCACCAGCGGTTCCATCTCCAGCAGGAATTCCTCGTCCGCGTCCCAGTAGCGCGAACGCTCGGCTTCCTTGCCGGCGAAGCGGCGCACCGCTTCCATCGAATCCCATAGCGAGATGATCTGGAACTCGCAGTGCTCGCCCTGCACGCGGCGTATCACCTGTACGCCCCGGTTGCCCGGCGTCTGGGCGAAGTCGCGCAGGCCGGTGTCGCGCAGGTGTTCCAGGTATTCGTCGGCCCTGCTTGCCAGGGTCACGCCACGCCAGACACGGGCAATCATGCGCCATCTCCGTTCGGGTTCGCGCCGGCAGCTTAGGCCAAAGCTGCCGCCCTGGGAATCGCGCCGCTGTTGCCGTTGCAGGGTTCAGCGACGCCACGGCCGCTGCTTTTCGGTGATTTGGGTCACGAAAGCGCCGACAGACGGTACATTACGCGGAATAAGCCACGGGTCCGCATGCTTATACTGCGGCCGGGACTGAACGCCGGGCCGGACTCGATCCAGCCTGGCCGGATGCAGCCACCCCGGTAGGCGCCGCTGCAGGATGCAGCAGTGCCGTCGGCAACGATCCGGAATCCGGACCGTGGCCAAGGGGAAACCGATGGGGAGAAGTTCGTGACAGCAGTGCTTGCGATCCTGGTGCTGGTACTGGCCGCCGCCGCGGGGGCTTTGTTCTGGCGCTTGCGCCAGGCCGAGGCCGCCAAGACGCGATTGGCCGCGGAACACCAGCAGACCGAGGTGGAACTCAAGCAGCTGCAGTCCAGCCAGGCCCAGGTGATCCACACCACCAAGCTGGCCTCGCTGGGCCAGATGGTTGCCGGCGTGGCGCACGAGCTGAACACGCCGCTGGGTTTCGTCAAAAGCAATGTGGAAGTGATTGCCGACCTGCTCGACGACTACCGCAAGCTGGTCAAGGACTACGACATCGCCGTGCAGTACTGCCAGCAGCCCGTAGACCTGATGTTCGGTGCCGACAAGGAGTCGCTGGACAAGCTGGTCAAGCATGTCGAGGAATCCCGGCGCAAACTGTTCGAGGCGCGCCGCGCCGTGGAAAAAAGCCCGCTGCTGACCGAGGCCAAGGAACTGCTGGCCGACTCCGCCGACGGCATCACCCAGCTCGCCGCGCTGGTACAGAACCTCAAGGGCTTCGCCCGCGTCGACCGCGACGGCATGGACCTCATGGATGTCAACGAAGGCGTGGAAAGCGCGCTGATGATCGCCGCGCACCAGTTGCGCGACCGCATCAAGATCGTGCGCAAGCTCGACAGCGTGCCGCGCGTACGCGGCATGCCCTCGCAGCTCAACCAGGTATTCCTCAACCTCATCACCAACGCCGCCCAGGCCATGGAAGAAGAGGGCACGCTGACCGTGGCCACGCGCGCGGGCGACGGCAATGTGGAAATTGCGTTCGCCGATACCGGCTGCGGCATTCCCGACGACGTGCTGCCGAAGATCTTCGATCCGTTCTTCACCACCAAGGCGCCGGGCGAGGGCACGGGGCTTGGCTTGTCCATCGTGCACAAGATCGTCAAGTCGCACGGCGGTTCGATCAAAGTGCGAACCACGCCCAACCGTGGTTCCGAATTCACCGTCATGCTGCCCGCCGAAAATACGGCGCGGCCGACCCTGCACTGAGGCGCACATGCTAGGTGAAGATTTCGACATGCCGGTCAGCGACCCCAACCGGGGTACGTTGCGGGTGCTTTTCATCGATGACGAGGCGCGCATCCTGCGCGCACTCAAGGCGCTGTTCCGCGACCTCGAGGTCTACATCACCACCGATCCGCGCGAGGCGCCGCAGCTGGCGGCAACGCACAATGTCGACGTCGTCGTGTGCGACCAGCGTATGCCGGAAATGCTGGGCGTCGACGTGTTGCGCGAGATCCGCGAAAAGCATCCGCGCGCGATGCGCGTGTTGCTGACCGGCTATTCCGACCTCAAGGCCGTGCTGGGCTCGGTCAACGAAGGCGAGGTCTATCGCTTCGTCAACAAGCCCTGGGTCAATGCCGATCTGCGCGCACTGGTGCTGGAAGCGGGCGCGATCTCGCGCGAAACGCCGGCGGTCGCCAGCGACCAGCTCAGCCCGAACGAACAGAGCATCGCCCGCTCGCAGGTCGGCGTGCTGGTGATCGAGGACGACGCCACGGTGCAGCAGCGCCTGCGCGAAATCCTGCAGCCGCACTACCAGGTGCGTTTCGCCAATACCGCCGAACGTGCCATGCAGGTGCTGGAACAGCACGAGACTGGCGTGGTGATTTCCGAGACCGCGACCAACCACGGCGCCGATCTCACCCTGATGCTCAAGGCGCTCAAGCAGTACCACCCGCATATCGCCACGGTGGTGATCACCGAGCGCGCCAATGCCCAGACCGTGATCGAGCTGATCAACGAAGGCCAGGTCTACCGCATGCTGATCAAGCCGGTGCGCATGGGCTCGTGCCGCCTCAGCGTCGATTCGGCCCTCGGCCGCTACTGGAAGCTCAAGCAGACGCCCAAGGCGGTACGCCGCTACGGCGTAACGCCGACCGCGGCCACCCTGCAGGCCCAGGCCAAGCTGCCCAACTCCCTGCTCAGCCGCATCCGCTCGCTGCCGGCGCGGATCTTCGGCGGCGTACGCATCTGAAGCGCGCGGCGCAGTCGCGCGCAGGCTGAGGCCGGCCATGCAACGCGTTCTGGTCATCGGCGGCAGCGGAGCGGTCGGCGGGTTCCTGTTGCAGCGCCTGGGCGCGGCCGGCCAATCCGTACTCGCATTGAGCCGCCAGCCGCAATTGCCCCGCACCGGCGTGCAATGGCTGCGCGCCGGACTGGCGCCGGACCTGGCCGTGCCCGCGATCGATGCGCTCATCTGCGCCGGACCGCTGGACGCCTTCGTCGACTGGCTCTGTGCGGCCGCACTGCCGGGCCTGCAGCGTGTCATTGCGCTGAGTTCCATGAGTGCAGCGAGCAAACAGACATCGGTCGACGCGGCCGAACGCGAACTCGCCGCACGCCTGGCCGCATGCGAACAGCGCCTGGCGCAGCATTGCCAGGTACATGACGTGGCCTGGACCGTGCTGCGGCCGACCCTGATCTACGGTGCCGGTGTCGATCGCAGCCTCAGCCCGCTCGCGCGCCAGGCGCAGCGCTACGGCGTATTCCCGCGTATTGCCGGCGCGCGCGGCCTGCGCCAGCCGGTGCATGCCGACGATGTCGCCGCCGCCTGCGTCGCCGCACTGGCCGGCGCCGGGGCAGGGCAGCTGTTCGAACTGGGCGGCGGCGAGCGCCTGAGCTACGCGCAAATGCTCGAACGCGTGCGCGCCGGCCTGGGACGGCGCACTTTGCCGCTGCCCTTGCCGATTTATCTTTTGCGCCGCATCGCCCGTTTGAGCGGCCGCGGCGGCGGAATGGTGCAGCGCCTCACGCAGGATTTGCTCGCCGACAACGCGCCGGCGGAAGCCGTGCTCGGCTATCGGCCACGCCCATTCCAACCAGGGCCTGAATGCTGGGCGGCGGTATCGCCGGAACGTGACGGCGTTCAATAAACGCGGCCCCGCAGCCACAGTCGCGATTCTGACTGGCTCAGCGCGGCGGCAGCCTCGGCGCGGCGGTGTGTGCGGGTAGCGAGCGGCGCGGGGCCGCCGCCTTCGCCGGCCCCGGTACGGGCTGCAAACCGGCGTATTGCGCTTTTTGTGAAAAGTGAACTAGGCGGCAAATCAGGCGAAATATGTTGCGCCGCAACAGCAAAACTGTCCCGGCCAGTTCGTTAAATCAACGTTGCCAACGAGCGTTTGAACTCCCTAAGATACGGAGCGTTGCGCATCCACCTTTAAGGAATTCCCTATGCAGGCCCGAAAGAGTTTGGCACTGGCATTGTCGTCTGCACTGCTTGCCGCATGCGGCGGCGGTAGTAACAGTCCCCGCGCCACACCGACGCCGCCGGCGAACAACGGCAACGGCACCCCCGTGACCGGCGTCATCGCGGCCCGCTTCGATCCGTCCAATGCCGATGCCGCGCAGCGCGTTATCCCGCTGCCGAACAATCTGCTGCTGTCGGGCACCACCGACCTGACCCTGAACATCCCGGTCGCCAATCCGAACAACTTCAACGATCCCCAGGTCGCGGTGAACGCGCTGGACGGCTGGAGCACGGTAGGCCCGGGCCAGGTGCAGTTCAGCGTGCCGCCCAAGACCAGCACCCTGGTTGCCGGCAGCACCATCCGCCTGTTCGAAGTGACCTTGACCGGTCCCGGCGGCGGCGTAACCGGCGTGGTGCGCGAACTCGCGACCCCGGCCGATTTCATCGTCGCCCCGGCGCCGTCCGACACCACCGCGCGCACGGTCGCGATCGTGCCGACCAAGCCGCTCAAGCAGCTGACCAGCTATATGGCGGTCGTCACCACCGGCGTCACCGACGCCAACGGCAACGACGCCACGCCGGACCAGACCTACTTCCTGTCCAAGCGCACCGCGCCGCTCTGCGTCAACGGCGCCTCCACCGAACCGCTGTTGCCGGCGGCCACCGCCTGCGCCCTGGAGCCGCTGCGCCAACTGACCAATTCGCACCTGGCTGCGGCAAACAGCAAGGGCATCACGCCGGACAAGGTCGTCGTGAGCTGGGTCTTCACCACCCAGTCGATCACACCGGTGCTGCAGGCCGCCGTCGGCAAGGTCGGCCAGTCGCCGGCACCGCTGACCCGCGTCGCGCCCACGGGCAAGACCATTGGCGATCTCAATCTCGGCCTCGCGCCGATCGCTGACATCTTCATCGGCACCATCGATCTGCCGTATTACCTCAAGGCACCGGCCAACAGCACCTTGCCGGCTCGTGCGGCTGCCGTGCTCGGCGGTTTCTGGCAGGCGGCACCCGGCGCCTACGTGCCGCCGTTCAATGCGGCCGGCCTGTCGCCGACCTCGACCAACGTCACCTTCGCCAATCCGTTCCCGGTCGCGACCAAGACCGAGACCGTGCCGCTGCTGCTGACCGTGCCGAATGCCGCCTCGGGCAAGACCCGTCCGGCCCAAGGCTGGCCCATCGTGATCTACCAGCATGGCATCACGCGCAACCGCACCGACGCGTTCGCGATTTCGCAGACGCTGGCTTCGCAGGGCTATGCGGTCATCGCGATCGACATTCCGCTGCACGGCCTGCCGCCGGGTCATCCCTTCAATATCGAATCGACCCCGCTGGCCGCGACCGGCGCGCACGAACGCACCTTCAATGTCGATCTTCTCAAGAACGACGGCACTGCTTGCCCGACCGGCCAGTCCGTCTGCGAAGACGGCATCCCCGATCCGTCTGGCGCGCACATGATCAACCTGGGCAGCCTGCTGACCTCGCGCGACAACCTGCGCCAGGGCATCGTCGACCTGTTCTCGCTGGCCAAGGCCATACCGACCATCAGCTACGACGGCGCCGCCGGTGCCGATTTCGACAGCTCGCGCGTCCAGTTCGTCGGCCAGTCGCTGGGCAGCATCCTCGGCATCAGCTTCGTCGCGTTCGAACCGACCATCAACACGGCCGTGTTCAGCGTGCCGGGCGGCGGCGTCGCGCGCATGCTCGATGGTTCGGCCACCTTCGGTCCGCGCATCCGCGCTGGCCTTGCGGCGGCTGGCGTGAATGCCGGCACGCCCGACTTCGACCGCTTCCTCGGCGCAGCGCAGCAGGCCATCGACGGTGCCGATCCGCTCAACACCGCGTTCGCCCTGGCCGGCAAGCGCGTGCTACTGCATGAAGTGGTCGGCGGCGGCACGGTACTTCCCGACCAGGTAATTCCGAACACGGTCGCCGGCGCTCCGCTGGCCGGCACCGAGCCGCTGATCCGCGCGCTGGGACTGGCCTCGATCACCGCGACCACGCAGTCCGCTACCGGTGTGCGCGGCGCGACACGCTTCATCCAGGGCAACCACGGCTCGCTGCTCGATCCGAGCGCTTCGGCAGCGGCAACGGTAGAAATGCAGAAAGAAATGGCGAGCATGCTGGTCAGCGGCGGTACCGCAGTCCAGGTGAGCGACACCTCCGTCATCAAGACGCAGTAAGCGACGACCAGGAACTTGGGGAAAACCAATATGAAGAAGAACACCAACTTCCGCGCCGGCCTGCGTCCCATGGCCGTGGCCGTCGCCGTAGCCCTGAGCGGCGCGGTCATGGCACCGGCGGCCCAGGCTTTCGAGTTCGGCAGTTCCGACGGCTTCCACGGCACGGTCAATTCCACCCTGACCTACGGTGCGGCCTGGCGCGTGTCCTCGCAGGACGACAACCTGATCGGCAAGTCGCAGTTCAATCCAGCCATCAGCCAGCCGCCGTTCGCCCTGGGCAGCCCGGAACAGCGCGCCGCCCGCGGCCGCTACTCGGTCAACGGCGACGACGGCGACATGAAGTACGACGACGGCGACGTGTTCACCAACGCGGTCAAGGCCACGGTCGAGCTGAGCCTGCTCTACGGCGCCAACAGCGGTGCGTTCTTCCGTGCCTACAGCTTCTACGACTGGGAAAATGCCAACCGCTACGACCTGTCGCACGAGGCCAAGGAAAAAGTCGGCAAAGATACAAAAATCCTCGACGCCTTCGTTTTCCACAACTTCAATATCGGCAGCAAGTCGGCCTCGATCCGTCTCGGCCAGCAGGTGGTGAGCTGGGGCGAAAGCACCTTCATCCAGGGCGGCGTGAACGTCATCAATCCGATCGACGTGTCCAAGCTGCGCGTGGCCGGTGCCGAGCTGAAGGAAGCCTTCCTGCCGGTCAACATGCTGTGGGGCTCGGTCAACATCACCGATTCGCTGTCGGCCGAAGCGCTGTACATGTTCGAATTCGAGCAGACCGAAGCCGATCCGGCCGGCACCTATTTCTCGACCAACGACTTCGCCACGCTCGGCGGCAGCTACGTGATGCTGAATTTCGGCACCATTCCGCAGCCGGTGATCAACCCCGATTTCTACTACGGCTACTGCTTCGGCAATGGCGGCACCGACAATCCCAACCTGCCGCCGCAGCTCAAGCCGGCCGCCTGCGGAGCGGCCGTGCCGCGTTCGCCGGACCGCTTCGCCAAGGACTCGGGCCAGTACGGCTTCCGCCTGAACTACCTGGCCGACTGGCTCAACAACTCCGAGTTCGGCTTCTATGCGCTGAACTACCACAGCCGCCTGCCGCTGCTGTCGGGCACGGCGGTGACCAGCACCAACGTCAACAGCGGCCGCTACTTCGCCGAATACCCCGAAGACATCCGCATGTATGCGGTCAGCTTCAACATGCCGCTGGAAGGTCCGGGCGTCGCGTTGCAGGGCGAGTTGTCCTACCGGCCGAACCAGCCGCTGCAGATCGACGACGTGGAATTGCTGTTCGCCGCCCTGAGCCCGCTCAATGCGGTGATCCCGGCGCCGGGCCTGCGCTTCGGCAGCCAGCTCGGCCAGTTCGCGCCGGGCCAGGAAGTGCGCGGCTGGGAACGCCACAAGGTGTCGCAGCTGCAGGTAACAGCGACCAAGGTGTTCGGCCCGGGCAACTTCGTCGGCGCCGACCAGATCTCCCTCGTCGGCGAAGTCGGCTTCACCAATATCTGGGATCTGCCTGACCCCTCGGTCATGCGCTACCAGGGCGACGGTACCGATACCGGCGGTGGCTACGACGTGACCTCCGGCGCGCTGCGCAACCCGCAGACCCAGACCGACGGCTTCCCCACCTCGTTCTCCTGGGGCTATCGCATCGCCGCACGCGCCGACTACAACAACGCCTTCGGCGGCGCCTTCACGCTGTCGCCGCGCATCGCTTTCAATCATGACGTCAACGGCATCTCGCCGGGTCCGGGCGGCAACTTCATTGAAGACCGCAAGTCCGTCACCCTGGGTGCCGAAGCGAACTACCTCAACAAGCTGGCCTTCGATATCAGCTACACGAACTTCTTCGGCGCCGGCGCCCTGAATTTGATCAGCGACCGCGACTTCGTCGCGTTCTCGGTCAAGTATTCGTTCTAAGTTCTGCGGGAGGGAAATACATGACGATGCTCAAAAAGACCAAGACTGCGGCCCTGGTGGCACTGGCTCTGGTGTCGACCGCGGCCCTGGCCAAGGTCAGCCCGCAGGAAGCGGCCAAACTCGGTGTCAGCGGCACGCCGCTCACGCCGATGGGGGCCGAACGCGCCGGCAACAAAGACGGCACCATTCCGGAATGGAAGGGCGGCATCACCTCGCCGCCGTCGGGCTACAAGGTCGGCGACCACCATCCCGATCCCTATGCCGACGACAAGCCAACGCTGACCATCACCGCGGCCAACTACAAGGAACAGGGCGACAAGATCGGCGCAGGCCAGATCGCCATGTTCGAAAAATACAAGAACTGGAAAATGGTGGTTTATCCCACCCGCCGCAGCGCGTCGTATCCCGCCCGCACCTACGAGACCACGATCAAGAACGCCAGCACCGGCGAGCTGGTCGATGATGGCGAAGGCGTGGACAACGTGGCCGAAGGCGTGCCGTTCCCCATCCTCGACAAAGATCCGGTGAAGGCCGGCTACGAGGCCGTCTGGAACCACAAGCTGAAGTTCAAGGGCGTGGCCGGCCTGCGCTGGGCCAACCAGGCGGCACCGACCGCCAGCGGCGCGTATACGCTGACCCGCATCAAGGAAGAGCTGCTCGGCCTGTACTACAAGCCCGGCAACACGCTCAAGGACATCAACAACATCCTGATCTACTTCTACCAGGAAGTGGTCGCGCCGCCGCGTCTTGCCGGCCAGGTGCTGCTGGTGCACGAAACCCTGGATTCGAAGAAAGAGCCGCGCCAGGCATGGGTCTACAACCCCGGCCAGCGCCGTGTGCGCCGCGCACCGAACGTGGCCTATGACAATCCGGGCACCGCGTCCGACGGCCTGCGCACCAACGACCAGACCGACATGTTCAACGGCGCGATGGACCGCTACGACTGGAAGCTGGTCGGCAAGAAGGAAATGTACGTTCCGTACAATTCCTACAAGGCGCACAGCGACAAGACCAAGGTGGAAGACCTGGTCAAGCCTGGCTTCATCAATCCCGACCTGCTGCGCTACGAACTGCACCGCGTCTACGTGGTGGAAGCCACGCTCAAGGCCGGCCAGCGCCATATCAATCCGCGCCGTACGTTCTACATCGACGAGGACAGCTGGCAGATCCTGGTGATGGACCACTACGACACCGCCGGCAAGCTGTGGCGTTATTCCGAAGCGCCGAGCGTGAATTACTACGAAGTGCCGCTGATGTGGTCGACGCTGGAAACCCATCACGACCTGAAATCCGGCCGCTACATCGTGTCGGGCCTGGACAACCAGGAGGCGATGTACGACTTCTCCTACCAGACCACGCCGGACATGTTCACGCCGCAATCCCTGCGTCAGCGCGGCTTCCAGTAAGCCGTAGCACGATGCCGTATCGATCAGCCGCCGCCGTTCCGGGGCGGCTGATTTCGTTTGCAGCACGGCAAATTCCCGTTGTCGTGCCAACGCATGCGCCATGCCGGCCTGCGCCGGCATGGTTGCGCTTTTTGCGCTGCTGCCGGGGAAATTGAAAAAAACGTGCAACGGCCAAAAAGCATTCCGCGACAGCGGCGGATTGCGCTAAGGTGAAGCAGCGGTAAACGCAGGTGAAAAGCGACACACGCAAGCGCCGGCACAGCCAGGCGCTGCAGACGAATACCGGCCGTCGCCATCGATGCGGCGGCAGCTCGGAACGAGAGGGCGCGGCCAGGTTCGCGCCTGCGACGGGAAGGAACAGCAAGCAGCCTTCCCCACAGACTGCGAGGGGCGTGCAGATGGGACGTTTGGGTAGAACTGGGGTGATGTCGTGGCGCCGGCTGTTGCTGGCATCGGCGCTGCTCAGCAGCATGGCCGTCGCACAGGAATCGGCTGCGCCGGCCGCGGCGGCAGCGCCGGCGGCAGTAGCAGGCGCCAGCGCGGGCAGCGCCGCAGCGCCTGCAGTGGCCTGGCCGGAGCCGGTCGGCAGCAAGGCCGAGATAATGCCGCTGGTAACCCAGTCGCTGCTGCTCGATCTGGTCGAGTCCGGCAATCGCGCCATCGCCGTCGGCGAGCGCGGCGCCATCGTGATCTCCGACGACCGCAGCAACTGGCGCCAGGTCGCCGACGTGCCGACGCGCGCGACACTGACCGCCGTCAGCGCGGTCGGCAACGCCGTCTGGGCCGTCGGCCGCGATGGCGTCATCCTGGCCAGCAGCGATGCGGGCGAGCACTGGCAGGTGCAGCGCAAGGATCCGTGGCAGCCGCCTGGCGCCGACGCTGGCCCCAGCGATGCGCGCCATGGCGCGCCACTGCTCGATGTGTTGTTTCTCGACGAGCGCCACGGCTTTGCCGTCGGTGCCTACAGCCTGTTCCTGGAAACCAGCGACGGCGGCGCGACCTGGGGCGAACGCAAGATCCTGGCTGAAGCCGCTCCTGCCGCCGCTGCCGCCGGCGGCAGCGGCAAATGGACCTTCTCCCGGGAAGAACTGAAGATCGAGGACGAAAGCGAGCCGCACTTCAACGCGATTGCACGCACCAGCGACGGCTCGCTGCTGATTGCCGGCGAACGCGGCAGCCTGCTGCGCTCGCGCGACAACGGCGCCAACTGGCAGCGCCTGAAGCTGCCCTACGATGGCTCCATGTTCGGCGCGATCGGTTTCGAAGGGCAGCGCGTGATCGTGTTCGGCCTGCGCGGCCATGCCTTCGAAACCGACGACCTCGGCGACAACTGGAAAGAGCTGGCGACCGATACCGAACTGAGCCTGCTCGGCGGCACCAAGCTGGCCAACGGCGGCGTTGCCCTGGTCGGCGCCAACGGTCTGGTGCTGCTGCGCCGTTCGGCCGGCGAGCCGCTGCGTGCCGGTGCCATTGATCCGGCCGGTGCGCTGGCGGCAATACTCGGCATCGAGGGCGGCGGTGCCTTCCTCGTCGCCGGCGAGAACGGCATCGCGCGCTACCAGCCGCGCTGAAGTCCGGCAAAGTAGACAAGTCTAGAACTCCAGAATTATCCGCTGCCGCCGCACTGTGGCGGCCGGACGCAAAGCACGAGGGGACGACATGGCGGGTTCGATCAAGGCGGTAGACAATCCCAGCGCATTCCACCGCTTGGCCGAGCGCGCGATCTTCGGCAACCGCATCGTCGTGCTGGCGCTGTTCGCGCTGGTCACCGTGGCGATGTGCTGGTTTGCCGCGCAGCTGCGTGTCGACGCGGGCTTCAAGAAGCAGATTCCGCTGGCGCACGAGTACATGCAGACCTTCCTCGACTACGAGAAGGAGTTCGGCGGCGCCAACCGCATCCTCATCGCGGTGATGGCCAAGAACGGCGACATGTTCAGCCAGCCGTTCATGCAGACCATGGAGCGCATGACCCAGGATGTGAAGACCATCGACAACGTCGATGAGGCGCGCATCCGCTCCATCTTCACGCCCAACGTGCGTTTCGTCGAAGTGGTCGAGGACGGCTTCGCCGGCGGCAACGTCATCCCGCAGGACTTCACCCCCAACGCCGAAGGCTTCGAAGCGACGCGCGAGCAGTTCGCCACGATCAAGGCGAATATCGAGAAGGCCAATATCGTCGGCCGCCTCGTGGCCAAGGATTTCTCCGGCGCCATGGTCTGGGCCGAACTGGTGCCCGAAGGCGGCGAAGGCCAGGTCAAGCTCGACTACCAGAAAGTGGCCGCGCAGCTGGAAGCGATCCGTGCCAAGTACGAGAACGACGCCACCAGCGTCCACATCATCGGCTTCGCCAAGATGGTCGGCGACATCAGCGATGGCGCGCGCTCGGTCATCCTGTTCTTCTTCCTGACCATCGCCTTCACCTGGATACTGCTGTTCCTGTATTCGTCCTCGGTCAAGCTGGCCTCGCTGACCGTGTTCTGCGCGCTGATCGCGGTGCTGTGGATGCTCGGTGCGCTGCGCCTGCTCGGCTTCGGCATCGATCCGATGAACATGCTGACGCCGTTCCTGATTTTCGCCATCGCGGTCAGCCACGGCGAGCAGATGATCAACCGCTTCCGCGGCGAGATCTTCTTCGGCGGGCTGGAAGAAGGCAGCGTCGAAGAACTCAGCCAGCGCCGCGGCGTCGATGCCCAGACTGCCGCGCGCCTGGCCTTCCGCATGCTGCTGGTGCCGGGCTCGGTCGCGCTGATTGCCGGCTGCATCGGCTTCGCCACCATCCTGATCATCCCGATCCAGATCATCTACGAGCTGGCCATCACCGCGACCGTCGGCGTCGCCATCACCATCCTCACCGACCTGGTGCTGCTGCCGGTAATGCTGTCTTTCTGCAAATTGCGCAATCTGGAAAAGAAGCGCCAGTACCGCCTGCGCCAGCTGACCCAGTTCGACAAGATCTGGTCGCTGCTGGCCAAGTTCAGCCGTCCGGTGCCGGCGGCCATCATCATCCTGATCGGCCTGACCATCTGGTTTTTCGCCAAGCAGTACGGCCACCAGGTGATGATCGGCGATGCCGAGAAGGGTGTGGCCGAGCTGCGTCCCGAAGCGCGCTACAACAAGGACGCCGTGCTGATCAGCGAGAAATTCGCCCTCGGCGTGGACATGCTCAACGTGATCGCCGAAGCGCAGCCCTCGGCCTGCACCACCAGTTATCCGGTCATGGAAACCATGGACCGCTTCGCCTGGCACATGCGCAATGTCGAAGGCGTGGAACAGGTGATGACCCTGCCGATGGCGGCCAAGATCGTCAACGCCGGCTGGAACGAAGGCAACCTGCGCTGGCGTGCGCTGCCGCGTGATCCCGACACCTTGCGCCTGGCCACGCAGGGCTTCGAGACCGACTCAGGCCTGCTCAACAGCGACTGCAGCGCCATGCCGATCATGATGTTCCTCGGCGACCATCGCGCGACCACCATCGACCGTGTCGTCGCGGCGGTGAAGGACTTCCGCGAAAAGAACGGTGCCTGGGCCGGCGGCAATGCCAACGTGATGAAATCGCTGACCGAGCAGGCTGCGGCCGCCACCGAAAAAGGCGAAACCTTCCATAGCGACCAGATCAACCTGCGACTGGCCACGGGCAACGTCGGCGTGCTGGCGGCGATCAACGACAAGGTGCGCGAAGTCGATGCGGTCATGCTGTATCTGCTCTATGGCGCGGTCTTCCTCATGTGCCTGCTGAGCTTCCGCAATCCGCTCGCCGCGCTGTGCATCGTGCTGCCACTGGTGCTGGTGACCGAACTGGGCCATGCGCTGATGGTCAAGCTGGGCATAGGGCTGAAGGTCAACACGCTGACCGTCGTCGCCCTCGGCGTCGGCATCGGCGTGGACTACGCCATCTACATCTTCGCGCGCATGCGCGAATCCATGCAGGCCGGCGCGCCGCTGACGGAAGCCTATTTCGCCGCGCTCAAGACCACCGGCATCGCGATCTTCTACACCGCGCTGACCCTGGCCGTCGGCGTGGCCATGTGGATCTTCTCGGAACTCAAATTCCAGGCCGACATGGGTCTCATGCTCACCTTCATGTTCGTGGTGAACATGTTCGCTGCGCTGATCTTCCTGCCGGCGCTGTGCCGCTGGTTGCTCAGGCCGTTCGAGAAAACCTGACGCAACGGCGGCGGTGCAAACTGGCCGGTCGAAGGCCCGGCAGAATAGCGGCGGTGCAGATTCGTAGGGTGCGATGAGCAACGCGAATTTCACCGCCGCCAAGCGTGTGTCATACGGCACCTGGTTGCCGGCGGCACGGTCCGACGCGCGATCCGGTGGTGAGATCCAGCGACGCGATCCGGTGGTGCGAAGCCACTGTTTTTGCAGCAAGGTCAGGCGCCCGGCTGTCGCCGTAAAGTCGCATTACGGCTTTCGTAGCAAATCCAGCCTGCCAGGATGGCGCCTGGGTGCCTGCACTATCCTCTTGTCGCGTACGCTCCTGGGGCTTGGCAGCTCCGTGGCGTCGCCAACACCAGCCGTTCCACCGCCAGCCCTGCGGCGTAAGCGTCAACACCTTGCGGCGCAATTCGCGGCGCTCATCGCGCCCTACGTTTTCGGCCAAGTTGCTGCAGTGCGAGCCGATCGCCGGATTCGATCGAATCCGGTTGCGGTCTCCGTATCTTCGCATTGCGAAAAACGCGCGGAAATGAATGTTGTACAGATCGTTGCGGCCACCGCTTCCAAGCGGCGGTGAGAGTCCGCTCGCGCTAGCGGCACTATCTGTGTCCGCCCGCTGGAGGTGCGCCAGCCCGACGGTATCGTCGTGGCACGAAGGAACCCTATGCCAGACCGGTTTTCGCAGACGCTTGCCCGCTTCTTTCTGCTGACGCTGCTGTCGGCCTTGCCTGGCTTTGCTGCGGCAATGGAACCGCTGATCGGCTGCCGCATTCCCACCAACGATGCGGTGTCGGGCCTGGTCGCCGGCAGCGACAATACCGTTATCGCGCTACGACCGGACGGCCGTCCGGTGATCGCTTACTTCGATCCGCCGCCGGCCAACCTGCTCAAGCTGTTGCTGTGCGACGATCGCGAATGCACCAGCGGCACTACGCGGCTGATCGAGGCCAATGCCGTGGCTTCCAGTGTTGACCTGAGCCTGGTGCTGAAGCCCGGCGGCGAGCCGGTGCTGAGCTACTACAACAAGCTTTCCGCGCCGCAGGGTGCGCGCGTTTACGTCTGCAGCGATGCGGACTGTTCCAGCGGTGCGTCGCTGCCACTGACCAGCGGCGTCGGTTTCGGCATTACCACGAATGTATCCCTGTCGCCGGGCGCGCGCCCCTTCGTCACCCTGTGCGATCGGCGTAATGTGGTGGACGACCTGGTTGCCTGCCGCTGCGGCGATTCGTCCTGTACGAATGCACAATGCCGCGTCGTGCATGACGCAGCGCCTGCCGGCCTGTACTCCGACACGCTGTGGCGCGCCGACGATACCGCGCTGATCGCCCATGTCGGCTACTCCGGCGCGAATGTCTACCAGTGTTCCAATGCCGACTGCTCCAGCGGTGTCAATCATCTCGTGGTGCCGCCGACTTCGGGCGGTACTGGCTACTCGGCCATCGCGGCGCGTCAGGATGGCCGTCCGCTGATGGTGTTTGGTGCATTCTATGGTTCGGACCCTCTCCAGCCGGCCGTTGCCATGCTGGCCGACTGTGCCGACTCGAACTGCACAACGGCGACGCCACGTGTACTGGATGCGACCCAGCGCTATCTGCGCATCGTACGCATGGCCATGCGTCCCAACGGCCGCGCGTTCATCGTTTACGGCGAAGCCCAGGGGCAGAACTCGCTGTACTTCCACCAGTGCCTCGACCGGAACTGCAGCAGCGGTCGCAACGGCATCGTCACCGCAGGGGCGGAATACGGTCACGACCTCGCCATGCGCGACGACGGTGTCGCGGTTGTCGTCTATCGGCCGCGGAATTCCGGCAAGATCAAGCTGGCCTTCTGCTCACTGCCCACTGACCTGATCTTCTTCGACGATTTCGATCCGCGCTAATGCTGTGCCGCCGAGGCTTCAGGGCGATGCGACGCTGGCGTAGCCTTCGGCGCTGAATTCGATCAGACAGAAGCCATGACCGAACGGATCGGCGAAGCGTGCGCTGCGGCCCCAGCCCGCTGTGTCGACGTCGCTCTCGGCCAGGGCGCCGGCCGCCAGCGCCCGTTGTATTGCCGGCTCCAGTGCGTGCACGACAAGGTCGAAATGCAGCGGTGTCCAATGCCGTGCATAGTCACGCTGCTGCGCGCCGGCGGCCATGCTGCCGGAAGGTTTGTGTAGCAGATAGATCGCGATGCCGGCGCCGCTCAGTTCGGCAACCTGATGCCCGAACAGGTGGCGGCTGAGCGTTAGGCCCAGGGCCTGGCAGTAGAACGCCGTGGCGCGGTCGAGATCGGGTACGTCGATATTGAGCAGCAGTCGGGTCATGGCGATGGCCGGTTGCAGTGGCCTTGCAAGCTTATGCTTGCGGCCATTCGCTCGGCCATTCGCTCGGCCTGCGGAGCTTGCGGCAGTTTTGTCCGCGCAGGTATCGCCATGCCGACGCATCTCCTTTCCGTCACGCTGCTTGTGCTGGCTTCGCTGGCGTTCTGTATCGGCTGCCGCGACCTGGATGCGGCCTACTTGCGCCTGTGTGCGCGAGGCATCGCGGTCGACACGCCGGTGGCCGCCCACTACGGCATGCAGCAGCGGCGCCTGTGCGATCCCGGCGGTTGCGGCGTCTGCCTGCCATGGCGTGTGGCGTAATGGCCGTGGATTGAACAGCAGCTAGCGTGCCCCGGCGATCGCCGGACGCTCGGGGTGATCCGGCGGCTGACGTATCATCGCTGCTCCGTTCCGCCAGCGTCCTCGTCTTGTGAAATTCGCCGCTTTTTTCCGCAATGTAAACCTGGGCCGGCCGCATTGCCCGAGCAAGGCGCAGCTGGAGCAGGCCTTCCTCGATGCCGGTGCGGCGTCAGCCGCTTCGTTTCTGGTCAACGGCACGCTGGTCTATGCGGTGCCGCGCGCCGCCAGGGCTGGCCCGGTACTGG
The DNA here is from genome assembly GCF_004363655.1 of Tahibacter aquaticus. GTDB lineage: Bacteria > Pseudomonadota > Gammaproteobacteria > Xanthomonadales > Rhodanobacteraceae > Tahibacter > Tahibacter aquaticus. Next base: position 125,289 of record NZ_SNZH01000018.1, read on the forward strand.
CGGCGGCCGTGGCCCGCCTGCAGCAGCAATGCGGATTGAAAGAGCCGGCGTATATCCGCCGTGTCGATCATCTGGCGGCTTTGGTCGGCGCCGATCCGTTTGCCGGTATCGACACGTCCGATGTCTACGAATGCTGCGTCAGCTTTCTCGCGCCGCGCGCGCCGGCCCTGCCGCCCTCGCCCTGGCGCAGCCGCCGTGGCGACGTGGACGTGCTGCATTGCAACGGAACCGAAGTCTTCAGCCTGAGCCGCACGATTGGCAACACGCCCGGCAGCCCGAACGCGCTATTGGAGAAAACCCTGGGGCTGCCAGCGACCACCCGCGCCTGGAATACCATAGTGCGCCTGGTGGCCAAGCACGGCTGAGCCGGGACTGTCATCAACCCAAGGAACCCATGCGATGAACTACAGTGGCAGCTGCCATTGCGGCAATGTGAAATTCGAGGTCGAGGGTGAGCTCAACGGCGCCATGGCGTGCAACTGTTCCATCTGCGAGCGCAAGGGCGCGCTGATGTGGTTTGTGCCGCGCGACAAGCTCAGCCTGCAGACGCCGGAACAGGATCTGGCCAGCTATACCTTCAACAAGCACGTGATCCAGCACCGCTTCTGCCCGAACTGCGGCATTCATCCCTACGGCGAAGGCACCGATCCGCAGGGCAACACGATGGCGGCGGTGAATATCCGCTGCCTGGAAAATGTGGATATTGCCGCCGTTCCGGTGCAGCAGTTCGACGGCCGCTCGCGCTGACCGGCCGGCGGCGCGCGCGGCCGGCTACTGGAAGCGTTCGCGAAAAATGACATCGGCCACGTTCGCGCAGCTGCCGCTCAGGCCATAGGCGGCACGTACGCCGGCCTGGTCGTCGCAGGTCGGATGCTCCACGTCGCTGATCTGGGGGTAGAGCAGGGTGGCGGGGTCGGTGGTCTGACCCAGGCCCATCATCAAGCCCAGCGCCGAACCCACGACACGGCGGAACTCCGGTCCGCCGTTGCGCAGCGGTCCGGGGTACAGCTGCCAATCGTGCCATTGCGCCGGCGGCACGGGCGCGGCGCAGACGCTGTCCGGATTCTGTCCATAGGCTGCGGCGATGCCGCGCCGGTCGTCGCAATGCAGGCTGGTGGCATTGCTGACGCTGGGCAGCATGATCGCTTCGGGCACCGTGCTATGGCCCAGCGCAATCAGATGGCCCAGCTCGTGCAGGGCGACACGGCGGAAATCCATCGTGGTTCCGTTGAGTGCGCTGTCGTAGATATCCCAGCTGTAGTTGCTGTTGAACAGGATGTCGGAGTCGACCAGTAGCATTGGCCCGCCGTTGATGCTGCTGCGGGTGCTCAGGGTGACGCCGAGTACATTGCTGCCCCAGGCTTCGCCGCACACCGTGGCGGAGAACGCGATGGCACTGATGTTGTTGTCGGGGCAGGGGTTGGAAACCGTGCCGTTGACGGTGAGGGTGAAATCGGTGGCCGTATTCCAGGCCGCGGCTGCTTGTGCAAAAGCCGCTGCATAAGTGCCGCCCGATGGCGCGCTGCCGGCAATACCTCCATTGACCGTGCGCGACATCTGCGGCCAGCGTTGCGCGACGAAATAGCCGTCGGCGCCGGGACCGATGTTCAGAAAGCCGTCGGCGTCGATCAGTCTGTACGGGCCGCCGTTGACGCTTTCGGTGGTGGTCTGGACGACACTGACCTGGAAGAAGCCGAAATTGTCACTGCAGTGGCTGCGGGCAAAACGCAGTACCGAGATCGTGTCGCCATAGCCGCAGCCGCTCGCATTGCCCGTCACCGGACGCCAGCTGAAGCCGCTGATCTGCTGCCAGAGCTTGACGGTATGGATGGCACCGGCCATCCACGCTTCGCCGCCGGGTGCGTTGCCGCTGAACTGCAGTTGCACCTCGTGCTGCGGTAGCGCCCAGGGAACCTTGATCACGTAGGCGCAGGCGTTGCCGCTGGCCAGGGCCAGCGCAGACATCAGCAGGGCCTTAGCGCGCATGGGCCTGCTCCCGCAGCTGTCGCACGTGGCTGGCGAAGTCGTCCAGGGCCAGCGCCTGTTCGCTCTGCGTCGCGCTGCCCGTGATCACACCTGCAGCGAGACCGGCCGACAAGCCAGCGGCGCCGCGGCTGCTGTCCAGGCCCAGCACCGGCATTCCCTGGGCAGAGAACACGCGTTCCACGCCGTTGGCGTCGCTGCGCAGCAGAAAGCGTCCCTGGTCCCAGCCCAGCAGGGGCACTGCCATGGGCAGTTGCGAGTTCTCGATGAAATAGATCGCCCGTTCGCCGGTGGGCGGAATATCGAATCCGGCGACCTGCTGCCGCACACTGCCGTGCTCGCCGCCGAGGAAGCGCAGTTGCAGCGTCTTCGCCGCGGCTCCGGCGAGTACCCGGTCGACGCGCAGGCTGAGCCAGGTATGCATAGGTCCGCTGCCGTCGCCGCGTTCGACCCTGCGGTCCATGACCTCGACCACGACGACGGTTTCGGCCTTGGCGGCCAGCGAGGCGAGGTCCAGTTGCAGTACCGAACTGGCCGAAACGGCGGTACTCATGCAAAAAGCGAGAATGGCGCAGCGCGCCAGCGTGGCAATGCCCATCGTCTTCCCCTTCGACGAACGGTGGAGGTGAGTGCAGCGCCGTGGCGCAGTGGGTTGACTATAGGGGGGCAAAGTGCACTCATCCACTATGCGGATAGGTATGTAGCAGCATCGCCTGCGCTGCGGAAATGTGGCGACGCCGCCAGGGCGTGCCACCCCGTGGCTGGCAATGCAATTCTCTCGGTATAGCCAGCCGCCCTTCAGACAAGCTTGCCTACTCTGCCAGCGTTTGCGACTACGCCGCCGGGGCGTTCACCCGGTCCAGCCTGGAGATTCCCCCCGTGCGTTCCCTGATCCTGCTCGTCGGCCTGCTCAGCGCCGGCCTTGCCCTGGCTTCGGATACCTTCCGCAGCGGCAATCGCGTCATTACCGTCGGCGACAGCGCCGCCAAGCTGGCCCAGGTCGTCGGTACGCCGACACTCAAGGAGCCGATCGAAAGCAAGGATGGCGGCCACCAAGGCGAGCGCTGGCAGTACGCGCTGGATGGCAAAACCGTCACGTTCGAAATCCGCGACAGCAAGGTCATTTCGATCGACGAGCGGCGCGACTGATCAACGATTCAGAATTTGCACCGATTCGAAGCGCGCCGCGAAAGCGGCGCGTTGTTTTTCATCGACGTTAATGCCGTCGAGCTCCAGCCGGCGTAGCGCGGTCAAGGCCGACAGGCGCGGCAGCAGCGCTTCGGCGGTCAAGCCGAGTGCTGCCGTCTTTGCAGAGCCGGTATGCCCCACGGATAGATATTCCAGGTGCGGCAGCTGCTGCAGCTGTTCGAAATCGTCGACATGCAACGGTGTCGCCCAGAGGTCGAGTTCGCGCAGTTGCTTCAGGCGCGCGATATGGGTCAGTCCTTCGCGGCCCAATGGATTGTTGGCGAGGAACAAGCGTTGCAACTGCGGGCAGCGTTCGAAGCGGGCCGCCAGCGCGTCATCGATACCGCAGTCTTCCAGGCTGAGCATTTCCAGCGTGGGCATGGCGAGGAAAGCATCCAGGGTCTGTGCGGTCATGCGGCTGTCGATGGCGTAGAACTCGCGTAGCGCCGGGCTGCGCGTAATCGCCAGCAGATCGGCTTGATGCACCAACCTGTCCCCACCGAATCGTTCCAGCAGGCTTGCGTTCTCGAAATTGGCAGGACTGCCACGAGGCGCAATTTCGTTTACATAGAGGCAGCGCAGGCCTGCAATCTGCAGGAGACGCTGCAGGGCTGCACGCGTGACGCTACAGAGGAACTGGGCGTTTTCCAGCACGGCTATGCCAAGCAGTGCGTCCGCCAGCGCCGCATCGAACAGGGGCTGTTGTCGCACACGCAGCCAGTAGAGTGGGCCGCGGAGGGCCAGTTCCCGCACAGCTTCCGGTGTCAGCGGACCACAGAGTTCGGCCGTTTCGCCCGACGCCGAGCCTGCCTGGGTCAATAGCGAACCCCGGCCCTGCGCAACAGCTTCGCCACGATCCACGCCGGCCCGATCAGCAGATAGGCCAGGTCGGTCAGGAATGACGGCCGCTTGCCTTCGATATGGTGGCCGATGAACTGGGCAATCCAGGCCACGACGAAGACGCCGATGGCCAGGTACAGCAGATTGGCCGGGCCGAGTTCGCGGAACAGCAGTTCGGTAATCACGCTGAATGCGACGAAGACCAGGAACATGGCCAGGCCGAGCATGCGCGACAGGCGCAGGTAGAAGGCGCAGGCTAAAAACATGGCCACGCCGGCCCAGAGTCCGGCCCGGCCGAGCAGGGCGGGCACCGGTACCACCCAGAGCGCAGCGATCACGGTCCACAGGATGGCCGGTACGCAGATCCAGTGGATCAGCACGTTGGTCGCGTTGCGGTGGTCTTCGGCGTAGTTGCCCAGCCAGCGATCGACTTCGCGGCGAGGGTCGGCTTGCGTGTGCACGGTGCTGTTCATGCGGGCTCCGCTGGCTGGCGACGGCTGGCCAAGCTTAGCGCGAACCGGCAGTTTCTGTACCCGTCAGTTTGGGGTGCTCAGGCGAAGACCGGGTCGTGCTCGTCGATCAGGTCGATGCCGCAGGTCAGGTTTTCGATCCAGTCGAGGAAGCGGCCTATCGTGACCGGATCGGCAAAGGGCAGGCCGTGCTGCGGCACTATCATCAGCGGCGCCAGTGCGCGCACCCGCCGTGCCCACAGCCGGCATACCTTGTTCGACGCCATGTAGCGGCGGTGGAAGCCGGCCATGGTCGGCACGTGGGCGTCGAAATCGCGCACCGGCAGGTATTCGGTATCGACCATGGATGCGCCCATGTCGCCGGAAAACAGAATGCGGCTGACCGGATCGTAAAACTGGAAATTTCCCACACTGTGCAGAAAGTGCGCCGGCACGGCGCGCAGGTGAGTTTTGCCCAGGGGAATGTCGGCGCCCTGGTCGGGCAGCAGCAGGTAGCGGTCGGCGCCGCTGTCCTTCTGGTAATGCGGCACGCCGTGGGGAATGAAGCGCCCCCACAGGCGCGAACAGACGATGGTCGCCGGCGAATACATCAGCCAGCGGTCGACCGAGCCGATGATGTCCGGGTCCTGGTGCGAGGCCAGCACATAGGTCAGCTCTTTCAGCGGCAGATAGCGCGCCACGGCCATGCTCAGCGGCGTATACAGCAGGGCTCCGCCAGGGTCGATCAGTGCCGACTGGCCGTTGTCGAGAATCAGGAACTGGTTGGCCTGTACGCCGTCGTCGCCGCGGACCAGGTCGTGGAAGGCGATACAGGTATGGCTGTCGTTGCGGAACAACTCGGTCGGCATGGCGGTCGCGGCGGTAACGCACGGGCGGGTGCGCCGCCATCCTAGCCAGGGCATACAGCGGCGCCTTGATGCGGATCAATTCGCCGCCGCTGCCTGCCCGCCGCGGATGCGGCTACCGGCCGCTGCCGCTGTACGTCTCAATCGATGCTGATACCTGCCAGCCGCTGCAGCGCTTCGGCGTATTTCGCCGCAGTGGCCTGGATCACGGCGGCAGGCACGGGCGGGCCTGGCGCGGTCTTGTTCCAGTCCAGCGTCTCCAGGTAGTCGCGTACGAACTGCTTGTCGTAGCTGGGCGGGCTGATGCCGACACGGTATTCGTCGGTAGGCCAGAAGCGCGAGGAATCCGGCGTCAGCATTTCGTCCATCACGTACAGCGTGCCGTCCTCGTCGGTACCGAATTCGAACTTGGTGTCGGCGATCAGGATGCCGCGCTCGGCGGCATAGGCCGCGGCCCAGCGGTAGATGCGCAGGGTCGCTTCGCGCACCTGTTCGGCCAGCGGCGCGCCGACCTTGGCCACCATCGCGTCAAAGCTGATGTTCTCGTCGTGATCGCCGACCGTGGCCTTGGTCGAGGGGGTAAAGAGGGGTTCGGGCAGCTGCTCGGCCTGGCGCAGGCCGGCGGGAAGGGCGATGCCGCAGAGGCTGCCGCGGGCCTGGTAGTCCTTCCAGCCCGAGCCGATCAGATAACCGCGTGCGATCGCCTCCACCGGCACCGGCTTCAGGCGCTTGGTGATCACGCTGCGGCGGGCGTACAGCGCGCTGTCGGTGCCGGCTGGCAGGACCGACGCAATGTCCTTGCCGGTCAGGTGGTTGGGCATCAGGTGTGCGGTCTTGGCGAACCAGAAATTGGAGATCTGGCAGAGCATTTCGCCCTTGCCCGGAATCGGGTCGGGCAGCACCACGTCGAAGGCGCTGAGGCGGTCGCTGGCGACGATCAGCAGTTCCTGTGCCGACAGGGCATAGACATCGCGCACCTTGCCGCGGTGAATCAGGTTCAGTCCGGGCAGTTGGGATTCGCTCAAGGTCGTAGGCACTGCCAGGCTCCGCGGGAAAAGGCGCGCATTGTACCGGCGGGGGCAGCTAGAATCGCGCGGTTTCGATTCCGGTTTGTCCTATGCCCCGTTTAATTCTGGCCGCGCTTGCCGCTGCCGCCTGCCTGTCTGCCCCGCTGCCGGCCCAGGCTCAGGCCCCTGCCAAACCCGCGCGCCTGGGGCTGTGCGCCGCCTGCCATGGCGAATCCGGCAGGGCGCCGATAAAAGGCACGCCGCACCTGGCCGGACAGGATCTGGACTACCTCAAAAGCGCGCTGGCGGCCTACCGCAGCGGCGCGCGCGATGTCGCCGTGATGCGCGCCGCGGTCGGCGCACTGAGCCAGGCAGAGCTGGACCAGCTTGCCGCCTGGTATGCGCAACAACCGCCGGCACCATGAGCTGGCTGTACAAGCTGGTCGGTGCAGTGCTCGGCTTCGTGCTGTTGCGCCATCCGCTGGGCGCGCTGCTCGGCGTGATCGTCGGCCATGTATTCGACATCCACCGCAGTGGCAAGCGGCCACGCGTGATTGCGCGCAGCTTCGTCGATCCGCTGTTCGGCCTGATCGGCGCCATGGCCAAGGCCGACGGCCGGGTTTCCGAAAGCGAGATCGCCGCGACAGAACAGCTGATGCAGCGCATGGGCCTGAGCACGCTGCAGCGGCACGAGGCGATCAACTGTTTCAATGCGGGCAAGATGCCGGGCTTCGTCGTCGAGCGCGCGATCAACGACCTGCGTCTTTGGTGCCTGGGCCGGCGCGACCATGCCTATGTGCTGATCGACGTGCTGCTGGACGTGGTGTTTTCCGACGGCAACGGCACCGAGCCGCGCGTACAGCTGTTGCGCCGGCTCTGCGCCAGCCTGGGCGTGCCCGAGCGCGAGATCGCCGTGCTGGCCGCGATGAAGGGCCATGCCTGGCCGGGTGCGGAACATGTGTATACCTATACAACTTCCGAGTCCGCGCGCAGCGCGCCGCCGCCACCGCGCCAGACCGGCGGGCACGATCCCTATGCCGTGCTCGGCGTGGAGCGCGGCATCGACGAGCGCGGCCTGAAGCGCGCCTGGCGCAAGCTCATGAGCGAACACCATCCGGACAAGCTCGGCGACGTGCCCGCGCCGCTGCGCGAACGCGCCGAGCAGCGCGCCCGCGACATCAACACCGCCTACGAGCGGATCAAGGCCGAGCGCGGCTTCCGCTGAGCCTGCCGCCGGTGCGCGGCCGCGGTTCCACGGTTGCAGCCGGGCCGGGTACACTTGCCGCCCGCGCCGGTCAGCCAGTCCTATCCGCCATGCCCCGTCAATCTGCCGTCATTGCTCCGTCGATCCTTTCCGCCGACTTCGCCCGCCTGGGTGAAGAAGTGAACAATGTGCTGGCGGCCGGTGCCGACTGGGTGCACTTCGACGTGATGGACAACCATTACGTGCCGAACCTGACCATAGGTCCGCTGGTCTGCGAGGCGCTGCGCAAGCACGGCGTGACCGCGCCCATCGACGTACACCTGATGGTGAAACCGGTAGACCGCATCGTGCCCGACTTCGCCAAGGCCGGGGCGACGTATATCTCCTTCCACCCGGAAGCGTCCGAGCATATCGACCGCACCATCCAGCTGATCCGCTCGCATGGCTGCAAGCCCGGCCTGGTATTCAACCCGGCCACGCCGCTGAACTACCTCGACCATGTGCTGGACCAGCTCGACCTGGTGCTGATCATGTCGGTCAACCCGGGGTTCGGCGGCCAGAGCTTCATTCCCGGCGCGCTGGACAAGCTGCGCCGCGTGCGCGAACTGATCGACCGCAGCGGCCGCGACATCCGCCTGGAAATCGATGGCGGCGTTAAACCCGAGAATATCGGCGAGATCGGCGCCGCCGGTGCCGACACCTTCGTCGCGGGCTCGGCCATCTTCGCCAAGCCCGATTACGCCGAAGTCATCGACAGCATGCGCGCTGCGCTGGGCTGAGACGCGCTCAGCGTGCGGCAAGCGCCATCGCGCGATTGTCCGGCAGCGCCTCGGCCTGGACCACATAGCGCAGCGGACCGCCTGCGACCCAGTCGTCGAACGGATAGCAGGTCACCAGCAGCAGGTGGCCGTCCGTGCCGTCGGCGGCGATGCGCACTTCGCGCGCATCGACCACGCGGCGCCCGCTGACGCGGTAGCGGTGCGTGCCGCGGGTGTCGTCGATCTCGATAGTTTCTCCAATTTCCACATGGCGTAGAAATTCAAAATGCGTGTCGCGATGGCCGCTGATCACGCTGGTACCGGCCTGGCCCGGCAGCGCGCTGGCTTCGTTCCAGGCCGGGCCGAAAGCCAGGCTGCGGCCCGAATCGCCGGCCAGCACGATCTGGTCGACCGCCAGGCGCGCCACGCGCAGGCGCAGCAAAGGCCGCGTATCGGCCCAGGGCCAGGGCTTGGCGCCGGCTTCGCCGGCCAGGCTGCGCTGCCAGGCGCGTTCCAGCAGATGCTGTGCCAGCCAGGCCTTGGCGTGCAGATAGCCGGCATTGCCGATCAGCACACCGGCCAGCAGCAGCAATAGCCAGCGGCCCAGGCGGCGGCGTTGTTCGTGTTTCATATCGGCCTCGGCGCTGCGGCGGTTCAGGCGCAGAGGCGGCGGCGCGGTGCGCGCAGCAGCCAGGCCAGGCCCAGGCAAAGCAGGCCCAGCGCCAGCCAGGCTTTGGCCGAGGTGGCGGTCTGGGCGAAACCGAGGCTGCCGGCAGGGTCGGCATTTTCCACGTTTACCGATTGCAGCGCTTCGCCGGCGTTGCGCTGCGGCGTCTTGTCCACGGCGACCAGGCTGGTGAAGCGGCTGACCAGGCCGTATTTCAGCGCCGTGGCGAGAATGTCCGGCTGCAGCGTGGCCGAGGCCGCACCGCCGCGCAGGTCGTCGTCGAGCGCATCGATCTTGCGCTGTGCCCACAGCCGGGCAATGCCGCTGGCCTGGCCATGCAGTTCGAACGGGATTTTCTGTGCCCAGGCCGCGCCGGCGCGCTCGCCGCCGAGTTCGATACTGCCGCCGGTCTTTGCCGCGGCATCGAGTTTCAGCACCAGTTGCAGCGGCTCGCCGGCATACAGATCGGGCAGCTGCGCCGGATAGATTTCGTACTGCGCCGGCAGTTTCAGCTGCAGGTTGCGCAGGGCCGGGCGGTCGAGCTTGTCGAACAGTGTCTGCATCTGGCCGGAAACCTCGGCCAGATCGCGGATGGTGGTGGCGGTACCGCGGCCAAGGCTGGCGGCGCGGCGCAGGAAATGCGCGTTCGGCGCGCTGCCGATACCGACGGCGAACAGGCGTGCGTCGTGCAGCTGCGACTGCAGCAGGGCGTACAGCGCATCGCCTTGCTCCACCGCGCCGTCGGTGACGAAGACGATCTGGCGCAGATAGCCCGGACTGGCCGGGGCGGACAGCGCCGTCTGCAATGCCGGCAGCATTTCGGTGCCGCCGTCGGCCTGCAGGCTGGCTACCCAGTCGCGCGCCAGCTGCACATCGGCTGCGCTGGCTGCCACCGGTTGCGCGAACAGGGCTTCGGTGACCGAGTTGAACTGGATCACGTTGAATCGGTCCTGCGGCGTCAGGTGCTGCAGGGCGATGTCCAGCGCGGCGCGTGCCTGCACGATGGACTGGCCGCTCATCGAGCCCGAGGTATCGATGATCAGGGTCAGTTCCCGCGGCAGTGGCGCCGCGGCGACCGTCGGCGGCAGCAGCATCAGCAGGGCGAACTGTTCGCCGTCGCGCTGTTCGCGCAACAGGGCCGCGGTCGGCTGGTCCGAGGGTTGCGGCGCCCAGCGCAGCACGAAATCGCGATCGGGCGCGACGACCTTGTCGCGCAGGCCGATGCGGCGGCGATCGCCTTGGCGGTCTATGCTCAGTTCATGCGTCGCCGATTCGACGCGGGCCAGCGCGACGCCGGCATCCAGCGTGGCGCTGATGCTTACCGTCGGCGGGCCTACGTTTGCTGCAGGCATGGGCGCGACGGCGAGTGGCAGGGTGACAGCTGCAGGCAAGGTCTGTGCGGCGTCGGCTGGAATCTCGCTGCCGGCCTCCGGGGCGGCGGGGACGGCCAGGACGTCGCCGGAGCCGTAGCGGGGCGTATACGTCATCGGAAACACCAGTGAAAACTCGCCGTCGCGGTATTCCACCTGTTGCGAATAGCGGATTTCCACTTCTACCGTCTCGTCGGGAGCGACGTTCGCTATCGCGGTACGGAACAGATTGGCGCTTTGCGCCTCGACCAGGCTGGCCTTGCGCCCGCTGGCCACGGCCTGGGCGTATTCGCTGCGCGCGGCCTCCTTCTCGCGGATTTCGCCGACGATGACGCGACTGCCCACGTGCAAGGTCATGGCGTATACCGCCGCACCTTCGGGCAGCGGCAGCAGGTACTGGCCTTCCTGCCAGGCCATGCCGTTGTTCTTGAAGCGCTGCCTGACCTGCACATCGGCGACCAGGCCGTGGATCTGCAGGTCCACCGAGGTATCCAGGCTGGCGACGGCGCGGGTGCTGCCGTCGGCCTGGCGGATCTGCAGCGAGCCGGTATCGGCCTGCGCCGGCAGCGATGCGGCGGCGAGTGCGCACAGCAGCAGTAGCGGGAATCGGAGCAAAGACATGGGGCGTTTCCGTTGTGCAGACCGCGGTTGCGGCGGGTGCAGAATTGCCGTCCCACCTGCACAGGCAATTGCCGGTTGCGGCGTCATTGCTGGCCAAATCGGGCAATACAAAGGCAGCGCAAGGCCGGCGTTCCCGCATCGCGCCTGGACCGCACAAGAAATGCCGAAGGATGCTTTTCGCCCGGGCATTTCCCAGCTGAAGACATCGTGTGCCACCTGCGGGCATCGCCAGCCGTGTGCGAAAATGGCACTCCCTGATTCCGGCACTGACGATGAAGACACGCGGCCTTGTCCTGACCGGCCTGACCTTGCTGCTGGCCGTGTGCCTGCCCGCCGCTTCGGCGCCTGCCACCGATTTGCCCACCGCACTGGAAGCTGCCGCCGCGAAGATGATCGCGACGCCCCTGCTGCATTCGACCTCGATCGGCGTGATCTACCGGGGCAAGGAATTCCGGATACATCGCGGTGAGCTGGAGACAGGCAAGGGACAGGCGCCGGACGATACGACGATTTATGAAATCGGCTCGCTCAGCAAGACGTTCGCCGGCCTGCTGCTTGCCCAGGCTGTCCTTGACGGCAAGGTATCGCTTGACGATGAAGTGCAACGCTACCTGCCCGACGACTATCCGGCCCTGCATGAAAAGGGACGCGCCGTGCTGGTCCGGCACTTGCTGACGCATACCAGTACCTTGCCCGGCATGCTGCCGCTACCCGTCAACACACTCCTGGACGATTTCACCGCACACTCGACGCCGGCGCGCCTGAACATGGCTTATGCCGGCTACGACCAGAAGGCGTTCTGGCGCGACCTGCACCAGGTCAGGCTGGGACAAGGTCCGCTCGGCAAGGACTACGCGTATTCGAGCGTGGGCACGGAATTGGTCGCACATATCCTCGAGACGGTTTACCAGCGCGACTACGAGGCCTTGCTGAAGGACTACCTGGCGCGCCACGCGGGTATGCGGGATACCCGCCTGCGCCTGGACGCCGCCGCCTTGCCGCGCCTCGCGCCCGGCTATCACAGCGACAATCCAGTGGCGACTACGCCGATGCCGCAATTGCCCTGGGGCGCGGCGGGCAACCTGAAATCGACGCTGCCGGACATGCTGCGCTACCTGCGCCTGCAGTTGGGCACGGACGCCGCCGTGCGCATTTCGCACCAGCCGTTGCTGCGTTTTGCGGACGATTTCAGCATCGCCTACTTCTGGAACATCGGGCAGGACCGTCAGCTCGGCAGTTTCTATCGTCACCACGGCGGCGTGCCGCGCGCGCAAAGCTATCTTTATCTGGTGCCCAAGTACGAGCTTGGCGTATTCATCATCACCAACCAGAGCGGTGCGGACACCGCGCGGGCGATGGAGGCGGCGTTGGAGGATGTGTTCGACACGGTCGAGGTGCTGGAACGCCAGCGCGCCGCCGCGCCGGCGGCGCGTCCCGACTAGCGGGTCGAGGCGGTGGCTTGTTCCACTCGCGGAATTATATAAAAAGACAAATATAGGAAGTGTTATCGATCGGCGCGCCCCGATCGATGCGGCTCGATGGTGCGGCAGATAGCGCGTTCGGCGCAATTCGCCGCGCACGTCGCACCCAGCGTGGGTGTGGCCTGCGCAAGGTGCGGTGAGCGGATGCGAATGGCACCGTCGACGTGCTCGGACAATTCCGCCCTGTTGGCCGGCTTGCGGCGCCATTCGCGGCACTCATCGCGCCCTGCGCGGCGCGGTAAATCCGTGACGGTGAATCTACGAAACCATCCAGGTGGGATCATCGTGCGCCGCGGCGCGGCGCGAGCCGGCGCGTTGTGGTACGCCGCTGATCCAGGCGTCGGCACCCAGCCATTCGTCGCGGCGTGCTGTGTCGCTCTCGCCGGCATCGGCAGCGGCGGTCAGGCGCAGGAATTCTTCGGGCAGGCAAACGTCCATGGTGCAACCTTCGTCGGTAGTGGTGGGCCGATCCGGCCGCCTCAGCCGCCTTGCATTGCCGCGATCATGCCCAGCAGCAGGGCACCCAGCGCGAAGATCACGCGCAGGGGTTCGAAGCTGGATTTGAGTTCGGCATTGGGTTCGCTGGGGCGGGCTTGCATGGCAGTGGTTTCCGTATCGGTGGACGTAGTACAGCGCCGTTTCAGGGCGGCCTGCTGCGAAGTGCAGACATTCCAGCAGCCATTTCTGGCAATTCACGGGCAATTGCACCCTTGCCGTTGCGGCGGGCGAGGGCGGGCCGATACAGTGCGCTGCAACTACTAGCGAGCCTCCTGCCATGCCCCGCAGCATTGCCATCGTCGAAGACGAACCGCTGATCCGCGCCAACTATGTCGAAGCCCTGACTCGCTTCGGCTACGAAGTGCGCGGCTATGCCTCGCGGCCCGAGGCCGAGGCGGCGTTTGCGCTGCGCCTGCCCGAGCTGGTCATCATCGACGTCGGCCTGGGCGACGAGCCCGAAGGCGGCTTCGATCTCTGCCGCGCCCTGCGTACGCGCGCGGCAACCTTGCCCATCCTGTTCCTGACCGCGCGCGATTCCGACCTCGACGTTATCTCCGGCCTGCGTCTGGGCGCCGACGACTATCTGACCAAGGATGTCTCGCTGCACCAGCTGGCCGCGCGCATCAGTGCGCTGCTGCGCCGCATGGATGCGCTGCGCAAACCGGTCGAATCGGAAAGCGTGATCAGCCACGGCCCGCTCAAGCTGGAACAGGAACGCATGCGCATCACCTGGAACGGCGAGGAAGTGCCGCTTACGGTGACCGAATTCTGGATGGTCCATACCATGGTGCGCTTCCCCGGACATGTGAAGAACCGCGACCAGCTCATGCGCGAAGCGCAGGTCGTCGTCGACGACGCGACCATCACCTCGCACATCAAACGCATCCGCAAGAAATTCCTCGCCATCGATGCCAGCTTCGATGCGATCGACACGGTGCATGGCGTCGGCTATCGCTGGCGGCCGTGAGTCCGCGGCGTTGAAATTTCGCTGTCTATTTGTGGGGTGCGAACACCATCCCCACCCAACCCTCCGGCCCGTTGGGCGTTCAGGACGATGAGAGCCTCCGGCTCTACACCATCGTCCTTCACCGCCTTGAAGGGGAGGGCTAATGCGTTGCGCCTCGCCCTTGAAGGGTTGGCTGATGCGTTGCTCCCTCCCCGTCACGGAGAGGGCTGGGGTGGGGATGGTGTTCGCGACGCTCTCATGCATCACGCCAACGCCCTAGTGCCGGCAAGGCCTGCCTGAGCCATGACCCTGCGCCGCAAATTGCTGCTCGTGGCACTGGCCATGCTGGCCCTGCCCTGGGCTGGCTGGCAGTTCGTCCGGCAGATGGAAGTGCTGCTGCGGCAAGGCCAGGAACAGACCCTGATCGCCTCGGGCAAGGCGCTGGCGCGCAGCCTTGCCGCCATCAACGCTGAACTGCCGCCGCAGGGCGGCGCGTTGTACGTGCATGCGCTGGAAACGCCGCTGCAGATCGACGGCTACGCAGACGACTGGCTGGAATTGCGCGGCTATTCGCAAAGCCTGGGTCCGCCGCAGGATGCGCAAAAGTTGAAAATGACACTGGCTGCCGATGCGGCCTGGCTGTACCTGCTCATTGAAGTGCGCGACAACACGCGCCGCCGTGCCGACGCGCGCGACGTACAGGTGCAGCAGGCCGATCGCATCGAGCTGAGCTTGCAGCGCGGCGCGGCCGAGCGCAGCTATCTGATCGCCAGCGCAGCACCGGGCTCGGTCGACGCGGTCGCGCGCGGCGCCGAAGGCGGCGGACTGCCGCTGACCCTGAGCGGCGAATGGCAGGAAGACGCGGCCGGCTACCGGGTCGAGCTGCGCCTGCCCGCAGGGCAGAAACCCGAGCACCTGTCGCTGCGCCTGGTCGATGCGGGCAGCGGCGCCGACAGTGTGACCGCACTGGAAAGACTGCCGCTGCTGGGCTACTCCGCGGGCCTTGCCGATGAATTGCAGCAGTTCGCACCCGAGGCTACCCGCGCGCGCCTGGTCAGCGACGAAGGCTGGCTGCTGGCAGAAAGCGGCGAGCTGACCTTCGCCCATCCGGATGCCTCGGCCGAGCAGCCCTCGGCCCTGGCGCGCTGGTCTTACCGCTGGCTGATTGCGCCGGCGCTGCAGGGCACGCCCAGCCTGGCGCAGCGCCGGCCGCGGCTGGATGCGGCCGAGCTGTGGCAGGCCCTGTCCGGCCTGCCTTCGGCGAGCTGGCGTGCCGGTGCCAGCCAGGGCGACGTGGTGCTGGTGGCGGCGCTGCCGCTGCAGATTCAGGGCGAAACGCGCGGTGCGCTGGTGCTGGAACAGGTCAACACGGCCTTGCCGCTGCTGACCGATGCCGCGCTGCAGCGCCTGGCCGTGATCAGCGTGGCGGCGCTGCTCGCCGCGGGCGGCGTGCTGTTCATCTTCGCCACCTGGCTGTCCATTCGTATACGCCGGCTGCGCGACGGCGCCGAGCGCGCGCTGGCCGCCGACGGGCGCATCCAGGGGCGCGTGCCGCAGACCGATTCGCGCGACGAACTGGGCGATCTGGCGCGCAGCTTCCAGCAGCTGCTGGATGCGGTAGGTGCCTATACCGACTACCTGCGCACGCTGGCCTCGAAACTGTCGCACGAGCTGCATACGCCGCTGGCCATCGTCAAATCGTCGCTGGACAACCTGGAACATCATCCGATCTCCGCCGAGGCGCGCGCCTACGTAGTGCGTGCGCGCGACGGTGTCGACCGGCTTACGCATATCGTGCGGGCGATGAGCGAGTCCAGCCGCATGGAGCGCGCCATCGCCTCGGCCGACGGCGAAGATTTCGACCTCGCCGACGTGGTGCGCGGCTGTGCCGACGCCTACCGGCCGCTGGCTGCACCGCGCCGGGTCGACTGCGATATTCCGCCGCGTGCCGTGCCCATGCATGGGGCGCCGGAGCTGATCGCGCAGGCACTGGACAAGCTGTTCGACAACGCGCGCTCGTTCACGCCGGAACACGGCTGGATCCGCATCGGCCTGGAGCCGACCAGCGACGGCGTGCTGCTGCGCGTGGCCAACCAGGGGCCGGAACTGCCGCTGGCCATGCAGGGGCGGCTGTTCGATTCCCTGGTCAGTCTGCGCGAAGGCGCGTCGCGCGGCGAGGCGCCGCACCTGGGCCTGGGCCTGTACGTGGTGCGCCTGGTGGCGGAACGCCACGGCGGCAACGCTGCCGCGCACAACCTCGCCAGTGGCGAGGGCGTGGAGTTCAGCCTGCGCCTGCGCGGCATGCCGCGCGAGCCGGCACTGGCGCGGCCGCGGCGCTGATCCGCGCTGCGGCGCCGGCCGCATGGCGGTTTGGAATAAGTGCTGCCTGCGCGCGGCCTTACACCCTGTCGTGGGGCCAGTTCTCTTGCTATCGTGCGCCGCCCTGCACTGCGAGACCTGCCGTGATTTCCCAGGACGAATTCGAGGCCTTGGCCGCAGACGGCTATAACCGCATTCCGCTGGTGCGCGAGGTACTGTCGGATCTCGATACGCCGCTGTCGGTGTACCTGAAGCTGGCCGACGGCCCGTATACCTACCTGCTCGAATCGGTCGAGGGCGGCGAATCCTGGGGGCGCCATTCCATGATCGGCCTGCCGTGCAGGCGCGTTTACAGCCTGCGCGGACATACCCTCACCGTGTCGGAACTGGGCGAGGTGGTGGAAACGCGCGAACTGGCCGATCCGCTGCACGACATCGAACTGCTGCGCCAGCAGTACCGCGTACCGCGCCTGCCGCAGCTGCCGGCGTTCACCGGCGGACTGGTCGGCTATTTCGGTTTCGAGACCATCGGCTACATCGAGCCGCGCCTGGCCGGCTGGGACAAGCCCGACCAGCTCGGTACGCCCGATGCGCTGCTCATGCTCAGCGAAGAAGTCGCGGTTTTCGACAATTTGAAAGGGCGGCTTTATCTCATTGTTCATGCCGACCCGGCCGAGCCGCGGGCCTATGCCCGCGCGGTGCGCCGGCTCGACGAGCTGAGCTTCCGCCTGCGCCGCTCCGGCACCAGCTATCCCGACGTGCTCGATCCCAAGCTGCTGGACGAAGGCGACTTCGTGTCCGGCTTCACTCGCGACGGTTTCATCGAGGCGGTGAAAAAAAGCAAGGAGTACATTCTTTCCGGCGATGTATTCCAGGTGGTGCTGTCGCAGCGCATGAGCGTACCGTTCCGTGCGCGGCCGGTGGACGTCTATCGCGCGCTGCGTTCGCTGAATCCGTCGCCGTACATGTATTTTCTCGATCTGGGCGGCTACCAGATCGTCGGTTCCTCGCCCGAAATCCTCGTGCGGCTCAAGCAGGGCCGCGTGGTATTGCGGCCGATCGCCGGCACGCGTCCGCGCGGCGCGACGCCCGAGCACGACCAGGCGCTGGAAGCCGAACTGCTGGCCGACCCGAAGGAGCGCGCCGAACACCTGATGCTGATCGACCTTGGCCGCAACGACGTCGGCCGCATCTCGCGCACCGGTTCGGTCGAGGTGACCGAGCGGTTCGTGGTCGAGCGCTATTCGCACGTGATGCATATCGTGTCCCAGGTCGAGGGCGATCTGCTGCCCGGCCTGAACTACATGGACGTGCTGCGGGCCAGTTTCCCGGCCGGCACGGTCAGCGGCGCGCCGAAGATCCGCGCACTGGAAGTGATCCAGGAACTGGAGCCGATACGCCGCAACATCTATTCCGGCGCGGTCGGCTATATCGGCTGGTGGGGCGACGGCGACACCGCGATCGCGATCCGCACGGCGGTGATCCAGGACGGGCGTCTTTACGTCCAGGCCGGTGCCGGCATCGTCTACGACTCGGACCCGGCGACCGAATGGGACGAGACCATGAACAAGGGCCGGGCCCTGTTCCGCGCGGTGGCGCAGGCGGTCGGCGGGCTTTGAGCCGGGTGTGCGGGCGGTTGTGATACCTCGTGGTGCAATTCGCGTTGCTCATCGCACCCTTGCGACGCTCGGGCAGGGCGCCGATGCGCGCAGCGAATTGCGCCACCGGTATCTGGCCGTAGCGGCCGGTCGTGTCCGCGGCTGTCCGCGGACAGACAGGCATGCCACAAAAGCGGTAATTTGCCAGCGGTAGCCTTTTGGCACGACCATTGCCATTCCCGCGACCGGACCCGCACAGGATTGCACCATGCACCGTACTCGCTTTGCCCTGCCTCTCCGTTCCATCGCCGTTGCCCTGGGCAGCGCCCTGCTGCTCAGTGCCTGCGCTACCTCGCCCTCGCACAAGAGCGGCAAGGAAGCCGCCGCCGCCAAGCCCGACTACAGCGCCGCCGTCAACGGCCTGGCGGATCGCTACGTCGCTGCGGTGATCGATTTCGACCCCACCGTGACCTATATGACCGGCGTGCCCGTGCCCTCGCACGACCGCCTGCCGCGCAATTCCGCCGACGAGATCGCCGCGTTCGCGGCCGTCGAAGACGAACTGCTGGCCGAGCTGGCCAAGGTCGACGGCGCCAGCCTGCGCGGCACGCCTGCTGCCACTACGTATGCCGTGCTGCGCGAATCGCTGGAAGCCAGCAAGGGCCTGCGCATCTGCCACCAGGAACGCTGGAGCCTCAGCCACATGGGCGGCTGGCAGCTGGGCTTTGCCGAAGTCGCCGACAACCAGCCGGTCGATACGCCCGAAGCGCGCGCCGAGGCGATCGCGCGCTGGTCGTCGCTGCCGGGCTATATCGACAACGACATGGCCAACCTGCGCCAGGGCCTGGCCACCGGCTATGCGGTGCCGAAAAGCGTGCTGGCCCGCGTGCTCAAGCAGTTCGACGGCATGATCGCGGCGAAGGCGGAAGACTCGCCGTTCTACGCGCCGGCCAAGCGCAGCGACGACAAGGAATTCAAGGCGGCGATGAAAAAGCTCGTCAACGAGCAGATCAAGCCGGCGCTGAAGAAATACCGCGATTTCCTCGTCAAGGAATACAAGCCCAAGGCCCGCGACACGCTGGCCCTCAGCGCGCTGCCCGACGGCGCCGCCTGCTACCAGGCCCAGCTGCGCTACTTCACCACGCTGGACCGCACGCCGCAGCAGGTGTTCGACCTGGGCAAGCAGACGGTCGAGGCGAACGAGGCGACCGTGGCCGACCTGGGCGAGAAGCTGTTCAAGACGCGCGACATCAAATCCATCATTGCCAAGGTGGACAAGGCCAAGGACAACCACTTCAAGTCGGAAAAGGAACTGCTGGAGTTCTCCCGCGGTGGTCTGGACCGGGCCAAGAACCTCAGTTCGGCCTTGTTCGAGCAGATGCCGGAACAACCCGCCGTGGTCGAACCCATGCCGGCCTATCAGCGCGGTTCGGGCATTTCGGCGCATTACATTCCCAGTGCCGATCCCAGCAAGCCGGGCGAATACCGCATTCCGCTGGAAACCTGGAAAAAGGAAACCAAGGGCGGTGCGGAAATCACCCTGGTACACGAGACCTGGCCGGGCCATCACCTGCAGATCGCCCTCGCCAACGGCCTGCCGGCGCGGCATCTGATCAACAAGCTGTCGTTCAATTCGGCCTATCTGGAAGGCTGGGGCCGCTATTCCGAGCGACTGGCCGAGGAAGCCGGCATCTACGAGACCGAGTACGCCAAGATCAGCCGGCGCATCTGGCCGGCGCGGGGCATGGTGGTCGATCCGGGCATCCATATGTTCGGCTGGACGCGCAAGCAGGCCATTGCCTACATCATTGCCACGGGCCGTTTCGATCCGACCACGGCCGAAGCCACGGTAGACCGCATCGCCGTGATGCCAGGCCAGCTCACTTCCTACGATTCGGGCGGCCTGGAAATCTTCGCCCTGCGCCAGGAGGCCGAACAGCGCCTGGGCGACAAGTTCGACGTGCGCCAGTTTCATTCGCGTGTGCTGGAGAACGGCGTGCTGCCGCTCGCGGCACTGCGTGAAAATGTGGAAGCGTGGATTACTGCCAACGGCGGCGCGCCTGCCGCACAGTAAGATCCCTGCGTGACATGAAGCGGCCCGGCCGCGGCGCAACCTGCTGGTGCAGGCGGCGTCGCAGCCGGGCCGCTGCGTTTACGGCGTGCCGACGGTGAAGCGGCCGATCTCGATCTCGCCGTTGACGTTCTCCAGCCGGCGTGTAACTGCGTCGCGCCTGCCCTGGCCGCTGTCGAAGGCGGTGAGGAATTCCAGCTGCACGGTGACCGCGCCGGTCAGTTTCTGCTGGCGGTTGCTGAAGTAGTTGGTCTTGACGATGTAGGTGCCGGGCAGGGCGCGCCGAATGGTGAACACTTCCGGGCCGTAGCCGCCGGTGAAGTCGCGGCTCAGGTGGCCGCCGCTGAGGCTGCGCGGATGGCTGTAGAACACCTTTTCGCCGCTGGGGTCGATCACCCACAGGTCGATGTCGGTGTTGTCGCTGTCCCAGCTCAGCACCACGCGCAGTTCCAGCGGCAGCGGCTGCAGCAGTTCCTTGTCGATATTCAATTGCTGTGCAAGCGCCGCCAGTGCAGCCTGTTCGGCAGCGGGCGCACGCACGATCACATCGTTCAGTTCGTGCACCGCGATCACGTCGAGTTCGGGAAAGCGTGCGTCCCAGCTGCGGCTGGCGACTTCCCATAGCAGCGTGACGGCGCGCGCCGAGTCGGGCTGCGGCTGGCGCGACAGCGCCAGGGCGAGATCGCGCCGGCTTTGTGGTTCTTCGCCGCGCAGCACCAGCACCTGTTCGAACAGCGGCACGGCCAGGTCGAAGCGCTGCCATTGCTGCAGGCGGTAGGCGAACACGCGCAGCAGCGGCGCGCTGTCGAAATCGATCTCGGCCAGGTTGGACAGCACGCGCAGGGCCAGGCGCGCGTCCTTGGCCTCGTCGCGGAAGAAGGTGGAGCAATCGAGGAAGAAGGCCGGCGTGGCCGCGTTGCTCGCACGCTGCTGCAGATAGGCGGCATAGGGATCGGCGGCGGCACGCAGGGCGGCGAGGTAGGGTGTGTTCGGATCCCATTCGCGCAGTTCGATGGCGGCCGTGTCGGGTGTGGCGGCCGCTGCGTTTTTGTCGGCGGTGGCAATCTCGGTTGGCTTTTGCGCGGAACCGCCGCCGTCGGGCTCGGCGGGTCGTATCGCCGGACTTGCGGCACGGGCAGCGGGGGCCGGCGCGGCGAGTGTTTCCGCGGCGGGCGCGGCGGCAGGGGCCGGGCGCGCCGCGCTCTTGGCCGCGGGGCGCAGCATCGACCGGGCGACGCGCGATTCACCACCGCTGCGGCCGCCCGATACGGCATCCGTATCGGTGCTGGCCACGGCGATCTGTTGCGTCGGCGGCAGTATGACGGCGTCCGAATCCGGCAGGCGCTGCAGCCGCGCGCGGCGCAGGCCATCGACCTGGAGCATCAGCGCCGTGGCTTCGCCTTCCCAACGCTGGCGTGCGGCGGCATCGGGTGCCGCGGCTGGCCAGGCCTGCTGCAGTTTTGCCGCCGCTGCGGCTATTGCTGCGGCTTCCTTTGCGCGCTGGGGTTCGCCGGCCAGTCCGCTCTGCGTCTGCCATAGCGCCAGTTCGCGCTGTGCCGCCGGCAGCAGCCGGGCTTCCAGCCAGGGATGCGGCTGTTCGTGATACTGGCGGAAGGTTTCCCAGTGGCTGCGCAGCTGCCACACGTTCAGGCGCAGTTTCTCGTCTTCGGAGGTCTGCGCAGGCTGTTTCTGCAACAGGTTGCGGTAGGCGGCAAGCAGTTCCGGCTCGCGCGGTTCGACCCGGTAGTGCACATAGTCTTCGATGCGGTCGAGCACCAGCATCGAGGTCTCCTGGGTCACCACGCTGTATTTTTTTGCCAGTTCCACAATGGATTCCTTGTCGCGCACCGGTGCCAGCTCCAGGTCGGCGATGCGGGCTACGGCCCACAGCCGCGGCACGAACTCGCCGTGCTGCGCATCGAGCTGCTGTGCGCTGCCCAAGGCGACGCGGCGCAGCAGCGTAGTGCCGTAGCCGTCGCCGAATTCGAGCTGGATTTCCGCATCCGCACTGCAGCGGCCGTACAGCGTGAACGTGCTGCCGGCCGGCTGCGGCGCGCTCGGCGCGAGATCGTCGCAGCGGCCGCGCTGTACGCGCGTGGCGCGCAGCGACCAATGCGGCGCGGCGAGCTGGCGCAGGGCCGCGGCCTGGTCGAGATTGAGCAGGTTGATCACGTCGCCTTCGAAACGCCGCGCCCAGCGTGTCAGCCGTGCCGCGTCGGCGGTCTGTGCCGCATGCACGAACACGACGCGGCTGGCGCCTTCGGCACCGCCCAGTTGCGGTTCGCCCACGCCGAAATTATTCAGGCCGTCGCCGATGACGATGGCCAGGTCGGCCTTCACCACGGCCTTGCCCTGCAGGCTGCCATAGGCGCTGGCACCGTCCAGCGGCAGCGCCTCGATGGCCTGGCGCAGGCCGTCGGCCTTGCCGGCGCGCAAGCCGAAGGATTGCGCCGCGTCGGCTTCGTTGCGGAAAACGATCAGTTCGATCTGTGCCTCGCGCCATTGCGCCAGCCAGGCCTGCAGGAAATCCAGTTCCAGGCCGCGATTGCGCGCAGCGGCGCTGCCGGATGCGTCGTAGTAGATGGCGATGCGTTTCGGCGCCGGGGCAGCCTGCCGGGCTGGTGCGGCGGATTGAATCTGCGCGGCGAAGAACTGCGTGGCTGGCTCGCTTGCCCCCGGTACGGCGAAGACGGCAACCGCTGCCGCCGGCTTGGGCAGTTCGAAGGCGAGCGGGCCGTCCGGGCGGAAATCGCGTTGTTCCAGGTCCGCAACGAAGCTGTCGCGCCAGCGCTGGAAGCCGAGCCTGGCGCCGGCAATCTGTGCCGATGGCGCGGTCTGCGTCTGTATCGCTTCCGCATGCACCTTGAACTGCGCAATGGCCTGGGCGAATTGCAGCGGCAGCACGTAGCGATAGGCCTTGCCAGTATCGATCAGCGGCTGGTCGAACGAGAGCTGTACCTGTTTGCTGCCCCGGGCCGGAATGGGATAGAGCCGGGTGCGGAATACATTGCCCTGGGTCAGCTCGGCCAGGCCCGGATCGATGCGGCGGCGCGTCGTCTGTTCGAACGCAACGCGTGCGGTCTCTTTTTCCACTACTACGCCCTGGCGCAGTTTGCCGTCGACTTCCAGCGCATAGCCGGTGATGCTCTGGCCCTCGGCCAGCGGAAATACCAGTTCGCCTTCGAGTACGCGCGCATTCGGATTGAAGAAGGTCAGGTCTACGCGCGTGCTGGCGACGAAGCCCTGCAGGCGGATATCGATGCTGACGTTCTGCAGCACGATGGGCTGCAATCCCAGCGCCGGGTCCAGCCACACCTGCGGCGGTGACGGTGGCGGTGGCGGTGGCGGCGCGATCTGGATCGGCTGACTTGCCTGGGCGCTGGCCGAGCAGGCCAGCAGCACGACGAATAATCCTTGCCACAACGTGTTCATGCGCATGCTCCTTGCCGGACGGTGAGGCGGGAACGCGGCGAACACCGGCGCGGGGTTGCCGCGGACAACGGTGTGCGAGGCGGGTGTCTGCGGCAGATTCCCCCGCCAGCGGCGCCAGCATAGCCCGGCGATTGCCGGCCTTGCGCCGTGCCGTTCAGCGCACAGGCGGCGTCGCGCTGCGGCTGTGTGCAGCGAGGCTTGCGCCGGACCGGCCCTGGCGCCGACCATGTGCCGCTGCATGGCCTGTCGTCCCGCGGGAACGCGGGCCTGCGCCCCCACCTCCATCCCTGGCGGCACCGCTGCGATGATTAGCCGATACCTGTCCATTGCGGCGCATGCGCGCTGCCTGCTGTTTGCCTTGCTTACGCTTGCCGGCCCAGGCATGGCCGACGATTCCATTTTCCACATGGCGGAATTGCCAGTGCAGGCGTCGCCGGATGCGGGCTCGCGCTGGAACCTGGCGGCAGGCGAGCAGGTCGTCGATTTCGATATCTGGCCGGACCGGCCCGTGGTCGTCGCACTGGTGCGCGGCGCCGACGGCAGTCACCGCGTGCGCGAGTGGCGCATCGGCGGCAGCGACGCAACGACCTTGCTGGACGTCGGGGCGGATCTCGTGCCGGCCAGCATCACGGTGCATCCGCTGGGCAAGAAACTGTTCCTGGGCGGACGCAGCGCAGAGCAGTCGGTCATCCTCGCGGCGTCGGCCGCCGACGGCTGGCAGCTGCAACGCATCCACGCCAGCGACAAGCCGCTGCGCCGCCTGCTGGTGTCGCCGCGGCCGTTCGTGGCGCGCTACGACGCGGCGAGCGGGCAGCCGCAACTGTCGTATCGGCTGGTCTTCGCCGAACGCCAGGCCGACGGCAATTATTCGACGCGTTCGGTGCTCGAGCAGGGGGGGCGCGACTATCAGATCATCGGTCCCGCAGCGCGTTATACCGAGCTGGATGACGTCGACGTACAGCCTACGCGCAACGACGTGGCCTCGGCCGTGCCGGCGGCGTTTCACCCGGGTGGACATATTCTGCTGTGGCAGGACGCAAAGGGCTGCTTCCACAAGCTGCCGTATGCGGGCATGAACTGGGGCGAGGCCGCGCCCGTCGCCGGCAAGCCCTGCGGCGGTTCGCTCACCGTCACGCCGAACGGCGTCGGCCTGCTGCACTGGAACAAGGGCCAGCCTGGCGTACAGCTGATCACCGAGCAGGGCCGCAAGAGCACGCCGCTGGCCGCGCAGTTCCGCTTTGCCGGCACGCCGTCGTCGGTGGCCGACGGCAAGGGCGTGGTCGGCCTGGTCGACGAAGGCACAGGGCAGGGCCTGGTCTACGTGCCGGTACAGGTGCCGCTGCACGATGTGGTGAATGCCTGGATGTACCTGGAAGGCGCCGACGACGAGCGCCGCTTCGGCAGCGACAGCGGCCTGTTCCGGCGGCTGCCGCACGAACAGTTGTACCAACTGTACGATTCGGAAAATTACAGTTGTGGAGGCTATGATTCCACCACGCCGACGCGGCCCTACCTCGTCACCAGTGACATCTTCTGGGAACTGATCGGCGCGGCGTACGAGGGCATTTTCATCGTCAACGAAAGCCAGCGCGGCATGCCGGCGTTCTGGATCTTCGCCGAGACCGCCGCCGCCGATCTGGCTGCGCGCCAGCCCGATTCGCCCTGGGCCAAGGCGTTTGCCGCCATCGTGCCGCTACGCGATCCGACTGCAGTGCTGCAGGGCGAAAGCGCGCTGATTGCCGCGGCCAAGGGCAAGGCGGTCAGCCTGGCCACCGGCGAGGAATTTGACTACGGCGAACTGCTGCCGCGCGGCCACTACGCCAGCGATCCGCAGCGCGCCGCCTATTTCAAGGCGGTTCACTACCTCACCGAACTGGCGGCAAGGCGTGAAGACACGGCCAGCCTGCGCCAGGCGTCCGCGGCGACGAAGGCCACGGCGCAGCGCTGGATAGCGACCTACCAGCCGTTCATCGCGCCCAGCCGCGCGCCGCTGGTCTGGGGCGATGGTGCTGCCGTGCCGGCGTATGCACGGCATGCCCTGGCTGCGCCGCAGGTGTTTCCGCTGTCCTGGGGCTTCGACAACGAAGTGCTGCTGTCCAGCGTGTATCACGCCGACTGGCCCAAGGACGAACAGATCGTCGGCGCCGATGGCGGCCGCCTGCTGCCGTCGGGGCTGGATCTCGCCGCGGCGCTGGGCAGCGGTGCGGCGCGTGCGCTGCTGGCCGAGGAATTCCGCCGCTATCCGCGGCTGGAGCCGGTCATCGATACGGTTGCCCGGCGCCGCCCGGCCAAGTCCGGCAGCGGCGAAGACCTTTACCAGGCCTGGCTGCAGCTGCTGGCGACGCAATGGTCGGACGCGGTGCACACGCCGGCCACGGCGACGTTCGGGCGAGAGCTGTGGCAGCGCAAGCGCCTGCAGACCGGGCTGGCCTCGTGGGCCACGCTGCGCCATGCCACCACGCTGGTGAACGAGCGCATTGCCGCCCAGTGCGGCGAAGGCGGCTTCGAGGCCATCGTGCTGCGGCCGCCGCGGGGCTATGTGGAACCGGATGCGGAATTCTTCGCCGCCAGCGCACGCCTGTTCGAGCAGATCGAGAAGTCGCTGCAGGGCCTGGGTGATATCGGCGTCGACGACCCGAACCAGCTCGGTGCCGATGGCCAGGCGCAGCGCGACGGCATTGCCCGGCGCCTGCAGGCGACCGCGCAGCAGGCGCGCCTGTTCGAGGCGATGGCGCGCAAGCAGCTGCGTGGCGAAGCGCTGAGCGAGGCCGACTACGAAGCGATTCTGCTCATCGCGCGCGTGGCCGAGCATCATCTGCTGGTGTTCAAGAGCCTGAGCAACAAAGACCTTGCCCTGTCCAATCCCGATCCGATGATGAAGATCGCCGACGTGGCCGGCGACGGTCCGCTGCTGATGGCGGCCGTGGGCCGGCCGCTGGAGTGGGACCAGGTCGTGCCGTATTTCGGCCGCCGCGCCATCGTCAAGGGCAGCGTCTATTCGTATTACGAGTTCAGCGCGCCGGCGCCGCTGCAGGACGCGCAATGGCGCAAGCAGGTCGACAAGCAGGCGAGACCGCCCTGGATCGATGCCCTCATTTCCGACAAGGGCCTGTCGTGTCCGGCCAAAGCACCGTTCTAGCGGCATTGCTTGCGCTCACCTCGCTGGCGCGGGCGGCAACGCCGGTGCGCGAGGACGTGCGCCTGCTGTTCGGCGGCGACGTGCTGCTGTCGCGCCAGGTGCAGGAGGAATGGCAGCGGCGGCAGACTTCGCCCTGGGCCGGCCTGTCGGCGCTGTTTGCCCAGGCCGACTGGGTTGGCGGCAATCTCGAAGGCGCTGCGGGCAAGGACAGCGCCTGCATTGCCGGCGAAAGCCCCTGTTTTGCCGTTGGCGATGCATTGCTTGCCACGCTGCCGCAAGCCGGCTTCAGCGCGCTCGCGCACGAGAACAACCATGCCGGCGACCTGGGCAGTGCCGGTCGCCGCGACACTTACGCCGCCTTGGCGCAACACGGCGTGCTGGCGCTGGATTTCGCCCGTTCGCCGCAGTTCTTCCGCCGCGGCGACTACACCGTCGCGCTGATTGCCGTGAGCACGGTGCGCGCGGCCGACGGCCAGCGGCAGCAGATTCCATCGGTGGAACTGGCGCAGAAACTGCGCCTGGCTGCGGCCTTGGCCAATGTCGTTGTGGTTTCGGTGCATTGGGGCCAGGAACTGGTCGACTGGCCGATTGCGGCCCAGCGCGAACAGGCCGCCTGGCTGGTCGGGCAGGGCGCCGATCTCATCGTCGGCCATCACCCGCATGTGGTGCAGGCGGCGGAGTGCATTGCCGGCAGGCCGGTATACTTTTCCCTGGGCAACCTGCTGTTCGACCAGAAATATCCCCAGTCCAAGCTCGGTGCGATCGCCGACTGCCGCCTGCGCGACGGCGCGCTGCACTGCGCCACGCTGCATACCACGACCCGTCCCGGCACGACCTACCCGACCCTGGCCGATGCCGCGCCCTCGCTGCTGGCCGGCTGCACGCCGCCGCTGCGCCGCGGCCTCGAACTGAATGGCGTAGCCGTCCGCGCGGAACCCTGGTCTGGTGCAACGCCGCCGGACACGCTGGCGCTGGAGGGCTGGAAGGATGGCAAGCGGCAATGGCGTTCGCGCCGCCAGCGCATCCTTTCGCTGCAGCCGGCAGCGCTGGCCGGTGCCGGCGAAGCCTCGCTTTTATTCACATTGGAACAACATGCCTCGCCACTGGACATGGCCAGCGGCGTGCGGCCTTACGTCTACGCCGTGGGGCCGCACGGCCTGGTAGCGAAGTGGCGCGGCTCTGCCCTGGCCTGGCCGCTGCTGGATGCGCTGGCCATGGCGGGACCGCATTCGGTGCCGATCTGTGCACTGCACCGGGGCGATTCCTTCGTCATGCTCGATCCGTCCACGCCCGCGACGCGGCGGGCGGCCTACCGCTGGAACGGTTTTGGTTTCAGTGGCGTGGACGGTCCGGCGACGGCGGCCTGCGAAGCGCTGTGGCCCTGGACCAGGCGCTGATGCGGGCAAGCAACGCGGGCTGCACGGCTAGCGCATACGCGTGGCGCCGGCGGCGGCTGTGGCCGGCCAGACCTAATTCATTTGCGCCCTGGCAGCGGCCTGAATAGGCTGTCGTTTCGCCTGCGCCAGACCACCCGTTTCGTTTTCAAGAGTTCGAGCGACTTATGCTGCTGATGATCGACAACTACGACAGCTTCACCTGGAACCTCGTGCAGTACCTGGGCGAGCTGGGCTGCGAGGTCAAGGTGATCCGCAACGACGAGTGGACGGTGCAGCAGGTAGCCCAGGCCCAGCCCAGCCATATCGTGATTTCGCCCGGCCCGTGCACGCCGAACGAAGCCGGCATCTCGTTGCAGCTGCTGGCCGAACTGAGCGAGCGCATTCCGGTGTTCGGCGTCTGCCTGGGCCACCAGGCCATCGGCCAGGCCTTCGGCGGCAAGGTCGTACGCGCCGCGCAGATCATGCATGGCAAGACCTCGCCCATCCGCCATACCGGCCAGGGCGTGTTCCGCGGTTTGCCCGATCCGTTCGAGGCGACCCGGTATCATTCTCTGGTTGTGGAAAAAGAGTCTTTGCCCGACTGCCTTGAAGTCACCGCCTGGACCGAACAGGCCGATGGCCGCATCGACGAGATCATGGGTTTTCGCCACCGGCAGCTGCGCGTGGAAGGCGTGCAGTTCCATCCCGAATCGATACTCACGCAGCACGGGCGCGAACTGCTGGGCAATTTCCTCGCCGCATGAGCGGTGCTGCCGTCTGGCGCCACTGCCTGCGGTTGGCCGCGGTTGCGTTCGCGGCCGCTGTGCTGCCGGCCGCCGGCGCGCCAGCGCCCGATGAGGCAGATACGCCGACGGCGCGCTGTCGCGAGCTGCAGACCCGGCAGCCGGCCCAGGCCATCGACGTGTGCGAACAGGCCTTTGCTGCGCTGGACCCCCGCGCCGATGCGGAACTTGCCGAGGAAATGCTGTTCCGCCGCAGCGATGCCCAGGCCGCCACCGGCGATTTCGCGGCGGCGGCGGCCACCTTGCAGCGGGTCGCGGGCCTGCCCGCTGCCGCCGTGCACTGGATGCGCGAATTCCGCCTGGCCCGCCGCAGCGGCATCCTCGCCTAC
The DNA here is from genome assembly GCF_004363655.1 of Tahibacter aquaticus. GTDB lineage: Bacteria > Pseudomonadota > Gammaproteobacteria > Xanthomonadales > Rhodanobacteraceae > Tahibacter > Tahibacter aquaticus. The sequence goes on from NZ_SNZH01000018.1 coordinate 154,234, forward strand.
CGCCAGGAAAAGTTCGGCGATGCGCTGCTGAAGTTCCGCCAGGCGCGGGAACTCGCGCTGGCGCACAGCGACGAAACCGCGCTGGCGCAGAGCTGGAACGACCTGGGCAATGCGCTGCGCCGCATCGGCGACTATCGCGAGGCCTTGAACGCCTATCTGTCCAGCCTCGAACTCAAGCGCCGCGGCAAGGACGAGCAGCTCGGCCCGCTGTACAACAACCTGGCCGACCTGTATCGCGACCTGGACGAGTTCGATACCGCGCAGAGCCGCTATACGGAAGCCCTGGCCGAGTACGAACGCTCGCAGCGTCCGCGCGAAGCAGCACATGCGCGGGAAAGCCTGGCTGCGGTTCTGATCAAGACCGGCGCGCTGGAGCCGGCCGGCCTCGCTCTGGACCAAGTCGTCGCCGCGTTCGCCTCGCTGGGCGCGCGCAACGATGAGATCCGCGCCCAGGTCGCCGTCGCCGCGCTCGCGCTGGACCGGAAGGACTTGCCCAAGGCGCGCACTGCGCTGGCCCGCGCCCAGGCGCTTGCGGTGGAGCTGAATCTGCCCCTGTCGGCCAATCTCGCGCTGCAGACCGCCAGGTTGTACCGGGCCGACGGCAATCTGGCCGCTGCACGCACGACGCTGACCGGCGCACTGGCACGGCAGTCCGCCGATGCGGCGGACCGTGCACCTCTGCTGCAGGCCAGCGCCGAGGCCGCGTTCGCCGCGGGCGATGTTGCCGGTGCCTATGTGCTGCAGCAGTCCTTCCACGAGGCCGATGCGCGTCTGCGCGACGCCGCGCACGATCGCCGACTCGAACAGCTGCGCGTGCAGTTCGACGTGGCCGAACAGCAGCGCGCCATCGACCGGCTGGCGGCGGAGAACCGGATCGCCGCGCTGGCTTTGCAGCAGCGCACGACGCAGTTGCAGCTAGGACTGGCCTGCGCGCTGGTGCTGCTGTTGCTGCTGGCGGGCGGTTTCATGCGCGCGCGCCAGCGCAGCCAGGTCGCTGCGGCGGTGCGCGAAACACGCCTGGCGGACGAGCGCGAGCAGTTCCGCCGCATGGCCGAATCGCTGCGCGCGGACAGCCGGCGCATACAGACATTGCTGGACCGCAGCCAGTCTGCACTGTTGGCGATCGACGCGAGCGGCGCGCTGGTCGCGCTGACGGCGGCGGCGGCGGCGTTGCTGGACCGCCCGCGGGAAGCGGCGCTGGGTACGGTACTGGCCGATTTCCTCGATACGGGCTCGCGCGAGGCCCTGCAGCAGGCGCTGGCGGCACTCGACGACCAGGACAGCCAGGTCGAGCTGCGGCTGCAGTTGCCCCAGGGCAGCGCTGTCGCGCGCTGCAGCCTGCTGCCTGGCGATACCGACATCGCCGTGCTGCACATCGTCGCCACCGGCGCCGCCGATGCAGACGCGGCCGACGGTGACAGTGCGACGGTCGCCGTGGACACGGTGGTCGGCGAACCCGCCGATACCGATGCATTCCGCCGCGAGCTGGTCGAGCTGATGGTCTACGCGGTGGAAACCTGGGAGCGCAGCAGCGGCCGCACGCGCATCGACCTGGCCGAGAAGAGCCGGGTCTGGCGCGTCACCATCGACGAAGGCCGCCTGCGCGTGCGCGCGATGGAGCGCTATCTGAGCCTGGCCAAACTGCCGCGCCAGCCGCGCTGGCGCGAAGTGCTGCGCACGGCCTATTTCGTGCTGTCCGAATGCCGCCTCGACGCGGCCGAGCGCGATGCGCTGCGCGAACGCGCGGAAGCCGTGCAGACCAGTTTGCGCCGCCGCGCGCTGGTCTGAAGTCCGTCACCCGCGCGGTCATCGCCGCGTTCACTTCCCCGGTTTGCGCGGCTCGCAGTTGGCAGAAACCGCCGAGGCCTTCCCTGAAGCCGTCTTGTTTGTGGTGGTCAGGTCCGTAGAAGGCCATCGACGTGGTAATGACGAGATTGATGCTGTCGGTGTTTAGCGAAAATGGATCGGCCGATGACGCCACGCCGTCGTTGAGGGCCATGCGCGTGGCGATGCCGAAGTCGTCGTCGAACTCGCCACAGGTTTCGATGCTGCAGGTAGCGCTCGTCGGCACGCTGCTGGTGCAGGCGTTGGGTGTGTGAGGGTTGGGGAATAGGCAGGCGGCGTAGCCCGGCAGATCGTCGGCGTTCCGGCGACCCTCGGTTGGGTCCAGCCGACCCAGCGCGGGGTCCCCGCACCCCTCGGCCGGGTCCGGCCGACCCAACGCTGGGTCCGCGCGACCCTCGGCCGGGTCCAGACGAGCCTCCGTCGGCGCCGGCCGACCCTACCGTGGGTGCTCGCGACCCTGGAGCGGGTCCGGCCGCCCCTGCGCAGGGTCCCGGCGTCCTTCGGTTGCTCTGCGCCGTCCCTGCGCAAGGTCTCGGCGCCGCGGCGTTGGGGCTGACCAACCCAGCGCTGGGTCTCAGCGTGCCTCGGCCGGGTCCGGCGGAGGCTCCGCTGGGTGCCGGCAACGCTGCGGTCAGGTGCGTTCCACCCGGCGCTGGGTGCCGGCGACGCGCCGTTCCGTCCCGCCGAGGCGGCGTAGGGTCGCGGCGCGGCGGGGTCGGGACCCGCCGGGGCTACG
>NZ_SNZH01000019.1:0-153117 GCF_004363655.1 Tahibacter aquaticus
GCACGCTCGCGCACTTCCTTCGGAAAATTTGCTGACTTGCTCATTGCTCCATCCTCTCAAGAGATGGAGTCTCCGGGGAAGCCGGGGCGGTTCACAACCTCACGTCAAAGAGGCTCAGCGTTTCTCTAATCTGATGCGTGATACGCCTATCCGACTCGGATGGCTCACATACACCGCTCGGATGGTTGTGCGCCACAATGACTGCTGCGGCGTTATGCAGTAGCGCATATCGTGCAATGACACGCGGATGTACGGCGCAGCCATCAATCGATCCGCGAAACAGGATTTCGCACGCGATGACCCGGTGTCGACTGTCCAGGAATACACACGCGAATAGCTCCTCCGGGTTGCCGAGCAGTCGCAGCATGAGTAGCTCGCGTGCGGCACGCGGATCTCGTACATGGAGCCGTCCGCTCAATCGCCGCTGAGCGATGCTCCGGGCCTCTGCCAGTATCCGTTCCTCGTAGTCGGTCTCGAACTCTTCCGGGAAAACCACGCGGTGCCACAAAAGCCCTGCGGGATTGTCGAGCATGTTTCGCCTCCAGCCCCGCGTCGCGGGGCATCTGTGGGATGCCCCACGCCGGGATGGCGCGGGAAAAGTGAACTTTGTTTCGACAATATTTCTAGCAGCAACGATCTGCGGCTTCAATCCCACTGTGTAGGTAGTGAACTCCCGGCGCACGTAGCGCGCACCGCATGGCTGCGGGGGATTTTCACAGGCGACTGCGCGAAAGTGATCGCGTGATGACCTGGCGACCGTGCTGCGTGATGACCAGGAAGAAAAGTCGCCGTGATGACCTCGGCCATCACGGGACTGGCACGCTCTTTTATCCCGAGAAAGCAGCGCGTGGCATAGCCGCGCGCTGGCCGTCACTGTCAGCTTGCGCCGCCAGTGACGGCCTCCAAGACAATCGGTCAGCGCGACTTCTCCAACTGGGTACGCGCCGCTACGGCCAGCATTCGTCGGATTTCCGGATCTTCGGCGTAGTCGAGCAGGTGCCGCATTGAGCCGCTATCTATTGCGTTCACATCGGCACCCTTGTCGATAAGCAGTTGCACGACATCAGCATGACCATTCTGCGTGGCAAGCAATATCGCCGGCCCGCTTCCATGCTGGCCGTTCAGTGTCGTGTACGAGTAGAAGCCACCGCTTGGGTCAAAGCCATGCTCGACGGCATGGCGCACAATCTCTGTACTGCCGACAGCGGCAGCGATAGCAAGGATGCTACCCATGACCTTGCCTCGACCTCGCTCGCCGCGAATCGCCGCGTTCATCTGATGCACAGCTGAATCCGGCGGCCCTTCTTCGATCACGAAGCAGCTATCGCCTTGCGAGAAGAAGCCGCCGTCGATCAGCATTTTCGCCTGAGATATTGTCTGCTGGTCATTGGGTGCTGAACGGATAGTCTTCGACACTGCCAAGCACAGCTCGTCGTACTTTGTCCCAGCAGCCGCTTCCAGTCGCCGCAGGGGTTCGAAGGGTGATTTTGCAATGCCGCCTGACTGCGCCTCCAACCACGAGGCCACTTCGAGCTTTCCCTGGGCCTTTGCGCAATCCTGTGGCTTGAACCCTTGATCGTTCAGGCGGCCCACATTCGCGCCGTGGCTTGCGAGCAGCTTGACCGTTTCCATGCGACCGGCGCAGGCAGCGAGGAACAACGGAGTTGAATCATGCTCTGCCAGCACATCGACCGGCGTTCCAAGCCTGATCAGTTCGGCCGCGCTATCGGCTGCGCCTTGTAAGGCGGCAAAGTGAAGCAGCGTCATCTCTCGCGGGCCGGCAAGGAGGTGCCACGGTGTGCGGTTCCCGAAGCGTTTCTCGTACTCCATCCGATTCAAAAGGTCTTTCGGGCGATTGTTCGAGATGCTCTCGACCACGCCGTTGAACGTCATCTCAGTAGCGGGATCGGTTATACGCTCCCCACGGCTTTCGCCCTGCCCGCCTTGTCCATCGTCGCTAGCCGCGTCCTGGGCCGTGATGGCAAGGCCTGTGATGCGATATGGCCCAGTATCGGAAACTACAACGCGCTCATTTGCTGTGAGGTTCCCGTACTCGACTGCGATCTTGTCGGTGGGACTCCATGACTTTACGTCCGCGCGCTTGAATCCACCCGCTGCCTCCTCGAAGTCCCTCATGGCAGCTATCCAGGCCTGTCTGTCGTAGTACCCGCGATAACCCTCGCTTGTCATGTCGTACGCGGCGGCGTAGTCGCCCTTCGAGCGGTATTCGTAGAACTGAGCCACCGTTGACTGTGGTGTGTCTGCGCTTTCCTTGGCGGTCGATGCTGCCGGCTTGTTGCTGGCGGCAGCAGTACTCGCGGCTTGGTCTGCGTCTTTCGAACAGCCGGCCACCGTCGCCGCCAGGAGCAAAACGCCGAGGACGTTGGAAATCTTCATATGCCTTTCTCATTCGTCGGATGAGGGACAGCCGCCCGGTGACGCACCCGCGCCGGCGGTCTGTGGCGGCAGACGGAGCGGGGCGCGGCCAGGTTCGCCCTCCCGCTCCATTGGACAGGCCGTCCGGTTCGGCCTTTCCGCCCTGGCCAAGTCTTGCTATGCCATACCCAAGTGTCAAGCTGTGCCGTACGACAGTAGTGTGGAACTTCCATACCTTGCGGACAGGTACGTCGCGCAAGGTGCGGTATGAAACGGTTTGGGGATCGGCTGAGGGAGGCGCGCATCGCAGCCGGCATGACGCAGGAGCAGCTCGGCTTCGAACTCGGCGTCACAAAATCATCGGTATCGGCCTGGGAGAACGGGCGCGAGACGCCCGGCTTCAGGCTGCTCGATACCCTGCGCCAAGCAGTCGGCCGATCACTCGATGAACTGATATGCGGCGCACCAGCCATCGCGAACATGGACGGGTCGAAAGACGCCCCTGGCGTTGACCCTGCGGCTATTGTCACCGACCGCCCCCATGGAGCCATTCCAGGATCGCCGTAATGGAGCCAGGTGCTGACCGGGGTAATGGAGCCAGCGAATGATCGGGCTATTGGAGCCAGCCGATGATCGCCGCAATGGAGCCAGCCGAGGATCGGGCTAAAGGCGCCAGCTGATGCCCTGAACGGGCTCTCGAACTCCCATTCACCGCTACCCTCCGGGCCTTTTGCCTGGGGGGAGCGATGAGCAACCGGAGATTCGAGATGTATGAGTACCGACAGGTCCTGGTGCGATTGCGCCAGGGCGACTCCGATCGCGATGTCGCGCGATCCCGTCTGATGGGGCGACGCAAGGTCGCCGAGGTTCGGCAGCAGGCTACCTCGCAGGGGTGGCTGGATGCCCAGCAGCCTCTGCCCGATGATGCGGCCCTGGCTGCTGTGTTCAGCGACGCGCCGCGCACGCCGACCGCCGTATCAACGCTGGAACCCTGGCGAGAGCAGATCGTCACGTGGGTCGACGCGGGCGTGCAGGGCACGACGATCCACGCCACGCTCAGGCGCAACCACGGCTACACCGGCAGCTATTCCGCGGTCCGCCGTTTTGTTCAGCACATGGCCGCGCAGCGACCGCTGGTGACGACGATGCGGTTGACGTTCTTGCCGGCGGAGGCGGCACAGGTGGACTTCGGCGCTGGGCCGACGATCGTGGACGTGCACACCGGTGAGGTGATGAAGACGTGGATCTTCGTCATGACATTGGCGTTCTCGCGCCACCAGTACGCCGAGGTGGTGCGCGACCAGACGGTGGCCACATGGCTGGCCTGCCACCGCCGCGCCTTCGAGCACTTCGGCGGCGTGCCCGAGCGCATCATCATCGACAATCCCAAGTGCGCCATCACGCGGGCATCGGTCACCGATCCGGTCGTGCAGCGTGCGTATGCCCAGTGTGCGGAAGGCTATGGTTTTCGCATCAGTGCGTGCCCACCGGCAGACCCGCAGAAGAAGGGCATTGTCGAGTCCGGCGTCAAGTACATAAAACGTTCATTTGTTCCATTACGTACATTCCGCGACGTGCCCGATGCCAATCGCCAGCTGCTGGAATGGGTGTTCTCCGATGCTGGCACACGCTGCCACGGTACGACACGGGAGCAGCCACTGCGCGTCTTTGCGCAGACCGAACAGGCGCTGCTCAAACCGTTGCCCGACGTACCGCCGGAGCTGGCGGTATGGGCTCAGGTCAGTGTCCATCGTGACGCGCATGTGCAGTTCGAGAAGGTGCTGTACTCGGTGCCGTTCCGGCTCATGGGGCAGCGCCTGTGGCTCAAGGCCACGGCGAGCTTGGTCACCTGCTACCGCGAGCACGAGCTTGTCGCCACGCACCCGCGCCACTCGCGCCCCGGCGCGCGCAGCACGGTCCGCGATCATCTGCCGCCCGAGGCGTTGGCGTGGTCGCTCGCCGATCCGCAGTACTGCCTGCAGGAAGCCCAACGGATCGGACCGTCGTGTTTGAAGCTCATCACGCGCCTGTTCGCTGATCGGGTCATGGACAACCTGCGAGCGGCGCAAGGCGTGATCCGTCTGGCCAAAGCCCACGGCCCGGCACGTCTGGAAGTGGCTTGTCAGCGCGCCATGAGCTTCGACTCGCCACGCTATCGCACCGTCAAGACCATCCTTGCCAATGGACTCGATCAGGCGGCGCAAGCCGACGCCTTCGACGCCATGGCAGAGACCTATGTTCACGGCGGCCGGTTCTGCCGCCAGAACGATACCGGTCGGCGGCACTGACAATAACCAACAAAGATTTATTGCAATCTGTTCACCTATATACACAAACTTATTGAAGGAATTGACACCATGAACCCGATCCCACAGCTCAACCCCGCTCTCAAGCAACTGCGCCTGTCCGGCATCCTCGACTCCCTCGAAGCCCGTAACCGCCAGGCCGTCAGCGAACACCTCGCCTATACCGACTTCCTTGCCTTGCTCATCCACGACGAGATCGCACGGCGTGACCAGAAGAAACTCGCCTTGCGTCTACGCCGCGCAAGCTTCCGCGCCGAGAAAACCCTCGATGGCTTCGACTTCGACCGAATCCCCTCGCTCAATCGCGCTCAGATCCACGACCTGGCCACCGGTCGCTATCTCACCGAACGAGCGCCGGTTCTCATCGTCGGCCCCTGCGGCACCGGCAAAAGTCATCTCGCCCAGGCACTCGGCCACGCCGCCGCTCGCCACGGCCACGATGTGCTCTTCACCACACAGACCCAGCTCACCGGCACCCTGCACAAGGCGCGCGCCATCGGAACCTACGAACGGCGATTGCAGCAGCTGGCCAAGCTCGACCTCCTCATCATTGATGATTTTGGTCTCAAACCCCTGCGCACACCCCACGACGAAGATCTCCACGAACTCATCGCCGAACGCTACGAGCGCAACTCCACCATCGTCACCAGCAACCTCGACTTCGACGAATGGCACGACGCCTTTCCCGCCAACCGCATCCTCGCCGAGGCCACCATCGACCGCCTACGTCACGGCGCCTACCGCATCGTGCTCGACGGCGATTCCTACCGGGCTCCGCGTGATGCCAAATCCGCCCCGAAACCCCCTCTTGCCAAAGCCCCGAAATCCCCCGCATCCTGACCCTGTTCGAGAGCCCTTTTTAGGGCACTTCTACTGGCTCCATTAGCCCGATCTTGGGTGGCTCCATTAGGGCGGTCGGTGACAGCTATTGCGCGCAACCCCGACGAGCGCGCGCTGCTCGTGCACTACCGCCGTCTTCCGGCCAGCAAGCGTGGCGCGTGGCTGGAGCTGATCCGGCGCGAATAGCCTCGAAACACGCGAGACGCCTCCGCAGCAAAACTCGTCAACTCTGCTCGCCTAACGTGGAGTGAGAGGTTCGGCGCGCTCGTGACACCTGCCTTCCCAATGCTCGGGTACTACACCGGCGAGCTTCGGGGAATGGCAATGTGGAAACGCTGGAGAACCTGGGTAATGCTTGCCCTGTTGGTCTTGCTGAACATTGCGGCCTGGGACATACGGACTGCACCTCAGCAGCATGCAGGAGTGATCCCGCTGTATCAGCACCAGCAGGATGGTGTCACTCAGTACACCGACCTAAAGCCCGATAGCTTCTATTATCGAAGCATCTGGTACTCCTGGGCTGTTGCCCTGTTCACCGGTTTCGTATTGCCCTTCATTGTGGCTTACCTTCTGCCGTGGCTGTGGCACCGAAGGAAGCACCTCATGCGAGGTATTTGGCGCGCTTTGGACAGCAGGAAAAAAAGGGCCCTTGCCACCTGCGTTGTTCTGTTTGTTGTACTCAACATTCTTGCTTGGGACATAAAAACTTCGCCCTTTGAAGTTGCCGGGCCCATCACGCTCTACCAACACAAGATGGAGGCAGACGGCACGGCACCGTACACGCAGCTATGGCCAAGTAAAATAGTTTACCAAAATCCTTGGCTTACTTATGGTTGGGCGATCTTCGTTGGCTTTGTCTTGCCGTTCGCACCCGTCGTCTTGCCTTGGCTATGGCGACGGTTCCGGCATGGCCCCGGTCGATCAACCTCAAGCTCTCTACAGGGAAGCAAAGTGGGGGCCGCCCTGGGCACCTTGACCCTGCTCATAGCCTTCAATGTCCTAGCTTGGAACTGGGCCGAATCCAGCGAGAAGGGCAAGTTGCTCATCGTGCTGGAAGAGCGGGTAGCTCGTGAAAATGTAGGGTTTCAGAGGTACGACGCTACGTACTACTCTGGCATCGCCCCAGGAATCCGCTTTCCCGACGTGGGCACCTCTGTGCTCGCCTCGTTCTTCGTCGGCGAAATCCTGCCTTTCCTGCTTGCCATCGCGCTGTTTCGACGCCGACAGCCGCCGGCCCTTCCGCTGCCCCCTGTCGCGGGAGCACCGCGATGAACTTAGATACCCTTTGGATGACGCTTCAAGTCGTCATCATTATTGTTCTCGCCATCTTCGTCGCGTATGCCGTGTCAGTTTGGCGTGATCGACGTGCCATTCAGGCCCTGCTAGACGCGGTAGATTTTTACTCTACGGTCGCCCATGGAACTGCCGACTGGAATCGCAATGCCTTCCCCGGCATCAAGCCTGGTCCGCTCTTCTTAGGCGCAGCCAATGGCAGCGCGATGTACTACGACGGTGACCAGCACCTGATAACCATTGCCCCGACTAGAACGGGCAAGGGAACCTGCCACATCATTCCCAACCTGCTGACCTACCCGGGCAGCATGGTCGTAAACGACATCAAGGGAGAGAACTACAAGCTGTCCGGAGAGAGACGCGGCCACTTCGGTAAGGTCTTCCGATTCGCGCCCTTCGAGAACGACACCAGTGGCTTCAACCCGCTGGACTTCGTACGACGAGGCACGCCCGCCGCATTCGATGACGCCATGCTCATCGCCGACATGCTCATCGTGCCAGGGAAAGATGAAGAAGAGGGCAATCACTGGAAGGAAGCCGCCAAGAACCTATTGGCAGGCCTCATCGGCTACGTCAGCGAAACTGAGGAAGGCGAGCGGAACATGCAGCGCGTCCGCCAGTTGCTGACGCTCAATCAGAAAGCATTTCTTGAATTCGTCCGAGACAAGATGACGGCTTCGAAATCCGCCTTCGTCGTGCGCGCGGCCAACATACTGCTACAGAAGGCTGACCGCGAGCGTAGCGGCGTTGTCTCGACGGCACAGGCGCAGACCACTATATGGGATAGCGAACATCTGTCGACAGCAACAAAAGTTAGTAGTTTTGGCCTTGAAGAGCTGCGTGACCAGGTGGCGACCCTCTACATCATTATTCCCCCGGAACATCTGAGCACCTACAAGGGGGTGCTGCGCGTCGTACTCGGACTAGCCCTATCGACGATGACCAGGCAGTTGCCAACACGGAACGACCGACCACCGCTGACCTTCCTGTTCGATGAGTTCCCGAGCCTGGGCTATATGCAGCCCATCGTAGACGGCATGGCCTACCTCGCTGGCTACGGCTGTCGGCTTTGGCTCTTCGCGCAAGACCTCGGCCAAATCCGTGAGACTTACGGCGACAAGGCCACCTCGCTACTGGCCAACTGCGGAGCGCGCTCCTTCTTCGGCGTTGCCGACTACGAAACTGCCGAATATGTCTCGAAGATGGTCGGTCAGAAAACCATTCGAACTTCATCCAGAACCTTCAAGACCAGCAAAATTTTGTTCTGGGCTGACGTTTGGGGCGTTGAAACCCAGAGTCTGCAATATGTCGGCGTGCCGCTTATCACGCCCGACGAAGTCATGCGAATACCGACTTGGGGCGATCAGCAGCGGCAAATCGTATTCCTACAAGGACAACGCCCGGTCTTGGCGTACAAAATCCCTTACCAGGATGTAGCAGTCTGGGCTGCTGCTGCGGTGCGTGCGCCGGTGTCGGTGCAGCTCAACCAGTCGCCTATGCCGCCAAGCGATGTGCCAGAGGCTTCACAACAACCGGAGGTTGTAGCTGCAACTGGCACGGCTAACAGGGGGGTGAAAATACCCCTTGCAACCAAGCCGGGGTCTGCTTACATAAAAGGAGGCAACAAGCGAAAGGGTCAGGGGATGACCGCGACTTACGAACTCATTGAAGAATCCGAGGCCAACTCGGAGAAAATGCACGAAAGCATGGTTCAATCAGCACAGCGTGCCCGCGAGGCAGAGCAAAAAGCAAAAGTACTGCAAAATGAACTTGCGACGTTGCCGTCTCAAGACCCAAGACGAGAAGGCTTGCTAAAACATATCGAGCTTTTGCAACTCATCGTCCAAACCGCTCGCGAAAACGTGTCGGATGGCCGCCTGGTATTGGATGCCGAGAGTGCTTTTGCAAAACGCCTCAAGGATGGATCATGACCACGCTGCAAGAAGAAGAGGTCCGCTGTAAGCGACGCTTACTAGATGCCGTGGAGCAGAAGAAGAGCGTGGAAGACCAGCTCGTAGCGAAAGAAGACGAGCTAGAAAAAAAGGGCTTCACGCCTGAGCTTTGGGCGAAAGTCGATAAGCTACAAAAGCAACGCGCCGAACTCATTTCTTTAGTGAGTGCCCGAGGAGCCGAATGGCGAGAGGCAAAAGCAAACCTAGACGCTGAGCATCAGCTTGAAGAACGGCGCGCCCGTGAAGCCGAAAGCCAGAAGGCGCGTGAGCAAGAACGCGCTAAGGGAAAGGAAATAGACGACCTGGAACTTTAGCGGCGTAGATACACCGCCGTAATCTGCTCGCGCTCGGTTTCGGGAAGGCATAGATTGGGCAGCATATAGCTGCCGCCAGCGCGACAACGGCCCGCGCGGCACACTTATGTGGGAAGATTACTCTTGCAATTAGGCTCAAGGAAAAGCGCAGCAGTAAGGAGCGAGAGATGATGGATTCGAAGTGGTTTTCATGCACCGCGGTCGGCGACCTCGCGGGCACGATGCGCAACTAGGGTGATTTTTGCCCACAACTCTTCTGCACTTTTTGCCAATTCTTGTATCTTCTCATCGTCGGTATCTGACCATATGTCAAGGACGAGCAATGCCTTCTTCCCCAGGAGCAAGGTGTCGCGATCAAAGTCTCGGCCTAATTCGATTGCTTCGGCAAACGTCGCCTCTGATCCTCCTAGCAAGTGCGCCCGCTCTAAAAACGTCACCAGCTCCTGCTGCGCAGAAAATTCAATACGCGCATCGCCGCTCAAGTATTTGCCCGCGATCTCCCGACTGTTTCCGTAGGCTAGAAAACGTCCGCCGATCCCGACCCGCGCGCCCCATTCTTCGAGGGGTGGGAGTATTCGCCTCGCGAATGCCCGAGCGGCTGTGACCTCCACTCTGCGTAGGTCAGCTAGTGCGTGCCCTCGCTGTATGGCGAGTACTAAAAACACTGCCACCAACGTGCCTGCGGACAGCAAGGCTTGCGCCCAGGCCGCGCAGGCACTTAACCAGCTTGGGTCTTTCATGCATAGCGGCTTGGCGATTCCCCAGAGCTCTAGGCAAAAGATGCCGAGACCAACGACCAGCCCGCCCCAACCAAGTCCCGCGCTCGCAATCTTCAATGCCCTGCGAATCACAATTCACTCCTCCAGACCGGTCGGGCTGATATGCATTCCGCGATTTACGTTGGGCTTTGGCGGAACAAACTTTTGCATTCTACGCCTCACAGAAGGCGCGCAGAGCTAGCGGTGTACTCTCTCATGACCACTATCGCCCAAGATACACCGCCGTAATCTGCTCGCGCTCGTGGCCGAGCTAGCAGAAAATCCGCAACCTGGCCTCGCGTTCACGAGCCTCGCCGTCGCTCTCGCCACCAAGAAGCGGCTTGAAGTAGGTCCAAAATTAGAAGCTCAACAAGAACAAAGGTGCAGAGATACACTTCGGATGCTAGCGGTTCGAGACAGGTTGACGTAGTCTACTAGCAGACGCACCGCTGCTGAATGAGTACTTCCAACCGCAAGCCTGGAGGATGCAACAATGGCCAAAGGTTTTCGTTGCCCTGCATGTGGCAAATCTACTGCCACACAGGATAAGGGGGCATATCACTGCGGCAACAATGCGTGTGGCACTGTCTGGTGGACTGCGTTCGATAGACCGTCCGCCGGAGCAAAGAAAAAGGGGTTCGAATGCACGTCTTGTGGAAAGCAAACAGTGCATTCAATCGCCACGGTTGCTGCCGCTGAAATATGGCGTTGCAGTACATGTGCATGGACCCGGATTAGCCCGGTTCAGTAGACGAGAGCTTCAATACCAGCCTATCGACCGAGATAGACCGCCGTTATCTGCTCTCGCTCGTGGCCCAGCTCGCGAGAAATCTTCAACCTGGCATCGCGGTCGCGGGCCTTGTCGTCAATACCGAGCTGACGTGAGGTCGGGCCGCCGGCAGCAGGGCAAGGAAAGCCCGTTTCCTCCAGGTAGCGACGCTGCGCATACTGATGCCGTAGGCCGTGGGTTTTCGAGAGGCCAGCCTTCGCCGTCTGGTGCTTGAAGGTGTTGAGCTGTTCAACATAGAGCTTGTTGGACGGAATCAGCGAGCCGCCTTTGGCGAAGCCAGCGACCTCCTGGAGCAAGGCCACCTGTTCCGCCGTGCGTATCGGAACCTCGCGCGGCCTTCCGCCCTTGCACCAGGACGCCTTGAGCTGTACGACCTGGCCGACTTCAATGGCGACCAACGCGACCTTGGGGCGAAACTTCAGGGCTTCTTCGCGGCGCAGGCCAAAGGCGGCCTGCAAGCGCAGGGCATACCGCGTCCAGGGATCAGTGACCCGCTCCAGGCCATCGCCGCCCAACTCAACAGCCTTGGTCTTGTTGGTGACGTACTTGCGGTCAGCAATGCCGTAAAAGGCGTTGTCGCTGGCAATGATGCCCGGCTTGCCGACCTTTTCGGCCCACCACCGAAGGGCCGCCATGCGGTTCTTCACCGTGCCGACTGACAGGTCTTGTCCACGCCAGGACTTCACCAACGCCTCGACGTGCTTCGGCTTGAGGCTGTCGGCAGTCATATTCTGATAGCCCAACCCCTTCAGGTCGTCGGCCATCTTGGTCAGAGTCTTTAATCTCTCTGCCTGGGTGCCAAAGCTCCCGTCTTTGTTGCGGTAGGCCAGGTGTCGCAGGTCGTATTTCAAGCTCACACGCATTGCCGGAGTTCCGGTAAGTGTTCACGCCGTCACTGGTGGCTCCGGGAGCCAGCCAGCAACCCCACCTCGATCAGATCGAGGCAGGCAGGGGCTATTGAGCTTGGGCGCATCGACCGATGCACCCGCGTTTGTGCCTGTTGGCACCTCCTTTCTACGCAGGTTGTTGACCTGATTGGTTTTCATACGACGGTGCTAGCTCCCCTCCTGGCCGGAAGGGGAAAGCACCCGATGCAGGTTTTTCGCGTGGGCCTGTCCACGTTGAGGGTTTCCCCTCGAACCGTCCTGAAACGCCTGTAGGTTTCGTTTCAAGCGTTCCGCCTTGCCCCGGCTCATATCGCGTTCGTGGCGCGCCTGGGCTGTCTCCTGATGCGCTTCCATGAGCGCGACCAGCAGACGCGCGTTCTCGCGGCGGAGGGTTCCGACTTCCGCACGGAGGGCCGCGAGCTGTTCCGCGACGCTGGTCGTCATGCCTCCATCATTCCGAAATCGTGCCAAAAAATCAATGTATACCGAGGTGTTTCATGCGTCGTCATTGTCAGCTTGGCAGCCAATGACGACGCTGCGTGTTGCTACGCCCCCCCGAAAACGCCACGCCGGTTTTGGACAGGCACGCCGGTTCTTCAGTTTTGTGAAGACTGTTCACGGGCGTCAGGCGGCCAGTACGCCTTCAGACAACAGAGGAGATGAACGCTTTCGTCTAGCGGCAGGGGGGGGCTCACCCTTCCCCCTTTGTCGTATCCGACAACAGCCGTCTGAGTTCTGTCGGCTACAACCATCCCGAAGCGGTCGGCATCTTGCGGTTCACGCTACGCGGCTCGCAGCCGCCTCCGCAGGTGCGTTTCGCAGACCATATAGCTGAGAGGATCGGCGCCTTCACCGCAGCGAGGCATACCGGAGCGTGGTCGAGCAATCCTCTCACCGCTGTCTGGCCAGCTATTGCCGTAGTAACCGTTGCGTGCTTCTGCGTCCAGCGCACATCGCCTTCTTCTGCCTGGGGTCGTCGTGTTCTAGGGCTAGCCACCAAATTCTTCCTGACCTAGGCCCTTACCCCCCCCGTGCCGTGTGGCCAAGAAATGGACTCGTTGCCCAACCCGAATCACGCAGATCAATCGCGACTACGGCGGAATGCAAAGGAATCACGAAAACTTGTGCTGTCGACGGACGTGTCGGATAGTCGCCCTACTAGCGAACCGCGCTCTCACGCTACGCTTCAACTGCTGGAGCGATTAGTTCGCAGAGCCTAACGGATGGCGGCAATTTTTGGTGCACGCTCACATTCAAGTTCGCCAGTGTTCGAAAAGCGACTGTTCAGTTTGGCTCTATCTGCGATTCAAGAATCTGCATAGGAAACCACCAAGCCGGTTGCGTTTTATGATTATCCTTTTAAAAGGACATTCTTGTGACTCGCTCTTACTATCGTATTTATCAGTACCGTCCAGATAGTCAACCACGCGACTTTGATACTTTTTTGGCGAGCCGCGTATGGTCAGCATCTATTGAAAGTCTGAATGATCCATTTGAGTTCCATGCCTTTAGTACCCTCGCGTCAAGACCAGAAATGCATGCACAGTTCGCAAGTGCTGGCGTGACATGCTTCTGTCGTGCGCTTACAAATCCGCTGCTCTGGTCACACTACGCCAACGGCCATACCGGATTTTCTGTTGGATATGATCCTGCACATCCATTCTTCGGTGGCGATAAGGAAATGCGTATGCGAATTCTGCACGACGTTCGCTACGAAGACATTCCTCCAAACGCCGATTTTCTGGAGGGTGATGACCTGGCTATGGCGGCAGTTCTTACAAAGCCAACTTGCTGGGCGTATGAGCAGGAGGTGCGACTCATTACGCGAGAATCTAAACGACTTGTCGATATCCCGACGGATGCGATTAAAGAGTTGATATTAGGTGCTCGAATGTCGTCTGATCGGGTCACTGAGATTGTCAATAAGATCCAATCGATCAACATGAATGTGAAGATTGCCAAGATGCAGTTCTCCAGAGAGAGCTATGGCGTTAGACCGCAGTGGATCGCATAGCTTTGGTATGCGCGCAGGTAAGCATTGGCCTACTGGAGGCTGAACCTAAGCCCTAAAAGGACTACGGATATGTCGTCGCGCACAAAGGTTCCAGGCTCGACTCAGGCCGAGGTGCTTGTCCAATCTCGTCGCCGATGCTGCATTTGCTACGGACTATCCAAAGACTCCTCCGTCAAAAAGGGGCAAATTGCCCACCTCGACGGTGATCGGAACAACAACGCATCAAAAAATCTAGCCTTTCTGTGCTTCGACCATCACGACGAATTCGACTCACGGACAAGTCAGAGCAAAGGACTTCAGACGACGGAAATAGAGATCTACCGAGAGGAGCTCTACTACACTTTTGGAAGTTGGAGTGCTCAGCTTCATCGAGACGAGCTACTTAACTTTCTAGCATTCTACGCTGCGGACTACGATGCTATGGCGAAAGCTGCGATCAAGGCCGGACATTCTGTCGTCTTCTATGGAGAAGAGCTTGCATTTGATGTACTTGTAACTGACCAAGTCGACTACTGTGACGGAGATCTATATCTTCCGCATATTGCTGTACTCGAACTCTTTGCCGCTTGGGGTTGGCTAACGTTCTCATACGAAGAGCAAAAGGATGAGAATGACATTACGTCAAGGGTTTTAATAAGAGCTGATCGGAAGCCTATTTGCGACGAGGTTGCGAAACGCCTTCTGACTGCACTTGAGTCCAAGCAAGACGTTTACCAAAGCCTTGCTGCCAAAGCCAAGCATCGAGGGTGGTCGCGTGATGAAGGTAGCCCCTAACGGCAACTACCGCCACGTCACGAGTCACCGACTGGCTGAACGTCAACCGTCATTACCTCTAGTACGAACGCGATCAAGGCTGACCTCAGGCCACTGCCCCTTGAAACAGCCCCGATAGGGGCAAGTAACTGCCGTCCGCCTCTCTGCCTTCAATCTGTGGGCTGTGCGGTGAAAATGTTCTACACAATTCCTGCACAGGCTTTTTTCTGTCAATTTAATCTTGTAAAAACAAATAGATGCGAATGCATCCTTCCACCGCTGGAAGGACCGACCTTCGCAAACCCAGGAATTGGTCGCCCTTGATGTGGACTCGATCCACCGCATTGTGTATGACCCGGAGCGGTTTTCCGAAGTCTCCGTTCTCGTCGTCGACTACTTCATGCCGGAAATGGACGGCGTCACCTTCTGCAAGCGGCTCAACAATCCGCTGATCGGCAAGATCCTGCTCACCGGCCGCGCGGAAGACTCGGTCGCGATCGAAGCCTTCAATTCCGGCGTGATCGATCGCTTCATTCGCAAGAGCGATCCGCAGGCCATGGCCAAATTGCAAGTCGCCATCCGCGAATTGCAGCAGCGCTATTTCGAGCGCGCCGGCGCCTTCGTCGCCGAAGCGTTGGCGATGGGGCGATTCTCGTTCCTGCGCGATCCAGCCTTCCGTGCCGTATTCGATTCGGTCGTGGCTACCTTCCAGCCGATCGAATCGTATGTGGTGTGCAATCCCACTGGCGTGCTCATGCTCGACGCCTGGGGAGTGGGCCGCTTCTTGCTTGTACAGACCGACGATGATCTGCGCGAGCAACACGATGTGGCCGAAGATCGCGGTGCCCCGGACAACCTGCTGCGTGCCTTGCGCTCCGGCAGTGCCTTGCCCTGGTTCTGGTCCAGCGGTGGCTTCTACAGCCCGCAAATTGCCGACCCTGGCGCAAACCTGTTTCCGGCCACCGCGATACAAGGCGATAACTGCTACTACTTCAGCCTTATCGATCACCTTGAACCGCTGCAGCTGGCCCATGTGAAGTCGTACCGCAACTGGTTGCGCGAACAGGACAATATCGACATCCCGCCGCGCGCGGGATAGTCGCGCATCATCGCAAACCCTCTCGATTCCGACCGGCCCAAGGCCGGACCGGTCGTCCCGCTGCGGCGCCGTAACCGCAGCCAGCCAGGGATGGCTTGGTCCATAAACTCCCGTGAGAGGTTTGCAGTCATGTCTATTTCCTTCCCGTCTGTTGTCACCCCTTCCTTCCAGATGCTGCCGGTGCGTTCGCCGGAGCTGCCGGAGTTCGCCCGCCAGCGCGTGGAGCGATTCCATAACGAGCGCGTCGCCACGAGCTGGAACGGCCGCCATATCCTGCGCGGCGCCAAGCCCGGCGCCAATGCGCTGATGTTGCAGAGCAATGACTATCTGGCCATTACGCGGCATCCGGAAATTGTCGCCGCGCAGCGCGAGGCACTCGCCTGCGCCGGCAACGGCGCAATGATGTCCGGCCTGTTTCTGCAGCATGACGACGATCCGCTGCACGTGGTCGAACGCGAACTCGCCCTGGCCCTGGGCAGCGAAGAAACCATCCTCTGCCAGTCGGGCTATGTGGCGAACATCGGCCTGGTGCAATGCCTGGCCGGAGAGCGCACGCCGGTCTATATCGACATGCTGGCGCATGCATCGCTGTGGGAAGGCATCAAGGCTGCCGGCGCGCAGTCGGTGCCGGTTTTCCACAACGATCCGGAGTATCTGGAGCGGCAGATCCTGCGCCACGGCCCCGGCCTGATACTGGTCGACTCTATCTACAGCACAAACGGCAGCATCTGCCCGCTGGCGGAATTCGCCACTATCGCACAGCGCCACGGCTGCATCTTCATCGTCGACGAATCGCACTCGCTGGGCACACACGGCGTGCATGGCGAAGGGCTGGTCGCCAGCCTCGGCCTGAACGACCGCGTGCATTTCGTCACCGCCAGCCTGGCCAAGGCGTATTGCGCGCGGGCGGGCCTGATCAGCTGCAGCCGCCGCTTCAAGCCGTACTTCGCCTTCGAGTCGATGCCAGCGATCTTCTCCTCCACCCTGCTGCCGCCGGAGCTGGCTGGCATCGACGCTTCGCATCGCGTGATCCAGCGCGAAGGCTGGCGCCGTGCACGCCTGCAGCACGTCACCCGGCGCGTGCGCGAAGCGCTGCTGGAACTGGGCTATCCGGTACGCGAAGGCACCGAGCAGATCATCGCGCTGGAAGTCGGCACAGAAGCTGCCGTGATGAAGGTGCGCGATGCGTTCGAGGCGGAAAACATCTTCGGCGCGATCTTCTGCGCACCGGCCACGGCGAAGAACCGCGCGCTGCTGCGCCTGACCCTGCACGCCGGCCTCGACGACGATGCGGTCAATCGCCTGATCGGCGCCTGCACGCGGCTGCGCGACAAGATCGACCTGGCCGACTGGAGCGCATCGCGACGCGAACGGCGTACGGTGAACAAGCCGCAGGCGGCTCTGGAGGTGGCCTGAGGCCCGAGCCCCATCGCGCTGTTGCACTGGTTGAATGAGTGAAAACCGGGCGGCCCGAACAGGGCCGCTTTTTTCGTGCCTGTCGTGCGGTGGCGGTGCAATTCGCCTTGCTCATCGCACCCGACGAAAGCAGCGCGTGTCGAGCAGGGCGCGATGAGCGCAGCGAATTGCGCCGAACGATCGTGCGCCGCAATTCGCGCGGCTCATTGCCCGTCATGCGTGCCGCGGTTTGCAGCAAGGATTTCAGTGCTCGGGCAGCGGAATGAATTCTGTCTCATCCGGTACAGATGGAAAACGCTGCGCGGCCCAATCCTGCTTGGCCTGCTCGATGCGCTCGCGGCTGCTGGCCACGAAGTTCCACCACAGGTGACGCGGACCATCCAGCGCATCGCCGCCGAGCAGCACGACACGGCTGTCGACAACCGCAGTGAAGCTGTCGGCTTGCGCCGCCAGTACCGCCAGTTCGTTCGCCGGCACGGCCTGGCCATCCACCTCGATGCCGCCGCTGACGACATACAGTGCGCGCTCGGCGTAGTCGGCCTGCAGCGACACGCGGCTGCCGGCGCTGACGTCCATCCACACGTACAAGGTCGGCGACGGCGCCTGCACCGGCGACTCCACGCCGAAGGCGCGCCCCATCAATACGTGCAGGCTGGCGCCGTCATGCTGCACCCGCGGCAGGCTGCTGCCGGGGTAATGGCGGAACCAGGGTGCGGACTCGGCCTGGTCCTGCGGCAAGGCCAGCCAGGTCTGCAGGCCGTGCAGGTACTGGCCCTCGGCCTTGGCCTGCGCACTGCCGCGCTCGGAATGGACAATGCCGCGTCCCGCACTCATGAGATTGATGTCGCCGGGACGGATCGCCTGCACCGTGCCAAGGCTGTCGCGATGCACCATCTCGCCGGCCATCAGATAGGTGACAGTGGCCAGGCCGATATGCGGATGCGGCCGTACATCGGTGCCGCCGCCCGGCGCCACGTCCAGCGGGCCGAACTCGTCGAGAAAGACGAACGGACCCACCGCGCGGGCACGCAGATGCGGCAAGGCGCGGCGTACGATCAGGCCACCGCCGATATCGTGGATGCGCGGCTCGATCAGGATGGTCTGGCTCATGGCTCAACCCTGTATGGCGCCGACCGCACTGGCGCATTAATGAAAAACGCCACGAATCGCTTCGTGGCGTTTCGGACTCCCCCACGCAACGGCAGTTTCTTCAGACGGCGCTGACTTCGTCGGCCTGCAGGCCCTTCTGGCCCTGCACTACCTTGAAGCTGACCTTCTGGCCTTCCTGCAGGCTCTTGAAACCATTGCCGACAATGGCGCGGAAGTGGACGAAGACGTCCTGGCCATTCTCACGGGCAATAAAGCCAAACCCCTTGGCATCGTTGAACCACTTGACGGTACCAACCTCACGATCCGACATGAAACGCTCTCCCAAGCTCGAAACATAGATGGCCAGGCCATCGCCTTACTGGTTGCAGGGCTCAAGACAAAGCGATGACGCGGATCAGCCGATCGGTGGCATCGGGTCAAACGTTCAGACCGTGCAAACACAGCGCGAGCAGTCTACTCAAGCTTTTTAACAAAATCGACAGTGTCTGAACGGCAGCCGACCAGGTCGAAGCCGGCAGCGCCCGTGGGATACCATCGGCACATGCCCTTGCCCTCTGCTGCGCCCGAGCCGGCGCCCGAATCCTTGTGCGTTGCCGCTGCCGACGGCCACGCCGCCCAACTGCTGTTGCTGCGCGGCGAGCCCGGGCGAAAGCTGGGCCTGCTCTGGCTACCGGCCATGGGCGTGCCCGCCCGCAAGTACCGTCACTTTGCCGCTGCGCTGGCCGGGCGCGGCTGGAGCGTGGCCCTGCACGAATGGCGCGGACAGGATTCAAGCAACTGGCGCGCTGCACGGGCCTGCGACTGGGGTTATGCGCAATTGCTCGCCGACGTAGCCGCCAGCCGCGAGCAACTGGCCGAAGCCGCTGCCGATACGCAATGGATCGTCGCCGGCCACAGCCTGGGCGGACAGCTCGCCGCTCTGGCATTGGCGCAGCGACCGCAGGACTTCGCCGGCTATGCGATCGTCGGCAGCGGCCATCCCTGGTGGCGCACGTTTCCGGGCTGGCATCAGGGCGTGTTGCTGGCGGCAATCGCCGGGTTCCGCCTGGTGTCGGCGGTATGCGGTTACTTCCCCGGCGACAAAGTCGGCTTCGCCGGACGCGAAGCCCGCGGCGTGATCCGCGACTGGGCCGACAGCGCCGCCAGCGGCGAGTACCGCCCGGCGGCGCTCGATTTCGCCGCGGAAGCACGCCTGCGCAAAGTGGTCACGCCGGCGCTGGCGCTGCGCCTGTGCAGCGACTGGTATGTACCCGCCGCCTCGCTGGACTATTTGCTGGCAAAGCTGCCTTTGCTGCAATTGCAGCGCGGCGAGATTGCCGACCGCGAGTTCAGTGGCGGGCGTGCCGGACATTTCGAATGGATGCGCGAGCCGTTGCCAGTGGTGGCGCGTATCGATGCGTGGCTGGCGGGGATCGAAGCAACCACGGGGTCCTGATCGGCGCAACAGCGCTTTACGCCTTCCCCTTGCGCAGGCAGGCGTAGTTCCGACAATCCTGCAATGGCCCCTGCTCGGCGCTCAGCGCAGCGAACCGCTCAAGCCACCACCACCGGAATCTTGCCGATACGCGCCTGCCATTCCCTGGGCCCGGTCTCGTGTACCGAACTGCCGCTGCTGTCCACCGCCACGGTGACCGGCATGTCCTTGACCTCGAACTCGTAGATCGCCTCCATGCCCAGGTCTTCGAAGGCGAGCACGCGCGCGGCCTTGATTGCCTTGGACACGAGATAGGCCGCACCGCCGACCGCCATCAGATAGACGGCCTTGTTGTCGCGGATCGCCGCGATCGCCGAGGGACCGCGCTCGGACTTGCCGACCATGCCCAGCAGGCCGGTCTGCTCCAGCATCTGCCGGGTGAACTTGTCCATGCGCGTGGCCGTGGTCGGGCCAGCCGGACCGACCACTTCGTCGCGCACCGGATCGACCGGGCCGACGTAGTAGATGAAGCGGTTGGCGAAGTCGACCGGAAGCTTTTCTCCCTTGTTCAACATTTCCACCATGCGCTTATGTGCCGCATCGCGGCCGGTCAGCAGTTTGCCGTTGAGCAGGATGGTCTCGCCCGGCTTCCAGCTGACGACTTCCTCGCGCGTGATGGTATCCAGGTTGACGCGACGGCCTTTGGACGCGTCGTAGGTGAGCGTGGGCCAATCGTCCAGCGACGGTGGTTCCAGTGCCACCGGGCCAGAGCCGTCGAGCACGAAATGCGCATGTCGCGTGGCCGCGCAGTTGGGAATCATCGCTACCGGCAGGTTGGCGGCGTGGGTGGGATAGTCCAGCACCTTCACGTCCAGCACCGTGGTCAGGCCGCCCAGGCCCTGTGCGCCGATGCCCAGTGCGTTGACCTTCTCGTACAGCTCCAGGCGCAGCTCTTCGGCGCGATTCGTGGCGCCGCGGGCGATCAGGTCCTGGATGTCGATCGGCTCCATCAGCGCTTCCTTGGCCAGCAGCATGGCCTTTTCCGCGGTACCGCCGATGCCGATGCCGAGCATGCCCGGCGGGCACCAGCCGGCGCCCATGGTGGGCACGGTCTTGAGCACCCAGTCGACGATGGAATCGGACGGGTTGAGCATGGCGAACTTGGACTTGGCCTCGGAGCCCCCGCCCTTGGCCGCGACGATGACGTCGACCTGGGCACCCGGCACGACGCGCATATTCACCACGGCCGGCGTGTTGTCGCGGGTGTTGCTGCGCTTGCCGGCCGGATCGGCCAACACCGAGGCGCGCAATTTGTTGTCCGGATGGTTGTAGGCGCGGCGCACGCCTTCGTTGACCATCTCCTCGACACCGAGGCTGGCTTGCCAGCGCACGTCCATGCCGATGGTCAGGAATACGGTGACGATGCCGGTGTCCTGGCAGATAGGCCGGTGGCCTTCGGCGCAGAGGCGCGAATTGATCAGGATCTGCGCCATCGCATCGCGCGCCGCCGGCGACTCTTCGCGCTCGTAGGCGGCAGCAAGATTCTTGATGTAGTCGACCGGGTGGTAGTACGAGATGTACTGCAGGGCATCGGCGATGCTCTGGATGAAGTCTTCCTGCTTGATCGTGCTCACGGTCGCTGGCGGTCTGCTGACGAAAGGCGCGCATTGTAAGCCAGCCCCGACGCCGCGCCAGGGTATTACGACCATGGGCCAAGGCCGCCTGCCGCCCTGCCCTTCGCCCAAAAAAAAGAGCCCGGGACCAGCCCGGGCTCAAAACTGCTGCGCTACTGATCAGTTGGCGTTGGTCACCAGGCTCAGCCAGGGCAGATTCTGCTGCGCCGTGACCGCCAGCGTGGCCAGCTTGCCGCGCTCGGCGCGGTTGCCGCTGGTCTGCGAGGTGTTGCCGCCGGCCAGGTGCAGGTAGCCGTCCTGCGCATCGCCCGAGGCAGCCTGCCAGGCAAACTCGATGCCGTGGCGGGCCGGATCGATGGCGATCCAGGCACTGCGTTCGGCCAGGCCGTTGGCATCGCGCAGCACGCTGCGCAGCATCACCTGCTGGTTGAAGCGGGCCAGTTCCAGCGTGAACAGCTCGGCACCGGTATCGCTATAGCCAGTGGCGACCGCGACCGGAGCCAGGTCCAGGCTGCCGAGCAAGGCCGAATCGACGCGCAGCAAGCCGCCGACAAAGCCATTTTCGTTGCCCACGCCATCCGGAACCAGGGTGATCGGTGCCGTCTCGAAGCCGTTCTTGAAGATGACGATGATGTCTTGCGGCGTATCCGTTGCGCTGTTGTTGGCCGGGTTCGGATCGCCCGCCGCCGTCACCGTCGCCGTGTTGGTGATGATGCCGTCGGGGCTGCCCGGCTGTACCGTGGCCGAGTAGACATAGGCCGCTTCGCTGCCGCCCGGCAGCACGGCGTTGTCGCTCAGCGTGTTGCCGGTGCCGGAGGCACAGGTCGCGCCACCGGTGCCGCTGCAGGTCCAGGCACCGCCCGACAGCTCGCTCGGCAACACGTCACTGACCGCTGCGGTCACCGTGGCCGATCCGGCCGGGTTGCTGACGCGGATCACGTAGTTGAGCGAATCGCCGACGCGCACGAACTGGCGGTTGTCGGTGATCGTCACCGCCACATCCGGCAGCTGGATCACGGTGTCGGTATCGGTGGCGCTGTTGTTGGACGGATCGGTATCGCGCTCGCCCGCACCCACCGCCACGCTGGCGGTATTGGCAAGGGTGCCGCTGGCGGCCGGCGACACAGTACAGGTCGCGGTATAGACCAGGCTGCCGCCGCTCGACAGCGAACCCGAATCGGCGAAGCTGCCGGCGCCGCTGGCGGCGCAGCTGCCGCCGGTTGCAGCGCAGGTCCAGGTGCAGCCCGTGAGTTCGGTCGGGAAGGTATCCGTCGTCGTCGTCGAGGCCGCGTTCGGTCCGGCATTGTTCACCGTGATGGTGTAGATCACGCTGCTGCCGGCGTTGACCGTGCCGGTGCCGTCGGTCTTGGTGATCGACAGATTGCTCAGACGCACCAGATCGTCGATGTCGGTCGCCACGTTATTGGACGGCGTCGCATCGATCAGGCCGGAGGGCAGGTTCACCACCACACTGTTGCTGACATTGGTCGCCACGCTGACCGTAGCCACGGTGCAGCTCTGCGAATAGGCCACCGTGCCGCCAGGCAACACGCTGGGCGCGTCATTGATCACGCCCACGCCGGAGGCCGCACCGCAGCTGCTGCCGGCCGAGGCCGAGCAGGTCCATGCGCCGCAGGTCAGGTCCGGTCCCGGCGACTCGACCACGTTGGCGGCGTTCACGGCGATGCTGCCCGGATTGGTCACGGTGATCGTATAGGTCAGGCTGCCGCCCGTATCGACCGTGGTGACGCCGTCGGTCTTGCTGATGGCCAGATCGGCCGACGTGCCGCCGCCGGCTTCGGCCAGGCCGAAGTATTCGTAGCCGGTCACGCCGCTGACACTGCCCAGGTTGGTCGCGGGCGCGATGGTTCCGACCAGGTCGGTATAGACCGTCGGCGGGCTGGGCGTACCGTTGTATACATGCAGGTTCGCTTCGGTGACCGTGCCGGGCACGTCACCGTCGACATAGGTGAAGCCCAGGTCGGCAGTGGTGCCGGCGGGTGCGAGCACGCGCCAGTAGCGATCGATGGTCTTGTCCGCCGGTGCGAAGTTCGGCAGCTTGCCGGTCAGCGCGGTCGCTTCGACCGCCAGCGGGAACGTGCCCACCGTGGCGTTCGCAGTCACCGGCGAATAGCCCGTCGAAGTGCCGACTTCGAAGGTCTTGCTGCCGGCAGCCGTATAGGTCTTGCCCAGATAGCCGTCGACATAGCCGGTAGTGCGCGTGACCGAGCCGGTGCCGCCGACAAGGATCGTATCGCTACCCGTCACGACAGGACCATTGGTCAGCGCCAGCGTGGCCGCGACGGTCAGGTCTCCACCGGCCAGAGTCAGCGAGTGGGCCACATTGTCGTCGTCGTAGCTGAGGTTGGTCAGCGCTCGCGCCGGATTGATTTCCGGACCGGTGGTCTTGGAATTCACGGTACGCAGGTAGGAAATGGTCTGACCGCCACTGCCGAGATTGAACACCGGCGCCACGTCGAAGGTGCCGCCGCCGGTCGGCGTGGTGGTGTTGCCGATCTGCACGATGCCGGTGGAAGTACCGCCGCTGCCCAGGGTCAGCTTGTTGGCATTGACGAAGCTGCCGCTGAAGATGATCACGCGGTTGGTGACGACATTGCTCACCGCCGGATCGAAGGTGAAGGCAAGATCGTTCTGCAATTCCAGGCTGTTCATCGGCGCCGTCACCGTTCCGCTGCCCTGGTAGGTGATGGGGGTACCGACCAGGAAGGTGATGAAGCGCGCACTGGCACCGGTCGAGGTCAGCGTGCCGTTGTTGGTGATATTGCTGCCGTTGAACAGGAACACCTGGTTACCGGTGTTCAGGATCGCGCCGGCGTTGATGGTGATATTGCGCGAGACATTGTTGATGCCCGACGGCGCAGCAAAATTCACCGTGTGGTTGGCCGACGTGTTGGTCACCACGAGATTCGGTGTTGCGCCGGCGATGGTGAAGATCTTGGCAGCACCGGAACTCGCATTGCCCATCTGCAGCGTGCCGCCGGTGATGCTGGCGGCGCCGGTACCGGCCTGGTGGCGGTAGTCGCGCGGGCCCGAAGCCGCCGTGCTGGCCAGCTGCGAGACGATGGTGCCACCGCTGATGGCGACGGTCGCCGCGGCGGAAGTGCCCAGGTCGAAGCAGCCCAGCGTGGTCGAGGTGTTACCGAACGTGCAGACGGTGATGGTGCCGTTGCTCTGGGTGTAGGTGAATGCGGTGGCCGACGCGCCGACACCGAAGCGTCCGGCCGCGTTGACGCTGCCGCCTTCGATGTTGATGTTGGAGCCCGCACTGAAGCCGATCGAATTGCCGGTGGCCGTGCCGACGTTGTAGATGCCGGTTGTCACGCGCAGGCGGCCGGCGACCGTAGCCGAACCGTTCTGGCCGGCAACGACGAAGTTGGGATTGTTGAGCCAGAAACCGGTCGTCGCACCGATGCTGTAGCCCGCGGTGGTGAATACGCGATTGGTCGCCGTGAACGAGCCCGACAGCTTGAAGGTGCCGTTGCTCAGGGTCAGGAAGCCGGCCGAATCGGTGGCCACGCCCTGCACGGTGAAGCTGGCCGGGTTCAGTTCCAGGGTCGGCGTGCTGTTCGTACCCTTGTTGACCGTGACCGCACGCACATCGGTGGTCGCGCCGCTGCCGCCGAAGGTACTGTTGGCCGCACCGGTGAACACGATGCCGGCACCGGCGGTATTGCCGTTGGTGCTGAAATCCAGCGTGTTGTTGTTGGTCAGGCTGGTGCCGACCGTCAGCACATGCGTGGTGACCGTACCCGTCGCCGGCGCCTCGAAGATGCCGTTGTTGAGCACGGAAGTGCCCACGACCAGGGTGCGTGCTGCCGTCGGATCCCACTGCAGCGTGGCCGAAGAATTGACCGTCAGGCTCAGCGCCACGGCTGCCGTATCGATGACGACCGGGCTGCCCGCGACGATGGTCACGTTGTCGGCAGCGTTGGGAACGGCACCGCCGCCCCAGGTGGCCGGATTGCTCCAGTTGCCGCCACCGGCGACCGAGCTCACATTGCCCGGAGCCGGCGTCGCCTGCGTGCCGGACAAGGCCGTGCTCAGGGCGCCTTCGCTGACGGCGAACACGCGCCAGGTGTAGTTCGTCGACGGGGTCAGGCCGTTGAAGGTCGCGGTGACAGCGTTCTGCGCGGCCGTGCCGGCGAAAGTGAAGTTCACCCCGTCAGTGGAGTTGTATACAACGTAGCTCAGCTCATCCGGCGAGTCGGTCCAGTTCAGCGTGGTGCTGAGCGCGGTGACGCCGCTGAAGTTCAGCGCGGTCGGCGCGGTCGGCACCGGCGGCGTGAAATCGAAGGTGCGGCGCGCACCGTTCGCGGCCGAGGTCAGCACGGTGATCGGGCCGGCGGCGTTGTACAGGTTGTTGACCGGCGTGGCCGAGGCGCCGTTGTAGCTCGGTGCCGGCGTGCCCGTCAGCGGCGCATCGACCGAACCGACATTGCCGGCCGTGTTGGTCGAGGAAAAACCAATCTGCGGATCCTGCGAATCGGTGCTGGTCGCGCCAGCCGTACTCATGGTCATGCTGCCGTAGACGAAACCGATCGAGCCGGTGGTTTCGTGCAGCTGCACCTGGTAGGTCAGGTCGGCGGTGCCGCCGCTATTGAAGTTCGACTGGTTGTTCAGCCATTCCACCGTCAGCGTGCGCGAAGGCGCCGTGCCGGTAACGCGGAAATGTACCTTGCCGTCGCCCAGATGCGTGCGCTGGTCGGCGCCGTAGGCCGTGATCAGCGGGATATTCGTCTGCGCCAGCGGCTGGTACGGCGAACCGGCCTGCGCGGCAGCACCCAGGCGCAGCACGCCGTTCTCGTTGATCGAGAACTGGGTGAAGCGTGCACCCTGGAAAAAGAAGTCGAAACCGATGTCGGTCAGTGGCGAGGCGGTGTCGTCGAGGTTGGCCGCGAGCAGCTGGGTCGTGCCCGTGCTCATATCGGCCAGCGACCCGGTAGTTCCGGTGGCGAAGGTGTAGTTCGTCGTGGCATTCGGGACTATGCCCGGATAAGCCTCGGTAACCGGCACCTGTTCCGTCAGCGCCGGTTTGCCCGTAGCCGTCAGCGCTGCCGACGTTACCGACTCCACGCCGCTACCGGCAGATGCCGCCAACGCGGTCAGCGTCAGCGCCAGGCCGGCGCTCAATGAAAGCTTCTTGATCATTCGAAATCCCCACATTTCTACGGCTGATCTGATTGCCGCCAACGGCATCGCCACCGGCCGAAGACCGATGGCGCCGCTGCGCGGTGCCCCAACGCAACTGCTGTTTCAGGTTTACTGGATTACCGGCACGCCGCCGCAGGACGGCGCGCAAGAGGACACGCCGGGCAACGCCGGTCAGGCAAAGCCGGAGCGGCTACCTCGATGTCGCGAATGCAAAACACGGGCGAGGCCAAAAGGACTTCGGCCTGGCAGCCAGGAGCGGCACCGGATGCTGCAGGTGCCGGCGGCATGACGCAGGCCCGCTGCCCGCTTGCCGGATGGAGACGGTGTTGCAGATGCCACATTCACGATGCGTTTCCCCCTAGAAACCGGCATCCGAACAGGGACTGATGAATACAGATGCGGCATGGAATCCCGGCTCCACCCTGCACCTGCGTTCCCCCATGCCAAGGCGACAGAACGAAGCCATGACAGTGCATTCGTAGCATATCGCCGCGAGGGAAGCCAGCGACCGCAGCCGTGCGGGCAATCCGTTCCGCAGCGTGTGGCTGGCCACGCGCGAGGCGATCGATTGCCGAATTGCGTATCTGTGCAGGGGCGTCGGCACGGCCCTCTTTTCAGTCCGGCGCGACTGGCGCAGCATGCGCCATAGATCGCCCATCCCCACTACGGAGACACAACCATGGCACATGGCGAAAACCCGGCACAGGGCAGCCGCTTCGGCGCTTTGCTGCGCGATCTGGGCAGTTCGATCGGCGAACTGCTGGGCGGTGGCAAGCTCGAACCCGAGCAGGTCATTTCGGTCGAGGTGTTCTTCGGCCTGCTCGGCTATCTGGCTGGCGTGGACAGCATCGTCACCTCGCACGAAGCCGAGTTCGTCAATCAGTTCATGGAAGATTTACAACTGTCCGCGCGTGGCCGCGACCTCGCCCAGCGGGCCTTCACGCGCGGGCGCAAGCGCGAGATCGAGCTGCGCAGCGAGATCGAGCGTTTCCTGGCGGTCTATCCCCGCGGCGGCGGCGAAGCCCACAAGCTGCACGACGCCCTGTACCGACTGGCCGCCGCGGACGGACGCCTGCAGCCGCGGGAAAAGGCATTTCTGGAAGAGGCAACTCAGCTGCTCGGCTTCACTGCCGAGCACTGAAGCGCCAGCGGAGCGCCGGCCGCGGCGCTCCGCCTGTGAAAAATTCTATTTTGAGCCGCCTCGCGAAAAAGACGCAAAAGAAAATCCGCGCCTACGCGTTGCCGCCCGCCCCGGCCAGCCGGCCCATGAACTGGCGGTAGTATTTCAGCTCGTCCACCGAATCGCGCGCATCCGACAACGCCGTGTGGGCCGAGTCCTTGACGTGACCCTTGGCGATTTCCGGCGCCCAGCGCCGCGCCAGCTCCTTCAGGGTGGAAACATCCAGATTGCGATAATGGAAAAAACGTTCCAGGCGCGGCATCAGCCGGTAGAGAAAACGCCGGTCCTGGCAGATTGAATTGCCGCACATCGGTGACTTCCCGGCGGGCAGCCAGCGCAGCAGGAAGTCCATGGTCAGCGCCTCGGCCACGCCCAGCTCGATTTCCGATTCGATCACGCGCTGCCACAGGCCGGATTTGCGATGCTGGTTGCGGTTCCAGTCGTCCATCGCCTCCAGCCGGGCCAGCGGATGACGGATGGCGAATTCGGGGCCTTCCGCCAGCACGTTCAGTTCCTTGTCGGTCACCAGGGTGGCAATTTCCAGGATGGAATCGTTGTCCGGATCCAGCCCGGTCATTTCCAGGTCGATCCAGATCAGATTGTCTTCCTGCGGCTGCGTCATGGCCTGTTGCTCCCCGGTTGGATCGTAAAAACCGGGATCATAGCCCGCCGGCTCCATACGGCCAATTTGCAGCCGCGGCCGCTGGGCCTTACGCTGCGCAAACCCTGGGGGGAAAGGGGCCGGGGTATAGCGGTACAGGGGACGGGGGATGGATCGGGTATTGCTGCTGGAAGCCTCGGCCACGCGCCGGCGGGCGGTCCGCACGCTATTGGCGCCGCGGGGCTTCGACGTTACCGAAAGCAACGACTACGCCCAGGCGCTGGAGATACTCCGCCGCCAGGGCGAAACCGTGAGCGCCTTGCGCGCCATCGTACTGGGCTGGCCGGAACTCGCCGATAGTCTCGCCGACGAGCTGTTTGCCCTGCTGCGGCGCGAGGAATTCGAACATCTCGCGGTTTTGCTGCTGGCCGACAGCAGCGATGCCGGCGCCGTGAACTGGATGATGAAGCGCCCAAGCAGCGCCATGCTGCTGTGGAGCGACTACAGCGAATGCGCCGACGCACTGAGCAAACTGCTCGCCCCCGCGGCACAACCGCAGGATCTGGATATCGGCGGCCAGTCGCATCTGCGCATCCTGTTCGTGGATGACTCCGCTACGGTGCGCACCGCCTTCCGCCGCCTGCTGATGAAACAGGGCTACGTGGTCGAGACCGCCAACGATGTCGAAGACGGCTGGGCCAAGGCCCAGGCCGGCAATTTCGATATTGCGATCGTCGACTACTTCATGCCGGGCGATCCAGGCCCGGTACTGGTACGCCGGCTCAAGGACGATGCGCGCACGACCGGCGTGCTCACCGCCATCATCACCGGCACCTATTCCGACCGCGTGATCAACGAGTCGCTCGCTGCCGGCGCGCTGGAATGCCTGTTCAAGAGCGAGGCGCGGGAATTGTTCCTCGCCCGCCTGGGCTCGCTCGCCCGCGCCGTGCAGAACCGCCAGTCGGTGGACGCGGAACGGCGCCGGCTGCAAAGCATCCTCTCTTCGGTCGGCGACGGCGTCTACGGCGTCGATGCACGCGGCCTGATGCAGTTCGTCAATCCGGCCGCACTGGACATGCTTGGCTACGACCGCACCGAGGAATTCATCGGCCGCAGCGCGCATGAACTTTTCCACTATGCCTTCGAAGACGGCACGCCGACCACGCCGGCCAGCTGTTTCCTGTCGCAGGCCTATGCCCAGGGCAGCCAGGTGCCAGGCTGGCAGTCGGTGTTCTGGACCCGCGGCAACCGGCCCATGCCGGTGGAATGCACGGTCTATCCGCTGAACCTGGACGGCCGCCGCGAAGGCTCTGTCGTGGCCTTCCGCGATATTTCCTCGCGCCGCATGCTGGAAGAGGAGTTGCGCTGGCAGGCCAGCCACGATGCGCTGACCAAGCTGAAGAACCGCGGCTGGTTCGAGACCCAGCTGGAACAGGAAGTCGCGCGTCTCAAGCGCACTGAGCAGATCTCCATCCTGCTGTTCCTCGACCTCGACCGCTTCAAATACATCAACGACACCGCCGGCCATACCGCCGGCGACCAGCTGCTGGTGGACATGAGCCGGCGCCTGTCGTCGCGCCTGCGCGGCTCCGACCATCTCGCCCGCATGGGCGGCGACGAATACGCGGTGATTTTGCGCAATGTGAACCTGGAACGGGCGCATGCCATCGCCGACGATTTCCGCCGCGCCATTGTCGGCTCGCCGTTTGCCTACGGCGGCAAGAGCTATCGCGTCGGCGTCAGCATCGGCGTCGCCGTGCTCGACCAGCACACGCCCTCGCGCACCGAGGCCATGGCCAACGCCGACATCGCCCTGCACCTGGCCAAGCGCCACGGCCGCAACCAGGTTCACCTCTTCGCCGAAGACGCCGACCAGCGCGCCATGATGGACGTGGAGCTGGGCTGGAGCGCACGCCTGGAAGAAGCCTTGCGCCTGGACCAGTTCGTGCTGTGTTTCCAGCCGATACTGCCGATGCGCCAGATCGACTACGACGCCCTGCCCGAGCAGCACGGTGCGCTGTGGGCGCGCCACCTGCGCCGGCATCAGCAGCAGCGCGTGTTCTACGAAGCGCTGATCCGCCTGCGCGATGCAGATGGCAGCCTGGTCGCGCCCTCGGCCTTCCTGCCCGCGGCAGAGCGCTTCAGCCTGATCGGCGACATCGACCGCTGGGTCATTCGAAATGCCTTCAAGGCGCTGCGCGAAAACTCCAGCCAGGAACCGCCGGTCGGCGTGTCCATCAACCTGTCGGCGCAATCCATAGGCCAGGCCGACCTGCCCCGTTTCATCACCGACCGCCTGGTCGAATACAACATCGATCCACGCGCCGTCGCCTTCGAAATCACCGAAACCGGCGCACTCAACAACCTCGATGCCGCGCGCAACCTGATCACCGAACTGCGCGCCTTCGGCTGCCGCTTCGCGCTGGACGATTTCGGTGTCGGCTTCTCCTCGTTCACCCATCTGAAACACCTCGACGTCGACATGCTCAAGATCGACGGCTCTTTCACCCAGGGCCTGCTGACCGACCCGGTAGACCTGGCCGTGATCACGGCGATCACCAGCATCGCCCACTCCATCGGCAAGATCACCGTGGCCGAATACGTCGACCGTCCGGAAATCCTGCGCGCCCTGCGCAATTGCGGCGTTGATTATGCGCAGGGCTTTTACGTCGGCAGGCCCAAGGCCGGCTTGCGCGCGGCGGGCGGGCAGCTGGAAGTGGTAGGCGGGAATGAGTCGGCGGCGAATGGGTGATGGTTTTTGGGTCTGGATGATGCCGCCGTGCCTGACATTGCGGTTTTTGCTGAACTCACGCACACCCGATCTGCGCCAATGACCTGTCTATGCCGTTTGCGGGAATGCCTGCCGCCTCACCTGCCCCCAGCGAGCTGGGGGGAGAGGGGCCCAAAAACCCGGAGCAAGCATTTTGTATTTCGTTAGAAACGAAAAATTGAATATCCCGGAAAAGCAAACCTTGGGAAAAAGAGACCGTATCGCCGGGGACTGCCTTAGCCGATGAAAATGAAAACCTCACGCTCCGCGGACTGCGTCGGGGAGAGGGTCGAGGGTGAGGGGACCGCCCTGCAACGCGCCTCGAAACACGATTTTCGCGCCGCCACTCCCCCTACGACGTAGGCATCCCAATCGCAGTCAGGCGACGTCGACACATTCGGGCCTTCGCCCGACCCTAGACAAACGTCGAAACCACTCCACTCCGACTTGCACGATCCTGCCCTGACAAGCGTTGCCAACCACGCTTCATCGGCCTGCACGCACCTGTCGCCGCGCGGTACGAATCGCTGCAGCGCAGCGCAAGTTCCTTAAATAAATCTTCACTGAGGCCGGAGCTTGGTATCCGGCATGCCGACGCATACTAGTGCAGCGCACCATTACTTACCGGCCCTCTGCATGCTTGGCATTGTCCGCGTCGCCTTGCAGCGTCCCTACACCTTCGTGGTGCTGGCGCTGCTGCTGTTGATCGTAGGCCCCTTGGCGGCCTTGCGTTCGCCTACGGATATTTTTCCGGAAATCAAGATTCCCGTGATCAGCGTGGTCTGGCAGTACACGGGCCTGCCGCCCGACGCGATGTCCGGACGCATCACCACGCCGTTCCAGCGCGCGCTGACCACGACCGTCAACGACATCGAACATATCGAGGCGAATTCGTATACCGGCTTCGGCATCATCAAGATCTTTTTCCAGCCGACGGTCGATATCAACATGGCCAACGCGCAGGTGACGGCCATCTCGCAGACCCTGCTGCGACAGATGCCGCCCGGCGTGAATCCGCCACTGATCCTCAACTACAACGCCTCGACGGTACCCATCCTGCAGCTGGCGCTGTCGGGCAAGGGCATGAGCGAACAGACCCTGGGCGACCTGGGCACCAACGTGGTGCGCACGCGCCTGGTCACGGTACCGGGCGCCGCCGTGCCCTTCCCCTTCGGCGGCAAATCGCGCCAGGTGCAGATCGACCTCGATCCCGCCGCGCTGCAGGCCCGCGGCCTTTCCGGCCAGGACGTGGCCACTGCGCTGGCGGCGCAGAACCTGATCACGCCGGTCGGCACGCAGAAGATCGGCGCGTTCGAATACACCATCCAGCTCAACAACGCGCCATCCGACCTGGACGCCATCGCCGCCATGCCGATCAAGACCGTCGCCGGTGCGCTGGTCACCATCCGCGACGTGGCCAACGTGCGCGACGGCAACCCGCCGCAGACCAATGTGGTCCACGTCGACGGCAATCGCTCGGTGCTGCTGACCGTGTTCAAGAACGGCTCGGCCTCGACGCTGGCGATCATCGACGGCATCAAGGCCATGGCCGAGGCGATCAAGCCCGGCCTGCCGGAAAACCTCGAAATCAAGCCCATCGGCGACCAGTCGCTGTTCGTGCGCAATGCCATCGGCGGCGTGGCCAAGGAAGGCATGATCGCTGCAGCGCTGACCAGCCTGATGATCCTGCTGTTCCTCGGGAGCTGGCGCTCGACCGTGATCATCGCCGTGTCGATTCCGCTGTCGGTACTCGGCGCCATCGCCACGCTGGCAGCCTTCGGCGAAACCCTCAACATCATGACCCTGGGCGGCCTGGCCCTGGCCGTAGGCATTCTCGTCGACGATGCCACTGTGACCATCGAGAACATCAACTGGCATCTGGAACAAGGCAAGGAAGTGGAAGCCTCGATTTATGACGGCGCGCAGCAGATCGTCACGCCGGCCTTCGTTTCCCTGCTGTGCATCTGCATCGTGTTCGTGCCGATGTTCTTCCTCGAAGGCGTGGCGCGCTTCCTGTTCGTGCCGATGGCCTTGTCGGTGATGTTTGCCATGGCCTGGTCGTTCGTGCTGTCGCGCACGCTGGTACCGACCATGGCCAAGTACCTGCTCAAGCCACACGCACCGCATACCGACATGCACGGCAACGAGACCGAGGCGGGACGCTCCGGCAACGCCCTGGTGCGTTTCCAGCGCCGTTTCGAAGGCCGCTTCGAGCGCTTCCGCGAAGGCTATCGCGACCTGCTCACCCTGGCCCTGCTACACCGGCGCGGCTTCGTGCTCGGCTTCATGGCCGTGGTGCTTGCCTCGTTCCTGCTGCTGCCTTTCCTCGGCCGCAATTTCTTTCCCTCGGTGGATGCGGGCCAGATTCTCATGCATGCCCGCGCCCAGGTCGGCACGCGCGTAGAGGAAACCGCGAACCGCTTTGCCGAGATCCAGAAGGCCATCCGCGAGATCATTCCCGCCGACGAACTGGGCACCCTGGTCGACAATGTCGGCATGCCGGTGTCCGGCATCAACATGGCCTATAACAACACCGGCACCATCGGCACACAGGACGGCGACATCCAGATCTCCCTGCGCGAAGGCCACGCGCCGACCGAAGACTATGTGCGCAAGCTGCGCGAGGAACTGCCGCGACGTTTCCCCGGCATCACCTTCTCGTTCCTGCCGGCGGACATCGTCAGCCAGATCCTGAATTTCGGCGCGCCCGCGCCGATCGACCTGCAGGTGCGCGGGCCGAATGCCGCAGCCAACTATGCCTACGCGGAAAAACTGCTGCGCGATATCCGGCGCATACCCGGCGTGGCCGATGCCCGCATTCAGCAGTCGGCCGACAGCCCGGTGTTCAAGGTCGACGTCGACCGCAACCGCGCCCAGTACGTCGGCATGACCGAACGCGACGTGACCAACAGCCTGGTGGTCAACCTGGCCGGTTCTTCGCAGGTAGCGCCGACGTTCTGGCTCAATCCACAGAACGGCGTGCAATACCCCATCGTGATGCAGACGCCGCAGTACGACATGGATTCCCTCGACGCATTGCGCAACGTGCCGCTGACCTCGGCCAGCGCGTCCGCGCCGCAATTGCTCGGCGGCGTGGCGCAGATCCAGCGCGGCATGGCCAGCGCCGTGGTGTCGCAGTACGACATCCAGTCCATGGTGCAGATCTATGCCACGCCGCAGGGGCGCGACCTGGGCGCGCTCGCGACCGACATTCAGAACACCGTCAAGGCGCACGAGAAAGACCTGCCCAAGGGCACCCAGGTGCATCTGCTCGGCCAGGTGCGCACGATGAACTCGGCGTTCTCGGGCCTCACTTACGGCCTGATCGGCGCCATCGTGCTGATCTACCTGCTGATCGTGGTGAACTTCCAGTCCTGGAGCGATCCCTTCGTTATCGTCAGCGCCCT
Source organism: Tahibacter aquaticus (assembly GCF_004363655.1). GTDB lineage: Bacteria > Pseudomonadota > Gammaproteobacteria > Xanthomonadales > Rhodanobacteraceae > Tahibacter > Tahibacter aquaticus. The sequence continues at coordinate 34,087 of NZ_SNZH01000019.1, forward strand.
GCCCGCGGCGCTGGCCGGCATCGTCTGGATGCTGTTTGCCACGTTTACCACGTTGTCGGTACCGGCCCTGACCGGCGCCATCATGTGCATGGGCGTGGCCACCGCCAACAGCGTGCTGGTGATCAGCTTTGCGCGCGAACGCCTGGATGTGCTCGGCGATCCGGTCGCCGCGGCGCTGGAAGCCGGCTTCGTGCGCTTCCGTCCGGTATTGATGACCGCCCTGGCCATGATCATCGGCATGGCGCCGATGGCGCTGGGCCTGGGCGAAGGCGGCGAGCAGAACGCACCGCTGGGTCGCGCCGTGGTCGGCGGCCTGATCTTCGCCACCATCGCCACCCTGGTTTTCGTTCCCGTCGTTTTCAGCATCGTGCACTCGCGCCATGGCAAGAAAGCCGAGTCGCGCGCGCCTGGAGAGCCCCATGTCGCCTGATACCTCGCCGCCGCGCCGCGGCCTCAAGCTTGCCGGCCTGGCCATTGCCGTGGCCGCCGCCCTCGTCGTCACCGTCGGCCTGGTCACGCGCGCCTCGGGCAATGCGCGCCTGAAGGAATGGACCCAGGCCCAGGCCACGCCCAGCGTCAGCGTGGTTTCGCCAGCGGGTTCGGGCGACGCCAGCGCGCTGCAGCTGCCCGGCCGCATCGAAGCGTATGCGCGCGCGCCCATCCATGCCCGCGTGTCCGGTTATCTGAAAAGCTGGAAAGTGGATATTGGTACACCTGTGAAAGCCGGCCAGCTACTGGCCGAGATCGAAGCGCCCGACGTCGAACAGCAGCTGCTGCAAGCCAAGGCCGACCTGGCCAGCGCCGAAGCCAACGCGGCACTGGCCGAGACCACGGCGCGGCGCTGGCAGTCCATGCTCGGTTCGGACTCGGTGTCGCAGCAGGAAGTCGACGAAAAGAACGGCGACCTCAAGGCCAAGCGCGCCCTGGTCAATGCGTCCAAGGCCAATGTCGAGCGGCTGCAGGCCAACCAGAACTTCACCCGCATCGTGGCGCCGTTCGACGGCGTGATCACCGCGCGCCAGACCGACGTCGGCGCGCTGATCAGCGGCAGCGGCGGCGGCGCCGAGCTGTTCGTGGTATCCGACACCTCGCGCCTGCGCATCTACGTCAACGTGCCGCAAAGCTATGCCAGCAGCATAGGCCCGGGCAGCACGGCGAAGATGGAAGTGCCCGAACACGCGGGCCGCAGCTACGAAGCCAAGGTCGAAGCCTTTTCCCAGGCAGTCAACGCGGCCACCGGCACCACCCTGATCCAGCTCAGCGTCGACAACCCCAAGGGCGAACTGATGCCCGGCGGCTACGCCACGGTCAGCTTCGCCCTGCCACAGAACGCCGCCGCGCTGCGCATTCCGGCCAGTGCGCTGATCTTCGACCAGGGCGGCCTGCGCGTCGCCACGGTCAGCGGCGACAAGGTCGCGTTCAAGCCCATCACCATCGCGCGCGACCTGGGCAAGACAGTGGAAATCGCCACCGGGCTCAGCGCCGAGGACCGCGTCATCGAGACGCCTCCCGATGGCGTCGCCGAGGGCGATGCCGTGCATATCGTCGACACCGCCGCGGCCAAGCCGGCCGCGCCCGTTGCGCCCGCCGCGGCAAAGGCTACCGATGCAAAAGGTTGATTTTTCCCGTCTGTGCCTGCTCGCGCTGGGCTTGAGCCTGGCCCTGGCCGGCTGCAGCCTGGCACCGCCATTGCAGCTGCCCGAGGTGGCGACCGCGGCGCAATACAAGGAACAGGCCCCCTGGACCGCCGCCGCACCGGCCGACCGCCTGCCGCGGGAACACTGGTGGACGCTGTATGGCGATGCAGAGCTGGACCGCCTGCAGCAGCAGTTGCAGGCCAACAGCCCCGACCTCGCCGCCGCGCTGGCGCGCTACGAACAGGCGCGCGCCTATGGCGACCAGCTGCATTCCGGCCTGTTTCCCAGCCTGGGCCTGGGCGGCAACGCCTCGCGCGAACGCCAGTCCGCGACACGGCCACCAACAGGCTCGTCGTCGCCGCGTTTTTTCGAATCCTACGACCTGGGACTGCAGGCCGCGTACGAACTCGACCTGTGGGGCCGCGTGCGCAACAGCGTCGCCGCCGGCGATCACGCCACAGCTGCTGCCGCCGCCGACCTGGAATCGGCGCGCCTGAGCCTGCAGGCCGAGTTGGCCGACGACTACATCGTGCTGCGCGGGCTGGACCAGCAGGGCGCACTGCTCGCCGATACCGTGACCGCCTACGACAAGGCCGTCGCGCTGACGCAGAAACGCCGCGATGCCGGCATCGCCTCGGGCCTGGACGTGGCGCGGGCACAGACCCAGCTGGACATGGCCCGCTCGCAGGTGGCGCAGAACCTGGCACAGCGCGCCGTGGCCGAGCACGCGATCGCAGCACTGGTCGGCGAGTCGCCGTCGGGTTTCAGCCTCGCCGCCGGCAGCCAACCCGTGCGCCTGCCGGCGATTCCGCTGGACCTGCCCTCCACCCTGCTGCAGCGCCGGCCGGACATCGCCGCGGCACAGCGGCGCACCGCAGCCGCCAACGCCAGCGTCGGCGTGGCACGCGCCGCGTGGTTCCCGTCCATAGGCCTGAATGCCAGCTTCGGCTATCAGAGCAACCAGGCCGGCGGCTGGCTCAGCGCGCCCAACGCCGCCTGGGCCATAGGCCCCTCGCTACTGCTCGATCTGTTCGACACCGGCAAGCGCCGCGCCCAGGTGACACAGGCCCGCGCGGCACTGGACGAGGCCGGCGCGAACTACCGTGGCGTCGTGCTTGGTGCGTTCCAGCAGGTCGAAGATAACCTTGCACTTCTGCAACATTACAAAACGGCGGCGGAGGCCGAGCAGTCCGCCGTCGCGTCGGCACGGCGCTCGCTCGATTTCGCCATGACACGCTACCGCGAAGGCGCGGTCAGCTATCTGGAAGTGGTGCAGTCGCAGACCTCGGCACTGACCGCGCAGCGCGCCGCACTCGACCTGGACACGCGCCAGCTGCGTGCCAGCGTCGCGCTGATCCGCGCCCTGGGCGGTGGCTGGCAGGCCGACACGGATCTCGCCGCACGCTGAAACGCGGCGCCGCGCCGGTGCCGGCGCTGTTGACCCGGGGAGTTTTGCCACCTAACCTGTAAACCTGATTTCAAGGGTTAGCTATGCGTATCGAACCGCATGTGTTCCGCGCCGCCGACCTGGTCGCCGGCGACCTGGCCCTGGACCTGGTCAACAGCGTGACCGCGCGCGACAGCGCACCGCGCGACTGGCTGGCCGACTACGACGCCCTGCTGCAATGGGCGCACCAGACCGGCCACTTCGCCGCGAATGACCTTGCCCGGCTGGAACGGCTGGCGCTGGCCCATCCGCGCAAGGCCAAGGCCGCACTGGAGCGGCTCAAGCGCCTGCGCGAAGCCCTGTGCGCCGTGATGTATGCCCTGGTGCACGAGGCCGAGCCCGCCGCCGCCGACCTGCGCCTGATCGAAAACCTGCACGCCGCCGCGGCCCAGGCCGCGCGGCTGGCCCGGCACGGCGACGGCCTGGCACTGCAGTGGCAGGCACAGACCTCCCAGCTGGACCTGATCGCCCACGTGGTCTGCGCACGCGCCCTGCCACTGCTGCAGCAGCTGGAGCTGCCACGCCTGCGCATCTGCGACGGCCATGACTGCGGCTGGGTATTCCTCGATACCTCCAAGAGCGGGCGCCGGCGCTGGTGCGACATGGCCACCTGCGGCAACAGCGCCAAGGCGCAGCGTTTCCTGCACCGGCAACAGGCACCGCGGCGGCGCAGCGGCACCGCGTGATGGGGACCACACGGCTTTTCTGCGTGCTGTCGGCACTGACCTGCAGCGCCCAGGCTGCAGCGCCGCAGCGCTGGGCGCCGCCGCACATCGCCAGCGCACTGTTCGAGTCATCGCCGGCATTCACACCGGACGGGCGCGAAATCTATTTCATGCGAAGTTCTGCACAATTCAGAGAATGGCGCATTCTCCACTCCCGCTGTGGCCGCGAAGGCTGGTCCGAACCACAGCCGGCGCCGTTCGCCGCCGCAGCACCCGCGCAGGACGCCGACCCGTTCGTTTCCTTCGACGGCAAGCGCGCCTATTTCGTCTCTACCCGGCAGAACCGCGACGGCAGCGACCAGCTCGATATCTGGCGGGCAAGCCGCGGCACCGACGGCAGCTGGGGCGAACCTCAGCGGCTGCCCGAACCGGTCAATTCCGCCGCGTCGGAGCTGCTGCCGCGGGAAACCGCCGACGGCCGCCTGTACTTCGGCTCCGACCGCGACGGCGGCCACGGCCAGGGCGACATCTATATCGCCACACCGCAGCCGGACGGCAGCTGGCAGGTGGCCAACGCCGGCCCGCCCCTCAGCACGCCGGCGAACGAATACGAGGCCGATATTTCCCGTGACGGGCTCAGTCTGGTCGTCGTCGCCGACCGCGGTACACGCTCTCACCTGTACCGCTATGCCCTGCAGCAGGGCCGCTGGAACGCACTCGGCCAGATCGCGGCCGACGACAGCGTATTCCAGGTCGGGCCACTGCATTCGCCGAACGGCGACCGCCTGCTGTTCGCCCAGCGCGATAGCGCGTACTCCGGCGAACTGTTCCTGACCGACCTTTCCCGGCAGCCCGATACGCGCTGGCCGCCGCGCTGCGGCGACTGATCCGGTCCGCCAGCGCGGCCCGCCGCATCAACAGCGTCGCCATACTCCGGCGCAACGTCCGCAATCTGCCAGCCCGCGCCTTGCCTGCCGATCGCACCAAGCCTGCGGCATAAGTCGGACGGACCTATCTCTCCACATCGGATGCATCCGGTGACTTTCGCCGCGATACCTCATTGCAATTTTTCACCATAGCGCGGCTACGCCTCTCGTTGCGCCTGGTCCTCGCGGCGAAATCCTTGCTGAATTTTCTTGGCCGTGTCGCTGAGACAGCACAGATATGCCATTTACCGTCCACTTCGAACAATTCGGCAGCGCATAGCCGAAAGACGTGCAGGTTACAGCGTGCCAACCACCCACCAAACGCCAGGGAATTGTTGTCTGTTTATGAAACATTGAGAGCAAAGACATTGCTATGCCTGTATTTAAAAAAAATATGTTTTGTATGTTTTTTCATCGACTATCCAAACTCGACCTGTTTTGCTATATCAGCAACAACGCAACCCTGTCTGGCCGAGCATCAACTTTTCGTATTTCCGGCCTATTTACGCGAAATTTGCATACGCATGCGCACAGGAACTGGCGATCATTGAAATGTAACAGTTAATTTTCAAATATAGAAAAACCGTGAAAACCTGCGAATAACTTGTTTTCTTTCTTTGTCGATAAATAAGGGAAAATCCGGATTGCCTGCACCACCCCGCGCGCATTCAATTCGACCCAACACTGCGACGACAGCGTTGTCCCTCACGACCCGCTATCGGCGTATCGATTCGGCAGCGCATAAGAAACGCTGCAATACCGGATTCCTTTGCCAGCGAGCAGTAAGCCAGGACGCAACCCCATGCAACACATCGGCGTTCACTCGATACAAGACAGGCACTACCGCAGCACCGCCGGCGATGACCATACGCCAGCGAAAAACCGTTCCGTCCCTATCCGCAGGGGACACAGGCACCCCAGGGGGCAGCGATGAAAGAACAGGCTTACCGCGTTGCCACCTGTGGTCTGTCGGCCCGCGACGAACGCGTCGTCGGCATCATCCTTTCCCGCGTCACTTCGCTGCGTTTCCGCTATATCGCCGCCCCCTCGGCGATGGAGTGCGATATCGCGCTGCTGGAGCCGCAGAACCCGCAGTCGGCGCAGCAGCTGCGCCAGTTGCGCGAACACAATCCTCAGCTGGTAGCGCTGTCGCTGATCGATGGGCTGCCCCCGCCCGGTGCGCGCCATCTGGTGTCCCGGCGCACGCTCTGGTCGCACATGATCGCGACACTGGACGACATCGTCGGCAACGAGCTGGCACTGCGCCGCGCACCGGCCCGCGATGCGCCCGCCATCGCTGCAGAACCCCCTGTCGAACAGGCGCCGCCGCTGGCGGCCGCGCGCCTGCGCGCGCTGGTGCTCGATGACAGCGTGATCGTACGCACCCAGCTCGATGCCGCCCTGCGCAAACTCGGCATCAGCTTCGACGGCGCTGCCGACTGGGACAGCGCCGCCGACCTGCTGCAGCGGAACAGCTACGACTTCATGCTGCTCGACATCGTCATGCCCACCATCGACGGCTACGAAGCCTGCCGGCGCGTGCGGCGCAATCCGGCCACCAAGCGCCTGCCGGTACTGATGCTGACCAGCCGCTCCTCGGCCTTCGACCGGGCCCGCGGCGCACTGGCCGGCTGCGACATGTACCTGATCAAACCGATCGACCTCTCCGCCTTCCACGCCGCGGTCAACAAGATCGTGGCGCGGCTTTGCCATAACGACCTGCGCCAGGCGCGGCAACGCGGCTTCATTCCCGCCATCGCCTGGCCGTCCAGCTGAAGCGCCCACCCGCTTCGTTTCCCACCGTGCACAAGGAATCACTCATGAGCTTTCGCACCGTACTGATTGTTGACGACTCCAGCGCCGAAATCGCCAATCTGCGCGCCATCATTGCCGAGGCAGGCTGGGCGGCGATCACCGCAGGCACCGGCCGCGAAGCCGTCGACCGGGCCAAGGCCGAGAAGCCCAGCGTCATCCTCATGGATATCGTGATGCCCGACATGGATGGCTACGAAGCCTGCCGTGCCCTGCAGGCAGACCCGGCGACCAAGACCATTCCTATCGTGATGGTTTCGACCAAGAACCAGAAGGCCGACCACCTCTGGGCCAAGATGCAGGGTGCGCGCGGCCTGGTCGGCAAGCCGTACAGCAAGAGCGACATCGTCGACGCGATCCGCGCCGCCACCGGCTGACGGCACTGCTCAGTGCGCCGCGCGGCCACCGCGGCCGCTATCGCCCCGTTGCCTTGCGAGCCGCCATGTCGAACCCAACGCCCATCCTCGCTGCCGCCAGCGGCAGCGCGGCAGAACCACCTCTCGTGCAGACGCGAAACGCCTTGCGCTGCGGCATACGTCTGCAGACCAGCGGCGGCAGCCTGCCGCTGCTGCTGCCGGCCGACCGGCCGGCGGAACTGCGCCGCGGCATGGCGATCTGCAGCGTTCCCAACGTCGCGCCATGGTTCTTCGGCATGGCCAACCTGCGCGGCGAGCTGGTACCTGTATTCGACCTGCTGGGCTATTGCGGCCTGGGCCGAACCACGCGGCAGCGCTCGTCCGAGCTTCTGCTGATCGGCACGGCCGCCAGCGCGTTCGCCCTGCCGGGCACCGGCGAACCCGAGATATTGCAGCTGAGCGAGGACGGTGCCGGCACACATACCGCACCGGCACAGATTTCTGAATTTATATACAACGCCTGGAAAGGCGTGAACACGCACTGGTACGACTTCGATTTCGACCGCTGGCTGCTGCAGCTGAGCCGTGGCGAGAACCCCCTTCCCCTGCCCTTTTCGCCTTCCCAGACGGAGCTATCGTCATGAACCTCGGCAACGCGTTCCGCAACGTGCGCGGACGCATTCAATACGGCACCTTGCTGCTGTCGGTGGTGCCCATGCTGCTGGTCGGCCTGCTCATCGGCGGCCTGGCCTTCTATCTTGCCCGCGACAGCCTGCACGAGCGCGCGCTGCAGCAGGTGGTGACCGTGCGTGTGGACAAGACCGACCGCATCCTCTCGTACTTCAACGAGCTGCGCGACCAGACCCTCCTGCTGGCCTCGCTGCGCGCCACCGTCGATGCGGTTTCCGACCTGAGCGCAGGCATCGGCGCCGTGTCGGCGCAGGTTCCGGCAATCCAGAGCCGCGAGCGCATGCAGCGCTTCTACAACGGCGACTACCTGCAGGAATATGCCAAGCTGAACGCCGGCGCCAGCATCGACGTCAAGCCGTTCCTGGAACAGCTCGACGACACGGCCTATGCGCTGCAGTACCAGTACCTGGCAGACAATCCCAATCCGCTGGGTGAAAAAAGCAAACTGAAGCAGGCCGACGATTCCGCCTACGGCAAGGCGCATGCGGCATACCACGAACGCGTCGTGCGCTTCGTCACGGCCAGCGGCTTCCCCGACGTGGTGCTGGTCGACGCGAGCAACGGCCGCATCCTGTACAGCTATGCCAAGCGCATCGACTTCGGCACCTCGCTCAGCAACGGCCCCTTCGCCAAGACCGAGATGGGCGAACTGTTCCGGCAGATTCGCGAGGGTGGCAAACCCGAAAGTTTCGTCCTGTCGCCGACCAGGCAGTACCAGCCCAACTTCGACGATGCGTCGCTGTTCATCGGCGTGCCCGTGTTCAACGAAAACCGGCTCAGCGCCGTACTGATCACCCAGGTTCCCTTCAGCCAGGTGAACCGCATCATGACCTTCGACAGCCGCTGGAAAGACGCCGGCCTGGGCGATACCGGCGAAACCTATCTGCTCAGCCTCGACGACACCTTGCTCAGCAATACCCGCAGCCTGACAGAATCGCCTGGCGAGCACAGCGAGTTCCTCAAGCACATCGGCACGCCCGAGGCCGTGATCAAGGTGTCGCAAGCCAAGAACAGCGATATCGGCCTGGTTCGCGTGGTCTCGCGAGCCGGCGAAGCAGCGCGTCGCGGCGAAACCGGTGCCTTCAACTACAACGACTACCGCGGCGAGCCTGTGGTAGGCGCATTCGCGCCGCTGAAGGTTCTCGAGCGAGACTGGATCATCGTCGCCAAGATCGACCAGGCGGAAGCATTCGCGCCGGTGAATTCGCTGCTGCGCGACATGCTGTTCGCCGGTATCGGCATTCTCGCCCTGACGCTGCTTGTTTCCACTTACTTCTCCAACCGGCTGGCACGCTCGGTCAACGGCCCCATCGACACCTTGCAGAGCACCATCGCCAAGCTGTCCGCCGGTGACCTCGACGCGCGTACGCGCATGCCACCGAACGACGAACTGGGCGAACTGGGCAGCGCACTGGACAACCTGCTCGACGAGCGCGTCGCCACGCTGGCGGCCGCGGCACGCGAGAACGAACAGCTCAACCAGTCGGTGATCGAGATCATGCAGGCGGTCAGCCGCCTCAGCTCGCGCGACCTTACCGTGAAGGTGCCAGTGACCACCGACGTGACCGGCGCCATTTCCGACGCGCTCAACTTCATGACCGGCCAGACCGCGCAGGTGCTGCGTAACGTGAACGACATTTCCAACCAGGTGGCGCAGGCCTCGGGCCGCGTGCGCGAACGTTCCGCATCGGCCATGCTGGTGGCGGCGGAAGGCTCGCGCGAAATCGAGCAGGCGTCGCAGGAACTGTCCGACGCGGCGCTCGCGCTGAAGGACATTGCCGGCCAGGCCAGCCAGGCCGACCGCGCCGCCGAAGAAGCCATTCTCAGCACCCGCGAAGCACTTAATTCGGTGCGCGAGACCGTCGGCGGCATCTCCGCCTCGCGCGATCTGATCCGCGAGACGGAAAAACGCATCAAGCGGCTGGGCGAACGTTCGCAGGAAATTACCACCACGGTGAACATCATCGGCAACATCGCCGAACGTACCTCGATGCTCGCACTCAATACCAGCATGCAGGCGGTCGCCGCCGGTGAAGCCGGCCGCGCCTACGCGGTGGTGGCAGACGAGGTGAAGCGGCTGGCCGAAGGCGCACGCGGCGCCACCCAGCAGATTTCCAATCTGGTCAGCGCCATCCAGTCGGAAACCATCGACACGGTCGAAGCGATCAACCGCGCCATCACCCAGGTCGTTGAAATCAGCAAGATGGCCGAACGCGCCGGCGAGCAGATGCGCTCCACCGAAGAGAAAACCGATCTGCTGGTGAATTCGGTACGCTCGATTGCGGAAACGACCAGCCTGCAGTCGCGCGCGTCGGACACCTTGCAGGCACGCGCACAGCAGATTCGCCTGTCCACGCGCCAGACCGCCGACGAACTGGCGATCCAGGCCAATGAAACCCGCAATCTCGACGGCTACGCCAACGGCCTGCTCGACTCGGTACGCGTATTCACCCTGCCCGCCGCCTGAACCCGCGCCGCTGCAGGCCACCGCCTGCAGCGGCGTCGCGGCTCGGTACTACCCAAGTCCGCCTACCCGCGGGGAATCCATGACGATCAGCGACGCGACCATCAGCGCCATCCTCGAAAAGCTGTCGGAACTGGCGCCGCTGGTGCTGGACAGCCCTCCCCCAGCGAGTGAGCCGGCAACAGTGGGCATCGCCGTCAATACGCTGCTGGCCGAGCTGGAACGCCGCAGTGCCGGCAGCGGCCTGCGCGGCCTCGCCTATATTTTTCGCATACTGCACAAATTGCCTTTGCACTGGCCCGGTGGTACAGCCAGCGAGGACGACCGCAGCGCGTTCTATGCCTGGTCGGACGAACTGTGCAGCTATCTGGTCGGGGCGACAGCTGACGATGCCGGCAACGCCGTAATCGAAGGGCTGTGCCGCCTGCCCTGGATGCCAGCGCTGGAACCGCGTCTGGTCGAACTGGTACGCACCGCACTGCGCAGCGACGCCGGGCTGCTGCTCCAGGCCACGCCATCGCCAATCATTCCGCTGCCAGTCGCCAGCGCCCTCGCACAGCCCGCACAACGCCAACCCGATACCAGCGTCGGCGCCGAAGCAGCGTTCGCTACGAACACAGGGCCAGAACATTCCCGCATTATCGGCAGCGCCGACAAGGACGCCGGTCGCGATACTCGCGCCGCTGGCCAGCCCGCAGCAACGAGCACGCCAGCCGGGAACAGGGCGCTGATCGGCGGCGACGCCACCGGTGCCAGCCCTACGGCGGAGGACGTGCATATCGCGCACGACGAGCCACCTCTTGCCGCGGAATTGCGGCCTGAACACGCTGCCTTTGCCAGCAGCATCGCGTTTGGCAACGACGGTGCCAGATACGACGACTCCGCTTTTGCCCGGCGTTCGCACCCCAATGACAACGCGTTTGCAAGCGACACCATCGGCAACGACGGCGCCGGATACGACGACTCCGCTTTTGCCCGGCGTTCGCCCCCCGATGACAACGCGTTTGCAGGCAACGACAGCGAGGCGGGCGGCGAACCGGCCTTTGCCGCGACTACACCGCCTGACGACGGAGCTTTTGCGGGCAGCGGCATGACCAGCGCCGAGCACGAGCAGCCGGCATTGGCAGCCGACATGCCTGCCGACGACAGCGCGATTTTCGTCAGCGGGCGCAACGAAGCCGGCAACGAAAGCGCTGCCACTGTATGGATCTCGCCGCAGGAACTGGGCCTCATCGGCGACGCCGTCGCTGCGCAGCTGCTTCCCGCTGTTTCCGTGGCACTGGACCTGCAGGATGCGCCAACGGCCCAGTTGCGCGAAGCACTCGAGGCCTGCACCGAACAGTTCGCCCTGCTGCAATCGGCGCTCGACGCCCTGGGCCTTGCGCCGCTGCTGCGTGCCTGCGAACACTATGCCGCCTTGCTGCAGCGCCTGCTCCAGGCCGGCCATATCGGCGCCGACGACGGCCAGGTGCTGAGCCTGTGGCCGGTACTGCTGATCGGCCACTTGCAAGACCCGCACGATGCCGCCGCTGCACACGACCTGATTGCCCTGCTGGCCGAGCGGGAACACCTTTCCGCGGCAGATGCCGGCCAGCTCGCCGCCACACTCACGCGTGTCGCCATCGGCACCGACCCGGCCTTGCGCCAACAGCGCAAGCAGCTGGCCGAGAGCGACGACATCGCCCTGGATATCGCCGCCGACGTGTTGCCCAGCGTGCGCACCGGCATGCTGCAGGAGCTGCCCGGACGCTGTGCCGAATTCACCCAGCGCATCCACCGCTACCTGCACAGCCGCAGCGCCGAAGACCTCGATGCCGCCTGCCGCATCGCGCATACGCTCAAGGGCGACAGCAACATGGTCGGCGTGCGCGGCATAGCCAATCTCGCCCATGCGCTGGAGGAAATCCTGCTCGTGCTGGCGATACGGCCAGACCGCGCCGGCGGCGATCTCGACGACGTGCTGGTCGATGCAGCCGATGTGCTGGAAGCCATGAGCGACCGCGTACTCGGCCGCGGTCCCGAGCCCGACGGTGCCCTGGCGCTGCTGCAGCGCGTAATGGACTGCGCCAACGCGCTGCAACAAGAAGGCGAGACCGCAGTGCCGGAGGCGGCGCCGGCCGTGGCCTCTGCCGACATCGATGCCGAACCCGCGGCAGCGGCGGCGGCCGAAACCGATGCCGTGCCGACAATCACCCTGCCGATGCCGCTGCTGGACGAACTGCTGCGCCTCAGCGGCGAAGCGGTCATCTACGCACGCCAGGTGGAAAACCGCGTCGATCGCGTCAATCGCCGCCACGGCGAAATCAGCGTGCAGGGCCAGGCGCTCGAAGCGCTGATTGCCGAACTGCAGCAACTGGTCGAAGTGCGCGGCGCCGCGCTGAATTCGCTGCGCCTGGACCTCGGCGAAGAATTCGACGCACTGGAAATGGACCGCTACAACGAACTGCATACCATCACCCTGCGCCTGGTCGAGGCCAGCGCCGATACACGCACCTCGGCCTACGAACTCAACCAGGACGTCGTGGAACTTCGCGAACTGCTGGCCCAGCAGGACCGCGTGCAACTGGACCTGGGCGAACGCGTGCAGCGCGCCCGCACCGTGCCACTGGCCGGCCTGCTGCCACGGCTGCAGCGCGTCGTGCGCCAGACCTCGCGCCAGCTCGGCAAACCCTGCGAACTGGTCATCACCGGCGAGCACACCCTGCTCGACCAGGAACTGCTCGACGGTCTGGCCGAGCCACTGCTGCATCTGCTGCGCAATGCCGTCGACCACGGCATCGAGGCATCCGGGCTGCGCAGCGCCGCCGGCAAGCCGGCGCAAGGCCGCATCAGCCTGGATTTCCAGCGCGATGCCGACCGCATCGTCGTGCGCTGCCGCGACGACGGCGCCGGGCTGGATCTGGACGCCATCCGCCACAAGGCACTAGAACTCGGCCTGCTCGATCCACAGCACCGCTACACGGCGCAAGAGCTGGCGGAAATGATTTTCCACCCCGGCTTTTCCACGCGCAGCCGCGCCACCCTTACCTCGGGCCGCGGCATCGGCATGGACATCGTGCGCCGGCGCGCGACCGAGCTGAAAGGCAGCGTCAGCCTGCGCAGCGAGCCCGGCCGCGGTTGCGAGTTCGAGTTGCGCCTGCCGCTGAGCCAGGTCGCCGCCCAGGTGCTGCTGGCCGATTGCGCCGGCACCCGCATCGCCATCAACCTGGCAGGTATACAACGCATGGCCGTATACGAACCGGCACAGCTGCGCGGCAGCGCCGGACGCATGCTGCTGCACCTGCCTGACGAAGCACCGCGCGCGGCGCTGCCCCTGGCCCAACTGCTTGGCTATGCCAGCGATACCGGCACCAACGGCAGCAGCCGCCATGTGTTGCTGACCGAGGACGAAAACCAGGCCGGGCTGGCCATCCTGGTCGATCAGATCAGCGACGCACGCTCAGTCATCATCAAGCGCCTGGGCCCGCATGTGGCGCTGAATCCCGGCGTGCGCGGCGCCACCATTCTCGGCGACGGTTCCGTCGCCATCGTGATCGACCTGGCCCAACTGCTGGCACGACGCAGCCAGACCGAAGCCACGGCGTTCGCCAACCCGGTGCGCGGCCCGGCGCAGCAGATTCCCTCGGTGCTTATCGTCGACGATTCGCTCAGCGTGCGCCGTTCGCTGGAGCAGGTCATCGGCGACGCCGGTTTCCGCGTCGCCACCGCGCGCGACGGCCTGGAGGCAGTGGAACGCGTGCGCAGCCAGCGTCCCGACCTGATGGTCATCGACCTGGAAATGCCGCGCATGAACGGCCTGGAACTGACCTCCTACATCCGCAATGAAGACAGCACGCGCGGCATTCCCATCATCATGATCACCTCGCGCACTACCGAACGGCATCGCGACCTGGCGCGCGCCGCCGGCGTCGATACCATCCTGAGTAAACCGTATTCCGAGGAAGGCCTGCTCGCGCTGATCGCCGACAAGCTCGCCCGCGGACGCCAGGCGGCGTAAAAACGCAGAAGAAACGCAGGTTGGGGCCGGCCGCGAAGCGCCCCAACCTACCGGCTACTGCGTGCCGGCTTACGCAAACGCCTGGGCGTAGACACCTTCCAGCCATTCGCCGAATGCGCGCACACGCGACGGCAGGCGCCGCGAATTGGGGCATAGCAGCGAAATCGGCCGGCTGGGCGAGGCCCAGGCCGGCAGCACACGTACCAGGCTGCCTTCCTGCAGCTGGCGCGCAACCTGGAACTGCGGCAGCTGCACGATGCCATGGCCGCGTACGGCGCAGGCGATATAGGCATCTGCATCGTCGACCGAGACGGTGCTGCGCAGACGGTATTCCTGGCGCTCGCCCGCCACCATCAGGGTGAACGGATTGACCGCGTCGCGACCACGCGCAACGTATCCGACCGCGACATGCCGAATCAGCTCGTCCGGTTGCGACGGCATGCCGCAGCGACGCACATAGCCCGGACTTGCACACAGCACGTCAGTCGATTGCGCCAGGCGCCGCTGCAACATCGCCGCATCATTGACGCTGCCGCTGCGCACCAGGCAATCCACGCCTTCACGCACCAGATCGGCGGCGCGCGCACCGCTCTGGCCGAGTATCAGCTCGATGTTCGGATAGCGCTGATGAAACTCGTCCAGGCGCGGCAACACGATATGAGTGGCATGTAAGCCCGGCAGGTCCGCGCGCACGATGCCGCGCGGATCTTCGGCCAGATTGGCCAGCGAGGACTCGACTTCTTCCAGTTCCGCCAACAGGCGCGCGCAGCGGTCGTAGTAGGCCTGGCCGTCCAATGTAGTGCAGACCTGACGTGTCGTGCGTTCCAGCAGCCGTGCCCCAAGGCGTGCTTCCAGTGCCTTGATCGCGTGGGTGGCGGTAGCGCGCGGTATGCCCAGCTCACCGGCTGCGCGGGTGAAGCTGCCAAGTTCGACGATGCGGGTAAATAACCGTAGGGATTCGAAGCGGTCCACGCAGGTCTTGATGTCCTTTTTGCAAGCTTGGGTGATTGCCGCAGTACATGACTACGACACCGTATGGTGGGCGCTTCATCGTCAATAATTTTTCGATCATTACCTGCGCACAGCGATTTTCCTTTCAGAAGGAAAAATCATTCAAGCACGTGGTCTTTATTTTTAATCAACCAACGAGAGCAAAGCGATTATCACGCCATCGCCACCATCGTCGGGGTGGCGATGTCCTCGGGATGCTAGCGCGAACGCACAGACTCAAACCCTGTCCAAACGGCCAATTTTTTTAACTGTTGAGTATCTTTGAATAGATTTTCAGCAAACAGCGAACGGCCCTGGCGAATCCAGCGACATTTGTTGTGTCAATTAGCAACAAGGCTGGCCAGTACTATTGAAGATTGACCGCATCGATTTGACGGTATGCATTGCCGCAACGAAGTTTTTTGCACTGAACACGACAGAACACTCACGAGCATCCGCATCGCTTGTCATTATTTCTCACTGCACGCCTTTTCAGCGGCGCAGACAATACTGCTCCAACCGTTCGCAACCGGACGGTTTACGCCAGACGATGGTGCAAACACCATTCCGCGGCGTATTCCCATTTGTTAACAGTCCACCATGACGACTGTCATCCAAGGCGGCAGCGTACGGTTCGGGCAATCGCGAAACTCACCGAGGGCGACGCGTAGTCACGGCCAGGCCAATTGGCGCCTATGTTCTGCCGAAAGCACGCGGAAAGTGCGCCCGATGGAACGACGAGGCGCACGAAGTCATCGTGAGAAAATGCAAAAAAGCGCAGTGCGCGAACGCAACGGCGAAGCAAGCGGGCTCGGCTGGTGCCGGCGACGAATTTGGGTCGAGACCTGGGGGGCACATTGTGTTGTGCGAACAATCCACACAGGCATGATGCCGGCAAAAGCCCGCCTCAATGCCGAGCGGGGGAAGGCCGATCATTGCTATATGGCAGGCCAGAGACTGTGCCCCCTGCAAAACGTTCGTTGGAGCAGCGACCGCGACAATACCCCGGTACGGCGCTTCGCCATCGGCTCAGCCGCTGCCGCGACTCGCAGCATCCAGCAAACTGCTTGCGATCCGATCGCAATGGCTTACCGCCCGCCCCTTCAGGATGACGGCCTGACGTCCCGCCAGTCCGCCATTTGTCAGACGCTCTTACTCCAAGCCATCGGCGAAAATCGCGTCGAGGCGCGGCGCAAAGCGCAGTGTGGCAAATTGCATTTTTCCGGCCACACCGCCGGGTGCCGTTGCGCGATAGCGCACGTCGCCGGCCGCGGCAAAACGGCCGTTGCTGCCGTCGACAACATCCCACAGGCCCGAGTGCCGGCTGTCGCCGGCAGGCCGGAAAGGAAAATCGTCGGCGAAATCGGCCAGGCCGGAAGCCCTGTCGACCACACCGAAATACGCATCGACATTCAGCTCCCCGCCGATGAATATCGAGGCGCGATTGGTCTGTCCGACCAGCGCCAGCTTGGTACCTGACAGGGCCAGCGCATGTGCATAGCGATCCGGCGTGCCATTGAAGCAGGCCGTGCCTGGTGCCACATAGCTGTCGCCGAAGCGCACGGCGCCAAAGCCGCCGGGGCCGAAGGTGGTGTCCTTGCTGCCGTCGGCACGAAACTTGGCGATGCCGACGCCGTCGCCGCAACGCACAGCCACATCGCCGGCAACATAGATTTCGTCGTTATTGCCCAGTATGCCGCCACTCGCGACGATGGCACGGCCGCCGTCGTTGAGCGTATCGCCAGCAATGTTGAAACCGAAAGTGGCTGCACCGTCGCCGCCGAAGCTGGCCACTGGCACGCCGTTGGCGTCCACGCGCAAGGCCAGGAAATCCCAGTTGTCGAAAGCGAAGGCCGAGCCCCCCAGATAGATGCGCGGCACACTGCCGCTGCGTCCGCCAAGGGCTATACCGGCAATATCGCAACGACGCGGACTGCCGCAGCGGTTGCCCGGATTCGGATAAACCAGATTCGTCACCGGCGCCAGGCCTGCGTCGTCGCCGACGGTATAACGTGCAAAGGCCGGCAGGCCCTGGCCGTTCTCCAGCGAGGTACCGCCGAACACCAGCGATACCGTTTCCGGAAACTGCAGGTTGCCGTAAACAGCGATGCCAGCGCCGAATACTTCACGCGCAGCGGTACTGCTGTCGCTCATCACCGCCGTGCTGCCAAGGTAGGCGCCGTCGGCGCCGAACACGTAAATGTCGACCGCATGGCCGGCGAAGAAAGTCTGAAACGGCGGCTGCGTCGTCATCGTATAGCGCAGCGTTTCGACCAGCACGAACAGCCGGTCACCGAAGCGCACGATATCCTTGACGTCTTCCACCGGCCGCGGAAACACGGATGACGGATCGAACACCAGGTACTGGTTGCCGTTCGCTCCGTTGCTGCCCGGATTGCTCCAGGCCTGGCGTACGCCCGCTTCGTCGTAGCGCACCAGTCCCAGCACGTCGCGGCCGGCCTTTGGCACTACGCCGGCGACGACGAGTTCACCCGTATCTAGCCGCAGCATTTTCCTGGCGCGATAGCTCAGCTGGGCCGAGCCGGCAAACGCGTCCACATACCAGTTGCCGCCATTGAATACGGGATCGAGACCGTAGTCGTTCTGCGCCCCCAACGGGCGCGGCAACAGCGCAAGCGCAGCGATAAGAAGAATCCTGACCATGCAACCACTCCTGCCTCGTTTCGTTTCCAACCCCTGCGGGGCGAGGTACGCGAAACGACAGCGAAGTGGGACACACGATGGAGGCAATGCCGCAGGCCGCGGCCGTGAACAGCGCCTGCGCCGGCATTCGCCCGCGGCGCCACCGCAGACGCGGCGGCGCCCAGCACGATCAGAACTTCACGATTTCCTTGAAGCCGCCATAGAACATGCGCTTGCCGTCGAAGGGCATGCTGTTCGGGTCCATCTTCAGGCGCGGATCGGCCATGACGGCCTTGTTGATGCGATCGCGGTCGCGGCGCGACTTGTAGACGATCCAGGAAAACACCACGATCTCGCCTTCCTTCAGCTTTACCGCCTGGGGAAACGAGGTCGACTTGCCCGGCTTGACATCGTCCGCCGCGCATTCGGTATAGGCCAGCGCGCCATGCTCCATCCAGATCTTGCCCGCCCGGCGCGACAATTTGCGGTATTCGCCCAATTTGTCTTTCGGTACCGGCACGACATATCCGTCCACGTAGCTCATGTGTCCTCCAAGGTGGTTGCGTCGCGCAGATGCGCCCACCGTAGATACGCGCATGCCTGGCTTCATGCAAGCGGACACGGGCCTAACTTGTACACAAGCGCAAAGCGCCGCCGCACGAGGCGGCGGCGTCCGACCTGTCAGGCCGCCTTGGCCACGCCGTGCTGCGCGATGCGCGCATGTGCCGCCGCCAGCGACGCCGCACGCTGCTCGGTGCCGATGCCGATACCTTCGGCGCGGATGAATTCGATCTCGGTCACGCCGAGGAAACTGAACACTTGGCGCAGATAGGCTTCCTGGAAATCCGCCGCCTGCATGGCGCCATCCGCATAGAAACCGCCGCGGCCCGACAGCACGATCACGCGCTTGCCACCGGCCAGTCCCTGCGGGCCTTCGGCGGTGTAGCGGAAGGTACGCCCTGCTACCGCGATGCGATCGACCCAGGCCTTGAGCTGGCTGGGAATACCGAAGTTGTACATGGGCGCGCCAACCACGACGACGTCGGCGGCGAGGAATTCCTGCAGTAGCGCTTCGTTACGCTCGACCTCGGCGCGCACGTCCGGCGCCAGGCTGTCGACGGCCTCGCGCGGTAGCGGCGTCCAGTGCGGCAGCGCCTCGCTGGCCAGGTCGCGGTACTTCACGTCCAACCCGGGCACGGCCTGGCGCCACTGCGCCACGACGGCTGCACCGAGTTCGCGGGTCACCGAATAAGCACCTAGCGGGCTGGAATCGAGCTGCAGCAGTTTCATGGAAATCTCCTTCAAACGGCGATTTGCCGGCGCCAGAGATACTATGGATAGCACCAATCGAGCAGTAGTCATCTAGAATCGGACGCATCGTCCCACCAACAGAACGACATATGCGTGATCTCAACGACCTCGCCTTCTTTGCCGCCGTCGCCGAGCACGGCGGTTTTGCCCCTGCGGGACGCGCCCTGGGCATTCCCAAATCGCGCCTGAGCCGGCGCCTGGCCCAGCTCGAAGACGAACTCGGCGTGCGCCTTATCCAGCGCTCCACACGCCAGTTCGCCGTCACCGAACTGGGCCGGCAATTCCTTTCCCACTGCCGCGCCATGCTCGCCGAAGCCAGCGCCGCCGAAGAAACCATTGCCAGCCAGCGCGCCGAACCACGCGGGCTGGTGCGCATCAGCGCGCCGGTGGAAGTGGCGCAGAACATGATTGCCGCCTGCCTGCCGGAATTCATGCAGCGCTATCCGCGGGTACGCGTGCAGCTGCTGGTATCCAACCGCCGTTTCGACCTGTTCAACGAAAACATCGACATGGCCCTGCGCGTCCGCCCGCGGCCGGAAATGGACGCGGAACTGATCACCCGTCCGCTAGGGCCTACACGCAAGCTCATGGTCGCCACGCCCGCCTATCTGGACGCGCGCGGCCGCCCCGCTGCACCGCAGGATCTCTCCGGCCACGACACCATCAGCCTGGTGGAAATGGAAACTGTGCAAACCTGGACTTTCTATCCGCATCCGCAGCAGGGCGAGGAAGGCAGCGTGCGCGTGGAAGTGGAACCGCGCCTGCTGTGCGGCGAGTTCAACGTGTTGCTGCAGGCAACCCTGGCCGGCCACGGCATTGCCGGCCTGCCCGAAGCCGTCTGCGGCCCGGCCATCCAGGCAGGCCGGCTGGAACAGGTATTGCCCGACTGGCAGGCCAGCGAGTCCGTGCTGCACCTGGTCTACCTGTCGCGCCGCCACCAGCTGCCCGCGGTACGCGCGCTGGCCGAATTCCTGGTCGAGCAATTGCCGCCGCGCATGCAGGCCATGTGGGTACATGCCAACTGCGCCCGTGCCATCACCACCGGCGCGGCCAGCGAGAGCGCCTCCGCCGCCATCGTCGGCGCCATGGTTCGCGCTACCATGACCGACTCGTCCCTGCCCACTACCGACGCCCCTGCCGTATGAGCGACGCCGCCGCCCGCATCCTGGTCATCGACGACGAGCCGCAGATCCGCAAATTCCTCGATATTGGCTTGCGCGCCCAGGGTTATGCCGTCGAACTGGCCGCCGACGGCAACACTGGCCTGGCCGCCCTGGCCAGCCGCGGCGCCGACCTGGTCATCCTCGACCTGGGCCTTCCCGATCTCGACGGACGCGAAGTACTGCTGCAACTGCGCGCCTGGTCCAGCGTACCCGTGCTGATCCTCAGCGTGCGTTCGGCCGAAGCGGAAAAAGTACAGGTGCTGGACGCTGGCGCCGACGACTACGTGACCAAGCCGTTCGGCCTGCAGGAACTGATGGCGCGCATCCGCGTGCTGCTGCGTTCGCGCGCAAGCAGCGAAACTGCCCTGCCCCTGTTCGACGACGGCAACCTGCGCATCGACCTGGCCCGCCGCGAAGTCAGCCTGGCCGGCGTGCCGGTGGCCCTGGCGCGAAAGGAGTACGCCTTGCTGGCCCTGCTGCTGCAGCATGCGGGGCGCGTGGTGACGCAGCCGCAGCTGCTGCGCGAATTGTGGGGGCCTACGCATCAGGGCGATACGCACTATTTGCGGGTTCTGGTGGGGAAGTTGCGCGGTAAATTGGGGGATGAGGCGGTTAGTCCGCGGTATATCGCTACGGAGGCGGGGGTTGGGTTGCGCTTTATTGGGGGATAGGGGTTTGTGATGGTGTCGTTCGTAGGGCGCGATGAGCGCAGCGAATTGCGCCGTGGGGGATGGGTTTCGGTTCCCGTGATTGCGTCGAAAGCAGGAGCGTATCGCGCGCCTGCGGCGCGCTCGTTACTTCTCTTTGTGGAGAGAAAGTACCCAAAGAGCCCCCCCGGATGCCGCGGATAGGCGCGCTTCCTGCGCGCAGAAGCAACAGCCACGGCCAACGCACACAGGCAATGGCAATGGCAATGGCGACGATAACGCTTGTGACACGGCGTTTATGCGGCGGCTCGCAACTTGCGTTTCCGCCGTCCTGTACGTGACATTGTGCTGGCAGTGACAAAATATCCCCGGTGAAATCGCTGCTTCGAGAATTTCGGTAAGCCAGCTCCCTGGCGCTGCGCGCTTGCATAGTCGGGAAAAAAAGCCTCCCGGCCAGCCGCCGGCGAATCCCGACATTGCAATGTTTCCGTACGAGGGCTCTGCGGCGAAGGCATGTCGATTCCACACCTGCACATATCACCGATTTGCCGACCCGGTACTCGCCAGCCAGTCGCTGCACTCGCTTATCCCTGAGCCAACGCCGCACGCCCGCGAACCGCCCCATCCGCCACCGTCACGCCATTCCGGCAAGTCCATCACAGCCTGCTTGCGCGCTACGTTCATGCCATCGACAAGACAGGGGAATCTGTATAAGGATGGCAGAGTTGCTTTTTCGAATCGCCTACCAGGGCATGTGCCTGACGGCATGTGATGGCATTCGTCGGTTTTTGCCGCGGTCGCGGGGACTGTGGCGTTTGTAGCCAGGGCCAATCGTGGCACCTGGTTTGAACGTACCTGGGAGGGTATACCGATGCATCGCAATTCGTTGATTGCCGGCCATTTACCGGCGCGCCGCCTGTTGTGTCTGGCTTTGCTGGCAGCTTCGGCTGGTGTGGGCGCCGCGCAGATCGATCCGGCACTGCAGGCCAACAACAGCCGCCAGCTGCAAGACGTGCTGATCGTGCTGGAAGACCAGGCCACGCCGCTGACCACGCCACTGGCCGAAGACGCCGACTATCTGCTGCGCCGCCGCGTGCTGGTGGCCAACCTGATCGCCCGCGCCGAGGAGCAGCAGGCCGACGTGCGTGCCTGGCTGGACGAAAAAGGCATCGCCTATCAGCCGTACTGGATTGCCAACGTGATCCAGGCGCAGCTGACCCCCGCTGCCCTGCGCGAACTCGCCTCGGCCGAGCGCGGTTCGCGCCTCGGCGCGGTGGCAAGGGTCGAACGCAATGCGACGTTCGTGCAGAAACTGCCGCAGCAGGAAGTCACCAGTACCGAGGCCATCACGGCGGTCACACCCGGCGTGACGCGCATCCGCGCTCCTTCGGTCTGGTCGGCGGGTTTCCGCGGCCAGGGCGTGGTGATCGGTGGCATGGATACGGGCTACCAATGGAATCATCCGGCGCTGAAAGGCAAGTACCGCGGCTGGAATGGCACCACGGCCAATCACAACTACAACTGGCACGACGCCATCCACAACTCGTCGGGCAATACCTGCGGCAACAACGCTGCCGCGCCCTGTGACGACAACGGCCATGGCACGCATACCGCCGGCACCTTTGCCGGCGACGACGGCGGCAGCAACCAGATCGGCGTGGCGCCGGGCGCGAAGTGGGTGGGCTGCCGCAATATGGCGGCGGGCGCAGGTACGCCGGCACGCTATATCGAATGCCTGCAGTGGATGCTCGCGCCGACCAACCTCGCCAACGCCAGCCCGAATCCGGACCTGGCACCCGACGTGACCAGCAACTCCTGGGGCTGTACCGCCGGCGAAGGCTGCAGCGGCGGCAATGAAATCAAGACGGCAGTGGACAATCTGGTCGCCGGTGGCGTGATGGTGATTGCCGCAGCGGGCAACGACGGTTCGTCCTGCTCGACCATCGGCGATCCACCGGCAACGTATGCCTCGGCCTTCGTCGTCGGTGCCACCGGCACCACCAGCGACAGCCTGGCCAGCTTTTCCAGCCGCGGCCCGGTACCGGGCAATTCGGCGATCAAGCCCGACGTCAGCGCGCCAGGCGTGAGCGTTCGTTCGTCGATACGCAACAGCGGCTACGGCAGCATGAGCGGCACCAGCATGGCTACGCCGCATGTCGCTGGCGTGGTCGCATTGATGATGTCGGCCAAGCCGTCGCTGAAGGGCAATCCGGCCCTGGTCGCCCAGCTGCTGCGCCAGTCGGTAGTCAGTGCCACCGTACCGTTCAGCCAGACCTGCGGTGGAACCACCTCGGGTACGCGGCCGAACCATATGGTCGGCCATGGCCGCCTCGACGCGTGGCTGGCCTACCAGGCCGCGATCGCCCTGCCCTGATGTAGTCCCGACAGGCGAGGCAGCACCCCGCAGGGAGCGATGAGCACAGCGAATTGCGCCGCCGCAAGTTCGGCCGGACCTCACGCTGAACACCGCGACGGCGCAGTTCGCGTCGTTCATCGCAGCCTGCACAGGCGAAACGCTGCGACCCAAACGCAGAACAATGCAACAAACACGCATCCGCCGTCTTGTATACCGGACGGCGGATGCGTGTGCTGTCAGCCCGTTGCCAGCGTGGCGTCGACCACGGCCTGGGCTTCGCCCAGGATCTGGCGCAGATGCGCTTCGCCGCGGAAGCTTTCCGCATAGATCTTGTAGATCGCCTCGGTGCCCGACGGCCGCGCCGCAAACCAGCCGCTGGCGCAGACCACCTTGATGCCGCCGATACCTGCGGCATTGCCCGGCGCCCGGTCCAGCACCTGCAGTATCGGCTCGCCGGCGACCTCGCTGGCGGTGATCTGCGCAGGTGCCAGCCGTGACAATTTCTTTTTCTGCTCCGGCGTGGCCGGTGCGTCGACGCGGTCGCTATGCGGCTCGCCCAGTTCGCTGCACAGTTCGCGATAACGCTGGTACGGATCGCGGCCAAGCCGCGCGGTGATCTCGGCCGACAGCAGTGCCGGCGCAATCCCGTCCTTGTCGGTACTCCAGACGCTGCCGTCGCGGCGCAGGAACGACGCGCCCGCGCTTTCCTCGGCACCGAACCCCAACGCACCGCTGCATAGGCCGTCGACAAACCACTTGAAACCGACCGGCGTCTCGTACAGCGGCCGCCCGAGGCGCGCGGCGACACGGTCGATCAGCGCGCTGGACACCAGGGTCTTGCCCACCGCGGCGCCGGCTGGCCATTGCGGCCTGTGGGTAAAAAGATAATCCGCCATCACCGCCAGATAGTTGTTCGGCAGCATCAGCCCGCCGCTGCGCGTCACGATGCCGTGACGGTCATGGTCGGGATCGCAGGCGAAGGCGATATCGAAGCGGTCGCGCAGATCGATCAGGCTGCGCATGGCATACCGCGACGACGGGTCCATGCGGATGCGCCCGTCCCAGTCCAGCGTCATGAAGCCGAACTGCGGGTCCACGCGGTCGTTCACCACCTGCAAAGGCAGGCGGTGCTGCTCGGCAATGCGCTGCCAATAGCGCAGGCCGGCACCGCCCAGCGGATCGACGCCCATGCGGATGCCGCTGGCGCGGATCGCATCCAGGTCGATCACGTCGCCGATCTCGCCGACGTAGGCCGCGACGAAATCGTGTTCGCGCGTGGTCGAGGCTTTCCGCGCCTGCTCCAGGCCCACGCGGCGCACGCCGGCCAGACCGGCCGCGAGCAAGGCATTCGCGCGCTGTTCGATCGCACCGGTGACGCCGGTATCGGCCGGGCCGCCGTTCGGCGGGTTGTACTTGAAGCCGCCGTCCTCCGGCGGGTTGTGCGACGGCGTGATCACGATGCCGTCGGCCAGGCCGCGCTCGCGGCCGCGGTTGTGCACCAGTATCGCCTGCGAAATCGCCGGCGTCGGCGTGTATTCGTCGCCGGTGGCGATGCGCGTTTCCACGCCATTGCCGGCCAGCACTTCCAGCGCGCTGTGGAAAGCCGGCCGCGACAGCGCATGGGTATCGAAACCGACGAAGATGGGGCCGTCTATGCCCTGCTGCGCGCGGTAGTCGCAAATGGCCTGGGTGATGGCCAGCACATGCGCTTCGTTGAAGCTGCCGGCGAATGAAGTACCGCGGTGTCCCGAGGTGCCGAAGGCGACGCGTTGCGCCGGGTCCTGCGGATCGGGCCGACGCGAATAATAAGCCTGCTGCAAGGCATCCAGGTCGACCAGCTGGTCGCGCGGCGCAAGCTGCCCGGCCTGGGCGGGATTGGGTGCGGTCATTGCGGATTCCTACGTAAGCGACACGCGAGTTTGCCATTTCAGGACAAGGTAGGTTGGGGTAAGCCGCAAGGTGCCCCCTAACATCGAGGTATTTCCGCCACAAAAAGCGCGCGGCGAAGGACGCTTTTGCGTGCAAAAGCCGTGGCGAACGAAAGCTTTAGTTTGCGTCTCGTCATGGCGAACATTCCTTCGGCATGGTTCTTTGATGGTGATGCACCTCGATGCTGGGGGCGCCTGCGGCTTACCCAGCCTACCGACCCCAACCACCGGTTCAATTGGTTGCGGCCTCGTCGTCCAGAGCGGAATCCTCGACACCCAGCACTGCCGCATAGTCCCCAAGATCGAACTCGTCGCGCACACGCAGCCGCGCCAGTTCGACGAAACGCCCTTCCGGCGCGGCCGCATCGCCACCGGGCAGCAACGCAGCCGGCGTCTGGCGCAGGGCGGCGATGAGGGCGAGATAGGCATCCGGCGGTACCTTGGCCGCTTCCAGCAGGATCGCCGGCAGCATCCACGAGCGCGTCTGCTCCAGCCGTAGCGCGGCGCGGCGGCTGTCCAGGATCAGATACGGCACCGGCTGCTGCCGTGCCGGCTGTCCGTCCATAAATCCCAATTGCGAAAAACTGGAATGCAGTCCGGGCAGATGGTCGCCGTAGAACAGCAGCACGGTAGGCCGCGCGCGCTGGCGCAGCACCTCGGCAAGGCGGCCCAGTTCGCGATCGGCATTGGCCGCGTGGTAGAGAAAATGGCGCAAGGTGCGCGCGCCGTATTCGTCCAGCGCCGCCGGCAGGGGAATCGCCGCCAGCGTGTCCGCGTCCAAGCCCGGGCTGACTTCGTAAGGCCCGTGCGCTTCCATGCTGATGGCGAACAGGAACTGCGGCGGACCATCCTCCTTGAGTTCCGCCACGACGCGGTCGGTCAGGGCGGCATCGGCCACGAACAGGCCGGATTTCGGCGCCGCGGCAAATTCGGGCAAGGCAAGAAAACGCTGTGCGCCCAGGCGCTGCAGGGCGTCGCGCCGGTTCCAGAACGCTGCATCGTTGGGATGCAGCACGGTGGTGCTGTAGCCCTGCGCGGCCAGCGTGCGCATCAGGCCCGGCATGGGCGCGTCGACCAGTTCGAAATACGGGTATTCCACGCCCGGAAACGCCGCCAGCGGCACGCCGCTGAGCACTTCGAATTCGGTGCGGATGGTGCCGCCGGCAAAGGTCGGCACGGACATGTCGCCCGACCAGCCCTGTGCCGCCAGACGGCGGAAATTCGGCAGGCTGTCGCGTTCTTCCACGCCGACCAGGCGCGCCGGATCGAAGAACGATTCGCTTTGCACGACGACGATGTCGGGCAATTCCTCCGCCGGTTCCAGCGCCGCGGCGCGGCCGAAGGCCTGCGCATGTTCGGCGACGAACTCCAGCACGCGGTCGCGATCCGGCGCCTGCCGGTCGGGCCGCGACAATTCCCAGCGATACAGCAGCAAGGTCGGCGCGACGCCCAGGCGCGCCACCGTTTCCGCCGGCGACCAGGGCTCGAAGCCGCGGTTCCAGCCGTCGTAGCCGTAACGCCAGAACGACGCACCCGACAGCAGGCTGGCCAGGCCCGCGACAGCCACCAGGCCCAGCCCTGCGCGCATCGCGCCGCGCGGACGCTGCGCCGGCTCGGCCCACAGGGCCAGTGCTGCCAGTACACAAAGCCCGGCCAGCAGCAGCGCCTGGCGCCATTCGACGTAATGCCAGAACAGACTCAAGCCGCCACCGCTGCTCAGAAAACCGAAATCCGCCGGCAGCAGCGGCAGGCCGAGCTGCTCCAGCTTGATCGCGCTGACCGCGACCACGGCCGCATACAGCGCTATCGCAACGACGCTGGAAACGATCAGACGCCGGCTAAGCGCAAACAGCAGCAGCAACAGCAACGCACAGGGAATGCCGTTGAGCACGGCCATTGCCAGCCATCCCGCCAAGCTGTCGCCACTGCGCCCAAACAGCGGGTCCAGCCACAGCGCCGCCGCGGTGCCCAGCAGCAAGGCCAGCGACGGCCAGCCGGACAGCGGCAGTACTTCGCGCAGCCAGCCCGGCCAGCGGCGCGATTCTGGCGAGACAGTAGAGTCCTGCATCGGCTTCCCACGGACACAAAAATGCAACCGTAGCAAATCGGCGCGTTCCTGCATCGGCCCACAGGCTTGCACAGCGAGCGCGGCAACGCCGACACTCGGCCATCGTTCAGCCAGACCGCGTCCATGCCCTCGCCTGACTATCCCCGCGACCTGATCGGCTACGGCCGCACCCCGCCCCAGGCCGACTGGCCCGGCAAGGCGCGCATCGCCGTGCAATTCGTGCTCAATTACGAAGAAGGCGGCGAAAACTGCGTGCTGCACGGTGATGCGGGCAGCGAGCAGTTCCTCTCCGAAATCATCGGCGCGGCCAGCTACCCGGCACGCCACCTGAGCATGGAATCGATCTACGAATACGGCTCGCGCGTCGGCGCCTGGCGCATCCTCGACGAGTTCGAACGCCGCGGCCTGCCGCTGACCGTGTTCGGCGTGGCCATGGCCATGCAGCGCAATCCCGCCTTCGTGCAGGCCTGCCTGGCCCAGGGCCACGAGATCGCCTCGCACGGCTGGCGCTGGATCCACTACCAGGGCATGGACGAAAGCGCGGAACGCGAGCACCTGCAGCGCGCCGTGGCGATACAGCGCGAACTCACCGGCGCTGCGCCGCTGGGCTGGTATACCGGCCGCGACAGCCCGAATACGCGACGTCTCGTGGTCGAGCACGGCGGTTTCGTCTACGACTCGGACTATTACGGCGACGAGTTGCCGTTCTGGACCGAGGTCAGCCTGTCCGACGGCAGCATCAGGCCGCATCTGGTCGTGCCCTATACGCTGGATACCAACGATATGCGCTTCGCCACGCCGCAAGGCTTCAACACCGCGACGCAGTTCTTCGACTACCTGCGCGACAGCTTCGACGTGCTGTATGCCGAAGGTGAGCACACGCCGCGCATGCTCTCCATCGGCATGCACTGCCGCCTGCTCGGCCGGCCGGGGCGCTTTATCGCGCTGCAGCGTTTCCTCGACCATATCGCGCGGCACGACCGCGTCTGGGTCTGCCGCCGCATCGACGTTGCACGGCATTGGCAGCAACGGCATCCGTACCGGGAGTCCGCATGACCCTCGACCAGCTCAATGCCCTGGACCGGGCCGCGTTCACCGCACAGCTCGGCGGCATCTTCGAACACTCGCCCTGGGTGGCCGAACGCGCCTGGCCGCAGCGGCCTTTCGCCTCGCTGGACGCCTTGCACGCCGCCATGTCGGCGGTCGTCGCGCAGGCAAGCAGCGCAGAACAGTTCGCCCTGATCCGCGCCCATCCGGAACTGGCCGGCAAAGCCGCGCTGCGCGGCGAACTGACCGACGATTCGCGCCGCGAACAGCACGGCGCGGGCCTCGACCAGTGCAGCGCCGAGGAATACGCACGCCTGCACCAGCTCAATAGCGACTATTCCACAAAATTCGGTTTTCCCTTCATCATCGCCGTGCGCGGCCACGACCGTAGCAGCATCATCGCCCAGATGGCGGCACGTCTTGGCAACACCCGCGCGGCGGAACTGGCCGAGGCGCTGCGCCAGATCGAGCGCATCGCGCAGATACGGCTGCAGGCAATGACGGCGTAACCGCCTTGCGCCATCGCACGCTGCGATGAGCGCAAGCGAATTGCACCGCGAGGTCTCGACACCCGCGGCGAGCCCACGGGCATCCGGCGCAATTCGCTGTGCTCATCGCGCCCTACGCAAGACCGGTTTGCTGCTGCCTCTCGACGTTTGTGCCGCCCCGAGGCAGGATCGGCATTCCCTTCCCGCATTAGGCTTTACCGCATGGCCGTCGCCGCTGCCGATCCCAACGCCCCCGACTTCGTCCGCCGCTACGTCAACCTCGCCGACGCGCGCCTGGGCGCCGCGGCACTGGCCGCCAGCGACGATTTCTTTGCCGACAAATCGCGCATGCTCAATCCAGATCCGGCCGTCTTCATCCCGGGCAAATACGACGACAACGGCAAGTGGATGGACGGCTGGGAAAGCCGGCGCAAGCGCATCAGCGGCCACGACTGGTGCGTGGTGCGCCTGGCCCGGCCCGGCCGCATCCACGGCGTCGACCTCGACACCAGCCACTTCACCGGCAACTACCCGCCGGCCGCTTCGCTCGAAGCCTGCTATCTCATTGGCAGCGATCCCGACGAACGGACCGAATGGACGCCGCTGCTGCCTTCGGTCAACCTGACCGGCAACAGCCACCACTACTTCGCCGTCAGCGACGACACGCCCTGCACCCACCTGCGCGTGAACCTCTACCCCGATGGCGGCCTGGCCCGTCTGCGCGTCTACGCCACACCGAAATTCGGCGGCGAAAGCGATGGCGACGATGGCCTGACCGACCTCGTCGCCGCGCTCAACGGCGGCACCGTCGTCGCCGCCAACAACGAACACTTCGGCCCCGCCAGCCGCCTGCTGCTGCCCGGCCGCGGCCTCAACATGGGCGATGGCTGGGAAACCCGGCGCCGCCGCGAACCCGGCAACGACTGGTGCGTGATCGCGCTGGCCCTGCCCGGCATCGTCGAATCCATCGAAGTCGATACCGCGCATTTCAAAGGCAACTATCCCGACCGCTGCTCGCTGCAAGGCGCGCAGGTGACCGGCGGCACGGCGCAATCTCTGGTCACGCAGTCGATGTTCTGGCCAGCACTGCTGCCCGAACAAAAATTGCAGATGGACCATCAGCATTTTTTCACGAGCGAAATACAGCCGCATGCGCCGGTGACCCATGTACGTTTCACTATCCATCCCGACGGCGGCGTTTCGCGCCTGCGCCTGCGCGGCAAGCCTGCATGAACCGATCTATCGCCCTGGCGGTGGAACCGCTGACGCGCGACGCCTTCGCGCCATTCGGCGACGTTATCGAAGCCGCATCGGCCGCCAGGACGTACGCGATCAATGCGGGCACGACCACCCGCTTCCACGACCTCGCCACCGTCGATACCGACCGCGAAGGCGGTCGTCCAATCGTGAGCCTGTTCCGCGCCCAGCCGCGCGAACTGCCGTTTACCGTAACCATGCTGGAACGCCATCCACTCGGCAGCCAGGCTTTTGTACCCGTATCGAAAAAGCCGTATCTCGTAGTCGTGGCCGAGACACCCGATGCCGTGCCACGCCTATTCCTGGCCCGCAACGGACAAGGCGTGAACTACCGCGCCGGCACCTGGCACCACCCGCTGCTGGCGCTGGGCGAGGTCAGCGATTTCCTCGTCATCGACCGCGGCGGACCAGGCAACAATTGCGATGAAGCGACACTGGCAGCGACATACCAGATCCCAGGAAATCTGGAATAACGTCGACTATCCATTTTGAATCAGCAGCCTCTTTACCCCAGATTTGGCGCGTGGAGAGAAAGCGACCAGAACCAGACCCACTTGCTGCAACGCCAACCGCACATCCCGCTGTTGCTGTTGCTGTTGCTGTTGCTGTTGCTGTTGCCGCTGCCGCTGCCGCTGCCGCTGCCGGCGATTGTGCTGCGACTCAGGCCCTGGCCTTGGCTGTTGCCGTCGCTTCTGCGCGCAGGAAGCGCGCCTCTTCCGGGGCCCCATATGCCGCGGCGAGGTACGCAGGGAAAACCCGCAGGGTCGCGACCAGGGATGGCCGCGAGTCGGCGCAGGGGACAGGATGTCCCCTGCGCCGACCGCCGTAGCGGCCTCGCGCCGTTTTGGGCCATGGAAGGCCCAAAACCGCGGCATCTGGGGTGCCCTTTCTCTTTGCCTTATCTCACTTTGGGCAAGCAAAGAGAACGTAGGTCGCGCGCCGCAGGCGGGCGAAACCGCCTTTGCTTCTTGCTTCGAATCGAACACAGCCACGCGCCGCAGCTGGGCAAAATCGCTGTTTCCTGTGCCCGAAAAGCGGACCAGCAAGCAGAAAACACCGGCATTTACTCAAGACCAGCGAAGATCGACCCACAGCCAATCCAAATCAAACACACAAAACCATCCCCCGCAGAAAACCGAGAAACCTACTCCCCCGCCCACCGCGCCAAAACCGCGCGCTCCTCCTCACTCATACCCGTCAGATTCCCCGGCGGCATCACCCGCAAAACCCCGACCTGCCGCCCCACGATCGCCCTGTGCGACTCCAGTTCGAACGCGGTATCGAACACGATTCCCTTGGGCGCCGCCCCCATCAGCTGCGGATGCGCCGAATGGCAGATCGCGCAGTGCTTGGCCACGACAGGCATCACCGCCGCCGTCTCCGGCAGCGGCCCGGCAACAACCGCAGCAATCGGCGCCGACGAAGCGGCAACGCTTGATGGCGCAGCAACCGTCGTACGGGGCAGCGGCCGTATCCAGGCAAATACGCCGAACAGCATCGCGGCACCGACGGCCAGCAGCGACCAGGCACGCTCGCCGCTATGCCAGACCACGAAGAACTGCCGTAGCAAAGCCCCCGCCGCCATGAACGCCGCCAGCACCAGCCAGCCATCGGCATGCGCGTACGCGGTCGCGTAATGCGTACTCAGCATCGCGAACACGACCGGCAAGGTGAAATAGGTGTTGTGCACCGAGCGCTGCTTGCCGCGCCTGCCCGGCAGCGGGTCTGGCGCCTCGCCTTTCTCCAGCGCTGCGATGATCTTCTTCTGCCCCGGAATGATGACGAAGAACACATTCGCCGACATGATGCTGCCCAGCACCGCACCGGCCAGCAGGAATGCGGCACGGCCGGCAAACAGGTGCGTCGCCGCATAGCACAGCAGCAGGACCAGGCCGGCGACGGCAACGCCAAGCATATCGTCGCGATCCTCGAGCAGGCGGCACAGTCCGTCGTAAAGCAGCCAGCCGATGAGCGGAAACGCCACGGCCGTGGCCACGGCCTGGGTCGGCGTCCAGGCCGCTACGGCCGGGTCGATCAGGTAGATCTGCGGCGACAGCAGGTAGATCGCCGTGAACAGGGCGAAGCCCGACATCCACGTCGTATACGATTTCCATTTGGACCAATGCACCTCTGCCGGCAATTGCAGCGGCGCGGGCAGGTATTTCTGCTTGCGGTAGAAACCGCCGCCGTGCACGGACCAGGACTCGCCGTAGAGGTTGCCCTCAGCCTCCTTCGGCGGCTTGAGGCCGCGGTCCAGCGCGACGAAGTAGAACGACTCGCCAATCCAGGCTATTGCTGCGACGACATGCAGCCAGCGCAGCAGGAAGGTCAGGCATTCGATGACGTAGTCGCTCACGCCCCGGCCTCAGCTGCCACGGTAAGTGCTGTAGGCAAACGGCGAGGCGAGCAGCGGCACGTGGTAGTGCGCCGAGGCATCGTGAATGCCGATGCGCAAGGTCACCACGTCGAGAAAGCGCGGCTGCGGCAGGTTTGCACCCAGTGCGGCGAAATAGTCGCCAACATGGAAATCCAGCTCGTAGATGCCGGCCTGGAATTTGTAGTCCTGCAATAACGGCGAATCGATGCGGCCGTCGCTGTTGGTGGTAGCGCGCACCAGCATCAGACGCGCGCCGGCGACGATGCCATACAGTTCGATCGCGACGCCGGCAGCGGGCTTGCCGTTGGCGGTGTCGAGTACGTGCGTGGTCAGTTTGCCCATGGTTCTCCCCGCTGGCCGCGCGGCGGCCAGTCCTCGTTATGGTTCAGGTATTCAACGGTCGCCTTCGCCGGCGCCGGCCCATGCTGGCGGCGAATTCAAGCCTCCACACCGTGTTCGCGGCAGCATTCTTCCAGCAGGGCTGCATAGCGCGCCTTGTCCGCGTGCGTGGCAAAGCTCGCCTCGAAACTGTTCCGCGCCAGCGTTATCGCCTCTGCCGCCCCCAGCTGCAGTGCATCGAAAGTCTCGACGAAGTTCTGGTTCATGTAACCGCCGAAATACGCCGGATCGTCGGAATTGATCGTGGCGACCAGGCCCTGGCGCAGCAGCTCGCCGATGTTGTGCTGGGCCAGATCGCCGAACACGCACAGTTTGATATTCGACAAGGGACAGACCGTCAGCGGTATGCGCTGCTCGCGCAGACGCTGTACCAGCACCGGATCGCGCAAGG
The DNA here is from genome assembly GCF_004363655.1 of Tahibacter aquaticus. GTDB lineage: Bacteria > Pseudomonadota > Gammaproteobacteria > Xanthomonadales > Rhodanobacteraceae > Tahibacter > Tahibacter aquaticus. The sequence continues at coordinate 67,146 of NZ_SNZH01000019.1, forward strand.
CTTGCACGCCATGATCGATGCGCTGCACCTGCAGCAGATCGAGCGCGTCCCAGATGTACTGCGGCGGGCCCTCTTCGCCGGCATGGGCGACGGCGCGCAGGCCTAGCTCGCGCGCGGCGGCAAACACGCGCTGGAATTTTTCCGGCGGATGGCCGACTTCGCTGGAATCCAGGCCTACGCCGACAAACTTGTCGCGATGCGGCCTGGCCTGTTGCAAGGTGGTAAATGCCGCTTCTTCGCTGAGATGGCGCAGGAAGCAGAGGATCAGTTCGGCCTGTATGCCCAGTTCGTTTCTGGCCCGGTCGCAGGCGCGGCGTAGGCCGTCGATCACGGCAGCGAACGGCACGCCGCGGTCGGTATGGGTCTGCGGGTCGAAGAACAGTTCTGCGTGCACGACGTTGTCGGCCTTGGCGCGCAGGAAATATGCCCAGGCCATGTCGAAGAAATCGGCTTCGTGCAGCAGCACGCTGGCGCCGGCGTAGTAGATGTCGAGAAAGCTTTGCAGGTTGGTGAAGGCATAGGCCGCGCGCAAGTCTTCCACGCTGGCATAGGGCAGCTTCACCTGGTTGCGCCGCGCCAGTTCGAAGATCAGCTCCGGTTCCAGCGAACCTTCGATATGGATATGCAGCTCGGCCTTGGGCATGGCCTGGATGAAACGGTTCAGTGCAGCCCGGTCGGGCACGGCTGGATTCACGGCAACTCCGGCGATCTGGCGTAGCACCGCAGTCTGCACCATAGACGCAGTGGCGCAAAGATGGCCGCAGCCGGTCGCTGCGCACCGCTGCCACACGGCCACGCCGGCCATGCCGCGCCCCAGCGTGCCAAGCCGCGCAGCCCGCGCTACTCTTGGACGATGACCGAAAAGACCCAATTTCAGCTCAATCGCAATTGCATCGATCTGCGCGGCACCGATCCCACCGAATCCCTGCTGCGCTGGCTCAAGCGCCAGCGCCTGGCCGGCACCAAGGAAGGCTGCGCCGACGGCGACTGCGGCGCCTGCACGGTCGCCCTGGTCGAGGACGACGAAAACGGCCAGCCGCATTACCGCGCCGTCAATTCCTGCCTGCTGCCGATGGGCGCCCTGCCCGGCCGGCGCGTGCTGACCGTCGAGGCGCTGTCGTGCAGCGAGGCCGATCTGCATCCGGTACAAAAAGCACTGGTCGACTGCGCCGGGTCGCAATGTGGCTATTGCACGCCGGGTTTCGTCATGAGCCTGTTCGCCGGCTACTACGGCGGCGAGCTGGACGACAACACTACCGAAGGCAATCTGTGCCGCTGCACCGGCTACCGGCCGATACGCACGGCGACCGACTGGCTGGCCGGCAACCGCCCGGCGGCCGACGACACATTCCGCCAGCTGCTGGAGCAGCCGCAGTCCGCCGCCGCGGCACACGCCCTGGGCGACTATTTCAGTCCTGCCGATCTGGACCAGGCACTGCAGCTGCGGCACCAGTATCCCGACGCCGCCTGGATTGCCGGCGCTACCGACCTGGGCGTGGAACTCAGCCATGGCAAGCCGGTTGCGCCGCGCTTTATCGCGCTGGACCGAATCGCCGAACTGAAGCAGCTGCACATCGCCGCGGACGCGGTATACATTGGCGCAGGCCTGGCCTTGTCGCAACTGGAAGCACGCCTGGACGGCGTGTTTCCGGCGCTGGACCAGATGCTGCCGTGGTTTGCCGCGCGCCAGGTGCGCAACCGCGCCACGGTCGGCGGCAACCTGGGCACGGCATCGCCGATCGGCGATCTGCTGCCGGTACTGCTGGCATTGGATGCGACCGTGCATCTGCGCGGCTGCGACGGCGGACGCGAGGTGGCCATCGCCGACTATTTTCTCGACTACCGCAAGACCGCGCGCAAGCCCGAGGAATTGATTCTCGGCGTCACCCTGCCGCGCCGGCGCGGATTGATCAGCGCCGCCTACAAGGTGGCCAAGCGCCAGACCGACGACATCAGCATCGTCGCCGCGGTGTTCGCGCTGGAACTCGATGCGGACGGCCGCGTAGTCCTTGCCCGACTGGCCTACGGCGGCGTCGCCGCGGTGCCGCGGCGGGCGGCGGCGGTGGAAGATTTCCTGCTCGGCCGGCGCCTGGATGCGGCCTGTGTGGAGCAGGCCCAGGCGCTACTGCGCGAAGCTTTTGCGCCGCTGAGCGATCATCGCGCCAGCGCCGACTACCGCCGTGCGCTGTGCGGCAACCTGTTCGCCAAGTTCGTCGCCGAACACGGGCCGGCACCGGCGGAGGCCGCCGCATGAGCCGCAAGCACGAAAGCGCCGGCGGTCATGTCAGCGGTCGCGCCGTGTATACCGACGAGCAGCATCCGCCTGCCGGCCTGCTCAGCCTGTGGCCGGTGCAGGCGCCGCACGCGCATGCGCGCATCCTGTCCGTCGACGCGACCGCGGCGCTGGCCATGCCTGGCGTGGTACGCGTGCTGACCGCGCACGATATACCGGGCGAAAACGATACCGGCCCCATCCTGCACGACGAACCGCTGATTGCAGGCGAACGGGTGCAGTTCTACGGCCAGCCGGTGGCCTGGGTAGTCGCCGCCGACGAAGCCCAGGCGCGCGCTGCGGCAAATTTGGTAAAAGTAAACTATGAAGCATTGCCGGCCCTGCTTACGCTGGAGCAGGCCATCGCGGCACAGTCCTTCCACCTGCCGCCGGCCCAGGTCAGCCGCGGCGATGCCCTCACAGCGCTGGAGCTCGCGCCGCGGCGCGTATGCGGCGAGGTAAGCATCGGCGGACAGGATCATTTCTACCTGGAAACCCAGGCCAGCTGGGTGCAGATCGACGCCGAAGGACTGGTGCAGATCGTCGCCTCGACCCAGCACCCCACCGAAACCCAGATCATCGTCGCGCGCGTGCTAGGCATTGCCGCCAACCGCGTGGTCTGCCGCTGCCTGCGCATGGGCGGCGGCTTCGGCGGCAAGGAAACCCAGGCCAACCCGTTTGCCGCGATCGCGGCGCTGGCGGCCTGGCATACGCAACAGCCGGTACGCATCAAGCTGAGCCGCCAGCTCGACATGCAGCTGACCGGCAAGCGCCATCCTTTCCTGGCCCGCTACGAGGTCGGCTTCGACAGCAACGGCCTGCTGCAGGCCCTGTCGGTAAAGATCTACGCCGACGGTGGCTGGAGCGCCGACCTGTCGCCGCCGGTGCTGATGCGCGCCATGGTACATATCGACAACGCTTATTTTTGCCCAAATGTGCATATTGTCGGCCTGATCGGCAAGACCCATCTCGCCTCGAACACCGCGTTCCGCGGTTTCGGCGGGCCGCAGGGCATGCTGGTCGGCGAGGAAATCCTTGCGCGCATCGCCGCCGAACTGAACCTGCCCGCCGACGAGGTGCGCGAACGCAACTTTTATCGCACGGACGGCGACGGCAGCTGCAATTTCACGCCCTACGGCCAGCCCGTGGTGGACAACCACCTGGCCGAACTGTGGCAGCAGCTCAAGGCCAGCAGCGAGTTCGACGCGCGCCGCCAGGCCGTGGCGCGCCATAACGCCGCCCATGCGCACAGCAAGCGCGGCATTGCCATCACGCCGGTGAAGTTCGGCATTTCCTTCAACAAGACCGAATACAACCAGGCCGGCGCGCTGGTGCATATCTATACCGACGGCAGCATCCAGCTCAATCACGGCGGCACCGAGATGGGCCAGGGCCTGCACACCAAGATGCTGGCGGTAGCCAGCCGCGTCCTCGGCGTGGATGTGGCGCGCATCCGCGTCATGGCCACCAGTACCGACAAAGTGCCGAATACCTCGGCCACGGCAGCGAGCAGCGGTTCGGACCTGAACGGCCAGGCAGTCAAAGCGGCCTGCGAAACCTTGCTGGCACGACTCCGGCCGGTGGCCGCGAGCATGCTCGGCGGCGCGGCGGAGCAAGTCTGTTTCACCGACGATGCGGTTTTCCTGCACGGCGGCGGCCGCCGGCTGGCCTTCGGCGATGTGGTGCATGCGGCCTACAACGCGCGCATCAGCCTGTCAGCCACGGGCTACTACCGCACGCCGGGGCTGAGCTGGGACCCGAAACAGGGCCGCGGCCACCCGTTCTACTACTACGCCTACGGCGCGGCCGTAGCAGAAGTGGAAGTCTGCGGTTTTAGCGGAGTACACCAGTTGCGCCGGGTCGACCTGCTGCACGACGTCGGCGAATCACTGGCAGAAGACATAGACCGCGGCCAGGTCGAAGGCGGCTTCGTACAGGGCCTGGGCTGGCTCACCTGCGAAGAGTTGCGCTGGAATGCCGCCGGCCGACTGCTGACCGACGCACCCAGCACCTACAAGATTCCGACCCTGGGCGAAGTACCGCGGGATTTCCGCGTCGCCCTGTTCCGCCGTTCGCAGGAACCGAGCACCGATGTGATCTTCGGCAGCAAAGGCGTGGGCGAGCCGCCGCTGATGCTGGCCCTGAGCGTGCGCGAGGCCTTGCGCGAAGCCGTCGCCGCGTTCGCCGCAGCAAACGTTGCAGTGCAGCTGGCATCGCCGGCCACGCCCGAGGCGATTTTCCAGGCAATCGAACAGGCACGGCAGAGCGCCGTACAGCCGGCGGCGGCGGCGCTGGATCTGGCGGATTGATCATGGACGAGCCCTTGTTCCTGCGCCTGGCCGATTGGCTGCGGCGCGAGCCCGTCGTGCTGGCCAGTGTGATCGAGACACGCGGCGCCACCCCGCGCAAACGCGGCAGCCGCATGCTGATTGCGCGCGACAAGGCCGTCTTCAGTATCGGCGGCGGCCTGGCCGAGGCGCGCGTGATGGAGGCGGCGCGCGGCCTGCTCGCGGCGCACAGCGGTGCCGCGGCGCTGAGCATCGATCTCGATGGCGGACAGGGCGCGGCCGGTGTCTGCGGCGGCCGCATGCAGATCACGCTGCGGCGCTGGGCGGGCGAGGCCGACCTGGCCCTGGCCGAAGCGATCGCGCTGCAATTGCAGGCCGGCCAGACGGCAATCCTGCCGGCCCAGGACGAAATGCCGGCGCAGCGGCTGAATCCTAATCCGCGCCTGCTGATCGTCGGTGCCGGCCATTGCGGCCAGGCGCTGTACGAGCATGCGCAGCGGCTGGATTTCGATATTTTCGTATTCGACTCGCGCAACGAATGTTTCGCTGACGGCACGTTCGGCGGCGCCAGCATCCTGCGCGGCGGCTACGCGCAGCTGGCCGCGGTGATGGCCACGCAGCGCACGCGCTGCGCCGTGCTGCTCAACCGCGACTTCGCCGCCGACATCGCCACGCTCGACGTGCTCTGCCGCGAACCGCCGGAGTTCCTCGGCATGATGGGCAGCCGCCGGCGCATCCGCCAGGTCACCGACGCCCTGCCCCAGTACGCCCGGGCCTTGCAGCGCCTGCAGGCACCGATCGGCATCGACATCGACGCGGAGACACCGCACGAGATCGCCATCAGCATCCTGGCGCAGGTGATTGGCTTTCTGCGCAATCCGTAGACCTTGCAGTGCACTTCGCTGCTCACGTCGCGCCCTGCAGTTCGTCGCTTTGGTAGGGTGTGATGAGCGCCAGCGAATTGCACCGCAGGACGATTGGCCATGCCGCACACCGAACCACGACGGCGTACTCCGATTTCGCGCCAGTCGCCGCAGCGACACCGGCCCGGACACGGCCAGGCCGCCTTGAAGCACTGCCGATACTGACACTGGTCGAATAGGACGGCCACACCGGCTTGTGGCACCCTTTGCGGCATGAACCAACCCGTGCCTGCGCTGCGCCTGTCCAGTTTCTACTTCATGTATTACGCCATCCTCGGCGCATTCACCCCGTACTGGAGCCTGTTTCTCAAGGACCACGGCCAGGATGCCGCCGCCATCGGCGTGCTCATGAGCCTGTGGTATGCCACGCGCATCGTCGCGCCCAGCAGCTGGAACTGGCTGGCCGGGCGCTCGTCGCGGCCGATACGCTGGCTGCAGCTGGGCTGCTGCGTCAGCGTGGCCACGTTCTGCCTGTTCCTGCTGCCGCTGCAGTTCAGCGGGCTGTTCCTGGCCATGTGCATCTTCTGCTTTTTCCATAACGCAACCATGCCGCAATTCGAGGCGATTACCCTGTCGCATCTGCACGGCATCAGCGAGCGCTATGGCGCCATCCGCGTCTGGGGTTCGATCGGCTTCATCGGCGTGGTCGCGCTGTTCGGCCTGCTGCTGGACCACGTGCCCATCGGCTACCTGCCGCTGCTGATGCTGCCGCTGCTGCTGGGCCTGACCACGTCGGCCTTCGTCAACGACTACGGCCCGGCCCAGCGCAGCGCCCTGCCGGCGGCCGGCGCCGAGTTCCGCCGCCGCCTGCGCCAGCCGGAAGTCGTCGCGTTCTTCGTCGTCTGCCTGCTGATGCAGATCTCGTTCGGGCCGCTGTATACATTTTTCGCGCTATACCTGGAGCAGCACGGCTACAAGCCCTCGGCACTGGGCATGTTCTGGTCCATCGGCGTGGCGGTGGAAGTGCTGGTGTTCTTCTATTCGCCGCGGCTGTTCCTGCGCTGGCCGGCGCAGACCGTGGTGCTGGTCGCCGTTGCCAGTGCCGCCGTGCGATGGCTGGTGACGGCGCTGTTTCCCGATTCGGTGCCACTGATGATCCTGGCCCAGATCACCCACGCGATCAATTTCGCCGCCTTCTTCGCCGGTGCCATGCAGCTGATGGCACAGTACTTTCCGGGGCCACTGGGGGGACATGGCCAGGGCGTGTTCTACGGCTTTTCCTCCGGCGTCGGCGGCGCTCTGGGTGCACTGATCGCCGGCCAGGCCTGGCGCATCGGCGGCGGCAAGCTCGCCTTCGAAGTGGGCGCGGCCTTTGCCGCGGTCAGCGCGCTGATCGCCTGGCGCTGGCTGCGGCCACCGCGCGCGGCAACTCAGGCTTGAGCGAACGGAAACGCGATCACCTCGCGCAGATCGTCGGTATTCGCCAGGCACATCAGCAAACGGTCCACGCCCAGGGCAACACCGGCGCAGGCCGGCATCTGGCCGAGGACGGCGAGCAGGTTCTCGTCCAGCGGCACTTCCGCCAGGCCGCGTTCGCGCCGCCGCGCGTTGTCGCGTTCGAAGCGTGCGCGCTGTTCGGTGGCGTCGTTGAGTTCGTGATAGCCGTTGGCGAGTTCGTACGCGCCCAGGTACAGCTCGAAGCGTTCCGCCACGGGATCGGCGTCGGCACGGATGCGGGCGAGCGCGCATTGGCTCGCCGGATAGTCGTGGATCAGGGTGATTCGATCGTGGGGAAACTGCGGCTGGATGCGGTGGGTGATCAGCAGGTCCAGCCAGTCGTCGCGCCCCAGCCCTTCGGCACCGATGGAAAATTCGGCCAGAGGTGCGGCGAGTTCGTCCTGCGTGGCGGTGAAGGGATCCAGGCCCAGCGCCTCGACGAAGAGTTCGCGATAGGTATAGGTGACGCTGTGCAGTTCGCGCCCGGCCAGGGCCAGTGCAGCGCGTACGAGATCGCTGGTTTCCTGCATCAGTTGACGATGGTCCCAGCCGACGCGGTACCACTCCAGCATGCTGAATTCCGGATTGTGGCGGCGCCCAGCTTCGCCGTTGCGGAATACGCGGCCTAGCTCGTAGCAGTCGCCGACACCGGCGGCGAGCAGGCGCTTGAGCGGGAACTCCGGCGAGGTACGCAGCCAGCGCAGCGGCGCACCGGCATCGCTGTGGCCGGAGAAACAGGTGCTGAAGCTTTCGATATTGGGGTCGGTGTTGCCGGCCTGGGACAGCAGCGGTGTTTCTACTTCTAGTATTTTTCTTTTGTGGAAAAAGTTTCTGACCAGGTGGTTCAGGGCGGCGCGCAGGTGGAGATTGGGATGGGTTTTGCTGGAATCGGGGAAGGCAACAGGTGCCGACGAGAATTGAGGATGCTGCAGAAAACCCGAGGGTGAGGGCGATTCGAGCGGCTGCCCCCTCACCCAACCCTCTCCCCCATGCGGGGCTTGGGGGAGAGGGCTCAAGACAGGCTGAGGTTGAGTAGTCGACTGCTCGGCCATTCGACGCTCGATATGCTCACGGCTCCCTCTCCCCCGACGCAGTCGAGGGGGGAGGAGGCGACGTACAGAGCCATCCGGCTCTGTCGCCTCCGAACGCCCAACGGGCCGGAGAGGGCTGGGGTGAGAGGGCGGTGGTGAGGCCAGCTCCGCTGCAATCGCAGCGATCACATCGTCTACGCGAGCCAGTACATCATTGTTCCAAAAACGCACAACGCGAAAACCAAAACCCTGCAAAGTCCGCGAACGCTTTTCGTCATAAGCCTGGTCCTGTGCATGGTGTCCACCATCCAGCTCGACCACGAGCCACCGCTCCAGGCAGGCAAAATCGACGATATACCCCGCCACCCGATGCTGGCGCCGGAATTTCGCGCCGAGCTGACTCAGGCGCAAGCGTTCCCACACCACATGCTCCGCATCGGTAGGTTCCTTGCGCATTCCCTTCGCATGCTCGTCCGTCATCGCCTCGCCTTGACCGCTTCGACCTGACCGCGCCGCATCGCGGCCACCCTCATCGCCTCGCTGCATCACCCTCGCCGCCTTACTCGAACACAGCGCACTCGCGGCTCAGCACTCACTGCTCCGCGAGAAACGCCAGCAGCCGCTCCTCGTCCCACACCTCGATACCCAGCTCCGTCGCTTTTTCCAGTTTGGAACCTGCCCCCGGCCCGGCCACCACGAAATCGGTTTTCTTCGACACGCTGCCGGATACCTTGGCACCCAGCGCTTCCAGCCTGTCCTTGGCCTCGTCGCGACTCAGCTGTTCCAGGCTGCCGGTCAGCACTACGGTCTTGCCCGCCAGTACGCCCAGGGGCACGCGCTGCGGTTCGGCTTCGGGCCAGTGCACGCCGGCAGCGCGCAACGCGGCGATGACCTCGAGATTGTGCGGCTGCGCAAAGAAGGTGCCGATACGCCCGGCAACGACAGGGCCGACATCGGGAATCCGCCGCAATTCGTCTGCATCGGCCGTCATCACGCCTTCCAGGCTGCCGAACCAGCGCGCCAGCGCCTTGGCGGTGGATTCGCCCACGTCGCGTATGCCCAGCGCAAACAGGAAACGCTCCAGCACGGTCGACTTGCTCGCGGCGATCGCCTCAAGCAGGTTGTCGGCCCAGCGGGTTGCCACTTTTCCCTTTTTTACTGTTTCCGGCACGCTGCCGTCGCGCTCCTGCGCCAGCCGGCGCAGCTCGGTCAGGTCGTCCTGCTGCAAGTTATACAGGTCGGCCGGACTGGCCAGCGCCCGCGCCGCGCCGTCGCGGCGCAGGAACGGCAGCTCGACCATGTCGTCGATGATTTCGCCGCCCAGTCCTTCGATGTCCATCGCGCGACGCGCGGCAAAGTGGAAAATGGCCTCCTTGCGCTGGGCCGGACAGAACAAGCCGCCGCTGCAGACCCAGGCCACGCCTTCCTCGTATTCGATGCCGGCCTTGGTCTGCTTCTTGACCTTCTGCACCCGCACCAGGGCCGAACGGCAGACCGGGCACTGCTCCGGAAACTGCCACGGCTGCGTACCCGCCGGACGCCGTTCCAGCACCACCTTGACGATTTCCGGAATCACATCGCCAGCACGGCGCACGATGACCGAATCGCCGATACGCATGTCCAGGCGCTCGATCTGGTCGGCGTTGTGCAAGGTGACGTTGCTCACGGTGACGCCGCCTACCTGCACCGGCTTGAGCCGCGCCACCGGCGTGGCTGCGCCGGTGCGGCCGATCTGGATATCGATGCCGAGCAGTTCGGTCGACTGTTCCTGGGCCGGATATTTGTGCGCTATCGCCCAGCGCGGCGCACGCGAGACGAAGCCCATGACGCGTTGGCCGGCGTAGTCGTCGAGCTTGTACACCACACCGTCGATGTCGTACGGCAGGCTGTCGCGTTTTGCACCGATGCGGCGGTAGTAGGCGATAAGTCCGTCCAGGCCGCGCGTGGTGGAGACCTCCGGCGACACGGGAAAACCCCATTCGCGCAGTTGGGCCAGCGCGGCGCTGTGGCGCTCGCCGAGATTCTGTTCCGGCGTGGCCGGCAGGTGCACGGCATAGGCGTAGAAGGCCAGCGGGCGCCTGGCGGTTTCCTGCGGATCTTTCTGCCGCAGGCTGCCGGCCGCGCCGTTACGCGGATTGGCCAGCACTTTGTCGCCGCTGTCGCGCGCCCTGGCGTTGTACGCCTCGAACGCCGCGCGGGGCATATACACCTCGCCACGCACTTCCAGTTGCGCCGGCCAGCCGCTGCCACGCAGGCGCAAGGGAATGGCCTTGATGGTGCGCAGGTTCGGCGTGACGTCCTCACCCTTGCTGCCGTCGCCGCGGGTCGCGCCGCGCACGAAGACGCCGTCGTCGTAGCGCAGGCTGATAGCCAGGCCGTCGAGCTTGGGTTCGACGGAAAACTCCGGCGCGCTGACGACCAGGGTAGTTTCGATGCGGCGCACGAAATCGGCGATATCGGCGTAGCGGCCCGCGTCGTCGGGCGCGTTCACGTCGTCGAAGGCATTGGCCAGCGACAGCATGGGAATGTCGTGGACCACTTCGGCAAAGTCGCGCGAGACGGCGGCGCCGACGCGCTGGGTCGGCGAATCCTCGGCAATGAGGTCCGGATGCGCGGTTTCGATGGCGATCAGCTCGCGCAGCAGCGCGTCGTAGTCGGCATCGGGAATGCTGGGATCGTCCAGCACGTGGTAGCGGTAATTGTGTTCGGCCAGTTCGGCGCGCAACTGTGCGGCGCGTTGGGCAGGGGTGGCGGGCATGCGATGGCTCACGGCGAGTCGGGAATGGCCGGCGGTAGTGTGCCGGCATGCAAGTCTATCAACCGGTTGCGCGATTCCGTGCAGTGCGGAATGCTAGCCCGACTTCACGGAGAGCTGACCATGGCGAAGAAGGGTTGGGCCGCATTTCCCCATGCCGACAAGGCATACGACTACGCCGGCGACAAGCTGGCCAAGGCCTGGAAGACGCTGCACGCCGGCGACCAGGAGCCCTACCCCGACGAAAAGCACGTCGCCAGCCTGCTCAAGGCCAATGCCAAGCTGGGCAAGGACGCGGCGGCCAGCGCCGAAGCCTTGCAGGACGCCTGGCGCGCCTTCCACAAGGGCGAGTTCGAGGCCGCGTTCGAACAGGGCAAGGCGCTGAAGGCGCTCGGCGCTTCGGTCGCGATCAAGGCTGCCGGCATCCACGCGACCTATCTGGTCGACGCCGAGAAAGACAAGCTCGCGCGCTACGAAGCCCTGGCCAGCCTGGCCGAGGAAGCCATCGCGGCCCTGCCGGGCGAAGCCAACAGTCATTACCGCCGCGCCTTTGCCATCGGCCGCTACAGCCAGTGCATTTCCATCACCAAGGCGCTGGCCCAGGGGCTGGCCGGCAAGGTGAAGGAATCGCTGGACGCCACCTTGGAACGGGCGCCCAAGCATGCGGAAGCACAGACCGCGCTGGGCCTTTACCACGCCGAGATCGTCGGCAAGGTCGGCGGCATGCTGGCCAAGCTCACCTACGGCGCCAGTGCGGCAACGGCGGAAAAGCATCTGAAGGAAGCCACCAGGCTCACCGCCGATTCGCCCATCGCCTGGATCGAATACGGCAACGGCTTGCTGTTGCTGCACGGCGATAAGCAGGAAGACGCGGCCGCCGAGGCCTATGCCAAGGCCAGCAAGCTCAAACCGCGCGATGCCATGGAAGCGCTGGATATTGCCTGGGCCAAGGATCAGCTGGCCTGACCCTTGCTGCAGGGTGCGCTTTTGTAAGGTGCGATGAGCACAGCGAATTGCACCGCGAGTTCTACACGGCAACCGACGTCGCAACAGGTTGCGGCGCAATTCGCGTTGCTCATTGCCCCCTGCGTAGCGGTGCCGCGCTTTCGCAGGGTGCGTTTTCGCTGGGTGCGTTCAGCCGCCGCCGGCACGGCGCAGGGCTTCGGCATTCGGCAATCCGGACGGCCCCGGCGATTTCATCTGCAGGCGCCGGGTTTCGCGTTCGGACAGCTGGCGCTGGCGTTCCTTGTCGGCCAGGGTCACGCATTTGTCCTGGCCCAGGTGCGAGCCGGTAGGCCGGCTGCGCTCGCAGATCAGGCGGCGTCCGTCGTTGCGGGTCAGGATGGCGTTGACGTTTTCCTGTGCCTGTAAAAGCTCTGCCTTGTCTGCGCTGCTGAAATCCTTGGCATCCGCATGCCGGCCGAGCACGCTGGATACGGTCTCCAGCCCTTTTTCCACCTCGGTGCGCTCCTGCACGGAGACGAATTCGTAATGGCCGCCGGGCTGCATCTGCTGGCGGATAGCTTCGGCCTGGTCATCGAACAGGGCCTTGCTGTCGGCCGTCAGCGGCCGTTCTGCTTTTTTTTCTTTCGCCGTCGCCACGGCGGCGAACAGCAGGCAGGCGGCGATCAGCAGCGCTGCCGGGAATGTGCGCTTCATCGTATGCTCCACGGGGCAGGTTAAGGCGCTGCCATTGTCGCCATGCCCGCCCCGGCACGGTGTTGCGGAAGCTGTGCAAATACGAACGCCGTCGTAACCACATCCATCGAACGCACGATCCGGAACGTCCATGAGCACGAACAAACCGAATTTCGACAGCAGCCGTCTCGACCGCATCGTCGCCGACGCCCGCGCCTCGGCCGCGGAACGCGAAAAAGGCTATCGCGAGCGTTCGCTCAAGATGTATCCCTGGGTCTGCGGCCGCTGCGCGCGCGAGTTCACCCGCGCCAACCTGCAGGAACTCACCGTCCACCACCGCAACCATAACCACGACGACAACCCGGCCGACGGCAGCAACTGGGAACTGCTCTGCGTCTATTGCCACGACAACGAGCATTCGCGCTATATCGACCACACCGGCAATATCGAAGAAGAAAAAGCCGCGGCAGCGACGTCGAATCCGTTTGCAGCCTTGCGTGAGCTGATGGGAAAGAAATCCGGCTAGCGGCCATTGCCGTTGCGGTCCGTGGCCGCGAGGCGCAACCACGGACCGCTGCAGCGCCGTAGCGCTCAGCTCTGGCTGATAATGAAAATTACCAAAGTGATAAAAGGCACAAGCCCGTAGGCGGCCATGCGCAAGGCGGGTACTTCCCGCGCCGGGCCTGCGGGCTTTGACCCGAACAGCGGCCGCAGCCAGCTCACGCGGCGTATCAGGAACTCATGCAGCAGCCCGCAGCCCGCCATGGTGCCCAGCAGCACCAGCGCGAACTCCAGCAAGCCGCCGAGTTTCAGCGGCACCAGCCAGTAGGCGATCAGTACGATCAGGCTCTGGTGCAGCATGTACCAGGGATAGACCGCCTCGTTCGCCCGTGGCAGCCAGGCAAACGGCCGGTTGAGCAGGGCATGCGCCCAGCCCAGTATTGCCAGCAGCATGGCCCAGATATAGAAATTGCGCAGGCTGAAGATCAGCGCTTCGTGCCAATAGGGAATGTCGTCCGGAAGCCCATGCCGCACATAGGTGTATAGCGCAAACAGGCCCAGCGCCACTGCCAGCGATGCCTTGCGCAGGCGCAGGGCCTCGGCCCAGAAGCCGTCGTGCCGAGCAATGACGAAGCCGTACAGGAACACGGTGAAATACACCGCGTTGCGATACCAGTCGTGGATGAAGTCGCCGCGCTCGGGAAAGTGCGGCTGCAAGGCCACGGTGTAGAACAGCAGCGGCAATGCCGGCAACAGCAGCAGCGCCGGCCCGCGCAGGCTTGCGAACGCCTCGCTGAACCAGCGTCCCGGCGCACTGCGCAACAGCGGCAACAGCAGCACCAGCCACAGGGTATAGACCCAGAGATAGGCCAGATACCACAGGTGATTCCAGGTATAGCCATGCTCCCAGCCGTCGAAGGCGTTCACTGGCCAGCGCCTGGCGCTGTAGTACTCGCTCAGGAAGGAAAGGAAACCCGGCTCGACCACACCGTTGGTCACGCCTTGCACATAGGGCTGCACCGGTACGACGAAAATGATGCCGAAGGTCAGCGGCAGCAGCAGTCGCCAGCTGCGCAGGGCGAGAAAGCGGCCACTCTCGCCTGGCTTGAGCAGGAACGCCGCGGCCAGTCCCGAGATCAGGAAGATCAGGTCCATGCGCCAGCGATTGATGAACAGCATCGGCAGTTGCAGGTCTTCCGACAGGTAACTGCTTTTGATGTGCCAACCCCAGTCGTGCACGTAGAGCATGCCGATGTGATAGAGGATCAGAAAAGCAAAAGCGATCACGCGCAAGGCATCGATATCGTAGCGGCGGTTCATGGCGTCTCCAGACTGGGCCGCCGCAGATTGCATCGCCCCGTGCCGGTACGCCGCTACCAAGGGCTTGATCGCACACGGTTTGGGACGAATCGCGGATAGCTGGGACAAAACGCGCCCGGCCCAGGTGCCGGCTCCGTAGAATCTGCGCATGACCGATACCGCAAACTGGCTGGACCGCTACCAGCCCTGGCGCCGCAGTGCCGAATACGGCTTCTGGATCGGCGCCTTTCTGATCAACGCCGTGCTCAACAGCCTGACCGTGATCATGGACGTTCAACGCACCGGCCTGCCCTACCAGCCCTGGCAGGCAGCGGTCTGGGAAACCAGCAGCGGCGTCGTCAGCCTGCTGCTGGTACCGGCGGTGGTGGCATTCACGCGGCGCTACCCGCTGCACCAGGACACCTGGCGCCAGAACCTGCCCTGGTATGTGCCGGCCAGCATGGCCTGGTCGCTGGCCCATGTGCTGGGCATGGTCGGCCTGCGCAAGCTTGCCTACGCCACGCAGGGAATGATCTACGACTACGGCAGTTGGCCCCAGGAGCTGTTCTACGAATACCTGAAGGACGTGCGCGGCTTCGCCAGCGCGGTGGTGCTGCTTCACGTCTACCGGTTCATCCTGCTGCGCCTGCAGGGCGAGGCACGTCTGCTGGACGAGCCCGACGTAGGCCCGCCGGTAGAGGCCATCGACCGGCCCGAACGCTTCCTCGTGCGCAAGTTGGGCAAGGAATTCCTCGTTGCCGCGAACGACATCGAGTGGATACAGGCCGCCGGAAACTACGCCAATCTGCGCGTGCGCGGCCGCGACTATCCGCTGCGCAGCACCATCGCCAGCGTGGAAACGCGGCTGGATCCGCAACGCTTCGCCCGCGTACACCGCAGCTACATCGTCAACCTGGACCAGGTCGCGATGATAGAACCGCTGGACAGCGGCGACGCGCGCGTACACCTGAAGGATGGAACCAGCCTGCCCTGCTCGCGCCGCTACCGCAACGAACTGCGCGAGCGCGTGGGCAGCGGCATATAAGCTGCATGCCGTTTCGGCGCAATGCCGGAAAGGGCTGCTTAACGTGAAAAGGCGGGGTGTGCGCCAGGCACGCCCCGCCGATTTCAGACCCGGCCTACTTCACCAGACGCAGGCAGACCGGATAGCGGTAGACCACGCCCTCGTTCGCCTTGATGGCGGCAATGATGGTGAACACCAGCCAGGCAACACCGATGGCCAACCCGACCGGAATCGCGATCAGCAGGCCTATGCCCAAGGTCAGGATGGACAGCAGCAGCAAGGCCAGCGCGGCGATACAGACGGTAATATTGAAATTCAGCGCTTCCTTGCCCTGGTCATCCACAAAGGGCATTGTATCTTTCTTTACCAGCCAGATGACCAGCGGACCGATGAAGATGCCCAGTCCGCCGAGCGCGCCGGTGAGGATGCCGCCGGCCAGAGCTGACAGATGCGCAAACATGGCCCACTGGCGTTCTTCCGCACTGGGCAGGCCGTCGGGCGATACCGGTGGCGGCGGAGACAACGGCGGCGGCGGCGGCGGTACCGGCGGTTCGCTCGGCGGCAGCATGTCGGGGCCGGTTTCGTTCGTGCTCATTGCTCTCTCCTTGCCGATGTTGACTGCAACATCGTCCCCGCAGGCACTACCTGTCAAGCGCCGAAGGTTAGGGCTTGCAACCGGCGCAACAGCACCTATCTGCTGCTGTTAGTCGCCACGGCGCTGGCAATTGGCTTGCCGCAATGGGCGCAGAAATTCTGCTTAGCCGTCACGGATCTGCCGCAATGGCGGCAGGGCGGCAATGGCGGCGGCAACAGCCAGGAAAGAATCCAGCCGAACGGTCCGAACGCGGCCGCAAAGGCGACATCACGCCAGAAGGTGCCGCGCTTCCAGCCTATGAGCCCGCCTACCGCGATGCAGCCGAGGGTAAGCCAGAACAGCAGCCACCAGTCGACCAGGCCCATCAGGCGCAGGAACAACTGGTAGCTCGCGTCCGGCGATTCCGGATCGATGCCTTCCATCAGGCGTTGCAACCATTCGTCCACGGCAACGCCCTCGGTAGGCTATCGGTTTCAGGCACCCGCGCGCTTGAGCGCGTCTTCGATCCGCTGCAGGGCGCGGGCGCGGCCGGTCAGATAGACCGTGTGGTCTATCGAAGGCGACACCTGGGTACCGGTCATGGCCACGCGCAGGGGCTGGGCGACCTTGCCCATGCCCTCGCCGATGGCTGCCGCGGCCGCCTCGATGGCACCGTGTATCTGTTCCACTTTCCACTCTGCCACAGCAGCCAGCGCGGCATGCACGGCCTGCAGCGCCGGTACTGCAGTCGGTGTGCCGAGGTGCTTGGCCACAGCGGCGTCGTCCCAGGCCTGGATGGGGCCATACCAGATCGCCGCCTTCTCGGCCAATTCCTTCAGCGTGCGGCAACGGTCGCGCAGCGCCACGATCACATCGGCCGGCGCCGGCCCGGCGGACAAGTCATAGCCTGCTGCATCGAGATGCCATTGCAGATGCGGTACCAGGCTGGCCGGATCGTCGTTCTTCAAGTATTGCTGGTTTAGCCAGGACAGCTTTTCCAGATCGAAACGCGCGGCGGAATGATTCACGTCGGCCACATCGAACAGCTGCACCATCTGCTCGCGCGAGAAAATCTCCTGGTCGCCGTGGGACCAGCCCAGGCGCACCAGGTAGTTCAGCAACGCATGCGGCAGGAAGCCGTCGTCACGGTATTGCATCACGCTGACCGCACCATGGCGCTTGGACAGCTTCTGCCCGTCGGCGCCGAGAATCATCGGCAGATGGGCAAAACTCGGCGGCTCGGCATTCAGCGCGTTGTAGATATTGATCTGCCGCGGCGTGTTGTTGACATGATCGTCGCCGCGGATCACGTCGCTGATCTTCATGTCGATATCGTCGACGACGACGGCGAAGTTGTAGGTGGGAAAGCCGTCAGAACGGAAGATCACCAGATCATCGAGTTCGTCGTTGCTCCACTCGATGCGGCCCTTGACCTTGTCGTGGAAGACGACCGAACCGCCCTGCGGGTTCTTGAAACGGATGACGCGGTTGGGATCGTCGCGCAACGGTTCGCTGCGATCGCGATAGGCGCCGTTGTAGCGCGGCTTCAGCGTGGCGGCCAGCTGCGCGTTGCGCGTGGCTTCCAGCTCTTCCTTGGTCTCGTAGGCGTAATAGGCTTTGCCGGCGCGCACCAGTTCTTCGGCCACCTGGCGATAGCGCTCCATGCGCAGGGTCTGGTAGTACGGACCTTCGTCATGGCCCAGCTGCAGCCACTGCATGCCATCGAGGATAGCCTGCACCGCCGCATCGGTGGAGCGCTCGCGGTCGGTGTCTTCGATACGCAGAATGAATTCGCCACCGCGATGCCGCGATTCCAGCCAGCAATACAGGGCCGTGCGAGCGCCACCGATATGCAGGTAGCCGGTGGGACTGGGGGCGAAACGCGTTCGAACGGTCATTGCAGGCATCGCGGAGCAAAAGGGCGCGTATCTTAACAAACCGCCGCCGTGTACCCGCGAATCGCGACGCCGCTGCGCCGCGAGGCCGTATTACTCCTTGCCGGCGTTGCGCTCGCCCGCTCGCACCGGCGTGATGGGCCTGGAACGGCTGCGCTGGAAGACGAATACGGACGCAGGCGGAATATTCCACCAGGCAAAGCCGCCACGGCGCACAGTGAGGCCGAGCTCGTCCAGCGTTTCCCGCGGCACCGGGCTGACCGGGCCGTAGGTGAACTGGATCATGCGGCCTTCGCTGGGCATTACCGCGAAAGCGGCCTGCAGAATGTCGCGCTGCAGGCTCTTGGGCATGGACAGCAGGCCCAGCCCGCTGATGACCGCATCGACCGGGCCTTCAGCCGCAAATGACTGCTGCTGCACCAGCGCCGGCAATGTGCAGGCATCGCCGCAGACGACGTTGACCTCAGCAAAACGGCCTTGCAGGAATTTGTGCAGTTCCTGGTTGAGTTCCACCACCAGCAGGTGCTCGGGCTTGATGCCGTGATCGAGCATGGCCTGGGTGAACACGCCGGTGCCGCCGCCCAGCTCGACCACGCGCTGGGCCTCCCGCGGCAGTTCTCGCACCATCAGCCGTGCCAATTGCTTGCTCGACGGCGACAGCGCCGCCACGGACAACGGATTCTTCAGCCATTGGCGAAAGAAAGTCAGCGTCGGAGATGGCCCGTTGCCACCGCCACCGCGAGCCGGTTTGGCGCGATGTTGCATTGACGTTACCGTGGGGAACAGCGCTCTTTGTACCACGACGCCGTGCGCATGCGCGACGGCTTGACGGCAGGGTCGAAAACAGCCGCGGCCTTGTACCCAGGCGGCAAAAAGAAAGCCCCGCCACCTCAGGGGAAAGATGGCGGGGCCGTGATGCCGGTAGCGCCCGGAGATGTCCAGGCAGGAATTACCGGCGGGAAGCGCTAGCGATCGTAGTAGCGGTCGCGGTCGTAATAGTCGTCGTCGCGGTCGTAGTAACGGTCGTTGGAACGATTGTAATAACCATCGTCGTAACGGTCGTAGCGGTCTACGCGACGAACCACTTCGACACGGCGTACGACGGGGCGGTAGTGATGAACGACAGGACGATAACGCGGATACGGGGCGTAATAGCCGCGGTCATACGGACCGCGGTAGCCATCGTAGTAACCATAGCCATGGCCATAGTGCGGACGATAGCCGGTGTTGTAGTAGCCACCCCAGTTATTGCCCCAGCGATGGGAGTTGGAATAGCTCACTCCGTAGCCCGGACCACCGATGCTGATACTGAAATGATCGCGGGCGGACGCCACGGAACCGAAGGCCAGAGCGGCGAGCGCTACCAGAACGAGAACGATGCGGCGAAACGAGTTGGGAGTTTGGGCATTCATGGTTGTAGTCCTGCGAGATTGCGGGACCGATGCTGGGGCTTGGCGGCTGAATCGGCGCTTATTGAAGCCGGTGACGATTGTCAACGGACGAGTCTGCCCTGCGTCACACTTTACGCCGCGCAAGCCTTGGCACAGTTAAAGAATCAATGACTTGGCAATGACCACGAACTGCCGGCCCGCTGAAGGTCAATGCTCATGCGGCGACAGGCTTCCTGGCGGACCCGCGCTGCGCGGGGAGCACCCGCACCGCCCCCGCGCTGCCTGGCCGGTGCGGGGCTATTCCTTGCGGCGCAGTTCCCAGGCGCGATGAATGCGCGGATTCCGCTCGAAATCGAACGGAATCGTGGCGGCGCTGATTTCGCGCATGTCCAGCGCGGCCAGCGCTTCGCTGTCGAGATGGAAACGGCGGTAGTTGTTGGAGAACAGGATCAGCCCGCCAGGTGCCAGGCGCTCCATGCACAGCGTGAGCAGGCGCACATGGTCGCGCTGCACGTCGAAATCCTGCGCACGCTTGGAATTGGAAAATGTCGGCGGATCGACATAGATAAGGTCGTATAGCTCGCGATCCTGCTCGAGGAACGCACAGGCATCGGCCTGGACCAGGCGATGGCGGTTGCCGACGAATCCGTTCAGACCCAGATTGCGCGAAGCCCACTCCAGATACGTTGTCGACAAATCCACACTTACCGTATTGCTGGCTCCGCCGTCGGCGGCAAACACGCTGACCGCGCCGGTATAGCAGAACAGGTTGAGAAATCGCTTGCCGCGCGCCAGCTCGCGTACGCGGGCGCGCAGCGGCCGGTGATCCAGGAACAGGCCGGTATCGAGGTAGTCCCACAGGTTCACCAGGAATTTCAGCCCCCCCTCTTCCACGGTGAGAAATTCGCCGCGCTGGTCCATGCGGCCGTATTTCTCGCCGCCCTTGGCCCGGTAGCGCTGCTTCAGCGCAATGCGCTCGCGCGGAATGCCGAAGCTTTCGCCGGCCACGCGCACGATCTCGCGCCAGCGCTGGCGCGCGCTGTTTTCGTCGATGGTGGACGGCGCCTGGTATTCCTGGATATGCAGGTGGTCGGCATAGACATCGATTGCCGCAGCATATTCCGGCAGGTCGGCATCGTAGATGCGATAGCACTGCAGGCCTTCTCGCTCCAGTCGCTTGCGCAGGTGCTTGCGATTCTTGTCCAGGCGGTTTTTCAGCATCTGTGCGCCGTCGGACAAGGGCTTGACCTCGCGCGGCACCGCAGCGGCGCTGGCGGCCAGGTCGAAATTCAGCAGCTGGCATTCCAGCGCGCCGTTGTAGAACGCATAGCGCTTGACCGCGCGCAGGCCAATGGCGCGGCCCAGCTCGGCGTCGGATGTAATGATGCTGGCCCGCCAGTCGTTGAATTCCTGCTGCAGTTTTTCACCGATCAGGCGATACAGCGGCTGCAGTTCATCGCGTTCGCCCAGGCGCTGGCCGTACGGCGGATTGGAAATCAGCAGGCCCGGCTGGGGGCATTCGCGCGGCCGCGTCAGATGACTGAGCGACTGGCGGCCGAGATGGACAAAACCCGCCACGCCGGCATGCTGGACGTTGTGACGTGCTTCTTCCAGCACCTCCGCATCCTGGTCGAAGCCGAAAAACCGCTGCCCCAGACTGGAAAGCCCGGCTTGCGCGCGCGCGTTCATGTCGTCGCGCAGCCCCTGCCAAAGCGCTGCATCGTGGCCGCGCCAGCCCAGCAGGCCGTAATAGTCGCGCTTCCAGCCCGGCGCCACGTCGGCCGCCATCCAGACCGCTTCCACCAGCAAGGTGCCGGAACCGCACAGCGGATCGACCAGACAGCCGCCTGCGGCGAACACCGCTGGCCATTGCGCCCGCAGCAGCAAGGCTGCGGCGAGGTTTTCCTTCAGCGAGGCCTTGCCATGGCCCTGGCGCCAGCCGCGCTGGTGCAGCGGAGCGCCGGAAAGATCCAGCGACAAGGTGGCGCGTTCGCGCCGCAGCAACAGATTGAAGCGCACATCCGGCCGTTCCGTGTCGACGTTCGGCCGCGTGCCCAGGCGCTGGCGGAATTGATCGACGATGGCGTCCTTGACGCGCTGCACGGCGTAATGACTGTGCGTGACGCCGCGCGTCGCGCCGACCGCGTCGATGGCAAAGCTGCCTTCGTCGGCGAGATGCGCGGCAAAGTCGACAGCGGCAATGCCGTCGTACAGCTGTTCGCCGTCGCCTGCATCGAACTCGGCCAGCGGCAGCAGCACGCGGCTGGCCAGGCGCGACCACAGGCAGACCTTGTAGGCCAGGGCCAGGTCGCCGCTGAAATAGACGCCGGCCAGGGCTTCGCGCGGCTGCAGCGCGCCAAGCTCGGCCAACTCGTCGCGCAGCAGGTATTCCAGACCCTTGGGACAGGTCGCAAACAGTTTCAACGGATCGTTCATTCTTCCACTTCGGCCAGAGCGGCCAGATCAGGTTCGGCCTCGATCGCGGCGAGGAAAAGACGGAAATGTTCAGCGATCAGTTCGACATGCCCGGCCAGCCGGTGCGCATCGGACAGCATCAGCAGACTGGCGCGACGCTGCTGCGCATAGGCGACGACTTCCGACGCAGGGCAGATCTCGTCGTCCCAGCCGTGCACGATGGCAGTGGCGACACGCGTGGCGCCGAAGGCGCGCGCATAGCCGGGAATTGCCAGCGGCAGCGCCATCAGAAACAGTCCGGCGACGGGGCTGTCGAGCGAAGCAAGGCCGGAAACGAAAGCACCCATGCTGGAACCGACCAGGACGGTCGGTTCGTCCGCGCGAATCATCTGCCGCAGCCGCGCCACGCGCGGATCGATGCAGGCCAGCATGCCGCGCGCATCCAGGTCGCGATAATCGGCGCAGCTGGCGCGCCAGCCGCACGCCTTGGCCACCACCGCCAGCGCCGCCACCTTGGTGCCGCCTGGCCCGCTGTCCGAGCCATGCGACAAAATTACGTGGCCTTTCATGCGCTTTCCTCGCCGCTGCGGCCCAAATCAGGGGCGGGATGCTAGCACTCTTCGCGTTGGCAGCCGCGCCCGCGCATGCCAGACTGGCACGCATGCCTGCGCTCGCCATCAACGATCATCCCCTGCCCTACGTGACCCAGCTGGAGTCGCGTGCCGCCAGCAGCATCGATCTCGTCGTCATTCACTGCACCGAGCTGCCGGACCTGGCCACCGCCCGCCGTTACGGCGAGCAGGCGATCTATGCCTCCGGCACCGGCAACAGCGGCCACTACTACATCGACTACGACGGCAGCGTGCACCGCTACGTAGCTGCCGAACGCATCGCCCATCACACGCGTGGCTACAACCCCCGCTCCATCGGTATCGAACTGAGCAACCGCGGGCGCTGGCCCGACTGGCTCGACTCGCGCCAGCAGCAGATGGACGAGCCGTATACCGCGGCGCAGATCGACGCCCTGCTGCTGCTGCTGCAGCAACTGCGCCACGACTACCCCAGCCTGCGCTGGATCGCCGGCCACGAAGAGCTGGACACGACCGAAGTGCCGGCCAGCGACAACGCCAGCCTGAAGGTGCGGCGCAAGCGCGATCCCGGACCGCTGTTTCCGTGGCAACGCTTGCGCGACAGTGGCTTGCAACGTCTGCAACCGGCGGCGGTGGCGCCGTGAGCTCGCGGCTCTGCCTGATCCTGCTGGCTGGCCTGCTGCTGGCCGGCTGTGGCGCCAGCGCACCGCGGCGCAGCGCGATTGCCGCTCCGCGCGTCGATGCCAGCGCCAACGACATCCTGTTCCGCGCCATCAGCCTGGTCGGCACGCCTTATCGCTACGGCGGCAATACGCCCGAAGGCGGTTTCGACTGCAGTGGGCTGATCGGCTACGTTTTCCGCGACATCGCCGGGGCACGCCTGCCGCGCAGTTCGGCCGACATCGACCGGCTCGACGCCCCCTCCGTCGCGCGCAGCAAGCTGATCGCCGGCGACCTGGTGTTCTTCCGCGACGGCGGCAGCGTCAGCCATATCGGCATCTATGTCGGCGAAGGCCGCTTCGTACATGCCCCCAGCAGCGGTGGCACGGTGCGCCTGGACGCGCTCGACGGCGATTACTGGCGCCAGCACTACTCCGGCGCCAAGCGGCTGATCCGCTAGAGATAGCTTGCGGCAGCGCCATGGCCGATGCGCCGCAAGCGCACATCAGCCGTCGACGACGGCAGCGCAGCAGCACATCAGCCGTGAAAGACCGCGGGAATGTTCAGACGCTGTGGCGCCAGGAAACATGAATCCGCTGCCGCCAGTTCCGCGGCAGCATCGATTTTCGTCCGCTGCAGTGCGCCAGCTCAGGCGTGCTCGTGGCCGCCCGCACCATGGGCATGACGATGCTGCAGTTCGACTTCCTCCGCATCGCGCACGCCGACCACTTCGACGTCGAACTTGAGATTCTGGCCGGCCAGCGGGTGGTTCAGATCCACATCGATCGTGGTCATGCCCACCTTCACCACCGTGACCATGCGCTGGCCGCCCTGCTTCAGGCTCAGCACCGTGACGTCGCCGACCTTGAGCTTCTGCGCGCCGGCGAAGTACTTCTTCGGCACCCGCTGCTGGGCTTCCTGGTTGCGCGGGCCGTAGGCCTCGTCGCAGGCCACTTCGGTTTCGAACTTGTCACCGGCGGACTTGCCCTGCAGCGCCTTTTCCAGGCCCGGAATGATATTGCCGTGGCCGAGCAGGATAGACAGCGGCTCTGCACGCACGCGCGAACTGTCGACGGTTTCGCCGTCCTCGCCGGTGACGGTGTAGTGGAAACTCACGACTTTGTTGTTCTCGGCGATCATGGCGCTACCTGGCAGGTCAAAGGCCGCGAATGGTAGCGGCCGAACCGCGGCGCGTCATCTTGCGCTGCGGTCGCGGACCAGCCGGCCGCCTTCAGGCGCCGGTGCCGGCCTCGGGCCCGGCCAGTTGGCGCACCGCTTCCACCCGCGCGATGCGGCGGCGCATACGCTCGCGCAGCGCGTCGCGGCGGCGCGCCAGCAACACACTGAATTCGCGCCGTCCGGCGGGAACCGCGGTTTCTTCCAGGCTGCGCCGATAGCTGCAGAAGTCCATGTAGGCATCGATCACATGGCGCAGGCGGCGCAGCAGCAGCTCCAGCATGATGGCGTCGTCGAGCAGGCCGATCACCGCCACTTCGTCGGGAATCAGGTCTTCCGGATCGGCAAAATAGATCAGCGTGCGCAGCACTTCGCGGCGCTCGTCGCCAGGCAGGCACCAAGCCTCGTCTTCCAGCATCAGGATCATCTGCTGCACGCAGACCAGGCGCTGACGCACATAGCGCGGCGCACTGGCCAGCGGCAAGGTGTTCAGTGCTTCCTTGGCCGTATCGACGACCTCGCACTCGTCCATGCAGTCGGCCAGGCGTTCGGCCCGCGCCAGCGCTGCGTGGAACCGCGCAATGTCCTCGGCTTCGAGTACAAATGTAATACGCATCAGTGACTGCACCCCGGCGCGGCAGACTACGCGCCGCAGGCGGCGGGGTCAAAAGCCAAAAGTCCCACTGCACCTACTGCGCTAGCATGGGGCTCCCGCCACGGAGATCCACCCATGCGCCGTCTCGCCGCCACCTTCGCCCTGTTGTTCGGCAGCCCTGCCCTGGCCCTGGAACTGCCGGCCTGGCTGGCTGGCCATTGGCAGACACGCGGTGGCCAGACCACGACCGAGGAAGTCTGGCTGGCCCCGGCCGACGGGCTGATGACCGGCATGAGCCGCACCAGCGGGGGCAAGAAGCCGTTCTTCGAGTTCGCCCGGCTGGAACAGCGCGGCGGAAAACTGCTGTATATCGCCCAGCCCGGTGGGGCAGCGCCGACCGAATTCAGCCTGACCGCCAGCGACGCAGAAAGCTTCCGCGCCGAAAACCCGGGCCACGATTTTCCCCAGCGCATCATCTACGAGCGTCGTGGCAATGACGGCATTGACGCGCGCATCGAAGGCGATATCGACGGCAAGCCGCAGGTACAGCACTGGCAATATTTCCGCGTGCGTTGAGCCGCTCAAGGCTTCAGGCAAGGCTTGAGCAGCTCGGCCAGCGCAGTCTGCTGGCCGTCGAGCAGCACTTCGGCCTGCAGCGGCGCTCCTGCCGTCGGCGGCGACACCGCAAGGCGCAGCCGCCTGGCCTGAGTGTCGGCCAAAACCTTGCCGAGCTGGTGCAAGGCACCGGCGCGGTTGTTCGGCTCTGCGCGCGACAGCACGAAACCGTCGCCGTCCACGCCATACCAGCCGCTGATCGGTCCCTTGACGTTGATGCCATCGCCACGGGTATCGACGCTCCATTGCGCCAGATCGCGCTGTTCGCCGGCACCGTCGGGGCCTTCGAACACGTCCAGCGCAAAGCCCTTCAGGCTATCGGGCTGGGCCAGGATCAGACTGATGCTCAGCGCGCCGTCGCGCGCCGGATGGCAGGAAAACTCGAACTGCGCGCCGGGCAAGGCCTGCGCACCGACAGAAGCCTTCGCCGGCAGGCGCTGCTTGCGCAGCTGGGGGCCGTCGGCAGCGGCAAGCACCATTACCGAACCCAGCCCCAGCACCAGGAAACCGCCAAACTTCGCTAACACAACCATGCTTACGCTCCTTGCCGATCCGTGCCGTCGTTGGCTGGCGCAGCTTACGCTTCCTGCGGCGCTGTGCCGTCGTCGAGCGGCGCGGCATGGTCCGGCCACTGGCGCAACGCCACCACGACTTCCTGCACTGGGTAGCCGCGTGCAGGCCGACGAGGCTGCAGCACCGCCGTTGAAAAAGCAGGCTCCCATGCAACACGAACAGGCAGAGCGCGACGCTGCGCAGATCGAGACCCTGGTACCGGCCATCTATGCCTGTATTTCCGGCGCGGCCGGCGCCGCACGCGACTGGGACCGCTTCCGCGCCCTGCACCGGCCCGAGGCACGCAGCCTGCGCACCGTCATCGACGCCGACGGCAGCCCCCGCGCCGAATCCTTCGGCGTGGAGGAATACATCGCCAACGTCAGTCCGTTCTTTGCCGCAAATGCCTTCTTCGAAGTCGAGACGGCCAGCCGCATCGAACGTTTCGGCCAAGTCGCCCATGTCTGGAGCCGCTACGTGGCCCGGCCGGCCCCGGATTCGGACATCGTGCTCAAGCGTGGCGCCAATTCCATCCAGCTGTTCCACGACGGCCGGCGCTGGTGGGTAGTCAGCACGATCTGGGACAACGAACGCGACGGGCTGCGCTTCGATCTGTTCTAGGCGGCATTTTTCCCAAGGCCACCTTTCTCTTTTGCCCGCCCGGCAGGAGTGCGGGCGCTACAGGCATTTCTTCAGCCGCGCAGCAACGCCCTTGGGCTCGCTGCGTCCCAGGCGCACGGTGGGCGTGCCGTGCCAGTCGGCGCATTGGCGTATCGCCTGGGCCAGGTCGGCCAGCAAGGTCTCGTCTGGCACAACGCCGTCTTCGAGGAAAATCGCCTTGACCTCGAACACGCCTTCCTTGCGGTGTGCCTTGGCGTCCAGCCGGCCAGCCAGGCGACCGCGCTGCAGCAGCGGCAGCACGAAATAGCCGTAGCGGCGTTTGGCTTCGGGCGTATAGCACTCGATGCGATAGTCGAAACCGAACAGGGCCGACGCACGGTCGCGATCCCAGACCAGCGGATCGAACGGCGACAGCAGCGTGCTGTGCGTCGCCCGCAGCCGGCCCCTGGCCGCACGCTGGGCCAGCGCCGCGTGTTCGGCGTGTACATAGCCCGGCTTGTCCCAGCCTTCGACGCTGACGGCAAAAATTTCGCCGCGCGCCAGCAGCGGCGCCAGCTCTGCCGGCGTGATCTGCCGGCCCAGGCGGAAATAGTCCGCCACCCAGCGCGCCGGTGTCACGCCCAGTGCCTTGATCGAGCGCGCCACCCATTCCTGCTTGATCCGCTCTGCATCCAGCGCCACCTGCCCGACCCGATAGCGCTGCGCCCGCGCCAGCACGCGTTCGCGCAAATCGTATACACGTTGAAAATTATCGCGCCGGCTGACCATTAGCTCGCCAGTGCCGAACAAGGCCTCCAGCCAGCGTTTTTCCGCCTTCCAGCCCCACCAGCCGCCACCCGGCGGGCCTTCCTGGCGGGCGAAATCGGCCGAGCGCACCGCGCCGCGCTCGGCCACATGCGCGAGCAGGTCGTCGGTCTCGCGCCGGTGCGAGGTGCGTACGCGCTGCGCATGGCGCATGGCCCAGTGCTGCAGGCGCGCCGGGCGGAACGCCGCATGCAGATCGACATCGGCCATTGGCGCAAAACAGGCTTCATGTGCCCAGGTTTCGAAGATGCGCCCTTGCGCCAGGGCCTTTTCCAGCCACTCCGCCGGATAGCTGCCCAGGCGCGAGAACAAGGTCAGGTACGGACTGCGCGCCACCACATGGATGGTATCGATCTGCAGCAGCTGCATCCGGGCGATTGCCGCGACCAGACGTGCCGGCGTCGCCTTGGCCCGCGGCGGTGCCAGCAGTCCCTGGGCCGCCAGGTGCAGCAGGCGCGCCTGCGGCAGGGTCAGGCGCAGATCGGCAGGCAGTTCGGCAGCGGGCATGGCGATACGCACGTGGCAGGCGGTGGCGCAGTGTAGTCAGTTCAAGCCTGGGCAAAGAGGGCCGATTCCGCCCGCAAGAGCGGCTTGGCCCATGGCACACTGCGCGCCCGCAATCGCCCAGGACCGTGCCGTGACCGCAACGCTGCTGCATCGCCGTTGGCAAAGCCTCGTCATTCTTCTGCTGCTGGCCACCAGCGCGCTCGCCCTGGAAGCGCCCGCACCGTATGCCCTCGCCCAGCGCATCGACCTGGTCACCCTGCTGCCGCCGCCACCAGCCGCCGGATCGGCCGCGGACAAGGAAGACCTGGCGCAACTGCTGGCCCTGCAGCATTCGCGCAGCGAAGCCGAGCTGGAACTGGCCAAGGCCGACGCCCAAGCCTCGGTATTTCGTTTCGCCGACGCTCTCGGCGACGGCTTTACGGCCGCCAGCCTGCCGCACACCGCGCAGCTGTTCGAACGGCTGACCCGCTCCATCGGTGCCGTAGTCAATCCGGTCAAGGACCACTGGAACCGCCCTCGCCCCTTCGTTGCCTCCAGTGCAATACAGCCGCAGATGCGTCCCGACGGGGCGACCTACCCCAGCGGCCACGGCGCCCTGGCGCGGCTGTACGCGATCGTGCTGGCCGACCTGCTGCCGGCGCAGCGCCGGCCGATCTTCGAGCGCGCCGACCGCTTTGCCCGCGGCCGCCTCGTCATCGGCGTGCATTACCCCAGCGACATCGAGGCCGGCAGCATCGCCGCCAGCGTGATTGCGGCCGAGCTGCGCCAGCAGGACGACTTCCGCCGCGATTTTGCCGCTGCGCGCGAGGAACTGGCGGCCTGGCAGTCGAAAACCGTCGGCAAGGACTAATACCCTGTACCGGGCAAATCGATAGCCGCTCACTCATGCTGGCCGCGCAGGACTTGCTGCTCGCTGGGCCAACGGCTTCGGCGATTGGCCTCGCTCCGCAGCAGCGTCCCGCGCAACCGGTCCTTCGTGAACTCGCAACCGATTCATCCATTGCAGGCCACTGGCTCCACACGGCCTGCACGCCGGCACTGGGCAGAATCGTTGCATCACCGGCCGCTGCGGAAACCGCCATGCTCGTCATCTACCTGCTGCTCAACGCCGCGCTGTATGCGGTGTTTGCCCTGGCCACCAGCATTGCGCCTGCGCGCATTGCCGCGGCGCTGGGCTTCAGCCTGGATACGCCAGGCCGGATCGAATTCCTGACCGTCTACGGTGGGCTGGAGCTGGGCCTGGCCGCGTTCTACGCCTGGGCCGTCTACGCCGGTGTGCCCATGCAGCGTGCGGCATTGATGTTTTCGCTGTTTCTGTATGCCGGCCTGGTGCTGTACCGCGGCGCCGGCCTGCTCGCCTACGGCGCACCCGGCAACACCGTGCTGGCGGTCGCCGGGCTGGAACTACTGCTGCTGATCGGCGCGGTCGTGCTGGTACTGCGTACGGCCTGAAGCCGCAGTGGCGTCGCTAGCGGCGCAATTCACTGTGCTTGTCGCACCCTACCCAGGTACACCGCGCCTGCATGTCCAGCTGCGCGTTCGCAGGGTGCGACGAGCGAACGCGAATTGCACCATCGCCGCGTCAGGTTTGACGCTCTGCCCGATGATTCGCCGGCGCAATTCGCTATGCTCATCGCGCCTTGCGCGGCCCGCCACGACTGCGGCACACGCGGAAAATTCGCAACGCAGCTATTTCCACATGTCCGCAGCCATGCCTCAGCTGCCGTTGTCGACCAGCGGAGCGCCCAGCAAAGCCAGATAGGTCTCGCCGCTGTGCTGCAGCCCGGCTTCGACGAACCAGTCGTCGTTGAGGTCGATCGTGCCCTGCAGCGGCACGCCGTTGCCGGGCTGGGTGTAGTCGATGTGTTCCAGGTCCAGCACTCCCCTGATGCCGTCGAGTAGCGGCACCAGGGCCAGCGGCAGGCTGGGGTTGCCGGGAAAGGACTGGCGAATCCAGTCCAGCGCCGCAAACGCATGCGGCACCACGTCGTCGACGTTGTAGTAACGGCTGTTGGTCATGGCGAACTGGCTTTCCAGCCAGCCAGCGAATACCTCGTTGCCGGCGGTAGGCCCGGCAAAGGTCACCGGCCAGAAATCCAGCACGTTCTGCCCCGGCGAGAATTCCTGGTGCAGATAGGCGGCCAGCATGGTCGCCAACGCACCGCCCAGGCTGTGTCCGACCACGGCCGTGAGGTACGGCCGGTCGGCATTGGCGCGCAGAAAGCTGACCAGATCCTGCCCGGCTGCATTCTTCAGCGTAAGCAGACTGCCCAACCCCTGCAGCGAGCCCCGCGAGACGCGCGCGCCGTCCGGCGCACCGTCGTAAGGCCACAGCGCCGACCGGAACACGCTCAGATCCTGGCCAAACCAGTCGATCCAGAACGCCTTGGACTTGGGATTGCTGACCGAGCCACGGATCGCCACGCAGAATTGGCCGCTGGTCTTGTCCTGGGCGACGAACACCTGGTTGCCGGTATCGCTCGCATACCAGACCAGCGACCAATTGCCCTGGGTCGCCAGGCCGGTATCGGCCAGCAGGCTGACGATAGTGGCCTGGTCCGGGGCATAGGCGATGGATGCCATGGTCATGCCGATCTGGCCGACGACAGTACCGCCGGTCGTGCTGAATACTGCGGTCATGAGTGCTCCTGAGTGGGCAAAACAGCGGAAACGTGTCGCGCCGGCAAACCTCCGCGGCGGCAAACGCGCCATACCGCGCGACTCTTGAACATTTTATCTTTTATCGCATTTTTCGCAGAAACCCAGCCTGCGCCGGCGGCAAAATGCAAGTGTTTCGAGCAATTCCTAGCTTCTTAAGCGACAATAGGCCGCCCCACCTATCGCCAGCCCCCCTATGACCGAGCCTTCCGACACCTCTCCGCCCTCCCTGACCTTCCGCGAGCTGAACCTGCCCGCGGCCGTGCTCAAGGCCCTGGACGAGGTCGGCTACGAATCGCCATCGCCTATCCAGGCGGCGACGATTCCGCCGCTGCTGGAAGGCCGTGACGTGCTGGGCCAGGCCCAGACCGGTACTGGCAAGACCGCTGCCTTCGCCTTGCCCATCCTGGCCAAGATCGATCCGGCCAAGCACTACCCCCAGGCGCTGGTGCTGTGTCCCACGCGCGAGCTGGCCATACAGGTCGCCGAAGCCTTCCAGAAATACGCCGCGCACCTGCCCGGCTTCCAGATCCTGCCGATCTACGGCGGCCAGGGCTACGGCCCGCAGCTGCAGGCGCTGCGCCGCGGTGTACAAGTCGTGGTCGGTACGCCGGGCCGCGTGATCGACCATCTCAATCGCGGCACCCTGGATATTTCCAAGCTGGCCTGTCTGGTACTGGACGAAGCCGACGAAATGCTGCGCATGGGCTTCGTCGACGACGTCGAGGCCGTGCTGCTGAAAACCCCGCCGACGCGACAGATCGCACTGTTCTCGGCCACCATGCCGGCACCGATCCGGCGCATCGCGCAAACCCATCTGAAAGACCCGGTCGAAGTCACGATCAAGGCCAAGACCACCACCGCGACGAATATCCGCCAGCGCTACTGGGCGGTCAGCGGCCTGCACAAGCTCGAAGCACTGACCCGCATCCTCGAAGCCGAGCCGTTCGACGCCATGATCATCTTCGCCCGCACCAAGGCGGCCACCGAAGAACTGGCCGAGAAACTCGCGGCAAGGGGGCTGGCCGCCGCAGCGATCAACGGCGACATTCAGCAGCAGCAGCGCGAACGCACCATCCAGCGCCTCAAGGACGGCCAGATCGACATCCTGGTTGCCACCGACGTAGCCGCGCGCGGCCTCGACGTAGAGCGCATCAGCCACGTGCTGAATTTCGACATTCCCTACGACACCGAAGCCTACGTGCACCGCATCGGCCGCACCGGCCGCGCCGGCCGCAGCGGCGACGCGATCCTGTTCGTGGCCCCGCGCGAGCGCGGCATGCTGCGCGCGATCGAGCGCGCCACGCGCCAGCCTATCGAACAGATGCAGCTGCCCACGGTCGAGGCAGTGAATGACCAGCGCATCTCGCGCTTCAAGCAGCGCATCACCGATACCCGCGCCGCCGGCGGACTGGAACTGTTCCAGCAGCTGATCGAGCAATACGAAACCGAGCACGACGTGCCGGCCGTGGAAATCGCCGCCGCACTGGCACGCCTGGCCCAGGGCGACTCGCCGCTACTGCTGGAACCGGAAAAGAAATTCGAGCGCAACGAACGCGAGAAGTGGAACGAGCGTCCCGCCCGCGAAGCCGGCAGCGATTCGCGCTACGGCCAGCGCACCGACCGGCGCGACCGCGACGGCTCCAACGCCAGCGGCCCTCGTCCGCGCTATCCCAACGCCGACACCGCACCACGCAGCTCGGCGGTGCGCAACGAACATGCCACGCCGCGGCCCGCGTATCCACGCAACGAACACGCTACACCGCGCCACGAACACGCCACGCCCCGGCACGAAACCCCGCGCAGCGAACACACTGCCACGCCGGCGCCGCGCACCGAACAGGCCGCACCACCAGCGGTTCCCCCTACCGAACACGCCGCAGCACGGCACGACGCACCGCGGCATGACACGCCACGCGGCGAACCCGGCAGCGAACCCGCCCACCGCATCGAACGCCTCGACCAGCCTGCCCCGCGCGATTCCGCCGCCTCCGCCAGCGAACGCTCGCCGCGCAAGGACAAGGCGCGCCGGCAGGAACAGGGCATGGAAACCTTCCGCATCGAGGTCGGTCATTCCCATGGCGTCAAGCCCGCCAACATCGTCGGCGCCATCGCCAACGAAGCCGGACTGGACAGCGCCAACATCGGCCGCATCGACATCCGCGACGACCACAGCCTGATCGACCTGCCCGAAGGCATGCCCGGCGATGTGTTCAAGCACCTGAAAAAAGTCTGGGTATCCGGCCAGCAACTGCGCATCACCAAGGCCGACGACGCGCCCGAGGGTTTCCGCGGCGGCGATGTACAGCGTTCCGGACCGCGCAAGCCGCCGCCGAAACGCCGCTGAGCTCGTTGATGCAACGCGCCCGACACGGGCGCGTTGGCTTGCATTCTGCGCAGTAAACCTCGCTTGCGGCGCAAGCGGTTTCGCCGCGCCAGCCCGCATGGCGCTTGGCGCCACGCCATCACCCACTCCTGCCGCTCAGACTGGCACGACACCTGCGACGCAGTGCCTACCCACATTGCGCCAGAGGTAGCTGTCATGCCCACGCCCTACTCGCCCTCGTTCCGCCTGGCTACCGCCGTGCTGCTGGCCGCCGGCCTGGGCAGCGCCGTCGCGCAGACACCGGCTCCGGCGACGCCCCCCGCCACGCAGCGGCTGGATCCGCCCAATACCGGCATGGCTTCGCTGGCCCAGCTCGACCTCAACCACGACGGCTTCATCGACAAATCCGAAGTACCCGCCGGCAACGAACTGGCCGGCAAATTCGCCCGTCTGGACCAGAACAGCGACGGCAAACTCGATGCCGAAGAGTTCGCGCGCTACCAGGAAGAAAACCGCTGAGCCCCGCGCCACGCGCAATCCGCGCATGAACGGGCCGCAACCACTTCGCCGCGCCCTGACCGTCCGGCGACAGGAGGCAACCATGAAATCGCACTGGGAATTCTTCAAGGAAGGCGACCACTCCTTCGGCATGTTCTACCCGCGTCACTACATCGTGGCGGGTTTCGACAGCATCGAAAACGCACTCGTCGCGGAACGTGAACTGCTGTTGCAGGGGTTCGCCGAAGACGAAGTCAAATCCGCCACCGGCAGCTTCGTCGTCGACCAGCTCGAATCCCTCGACGACGCCAGCTTTCTGGACAAATTGAAAATCCAGATCTCCAAGGCCGTAGGCACCGAAGCCGGCTACATCGACGACGATCTCAAGCTTGCCCGCCGCGGCGGCGGCTTCCTGTTCGTGTATGCCCCCGGCGATGAGGACTGCCGCCGCGCCATGGCCGTGCTGGAACCCCTACGCCCCGAATTCGCACGGCGCTACCTGCCCATGGCCATCGAACGCCTGATCTATCCGGCACGCGTGCAGGCATAGCGGCAGCCCGCCGCGCGACCGAGAACCCAGGCGCCGCCTTAGTGCGGCGCCTTTCTTTTGGGCAGAAGACGCGGGGCCCAAAGATACGGCCTATCGATGTCCCGTTCGACATCCTTTCGGCATTAGGTTTTCGTTGGCGAAAGACCTCGATATTGGGGTTCGCCTGCGGTTCACGGCCAAGCCACGTCTCTTTCTGGTTATTGCCGCGCAATAACTTTGCCGTTGCCGTTGCCTGTGATTCTGCTGTGGCCCTCGCAGGGGACAGGATGTCCCGTGCGTCGACCGCCGTAACGGCCCTCACGCAGTGGCACGCCATGGATGGCCTTCAACCGCGGCATCCGGGGTGTCCTGGGAGAATCCAAGGAGGGGATGGACAAGCATCTCCTCCTTGGTCGCGCGCCCACGGCGCGCGAAACGCGCCGCCAGGCACCCAAACAACGACCGCCTCGTCCTCCCCAAAACCTCATATCGAAACAAACACCCGCGATGACCCACCGCCCACAAATCGACAATCATTTAGCAACCGTTTAACCAGCGAAATGGCGAGATACCTCCCATACGGCGACGGACCGCTGCACGCCAGCCGATTCGCTCATATCGCTTCAAGGAAACTCAGCCATGGGTACGAAGGTTGCCATTGTCGGCGGCGGCGCTGCTGCCGCGTTTGTCATCACGGAACTGCTGGAACACGGCGTCGGCATGCCCGCCGAACTGCACTGGTATTCGGGCCGCCGCGGCGGCAGCCGCGGGGTGGCCTATGCGACGCCGGTGGACGAGCACCTGCTCAACGTGCGTGCCACCGCGATGGGGCTCAACTCGGCCGAGCCGACCGAGTTCCTCGATTTCGCCCGCCAGCACCTGCCGAATGCCCGCGGCGGCGACTTCCTGCCGCGCCGGCTCTACGGCGACTATCTGGAAGCCCGCGTCTCGCGCGCCTTCGAAGGAGCTTCCTTCCGCGGTATCCGCGCCTCGCGCCTGCGCACCGAGATCGACAGCATCGCCCCCGCCGCCGGCGGCGGCTATGTGCTGACCGACTCCACCGGCTATCCCAATCACGCCGACATCGTCGTCGTCGCCACCGGTGCCCTGCCAGCGCGCGCGCTGCCTCAAGCCTGCGACGCCTTGATCGAAGCCGGCCGCTACGTGCTCGATCCGTGGCAGTGGCTGTCGGCCAACACCTTGCCATTCGATAAATTGCGCAAAGTACTCATTGTCGGCTCCGGTCTGTCCGCGGTCGACCTGGCTCTGAGCGTGACCGAGCGCTGGCCGCAGGTGCGGGTAACCCTGCTGTCACGCCGCGGCCGTCTGCCTGCCGCGCACGTGCGCGACGCACAACTGCCGGCTGAAGGTCTCAACGAATTGCTGGAAGACCTGCGCGAACATCCGGATCTGCGCAGCTGGACCCGGCTGGTGCGCAGTGCCTGCGACGAAGCCGATGACTGGCGCAGCGTGGTCGACAGCCTGCGCCATGCCACGCCACAGCTGTGGCAGTCGCTGGGCGAGGTCGATCGCCGCCGTTTCCTGCGCCATCTGCGCGGCATCTGGGAAATCGGCCGTCACCGCATGCCACCGCAAGTGGCACGGCGCATGCTCGAACTGCAGGCCGACCGGCGTATCGAAACCCAGGCCGGGCGCATCCAGTCCTTCCGTGCAGGCAAGCAGAACCGCCCTATCCTGGCCTGGACCCAGGCGCCGCGCCACGACAGCGTGCAAGTGGCCAGCTATGACCTGGTACTGCAATGCGTAGGCATGGACACCGAAGCGCGCAGCACTACCCATGGACTGGTGCGCTCGCTGCTGCAGCGGGGCTTGGCCACGCCCGACCGGCTGGGCCTGGGCCTGCACGCCGACAAAGACGGGCGCCTTGCACCAGACCAGCGTCTATGGACCCTGGGCGCGCTGTGCCGCGGCCGCGACTGGGAATCCACCGCCATCCCGGAAATCCGCCAGCAGGCCCGCCGCATCGCCGTGCAGCTGTTCCGCGAGCTGGCCAGCGATACCGCTCGCGAAAAGCCGCCGCGACGCACGGCGGAGGTGGCGGATATTCATTGGTAGGCTTGGCTCGGTCAGTCGCCGGCTTCGCACGTCATTCAACTCACACCACGTTGGAAACTTCTGCAAGGTGAAAAGTGAATATGCGGAGCAGGCGTCGAAATGGCCGAGCCGTCCCGATCTGATTTTCGCCCCGCCCCTTACCTAACCTCTCCCCAGGCTCGCAAGCGAGCCTGGGGAGAGGGACCGGAAG
The DNA here is from genome assembly GCF_004363655.1 of Tahibacter aquaticus. Taxonomy (GTDB): domain Bacteria; phylum Pseudomonadota; class Gammaproteobacteria; order Xanthomonadales; family Rhodanobacteraceae; genus Tahibacter; species Tahibacter aquaticus. Next base: position 102,986 of record NZ_SNZH01000019.1, read on the forward strand.
CAAAACCTACCGCCGCGACTTGGCACAATCCCCTACCCGCACAAACGCCAGATCCGGATAGTCGTAGCTGAAATCTGCGTTCTTATCCACATGTTCCAAAGTGAGTCGATCTGGTTCGCCCGCCGCACCTGCGTGGAAATCCAGCCACGGTTCCGCATCGACGCTATCGTCGTCCCAGTCCACCAGCAGGCGCCCGTCCTGGCGCAGCACGGGTCCGCTCAGCCGCGGCGACTTGGCGGCCTCGAAATACACCTTGCCCTTGGCTGCACAGAGACGGACATCGCCGAACCAGGCATCGCGGTAGATCCCGCTCCATTGCGCCACCTCGTCCGGCCCGACTGCCGTCCGCTGCGGTTTGGCTTCAGCGGCGGCGGATGTGTCGGTGCCCCGCTCCTGCGCCAGCTGTTCGGCCAGGGAAGCAATGCCGACCGCCTGCTGTGGCGCGCTGTAGTGCTTGACCAGGGCTTGGTTCAGAACCGTGCGCGCCTCGCCGCCATCGCCGTTGATCAGCACGACGAAACCGACTTTCTTCTGCGGCAGCAAGGTCAGCACCGAATACATACCGGCCAGCGTGCCGGTATGCGAAACCTTCAGCGTGCCGTCCACGTCGGACAGGCGCCAGCCGTAGCCGTAGGCGCTGAAATGCGCGTCGTCCCAGCTGCGCTGGCGCGCGCCCAGGCCCAGCGGAATCTGCGCTGTCCACACCGCCTCGCGCTGCGTGCGCGACAACCACGGCGTCGTACCGTCGGCCGCCTTCGTATCGACGTCAAGCCAGGCCCGTGTCCAGGTCAGCATATCGTCCAGGCTGCAGCGGATGCCGCCGGCCGCGGCCGAGGCGACGGCCGGAATGGTCTTGCCGTCGGCGCGGATCACCACGTTGCGGCCGTCTTTGCGCATATGCGGCTGGGCGACATTGCCGACCGCGTCGCGCCGCCACTCGCCGACCTGGCAGCGGCGCAAGCCCAGTGGCTGGAATACCTCGCGCCGCAGCAGTTCCTCGTAGCTGGCGCCGCCCGCCGCGGCGGCGACTTCGCCGGCGACGATATACAGCAGGTTGTCGTAGTCGTAGCGCGAACGGAAACTGTAGGCCGGTTTCAGATGCGCCAGCGCCGCCATCACGTCGGCGCGGCTGAACGCGTTCGGCTCGGGCCAGAGCATCAGGTCGCCGGCACCGGCACGCAGGCCGCTGTTGTGGATAAGCAGGTCGCGCAGCTGGATTTCCCCCGTGACCCAGGGATCGTACATGCGGAAACCCGGCAGATGGCGCAACACCGGATCGGTCCAGGACAGCTTGCCCGCATCGGCCAGGCGCGCCAGCAGTGCCGTCGTCATGGCCTTGCTGTTCGAGGCGATCTTGAACAGCGTATCGGGCGTAATCGCCTGCCTGCTGCCGGCCCGCGTTTCGCCCGCGGTGCGGCGGAACACGACCTTGCCGTCCACCACCACGCCAACTGCAAGACCGGGCAGCTGATAGCGCTGCAGGGTTTGGTCGAACAAGGCATCCAGCGCCGACTGCGCCGGTATCGCCTGCGCCACTATCGGGGGGGGCGGTGCCGCTTGTGCCTGGACCGCCGTGACAGCAGTACCCAGCATCGCCAGGGCCAGCCACCGAGGCACCCGTCCCGCTCCGGCGGCAGCGGCGCGCCTACCGTCATCTGCCGCAATGTCCGCTGCACGATCGCGTAAGGCCTTGTCGAATGGCATCGGCTCGCTTCGTCATGGAAAAAATTCGGTCGAGAATACCTGCGGGAGGGATTCGGGGGGAGGCACAGGCTCCCGACCGAGGGTAAACCGAAGGCCCGGCACTGCGTACCGGGCCATCCAGGCTAGAAATCCAGTTTTACCTTCAGCTGCGCATAACGCGGCGACTGATAGTCCGTGCCGTAGCGGAAGGTCGGGTTGAGTTCGTCGCCGATATCGGTCTGCAGATCCTGGTCGACCGCGGTCACGCGCGTGCCGTTGAACAGGTTGTATACCGCCAGCGTCACGCCGAGATCGACCTCGCCGAAGGAATGCGCATAGCTGATGCTGGCGCCGACGTCGTAACGCCAGGGCATGCGGCCGTAGGAACCGCGTGGCGAGAGCCGGTAGACGCGCTCGGACGGATTGTCCGCGGTGCAGTTCTGCACGCAGATATAAAAGCTGTGGTAGTTGGTGCCGTCGAATGGATTGCCTACGCCCAGGCCACTGATCGGCGCGCCCGACAGCGCGGTCAAGGTACCGCCCAGGCGCCAGGAGTCGCTCAGCGCATAGGCGCCACGCAGCTTGATCTGGTGACGGTGATCGTTCGGCAGCGACCCCTCGGCATTGAGGTCGACATACGGATCGTCGAAATGCTCGGTGCGGCCGGTATCGGAGAAGCCCGTATCGGTATTCACCGGGCCTTCCGCATTGCCGCGGCTGTACGACAAGGTATACGAGGCGTTCAACGACCACAGCCCGTCCCATGCGCGGTCGAGCTGCAGTTCCAGCGCCTTGTAGGTGCGCTTGGGTTCGGTATAGCCGCGCTCGCCGATGTAGTTGCCGTCGTCGTCGTACAGCGCCCAGCCGCGACGCGAGGTATCGATGGTGACATAGCCGTCGTTGACGCCGTCGCAGTTGGTATCGGTATACACGGTCACGTCGCGGCCGGGATTGGCCATCACGTAGCCGATGCTGGTCGGCTCGCCGTCGCAGAGTATGCCGTTGGAGGTCAGCTCCATGTCGTCGATGGCATTGTGCAGTTTGCGGTGAATGCCGCGCACGCCCCAGCCCCATTTGTCGTCGAGCATGGACTGGAAGCCCAGGATGAACTCGTCTTGGTAGACCGCGTCCATGTCCTTGTCCACTTCGCCGCGCAGGTCGCCGACGCTGCCGTCGCCCTGGGAATCGTCGACCGGCCCGATCTGCGGTCCGAGCACGAGGTTCTGGTAGGTCTGGCCGTTGTACTGGAACGGCTGGAAGCCGTTGAACGCCCAGAACGTGCGCCGGTCGAGGAAGGCGCCGGCCTGTTTCACATTGATAATATTCGACACCGGCAGGAAATAGCGTCCGGCATTGGCGAACAGCTTGCTGCGGCCGTCGCCGCCTACGTCCCAGGACAGGCCCAGGCGCGGCGCGAGCATGTCGTCCATCTTGATGTAGGTGTCGCCCTCGCCGTTCTTGTTGTCGAAACCTTCCAGGCGCAGGCCCAGGTTGAGCGTCAGGCGCGGCGTGATCGACCAGTTGTCTTCCAGGTAATAAGCCGTGTTGAGGGTTTCGAAAGTGCCGCTGACTTCCTGCTGGCGGCCGCGCACATACGCGGTCACGCCGGCGGGCACGACGCCGCCATTGGCCAGGGTCGCGCCGGGCGAGGTGGTGAAGATCTCGTACAGCAGCCGCTCGGGGCCGGGATAGAAACTCACGTTATCGGAGGTGTTTTCTTCCCGGTCAAGGCCGAAGCGCAGCAGGTGGTCGTCCAGCGACCATTCGAAATCCAGCCGGTAGGCCTTGCGCTCGTCCTTGCCCTCTTCGATCAGGCCGCTGGTGGTACAGCCCACGTCGCCGCCGCCGGAACGTCGGTCGCGGATGCGGCTGCAGTCGATGTCGTTGAGGCTTTTCTGCACGCGGTCGCGTTCGTTGCCGCCGGCAAGGAACTTCATCGAGAACGAATCGCTGAGATAGCCCGTATACGTCAGCGCGTAGTTGTTGCCGCCGCTGTCGGTGTAGCGGCGATTGGTGAACGCACCACGCTGGCCGCTCTGGCCGTCGAACAGATAGTCGTTGCGCACAGTGCTGTTCTTGTCCGAGAACGCGAACAGCTCCAGCAGATGGCCGTCGCTGATCTGCCAGTCCAGCTTGGCGCCCCAGAAATCGTCGGGGCTGGACGAGCGGAACTGCTGGCCTTCGTCATTGGTGACAGTCACGTCCTTGTAGTCGCGCGCCTCGTACATGACGTAGAAGAACAGCTTGTCCGGAATCAGCGGGCCCGAGGCATACGCATTCAGATTGGTGCGGTCGTATTCGTCGTACTGGTAGCTGACCTTGCTGCCATCGGGGTTGTACTTGTCGCTGCCTTCGGTCTGCAGGAAGCGCGGCTCCCAGGTCAGCTCGGTGCCGAATTTGAATTCGTTGCTGCCGGAATTGGTCACGGCGTTGATAACGCCGCCGGTGGTACGGCCGAATTCGACCGAATAACCGCCGGTCTTGACCTGGAATTCCTTGAAGAACGAAAACGGCACCGAGGAAAACCCGATGCGCCGGTAGAAATCGGTGACATTCAGGCCATTGATGTAGACCGTGTTCTCGGCCACCGACGAACCGCCGAAGGAAATGCCGCCGAATGCGCCGGTGGTCACGCCGGGCGCCAGCAGGGCGACGGCCTGCGCGCTGCGCTCCACCGGCAGGCGGTCGAGCTCGGCCTTGGTCACGTTCATGGCCGACTCGGTCGAGGTCACGTCGACGACCATGCCACTGGTCGTGCCGACCACTTCCACCGCTTCCAGTGTCGCCGTCGCTGCCAGCGTGATGTTCACGCTGGTGGCATTGCCCAGGCTGACGCGCACGTCGTCGGCCCTGGCCGGCTGGTAGCCGTCCTTGCTCACTTCGACCGTGTAGTTGCCGATGGGCAGGAACGGAAAGCGGTAGCCGCCGTCGGCGTCGGCGCGCACGCTGCGGGTCAGGCCGGTTTCGCTGTTGCGCACCGTGATCTGCGCACCGGCGACGGACTGGCCGCCGCCGGCGACCAGCCGGCCGACCAGTGCGCCGTCATTGGACGCCGCCTGCGCCAGCGGCAGCATCGATGACAGGCAGACGCCCATGGCCATGCACAAAGCGGTTTTACGCAATGTCCTGCTGTTCATAACCCCTTCCCCGTCATGTTGCTTGCGTTACGGCTGGTTTCAGAAGGCCGGTTCCAGGCCGGCATGGAAATGGCGTAGCGCCGGCGGCGGCAGTGCAGCCTGAGGCGGCGCCTCGGCCTGCAGCGGCAAGGCCTGCCAGCTGAAGCGATAGTCCCACTGGTCGAAGTACAGATTTCCCCCTTTCCACTCTACCTCGCCGCGCTGCAGGTCGACCGTCTCGGAACGGAAGTGCTGCTTGGGCGGCACGAACTCGCGGCTGTAGTCGTCATTGAAGGCGATGCGGTCGCCATCCAGGCCGCCGAGGTAGAACCACTGCAGCGCCGGATCGGCCGCGGCAAGCTGGCCGTGGGTCACGTCCATCGGCACCCAGCCGTAGGGCTGCAGGTAAAGCCAGCCCCAGTCGTGCATGCTGTCAAAGCCGCCGTCGCCGAACTCCCAGCCCGACTGCCAGCGCGCCGGAATGCCGTTCAGGCGCAACAAGGCCATCAGCAGCAAGGTCTGCTGGCCGCAATCCGCATGGCCGGCGTGCAGCGCGTAGTCGCTGATATTGGAAAGTGTGGAATATTCCCGCGCCACCGCCCAGGGCGTGCGGTCGACCGCGGCGAACAGTTTTTGCGCAATGCGGTACGGGTTCTTCTCGCCACCGACGATCTCGCGCGAATAGCGCCGCAAGGCCGGGCTGAACACGATATGCGGCGCACGCTCGGCCACGAATGGCGCCAGCTCCGGCGTAATGCGCGCCGGCTGCACCTGTTGCGCGTCGATGGCGACGTAGGTGGCATAAGTGACCAGTTCGTAGTCGATGGAAAACTGCGTCGGCTTGCCCGCTACTGCCGGCTTTTCCAGGTATACCGTGCGCTGCAGCGCTGCTTCCGGAGCTATGCGCGCCTGGGCCGGTTCGCTGGCCAGCAGGCGCAGGTTTTCCTGCTGGCCGGCGAGCACGCGGGGAAACGGCAGCCAGGCGCGCACGGTTTCGCCGGCCGGCACCGCATCGGCATCGACACTGAGGGAATAGCTGACGCGGACGCGCCGCGGCGCCACGCTGCGGCGTTCGCTCGCCAGGGCCAGCCGGCGCACTTCGGCGTGATACGGCGACAGGCGATACAGCGGCCCGTCGGACGGCTTCAGCGGCGTGGCGCGGCGCGCCGCCGCGGCCGCATCGATGCGGAACAGGTTGTTCACCGCCGACTTGAAATAGCGCCGCTCGCCGTCGATGCGCAGTTGTTCCAGCAATCGCGGCTGGTCCCAGGCAGCGAGTTCGTCGGCGCGCAGATCCGGCACGGCCTTGCGTAGCTGCGCTTCCATCTCGCTGCGGCTCAGCGGGAAATCCAGGCGGATGCGGCGCATGCGTTCGCGTTCGAAGTGCCAGGCTTGGCGCTCGGCAGCGTCCGCGGAACGCCGCTGCAGCGCCGTGGCGATGGCGCTTTCGGCAGCGCGGAAATTACCTGCATCGACGAGGGCAACGACATCCGCCAGATCGCTGCCGGCCGACGTCGCCGCAGGCAGCTGCACGGCCAGCGCCGCGGCGCAGAGCGCAGCCCCCAGCGGCGCGAGGATCGATCGTTTCGCCATTGCCTTCACGCCGCTGCCGCCCCCGCGTTCGTGACCCCAGACGGCTGTGTAACATGGGCGAAACAGGTGGTCAATAAATTATTCTTGACACTTTTTGACAGCGAAGCAGATATTCGCAACACGATACAGGGGCCCTGCAGTGGGCTGTGGGGACGCATGATCCAGACGGTCTGGCCTTACCTGGCGATGATGCTGCTCGCCGCCGGCGTTTTCCCGGCGCTGGAGCGGCGCTTTCGCTGGCGCCTGTTCGGCCTGCTGCCGCCGATCGTACTGACCTATCTGCTGGTCATGAGCCTGGCCGTGGCCGGCCTGTGGCAGGCCACGGCCGAGATCAAGGCGGCGCAGGGCCTGGCCACGGCGCAACTGCTGCCGGCCCTGCTGTTCCTGCTCATGAGCCAGTGCGATCTGCGCGCAATCCTGGCCCTGGGCCCGCGTCTGCTCGGCGTATTCGCCTGCGCCATGGCCAGCATCCTCGCCGCGATCGTGCTGTGCTTCCTGCTGTTCCGCAGCGTGCTGCCTGCCGACGGCTGGCAGATGCTGGCGGCGCTGTCGGCCACCTGGACCGGCGGTTCGGCCAACCTGCTCGCCGTGAAACAGGCCACCGGCCTGAGCGACAGCTCGCTGTCGCCGGTGCTGCTGGCCGACGCGCTGTGTTATTCACTTTGGGTCATTGTGCTTTTTTCCTCCGCCCCGCTGGCAGCAGCCTTCAACCGCTGGAGCCGCGCCGCGGAACGGCCGGCCCAGGTCACTGCCGCAGCGCGGGCGAACGAGCCGGCCGACGCCGGCGACATTCTGAGCTGGCTGGGCATCGCCCTGCTGGTCGGTGTCGCAGCACAGGCACTGGCTGCCTGGCTGCCTGCGGGCGGCCTGCTCACGACGACGTCCTGGGCCGTGCTGGTCGCAACCGCCGCCGGCCTTGCCCTGGCGCAGACGCCGCTGTCGCGCCTGCCCGGTGCGAATGCCCTGGGCGGCGCCCTGCTCGCCTGCCTGGTCGCGGTGCTTGGCTCGCAATCGAGTTTTGCCGGCATCGCCGAGACACCGCTGTTCGTGCTCTGCGGGCTGTGCGTGCTTGCCGTGCACGTCGCCCTGCTGGCTGCGGCGGCGCGCCTGTTCCGCTTCGATATGCAGCTGTGCGGCATCGCGTCGCTGGCGCAGATCGGCGGCGTAGCGTCCGCACCGCTGCTGGCAGCCACGTATTCGGCCACGCTGGTGCCGGTCGCCGTCCTCATGGCCATGCTCGGGCTGGTACTGGGCACCGGCGTAGGCCTGTTCATGGCTGGCGTGCTGTCGGCGCTGGCCCCCGTCACGAGTTGAATCATGCGCGCCTATTTCACCGCCCTGCTCTGTCTTGTCCTTGCCGCCTGTGCCAGCAGCACGGCGCGGCGCGAGCCGCTGGTGCCGCCCGGCCACGGCGTGATCGGCGTGGAAGCCGCCCAGCTCGATGCCGCGTTCTGGATACGCCGGCAAGCGCAATCCGCACGCCTGACACTCGACAGCGACGCGATCGCCGCGCAGAACGCCAGGCTGTTCGCCCAGGACAAATCGGTGCACGACCTGCAGACATTGCCGGCGCAGATCGAGCGCGCCCGCATCGAACAGTGGATGGATGCCGTTTCCCGCCGCCCGCCAAAACCGCTGTACGACGAACACGGTGTCGAGATCGGCAGCAACGAACTGGATGCCCTGGTCGCCGCGACCAATCGCGCCGCGCTGCCGGCATACACTCCGCTGCGCTACGGCATGGTGGTGCGGCGTGCCGACCTGCGCGCCTTTCCCACGCGGCAGCGCGTGTTCTCCACGCCGCAGGAACGCGACATCGACCGCTTCCAGGAATCGGCGCTGTTTCCCGCCACACCCGTGGCGATACTGCAGGAAAGCCGCGACGGCCGCTGGTGGTTCGTGCTCAGTGCGCTCTACGCCGCCTGGATCGAAAAGGCCCACGTCGCCGAAGGCGATGCATCGGCAATTTTCAGCTATGCCGACAAGACGCCGTACCTCGTCGTGACCGGCAGCAGCGTGCAGACTGTGTATACACCGGAACAACCGGGGGTTTCCGCGCTGCAGCTGGACATGGGCGTGCGCGTGCCGCTGCTGGCCGGCTGGCCGGCGCACCAGTTGGTCAACGGACAGCATCCGTATGCGTCGCAGGTGATCGAGCTGCCGCTGCGCAACGCGGCGGGCCGTCTGCAGTTCGTACCCGCCCTGCTGCCGCGCAGCGCCGACACGGCCGACCGCTATCTGCCGCTGAACAGCGCCAACCTGCTGCGGCAAAGCTTCAAATTCCTCGGCGAACGCTATGGCTGGGGGCATTCCTACAATGCCCGCGACTGCAGCGGCTTCGTTGCCGAGGTGTATCGCAGCTTCGGCGTCATCCTTCCGCGCAATACCGGCGACATGGGCACCAGTCCAGCACTGAACCGCATCGCCCTGGGCGAAGGCGACGATCATGCCACGCGCCTGGCGGTATTGCGCCAGCTCAAGCCCGGCGACCTGGTGTTCATTCCCGGCCACGTGATGATGATCATCGGCCATATCGGCGACGAACCCTACGTGATACACGACACCACAGGCTTCAGCTACCGCGCCGCCGATGGCCAGCTCGCGCGCGTCACGCTGAACGCGGTGTCGGTATCGCCGCTGACGCCGCTGCTGGGCGGCAGCGCGAGTTATGTCGATCGCATCTACAGCATCCAGCGCATCAGGAATTAGGAATCAGGGGCGTCCAACAAAATGGCGGACTTGACAGCTACTAAGCCCTCCCCTTCAAGGACAGGGTTGGGTGGGGATCGTGTTGAAGCGTTTGCCTTGTCTATCGGGGCAAAACGGTGGAATAGGCATTGTCGTTATTCTGCGCAAAAACCGGACGGCGACGAACTACACCATCCCCACCCAAACCTGCCCCTTGAAGGGGAGGGCTTCAAGCTACTGTCAGCGGATCGCACTGCATTTTGTCGGACGCCCTGAGAAATGCCCGGACACGCCGAACACTCGACACTGGTCAGATTTTTCCAAGGACGCCCATGAGAATTACCGACATCCGCCTGTCCATGCTGCGCGTGCCGCTGAAGACGCCGTTCAAGACGGCGCTGCGCACCGTGGAGACAGTGGAAGACATTGTCGTCGCCATCCATACCGACACCGGCCATGTCGGCTATGGCGAGGCACCGGCCACCGCGGTGATCACTGGCGATACACACGGTTCCATCGTCGAGGCGATCCGCAAGTTCATCTTCCCGCGCCTGATCGGCGCCGAAGTGGCCAACCTCAACCGCATCACCCAGCTGATCCAGGGCGCGCTGGAGAAGAACTTCAGCGCCAAGGCCGCGGTGGAAATCGCCGTCTACGATCTGTTCGGACAACTGTACAACGCCCCGTTGTACAAGATGCTCGGCGGCGGTGACCCGGTCATCGCCACCGACATCACCATCAGCGTGGACTATATCGACAAGATGGTGGCCGATTCCCTGGCCGCGGTAGAACGCGGTTTCGAATCGCTGAAAATCAAGGTAGGCAAGGACATCGGCGTCGACATCGAGCGCACCAAGGCGATCTACGCCGCGGTCGAAGGCCGCGCCCTGCTGCGCCTGGACGCCAACCAGGGCTGGAGCGCCAAGCAGGCGGTGTACGCGATACAGGCGCTGGAAGACGCCGGCGTACACCTGGAACTGGTCGAGCAGCCGGTCAAGGCGCAGGACCTGGAAGGCCTCAAATACGTGACCGACCGCGTACACACGCCGATCATGGCCGATGAAAGCGTGTTCGGCCCGATCGAAGTGATCGAACTGATCAAGATGCGCGCGGCCGACATCATCAATATCAAGCTGATGAAGACCGGCGGCATTTCCAATGCCATCCGCATCGCCGACATTGCCGCGCTGTACGGCGTCGAGTGCATGATCGGCTGCATGATAGAAACCAGCATCAGCGTCTCGGCCGCCGTCCATGTCGCCGTGGCCAAGTCGAATGTCATCACCAAGGTCGATCTCGATGGCCCGTCGCTGTGCCTGTTCAATCCGGTCGACGGCGGCGTGATCTTCAACGACTCGGAAATCTCCGTCACCGATGCGCCCGGCCTGGGCATTCGCGAAATCCGCGGGCTGGAGCCGCTGGCCGATTGAACGCCCTGTCGCCGCTGGTCCGCATCCGCGCCGAACGCGACCAGATGTCGGCGATCGAGCGCCGCATCGCCGACTTCCTGCTCGACAATGCTCACCTGCTGCGCGACTACTCCTCGCAGCAGCTGGCCAATGCCTTGAAGATCAGCCAGTCCAGCGTGGTGAAATTCAGCCAGAAGCTGGGGTTCAAGGGCTATCCCGACCTGAAGTTCTCGATCGGCGAATCGGTCGCCCATCACCGCGCGATCGAAAACGCCGGCCAGGCCGAAGGCCTGCTCGCCCATCCCTATGCCGCGCTGGCCGACAGCCTGTGGCGGCGCAAGATGGATGCGGAAAAGGAAACGCGGCTGATCAACGCACCGGCGCAGCTCGAAGCCATTGCCGCCATGATCGCCGCCGCGCCGAAACTGGTTGTCAGCGGCCTGGGCGAAGACGGTATCCAGGCCCAGTCGTTCGCCCTGCGCCTGTCGCTGCTGGGCCTGCACTGCGTGCATCACGGCGATCCGGTACTGCTGTCGACGGCGCTGGCCGGCGCCTGCCATAACGACGTGATGCTGGTGTTTTCCGAACACGGCAAGCAGCCCGCGCTGGCCCAGGTCAGCCGCGATTTGCGCGCGCGCGGCGGCAAGGTCGTATCGATCACACGGCATACCGCCAACGTGCTGCGCGCGCATGCCGACCAGAGCCTGCTGGTATCGGCCCACGACGAACGCGCCGAAATCGAACCGCTGCTGTACCGCGCGGCGCTGCAGCACCTGCTCGATGTTCTGTTTCTTGCCTTGTGCGAACGCCACGGCGAACGCCTGGTGCACCTGCAGGCCAATGTGGAACGCCTGCGCCAGCTGCTCGACCCCTGACCGAGGACTGCCCATGCCCGCCCTGCTGCCACGCCGTTGCGGCACTGCAATTGCCCGCCTGGCCGGCGTTGTCGCCACAATTGCCTTGACGAGTACCTGCGTTGGCGCGAACACAACGACCGAGGCCGACGCCTGGCGCGATGCGCGCCAGCTGGTGCTGGTCGTGACGCCCGACTGGAATGCCGACCGGGGCGAACTGCGCCGCTTCGTCCGCGACAACGGCAAAAGCACCTGGAAGAGAACCGGCGACAGCGTGCCGGTGACCATAGGCCGCGCCGGCTCCGCCTGGGGCCTGGGCCTGCATGGCACCCACGCAGGGCCGCAGAAACAGGAAGGCGATGGCCGCAGTCCGGCCGGCGCGTTTCATCTGGGCGAAGCCTTCGGCTATGCCGACAGCCTGCGCACCGCGATGCCGTATACGCCCATGCAGGCCAGCCACTATTGCATCGACGTGGCGGCATCGCCGCTGTACAACCAGATCGTCGATACCCGCGTCGTCGGCGAAGCCGCCATTGCCGGCAGCACCGAGCCTATGCGCCGCGACATCCATGTGGACGGCGACGTTCGCTACAAAGCCGGCTTTGTCATTCTGCACAATGCACAGCACGTTGCCGGCGGCGGCAGTTGCATCTTCGCGCACCTGTGGCGCAGTCCAGGCGAGCCGACCTCGGGCTGTACCGCGATGGACGAGGCGCAGATGCAGGCCGTGCTGGCCTGGCTCGATCCGGCGCGCAAGCCGCTGTTCGTGCTGTTGCCGCGGGCCGAATACCAGCACCTGAAAACAGACTGGGCGCTGCCTGCATGGGACAGGCAGCAATGAGCGCTTGCACCGGCATGCTTCACGTACGGTGCGATGAACGCAGCGAATTGCACCGCAAAGCCCTTCCGCCACACCGCCAGGTTTCGCCAGGATATGACACCTCGACGGTGCAATTCGCTGCGCTCATTGCATCCTGCGAAACGCGGCTCAAGGAACGCTTCAATGACTAGCGCAATGCGCGTGCTGCTTGCCCTGCTGCTCGGAACCGCACTGGGACTGATCCTCGCCCACTACGCGCCGCCAGCGGCAGCAACGCTGTCGAACGTGCTGCAGCCGCTGGGACGGCTCTGGCTGAATGCCTTGCAGATGACCATAGTGCCGCTGGTGGTGTCGCTGCTGATCGTGGGGGTGAACCTCACCCGCGACGCAGCAGCCTCGGGCCGCGTGGCACGGCGCGCCGTACTGTGCATCGTCGCCTTGCTGTTCTTCGGCGCTATTTTCGCCGCAGTGTTTGCGCCGGCATTCCTCGCCCTGCTGCCGCGCGACGCCGCGCTGGTCGAAACGCTGCGCGCAGCCACGGGCACGCCGGTCGCCGCAGCGGCCCCGGCCAGCCTGGCCGACTGGTTCGCCGGCATCGTTCCGACCAATGCGATTGCCGCCGCGGCGCAGGGCGCCATCGTGCCGCTGGTCGTGTTCACCCTGCTGTTCGCCTTCGCGCTGACGCGCATCGAGAACCTGCGGCGCCAGCGCCTGATCGAATGCTTCCAGGCCATCGCCGACACCATGACCGTCATCGTCGGCTGGGTGCTGTGGGCTGCACCGCTGGGCGTGTTCGCGCTGATCCTGCCGGTCAGCGCCAAGGCCGGCAGCGGCATGCTGCAGGTGCTGGGCTGGTACATCGCGCTGCAATGCACGCTGTATGCATCGATTGCGCTGCTGATGTACGCCGTCGCCGTGCTGTTCGGGCGCGAATCGCTGGGCCGCTTCGCCACGGCCGTCGCGCCGGCGCAGGCCGTGGCAGCGAGCACGCAGTCGTCGCTGGCCTCGCTGCCTGCCATGCTGCAAAGCGCGCAGCGGCTGGGCTATTCCGCACCGGTCAGTGCGCTGGTATTGCCGCTGGCAGTGTCGCTGTTCCGCATCGCCAGCCCGGTGCAATACATCGGTGTCAGTGCATTCATCGCCTGGGCCTACGGCATTGACATCCCCACCCTGCAATGGGGCTTCGCCGTACTGCTGGCGGTGGCGATCAGCGTCGGTTCCGCCGGCCTGCCCGGCCAGGCCACCTTCATGGGCACCAACCTGCCGGTAGTGCAGTCGCTGGGGCTGCCGATCGAGCCCATGGGTTTGCTGCTCGCGGTGGAACTGGTGCCGGATATTTTCGCCACAGTCGGTAACGTCACGGCAGACCTGGCGGCGACGAGTGTGGTGGCGCGCGGGGAGGATCCTGCAGCGGAACCGTCGGCGTGAGCCACGGGGCAGCTGGTCGGATTCGGCAAAAACCATCCCCACCCAGCCCCCGGCCCGTCGGGCATTCGGAGGCGACAGAGCCTGTCGGCTCTGAGCGTCGCCTCCTCACCCCATGAAAAGCTTGAGGGTGAGGGCCAATGCGCAGCGGACTTCGCGTCACCGGCTCCCTGGCACAAATTACAAAAGCGAAATATTTAAAAAATTGCAAGGTAGCTCCCTCTCCCCCGACAGCTGTCGGGGGAGAGGGCTGGGGTGAGGGAGCAGGCCTTGCAGGCTGGCATATCACGCCGTTTTCGCGAACAGATCGTCCACCCGGCAATCCGGCAACGTGACCGACAATCCGCCCTACTCGCCCTCCCCCGCCAACAGCTTCAACGCCTCATCCCGCTCCCGCGTGAAACTGGTGCGCCAGGCATCCGCCGGCACGGCGGGGTATTTGTGCGCACCGAACGCCACCCACGCATCGCGGTATTTGATCCAGGCGCGTTCGGCCGCGCGGATACCGTCGGGCGTGACCGTGCCGAGATTGCTGAAACTTTCGCCCTCGATCGGCTTGGCCGCCTTCATCGCCTTGGCGTAGCTGGCATTCAGCGACTTGTCCGCCGAGGCCAGCTCCTGCGCGCCGCCCCGCGGCAGCTTGCCCTGCTCGAAGGCCTGCAGGCTTTCCACCAGCTTGCTTTCCAGTTCTTCCCGCGCACCTACGGCCAGGGCGCCGCGGGCCGTGCCGCTCATGTCCACTTCGCCGTCGACCACAGCATCGAAATAGCTGTCGGCCGCGGCGCGCAGCCGGGCGAAGGCGGCGCGGTCGGCATCGCTCCAGCCCTTGCTCAAGGCCGCCACGCGCTGGTCGCGGTCGACCTTGGCCGACTGCGCGCCGCGGTCGGCGCAGAAGCCCATCATGTAGCCGCTGGTGATGTCGTCGCACAGATCCAGCGGCTGCGGACTGGCTTCCTTGGCCATCGCGTCCAGGTGCTGCAGCCGTCCGTCCAGCTCGGCCGGTGCGCCCTGCACTTCGCAGGCGAACTTCTTTGCCAATTCCACATTGCGCTTCACGCCGTAGCCGTTGGCGTAGATCATCATCAGCACGGCCGAGCCGCCAAACATGACCTCGTTGCCCTTGCCGCGCTCGATATAGGCGCACAGGCGCGCTTCTTTGTAGTCGGGCTTGTCGCCGTCGGCGTAGTAGAGGTTTTCCGAATCGCAGGCGGACAGGCGCGTGCGCGTGGCCGCATCGGGTTCGTCGCCCGGCGGAATCGCCGCCGTGGACAAGGCTTCGCAGGCAGGATTGTCGAACGCATCCTGCGCCGGTGCAGTTGCAGTGACAGCCATCAGGGCCGTGGCCAGGGCCAGCAGCGGCAGTGCTCGCAGCATGAGATTGAGGTCCGTTGTCAGGGCAGCCGAGTTTAGCCAGAACACCGCCCGGTCGAACGGTCAGGAAAACCGCCGCCGCGCTCGGCTATGCTGGGCGCTACTCACCTGCCGTGGCCTGCCATGCGTATCCCTGTCGTCGCGCTGTCCTGTCTGCTCGTCCTGGCTCCCGCCGCACTGGCCCAGTCCCCGGCACGGGACAATGCCGCAGACTGGCTGATCGTACAGGCCGGACAGCTGCTCGACCGGCCGGGCCAGGCGCCGCGCAACAACGCCACGCTGCTGATTCGCCAGGGCCGTATCAGTGCCGTGCGCGACGGCCTGCTCGATGCCAGCGCCTTCAGCGAAGCACCACCGGCTACGCGGGTGATCGATCTGCGCAACCGCTTCGTGCTGCCCGGGCTGATCGACAGCCATGTCCACCTGACCTCGGACAAGGCCGGCATCGAAGCCCAGCTCGACGCGGTGACGCGCAGCACCGCCGCCGCGGCCTACGAGGCGGCGGTGAATGCCCGCAAGACCCTCGCCGCCGGCTTCACCACGGTGCGCAATCTCGGCGACCGCGAAGGTGTCACCCTGGCCCTGCGCGATGCCGTTGCCGCGGGCAAGCTGCCCGGCCCGCGCATCGTCGATGCGGGCCGCGCCATTTCCACCAGCGCCGGACACATGGACGGCACCCTGGGCTATCGCGAGGAACTGCACGAAGTCATCCGCCGCGACGGCAATACCTGCAACGGTGCGGACGACTGCCGCCGCGCCGTGCGCGA
Organism: Tahibacter aquaticus; assembly: GCF_004363655.1. Classification (GTDB taxonomy): domain Bacteria; phylum Pseudomonadota; class Gammaproteobacteria; order Xanthomonadales; family Rhodanobacteraceae; genus Tahibacter; species Tahibacter aquaticus. The sequence continues at coordinate 118,712 of NZ_SNZH01000019.1, forward strand.
TCAGGTGGCGCGCGGCGCCGATGTGATCAAGATGGCCACCACAGGCGGCGTCAACAGCCGCATCGGTGCCGGCCTGGGCCAGCAGATGTTCGAGGACGAGGCACGCGCCATCGTCGATACCGCGCATCTCTACGGAAAGAAAGTCGCCGTGCACGCACACGGCGCCGATGGCATCGTGCTGGCCCTGCGCGCCGGCGCCGACTCCATCGAACATGGCACCTTGCTCGACACCACCACCCTGGCTGCCTGGAAAAACAGCAAGGCCTACTACGTGCCGACCCTGTCCACCGTCAACGGCTACAAGGAACGCCTCGCCGCCAACCCCGATGCCTATCGCGGCGACGTACGCGCCAAGATCGAATGGCGCATCGGCATCACCGGCAAGTCGCTGCGCCAGGCCGTGCCCGCCGGCATTCCCATCGCCTTCGGCACCGATGCCGGCGTCAGCCTGCACGGACGCAATGCCGACGAGTTCGAGCTACTGGTGGAATACGGCCTCACGCCCGTGCAGGCGATTCGCGCCGCGACGGTCAACGCCGCCGACCTGCTCGGCCTGTCCGCCGAAATCGGCAGTCTTGAGCCGGGCAAGCGCGCCGATCTCATCGCCGTGCAAGGCGACCCGCTGCAGGACGTGCGCCGGCTCAAGCAGGTGGACTGGGTGATCAAGGACGGCCGCGTGGAAAAAGCGCCGTCGCGCCTGGAATAGGCCGTATACGCTCGCTTTCAAGGCGCTGCTGCTGATCGTGCTGCCTGTGCGCTGGCGGCACTGAGCTGACTTGCGCTGCACCGCAACGGCGCGCCATCGGCCAGTTGGACGCAAGGCGCAGCGAGCGCGACCGCGCTGCCCCGCTGTCGCGCCTGGCTCTTGGCCGGCGCTATCGCCGCCGTGCTGCTCGCGGTCAATGCCATGGTGCTGCACAACGAATACCTGATCCGCACCGGCCAGCCCCTGTTCGTGCCGCTGCAGGCGCAACTGTCGCCCTTGCCGGCGCAGCAGATCAGCTGCCGCTCGATCTTCTCGGCAGCATCCAACGCACTAGCGGCCTGCCACCGAGCAGGGCTCTGGTGGTGCAGCTGAACGACGACAACATTGCACAACCCTTGCGCTACTTCAGCCTGACCGAATGGCTGGCTGACGGCGAAACCCTGCTGCCGCTGACACGCGGAGGCCAGCGGCATATCTTGGTGAACGAAAGCCGGCGCATCCGCCCCGGCAAGGCACAGCACTGGAGCAAGGCGCGTTTCGGCGAATTCCACCGCTTGCGCGGCGGCGACCTGATGCTGGTCGGCCTGGCAGACGAAAACCGCCAGCCGATACGCCCGGACCGAGTGCGGCAATTGTTAATTTTCTACAATTTCTGCCGCTTTCCGGGAAGACAGACCATTGCACAACCCGTGCCGGCCGCCGCGGCGACGGACCGCCGAAGATACTCGAAACGGCGTTTTCCTGCGGTTGCAGCGCAACACGCCGCGTGAACACTGCATCAATACGCGGTCATATGCGGTCGAATGCGTAAAAACCCCTTATTTCGCAGGCTCCTGATGCAGTAAAGTGTCGCCGCCGAGAACAGGCCGCTCGCCGATGACCGCGCGGGCGAATAATCCGTCACCGAGAACCAAAGCCCATGGCCAAGAAAGCAGCAACCGCGAAAGCAGCACCCGCTGGCAAGACCAAGAGCGCCGCCAAGTCCGCCGCGCCCGCCGCACCGAAGCCGATCAAGGACACCTTCACCAAGTCCGAGCTCGCCAAGTACCTTGCCGAACAGACCGGCGTGGAACCGAAGTCGGTGAAAGCCATCCTCGGCGCCCTGGAAGCCACCATGCTGGGCTCCATCCACAAGAAGGGCGCCGGCAGCTTCACCCTGCCGGGTCTGCTCAAGGTCACGGCGCAGACCGTGGCAGCAAAGAAGAAGCGCTTCGGCAAAGACCCGTTCAGCGGCGTGGAGCGCTGGTTCCCGGCCAAGCCGGCAACCGTGCGCATCAAGGCCCGCGCCCTGAAGAAGCTGAAAGACGCCGCACTCTGAGTCTGCGGAGGCGCAATGCCTCCGAGCTGGCAGACCTACACAACCGGGCGCTCTGCGCCCGGTTGTCGTTTCAGACTCGAAAAAACAAGCCACGCCCCATCGAGTGCGGAAACGCAGGCTGGGGCAAGCTGCAAGCGCACCCGGCATCGTGGCGTTGCACCGTCGAAGCCCCCCTGCCGGCGACACGCTCGCTGCAGCGGAATGCCGGCAACTGCGGGGCCAGTGCGCAGCTTTCGCACCTGGATACGTTGCTTGGGATCGGGTTTGCGCGAACGACGGCACTGCCTCGGTCCAGACTTTCGCCGGCGAAGATCTTCCTTCGGCACGGGCTTTTTTGTTGCGGAAATACCTCGATGTTGGGGTGCGCCTGCGGCTTACCCCAACCTGCCGGCCCGTTTCAATCGCGCAGCAGGAAGTACGGCAGCAGGCACAGGCCGATCAGCGTCGCGATCACAATCAGCGCCGAGACAACGCGCAAGGGTTCGCTGCGTAACAGCGCCCAGAACGTCGTCGGACGCCCCTCGCGCCGCGCTTCGTCCAGCACGGCGCGGGCGCTTTCACGGCGCTGCTGCTGATACTGCGCCAGCAACTGCACGGCCTGCTCGCGCTGGGCGTCGTCGCCCAGCCAGATGCCACCGGCGGAAATACCGAAACGGCTGGGCGGTGTCTCGAAAAAGGCGACGGCATTCTGCGTGAGCAGCTCGCGGACTTCGTCCGCTTCGTCGTCAGGTACTTGGCGCAGGTTCATGAGCAAGGTCGGCATGGGGCGCGAGCATACCTGCGTTCACCGCCCTGGCCGTAGCGGACACGATGCCGCAGGCCCTGTCGGGCCGGCGAAAAACGGCTAAGCCCCCACAGCCCCCTGCACTGCCCGCACCGGGCGGACAGCACCGTGATCATCTCCGCCGCCTTATGCCGATAGCGTCCATGCGACAGGGTATTGCGCTCTGCCGCGGTGCTGGGAGTTCCGCTTCGCTTGCAACAGTTGCAAGCCACGCGGCAATGCCCCCGACGCCATGGGCGCTTTGCATATCAGCAACCAGGGGGATTCAGATGACGACGCTTCCAACTGGCCAGTCGTGCCATCGCAGCCGGCCATGGACATTGCGCGCGGCGGCAAAACGCGATCATTTGGCCAATTTGCCTATGCCGGGTATTCTTGAGGCGGGGAATCCGGAATCCGTGCCGCCATCTCGCCCTGAAATGGCCTACCGGCGCGTCCGGCCGCTACAGCCGCTGCCAGCCCGCAAGTCGCACTCGCAAGCGACGGGCTCTGCAGCCACTGCTACGGCTTTGTCGGTGCAATCATGAAATTTGCAACAAAGGCGCTTTTTTCGCTTTTTGCGACCGGCTGCGCCGGTGCGCAGGCGGCATCGCTGCGCGTGCGTGCGGTTGCAGGCAATGGCCTGGTGCCGGTAGGCCTGCGACGCCGCGCCGACCGCATCGCCGTGTGGCTGCACGCCGCCCGTCAGGGCAAACGCTACTGCCGCGCAGCCGTCTTGCTGCTGCTGGCCGCGTCCGGCGCCGCGCCTGCACAGGTGCTGCGTGTCGTGGCCACCGCCAGCGATACCCAGGCCGTCGTGATCCGCGACGACGGCGGCAGCCTCAGGCATCTGGCTGCCGGCGAACGCCTGGCGGCCGATTCGCGCTGGCAGCTGAGCCGCGTCGTCGGTTCCCGCGCCGTCTTCGCCCAGCTGCCCGGCAAGAGCGCACAGCCGCTGAACGTCGAGGCTGCGCCCGGCGACGTGGTCGACCTCGGCGCGCTGGAAACACAAATGGATAGCGCGCGCGCTGCCCAGTCGGCACCACAGCCGGTGCCGCTGCTGGAAAAAGCCACGACGAAACCGTCCCGATAATGCTGACGCACGAGTTGGCAGGAAGCCCGTAATGTCAATCGCCTCGATGTTCCCCGGCGCCCGGCGTCAATTGCACCGCCTGGCCACCCTGTTGCTGCTGTTGCCGGCCGCCATCGCCAGTCCGGCCGCGGTTGCCCCGGCGGACGATTGCGTCATCCTCTCCGGCGCCAGCGCCAAGGCCGCCGCACAGCCAGGCAGCATCCAGGCCAGCAGCGATATCGGCAATCTCACGGTGATGGATTTCGACGGCGACTACGACCGCGACTTCGATGCACCACGCAGGCTGGTCAGCCAGCGCTTTTTTCAGGACCACCCGGACAAGTACGACTTCCTCGTCGTCTTCACCACCTTCGATTTCGAATGGGGCAATCTGCTGGCGTTCTACCGCGCCGTGCGCAATGACGTGAGCGGCATCGGCTGGCCGCTGCTCGACGACAGCGCCAGCTACGGCAGCACGCGGCTGCAGGGCTATATCGACATGACGCGTACCTCGCGCTATGCGCTGGGGCCGCAGCAGCCGGGTTTCGCCATCACGCGCAATACCCTGGCCCACGAGCTGATGCATCGCTGGGCGGCCAAGCTCACCTACCGCACGCCCGAAGGCGCCGTCAGCCGCGATCTGCTCGGCGAATCCGACGCGCACTGGAGCTACTTCCTCGATACCGATGCGTCGCTCATGTATGGCGCCGACTGGCAGCAGCGCGGCGACGGCCAGTTCGAGAGCAGCGCGATCAGCTATCGCTACGGACCGCTGGATCTCTACGCCGCCGGCTTTGCCGCCGCCGGCGAAGTACCGCCGCTGCACCTGATCCGCAACGGCGACGGCGACCCTGCCGCCGTGCCACGCCTGGGTGCGGTCAGCGGCGGCAGCCTGGAAACCATCACCATAGGGCAGATCGTCGCCGCCGAAGGCCCGCGCATACCCGACAGCGCCAACGCGCCGAAAGAATTCCGTGCCGCGATGATCGTGCTCAAGCGGCCCGGCGATACGTTGCCGGCGGAAACGCTGGCCGGACTGGAAGGCCTGCGCGTACGCGTGCAGCAGCATTTCAGCCAGATCACCGACGGCCGCGGCACGCTGCGCATCTTCAACCAGCGCCGCAGCGCCGATTCGGCGCAGCTGCCGGCCGTGCTGCAAGGCAGCGGCACGGCGCCGGTGCCGCCCGGCGTCGTGGAAGCCGTGAACTGGATCAAGCAGCGGCAGAAACCCGACGGCCATTGGGAAGACCGCGCTGCTACCGCATCGCGCGACACGGCCGCGGTGCTGCAACTGCTACGCGACGCCGAACCGGGTTTCGCCGGCATTGCGCAGGCGGAAAACTGGCTCGCCGGCCGCGCTCCGGCCAGCAGCGACGAGGCGGCCTGGAAACTGGTCGCGGGCGAATCGGCGGCGGCGGCCAGCCTGCTGCAACAAAGCCAGTCCGCCGCCGGCGGCTGGGGACTGGCGGACGGTTTCGCCGACAGCAGCCTGGACACGGCGGGCATTGCCGCAGCACTGGCCCAGCGCGATCCCTCCGGCGCGGCGCTGCAGCGTGCGCTGCAAGGCCTCGCTGCGCAGCGCAATGCCGACGGCAGCTTCGGCATACCGGAGCAAGGCCGTGGACGCCTGCTGCCCACCCTGCGTGCCGCCCGCGCGTTCAGTGCGTCCAGCCTGCCGGAGCACGCCACGATTGCCAGCCATGCCACGCAATGGCTGCTCGGCCGGCAACAGCCCGGCGGCGGTTTCGGCGACGGCGCGGTGTCCCTGGCCGATTCGATCGAACTCGTCGACGCCAACGGCCTGTTGTCGCTGCCGCCAGCCATCGGCAACGGCGCGCGCAACTACGTATTCGCCGCGCAACAGCGCCAGGGCGACTGGCAGGGCAGCATCTACCTCACGGCGCTCGCCGCGCGTGCGCAGCTGCGCGACACAAAACCCAACCTGGCCCTGAGCGGCACGCCGGTGGCCCAGCCGGCGCAACCGCAGGACGGCGACCTGGTGCGCGTACAGGCCACAGCGGTCAACAACGGCGTCGTTGCCGCCGCCGCCAGCAGTGCGCGCTGGTACGACGGCAATCCGCAGCAAGGCGGCACGCCCATCGGCAGCGACATCGCCGTGCCGGCCTTGATTCCCGGCCGCAGCGCAAACCTGGCAACGCTATGGGACAGCAGCGGCCGGGCCGGCGCGCGCGAACTGTGGCTGCAACTCGATGCAACGGCAGCGCTGGACGAGCTCGACGAAGACGACAACCGCGGCATGGTCGCACTGAGCGTCGCCACGGCACCCGTGCAGGCGGACATCGCCCTCGAGCCGACCCGGCTGAGCCTGGACCCCGCCTCCGTCGCCAGCCTGCCCGCCACCGTCACCGTGAGCGGCAGCGTCGCCAACCTGGGCCAGACCGGCGCCACTGGTGTCGTCATCAGGCTCTACCGCGATGGCGTGCCGCAGCAGCTGCTGGCCGAGACCACGCTCGACATCGCCGGCCGCAGCAGCGCGGCACTCAGCCTGAGTTTCGAGGTCAGCGTCGCCGGCACCGTGCCGCTGCGCCTGCGCGCCGATCCGGACAACGCGATTGCCGAAGCACGCGAAAACAACAACGAGGCCAGCCTGCTGCTGCCCTTCGGCCAGAGTCTCGACCTGGAAGTGCGCAATGCCGACCTCGGCCTGCTCGACGGCGCAACGCCGCTGCAGGGACGCGACACCGGCATTCGTGTGGTGGTGCATAACCGCGGCACGATCGATTCGCCGCCGGCACAGCTGCTGGTGCAGGTACAGCAAGGTGCAGTCAGCCAGGTGCTGCTGGACACACCGGTGCAGATCAACGGCGGCGCGAGCATAGAGCGCCGTCTGTACTGGCGGCCGCCGTCGACCGGTGCGGCCAGCATCAGCGTGAGCGTGGACGGAGCCGATGTCGTCGCCGAGGCCAACGAGGCAAACAACCAGGCCCAGCTCTCCTTCGAGGTGCAGGCAGCGCCCGACAGCGTCGACCTGGCCATCGAGGCAGACTCGCTCGTGTTCAGCCCGGCCACCGCACTGCAGGGCCAGCCGCTGCAGGCAAGCCTGCGCCTGCGCAACCTGGGCAACCTGGCAGCACCGCCCTTTGCGGTCATGCTGTACGCAGCCGATCCACGCCAGGGCGGCGCGGCGCTGGCCCGCATCGACATCGCCGACGGCCTGGCGGCGCAATCCGCCCGCGACATCGTGCTGCCGGTGGCCGAGCTGGGGCTTTCGCGCAACGGCGACGTGTTCGTCACCGCCGACGCCTTGCAGCAGATTGCAGAAAGCGACGAAGGCAACAATTCCGCCTCGCGGCCGCTGAGCGTGCTGGCGTATGCCGATGCCGCGGTTTCGGCCGCCAGCATTGCCCTGACGCCGATGCAGCCGGTGCCGGGGGAAGCGCTGCGCGCCCGCGTCAGCGTGCGCAACCTCGGTGGCCAGCCGGCCAGCCAGCTGCGCGTGCGCCTGCTGGAAGGCAACCCGGGCGACGGCGTGGCCGTCGGCGCCGACCAGGTCATCGCCGAGCTGGCCGCTGGCGCGACGGCAGAGCTGGAATGGAACTGGACCTTTGGCCTGCAGCCCGATGCACGCGCCCTCAGCGTACTGGCCGACCCGCTGCAGCAGCAGCGCGAGAACGACCGGGCCAACAACACGGCACTACTGCCGCTGCAGACCCAGGACAGCGATTTCTATACCAGCGAACGCTATCTGTCGCCCAACGGCGACGGTATCCGCGACAGCGCCACGCTTGCCTTCGCGCGCCTGGCGCCGGGGCCGGCACAGGTCGAGATCCGCAACGGCGCCGGCCGCGTCGTACGCCGCTTCGCCGATGCGCTGGATGCAGTGGCCGAGCGCGGCCAGGTGACCTGGGACGGCCGCGACGATGCAGGCCGGCTCGAACTCGACGGCGACTACCGCGCCAGCCTGATCGGCGGCGGCAGGCTGCTGGCCGACCTCACCCTGACGCTGGACCTGAACCGGTCCAGCCTGTTCAGCGCTGCCGGCACGCCGCTGCTGTACGACCGGCGCATCGCGCAGTGGCCGCAGTGGCTGCAGCCGCCGCCACTGCCGCCGGCGCAGGGCTATGTCTACGCACTGATCGAGCGCAGCCAGATACCGCCGCAGAATCCACAAAGCGAATACGGCATCTATCGCAGCAGCATCTACTGGCCCGCCCTTGAGCCCATCGTCTCTTCCGCCGCGCTGGCGCCTGGCCAGTCGATCGAAGGACTGGATGCGCAGAGTTTTTCCGCCGACGCCCGCCACCTCGCCTTCCTGCGCCGTTCGGCCGGGCAGCAGGAACTCGTCGTCGCCCGCAGCGACGTGCCCGACCAGTTGCAGGTACTCGACACCCTGCCCCTGGGCAGCCAGACCGTGCGCCCGCGCTTTATCGGCTCCGGCCAGCTGATTGCCGGCAGCGACGCCGGCGTTGCCATCTACACCCTGGCCGACGGCAGCAAGCGCGAACTGGCGCTGCCGGCCACGCCGGTGACGCGCGCCAGCGCCTACGTACACGGCGCCTACCTGTGGAGCGCCGACGCCGCATCCGGCCAGGAATCGCCGGCGCGCTACTACCCGGCCGATCCGGCCGCCAGTCCGCTGGACCTTCCGCCCAGCGGCCGTCTCAACGGCGCGGGCAGCCATCTGGCAGTAGTGCGCACGACGGCCGACAGCGAATCGGCCGCGCTGCTCGACAGCCGCGACGGCAGCGAGCGACTGCTGTACCAGCGTCCCCGCGAAGACTATTTCTCGGTCCACGCCAACGGCCACTACCGCCCGCAGCATTTGTATACGAACTGGCTGGGCGAAGCGCAGGACCGCCTGCTGCTGATCGATACCGCCGCCCGGCTGGTGCAGGTATTCGCCAGCAACGGCGCCCTGCTGGTCGCGGCGCAATTGCCGCCGGCCGATACCACGCTGGACAGCGAGCCGCCGCAAGGCCGCTTCATCGGCAACGAGTTCCGCCGCATCGGCGGCCTGGGCAGCGCCGAGGAATGCCGCAATCCGCTGTGGCACTGCACGGTCACGCATTGGCAGGAAACCGATCCGCGCCTGCAGTGGTACGACCCGGCACAGCACCGGCTCACCCTGGTACTGGCCAGCGACCTGGTCGGCGCCTACGACACCGAAGGCGGCCCGCCCTACGTGATCGGCCGCTTCAACGGTGCGGTCGAGGCCTTTGCCATCGATCTCGACGACGGCAGTTTCGAACGCGTTGCCAGCGCCAGCGGGTATTCGGCACTGCAATGGGACGCACCACCCCTGCTGCGGCTGCGCGACGGCGCGGCGCTGGGCCTGGACGGACGCCTGCGCAACCCGGCCGGCGTTGCCGCCGCCCTGCCCTGGAACTACGCCAGCGCCACCGCGGCCGCGGCATTCAGCAGCGACGACCGCGGCCTGTGGCTGGGCAGCGGCACCGCCAGCCAGCGCCACCTGTCCAGCCTGGGCAACCTGGTCGCGCAGTTGCGCACCAGCTCGCGCAACGGCGCCATCGACCTGGACGGCATCGCCGCAGACCACAACTTCGACCACTACCGCCTGGACTGGGCCAGCCAGGCCCAGCCCGAGCAGTGGCATGCGCTAGCCCTGCCCAGCGCCGACCCGCTGCTCGGCGACAGTTTCGGCAGCTGGGTCGCACCGGCGCCGGGGCATTACCAGATCCGCCTCACGGTGGTCGACCAGGCCGGCAACAGCACGCGCGCCTACGCCTCGGCACTGGCGCTGGCCGGCACGGCGATTACCGATACTTCTATACAAAGCCGTTATTTCTCGCCCAACGGCGACGGCAACAAAGACACCGCGGTAGCCAGCTTCCGCCTCGCCGCCGCGCAAAGCATCGTCGTGCGCGTACGCAATGCCGACCAGCAGATCGTGCTGGAGCAGGTACAACTGCGCGAACCGGGCGAAAACAGCTTCGCCTGGGACGGCCGCGACCAGGCCGGACTGGCGCAGCCTGACGGCAACTACAGCATCGACGTGCAGGGAACCGTGCTGCCGGTCGTGCTCGACACCACGCCGCCACAGCTGCGCGGCGAATTCGAACAGCCCGGCCTCAGCTTCGTCGGCATCGACGGCAGCAGCCGCAGCGGCAGCGCCATGGCCGTGCGCGCCGAAGCATCGGATGCGAATTTCCAGGGACTTTGGCTGGAACGCAGCCCCGTCGGCAGCAACAGCTGGCGCCGCGTCACCGAACCGGCGCAAAGCTCGCCGGTCGCGGCAGAGGGCGCTGCGCTGCTGGCCGGCCACGAGCTGCGTGCGCTGGCGACCGATCGCGCCGGCAACCGCACGGTGCTGGCGCTGGGAGCAGCGGTGGACAGCCTGCAGCTGAGCCGCTGCACCGGCCGTGGCGGCCATTGCGCCCGGCAGAAATTCTGGTGGCTGGATCTCACACCCGCCGCCACGCCGGACGGGCGGCCCGCCTCGCCGCAGGTCATCGTCGAAGATCCCTCGCTGCCGCTGATGCTGTCGGTACAGGACGGCACGCCAGGGCTCAGTGCCATCGAAATCGAAATCGGCCACGCCGACGGTGCCGAACGCTGGGAAGTCGCCCTGAGCCTGCCTTCGACCGGCGAGCTGTTCCCCTTCGACGATCCGTACCAGCAGCGCTTCGATATCGAATTTCCCGTAGTGACCCTGCCCCGCGGCGCCGACCGCCTGCTGCGCATCAGCGGTGTCACAGCGACCGGTGCGCGCATCGTCGGCAACGTCATCCGCCTGGTCACGCAGCCTTTCGGCGAGCCGATACAGATCTGCGCCGGCGCGCCGACCGAAGGCCTGCCGCCGGAGCTGCGCAGCCTGCTGCGCAACGTGGAACCGCACGAAAGCCAGGTCATCGTGCCGGCCTACAACGCGCAGTTCGCCGCGCTGGCCCAGCTCGACCTGGTCGTGCCTTTCCCGTTCCACCACAGCCGGCTCGCCGCCACGGCGGCGAACGCCGACGGCGCGCTGTTCATCGTTCCCGCCAGCCAGCTGGCCTACGCCCGCGGCACGGCGCCGCTGGCCAGCGAGCGCTGGCTCAAGGGGCCCGACAAGACCCTGCGCTGCGGCGGCAACGGCAGTGGCGGCGGCGAACCGCAGGATCCGGATTTCGACATCGACGTAAATCCGGTCATTGCGACCACCTGCAACGCCCCGGCCAGCGGGCGGCTGGCCGTGCGCGTCAGCTCGGCCGCGCCGATGAATTACCTGCACGTCGACACCTTCGTCGACGACGAAGCCCAGACGGTATTCGCCGAACAGCCGGTCGCCAACGAAGGACCGTTCGCCAACGCCAGCGGCAGGCCGACCTGGGCACGCAGCTTCGAATGGGATGTTTCCACACATCCACAAGGTGAATCCTACCTGCGCGCCCTGTCGGATCTGCGCACCGCGGTCAAGCGCGTGCTGGTCGATCACGAACCGCCCATCGCCGTGCTCGACTTCCCCGCCGCCGGCAGCCGCATCTGCGCCAACGACGCCGGTGCGCTGCGGCTGCGTTTCGGCGGCAGCATTTCCGGCGGCAGCGATGCCTTCTTCAAGCTCGAACTCGCCCCGGCAGAACGGCCGCAGGAACGCTATTGCGTGGCCGAACAGCTGCAGCCCGGCAGTTGCACCGGCTGGCAGCCGGTACATGCCGAAGACGGCACCCTGGCCCAGACCGGCGGCGAACTGCTGGCCCGCCTCAACGGCCTGGTCGATGCAAAACTGGTCGCCCACGACGGCTCCGGCGCGCTGGCCTGCAACGACACGCGCTTTTTCCTCGACAGCCGCGCGGAACTGCAGGAAACAGACTCGCCCGGCCAGCTCGGCTTCGGCCTGCTCGCCAGCGCAGACGCGCTGGCACCGCTGCGGCAGCGACCGTTGCTGGGCCTGGCGCCGCAGGGGCTGCCGCGCCTGCGCACGGTCGCCCTCACCTTCGCCGCGACCGAAAGCCTGAGCTATCGCGCGACCCTGCACGCGACCACGCCGCAGGGCAACGCCTACGTGCCAGCCGCGGAACTGGCCGTGCTGGGCCAGGCCGACGATATCGAAGGCGGCATCGCCATCGGCTGGAACGGCGAGATCGGCGGCAGTGCCGCCGCCGACGGCGTGTACCTGCTGCGCGTCGCCGCCACCGATCACTGCGGCAACAGCCAGGTCTACGACTATCTGGTGCTGCGCGACGCCAGCGCGCCACAGCTCGCGCTGACCGAACCCGACGCGGGCAGCGTGCTGGGCGCACCGGTGGTGGAAGTCCGCGGCAGCGTCAGCGACGCGAATTTCTCTCGCTTCGATGCCGCACGCGCGTACTGGCAGCTGCGTGTACAACTGGACAATGCGCCAGAACAGCTGCTGGCCGAACAGGACTTTGCCGTATCGCCCGCCGCCCTGCTGGGCCGCTGGAACCGCGGCGAATACAGCGGCGACGGACGCTTCGTGCTGCAGGCCAGCGACGATCTGGGCAACAGCAGCGAAATCGCGCTGGATTTCTCCGCCCCCAGCGCCGCGCGGCTGATCGCCGCCGCCGGCCTGTCGCCCGGCGTGTTCTCGCCCAACGCCGACGGACGCCTGGATCGCATCGACATTTCGCTGAACCTGCTGCGCGCCGCCGTCGTTGACGTGAACGTGCGCGACAGCCAGGGCGTCACGGTCGCCGCGGTAGTCGGCAATGCCGCGCTGGCCGCGGGCCGCAGCAGCTTTTCCTGGGATGGCAGCAGCGCCACGCCGCTGCCGGACGGCAGCTACCGCCTGGAAATCAGCGCGCGCGACGCCGCCGATGCGGCGATCAGCGAAAGCGCCGTCCTCAGCCTGGGCATCGACACCACGCCGCCGCAGCTGCTCGACGTCAGCCCGGCCGGCAGCATTGCCACCGGCCAGGGCGTGGTCGGTTTCCGCATCGACGATGCCGGCCTGGATCGTTTCGATGCGCGCCTGTTCCGCGCGGGCGCAGCGACCCCGCTGGCACAGCGCAGCGGCGCAGCCAGCGGCCTGCAGGTACTCGCCACCCTGGCCGAGCTGGAAGAAGGCGCCTATCGCCTGGAAATCGCCGCGCAGGACCGCGCCGGCAACCAGACCAGCCTGGTGCGCGAATTCAGCGTCGACAAACACCTGCCCACCGTCGAATGGCAGCAGCCAGCCGCCGCAGCCGTGCTGGCGCGTGCCGCCGCACCGCTCGCCCTGATCGGCACGGCCAGCGATGCCAACCTCGCCAGTTACGAGATCGCCATCGCCACGCGCGGCAGCGAGAACTGGTCGCCCCTCGCCAGCGGCAGCAGCAGCGTGGTGAACGGCGCGCTCGGCCACTGGACGGTGCAGCAAGCCGACGGCGACTACCGCCTGCGCCTGAGCGCCCAGGACAGCGCCGGCAATACGGCCAGCGCCCTGCGCGACATCAGCATCGACGGCACGCCGCCGCTGGCACAGCTGAGCGCACCGCTGGCCGGTTCGCTCGTCGGCGCCAGCCTGCGCGTCAGCGGCACCGCCAGCGATGCGCACCTGCGTGACTACCTCATCAGCGTCGCCACGCCGACCGCCGCACTGGCCGGACAATGGACTCCGCTGTACCGCGGCACCGCCGCCGTGGAAGCCGGCGTACTGGCCGAACTGGCGCCGCAGCTTGCCGATGGCGACTACCTGCTGCGCCTGCTGGTGACCGACCTTGCCGGACTGACCGCCACCGCCCAGGTCGATTTCCGCATCGACCAGGTAGCGCCCTCGGCACCGCTGCAATTGCGCGCGCGCCTGCAGGGCGGCGATGCCGTGCTGGACTGGAATCCGCCGGCCGACGGCGACCTCGCCGGCTATGCCATCTACCGCGACGGCATTCGCCTTAACAGCCTGCCGCAGGCGGCGCCGCACTACCTCGACAGCGGCCTTGCCGACGGCACCTGGCGCTATCGCGTCACCGCCATCGACCGCGCCGGCAACGAAAGCGCGCCAAGCACGACGGTCGAGCTGCTGCTCGACCGCACGCCGCCGCGGGTCGCGATCGACGCACCGCTGGCGCTGGAGCGCATCGGCGGCCTGGTCAGCATCCGCGGCAGCGCCTATGCCGCCGACGACTTCGCCAGCTGGCAGCTCAGCGTGCGGCGCAGCGACGGCAGCGACACGGCCCAGACCATCGCCCAGGGCAGCCTGCCCCAGCCCGGCGGCGAACTGGCCAGCTGGCTCAGCCGCGTCTATGCCGACGAAACCGCCGTCACCCTGCGCCTGGAAGCGCAGGACCGCAGCGGCAACAGCGCCGCGGCCGAACGCGCCATCGTGATCGACAATGCCGCGCCGGCCGCACCGCAGGGCCTGACCGTCACGCTCGCCGGCGACGACGCGCAGCTGGCCTGGAACCCGAACAGCGAGACCGACCTGCGCGGCTATCTGCTGTACCGCAATGGCCGCCTGCTCAATGCTCCGGCCCAGACGCCGGCTGATCTGCGTCCGTATGCGCTCAGCGCCACGGCGTATACCGATGCACTGCTCGCCGACGGCAATCACCGCTACGTGCTGTTCGCCATCGACCAGGCCGGCAATATCAGCCCGCCGTCGGCGCAGGTGCCGCTGGATATCGACCGATACCCGCCGCAACTGCGTATCGACACGCCGGTCGACGGCGAGACTTTCGAGGCGGGCCTGAGCCTGGCCGCCTCCAGTCCACATCTGGATATTGCAACCGTGCGCTTCAGCTGGCGCGCCGTCGGCAGCAGCGCATGGAACGACACCGGTCCGCTGCTGAGCCGCCCGCCGTATCGTGTGGAATGGAATACCCAGGCGCTGCCGCTGGGCGAATACGAGATCCGCGCCGTCGCCTTCGACCAGGCCGGCCAGACCGACCTGCCGCCGCCGCAGGTGCGCGTGCGCCGCGCCGACCTGACCGCGCCCGCCGCCGTCAGCGGGTTCCAGGCCAGCGCCGACGGCGATACCGTCGAGCTGAGCTGGACCGCCAGCAGCAGTACCGATGTCACCGGCTACGCGATCGAGCGCGGCAACGGCTCCAGCTGGGAAGAACTGGCCGGCAATCTGGCCGCCACGCACTACAGCGACAACGGCCGCGCCGACGGCCAGTGGGTCTATCGTGTCAGCGCGGTCGATGCCGGTGGCAACCGTTCCGAGCCCGCCGACGACTACGCCCTGGTCTTCCGCATCCGGCTGGACCAGCCGCTGACGCCGACCGATGCCAGCCAGCTCGGCCTGAACGGCCGCAGCCCGCCGGGCAACGTGCAGCTGCGCCGCGTCGACAGCAGCGGCACCGTCGATCTGCCGGCCCAGCCGGTCGACGAATCGGGCCGCTTCGCCTTCGCCGGACTGCCCTTGGCCAGCGGCCAGACCGAATTCATCGCCCGCGTGCTCGACGCCGACGGCAACCGCAGCCATCCCGCCAGCGTGAAGGTATTGCGCGATGCCGCACCGGCCGTGCCGACGGGCCTGTCGGCCAGCGCCAGCGGCCACGCCGTCAGCCTGAGCTGGAACGCCAACAGCGAAACCGATCTGCTGGGCTACCGCATCCAGCACAACGGCCACTACCTGCTGCCGGACGGGCCACTGGCCACGCCGCTGAGCCTGAGTTCGGCCACCTGCTGCACGCCGGAAGCCGCCGCCGACGGCAACAGCGCCAGCGCCTGGCAGCTGCAGACGTATTTCCAGCCCGTCGACGACGAATCGGCCGACGACCCGGCCCTGCTGATCGAGCTGGGTTCCGCCCAGATCGTCACCGCACTGAGCCTGGACTGGACCACTCCGGCCCTGGCCAGCGGCAATGTGGACATTTACGCACGCAACGCCGACGCGGCCTGGGTGCCGGTGGCGCGCAAGCGCGGCGCGGCGGCGGCACATGCCGAAATCGCCCTGCCGCAGCCCTACCGCAGCGATGCGCTGCGGCTGGTGCTGCGCTCGCCGGTTGCCCAGGGCAGCTGGACCGATCTGGCGCTGGCGGAAATCGGCGTCAGCGTGCGCAGCCTGGCCAGCACACCGGCCTTCGCCGAAACCGTCATCGACGGCATGCACCGCTACCGCGTCAGCGCCGTCGACATTCACGCACTGGAAAGCGCACTGACACCGGCGGCAGAAATTGCCATCGGCGATGTCACGCCGCCGGAAGCGGTCACGCTGACAGCCAGCCTGGTCCAGCGCGACGTCAGCCTGGACTGGAGCGCGAGTGCATCCGCCGATGTGGTCCGCTACGAACTGCTACGCGACGACCAGGTCATCGCCAACCGGCCTGCCGCGGCCGAGCGCCATCATCTCGACAGCCTGCGCCCGCCCGGCCGCTACGCCTATCACGTCATCGCCTACGACGCGTTCGACAACGCCAGTGCGGCTTCCAACCGCGTCAGCATCGACGTGGCCAGCGGCCTGGCTGCGCCGACGCTGGTCGCGGTGGACGCTATCGCCGAAGGCGCCGCGCTCGATCTGCGCTGGCAGGCCGGCGACGCAACAGCGCTGAGCGGCTACCAGGTACAGCGCGCCAGCGGCGAACAAGGCAGCTATGCCGTCATTGCCACAACTACCGCGACGCAATGGCGCGACAGCGGGCTGGTCAACGGCACGCGCTACTGGTATCGCATCGTCGCCACCGACGCCAACGGCCTGGCCAGCGCGCCCAGCACGGCGCTCAGCGGCGTGCCGCGCGATCGCGTAGCGCCGCCCGCGCCGCTGCTCACCTATCCGACGACGGCGGCCTATCGCCTGCAGGCCGAAGACGACCGCAGCCAGGTCTGCGGCCGCGCCGAAACCGGCAGCATCACGCGCATCGAGCGCGACGGCGTCGAACTGAGTTTCGCCGCGACCAGTCCGCCACAGGCCAATCCACTGCTGCCGCTGGCGGCCTGGCGCGGGCCGATGGAATTCGCCGCCGACGGCTATCACTTCGCCGCCCTGCGCGACGGCGTGTGGCAGTTGGTCGACCGGCGCGATTTCCGCGCCGAGCCGCTGGATGCCGGCGCAAGCCTGCCGCAGTGGTCGGCGCTGGGCCTGCGCCTGTATTACGTCCAGGACGGCCGCCTGCAGGTGCGCTGGCCCGGCCGTGCCGCCCATCTGCTGCCGCCGGCCGCGGCAAGCCTGCGCGCCTTCGGCATTGCCCCGGACGAATCACGCCTGTTGCTGCTGGGCCGGCGCGATGCCGGCGACGGCAGCGACACGCTGTGGCGCGTCGCCCGCGACGGCTCTGCCGTCCGTGCCATTGCCGGCATCGACGCCGCAAGCCTGCTCGACCGGCCGCTGCTGTTCTCCACCGATGGCCGCCGCGCCGCCGTGGCCAGTGCCGATGCCTGGCTCGTCATCGACCTCGACCAGGCCCAGCTGAGCCAGACCCTGCCGGCCGATACCAGCGCCGGCGCAACGTGGACAGCCCCGGGCGAACTCGCCTTCGTGCGCAGCGACGGCAATAGTGGAATAACCGCCTTGTGGACCTATTCGCCCGACACCGGCGACACCGCCGCCCGCGCCACGCTGCCGTTCGCGCCCGCGGGCCTGGATGCAGCGCCGCAAGGCAGCGAAATCGCCCTGGCCTTCCTCAACGGCGTAAAGCTGTTCGAGCGCAGCAGCGGCGAACTGCGCGACCTCACCGCACCCGGCGAACTCTCCGCGGCCAGCATCCGCTGGACCGCCAGCGGACGCCTGCTCGGCACGCAGTCCGGCAGCGCCTTCCTGCTGCAGCCGCCGGGCTGGTTCTGCACCGCTGCGATCGACCTGCGGCCCGGCAGCAACCGCCTGGTCGGCAGCAGCACCGATGCGAGCGGCAACCGCAGCCTGCCCGCTGCCGCGATAACAGTCGAACTGGGCAATGTCGCCCTGCCCGATCTGGCCGTCTCGGCCAGCGACGTGTTCTTCGTGCCGTCCGTGCCGGCACCGGGCCAGCAGGCAACCGCCTTGTTCACCCTGCGCAACCTCGGTTCGGTGGCAGTGGCCGCACCCGAGATCCAGGCCAGCCTGACCGCGCCCGACGGCAGCAGCCGGCCACTGCAGCTGGCCAGCCCCCTGACCGAGCTAGGCCCCGGTGCTGCCCGCTCGCTCAGCCTGGGCCTGGGCGTGCTGGTCCAGAGCGGCATCTATCGCCTGCGCCTCGAAGCCGACCCGCTGCAGCGGGTGAACGAATCCGACGAGAACAACAATCGCGCGGAAAGCCTGCTCAGCGTCACCGCGACCAGCGAGCCGCTGCTCGACCTCAGCACCGACGGCGCCGTGTTCGCGCCGGGCCAGGAGGTACGCGGCACAGTCCGCGTCACCAACCCGGGGCCGGCCTGGAGCGGCAGCGTCCGCCTCAGCATCGTCGACGCCGGCAGCACCAGCGTGGCGAACCTGGACAGTGCCGGCATCGCCAACCTGGGCTATGCCCAGCAGTGGAGCCAGGCCGTGCAATGGCGCCCGGCGGCAACGCTGGCCGGCGACTACCGCCTGCACGCACGCCTGCTGCGCAGCGACGGATCGCTGCTGGCCGAACGCGACGCCGTGTTTGCCATCGCGCAGCTGCGCCAGGTGGAACTCAGCGTGGCGGCGCGGCCACTGCCGCAGACCGCAGGCCAGCCGGTCGAGATCGACAGCCTGCTGCACTTCGCCAGCGGCAACGGCGTACTGGCCCAGGCCAGCCTGAGCACGACCCTGTACAACCCCGCCGGCGTGGAGATCTGGAGCGCCAGCGAAAACCTCGGCACCCTGCAGCCCGGCTATCGCATGCAAAAAAGCTATACCTGGAATTCTGCACAAAGCGCCGGCCAGTACCGCCTGCACCTGCGCCTGCAGGGCCAGGGCTATGCCTACGACGCGGAATCCAGCCTGGTGCTGCTCGACGCGGCGGCGGCAGAACCGCTCAGCGGCGAGCTGGAACTGGCACCGACCGCCAGCGTCGTCGCCGGCACGCCGGCCGTGCTGCACTATCGCCTGCGCAACGCCGGCAGCAGCAGCCTGGCGGGCGTGGAACTGCGCCTGCGCCTGCTGCAGTCGCCAGACCAGGCCATGGCGGTCGAGCGCTTCGAAACGCTGACCCTGCCCGCCGCCGGCCAGTACCAGGGCAGCCTGGCCCTGACCCTGCCGCCGCTGTCGCTGAGCGCCTACGCCGCCACGCTCGACGCGCGCCTGCCGGCCGATGCCGCCGGGCAATGGCGTCCCCTCGCCCACCGCGGCTTTGCCGTCGTCGACGGACTGCCGCCGCAGATCGACCTGCAGCAGCCTGCCGCCGACGCACTGGGCGCAGCCGTCGTCGGCGTGCATGCCGTCATCGGCGATGCGCATTCGCCCATCGTGCAGGCCCAGGTGCGCATCGACGACGGCATCTGGCAGCCGCTGAACCTCGACGGCAGCGGCCGCCATACGGGCTATGTCGCCGGCCTCGCCGACGGGGCACATCGCCTGAGCGTGCGTGCCCGCGACAGCTGGGGCAACGAAAGCACGACCGCGGAACGCCATTTCCGCGTCGACGGCCAGGCGCCGTCGATCCTGATCGGCGGCGTGGCCGAGAACGAGCTCACCAACCGCGTCGTCCATGCCAGTGTCGAGATCACCGACAGCAATCCCGATCCGGCACAGACCAGCATCCTGCTCGATGGCGAAAGCTATATCCCCGGCAGCGCCATCAGCGCCGAAGGTGCCCACACCCTCAGCGTGCGCGCCGTCGACCTGGCCGGCAACGAACGCCTGGCTGCGGTGCATTTCCGCATCGACACCACGCCGCCGCCGCTGGCCATCCTGGCGCCGGCCGACGGCAGCAGCGTGGCCCAGAGCGCGATCGAAGCCCGCGCGCAGACCGAAGCGCTGGCCCAGGTCACGCTGCAGGCCGGGGCGTTCTCCGCCCAGGCCAGTGCCGATGCCGACGGCCTCGCCGTGTTCGCCAACGTGCCGCTGGGCGAAGGCAGCAACACGCTGACGCTGCAGGCACACGACGCCGCCGGCAATGCCGGCACGGCCCAAACCGTCGTGGTGCACTACGAAGCGCCGCAGACCCTGCCGCTGGTCGGAACCCTGCAGCCGGCCCTGGCCGACCTGCCCCACGGCCAGGCCCTGCAGGTACTCGTCCGCCTGCGCAACCCGGGCACCGTCGCCCTGCCGCTACAGAGCGCGCGCCTGAGCGTCTACGACGCGGCTGCAGGCCTGCTCGCGCGGCAGGACTATGCCCGCGCCTTCGCCGCCGGCGAGGCCTTCAGCGACACGCCGTCTTTCGCCAGCACGGCCTGGGCACTGGGCAGCCTTTCGCTACATCTGGAAATTCTGCGCAATGGCACTTGGGAAATGCTGGACAGCCAGACGGTGAACCTGGTCGACCGCACGGCGCCCAGCCTGGCGGCGCTGGCTCCCACGGCGTCCGGCATCGTCGCCGCCCCCCTGCGCCTGCGGGCGACGGCCAGCGATGCACTCAGCCCGCCGGTCACGGTCGAGGCCAGTGTCGATGCCGCCGCCTGGGCCACCCTGCCGGCCGAGGCGGGCCTGCCCGATACCTACCAGAGCGCCGAACTGGCGCTGGCCGACGGTGCGCACAGCTACCGGCTGCGAGCCCGCGACAGCGCCGGCAACCTGGCCGAGCTGGCAGCCGTCGCGTTCACGGTGGACAGCACGCCGCCGTCGATCAGCATCACCGGCGTGGCCGACGGCGACCTGCTCAACCACGCCGTCACGCCGGCCATCAGTGTTGCCGACGCCCATCCCGCCAGCAGCAGCATCACGCTGAACGGGCAGCCCTATGCCAGCGCCACGCCGATCGCCGCCAGCGGCAGCTACCGGCTGCGCGTACAGGCGCTGGACCAGGCCGGCAACGAAGCCCTGCGCGAACGGGTATTCACCCTCGATCTCGAGGCGCCCGGCATCGTCGTGAGCGAACCGGTACCTGGATCGACGGTGACCACGCCGCTGCAGGAAATCGCCGGCACCACCGAAGCCCTGGCCCAGGTGCACGTCGTCGCACCGGGCCTGGACACGACCGTACAGGCCGCGGCCGACGGCCGCTTCCGCACCGCCGCGGCGACCTTGCTGGCCGGCAGCAACACGCTGCGCCTGCGCGCCACCGATACGGCCGGCAACCTGGGTGCCGAAGTGCAGGTGCAGGTCAGCTACCAGCCGCCGCCGGCCCAGCTGCTGGCGGCGCAGGACACGCTCGGTCCGCAGCATCGCCGCGCCGGCCGGCCGATACCGGCCAGCTGGCTGCTGCGCAACGACAGCAGCATCGCCCTGAGCAACGTTCCTGTGCGGCTGGAATTGCGCGCGCAGGACGACAGCAGCGTGCTGGCCTTCGACAGCCAGAGCCTGTCCCTGCCGCTGGCCGGACAGTCCACGCTGACCGCGCAGTTCGCCAGCACGGTCCTGGCCGCAGGCAGCTACCGCCTGGCGGTGTCCGCGCAGCTGCGCAATGCCCAGGGCGTGACCGGCTGGAGCAGCCTCGCCTCCACGCCGCTGACCCTGCTGCCGCCCTGCCACAGCAACGCCAACCGCGACCAGATCTTCCGCGAAGGCGGCCCGCCCGAGGACAGCGTGTTCTGCGGCGACTTCGAATCCGCCGCCGCGGCGCCCCTGCTGCAGCACGCGCTGTCGCTGCTGCCCGCGCCGCTGTCGCAACTGGCGGCGCGACTGCTGCCCGCATCCGCTTCCCCACTCAAGCCAGACCCTGCTGCGCAAGCCGGCGGAGCCGCACCATGACACTGCAACGGAATGCCTCTCCCCGCTCCTTCCGCCTGGCCACTGCGGCCTGGACCTTCGCCGCCACCGCCTTGCTGGCGCTGGCCGCCGCCCAGGCCGGCGACCGCCCGGCAGCGGCGCTGTCGCCGCGCGAGGCCGTCGCTGATGCCCTGCTGCGCGGCATCGATGCGCGCGCCGCACTGGCCGAGGCACTGGCCCGCGATGCCGACTCGCCGGCCACCCGGCAGCAGCAGTACCAGGCTACGCGACAGCGCCTGGAAAACAGCGCCATCGCCGGCTTCTCGCGCCAGGCACAGCAGCTGCGCGCCAGCCTGGCCAGCGCGGCTACGCCGACGCGCAAAGCCTTCGACCCAGCCCGGCGCAACGCATTGCTGCAGCAGGTCGATGCCCTGCAGGCCCAGGGCCTGCTGCTGCAGGGCAGCCTGGAAAAAAGCGACAAATTACCTAACGGAAAAAGCGCCACGCCCAGCCCGTTCGCGCGCGAACGCCGCCAGGCGCTGGCCGCCTGGCTGAACCAGATCGGCGCCGCCAGCGACAGCCTGCGCACGACGCTGCAAAGCCTGCCCGAAGGGCGCGCGCCCGGCATAGCCGTTTTCGCCGAACTCGACCAACTGCTGGCCGCCGATGCCCAGGCCGAGCAGGCGCCGGTCTACGGCGCCGCCGTGCTGCCGGTACACCGGCCGCGGCTGCCGGCGCGGGAACCGGCGACCGCGCCGGCCGTGATACCCAGCTATGCCGATGCCGAACACGACATCGAGCCCCAGCCGGCCGACTACGCCGCCACGCCGGATGCCCCGCTGTCGCCGGCCGTGCTGGCCAAGGCACGCAGCCTGGACAACGACTACACGCGCATCGTCGACTTCGTGCGCAGCAGCGTGAAGACGCGCTGGTACGCCGGCGCGCAGCAGGATGCCGACACCACCCTGCGCACCCTGAGCGGCAACGACGTCGACCAGGCCAGCCTGCTGATCGCCCTGCTGCGCGCCAGCCAGGCACCGGCGCGCTACGTGCGCGGCGTGCTGGAAGTCGACACCGCGCAGCTGGTGCAGTCGCTGGGCGTGCGCGAGGACAAGGTCGGCCTGGCCCTGGCCGCCGCCGGCGTCGCCCACAAGCCGGTGATCCGTGGCGGCCGCGTCGCGGCCTATGCCATCGAACACGTTTATGTTTCTGCCTATTTGCCTTTTTCCAATTATCGCGGCAGCGCGGCAGACCTGGCTGGCAAGGCCTGGATACCCCTGGCACCCGCGCTGAAGCCGCACCGGCTGACCCCGGCCGGCGGTGCGCTGGCCCGCAGCGGCATCGATGCCGCGGCCTTCATCGACGAACACCTGGCCCAGCTGCGCGACGACTCGCCGCTGGATCGCCTGCGCAGCCAGATCGACAGCCGCCTCGCCGCACTGGCTACGCCGCTGAGCTACGAAAGCCAGCTGGCGGTGCATGCCGTCGCCGCCGCGCCGCTGCAACTGCTGCCGGCCAGCCTGCCGGCGGCCAGCGTCGCCGTCACCGGCGAATTCGCCGCACTGCCGGACGACCTGCGCCAGCAGGTGCGGCTGCTCGCGCGCAGCGGCAGCGACGAATCGGGCGCGGTCATTCTCGATGTGCAGCTGCCGGCGAGCCAGCTCGCCGGCCGCCGCATCACGCTGTCCTACCAGCCGGCCTCCATCGGCGACGGCGCCGTCGTCGATGCCCATGGCGGCATGAGTGCGACGCCGCCTTATCTGTTCCAGGTTCGCCCGGTATTGCAGATCGACGGCCTGGCGGCGCGCATAGGCAGCGGCATACTCGACGCCGCTGCCGCGCATCGCCTCGACATCACCCTGAGCGGGCCCGCCGGCAGCACCGGCGCCAGCCAGCTGCTCACTGCCGGCGGCTATGCCGCCATCGCGCTGGATACCCAGGCCGACGCGGAACTGCCGCAACCCGATGCGCCCCTGCCCGGCGACAACGAACAGCGCGCCGCGCGCGTACTGGCCAACCTGGGCGCGCGCTACCTCAGCAACTGGAACCGCGACGACGACGAACTGGCACGCCTGCTCGGCGTCGGCCTCGTGCGTCCCTTCCCCAGCGCCGTGCTGGTCATCAACCAATACCGCATCGAGCGCAGCGGTGGGCTGGCCCAGGCGATGCAGTGGCGCGGCGTCGCGCTGGATGCCGCGCTGCGGCCGGCCGAAGCCTTTGCCCATGTCGACGCCGCCGGCGCCGAAAGCGACTGGACTGCGCTGTCGGCACTGCAGGGCTCCAGCCTCGAACATCGCGTATTCGAGCAGCAATGGCATGTCGACAGCCTGTCCGCCGACAAGGGGCTGGCGCTGGCTCGCGCCCAGAACATTCCCATCCTTACCCTCAACGCCGCCAGCGGTAGCGGCGGCGTGAACCAGCCGCCCGCCGTCATCGCCGCCGTAAACGCCTGGCTGGCGCGCGGCTACGTTGTTGACATTGCAAAAAATCCACTGACCCTGCAGGCCTGGACCGGCGCGGTCTGGCGCGTGCGCAACCTGCCCACCGGCGAAGCCGGCTATTTCATCGCCGGCAATCTGGCCGGCGGCTCCACCGCCATGCCGCCGGAGCTGTGGTACCTGCAAGACCTGGTGCAATGGCTGGGCGATCCCTACGCCCTACCGCTCAACGAAGACCCCATGGCAGGCGCCATCCTTACGCTCGACGCCGACAGCCAGTACCAGATGACGCCCGCCGGCCAGGCCCTGCCGCGGCCCCTGCGCGCCATCGTGCTGGATGCAGGAGGACGGCCGGTCAAGGGCGCCGCCGTCACCTTCGCACCGCTGACCCCGAACGGCCATTTCCCCGGCGTCGCCGACGGCGAATCCGCGCTGGTGCTGACCGACGCCCGCGGCGTGGCCAGCATCGGCTTCGTCACCGGTGCAAAGATCCTTGACGGCGCAGCGGACTACATTCATCGGCCGAACCAGCCGGAACCCGAGTTGGTCGGACGCCACTGGATTCACGTCTCGGCCCAATCGGCGATGGGGCCCATCGTCGCGGGCAATTCCTTTTTTGCCGACGCCACGGCCGGCGCAGCAACGCGACTGGAGCTGACGACGCCGAACACCGAGCTGTCCACCGGCGTTCTGTTCGGCCGTCTTTATCTCGATGCGTTCGATGCCAACAGCAACCTCGTTTCCAACGTGCCGCTCAACATCAGCATCGAGAGCGACTACACCGTTGCGCCGCAATGCCCGCTGTCGTCCCAGCGCATCGACGGCGCCTTGTTCATCCACGGCGACTGTCCGACCAACCAGAGCATCCTCACCGGACATGCCTGCACTCGCCAGCAGATCGGTTCCCTGCATTCGCGGCCAGACGGCATCACCCTGGGCGTGACGCCCGGCAATGCCAACACCACCGCGCGCTACACCGTACGCGCCACGTCGCCCGGCCTGTCCAAGCAGATCGTGTTCAGCAATGAAGCGCCGGTCTGCAACGCCGGCCCGGGCAGCATTTTCTGGCATTTCGTCTGGTATGACGGGCACCGGCTATCGCCCGATTCAGACTACGAATTCATCGTCGCCGCGGCGCCGCTGAACCAGCTGTTTCCGCGCAGCTTCGGCATCGAGTCGTACCGCTACGCGATCAACGTGCAGACCAACACGATCCAATGGACCCGTGACGGAACCTATCCCCTGGTAGTCAAGGACGCGCTTTTCGGCACGGTCGAAAACCTGCGCTACAACAGCGGTGCCGTCGGTATTACCCGCTTCGAGATCCGCGCCGGCAGCGAGCCCGGCCCGGTGGAGATCTGGCTGGGTTCGCCCGATTCGGTTACGCCGAAATACATCCACTTCGGCTCGGCGATTTCGCTGCACGCGCCTGTGGTCACGCCCAACCCGCTTCCGCTGACGCCGTTCTCGACCACCGCCGCACCGACCAACCTCAAGGCCAGCTTCGACCGCAACGACTACACCGCCGGCACGTCGCAACTGCAGATCCGCGTCGATGGCGAGCCCATAGCCGCCTGCTATTACGCCCGCCTCAACACCGGCACTTCCTGCAGCTTCGACCACGGCCTGCAGATCGACCGCACGCGCAGCTACGAAGCCGCCATCGTCATCAACGAAGGCACGCCGTATCGCCTGGAAGCCACCCGTCCGCTGCCGTTCGAGCAGGGCATCGTCGCCGGCTACGGCGTGCTGCCGCCGGCCGTGGCGGCGCCGCTGAACGCACCCGCGGCAACCGCGGCGAAACAGGCAAAAGACAGCCCGCTCGATCTGGTCGGCCTGTTGCAGAGCCGCTTCCCGAAAAACATCGCGATGAACCAGGACGTCGAAGTGTCCGCCGGCTACGCCTGCCTGCAGGGCCGCCGCTTCGGCTATCTGCTGAGCCAGGACGCCACCGTGTCGCTGGCCTTCTTCCGCCGGGACGGCCAGGGCAATACCAGCCCGATTGCCGCCTGGAAACCGCTGGACGGCGTTGCCCTGCCGGCCGGCCTGCACGACCTGCAGATCGATCCGCGCGAACTGGCGCTGGGCGAATACAAGTTCGAGCTGCGCGCGGTCAACAGCGCCGGCGAAGAAGAACTGCACGAAGGCACCGCCAGCAACCACGTGCAGCGGCGCGATTCGCTCACCCTGTCGCATCCTTTTGTGAAAGGTGTAGACCTGTACTCTGGCGGCGCGGTGATTGGCGAGGAAGACATCGCCATCGGCGGCCGCGGCCCCGGCATCAAGCTGGAACGCACCTATTCCAGCCACGGCGGCGAACAGATCGGCTTCCTCGGCCGCGGCTGGAACACGGCGCTGGACGGCCAAGTGCTGCGCACCGACTGCGAC
Source organism: Tahibacter aquaticus (assembly GCF_004363655.1). GTDB lineage: Bacteria > Pseudomonadota > Gammaproteobacteria > Xanthomonadales > Rhodanobacteraceae > Tahibacter > Tahibacter aquaticus. The sequence goes on from NZ_SNZH01000019.1 coordinate 144,918, forward strand.
GAGCGCATCGTCGTAGGTATCGGCGGCCAGGGCCAGCGCTTTCGCCCCAGCGGCGTGCTGCCCGACGGCAGCCAGACCTTCACCGCCCTGCACGGCTACCACGGCACCCTGCTGCAGCGCGGCGATACCTACGATTTCCACGGCCGCGACGGCCTGCACTACCACTACAGCCAGGCCGACCTCGGCGGTCCGCGCATCAGCTATGTGCAAGACAGCAACGGCAATCGGGTCAGCTACCGCTGGGAAATGAACCAGGGCACGCCGCGCGTGAGCAGCATTACCGATGCCAGCGGGCGCGAAGTCAGCCTGGTCTACGAGGTGGTGCGCAACCAGCGCCAGTCCTACGGCATCGACATTGAGGAAGTGTATACATTGCTGAAGGAAATCCGCGGACCGCTGGGCCTGCGCATTGCCTACGACTACGACAGCAAAGCCAACCTGAGCCGGGTTACCCGTACCGACGCCAGCACCAAGGGCCGCCGCGTCAGCGGCTACACCTACCAGGACTTCGGCGGCATCTTCCACGCTGCACCCGACGGCAGCCCGAGCTATTTCCACTTCGGCCATCGCCTGAAGACTGCGCGCGACGAGGTCGGCGGCGGCATACGCCGCTACGAGTACCAGTTGGGCTGGTCTGGCGTGCGCGTCGGCGACAACGCCCTGGACGTGCTGTACCTGCCCGAGCAGCGCGTGCGCCAGGTCACCGAGGCCGACAACAGCGTGACCGCCTTCAACTACAGCGGCCTGCGCGGCCTGGGTGCGGTCACCACCGACATCACCGACCCGCGCCAGAAATCTATCCACTACGCCATGAACCCCCAGGGCGGTGCCGAACTCGTACGCGACGAGGCCGGCGAAACCCGCACCGTCTGGAACCTGGTGCATCGCCAGCCTGCGACGATCACCGACGCCCTGAATACCGTCAGCGAATTCGGCTACGACGACTACGGCAACAAGACCAGCGAAACCGTCACGCGCAACGGCCAGACGCTGACGCGCAACTGGACCTGGTATGCGCCGGGCGACTTCTTCGCGCCCTACCTGACCGACCGCGTCAAGACCGCGACCGACGCGCGCCGGATCGTCACCAGCTACACCTACGACCCGAACGGCAACCCGGCAACCACCGAGCGCGGCGGCATCACGACCATCGACGTTTTCGGCGGCGGCGGCGACCACATCCGGCATACCGACGGCGACAGCAACCTGTGGGAATTCCGCTACGACGCCTACGGCTATCCGCAGGTCGCCTCCACGCCGCTGCGCAAAATCAGCCGGACCGAATTCGACGCCCTGGGCCGCAAACGCAGCGAAACCGATCCGAACGGCCACAAGACCAGCTGGGAATACGACGCACGCAACCGCGTAGTGTTGACGACTTATCCCGGCGACGACAAGGAAACGCGGCTCTACGAAGACACGCTGCGCCGTCTCACCATCACCAACCCGCGCAATATCCCCACCGTACAGAACTTCGACGCGATGGGCCGCCTGCTCACCGAGAGCGTGGCCGACGGCATGCGCGAGCTCAGCTACGACGACAACGGCAATATCCTGAGCCAGACCGACTTCGCCGGCCACAAGACCAGCTTCGCCTACGACGCGGTGAATCGCCTGGAGCGCAAGCACGAATGGGCCGACGAATCCCTGCAGCGCACGACCATCTACGCCTACGACGCGCTGGGACACGTCACCGCCGAAACCGTCGGCGAAGGCCCCGATGCCAGCGTCGACACGCGCCGGCGCGAATACCGCTACGAACATCCCACCTACGCACGCACCCACGTGCGCGCCGAACTCGTCACCGAACAAGGCTCACGCTGGCTGGAAGAAATCACGGCCTACGATGCCAACGGCAACCCGCTCTCCACCACCGACGCGCTGCTGCGCACGACCACGCGCGAATTCGACAACCTCGATCGCCTGAAAGTGGAAACCGCGCCGCTGGGCCGCGTCACCCGCTACGACTATGACAACCGCGGCAACAAGCGTTTCGAAACGCGCCTGAACCCGGGCGGTTCCGGCACGCAGGTGCGCGAATGGCGCTACGACAACGACGGCCGCCAGACCGACAGCATCGATGCCGAAGGCAAGCTGCGCCGCGTGGAATACGACAACGCGCGCAATATCACCGCGCGCATCGATGCCCGCGGCTATCGCACCAGCTACCGCTACGACGACCGCAACAACCTGGTCGAGGAAAGCGGCCCGGAAGCCGGCCAGCTGACCAGCTACGACTACGACGCCAACAACAACCGCATCGGCGAAACCTGGTCCAACGGCCGCGTGCTGAGCCGCAGCTACGACGCGCGCGACCGCCTGTGGGTCAGCAGCGACCAGCAAGGCGTCATCGAAACCCGCAGCTACTGGCCCGACGGCCTGCTGCGCAGCGTCACCGATGCCGAAGGCCGCCTCACGCGCCAGTTCCACGACGGCCTGCACCGGCTCTACCGCGAAGAACTGCCCGGCACGTCGCCGCGTCCGCGCCGCTTCGGCCACAGCATCCACGGCGAGGTGGTCAGCGAAACCGATCCGCTCGACCACACCACGATTCACGCCTATGACAGCCTGGGCCGCAAGACCTCAAGCACCGCGCCTACCGTCGAGAACATCACGGCCACCGCCACCACGCGCTACGACGACGTCGGCAACGTGCTGGAACAGACCGATGCACTGAATCAATCCACGCAGTTCTTCTACAACGCCCTCAACCAGCGCATCGCGCAGACCGATCCGCAGGCCTGTGCCGAAGCGCATTCCGGCCAGCCCGCCGGCAGCGACTGCCACCAGCACTGGCTCTACGACGCCCTGGGCAACGTGCTGTCGCATACCGACCGCCGCGGCATCGTCAGCATCGGCGCCTACGACCGGGAAAACCGCCTCAAGGGCCAGTCCCGCGACGGCCTGATCGTGCAGACCCTCGACTACGACGACCAGGGCAACCTGGCCAAGCAGTGGGACGCGGAAAACCGCCTGACCACCTTCGACTACGACCAGGCCAACCGCAAAACCGCCGCGCAGCGCGCCGGCCTGGCCGAGGAAAGCTGGACCTATACCCCGCTCAACGACGTCGACACCCACGTCGATGCCGACGGCTACCCGACCACCTACCGCTACACCCTGCGCCGCCTGCTCGACAGCGAAACCCGCGCCGGCGAAACCACCAGCTACACCTACGACGACAGCGGCAAGCTCACCGGCCGCCAGCGCCCGCTGGGCGAAGCCTGGACCTGGGCCTTCGACTACGACGCCGCCGGCCGCCTGGCCACCGTCACCGACCCGCTGCAGCACAGCACCGTCTTCGGCTACGACGACGCCGACAATCGCACGCGCATCACCGATGCCAACGACCACTACACCCAGTTCCACTACGACGAACGCAACCGCCTCAGCGGCAAGACCTACCCCGGCGGCGCGAACTGGCAATGGCGCTACGACGCCAACAGCAACCGCACCCGCAGCGAATCGCCCATCGGCCGCGTCAGCACCACCACCTACGACGGACTCAATCGCGCCGAGCTGACCACCTTCGTTGCCGCACCGGCCGGCGAAGTACAAAGTACCCAATTGCACTACGACGGCAACAACAACGTCGTGCGCATCGAGGAAACCAGCAGCAGCGGCACACGCAGCGAAACCCGCAGCTACGACGCCTTCGACCGCGCCGACGGCGTAACCGACAGCAACGGCCGCAGCCTCGCCTACCGCTACGACGACGTCGGCAACCGCACCGAGCGCACCGACCCGGACCGCCAGACCACCGTCTGGACCTACAACGACCTGAACCAGAACATCCGCGTCTTCACCCCCGGCCTGGGCACCACCCAGCAGGAACACACCCCGGCCGGCCGCCTGCGCCTGATCACCCGGCCCGACGGTTCCCTCACCCGCCAGACGTACAACGACAGCGGGCGCCTGGAAACCATCGTCCACGAAAAAGCCGGCAGCACCGTCGCCAGCTACCGCTACACCTACGACCTCAACGGCAACCGCAAGCAGCAGCACGAGACCAACGGCGCCGCCAGCAGCAACGCGACCCAGCTCACCACCTACAGCTACGACAACGCCGACCGTCTTGAGGCCGTCGCCGAACCCGGCCGCACCACCACCTACACCCTCGACACCGTCGGCAACCGCACCAACGAGCGCGTCGTCAACGCCGGCAACATCGCCATCAGCGATTCCACCCTGGTCTACAACGACCGCGACCAGCTCACCAGTCGCAACGACACGCTCGCCAACGTTAACCTCGTACAGACCTGGGACGACAACGGCAACCTGAAAACCCAGACCGTCAACGGCGGTACACCGCGCGTCTACACCTACGACGCCCGCGACCGCATGATCGGCCTCAACGCCGGCCCCGGCACGGCATTGAGCTTCGCCTACCACCCCGACGGCCTGCGCCGCGAAAAGACCAGCACCAGCGGCACCACCCGCTACCACTACGACGACCAGAGCCTGCTCGCCGAAACCAACGCCATCGGCAACACCGTGCGCCAGTACCACTACAGCGCCGAGCAGTTGATTGCGGAGACCAAAGCTGGCACCACACCGGTCCATCGCCAGTACCTGCTCGACGCGCTGCGGTCACCGATTGCGCTGCTCACCCAGCAAGGCGCCGTCAGCGCGCGCACGAGCTATGACGCGTTTGGGGAGATACGGGCGCAGGTGGGCGTAGGTGGCGCGTTGGTCACGCCTCAGCGCGACCAAGCCAATGCCGAGCTGGTCAGTGGCGATGAGCAGAGCTTCGGGTTTACGGGCTATGTGAAGGACACGGAGTCGGGGCTGTACTACGCCAAGGCGCGGTACTACGACCCCGCGACGGGGCGGTTCAATACGGAGGATCCCGAGGCGGGCAAGGATATGGAGCCGCCGAGTTTGCATCGGTATTTGTATGCCTATGCGAATCCGACGGCTTATGTCGATCCAACCGGACGCTGCGCAAACAACATCTGCCTACTGAACTACGTGTACGCGTACTCGAAGACGCCCGAGCAGCGGACTGCCGCAACTCGAACAATACTCAACACAGAACCAACCGTTGGCCGTATATATGGTGCGGCACAGCCGGTCTATCAGACCATCGAGAACTTCGCCGAGATCAACTACGACCTGATCTCGAATGAGCCGGAAGCGGTTGCTCGCATGTCTAGCCGAATGGACGCTCTGCAAGCAGCAAATCGCGAGTGGGTTCCCGCCTTCACGGGTGGCCCAGTTGGTATTCTGAAGAAATTCGCTATCGATATTGGAACCTCAATCGGCGAGCATGCGACTCAAATGCGTGAAGCTATCGCCAATAACGACTATGTAGGGCAAGGTCAGGCGGGAACAGGGTTGGCAGCTGACGCAAGCCAAGTCATCGGTGCTGTCGCAGCCGTTCGTTCCGGGGTGGTGCAGGGACTAAGATTCGCAGACTTGCCAAAAGGTTTGCCAAAGCCAACATTCCCCCACGAGGGACAAAAACCGCTGGCGAACTTCTTTGGAAACCCTAAAGCCGGTCATCCAGAAGCGTTAGAAATACTGCCTGGAGGGAGCGGTAGAGCTGTTGCAGGACATGGCGAATTGAACTACCCGATCCGACCTGGGACCGTCCCAGAAAAATCAGCGCTAACTATAGCTCGACCCGGCGTAGCTCTCCGAGACGATGCGGCGCAAATGATGGAGGCTGGCGACTGGGATGGGCTGCGCGAACTTGCTCAAGCCGACAAAATGATCGAAGCGCAGGTCAGCGGCATGAGAACTCTTCTGCCTGGCTCAGAAGTACCGGACTACGTACTTATGCACCCCGGGCAACATACTCGTCGAAGAGAAGTTCTAGCTCCACTTACAATCATGGAAAATAGCATCACCGTAAAGGAACCCACTCATTTGTCCGAAATTCTCAAACCAGGACAAGGTTGCGTAATCTGGGCCGCCTGTACGCGCATCAATGACTGAGGGCAAAGCTATGAATTTCGGCGATGAACTGAATGAAGCACTAGGTATGCAGACCTCCTACTTTCCAGATCTAACACCGTATCAGTACGGAGACAATCAGCATTGCCCACGCGTACTCCGCATTGGTTGGCTTGGGGATGGTGCTTTTGCAAAAAAAGAAACAGAAAACTCCGAATTGGTAAAAAAAATTGGCGCGATAAAAGCGTCTATATGGCCAAGTATTTTTCACTTCAATCTAGTTCGCGGCCCAATATCATGTCAGCTATGCCCAAAGGGAAACCGCGCCGCATTCAACACTGAACTACTAGTTCAAGATTTCGAGAACAGCGAGAGCTATTTCGGTTGCCCTGCAATGATCGACCATCTAATTCAGGAGCACGAATACAGTCCGCCGGACCAATTTGTTCGGTCCGTCATGGCTCTGAGACTGGACCAACCATTCGATGCGGTGGTGGCTTTTGACGAGGCTTGTCTCTCTACTGCGGCGATGAGAAAACTCTATGAAATTCGCGCTAAGCATCTTGCACGCGCTCAAGATAAACCCGAGAACACACGCTACCGTCGATGGCTTGAATCTCGCGGATTTTGGCCTATCAAGTAAAATGTCAGGCACTCGAAGCCGCGGAAATAAGCCTGTCAGGATTTTTGTGTGCGAGGTATAGCATGAGGACCAGGAGCAGCTATGCCACGCAAGAAGAAGCCGGCGTCGGCCGGCATGAGAAGGCGCTGATTGAGCGGGCGCTGGGGGCGGAGTTGTCGCACCACCTGGGCTATGCGCCCGGTACGGCCAAGCCTGAAGCGACGAGCAACCAGCGCAACGGCAAGTTCGGCAAGACGGTGCTGACCGAGGACGGTCCGCTGCGCATCGCGGTGCCGCGCGACCGTGCCGGTTTTCGTTCGAGCCGATCCCGATCCAAGCACGAGCGCCGTTTCACCGGTTTTGACGACAAGATCATAGCCATGCACGCGCGCGGCATGACGGTGCGGGATATCCAGGGATTTCAGGCCGAGCAGTACGGCACCGAGGTCAGTCCGGAGTTCATCAGCAGTGTGACCGACGCGGTGATGACCGAGGTCACGGCCTGGCCGGAACGCTGGCGGCCGACAAGAGTACGTCTCAGACTTAAGCCACGTTACTGGCAAAGTAGCCACAAATAGAAATCGCGTCATCCACTCAATTATTCGCGAAGATTTACCAAATTTAAAACTAAACTACACACCTGCATACAGTCCGTTCATATCACAGGGCGTTGCAATGCGAAGCACAGAAACTCAGGTTGGCAAAAATATGTTCTCCTCAAGGAACGCACTTCGAAATACCATTGTCCATTAAGAGCTCCACCATAGATGGTGGAAGATAGACATTCTTGATCACCATCCCATCACCTCATACAAATAAAATAAATTCTATAGCACCATATATAGATACTTTCGCATAAGGGGGCGGGCTGATGCCGACCAATGACCAGGTTGAAACCGCCAGTTTAGCTTGTCCAAATTGCGGGGCGGCGAAGGCATCCAAAATTAGGCAGACTATCAGGTCGGGAAAATTATTTTGGAGTGAGAGTACAAACTGCCTGATATGTGGCACACAGATCGAGGTTGACGGAACCGGATTTCCGCCCGAAAATATCCGCAAAATTCTTTATGTTGAATACGGAAAATGGAAAATACGGCTTACATCAAAAAAAATCTCTCCTGTAACACTGAAAATTATTCGCGAACTATTTGACCTAAATATGGAAAAATTGAGGCGAATAATCGAGAACTTCCCAGACATTATTTTGCCACTGACAAACGTTGAAGCGACCTGGTTAGCGCAGCATCTTGGTCGCGTAGGCGAGAAACCAACTATCGAACTTCAATCCGACTAGCCTCCCATCGATCCCGACTGCCAGACCACCGTCTGGACCTACAACGACCTGAACCAGAACATCCGCGTCTTCACCCCCGGCCTGGGCACCACCCAGCAGGAACACACCCCGGCCGCCCGCGCCTGATCACCCGGCCCGACGGTTCCCTCACCCGCCAGACCTACAACGACAGCGGACGCCTGGAAACCATCGTCCACGAAAAAGCCGGCAGCACCGTCGCCAGCTACCGCTACACCTACGACCTCAACGGCAACCGCAAACAGCAGCACGAGACCAACGGCGCCGCCAGCAGCAACGCGACCCAGCTCACCACCTACAGCTACGACAACGCCGACCGTCTTGAGGCCGTCGCCGAACCCGGCCGCACCACCACCTACACCCTCGAC
>NZ_SNZH01000019.1:153216-153643 GCF_004363655.1 Tahibacter aquaticus
AGCAACGCGACCCAGCTCACCACCTACAGCTACGACAACGCCGACCGTCTTGAGGCCGTCGCCGAACCCGGCCGCACCACCACCTACACCCTCGACCCCGTCGGCAACCGCACCCACGAACGCGTCGTCAACGCCGGCAACATCGCCATCAGCGATTCCACTCTGGTCTACAACGATCGCGACCAGCTCACCAGCCGGACCGACCCGCTGGCCAATGTCCACCTCGTACAGACCTGGGACGACAACGGCAACCTGAAAACCCAGACCGCCAACAACGGCACCCCGCGCGTCTACAGCTACGTAAGCGTCCGGCGCCGCCACATTCTCGAACCCGATCATCAGAGCAATGCTTGTCGCTCACCTTCTCGGAGCGCCAAGCGTGCAAGCATCGAAGACCGAAGCCTTCTGGCGCCGTCACGTTGAAGCG
>NZ_SNZH01000020.1 GCF_004363655.1 Tahibacter aquaticus
TGCAGATGCAGCACCGCCAGATCGTGCCGTCGCTGCATTCGCGCACGCTCAATCCGCATATCGATTTCGCCGGTAGTCCGTTCACCGTCAACCAGCACCTGACCGACTGGGCCGCCCCGGTGATCGACGGCCGCAGCCTGCCGCGCATCGCGGGCATTTCCTCGTTCGGTGCCGGCGGGTCGAACGCGCATGTCATCGTCGAGGAATATGTCGCCGCCGCGCTGGCGTCGCCGCCGCACGCCGAGGTGGCGATACTGCTGTCGGCGCGCACGCTGCAGCAGCTGCGCGAACAGGTGCAAAGCCTGCTGGAATTTGTTGCCGCCGCACCGCAGACCGATCTGGTGGCAATGGCGCATACGCTGCAGATCGGCCGCGAGGCCATGGACGAACGCCTCGGCCTGGTCGTCGCCAGCACGGCGGAACTGCTGGAAAAATTGCAATTGTGGCTGGCCGGCGACGCCGATATCGACACGGTGCACCAGGGCCAGATCCAGCGCCACCGCGACACCCTGGCCTTGTTCAGCAGCGACGCCGACCTGCAGCAGACCGTCGAGCGCTGGCTGACGGGCGGCAAGCTCGGCAAGGTCGTCGAGCTGTGGAGCAAGGGCCTGGACGTGCGTTGGGCCGCGCTGTACGGCGCGCCGGCGCCGGCGCGCATCAGCCTGCCGACCTATCCGTTCGCGCGTGAGCGCTATTGGATCGACGCGGCAGCAGGCGGTGCAGCGGCTACGGCAGCGGCGGCCGGCAGCATGCTGCACCCGCTGCTGCATGCCAATGTGTCGGACCTGAGCCGGCAGTGCTATCGCAGCGTATTTGGCGGCGGCGAGCCCTGGCTGGCGGATCATCGCGTACTGCTGGGCGGCGTCGAACAGCGCGTGCTGCCGGCCGTGGCCTACCTGGAAATGGCCCGCGCCGCCATCGAACAGGCCGTGCCGGCCGCCTGGCGCAGCGGCGTGCTGGAACTGCGCCACTGCGCCTGGGCGCAGCCGCTCAGCGTGCAGGACGCCACCAGCGTGAGCATCGTGCTGAATGCCGCGGACGACGGCCGCATCGACTACAGCATCGTCAGCGGCGACGGCGGCGACAACCCGCTCGAACACAGCGCCGGCCAGGCCATCTACGTACAGGAAACCATTCCGGAAATCGTGGACATCGCGCAATTGCAGCAGCGCATGGATCGCAACGGCTGGCCTGCTGCGGAACTGTATGCGGCGCTGGAAGGCTTGGGCCTGCGCTATGGGCCGGCGCACAAAGCTGTGCGCGAGGTGCTGCGCGGCGATGGCGAAGTGCTGGCACGGCTGGAACTGCCGGACTGCGTGCGCGCCGATGCCGACGCCTATGTATTGCATCCCAGCCTGCTCGATGCCGCGCTGCAATCGGCGCTGGCGCTGTCCGGCGACACGGTGTCGGCACGGCTGCCGTTTGCACTCGACACCTTGCGCATATTCGGCAAGGCGTCGGCGACGATGTGGGCCTGGCTGCGCTATGCCGCCGGCAGCAGCAACGACGATGCCGTAGCCCGGCTCGATATCGACCTGTGCGACGAGCGCGGCCTGATTGCGGTGCAGCTGCGCGGTTTTTCGACGCGTAGCTTGACGGCAGCGCCCGCGCAGACGACGGGGCAGGGCCTGTTGGCCGCGGTGCCGCAGTGGCGCGCGATCGCCGCAGGAACGACGGCGACAGACTGGCCGCAACACCTGGTCGTGCTGTGCGAGATGCCGCATCTCGCCACGGCCGAGCTGCAAGCCTTGCTGCCCGGCAGCGAATGCAGCGCCGTGTCGGCCGGTGCCGAAGGCGACCTGGCGCAGCGCTACAGCGCGCACGCCATCGCCGGCTTCGAACGGATCCGCGACTTGCTCGCGGCCAGGCCGAGCGGTCCGCTGTTGCTGCAGTGGGTCATTGCGGACAGCGCAGAACACGCGCTATCTGCCGGCGTGGCGGCGCTGCTGAAATCCGCCGCGCTGGAAAATCCACTGTTCCACGGACAGGTCGTGGTGACCGGCCAGGGCGTAACCGCGGCAGCGCTGGCGCAGCAGCTGCAGCGGGCCCAGGCGCATCCGCGCGAAGCGCTGCTGCGCTTTGCCCCGGATGGCTCTATGCAGGGCCTGCACTGGGAGGAGCTGTCCATCCCTGCGGAAACCAGTGCGGCTTTCAAGCCCGACGGCGTCTATCTGATCACCGGCGGCATGGGTGGCCTGGGCATGCTGTTCGCGCGCGCTATTGCTGCGCAGGCGCCGGCCGCACGCATCGTGCTGACCGGCCGTGGCGAGCTGGATGAAGTGCGCCGCCAGCGCCTGGCCGAACTGAATTCGGCAGGCGGGGCAGGCGTGCACTATCGCGCGCTGGATCTGCTCGATGCGCCACAGGTCGTCGCACTGGTTGCCGAGGTCGTGCGCGAGTTCGGTGCGCTCGACGGCGTGCTGCATAGCGCCGGCATGCTCGCCGACGGTTTCCTGCGGCACAAATCCACGGCGGACTTCCGCGCCGTGCTGGCGCCGAAAGTGGCCGGAACGGTCAATCTCGATCACGCCACGCGCAATAACGACCTGCAGTTCTTCGCGCTGTTTTCCTCGCTCGCCGGCGCCTTCGGCAATGTCGGCCAGGCCGACTACGCCACAGCCAACGCCTTCCTCGACGGCTTCGCGCAGTACCGCAACCAGCGTGTCGCTGCGGGCGAGCGGCGCGGCCTGAGCCTGTCGGTCAACTGGCCGCTGTGGCAGGACGGCGGCATGCAGTTGCCGGCGCCGCTGCAGGAGCAGATCGCCCAGGCCACCGGCATGCGCACGCTGTCCAGCGTCAACGGATTGCGCGCCTTCGCCCATCTGCTGGCACAGGGCATGGGCCGTGGCCTGGTGATGCAAGGCGATCTGGCGGCGATGCGCCGCACGGTGTTCGGCCAGGGCGAGACGGCGCTGGCCACGCCAGCTGCACGCCTGCCGGCCGTGTCGCGGGCGAGCGCGCCCGCCATCGCCACAAGCGCCAGCCCGGACCTGCTGCAACTCACCGAGGAATATCTGCGCCAGCAGTTCGCCGCCTCGCTGAAACTGCCGCCGCAGCGCATCGATGTGCAGCTGCCGCTGGAAAACTACGGTATCGATTCCATCCTCGCGATGCGCCTGACCACCTTGCTGGAGCAGACTTTCGGCTCGCTGTCCAAGACCTTGTTCTTCGAATACCAGAGCATCGCCGCGCTGGCGAAATACCTGGCCAAGGCGTTTCCGCAGGTCATAGCGCGCGTTACCGCGAGCGCGCCAGCGCTCGCCGGGCCGGCCGTTGCACACGCCGTTGCAGCACCGCCCACCGCGCCGAAATTCGCGCCGCGCCGCGCCTTCGGCACGGCAACCGAATCGCGCGGACGTGCCGTCGCCATCGTCGGCCTGGCCGGCAAGTACCCGCTGGCCGACGACGTCGACAGCTTCTGGGACGTGCTGCGCGAAGGCCGCGACTGCATCAGCGAGATTCCCGCCGAACGCTGGGATCACGCGCTGTACTTCGATGCGGACCGCAACAAGCCCGGCAAGAGCTACAGCAAGTGGGGCGGCTTCATCTCGGATATCGACAAATTCGATCCGCTGTTCTTCAACATTGCGCCGAAAGAAGCGGAACTGCTGGACCCGCAGGAACGCCTGTTCCTGGAAACCGCCTGGCAGACCGTCGAGGACGCCGGCTACAGCAAGCAGAGCCTGGCCGGTACGCGTACCGGCGTCTACGTCGGCGTGATGTGGGGCCAGTACGAGCTGTACGGCGTCAATTCGCTGGCTGCGGGCCATGTCGGCGTGCCGAGTTCGTCGCAGGCTTCGATCGCCAATCGCGTGTCGTATTTCTTCAACCTGCACGGGCCGAGCATCGCGATCGACACCATGTGCTCGTCGTCGCTGACGGCGATCCACCTGGCCTGCGAGGAAATCCGCCGCGGCACCATCGACGCAGCGATTGCCGGCGGCGTGAATGTGTCGGTGCATCCGCACAAATACCTGACCCTGAGCCAGGGCAAGTTCGCCGCCAGCGACGGCCGCTGCCGCAGCTTCGGCGCGGGCGGCGATGGCTACGTGCCCGGCGAAGGCGTCGGCGCGGTGCTGCTCAAGCCGCTGGAGCATGCGCTGCGCGACGGCGACCATATCTACGGCGTGGTGCGCGCCAGCAGCATCAACCACGGCGGCAAGACCAACGGCTATACCGTGCCGAACCCGAACGCCCAGGCTGAGCTGATCCGCGATGCCTTGAACCAGGCGCAGATCGAACCGCAGTCGCTGGGCTATATCGAAGCGCACGGCACCGGCACCGCGCTGGGCGATCCGATCGAGATCACCGCGCTGGCCAAGGCCTTCGGCGACGCGGGCGAGGCGCAGCAGTACTGCGCCATCGGTTCGGTAAAGTCGAATATTGGACATCTGGAATCTGCCGCCGGCATCGCGGCGATGACCAAGGTGCTGCTGCAGCTCAAGCATGCGCAGCGCGTGCCGTCGCTGCATGCGGAACCGGCCAATCCGAATATCGATTTCAGCCAGTCGCCGTTCTACGTGCAGACCACGCTGGCGCCCTGGCCGCGCCGCGATGGCCAGCCTCGGCGCAGCGGCATCAGCTCGTTCGGCGCCGGCGGTGCGAACGCGCACATGGTGGTGGAGGAATACCGCGATACGCGCGCCGCCAGCCCCGCCGCCGCTACCAGCCATGTCTTCGTACTGTCGGCGCGCAGTGCGCGCAGCCTGGTGCGGCATGCGCGGCGCATGGCTGAATTCCTTCAGCGTCACGCGCAGCTGGCGCCCGAGCAGGTTGCCTATACCTTGCAGGTCGGCCGCAGCGCGATGAATGCGCGCCTGGCCTTCGTCGCCGCCGACCTGGCCGCCTTCGTCGCCGCACTGCAGGGCTGGATTGCCGCGCAGGACGGCGGCGAGCGCGCAGTTGCCGCGCCCGATGCGGGCGACACCCAGGGCCTGCTCTACGGCAACAGCCTCGACGGCAACCACGACACGGCCTTGCTGGTCGACGGTGCCGCCGGCCGCGCCTTCCTGCACGAACTGCTGCACAGCCGCGACCTGCCCAAGCTGGCGCGCCTGTGGACGCTCGGCGCAGAAATCGACTGGTCGCTGCTGCATGCAACCGGCACCGCGCGGCGCGTGTCGCTGCCGACGTATCCGTTCGAGCGCCAGCGCTACTGGATCGATACGACGCCGCTGGCCGCTGTGCGCGCACCGCTCGAGGCGGTGACGCCGGCTGCCACGCTGGCGCAGGCTGCATTGCCTGTCGTGGCGGAACTGCCGACGTGCCTGCATTACGGCGTGAGCTGGCACGCGGCGCCCTTGCCGGCGCAGGGCGCGGCTGCCCACGGCACCTTGCTGGTTCTCGACAGCACCGACACGGTATTCCGCGCGCTGGCCGCGCAGCTCGGCTCTGCCGCACCGCTGGTGCGGGTCAGGTTCGCCGCTGCGTATCGCGAGCAGGGGCCGGCCGAATTCGACGTGCGAGCCGGCGAAGAGCAGGATTTCCGCCAGCTGTTTGCCGCACTCAATGAGCGCGGCCTGCTGCCGGATGTGATCCTGCATCGCTGCAGCGACGGCGTGACGCTGGACCAGTCCCTGCCGGGCACGTCGAGCTTGCACGATCCGGTATTTGCCCTGCTGCACGTGGCCAAGGCGCTGATGGGCCTGGCCGCGGCGACGCGCTACGTCGTTATCGCTGACGCAGCGGCGCCGCAGCACCAGGCCCTGGCGGCCTTCCTGAAAACTCTCGCGCTGGAGCAGCCACGCTTCAGCGGCAAGGTCGTCAGCATCGACGGCGATGCCGGCCTGACCCTGGCCGGCGAAGTCGCGATCGCAGTCGCCGAAATTGCCGATGTCCGCGCCGCGGTCGAAGAAGTGCGCTATCGCGCGGTTGGCAGCAGCATCGAGCGCTGTGTGCGGCAGATTGCGCAACGCGCAGCGCCCGCGGCGGCGCTGGACCGCGTGCCGCTGAAGCAGGGCGGCGTGTACCTGATCACCGGTGGCCTCGGCGGACTGGGTCTGCTGTTCGGCGAATACCTGGCGCAGCATTACGCTGCGCGGCTGGTGCTGGTCGGCCGTTCCGCCTCGACCGCACAGCACGAACAGCGGCTGGCGCGGTTGCGCCAGCACGCGTCGGAAATCGTCTACATGCAGGCCGACGTCTCGCGTGCCGAGGATGCCGAGCGCGTCGTGCGCGAAATCAAGGCGCGCTACGGCAGGCTCAGTGGCGTCATCCACGCGGCCGGCGTCACCCGCGACGGCTACGTGCTGAAAAAGACCGCCGCCGATCTGCGCGCGGTGTTCGATCCCAAGATCGGCGGTGCGATCCAGCTCGACCGCGCCACACGCAATGAACAACTGGACCTGTTCATTTTGTTTGCGTCGATCGCCGGCGTGAACGGCAATGTCGGCCAGAGCGACTACGCCTACGCCAACCAGTTCCTCGATGCCTTTGCCGAGCGGCGCGAACGCCAGCATGCAGCAGGCCTGCGCGCCGGCCGCACCCTGTCCATCGACTGGCCGCTGTGGCGCGACGGCGGCATGCAGGTGTCGGCCGAACATCTGGCGCTGCTGCAGGCGCGCACCGGCCTGGCGCCGCTGCCGACCGGGCAGGGCCTGCGCCTGTTCGAGGAAATGCTGAGTTGCGATACCGCCCAGGGCATTGCCCTGTACGGCCTCGCGTCGCGCCTCGATGCGTATATCCGCGGCACGGGCAAGCCAGTCGCGAATCTCGCCGCCGCCGCCGCCGTGCCGGCTGCCGTCGCGACAGTCGCCGCCGAAACGCGTTCCACCGCAGGCACGGACCTGCTGGCCCGGACCCTGGCCTACGTGAAGGCGCTGATCGGCGACGAGATCAAGCTGGCGCCGGAGCACATCGATGCGCGCGAACGGCTGGAATCCTTCGGCATGGACTCGGTCGCGATCAGCAAGGTCAATGCGGCGCTGGAACGCGATCTGGGCGAGCTGCCCAAGACCTTGCTGTACGAGCACGAGACAGTGGCCGAAGTCAGCGCTTTCCTGGTGCGGCAGTATGCCGAGCCTATGCGCGTGCTCTTCGCTGCGCAGATGCCTGCGGGCGTGGCTGCCGTCGAAACCATCGAGGCCATAGGGGGCGCGCCGCCGCTGCAAATTCAATCCGCAGCGGTCGAGTCCATGGCCATCGAGACCGCCGTCGTCGAGCCCTTAGCCGTCGAAGCGGCATCGGCCCAAGCACCCGCGCGGCCCGTGGGCGTCGTTGCTGCGGGCGAACCGGCCAGCCTGTCGGCGCTGCTCGCGGCGCAGTCGGCCACGCAGAAGATCGCCATCATCGGCGTGCACGGCCACTATCCCCAGTCGCGCGACCTGGACGAGTTCTGGCAGCTGCTGCGCGACGGCCGCGACGCGACGCAGACCGTGCCGCCCGAGCGCTGGGACGCCGACGCCTGCTACGACGCCGATCCCGCGGCCGCCGGCAACGGCAAGATCTACTGCCGCAGCGGTGGATTTTTGGCAGATGTAGATAAATTCGATCCTGCGCTGTTCAGGATCCAGCGCGAGGAGGCCAAGATCATGGACCCGCAGGAGAGGCTGTTCCTGCAATCGGTCTGGACCGCACTGGAAGACGCCGGCTATACCCGCGACGATCTGCGCGCCAGGCATGCCAAGGGCAAGAGTGCCGATGTCGGCGTCTTCGTCGGCGTGACGACCAATTCGTACGCCCAGCTTGCCGAGGACGCTCGCCGCCAGGGCAACATGCTGACGCCCAGCGCCATGCCCTGGTCCATCGCCAACCGCGTGTCGTATTTCTTCGACTTCAAGGGCCCCAGCCTGCCGGTGGATACGGCCTGCTCGTCCTCGCTGGTCGCGGTACACATGGCCTGCGAAAGCCTGCGCCGCGGCGAATGCCAGGTCGCGGTGGCCGGCGGCGTGAATCTCTACCTGCATCCGTCGAAATACCTGTCGCTGTGCCAGCGCGGCATGCTCGCCAGCGGCGGCAAGACGCGCAGCTACGGCGCCGGTGACGACGGCTTCATTCCGGGCGAAGGCGTGGGCTGTTTCATTCTCAAGCCACTGGAACAGGCCATCGCCGACAACGACCGCATCCACGGCGTCATCCTGGGCAGCGCGTTCGATCACAGCGGCCGTTCCAACGGCTATTCCGCGCCGAATCCGAATTCGCAGGCGGAACTGATCGCACGCACGCTGGCCGCGGCCGAGGTCGACCCGGAAACCATCGGCTGCGTCGAAGGCCATGGCACCGGCACGCCGCTGGGCGACAGCCTCGAAGTGCTGGCCCTGTCGCAGGCATTCCGCCGTGGCACGACAAGGACCGGCTACTGCTCGCTCGGCAGCGTCAAGTCCAACGTCGGCCATGCCGAATCGGCCGCCGGCATCGCCAGCATGACCAAGGCCCTGCTGCAGTTGAAGCACGGCGAGTTTGCGCCCAGCCTGCATTCGGCCGAACCCAACCCCGATCTGGACCTGGCCACATCACCGTTCTATCTGCAGCAGTCGCTGGCGGCCTGGCCGCGCAGCGGCAACACGCCGCGCCGTGCCTTGGTGAATTCCTTTGGCGCCGGTGGCGTGAATGCCTGTCTGGTGCTGGAAGAACACGTCGCCGGCGCCGTTCCCGCCGCGGCACACGCACCGCAGGTGCTGGCGCTGTCGGCGGACAGCGAAGACGCGCTGCGTGACTACGCGCAGCGCTTCGCCGATTTCCTCGACGCGCAGCCGCAGGTCGATCTTGCGGCGCTGTGCCACACCGTGCAGGTCGGCCGCGAAGCGATGAAGGAACGCCTGGCACTGGTCGCGACGCAGCCGGCGGAACTGGCCGCGCGCCTGCGCGACTGGCTGGCGCAAGGGCAGGGCGACGGAATGTATCGCGGCCGGGTCGAGGCACGCCGCAGCGCGCGCCGCGTCGCCGCGGCGGACGAAGCGACGGCATCGCCGCTGCAGCGTGCGCAAGGCTGCGCCCAGCGCTGGGTTGCGGGCGAAGACCCGGCCTGGCCGCGCCTGTATGGAGCCGTGCCGCCGCCACGCATTGCTGCGCCGACCTATCCGTTCGCGCAGGAGCGCTGCTGGATCGTCGACGAAGCCGGCAGCGCACCTGCCGCGGCTGAATCGGCCACGGTCGAGCGCCTGCATCCGCTGGTCTCGTACAACTCGTCCACGTTGCGCGATATCAGTTTCGACTCGTGGATTTCCAGTGCACTGCTGGCGGAGTTCCAGCTGTCACTGCAAGGCGCGCGCGTGCTGCCCGCTGCGGCCATCCTCGAACTGGCCTGCGCCTGCGCCAGCCTGGCCGGCGACCGGCGCATCCGCGGCGTGCGCGATATCGTCTGGAGCCAGCCGCTGCGCGTGCAGTCGGACGTGCAGCTGGTGCGCACCTACGTCAAGGACATCGGCGACAGCATCGAGTACGTAGTTACTTCGCTCGATGACGGCAGCCACAAGACCGTGCATTCGGAAGGGCGGCTGCTGCTGGGTTCGCGCCATGCGGCGAGCATTGATGCGCCGCATTCGATCGCCAGCCTCAAAGCACAGGGTGTGCCGCTCGATGCGGCCACGCACTACCAGCGCCTGGAATCGCGCGGCATCGCCTGCGGAACGGCTTTTCGCAGTGTGCAGGAGCTTTGGTGCGGCGGCGGCGGCGCACTGGCCCGGCTGGCCCTGGCGCAGGCGCCGGAGAGCCGTGCGGAGCGCTTCGTGCTGCATCCGGCGCTGATCGACGGCGCATTCCAGGCTGCCCTTGCGCTGCTCGACGGCGTGCAGGTGCGCACGGCCTATGTGCCGTTCGCGCTGGAGGAACTGAGCATCGTGCGCCGTGTTGCGCGCGCCTGCTACGCGCATGCGCAGGCAGTGCCGGCCAGCCGCGGCCACGACGATGTGCGCAGCTTCGATATCTACCTGCTCAACGAGCAGGGCGATGTGCTGGTCACGTTCAAGGGGCTGGCGCTGAAAGCACTGCAGCACGTGGATTCAATCAACCCGCTGGCGCAGGCCGGCTGATGACATTCGGCAGCCCTGCCGCGGAAATGGTTTGCCCAGGAGGCGTCAAGTAATGTGTGGAATTGCCGGTTGGCTAAGTTTCTCCAGCGATCTGCGCGAACGGCGCGACGTGATTTCCGCCATGACCCAGACTCTGGCGCTGCGCGGTCCCGACGCGGGCGGCGTCTGGGTGGACCGGCATATCGGCCTGGGCCACCGCCGCCTGGCGGTGATCGATCTGTCCGGCGGCGTGCAGCCGATGATCGAGGCCGAAGGCGAGCGCACCATCGCCTGCCTGAGCTATAACGGCGAAGTATACAATTTCGTCGAAGTGCGCGAGGAACTGGAGCGTCTGGGCCACCGCTTCGCCACGCGCAGCGACACGGAAGTGGTGCTGCGCGGCTATCTGCAATGGGGCGAAGGCGTGACCGAACGCCTCAACGGCATGTTCGCCTTCGCGATCTGGGATGCACGCAGCGAAACCCTGCTGCTGGCGCGCGATTTCATGGGTATCAAGCCGCTGTACTACTTTCCGCTGGGCGGCGGGGTGCTGTTCGGTTCCGAACCCAAGGCCATACTGGCCCATCCCGACGTGCGCGCGCGCGCCGACGGCGACAGCCTGCGCGAAATCTTCGTGCTGGCGAAGAATCCGGAACGCACGCCGTATGCGGGCATGCACGAAGTGAGGCCGGGGCAGGTGATCCGCTTCGACCGCCACGGCATGCGCAAGCGCCAGTTCTGGAGCCTGGCCTCGCATACCCACGAAGACGACCTGCCGCGCACCATCGAGCGCGTCGCCGAGCTGCTGGGCAATTCCGTGCGCCAGCAGATCGTCAGCGACGTGCCACTGTGCACCTTGCTGTCCGGCGGGCTGGACTCCTCGGCGATCACCGCGCTCGCGCACCAGATCACCTCGCGCGACGGCAATGCGACGCGTTCGTTCTCGGTCGATTTCACCAGCCACGGCGACGGCTTTGCCGACAGCGGACCGCACAAGTCGCGCGACACGCCTTTCGTGCGCGAATTCGTCGCCCATACCGGCTGCAATCACACGGAAATCGTGCTCGACAGCCGCGAACTGAACGACGCGGCGCTGAACCGCGCGGTGCTGCAGGCCAGCGACATGCCGCTGAACCTGTCCGGCGACATGTGCTCGTCGCTGTATCAGCTGTTCCGCGCCATCCGCAACGAATCGACCGTGGCACTGTCCGGCGAATCGGCGGACGAGATCTTCGGCGGCTATGCCTGGTTTCACGAGCCGCATGTCGTCGACGGCAGGAAGTTTCCCTGGCTGTCCGGCACCGGCACGGTGTTCAACGGCGCGGAGATCCTCAACCGCGATGTGCGCGAGCAACTCAAGCTGAGCGAATTCCACGACGAAAGCTATGCCCAGGCGATTGCCGAAACGCCCCGGCTGGACGGAGAAAGCGGCACCGATGCGCGCATGCGCGAACTGAGCTACCTGCACCTGACGCGCTTCCTGCAGTTCATGCTCGACCGCAAGGACCGCATGAGCATGGCGGTAGGCCTGGAAGTGCGCGTGCCGTTCTGCGATCCGCACCTGGTCGACTATGTATTCAATATTCCCTGGCAGATGAAATCCTTCGACGGCCGCGAGAAAAGCGTGCTGCGCGCGGCCACCCGCGACCTGCTGCCGGCCTCGATCGTGGAACGGCAGAAGAGCCCGTATCCGTCGACGCAAGACCCGAGCTACGAGCAGGCCTTGCGCGCCCGCGTCAGCGAACTGGCCCAGGACGCTGGCCATCCGGCCGCACCGCTGTTCAACAAGCGCTATATCGAGCGCCTGCTGGCGCGGCCGGCGAATGCGGGCCGCTCGCTGCACTACGAGCGTGCCGACCTGGAGCGTGTGCTGTCGGTTGGCGCCTGGATCAAGGAATACAACGTCTCGGTAAGTCTGTAGCAATGCAAATCGTTGCAGGTAACTCGTACAGACATTGCCTATTTGTACGAATAGATCATTCAGCCGGCGAACTTTTTGGAAAACAGTCTTGACGATAACTTTGCCATCGCGTCTACTTCCGCACTCGCCTGCGTGGCGAGTGTCGTCACGGTCGGGCCTTCGCGCATTTTTTTGCCTTTTCGGTTCCCGCCGGGGAACCGCAATGCGGCGGTGCGCGGCAAGACTCCAGGGGGGAGTCAAGGAATGAGCTGGAACCCGGTGCAAGCGCGGTCCACGGTGTTCGCCCCCGAAGTCGAGGTGCTGCGCACCGCCCGCGGTTCCATGACGAACTACAACTATCTCGTCATCGACCCGGCCACCCGCCGGGCGGTACTGGTCGATCCGGCCTGGCAGACCGAGGTGATCGAAGAGGCGCTGCTGCAGGCGCGCGCCGAACTCGATGGCATCCTGCTGACCCATTCGCACCCCGACCATATCGACCTGGCCAAGCCGCTGGCACAGAAGTACGGCTGTCCGCTGTGGATGTCCCGGCAGGAAATCGCCGCATCGGGTTTCCGCGCGCCGGAACTGGTCGGCATCGAGGAAAGCGCCTGGTGGGTAGGACAGATGCTGATACGGCCGCTGCTCACGCCGGGCCACACGCCGGGCTGTGTCTGCTACCTGATCGGCGACAACCTTTTCACCGGCGACGTGCTGTTTGCGGAAGGCTGCGGCATCTGTCCCGGCGTCGATGCCGCGCACCAGATGTTCGACAGCCTGCAGCGGCTGAAACGCGAACTGCGCCCGCAGACGCGGATATATCCCGGCCATTCCTTCGGCAAGAAGCCTGGCCAGCTGTTTGCGGACGTGTTGCAGGAAAATATCTATTTGCAGTTTCGTGACAAGCAGGGATTTGCGGCATTCCGCCTCAGGCCGGGACAGAGCCGCGCCAAACTTTTCGAATTCCACTAGCGCGAAAACGGACCACGGCCGCGCCGCCATGGTCCGCTCTCGTGCGAGATGTCATCCATAGTCGGGGAAGTGCATGCGAGCAGTAGGAATAGAGTCAATGAATGTGTTCGCCGGCACGGCCAGTGTCGACGTCGAGAAGCTGGCGATGCATCGCGGCCTGGACATGACGCGCTTTTCCAATCTGCTGATGAAGGAAAAGACAGTCGCGCTGCCGTACGAAGATCCGATCACCTTCGGCGTGAATGCGGCCAAGCCGCTGATCGACGCGCTGAGCCCGGAGGAGAAGGACCGCATCGAGGTGGTCATCACCTGTACCGAGTCGGCCTTCGATTTCGGCAAGTCGATGAGCACGTATTTCCACAGCCTGCTGGGCCTGAACCGCAACTGCCGCCTGTTCGAGCTGAAAAACGCCTGCTATTCCGGTATCGCCGGCCTGCAGACGGCGATCAACTTCATCCTCTCGGGTGTGTCGCCGGGTGCCAAGGTATTGCTGATCGCGACCGATATCTCGCGTTTCATGGTGGAAGAGGGCGGCGAAGGACTGACCGAAGACTGGTCGTTCTTCGAACCCAGCAGCGGCGCTGGCGCAGTCGCCGCGCTGATCAGCGAGATTCCCCACGTATTCCAGGTCGATGTCGGCGCCAGCGGCTACTACGGCTACGAAGTCATGGACACCTGCCGGCCCGCGCCGGACAAGGAAGCCGGCGATGCCGACCTGTCGCTGCTGTCGTACCTGGACTGCTGCGAGAAGGCTTTCCTCGAATACCAGAAACGCGTCGAGGGCGCGGATCTTTCCGCCACCTTCGGCTACCTCGCCATGCACACGCCGTTCGGCGGCATGGTCAAGGGCGCGCACCGCAACATCATGCGCAAGATCGCCAAGGCGCGGCCGGCCGAGATCGAAGCCGATTTCGACCGGCGCGTACAGCCCAGCCTCAACTACTGCCAGCGCGTCGGCAACATCATGGGTGCCAGCACGCTGATGGCGATTGCCAGCGCGATCGACCACGGCGATTTCGGCACGTCGCAGCGCATCGGCTGCTTCTCCTACGGCTCGGGCTGCTGCTCCGAATTCTTTAGCGGCGTCGCCGGGCAGGAAGGGCAGTCGCGACTGCGCGCCCAGAACATCAAGCAGCACCTCGACCGGCGCTACGAGCTGACGATGGAGGAATACGACGAACTGCTGGTGACCAACAACACGGTCAAGTTCGGTACGCGCAACGTAGTGCTGGACGCGGAATTCATTCCCCAGGCCCGCACCGCCCATGGCAAGCCGACGCTGTTCCTCAAAGAGATCAAGGAATTCCACCGGGAATACGACTGGGTCAGCTGAACCGGCATTTCATCCGCCCGGCGGTACCTGTCCAGGTCTCGCCCCGCATCATCGACAGAGGAATCATCGTGAACAAAGAAGAGATTTTTGCATTGATCACCAAGCATGCCGGCGAAGTCATTCCGCGCCTGGAACAGCACGACTTCCAGTGGACCGACTCGCTGCGCGCACTCGGCGCGAACTCGATCGACCGCTCCGAGATCGTGATGATGACGCTGGAAGTGATGGAGCTGGATATTCCGCTGGCCGAGACCATCCGCGCCGAGAACATCGGCGAGCTGGCCGCGCTGCTGCACAGCAAAAGCGTCGGCGCGCAGGCCTGAGCCGCGTGTTCCGCCGCGGTTTCGCGTGGCGGGCACGATCGGCCGAGAACACCATTTCCGTATCGATTTCAGTCACCGGTATCCATCGATGCCGGGCAGTGCAGGTGAAGGAGTAGGGCATGAAGACGTGCATGTTTCCGGGCCAGGGCTCGCAGGTACGCGGCATGGGCGGCGCGCTGTTCGACGAGTTTCCCGAACTGACCGCGCAGGCCGATGCAATACTCGGCTATTCGATCAAGCAGCTTTGCCTGGAAGATCCGCGCAAGGAACTGGACAACACGCGCTTCACCCAGCCGGCGCTGTTCGTCGTCAACGCGCTTTCGTACTACAAGCGCCTGAAAGACACGGATGCGAAGCCGGACTATCTGGCCGGCCACAGCCTGGGCGAGTTCAATGCCCTGCTGGCGGCGGAGGTCTTCAGTTTCGAGACCGGCCTGAAGCTGGTGCAGAAGCGCGGCCAGCTCATGAGCCAGGTTTCCGGCGGCGGCATGGCCGCAGTGCTGAATTCCACGCCGGATCAGATCGAGGCGGTGCTGAAAGAAAATGGCCTGACGAATGTCGAGCTGGCAAATTTCAACACGCCGACTCAGATCGTGATCTCCGGCCTCAAGGACGAAGTCACCGCTGCGCAGCCGCTGCTGCAGAAAGGCCGCGTGCTGTTTTTCCCGCTCAATACCAGCGGCGCGTTCCACACGCGTTTTCTCAGCGAAGCCCAGCAGGAATTCCGTGCCTTCCTGCAGACCTTCGAGCTGGCCGCACCGAAGATTCCGGTGATTTCCAATGTCACCGCGCTGCCGTACGAAAGCGATGCCGTGGTCGAGACCCTGGCGCGCCAGATCGCCAGTCCGGTGAAATGGTCCGATAGCGTGCAGTATCTGCTTGGCCTGGGCAGCGCCGACGATCCCATGCAGTTCGACGAAGCCGGCCACGGCGACGTGCTGACGCGCCTGGTCAAGTCGATTCGCGACTATCTGGCCAAGAACGCATCCAAGGCACAGGAAACTGCCGCACCGAAAGCGGCACCGGCCGCAACCGCGGCCGTAGCCACGGTATCTGCCGTCGCTGGCGGATCGACCGCGGAGCAGAAAGTCGCCGCCTGGAACCAGCGTCATGCGGTCGGCACCAAGGTGCGCTCAAGCCTGATGAACGATGCGACCCTGGAAACGCGGACTGAAGCGCTTGTGCTGTTCGGCCACCGCCCGGCCGTGTATGTAAAAGGCTACAACGGCTACTTCGATATCGACGAGATTGCACCGGCCTGACCGGCGCGACAGCACAACATGACCGGCGCGCACGCCGTCGCGTGCCGGTTGCACCAGAACTGGCGGCTCGACTACAGACTAATTTCGGGGAAATACAATGGAAGGCGTTTCGTCTACCGGTCCGGCACCGGCGCGTAAAAAAGGGCGTATCAAACGATTCCTGCTGCGCAGCCTGCTGGTTCTCGTCGCCGCGGCCGTAGTTGCGCATCTGGGTTACAAGTATACCGGCTCCGACGAATGGCACGCGCTGCCGGAAAAGGACGGCGTCAAGGTGTTCTGGCAGAAGCCGGCCGGCACGACGATCGTGAAATACAAGGGCACGACCCGCTTCCGCTCGTCGCTGACCAGCATCACGCGTTTCATGCAAGACCCGACCACCTGCGACGATGTCGGCTGCACGGACTATGTCGTGCTCGACAACGTCAGCCCGCAGGTCCAGTACATGTCCTTCGTGTACAACTACAAGCCGTTCAACAAGCGCCAGTTCGTGGTCAAGGTCGACGTGTCGCAGGATGCCGCGACCAAGGCCGTCAAGGTTCACTACCTTGGCGATCCGGATCGCATTCCGCCGAACGACTGCTGCATCCGCGTGCCGCACATGAACAACCTGTGGACCTTCAAGCCGGCGGCGAACGGCGAGATCGACGTGGAATACATCGTCGACATGTACGAAGGCGGCATGATTCCCTACTTCGTATACAGCACCATCCACGAAAAGACGGCGTATATCGCGCTGCGCAACATCGGCAACTTTGTCGTCAGCGACAAGTTCAAGGAAAAGTACGGCGACCCGTCGGTCAGGCTTGCCTATATCGAAGAGCCGAACGCGGGCTGATCCGGCAGAACCCGCAGACAGCAAGCGCTATTGCAGCAAGGCAGGAAAACCAGGGCCGCGCCAACCGACATCGGCTGGCGCGGCTTTTTACTGTGCGGGCCTGTCAGGCCACTTCTTCGACCGCCGCGGCCGGAACCACGGCTGGCTCGGATTGCGGCACCGAATCGAGACTGACCTTTTCCATCATCTCGATCACGCTGGCGCGCACCTGGGCCGAGGTATCGCCGCGGAACGAATATTTCAGCGACATGCGTTCGCGCTGCTCGTACTTGTGGCCGAGCCGCGGATGCCACAACGAATAGGCGCAGTTGTCGTCGCTGAGCGGCTCGTAGCGGATGCCGGTGAAAATGCCCGGTACGTGCTCGACGCTGTTGATCATGAGCCAGCCGCCGACCGTGTTTTCGCGCACCTTGCGCAGCTTCGGCGACTGGCCGAGCTGCGAGGCGATATGGAATTCCAGCAGATCGAAGTTATAGACGTCGGTGAAATTGCGATACACCTCGCCGCCGCCGACGCGGCCGCCGATTTCGAGGAACACCAGTTCGTCCTTCGGCGTGCGAATGATTTCCAGGTGATAGACACCTTCGCGCAGCGGCAGGGCGGCGATGATGTCGTGGGTGAACGCGACCAGGCGCTGCTTGAGTACCGGATCGTCGACGCCGACCGAACCGACCGGCAGGCCGAGCACGTAGTGATCGAAACAGGTATTGATATACGCGTGGGGAATCGACACTACGCCTTCTGAGTTATAGGCGCCGTCGACATGGAAGATCTCGCCTTCGACGAATTCCTCGAGCATGGCGCCATCGGCGAGTTCGTGCCGGTGCGCTTCGTACTCGGCGCGGGTATGGCAGAGGTAGACACCGCCGGAGGCGGTACCGTCGGGGCATTTGATCACGCAGGGAATGAACGGACCGGCTTCCAGCTCTGCCTGGTCGAGGTCGCGGATCACGCGCACGCCGCGCGGTGCCAGCCATTCCTTCATGGTGCGCTTGCTGCGGAATGCGTCGACTTCGGCAGGACGCGGGCCCGGAATATTGAAGGCCTGGCGGATATAGGCAGCCGGCAGCACGGTGCGCTCGTCGACAGCGACGACGCGCTCGAACGGGAATTGCTGGTAGACGCCCTGCAGCAGCTGCATCAGCTCGCGGGGATCTTCGCTGGTCGGCAAGGTCAGGCCGGCGATCTCGTCCGCGGCGAGATAGTTCTTCACGTACTTCAGGCCGCTGGGATTGCAGACGTACCAGATTTCGTGTTCCTCGTTATTGAGGTACAGGCGATTGGACGGCCAATCGGCCCAAATATTCAGGAAAAGTATCTTCACGAAGCGGTTTCCTATTCGCGGGTTAGCGGAACGACGTGGGCCGAGGTCATCGCATGGACAGCGAGCCGCGACATACAGCGTCGATGGCCCGGCCATGGGAGTGGCGATTGTGACCTCTGCAACGGGCGCTTGCCAGTGTCTTATGCCAAAAGCAAGTTGTATATTCGAAGCAAATGCGATTTCGTGCAGGTTGGTCCACGCGCGTCTAGCGGGAAGGCGTTACTTTTCATCGGCGGCATAGGCATGCTTTTCCATTTTCAGGACTGGCCCGTCCCGCTTTTGGGACGAGACAGTCCTGCCTCTGAATCAAACGGCTGTTTTGTCCGCAGTTTACTTGTGGCATAGTGTTTGCTTCGAGGTTTTCACAGTTGGCGTCGTAGCAGAATTGCAACGTGCGCGTTCCCGCGATGGGCCGGGCATTTTTTTTGAACACGAGGGCGCTGCGGGTGCATAGAGATCGAATCCGCATCCGACAGCTGCGCCCACGGGCGGCAGGGTCGGGGCGGGCCTGCATCGCCGCGCCTGCATGCCGCAGTGGACGTGCCGCGTTGGACTTTGACGGCTGCCCGCAGCGCAGCGTGCGTTGGCTCGCCGCTGCTGTACCGCGTCGTCCGATTGCGCATCCACACCTCGCTTCGTCGCGTTCGATGACACATGCCGCACCGTGCTGCGTCGGCCTGCCGCGCCGCATCGGCAGGGTTTCAGCTGACGCACCAGCGCTTTTTTCGGCATGGCCGCGGCGTGCGTTTGCCGGCTTTTTTTTGCGAGGAACCGCCCGATGAGCTGATCCGGCGCGTGCCGCGATCGTCGTCCGAGGCATTCAGTAGTTCACTGGAGGGCAATGTGGAACAGGTCTGGGAGTTGCTAAGCGAGCTGGCGAGCAAGGACATCAAGCTCGCCGTCGAAGACGGCAAGTTGAGCTGCTATGCGCCGAAAGGTTCATTGACTACCGAACTGACGAACGGCATTGCCCGGTTCAAGCCGGCGATCATGGACATCCTGCGAAACGGCGACGGCAAGCAGTCCGCCGCGCGCGGTGTCGGCGAGTTTCCTTTGTCGGTGGGCGAGAATTCGCATTACATCCTGCAGCAGCTCAATCCCCAGCGCAGTCACGCCGTTCCCATCTGCATCAAGATCGGTGCCGCGATCGACGCAGGCCTTCTGGCCCAGGCCTGGGACCGCGTCATCGACCGCTTCCCGCTGCTCAAGACGCGCTTCGTCGAACACGAAGGCACGCTGTCGCATCAGCTGGACGAGCGCTGCCGCTCCGCCATCCGGCACGAAACACTACCGCTGCAGACCGATGCCGAACTGGTCGCGCATTTCCAGGCCAAGGTGCTGGAACCGTTCGATCTGCAGCAGGGCCCGTTGTCGCGCATAACCCTGTTCACCTGGGCCGGCGGACAGACCGGCCTGTTCATCCTGATCCATCACATCATCTTCGATGGTTTCTCCACCGGTATCCTGCTGCGCGCGCTGTTTGCTGCCTACCGCGATGTTGCCGGGGGAATCGCGCCGCCGCCGGCGCGTGACGCATCGGGCTTCGCGCCGTTCGTGGACTGGGAAGCGCAGATGCTGGCCTCGGCCGAAGGCGCGCAGCATTCGGATTTCTGGAAAGAGCAGCTGCGCGGCGAACTGCCGGGCTTCAAGCTGCTGCCCGACGCGCCGCAGCCGCTGCCGCCGGGCTACAAGGCGGAAATCATCGTCGATGTGCTGCCGGAGCCGACCAGCCAGTGGCTGCGCGATTTCGCCAGGACACATTCCCTGCAGCCTTCGGCGCTGTTCCTGGCCGTATTCCAGCTGCTGCTGTACAAATATTCGAACCAGAAAGATATCGTCGTGGTGATGCCGGTCATCGTGCGGCCCGACGCGCAGTTTGCCGACGAGATCGGCTATTTCTTCAATATCGTGCCGATCCGCGCGCAGTTCGAAAAACCGCTGACGCTACCGGATTTCCTGCGCAAGACGCAGATGACGATGCTGGATGCGGTGTTCCATTCCGCCTATCCGTTCCCGCTGATGATGAATCGGCAGAAGGTCGAGGGAAATACCGAATTCAAGGTGTATTACGCCTACCAGGAATTCGCCAATCTGGACGATGGCGAATTCCGCGGCCTGCGCGACGAGTTCGGCCTGGCGCCGGTGAACGGTTTCCGCCAGGAGGCGGAAGGCGACTTCGATCTCGCCTTCGAGGTATTCAACGACGGCGACGCGTTCCGCATTCATCTGCAGAGCAATCCCGAGCTGTACCCGAACGAGACCATCCGCGCGCTGCTGGCACACTTCCGCGTGCTGCTGGAGGAAATCGGCAAGGATCCGCAGCGCCTGCTCGGTCACTATCCGATCGCGACCGTCGAAGACCGCGAACTGGTGCGCGGCTGGAACGCCACCGATGCGCCGTTTCCGCAGGATCGCTGCATCCACGATTTCTTTCTCGACCAGGTTGCTGCCGGTCCCGACCGGCCGGCAACGTCCTGTCGCGAGCGCCGCCTGAGCTATGCCGAACTGGAGCAGGAGACCGGCTTGCTGGCGCTGCATCTGCAGTCGCTGGGCATAGGCCCCGATGCGATCGTCGCGCTGTGCGTGGAGCGCTCGGTCGACATGATGATCGGCATCATGGGCATCGTGCGTGCCGGCGGCGCCTATATGCCGATTGATCCGGAGTATCCGGACGACCGCGTCGGCTACATGCTGGAAGACTCGGCCACACGCGTGATACTGACCGAGGCGAAGTTCCGCGATCGCCTGGCCGCGCTGGCCGGTGCGGGTATCAGCGTCGTCACGCTGGACCAGCAATGGCCGGCCCTGCGCAGCGATGCCGCTGCGCGCCTGCAGGGCGGCGAACAGCTGCGCCGCGAGGTGCAGCCGGACAATGTCGCCTACGTGATCTATACCTCGGGCTCAACCGGCAAGCCCAAGGGCGTGCTGGTCGAGCATCGCGCCCTGGTCAACCGCATCCACTGGATGCAGAACAGCTACGGCCTGGGCAGCGCCGACGTCGTCGTACAGAAAACTCCGTATTGCTTCGACGTGTCGGTCTGGGAATTCTTCTGGCCGCCGATGACCGGTGCATCGCTGGTATTCGCCGTGCCGAACGGCCATTCCGACGTGCAGTACCTGGAAGGGCTGATCAACCGCAGCGGCGTCACGACCCTGCACTACGTGCCGTCGATGCTGCACGCGTTCCTCGACAACGCCAAGGGCCAGTGCCCCGGCGTGCGGCTGATCTTCTGCAGCGGCGAAGCGCTGGACCGCACCTCGGTCGACCGCTATCGCGCGGTATTCCCGAATGCCGCCTTGCACAATCTGTACGGCCCCACCGAGGCGGCGATCGACGTCACCTTCTACGACTGCACGCGCATCGCCTATCCGTTCGTGCCGATCGGCGCGCCGATCGACAACACGCAGATCCATATCGTCGACGAGGCGAACAATCAGCAGCCCGTCGGCGTGCCTGGCGAGCTGCATATCGCCGGCGTGAACCTCGCGCGCGGCTATCTGAACCGCGCAGAGCTGACGCAGGAACGCTTCATCGCCAATCCGTTCGATCCCGGCACGCGCATGTACAAGACGGGCGATCTCGCGCGCTGGCTGGACGACGGCAATATCCAGTATCTCGGCCGCATCGACGCGCAGGTCAAGATCGGCGGCGTGCGCATCGAGACCGGCGAGATCGAGTCGCACCTGAACCGGCATGCGGCGATCAGCGAAAGCGTGGTGATCGCGCGTGGACCGGACGGCTACAAGCAGCTGATCGCGTTCTACCGCACCCACGACTCGACCCGCGACGACATGGTCAAGCTGGCGCACAAGGATCTGCGCGCCCACCTGTTGGAAACCTTGCCCGAATACATGATTCCCGCGGCCTTCGTCAGCGTCGCGTCGATTCCGGTGACGTCCAATGGCAAGGCCGACCGGCGCGCGCTGGAACGTATCGACGTCGGCCTGGAATCGAGCCAGGAATACATCGCGCCGCGCAGCGACACCGAACGTGCACTGGCCGAGATCTGGGCGCATGTGTTCAAGGAAAAAGGGTTCGTGCTGGAACAGGCGCAGATCGGCGTCAACGACAATTTCTTCGAGCTTGGCGGCAATTCGCTGCTCGCCACCCAGCTGCTGTACCGCATCCGTGCGCAGCTCGGCGTGGAGCTGCCCGTGCGTGCACTGTTCGACCAGGTGACCATCGGCCAGCTCGCCGAACTGGTCGAGAGCCTGCGCAAGGAAGCCGCACCGGCCGCGCCCGCGGACCTCGTCGTGACAATACAGGCCGGCGGCGACAGCACGCCGCTATTTGCGCTGCCCGGCGTCGGCGGCAACGTGCTGAGCCTGCGCGAACTGAGCCGCGCGCTCGGCCCGGAGCAACCGTTCCATGCCGTGCAGGCGATCGGGCTCGACGGCACGGCGGCGCCGCCGGACAGCGTGGAAACCACGGCGGCGGCGAACATCGCCGCGATTCGTGCGCTGCAGCCACGCGGGCCGTATCGCCTGGCCGGTCATTCCTACGGCGGCGTCGTCGCCTATGAGATGGCGCGGCAGCTGCTGGAGCAGGGCGAGACGGTGGACTACCTGGCCCTGCTCGACGCGGCCACGCCGGCCGTGCTGTACGCCCAGCGCGCAGCGGACGAGTTCGAGGATATGCGCCAGCTCTGCGGGGAAATGGCCGAGCAGTCGGGCAGGGCGTTTGCCGTCAGCGCGGCCGAGCTGCGGGCGATGCCTGTGGAGCAGCTGATCGCCGTCCTCGGCGAGCACGGCATCGCGCTGGACCGCGCGCAATACGAGACGCTGTACCGCGTATTCCAGGCCAGCCGGCGCTGCTATCAGGCCTACCAGCCGCGTGCCTTGCCGCGGCAGATCGACGTGCTGCTGTTCCGTGCCACCCAGGTGCAGGCCAGCGCGGCGGCATTGCCGCACGACTATGGCTGGAACGCCGTGCTCGGGCACGCCGTACACGTACACGATCTCGACGCCGATCATTATTCGCTGCTGCGGGGTACAGCGGTGCAGGCGCTGGCCCAGGTACTGGTACCGGCCGGCGCCGCCGCGACACCCGCGCTCTGAGCGCAAGCACCGGCGCGCCGCCGTCGATTGCCGCGCGCCGGCTGCGCCGATCGAGGTGTCGCGCGCCGTTCCTTTTTTGCCTGGGTGACAGCAGCTGCCTCAGTTTCAGGACTGGCCCGTCCCGCTATCGGGACGGGTGTCGCAAGTAACTTTATAAGTCGCTGTTTTCCGGACAAGTATCCATTGGCACAAGGATTGCTCTCAGCAGCGCATGGACTACGCCCGCCCCAAATCAAAAAGCTTCCTCAGCAAGCGTGCCGTCATCGTGGCCGTTGCCGTCTGCGCACTGCTGGGCGGCGGCATCACGCTGGCGCGAATCGACTTCAGCACCCAGCGCGTGGAACGCCGCAAGGTCACCATCGACACGGTCAAGCGCGGCACCCTCGAAGTGAAGGTGCATGCGAACGGCCAGCTCCTGCCGCGCAATGTCGAGTACATCGCCTCGCAGGTGACCGGCCGCGTCGCCAAGGCGCTGGTCAAGCCGGGCGATGTCGTCAAGACCGGCGACGTGCTGGTCGAACTGGGCAATCCCCAGCTGGTTGCCAGCGCGGACGAGGCCAAGTCTGCCTGGGAAGGTGCCGTCAACGAAGCCAAGGCCGCCGAGGCGGAACAGCGCGCCAACCTGCTGAACCAGGAGGCCGTGCTGACCCAGGCCAAGTTCGCCATGCAGCGGGCGCAGGGCCGCCTGACGGCGGAAACGAAGCTGTTCGGCCGCGGTATCGTGTCGGAGATCGACTACGACAACAGCAAGCTCACCGTGGCCCAGACCACCGAGCAGTTCGCGCTTGAGCAGAACCGCTTCAAGGCGATACGCGACAACGTCAAGGTGCAGCTCGACGTCAAGCAGTCGCGTGTCGACGAGCTGGCCAAGGCGCTGGACCGCGCCCGCGACCAGGTCGGCAATCTGCGCATCGTCGCGGGCATCGACGGCGTCGTGCAGGAGATCTCGGTCGATGTCGGCCAGCAGCTGCAGCCCGGCGCGCCGATAGGCCGCATCGCCCAGCCCGACCAGCTGTATGCGGAACTGCGTGTGCCGGCGCGCGAGGCGACCGAGGTGCAGATTGGCCAGAACGTCGTCGTCGATACGCGCAATGGCACGGTCGACGGTACGGTGACGCGTGTCGACCCGGCCGTCACCGACGGCACCGTGATCGTCGATGTCGACCTGAAGGGCGGCATTCCCGCCGGTGCGCGGCCGCAGCTGCCGGTGGAGGGCGTGGTGTATCTGAGCCAGCTGCCCGATACCTTGTACGTAGGCCGGCCCGCCTATGTGAAATCCAACGCGGCGATCGCCGTATACAAGCTGGAGTCCGGCGGCGCCTATGCGACGCGCGTGCCGATCCAGGCCGGCAAGGTTTCGCTCGATTTCCTGCAGGTGCTGGCCGGTCTGGAAGCAGGCGATCGCATCATCACCTCCGAAACGGGCGAGTGGCAGAGCAAGGAACGAATCCTGCTCAACTGAGCGGCAGTCCGTGCGCAACGGTGCCGGCAGGGCCGCTTGCGCAGCAACGCAGCTGTTTTTGAATTTTCCTGACTTTTTTCAATTCAATCCAAAAGTGAGCTAGTCAATGCTGACGAACCTGTGGTTCGACCTGAGATACGCTCTGCGCCTGTTGCGCAAGACGATGACGCATTCGCTGCTGTCCGCGCTGGTGGTCGCCCTCAGCGTCGGCCTGGCGCTGTTCGTCTTCGTGATGGACTATGCGATCGCATTCAGGCCGCTGCCGTTCAGCGACTCGGGCAACTGGCTCAGCGTACAGATCTCGCCGAAGGCGACCGAGCGCGCGCGTCCGCGCCTGGATTCGTATACCTACCAGGAACTGCTCAACCGGCGCCGCGCAGTCAACCATATCGGCGCATTCGCCGGACGCGAGGCGGTGCTCAGCGAGGGCGAGGAGAGCAATACCCTGCGCGCCGCGCTGATCAGCCCTGGCCTGTTCACGGCCATGGCGGTGCAGCCCCAGCTGGGCCGGCTGTTCACTGCCACCGACGGGCAGAACGGTTCGGCCCCGGTCGTCATCCTGAGCCACGAGGCCTGGCAGAAATACTTCGCTGCGGACGCGTCCATCGTCGGCAAGCAGGTGCGCATCGACGCGCAGCCGATGCAGGTCGTGGCAGTGATGCCGAAAGGCTTCTACGCGTTCCAGGACTTCGAGGTCTGGTTTCCCCTGTCGCCGCAGCCGCTGGCCGCGCCGCTGGATTCGGCGCCGGTCCTGTCGGCGTTCGTGCGGCTGGAGCCGGGCCAGGACGCCGACACCGTCATGAACGAGCTGCAGCCGGTCGTGGACGAGGTCAACAAGCGCTACAGCGCCAATTTCGATGCGACGCGGCAGGTCGCCCTGTTTCCGGCCTATCGCATCTACAGCCATGCCAACATGCCGGTGATCATCGTGTCCGGCTTCATCGCGATCGCAGTGCTGCTGCTGGGATCGGTCAATATCAGCATGATCTTCTATGCGCGCCTGCTGGAACGCAGCCGCGAGCTGGCACTGCGCTCGGCGCTGGGCTCCTCGCGCGCACGCCTGCTGCGCCAGTGCCTGCTGGAGTCGGTCGTCATCATTGCGCTGGGGCTGGTCGTCGGCATAGGGCTGGCGATGATCGGCATCCAGTGGGGCCAGAGCATCCGCGATTTCCCGTCGCAGGTACTGGCCTCGGGTTTCCCACCGGACTATCCGGAGATGCGCGTGGTCGATCTGTTCGCGGCGATTCTCGCTGCCGCGGTGATCTGGCTGGCCAGCACGCTGATTCCCGCCTGGCGTATCTCGCGGCAGGATGCGGCCAAGGTGATCGCCAGCGGCGGCAAGGGTGTTTCGTCCGGCCGCGGCAGTTCCAAGAGCGCGATGATCCTGGTCGGCGTGCAGGTGATCATTTCCTGCATGCTGCTGGTGATCTGCGCGAGCCTGGTGGTGGCAGTCGGCGACGAGGCAGGCAAGGCCAAGGGCGTGGCTACGGCTGGCGTGCATGTGTCGACCGAACCTACCGTGTTCGGCAGCCAGTACGCCGACGCGGCAGCGCGCACCAACTACTGGAACGAATTGTCCGGCGCCATCGGCCGGCGCCTGCCCGGTTCCAGCGCGACGTTCGCGACAGCCGTGCCGACGCGTCCGATCGAGGAAGCAGTGGCGATCGAGAACCGCGAGGTCGCGGCGAGCGAAGGCGCGCTGACATTGCCGGTCACTGCCGTGGCGGACAATTACTTCGAGGTGCTCGGCATCAGCCTGCGCGCCGGCCGTCTGTTCGACAGCACCGACTCGGCAACCGCGCTGAACGTCGCCGTGATCGACGAGCACACCGCCAAGCGCTACTGGCCCGACCAGGATCCGCTGGGCAAGCGCATCCAGATCGACCCAGCGGGCAACGGTCCCTGGCTGACCATCGTCGGCGTCGTTTCGCACGTCGCCGGGCAGCCGTACAGCGGCGATGCCGGTGTGATCTACCGGTCCACGCGCCAGGCCGCGCCGGCGGCGTTCCACGTCATCGTCAAGGCGCCCGCGGCCACGGCCAACGCCGCTGCCGCGATCCGCGAAGCAGCCTTTACGGTCGACCGCGATCTGCCGCTGCACAACCTGCAGAAACTCGACGACCTGCTGGCCGCGCTGGATATCGGCTTCGCGTCGATCATTCCGGTGTTCAGCGTGATCGTCGGCATCACCGTGCTGCTGGCGGCGAGCGGTCTGTTCGGACTGATCAGCCGTTCGGTCGCCCAGCGCACCCAGGAAATCGGCGTTCGCCGCGCCCTCGGCAGCACTACCGCGCGGATCACCGCGATCTTCGTGCGCCAGGGCGCGATCTATCTCGCCATTGCGCTGATCGGCGGCTTCCTCGGCGTGGTGATGACGAACATGCTCGCGTCGGTAATACCCAACGCGCTGGACCGCGTCGCCGTGGTGATCGTCGGCGTGCTGGTGGTCATGTTCGTGGTGATCTTCTCGGCCTCGTATTTCCCGACGCGCAGGGCAGTGCGGCTGGAGCCGGGCGAGGCATTGCGCTACGAGTAACGCAAATCGGACGCCGCCGCGGCCAGGCCGCGGCGGCACAGGCACATTGGCGGCACCGTCGCCGCCATCCAGCGTGATACACAACGCACCGCCCAGACATGCCGGTGCACAGGAGATCGTCATGAGCAAGCAACACCTGATCGAATTGCAGGCCGTCAAGAAGATCTTCTACACGGACGACCTGGAGACCTGGGCGCTCAACAATATTCATCTCACCATCGACGCGGGTGAATACGTGTCGATCAGCGGCCCGTCGGGCTGCGGCAAATCCACGCTGCTGTCGGTGATGGGGCTGCTCAGCTCCTTCACCGAAGGCAAGTACCTGCTCAACGGCGCGGAAGTGTCGAGTCTCGGCGAGGCCGAGCAGGCGCGCGTGCGCAACCAGGAAATCGGCTTCATCTTCCAGGCCTTCAACCTGATCGGCGACATGAGCGTGTTCGAGAATGTCGAACTGCCGCTGACCTTCCGCAACGACCTCTCGCGCAAGCAGCGTCACGAAATGGTGGTCGAGGCACTGGAGCAGGTGGAGATCGGTCATCGCCAGAAGCACTATCCAGCAGAACTGTCGGGCGGCCAGCAGCAGCGCGTCGCCATTGCGCGCGCGCTGGTTGGCAAGCCCAAGGTGCTGCTGGCCGACGAACCGACCGGCAATCTCGATTCGAAGAATGCGCAGATCGTGATGGACCAGCTCGCCGCCCTGCATCGCAAGGGCAGCACCATCGTGATGGTCACGCACGATCCGCGTTCCGCCGAGCAGGCGCAGCGCCAGGTATCGCTGTTCGACGGCAAGCTCGTCGACGATCGCACGATGTCGCAGGGCGTGCGCATGGCGGCACACGGCTAGTGTCCTGACGCGGCCGCGCCGGCGTTTGCCGGCCGCGGCCTGGCGGGCACGCCACTCGCCGAGGGGGCGGCGAGCGAATCAGCAGACGGGGAGCTGCGTGGCGACGGTAATCGAACTATTGCGTGCTCTCGCTGGCCAGCGGATACGGCTGTCGCTGGAAGACGGCCAGCTGAACTGCTACGCCCACAAGGGTGCGCTGACGCCGCCGCTGAAGGCTGCGATCGCGCAGCACAAGACCGAGCTGGTGGCGCTGCTGCAGGCGCGCCGCCAGGCGGAAGCGCCCGTGCCCACGCCCCAGGCCGGCGGCGACGGCGACGGCGAGCGGGGCTTTGCCCTGTCAGTGGGCGCACGCGCGCTATACCTGCTGCAGCGGCTCGACCCCGCCTCCAGTGCGTACAATATTCCCCTTTGCATTAAATTACACGGTGCGGTCGACCTGGCGGTGCTGCAGCAGGCCTGGAGCGCCGTGCTCGATCGCTATCCGATACTCACGACGCACGTCATCGACGAAAACGGCGTTGCTCGTCTGCTGGCACACCCGCGCTGCCGCAGCAGTGTCGATAGCCACGAACCCGCGCCCGCGGACGACGCCCAGTTGCTGCCGTTCCTGCGCCGGCGTGCCAGCCTGCCATTCGATCTGCAGAACGGTCCGCTGGTGCGCATCGCGCTGTTGCGCCAGGACGCGATGCGTTCGGTGCTGCTGATCACCGTGCACCACCTGATCTTCGACGGCAGTTCCGCCGTGCTGCTGCTGAAAGCCCTGCTGGCCAACTACCGCTGTCTGCTGCAGGGAAAGCCGTTGTCTGGCGTTGCCGCGCCGTCGGGCAATGCCGACTTCGTCGCGGCCGAAGCTGCCCTGCTGGCCTCGCCCGACGGTGCCAAGCAGGCCAGCTACTGGCAGCGGCAGCTCGACGGAATTCCCTCGGGTTTCGAACTGGTGCCGCAGCTGCCGCTACCGGCTGCCGGCGGCGGCGAGCAGGGTTCCACGCTGACCGAAACCCTGCCGCAGGATCTGTCGGCCTGGCTGCGCCAGGCCGCGCGCGACTACGGCGCAACGCCTTCGGCCATCCTGCTGTCGGCCTTTGCGGTACTGCTGCATCGCTACAGCGGCGAGGACGATATCGTCATCGGCATGCCGGTGTCGGCCCGCAGCAAGCAGCACTACGCCACCGATATCGGCTACTTCGT
This sequence comes from Tahibacter aquaticus, assembly GCF_004363655.1. Lineage (GTDB taxonomy): Bacteria > Pseudomonadota > Gammaproteobacteria > Xanthomonadales > Rhodanobacteraceae > Tahibacter > Tahibacter aquaticus. Next base: position 28,985 of record NZ_SNZH01000020.1, read on the forward strand.
CAACATGGTGCCGTTGCGTATCCGCTGCAGCGGTCCGCGCCGCTTTGTGGATTTCCTGCACGACACGCAGGCGACGATGCTGGAAGCGCTGTACCACAGCACGTATCCGTTCGCGCTGATGCGCGACGGTCCGCGCCATCGCGTTGCCGGCGAGAACGGCATCTTCCAGGTCTCCTACGCGCTGCAGGATTTCCTGCATCCGGCCGAATTCGCCCGTGCAGCGGACGAGCCGGGGCCCGATATCGAATACCTCGGCAGCATCGTGCAGGAAGGCGATTCCGATCTCGCCCTGGAAGTATTCGATGCGGGCACGTCGCTGGTGCTGCAGCTGAAGTACGGTGTGCAGCGCTACGCGCGCGCCAGCGTGGTCCGGCTGCTGGCGCACTACTGCCGCCTGCTGCAGTCGATCCGTGCCGATCCCCTGAGCGAGATCGGTACCTTCGCCTTCCTGTCGGAGACGGAAGAGCAGCGCGTGCTGCACGTGTTCAACGATACGCATGCCGCGTATCCGAAGCAGGCGTGCATTCACGATCTGTTCGTGCAGCAGGCGCTGGCGCAGCCGCAGCGCATCGCGCTGGTACACGGCAGCGATACGCTGACCTATGCGGGGCTGGAAGCGACCAGCCGCGATCTCGCCATCTACCTGCAGGCAAAGGGCGTAGGTGCTGGCAGCAGGGTAGGGCTGTGCCTGGATCGTTCGCCGCCGCTGCTGGTCGGCCTGCTCGGCATCCTGCGCGCCGGCGCCGTTGCGGTGCCGCTGGATCCGGACTATCCGCAGGAGCGCCTCGCCTACCTGCTGCAGGACAGCGGTGCGGCCCTGCTGCTGACCCAGCGCCAGTTCTTGGCGCGACTGCAGCCAGGCCTGCCGCCCACCGTGCGCCTGCTGTGCTGGGACGATGCCGCAATGGCGCGCGAGCAGGACATCGCGGCGCTCAAGGCGAGCGGTGCCGAACTGCAGCACACGGCTGGAGCGGGCGATCCGGCGTACCTGATCTATACCTCGGGTTCCACCGGCTTGCCCAAAGGCGTACTGGTCGAACACCGCAGCCTGGTCAACCACAACGTGTTCGCGCGCGCGCAGTACGTCATCGGCGCGGACGACACGCAGATCCTGTTTTCCAGCCTGAGCTTCGATCTGTTCCTGGAAGAGGTGTTCTGCATTCTCAACAGCGGCGCGAAACTGGTACTGGCGCCGAAGGAAGATCTGCTGTCGCTGCAGCGGCTGCAGGCACTGATCGCTGCGCAGAAGGTCAGCGTGCTGAATCTGCCGACGGCGTTCCTGCATGAGCTGCTGGGTGCAGGCATGGACCTGGCCGGCATCCGCTGCGTCATCGTCGGCGGCGAGAAACTCGACTATGCCAAGGCGTGCGAGTTCGTCGAGCGCTTTCCCCGCATCGCCCTGCACAACACCTACGGCCCGACCGAAACCACCATCATCAGCACGGCGATAGAAGTGACGGCGGCCTCGCTGCAGGGCCGCGACAGCGTGCCGATCGGGCGGCCTATCGCGAATACCCAGATTTACTTGCTCGATCGCTATGGCAATCCGCAGCCGCCCGGCGTGGCGGGCGAGTTGTGCATCGCCGGCGACGGCGTCTCGCGCGGCTACTGGGGCAAGCCCGAGCTTACCCGCGAGCGCTTCGTCGCCAATCCCTTCGTGCGCGGCACGCGCCTGTACCGCAGCGGCGACCTGGCGCGCTGGCTCGACGACGGTACGCTGGAATACCTGGGCCGCATCGACGCGCAGCTGAAGCTGCGCGGCTTTCGCATCGAACCCGGCGAGATCGAAGCACGCCTGCATACCCATGCGCAGATCGATATTGCCGTCGTTGTCGCGCGTGGCGAAGGTGCGAACCGGCAGCTGGTCGCGTTCTACCGCGGCCGCGACGGCGCCCAGCCGCCCGCGGACGAACTGCGCGCCTATCTGCAGCAGACCTTGCCCGGCTACCTGATTCCTCAGGGCTTTGTGCATCTGTCCATGATTCCACATACGCCAGCCGGCAAGGTCGACCGGCGTGCTCTGGAACGGCTGGACGTGGTGCTGGAATCGAACCGGCAGCAGGTGGCTGCTCGCACGCCGATCGAGCGGCAGCTGGTGGACATCTGGGCGCAGGTGCTGAAACTGACCACTGCATCCATCGGCGTGCACGACAGTTTCTTCGACCTCGGCGGACATTCCCTGCTCGCGACGCAGCTGCTGGCGCGGATCCGCGAACAGTTCGGCAGGGACCTGCCGCTGCGGACCTTGTTCGACGGTGCCGACATTGCCGCCATCGCGGACTGGCTCGGTGCGACGGGCGGCGGTGCGCGGCGAATGCTGGTGCCGGTCGACCGCCAGGCCTGGCCACGGCTGCCGCTGAGCTATGCGCAGGAACGGCTCTGGTTCATTCATCAGCTCGACCCCGACGGCAGCGGCTACAACGTTCCCGGTGCCGTGCGCATTGCCGGCGAGCTGGATATCGAGCAGCTGCAGCAGGCGTTCGGACTGATCGTCCAGCGCCACGAAAGCCTGCGTACGGTGTTCCGCAGCGAGCAGGGCCAGCCCTGCCAGCAGGTGCTGGACACGGTGGATTTCCGCCTCGGCCGCATCGACCTGACCGCGCAGGCGGCCGGCGCGCGGGAAGCACGGGCACGTGCGCTGTGCGAAGCCGAAGCCGCAACGCCGTTCGATCTGGCAAGCGGCCCGCTGATCCGCGGCCAGGTGATCCGGCTGGCCGCCGACGACCACGTGCTGATGCTGAACCTGCATCACATCGTCAGCGACGGCTGGTCCATCGGCGTGCTCGTCAGCGAACTGGGCCAAATGCTCGATGCATTGCGCGCGGGCAGGGCACCTGCATTGGCGCCGTTGCCCGTCCAGTACGTCGACTATGCGATTGGCCAGCGCGAGTGGCTGCAGCGCGACGGCGTGTTGCAGGGCCAGCTCGGCTATTGGCGCGACCAGCTTGCCGGCGCGCCGGATCTGCTGGATCTGGCGACGGACTATCCGCGCCCTGCCGTGCAGAGTTCCGCCGGCGCGACGCAGGAATTCGTCATCGATGCGGCCCTGGCCGCGGCGTTGAAACGGCTGGCCGCGCAACACAACTGCACCCTGTTCATGCTGCTGCTCGCGCTGGTGAAAACCCTGCTGTACCGCTATACGGCGCAGGAAGACCTGTGCATTGGCACGCCGGTGGCGAATCGCCGGCAAGCCGAGACCGAAGGCCTGAACGGAACACGAGGAAATCCTCTGATCGACAGACGACCGTGCGCAGGACGCGCACAGGAACGAGGCCGCGTCAGGCGCGGCCGGAGCGTCCGGGAATCAGGCGATCGGAGGTCGGAACGGTGTGTCGGGCCGGCTGTCGCCCAGAGTGCGCTCGGGCCAGGGCACGACCGGTTGCGAGACGTGCGGGGCGTCGATCAGGATCCACAGCGTCGGAGGCAGGCCCGGACACGTGCCGCCAACGTGGTTATGACCCAGCGTCAGCAGATCCTTGAGCGCATCGCCGCTGTGCTGATGCCCGTGTTCGTCGTCGGCCGGCGTGTGCTGGCCCGACGCCGTTGCATCGTCAGGCGGGCTTGGCATCGCTTCCGCGCGAGCCGGTGCCGCATGCCGGTGACTGTGATCATGTGCCTGGGCTGCGGTTCCCAGCAGCAGGAAACCCAGCAGCAGCGACCAGAACACCAGCCGTCCCGCCAGCGCATGGCGCTGCGGGCGAATCATTGCTGGCGGCACGCGGTAAAAGGGCATGGCGCTCGATGGTAGATGGGGTTGCGCATGGCGCGCAATTCAGGTGGTGGACCGGGCCCCAGCCAGGCTGCCGCGTAGTTGCGCCGGCGCATGTCGCAGGCTGGCCGGGCAGCGCAGCTAGGTGGCGGGCACGAAACTGCGGGGGTTGGCCAACGCGAAATGAATAGCCGCAGTCACGGCCACCGCCTGCGCGGTATTGCATTGCTCGGCCGTGGCCCGGGGACTGTCGGGGTAGACCTCGGTCGTCGTCTTGTAGGGCGCCGCGGTGATGCCGGCACACAGGCCGAGCTGCCGCACCGGGTAGTTGATGACGCCCGGCGAGACGACAGGCGAACCGATGATCTCGCCGTTTCGATCGGCCGGTGCGATATGGGTGACGCGTGCTACGGCAGCAATGATCGCCTGCTGGAACTCGGCCTGCGGGTTCTCGCTGTCGCCGACCAGGTAGAAGCCATCGGGGATTTCGCCAGGGCTGGACTCTTCGCCATCACGGGCGGCCTTCGCCGGCCGGAACTCGGACTCGTCCGTGTCCGTGGTTTCATGCAGATCGATATGGACCAGCACGCGATCGCGAATCGGCGCGACCAGGCGCATCAGCGCCGCGGCTTCCTCTGCCGGACTGCCGTCGCGGAACGAGCGGTTGGGGTCGATGGCATCGCGATTCCAGCGGTGAATCCGCTCGTAAGCCCAGGGACTGATACAGGGGGCAACGAGCAGATTGAGCCGACCCGCATAGTCTGCCGCGTGCTGCTCGACGAACTGCAGAGCGCCGTGTACGCCGCTGGTTTCGTAGCCGTGCACGCCGCCGGTCACCAGCACCCAGGGCAAGTCGTCGCGCCAGTCGCGACTCTTGATGGCAAAAAGCGGAAAGGTGTCGGGTGCGTAGTCGAGGCGGCCATATTCCACTACGTCGAAGTGCGAGCGCAGCCGTTCGATCGTACTCAGTACATCCGCCGCGTAACTGCGCTGGCGGGTCTGCCGCGACAGCCATTCGGCTTTCTCCGCGTCGCCCCAGGCCTGGCCGGGCGTGCCGATGGGGTAGGGAGCTTGGTCAGTCATCGCGTTGCTCGCTGGAGCCGTGTTGCGGCAGGGCCGCACACTGTAGCATCGGGGCGAAATGCCAGCGGCTTGCCCAATGAGATGCCGGGCCGGACAGAGCAATCGCTTCTGCCGGGTTGCTGGGACAATGCCTCTTTGCCCTTTTCGCCGCCGTCTCTGATGGCGCCCCAGGAGATTTCCTATCGAGCCGCACTATTCCGGTCCTTTGCTTACCCTGGCAGCGGCCGAGGCACTCCTGGCCGCTCGCGATGCACGGGCAGGCAGCTGGACCGGCTCGCTGGACTTGCAGCGCTCGCACGGCGACGCCGTACTGGAGACCGACGCCTGGCAATGGCGCGGCCAGCACTATCCCTATCCGCAGCGCCTGAAAGACCGCACCATCTATTACTGGGACGGCACCGGCTTTGCGTCGGTGTCGCGCTTCTCCGCCTCGCTGATCAAGCTGGTGCCCAGCGAATGGGGCGCGCCGACGTTCGAGATCGACGGCATCAAGATGCTTCCCACCGCCAAGGAATCGCCCTTCGAGGATGCGCGTCGCAAGGTGGCGCTGATCGAGCCACACGGCAAGGTAGTACTCGATACCTGCGGCGGCCTGGGCTACTTCGCCGCCTGTTGTGTCGAAGCGGGTGTTGCACGCGTTCATTCGTTCGAGAAAAACGCCGACGTACTCTGGCTGCGCACGCTTAACCCGTGGTCGCCCGATCCCGCAGTGCCCGCCATCGGCAGCCGGCTGCAGCTTGTGCATGCCGACGTGTCGCAGGCGATTGCACAGATTGCCGATGCCTCGGTGGATGCCTTGCTGCACGATCCGCCGCGCTTCGGTATTGCCGGCGAGCTGTATTCGCAGGCGTTCTACGGCCAGCTGGCGCGCGTGCTGCGCCGGGGAGGCCGCCTGTTCCACTACACCGGCAGTCCGAACAAGCTCACCAGCGGCCGCGATGTGCCGCGCGAGGTGGAGAAACGGCTGGAGAAGGCCGGCTTCAAGGCACAGCTCGCCCTGGACGGCGTGCTGGCGACACGGCGCTGAATTCCGTCCTCGCGCCCTATACCGCCCCGGCTGGCGCATACTGCGAGCGGCTTGCTGCGACTGCAGCAGACGACCACGACACGCACTGAGGAGCAGACATGAGCAAGGGCATGGACCAGAAAAAATCGCTGAAAAAGAAGCCGGCCAAGACAATGAAGGAAAAGAAAGACGAAAAGAAGGGCAAGAAGGCGGCGAAGGCGTTTGCACCGCAGTAACCGTGCTGATGGGGTCTGCGGGCGAATGTCTGCGAGACCTTCGGGTTCGCCAGAAATATTTCCACAAGAATTTTTGTGGAAACTCGGCGGAGCGGGGCGGCGTATCGCCGCCCTGGTGTCACCAGTGGCACGAGCGGATATGTGCGCATCGCTCGCGTCCTGACGAAACGAAACAGATGCACCCTGATCTGCTTGCACGGCTGAGGCTTGTGCTTCGACAGCGACTACGGTGTGATACCGGCCCGACTTCGGAGCGCACCATGGATGACCCTTCGACCAGCCGGATCAGGCAGCGCGTTGCTCACGCGGAAACCTGGCGAGAGCGGCTCGGCAGGATGACTCCCACGCGCAGAGCCTGCCGTAGCCCGTCAGTGGCGCGGGAACATCAATGCAATGAGCGCGACGGTTTCCGCTTGAGGTTCACTGCATTGCTCGCGTTGCTGTGTCTGAGTGCAGTTTCGACCGCGGTAGCCGCTGCGCCGGCCAAGCCGGGCGCGCCGCTCGACGCAATCGCGCGTGAAGTGGCATCGCCGGCCTGCAAGGCAATGAAAAATCGGGTTAGTGCCTTTCCCGGCAATGCCCCTGTGTTCCTGCGCAGCTACGATGGCGCGGAGGGCAGGGGAGAGATCGACATGCCGGCGCTGCGCACCGCGGCGTTCACCTATGACAATGCGCTTGCCGTCATGGCATTGCTGGCCTGCGGACATCGCGCTGAAGCCTTGCGCATTGGTGCGGCACTGGAGCGCGCAGCGCTGCACGACACCCGTCTGCGCAACACCTATCGCGCGGGAGCCATAGGCGAGAAGGTGCTGGCCAATGGCTGGTGGGATACAGCGCAGAACCGCTGGGTCGAAGATGCGTACCAGTCCGGCACAGCCACAGGCAACGTCGCCTGGACTGCGCTTGCCATGCTGGCGTTACACGATGCGACCGCCGACGCCCGCTGGCAGGATGCAGCCGTTAAGCTCGCAACCTGGGTGGTCGTCAATACACGTGCTCCGGGCGTTGAAAGTGGTTTCAGTGGAGGCGTCGATGGTTTCGACGCCGCGCCGGTAAAGCTCGGCTGGAAATCCAGCGAACATGCCATTGACCTCATTGCCTTGTTCGGACGGCTTGCCGATTCGAAAGCGGCGGGCGACTGGCGCGAACAGGCGGCACATGCGCGTCGCTTTCTCGATAGCCAATGGGACGACAGCAGCGGGCATTTCCTGATCGGAACCTTGCCTGACGGACGCACGCCGAACCGCGCGACCTCTGCACTCGACGTGCAGTGGTGGTCGCAACTGCTGCCGGACGCGCCGAGCCGCTGGCGTCATGCGATTCTCTATGCCGAGCGCGTACACGCGGTCGGCGCGGGATTCGATTTCAACGACGATCGCGACGGCGAATGGCTTGAAGGCACGGCTCAGGCGGCGCTTGCGTATCGCGTCGTCGGCCAGGAGGCTGCAGCGCGTCGCTGCCTCGTCGAAATAGCCACTCAGTTCAGCGCTGGCGGGTATGTGTTTGCGACGCGCGAGCCAAGGATCACCACCGGGCTGGCAATTGGCCCAACCAGCACATCGGCGGACGCCTATTACTATCGCCGGCCACATCTTGGCGCCACCGCGTGGGCAGCCCTTGCTGCGCTGGACCGGAATCCTTTTCGTACTCAACGCTGATCTGGCAACAGCCCTCTCGGCACCGGCTCAAAACAAGCTCTGCTATACAGCGTGGTGGGGCGCGTGCCGGTCGAGTCCCGCCGGCGTGACCTTCGCTATCTGAAACCGTGCCAGCTGCTCATCGTAGTCCCAGCGCTCCACCTGGCAGGCGCGTGGTCGGGCAGCGGCGTCGTAACGGATCAGGTTGACGGAATTCGGGGCGCCGCGACGTATGCGCGTGGACACGGCGGTGCCCGCCTGGACGGCCCAGGCATTCCTGCTCGATTCTGCACCGCGATCACTCAAGGCCTGCACATAGGGCAGGTGGATATGACCGCCGAGGATCAGATCCATGCCCGCGTCAGTCCACTGCGACAGCGCAGCATCGGCGTTATGCAGACGGTTTTCTTCATCCTCCGGCAGGATCACCCATGCTGGCTGGTGCGTGACTACAACACGAAGCTGATCCGGTCGTGCCTGTCGCAGCCTTGCGGCGACGCGTGCGATCTGTTCTGTCCCGACGACACCGTTCTTGTGCCGCGTAGGGCGCGTCGTGTTGACTCCGATCAACAGCAGGGAGCCGACATCCAATACCGGCTCCAGCTCTTCACCGAAGGCGGCGCGATAATTGCCGTACGGGTAAAACAGTCGTGCCACGAGATTGAACAGCGGAATATCGTGATTACCGGGTACAACCAGAACCGGCAGCGGACGCCAGGTTTCGACGAACACGCGGGCTGCGTCGAACTGGTCGCGGCGCGCGCGCTGGGTGATATCGCCCGAGAGCACTACGGCATCGGGCCTGCATTCCGCAATGAGCGCATGGACGGCGGCAACGCAGGCGGGACGTTCCGTACCGAAATGCGGGTCCGACACGTGCACCAGCAGACTCACGGTGCAGACGTCTGGCGTGGAATCAGCAGGCGCAACCGTTGCGGTGCGATGCGAAATTCCAGTGGCAGCCGCAACTGCGTAACCTCGCCATCCATCGCGACCTTGACGCGGCGCCCGCGCGGCAGGCGCATGGACACGGTCATGCGCTGGAACGGAAACGTCACGACATTCTCTGCTTCACCAAGGCGTCCAACGGCACCGCGCAGCAGCAAACCGAACATTGCCGTACGGCTCATTGGCCGCAACGCGATCGCGGCGAGCTGTCCGTGGCGGACGTCTTCCGCCTCCGCAATCCCCACCTGATCCAACTGCAGCGGATTGTTGCCGATGAACAAGGTCGGCGTGCGCAACACCCGCGTCTGGCCGTCATGCTCGATCTGCACGACCCAGCGGCGATGATCACGCAGCAATGCCATGGCGCTTGACCACAGAGCCACCAAACGATTGCGGCCGAACTGTTGCTTGTACGCTTCACGCTCCTCGAGCACTTTCGGATAGAGACCGAAGCTGGCGTTGACCAGGAAAACGCGATCGTTGACCAGCCCGACCTGAGCCGGTTGGGGTACTGCCTCTAGCAGAGCCCGCGTGGCCGCCTCGGCATCGGCGGGAATACCGTGGGCGCGGCCGAAATAGTTGAAGGTGCCTTGCGGCACGACACCGAAACGCAGACCGCTGGGCAATACCTGCTGTGCTACTGCATTCAGCGTACCGTCGCCACCTGCAGCGACGACAATTCCGTCGGACGATTGCGCCTGCGCAACGGCGGCTGCGGCGACTCGCGGTAAGTCGTCGGGCTTTTCGACGCGAAATACGTGATACGGGCGGCCTGCTTCCGAAAGCACGCGGCGGATATCGGCCTCGGCCTGGTTCTTGTCGCCGTGGCCGGAACCTGCGTTGAGCACCACGAACACTGTTCCTGACTCCGACATTGCTAGTTCCTTGGCATCGGTGCTTCACCAACAACGCACTCAGAGGGTTACTACCGCGCTACTACAGGCGCCGGAAGAAGCGTCTCGATGGTTCCGGTTGTTTCGGAAATGGCGAGCGTGTTCCTGGTGTCGACAAACAGATTCCAGGCTTTCGCTATGCGCCTGTTTTTGCTGTTGTTATGCCGACAGGGATGGCAGGTTCGGACACATTTAGCGAATCGGTCAGCTTTACCGAGAATCGGACAGATTCAGCGAGAACCGACATGCTTGCAAGCCTGATGCAGTTATTCAGTTGATATATTTGACATAATATATATATGCGATCACATCTATCCTGGGCTTTCGATCCAAGTGTGTCGTTGCTCGTTAAGGTTGGCACTAGCGCGGTAACTCTGTCTGTCGTCCTGACTGAGGTTTGCTGCATTCGGCGGGAAATCGTGCTGCATTCGCCGAGATAACTATGCAGCAGCGTGGATTTGGCCGAGAAAAGTATGCAGCACGATGGCAAATCCCTCGTAGCGCCGATAGCCATCCGTGCAACACAGTTTTTCCAGGTAGTCGCGGCGATGCTAACGGCGTCAATCCGCAGGAAGATCCCATACGTCACCGCCCATTCTGTTACGGGTGTTCTGGCCAAGAACCCTTCCGCAAGCCTACGGGAAATCCGCAGTTCACTGGGGGGCGGCTCGTTGCGCGACATTTCGCGAATGGTCGCCGCTGTGCGTGGGAGAACCATACGCGATTTGCGGCAGACGTTGGCTCAGGACGGCGATCTGGGCGCGGCGGTCGTGGACGTGCTTGGGCAGCTGGTCCTCCGCGTGGAGCAGCTGCAGGCCGAGATCGCGGCCCTGCGCGTGGCACTGCCTGCCCGCGACTCGTTTCTACCCGAAGCGACACAACGAGAAAAACGGTACAGGGAAGGCGATCAGTAAGTAAGGGAGTCTGGTGCGCGGGATCCCGCCCTCGTTTTCGTGCCGCCCTCACTGAGGCGACGCGCGGGTTCAGCGAGCGAGCCACGGGCTGGAGCGTTCACCCGGGGGCTCGGATCGAGGTTCGTCGGGCAGCTTGACGGACGTGACCTCAATGGTCACCGTCAGTCCCGTGAGTCGGGCGATCGATACCACGCCATTTTCGTGCAGCCGGATTTTCTGATCCGCAGGAACGCCGGGATACGCGCCGACGGTATGGTAGTCCACGGCATAGGCGATCAACCGGGCTGCCGGGCGCAAGTCCGCTTCGTCGATCTCAACTAACTGGGTGAGCAGGACACAGACCATGCCTAGCGCCATAGCCGCAGCACCGTGCATCAGCAGGCGCAGACCCCGGGCTTCCCATTCGTTCGGTGGGGTGATCAAGGGTTTGAGCAGTTGAGTCGGCACGTGCAGCAACAACGCCATCGCTAGGCCGAGGAACCCTACCACCGTGGCGATAACGGCGGCAAAGGCCAGCCACAGCGGTGGGTAGAACAGCAGCGCAAGGATCGCGACGGTAAGGTCAAAATCGTGCGGCGGCAGTTGCAACGCGTTGGCGACGAGGTGACGGGCCTTGATGGCCGCGACGAACCCGACGAGCAGGTGAGCGAACGCGAGCAGCGCCAACCCGATCGGGCTGCGCCAAATCACAACCAGTGCAGGGGCGATCGCCGCCAGGAAGCCGGCCGCCCCCACCGCCATTCCCAGGCTGAGGAGGCTGGTGGCGATCAGAGAGTAGCGGTCGAAGTAGCTGGCCAGGGCGCCGGCCACCACGATCACGAACCCGATTACATAGCAATGCCACCAGAGCGGTTTCTCACGTAAGCGGGAGCGCCAGTACGTCAACATGCGATTTTCCTCCGGACTTAGGGGGCGGAACGTTTCCGTTTGTTCCCTTTTATACGGGATAGGGGCATTGGCTGGCGCCGACTGGCCCCGCAGGGTCTCGAGGTCGGCATCCTTGGCGCGCAGCGTGCGCTCATGCAGCTCGACCTGGGATTGCAGCGCGGCATGCGCCGCCTGCAGGTCGACGCTGAGCGCAGTGGCCTGCGCTGCGCCCGGTCGCGTTGCATTTGCAGGTCGATCTGCTGGCGCAGCTGGCGGATGAGCTGCGCCCCGTCCGCAAGACGCGAGAGCGCCTTCGGTGCCGAAGGTCCGCTTCGAACGCCGAGATCTTGCGCTACGTGAGTCAGCTCATTCAGCGCGGCGCTGCGATCATGCATCACCAATCAGCATCGTCTCCACCGAAGTCTTTTCGCGCTGCAGCAATGACCTCCCCTGGTTTCGACTGCAGCAAATCAGCCGGTCTCGCTCCGTCAAGTCTCTGCGTCGGTGAAAAGCACCAGAACGCGGCTGCCCATCCATGCTCTTCGTCAGGCAAGGAAGCCAATAGATCCGACATTGCCGGATGGACTCCTCCAGGGACCGACGTGAACTGGAATGCTGGATAAAGGAACTCGTTGCCTAGCCTGACTGCGAAAAGAGTCCGTTCACGTCGATGCTGTTCAATGCTCCCTTGCGCTTCGTCGCAGCCACCTAACCGTACAGCGACCTCGGCAGCTGTGAACCACCGTTCATTGACGAGCAATGCGTCACGAAATTCTCGCGTCGAGTCTGGCTGAAGATTCACAGCTCTCTCAAGACTATTCCCTCGCGGCCGAACGAGGTGCCCGAAGCATATTGCCGGATGTCATCGTTCCTTGTCGCGTGGAGTCTAAGGGGCGTTGCCGGGATGGTGTCCGTGCTCCGAATAGCGCCGAGTTTGCACAACTGACACCCCACTCGGCTTTGTTCCTAGGCGGAAAGCACCACCGGTATGTGCAAACCACGATAGGTGGGCCGGGTTACCGGGATTGCTTCGGTGAACGTGCGCGGATTACCGGCTTGCGGGTTTTCGGCGCTTGAGAGGACGGTGGGCGCGTATTGGTCGTAAGGAGCTGATGGAGACGAGCATTCTCCGCACCGGCGGCCTGGTGCGACGCTATCATTCCGGCCAGTTGACGCTCAGCGTCCATGTAGGCTCGACGAATTCGCTCCAGCTCACCCGTCGTGTTGCGAAGTTGCTCTTCGCGGCGCTGCAATGCAGCTAGGTGGCGCGCGGTCTCCTGGCGAGCACGATCCACCTCCTGCAGCCATCGATCTTCCTGCGCGCGGGAATGCGCGTCTCGCCGTTCCCGTTCTGCCGCCACATCGTGCGTCAGCTGGCGCAGCTCTGCCGTCAAGTGGCTGATCGAGGTCTGGAGCACTTCGCCGCGCGCCAGCGCGTCCCGGCGTTGGCCCGCAATTTCTTCCAACTGAGTCGCTTGGGCTTCGACCAGGCGATCGAGGTCGTCCATGCGAGCCAGTGTGGCGTCCCGTTGTATTTCCGCGCTTTGCGCTCGATCGACCGCACCTTGCTCTCGAGCCTGAGCGTTCCGGACGGCAATATCGTTGGCCTGGCGCGACCGCTCCAACTCCTCCTGAGCACTGGCATAGGCCGCTGTAGCGACTTTATCGGCATGTTCGATCGCCAGACGCCACAACGCCCCGGCCGCTTCGCCGAAAGCCGCGGGCGCCTCCGGCACCGCGAGTCGGCGTTCCTGCTGAACGAGCCGTTCCCCCAAGGCCGCCCACCACACGTCTAACAGCCGGATCAGTGTATTGGGTGAGCCCGTTCCCAGGGCCGCGCGAACGCGCTCGATGGTCGGACGCTCACCGGCGCGCAGTAGCGAGTCCGCGGCCATATTGACCTGGTCTTGGGTGATGCCGCGTGCCATTTGACGCCTCCGATGTCCGCGCCCTACTCTGCTGTCCGTGTACCCACGATAAGTGATGATTATCGTGGCTATATGGTCCAATTCGTAGTAAATAATACATCGTATGAAGCAGAAAAAAGCCCTCCCTGCCCTCGCCTCGCCGGCCGCTCAACTGCTGCTGCCCACGCAGCTGGCCGAACAGGCCGCGAACGCCGTACGCGAACTTCTGGCTGAAGCCGCGGCCGCCAACACGACACGCAGTTACGCCAGCGCCCTGCGCTACTGGGCCGGCTGGCACCGGGCACGCTTCGGCATCGAACTCAACCTGCCCGTCGCCGAAGCCGTCGTCATGCAGTTCGTCATCGACCATGTCGCTCGCCGCGGCAAGTACGGGCTGGCCTGGGAACTGCCAACGGCGGTCGACCAGGCCCTAGTGGCCGCCGGCCTCAAGGCCAAGCCGGGCCCCTGGAAGCTCACCAGTGTCGTGCACCGCGTTGCCGTCCTGTCGACGGCGCATCGGCTGAGGCGGCTGCCCAACCCGTGTGAGGAACCGGCGGTGCGCACCGTGCTGGGCCGAGCCCGCCGAGCTTCTGTCAAGCGCGGCGAACGTCCGGCCAAGAAGACGGCGATCACCAAGACCGAACTCGAGGCCATGCTCGCGACCTGTGAGGACTCTCTTGAAGGGCGGCGTGATCGCGCCCTGCTCTGCTTTGGTTTCGCCAGCGGCGGACGCCGGCGCAGTGAGATCGCGGCAGCCGATGTGCGCGACCTGCGCCGGATTGGCGAGAAGGCCTACATCTACCGGCTGGAGCACAGCAAGACCCAACAGGCCGGAGTGACGGCCACTTCGACCCCGGATAAGCCGGTACTCGATCGGGCCGCTTTGGCGCTCGAGGAGTGGCTGGATGCGTCTGGGATCACGGAGGGGGCGATTTTCCGGCGGCTGTGGAAACAGCGGGTCGGCCCTGCCCTCTCTCCCGCTGCGGTCGGCGAGATCGTGCAGCGGAGGGCGCGCTTGGCCGGGCTGGAGGGGGATTTTGGGGGGCACAGCCTGCGCTCGGGGTTCGTGACCGAAGCTAGTCGCCGAGGCGTGGCGCTGCCGGCGATTATGCAGATGACCGAGCACCGCTCTGTCAGCAGCGTCCTCGGCTACTTCCACACAGGCACTGCTTCAGCCAATCCGGCCGCCCGCTTGCTGGAGGAATAGCCGGTCGGCACCCGCCTGTGCCAGAGATGGATGCTGTCGCAGCCGCTGAGATCGACTCCTGATGCAATCAGCATTGCGGCGGCGCGTAAACGGTTCTGAGGGCCACTCTCCCGCGCCGACGCGCGCCTTACAAATTAACAGGTGCTAGATTCGTCGGGCACCATCCAGCACGAGCTGCGGGTGCAGACGCCCACTCCGTTCCACCTTAATCCGCAGCTTACTCAGGAAGAGCCTGGCCGTGAGACAACTGGAAATTGAGAACGAGCTCAGAGATGTGGTCAGTCGCATCGTCACGCAGGTGGAGCTATCGACCAAGCAAGGCAGGCTAGACGTCAATCTTTCCCTGGAGGATGCCCTGATTCCGATCCTGCGGGCGGCCTACAACCTGCCACAGCTTGTGAATCTAAATCGACGGCAGAAAAACTTCCCCGGCATTGATCTGGGCGATGACCATGATCGCGTGGCGTTCCAAGTCACCTCGACCACCTCCCTGGAGAAGATCAAGAAGACCTTGACTACTTTCATGGACAATCAGTTCTTCAACACATTTGACGAGCTGTTTGTGTTGACGCTGACCAAGAAGCAGTCCTCCTACAGTCAAGCCTCACTGGATCAGATCACACACGGCCGGCTTGGATTTATCGCCCAGAAGCATGTCATCGATCTGGGCGATGTGCTTGCTAAGGTGGCCGGTCTTCGCATCCCTGCCCAAGAGAGGGTGCTGAACGATTTCAAGATCATCTTGGGCGACGTGAAGGCCTATCTGGATTTTACCTCCAGCGACACGCCCTCCTCCCACGCGCTGACCACGAATTTGATTCAACTACGACCGCCCACAACGCTGTACGTGGCGGAGTTGGCACTGGACGACAAGCATGTTATTCACGAGGCGCGGCAGAGGCTAGGCTTTAAGAAACATAGCGCCGGAAAATCGCTCTCGGTGAAGTTGGCCCTCCTGTTGAACGGGTGTGATGACGATGCCTGGGTCCGGTTTGAGGACCGGATCTTCGCCTTCGACGACATCACCTGCAGCGGACTGGTCGCGGTGGTAGATGTCGGGTCGATCGAGACACTGAACCTTGAGGACCTGCTGGCCTCTGGCGTAGAAGACAACGTAAACCTTGCCAAACAGTTGCTCGCCGCCTATGTGAAACAGGCCTTGAAGTCGCATAGCGTGTTCTTTTATCGCGAAGACCGAAGCTTCTTTTTCAAGCCGCATGACCCTGATGACACCCAGCGCAAGGAAATATGGCGTGGGAAAAAAAAGTCCACCCGACGGGTTTACGAACGGCTGATCTCACAAAAGGATCCTACTAAAACAGCCCACCACGTCCACCTCGCCTTCGAGCTCTCCTATATCCCCATTGCGGGGGTCTGGTATGCCATGGTGGTGCCCAGTTGGCTCTACACCTACGATGGTCATCGTAAATCACGCTTCCACGACAAGCTGCTTTCTAAGCAGAAACGATTGGAATTCAATCAAACCGTTCGCAACATCGTCAGGTTCCTCGCCTACTTCCTCAGCTCGACTGACACGCCCGGCCAGGATGGGCGATTGTTCGGCGAGCTGATCGAGCTCACCTGCGATGATGCGCTAGTCGAAGGTCAAGCACTCGGCGTTGACAGCCAGGAGGGCAACGATGATGAAGGTTAAGGTGCTCAAGGAGCCGCTGCTCGAGTTCGGCAACGGAACGCACATCTGTCCCAGGACGGGCATCGAGACGTTGGGGGTGTACGACAAGCGCGATGAGCTGCGGCGAAGCGAGCTGCGCATTGGGATCGTGGGTCGGGGCGAAGGCGTCGACCTTCTTGATGAATGGCTAGATCACTGCAAGCGGGGGATCCCGTCCAAGGTTGACAACAAGTTTCCCAACTTGTTCAAAGGCTTTGGCGGAATCAGCGAGCATTATGGATTTTTTACCCGCTTGCTCTCGTCGCCTCAGTACACCCGAACGCTGCAGAAATCCGAGATCAACAAGATTGCCAAGATTACCTCGCGCGAAGACCGGGTCGTAAAATGTGTAGATCTCTATTACGAGCAGGCCAGGTTCATTTCGGAGAATCGGTCGGTCGATGTGATCATCTGTGTAGTTCCCAATGACCTGTTCGATTCGCTGACCAAGTCCAGTGGTGCCGAGGATACTGAGCTGGTGGACCGCTATATGGAACACAATTTCCGCCGCTTGCTGAAAGCGCGATGCATGCACTTGGGCATTCCGCTGCAGCTGGTTCGCGAGAAGACGATCCTGTCGGTTAAGCCGTCGATCGACCAGCAAGACTTGGCCACGAAAGCCTGGAACTTCTGCACCGCGTTGTACTACAAAGGAAATCGGACGGTCCCGTGGCGCCTGGTGGAAGATAAGTTCAAGCCAAGGACCTGCTACATCGGTATTGGTTTCTACAAAAGTCGTGACGGAGAGACGATCTCTACGAGCTTGGCGCAGGTATTCGATGAGTTCGGGCACGGCGTGATCCTGCGCGGCGCCCCTGTGTCTATAGACAAAAATGACCGGCATCCCTACATGGAGGAAGGCCAAGCTCACGATCTGCTCCATAGCGCCTTGGCAGAGTACGAGAATGCGCTTATGCAGAAACCTGCGCGTGTCGTCATCCATAAGTCCAGTCGGTTCAGAGACACCGAGATTGCAGGATTCAGCCAAGTGCTAGACGCAAAGGGCATCGCCACACGAGATTTCGTTTCGATTACCTCGACAGATATTCGGCTCTTCAGTGCTAAGGAGTATCCGCCTGCTCGAGGAACACTCCTTAGCCTGACAGAGCGCGAAGGCGTGCTGTATACCAAAGGGATCGTCGAATTCTATAAAACGTATCCAGGGATGTATATCCCTTCTCCCCTGCGTATAGAGATGTTCGACAGCGACTCCTCGTTGGAGGACATAGCAAAAGAGATCCTGGGGTTAACGAAAATGAATTGGAACAATACTCAGCTAGACGGTCGACTGCCAATTACATTGGAGTGTGCCAATAAGGTTGGCGACATAATGAAGTATGTAGACGCGTCACAAAAACCACAGGTCAGTTTTAGTTTTTATATGTAGCACACTTTTGGTCGCGAGGATCTCTGACCTCTAAGGATAATTTTGGTTACAGTGATTGCGCTTCGTGAGCAAGTCGAGAGGTGCGCACCCCGGCCATCATGCCCCTTGGTCGGCAGTCGCTCCGAGCCGAACCGCCGGCCGCGCGCTCGCGTCGGGCAGGTAGGCATCTTCCCGCCGCATTTTCGCCAGTCACGCCACGCGGCGTCTTGGCGGAGCATTGCCTAGGCCATCTTGCTTGTGTCGTGGAATCTCATCCATTGCGAGTTGAGCAAGATGCGGGGAAGCACGAAATTCCGCGGACTACAGGTTGTGGCCTTCCATATTGGGACATGTCGGAAAGACATGCTGCAGAATTAGCGTGTGAACCTTAGCCCTTGTGATGCCGACGCGCAGAATCTTCCTGCTCCGCCGGCCAGTACGGTGGCTCATCATCCCACCAAACGAATGACGACACGCAACGCTGTCCGTTGTGCCTGCCCTCGCGGATCACGAACACGCCGTCGAACTGCTTGCCCTTTGACTTGTGAATGGTCATCACCTGCACGCCTGGCGGGTCGTCGACGCCGCCGAGAATCTGGTCTTGCGCCAGAGCCATGTCGAGCGTCTCTCGCGCGTCTGTGTAGCAGCCATCCCGCCCCCAGATCGCCCCAAGCTCCGCATTGATCCGCCTGCCACGATTGAAAGCGACCAGGTAATCCAAGTTCTTCGCGGCAGTGAGCAGTTCCTGGTCCCCTGAGTCTCGAAGAAGGCGCTTCACAAAGGACCAGTCCCTCGCTGGATCACCCGTTAACGGCGACTCTCGCACCGCATCGATTACGCCCGCCACCGCCTGAACGAATCCGGCGCGAGGTTCACGCCCTTCCCGAGCGCGCGCGGCCCACAGCCGCCACTGAGCGGCTGCCGCAAGGCCGGCCGCCGCCTTCGAAGTTGCGGCGAGGAGTTCAAGTCCAAGCGCGATGTCTTCTTTGCGCGTGGCCTCTGACTTCGGCTCCAGCAGAAACGCCGCGAATCGCGCCGTCAGCATCGCCTCGGCTTCGTCGAACGCGAGCTTGTGACGCACAGGCTTGGGTTCAGTGTTCAGCGCCGCAGAAATCTTCGCCGCGGACGCACCCGAATGCGTCAGGACGCCAATGGGGGCGAACGACCGCCGGTCCCTGCGCAGCACCGACCAGGATGAAAGCGGCGGCCACGGGTTCTGGCGCGCGCAGGTAGGTCTGCCGCTCCAGTTCCGCGTCAGTGAGCGCCGGATCTGGCGGCCAGGTCGGCTAGAGGCCGCGAAACGCTGGAGCACGCGCACCACTGTCGAACGTACAACGCCCAACGCGCGCGCTGGCTGAGCCCTTCCTCAAGATGTAACCGCAACAACTCACGAATCTGTCGCACGGAAGCCTCGCTTGAGCCATGGGAACCTCGCGGCAAAACCACTAGGTGACCAAGCGCCAACCGAGCGTCCGCACGGGGACCATGGATCAGAACAGCGGCGATGGCGAGTGGACTCACATGCTCCGGAACGTTGGACTCACATGCTCCTCGAACCACGATGGCAGCATTGCGCCCGAAGCGGGCTTGCGTGAGGACCGCGCCAATATGTCAGTCGCCAGTGGAACGCCCCGCTGCCAGGCCGCGGCGCTTGGTGCAGAACCAAGCGCGCGAAGAGATTGCCTTACTTTACGATGAGCTTGCCCTTCATGATCGCCCAGTGGCCCGGGAACGAGCAGAAGAACGAATAGTCTCCGCCGACCTTTAACGCCGAACCGGGGAATGTGGCCGCGGTCGAAGCACCGCCGCCGACCACCGAGGTATGCCCCAGCACGCGCGCGTCGCCGGCCGGCACATAGTTTGCGGCGGCACCCGCCGTTGTCCCAGCTGTGCCTATCGCTTGCACGTCGCCGGTGGCCGCAATTACCACGTTGTGGCCCATGGAGGCGGCCGGCAGCTTGCCAATGTGTGTCAGGTTGATGGTGATGGTCTTGCACGAGGCCGAGACCGTCACCTCAGCTTTGTCGAACTTCATCGCGTCGTCGCCCTTGAGGTCGATGACGCAGTTCTCCGCGTGAACGGTTCCGGTCAACAGCAATCCCGCCAAAAGTAAAATGCGCATTAGCTTTCTCCCGTTGTGATTATCAAAAGTAGACGGTAGTAACGACTGCGATGCCTTGACGTAAATCAAGGCGAGGTTTGAATCAATGGCTTGATCCGCGTCAATGTGAGCCGGGATTTGTGATGGCAAGGTGATGTCCCATGACCATTCCCTTCGACCCCGATCTCCTCCGCCGCTACGATCGGCCCGGCCCGCGCTATACGTCGTATCCGACGGCGCCCCAGTTCGGCAGTTCCTTCAAGGCCGCGGAGATGCGAGCGCAGATCGGGCGCAGCAATGAGGATCCCATTCCGCGGGATCTCTCGCTGTATCTACATATTCCCTACTGCGCGAGCCCCTGCTTCTACTGCGGCTGTAATCGCATTATCACGCGCGATAAGGGCAAGGGCGAAGCGTACCTGTCGCGCCTGCTGCGCGAGATCGACCTCACCGCGCCCCTGCTCGATCGCGGCCGCGAGGTGGTGCAACTTCACCTGGGTGGAGGTACACCGAATTTCCTGACACCTGCCCAGCTCGGCACGTTGATGGATAGCCTGGGCCGCCAGTTTCATTTCGCATCGCGTCGCGTCCGGGACTTTTCGATCGAACTCGACCCGCGCTTCGTGACGCCGCAGGAGATCGCCGACCTCGCGGAGCTCGGATTCAATCGCGCGAGCCTCGGCGTGCAGGATTTCGACCCCGCCGTACAGCAGGCCGTCAACCGCATCCAGAGTATCGAGCAGACGCTGACGATCATCGACGCCTGCCGCGACCAGGGCATGCGATCAGTGAATGTCGATCTGATCTACGGCCTGCCCAAGCAGACGCTCAAGGGCTTTGGCAAGACGCTCGATACCGTAATCGCGGTCGCGCCGGAGCGCTTGGCGATCTACGGGTACGCGCACTTGCCCGAGTTGTTCCGCGCGCAGCGTCAGATCGAAACGGCCGATCTTCCCACGTCCGAGGACAAGCTCGCTTTGCTGCAGCTTGCTACCGCGAAGCTGGGCGCGGCTGGCTATCTCTACATCGGCATGGATCACTTCGCGCGCCCCGAAGATGAGCTGGCTCGAGCGCAAGCGCAGGGCACCCTGCACCGCAACTTCATGGGCTACACCACGCACGCGCATACCGATCTGGTCGGTATGGGCGTGAGCGCGATCAGTCGCGTCGGCGACAGCTACTGGCAAAACTATCGCGACATCGTGGGCTGGGACGCCGCCGTCGACGCGGGCCATCTGCCAGTCTGGCGAGGACTGACGCTCAGCACAGACGATCTTCTGCGCGAAGACGTCATCCAGCAGCTGATGTGCCACGGCGAGGTCGATGTCGCGCAAACCGAAACGCGGCACAAGATCCACTTTTCTCACTATTTCGAGGCCGATCTCGCGCGCTTGGCTCCTTTGCAAGCCGATGGACTGGTCGAGGTGTCCCCAAAGGCCATCCAGGCCACCTCCCGAGGTCGACTGGTGTTGCGCATCATCGCCATGTGCTTCGATGCTTTCCTCCACCGCCCTGCCGCTGCAAGCGAGCCCCCACGCTATTCGCGCGTGATCTGATGTCGCCGCAGCTGCGCTGGACCGGTGTGGCCTGACGTCGGCTCGGGAGCCGTCTCTGTCGTCCTGTATCTCCGATAATGGCGATGCTCTGACCTTCTGCAGCATCTGCGCATTATCGAGCGCGTGCATGGCTAAAGGGCTCGACCAAGTCCAAGCGCCCGATCTGCACGTGGTGGTCAAGCATGTCGGTTCGTTCGCGCCGGGCGCGCAGCTGTTTCGCGAAGTCGGTCGCGGGAGTCGCGAGCGCCTCGATCAGCCTGCTATCAGCTTGCTAGCGGTATGCCGCGCAGCTAGAGTTGGCCCGCCCCAATGTCACAATGCGGCGTCGTTTCCGAGCCTTTTGCTGAGGGTCCTGGTGCCCTTGACCTAGGTCATGGCGGACTTTCACCCGACCGTAGAAAGTGGCTACGACAAAACTGGAGACCCTCATGAGCAACACCCGCAAGCTGTGGTTGGGGCTGGCCACACTCCTGATCGCCTCGTTCGCCGTATTGCTATGGGCTGGCGGCGAAATTTTTCGCGCGGCTCCCCCGATGCCCGAGCAAGTGGTGTCCAGTGACGGCCGAGTCATATATAGCCGGCAGGACATCGAGACCGGACGCCAAGTCTGGCAGTCGATCGGCGGCATGCAGCTCGGTTCCATCTGGGGCCATGGCGGGTATGTCGCGCCCGATTGGAGTGCGGACTGGTTGCACCGGGAAGCGATGACGCTGCTCGATCGCTGGGCGCGCGATGAAGGAGCGGCAACGTACGCGGAGCTGGGCGAGGAAAAGCAGGCTACCTTGAAAGGCCGTTTGCGCAAGCAGATGCGCACTAACACGTACGACCCCACCTCGAAGACGATCACGGTCTCGACGGAACGCGCCGAGGCGATGGCCAACGTCGCCGCACATTACGTCAGCCTGTTCGGCAATGACCCAGCGACCGCCGAACTGCGCGAAGCCTACGCGATGCGCAACAACACGGTCGACACCCTTGAGCACCGACGTGCGCTTACCGGCTTCTTCTGGTGGACTGCGTGGGCCGCGGGCACAGAACGTCCCGGTACCGAAGGCCACACCTTCGCACCCGAGCGCGGGGGCGTCACGCCGAAGTTGGTGACATACACGAACAACTGGCCGGCCGAACCGCTGATCGATAACACACCGCCACCAGCGCTGTGGGTCTGGTCGGCCTTTAGCGTGCTGTTCCTACTGGCCGGCATCGCCGCTTTGGGCTGGCATCATGCCGTGACACATGCACGCGGCGAGGAAGCCCACGTCCTCCCGGCGACCGATCCGTTCGCGGCACTGCGATTGACGCCCTCGATGCGTGCGACCGCTAAGTTTTTTTGGTTGGTCCTCGTCTTGTTCCTGGTGCAGATCGGGCTCGGCGCCATCACCGCGCATTACCAGGTTGAAGGGCAGCAAGCCTACGGCTTTGCACTCTCCGAATATCTGCCCTACTCACTCTCGCGAACCTGGCATACGCAGCTTTCTGTCCTGTGGATCGCCGTCGCGTGGCTCGGCACGGGCCTATACATTGCACCAGCCCTGTCGGGACATGAGCCGAAGTTTCAGCGCTTCGGCGTCAACTTCCTGTTCGTGAGCCTGCTGATCATCGTGGTCGGTTCGTTCACCGGCCAATGGTTTGCGGTCATGCAAAAGCTAGGGCTCAAGCACAATTTCTGGTTCGGCCATCAGGGCTGGGAGTACGCCGATATGGGGCGCTTCTGGCAGATATACCTCTTCATCGGTTTGTTGCTGTGGCTGAGCCTAGTCGGCCGTGCTCTGTGGCCCGTCCTGCGTGGCCCCACTACCGATACCAAGTCGATCGTCGGCTTGATGTTCCTGTCGACCGTCTGCATCGGCCTGTTCTTCGCGTCCGCGTTAATGTGGGGCGAGCACACGCATATCTCAGAGGTTGAGTACTGGCGTTGGTGGCTCGTTCACCTGTGGGTGGAGGGCTTCTTCGAGGTATTCGCGACCGCGGTGATGGCGTTGATATTCACACGTCTAGGCTTGGTCAAGGCATCGAGTGCGACCGTGGCGGTGTTGTTCGCGACGATCATATTCATGTCCGGCGGCGTACTGGGCACGCTGCACCACTTGTATTTCGTCGGCACGCCCACGGCTGTCGTCGCCCTGGGTGCGAGTTTCAGTGCGCTGGAGGTCGTGCCGCTGGCCTATATCGGCTTCGAGGCGTATCACACGTGGAAGCTCGGCCGCGCCACTCCGTGGATGCAACGCTATCGCTGGCCGATCCTGTTCTTCATCTCGGTATCGTTTTGGAATCTGGTGGGTGCGGGATTGTTTGGTTTCCTGATCAATCCGCCGCTGTCGCTGTACTACATGCAGGGTCTGAACCTCACACCGCTGCATGGCCACACCGCACTCTTCGGTGTCTACGGCATGCTGGGCATCGCCCTGGTGCTGTTCTGCATGCGCGGACTGCGCGGGCAGATGCGATGGGATACGCGTGCGTTGAAACTCGCGTTCTGGGCTCTCAACATCGGCTTGGCGCTGATGGCACTGCTGACGCTCTTGCCCATCGGTACGA
Organism: Tahibacter aquaticus; assembly: GCF_004363655.1. Lineage (GTDB taxonomy): Bacteria > Pseudomonadota > Gammaproteobacteria > Xanthomonadales > Rhodanobacteraceae > Tahibacter > Tahibacter aquaticus. The sequence continues at coordinate 52,625 of NZ_SNZH01000020.1, forward strand.
TGCAGCTGCTGGCTGCCATTGAGCACGGCTACGCGTACGCGCGTTCGGCTGAGTTCATGCAGCGTCCTATCATCGATCTGCTGGTGTGGATGCGGGTGCCGGGGGACACGATCTTCAGCATCGGTGCCGTCGCGCTCGCGTGGTTCGTGTTCCGGCTTTGGGTGGCGCCGCGTCAAGTAGCACTCCCGGACGCCGAGACCGACCAGGCGTGAGCCGTATCAATCGCTGACGTGTTCTCATGATCGAGTTCTATTCGCAGATCAAATGGGTGCATGTCTCCGCGGTGGTATGCAGTGGGATGTTGTTCCTAGTTCGCGGATTACTGATGCTGGGCGGACGCGGCGCGTGGGTGCGCCGCACTACCGTCCGCTATCTGAGTTACACCATCGACAGTGTGCTGCTTACCGCAGCGCTGATGCTCGCCACAATGTTGCCGTCGGCGCTATTCAGTAATGGCTGGTTGGGTGTGAAGCTCGCGCTATTGGTCGTGTACATCGCTCTCGGAGTCGTGGCATTGCGCGACGGCGGGTCACCCCGCCGTCGTGCGCTGTGCTTCGCCTCCGCGCTCGTCGTCTTTGGCCTGATCGTGTCTATCGCGAGAACCCATCATCCGCTGGGCCTGTTTGCACCGTGGTTCACATGATCGATGCACGCGCGCCTGACCTGGATCAGGGTGTTACGAGCGCGTCTGCGCGATGCTACCGGGATGGACATGGCACGCACATCCAACGCCTATCTGCCCTCCGCAGCGCAACTTGCCGCAGCCCCTCACCGACTGATGTTCTTCATCGGCGCGCTGAACGTCCTCGCCGCTATGGCGTGGTGGACCGCCTGTCTGATCGATGCGCGCTGGCACGTGTTCGGCATCGCAGCGCCTCCCGTCCCTGCTGGGTGGGCGCATGCCTTCGTCATGCAGTACCAAGTACTGCCGCCTTTCATCTTCGGTTTCCTGTTGACCGTGTTTCCGCGCTGGATGGGACAGGCCGAGCTCACACGATGGCACTATCTGCCGGTGGGATTGGCGCTGCTTAGCGGGCAGGTGCTGTTTCTCGTCGGCTTGGCTGGGATTCCTGTGCTCATCCATGTAGGCGTCATCAACACGCTAGCTGGATGGATTGCGGCGCTGGTGATCTTGCTACGCCTGCTGTGGCAGGACGCTGGAATGACTTGGCACGCTGTATCGTGTGCCGCCGCATTGGTACTGGGCCTGGTGGGTCTCACCCTGTTCTTCGCCTTCCTGCACAGCGGTGATGCACGCCTGCTGTTCGCTTCGATCAAGATCGGCAGCTTCGGCCTGCTGCTGCCGATCTACGTCACTGTCGCGCACCGCATGTTTCCGTTCTTCGCCGGCAACCTGTGCGTGGGATACGTGGCCTGGCGTCCGTTGTGGTTTTTGGGCGCGTTCTGGGCACTGGCCTTGGCGCATCTGGCGCTGGAACTGCGTCATGCGTATGCCTGGCTGTGGCTCGCCGATGTTCCCTTGCTGGCGCTGTGCAGCCTGTGGCTGTGGCGCACATGGCCACGCGGCAATATTCCTCCACTCTTGCGCGTATTGTTCCTGGGCTACGCGTGGCTGCCGCTGGCGCTGGCGCTCTACGCGTTGCAGAGCATCGGATACCTGCTGGACGGCCATTTCATCCTGGGCCGCGGACCCGCGCACGCGCTGTTCATCGGCTTCTTCGGCAGCCTGCTCGTCGCCATGGTGACCCGCGTCACGCAAGGGCATTCAGGACGACCTCTCGAGCTGGGGCGTGTGGCCGCGTTCGCTTTCGTCCTCATCCAGGTGGTTGCTGCGGTGCGCGTCGCCGCCGAAGTCCTACCCGATGCGCCCTTATGGCAGGCACTCGCGGCCGCCGGTTGGGTGATCGCGTTCCTGCCATGGGTGTTACGCTCCGCCTGGATCTACCTGACACCGCGCTCCGACGGGCGGGCCGGTTGAGCACGCCAATCCAGCAACCCCGCCAGCGACCTGCGCGACCGGCGTGGGCCGTTCTATCCATGCGCACTGCCGATCGGTTCGAATTCGACAATACGGCGCAGCGACCTGTGCTCCGCGCCGACCTCGGCCCAAATTTTTCTTCCGCAGCAACTGCGCACCGCTTGAGCTGGATCAAGGCAGATTTCCGCACCTGTGCCGAAGCTGTACCAAACGTCATCTGTTGCAGATAGAGGAAAATGTCATGAACGCGATCTTTCCCGTCTTCACGCTCCTGCTGTGCGGAATGTTCACGCTGGCCGGATGTTCCCGCGGAACCTCTGCTGAGCCGCCCACGCCGGGCAACGCATCCGCTGTGGCGGGTGCCGCTGCGGATACCGGCGGGTCCCGCAAAGGTGATTTCGGCCCACCGCAAGGAGAGCCGATCAAAGCCGTCCTGACTTCCCCGCCCAACGTACCGCCGCCGACGGGCCGCTCCGCGCCGGCCAAGGTCATCGTGGAACTGGAAGTCATCGAAAAGGAACTGCCGATCGCCGAGGGAACCACGTATACATTCTGGACATTCGGCGGCACCGTTCCCGGCAGTTTCATCCGCGTGCGCCAGGGTGACACGGTCGAGTTCCATCTGAACAATCATCCTGATTCCAAGATGCCGCACAACATCGACCTGCACGGAGTTACCGGACCCGGCGGCGGCGCAGCGTCGAGTTTCACCGCACCGGGCCATAGCTCGCAGTTCACGTTCAAGGCACTGAATCAGGGATTGTTCGTCTATCACTGCGCGACCGCACCGGTGGGCATGCACGTAGCCAACGGCATGTACGGACTCATCCTGGTCGAACCACCACAGGGCCTGCCGCCGGTGGACAAGGAGTTCTACGTGATGCAGGGCGATTTCTATACCGTGGGCAAATTCCGCGAGAAGGGATTCCAGGCGTTCGACATGCAGAAGGCGATCGACGAGAACGCCACCTATGTGCTGTTCAACGGCTCGGAGACGGCGCTCACCGGCGATAACGCGCTGAAGGCGTCCGTGGGACAGAATGTGCGTCTGTATGTTGGCAACGGCGGCCCGAACCTGGTGTCGAGCTTCCATGTGATCGGCGAGATCTTCGACAAGGTCTGGTACGAGGGCGGCACACGCTACCAGGAGAACGTGCAGACAACGCTGGTACCCGCGGGTGGCGCGATAATCGCCGACTTTCATCTCGAAGTTCCCGGAAGCTACGTGTTGGTCGACCATTCGATTTTCCGCGCCTTCAACAAGGGTGCGCTGGGCATACTCAAGATCGACGGACCCGAGAACCTCAGCATCTATTCCGGCAAGGAAGTCGATTCCGTGTATCTCGGCGACAAGGCAGCCAGCCTGGCGTCGGTGAGTACCGCCGCGACCTCCAACGCAGCAGGAACGCTGTCGCTCGAGGAACAGGTCGCCGCCGGCAAGTCGCTGTATTCGGGGACCTGCTCGGTCTGTCACCAGGACAACGGCGCCGGGCTTCCGGGCGTATTCCCGCCGCTGGCGAAATCCGACTATCTCGCGACGCAGCCGAAGGAGCAGATCGTGCGCGTCGTGCTCAACGGCCTGAGCGGCGCCGTCAAGGTCAACGGGCAGGACTACAACTCCGTGATGCCGCCCATGAGTCAGCTCAGGGACGACGAAATCGCCAACATCCTTAGCTTCGTACAGACAAGCTGGGGAAACAGCGGCGAGCGCGTCCGCAAGGAAGACGTCACCGCCGTCCGCGCTGCCACGCCACGCGCCGAAGGCGCGGCGCATTGAGACGATGATGCGACTCGCTGCCTTGCTCATGACGGTACTTCTTCCCAGCGCGGCTGCGGGTGACTTTGTGCGTTTGCCGGGGCAAGCCGCGTTCACGTCGATTCTCAAATACACCGACAGCGACGGAAAAGTACCCATTGCGCCGTTCGAACTGATGACCACGCCGGTCACCAACGCGCAGTTCCTCGCCTTCGTTGTCACGCATCCTGAATGGCGCCGCGGCACGGCCCCGAGCGTTTTCGCTGAAGCCCGCTACCTGTCGCATTGGGGTGGCCCGTTGTCGCTGGGCGCTGCGGCGGAGGCTGCGCAACCGGTGACGCACGTGAGCTGGTTTGCCGCGCGCGCCTATTGCGAAGCCAACAATGCGCGCTTGCCCACCTGGTCGGAATGGGAGTACGCCGCCGCGGCCGACGCGACCCGCGCCGACGCGCGCAAGGACCCAGCCTGGCGCGATCGCATCCTCGGCTGGTACGCGAAACCGGCCAACGTCCCGCTGGCCCGCGTTGGGCAGGGCTCGCCGGATCTGCACGGCGTGCACGATCTGCATGGCCTGGTCTGGGAATGGGTGGACGACTACGCCGCCATGCTGGTTTCGGCCGACAACCGCAACCAGGCTGATCCCGACGTGCTCACGTTCTGTGGCGCCGGCGCACTCGCTACCGACGACCGGGAAAACTACGCCGTGCTGATGCGTATCGCGATGCTGTCGGCGCTGGAAGCACACAACACCACGGGCAGTCTCGGCTTTCGCTGCGCCCGTGGTGCTTCGGGAGACGTGCAATGAAAAGACGAACGCTTTTTCTCATTTTTGTCGCGCTGGCCTGCGCATGCACCGGAACACTGACTGCCGCCGACCTGCGCGCCATTCCCGGCGATTCGGTGTATCGATTCGACGCCACCTTGTCCGACCAGTCGGGAACCGAGTTTCATCTTGGCGAGCGCCGCGGCCGACCGCTCCTGGTCGCCATGTTCTATACCTCATGCCGCTACGTGTGCCCCTTGATCATCGACAGCGTTAAAGGCGTGGAGCATGCGCTGAACGAAACCGAACCTGCCCATCTGAGATTTCTGCTTATCAGTCTGGACCCTGCCCGCGACGACACGGCGGCGCTGAAGTCCGTGTTCGACAAACGCAAACTCGATGCCGCCCACTGGACCCTGGCACGCACCAGCGAAAGTAACGTGCGCACGCTCGCGGCCCTGTTGGGCGTGCGTTATCGCGCCTTGGCGGACGGCGAATTCAACCACACCAGCGCACTCGTCCTGCTCGACCGCGAAGGTCGCCGGATAGCCAGCAGCGAGGCACTGGGGGCGACACCGGATCCCAAATTCATGGCTGCCGTGCGGAATGCGCTGGAGATATCCACAAAGTAGCGTTGAAAGTGCGCTCGCTGCAGCGGAACAGGGCGGGCCGTCTTCCGCGGCTCTAGGCGGCTTGATTTTGGGTCGGATTAGGCAGCTACCGCCCGTAGCAGAGTCAATCCCGAGAGACATTCAGGACCATGGCATGAAAGTAGTGATAGCCGTCGACGGCAGCGAACACAGCAACCGCGCCGTGGACTATGTGGCCTTGCACTGGTTGCCCGCAGACCCCTCGCCACGAATCGTGCTGTGTTACGCCGATCCCGAGCCAGTGCCGCTAGCACCGGCGCACGGCGGTGATGAAGATGATGCCGAATTGGCCAGTTACCACGCGGGTAATGCCGACATCGCCTTGCGCTACGGAAATGCTGTGTTCGCGAGCGTCGGCCTGGAGACGGTGGAACATCGACTGGTCGGACCGCCCGTCGCTGGGATCCTAAGCCTCGCCAGACAAAGCGGTGCTGATGTCATCGTACTCGGCGCGCACGGCAGCGCCTCGCACAGTCCCCGCTCCCTGGGCACCGTGGTAGAAAATGTGCTGGCTGAAAGCACAGTGCCGGTGCTGGTTGTGCCCTGACTACGCGGCGTAGAAAAGCGTAGTCCACGAAGATCGAATTCAGTCAGGAAGATTCGGAACCCCCAAAATTGCGCGCCCGCGCCTCTGTGGCGAGGAAAGCGAGGATTGCCCCCCGTTCTGGCGCATGAGCAGCGACGATGCGTTGGAACGCTCATTGGGGTGAGATCGCCCTTGAACTTCCCCCTTCGTAGACCGTACCGGCAGCGCGCAGCGCGAAACGAATCAATGATTGGCTGATCTTGCTCCGGGCGTCCTGTTTCGCCCGGGCCTAGTGCGCGCGACGAAGGCCAGGACGGCCTGATCGGAGTTCTCTGCACTCGCAACGATCCGTCTGTTCCGTCGCCTGTCCTGGGTTCTTGACCTACATCAGCGCGCTGCAATGCTGAAGATGGTGCACTGGTTGCATGAACTCTTCCCTCCAGCGGCCCGGCGAAACCGTACTTGAGCTGGACCTGAGAGCGCTGCCGCCGCCACAGCCGCTGGTACAAGCGCTCGCGGCGGTGGACACGATGGCGCCCGGCACGGTTCTGCGAATACTCACGCCGCTCCTGCCCTTGCCGCTGCTGGAAGCCTTGACAGCGCGCGGGCTGACGCACCGGATCGTGCCGCAGAAAGGTCATGGTGCCTGTGTGATGGTCGAACGGACAGATCATGGCGCGACTGGCGATTGAGGACGCGCCGGCGCCCTCGACACCGCGTCGTTTCCTGCTCGCGGCGCCTTACTGGGGTATGGCTGCCGGCGCGCTACTTCTGACCGATGCGGCCGCGCTGCTGCACACGCGCTGGCATCCGGCAACGCTGGCGGCCACTCACGCCTTTACGCTGGGCGTTATGGGCAACCTGCTCGTGGGCAGCCTGCTGCAGTTTCTTCCAGCGGCGGCCGGCGTGCGCCTACGCGGTGCCGCCTGCGGGGGCCTGCTCTGCCTACTGTTCAACTGCGGCATACTGCTTTTGACCAGCGGACTGTATCTGCTGAAGCCTCTGTTGCTGACTGCGGCGGCGGCGGCGCTCGCACTGGCCTTTTCGCTGCTGGCCGTCATGACCGGCCCGGGGCTGCTCACGGCCTGCGGACAGGGCCTGCTGCGCGCAGGGCTCAGCGCCGCCCTGCTGGCGGCGCTGGTCACTGCGGCCGGCGGCGTCCTGCTCGCCCTCGCCCTTAGCAACTGGCTGGCTGCGCCGTGGTCAGTTCCCGTGCTGACCGATGTCCACGCCGCCTGGGGCATCGCCGGGTGGGTGCTGCTGACCCTGGGCAGCGTTTCTCGCGTGGTCATGCCCATGTTCCTGGGCACGGCCGTCACGCCGCCCAGACTGCAAATGGCCTGGACCGCGGCAACTGTGTTGCTGCTCGTAGCCGCTTCGATCCTGCTGCTCGCCGGTGGATCCGCCATGCCCCTGCGCCTGAGCGTCGCCGGCGCGGCGCTCGCATTCGCCAGCGCCGCGTTACAGCAACAGCTACGCACCGCACCTGCGCGCAACGCGCCGCTACGCGCTTGGTGGCGAAGCGGGCTGCTCGCGCTTACCGCATTTGCGCTTGTCTTGCCGTGGCAACTGCGCGGCGATCTGCTAGCCGGCGTACTCGGGATCGCCGTCGCTTTGCCCTTGCTGACGGTGGGCATGCAGCTGGAAATCGTCGCCTTCCTCGGCTGGCTCGATCTGCACCGGCGCTACGGCCACGGCACGCGCTTGCCCAGCGTGCACCGGCTGTTGCCGGACGCTGACAAATGGCGCGTGCTTTGCGGCTTTCTTGCCGCGGTGCCACTGCAACTGGCGGCCGTACTAGAGCCTTCGACCGGGCTCGCGCGTGCGGCCGGGCTGGCGTTGCTAATTGCCTACACGCTGCTGTGGCATGCGCTGGGCGGCGTACGCCGGCGCAGCGCGCGCTTCGTGGCCCAGAAGGCATGAAAGTGCGCCAATCCGCACCACTTCCGCTGGCCATGCTGCGTGCGCTGGTCGATGCGCTCGATGACGGCCTCATTACGCTGCTGGCCGCACGTCGCATGCTGGTTGGGGCGATAGCGGTGGTAAAGGCAGAGGCGCATATCGCCACGTGCGATCCCGCGCGCGAGTGCTACGTGCACAACCGCGCACTGCGGCTGGCGCGTCGCCTGGGTGTGCCGGCGACGACGGCGCGCGCCGTGATCGAAGCCGCTATCGCCGATGCGCGAGGGCAACAGAACCCGCCGCTCGCTGCTGGCCCCGAGAGGCCGGCATCGCAGACGTGCTGCGACCGATGAACGCGAGCGCCCCCACCTGCCGTAGCACGTGACTCCGCACTCTCCCCAATTGCGACTTGTCGCCGATCGCATTGACTCAGATCAGCGCGGCAAAGCGGGCGTGTCGCGCAGACTTGCTCCTTATCCCTCAACAGGCTGGCCATGACGCGTCCCTCCTCGCTGGACTTCCAGCAGATTCTGGCCTGTGCCCGCGGCGAGCTGTTCGGCATCGGCAATGCACGCCTACCTGCGCCGCCCATGCTGATGTTCGATCGCATTACCGCCATCGACGATCACGGCGGCAACTACGGCAAGGGGCTGTTGCGCGCTGAACTCGACATACGTCCCGACCACTGGTTCTTCAATTGCCATTTTGATACCGACCCGGTCATGCCCGGCTGTCTGGGTCTGGATGCGATGTGGCAGCTCGCTGGCTTCTTCCTGCCCTGGCTGGGCGAGCCCGGCCGCGGCCGTGCGCTGGGCGTGGGCGAGGTGAAGTTCGCCGGCCAAGTGCTGCCCAGCGCACGCTTGGTGCACTACGAGATTCATATCAGCCGGGTGATCCGAAGCCGACTCAAGATGGTTGTGGCCGACGGCAATACCTTCGTTGACGGACGACCGATCTACTCCTCACGGAACCTGCGCGTAGGCCTGTTCCAGACCACGGAGGGTTTCTGACATGCGACGCGTCGTCGTAACCGGGATGGGCGTGGTTTCCTGCCTGGGCAATGTGGCCGACGCCGTTTCGCATGCGCTGCGCGACGGCGTCAGCGGCATCTGCGCCATGCCCGAATACGCCGCACAGGGCCTGCGCAGCTGCATCGCCGGCCTGCCGCGTGTCGACCTTGCCGCAGCCGTGGACCGTCGCCTGCGACGCTTCATGGGCGATGCGGCCGCTTACAGCTATGTCGCCCTGCGTGATGCAATCGCCGATGCGGGCCTGGGGGCGGACTGCGTCAGCCATCCGCGCACCGGTGTGATTGCCGGCTCCGGCGGCGGCTCGGCCCAGTGGCAGATCGAGACCGGCGACCTACTGCGCAAGAAAGGCGTGCGCCGGGTCGGTCCGTACATGGTGCCGCGAACGATGTGTTCCACCGTATCGGCCGCACTGGCCACGGCGTTCGGGGTGCTCGGTGTCAGCTATTCCATCGCCGCCGCCTGCGCGACCTCGGCGCATTGCATAGGCGCCGCGGCGGACCTGATCCGGCGCGGGACGCAGGACGTGATGTTCGTCGGCGGCGGCGAGGAACTGCATTGGGGCATGACTGCCCAGTTCGATGCGATGGGGGCGCTGTCCAGTGCCTACAACGCTGCGCCGGCACGGGCCTCGCGCCCCTACGATAGCGGCCGCGATGGCTTCGTCATTGCCGGCGGCGCTGGCATGCTGGTGCTGGAGGACTACGCTCACGCCGCCGCGCGTGGTGCGCGCATCCATGCTGAGCTGGTCGGCTATGGCGTTACTTCCGATGGTGCAGACATGGTTGCGCCGAACGGGCTGGGCGCCGTGCGCTGCATGCAGATGGCGCTGGCCGGCGTGCGCAAGCCAGTCGACTATCTCAATACACACGGTACGGCGACGCCGCTGGGCGACCTCATCGAGCTACAGGCCGTGCGCGAAGTCTTCGGCGCGGCCGTGCCGCCGCTGTCCTCGACCAAGTCGCTGAGTGGGCATTCGCTCGGCGCTGCCAGCGTGCACGAGGCCATCTACAGCCTGCTGATGTTGCGCGACGGATTCATCGCCGGCTCGGCCAATATCGATAGCCTGGATCCGCAGGCCGCGGCCTTTCCGATCGTGCGTGCGAGCCGCCCGGCGATGCTGAACACGGTCATGTCCAACAGCTTCGGATTCGGCGGCACCAACGCGACGCTGGTGTTCACGCGTGCCTGAGCGGCCGATTTCTACCGCAGCTGACTTCGATCAAGGCGCCAGCGCCGGTAGTGGCCGAAGCTGCCGGCAGATCCCCGACCACGCAGAAGGATAGTTCTCATATGACTACGACCGCGACTCCCGCGCTGGCCGAACAGGCGCAGCGCGCTTTGACGGCGCATGACCGCAATGCCGAAGTGACGCTGGATGCCGACGGAGGCTTCGTCGTGCGCACCGAGCTGACCGAGGCCGAGGTGCGGCGCCTGCTCCAGGCCGCTGCACTGCCGGTGGCGGTGCGCACGGTGCCCGCACGCAGCGATTGCTGCGGCGGCTGTGGCGGCGCCTGAACCCGCCCGCTTTGCGCGGTGCCGGGTGACGGCCTGTCGCGGCTGGCGACAGAAAGCAGGTCATGCCCGGCGCCGCGCTTTTTGTGATTCCCTGCGAAGGCTTTCCATGCCCATGAAAAACCGTAGACGCCTACTCGCTTTTCTCGTCCTGTCCGGCATCACGGCTCATGCCGCAGCCGCTGCAGCGGAGCCGTCGTCCGAGGACCACACGGCCCATGCGGCCCACGGGACGCCAGCAACGCAGGACTCGCACGCAGCGCCTGCGGCGCCTGATGCCGCCGCGCCGACTAACCCTCCGGCGAAGCGCTGGGCCAGCGACGCGGCCTTGCGCGAAGGCATGGGACGGGTGCAAGCCGCGCTCAAGGAACTGCGTCATCACGAGCTGGGCCATATGCCGCTGGCGGCGGTGCGGGAGCAGGCAGCGCAGATCGAAGCGGCAATCCGCTTCCTGTTCGCCAACTGCAGGCTCGCGCCGGACGCGGATGCTGCCCTGCATCCGATCCTGCTGCCGCTGCTGCAGTCCGCCAAGCACCTGCAAAGCGAGCCCGCGGACCGCGCCACGGTCGCGGCGCTGCGTGCAGCCGTGGCGCCATATCCGCGCCAGTTCGACGATCCGGGCTGGCCAGCGACACCGGATTCCGCTGCGGCGCAATGAGTAGCACGGCGGAGAACAGCTACGTCCAGGCCTGGCAGTGCATAGGCTGCGGCCGCATCGAGGCGCCGCAGCCCTGCATCGGCGTCTGCCGTGACCGCAAAGTGCTGCTGGTCGGCAAGGAAGACCACGAGGCAGCGCTAGCCGAAATCCAGCGGCTGCGCACGGCACTGACGTGCGCCTCGGCCATGCTGCGGCGCTTCGGTATGGCCACGCCGCATGTGGGACAGTGGGAAAATTCCTATCGCGCGTTGCAATTGCAGGTGCGTGAGGTGCTGGCCGTGCTCAGCGCTGGCGCCACCTGAGCGGACGTGCATGCACCGCCGCCTGTGCCACTGGGTGTTCGCTGCCAACCTGACGAATTGCGTCTATGCAACGCTGCCGTTACGGCAGCGTGATCGCGACCCATCAGCATGAAAACGCAGCGGCCTGTGCTCAGCCCGCCGGCGTCCGCAGGTCGTGCATCAGCTTCTGCCATATCGCATCGACGCGGCTCTCCACCCCGACATCGGGCATGATCGGTCGACCCCAGCTGCGCGTGGTTTCCTGCGGCCATTTGTTGGTCGCGTCCAGACCGAGCTTGGAGCCCAGCCCCGCCGTCGGGCTGGCGAAGTCGAGATAGTCGATCGGCGTGTTTTCCACCAGAAAGGTATCGCGCGCCGGATCGACCCGCGTCGCCACCGCCCAGATCACGGCTGTGCCGTCGCGCACGTCGATATCGTCGTCGACGATGATGACAAACTTGGTATATGTGAACTGGCGCAGCCAGGACCACACGCCCATCATGATCCGGCGCGCATGGCCGGCGTACTGCTTGCGGATGGACACTAGGGCGACGCGATACGAGCAGGCTTCCGGCGGCAGGTAGAAATCGACGATCTCGGGAAACGCTTTCTGCAGCAGCGGCACGAACATGTCGTTGAGCGCAAGGGCCAGTACCGAAGGTTCGTCGTGCGGTGCGCGGCCCATATAGCTGCCGTGGTAGATCGCGCCGCGGCGCAAATGCATGCGTGCGATCGTCAGGACCGGAAAATGATCCTGCGAGTTGTAGTAGCCGGTGTGGTCGCCGAATGGGCCTTCCAGTGCGGTCTCGTCTGGATGGATGAAGCCTTCAAGCAGTATCTCCGCGCCAGCCGGCGCATCCAGTCCGGTCAATGCACTGTGCCACAGCCGCGTGCGGCCGCCGCGCAGCAGCCCCGCGAATTCATATTCCGAGAGAGAGTCCGGCACCGGCGCGACGGCCGCGAGCAAGGTGGCCGGATCGGCGCCGATGGCGACCAGTAGCGGGAACGGACGCCCGGGATGCGCGTTGCGCCAATCGGCATAGTCCAGCGCGCCGCCGCGGTGCGGCAGCCAGCGCATGATCACGCGATTACGCCCCAGCACCTGCTGACGGTAGATCGCGACGTTCTGGCGCGGCTGGCGCGTGCCGCGCGTGATCACCAAGCCGAAGGTGATCAGCCGGCCGGCATCGCCAGACCAGCAATGCTGTATCGGCAGCCGCGCCAGGTCGACCGCGTCGCCGCTCAGGGTTTCGTCGAGAAAGGCCGCTTCGCGCACGCGCCGCGGCGCGACATGGGCGAGTTGGGCCAGCTCGGGCCACTGCGCCAGGGCAGCGCGCAGGCTGCCCGGCCAGCGCGGCTCACGTATTGCCGCGAGTAACTGGCCGAGTTCGCGCAGCGAAGCCAGTGGCCGGCCAGCAAGCGCCAGCTCTATGCGCCGACGATGGCCGAACAGATTGCCCAGCAGCGGCTGCGCCGACGTTCCTGCCTTTTCCATTAGCAGAGCCGGGCCGCCCGCGCGCAGGGCGCGCAGGCACAGCGCGGTGGATTCCAGGTGCGGATCCACCGTTTCGGTGACGCGCAACAATTGCCGCTCGCGCTCCAGCTGCGCAAGAAAGCCGCGCAGTTCCTCGAAGATCATGGGTTGACGCCCACGGGTGCCTGCCAGCAGCCGCTGGCGATGCAGCGATTCAACGTGGCCAGCCAAGGGCGAAGATCCAGCGCCTGCACCGCCAGCCAGTTCTGATCGAACAGAGTCTCCGCGTAGCGTTCGCCGCGATCGCAGAGCAGGCTGACGATGCTGCCACTCTCGCCGCGTGCGCGCATGGCTGCGGCCAGCTGCAGGCAGGCGGCGAAGTTGGTGCCGGAGGACCCGCCGTAGCGCCGGCCGAGCAAGCTTTCAAGGCACCAGACCGCGGCCACCGATGCTGCGTCCGGCACTTCCACCACGGTATCGGCCACCTCGAAGAGGAAGCCCGGCTCGACCCGGGCGCGGCCTATGCCTTCGATCCGTGTGGAGACGCTAGCGCAGACGTCGCGGCTGCCCGAGCGCCAGCCTTGCGCGAACGCGCAGCCGGCTGGATCTGCGACGCATAGACGCGTGGCCAGCCGGCGATAGCGCAGATAGCGTCCTATCGTTGCCGACGTACCACCTGTGCCAGCGCCACAGACGATCCAGGTCGGCACCGGTGCGGATTCTGCACTGAGCTGGGACAGGATGGACTCAGCGATGTTGTTATTGCCGCGCCAATCAGTTGCGCGCTCCGCTAGGCCAAACTGATCCAGGTGGCACGCGCCGCTCACCGCATGTTCGGCTGCGCGTACGGTAACGTCGGCCGGATCGTCGACCAGATCACAGGTCGCGCCCAGCGCCTGCACTTCGCGAATCTTCTGCGGCGCCGTGCCGGCCGGCATCACCGCGACGAACGAAAGGCCGAGCAGGCGCGCGAACCAGGCCTCAGAGATGGCCGTGCTGCCGGAAGACGCGTCGACCACCCGCTGGCCCGCGCGCAGGCGGCCGTTGCACAAGGCGTAGAGATACAGCGAGCGAGCCAGCCGGTGCTTGAGGCTGCCGGTCGGATGCGCCGCCTCGTCCTTGAAATAGAACGCGATACCCGGAAACCCCGGCAGGTCCAGCTTGAGCAGATGCGTATCGGCCGAACGCGCAGCCTCCTGCGCGAGGATCGCGATGGCCGCATGCTCCCAGTCGCGCGTAGCCCCGGGGGCGTCGAAGGGCGTATCCGTGCGCCAGGCGTTCACGGTGCCGCGTGTCCGTCGCGTACGCGCAGCGCATGGATCTGCCGCGCCAGGAAGGCGAAATAGCCGTCGATGTAGCTGATACCGTTCTGCGTGTCGATGAGGTACGGATTCATCAAGGTGTGGCGCAGGATGACAAGGCGGCCCTCGCCGATCGGGCCGGCATCCAGCCCCAGCGCTGCAAGAATGCGCGCCGTGTCGGCGGTGCCGAGCAAATCGAAGCGCAGGCTGGTAACCGAACCGAAAAACTCCTTGAGCTGCAGCGGCTGGCGCGGATCGCTGCGCAGGCAGTCGTGCAGCGCGGCGACGAAGGCATTGGCCACTTCCAGCGAGCGATTGCCGCAGGGATTAAGCGCGAGGCAGACCAGGTTGCTGTCGGGTGCGAACGGCACGATCAGCTGCACGACGCCGGCCTGCTCGGCCGCAAAGCGCAGGGCGCGAGCGTGGAAGGCCTCGGCCGCGCGCACCGTGGCCCGCGGCAGGCGGCCGAAATGGGCGTGATCCAGCGGCAGCACCTTGTGCGTGACATAGACCGCGGCTGCGCTCGCGCCAGACTTGGAGCCTTCAGGGATGTACTGCCCCAGGTTGCGGTAGCGCTCCAGATAGTCCGGCGGCGTATCGGAATGAAAGACATAGTCGGCGCGCTCGGCCAGCAGAGCCATCGCGCGGTGATCGCGGCAGACGAAGGCGCCTGCGCCGTAAGGCAGATAGCCGAGCTTGTGCGGATCCACGGTCACCGAGTCGGTGTCGGCCAACGCAGCAAAGGCCGCATGCACCTCGGGCGCCGGAAACCGCGTGAACTCCGCGCCGACCTGCGCCGGCGTCCGTAGGCTGCCGTCCTCGGAGCGGAACAAAGTAGCCAGGTAGCCGCCCCAGGCCGCATCCACATGCACGCTGAAATCCAGTCCGCGGCGGCGCGAGCGACGGCGTGCGGCTAGCACCGCGTCGACCGGATCCACCGTGCCGTATTCGGTGCCGCCGAGTACGGCGACGGCCAGCAGCACCGGCCGGCGTTCCCGCGCATGGCGCTCTAGCGCGGCTTCGAGTGCATCGGCGTCCAGTCGCATGCCGCAGGTGGGAAGCAGCTCCAACTGGTCGCGGCCCAGCCCAAGGAGCTTGACGCCCTTGCTCCAGGAATAGTGCGCCGTGACCGGCGCCAGCACGCAGGGTTCGCTTAGCAGCGGATGCGCTGCGAAGAAGCCGTGCAGGCCGAGCTGCTCGATGCGCTGCGCCTCGACCTTCGCCCGCCAAGACGCACGGTGCGCCGCTGGCAGCGCAGCGAGCCAGGACTGCCAGCGCTGCAGTAGTGCGATCGAGTCCTCGCCCGACAGATTGAACGCGCTCCAGTCGTCCGGCGGCAGCTCCAGCTCCGCGGGGCCGGCGGCGCGCAGCGCGACCGGAAACGCCTTCAGCGCCAGGGCCAGACGCAGCGCCTGGTAGTTCGCCACCGTGCCGCCCGAGGTCAGATGGCCGAAGGCGCAGGCCGGCTGCTGCGGGTCGTGTGGATAACCGAGCATGCGCGCGAGCTGCAACCCGACCTGAACTTCCATGTCGACCGTGACCGGCGCGGCGTCCTCGCTCACGTTGTTGGGGTTGTACGGCAAGGTCAGTATCTGTGCGGCCAGGCCGGGCAGCAGCAGATCCGACACCATGTGGCCCATGTAACGCGGACTGTGAAACGGCACTGACTTTTTCAACGCCGCCGAAAGCTGGTGAAGTTCACGGCGCATGCGAGCTTCGAAATCCAGGTAGTCCGGCTGGCGCGCGGCGGCGGTGGTGATCGGCGGTGGATCTTCCGGGTGGAAGTTACGCCGCCAGTAGACATGGTCGCGCAGGAATTCGACGACCAGTTTTTCAAGCAGACTGTCGTTTTCTCCGTAAGGACCAAGGAAGCAGGCGTCAAGGGCGTAGTCGTGCGCGGCCGCCTCCGCTGGCCCGCTACAGGCGCCGGGTGTGGCAGCGGGTGTGCTGCCGCCGCCTCCAGCACCGCTGCAAGGCTCAGCGGATAGGTGACTGGATAAAGACGGCATGGCGGCACTCCGGATAGGTCAGCACAGATCCTGCGCAGAGGCGCGCGGCGCGGCACTGATCTGGATCAATTCCGGGGCCGGTGTGCGGCGGCGGGTGGTTTTTTCCGCGATGCGGATGATCTGGATCAACGCGCCGCGCGGTGATCCGGCGCAGACTGATCCCATGACCCCGACACGCCAGTCTGCCTTGGCTCCATGGCCGCCGCATTCCGGTCCGGATGCGGTATTTGTCGGATTTCCCGATCCGGCCCGGTTCTCGCCGGAATTGGGCGAATCCCAGTTCCGCAGCGCTGCGCGCCACAGCAACGAAGATCCGATGCCGCGGTTGCTGTCGCTGCATCTGCGCCTGCCCTTCGACGGGAATACGGCTGATTGCCCGGTTGCGCCTGGCGCCGACCGCGGGCGCAGCCACGCCTCTTTCTACCGCCTCGCGCGCGAATGCGAATTGGTGGCGCCGCTGTTCGACCGCGACCGCGACGTAGTGCAGCTGCAGCTCGACGGCTTGGCCGGCAAGACAGCCAGTGACGGACTGGGCGAGCTGCTGCATGCCGTGTCGCGGCACTTCTTCCTGAGCCATGCGAGCACGCGCGAGTTCCTGATCGTGCTGCCTGATGGTGTCTACGACGCGCGGGAACTCGCCGGCCTGGTCGACCTGGGCTTCAACCGCGTCCGTTTCCGCGCACTGCCGGCGGCTGCGGACCGCGATGCCACTGCGGTGCTGGAACGCAGCCTCGTCGCCGCGCGGGAGGCCGGCATGCGCTCGACGGCCCTGGATCTCGGTGGGCCGCCGGGCAGCGACGCCGACTTCGAGGCCGGCCTGCAGCAGCTCCTGGCGCTGCGTGCGGACCGCATCCACCTATGCTGCCCGGGTGGACCGGCATCGCTGGCCACCGCGGTTCCACTAGCCGACCGCGCGTGGCATCACGCAGACGCAGTCAGCGCCTTGCTCGCCGCCGGCTACGAGGCGCTAGGCCTGGACCTCTTCGTTCTGCCGCAGGACGATTTGGCCCGCGCCCGCCAGAGCGGCCTGCTGCATCACAACGCGCTCGGCTATGTTCCCCAGGCACAGACCGACCTCGTCGGCCTCGGTGTGGGCGCGCGCAGTCGCATCGGCGATGCCTGCTTCGAGAATTGCCCCGACCTAACGGCCTGGGAAAGCAGCATCGACATGGGCGAATTGCCCGTCTGGCGCGGCCTTCAGCTGGATGCGGACGAGCGCCTACGCAGCGATCTGCTGCAGGCCCTGCTCTGTGCCGGCAGCATTGATCTTGTGCAGATGCAGGAACAGCACGGCATCGTGTTCGCGGAGTACTTCCGCGACGAGCTGGACACGCTGAAGCCGCTGCGGGAAGCGGGACTGCTGCACTACAACCTGGAGAACCTGCAGCTTGGGTCGCAAGGGCGGCTGGCCCTGCAAGCAATCTGCGCCCCGTTCGCTGTGGTCAGGCGCCGGCCGTGACCTTAGACCGAGTTCCTTGCTTGCTGACCATCTCCCGATGTCGCGCCCATTCATGAACCCGTTTCGCACCAAGCCGAACCCGATCACGGACGACGGCGACGGGCTCACATTCTGCAGTAGCTGCGCCTTCGCCGGCGTCTGCCACTCCGAGGGCTATGACAAGTCCGCACTGCAGGAGCTGCACTGCCTGGTACAGCATGTGGGGCCGTATCCTGCGGGCACGCTGCTTTTCCGCGAGGGCGATCCCTTCAATGCGATCGCCGCGGTACGCTCCGGCATGGTCAAAACCTTCCGCATTGACGCTTCCGGGCGCAAGCAGGTGCTCGGTTTTTTCCTGCTCGGCGAAATCATCGGGTTGGATGCGATTCACAGCGCACGCTTTCCCTGCAACGCCGTCGCGCTGGATACGGTCAGCCTGTGCCGCTTCTCGTTTCCCATGATGGCCACCCTGGCCACGCGCATGCCGGGCCTGCAAACGCAGCTGTTTCGGCTGCTGAGCCAGGACATCAACAAGGCCGCAGCGATGGCCGGTGACTTCAGCGCGGACGAGCGCATGGCGGCCTTCGTGTTGTCGATCTCGCGGCGCTTCGCCAGCCGCGGCTTCTCGCCGAACCGTTTCGCGCTGAGTATGTCCCGCACCGATATCGGCAACTACCTGCGGCTGGCGGCCGAAACCGTGTCGCGCGTGGTGCGGCGCTTCCAGGACGAAGGCCTGCTGCTGGTGGACCGGCGCGAGTTCGAAATTCTCGACATGGCCCGGCTGCGGTGTCTTGCCCTGCCGCTGCTGCGCGAATAAACGCCTGCGCTTGATCGTGATCAGTGCGGCGGCCGAACGCGCTGCCTAGAGTCACCGCATGGCCGCGCCCGGATGGCACTACGTAGACGCACCGCTGGTCGCCGGATTCCGGCGATGGCGGCCAGCCGCGATCGGCAACGGCGACCGGGGCCGGTGGACAACGGCCGGCCTTTCCTGCTTTGGAAAGGATTGAAAGATGGCAGCCCTCATCGACGGCTACGGCCGACGCTTTCCGTACCTGCGGCTCTCGCTGATCGAGGCCTGCAATTTCCGCTGCAGCTACTGCCTGCCCCGGGGCTACCAGCCGCGTCCTGGACTGGCACCTCTGCTGACTGTGGCAGAGATAGGCCGGCTGGTCCGGGCCTTCGCGCGGCTGGGCATGAGCAAGCTGCGGCTCACCGGCGGCGAGCCCAGCCTGCGCCATGATTTGAGCGAGATCATCGCCGCCGTCGCCGCCGTGCCCGGCGTGGCCAAAGTCGCGTTGACCAGCAATGGCGTGCTACTGCAGCGGCGCATCGCCGAGTGGCAGGCCGCCGGTCTCACGCATCTGAATGTCAGCGTCGACGCGCTGGACCGCGCGCGTTTCGCCGCGATCACTGGCCACGACCGCCTGCCGCAGATCCTCGACGGCATCGAGCGCGCGCTTGCACTGGGCCTAACAGCAGTCAAGCTCAACGCGGTGCTGCTCCGCGGACTCAACGACGACCAGCTGCCGGCCTTCCTCGATTACGTGCGCACGCGTCGCGTCGGCCTGCGCTTCATTGAGCTGATGCAGACCGGCGACAACCTCGCCTATTTCCGGCGCCACCACTACCGCGCCGAAACCCTGGAACAGACGCTGCTGGCACAGGGCTGGCAGTTGCATCCGCGCGCGCCGGACGCCGGCCCCGCGCGCGATTACGCCCATCCGGACTACGCCGGTCACATCGGCATCATCGCGCCGTATTCGCGCGATTTCTGCGCCGGCTGCAACCGCCTTCGCGTCACCGCAGCCGGCGACCTGCGCCTGTGCCTGTTCGGCAACGCAGGCATTCCACTGCGACAGTTGCTGCAGGCCGACGCGCAGGCCAACGAACTTCAGGCTACGTTGATAAGCCAGCTCGGCCTGAAGGCCGCCGGTCACGGCTTGCACCGGGGCGAGACCGGCGTTACCCCGCATCTTGCGTCGATCGGAGGCTGAACCATGCCCTTGAACCAGACCCCCTGCGTGGGTTTCCAGATGCCCGACTTGCGCCGCGAACGCCCGGTGCAGCGGCGCGCCGTCGCTACCGGTGAACTGCAGGTCGGCTCTGCCTATTCTGCTCTCGTCGAGCGCCGCCTGCCGCGCGGCGACGCGCTGCTGCTGGCCCAGGTGGCCGGGCTCCAAGGCGCCAGGAATGTGGCCCAGCTGATTCCACTGCATTCGTTGCCAACGCCAGACTACGTCGAGCTTCGCTGCCTGCCGCTGCCCGGCGAGGACGCCGTGCGCGTCTATTGCGAGGTCACTGGCACGGCCTGCGGAAGCCTGGCGCTGGAAGCCCTGGCCGGCGTCAACGCTGCTCTGCTCTGCCTCTGCGACCAGCTCGAAGTCCTACAGCCGGCGCTGTGCCTGCGCGAGGTCCGCCTGCTGTTTGACGAAGGCGGTCCGCAGGGCCTGCGAATCCATCCGCGCGGGCTGGATGAGGACGAGCGCGAACACTATCTGCCGCAGGCCGCGTCCGGTCTCGCCGGTGCGCGCTGTGCGGTGATCACGCTCAGTGACCGCGCTCAGGCTGGTACCTATGCCGACCGTTCCGGACCGCTGCTGGTCGAGGCGCTGCAGGCGCTCGGCGCCGTCGTCGCCGATGTCGTTCTGCTGCCCGACGGCGTGGAGCCGCTGGCGACGCGGCTGAAAGCGCTGGCCACTGCTGGCGCCGAACTGGTGCTGTGCACCGGCGGCACCGGCTTCGGGCCACGCGATCTAAGTCCCGAAGCCCTTCGCGCGGTGGCCGACCGGCCGGTGCCGGGCCTGGGTGAACTACTGCGCAGCGAAAGCCGCCATCACACTGAACTGGCCTGGTTGTCGCGGGCTGAGGCTGGCCTGATCGGGCGCTGCCTGGTCGTCACCTTGCCCGGTAGTCCACGTGCCGTGGCCCAGGGCATGGCCATACTCGGTCCGTTGCTGGCACATGCCCGCGCAATGCTGCGTGGCGAGCCCCATCCCGATGGACGCAACCATGCTTGATGTCGATGCTGCTCTCGCACTGATCCATCAGGGGCTGCATCGCGGTCCGACCGAAGCGCTGGCACCACGCGCGGCCCTGGGCCGCGTGCTGGCCCAGGCCGTGTACAGCGGCGAGGACCTGCCACCATTCGACAACGCGGCGATGGACGGTTTCGCCCTGCCGCTGGGTGCACGCACGGCCCAGGCCGGCGAGGAATTCGCCGTGCAGGGGGAACAGGCGGCCGGTGACGCGGCGCGATCCGCACAGGTTGCCTGCGCCATCATGACTGGCGCGCGCCTGCCCGACGGGCTCGACACAGTCGTCCCGCTGGAACAGGTACGCGTGCTTGCCCACGATGTGCAGGGCGGTGCGCAGCGCATCGTCCTGACGGTCGCGGTGGCGCCCGGCCAGCACTGCCGCCGCCGGGGCGAGGATATTTGCCGCGGCGAACCCGCGTTGCCGGCCGGCTGCCGGATCGGACCGCCCCAACTCGCACTGCTGGCTGGAATCGGCTGCGCCAAGGTCTCCGTAGTAAAGGCACCCAGATTGACGTTGTTCTGCACCGGCCGCGAACTCGTTGACGACCCGGCGCGGGCGCTGGGTTCAGGCGAGATCCGCAACAGCAATGGCCCCTATCTCGCCGCGGCCGCTGCCGCTGCCGGCACCGAACTGCTACGCGAAGTCACTGTGGCGGACGAGCCGGCCTCGCTGCAGCACGCCATTGCCGACGCAGTGGCCGACGGGGCGCGCCTGATCCTGAGCACCGGCGCGGTATCGGCCGGTCGTTACGACTTCGTGCCCGAAGTGCTGGGCGCGCTTCGTGCCGATATTGTTTTCCACAAGTTGCGCATGCGCCCGGGCAAACCGCTGCTGTTTGCGCGACTGCCCGGCGGTACGCTGTATTTCGGCTTACCCGGAAATCCGGCCTCCTGCGCCGTCGGATTCCGCTTCTTCGTCTGCGCGGCCGTGCGCGCGCTGCTGGGCCTTGCCGCCGAACGGCCGTGGCGTCTGCCGTTAGTGCAAGAGGCAAGCAAGAAAGCGGGATTCGCCCTCTACCAGAAGGCCAGCTTGACATTCGATCGGGACGGCCGCGCCGGCGTGCGTCTGCTGTCGGGCCAGGAATCCTTCAAGGTCCATTCCCTGGCCCATGCGCAGGGCTGGGCCATGCTACCGGCAGCGGCGGAGCACCTGCCAGCGGGAACGTCAGTCGACTTTCACGGCAGTGCGCACTGGGGCCTGCACCTGGATACGGAGAGCGCCGCATGAAGATCCAGCTAACCCTGTTCGGCTGCTTCAGCGAGTTCGAACCCGGCGCCGTACTGGAACTGGATCTCGCCGACGCCGCGAACCTTACCGACGTGCGCGCGGCCATCGACGACTACGGCCGTCGCCACTGGCCGCGTTATCGTCCGGGTCTGCTCGGTGCCTCGGTCCTGGCCAGCGAAAGCGAACTGCTGTGCGACGAGGCGGCAGTCCCGGCGGACGGTCGGCTGGTGTTGCTGCCGCCAGTCTGCGGCGGCTGAGCCCATGCAGAACAATCCGTGTTTCCAACTCTTGCTACCCGCCATCAGCGAACAGGCGCTGGACCCGGCCGCCGCGCTGGAATTCGTCGCCGACGCTGATTTTGGGGCCACGACCCTGTTTCTGGGCCGGGTGCGCGCGCTCAACCTCGGCCGCGCCGTGAGCGGCATCAGCTACAGCCTGTTCGCACCGCTAGTGCTGCGCGTGTTCGAGCGAGCCTGCTGCGACGCCGCCGCCGCGTTCGGCCCGCAATTGCGCCTGCATGTCTCGCACAGCCACGGCCAGCTGCAGGTCGGCGATCTGGCCGTGGTCGTCGCTGCCGGCGCACCTCATCGCGACCAGGCCTTTCGTGCCTGCCGCAAGATCATCGAAATCGTCAAACACCAGGCACCGATCTGGAAAAAGGAACACTACGCGGACGGCGACAGCGAATGGAGCGAGGGGTGCGCGCTGTGTTCTCCGGCGACGCCGTCTGCGCTTTCGACGGCACAGGCAGCAACACAAACCACCGCAGCGACGACGACGCCATTGGCAAGAGCAGCAGATACACACGGCGACGGGCTCTGAACGCGCCGACCCTCCCGCCTCCCAACCTCGCCCAGGACCCCCCATGAAACTGCAACTCCACGGCCAGCGCCTGCGCTTTCGCATCGACGAGGCGGAGCTGGCCCGCCTGCTCGACGGCCAGACCCTGGCCGACCAAACCCGGCTCGGTCCGGTGCAGCTGCACGAACGTCGCTTGCACCTGCACGATGGCACTACGGCGGCGCTGGACTGGAAGGACGGCAACTTGGCGCTGACGCTGCCGCGCACCGCCATCGAGGACTACGTCACCGGCCTGCCCCGCCGCGACGCCCTGCGCTTTGTCCTCGGCGAAGGCGAGGCTGCGCTGCATCTGGATTTCGATGTCGACGTGCGTGACAGCATGCGCACGCGTCGGCCGCAGGCAGCGCTCCAGCCCTGATCCACCGCCGGCCCCCGTCCCGGCCGTGTCTGACCGAGATCAGACCCGCCGGCGCAACGAATGCCCTGTCGTTAACCCGCATTGCTCGCGCCCGTTCGTAGCGCAGGACGCAGGCGGCGGTGGGTTGCGCGCGCCGCCGCACTCCCGGGTGCCGTGACACCTTGCCGCACACGGCAGCGGGTTTAGATGACCCAAATCAGTGTGATCCGCCGACGAGTTGCCAAAACTGCAGCCGATTCCACGGCCCTCGCCGAGGAGCGGATCTTGCGATGAGCAGCCCAGGCAGCGAAACCCGCAGTGTGAGTTCGGCCGCGCCTCGCGCCGCGCGACAGATCGAGCACTGGGACCCGGAGAATCCGGCGTTCTGGGACAGCCAGGGACGCCGCATCGCAAACCGCAATCTGTGGCTGTCGATACCAGCGCTGCTGCTGGCCTTCGCGGTCTGGATGATGTTCTCGGCCATCGCGGTCAGCCTGCCGCGCGTTGGCTTCAACTTCGATACAGACCAGCTGTTTTGGCTCGCCGCACTGCCAGCCTTGTCGGGCGCGACCCTGCGCATCTTCTACAGCTTCATGGTGCCGCTGTTCGGCGGTCGGCGCTGGACTGCGATCTCCACTGCGAGCCTGCTGCTGCCGGCGATGTGGCTGGCCTTCGCCGTCGCCGATCCAACAACGCCGTACTGGCACTTCGTGGCCATCGCAGTTCTCTGTGGCTTGGGCGGCGGCAATTTCGCCTCGTCGATGTCGAACATCAGCTTCTTCTTTCCCAAGGCCCGGCAAGGCTATGCCCTGGGCATGAACGCCGGCCTGGGCAATCTGGGCGTGTCGGCGGTGCAGTTCGTGATTCCGCTCGTCACAGGCTTCGCCCTGTTTGGCAGCCTTGCGGGTGGACCGCAGACAGCCGCCGACGGCCGCCAGCTGTTCCTGCAGAACGCCGGCCTGGTCTGGGTACCCTTCATTTTCGCCGCTGCGGTGGCGGCCTGGTTCGGCATGAATGATCTGCAGGCGTCGCGGTCGAGTTTCGCCGAGCAGTCGGTCATTTTCCGGCGCAAACACAACTGGCTGATGTGCTGGCTCTACGTGGGCACGTTCGGTAGCTTCATCGGCTTCTCCGCCGGCTTCCCTATGCTCAGCAAGACCTTGTTCCCTGGGGTCGATGCGCTGAAGTACGCGTTTCTCGGCCCCCTGGTCGGCGCGCTGATGCGCTCGGCCGGCGGCGCCATCGCCGACCGCGTGGGGGGCGCCCTGCTCACCCTGGTCGTATTCATCGGCATGGCAGTGGCGGTGCTCGGCGTCATGGTCTTCCTGCCAGGCACCGCCGGCGGCGGCAGCTTCGGCGGGTTCCTGGCCATGTTCCTGCTGCTGTTCGTGCTGTCGGGCGTCGGCAATGCCAGCACATTCCGCATGATTCCAGTGATCTTCCGCGCCGGGCACGAGCGCGCACTGCCGGCGGATGCGGACGCGAGCCAGCGCGCGGCCGCGCTGCGCCGCGCCAGCATCGAGTCGGCGGCGGTCATCGGGTTCTCGTCGGCGATCGGCGCCTACGGCGGGTTCTTCATTCCCAAGAGCTTCGGCTCGTCGCTGGCGCTGACCGGCGGCGCCGAGGCGGCGCTGTGCGGCTTCACCGTTTTCTACCTCAGCTGCATCGCGATCACGTGGTGGTGGTACTTCCGCCGCGGCGCGGAATGTCCGTGCTGATCCATCCGCAACGGCTAGCGGCATACGCCGGCAGAGCAAGGCTTCCTATGGAGACCCAGCCATGAGTTATTTTCTCGACCGTCTGAACTTCTTCAAGCCGGCCTCCGAGCCGTTCTCGGACGGGCACGGTGCCGCGCGTCGGGAGGATCGCAGCTGGGAAGATAGCTATCGCAGGCGCTGGCAATACGACAAGATCGTGCGTTCGACCCACGGCGTGAACTGCACCGGTTCGTGCAGTTGGAAGGTCTACGTCAAGAACGGGCTGGTGACGTGGGAGACGCAGCAGACCGACTATCCGCGGACGCGGCCGGACCTGCCCAATCACGAGCCGCGCGGCTGCCCCCGCGGCGCCAGCTATTCCTGGTACCTCTACAGCGCCAACCGGGTGAAATATCCGCTGGTGCGCTCGGCCCTGCTCAAGCTCTGGCGCGAGGCCCGCCGCACCGGTGCGCCCGTCGAGGCCTGGGCCAGCATCATCGCGGATCCGGAGCAGTCGCGGAGCTACAAGTCCAAGCGCGGAATGGGCGGCTTCGTGCGGTCGAGCTGGGACGAAGTCAACGAGATCATTGCCGCCGCCAACCTGCACACGGTCAAGGCATTCGGCCCGGATCGCGTTGTCGGCTTCTCGCCGATTCCGGCGATGTCGATGGTCAGCTACGCGGCCGGCGCGCGGTATCTGTCGCTGCTCGGCGGCGCCTGCCTGTCCTTCTACGATTGGTACTGCGACCTGCCGCCGTCGAGCCCACAAGTCTGGGGCGAGCAGACCGATGTGCCCGAATCGGCAGACTGGTACAACAGCCGCTACCTCATCGCCTGGGGCTCGAACGTTCCGCAGACGCGCACGCCGGATGCCCACTTCTTCACCGAGGCGCGTTACAACGGCACGAAGACGGTGGCGATAACGCCGGACTATTCCGAGGTAGCCAAGCTCACTGATCATTGGCTGCATCCCAAGCAAGGTACCGACGCGGCGCTGGCCTTTGCCATGGGTCACGTGATCCTGCGCGAGTTCCATGTCGACAATCCCTCGCCCTACTTCACCGCCTATTGCCGCCAGTACAGCGACATGCCGCTGCTCGTCCGGCTCGAGCGCCGGCCCGATGGGCGTCTTGTGCCGGAACGCTTTTTGCGCGCGGCCGACCTGGGCGGTCTCGGCGAACGCAATAATCCGGAATGGAAGACCCTGGCCTATGACGAGATCAGCGGAGCGCTCGTCGTGCCCAACGGCTCGGTCGGCTTCCGCTGGGGCGAGAAGGGCAAGTGGAACATCGAGGAAAAAGACAGCGCCGGCCGCGCCACGCTTCTGCGCCTGAGTCTGGCCGGCGTCCACGATGGCCTGGAGCCCGTGAGCTTTCCGTACTTCGGCGGCGTAGAGCATGCGTACTGGATCGAATCCAAGTTTGAGGACGTGCTGGAACGCACGATCCCGGTTCGCCGCCTTGCGCTCGGTGACGGCAAGGAATGGCTGGTCGCGACCGTCTACGATCTGCTGCTGGCGCAGTACGGCGTGGACCGCGGTTTCGGCGGGGGCCATGTCGCTGCGAGCTACGACGACAACGTGCCCGGCACGCCGGCTTGGCAGGAGAAAATCACCGGTGTACCGCGTGCCGACGTAATCCAGATCGCGCGCGAGTTCGCGCGCACCGCAGACAAGACCCGCGGCCGCGCCATGATCATCGTCGGGGCGGCGATGAACCACTGGTTCCACAACGACATGAACTATCGCGGGCTCATCAACATGCTCGTGATGTGCGGCTGCGTCGGCCAATCCGGCGGCGGCTGGGCGCACTACGTTGGCCAGGAAAAACTGCGCCCGCAGTCGGGCTGGACGCCGGTGGCCTTCGGCCTGGACTGGAGCAAGCCGCCGCGGCAGATGAACGGCACCAGTTTTTTCTACTTCAACAGTAGCCAATATCGCTATGAAAAGCTCGGCGTGGAGGAAATCCTCTCGCCGCTGGCCGATCGCTCGCGCCATACCGGATCGCTTGCCGACTACAACCTGCGTGCGGTGCGCATGGGGTGGCTGCCGGCGGTTCCGCAGCTCAACACCAATCCGCTGCAACTGATGCGCGAGGCTGAGAAAGCCGGCATCCCTCCCGTGGACTACGCCGTCGGCAAGCTCAAGGACGGTAGCCTCGATTTCGCATTCGCCGACCCGGAGGCGCCGGAGAACTATCCGCGCAATCTGTTCATCTGGCGTTCCAACCTGCTCGGCAGTTCGGGCAAGGGGCACGAGTACATGCTCAAGCATCTGCTCGGTACCCGCCACGGCCTGCAGGGCAAGGATCTTGGCGAGCGCGGCGCCACCAAGCCCGAAGAAGTGAAATGGCGCGACGAGGCGCCGGAAGGCAAGCTCGATCTTCTTGTCACGCTCGATTTCCGCATGTGCACTACGGCGCTCTACAGCGACATCGTGCTGCCGACCGCAACTTGGTACGAGAAGGACGACCTCAACACTTCCGACATGCATCCGTTCATTCACCCGCTGTCCAAGGCGGTGGATCCGGCTTGGGAGGCGCGTTCGGACTGGGAGATCTTCAAGGGCATCGCGCGCAGCGTCAGCGCGATGGCACCCGGCGTGCTCGGCGTCGAGAAAGATCTTGTGCTGGTGCCGACGCTGCACGACACGCCGAACGAGATCGCCATGCCCTACGGCGTCACTGACTGGAAAAAGGGCGAGTGCGAGCTCATACCCGGCAAGACCGCACCGAGCATGGTCGTGGTCGAGCGCGACTATCCGAATCTCTACCGGAAATTCACCTCGCTCGGTCCGCTGCTCGACCAGCAGGGCAACGGCGGCAAAGGCATGAGCTGGGAAACCGGCCACGAGGTCGAGTTCCTCGCCCGCCTCAACCGCGAAGTCGCCGAACCAGGCGTAAGCCAGGGCCGCCCGCGCCTGGACACAGCGATCGACGTTGCAGAGGCGATTCTGCATCTCGCGCCGGAAACCAACGGCCATGTCGCCGTCAAAGCGTGGAAGTCGCTCGAGAGTTTCACCGGACGCAGCCATACCCACCTGGCCGAAGGCAAGGAGCACGAGGCGATCCGCTTCCGCGACATCCAGGCGCAGCCCCGCAAGATCATTTCCTCGCCGATCTGGTCCGGACTTGAAGACGACAACGTCAGCTACAACGCGAGCTACACCAACGTGCACGAGCTGATCCCCTGGCGCACGCTGACCGGCCGCCAGCAGTTCTACCAGGACCACGAATGGATGCGCGACTTCGGCGAAGGCCTCATGAGCTATCGCCCGCCGGTCGACACCAAGACGATCAAGCCCATATTCGGCAAGAAGCCCAACGGCAACACCGAAATCGTACTGAACTGGATCACGCCGCACCAGAAGTGGGGCATCCACAGCACCTACAGCGACAACCTGATCATGCAGACGTTGTCGCGCGGTGGTCCCATCGTCTGGCTCAGCGAGGATGACGCGAAACGCGCTGGCATCGAGGACAACGACTGGATAGAGCTTTTCAACGTCAACGGCGCCATCGCAGCGCGCGCGGTGGTCAGCCAGCGCGTGATGAATGGCATCGCAATGATGTATCACGCGCAGGAGCGCATCATTAACACGCCCGGTTCCGAGATCACCGGCACCCGCGGCGGCATCCATAATTCTGTGACCCGCGTGGTGGTCAAGCCCACGCACATGATCGGCGGCTACGCCCAGCTCGCCTACGGCTTCAACTACTACGGCACGGTGGGCACCAACCGTGACGAACTCGTAATCGTGCGCAAGATGAGCACAGTCGACTGGCTCGACGGAGAACCCGTGCCTCCATCGGCCAAGGAGGTGGCGTGATGAAAGTCCGTGCCCAAATCGCGATGGTCCTCAACCTCGACAAGTGCATCGGTTGCCATACCTGCTCGATCACCTGCAAGAACGTCTGGACCTCGCGCGAAGGCGTCGAGTACGCCTGGTTTAACAACGTCGAAACGAAGCCCGGCGTGGGCTATCCCAAGGAATGGGAAAACCAGCAGAAGTGGAACGGCGGCTGGGTCCGCGACGGTGCCGGCCGACTGCAGCTCAAGGCCGGTGGTCGCTTCCGCCTGCTCGCCAAGATCTTCGCCAATCCCGATCTGCCTCAGATCGACGACTACTACGAGCCGTTCGACTTCGACTACCAGCATCTGCACCAAGCGCCGGAGGGCCAGCACCAACCGACGGCGCGTCCGCGCTCGCTGATCAGCGGCGAACGCATGCAGAAAATCCACTGGGGACCGAATTGGGAGGAAATCCTCGGTACCGAGTTCGCCAAGCGCTCCAAGGACACGAACTTCGACGGCGTGCAGCGCGAGATCTACGGTGCGTTCGAGAAGACCTTCATGATGTATCTGCCGCGCCTGTGCGAGCACTGCCTTAATCCGGCCTGCGTCGCATCGTGCCCCAGCGGCGCGATCTACAAGCGCGAGGAGGACGGCATCGTCCTGATCGACCAGGACAAGTGCCGCGGTTGGCGCATGTGCGTCTCGGCCTGCCCGTACAAGAAAATCTATTACAACTGGAAATCAGGTAAATCAGAGAAATGCATCTTTTGCTATCCGCGCATTGAGATGGGCGAGCCGACCGTGTGCGCCGAGACCTGCGTCGGACGAATCCGCTATCTCGGCGTCCTTCTCTATGACGCCGACCGCATCGAAGCCGCCGCTAACGTGGCCAACGAGAAGGAACTCTATCCGGCGCACCTGGACGTGTTCCTCGACCCGCGCGATCCGGAGATCGTCGCGGCTGCGCGCGCCGAAGGCATTCCCGACAGCTGGCTGGACGCTGCGCAGGCCTCGCCGGTCTACAAGCTCGCGATCGACTGGAAGCTCGCGCTGCCGCTACACCCGGAATACCGCACCCTGCCGATGGTCTGGTACGTGCCGCCTCTGTCGCCGATCCAGTCGGCCGCCGATGCGGGCCGTATCGGCAAGAACGGCGAACTCCCCGACGTCTCTTCGCTGCGTATCCCGGTGCGCTACTTGGCCAACCTGCTGACGGCCGGCGACGAACGGCCCGTCGTCGTGGCGCTGGAACGCATGCTCGCGATGCGCGCCTGGCGCCGCGCGATGAACGTGGACGGCGTGGAGGACGACGAGGTGCTCGCTCAGGTCGGCCTTACCCGCGCGCAGGCCGAGGAAATGTACCGGTACCTTGCGATCGCGAACTACGAGGACCGCTTCGTCATACCCAGCGCCCACCGCGAATACGCCAACGACGCCTTTGGCGAACGCGGCGGGTGCGGCTTCACCTTCGGCGAGGGCTGCTCGCCTGGTTCCGACGGCGCCGCCTTGTTCGGCGGGCGGGCCACAACGACCTACCAAGTGCCGCCTGCGCGCCAGAAATCGGAGAGGGAGCGAGCATGAAAGTCCTGAAACTGGTCGGCGTACTGCTGGACTATCCGCAAGAGGAACTGTGGTCGCATCGCGATGCGCTGCTGCAGGCCTGCGTCGAGTGCGCCCTGCCGCCCGCGTCGGCGCATCGGCTGCAGGTGTTCGCGCAGGCGCTGCTCGCGCTGGAACCCATGGCAGCACAGGAACGCTGGCTGGGTCTGTTCGACCGCGGCCGCGCCATGAGCCTGCTGCTGTTCGAGCACATCCACGGCGAATCGCGCGACCGGGGCCAGGCCATGGTCGACCTGATCGAAACTTACCGCCGCGGCGGTCTTGAACTCGACGCGCGCGAGCTTCCCGACTACCTGCCCTTGGTGCTCGAGTACCTTTCCGGGCGACCCGAGGCTGAGGTCGTCGACTGGCTTGGCCATGTTGCGCAGATCGTCGCGCTGCTGGCGGGGCGCGCCGCAGAGCGCGAAAGCCCTTACGCGACACTGCTCGAAATCCTGGTGGAGATTAGCCAGGGCAAGGTTGATCTCGCCCTGATGCGACGCAAAGCCCGCGACGAAACGCGCGATGACACGCCCGAGGCCATAGACCGTGTGTGGGAGGAAGAGGCCGTGCGCTTCGGTGTCGAGCCCCCCCAGGACGAGTGCTCACCGCCGCGCCGGCTACCGGCCGGCGCCCACCCGCACGAATCGCAGGTGAGTCCATGAACGCCGTTAACTACATCATGTTCCAGATCTTTCCGTACGTCGCACTGGCCGTGTTCGCGATCGGCTGCTGGGCGCGCTTCGATCATGGCGCCTACACCTGGCGCAGCGGCTCAAGCCAGCTGCTGTCGAGCAGGTGGATGCGACTGGGCAGCAACGCGTTCCACATCGGCGTCCTTGCCATCCTCGGCGGCCACCTGGTCGGCCTGCTCACGCCGCATTCGGTCTATGAGCACTTCATGACGAGTGGCCAGAAGCAGCTCCTCGCGATGGTGGTCGGCGGCCTGTTCGGCCTGCTCTGCCTCGTCGGCATGAGCCTGCTGCTCGTGCGCCGCATCGCCAACGCGCGCATCCGCGCCACCGGCAGCGGCCGCGATCTTGCCGTCCTGGTATTGCTTTTTGCGCAGCTCCTCCTCGGCCTCGGCTCCATCGTCGTCTCCGCCGGCCACATGGACGGCTCGCAGATGGTGAAGCTCGGCGAATGGGCGCAGCACATCGTCACCTTGCGCGGCGGCGCCGCCGACTACGTGGCTGACGCCCACTGGATCTACAAGGCGCACGTCACGCTGGGGCTTACCCTGATCCTGATCACGCCGTTCACGCGGCTGGTCCACGTCTGGAGCATTCCACTGGGCTACGTCGTCCGCCCATACCAGATCGTGCGCCGCCGCACGGCGCCGCTCGACTACTCCAGCCGCCGGTGACGCCATGCGAACGACCATTCCCATCCTGCTGGACAGCCGCCCGCAACGGGCTACCAGTCCCGGCGAAACGCCCCGCCCTGGGCTCGCCGGACACGACACCGACAGCTCGCCGAGCCGTCCGCCGCCGGGTCCGGCGCCTGTCTTCGTTCATGTCGGCGCCACCGCGATCAGCGAAGCGGAGATCGCGCGCGAGATGCAGCACCACCGCGCAGACCATCCGCAACGGGCACGCGCCGATGCCGCCCGGGCGTTGGTCGTGCGCGAGTTGCTGAGGCTGGAAATCCACCGCCTCAGCCTGGCCGGTGCGGCACGGCCCGAAGGCCCAGAGACGCACGAAGAGGCCGAGGTTGCGCTGCTGATCGAACGCGAAGTGCCGACACCAGCACCCGAGGAAGCCGACTGCCGCCGTTATTTCGACGCGAACCGCGACCGCATGCATGAAGCGGACGCCGCTCGCGTGCGCCACATCCTGCTTCCAGCACTGCCCGGCGATGGCGCCGGCCGCAACAAGGCACGCGAGCTCGGCGAACAGCTGATTGATCAGCTCCGGCGGGAACCGGCGCGCTTCGAACAACTCGCACGCCTGCATTCGGCCTGTCCTTCCCGCAACGAGGGCGGCAATCTCGGATGGGTTTCATCCGGCGACACCGTGCCGGAATTCGAGCGCCAGGTGTTCCGCCTCAAGCCGGGGCTGGCCGGTCTGACCGTCGAGAGTCGTTACGGCCATCACGTCGTTGTGCTGGATGAGCACAGACCCGGCCAGCCCCTGTCTTTTGCCGCCTGTCGCGAGCGCATCGCCGCCTACCTCGAAACCCAGGTCAAGCAGAACGCACTGCACCAGTACCTCAACATCCTGGCCGAGCGGCACGGCGTCCGCGGCCTGGAGATGTTTGAGGCTGCCTGATTTCCTTCGCCGGCAAGCATTCCCTCCATGAACTCACCCTCCCCCGCACAGCAACATACTGCCCTTTGGGCCGGTACCGCCGCCTTCACTGTGAGTTTTGCGGTTTGGACGATCTTCTCCATCATCGGCGTACAGATCAAAGCCGAGCTGGGCCTGAACGACACCCAGTTCGGCCTGCTCGTCGCTACGCCCATCCTCACTGGCTCGCTCTCGCGCATTTTCCTGGGCGTGTGGACCGAGCAACTTGGCGGGCGCCTCATTTTCAGTGCCGTGATGCTGGCCGGCGCCGGCGCCACCTGGCTGCTGACCTGGGCGGACACTTATCCGACCTATCTGCTGGCTGCGCTCGGCGTCGGCATCGCCGGCGGCAGTTTCACCGTCGTGATCACGTATGTCTCGAAGTGGTTTCCCAAGGAGCGCCAGGGAACAGCGCTGGGCATCGTCGGCGCGGGCAACATCGGTTCGGCCGTGACTAAGCTGTTCGCGCCGCTGGTGATGGTGGCCGTGGGCTGGCATGGAGTCGCGCGCATCTGGGCGGTGGCGCTAGCGGTCTCTGCCGTCATCTTCTACTTGGTCACCAGTGACGAGCCCGACGTCGTCGAGCGACGCGCCAAGGGCGTGCAGGCAGTGCCGTTCCTGGTGCAGTTGCAGCCCCTGAGAAACCTGCAGGTCTGGCGCTTCTCGCTCTACTATTTCTTCGTGTTCGGCGCTTTCGTCGCGCTGGCACTTTGGCTCCCGCGCTACCTAGTCGGCGCTTACGGACTTGACCTGAAGACTGCCGGCATGATTGCCGCGGCCTACTCGATTCCGGCCAGCCTGTTCCGCGTTGTCGGCGGCTGGGCCTCGGACAGATACGGCGCCCGCAAGGTGATGTACTGGACCTTTATCGGCTCGGTGATCTGCACTTTCCTGCTGTCCTACCCGAGCACGAGCTATGTCGTGCAGGGCATCAAGGGCCCCATTGCATTCACTCTGGCCGTCGGCGTCCTGCCCTTCACCATGCTGGTGTTCGCGCTCGGGTTCTTCATGTCGCTGGGAAAAGCCGCGGTCTACAAGCACATACCGGTCTACTACCCGGATAACGTCGGTTCGGTGGCCGGCGTGGTAGGCATGATCGGCGGCCTCGGCGGCTTCATCCTGCCCATCGCGTTCGGCGTGCTGAACGACCTGATCGGCGTATGGACGAGCTGCTTCATGCTGCTGTTCGTGCTGGTTGCGATAGCCCTGACCTGGATGCATTTCGCAATACGCCGCATGGAGCTCGCCCGCCATCCGCAGGTGGCGCGCGACACCGACCTGCCGGAGATCATGCAGGTGGCAGGCAGCGCGCCGGCGCTGCGTAGAGACGGTTAGTTTGCCCGCGTTGTGATCGCAACGTGGGCAATGCGACCGCCGTCGGATCAGCCACCGATCAACGGACGGCTGTGGTCGCCGAGATGCGACAGCAGCAGGAACCCGGACATCAGCAGCGCATTCAGCGCCCAGGTCACGGTGAGGAAGCGCGCCACCTGGCCGTAGCGCAGATCGCGGACATTGTCAGCGTTCACCCAGACCAGCCGGGTGATCAGCAGCGAATAGGAAGCGAACCCCGCCAGCGCCAGCGCGAACAGCGGAGTGCCCGTTTTGTCGAAGGCGAACAGTATCGCCGCGAACAGTAACTGGCTGCAGAACACGCCGTAGATCCAGAACACCCGCCACAGCGGCCGGGTGCCGCGCGTTTCCGGCGATAGCCAAGTCGGCAGCGCGTGATGAACAGAATCAATTGAGTCGGCGTTCATGGCAACCCTCCAGGTAGTGAGTGATGCGACGCACTGCTGCGCGCGCCTGGGTGCAGCGAATGGAACTTACGACCGCGAGCCGCGCAGCGCAAGGCGGCGCCCGTTGCCGCTGAAAAACATCGGTCGCCAAGTCTTTCCTGCGGGCAGCCGGTCGGCGCAATGCCAGCGCCGTGGCGGCTCAGCGGCGTTGCAGATGAACCAGGTTTCCAACCTTGTCCACGGCGAGAAAGCGGGCAATCTGTCCACCCTTGATCTGCTCGACCATCATGCGCATGGGCTGCACGGCCTCGTCGCCATTCGGCGGATGCCCGCCGCGGCCAGACAAAGCCGCGACGAACAGCAGATGCCAGTCCGCTCCGGCCGCGCGCGACTCCTCGGACAGCGCCGCGAAATTCGCTATTTCCTCTGGACGCTTGTCGACGCATACGACGGGCGCCAGCGCGCCGCCCTCGCCGCGTTCGAACGCACGCTGCTCGGTTTCGGCGGCGTCGGGCGGCAGCTCAGCCGCAGCGAACACGAGCAGCAATCGCTGGGGTTCGGGCTGCGTCCGGGCAGCCTGTAGCAGATCATCGAAGGTTACGAGTTCCATCAGCTCCCCCACGTAGTCATTGCAGATCATTGACAGTATTCACGTTGAATCATTGCTGCATCCGCGTAGTCGGGTGCATCGGCGACGCCCGCCGGCGCCTCATTCCGGTGCCCGTGGCCCCACGCACCCCCAGGCGCCGTCACCACGACGACGTGCAAGGTCGACGCCACCCCGCCACAGCCATAGGGCGAAACCCGACGACCACAGGAAACCCGCGCACCACCATAGAGGTAGTGCGTGCAGTCCAGCCATGCCGGCCAGCGCGCGCACCAGCGCTGCGCCGAGCAGCATCAGCGCCGCCAGCGGCAACCAGCGCCCTTCGTCCGGGGACAAACCGATATGCATACGGCCGGCGATGCAGAACACGACGAACACGCCCTGCCCAAGTGCGCCGACGGCGAGCACGTGCAGGCCGGCGCTCGGTGGAATCGAGGCGCCCAGACGCGCAGCACCGTCGAGCAGATAACCCAGCCCCAGCAGCCAGGGCAGCGTGTACAGCAGCGCCACCCAGCGCCGCGCCAGCACTCGCGTATGCGGCCAGTCGCCGAGCAGCCCTAGACTGGCTGCCCCCGCGCCGAGCCCCAGCCAGCCGGCGACACCCTGCGCCCCGGCGAGGACCGCGAGTGCATGTAGGACGATCAACAGCGCTGCGATATGCCGGCGCGGTGGCCGCGCCAGATAGTCTGGCTCGGCGCCGGCTTCCTCGAGGCAGCGGTTGACCACACGCATCGAGATACGCGCCAGTTTCAGCACGATCAGCGGCAGCATCAGATGCAGGATGAGGCGCAGGCCGGCCAACGGATCCGCAAACAGGACGCCGCCGATCGCCAGGTCAAGGCTGCACAGCGTCGCTGCCAGCAGCACGGCGGCTAGCGCCGCCCAGAGATCGAGTTGACGCCGCGCTGGATCCTGCCAGATCGCGCGCGTCAGCACGAGCAGCAGCCACAGGCACAGTGCCGTCTGGAGCAGAGCCAGCGGCCAGACGCCAATCAGCACGATCGCCGCCGCTGCCGCGCGGGCGCCGAGCCAGAGCGCGAACAATCCCAGTGAAATGCGCCGGCCGAAGCCACGGGCGCTGGTGAATTCGGGCACAGCAGTCAGGCTGAAGCCGATCACTGATGCGAGGCCGAAGCCGAGGATCAACTCGTGCGCGTGCCAAGCCGTTACGCCACCGGGAAATGCCGGTGCGCGTAACCGGCCGCCCAGCACGGCCAGCCACGCCGGAACGTACAGCGCGGCGACGGCCGCCCCGGCGAGGAAGAATGGTCGCAGTCCGCACTGCCAAAGCGGCCACCGCAGCAATTGCAGATACGCGGTCCGTAAAGTCAGCATGCCTGACGATCCGGCGCAGGGGTCGCAAGGCAGTGGTGCTGAAACCACGCCGTCTCCGGTGCACGATCCGTGGCCTCTACCCGTTCGTCCGGCGGCAGACCGAAGGCAGCGCGAAAGCCGGTGTCGGCGAGCAGGGCCGTCTCAAGCGCCAGCACGTCACGCTCGCTGCGATCGGTTGCCCTCAACGCAGGCTGCAGCGCGAGCAGCGGACGGCCCGGCTGTCCGCCGAGCACCAGAAGCCGATCGGCGAGGCGCAGCGCCTCGCGCGGGCTGTGCGTGATCATCAGCATCGTGCAGCCCAGGCGCAGGCATTCTCTCAGCAGCCATTGTTCGAGTTCATGCCGCAGTCCGATGTCAAGCGCCGCGAAGGGCTCGTCGAGCAGCAGCAGATCGGGTTCGATCGCCAGCGCCCGGGCCAGTGCGACGCGGCTTCGCATGCCCCCCGACAGGGCGGCGGGATAAAGTGCCAAGTCCGCGGCCGACAGGCCGAGCCGCGTGCCTAGCGCCGTCGCGGCAGCGCGGCGCTCGCGCCGTCTGACGCCGCGCGCCTTGAGCCCCAGCGCAATGTTATCGAGCGCGCTGCGCCAAGCCAGAAGTCGGGGTTCCTGGAACACCATGCCCAAATTCTGCCAGCCGCGCTCGATTGTTCCCTCACCGATCTCGAGCAGACCGGCCGTCGCCTGCAGCAGGGTCGACTTGCCGCACCCCGAAGGCCCGAGCACCGCCAGAGACTCCCCTCGCTCCAGTGTCAGGTCCATCGGCGCCAGCGCGCGCCGCGCGCCGTAGCGGTGCCCGAAACCGCGAATTCGGAGCAGGCTCACCGCGCCACCTCGCGCCAGCGTTCGAGTTCGCGCTTGACCGGTTCCAGCAGGCCGTACTCGACTAGCAGCAATGCCAGCAGGACACAGAGCACCCAGGCCAGCGCTGTCGTCATGTCAAGTTGCGTGCGCGCGTCGGCCAGTGCCGCGCCGATGCCGTCACTGCTGGTCAGGAGTTCGGCCATCACAGCCACTTTCCAGCTCGTGCCCAGCGCTGTAGTCGCTGCGGGGAACAACCAGGCGAGCAAGTGCGGCAGCTCCACTTCGATCACACGCGGGCGCCAGGACAGACCGAATGCACGCGCCATCGCCGACAGTGCCGTATCACGGGTGAGCATGCCCTGGAGCGTGGCTCCGAATACCACGGGCAAAGCAGCCGCACAGACGGTGAACACCGGAGTGCCGTCGCCGCTGCCCAGCCACAGCAGCGCGAGCACCAGCCAGGCGATCGGCGGCATTCCCAGCAGCACCGTGACCAGCGGGCGTGCCAGCAGCGCGCCCGCTCGCGAAATTCCGGCCAGGACCCCGGCCGCGCAGCCGATGCCCAGCGCCAGGGCAAAACCCGCCAGCGCGCGGCGCGCTGTGACCAGGAACTCCGGCCATAGCACGCCGGCCTCCAGCAGCGAGTACAGGCGTGCGAATGCGTCCAGCGGCGCGGGCAGCAACAACGGCCCCAGCCGCTCGGCCGCGAGCTGCCACCCCGCAACGAGCAGGGCAAGTCCAGCGGCGGCGCTCCATCCGCTCCAGAGCCAGGCGATCCAAGCACGCAAGAGCCGCAGGGTCATGGGCTAGCCACTATAGAAGCCCGACTCGGGCAGCCGTCCGCCGATCAGTCCTGGTCGATGGGCGAGCAACCGGCCGAGGAACGCCTCGAGCTCGGGACGCGCCTGCGCGGCGTTCACCGCCTCCAGGCGACTGTGCCCCAGCGAGTCCGCGACGGCGGCCGCGTCCAACCGTCCGCTGCGCCGGGCCACGATCGCGCCGCAATCCTGCGGCGCCGCCATGCATTCGCCCAGCGCACGTGCATGAGCTTGCGCGAATTCG
This sequence comes from Tahibacter aquaticus, assembly GCF_004363655.1. Classification (GTDB taxonomy): domain Bacteria; phylum Pseudomonadota; class Gammaproteobacteria; order Xanthomonadales; family Rhodanobacteraceae; genus Tahibacter; species Tahibacter aquaticus. Next base: position 90,248 of record NZ_SNZH01000020.1, read on the forward strand.
GCACACAACCCCCCGTCGTCGACGGCCGCACCCACGGCGACGATACCGGCCTGGGGCAGTCGTGCTGGTCCCAGGCCGGCGTCGGCCCAGGCCTGCTGCAGATCCAGCGTCCTGTACAGCTCGGGCGCGAACAGCGAAACAATGCCGCTGCGACTACGCGCCAGCACCATCGATACAGCCGGTTCGGCCAGCAACGCGTGATCAAGGCGACGGCTCAGCAACAGCTGCACCGCATCGAGTGGCGAGGCCAAGTAGCGCAGGCGCAGCTCGCGACGTGCTTCGACACCCTGCGCCGCGGCAAGCTGAGTCAGCACGATCTCGGGCATATCGCCGCGAAACGGTACGCCCAGTTCCTCATCGCCCAGGTCGGCCAGCCGGTCCAGCGAGGGCCGGCGCGAGACCAGATAAAGCAGTCCCCAGGCACTGATGCATTGCAGTCGCAGCATCAGGCCGCGGTTGTACAAGGTGGCGGCTACGTTGCTGGGCATGGCGATGAAATCGGCACGCCCTTCCAGGGCGATCAGGCGCAACTCGTCGGGATCACGCCACGGCAGGAACTCGATGCGTTCGGCCAGCGACCCGAACTCAGCACGCTCGGCCATCCACAGTAGCGGAAACGAAACCGAGGCCCAGGGACCGGAAAGGCGCAGGATCCGCGGCCGCAACTGGGCGCGCAGACTCGGAGGCGAGGCCAGGGCCGCGAGTGCGGCGGCAGACGCGTGCAGAAAGCGGCGGCGATGCATGGTGGACTCCGTGGAGGATTGTCAGAACCGCGCCAGCCAGCTGAGCTGCAGGCTGCGGCCGGGCGCCGGCGGTTCGGCGCCGGTGAGCCCGTCGGTGAGATGTTCGTGATAGTTCCGGTCGGCAAGATTGCGCAGAGCCAGGTGCAGGCGATGCCCGTCACGCTGCCAGGTCAATTCGGCATCGGCGGTGACGAAGCCGGCGGTCGGGTCCTCGCTGCCGCGGGCGAACACACGGGCCACACGCTCCTGGCGCCGGACCGCGCGCGCCCGGAACTCTCCGTCGAGGCGCCCGCTGAGCAGGGTGCCGACGTGGCCGTCCCAGCCCAGGCTGAGTTCGTCAGCGGGCATCTGGAACAAGGGCTCGTCGAGATCTCGGTTGTGGCCTCGCAGGCGGCTGGCCTCCAGGCTCAGCCACTGCTCGGTAGCGACCTGCCGGCGCAAACTCAGTTCCATGCCGCTGATTCGCACGCGACCGAGATTGACCGTTTCCTTGCAGGCTCCGGCCTGGGCCGCGGGACAGGCATTGCTGCCGGATGGTCCCGACACGTCGCGGCCGGTGATGTAGTCGGTGATGCGGTTCTCGAACAGCGCCAGCCGGTACTGCAGGCCTTCCTGTTCGCCTTTTGCGCCGAGCTCGAACTGGGTGGACACCTCTGGCCGGATCTGCGGATTGCCGAGATAGTAGTAGCCGTCGCTGCGCGGCGAGGCCTCGAAGCGTTCACGCATCTCCCCGGCCCGGAAGCCGCGCGCCAGGCTGGCATACGGGTGCAGGCCCCGATGCAGGGGCCAGACCAGTCCCAGGTTGCCGGAAAATGCGCCGTCAGTGCGTGCCAGCGGCTGGCCCCGCCCGCCACCCGCGACCGTCGCAGCGCGCCCCTCGACCCGATCCCAGCGCAGCCCGCCGAGCAGTTGCAACGGCCCGAAGTCCATGTCGTCCTGCACGAACACGCCCGTCGACTCGATACGGCCGTCGACGAAGGGAGGGCTCGGCTGCAGCGCGAACGTGGGCGGCGCCGCGATCAGGCGCTCGGGACTGGCCTGCATGCGCCAGTACTGAATTCCCAGCAGACGGCGGTGTCCGGCATCGATCCAGCGATCGAGGCGCAAGTCGGCACCGTCGGAACGGAAACCGACCTGCGTTTGGCTCAGATCGCGCGCCGCCGTCGCCGCCAGCGGTCCGTTGATGCGGCCGAAAATCGCCCGTTGCATTTGCTGCCGGTAAAAGCGGAGATCCCAGTTCCAGCCTGCTGGGCCGGCCCCGGCGTGGGCCAGGCCGAGTTCGACAAGACGCCTCTCCTGCTCGGGCGAATAAACCGTGGTGCTGCCAACCTGCGCGAGCGGGTGCGGCCTCGTTGATCCCGGATACGCGACGTCGAGATCGCGCTGCCCCTGCAGCGAAAGTCGCGCTTCGAGCGCATCGCCGAGGCGCTGGCGGAACTGGCCGATCAGCGCGCGACTACGATAGCCCGTGTCAGCCACGCGTCCCGAGGGGGCGAGATAGTCGTCCTGGTCGAGGCTGGCGCCGCCGAGGACGAGCGCGGAATCCGCGTCATGCCAGCGTGCCAGCGCAGACATGCCGATGCCGTGGCTCGCGCCGTCGAGCTGGCTCCCCAGCTCATAGCGCGGCGTTTCGTCGAAACGCGCCTGCGGCGTCAGCACGTTGACAACACCGCCTAGCGCTCCGCTGCCGTACAACACCGACGCCGGACCTTTCACGACTTCGACGCGTTCGGCCAGCCCCAGGCTCAGGAACGAAGCGATTGCGCCGGCCGGCTGGGCCGAATTCAGGCGCATGCCGTCGGCGAGGACCACGACGCTCTCTTTCTTCAGTCCTCGCAGTACCGGGTTCTGACCCTGCGCCCCGTCGGCAGCGACGGCCAGACCGGCGCGGCCGCGCAGCAGATCGCCCAGGGTGCGATAGCCGTTTCCAGCGATTTCGTCGCGCCCGCTGACGATCACGGCCGCCGGCGTGGCAAGGTCGGCGGCGGCATATCCCTTGGCGCTGATCACGACAGTGTCCAGGCAGGACAGCTCTTCCACCAGGCAGGCCTCTATCGCAGGCGCCGTTTCCGCCCAGACGGAATACGGACCGAGGCCGAGGGCAATGGAGACAGCGAGCGCCAGCACGCGGGGCGGACGGCGGAGACGGACGGCGAGTGAACGCATCGTGGGAAGTTCGGTAGTTGTGACGCCCTCATTGTTAGTTAATGCGAATCATTTTCATCTGACCCAGGTCAAGCAAGCCGCAGATGGCCGTCCTTTGCCGGCTTCCGGCGTCACGCCGATGCGCCGCGAAATCTCTGTGGCTTGCGGCTGACCTGGATCAGGGCGCGATGGGGGTACTCAGAACGAGCATCTGACCTCCCCCGTCGCCGGATCCCCCCATGCTGCTCGTATGCCCTGCCGGCAACCTGCCCGGCTTAATTGCTGCCGTGGATGCCGGCGCAGACGCGGTCTATCTCGGTTTCCGTGACCAGACCAATGCGCGTGCATTCGCCGGGCTGAACTTCGGCGACGCGGATCTGAGGGCTGGTGTCGCCTATGCACAAGCCCGCGGTCGCAAGGTCTATGTCGCGCTCAATACTTACCCCGGCCCGTCGCGCGTCGCGCAGTGGCAGGGCGCCGTCGACCGTGCCGCCGAATTCGGCGCGGACGCAATCATCGCCGCCGATGCGGGGCTGCTCGCCTACGCCGCGCGCACGCATCCGCGACTGGACCGTCACTTATCGGTGCAGGGCTCAGCCACGACGCAGGCAGCACTGAGCTGGTACCACGAACACTTCGGAATCAGCCGGGCGGTGCTACCGCGCGTACTGTCGGTGCAGCAGGTCGAGCGCATCTGCGAACAGTCTCCGGTGCCGCTGGAGGTTTTCGCGTTCGGCAGTCTATGCATCATGGTCGAAGGGCGCTGCCAGCTATCCAGTTATGTCACCGGACAATCGCCGAATCGCCACGGCGTCTGCTCACCGGCCAGTTTCGTGCGCTGGGAGGACCACGCCGACGGTAGCCGCACGGTGCGCCTCAACTCGGTGCTGCTGGACGTCTACGCCTCGGGCGAGGCGGCCGGCTACCCCACCGTCTGCAAAGGCCGCTTCGTGGTCGGCGGCGAGACCTTCCACGCACTGGAGGAGCCGACCAGCTTGAACACGCTGTCGCTGCTTCCGCGGCTGCGCTCGGCCGGCGTTGCCGCCCTCAAGATCGAAGGTCGTCAGCGCAGTAGTGCCTACATCCGGACCGTGACGCGGGTCTGGCGCGAGGCTATCGATCGCCTGCGCCAGGACGCCGACCGCTGGCGCGAGCTGCCCGAGTGGAATGCGGCGCTGTCGGCCCACGCCGAAGGCCATCAGACCACGCTGGGTCCTTACCATCGCTCGTGGCACTGACGAGATGCGACTGACCCTCGGGCCCCTGCAGTACTTCTGGCCGCGCCGGCAGGTGCTGGACTTTTATGCCGAAAGCCTCGACTGGCCGTTGGACGTGGTCTATCTCGGCGAGACCGTCTGCAGCAAGCGCCGCGAACTGAATCTGCGCGACTGGGTCGGACTGGCCGAGCAGCAGACTAAGGCGGGGCGCGAGGTTGTGCTCTCCTCGCTGGCCCTGATAGAGGCCGAATCCGAACTCGGCGCCCTGCGCCGGCTCGCCGGACTGGGCAACGTTCGCATCGAGGCCAACGACATCTCGGCCGTGCAGGTCTGCCGCCGGCACGGCGTGCCCTTCGTGGGCGGTCCGAGCCTCAATGTCTACAACCTCGAAACCCTACGCCTGCTGCAGGACGACGGGCTTTACCGGCTGGTGCTGAACGTCGAGATGGGATGCGAACTGGTGGCAGAGCTGCGCCAGGCCGCGGCCGCGGCCGGCTGCGATCTGCCTGAGCTCGAGCTGATCGCCTGGGGCCGTCTGCCGCTGTCTTACTCGGCACGTTGCTTCACGGCGCGCGCGCTGGATCTCGCCAAGGATCAATGCGGATTCCGCTGCATCGAATACCCGGACGGGCTGCCGCTATCCACCCGCGAGGGCCGGCACTTCCTGACCATCAACGGCGTGCAGATGCAGGGTGCCGAGAACTGCGACCTGCTGCCGGAATGGACGGAGCTTGCCGCCGCCGGCATCGGGCTGCTGCGGCTGTACCCGCAGCAGCACGGCACTGCACAGGCAGTACGCCGCTTCGACGCTGTGCGCGGAGGGGCGGCAGTGCCACCGCGCGAGCCGGGCTGCACGGCCGGCTACTGGAGCGGCCTGCCGGGCATGCAGCCGCCACCATGAGCACGGCTGCCGCATCGGAGCACGCGTTCGTCATTGCCCTGAGTCCGCAGCCGGCAAACGGGCCGGTCCCTTCCTCTTCCATCGGAACCAAGTCATGAGTCAAGACAAACTGGAACGCGTGCATTACGCCCTGGAACTACTCGACACGGCACATGCCGCGCTGCTACGCCTGTGCCACCTGGATGCGCCGAAGTCGATCCTGCATACGTTGCGCACGGTCGACAGGGAGCGCGAACACCTGCTCGGCGCGCTCGGCCTCGGCGAACCCGATCTCGCGCGGGCCTGGATGAGCTGCGAGCCCCGAGCCGCGGAGACGGAAAGACCGGACCTCGGCCTTGGCGATAAGTCGTCTGCTCGCCGACCCTGCCTCGCGCCGGGTCGCCGGGTGTGACGCCGGTGCTATCCGTCGATCTCGCGGCTCGAGCGCGATGACGCACGTGCCCAGTCGGCAAACCGCGCCGCGCGGTTAAGAACAATGCGCAAAGGCAGCGGCACCTGCGCCCAGTCGAGCTGGTCGAGGAGATTGCGTGCGTTGAGGCCGAGTTCGGTGTCGCCGGTAAGCCCTAGCCGGCGCTGGAAAAACAGCGTGTCCGCGTCTTCGAGTCGGCTGGCCAGCAGCAGCAGATCCGTAAGCGTGCCCTGCACACGCGCCTCAATTGCCGCATCTCCCTCGTCCGACGAGGCGATCCGGACATGACCGGCATTCACGCGCACGGCGAAGCGCAGTCCGAGATCGAGTACGTCGATGCCCAGCACCCGCCCTTCCAGCGCGAGCAGTTCACCACGTTCCAGCGCGTCAGCCAGTACGGTAGCAGCGGCACGCTCGAAAACTTGCGCCAGCATCCGACGGGGAACGAGTCGCATCGGGAGCGCCCAGCGCCGGGGCGGGGGCAGAAATCGCAACAGAGATGAAAAGGACATTCGGTAGGTATCCGACAACGGCAGGTGACAAGACTGCCTTTCATCACCCTCCCCTGCTCTGATCCACATCAATACGGCGGCGGGAAACGTGGGGGTGAGGCAACTTAAGGTCAAAAATCGATCTTAAATATCTGTCCAGCCGCGGATCTCCTAGAGAAAATGCGTTGACCAAAATGGAATCAGGCATTCGTGTAGCGCCGACTACACGTAAAGAATCGCAGTACCGTCGCCTCCGGATTCCGCTGCCTACACGGACCAGCATCGACGCCGATAGGGTCTGGTAGTAATCGAACAGGGAGATACAGTTGCGTCTCAAGAAGGAACGAATTGTGCCTGTAGTCGAACGTGACTGGCCTCGCGCCGTCCCTCCGTCTTGGTTGGGCGACAGCGAGCCCGTGGCTCGAATCACCGAGAGGAAATCGGCGCTTTGTCACATGGAATACATATCCCTCAAGCAGGTGTGTCACGGGCTCCATGGCTGCCGTTTCACGGAAGGTGAAATCGGGGTCGTGACCGGATTGAGTGCAAATTAGGACATAGCGCGCTCACTCGCTTTTCGGCGCCGGCGGTGAGATCCCATTCGGCGAGACAGCGCCCAGCCGCGATAGCATCTCTTCGGTTGCCTGATCGCGCACCGCGGCGAGCGCGGCCGCCGTCTCTGCGGTCTACCGTAACTGGCGTTCTCGCACGATGCCGGCGCGTGCCGCCGCCAGATCGGCGCGCAGCGCTTCACCGCAGAGCTGTTCCTACGCGTAACGTCCCTGCAGGCTGTTGTGCTGACAGGCGATCGGGCGAAGGGTTTGCAGCTCCCCTTCCAGACGCCGCTGCCACGAACGCAGCTCGCGCAGATCCTTGTCCTGCTGGCCGGTGTGCTCGGTGAGCCGAGCATTTAACGATGAGTGAGTTTGTAGACGAATTCGAGTCGCGCTTGACGGACCGTTAACGGGGAATTCGTTCCTCCGTCCTCGCTCTGGAAGGAGTTCAGGTTCGCGACGCCGGCGTCGTTCCGAACGGCGCTGTCGCAGAATCGGTCAAGGTGGAAGTCTTCGACATTTCGGGGCGCCGTGGTTCGTTCGCCCGCGCGCGCGATGTCGCTCGGTGGCAAGCGACGGCGGTGTACGCCTCTCGCCGGCGTCACGCGACTCAGAAAAAACTGAGCGCGGTCAATGCGGGGGCTCGGTCGGTAGACCGAGCATCGTCTCGTCACCGGCCCCTGGGAACCTTCGGGACGAACCGGAGTCTCGTGGGGGTGCGATCGTCGAAAACAGAGCCTAAGCTGTTGCCGTCATCGTCGGTCTCATTGCCGCTCCCTTTGGACATCCGTCGTCTACCAATGCCGTTTCGCTACCGCCGCCATCGTCGCTTGATAGCGCTTTTCGCGCTGATCGGACTGCTGTTCCAGCAGTTTGCGATGGCTGCGTACCGGTGTCCGCAGGAAATCGCCGTCGCGGCCGCACAGGCGACCGTCGAAACGACGCCGTACCAGATGCCCGACACGACAGATCAGGCGCGCTGCCACGAGCACTGCTATCCGACCACGCCATCGTCGGACCATGTGCCGGCGCCGACCGTCTCGCCGGCGCTACTGCCAGCGACCACGTGGTCGCGTGAATACGTGCGCCCGGTGCTACCGGACGACACCACGCAGGCGTACGCCCGTCGAGCGCGTGGGCAACCGCCGCCGGTGAGCATCCAGCACTGCACCTTCCAGATTTGAGCAAGCCTCGCGGTTGATCGTGGCGCCGTGCTGTGCGCGGCCGTTTCGTCATTCCCGTGGAGTTCTCATGCTGTCCCTATATCGTTTTCTCCCGCGCGGCTTCTGCCAGGCGCACGCGTCACTTCGTTTTCTTCTGGCCGTACTGACCGCCCTCGTTGCTGGCACGGCCGTGTCGGCGAACCTCATGTCCTTGTCGTTGATGGATGCTGTCCAGTCGGCCGAACGCCACGCGCCAGAATTGCGTGCGCGAGCGGCGGGCGTGACTGCCGCTGAAGCTGCGGTGGGTCCCGCCGGCCAGTTACCAGACCCCGAGCCCATCGTGGGTCTGCAGAACCTGCCGGTGACCGGCGACGACGCCTTCAGCACCACGCGCGACTTTATGACCATGCGCACGGTCGGCATCGCGCAGCAGCTCCCGCGGCGGGAGAAACGCCGCTTGCGCAGCGAACGCGCCGCGACCGATGTGGACCGTGAACGGGCCCTGTTGACGAACGAGCAGCTCGTAGTGCGCGAAGCCGTGGCGCGATCCTGGATTGCTGCGGCATCCGCCGAGCACCGCCTGACACTGCTGACCGCGCTGCAGCCGCGGGCCAACGCGCAGCTGGCCGCGGCCACCGCCGCGCTGACCGCCGGACGCGCGACGGCCGCGGAAGGCATCGCCGCACGTTCGGCGATCGCGACGTTGCAGGATCGCCTCGATGCCGCGCGGGCCGACCGCGACACGGCACGCACGGAACTGGCGCGCTGGTTGCCGGACCTGGGCGATCGTCCGCTCGGCGAACCGCCGGACTGGCGCGATCTAGGCGGCGATCCCGAATCACTGGTGAGGAACATCGCGCACCACCGCGAGTTGCTGGCTTATGACGCCGCCGAACGTGCCGCTACCGCCGACGTGGCGCTTGCCCGGGCCGAGAAGCGGCCCGACTGGTCACTCGAGTTCGCGTACGCGCAGCGCGGACCGCAATTCTCCAACATGGTGTCGGTGCAGTTTCGGGTGCCGCTGGCGCTGTTCGCTGCGCATCGGCAAGACCAGCTCATCGCGTCGAAGCAAGCGCTGGTTACGCGCATTGACGCGGAGCGCCAGGCGGCCCAGCGCATGCACGGCGCCGAGTTGCGCAAGACGCTTACGACCTGGCGCAGCGCGGCCGATCGCCTGGCGCGCTATGAGCGTGAGCTGCTACCGCTGAGCGAAGACCGCGCAGACGCGGTAATTGCGGCCTACCGCGGCGGTCGCGGCGACCTCACCGCATCACTGCGCGCACTGGACGAAGCCACCGAGCAACGGCTGGCTTACACCGACCTGCAGAACACTCTGGGTCAAGCCTGGGCGACGCTGTATTTCGCGTTTCCGACGGAGCGAACGCCATGAACCGTCTAACTCTGCTTCTCGCACTGCTCGTGGGTATCGTCATCGGCGTCAGCTCGACCTGGTGGCTCATTGGCCGTGGACACCGCGACATGCCGGCTGCGTCGCCGGCACCGACCGAGAAAAAAATCCTGTACTGGTACGACCCGATGGTGCCGGCCCAGCACTTCGACCAGCCCGGCAAATCGCCGTTCATGGACATGGAGCTGGTCCCGAAGTACGCCAGCGACGGACCTGCCGACGCGGATACTGTGCGCATCGAACCGCGCCTCGTGCAGAACCTCGGCGTGCGCACCGCACTCGCGACGCGTGGCACGCAGGTGGCCTCGGTCCGTGCGACGGGGACGGTGACGTTCGACGAACGCGGCGTGGTGGTCGTGCAGGCGCGCGTCGCTGGCATCGTGGAGCACCTTGCCGTGCGCACACCGTTGACGACGGTCACCGCAGGCCAACCCTTGCTCACGCTGATTGCACCGGAGTGGACGGCCGCGCAGGCCGAGTACCTGTCGCTGCGCACAGCCCGCAGCGAGGGGCTGGATGCCGTGCGCGCGGCCGCGCGTCAACGGTTGCTGTTGCTCGGAATGAGCGAAGGCCAGATCCGTGCCGTCGAGCGCCTTGGGCGCGCCGAGGACCGGTTCACGATCGTCGCGCCGCGTGCCGGCGTCGTCAGCGAACTGCTGGTGCGCGACGGCGCAAGCGTCACGGCCGGCTCACAGTTGCTGCGCATCAATGATCTCGACACCGTGTGGGTCAATGTCGCAATTCCCGAAGCGCAGACCGGCCGCGTCGCACCGGGCAATGCCGTGACGCTGGAACTCCCGGCATTCCCTGGCGAATCGCTCGCCGGCACCGTCGACACCTTGCTGCCCGAACTTGATGTCACGACGCGTACGCAGAGCGCCCGCATCGTCGTGCCGAACCCGACACGCCGCCTGGTACCCGGCATGTTTGCGCGCGTCGCCGTCACCGGCCGTGCCGCCGATGCAGAGCTTGTGCAAATACCGACTGAGGCCGTAATTGCGACCGGCGCACGCCGGGTTGTCATCGTCGATGCCGGTGATGGCCGCTTCCGTGCGCAGGAAGTACGTGTCGGTCACGAAAGCGATGGCCGTACCGCGGTGCTCGACGGCGTAGCCGAAGGCGACCGCATCGTGCTGTCCGGCCAATTTCTGATCGATTCCGAAGCAAGCCTCGCCGGTACGCTGGCGCGTCTCGATGCGTCGGACACGTCGCCGGCGCCAAGCACGCCGTCGCGGTACTCCGCCGACGGTACCGTCAAACGCATCGACGGCAGCACCTGGTCCATCGCGACCGACGCCATCCCCGCGTTGGAAATGGGCGAGATGACCATGACTTTCGTGCGTCCCGAAACCGTGCCCGTCGATGGTCTTCGGGTCGGTCAGCGCGTGCGCTTCACCTTTGTGCGCAACGCTGACGACGCGTTCGAAATCGCAACGATCGCCGCGTTGCCGGCAGGAGCCACGCCATGATCGCGCGCATCATCCGCGGATCGATCGCGAATCGATTCCTCGTGTTGCTCGCGGCATTGTTCCTGGCTACCTGGGGCGTGTACGCCGTGCGGCAAACGCCGGTCGATGCGTTGCCGGACCTGTCGGACGTGCAGGTGATCATCCGCACGACCTGGCCCGGGCAGTCGCCACAACTGGTCGAGGACCAGATCACCTATCCATTGACGACGACGATGCTGTCGGTGCCGGGGGCCAAGACGGTGCGCGGCTTCTCATTCTTCGGCGACTCGTACGTCTACGTGCTGTTCGAAGACGGCACAGACCTGTACTGGGCGCGGTCGCGCGTGCTGGAGTACCTCAACCAGGTGCAGTCGCGGTTGCCGCGCGACGCGAGCGCCGCGCTCGGCCCTGACGCCACGGGTGTCGGCTGGATCTACGAATACGCGCTGGTCGATCGCAGCGGTCAGCATGACTTGTCCGAGTTGCGCGCCCTGCAGGACTGGTTCCTTCGCTACGAGCCGAAAAGCGTGCCAGACGTCGCCGAAGTAGCGACCGTCGGCGGTATGGTGCGGCAGTACCAGATCGTGCTAGACCCGGACCGTTTGCGCGCCTACGACATCACGCAGGCCGCGGTGACCGAGGCTGTGCAGCGCGCCAACGGCGAAGCCGGTGGCTCGGCGTTGGAACTGGCCGAAGCCGAGTACATGGTGCGTGCGAGCGGTTATCTGAAAACGCTTGACGACTTCCGGATGATTCCGCTTAGCGTCGGCGCTGGCGGCGTACCGGTGCGACTGACCGATGTCGCGCGCGTGCAACTAGGCCCCGAGATGCGCCGCGGTATCGCCGAACTCAACGGCGATGGCGAAGTCGTCGGCGGCGTGATCGTGATGCGTTCGGGCAAGAATGCGCAGGCGACCATAGCCGCGGTCAAAGCAAAACTCGCGAGCTTGCGGGCGAGCCTGCCGGCCGGCGTGGAGATCGTCGAAACCTATGATCGTTCGCAACTGATCGGGCGCGCGATCGACAACCTGAGCGGCAAGCTGATCGAGGAATTCCTCGTCGTCGCGCTGGTGTGCGCCGTGTTCCTGTTCCACCTGCGCTCGGCGTTGGTCGCGATCGTCGCGCTACCGCTCGGCGTACTCGCCGCGTTCATCATGATGCACTGGCAAGGGCTCAACGCGAACATCCTGTCGCTCGGTGGTATTGCGATCGCGATCGGCGCGATGGTCGATGCCGCCATCGTGATGATCGAGAACGCGCACAAGCACCTGGAAGCCTGGCAGCACGCGCATCCGGACGACACGCTGTCCGCCGATGCGCGCTGGCGACTGATCGGCGACGCAGCAGCCGAGGTGGGGCCCGCGCTGTTCTTCAGTCTCGTCATCATCACTCTCTCGTTCGTGCCGGTGTTTACGCTCGAAGCGCAGGAGGGGCGTCTGTTCGCGCCGCTCGCGTTTACGAAGACCTACGCGATGGCTGCGGCCGCGGGCTTGTCGATCACGTTGATTCCCGTGTTGATGGGTTACTGGATCCGCGGACGCATCCCGGAGGAGCGGGCCAATCCGTTGCCGCGCGCCTTGATCGCGCTCTACCGGCCGATCCTAGAGGTCGCGCTGCGAGTTCCCAAAGTGACTTTGTTAACTGCAGCGCTCCTGCTCGCGGCGACGGCATGGCCGATCAGCCGCCTCGGCGGCGAATTCCTGCCGCCGCTCGACGAAGGTGACGTGCTCTACATGCCGAGCGCGTTGCCTGGGCTGTCCGCCGGCAAGGCAGCGCAAGTATTGCAGCAGACCGACAAGATGATCCGCTCGGTGCCAGAAGTCGCCAGCGTGTTCGGCAAGATCGGCCGCGCCGAAACGGCGACCGATCCGGCGCCGATGGAGATGGTCGAGACGACGGTGCGCTTCAAGCCGCGCGATCAATGGCGCGCCGGCATGACGCCGGAAAAACTGATCAATGAACTCGACGCTGCGGTACGGCTGCCAGGTCTGACAAACCTGTGGGTGCCGCCGATCCGCAATCGTCTGGACATGCTCGCGACCGGCATCAAGAGTCCGATCGGCATCAAAGTCAACGGCAGCGATCTGGCGGTCATCGACCAAGTGGCCACCGAGATCGAACAGGCGATCAAGACGGTGCCGGGGGTGACCTCGGCGCTCGCCGAGCGCCTGACCGGTGGTCGTTACGTCGACGTCGATATCGACCGCGCCGAGGCCTCGCGCTACGGCCTCAACATCGCCGACGTGCAGAGCGTCGTGAGCGCGTCAATCGGTGGCGAAACCATCGGTGAAACGGTAGAGAGGCGGCGACGCTTTCCGATCAGCGTGCGCTATCCGCGCGAATTACGCGACAGCGTGCAGAAGCTGCGCGACTTGCCGTTCCTGACGGCGGGCGGCGCGCAGATCACGCTCGGAAGCGTCTCGCGAATCGCGATCAGCGACGGCCCACCGATGATCCGCAGCGAGAACGCGCGTTTGTCCGGTTGGATCTACGTGGATGCACGCGGCCGTGATCTCGCATCGGTCGTGCACGACCTGCGCGAGCGCGTGGCTCGGGACGTGGTACTGCCAGCCGGCACGTCGATCACCTGGTCAGGTCAATTCGAGTATTTCGAGCATGCCATGGCCAAGCTGCGCGTCGTGATCCCGGCGACGTTGCTGATCATTTTCGTGCTGCTGTATATGACCTTTGGGCGCGTTGACGAGGCGGTAATGATCCTGGCCAGCGTGCCGTTCGCGCTGATCGGCGGGTTCTGGCTGATGTATACCTTGGGGCATGCGTTCTCGATCGCGACTGCGGTCGGCTTCATCGCGCTCGCGGGCGTGTCGGCCGAGTTCGGCGTGATCATGCTGCTGTATCTGAAACACGCCTGGGAGCGACGCCTCGCCGCTGGCGAACCGGCCACGCCGGACACGTTGCTCGCCGCGATCCGCGAAGGCGCGGTGCAGCGCGTGCGCCCGAAAGCGATGACCGTGGCCGTCATCCTGGCCGGCCTGCTGCCGATCCTCATCGGCACCGGCACCGGCTCGGAAATCATGCAGCGCATCGCCGCCCCCATGGTGGGCGGAATGATCACTGCGCCGCTGCTGTCGATGCTCGTGATTCCCGTCGTCTTTCGGCTGCTGCGCGAGCGCTCGCTGCGTGCTTCTGTCGGTCTCGATCGATCTGCTTCTTCCCATGTGCCGGCGACGCCGGCGTGACGTAGCTCGCGCGCCAAGCGCGCGAGTGCTTTGTTCCCAAGAAAGGAGGATTTCTCATGGAACGTTCAACGCTCTCATTCGTCGTTGGTCTGCTGTTCTGGACGCTGGTTGCGACCTCGTCTGTCCATGCAACATCCTTGGCTCGCTCTCGTGACGGTTCGATCATGGCAATCGACGGCGACAGGCTGATGAAGTGCTTTAGACATGCGCCGGTGCCTGCTGTCGGCGACCTCGGCGCTGAAGTCGCCGTGGCGGCGACCGGGGAGGAAGCGCTGCAATCGGCGCCGACGACACGCCCTACCGTGGTCCTGCTGGACATCGACCTACCCGACATCAGCGACTACGAAGTGGGTCGCCGCTTGCGGAACATACCCGAGATGAGTGCCGCGGTTGCCGGCTCGGACCGTGAAGCTCTGCTCGCCGCGATGCGCGGTCACGTGCTCGCCAAGGGCGAACTGATCGGCACGTTCCAGCGTCCGGCAGAACCGAAGCGACCCCGAGTCACCCGTTCGTGAACCCCGCCGCCCCGGCTCCCTCGGTCGGAGCGGCGTTCACTGCGGCCGCCCGAGCAATGCGCTCTTTTCCGTTGTGATTTAAGCAAATACCGCAACTTACCCGCCGCCGGATCGCCGCTTTCTTGCAGTGATGATCTGGCCCACGATCGCCGTGAGCAGGATGCAGCTGTTGGTCTCCACCCAGCCTGATGGTTCAGCCCGGTGTGGTTCGAGGATCCGATCCGTAGGTGAACTCCGTTTCGATGGAACCGTCTTCGCGGTGCACAACGCGCTGGGCGAGTTCGCCCCGGTTGGCGTGCTGGCGTCCGCGCCGTTCACCGTCCTGCCGCGCTTCATCCTTCGTGTTGAACGAAGCAACACCATCGTCACCGCCCACTTGGCTCAAATGCCATTTTCCATCCGCGTTTCGATGCACCAAGTGGTAAACCGTGCGCGCACTTTTTTCTGCCCGATTCATGGGCGGTTCTCCTCTACAGCAACGTGCCTAAAGCGGGCGCCCGGGCTTGCGCCCTGGGCCGCTGAAAGCGACTCAGCGGTTGGTACGGTCGCCCTTGTCCTTCATGCCACCGTCGGTCTGATTGCCCTGCCCTTGGCGCTGGCCGCGCTGATCGTCGTCTGACATGCGGCCGCCTTGCTGGTTCTTGGAACCGACCTCTTGATCACGGCCCGGCGCGTTCTGCCCGGTCTGCTGGTTGCCGCCCTGCGTCTGCTGGTTCGGCTGGTTCTGCGATTTCTGGTTGGTCTGATTGGCGTGGATGTTGGCTAAATAGTCGCGCTGCTCGATCCGCTTCGAGCCCGCCTCTTCGACGGCTCCGCGCAACGTGTATTCGAGCGCCTCGCACAAACTGCTCTTTCCGCTGCCGTTTGGGCCGTGCAGAGAACGACTTTCTTGCTCAGATCGAAGGCCAGCGGCTCTTGAAAGCCACGGAACGGGCCAAGGGTCAGTGAGCGCAGCCGAAGCCATGGCCACTTCCCTTGGTCGGCCGTGTCGGTGAGTTCCGGAAGGTTCGCGTTCGTTGCCGCAAATTGTTGGCGGGCCAAGCGCGCCAAGAGCTGCGAACGGTTGTTGTGCTGCCTGGCCATAGCGGCCACAGCATCGAAGTTCGCGAGCGTTAAGTTGGCCATGCTGCGCGCACTCTCAGGTGCTACGGGGTCGTTCAACCACGCACGAAGCGCTCAAAATCCTGTCTTGCGGTACCCGCCCTGCTTCCTGGACGCGGCTACGTTGCGTTGATGCGGCTTAGAGCCTGCCGTGCGCGCGCTATGCAGCGACAAATGGTTTCCAACGTCTGCTTCGGGTCTGAACGCTGCCCTTCTCTACCCACGATAACGCTCCCTAATCGACTATCCGGCTCCGTCGCAGGAACACTAAGATATCCGGCTTCGATCGCTAGAGGTTGCGCGTTAGCCACGACGAGCATTCGTCGTTGAAGCCCCGCCAAGCACCCTCCCCGGTTAGTCGAACTACCAACAGCTCGTCGTCGCTATCGATGAATTTCGCCAACGCATCCCGAATCACGGTGCTAGGGCCGTCATGCTTGACTATCCAAGTCGAATCCAGGCAGTGCCACCAGTCGGAGCCAACCTTCTTTATCGCCTCAATCAATGATGAGTAATCCTTACCCCTCTTGTTGAGGTCGTAGCCGATCAAGTAGGAAGCCATCCACATCTCCTATGACTTTGAAAGTCGAAGTTCGGAAACAGCAACGCATTTCGAAGGCGTCTCGCCGGATCCTCGATAAGCCTGCCTAATCGTCCACTCTGCCGCTTGACCGAGCAAACTCTCAGGGCGCTCCTTGTGCAACGCAGCATCGGAATCTCTTCTTCTCCGACCAAGCTAGCGGCTTTTGATGCATCCTGCACTCACACTGCGTGGAACAAGCTTCGAACGAGAATACGTGGCGAAAACCGGTTTTCGCTCCTATCTCGGGACCCACTATCGTTGATTTGGTGTGTGACTGACGCGGTCTGAATGTCTGGGTCGCCCACTACGCCAGTGGAGAACGTCTTCGGCCAGCACAACGCACAGATCCAAAAGTGCGCATGACTACATGTCCACTGGGGTCGCTCAGATTGACTGGTGGAGTGCGGTCGGCTGGGATGGCTTACCAGCATCGAGCTAGCTCGATCGCCCCCTTCCCCGAATTCCTCGCTCCGCGACCGGTGGCTTGCCTCTGCGAGAAGTCCCCTCGCCCGGTCAGGGTCTTTCCCTACCCAGGTCCCAGCATCCCGCGGGTTGATCACGATCGGCCCGTAGTGCCCGAATCGTTCGGTGTTTTCACGCCAGGACGTCACAAGGCCAAAAGTGCGAATCACTTTCCCCTCGGCGTTCTCGAAACGGCTGAAGACGCCGGCCAAGGCAACGGGGTGTGCGGGCGGCTTGCACGCGGTCGGCAGGCCCTGCACCTCGGCGAGCCATCCGGTTGCCGTCACCAAGCAGCGCCACGAGCGAGCGGTGCTCGCCCACAGGGACTCAAACGGTGCATGGGTCAGTCGTTTCGCCGGCAACCCAATCCACCGCACCGCAGTAGCCCGCCGAGCTTCTCCTTTCGTCCCCGGTGGCACCAACCCCCAATCGGCGCGCACGACCGCCGGTCCCTGCGCCGCACCGACTAGGATGAACGCGCCAGCCAATGGCCGCACTACGCGGCGCCCCGAGGGCAGCACTGAGCGCGCCACCGCCTCCCAAGAGCCCGCTCGCTCCGCAGCACGGGTCGCCGCCGGGTTAGGGTCGGGATCGATCCAGAACGCGAGCACGAGGGCTCCTCGCGGTTACGTGCGCACGGTGGGCAGCTCTGCCCACCGCGTCGTGTAGGCCGAGGACAACGCCAGCCGACGCATGTGCCAGACTCGCTCGCCGGCCAAGCCGGCGGTCCCGGGCGCGATCGCGCCTCGCCCCCACCGCTGGCTTGCCGCATCCAGTACTTCGCTCAGCCTCGCCCGCTTGGCGTCATGCTGGGGCTGATCCTCGAACAACCCGGCCTGCCGAGCCCTGCGCGGCGCCAGCTCCAGCAGCCGGACGCCGACCTTGTGGTAGCGGAGCCCTGGCCGGTGTATGGCCCGGACCAGGCGAACCGCTACGGCGACCAGGTGGAGCACGTCGTCAGTCGCCGCCGGGAGGTTCTCGCTGCGCACGGGGTGGTGCTGCGGCTCGCCGGGGGTAAACCGGTTTGTCTCCAGGAATACCTCAATCCTCCCCGTGACCGCGCGTTCGACGCGCAGCTTTTCCACGGCACGAACGACGTGCGCGCGAGCGCTCTCCAGTACCGGTTCGAGCTGCGTCGTCGGTTCGCCGAACGAGCGCGCCGACTGAATCTGACTTTTGGCCGCCGGCTGGTGTTCGATTTCCAGGCACGCCTCGCCCCGGAGTTCGCGAACAATCCGTTCCATGACCACGGAAAACCGCTGGCGGAGGCTGGCCGCGTCGGCGTCGCGCAGATCGGCGACCGTATAGATACCCGCCTCCGAAAGTTGCGGCACCAACCGTCGACCAATGCCCCAGACGTTCCCCACGTCGATATCGGCCAACAGCCCGCTCAGACGCTCGGATCGCAGACGCGTCAAGTCGCAGACGCCACCCCAAGCGTCCTGCTTTTTCGCGATGAAGTTCGCGAGCTTCGCGAGCGTTTTCGTCGGGCCAACGCCCACGCAGACCGGCAATCCGCACCAGCGGCGGACCCGCTCCCGAATGGTTTTCCCTAGCTCGGTCGCATCAGCCTTCGGCTGGCCGCTCAGATCGAGGAAGCATTCGTCGATCGAGTAGACCTCAAGATCCGCGCGGGGCACGAACTGGCCCAGCACCTCGACGACCCGGCGAGACAGGTCCCCGTAGAGCACGTAGTTGCTGCTGAAGGCAATCACGCCGTTCTGCTCGGCGATGCTACGACAGTGGTGCCACGGCGCAGCCATCTTGATTCCCAGCGCTTTGGCTTCGGCCGAACGGCTGACCACGCACCCATCGTTATTGCTAAGCACGACTACCGGCTTGCCCTCGAGCGCTGGTTGGAATAGCCGCTCGCAGCTCACGTAAAAGTTGTTGACGTCGACCAGCGCAATCCGTCGCATACCTCACCTCCCCGGCCGATTCCCGGCCGAACCAGCCGAACGCCTAGAGCTTGTGCAGCACGCGCGTCGCCACGCCCCAGATCTCCAGGGTTTCGCCAGGAGCAACAATCCGTTCGGGGAAGTGCGGATTTTCCGAAACAAGCACCGGCTTGCCGCCCCTGATACGCAACCGCTTGATGAGCAGTTCGCCGTCGACCGCGGCCACCACCACGGAGCCGTCGGTCGGCTCCAAGGCGCGGTCCACGACGACTTCGTCTCCGTCGTGGATGCCGGCTCCGAACATGCTCCAACCTGAGGCCCGGACGATAAACGTCGCTGCCTCGTGGCCTTTCCGGATCAGGTGGGCGTTGAGGTCGATGGTGTCCTCAACGTAATCGTCCGCCGGCGATGCGAAGCCGGCCGGGACCCGATAGCCCATCAGAGGCACGTGAACCTCACGGCCCGGCTCGGTCCGCCGCATGTTCTGGGCTCGGACGCCCTCGTCCTCAAGCGCTTTTTGCTCCCGGTAGGCCTCGAGGAACGCAACCACCGCCGGCACTTGGCTCTCCGGCACACGCACGGGTTGTGTGGATTCGCCGAAGGTGCCGGATCCGGGTTTGCGACCGGCACCGGGGCGGGGACCGCCGTGGAGAGGGGGTGTCATGTTCGGAACTCGCTTGATTGCTGTGCGGCAATCAAGACTACACCGTCCACCGACGGACGGCGCGCGGGATCGACGGTGAAAAACCGTAACCACCGTGGTGGCTGGGATACCTGATCGGCCAAGTGTCTGTGTGGGAGCCCGGTCGGCACCAGGCGTCCGGAGCGTTTGCACGCCGCATTAAGGTCTGGCCGTTCAGCATAGCCCCATGGGTGAGATCCTCGTGGGCACGGCGAGCTGGACGGACGCGACGCTCATCAAGTGCGGGCGGTTCTATCCGCGCGGCTGCAGCTCTGCCGAGGCCCGCCTCCGGCACTACGCCGAGATTTTTCGGCTGGTCGAGGTGGATTCGTCGTACTACGCCTTGCCCAGCATCCGGAACGCGCAGCTCTGGGCGGAGCGCACGCCCGACGACTTTGTTTTCAACGTGAAGGCGTTTCGCCCCCTGACCGGCCACCAGACACCCCGGCGGGCGCTGCCCCAGGACATCTTGCGCGCCCTGAACCTCAGTGCCGACGGCGCCCCGCTCTACGCCTACACCTTGCCTCCGGAAATCGTCGACGAACTGTGGCGGCGCTACCTCGCGGCCCTGCAGCCGTTGAAGGACGCAGGCAAGCTCAAAGCGTTGCACTTCCAGTTCCCGCCCTGGTTCACCGCCAAGCGGTCGAACTACGCCTACTTGGAGGAAGTCCGGCACCGGCTGACCGGCTACTTAGTGGCCGTGGAGTTCCGGCACGAGAGCTGGATGACACAGGAGCGCCGGGACGCCACTCTGGCGTTCGAGCAACAGCATGCGTTCGTCAACGTCGTAGTGGACGAGCCCCAGGGCGCGCGCAACTCCATCCCGTCGGTTTGGGGCGTGACCAATCCGGAACTCGCGATCGTTCGGCTGCACGGGCGCAACGAAGCGACGTGGAACCTTAAAGACTCGACGTCGGCCAGCGATCGGTTCAACTACGACTACAGCGACGAGGAACTTGCCGCTTTGGCGGAGCCCATCCAGCAGCTAGCGCGCTCCGTGGTCCAGGTGCACGCGATTTTCAACAACAACTTCGAAGATCAGGGCCAGCGTAACGGGCAGACTCTGATGAAGCTGATCGGGGGCGTTAGGCGGCAAACGCGGATTTAAGTCGGGTACCGACGGACGTCGCCGTCAAAGCGCACGAGCAACGCAAAGCGCGGGCTACGCTGAGCTTTTAGGCGCCGTCAACGCGATGATTGCGCGACCGGCGCCGCCGGCAACGATCAGCGCCAGCCCCACAGCGACCGAACCACCAAACGCCATCAACGTCGCCCAGAACGAGTTGAGGCCCGCTGCCCGCGTCAGAGGGTCCGGTCCATTGATGAGCAGAACGACCAACTGGATCACGGCGATGAGGATAGCGAGAACGCCGACGACGCTGAGCCCGACTGCAGCGGCTGTAGCGATGCGGTAGTGGGTGCTGGCCATGACTGCTCCTAAAAATCGAGCCTAGAAACGCGACACCCCGCGGAACCAGGGGGATTCCGCGGGGTGCCGGTGACGTGGCGGAGTGTGGTGCCACACAACGCTTACGCGCAGAGCGGCTTGCGGGCGGCTCACCGATGCAGGTAACAGCTGACGGCACCCAGGTCGGTGCTCGCGCTCGAAGAGCCGGTCGCGGACTCCCGCGGCGTGTGCACGCGGTCGTGCTTTCACGGCGCGTGCAGGACGCCGTGCCATACTTTTCGACTTTTCCAGGAGAAACCCTATGAACAAGTCCGATCTGATCCAACGCATCGGCGAAGAACTCGACCTGCCCCGCGTGACGAGCGAGACCTACCTCAACGCCGTGTTGAACCAGATCTCCAAGGCGCTTGCTGCCGGCGAGTCCGTCGTCCTGCCTGGATTTGGCGCGTTCGAAGTCCGGGAGCGCTCGGCGCGCACGGGGCGCAACCCCCAGACCGGCGCCGCGATCGAGATCGCCGCCGCCAAAGCACCGGCGTTCAAACCGGGCGCCGCCCTCAAGAAGGCCGTGGCCGGCGTGTGAAATCCACTGGCCTGTGCGCCATCGGGCCGGCCAGAGTAAAACGGACGCGCCGCATGCCCGCAGGAACGCCGATGAGCCGCGCGTAATGCGTCGCGGCGCGTCCCGACGGAAACACAAACCGCGGCGTGCGACGTACGCCGTCGATCGCCGGCAGAGAAAGCGATCGGCCCGTTAACCAGGGGCAAGGCCGGCGGGCCGATCGCTGCGCAAAACGAACAGCGGGAAGGACTACGCCCCCTCAGCGCGCGGCGATACCGAAACGGGAACAACGCGGACAGTCGCCTGCTGACCCTTGCTCTGGTTGGATCGGTCCGCCTCAACGTCGGCCATCATCTGCTGCTTGAGCGCCAGCGCGAGATCGCCCATGGCGACCAAGTCCAGCTCGAGCTTCTCGACGCGCGGGAATAGTTCCTTCTCCTCTTCCCTCACGTGGTGCTCGACGTATTCCTTGAGCACCGTCACATGCGCGCGGACCATGGGCCGCGAGGCATCTTTGCCGTTCATGCTGGCGATGAGTCCGTGCAGCGTTCCGTGTTCCACCGTGGCTTCGCACGTGAGGTCTTCCCCCTCCTTGTCGAGCAACGGTAGGACGGCGGGATAAAAGGCGTCTCTTCGATCTCCGCATGGATGCTGAGGGCCTGACCGATCTGGCTGGCAAGTGCAGCCTGTTTCTTGGCGTTTCCGTCGGATTCGTCGAAGGCGGCGAACAGTGTTTCGACTTCGCGGTGATCGGCTTTCGACAGGTCGATGATGGCTGCTGCTGCAGGGCGCGTGGCCATGGTTGGCTCCGTTGGCTGGGGTGTCTGAGTACCTTGGCTGGTGGGGCGCCGCAGAAGTTGCGGCGCTCAAAAAACGTGTTGCTCGAACGTCGAGCTTGATCAGCGATTGCCGGCATCTGGGCTGTTCGGGGTGCCGTTCGGGTCGTCCTTGCCGCGCGAACCGTCGTCGCTGTCGGACTGGCCGGGCCGGTTGCCGCCGCCCTTGTTGCTGCCGGTGCCCTGACCCTGACGTCCACTCTGATACTGGTTACGAACCGATGACCAGATTTCGGTTATCGCCGGCGTAGTAGCAGAATCGCTGACTGTGACCCTTCAAGCCTGCAGCGGAGTTGGCAGCGAAACCGCCAGCAATTCGGGCTAAACGGTGACCGTGGCCATGGCCGAGCACTACCTGGGCCGTCCCATCCGCAACGTGCTCGACGTGGGCGGCGGCGAAGGCGCCTGGCAGGCGCCACTGCATGCCTTGCGGCCGGATGCGCGCTACCTGGGCCTGGATCCCAGCGAATACGCCGTGTCGCGCTGGGGCCGCACGCGCAACCTGCGCCTGGCCACGTTCGCGCAGCTGGCCGAGCTGCGCTTCGACGAACGCTTCGACCTCATCGTCTGCGTCGATGTGATGCTTTACCTGCGCCGCAGCGAACTGCTGCGCGGCCTGCCTGGCATCGTCGAGCAGCTCGAAGGGCTGGTCTTCATCAAGGTCTATACCAGCAAGGACACCCTGGTCGGCGACATGGAAGGCTTCAAGCGCCGCAGCCCGCAGTGGTACCGCCAGACCTTCGCCGAAGCCGGCCTGCTCTCGGTCGGCTCCATGGGCTGGGTGGGCCCGCGCCAGGCACCGTGGACGACGGCGATGGAAGCGGCCAGCTGACCCCGTCGCCGGCCGCCGCCGGCGCGGCGTTCAGCGCTCCAGGCCGTCGGCGAACAAGCGGTCCAACTTAAGTACCTGGATGCCGTTGGCGATCAGGTACAGATGCGCGTCGGCGCTGACGCGTGGCCGCGAAGAGCCGATTGGCAGCTCATGCAGCAGCTGCGGCTGCGACGGATCGCTCAGGTCCCACTCCTGCAGCTTGGCAGCCCTCGACACGTAGAGACTGCGGCCGTGCATCTGCGTGCCGTTCAGGTATTGGGCGCCGATGAGCGCGCGCAGCTGCGGCTGCGTCGGATCACTCACGTCGACGATCTGCACGTTGCCCTGGCAATGCATGGCGGCCAGCCCGCGGCGTGCGTCGACCTCCAGGCCGAAGCCGAAGCAGGTCGTCACACGACCGAGCAGCTGCGGCGACTGCGGTGTAGAAATGTCCATAATTAGCAATTCGCCCTGGCCGACGCTGGGGTTGCCTATCGCATACAGCCGGGTTCCCTGCACGACGAGATGGTCCATGTCCGGCACGGGCACGCTGGCAAGCTGCACCGGCGCGGCCGGATCGCGCAGGTCGACGATGGCCAGACGATACGCGCCGCTACCGACGTAGTGAGCGGCATGCAGAATGCCGCCGCGAACGGCCGCAGACTGGATCTGCGGCACCGACCAGGAGCCCAGTACGGTCAGATTGTCGTCGCTGCCTATCGACGCAACGCCGATCGTGTCCTGGCGCCGAAAATAGGCGCGGTCGCCTTCGATCGTGAAAGCTTCGGCGCCAGCCTGCTGTCCGTTCAGCAGCAGGTTCTGCCGGCTCAGGCGAACGAGGCTGTGGCGGTCGAGCACGTGGACCGAGAGATAGTTGGGCACGAACAGGCGATCGCCACGAAAGACGATGTCTACGACGCTGGTTACCGACGGCAGAGAGGCCGTACCGGTCAGCGTCGGCGTCGTCGGCCGGGTCGCATCCAGCCGCTGCAGGTCGCCGCTTTCGTAGCCGAGCAAGGCGTGCGTGCCGCTGCGCTGGACCAGCAGCGGCAGCCCTGCGCCCGCGACGAAGGGTACCGTCGCGGATATCACCGGCTGCGTTGGCGTGGTCAGGTCGATCACCTGGATCTGGTCACGATCGATGTTCCAGGCATGGCCGTCGAGCAGCAGCGACAGGTCCGTGGGCAGCGGTGTGCTGGTAGAGACCGGCTTTACGTTGGCGGGGTCAGCGATGTCGAACACGCCCAGTGTCTCGCCGAAGGCGAACGCGTAGTTCCCTGCGATATCGATACGGTTCCAGGCGCCGCCGAGGAGCGAATTGCCCAGCGACAGCGGCGACAGCGGCGCACTGAAGTCGAAGGCGCCGACCGTGGCATAGCCGAAGTCGTCGAGACCGGAAAAGTACAGTCGATCGCCGACCAGGGCGACGCCGTCGTAGGGCGCGGAGACTGTGCTGACCTGCTGGAACGTGAGGTTCTGCGGCTGCGCCAGGTCTGCGGCGAAAATGCCGTCATAGCGATCGAATACGTACAGGCGCTGGCCGATCACCCGCATCGTATTGAGTGCGAAATACGGACCCGGGTGGTACTGCGTGGAGCCCAGCAGCACCGGCTGCTCGGGATCGGCGAGCGAGTACACGGCGATGCCCGATTCGGGTTCGGCGCGGTAACCCGCGTAGAGATAGTCCCCATGGCGTTCCAGCGCAACGATGAAGCCGCGTAGCGGCTGTGTGCGCGTGTCACCCAGCGCATTGATCATGCCTGCGCCCTGCCTCCACGCGGTGACCGTGCAGCCCGTGGAAAGGTAGAACACGTCGCCATGTTCGGCGGTCGCCTGGATCCCGCCGCCGCGCGCCAGCAGCAGCTGGGGCGGTGCGGTGGGTTCGGCGGCAGCGGCGGCGCACAGCAGCAAGCCCAGGGCCAGCAACGCAAAGTATTTCATCGGGTCCTCCTGACCGAAAGGGAGAGGCGTATTGCGCCGGATCGAGCGCGTTCCTCTGCGGATAGGACGCACAGGCAGCACGGATTCCCCCAAGGCGGGGCAAAGGTTGCAGCGCCTGGCGCTCCTGGACCCGCCGATACGCCGGACGCGAGTTGATCTCGCGAATCGGACGCTGATCGGCTGTATCGGCCAGCCAATGGCGTAGCTCGGTGTTGGCCAGATCGATGGTCAGCGCCACATAGGCCGCCTGCAGCCGAGTGATCAGCGGGTATCCAGAAGCACTCGCGAAAAATGGCGAATGAAACGCTCCACCTTGCCCTTGGTCTGGGCCCGATACGGCGCTCACAACTTCGGCTCAAACCCGTAGATCCTGGCCTGGTCCCACAGCGCCGCATGAAACCGGTGCAGTCCTTCACGGGGGCGAACTCGCGGCGTTCCAGAGATTTTTGGGCACCTATGCGTGGCAGCAGCAGATCCACTTTAGCCGTTAGATCTAGGCACTTTCGCATTTTTACCTGTAATGAAGGCGCCCGTTTTCGTTACACCTTGGCCGACCCAGTCTCTTACGCCGGGAATACACTTCGGGCCGACATCCCGGAGGCAGGCCATGCTGCTGAACATCGACAAGCCCACCAAGCAAGCGATCTTTCACCCCCTTGGCGCCGAGTGCGCCCACGTCCCCGATCCCCTCGGAACCGAGCACGAGCTAATCGGCCGCATGGGCCGCGACGGTGGTTGGTTCGAGGCGGCGACGCTGGCCGACGCCCGGGCAACTACGTCGCGCGAGGCGCCGGTGCTCGAGGCGCAAAGCTGCCACTACTGCGGCGGCTAACGGCAACTGTGTTTCAGAGACTCAGTAGAGCGGAATCACGAGCTTGACGGCTCGCGCCCTAGTACAGCCACACCGCTGAAATAGGCCATCCACTTGCCGAAATAGTGCTCAGCGCGCGCGATCAATGATTGAGAGGCCATGGCGATCACCGCATACCGGGGCGCCAAATGTATACCGCCGAGCACGCCATAGAAAAAGGCCGCCACTGGCGCCCCTTTCAAGATGCTGTCCCTATGCTGTCTTAGGACTGCAGGGCGGACTTCACACTGTCCATACCCCCTGATTTAAATGGTGGGCGGTACAAGTTTCGAACTTGTGCCCCCTTGCCGTGTGAAAGCAAAAAGCACGCCCTACCCCCAGACTATCTGCACCGCCGCGCCTACCGCAACACGACCCACGCCCCGCCCCAGGAGCCTTGCGGCAATCATGAGCACGGCCGCTCGTTGATCACCAGCAGCGAACAAGCTCCCGAGACCGACCTTTACAGGTCTCATGTCGGACAAAATGAATGGCGTGGCCGAGCTATGGTCGCATTGGGGTCATAGTCTGGCCATTTCGGCCAAACTATCGTCACAGCCACATGCAGCGTTGGCCCGCGCGGTGGCGTTGCGTTAACAAGCGGAGCGCGCAGGCGGCGTAGGCGCCCGAGGCATCAGGGATTGCAGCCTGATGGACGAGACTCGTCACAGTGGCGCGGGCAGAGCCCGAGACCGCGACGGCGGAACACAGCAGACAACTAGACTGTCGATGGGGATCGCAGCGAGGGGTCGGCTATTCCCGTTCGATGGGACGAACAGACCGGAGAGCCCGGCATGGTCACGCACGCCGCTCTACGCAAGGTATCAACCACTGCTTCTGTCGCGCCCTCTGTTCAGAACACTAGTGCTGCGGCGCTACTTGGCGCTTCGTTTGTGAGGGCTCTTTCTTGCGTCCTCTGGTGCCAAGAAGGAGCACCTGCTCGCCTAGACGAACGCCTTATGCCTTCACAAGACTCACACATTTCCCCAATGCCGCGAAACTCCGAGACATTCGCAACAGATGAATCACTTGTAAATATACATTTGTGATACCTTTGGCCATCGCCCATGGCACTGCATTGGGGAGCACATCCAATGACGTTGACTGCGTGGATTTGGGCTCTTGCGGGCGTCATGACTACAGCAGCGATCGCCCGGCTGCTAATTCCGTGGGCTCACAAGCATTCCTTAGTTGATACACCCTCTGGACGTCACGATCATAGCGCACCTACGCCGGTCGTCGGCGGCATGGCCATTTGGCTTGGCGTCGCCGTGCTCGGGCTGGCTGGAGCGAGCACGGTATCAAGGGGTTTTCTCGCTTATTTGGCCGCTAGTGCCGTGCTCATCGGCGTCGGTGTCCTGGACGACCTACGCAACCTGCCTTGGCGTCTGCGATTGTTCTTTCAAGCCTTAGCGGCGTTGATTTTATTTCTAGGCGACACTTATGCGCGCAGTGTGGGGAATCTGCTGGAGCTGGAAGCTTGGGCTCTGCCTTTCAGCATTTTTGCGACGATAGGCGTAATCAATGCCGTGAACATGATAGATGGTTCGGATGGCCTTTCCGGAACGCTGGTGGGGATCGCCCTAGCCTTTTTCGCCATCGAAGCCACGCAAGCCGGCGATCACACTTTGGCGGGTCAGCTACTGCTGATGCTGGGTTGTGTTGTCGGATTTCTGCTGCTTAATCTGCGTTTTGGAGGCCAGCAGGCGGCGCGCATCTTTCTGGGTAATTCGGGAAGCGCCCTGCTTGGCCTCACTGTTGTCTGGGCGGCGTTTGAACTCGCCAGGATTCCCGGGCAGAGCTCGGCGGGTATCCTGGCGCCGTGGGTCGTAGCCATTCCGCTGATCGATTGTGTAGTACTGGTGTTTCGACGCCTCCTTGCTGGAACCTCGCCATTTCAGGCGGATCGCAATCACATTCATCATCTGCTGCGCGATGCCGGCTACACTCCACAACGCATTGTCGCGCTCGCCGCAGTGTTGTCGCTGACCGCAGGCGGCATTGTCAAATTATGGCTCATCGTCGCTTGGCCCGAATTGCCGCTGGTGCTCGTTTTCCTGCTCTTCATAGGCATACACTTCTTATGGAGTCGCAGACGCGAACACGCGGTGGCGCAGTTGCGGCGCGAGGCACCTGTCGCCTATCCGAACCACGCAAGGTCTGTGTCCATGTCACAGGATTTGCATGATTGATCTGCACTGCCACCTGCTACCCGGCATCGACGATGGCTCCGCAGATCTGTCTACGTCGCTGGCAATGGCTCGCGCTGCCGTCGCCGACGGCATCCGCGTCACCGCATGCACACCGCACATCTACCCTGGCCTGTATGAAAATGTTGCCGATGGCATTCGGGCCGCCACCTGGCGATTGGCCCAGGAATTGCGCGATCACCACATCAACCTGAGCCTGGTATGTGGGGCAGATATCCATCTGGTTCCCGGCCTGCTTTCCAGACTGCGCGACGGCAGTGTGCCGACGCTCAACAATTCGCGCTATTTTCTGCTTGAGCCGCCACATCATGTGGCACCACCGCGATTCGAGGCATCGGTATTCGAGCTGATGATGGCGGGCTACGTGCCAATCATCACGCATCCAGAACGCCTAAGTTGGATCGAGACACATTATTCAGTAATGCAAAGGCTGGTCCATCGCGGCGTCTGGATGCAGGTCACTTCCGGATCCCTGGCCGGCCGCTTCGGCAAACGGCCGCGCTATTGGGGGGAACGCATGTTGTCCGAAGGATTGGTTCATCTGTTAGCCACCGATTCGCACGGCATCCGCAAGCGACCGCCGCTCCTCGCTGAAGGTCGCGACCTAGCGGCCCGCCGCATCGGCGACACCCAGGCCGCGATGCTGGTAGATGAGCGGCCCCGCGCAATACTCATGAACATGCCACCTTCCGATGTGCGGGCACCGCAGCCCCCGGCCAGAGCGGAAAGCTACTGGCGTCGAATGCAGGAGATGTTGCCGTGGCGTTGATACAGCGGGGCCGTTCAATCTGGCGAAGATGGTCCGGCATTCTGATCCTGTTGAGCAGCGCCTATTTGCTTAGCGGATGTGGTGCCCCGAACGTCCGCCCGCACGAGGCAAGGCCTGTAGCCCGCAGCGGCACCAACAGCATGCCTCCACCGGATTCCATAGATGCGGAAGGCGAATACAAGGCTGCGTCTGAGTATCGCATCGGCGCCAACGATCTGTTAGAGATCAATGTATTCCAGGTGGAAGAGCTGGCGCGCACCCTGCGTGTTAATACACAAGGGAAGATTTCTCTGCCCCTCATTGGTTCTATCGACGCTGGCGGCATGACGGTAGGCGAACTGGAGCGGGAAATCGCTTCGCGCCTCGCGCAAAAATACATGCAGAACCCGCAAGTCAGCATTTTCGTCAAAGAGTTCACGAGCCAGCGCGTCACGGTCGAAGGTGCCGTACGCAAGCCGGGCATCTACGCCTTGACCGGGAAAACCAGCCTACTGCAGGCGCTGGCCATGTCCGAGGGACTAGATTCCTTGGCCAATCAGCAGGGCATTGTGATTTTCCGCGTGATCGGAGGGCAGAAGATGGGAGCGGTATTCGATATTGCAGCGATCCGCGCCGGCAGGATGGAGGATCCGCTGATCTACGGCGACGACATCGTCGTGGTGGATCAGTCGGGCCCGCGCACTGCGCTTCGCCGTTTTGTCGAATCCCTTCCCGTGTTCGCGCTATTCCGGCCATTTTGAGCGGCAACCGCGTGAACGGCGAGAAATCCCTGCACCGCTCCCAGGACGGGATGAGGGACTCATGAACAATCCGAATGCCAGCAATATTCCGGGTGGCGCCATCGCCCGGCGGCAATCTCCACTTGTACCGGCGCCGCCGGCGACTGCGCACCCGCCTGCAACGCCGCGGCCGTTGATACCCGTCCTCCGTGATGCGGACGATCCTGATACGGACGAGACCAGTGTACTGAGTTACTGGCATGTCCTGGTCAAGCGCAAATGGCTGGTGATAGCGGTGCTCGCCACTATCCTGCTGGTCGTGCTGGTGACAACCATGATCACGCCGTCAATCTACCGTGCCACGGCGACGCTGCAGATCGACCTCGATACGATCAAGGTGATCCAGGCGGAAGGTGTTACGCCCGGCGAGGGCATGAGTAGCCGCGACTACTACCAGACGCAGTACGAACTGCTGAAAACCCGTGCCCTGGCCGAACGGGTGGCGGCCAAGCTGCCGGAAAACCTTATGGTGTCGGTGCACGAAAGCCTTGCACCGGGGGCACTGTCGCGCCTGAAAGGCATGCTGCGAGGTCAACCGGCCGAGGACCCGGCCGCAACGACCATCGACAAGGACCGGCTGGCCGCCTTCGTACAGCAAAACATGCGCGTGGACCCGGTGCGCAACTCGCGATTGGTGCGCGTGCATTTCGACAGCCTGCAACCCGGCTTCTCTGCCACGATGGCCAATGCCATCGCCGATGCTTTCATTGCAGCCAACATCGACCGGCGTTTCGATGCCTCTGCCTACGCCAAGCAGTATCTGGAAGAGCGCCTCGCGCAACTCAAACTACGGCTAGAGGACTCAGAGAAACAGCTCGTCGAATTCGCCCAGCAGGAAGGCATCGTCGGTGTCGACGAACAGCAGTCCCCAGCGGCTCAGGAGATGCATCGCATCAACGAAAGCCTAGCAGCAGCCCAGCAACAGCGCATCGAGGCGGAAGCGAAGCTTCAGCGTACTCAGCAGACTTCGCCGGAAGCGTTGCCGGAAGTATTGCTCAGCACTATCGTCAGCCAGCTCAAAAACCGCCGCACCGAACTGACGAGCCAGTACCAGGACAAGCTGCGTATCTTCAAGCCTGACTACC
Source organism: Tahibacter aquaticus (assembly GCF_004363655.1). Taxonomy (GTDB): domain Bacteria; phylum Pseudomonadota; class Gammaproteobacteria; order Xanthomonadales; family Rhodanobacteraceae; genus Tahibacter; species Tahibacter aquaticus. The sequence continues at coordinate 120,416 of NZ_SNZH01000020.1, forward strand.
CGACCATGATGCAGATCCAAGGCCAGATCGATGAGGTGGATCAGCAGCTTCGCAGCGAGATCAGCCGCATCAAGCAATCGGTAAAAGCGGAGTATGAAAGTGCTCGCAGCACGGAATCCATGCTAGCTGCGCGTCTGTCGGAACTGAAGCTGCAGATCCTCGACCTCCAGGGGCGCAGCATCAAGTACAACATACTCAAGCGGGAAGTGGATACCAACCGCCAACTGTACGACGGCCTGCTGCAGCGCTACAAGGAAATCGGCGTGGCCGGCGGCATTGGCGCCAACAACATTTCCGTGGTAGATCGCGCACGCGCGCCGCGCGGCCGCTACAGCCCAAACCTGACACGCAACCTCGCGCTCGGATTGCTGGCAGGACTAGCGGCAGGTGTGCTGCTCGCGCTCATGATCGAGCGCCTGGATGACACCATCAAACTGCCGGAAGACGTGGAGCGCCAGCTCGGGCTGGCGGTGCTTGGCGTGATTCCCCGCATCAACCAGGGCTCGCCTCTGGTGGAACTGAAAAACCCCCGTTCGGTTTTCTCCGAGTCCTACCGCTCGGTACGCACGGCGCTGCAGTTCTCCACCGATAGCGGCGTGCCCCGGACCCTGTTCATCACGAGCTCCACGCCCAGCGAAGGCAAGAGCACGACGGCGCTGACCCTATCGCTGCATTTTGCACAACTCGGAAAACGCGTGCTCCTGATCGACGCCGACCTGCGCAACCCCAGCTTGCATCATCTTCTGGCGGTGTCCAACGAGGCAGGCCTCAGCAACTATCTTTCCGGGGCAAGCCGCCCGCTGCGGTATCTGTGCCGCACGCGCGTGAAGAACCTCACCTGCCTGTGTTCCGGGCCGCTACCGCCCAACCCGGCCGAATTGCTGGCAGGCCCGCGCATGGTCAACCTGCTTCAACTGGCCGCGGCGTCCTTCGACCAAGTCATCATCGACGGGCCGCCGGTGCTGGGTATCGCCGACGCAGCCATTCTCTCCAATCTGTCCGACGGCACGGTGCTGGTGGTCGAATCCGGAAACACGCGGCGCGGCTATGGACGCGCCGTGCTCAAGCGATTGATGGCGGCACGCGCCCGCGTGCTGGGCGTGGTGCTGACCAAGCTTGATCCTCGCTCGCAAGGCCCAGGCTACGGCTATGGCTACTACTCGTATGAAGAGAGCACACCCAAAAGAATCGGCCGCGCCTGAGAGAGCTGCGCCATGAGCGACGCGGTCGACCTGATGCTGGGCGTATTCCGCGCGCCGGAGCGTTCCGCCCTTTTGCGTACACGCGAGCTGCCCGACGGCGTGCTGGATGTGATCCGAATCGCGGCCGGTGACGAACAAGCCATCGCCGCCGCAAGAGCCAGCACCGCACTCGACCATGCGGATCTCTGCACCGCTGCTGGCCTGCTGCTGCGGAATCTGTTCTTCTTCGACGGCGCGGACAGCTATCGCACCCTCGGCGTGCGCAGTGACGCCGATCCCGCCCAGATCAAAAGGCACTATCGCTGGCTGGTGCGATGGCTGCACCCGGATCGCAACCCGGACAGCATGCATGGCTTCTTCGTCGATCGCATCAACTGTGCGTGGAACTCGATCCGCACACCGGAGCGGCGCAGCAGTTACGATTTGAGCCTGCAGGCGACACCAGACGCCGGCGGGGCGTTGAAGGTCGTGAATACCGCCACACTGCTGCGGAAATGGACCGAGCGCTCGCCGATGCCTCTGCTCTCGGCCCGCGCAGTACGGCGGCTGCCGCAGATCATCCTGTTCTGTACCGGCCTCATCGCCGTCACCGCGTTGTGCTTGGTCGCGTGGATCCTGTCACTGAACACCGATCCCGCACAGCTTCCTTCGCCCACTTCCAGCACCCATCTCGCTGCATCGGTCGAACCGCCGGCAATGTCTTTGCCGACCGTGCTGTTCACATCGTCGACGGTGCCACCTTCCGCTGCTCCGCCTGCCGGTGTTTCGCCGTCGCCTGTCGCGGTCTCGCCGCTACAACTTTCCGGGGCAGAGCCCGCCCCGATGCCTGCGGCAATGCCGCTTGCAGCGGTAGCAGAACCCGCACCGCCAAAACCGGTCGCAACGGTCTCTTTCGGGAGCGCAGTGCCGGCACGGCCCACCAGCGCCCGCGCGACCACTGCGCAGCCCGACAGCCCGCCTGGGGTAACGCCGGCGCGGGAAGCAAATGCGTCCGCCTCCGCGACGACGCCCGGGCCAGCGGTGACTCAAGCCCGGACCGGCCTGTCCGACGGCGATCTGCGCGATTTCGTTGACCGCTTCCAGCACCTGTACGGGGCCGATGACGTAGAGCGCTTTCTTGCCTTGTTCAGCGCGCAGGCACAGGGCAACAACCGCGACTACGCCGGGCTCGCCAGCGACTATCGCCGCCTGTTCGAGCAGCGCCGGCGGCGGCGGCTGAACCTGTCGGAGCTGCACTGGGAAATCGACGGCGAACACGCCGCGGGCAACGGCAACTACGAAGCCTGGGTCGGCCCCAGCGCGGACAAACCGCAGAGCCGCACCCGCGGCCAGATCATGCTGCAGCTCACGCGTGAAGACGGCGGCGTGCGCATCACACGGTTGCACCACACGGTGACGGAATTGTGACCGCGCCTGGCACTGGTACCTACAAGCTCGCGGCGAAATCCGCGCTGCTGGCAGTAGCAGCATTGATAGCCTGGAAGGCGATCAGCCTGGGCCTGAACACGCGGTATCCGGTCGACTACGCGGCGCTGACGGCAAATCCCGACACTGACAATGCGGCTGTCGCGCTGGTCCTCGCGAGGCAAGCCGGGGATGCCGGGCCCGACAGCCGGGCGCAGGCTCGTGATGTGGTGCTCGGTGTCTTGGCGAAGCGGCCCGCAGATGGGCGCCTGTTTCGCGCTCTGGCCCAGCTCGACAAGGACAATCCGGAGTTGGCCCGGCGGCGCTGGCAAGCGGCGGCGCTGCTGCGACCGGCTGATGTGGAAACGCTGGCGTGGCTCGCCGACGACGCTGTCTCCCGCGGCGACTTCTCTGAGGCCCTGGACCACTGCGATGCCGTGTTGCGCGTCTCTCCGGCGCAGGCGCGGAACCTCTTTCCGATCCTCTCCACGTGGCTTCAAACCGGCGCAGCCACGCCGGCGCTGACCCGGACGCTGGAGCGGCGACCGCCCTGGCGGCGCTCCTTTATGGAATACATGGCAAGGGAAGGCGTAGAAAATTCCCTTTATACTTTTTCTCAAGTTGTACAGGCGCTGCGCAACAGCCCTGCGCCGGCGGATGCGAACGAAGCCCGCCCTCTCGTCAACCGGCTGGTGCATGACGGCGATTTCGAACGCGCCTACCTGCTGTGGCGATCGGTGCTGCCTGCCCTGCAGGCAAGCACCGGCATGCTGTACAACGGCGGCTTCGAAATGCCGGCCAGCGGCGCAGCTTTCGACTGGACCTTGCGCTCCACACAGGGGGTCGCCGTATCGGTGGAAGACGGTGGACCTGCCCGCGGCAACAGCCTGCGCCTGCGTTTTGGCGGCGTGCGTGTGGCCGAGATCGGCGTGGAGCAGACCCTGCTGCTGCCGCCCGGCGGCTACCGTCTTCTCGGCGAGGTTCGCTCACAAGACCTGGAGAGCGCCCAGGGCCTGGAATGGCGGATCTATTGCCTGGCCAAACCATCGCGCATGGTTGCCGCCGTGCCCGTCGCGGTGGAAAGTGATCGCGACTGGTCTGATTTTGACCTGGAGCTGGATGTGCCTGCCGACGGGTGCCCGGCCCAGCTCCTCCAGCTCACGACGCGCGCGCGCGTTGCGACCGAGCAGACGGTCAGCGGCACAGCCTGGTTCGACAATTTCCGTCTCGAAGCGCAAGGGTTAGCTGCTAGCCCGGCACCAGCGCTGCCGCAGGGCGGCCGTCGCCTTGCTTCGGCCTGGAACGGGAACTAGACTGCGATCAATTCGATACAATTTAGCGTTGTGGTATTTCCAGGACGCGGGAGGCCCGCATGAAAATAAGTCTCGTTTTCGCGCTCGCGTTGTTCTGCTCACCGGTTGGTGCCCAAACCGCATCACCGGATATCCCTGTAGCCACCGTTGCCGCTGTAAGCGGCGAGGTGATGCTGGCCCGGCACGCCCACATCGGACCTGCAGAACAGGGCGCTAGGCTCAGGCCCGGCGACCGTCTGATGACCATGGACCGGTCGGATGTGCTCATCGCCTTTGCCGATGGGTGCAGCCAGCGGCTGGCGGACAATTCGCTATTGGCGATCCGCGAGACCTCTGGCTGCGGCCAGTCCTCCGGACAGCCGCGCTCGTTCCGGCAGGCCATCGGTGATCCCGGCGGCGGTGCAGCTAGCGAGCCCCGCATGAGTAACGGCCAGAAAACGGCGGTGACCGCGGCCATCCTGATCCCTTTGCTGTGGCTGCTGGACCATAACCGCGACGACAATGACCGCGAACCGGTCAGCCGCTGATCCCATTGACTGTCCCGTCGGCGGGTCGCTCAGGCAGCAGGGCATTCTCACGCGATGCCGCGCGCGTTGAAGCGTTGGAAATTGCCTGCTGGCTGCTTTTGACGATGGCCGCGATGCTGGGCGGCCTGTCTTTTTTTTCCTGGCGCGACTGTGCGCTGGCGCTGCTGGCCGTGCCCGTGCTGGTGCTGGCGCTATGGCCGTTCCGGCACGTTCGCTCAGACATCCCAACGCGGCGGATGATTGCCTTGGTGCTGATTCTGAGCGCCCTGCCCCTGGCTTACCTGCTGCCCTTGCCGCTGGAGCTGGCAGCGCATCTGCCGGGCCGAGCTGTACGCCTGCAGGCCGCTATCGGTGAGCTGGGGCCTGGCCAGTGGACTGCCGTGTCGCTTGCCGCAGACGACACCTGGCAGGCTTGGCTCAAGTTCATCCCGGGCCTGGCCCTGTTCCTCGCAGTGCTGCGCCTGACGACTCCACAGCAGAAACGCCTGCTCAGCCTGATCCTCGGCATCGTGCTGCTGCAATCGCTGTGGGGCTTGGCACAGCTGTCGAGCGGCCTGGACAGCTGGCTCGTTTTCTACGGCGCCGACGGGCAAAACCGGGCCAGCGGCGGCTTCGCCAACCGCAATCATTTCGCCAGCCTGCTGATCCTCGGCTTGCCTCTGCTGGCCGTTTTGGCCTGCAGCGGTAACTGGGGCTGGCAACGTCCTGCGCATGTGGGCTGGCGCACGCTGGGTGTGTTGGGATTTCTCCTGGTGACGGTGGCGCTGGTAGCTTCGCGCTCGCGCGCCGCCGCGGGCCTGCTGATCATCGAAGGCTGCCTCTTCAGCGCCTGGCTGCTGCGTCACCGGCGCGTATCGCCGGGACTGCTCATCGGCGGCAGTGCAGCGGCTCTGGCTCTCACTGTGATGCTGCTTTTTGCGCCGACCCAGCTGTTCAGCGGACTCGAACTGGGCAATGCCGACGGACGCTTGGGCATCCTGCAGCGGTCGCTGGCGGCGGCGCTGGATTTTTTTCCAATCGGCGCGGGCCCCGGTACCTTCGGCAGCCTCTTCCCGGGCTTCGACACCCGGGACACCTTGGACAAGGTATATGTCAACCATGCGCACAACGACGCGCTGGAACTGCTGTTCGAACTCGGGGCCGCCGGCATCGCGGTCTATCTCGCTGTGGTCGCGGCGATTTCACTGGGTTTCTGGCGCCATGCGGTGCGCCGCGGCGGCGATGCCGTGCAGTGGGCCTGCGCGTTGGGGCTGTTCGCGCTTCTGGTACACGGATGGGTGGACTACCCGGTGCGTGTGCCGCTGGTGGCCATGGTAGCGTTGACGTTTCTGGGCGTGATGCTCGGGCCGGCGTCGCCACCCCGCGCGCGCCGCGCCGGCACGCATGAATCGTCGACGGTCCGACCGGCGCAGCCGAGTCACCCATCATCGCGCGCCAGCCGAACCGTCACGTGATCCATTCGCGACTCAGGCTCGCATTGCCCGCCTACCTGCAGCGGCGCTTGCGCAATGCCTGCGCGAGCTGGTTGGCGCGCGCAGGCACCGCTAGCGCGGCAGCGCAGATCGCCTGCTTTCCGCGCGACTACATCGGCAGGCTCATCGTCGCGAACGGACTTTATGACGACCTAGTCCTGCGCTGTCTTTTTGAAAAGACCTTCGCTGGCCGTCTGCAAGCATTCCGCACCGGCACGGCGCTGGATGTCGGGGCCAACATCGGCAATCACAGCACCTGGTTCGCGCACTTTTTCAAGCAGGTGGTCGCCTTCGAGCCCAACCCAATCTGCGTGCGGCTGTTCGAAGCTAGCGTCCTGATGAACAGGCTGCAGAACGTTACGCTGATAGCCCATGCGCTGAGTGATCACGACGGGGAGGCACTGTTGCACGCCAATCTGCACGGAAACCTGGGCGGCTCCAGTCTTTGCGAATCCGCCCAGGCCGGGGCCACGCAATCCTTTCCGGTCCGGCTTTTGCGCGGTGACGATGCATTGGCACAGGCGGCCGGCCTGCCGCCGGTGCGCCTCGTCAAGCTCGATGTCGAGGGATACGAACACGCGGCCCTGCGCGGACTCGAACACACCCTACGAAGCGACCGGCCGCTGGTAGTGTTCGAGAGCGCAGGCGCCCACGGGCCCGGCGGCAGCGTGTCGATCCTCGCTACGCTGCAGCGGCTGGGCTACCGGCACACCTATGTCGTGGAAAGCGATGCCGATCGGCGTTCCGGCCTCCTGCGACGGCTGCTGCAACGCATCGCGCGTGGCTACAGCCTCAACGTGGTGCATGTGGAGCAGCCGGAAGATCGTTTCCACAGCCACATCATTGCGTCCGTCGATGCGCTCTGATCGCATGCTCCTTCGTGGGATGTCGCCGCAGAGGGCGCCGTGAAACGCTTCGCCAAGGCAATCGCGCTTTTCTCCGCCGGCTCGGTCATCGGCACGCTCACGCAAGTGGCCAAGGGCAAGCTTGGCGCGGTCGTACTCGGCCCCGAAGGCACGGGCGTCATCAACCAGCTCACCAATGCCTGGAACCTGCTCTATTCCGTCGCCGGCCTGGGCTTCTACAACGGCATCGTCCGTCGCATCGCCGAGGCCCGCAGCAAAGACGACCAGGAGGCGCTGGCGCTGCAATTATCGACGTCGCTGATCTTTCTCACGGTGGTCGCAGGTCTCGCCGCCGTGGTGAGCGCGGCACTGGCGCAGCCGATTTCCAACGCCCTGTTCGCCGATGGCGGGCAGCATGCCTCTCTGGTTGCCATCACCCTGATCAGCGTGCCCTTCGCGATCACGGCACAGACCTACCGGGGCCTGCTGAGCGGCTGCCAGCTGGTCAGGCCCATCGTCACTGCGCAGGTCATCTCCGACGTGCTGGGCCTCGTCCTTTTCGTGGTCCTGGTGCTGCGCCTGCACCTGTTCGGCGCGGCCCTAGCGTTCAGCGGACTGCAACTGCTGAAACTGGCGCTGCAGATCGCGACGGTGCGGCGCGCACTGCCCGGTACCGCGATCCTGCCCCGCGCCGCTGCATTCTCCTGGCGCGAAGTCGGTACGAATGCGGGATACGGCATCAACGGCCTGTTCATGGTGGCAGTGGGCGTGCTCACCATCGTCATCGTCTCGCGCTGGATCATCGCTGCGCGCGGGCTCGGCGACAACGGCATCTTTTCCGTGGCCTGGAAAGTCGCCAGCGTATACTTTGGAGCAATTTATGCTTCCGCCAGCAGCTTCTATTTCCCCAGTCTGGTGGCCTGCCGCGACGACGAGGATCTGCAAGCACGGGTCAACGAGGCGATCAGCCTGTACTTCTATCTGCTGCCACCGCTGATCATCGCCCTCATGACGGCCGGCGAGGACCTGATGGTGCTGCTGTTCAGTCCCGAGTTCGCCCCGGCGGCGGGCCTGCTTCTCCTCATCCTGCCCGGCGACCTGTTCCGCGTGCTGGCCGAGGCCATGGGCATGGCGTTCTTGGCGCGGCGCCGACTGCTTCCGTACACACTGACCTATGTGCTGTGGGCAGCCGCGTTCCTTGCATTGAGCTGGACAATGCTGCCGCGCTACGCACTCATCGGCGTGGCCGGCGCCTACCTGGCATCGCAGGTCATCAGCGCCGCGGCGGTATACTTGTGCGCGCGGCGCAGCTTTTCGTTCACGCTAACGTGGCCTGCGCTTCGGGCCCTGTGCGCGGGCGTCCTCGCCGCCGCCCTGGCGGCGGGCGCGCTGTCGGTGGCGCCGGCGCCACTGTGGCGCTATGCCCTGGGCGCGGCAGTGCTGGCGCTGTGGCTAGCGTTGGCCTGGACCGACCCGCGGTTTCGCGAGCTGGCGGCGCAGACCGTCGCCAACGTGCTGCGTCGCCGCGGCAGGCAGCCATGACGGCGCCGAAACTTGGCGTGCTGACCGCCAGCCACAATCGCCGCGACAGCCTGCAGCGGCTGCATCGCGCGCTGGCGCAACAGGACAGCGTGCTCGACTGGCTCCATGTGGTTGTCGACGACGCCTCCGATCCCCCCATCGCCGAAGCGGATATCGGCGCACAGCCGGGGCGCCTGGCGTTCCGGCGCAACCCGCGCAACCTCGGCCCGCTGATCACGCGCAACACGGCACTTGAGATCGCGCTGTCCCATGCTGTCGACCTCGTCGCATTCGTCGACGACGACGACACAGTCACTGCCGACTTCTTTTGCTATGTTAGGGACATGTGGATAAATCATCGAAACGTGGGCTGGTTTGTCAGCCGCTGCCGTTTCACGGGAAGCACCGTGCCCGGCTCCGCCGACTGGCCCGCCGCCGATGGCGTCTACGACTGGTATGACGACATGCAGATCCGACGCCGTTTCGGCGCCGACGTGATGCATGTGATTTCCGCACAACGTCTGGCCGGCGTGCGCTTCTCGACCTGGGGCCGCTATCAGCGCGAGTGGACGTTCCTGGCCCGGCTGGCCAGGAGCGGGGGGTTCTACGCGAGCAACCGGATCACCAAGGAATCCAGCTATTCACCCGACGGGCTGACGCTACGCAGGCGCGGGCCGGCTCCCGATCTCGTCACCTGCGTGAGCTACGTGACAAAACCCGCCATCATCGCCCTGCATCGGCCTTTCTCATACACGGCCTGGCGCTCGCTGGCAAGGCAGTTGATCCGGTTTCCGCTGCGCCTCGCCTTGCTCGCGCTGCGGCGTCTGGGGCTGGCATGACACGCGTGCTTCTCCGACTGCGGTCTATCGCGTATTTCTCCCGCCTGGCGAGAAGCGCCCTGGTCCGCCTGCTCGCGCGACGCCGCCGGCGCCTGGGCGCGGCGCGCATCGCTTGCTTCCCCGGCGACGACATCGGCGATCACGTCATCGCCCACGGATGGTACGAGGACTTGTTGCTGCGGGCGATCTTCGATCACTTCCTCGCCGCCGACGCGGATGCCTTCCGTAGCGGCGCAGTCCTAGATGTCGGCGCCAATATCGGCAACCATTCCCTGTGGCTCGCTCGGCGATTCGCGAAGGTCTACGCGTTCGAGCCCAATCCGGTCTGCATCAAGCTGTTCGAGGCGAACATGCTGATGAACAAAGTGGATAATGTCCGACTGTTTCCGCTGGGCCTCGGCAACAGCGCTGCGCCGATGACCTTCCATGCCAACCTGGAAGGCAACCTGGGCCGCTCGGGCGTGACGCAGAACCTCGCGGCCACGGCGAGCCGCAGCTTTCCGGTGGAGATGGACCGCGGCGATCGCATCCTCGCCAGAGAAGTGCCCGCCCCGTTGCCGGTCCTGCTGGTGAAACTGGATATCGAAGGCCACGAAATCCAGGCCCTAGCCGGCCTACAAGACACGTTGCGGCAGCACCAGCCACTGGTGCTGTTCGAGACTCACCACGCGGGCGGCGCCGGCGGCAGCGACGCCATCGTCGATCTGCTGGGCCAGTGGGGATACGGCCATTTCTACGTGCTGGAGCCGAATGCCTCGCCGTACCGGAACAGGCTGGCGAAACTGGCCTATCGCCTGACCCGAGGCTGGAATCTGGCCGTGCGTGCCGTGGCTCGTCCCGATGATCGCAGCCATGGCCTCGTCATCGCGTCGGTGCGGCCGCGATGCGCGTGCTGATCCTCGCCAGGCACCCCAGCCGAGCGCTCGGCGGCATCGAAATCCAGTGCGAGCTGACGGCGCGCCAGCTCGCGGCAATCGGCCACGAGGTGTGCTACGCCGCCGCGGGCGGAACCGCCGGGACGCCGCCGGCAACGTATACCATCGACACCTGGACGCCCGGTGACGCTGCACAGACAGCCACGCTAATCGCCCGCGCGCGACCCGATGTCATCTATCTGCGGCACAACAAGGCCGGCCTGCGCGTCACAGCGCGCGCCGCCGCACGCGCCGGCGTGCCGCTGGTGTTCGCCGCTTCCAGCCTGCAGGACGTTAAGGCCTTCAGCTACCACGCCAAGCACACAGCTTGGACACCACGACGGCTGGCATCGGTGGCCTGGCAGTGTCTAAGGAGCCGCTGGAACTGGAGCGGATTCCGCTGGGTATCCGCGGCCGTCTCGCTCAACGCGGACTACACGGATCGCCTGCCCGTGCAACTGCGCTGCCACATTCCGGATTCGATGGAAGCAACGCCGCTGCCATTCCGCTGGCAGCGCCGTTTTGTCGCGTGGGTGGCGCAGATCAAGGACTACAAGAACCCGGGCGCCTACGTCGAACTGGCGCGGCGCTGCGCCGATCTGGACATCGATTTCCTGATGATCGGGGAAGTGGTGAGTCCCCGTTATCGCTGGGTCGCGCGCGGTGTGGACCTGCCGGCCAACTTTCACTACCTCGGCGCCAGGACACCGGCCGAGGTCAACGGCGTGCTGGCCGCGGCCTCGGCCCTGGTCCACACCTGCGATCCGGAAGGATTCGGCAACAACTTCATCCAGGCCTGGCTGCAGGGTACGCCGACCCTGTCGCTGTATTTTGATCCGGGTGGCACGATTGCGCGCGAGCGCCTCGGCAGCGTGCCCGGCGACCTGCCGGGGCTGGAACGTGATCTGCGCAACCTGCTGGCCGAGGAAGACACGAGGGCACAGATGGGCGAGCGCGCGCAGAACTACGCTCGAATGCATCACGATCCCGCTGCCAATGCGCGCCGGCTGGCGGAATTCTTCGAGAACGTCGTCGGCCGGGCAGGAGCACGGTGAACGTTCTCTTTCTCACCAAGTATCCGATCGAAGGCGCAAGCAGCCGCTATCGCGTCTACCAGTATCTTCCCTACCTGGATGCGGCGGGGATCGCCTACCGCGTGCAGCCGTTCATGGCGACGGGTATGTACCGCGCCGTCAACCGCAGGGGCGGCGCGCCCCTGAAGGCCCTGCACACCGCCTGGGCAACCGTGCGCCGCGTGGCCGCCGCCCTTAGCGCGGGCAGCTACGATCTCGTCTTCCTGCAGCGCGAATGCCTGCCGTTCGGCGCGCCCTGGCTGGAGCGCGCTCTGCACCGGCGCGGCGTTCCGCTGATCTTCGACTACGACGACGCGCTGTTCCTGTTCAAGCCAAACCCGCACACACCGCTGGCCGATGCATTCAAGCGGCCGCACCGCCTCCTGGAAATCTTCCGTCTGGCCGATTGCGTGCTGGCCGGCAACGAGTGGCTGCGCGCGCGCGCAGGCGAACATTGCGCCGATGCGCGCACCTTCCACGTGGCTGAGGATCTGCAGCGCCATACGCCGCGCACGACGCCCCGTGACCGGTCGTCGGTGGTGCTCGGTTGGCTGGGTTCTCCCAGCACGGAAAAATACCTCGACCTCATCCGCGAGCCATTGCGTGCGCTGAGCCGCAAGCACGCGGGACTGCGGCTGCGGATCGTCGGTGGCGGACGCTTCGCCGATGCGCAGATTGCCGTCGAGCACGTGCCGTGGGATCTCGATACCGAACTCGCGCAACTGCACGACTTCGACATCGGCCTGATGCCCCTGCCGCTGGAGGAATGGTCGTTGGGAAAATCCGGCGGCAAAGCACGCACGTACATGGCGATGGGGCTGCCGGCTGTCTGCACCGGCATCGGCTTCAACTGCGAGCTGATCCGCGACGGCGAAACCGGGTTCCTGGTGCGCGAATCGCAGGACTGGCATCAGGTCCTTGAGCGTCTGATCGAAAGCCCGGGGCTGCGAAAGCGCGTGGGTACGGCCGCGCGGCAGGCGGTGGAAGAGCGCTTCTCGCTGCAGCAGCAAGGTCCCCGGTTTGTCGAAATCCTGCGCGAGGTGGCGGCCCGTGGCAGAAGTCATTGACGTTCTATACATCTCGTACAACGGCATCGACGAGCCGCTGGTGCATTCCCAGGTGCTGAACTATCTGCGCTGCCTGTCGCAGCGCGGATACCGCTTTACCCTGCTGACATTCGAGCGCCCGGCAGCCGCGACAACGGACAGCGCGGCAACGCGCGCGCACCTTGCCGCACTCGGCATAGCCTGGCATGGAGTGGCCGCCCATCGCGGCTGGGGCGCACTGTCCTCGCTGCGGGATGTCCTGACGGGTATGGCCGCCGCGCGGCATCTGCTGCACACCCAACCGATGCACTTGGTGCATGCGCGCAGCTTCATTCCGGCGCTGATCGCCTGGCGGCTCGCGCGTCGAACCGGCCTGCCCTTCGTTAACGATCTGCGCGGCTTCTGGGTCGATGAAAAAGTCTATCGAGGCCGCCTGCGCGAAGGCGGCCTCGTATACCGCCTGGCCAAGCAGCTGGAAGGACGGGTACTGCGCGCCAGCGGCGCCATCATTTCCCTCAGCGACCGTGGTTCGCGCGCGCTGCGCGATTTCGCGATATGGCACGGTCGCTCACTGCCGCCCATGGCGACGATCCCGACCTGCGTCGACACGGATCGCTTCGTCCCAGGCGTACGCGCGCCTGCGCCGCAGCGGGTATTTGGCTATGTCGGTTCGCTCAGCGCCGAATACCTGCCCGAACAGATCGTAGGCTATTTCGCCAAAGCGCTGGCGCGGTTTCCGGGCAGCTGCTTGCAGCTCATATCACGCAGCAACGCAGCGCCCATCCTGGCGTTGGCGGCGCAACACGGACTACCGCCGGACAGCATCCGGCTGGTTGCTTTGCGGCCGGAACAGGTGCCGGCGGAGATCGTGCGCTTCGACGTGGCGCTTTCCTTCATCCGTCCGCATTTTTCCAAATTGGCCAGTTGTCCCACCAAGGTCGGCGAGTACCTTGCCGCCGGTGTTCCCGTGGTGGGCAATGCCGGCATCGGCGACATGGACGGACTGCTCGGGGACGGCCGCGTGGGGTTCCTCCTGCGCGACTTCGACGCCGGCAGCATCGAGGATTCGTTCCGCCACCTGCAGTCGCTGTGGGACGATGCCGGTCTTGGGATGCGCTGCCGCGCCGTCGCGCTGGCGCAATTCTCGCTGCGCGAAGGTGTGGATCGCTACGACAATACCTATCGCATGCTGCTCGCACAGGACCAGCGGCCATGATCGAGATCGTGCTGGAAATCGCCGTTGCGCTGCTGTCGCTGGCGCTTGCCGCCATCTGGGCGACGGACCGGCGCCGCGCGGCGCGGCAGCGGCCGGCGGCCAGCGGCCTAGTGGACTTGCCGCGCAGCGATTCGCCGTATCCCGGCGCGGCGGCGCGCCGCTTCATGGTGCGCCTGTTCACAGGCGCCTTCCTGGTACGCCTAGTCGGCGTGCTGGTGATCAGCCTCACCGACGCCATCCGCAGCCTGAGCTTGAGCCCCGACTCCCTGCGCTATCACGAGGAAGCCCTGGCCATCGCCGAGGAAATGCGTGACGGCTTCTTCAACGCACCCAATTGGATAGACAACGGCTGGTTCCAGTTCACCGGACTGGTGTACTACCTGCTCGGGCCTAATCCCCTGTATATCCAGCTCATCAACATCCTGCTCGGCGCGCTCACGCCGCTGGTGGTGTTCCGCCTTGTACTCGAAGTGTACGGTATGGAAAAGCTCGCAAGAGTCACCGCTCTTCTTATTGCATTTTTTCCCTCTTTCATTTATTGGTCCTGCCTCATGCTCAAGGACCCGCTCTCGATCTTCAGCGTATCGCTGCTGGTTCTGGCGGTCGTGCGCCTGCGCCGCAGCTTCAGCGCCAGCGCCCTCGGTGTCATGGCGTTCTGCCTGCTCATGCTGCTGGGTGTGCGCGAATATCTGTTCTTCGTGAGCGTGTTCCTGATCGTGATTTCCTACATTCCGGTGGAAGGACGGCGCACGATTCCACTGCTGGCAACCATGGCCGGCGTCGTCGCGCTGATCGGCGTGGCGACCTACGCTGCCGGCTTCGGCGTGTTCGGCGTGGACTACATCCGCCAGTCGCACTACTTCGACCTTGAATACATCAACCAATCGCGCATCAACATCAGCCACGGAACGGGCGCATTCTTCGACGCACCGGAAGATGCCGTCTGGGGCGAGAGCGCGGATTCCACATTTCGCGCCCTTGTCGCAGCGATCTATTTCTTCTTCGTCTCCATCGACCTGACTCAGATCGGCAGCCTGCGTCAGCTGATGGCGTTGCCGGAAGTTCTGATGTTCCTGGTTCTGCTGCCCAGCCTAGCGCGTGGCCTGATGCACAGCTGGCACCACGCGCGGCAGGCTTCCCTGCCGCTGGCGGTATTCGCCTTCGGACTGCTCGTCGTGTATGGCTCGGCTGCCACCAACATGGGCGCCATGTTCCGCTGGCGCATGCAGGCGCTGCCGCTGCTGTTGACATTCATGGTGTACGGGGCCTTCGTCCACGGACGCGGGCTGATCTATCGCTCGCTCAAGCGCCTGGAGTTCTAGCCCCGCATGACCGGCCCCATCGATGCCGTGGTACTGGGCCTGTCGCCGACCGGCCTGTTCGCCTGTCGCGAACTGCACCGCGCGGGCCGGCGTGTATTGGGCGTGGATTCCGGCCCCGCGTGCGCCGCCCATTCAAGCACGCTGCAGGCGAGCTGGCGCGTGGTGGCAGACGAGGAACTGCTGCAGCGCCTCGTCCAGTTGGGCAGCCGGCAGACAGAACCTCCGGTGCTGCTGCCGACAAATGACCGCTACATCGAATTCATCTGCCGGCACGCCGATTCACTTGTGACTAGTTTCCATTTCCCCGATTGCTACACCGGCATCGCCAGCGAGTTGCTGGACAAGCTGCGCTTCCACCGCCTGTGCCAGCGCCACGGCATGGCTGTGCCCGGCATGTGGGAGGTGAGCAACAGGGCCACGCTTCAGGAGATGGCAGGGCAGATTGTGTTTCCGTGCATTCTCAAACCTGCCCTCATCCATCGTGCACGGGCCTATCTGCGCGGCAAAAAGGTAGTCCTGGCGCGCACGCCGGCAGAGCTGGATGCATGTCTGGCTCAGGTACCTGACGACGTGGGCGGCTGGCTGGTGCAGGAAGTGATTCCGGGCGCCGAATCGCGGATCACCGTGTATGCGGGCTATGCGAGCCGCACGGGCGAGATCCTGCAGGCCTTCACCGCGCGCAAGCTGCGCCAGTATCCGCCCGGCTTCGGATCGGCAAGCTTGGCGATAAGCGACATCTGCGCCGAAACCGCTGCGCTCTCGGCGAACTTCGTCCGTGCGATCGGACTGCGTGGCATCTTCGGTGCCGAGTTCAAGCGTGATCCGCGCGACGGACAGCTGAAGATGATTGAGATCAATCCGCGTCCGACGCTGTGGTTTCAGCTCAGCCATGCAGCCGGCAAGCGAATCGCCGACGCAGCCTGGTGTGATCTACGCGGTGCTGCGCCACTGCACGACCCACCCCAACGCGACGGTGTGCTTTGGCGCTACGCCCTCAAGGACCTGGCTTCGGCCCTGTTCTACCGGCGCCACGGAGCAGATTTCGTTTTCCCCCCTCCCGACGTATCGGCATCCGGCGTCTGCACGGCCCGGACCTGGGCGGTACACGACCCGCGCGACCCGCTGCCGGCGCTGGCCGAACCGCTGCTCTACCTGCGCAAATGGTGGAAGGAACGGTGATGAAGACACTGATCGTCAACGCCGACGATTTCGGCCTGTGCGAAGGCGTGAACGCGGCCATCCTGGACGCCTATGCCACAGGCAGCCTGTCCAGTACCACGCTCCTGGTCAACGGCAATTCGGCAGCGGCGGCGGCGCAACTGGCACGGCAGCACCCGGGGCTGGGCGTGGGCCTGCATTTCAATCTTACGCTGGGCCGACCCAGCGCCGATCCGCAGGAAATCGGCAGCCTGCTTCTGCCCGGCGGCGAGTTTCCGGCGCGTGGAGCACTGGCGCGCCGCCTGATGCTGGGGCGCGTGAGCAGCGCGCAGCTGACGGCCGAATTCGACGCGCAGCTCGCAGCGTTCAGCCGTCTGGGCCTGGTACCAAGCCATATCGACAGCCACCAGCACGTGCACGCTTTCCCGCAGGTGTTCGATGTGCTCGCCCAAGTTTGCGCAGAACGCTCGCTGCCGCTGCGCCAGCCCTGGGTAGCGCGGCCCAGCGGTGCGCACCCGCGCCTGGGTCGGGCTCTGCGCACCGGCCTGCTGGCCTGCATGAACGCGCGCAATCAGCGGCGGTGGCAAGGGCGCCTGCGCAGCAACGAAGCCTTCACCAGCGTATTCGATCTGGGAGCGATGCCGTCCCGGTTGGACGCCAGCCACTACCGGACTTTGCTGGGTGCCGCACAGGCGTTTCCGTGTGAACTCATGGTGCACCTGTCACGCCGGCCGGACGACGTGGCCGGACTCACGCGCATTGGCGACGTATCGCACGCCGAGTGGCAATGCCTGAGTGAAGGCGTCCTGGCGGGAGTTATTGCCGAGCAGGGTTGGCAGCTGCGCAGCTATCGCGACGCCTTCGACGAGGGAAAGTGCTGATGTACCGCGACATGCACGAAGGTCGGCCGTCTGCGCTGCGGCGCTGGTCCCTGCGCGAGTTGGTGTTCTTCACCCTAGCGAACCACGTGCCGCGGCTGTGGATTCTGGATCGCTATCGCCCCCTGCTGTATCGGCTGGCCGGCGTGCGACTGGACGGGCGCTGCACTATCCATGGCCCGCTGAGCGTACGCCCCTACGGCGCCTGCTCGCAGATCCACATCGGGGAAGATACGTTTCTCAATGTGGATACGGCCTTCACCTGCGTCTACGACGGCGTGCGCATAGGCGCTCGCGTTCAGATCGGGCCGCGGGTGAGCTTCGAGACCATGGGCCATGGCCTGGTCTACGTACCGGGCAAGGGTCGCGGCCGCACCTCGGCGCCTATCGTTGTGGAAGACGAAGTGTGGATTGGCGCCAACGTCGTAATCTTGCAGGGCGTGACCGTAGGCCGCGGCGCGGTGGTCGCGGCGGGCGCAATCGTCAATCGCGACGTGGCGCCCTATTCACTCGTCGGCGGCGTACCCGCACGACTGATACGCATGCTGACGCGGCCAGACACGGACGGTGCCGCATGAAAGTCGTCCTGTTCGCGAATACCGATTGGTATTTATACAATTTCCGTCTGGGTCTCGCGCTTGAGCTACAGCGCCGCGGCGTCGATGTGTTGCTGATCTCGCCGGACGGTCCATACGGTTCGCGCCTGCATGCGCTGGGCCTGCGTTGGATTGTGGCACCGCTGCGGCGGCGCAGCCTAGATCCGCTCAGCGAACTCCGTACGATCGTCTGGCTTTGGCGTCTGCTCCGGCGTGAGCAGCCTAATCTTATTCACGGCTTCACGATCAAATGTGCGGTCTACGCATCCATCGCAGCACGCCTGGCCGGCGTTCGGGCACGCATCGGCGCAGTTACCGGTATGGGGTACGTCTTCACCAGCACTGACCTGCGCGCGCGCTTGTTGCGCCCGCTGGTACGCGAGGTGATGCGCGCCGCTCTCAGCGGACCGCACGTGCGTGTGGTGCTGCAAAATGGGGACGACGTGGTACTTTTCACGCGCAGTCACCTGGTGGACGCACGCCTCATCCGCCTAATACCAGGTTCGGGAGTAAACTTATCCCGCTTTAGCCAATGCAGCAACGCGGCAGCCCCTGGCCCACTGCGCGTGCTGCTGGCCGCGCGCCTGCTGTGGGACAAGGGCATCGGCGAATATGTTGAGGCCGCGCGTCGGCTCAAGGCAGCTGGCCGAAGTATTCGTTTCCAGCTTGCCGGCATGCTAGACGAGGGCAATCCTGCATCGGTGCCGCGTCCTATCGTGGACGCCTGGGCAGCCGAAGGGACGATAGAGTGGTACGGGCATGTCGAGGACATGCCCGCCCTTTTCGCGAACACCGACGTAGTCGTGCTGCCGAGCTACCGCGAGGGCTGCCCCAAGTCCCTAATCGAAGCCGCCGCCTGTGCACTGCCGTTGATTGCTACCAACGTGCCTGGCTGTCACGATGTAGTTCACCACGAAGCCAATGGCCTACTGATTCCCGCGCGTGATGCGCAGCTGTTGGCAGAGGCTATCGCACGTCTCGACGATGATCGCCCGCTGGCGCGCCGACTTGGCCTCGCTGCACGAGAGCGCGCGCTGGCCGAACACGACGAACGCTCGGTGATCGCCCGCACCCTGGCCGTATATCAGGAGCTCTTGCCGGAAATCTTTGCGCAGACCGTGAGCCCGCTCGCCGAGCCTTTGAACACTATGGGGTCGGACCAGAGCCTCTGAGATCGAAGCAGCTTCGACGTCTCTTCGCGGCCCACAATTCACGACACGACTCCCAATCAGCTAGTAGCAGGCAACGCCAGTGCCGCCGAAATTCCATGTCGCAACCTAGCTGCTGCGCCAGGGGGTTATCAATCAGCTTGCACTGCTTTGCGCGAGATCGACGCCGGCCGCGCGCTCGGCGTTCTGAACCCGCAATGCCTCGATCAGCACCTAAGCTTGTGGCGTTTCAGCACGCTACTGCAAAAAGGCCGCACATGACGGCTACAAAAACCCCGCTCAAGGACGGGGCAATCAGGAGTGACCGAATGGGCCAGGCTGCCTGAGGCGGTTCACTCGGCACGCCCCGCCGGGGCCAACGAGCGAGGCTAGTGCCCCTGCAATTTTATGGCAGTGGGCCTCGCAGCGTCATCCCATCGCGCGGGCAATTCTCCCCCTCTATTGCGCCTCAGTAGACAGTTACCCAGAACGGGCGTCTCGAGCCTCTTGCAACATCGTGCTTATAACGTCGGGAGGCCGAGCTGACAACACTCCGCTTGTACTCAAGCTGCCGGAGCAGCAGACGGACTTGGGCATCGGCTGCCGCATCAGGCAGATCGAGCCCCTCGGCCCTCCGCTGAGCACGAATCAGCTCTACCCACGACGAATCTAGCTGGATAGACACCGCCACATCAGCTGCACGAGCCGGCAATGTGCCGCACGCTAGAACGACGCACATATATGCCAGTGCAGATCTGATCATCGAGGCAGAATAGGAGACGCGTCGATCGCTCACGGCGACCTCCGTTCTTGGCATCAATTTAAAAGCAGTCGTCTGACTCAATCGGAACTCGGCGCAATGCGAGCACCTGCGTCAATTCCATTCGTTTTACTCAAAGCAACTTTACGCAAATTACTAAAAACATCAACGACCAAACTGTGATGATCAGCAGACCCAGCAGCTGTATAGCGGTAAATGGAAGCAGAATCCGCTGTTTCCCGGTCGCATTTTCCGTCAAGGCGAGTCAACAAAACCATTTACCTGAAGAGTTTACGAAGACAATCGATACAAGCGCTCGACTCTTGTTCAGACTTGCGCATAACGTAGCAGACACAACCTTCTAACGCCCCGCCCCATCTTGCACTCGGCCAAGGCGGTAGTTTGCGACAGACTCATGGCCGAGTTCGCATGCTGAGTTACCATCCAAAGGAACGATGAGCCGACTACCCCTGTCGGCGGCAATAGCCAGAGTCCAACGATGGATTGTAAGTTGCTGATTCACTCGGGAGTTAGGATTGGTCTATTGGGACGACCGGGGTGGCGTCAGGGATTTCTGTAGTGCCTAAGGGTGGCGGACTCTTTGATCACGCCCTCTCCAAGGCTTCCGCCGCCATGACCCCATCGAGCAAATCAGCCGCAACGCGACCGACTTCTCGTTGCTTATCAAGAAGCGCGAAGACGACACGAAAGATTGGTAGCGCTGACAAACATGATCGGCAACTTCGCAGCCTTTCCAGACGACCAGAAAAACAGTAAAGACGATATTGCGAAGCATTTTCGTTTGAAGATGCTTTGTCCTGAATCCGGATTGGAAATAGAAGACTTTCTTCGTAAAGGCCGTTTGCACTGCGCGCCTGCTCGCGGCTGGGAACTTTCGAAGGTGAATCTCGATGGCGGGCACGACAGCGCAAGGCAAGCGGAAGTCATATCCCGGAGTGTTCGGGGCGTCCAGTGCTTGTTCCGGAAAGTGCTTCGGCGCGATCACAGATTCCCGATCATCACAAATACAACATGCTGAACTGACGCGGCAGGCGCATACTGAAACCGCCGATCTCGCCTGGAGAGATCGTGCTCACCGTTTTTGCAGCGTGAGGCGGACCTAGCGCGATTGAAGGACCTGATTGAATCCATTCCCGACGGCATCGTTGTGGTAAGCCGCGCCGGCGATATCGTGCTTTCTAACCGTCAGGCCGAACGCCTGTTTGGCTATGAAGGCGGCGAGCTCCAGGGTAAGCCCATTGAGAACCTGCTGCCGCCTGGAAGCCGCGACGCACATGTCGCCCATCGCTCACTCTACTTTGCCGACCCCGGGCCCAGGGCAATGGGCCGCGAGATCGAGCTGTTCGGTCTGCGTGTTGAGGCGCGTTGAAAATTGACCAGCTAGACGAGATTGTGCGCGGAAAATTGACCAGGGTGTCCCACCTAACCTGCATGAGTTTCGGCCGATGCGGGGTGACGAAGGTGCACACCATGGCGACGTACGCGACGGTCCGGCGGCTGAGGTTGCGGGACTGGTTGTCGATCAGCGAGATCGCGCGGCGAACAAGCCTGTCGCGCAACACGATCAAAGCCTGGCTGCGTGAGCCGGCGCGGCGGGAGATGAAGTACAAGCGCACGCCGGCGAGCAAGATGCTGGACGTGTTCGAGGCGTGGCTGCGCCACGCCCTGGAGGTAGATGCGCGGCGGCCGCGCTCGCAACGCCGTACAGCACGGCGCCTGCATGAGCAGGTCAAGGTCGAAGGGTTTAGCGGCCATTATTCCCGTGTCACAGAGGCGCTCAGGGCTTGGCGAGCGCAGGCGGATGGCGTCACCACTCGATCGGCCTACGTGCCGTTGACCTTCGCGTGGGGTGAAGCCTTCCAGTTCGACTGGAGCGAAGAAGGGATCGTGATCGGCGGCATCTGGCGGCGGGTGCAGGTGGCGCATATGAAGCTGTGCGCGAGCCGCGCGTTCTGGCTGGTTGCGTATCCGAGCCAAGGCCACGAGATGTTGTTCGACGCCCATACCCGATGCTTCGTCGGGCTGGGTGGTGTCGCTCGCCGCGGCATCTACGACAACATGAAGACGGCGGTGGATCGTGTGCCGGGCCAAGGTAAAGCTCGGATCGTCAACGCGCGATTTGCGGCGATGACAGCGCACTATCTGTTCGACCCGGACCTCTGCAATGTGGCGTCAGGCTGGGAGATAGGCCGGGTTGAGAAGAACGTCCAGGACGCGCGACGGCGGATCTGACAGACGACGCTAGAGCAGCGCTTCGCCTCGTTTGCCGACCTCAATGTGTACTTGGCCACGCAGTGCGTGATGACGCGTAACGCAGCGCATCCGGAGCTGACGATTGCCGAGGCCCTGGAGCATGAACAAGCACACCTGATGCCTATGCCGGCGCCGTTCGATGGCTACGTGGAATTGCCGGTGCGCGTCTCAAGCACGAGCTTGATCACGGTGGCGCGCAACCGCTACTCCGTGCCGTGCGCCTACGCGGGCCATCGCGTCAGCGTGCGGCTCTATCCAGAGCGGCTCGTCGTCGTCGTGGACCAAGACGTCGTGGCCGAACACGCGCGCGTGGTGGAACGCGATCGTGTCATCTACGACTGGCAGCACTATCTTCCACTCGTGGAGCGCAAGCCCGGCGCACCTCGCAACGGCGCGCCGTTCGCCCAGATGCCTGAACCGTTGTTGCGGCTGAGCCGCGCGTTGCTGCGTCGCGAGGGCGGCGATCGCGTGATGGCTCAGGTGTTGGCAGCCGTGCCCGTTCACGGCTTGGAAGCAGTGCTCGTCGCCGTGGAGCTGGTCCTCGATACCGGCCGCCCCAGCGTCGAGCACGTGCTTAATGTGCTGGCACGTCTGCGCGAGGGAGCTGCACCGGACGTCGTCGCTACAGCGCTGACCGTTACGACCCCACCACTGGCCGCACCCGGCCGCTACGACAGCCTGCATGCGGATCAATCGATTCGACAGATCACTCAGACATTCCGTCCGACTTGTCGTGCTTCTTCGGCTTTTTCGGACGCAAGCTCGGTTGGCGAGATTTCGTCTGCGTAAGCGCACCCTCTCCGGCCGTGGCTATCTCAAGCAATTTCGGAAATTGTTTGAGATCGATCAATCGAGCGGCGTAGTCAAAGCGCACTGAAAGTGCACATAGCAAAACCGTCACGCCGACAGCGTTGAAAGCAGACAGAATCCCTACCGCGATTCCCTGGTCCCACACAAGTGCAGAATTTAGCGACAGAAGAATGGCAGAAGCCAAAGCGCCCTTCCAGAAACCACGTTGGAGATCGCCAAAATGAATTTTTGTCCAGCCATCTGCGCGAGTATCTTCGTAGCCCGAATGATCCCCGTTCAGTTGAACCATGTTGCCTGCCCATTTTCGTGCAGCAAGACATCGCAACGGTTCCAGACGCGTGAGCGCGAATCGGATGTCGTCCGGGTGCAACGTGCCGTAGATGGGTGAACACGCGAGCGTAAGTGCTGCATTGCTTGCTCGGGAGATGTCCTTCTTAGTGACGAGCTGCCATAGCCGCAATGTGCGTGCTTGTGCAATCCGCAACCAGACATGTCGTACCTGGACCCATGCGATGACACAGCTCAACGCAACACTGATTCCGACTACCCAATTGTGATCGGAAAAGGCTCTCATACTGCTCGATCTCCATCTGAACCTGGGATTGTTGTCTTCGAAGTCGAACGCCTGATCGCTAGATCGGCATGGCCATGTCTCGCGCAACACATGGCGCCGTTCCTCGTGGAAACTGGACACCGTCAAGGCGACCTCATCGTGACGTCCACAGGACAGCAAAGCCCTGTCTCAATACGCGAGATCGGCCAACGTACCGGGCGCACACCACCAGTCTGACAATTTACGGAGTACAGGATGACCACCAACGCAGCACTTTGGGCGGCTTGGGTTGACGCGGAATTAAATTCGTCGATCAGATCCCGCTGGCCCAGCTTAGCGGCGAGCCTACCGCTACCGAGGAGCACGTCGGCCGAGGTCGAAGCCTTCCGCGTCTTCACACCCAAGCGCCGATCGCTGGCGACACGGATGCCGGTGTTCCATCGGAAATGTTTCCGCGGGGCAGACCCGGTTTGAACACACACCGAGTAATGCCCACTGGGTTCGTATTTACGGTGAGTCGAGCGCAAACAAGCCGGCCGCAGGCCCATCCCGCGTACCGGAGGGGTGGATAGCGGACTCAGGCGTATTGAAACTGATTGCAGTATCGGTCGCGCCGCGGACCTTAGCGCCGCGAAGTCCGGCGGCGTTGTGACTGGATTCCGCCAGCGCCTGTTGCCAATGCACCGCGCGCCTTGAGCTTTGCAATCAGCATGTCGAGCAGCACGTGAGGATCGAGGTCGAGCGCCGCACAGAGTTCCACATACTCCACGACATCCAAGCGCCGATCGCCGCGCTCAAGCAAACTCACCCATTGCTGAGATCGACCCAGCAAAGTGGCTAGACCGGTTTGCGTCAAGCCTTGCGCTTCGCGGTGATCGCGAAGCGTGTCGATGATGCGTCGATACTCTGCTCGATGGATGGATTTGGGCATCGCCGCTGCTCAGTCGCGACGGCGAAGGTAGGAAGTACAAGGCGATACGCGAAAACCTTGTTATAGTGTGCCCAGGCATCTCATCCTGTGATTGGAGGGCTCCATGTCGCTGAAACCCGACGGGTACCCTGCTTCGACGCTGACGTTTTCGCTCAGCGGAACGGCTGTACGCATCGAGCTGCCGGTTGCCATGCCCCCCTCAATGCTCAGCGCGTTTGAGCGGCAGATCGCCCGGCAACGCGAACAGGACGCCGGTGGCCTATGGACCGGTTTCTCGCGCGCACTGCGCGAAGCCGTCATTCGCGTGTTGGACGACGACCTGAAAGAACCCAGCGATGTCCAGCTGCGTGAAGCTGCCCGGCTTGCCCGCGCCCATGGCCTGGATTTGCCCCATGACGCGATGTGCTACCGCGGGGCGCTACGGCAATTCGTGGCGAGCTTAAAGTCCGCCGACACGGCGTAGCGGCTACTTTCTCAGCGACACCCGATTCTGACGGCGCCACGTCTGATGGGCGCACGACCGACCTTGCGGAGGGCACTATGCTGACGTCGTACTTCGTTGCGCACGTTGAGGAGGGAATTGTCGTCGTCGGCGTGGGCGCGGCGCCGTTGTCCGAGATCCTAGCCCTGGCGCCATCGTGTAGCGCCACGGTATTCGTGGTCGAACCCGTCCAGGTTGGCATCCGGGTGCGGTGCGGCACAGCCGAGTTCACAGAATCGGACATAGTTCCTCGCTATAGGCACCCCAGCGAACGCGTTGGGGCTTGGCTCCGCGTTCTGCCGATTGCCGACAAAGCACTAGCGCAGTGCGACCGGATGGAGCTATCTCTGGCCGAGGACATTGAGGACTGGTTTGTCGATGAGGCGGTATTGGGGTGGCATCGCGTCACACCCGAAGACGGGCGTCGGCGGTTGGAAGACCCGCGCCGACAGCTTGGCGATACCGCCTTGCTCTTGCGCGGACAACGAGCGGCGCTGACCGCGTTGCTGGAGGCCATCGGCCAGTTGGTCACTTGCGACAAATCTCGCCACGACGCGCGAACGTGCTAGGGATTGTCGTGCTCCAACTTCAACACGGGTGGCGTAAACGCACCGGTGAGCGGCTCGATGCGGCCTGGCCGTTTTGCGCCAGGGAGATTTTCGAGCCTCCCGGCGCTCTCGGCATGTGCGGAAGGCGACAACTCGACAGTTCCGCCCTTCCCTCATCCAACTAACGGACGCGCGTTCGTTTCCGGATGCGAAGCCAGTTCTGCGCCTCGTAGCGGAACACAACCGGCCACGCTTCGCTGCGGTCCAGCACCCAGCGCATGGCCGTCTCCGGCAGATGTGAACCGCCCCGAGATTCCCGGAGACTCCGGATTGTGAGTCACGCCGTCATGGCGGACTCGCGGATTGCTGCGTAGTAGCGAGCCTCGGCTTCCGCCGGCGGAATGTAGCCGATCGGCCCGAGCAACCGGCGACGGTTGAACCAGTCGACCCAGACGAGTGTGGCCAGTTCGACCGCCTGCGCATCGGGCCATGACGTTCTGCGGTGGATCACTTCGGCTTTGTACAGCCC
>NZ_SNZH01000021.1 GCF_004363655.1 Tahibacter aquaticus
CAGAAGCTGAGGCGGCCTACTACCAGCAAATCCGTGAGCTCGCCATGGCGGCGTGACTCACACCAACGAGTCTCCGGGGTTCCCGGGGCGGTTCAATTGTTCAAAAGGGGACTGTCATGGGAATACGGGTTGCAGGTCTGGGGTGGGTGCTGTGGCTGCTGACGACGAACGCCGCCATCGCACAGGATCATCACCATTACGAATATTACGTGGACGTGCAAAACGGGTTGGGTGAGACCGTCGGGGTGAGCTGCAACGGCAAGCCCGTGGTGCGGGTGCGGCCCAGCGAAATGCGGTCGATCAACGTGCATGGCGGTGAATCCTTACGCGTTCGTTGCGTTGCGTTCGACCACCATGATCAGCCACTGCAGCGGCAGGCGTTTGCGCTGGATCACCACGACAACCGCGCGGACTGGCCAATCGGACAGGGCGATCACGACGACGATCACGGGCGCGACGAGCAACGCTGACGGCGCCGGAGCGGCGGCGGTCCCGTAGCCATCGTCGCCGATCCCTGCAGGCCACGCTCCGCCGATACCGCAACGCGAAGCGTCTTAGCGCGACGGCGTGCGCGGTGTGCGTGCGGGCATGAGTGTGTACGCGGCGGTGAGCGTAGGCACAGCGACACTGCCCTGCGCGCCGATCATCATGAGCGTGAGTAACACGAACACGGCCTGGCGCACCTGTTGGCGGGTGGCCTGGGTGCGGGCGATGCTGTGAGCGATGCGATTGCGCTGCTCAAGCAACGCCTCGAGCGTGCTCGCCAGGCGACTGACCAGCGGCTCGTCGCGCAGGACGTCGCGCTGCACGGCACGCTTGAGCATCAAGTGGAATTTGTCCATCAATTTCAGCCGGCTGACCGGCTCGCGCAGTTCCTCGTACATCGTCAGGTCGCGCAGGGCGTGATTGATCAGGCTGTCGATCGCGGTCACGTAGGCGAACAAGGCCTGCTTCGTGCGGCCGTCGGTGGCGAAGGCGCGCGCTTCGACCGCGGTTTCCTTGTAAAACTCTGCCGGCAGGTGCTTCTTTTGCAATCCGAGAATACGCAGCCGGGCGATGCAGCGCAGCAGCTCGGCTTCCAGATCCGTGCCGCCGCGCAGCACGCCCGAGAGCACCACCTGCGCGTCGTGCCGCCGGGGCTCGGCCGTCTCCAATTCCAGCGTGAAGGTGTCGGTCTCTGTCACCAGCGCTGCGCCCGACACACCGTCCGGCTCGACGGTGAAGCCGGCCTCCTCGATTTTAACCGCCTGCACGAACGCGTAGCGCCGGGACAAATCCACCCGCGCCGAGACGACGTGATCGTGCGGCATCGAATTCAAGCGCAGCCGGTCGGCGACCTCCAGCGCCAGATCGACGGTTTCGCTATAGATGCGCGCCATGCCAAATTCCCGGAACAGCCGGGGCAGGGCTTTGATGACGCGTGCCTCGAACGCATCCAGGGCATTCATGCCGTGCTTCTCCCTGCCGGGGTCAGTTAGCGCAGCGCGCGCGCGATGGCCAGCACGCCCTTCACGCCCGTGCCGAACCGGCCGATGGCATCGCGGTGCGCGGTGAGTTCACTGTAAGGCAAGTAGTGCAGGTTAAGATCGGTCGCCCGGCTGAAGGCCGGTCGCGCGAACTGCGCACGCACATCGGCCTCGCGCGCGTCGGGCGCAACCAGAAAGTACGCACCGTCCGCGTGCTCGGGCACGCCGAGCGCGAGATCGAGCATACGCACGATGCCCGAATAGATACTCGTGGAATGTTCCACTTCGAAGGCCGCCGCCACGCGTCCGCTGGCGGCCTCCAGCCACAGCACATCGATCAGGCCAAACGTGTCGGCCGCGGCATGCGCGGCCAGCGGCGGAGGCAACTGCGTCAGGCAGCCCTCGCCCAGCGGGGCGTCGGCAAAGAGACGGCCGCGATCGTTGCTCGCGATCCACACGGCGTAGCCCAGCGCCTTGCCCAGATCGCGCAGCCAGGCCTGGATCTGCGTGTGGGTGTGATCGCCATCGCGGGCGAGCGCCAGCGCCTTGCGGCTGGCCGTACTCTCCTCGCGCACGACCGCAAGGTCGTGCGACCAGCGCGCCAGCGCCGCGGTGTCGCCTGCACGCGGCGGGGCCGGATAGCGGCCGCTGCCGACGTCAAACAGCAAGCCCGCGACTGCCCCGAAATCGTTGGAAAACTGCGTCCGATGCCGCGCTATGAGCGCGAGCATGCCGCGGCGCATGGCCAAGTACTCCTCCCACCGGCCCAGCTTGACCCGAGCCCCGGTCACGGCGTTGTAGCCGTTGACGATCGCCGTATTGAACGGCGGCACGTGGGTCGGGTGCAGGAAGTACAGCAGGTTCGCCGCCGCCGGCCCCAACCCCTTGATGCGCCGGCGGTCCAAGGCATGGATCGCTTCGAGGATCGCGGCCTCGCCCGTGCAGCACAGGCACGTGTCCAGGAACCGCCCGAACGCGCGCTGGTGCTCGGCATCCTCGTAGATGTCCGGAATGCGCAGCTTCGGCTTCCACAGGAACGCGTGATCGGCGCCCTTGAAGATCTGCCGCTGTTCGGCGATCGAACCGACCACGGTTTCCAGCGACGAGCCGCGGTAGGCGCAGCCAAACGAACCCTCGGCGATTTCGCTGACCACGGCCTGCAGGCCGCGCCGGATCGCCCGAAAATTCTTGAGCCGCTCTTCCCACAAAAACCAGGTGCGGTAGGTGCCGCCCGGATCCTCCCGCCAGCGGCCAATCAAGGCGCTCAGGGCCTCGGCGTCGGTGACATCGGCCGGCAGGGTCTCGGTCATCGGCGGGCAGTCTCGGCCGGGGCGGGCGCCAGTTTACCCACCGACCGCATGCCCACGCACGCGGGACGGCGTCCTCGCCGGGCGGCGGCCGGCACGAGCGCGCCGGCGGCCGCTGGGGTGACTCAGTGCTCCTTGGCCAAGCGCTCCAGATCCGCGATTTCGCGCTTCTGCTGCTCGTTCATTTTCTTCGCCATCGCCTGCAGTTCGGGGTTATGGCCATCGCGGATTTCCACCTCGGCCATCGCGATGGCCTGACGGTGGTGAGCGATCATCATCGTCGCGAAGTCCTTGTCCACATCGCCGCTCATCGTCATCGACGGCATGCCGTTCATCATAATTTCGTGCAGTTGCGCCGAGCCGCCTTTGCCGGCCTTGGCCGCGTCCTCGTGCGAAGTGGCCGTGGCGGTGACCGCCAGCAGCGCGACGGCGGTTCCGAGCGCGAGGGTTTTCCGTAACATCGACATCGGGGTATCTCCTTTGGTGACAGGGGACGCCAGTACCGGTGGGTCCAATGAGCCTGCATCACACGATCCGAACCGGCGGCGTGTGGCCGAGTATCGACGCTCGGTGTGAATGTCACGGCAATGCGCGCCTGCGTTGACCGGACCACACTGGTCCCTCTCCTCGCATCAGACAGTCTCTGGCATCCCGCTGAGTTCCTAGCGCCCCACGACGTTCCAGATCGGT
This sequence comes from Tahibacter aquaticus, assembly GCF_004363655.1. Classification (GTDB taxonomy): domain Bacteria; phylum Pseudomonadota; class Gammaproteobacteria; order Xanthomonadales; family Rhodanobacteraceae; genus Tahibacter; species Tahibacter aquaticus. The sequence goes on from NZ_SNZH01000021.1 coordinate 3,464, forward strand.
ACGCCGCCGGCGGCCGCGCACTCTGCGGCGTGTTCGCTGCGCCACCGTGCAAACTGCGGGACGTTGCTCGCCATCGCGCGTATTCACCCGCCCTAGAGCTGACTCCAACTCCAGATTTTTCGCGGGTTTTTAGCGCCATGAATTACGTGGCGCTTGAAGCGCTTGCCGCTGCCGGCTGCGTGCGACGGACATAGACGCGGTTCGCCGGCGACGGACCAGGGCTTCTGGTACGCGCTCTGCAATTCATCACTACCCGTGGCCCGCTGCGCGGGTTTTTCCTTATCCCTCGCAAGGAGCGCCCCGATGAAACCTCCGCACGCCGCGCACGCGGCTTCCTCCAACACGGCAACGCACGCCGGCGACGGTCAGGGGAGCGCGATGAATCACTATCCGCGCTTTGCCGCGATGATCGTCGTGTCCTTCGTCGTGATGTTTGGCCTGATGTACGTCATGGTCGACCGTTTTGCCCACGTCCTGAGTAACCTCAACCAGGTCTACATGGCCGCGCTGATGGCCGGCGCCATGGTGCTCATCGAGCTGGCCTTCATGGGCGCGATGTATCCGAATGCCAAACTCAACGGCCTCTTCCTGGCCGTCGCGCTGATCATCGTGGGCGTCAGCTGGTTTGGGGTGCGTTACCAGTGGGGCATCGGCGATACGCAATTCCTGCGCTCGATGATTCCGCACCATGCCGGCGCGATCCTCATGTGCGAAGAGGCGACGATCGCTTCGTCAGAAATCCGCGCGCTGTGCGGAGAAATCCAGCGCTCCCAGCGCGCGGAAATCCTGCAGATGGAGGCCCTGCTGGCTGCCGAGCGGCAACGGCAATGACGCCGGTAGGCGAGGGCCAGCGCGATGTGCGCCACGGATGCTCCCGCTCGGCGGCGTGGTGGCGGGCGGGCGTAGCGATGCTCGCGGTAGCGAGCCTCGTGGCCTGCGGCCACACGGCACGTCCGCTCTCAGAATCCACCGGGCCTGACCCGACCTTGCCGCCGCCGTTTCGCTCGCTCATCCCCGTCATCGATATCGCGCCGGCTACCGGCTGGGGACCGGACCAAACGCCGGTCGCGACCGACGGACTGCGCGTGCGCGCCTTCGCGCGGGGCCTGGACCACCCGCGCTGGCTGCTGGTGCTGCCCAACGGCGACGTGCTCGTGGCGCAGAGCGATGCACCGCCGGACTCACGCGCCACCAAAGGCATCAAGGGCGCGGTCATGAAAGCCGTGATGAAGCGCGCTGGCGCGGGCCTTCCGAGCCCCAACCGCCTCACGCTGCTGCGCGATGCGGACGGCGACGGCGTGGCCGAGACTCGTCATGTCTTCGCCGAGGGGTTGTTTTCGCCGTTCGGCATGGCGCTCGTCGGCGATACGCTGTACATCGCCAACGCGAACGCGCTGGTGCGCGTGCCCTACCATGACGGCGATCTCACCGCCGCGAGCGCACCGCAGCTCGTCGTGCCGCTGCCGCACGGGCCGGGGCCGTTGAATCACCACTGGACCAAGAGCCTCCTCGCCAGCGCCGACGGCTCCCGCCTCTATGTGGGCGTGGGCTCCAACAGCAACGTCGCCGAAGGCGGCATGGACAAGGAAATCAACCGCGCCGCCGTGCTCGAGATTGATCCACACCAGCGCACGAGCCGCGTGTTTGCCAGTGGTCTGCGCAATCCCGTCGGACTGGATTGGGAGCCTGCAACCGGCGCCCTGTGGGTCGTCGTCAACGAACGCGATGAACGCGGCAACGATCTCGTTCCCGACTACCTGACGCAAGTGGTCGAGCACGCGTTCTACGGCTGGCCGTATCGCTACTTCGGCGATCACGTGGACGACCGCGTCCCTGCGCCTGCCGCCGGCGAGGTGGTCACCGCGCGTGTGCCCGACTATGCGCTGGGCGCACACACCGCCTCGCTCGGGCTAGCGTTCTCGACGCCGGGCGCGCTCGCCGGCCGCTACGGCGCTGGAGCGTTTATCGGCCAGCATGGTTCCTGGAACCGCAAGCCGCCCGTCGGCTACCAGGTTATCTTCGTGCCCTTTACCCAGGGCCGCCCAAGCGGCGCACCACCGCAGGTCGTGCTGGATGGGTTTGTCGATGCCCACGGCAACGCACGCGGCCGGCCTGTCGGCGTAGAACTGACCCACGACGGCGCGCTGCTGGTCGCCGACGACGTGGGCGATGCAATCTGGCGGGTCGATGCCGATCCGGCGAGCCGATGAATCGCTTGCCCGGAGTCGTGTCGTGCTCGATTGCCTGATCGTTGGCGGTGGGCCTGCGGGGCTAACAGCGGCCCTCTACCTGGCGCGGTTCGGGCGCTCGTGTACGGTCATCGATGCGGGAGACAGCCGCGCCGCCCGCATCCCGGTCTCGCACAACCTGCCCGGGTTCCCCGAAGGCATCTCCGGCGAAGCGCTCCTGCTGCGGCTTCGCCGGCAAGCCGCCCACGTCGGCGTGCCGATCGAGCAGGCCACGGTCGACGCGCTCGCGATCGATCGCGGCGGTTTCATCGCCACGATCGACGAGGAACACCGGCGAGCCACGTCGGTGCTGCTCGCCACCGGCGTGGCCGACCGGCTGCCGTCGGGCGCGGCGCCATCGCGATGGCATGCGATGACGCTCGACGGTCTCGTGCGCTGGTGCCCGATCTGCGATGCCTACGAGGTCCGCGATCGGCGCGTGGGTCTCATCGCACCGGCCGGGAGCGCGCTCGGTCATGCGGCCTTTCTGCGCACGTATACGCGCGATCTGACGCTGATTCTCGCACCGGGCGACGGGGCGCTCACCGCCACCGACCGACATCGCTTGCAAGCCCTCGACGTGCTGGTCATCGAACAGCCGATCGCCGCCGTCCGCAACACACCGTATGCGATCCTGGTGCAGTTCCCCGACGGCGCGGTGGTGGATTTCGACACGCTCTATCCGCTCGTCGGGTGCACCGGCCGGTCGCACCTCGCCACGGCGCTCGGCGCCCTGTGTGATGCGCAGGGTGAACTTTTCGTGGACGCCCATCAGTCCACGTCCGTGGCCGGGCTCTACGCGGCGGGGATCTGGTCAAGGCCTTGAACCAGATGACCGTCGGCATGGCCCATGCGGCCATCGCCGCAACCGCGATCCATCACCGGTTGGAGACCAACCCGCGCTGACCGGTACGACGCGATACACCGTTTTTGCAAAGGCCCCGCAGCCGCGGTTGGCCGAGGGGATTCGCTAGCATTCCGCGGTTCGCGAGGGCACATTTTGACGTTCGGCCCCGAGCAGTGCTCACTGCGCGGCTATGGAAAACTTTTCCTTTGTTCACTTCATCGCATTAATGCTGATTCGGCTGCCGCTGGCCGGATCCATTGTCGTCATCGGCATCGTGATCGGGTTCGCCCAGCGCCAGCAGCAGCGAAACTAGCGAGTTCCGGCCTCGCCCAGCGCGGTCATCGCCTGCGCATCGTTGGACGAGCCATCGCCGTAGTGGCATGACGCGTACCCGTCAAGCCGAGCGCGCAACGGCGGGCGCGTTGCACTACATTCGCGCGACGTCGCGCGAACGGCTCGTGCAGAGGCGACAATCCCGGGCGCACTCGGTCAACCCGCCGCGCGCGTCGCACGCGTCGGCGCACTCGCTGCACAAGTCGGCGCAGACGGCGCACAGGGCACCCGCCTGGGAATTGCCGGTTCGCAGGTATTTGGCGGTCACCTTGCACAGCTCGGCCGTGACGATGAGGAGCTGGCGCACCTCATCGTCGAGCCATGCTTCGCTCACGCCGCGGTAGGGCAAAAGCCCCGCGCTCATACAGGTGCTGTAACACCGCAGGCACGCCTCCACCGCGCGGGCCGAGGCGGTATCCGGGGAGGGATTCAAAAAACGCAGCACAACGCCTCCCGCGGGATCCGCGCCACGTCGACCACGTCCGGTGTGCCATGACCGTGCTTCATCGGACCGACGCCGTGGCGGGGTGGTGGGCATACACCGTGGCCTCGCCGTCCCGCGGCAGGGCCCATACGTCGTACGCTTGAGGATGGGGACTTTCCATGCCGGGCGAACCGGCCGGCATGCCCGCGACGGCCAGGCCGCAGGGGCGGGCGTTCCTGCAGCCAGCGCCGCACGTCCTGCGGGGGCACGTGGCCCTCGATCACGTAGCCCTCGCGCGTCAACGCGGTATGGCAACTGGCTTTGTTTTCCGGAACACCCAGGCGCAACCGCACCGCATCCAGGTGCGGCTCGTCCTGCACGGCGACGCGAAATCCCGCCTCGCGCAGGCGCGCGACCCAGGCCAGACAACACACGCAGCCGGGACGCCGGAACACGGTGATCTCGCTGCGCACCGGCATCCCGCGTGCGAGCACCAGGAGCGCGGCCAGCACCACCAGCCCCGCCGCACCGACCCCCGCGAGCACCGGGAGAGCGAGGGGACGACGCCTCACGGGAGATCGCTGCGTCATCGCGCTCGAGCGAGGGTCGGTGCGGCGCGTCATCGACGCGCACCTCCGGGCCGTGGGGATCGATCCGCCGGCATCGTCGACAGTCGGAACGCCCTCGCCAGGGCCATCGGCCGTCTCATTGACCGTGTTGTACGAAGTCGCTGACGGTGCCCTCGCCGTCGATCTGGTGCACGGTGTAGGGCGTCACGCGGCCGTCCGGCAATTCCATGCCAGGCGATCCTGCCGGCATGCCGGGGACGGCGAGTCCGCGGACCGCGGGCCGCTGCGTCAGCAGTCGCCGGATATCCGCGGCCGGCACATGGCCTTCCACGAAATACCCGCCGACTTCGGCGGTATGGCACGACGCCATCGCGGGAGGCACGCCCAGCCGGCGCTTGGTCGGTGTGACATTGGCCTCGTCGCGCACCTCGACTGTGAACCCGCTCGCGCGCAGGTGTTCCACCCATTGCACGCAGCAGCCGCAGGTCGGGCTCTTGTGCACGAGCACGTGATCGCTGCCGGCGGACAATGCCGATGCCGGCGATTGCGCCGACGCGGGGCCGGCGAAGAACAGCATGAGCAGGCTGAGCGCGCCTGCCCATCGCAAGAGCATGTTCATTTCCACCTCACGAGGTCTTGTTGGGTCGGGACGACCAATGGATGTGCACAATGCGCCAGCCCAGCGGCGTCTTCTTGAGCACCATGGTTTCGGTGCTGATGAGATCCACGGGCTTGCTCTTCGCCTGAGCGGTGATGCGCGATTCGCTGCCGACCCAGGCCAGATCGCCCACGGCGTCGCCCGTGCGCGATTGCAGGGCCACGGTCGCCGTCTTCAGGAACGCTGCATCGCTCGCCAGGTGGTGCGAGGCGTATTCCGCCTTGGACCGCTCGATACCGCCGCTCTCGAAGATCTTGACTTCGGGGTCCAGCAGATCCGCCGCGGCAGCGGTATCGCCCGACGACACGGCTTTCTGGAACTGCTCCACCACGGCCGTCGGATCGCTGGCGTCGGGCATCGTGTGACTCGCCACTTGCGCGCTCGCCATGCCGGCCGACGCCCTGCTGTCCATGCCGGCGTGATCCATGCCCTCGTGATCCATTGCCTCGCCACCCTCGCGGGCGGTCAGGATCTGGTACTGATCCGGGGTCAAGGTCGGCAGCTTCTGCAGGAATCCCACCATCGCCCAGATGCGCGCATCATCATGGGTGGGCCCCCAGGCGGGCATCGCGGAGGCCTTGATGCCGTGCTTGATGATCCAGAATTGCCGTGCGGCCGCGCCCTCGGCGAGGTTCTTGGTCAACGGCGCTTGCTGGGACGCGGGCTTGGACAGATTGGGCGGTGCCGGGTACAGACCCTGCGCCAGATCGGACGTCGCCTTGCCGGGCTTCAGATGGCAGGTCGCGCACATGTCGTTGTAATCGGCACCGCCGGCCAACAGCATCGCCGGGTCGTCCAACGGCGGTACTTTCAGGTCGGCGCTGGCGCGGGCAATCGAACGTTCGCGCAGCGTTTCCAGGCCCCAGTAGGTCAGGGCGTTGTGCGGCGTGTCCGCGCCGATCGGGTACAGCCCCGAGTACAAAAATCCCAGTGCGCCCAACCCGCCAATGAGCCCGAGCACGAGAATCACCTTGAGCGTTTTCATGCGCTAGCCTCCTGTGGACTTGCCGTGTTGCGAGTGATCCATCGCCGGCATCGGCTCGGACGCCGGGGCCGGTCGCCTCCCTTTCGCGGGCCCGTACGGCATGCGCCGATGGGGCTGGCCGAAGTCGGCATCGGTGCTGACGCGGCGCGCGACTCCGTTCTTCGGATAGCGGTACGGACCGGGATCGCGAAAATCCCCAGCCGCCAGGTCGTCGCGCACCTTGACCACGGTGAACATGCCGCCCATTTCGATCGGGCCAAACTGGCCTTGCCCGGCCATCATCGGCAAGGTGTTCTCCGGGCCCGTCAGGCCCATCGCCACGTGCTCGGAATGCTCGGACATGCCGTTTTCACCCATTGCCATGTAGCCGGGCAGCAGCTGACGAATTTGTGCTTCCACGCCACGCTGATCGACGCCGGTCGGGTTCGGGATGCCGTGACCCATCGGTCCCATCGTGTGATGGGCCATGTGGCAGTGCAGGGCCCAGTCGCCCGGTTCGGTCGCCACGAATTCAACATCGCGCATCTGCCCGACGCCGATGATCTCGGTGACCTCACGCCGCCACTGCGATCGCGGCCAGCGTCCCGCGTCCGAACCGGTGACCCAGAACGGGTTGCTGTGCATATGGATGGGATGATTCCACATGGATAAATTGCCAATGCGGATGCGTAGACGCTCACCCGTGCGCATCACCAGCGGCTCGATTGCGGGAAACACCTTCGAATTGAAGGTCCACAGATCGAAGTCCTGCATGATGCTCGGGTCGGGCCGATACGTGCCCGGGTGCAACGCCCAGTTGTGCAGCAGGAAGGCGTAGTCGCGGTCGATCGGCGTTTCTTCGCCGGCGCGCGGATGGATGATGAACAAGCCCATCATGCCGAACGCCATCTGCGTCATTTCATCGGCATGCGGGTGGTACATGTGCGTGCCGTGCTGCTTGAGCGTGTATTCGTAGACGAAGGTCTCGCCGGGGAGGATGTGCGGCTGGTTGAGGCCGGCCACGCCGTCGAACCCGTTGGGCAGGTCGATGCCGTGCCAGTGCACCGAGGTCGGCTCCTTCAGCCGGTTCGTCACGAACAGCCGCACGCGATCGCCTTCGACCGCTTCGATCGTCGGTCCCGGCGTCGTGCCGTTGTAACCCCAGCAAATCGCCCGCGAGCCCGGCGCGAATTCGTGCTCGATCTCTTCGGCCACCAGGTGGAATTCCTTGGCGCCGCCGTTCATGCGAAAGGGCAGCGTCCAGCCGTTGAGCGTGCGTATAGGCCGATAGCCTTCCCCTGTCCGCGGCGGGGCGGGATCGCTCGGGCTGGGCACCGCCGCTGGCCCGTGGCCGGCGGGGTGCTGCGCCCGGGCCGGCGTCACGGCGCCGGCCACCAAGCCCGCGACGCCGACGCCCATCCATTGCAGCAGTTCGCGTCGTGAGGTCATCAGTGCCCCCCGTGATCGTCGGTCGCGGCCGGCACGTTCTTGTCGTCCTTCTTCGGATCCTTCGCGGCGTCCTTGGCCGGCGCGTGCCCGTCGCCATGATCGTGCGCGCCGCCGGCGGTGTCGGCCTTGGCACACTTGGCCATCATGGCCTTCATGACCGCATCGTTCGGGTCCATTTTGGACATGTCCATCGTTTTCATCTTCGCGCAGTCGGGCTTGGCGTTGGCCGCGGCCGCTTCTTTTTCGTGCTCTTTGGGGTCGTGCGCCGACACGTTCAGGGCGATCGTCAGGCCAGCCAGGGCCATGGCCAGACGCAGGGAAGTCGTATTCATGAGTGATCTCCGAAGGAAAGAACCAGGGGTGAAACGGTGAGGGCACGCCGCGGTGCGGCGGGTACCGCGGACTGGGCGCGGGCAGGGATGCTGGGCATCGACAACAGACGCTGTCCGTCCTCACGCGCCGGCGCCGGCGGGGTGGCGTCCTTGCTGTGGTCCATGCCCGGCATGCTGTCCTCGTCGGTTGAACGGCCCGTCGCTGGCGGTGACGCCGGCTTTTTCCGAGCGTCGTTCGCACCGCGTGGCGCTTTCGTGGGTTTGTCGGCTTTGGCGGGGGGCGCTGCGGGTTTCATCGACGACATGTCATGACCGCTGTGATCCATGCCGGGCATGCCGGCATCGTGCGCAGGGCTTTCGGGTGGGGGCGTCGAACCGGGTTTCATCGACGACATGTCGTGGCCACCATGATTCATCCCGGGCATCGCCGCGCCATGGCCGCTGTGGCCGCCGTGGCCAGCCCCAGCGGGGGCGGGCGGCGACAGGATCGTCTCGACCCCGATCGTGCGTTCGCTCACGCTCGCTGCGCTGGGCAGACGCGTCCCGATCGCGCGCGCCAATTCCACCCGTGCCACCCAGTAGTCGCGCACCGCTTCGAGATAGCCCTGGTAGGCGTCGTATTCCTGTTGCTTAGCCAGCAGTAGCTCGAACGCGCCGATCAGCATGTAGTTGAGTCGCTCGACCTGGCGCACGACGACGGCTTCGCGCTGGGGAACAAGCGCGGACCGGTACTGCTCGACGATGGTGCGCTGGGCACTGACCCGCTCCACCCCCAGCCGCACGTCGTTGTCGATCTCCAGTTCGAGCTGGGCCAGCGCGCTCTTGGCCAGCTCCCACTGCGCCTGCGCACGCGCAATCGCCGCCTGACCCTGGTTGAATAGCGGTATCGCCAAGGACAAGGTCGGGCCCGTCAGTTTCGAACCGTCCGTTTCCTTCTCGCGCTCCACGCCGACATCGACTGATCCCAGCAGACGCCAGCGCCGCGCCAGGCCCAGTGCGTCGCCGAGCAACTCCACCTCACGCCGCGCCGCGGCGAGATCCAGCCGCTGTTCGCGGGCCAGGGACTGCAGCGTTTCCAGACCGTCCTCGGCTGGCACCGGAACCGCCAGCGGCACGTCCATCTGCCAGTGGGCGGCCTGCGCACCGGACAAGCCCATCTGCGTATTGAGCGCGAGCCGCTCGCGCGTGGCGTTCGCCCGTGCCGACAGCGCGGCGATCCGCGCCTGGCTCGCCGCCGCCTGCTCGAGCTTGAGCTCCAGCGCACTGACGTTGCCCGCATCGAAGAAGCGCTGGGCGAGTTCGGCGGAGGTCGCGGCGGCCGTGGCGACGGCTTCGCGCATCTGCGCCACCTGCTCGGCGCCGGCGGCCTCATACCACTGCACTTCCACCTCGGAAGCCAGGTTCACCAGATCCGCCGCAATCGCCTGCTGAGCGCGCTCGTACTCGCCGGCGGCCAAGCGACGCCGGGCGGGCAGCAGCAGCAAATCCGCCAGCGGTGCAGTCAGTCCCGTCGTGATCTTTGACGGGCCGCCGTCCTTGAGCGCCGAACCGCTGAAGGTCGGATTGCCAATACGGCTGGCCTCGACCACGTCGGCTTGCGCCAACCCCAATCGCGCGTACTGCGCCGCCATGCGCGGGTGGCGCAGCTGTGCCACCTGAAAGGCCGTGACCGGCGTGATCGGGGCGGCCGTGAGTTCGGCCACGCGCGCATCGATGGCCACCGTCCCCTCGGGGTCGACGCGCCACTGCACGGCGGCGGGTACGCGTTCGTTCAACAGCATCTGGACGCGATCGGCGCCCTCGCGCCGCGACACCCCCACGCAACCGGCAAGGATCGTCAACGCGGCCGCCAGCGGCAGCCGCAACACCATTCGTTCCATCATTTCGACTCGTTGGCAGGCACGCGCCACGGCGCCGGACGGCATCGCGCGCATGCGAAAAAAGTGACGGTGCGACGCGCGCACCACATCGGCAGCCCGGTCGGGCTGCTAGCCAACGCTTAGGCGATCGGAGGTCGCAAGGGCACCGTGTACCGCGCGGCGGTCAGGTGTGCGCAGGAGAAATCCCGGCCCTTCACGTCACGGTGCGGCGGCACGGTCACACCAGCCAGCGGCGCGGCGCCGGCCGACATCAGGCACCCGCAGGCGCATTGGCCGTGAGTGCAGCACGACGGGGTGCTGTGCTTCGATGCGGGGGCTTTTTCCCCGTGCTGGGTATGCCCGGACGCACCGTCCCTCGCCCCGTCACGTGCCGCGGCATCGCCATGGCACGGCGCATCGGCGACCGCCGCACGCGCCTTCTCCGCCGCGACGTGGTGCTGTGCCATCGCCACGGGCATGAGAAACCCGTTCAGGCACAACACGATCGCAAGAAGAAAGTGGGTGGCGGTGCGAAGCACGCGCTCTCCGCGGAGGATGAGGACGGCGCATAGACTGCGCGCCGGTGCCACAAGTTTCAAGTAGCGCTCCGCGCCGAGCAAAGCGCACCACGGCGGTGCTTGGCCGCCGGTCTAGAGCGTGCCCTGGACGCGCCAATTAACATGAGCTCCGGCGTCCGCGGATAGGGGCTTGACTCTGGACTAGGGTCCAGACTGCACACTGTCGGCTCACGCGATCGATGCGTCATCGGAGCAGACCATGACGAGCTTCACTATTGGCGAATTGGCCCGGCGGGCTGGCGTGGCCATTGATACCGTTCGCTACTACGAACGCGGCCACCTGCTGGCGCCCGCGCAGCGCTCAGCCTCGGGCTACCGGCACTACACGCAGACCGAACTCAAGCGCCTGCATTTCATCCGGCGCGCCAAATCCCTGGGCTTTTCGCTCGAGGACATTCGAACGCTGCTGGCCTTGAGCGACAACGCCGACGTCGCCCAGGTCAAACGCGCTGCCATCGACAAACTTGCCGACGTCGATCAGCGCATCGCCGAGCTGACCCGCATGCGCACCGGATTGCAAACCCTCATCACCGCGTGCCCCGGCCACGGCCGGGCAGACGCCTGTCCGATACTCAATGCCTTATCGCAGGAGGACCTGCCATGACCGCTCCATCTGAGAAACCCGCATGCTGTCACGCGCCATCCACGCCATCGCCCCCGGCCTCCGCGCCGGGCACCGCCGCAGCGTCGGCGGCCGGCCCCCACGGCGGGCATCATCCCGGCCATGCCAATGACCCCGCCGCGGGCGCCACGGCGGCGGCCGACCGCGATCCGGTCTGCGGCATGGCGGTCTCCGCGGACTCGCCCCACCACGCGCACCACGCGGGGCACGACTATCACTTCTGCTCAGCCGGCTGCCGTACCAAATTCGTGGCCGATCCGGCGCGCTATCTGTCCACCCAGGGCATCCCTGACGCGTCTCGGGCACCGCCGGGCACGACCTACACCTGTCCGATGCACCCGCAGATCGTCCAGGAGAGCCCAGGCGCCTGCCCCATTTGTGGTATGGCGCTCGAACCGGTCATGCCCAGCGAGGACGACAGCGAATTGCCGGAGCTCACCGACTTCCGTCGGCGCTTCACCTGGACGCTGCCGCTGACGCTCGTCGTGCTGGGCCTGGCAATGCTCGGTCATCGCCTGACGGGGTTGTCGACCGAGCTGCGCACGGGCCTGGAACTCGTCTTGGCCACGCCCGTGGTGGTGTGGGCGGGCTGGCCGTTCTTTGAGCGCTGCATCGCGTCCATCCGCCGTCGCAGCCCCAACATGTGGACGTTGATCGGTATCGGCGTAGGCGCCGCGTACGGCTACAGCGTGGTCGCGACGGTGGCGCCGGGACTTTTTCCCCATTCCTTCCGGGAGCACGGGCGGGTCGGGGTGTATTTCGAAGCCGCGGCCGTCATCGTATCGCTCACCTTGCTGGGGCAATTGTTGGAACTGCGAGCGCGCTCGGCCACATCGGCCGCGATCAAGGCACTCCTGCGCTTGGCGCCGAAGACTGCCCGTCGCATAAATTCCGATGGCAGCGAGGACGATGTCGCGCTCGAGCAGGTCCATCCGGGCGATCGCCTGCGCGTGCGGCCCGGCGAAAAAATCCCCGCGGATGGGACCGTGCTCGATGGCCGCTCAAGCGTCGATGAGTCGATGCTGACCGGGGAGTCCCTGCCAATCGAAAAAACGGTCGACGCGCGGGTCATCGGCGCCACGCTAAACGGGACCGGAAGCTTGGTTATTCGCGCCGACCAAGTCGGATCGGCGACCGTGCTTGCGCAGATCGTCCAGCTCGTTGCGCAAGCGCAGCGCTCGCGAGCCCCGATGCAGCGCATGGCCGACAAGGTCGCGTATTGGTTTGTCTTGGCGGTGTTGGCCGCTGCGCTAGCGACCTTTTTCGGCTGGGGATTTTTCGGTCCCGAGCCCTCCTGGACTTATGCCGTGTTGAACGCCGTCTCGGTGCTGATCATCGCGTGTCCGTGCGCGCTGGGTTTGGCGACGCCGATGTCGATCATGGTCGCCACCGGGCGCGCCGCGCAGGCGGGCGTGCTGTTTCGTGACGCGGAAGCAATCGAACGGCTACGCACCATTGATACGCTCATCGTCGACAAGACCGGGACCCTGACCGAAGGGCGCCCCACGTTCCGCGACGTGCTGGTCGTGCCAGGCTTCACTGCAAACCAGGTCGTGCAGTTTGCGGCGAGCCTGGAGCAGGGCAGTGAGCACCCGCTCGCATCGGCGATCCTGGCGGAAGCCAAACAACGTTCCCTCACCCTCGCCTCGGCATTGGATTTTTCCTCCGTTACGGGCCAGGGCGTCGTGGGACGTGTAAATGATCGCGCGCTGGCCTTGGGCAATGGCGCCCTCATGGCGCACGTCGGCGCTGACATGTCTGCCTTGGGTGACCGCGCGGATGCGCTGCGAGCGCAGGGCGCGACGGTGATGTTCCTTGCGGTCGACCGCCAGCTCGCCGGCGCCGTCGCCGTCGCCGATCCGATCAAGGCATCGACACCCGCCGCCCTTTCCGCATTGCGCGAAGCAGGACTGCGCATCGTCATGGCGTCCGGTGACGCCGTGGCGACGGCTCAGGCGGTGGCCAAAACGTTGGCGATCGATGAGGTGTACGGAGAGATCAAACCGGCCGAAAAAGTCGCGCTGGTCGAACGGTTGAAGGCACAAGGCCGGCGGGTGGCGATGGCGGGCGATGGCGTAAACGACGCTCCCGCACTCGCCGCCGCCGACGTCGGCATCGCGATGGGAACGGGTACCGACGTGGCCATGTCGAGCGCCGCCGTCACGCTGGTCAAGGGCGACCTGGGCCGCATTTTGGAAGCGCGGGCGATTTCCAACGAGGCGGTGCGCAACATGAAACAAAACCTCGGTTTTGCGTTTTTGTACAATGCCCTCGGCGTGCCGATAGCGGCCGGCCTGTTCTATCCCGTCTTCGGCTGGCTCTTGAGTCCGATGATCGCGGCCCTGGCGATGAGTTTGAGTTCCGTCTCCGTGGTCACCAACGCGTTGCGCTTGGGCAAAACGCGTTGAGATTCACGGCGGCGCGGATCGGCGGCAATGACGTGAATCGACTGGCAGGTGGTGGGCGGCAGCTGCCCGGCCCGGCCGAAAAATCTCGCTCAACCCGCGCCCGCCTTGAACTCACCGTACCACGGTGCGGCGAAGGCGTGTCCGGTTTTAGAGCGGTGCTGTCAGGCGCGATGGGCATGACCGGTTTTCGTCGAATCGCGAGTCGGTGTCAGCTCGACGATTGCGCGGCGGGGTCGGCAGGCCGCAATGCAAGGCGGGTGTGGTGGCTCGCGCAAGGCGAGGGCCACCGGAAGTTCCCAGGCCGAAATCGCCGTCCGCCAGCGCCGGTGGCGACCACCATTGAGCCCGGCACCCGTGCGCATTTTCTCGCATGGCGTCCGAACCGAACCATTCATTGCGCGCCGCGATCCACCGCCTCTTCAAGCACTGGCAGAGTAAATCCACCGACGGGCTGGCGCTCTGCATCGAGGTACAGCCAATCATCGACATCCTCCCGACGGATGTGCAGGTCTTGACCGCGTTTGAACGATGGGAGTGCCGTCGGGACGTTGTCGAGCGTGCCGTGGACTTGATCGCGATCCAACGCCGTCACGGACAACCACATATGTTCAACAAGCTGCCCTTCAACGAGGCGCCCCTTCACCGCAAACTGCGTGCCACGGCGATGCTCAAACGCATCGACGAAGCGCGTCCATTGATCGCGCGCCTGCGTGCTCGCCACAACCAATTTTTGATCGTCATCTCGGATCGACACCACGCCAACATCGTTGACCGACGTGTCGAACACGACGAGCGGGTCGTCACTCGCGAGCGACGACAGGACGCGTTCGTTGTACGCACCAAATTGGCCAAGGTCCGGACTGTAGAGAGCCACCGCGTTGGGCCCGGCCAAGGCGACGATCAATTTGCCGATGTCCCCATAAGCCTGTCGCAGATCGTTCGGCTCTTTGTTGGCGGCCCAATCGACCGACATCCATGCCCGGTGACCCGCCACCGCGTCGCGCAATCGCCCATCGGAGATGGAGGCAATGCTCGGGTCGTTCGCCGGTAAGTAGGGTTCGTCGATGTCATTGACGACGTACGACCCCGAGGGCAAGCGAACCCGGAAGTACGGCGGCATGGATACCACCGGCGCTGGGTCGTTGTTGAGACCGCCGTGTCCACCAATCTGCGCGGCCGCTTCCGCCACATCTCGCTCGCCCAATTCCCGCGGAACCTTCAGCAGCACCACGATCGAGATCAACCGACCCTCCTCGCTGGGTCGCGAGGCGGCCGAGGAACGTGCGGCCATCGAGTCAGAGGGTTTCGCGCGCGGCGGTTCGACGTCGTGCGCCATGACACCCATGGCGCCAATTCCACTGAAGAGCCAACCAACCAAGGATCGGCCAATAACACGCGAGAAGTTGCGGCACCGTGCGGTCATGTCGAGCGCCTCCTTCAATGATCGAACCGGTTTAGATAGGCATCACGACGATTGCGGTGCCCACGCGACCGAGACGTATCGAGGTGCAGGTCAATGGACGCACCTCGATAGCCGTGTCCGTACGCCGCGGTGTACCCGTAACCACTGCGTCGTCCGTGATTGTCGGCTCGGCCTGACCCATGGCGGTTGCCGACGCGAGCGCCGTGGCCGGACGAATGCGTCGAGCCGTAATATCCCTGGTCGCGATAACTTTGCGGGGAGTAGTGCTGTGGGGAGTAGCCGTGATCGGTGCGGTGCTGTCCGCGCGCCATCGAACCGAACACGATCATCAAGGACGCGAGCAGCAAGACGATGGATAGTTTCATGGCGAAAATTCCTGCACCAGCGGAGATTACGGGGAGGCGGTGTGACGAATCTAACCAGACCACATCTTTTCACCTCGCTTCTACGCTGCGATTCCCGAACGTTCAATGAATTCCCGTCAGATGATCCGCAATCAAAACTCTTGATCCAGCTCCAGAATGTGGTGCGATTTCGGTCAGCCCCGTGGCTCCCGCGGGGACGCCGAAGTCCGTCTCATAGGGAACAAAGGTAGGTGTACCTTTGTTACGGATCAGGTAAGAAACACCGCCTGCAAGCAGGAATCGAAGTGTTGCGAGGGCTTAGAACAACGCATCCTTTGCACGCGTGTACACGCTGGAAAACGGGTGGCTCCCGTGCGGATCCGCACAGTCCCCGCGATACCGTCCAATCCGCTCATGAGCGGATAACGGGACTTTTGCAGTTTGTACGCTTGTCCGTGGCCTAGGCCGTCACTCGTCGCTGCCGGGGTGCGCGCCATCGCCGCCACAGCAGAAGTAACCCGGATACCGACAGGCACGTGCCCCCAAACGCGACGGCGATGAGCAGCGGATGGTTGAAGTTCTCGCGCGCACGATAGTCCATGATATGCAGCATCCAGGCGATGTCAAAGAGCCTCCACACGCGATTGCGTCGCTCGACGATGCTACCGGTTTGCGCCGATACGTAAATCGTCGTCCGTAAATCGTCGTCGATTCGAACGCGCCAGAACCCACCTTCATGACCGCGCGTTTCCAAATCCGCGGCGGCGAGCCACTCCGGCGTTTGGAGGCGACCAGGACCTGCGTAGTCGGCTGCCACGGCTGAGTGTGCGACGGCGGCCGTGACGGGTTGCGGCACGCCGGTGTGCGCGTTGTAGCGGTACGCACCGGATGGTGTCGTGACCACATAGACCGGGCCATCCACCGCCGTTTGAAAAGCAACGCTGCGGGCTTGGCCGGCATGATGCGCAGCGATCACGCTGGGCGCCAGCAGCGACGAATAGTCGATGGCAGCGGCGGGGGCCGGCGGCCGAGCGTACGTATGCCCTTCAACCACCGAATGATCCAACAGGCTCATCGTCAATCCGCTACCCACCCAGACGAGCAGCTGCGCCCCGATCGCCCATCCCGCCACCCGATGAATGCGCGTGCGCAAAGGACGTCGGGGCAACCGAACCGAGGGGACCGTGCGCGGCCGGCGCCGCGACACCGCGAGAAGTGCGGCACCGCTCAGAACAAAGGCCAGGGCGATGCCGGCAGCAATTCGCAGTAGCCAATTGTTAACGTTGCTACGTGTTGCATAATCCATAATATGCAACATCCACAACGCGTCGAAGACGCGCCAGCCAGCGAAGCGTTTTGCCAGCAGTTCGCCCGTGAACGGCGAGTAGTACAGCGTCGGCGCGGAGGCGCCGTCAAACCTGACGCGCCACAACGGAGCGGGACGGCCGCTGACCTCACCCGGTGCTTTGTCGAGCCAATCGATCGATCGGATGGCGCGCGGGTGGGCAAAGCGCGCCTGTGCCAGGGTGCGCACCGCGGTCGCATCCAGCGGCGGGCGCGTAACGCCGGAAACCCCGTCAACCAACACGATCGCGTTGGGGCGATGCACCTCGTAGACCGTTTGCCCGAACAAGGTCTTCAGCGTAAATCGCATACTGTCGGGAAATTGCTGTTGGAGGTGAGCGGAGGAGACCACGGCCGTGGGCAGCACTACCCGCGCATCGGGCCAAACCCAGTGGTCGCCATGAATCCAGTCGATGGGTGCCGTGCTCATGTAGAGGCCGGATAGCATCCACAGCACGAATTGAACGCCAATCAGCCAGGCCAGCCGGGAATGCCATAGTCGAATCAGGCGATGAGAGAGCACAACATTCCTTTAGGCGCGACACCGCGCGATGGTTTCGGAGGCACGATCGCCAATGGTAGCGAATGCGGCGACCGACGTTGATGCCAAATGCTGGGCGTGCCCGGGCCGCCGGCGCCCGCGACGCGTCACCCCCCTCGGTGCGTCGGGGGAGATGCCCGTCTCACGAACGGTGCGATTCGGATGGGTCGCTGGCGGGCCGAGCGCGGTCATAACAATTTGCCTTGCAGTCCAGCATGTCAGCATTGACGCACGGCAGTTTCGTTGCCCCATAAGCTGGGCGTGCGCGACCGTGGCATAGCGTGATGACGCCGGCATTCCCCTGGAGAAGTGCGTTCAGTCCCGCACGATCGCGAGCACGTCACCAACCGCGGGTGGGGGCGCGTAGTGAAGGCACAATTCCAGCGCGCTGCTGTCGACATTTTTGACGAGGCCATCACGACTGCGGTCCGGTAGGGCTGCCTGCGCGGATGCAACGGAATTACCAAAAGCAACAACGGTAAAACATAAGATTAGCGTTTCAAATGAGCCTCCTGCGGGAATCAATGGCACGTGGATGCGAGCTGCTGGTCGATGAAAAACAGGGCGCGACAGTTCCAGGAGTGCATGGAGCTGACGGCTTGGTCAGTGTCTTGAATCAGATGTCAGTCGGTACGGCGCGTGCAGCGATTGCGGGCAACGCGATCCCCATCGACTGGATTCCAAGGTGAGTTCGTTCCCGGGCATTAGCGTCCCGTCGAGCGGTGTAGCCGACCCTCGGCGTTCGTGCATTGCGCCCGCTAGCGCCCACCTGCATCGACAGACTGCATGGGGCGCGCCCAAAGCAAACGTTGGAGCTGGTTCCAGAGTCAAGATTCTGCTCGCCGGGTGTGCGCCGAGTCAGGTCAAGAATGACGCCATTTTTCCGGCCCGCCGGTCTGCTAGTCGACGAAATCGCGCGACGAACACGAACGCGATGACATCGTGGCATATCGCATGCAGCGACGTCTATCGCCCTCACACCGCAACGATGCCGCATACCATGTTTATCCACAATGAAATATCGGGGCCATGGTAGAGGCCCAGAGGCTTTCAGCGACCGCCTACTGTCACACCAGCACCTGCGGTGTGGACAAGGCAGAAGCAGGGCGCCAAAAATGACATGACCGATCACGCCGCGACGCTGGGCGTGACCGGAATGGCCGACGTGTCCATGAAGAGTTCTTTCGTTGCGTATAACACCAGCCGTAAAGACTTCGGCACTCGTAACAGCCGGAAGCCATCGAATCATTCTCGGCGTGTCGGCTGCCGTGGTGAAGGGCTTCTGGTTTGGCATTGTCGACCAGGCGACGGTCGACAATTCTTGCGGTCGCAGATTCCCGACCACGCAAGGGGCATTTTAATGTGAGAGCAAACGGCAACTGTCGATCCGGAAATCCGTCAGTTGTGCGCGGGCATCGTGTCATCGCAAGGCGCCGATCCTTGAACGGAAATGTAACACGCAGTGCCGCATTTGATGGCTCCTCGCGACTCGTCGCGAGGACCACGCAACGCTCGGTGGTCCGCACGACGCGGATCGGTGAGTGAAGCCCAGGAACGTGACGAAAAAGGATTTTATGCATGCTTACCATCGCCTCATTGCTATGCGCTCGATTATCCGGTGGGATCGCAGGGATCATGACCATCGGCCACTGCGCCGCCGTGGCGATTCCAGAAACATCTGCACAGACGCCAGATGCGTCGGCATACCCAACCGCGGACGCGACGCTGGGCGAGGTGCTGTTTCCTAACGAGTCGAGCATGGCCGAGCAGATCAGCCTCGCGATCGAAGATACGATACGTCGCGACTACGCGCCCGGTAGTGCGCGACGCGACGCGCACCCCAAAGCCCATGGTTGCGTCAAAGCGGAATTTGCCGTCGCGGCCTCATTACCGAAGTCGTTGGTCCACGGCGTTTTCATTCCCGGAACCACGTACTCGGCATGGATCCGGTTTTCGAACGGCAACAAGGACGCGACACGCGCTGACATCAAAGGCGATGCGCGTGGCATGGCGATCAAGCTGCTCGACGTGCCGGGAAAGAAACTGCTCGATGCCGTTGATCAAGCGACAACGCAGGACTTCATTCTGATCAGCCACCCGGTGTTTTTTGCCAACGATCCGAACCGGTATCTTTCACTGATCCGGGACGGCAGCAGTGGCGGAGTATTCGCGACACTGCGCATTCCTTTCGACTTGGGTTTTCGCGGTCTCATGATCGCCCGCAAGACCGCCAGCAAGACCATTTCCAATCCGCTGCAAACACGTTACTGGTCCACCGTGCCCTATCAGCTCGGTGTGGGCGACGACCGGCAAGCCGTCAAGTACTCCGTCCGTTCCTGTGCAGCGACCTTGGACCCGATCCCGAAGAAGCCGGGCAACGACTATTTGCGTGGTGCGTTGCGCGCAAGCCTCGAAACGGGCGATGCGTGCATGGAGTTTTTGGTGCAACCGCGAACCTCACCGCGCATGGGCGTGGAAGACGTCATGACGGAGTGGGATGAATCCGATGCTCCGTCTTATCCCGTTGCGTCGATTCGCATTCCTCGACAGACGTTTGATACCCCCGAACAGAACGCCTTTTGCGAGGCGTTGTCATTCAACCCCTGGCACGCGCTGCCGGCGCACAAACCGCTCGGCGTGATGAACCGATTACGCAAAGTGATCTACGAACGGATAAGCCAAGTCCGGCATGCGATGAATGCGGTCGGAATGCGGTCGGCCATTCCGCTAGAATCAGCGACGGCTCTATCTACGGCGTCCCCGCCGCAGGCAATAGCGGTTCCTCCGCGACACGGGAGAATCCGTTCGCCGTAGAGAGCACGAAGTGCGGGCAACCGGAATGCGCGCCATCCCGAGGGAGCTGTGGGGGCAGCGTCGGATCGCAGCGCAAGCGGAGAAGGGAATCATAATTGGGTTTGGTTGATGCAGATCAAATGCACACCGTCGAACCTGATGCAGATTCGACTCGCAGTACTTGAACCTTGTAGGGGTTGAGCGTATGCCCATCTCATTGACAGGTCCCAGTCGCCTCCACGTTGGATGTGTGATTCATCGTTCGCGCTCTCCTCGCGGTGTCAGTACGCGCAAACCGTGGGACGATTCTGTGCCGCTCGCGCGCGGTGCAGTCAAGCCATGTAGGTCCCGGGTACACAGATACCCAATTTGCTGTCGAAGGAAGGTCTTGCCATGAACACGCATTTGGAAGTTGAAACCACGCAGCAAGGTATTCTGACATCGACGCGTCGTGCGAGATTGTGCCTGGTACTGGGCGCCGCACTCACCGTGCAGCTGGTAGCCGGCTGCGCCTCCAGCCCTACGTACCATCGGTACTTCATGCAGGGCCAAGTATTGTCGGTGGATGGCAATTCCCTGGTTGTGTGCGTCGGCTCGCGTGACGGCGCCCAGGTTGGCCAAGAGCTCGCCGTTATCAGAAATGTTGCCCAGGCGCCACAGCCGAAGTCCGGCGCCATCAATTTCCGGCGTGAGTCGATCGGAAAAGTTCGAGTAACGACAGTGCTTGATGAACACTATGCGAGTGCCGAAGTCCTCACGGGTAGTCCACGAACCAATGACGTGGTGGAGCTGGAACGTCAGTAGCGCGGCTGGAGCGAGGCAGGGGCGATCGATTTCGTGGAACGGCTGTATTCAACCGGCGTATCAGCTCTCAAACGCCGCGGCGGTCGTCATCGTCGCAGCTCGCAGATCACCTCTAACGCGCACGCAATTCTGCGGGCTGCTAAGCAGTGGCGGTTAGGTTTGCGTAGTACCCAGGTTCCGCGCAGACAATCCGAGTCGTATCGGTGATTCACCTGTTCAATGGCGCGGACCGACACTCCATGGTGCGGCGATTCACAGAGCTCGGCTCCGACTGTCCTTCAGCCGCTTAGGACCTGAACATCGACTAGGTGGTTGCACGATGAAATTTGATGTTCCGACAGCCGCAACGCACTGCCAGTTCACCGCCGTCCTGTTGGCGGGGGTGTTGTTCTCGGTGTCGGTCGCGGGCCAAACACCCGACGAGCACGCGAGCCATCATCCCGCTCCCGCTCCCGCTGCCGGCATTCCGGCCGCCACTCCAGCGACTGGCGGAACTATGCCTGGTCCCGCTGCCACGGGGGGCGCCGGAATGATGGACGACATGATGCGTCAGATGGGGGCGCCACCGCGCAAGGAACTCTACCCCTCACTCATGGAGGTCGAAGCATTCACACCCGACAAGCGACAGCAATTTGAACGGCTGGCTCGCGAGCGCATGAAATCGGGCACCGCGCTGATGTCATCGGGCCTGGAGAAGCTCAGCGCGCCCTCGTCAGAGCAAGATCTTCCGGCCATGCGGGAGGCCACCGCGCTTATGCGCCAAGGCGTCGTGCAATTCGACACGGGAATCTCCTCGCTCCAGGCAATCTCCGAAGGCAAACCGCCACGGGCAGTGGCCCTGGATTGGTTCAAGCAAAATATGAGTCTGTTGCCGAGTGCCGATATGCAGCGGCCGCACGGAATTTTCGGACTGTCCGGCTTTCACTACTTCACAATGTTCCTTCTGTTGGCATTTGCCGCCACCATGATCTGGATCAACCTGAAGAAGATGCAACGGGCTCAGGCACTCGCAGCCCGCCTCACACCACAACCGGGCGCGGTGTTGCCGGAGAGGACGCTCACGCCGGCCGCGCAGAGCATACCCCCGTCGCTCCTACCGGAAGATGCGCCGTCGAAATCCAACGCGTGGACGGGGCTGCTGCGAGTAGTCCAGATCTTCGAGGAAAGCCCGAATGTCGTGACGTTGCGCCTCACCGATCCCTCGGGAGGCAGCCTGCCATTTCGCCACCTGCCGGGGCAGTTTGTCACCTTCACCGTCAAGCCCAACGACCAGATGGTGAAGCGCTCCTACACGATCGCCTCTTCACCCACGCGCCGCGACTATGTCGAGGTAACCGTCAAACGCGAGGAGCACGGGACGGTCTCCGGATTCCTGCACAGCGTGCGTGTCGGTGACACGCTGCAAACGACCGGGCCGTCTGGAAACTTTACCTTTGTCGGCGATGGCGCCAACAGCATTGTGCTCATCTCCGGCGGCGTTGGCATCACGCCGATGATGAGTGTTGTGCGCTACCTGACGGATCGTTCCTGGCCGAGCGACATTTTTTTCATCTTTGGTTGTCGTGGAGAAAAAGATGTGATCTATCGCGAGGAGCTGGAGTACCTGCAGCGCCGACATCCCAACCTGCATCTCGCCATCACCGCGATCGACGTGGCTTCTGCCGATTGGCCTTACGCCCGGGGAAACATCACGAAGGAACTGCTCAGCCAGGCCGTTCCACACATTGAGATTCGCCGAGTGCACTTGTGCGGTCCGAAACCGATGATGGACGCACTGAAGCCAGTGCTGATCGAATTGGGCGTGCCCCTCGAGCAGATCAAGACGGAAATCTTCATCGGAAAGGAACGTCCGGCGACGCCCCCAACCCTTGCCGAAGGTGTCACGGGGTCGGAGCAATCCCAGCCGACTACCACTCCCGTCGAAGGCGCAGAGACCGCCGGCGTCGCGGTCGCGACATTTGCTCGTTCCAAGCGAACGGCGCTGTTCCCGCCCAGCAAGACCCTATTGGAAGTATCCGAAGACGTCGGCGTCAATATCGACTACTCCTGCCGCGTCGGCACGTGCGGCGTGTGCAAGGTCAAGCTGCTGAGCGGGAGCGTCACGATGGAGGTTCAGGACTCGCTCGATGCGGCTGACAAGGAGAACAACATCATTCTCGCCTGCCAGGCGAAGACCCGCGGCGACGTCAGTGTCGACGCATAGAGGCATGGGAGAGCCGCAGTCATGACACGCCAACGGACCGCGCTGAGCACGCTGATCGTGCTTCTGCTTGTCTTGTGGGCGGGCTTCATCGTTCATCGCTCGCCGCGTTTTCCGGGCAGTTTGACGGGCGGCGTACTCGCCGTTTCCGGTGCCAGCCTCATCGTTGTGTTTTCGGTTTTCTATTCGGCGGTCAAGCGGTTCCCCGCGTTAAGGCAAGCGTTCAGTAAATATCTGTCCATGCAACAACTTCTCAGCGTGCATGTGTATACCGGAGCGCTCGGGGCGATCCTGGTTTTGCTGCATACGGGGCATCGGTTTGAAAGCAACCTCGGCATCGCCTTGACGAGCAGCATGTTGTTCTCGGTGCTGAGTGGTTACGTAGGTGGGCATTTGCTCGGACGCGTATCAGTTGAGCTTCGTGAAAAACAGAGTCTTCTGGTGCAGCTTGAAACGGCTTACAACGCGGCCGTGGATGAACTCGCGCGCAAACCAGAATCGCCAATCGCGCCGGTCATACCTGATAGTCCCTTTTCATTCGCACGAATGCGTTCCGCAATCGCTCCGAAGATTTCCACCTCGGGCTCAGAGCGCGCTCCGGGTGACGCAGCCGGAATAGCCAGCTCGATAGCCGAGCTTGAATACTCGATCCGCTCTCATGAACGCGTCAAGCGCCTTTCTAGTCGCTGGCTAGTGCTGCACATCGGGACCTCGCTCGTGTTCTACGTTCTGCTCGCATTGCACGTCTGGGCATCGATTCATTTTGGATTGAGGTGGTTTCAGTGAGGCCGCGCACATGAAAAGCGCGCGCCTGCTGGTCGCTCTTCTGGCGAGTGCGATCGTGGCGTTTGCGCTGTGGCAAGCGGTCGCGACGCCCGATCGGCTAACTGCCCTTCAGCGGCAGGCAAGCCCAGGCGACCTGTCATCGGCGCATGCCGCTTTGCAGAACCATTGCGAGGCCTGTCACACGTCGGTCGAAGGGCCCGACGATACCAAATGCATCGGTTGTCACGCGAACAACACGCGTATCTTGCAGCGACAACCGACGGCGTTCCACGTGAGCATCGGCAACTGCGCGCGTTGTCACATTGAGCATCAGGGCAAGTCCGCGAACTTGAGGCAGATGGACCACACGACATTGGCGCGCGTGGGCTTGCAGCGACTTGAAGCGATGGGGACGCAAGGCGACGTGCAAGGTCGAGCCGACCTGCGGCACTGGTTGCAACAGCACCCCTCAGCGACATCACACACGCCGAGTCATCCGCAGGTCAGTCCCTTGGAGATGACCTTGAATTGCCGGGCGTGTCATGCGACGAAAGATCCTCACTCCGGGCTATTTGGCCAAGAATGCGCAAGCTGCCACGCCACGACCGAGTGGACGCTCGCACAGTTTAGACACCCGTCACCGGGATCCTTCGATTGTGCGCAATGTCACCAAGCTCCGCCCAGCCATTACATGATGCACTTCCAGATGATCTCCAAGAAAATTGCGGGTCAGGAGGATGTGCAGGTCTCCCAGTGCTGTGGGCCGGCCCAAGTCAACCAGTGTTATCGCTGCCATCAAACGACATCCTGGAACGACATCAAGGGGGTGGGATGGTACAAGCACCACTAACGCCACATATAGAACGCGGCACCAACTATTCGAGCAATGTCTGTGTCCAGGGCGCTGGTGTTCATTCGCCGTGTGCTAAGAAACGGACATCGGAAACAGGTTCCTGCACATTCTTTGCGCGCATCCGCTGACGTGCTTTGGAGTCACTCGTGAAACGGACCGGCAACCTCGATCTGGCGAGTCGCTCGAGCGTTTTCGTCGATCGTGTCGCAAGTTGATGAACGCGCTGATAAACGCGTGGATAAGTACCCAAAGCTGAGTTAGAGATACTTTAGCAGCACCCTTCTTTTACGAGGACTACCCATGAAACTCCATTCAAGCAATCGAATAGCGGCGCTGACAAGTGGCGCGATGCTGTGCCTGGTCATCGCATCAGCGGGTGCGCAAACGCCGGACCCCGCATCAACTCACGCCCAGCATGCGGCGAGCAATTCACCCGCCGCGTCGACGGAAACGGCACAGATGCAACAAGAGTTGGCGAAGCTTCGTGATCAAATGCGGCAACTCGATCAGCGGATGCAGGCGTCTTCGCCGGCTAAAATGCCAGCGAGCGGCGCAATGGCGCCACCCGCAAAGGCCGGGGCGGCGATGGGCGGCATGGCGAAAATGGAAAACGAGATGGCCATGCCAAAACCCGGCATGAATTCCGCATCCAGCATGCCCAAGCCCGCTGCCAGCACAGGGATGGGCATGATGCAGATGATGGAGAGCATGCATCCAAAAATGGGCGACGGCGGCATGATGGGAATGGGGGCGATGGGCGGCATGAACAGCCCCGCCGCGATGGCGACGCCGTCAGCGCTACCCGGATTTCCTGGGCAGTCCCACGTGTATCACATCGGCGCCACGGACTTCTTTCTTGATCATCCCCAGCACATCGCCTTGACGACGCAACAACAACAGACACTCGCGCAGCAAAAACAACAGTCGCTCCTCAAACAAAGCGAATTGCAAAAGCAGATCGATGCCGCCGAGCAGGAATTGTGGCAGCTCACCGGTGCGGATCAGCCGCAGATCGCGGACATCGAGAAGAAAGCTCGCCAGATCGAGCGTCTGCGTGGCGATCAGCGCGTCGCCTTCATTCGCGCGGTGGGTGATGCCGGAAAGGTGCTCACCGACGAACAGCGCAAACAGCTCACGGGCCTTGCGCCCGCCGCCTCGATGGCCGATCCAGCTTCGATGCCCATGCAAGATGACAACATGCCCAAGCCCGACAGCATGGGCGACATGTGAATCAGTAGTACGGTGATGGCCCCGGCCGAGCGGTCAGTGCCCGCCGGCCGAGAACCCATTTCCGATTGGCACGGCGACCTTTTCGCCGGCACCTGGAAAGGAGATTTCCATGCCACCCGAAATTTTCGGCATTGAAGCCGACGGGCCGTTTAAGCTGTCCCGCCGACACTTCGTACAAGGACTTGCCGCGGGCGGCGCCATTGCCAGCTTGGGGCTCTGGCCGAGGCAGGCCTGGGCGCTTAAATCGCCGGGCCAACCGAATGTGCTTTCTGGCACCGAGTTCGATCTCTCGATCGGCGAGACGCCGATGAATTTCACCGGTCGGACCCGCACCGCAATCACCGTGAACGGCTCGCTGCCAGCGCCGGTTCTGCGCTGGCGCGAAGGCGACAACGTGACCCTGCGGGTCTCCAACCGATTGCCACCGGGCTCGATCCACGGTCAAGACACCTCCATCCACTGGCACGGGATTTTGTTGCCCGCGAACATGGATGGCGTGCCGGGTCTGAGCTTTAACGCAATTGCTCTTGGTGAGGCTTACCTCTACCGGTTCCAGGTCCGCCAAGGCGGCACGTACTGGTATCACAGTCATTCGGCATCGCAGGAACAGGGCGGTCTCTACGGCGCGATCATCATCGACCCGCTCGAAGCCGAACCGTTCACCTACGATCGCGACTACGTCGTCCTGTTGTCCGACTGGACCGACCTCGATCCCACCGCATTGTTCTCGCGCCTCAAGAAAATGCCCGGGTACGACAATTACTACAAACGCACCGTTAGTGATTTTTTCCATGACATGCAGTCCAAGGGACTGGGTGCCACGATCGAAGACCGCAAGGCGTGGGGAAAAATGCGGATGACGCCGACCGATATGTCAGACGTCAACGCCAACACCTACACCTATTTGATGAACGGAACGACCGCGCTCGGCAACTGGACCGGCCTGTTCCGCTCCGGCGAGAAAGTGCGGCTGCGTTTTATCAATGGGTCTGCGATGACCTATTTCGATGTGCGAATTCCCGGTCTGAAAATGACCGTGGTCGCCGCTGACGGGCAATACGTGCACCCGGTCACCATCGACGAGTTCCGAATAGCCGTGGCCGAGACGTTCGATGTCATTGTGGAACCGTCCGGGCAAGACGCTTTTACCATCTTTGCGCAAGACATGGGCCGCACCGGTCATGTCAGCGGCACGCTGGCCGTACGCGAAGGCTTGCGCGCGCCCGTGCCTGCCGTTGATCCCCGCCCGATCATGACCATGGCTGACATGGGACACGGCGGGATGGGTGGCGGCCACGACATGAGCCGCATGAATCCTGGCGATAGCGCCACGATGACTCAGGATGTGCCGGCCACGGCCAGGCAACCAGCCGCTACCACGATGTCCGGAATGCCAGCTGGTCATGACATGGCATCGATGAGCGCAGGATCGACGTCCGGCATGGGCGGCAGCGCCAGCATCATGCAGGGCCACCCGGCTAGTGAGAACGGCAATCCTCTGGTCGACATGCAGACGATGTCTCCGCGCCCGAAGCTGGACGATCCGGGCATGGGTCTGATGAACAATGGACGTCAGGTGTTGACCTACGCGGCGCTCAAAAGCGCATTCGACGATCCCGATGGCCGCGACCCCGGCCGCGACGTCGAACTGCATCTGACGGGACACATGGAGAGGTTCGCCTGGTCGTTCGATGGCCTCAAGTTCTCCAGTGTCGAACCGCTGCGACTGACTTACGGCGAGCGCATGCGCATCGTGCTGGTCAACGACACGATGATGGCCCACCCGATCCATTTGCACGGCATGTGGAGCGACTTGGAGGACGAACAAGGCAATTTCCATTTGCGCAAGCACACCATCGACATGCCGCCGGGCAGCAAGCGCACCTATCGTGTTCGAGCCGACGCATTGGGACGCTGGGCCTACCACTGCCATCTGCTTTACCACATGGAGGCAGGCATGATGCGGGAAGTGAGGGTCGAGGAATGAACGCCCTGATCGCTAAGACCAACGCGCTTCGCGTGGGCTTGCTGAGCGTAATCTTCGCACTGGTCGTGCAACCACGCGTTGGCGCTTCGCAAACGATAGACCACTCTCAAATGCAGATGCCCGCGGAAAAGCCAGCGTCCGCACAAGATCCCGAGCGCAGAAGGTCCGCTGACCCGCCCGCCGAACCGAATTCGAGCGGGACAAACATTCCCGCGTCGGCAATCGCTCCAGCGATGCAACACGGTTCGAGGAGCGCTGAACCGACGTCCGTACCGCAGGCCAAGGCGATCGATCATTCGGCGATGGGCCATGCAACGGGCACGACGTCCACCGAAACTCCGCAATCGCAGGACACTCTGATCACGAATCACGCGGCCATGGAGCACGACCCAGCGACGATGCCGACCGAGCCGCTCACGCCGATCCCTGAGTTGACGGATGCCGATCGCACGGCGGCATTTCCACCAGTCGACGGACACACGCTCCACGACAATACGATCCAGTACTTCGTGTTGCTGGACCGTCTGGACACGTGGGACGCGGATCCCGGTACGGGCGTCGAATGGGAAGGTCAAGCGTGGGTTGGCACCGACCTCAATCGCTTGTGGCTGCGCAGCGAAGGCGAACGGATCGACGGCCGTATCGAGCGTGCCGATCTGCAGGTGCTGTACGGTCGCAGTGTGGCCCGCTGGTGGGACGTGGTCGCCGGTATCCGCCATGATTTCAAGCCAGGCGCTTCTCAGGACTTTGCGGCCTTTGGCATCGTCGGGCTCGCGCCGTACAAATTCGAGGTTGAGGCTACGGCCTATGTCGGCCAGTCCGGCCAGACGGCGGTGCGTTTCGAGGCCGCGTACGAAACCCTGCTGACCAACCGTTTGATCCTGCAGCCGCTGATCGAGGTCAACGCGTACGGCCAGGATGATGCGCGCCGCAGCATCGGCTCGGGCCTTAGTACCGTCGAGGCCGGACTGCGTTTGCGCTACGAGTTCACTCGCAAGTTCGCTCCCTATGTCGGCGTGGTCCGCGGGCGCGCCTTCGGTCGAACCGCCGATTTCCGGCGCGCCGATGGCGAACGCATTGACGAAACCCGCATCGTTGCCGGGCTCCGCATGTGGTTCTGAAAAGCGCATTGGCCTTCCAGTGAAACCGAGAAAATTCGACGCCATGCCCGCTGTGGACTTGGCGGATTGGGCCTGTGAAACGAGTCGCGACGGCAATGGTGCGCCGACTCGTCAATGATCAACGAGATCTTGCCTTGCCTTGACCATTCGGTCTGTGGCTAGGGGCTGATCCGAAGCTCGAGGAGAGCGCATTGCTCATTCCAGCCGAAGTTGTGTTTCTGCTCGATGTCGACAACACGCTGCTCGATAAGGATCGTTTTGTCGCCGACCTTACGTCACAGCTGGATCGTGCCTTCGGAATGCAGGAGCGTGAGCGATATTGGGCGATCTATGCTGATCTGCGCGGCAAACTGGGCTACGCCGACTATTTGGGCGCACTGCAGACGTTCCGCATCGGCATAGAAACGGACCCAGCACTGCTGCAAATGTCGAAGTTCCTGCTCGACTATTGCTTCAGCGAGCGACTGTATTCCGGCGCTCTTGCCGCTGTCGAACAGCTGAGTCGATGGGGGACGACCGTAATCCTTTCAGATGGCGACATCGTGTTCCAGCCTCGAAAAATCATGCGATCCGGTCTGTGGGATGCCACGGGTGGTCGGGTCTTGGTCTACCGACACAAGGAGCAAATGCTCGACGTCGTTCAACGGCTCTTTCCTGCTCGGCATTTCGTCATGATCGACGATAAGCCCCGATTGCTCGCTGCCATGAAGCCGATAATGGGCGACCGGCTAACGACCGTGTTTGTCCAGCAAGGTCATTACGCCGCCGAAGCAAAGAGCGTCGCCATCGACCCCACCCCCGACGTGACCATCGAACACATCGCCGATCTGCGCCGCTTTGCGATGTCCGATTTTCATGCCACAGAGGCGTCCATTGTAGGTGCACGTACCCAGCAATTTCCCGGTTCGACATCGGCGGAGCAGGCATGAAACCGACTCTACAATTACACAATCTCGGTCAGAGACTGTGGCTGGACAACATTACCCGCGAGATGCTGGATGACGGCAGTTTGCGCCGTTATATCGACGATTTCTCGATCACGGGCCTGACGTCGAACCCCACCATCTTCGACGGCGCGATCGGCGGCGGTAGCGCCTATGACGACGGCATTCGCGCCAAAGTTCACAATGAAAAATCTCGGGAAGCTGTTTTCACGGAGTTGGCGCTGGAGGATCTGCGCCGTGCGGCGGATTTGTTCCGCCCCGTGTTCGAGGCGAGCCGCCATGTCGATGGATGGGTCTCCATGGAAGTCTCGCCGCTGCTTGCCCACGACACCGATGGCAGCATCGACGCCGCGCGGCTGATCCACCAGCAGGCCGATCGCCCGAACTTGCTGGTGAAAATTCCTGGCACGCCGGAAGGAATTCCAGCGATTGAGGCCTCGATTTTTGCGGGCGTGCCCATCAATATCACTCTGCTCTTCTCCCGCGAGCAGTATCTCGCCGCCGCCGAGGCCTATCTGCGCGGCATCGAGCGGCGAGTCGATGCGGGGCTTGACCCGCGCGTGGGCTCGGTCGCGTCGCTGTTCATCAGTCGCTGGGACGCAGCAGTCCAGAACAAGGTGCCTGCGGAACTGCGCAACAAACTCGGAATTTCGATCGGCCAGCGCACCTATCGAACCTATCGCGAGCTGCTGGCTTCGGCGCGGTGGCGAAAGCTCGCCGAGGTGGGGGCACTTCCTCAGCGCCTGCTCTGGGCGAGTACAAGAACTAAAGACCCCGCGGCTTCTGACACCCTCTATATCGAAGCGCTCGCCGCGCCAGACACGATCAACACCATGCCCGAGAAAACCTTGCATGCTTTTGCGCAACGTGGGGTGCTCAGGGGCGCAATGGCAGCGGACGGTGGCGACGCCGAGGCCATACTGGCGCGCTTCGCACAGGCCAACGTCGACATCGATGCGTTGGCGATCCAATTGCAGCACGAGGGTGCGCAATCGTTCGTCAAATCCTGGCAGCATCTGCTTCAGCGCATTGCCGACAAGGGTGCCGCGCTGGGCAGCGCTGGCGAGAAGACCGCTGGCGAAATTCAGCGCCGGCAAAGAAGCCGGAGGCCTGGTCGCAATGGTTAGCCCGAGTGCGGAGAAACCGCCACGGCAGTCGCTTTTGATTGATGTGCTGAAACTGCTTGCCGCCGCGGTCCACTCTCAAGCCATCACAGCCAGCCGCCCGTGAAACCGGCTTTCCGCAAGCCAGTGACGATGTACGGGCAGCTGCGCATCCATTGCCACGCCAAGCCGCTGCGATAGTTCTCGATCATCAGCACAACAGGGCCTTCGTTAATCCCGAAATGCCACGGCGAGACCCACCAGCCATGCGGATTGCCGGGCTTCCCCGGATGCGATGGATTGAAGGACGCTTTGAAGCCGTAGTCGGTGAACTCGGTCAACTGTAAGCGTACGCCCTCGCCACCTTTCCCAACTACAGCAAAGCGCCAATGCTCGCCTCTCCATCCGCAGAGGCGCCGAGCATGGCAATTCCGAAGCCAGAGCGATTCTGGCAACAGCACGTTGATACGTGGCGTGAGAGTGGCCTGACGCAGAAGCAGTACATCAAGCGGCACGGGCTCAATGCGATGACACTGGCGAAGTGGAGCAGCGTGCTGCAGCGTCGCTTGCGCGCGACGCCGGGTCAGGCGCTGGTGCCTGTTCGTGTCGTGGGCGAACAGGTCCCAGCGTCGGCGATCGAAGTGCGGCGGGGCGCGCTGCGTCTTTTGGTGCCGGTGGGAACGGACCCGCACTGGGTGGCTGCGCTGCTGCGCGAAATGCCCGCATGTTGAGTCCGACGTCATGGTGGATTGCGGTCGAACCGATCGACCTGCGTCGCGGCATGGATGGATTGCTGACGACGATCGCGGCGCAGTTTGGACACGATGGGTTGGCCGGTGGCGCGTACGTATTCCGCAATCGCAGTGGTACGCGCATCAAGGTGATCTGCGCGGATGCGCACGGCGTGTGGATGTGCGTTCGACGCTTGCGCGAAGGTCGATTCGTGTGGCCGCGTCGCAGCGATCAGGTGTGTGAGATTGACGCGCAGGCGTTTGCCTGGCTATGCACCGGTGTCGATTGGCATCGCTTGTGCGCGAAGCCTCTGGCCGGCGAACTGGTGTGACTTTACTATCGACACATGAGCATCGATGCCCCTGCCACCGACGATCTGCCTGCGCAATTGCGCGCAGCATTGGCGGCAGTTGCTGAACGCGATGCGGTGATTGCTCGGCGTGATGCGCTGCTGGCGCTGCGTGATGCACAGATCGCCGAGATGACCACGATCGGGGCGTATCGCGAAGCACGGATCAAGGCGCTGGAGTCGCAGCTGGCGGCCATGAACCGCCAGCGCTTCGGTCGTCGTTCCGAGCAGATGGATCCGGCGCAGCGGCTGTTGTTCGAGGAGACACTCGACGAAGACATTGCCGCGATCGAGAACGAACTGGCCTCGCTGCGTTCAACACCCTCGCCGCGTCGTCCGCCCAAGCGGCTGCCGCTGCCGGAGCACCTGCCGCGCGTGGAGGTACGTCACGAGCCGGAAGCGTGCACGTGTGAGAGCTGCGGCGGCGCGCTCGTGGCGATGGGCGAAGACGTGACGGAACGGCTGGACTGCAAACCCGCCGAGTTCTGGGTGGAACGACACATCTATCCGAAGTACGCGTGTCGTGCGTGCGAGACGATCACCGTAGAACCCAGCGTGCCGAGTGTCATCGAGCGCGGACGTGCGGCGCCGGGTTTGCTGGCACACGTGCTGATCAGCAAATACGCCGATCATCTGCCGCTGTATCGCCAGCAGCAGATCTATCAGCGCAGCGGCATCGATCTGGCTCGCTCGACGCTGGCCGACTGGACCGGTGCCGCCGGCGTGGCGCTGATGCCGCTGGTGGCCGCGATGAAGGCCGCCCTGCTGCAGCAGCCCGTGATTCACGCGGATGAAACGCCGGTCGCGCTGCTCGATCCGGGCGCCGGTAAGACGGCGCGCGCGTATCTGTTTGCGTATACCGCGGCTAACGGACCGCCCATCACGATCTTTGACTTCTGCACGAGCCGCAGCGGCGAACACGCGCAGCGCTTCCTCGGCGTTGCCGCGCACGCCGATGCCACTGGTGCCGGCGCGGCCGCGTTCCGCGGCAGTCTCGTGGTCGACGATTACAGTGGCTACAAGGCGCTGTTCGCCGGCGGCATCACCGAGGTCGGCTGCTGGGCACACGTCCGACGGCTGTACTTCGAACTCCACGCTGCCCAAGCCAGTACGCAAGCCGAACACGCGCTGCGCTTCATTGCTGAGCTGTATCGCATCGAGACCGAAGCCAAAGGCCTGGACCCGCCCGCACGCCAGGCGCTGCGACACCACAAGGCACGCCCCGTCCTCGACGAGTTCCAGCGCTGGATCGTCGACGTCTCCTCACGCGTACTGCCCAACAGCGGCCTGGCCAAAGCCCTTGCGCATACGCGCAAGCGCTGGCCGGCGCTCGTTCGCTACATCGACGACGGCTTGCTGCCGATCGACAACAACCCGGTCGAGCGCGCCATCCGCCCTGTCGCCGTGGGCCGCAAGAACTGGCTCTTCGCCGGATCCAAAGCCGCCGGCGAGCGCGCCGCCGCGATCATGAGCCTGATCGCCACCGCCAAGCAAAATGGGCACGAACCGTATGCCTATCTCAAAGATGTGCTGACCCGACTGCCGACACATCCCTACCGCCGCATCGCCGAGTTGCTGCCACACCGCTGGCAGCTGGCGGGGTAAGGATCGCTTCGATCTGTTCGCGCTGGAAGGTGGGCTGGGCGGACGGTTACGGTCAACTTGGCTTCATGCACGCAATAGTGCAGCGTAGCGAACACGATTTCCGGGGCGAATGGCAGCGATGCGACGACGCCCCATGGCGCCAAAGTCCCATCATCTGGCCCGAAGGGGACACCGCGTCCCACGTAGTCGAAGAATTCGCGATCGATGCCGTCAACATTGAGGTTCTCAGGACCCGGCCCTTCGCTGGCGGTGATGCCCCAACAATTCTTCGCGTAACCCTTGAAACCGAGTGGATTGTCGATTGCGTACTGTTGTTGCGCATAGGTTGCGCGGCGGCTGTTCTCGAAGTAGTCGATGCCCTTGTCGCGCATGAAGGCGTCCTGGATTCCGCGGAAGTCGATCCAGATGTGCGAGAGCTGATGGATGAAAAGAGGGCCCGCGTGCAAGTATTCCTGTCCGCAAACATGCTCCCATCGGTAGGTAGACGTCCACGCGGCGTAGCTGTACTCGGGCAGCGGATATGTCGGAGAGCCCAACCCCAGGACATACAGCAGCAAAGCCTCGTCGTAGCCTTCCCATCGGTAAGGAAGAAAACCGCTTTCCGGTTTCCAACCATGCGTGAGGGTTGCTCCGCCGTTTTGCGCCCATTGCCAATCCGCGCGACGATAGAGCGCGTCGGCCAAGGTGCGGATTTCGGTCTCGTCGCCGGAGCTTGCGTCAAAGTAAATTCCCGCCGTCAACGCGCCGGCGAGAAGGAACGCCCTGTCGACGGTAGACAGTTCACATTGCCAGACGCGGCGGCCCGTCTGTATGTCGAGAAAATGATAGTAAACCCCTCGGTATCCCGTGGCATCGGGCTCGGGTCCTTGCGGGCTGTTCCAGAAAAACCGCAACGTCGCCAGCGTCCTCTCGACTGCCGCCGTGCGCGTCATAAGCGCGCGTTCGACAGCAACCGGGTAACAAGCCAATGCCCTACGCGCCTATGATCTCTGCGACAGTGACGCCGTAAGTTATCCCTCATTCTAGGGCGGCTTTGATTGGAGATCGACATGCCAAAGCCGTTGCGGGTTAGTCCGCCTGATTCAGCGTCATCGCTTGAAGTGCAAGCACCACGGACCAAGAGCAGGCGGAAGTTTAGTGCTGCCGAGAAGCAACGTCTGCTGCGTGCCGCGGATGCTTGTGCGCATGGCGCGCTTGGCGCGTTGTTGCGCAAGGAAGGCATCTACCATTCGCAGTTGGCGGATTGGCGCAGGCAGCTGGCCACGTCGGGCAGTGCTGGCCTTGGCCCCAAGAAGACAGGCCCGGTGCCGAAGTACGATGCGAAGGATCGGGAGATTCTGGCGTTGAACAGCAAGGTCAGGAAATTGGAGAAAGAGCTTGGCATCGTCAATGGCCTGGTCGAGCTCCAAAAAAAAGCACAGGCCTTGATCGCCGCGATGCGCGAGGAAGATGCCTCATGCACGCGCTGATTCGTGACGGCAGCGTGCCGCGCACTCGGGCCTATTTGGCGTTGGGTCTGGCACCGGCAACCGCGTATCGACAACAGCGGCCCAAGCCGGCGCGCCATGGCGTGCGCAACGCGTCACATCGACGCCTGAGCGAAGCGCAGCGGGCCGCGATTCTGAGCGCGCTGCACAGTCCACGCTTCCGCGATCAGACACCCGCACACACGTATCACACGCTGCTTGGCGAAGGGATCTTCCTGGCGTCGGTCCGCACCATGCATCGGCTGCTCAAGGGTGCTGGCGAGGCGCGCGAACGACGCCCTATCCGTCCCGCGCAGACGCACGCCGTGCCGCGCCTGCAGGCCACCGCAGCCAATCAGGTGTGGACCTGGGACATCACCAAGCTGGCCCTGCGAGAACGCGGTGCTTGGCTCTATCTGTACGTGCTCATCGACCTCTACAGCCGCTACGTCATCGGCTGGATGATTGCCGGCACCGAGAACAGCGCGCTCGCCTGCCGATTTGTCGGCACCTGCGCCGCCAATCATCAGATTCCACCCAACACGCTCACCGTGCACCAGGACCGCGGCGCGCCGATGACCGCCAACAATTTCATCAATCTGCTCGCTGAGCTGAAGATTGACTGCAGTCACTCAAGGCCGCGCGTGAGCAACGACAACGCGTTCTCCGAAGCGCACTTCAAGACGCTCAAGACCCAGCCTGACTACCCGGCGCGATTCAACGACAGCACTCACGCACGCAGCTGGTGCGGCGACTTCTTTGACTGGCACAACGACGAGCATCAGCACAGCGGATTGAACGGGCATATCCCGGCTGATGTCTTCTACGGTCGTGCTCAAGCGATCACAGCCATCAAACAGACGGCGCTTGATGACGCCTATTGCCGTCATCCCGAACGCTTCGTCAACGGTGCGCCCAAAGCCAAAGCACCACCCGAAGTCGTGTCGATCAACCCGCTCCCCGCATCGATCATCAGCTTGCCTACGCCGATGCGAAACGCAGAAATTCAGAGCGACGCCGAGCCGCCGAATCGCTCGCAGACGCTTGTTCGCATCGCACCTCAAACGCGTTGGAGTCACGCGCCCAACGAGGTGGCAAAACTACATTGAACTCTTGAACCAACTGTCTCAAAGCTATTGACGCGTTCCGATGCAAGGCCCGTGGCGGCAATGCTCGCAGGCCAATTCTCGGCGGTTTTGTCGATCACCAGGCCATTGACAGGATTTGTCTCGTGCAAGAAATAACCGAACGTCTCGCGCTGCAGTTGCTCCATCAGGGCATCCCGGGTCAATGGCTTGCAGCGCATGATTCCTTCCAGTCACCGCTTGCGGGCGAATATACGCGACCCAGTGCCGACAGTTGCGAAGGGCGCGCGATGTCGGATGCGAGGCAGCCTACTGCGGCCAAGACCGATGACTTCGTGGCCCTCATGCCGCCGTAGCCGGAACACCTGGCGTATCCCTGACGCGCTTTATTCGGGCCGGTACCCACTTCCACGCGCTGGCGACGCACGTCTGCCACGCGAGTGCGCAGTTTTGTTGCCAGATCCTGGTAACCACTGCAGCGCAGTGCCGAACTGCATGCAAGGCTGACCAGCGAACTCTGATGCAACCGGGGGCAGCGTTGTGAACGACGCCGAATCTGGCCAATGTTTGAGCCATTGTCGCCAGGTGCACAATGAAACATTGAGCGCTTACGTTGACTTGATGGCGTGCCCGCCGAACTGGTTGCGCATGGCCGCCAGCAGCTTGTCGGCAAAGGAGTCTGCATCCCGTGAACGCAGGCGCTCCAATAGCGATAGTGTGATGACCGGGGCTGACACATTGAGTTCGATGGCCTCAGCCACGGTCCAACGGCCTTCGCCGGAATCCGAAACGAACGGAGCAATCCCCGTCATCGCGGGGTTCTTTTCGAGCGCGGCAGCAGTTAGGTCCAGCAGCCATGAACGAACCACGCTGCCGTAGCGCCAGATCTCCGCAACCTGGTGAAGGTCTAGACCAAATTCACTCTTGTGCTGCAGGATCGAGAAGCCTTCCGCGTAGGCCTGCATCAATCCGTATTCGATGCCATTGTGGATCATCTTGGTGAAGTGGCCGGAGCCGACGGGACCGACGCGGCCCCAGCCCTGATCCTTGGCGGGAGCCAACGTTTCGAAGATCGACCGCAACCGCTCGACCGGCGCTTCGCCGCCGCCAATCATCAGGCTGTAGCCTCCGGTCAGCCCCCACACCCCGCCGCTGGTACCACAATCGATATAGTGGATTTTTTCGGCGTCAAACGTTTGGGCTCGACGCTGCGTGTCCCTGTAATTGGAATTGCCGCCGTCGATGACGGTGTCCCCGGGAGCCAGCAGCGGCCGCAGACTTGCGAGGGTGGCATCGGTGATTTCTCCCGAGGGCACCATCAGCCACAGCGTGCGCGGCGCCGGTAGTTTCGCGACGAGCCTGGCCAGCGAATCTGCGGATTCTGCGCCTCGTCCCTCCAGGTCTTTGCGCGCTTCCGGCCTCGGATCGAAACCCACCACTTCATGTCCGCCGCTCACCAGTCGCTGCGCCATGTTGGCGCCCATGCGACCCAGGCCAATCATGCCAAGTTTCATGTGTTTTCCCCGGTTGCGATCACGGCCGCAGCAGCAGCGACAGTAAGGTTAGGAGATGCATTCTCGACAGCGCCGCTGCCGTAGTGGATCGTTGCTGGGGCGTCGTCTATGTTCGTCGCACGAAGGCCACCGAACAGTTCGCCGCTAGCCTGTGCAAGCAGATCGGCGATGGAAATGCCGTTGGAGGAATGAGTGATCGAGTCGGTGCTCACAATTCGTGCAGCACCGGCCGCAAGGATTCGCTCGTAAGCGGCGTCGGCGAACACGGCGTGAATCACGACGCAAATCGCCGCTGGAAGCCCGAGTCGCTCCAGGTGCCCCAGGGTTTCGATGACGGTTCGCCCCGACGAAACGATGTCGTCAACAATGACCGGCGTCCGTCCCCGAGCGATCTCAAACGCGGGCAGGCTCACCTCAACATCGCGATCACCCCGGCGGATCTTGTTCAGTACTTGGTACGGAACACCGGCACGCTGGGCGATATCGGATACCCATTGGCCGCTTTCGCTGTCCGGGCCGATCACAACAGCGTCAGGAACATGGACGCGAATCCAGTCTGCCAACAGCGGAGCCGTCGCAACGCGTCGAGTCGGAATCCGATAGAGACTGGCGAGCTCCGGAATGCGGTGCAAGTGCGGATCCGCGGTCACCAGCCAGTCGAAGGTCTCTTCGACAAATTTGGCAAAAAGTGGAGCGCTGACCGATTCGCCCGGCTGAAATCGCCGGTCCTGTCGCATATAGGCCAGGTACGGGGCGATCAGCCCCACGGAACGCGCGCCGAACTCCCGGGCGGTGGCTGCCGTGAATCGAAGCGCCAGCGCCATTTCATCGGGGTGGTGCAAACTGGCGAGTATCGCCACGTTCGCGTCGCCCAGGTCTTCGTCGATGGCGACCAGTGATTCACCGTCGGGAAAGCGGCGCCAATCCAACCGGCCGATGCGCGCACCTAGCGACGGCGCCAAGATTTTGGCCTGCGCTTGCTGAGTCGGAAACGCAAGCAACACACGATTCATGGAGCGTCCTCCGCGATGCCGAAGATGTCTGCATTCTTGGCCGCGTAGTCCAATGCGTATTCCAGTTCTCCGGGTGTCTGCGCACAGACTTGGAACAGCGGCTCGCCAGCGCGGATGGTGTGACCGATGCGCAATCGACAGTCGACGCCCGCAGTGGCGCTGATCGGAGCACCAGCCAGCTTTGCGACCTTTGCCAGCCGACGATTGTCGACGTCTCGAACGTGGCCACCATGGATCGCGAGGACCGGAGCCCGATGAGGCGCCACGGTGGGTTCGGTAAACCCGCCTTGTGCCTCACAGATCGCAAGGAATTTTTTCAGGGCCGCGCCGCTGTCGAGCAGGGTCCGTGCGAGGTTTCGACCACTCCCCGGTTCTGCGTCCGGTGCGATGTCGAGCAGGGCTGCGGCCAGATCGAGTGCGCGTTCGCGAAGATCGCGTGGCGCATCCGGATTCACTCGCAGGACGCTGAGAACATCTCGCGCCTCCAGCGCCGGACCGATGCCATAGCCGACGGGTTGGCGACCGTCGGTTCGCAGCACCGACAAGGTTAGTCCCAGGTCGCGCGCGGTCGCCAGCAATCGCGCCTCCAGCGAGTCGGCGGATTTCGCCGAACGCACCTTCGCAGTGGGACCCACCGGGATATCGATGAGCACATGCGAGGAGCCGGCTGCGGCCTTCTTGGACAGCACGCTGGCGACCAGTTGCCCGTCGCTGTCGAAATCGAGGGGGCGCTCGATCCGGATCAGCACGTCGTCGGCCGGGCTCAATCTCACGTTGCCGCCCCACACGATACAACCCCCTTCCTGCTCGACGACGCGCCGCATCGAGGCCAGATCCAGCCCCACGGGTGCCATGACTTCCATGGTGTCCGCCGTGCCAGCCGGTGAAGTGATCGCTCGCGACGATGTCTTGGGAATCCGATGTCCGGCGGCGGCAACGATCGCGACGACGATGGGGGTCGTGCGGTTGCCTGGCAGTCCACCGACGCAGTGCTTGTCGAGCACCGGTCCTCCGCCCCAGTTGATGCGTTGGCCGATGGCCAACATCGCTCGAGTGAGGCCAATGGTTTCTTGGAGATCGAGCCGTTCCCCGGCGCACGCGGTCACGAACGCGGCCAGCTCGATGTCGGAAAGTCGGTTGTCGGCCGTGTCACGCATCAAGTCGAGGAAGTTCTGTTCGTTGAGACGACGTCCGAACACCTTGGCTCGCAGCGCAGGCGCCGATTGGGGCGGCTCTGGATGGCTAAAGACAGCCCACGCATCGGCCTCGGGCTGCAGCGCATTCCAGGCAGCCTCCGACAAGCCCGCCACATCCGCCCCCAAGCGATCATCGGTGATCACATTGAGCGTCGCGACCACTTCGCGGCCACCACACTGAATGTGCACGCGCGCCAGAACGTTGAATCCTTCGGAACGGCAGACACTGCAATTGCGGTGCATGTACACCACCGGTTGCTGGTACGTGTCGATGCCTGCGCGCACCAAGCGCAGCCGGTTAGGGGTGCCGCTCATTGGCGCGCATCCAGTGCGACGCGTTCCAACTGCTCTGGCACGCGCGCCCGCCAACCCAGCTCGCGCGCGATGCGTGCACGCATCGCGTCGGCGGCATCGGGTTCGCCGTGAGTGACGTATACGATACTCGGCTTCCGCGTTGCCCCCTGCATCCAGGCGAGGACTTCGTCGCCATCGGCATGCCCGGAAAAACTTTGCATCGCGACCACTTCGGCGCGAATTGGAACATCCTGCCCGAAGATTCGCAGTCGATCGGCGCCACCGACCAGCGTCGCGCCACGCGTGCCGCCCGCTTGGTAACCCGAGAGCAGAATCGCATTGCGCGAATCGGATCCGAAAGCCACCAGATGGTGCAGGACGCGTCCGCCGGTAAGCATGCCGCTCGCGGAGATGATGATCATCGGGCCTCTGCGCAGGTTCAATGCCTTCGACTCCTCCACGGTCCGGACCATGGTCGCCAATTCGTACATCGCCAGGCACTCGGCATCGGTCACGTGGTGTTCGTTGTGATAGCGGTGGTAGATGTCCGTTGCGTCAATTGCCATGGGACTGTTGAGAAAGACCGGAACGGCCGGAATCTCGCCGCGTTGGCGCAAACGGGAAATGTGCAACATGAGTCCCTGGGCACGGCCGACGGCGAATGCGGGGATCACGATCACCCCACCGCGGGCGGCAACCCGGCGGATGATCGGTGCGAGCTCGGCCTCCGCGTCGACGCGGGTGTGCTGGCGGTTGCCGTACGTCGACTCACAAATGAGCACATCGGCTTGTTGCAGGGGCTGCGGCGGTCGCAACAGCGGGTCCTGTGCGCGGCCCAGGTCACCGCTGAAGTGAACGATCGTCCCCTCCACGTCGAGGCTGATCTGCGCTGCCCCTAGCAGGTGACCCGCGTGGTGGAAGCGGGCGCGAATTCCAGAACCCAGTTCAAGTTCCGAATCGAAGTCTTGGACGACGAACCGATCGAGCGCCGCCTCGGCATCGGCGAGCGTATAGAGCGGCGTGGGATTGGTGTGTTTGGAATAGCCGTGCTTCCTGGCGTGTTTTACTTCTTCTTCCTGCAGATGGCCGCTGTCCGGCAGCAACAACGCGCACAGGTCGCGCGTGGCCGGCGTGCAAATCACCTTGCCGCGAAATCCGTTGCGCACGAGCGCGGGAATGTAGCCGGAATGGTCCAGGTGCGCGTGCGTCAGCAGCACCGTATCGATGGTGTCCGGCGGCACCGGAAACTCGGCCCGATTGCGTTCGCGCAGCTGTTTGTAGCCTTGAAAGAGACCGCAGTCCACAAGCACACGTTGTCCGGCGGATTCGAGCAAGTAACGAGAGCCCGTGACAGTGCCGGTGGCGCCGAGGAACTGGAGGGTCGGTCTTGAGGGTCGTTCCATGAGTGTCTCCTGCAATGTGCAACGTGTGGACAACTGGATTACCGCGCATGTGAGTCGCCAGCGGCCGTGTTCACCGGGTGCAATAGAGGCCTAGCTGCCTTGACCGTCGAGTTGTGCGACGTAGAAGACCAGACCTGCCAGCCAGACCAACGCCGGGCCCAACAGCAACCATCGAAAATCGGAATGGAGCACGAAATTCAGGGTGCTCATCAGTCCAACCGTGAGCGCGCCCGACAGCGCGATCGCCCATGCCGAACCCTTCAATCGTGCCGGCATGGTGGCCGCAACAAACACCGTGAGCACCCCGGCACCGGCCATAAATCCGCCGAGGACGGTAAACACGTGTGCCAACCAACTCTCAAGACCAGGCACGCCAAGCCGAATCTGTGCGAGGCTTGCGCCCATGAAGCGCAGGTCTTCTGGCAGTAGTGGCGGCCGAATGACGATGAAATAGAAACCGAGAACCACCAGCCAGACTCCACAGGCAACGAGCATCCACGTCGAGACGTGGCGATTTCTGCTGACGACGCGTCGGGTCTTCATGTTCGAGGACCGGGTGGATGGGCCGTTCACGCCGATACACGCGCGGACGGAGGCGCTTCGGTTAAGTAGGTACTGGGCGATCGCACGCTTTTGATGCCAGCGAGCTTGATGCGCTTCAGCAGGAGCGCATTGATGGCCACGACCGCCGAGCTGCCGGACATCGACAACGCTGCGATTTCTGGGGACAGCGTGAAGGGATAGAACACGCCTGCGGCCAGTGGGAAAGCGATCACGTTGTAGCCGACGGCCCACCACAAATTCTGGTGCATCTTGCGCAGCGTGGCGCGCGACAACTCAATGGCGCCGACGATGTCGTATGGATCGCTCTTCATCAGAACGACCTGGGCGCTTTCCATCGCCACGTCGGTGCCAGCGCCGATCGCGAAACCCACATCGGCCTGCGTCAAGGCCGGTGCGTCGTTGATCCCGTCGCCAACCATACCCACTTTGTTGCCCTGGTCCTGCAGCGCCTTGATCTCGGCCGCCTTCTGCCCAGGCAGGACATCGGCCAGTACGATGTCGATGCCCAGCTCCTTGCCGATGCGTTCGGCGGTCGCCTGATTGTCGCCCGTCAGCATCGCGACTTTCACACCGCGTTCTTGCAATTTGGCGATCGTCGCCTTCGACGTGGGACGCACCGCGTCGGCAATCGCGATCAGCCCGATGAGCGTGCCGGCGCGCGCGACATGCACCACCGTACGACCACCGCCTTCGAGCCGGTCGGCCTCAGCCGCCAGTGCATCGAGGTTCACATTTTCGGACTGCATCAACCGGCGGTTCCCGAGCAACACGGCGTCTGCACCGAGCTTGGCGCGAGCGCCTTGCCCATCGATATTGGTGAACTCGGATGCAATTTCGGTGGGGGCTGAGCCGGCACGCTTAAGAACCGCCAGCGCGAGGGGATGTTCCGAGAACTTCTCGACCGCTGCCGCGATAGAGAGCAACTGCGTCTCGGTGACGCCGGAGGCAGTCACTAGCTCGACCACATCGGGTTGCCCGAGGGTCAGCGTGCCGGTCTTGTCGAAAACGATGACTGTCAGCTTGGTGGCGTTCTCCAGCGCAGCGGCATTCTTGAACAGAATACCGTTCATCGCCCCCAGCCCGGTCCCCACCATGATGGCCATCGGAGTGGCTAGCCCGAGCGCGTCGGGGCAGGCGATCACGAACACCGTGATCGTCAGGGTCAACGCGAAGAGCAGCGGCTGGCCGACGACCCAGAACCACACACCAAACGTGAGGAGGCCGACGGCTATGGCCGCCAGAACCAACCACTGCGACGCTCGGTCCGCGAGCAATTGGCCCGGTGCCTTGGAGTTCTGCGCTTCCTGCACGAGCTTGACGATTTGTGCGAGCGCGGTGTCGGTGCCGACTTTTGTTGCCTTGTAGCGGAAGCTGCCGCTTTTGTTGATCGTGGCACCAATAACGGAATCACCCACGATCTTCTTCACCGGCATCGACTCGCCGGTCAACATGGATTCGTCGACTTGCGAGCTGCCTTCGGTAATCTCGCCATCGACCGGAATTTTGTCACCCGGCTTGACGACGACGATTTCGCCGACGAGAACGTCCGCGGTCGGAACCTTAGTCTCACTGCCGCCACGGACAATCGTGGCCATCGGCGGGGCCAGATCCATCAGCGCGCGTATCGCATCCGAAGCACCGGCGCGCGCCCGCATTTCCAGCCAATGTCCCAGCAGAATGAACACCAGGAGCACGGCTGAGGCTTCGTAAAACACATCGCCGTCGTAGAAGAAGGTTGCGCCCACACTGAAGAGATAGCCGGTACCCACCGATAGCACGATCAGTGTCGCCATATTGGCGACCTTGTTGCGGGCGGCGCGCCATGCAGCAACCAGGAACGGCCAGACGGGATAGGCGATGGCGCCGGTGGCGACGATGAACAGGAAGAGCTTGCGGTCCAGCCCAAAGGGGCTCGGGAAATCGCCGAACATTTTTCCCATTGGCGAATAAAGGAAAACGGGAACGGCGAACACCAGTGCCACCAAGAAGCGGTTGCGCATGTCGCGCGCCATATCCTGCATCGACATGCCTGGTGCATGACCCATGTCATGCATCATGTCGGCTTTTTGGTCGCCTGAGTCATGTGTCGTAGCACGCGTGCCGTGATCGCCATGACCCGTATGAACGTCGTTCACACGTGTTGCGGTCCCCTTTGCGTTCGCAGTGATCGCTTCGCCTTGGCTTCCTGCGATGTCATGCGTTGCATGCCCCTTGTGGGCAGGTCCGGACGGGATTTGCTCTGGCTGCCGGCAGACGTGGATAGGAACGAGCTCACCGCGGCAGTGATAGCCGCAGTCGATCACCCGCTGCTGGATAGCGACAAGGGCGATTCGCGATTCGTCATAGTGAACCGTCGCGCTGCCGGCAACGTAGTTCACATCGACATGATGGACGCCGGCGAGCGTCGACAGTTGCGACCTGACGCCTTCCGCGCTCAGGCTGGAGACCAGTTCGCCGACTTCGATCGTGCTTGTTTTCACAATGTCACCTCTGCGGATGCAATTCCATTCACCCGGCGCTTGGCGTCGACGCTACCCGGCGAAAACGTCTCCGCGTGGTACCTGTGCGCAGTACGCGCGGATGGCTATGGCGTCTGCATTGCCACGAATCGCGCGCTTTCAGGCAGCCTCTGCCTTCGTTCGCAACGAGGGCAAGAAGCGCGGAGTGTGTTTCGCGTAGACCTCGTATTCGGCGCCGAATCGTTTGCGCATTTCTTCCTCTTCCGTGATCGCGAGTCGCACGTACATGACGACCAGGATCGGGAACATCAGCAACGTAAGCAATGTCGGCCACTGCAGCAGGAAGCCGAACAGGATCAGGACGAAAGCCGCGTACTGCGGGTGACGAATGCGCGCGTAGGGGCCTGCCTTGGCTAGTGCGTTGTGGTGTTGCGCCTGAAACAGGACGCTCCAGGCGTGGGATAACAGGTAGAACCCGAAACCCAGGAATACATAACTCGCGATATGCAGCGGGCCGAAGTGGGGATTGCCCTTTTCGCCCAGCAACGTGGACCACAGAT
Source organism: Tahibacter aquaticus (assembly GCF_004363655.1). Lineage (GTDB taxonomy): Bacteria > Pseudomonadota > Gammaproteobacteria > Xanthomonadales > Rhodanobacteraceae > Tahibacter > Tahibacter aquaticus. Next base: position 48,427 of record NZ_SNZH01000021.1, read on the forward strand.
GACCGGCGTCGTGGGACAACAGATCAGTGCCCGGGTAGTGGCTCTGCAGCCAGCCCGACATCAGGTAAATCGTCAGCGGAAAGCCGTACATCTCGACGAAGAGCGCGATGATGAACGCCGAGAATGCGCCAAAGCTCCTCCAGTCGCGCGCCGTCTGCGGCTTGAAGAAGCTGAACGCAAACAGGATGAAGATCGCCGAGTTGAAAATGACCAGCATCCACAATCCGTAGGCGGGGCCATCATGGGTCATGACCGTTCTCCCGTCTTGCTGGGCTTCGGGGCTACCAACGTATCCGAGCCTGATTCGCGACCCGATGGGTGACCATGCTCGCCGCCATGACCCGTGTGACCGTGATGCATAAATACGTGCATCAGTGGACACGCGAGCAACAGCAGGTACGGCAAGGCGCCAAGGAAGTGAGCACGGTGCTCGCTCAATAGGAAATACGTGGCGATGGCTCCAAAAACCAGCAGACCTATCGAGTAGCGCGAGCGCCAGAAGGACCGGGGTTCCGAGCCGTGTTGGGAATGGTTGTGAGTCATTGGCGTTTCCCAGAAACAGAAATGATCAACGTGTCAGTCGGTTGGCGAGCCAGGCATAGAACATGCCGACAAACAGTGCCCAGGTGCTCAGCACGAGCAGCGCCACGACGAAACCCGGCCAAGCAAATGGCCGCGCTCGGACCATGCTGCTGAAATCCATGCCGTGGAACAGGTTGTTCATGAAACTCAGAAATGGGCCGGGCGCCAGAGCCCAGGCCACGGTGCAAAGGCCATAGAACAGCCCGACGGTGATGGCTAGCGTGACGCCTGTGCGAATGGGTGACATGGGGATTCCTCGGCTATTTCACTCTATGGTCTTGCTCTTCACTGATCCACGTTTCTATCGAACTGGGTGTGCCATCAAACGGGCTTTTCATGCGGCGATCGCAACCAATAATCCACATATTAACCTGAAGCAAATGAGCCAGCGCGCGAATCCGGAAGATGGGTGCGACGCGATAGTCAGCCGAGCAAATCCAGACTACTCGTTTCGAGGGTGCTTCAATTGATCCAAATCAACTGCAAAGAGTGGAGTCGAGTCTAGACTTGGATCCAAGGTTCAGTGGCTTCAATTCGAACTCCTTCGCCATCTCGGGAGATGAAAAATCCCACGCCCATCGATGGATAGTCGACAGCCGCCACTCGTAAATTTTGACCCTTGTGCTCCACGGAGAAATCCATACGTATACGCCCAACGTTTGTCTGGATCGTGCCACCAAAAGTCAGGGTGTTCGCTTAGCCGATCGCATCGTTCTGAATGTCCGAAATACGCATTCGGAAGGGGCGAGGTGCACCGCAGGCATCACGCGCCGGACGTCCGCGCAGTCACGGATGTGGGACTGAATGTGGCGTATCTACTCTGACTCGGATCGCGAATCCGTTGTGCGCTCCGCTGGTCGCGCGTCACTCATCGGGTGGCGGGTACGCAGGATGCCTTCGCGTTTTGTGGCCGGGGCTTTTTCGATGCGGCAGATTGCGGCAGCTCGCGAGGCTTCGCTACAGGATTACGTCTTTCGGCATTACTGGAAGCTGTGATTCGATGAGTTGTTGTGCAAAAGCATCTTTCCCGTCGATGTAGCGCATGGCCGAGTGCACGTCTTTCCAACCCACGTACTGCATCAGCGTTTTCACATCCCAGCCGTTGGCGTCGGCCCAACCCGCGAATCCACGGCGCAAGGAATGGCTGCTATAGGTTTCGGGTGAGGCGAGGCCTGCGCGCGAAAGCATGCGTCGAAACAGTGGAATGAGGCTGTTGGCGTGCAATGGATGCTCGGACAGACCACCCCAACGATCGATGCCGCCAAATACGGGGCCCTGCGTGAGGGAAGCTGTCGTCACCCACGCAGCGACTGCCGCTACTGGGCACCAGCGCGATAGCGCGGGCACCTTGTAGGTTCTGCCCGCGTTTTCTCGATCGCCTTTGGTTCGAGCGAGAAAGCACGTCATGCCTTGACCCGGCACCACGTGCAAATGTTCAACGCGCAGCGCCAACAATTCGTCACCGCGAAAGCCGCGCCAGAACCCGAGCAACATCAGCGCACGGTCACGCAGATACCGTAGTTCGCTGGCGCGATCGCCACGAGTCTGGGCGGAATTGCCTGCGTTCTCCAGCCAGTCGGCAACAAGGCCTAGCTGAGTTAGCTGCAGCGGTGGAGCCTGCTTCTCGACGTTGACATGGACAGCCTGGATTCCCTTTAGCACCTTGCGAACGATCGGAGTGCGAGTCGGATCCGCGAAGCCATGATCGGCATGCCATTTTGCCAACGCCGCCAGACGGTGCTTGAGCGTATTGATGGCGAGGTCCCCCGCGTAGTGGGCGAGGTACCGAGCGACGCTATCGGGCGTCGCCGGCAGATGGCCACCCCATTCGATTTCGAAATGGCGTGTGGCCTGTTCATAGCTACGGCGCGTGTTCGGCCGCGTAGCCGCGTCCAAGTACTGATCGAGTTTGGACACGGAGCTGTTCACAGACGCGGTCGTCCTGCTACCGGAAGAATCCGGTGGCAGAGTGTCAGCATCTTGCCCGTGACCTGCGCCATGAGAGATCTCTCGCCGAAGCGTCTAACGCGACTTCTTGCTTTTCTGCGTCAGCACGCTGCCCGCCAAGGTTTTCGGTGCCGGACTGGTGCGCCCATCGTTCAACGCGTTGGCCGCCGTATGTGCGGTCGTGGCTGATGATTGCTTGGTGGTGCGGAATTGCGACAGCGCGCTACCGGCCAACGATTTCGCCGCCTTGCTGGCGCTCGAATCGCGCAGGACCGAGGATGCGATCTTGGTCACCGGTGAGCTGGTCTTCTCATTCTTTGCCATGATCGTTCTCCAATCAGATGGGGGGAATGCGCGAAAAACCGACACGCAACATCGCTAACACGTGCACAAAAGCATTATTTATTCGCCTAGGCGACTTTCTTTACAACCTGCTGCAGTTCCATTACGTCCAACGTGAAATCCAGCGGGATCTGAATGGGGTCGGCGGGACACCGTTTCTCATTGTAGACATTGACGTCCGTCGTTAGCTGCACGCAGTCGCCAACAATTTGCAGGCGCCGCTGACCGAATGATTTGACGAAGTGCGCGTGGGGCGCGTTCGGATCGTCGAGATCCGCCCAAAGCGACAATGTTTGGTTCCCGCGCTTCTGGGGTGCCGCGTGCTTGGCGCGATACCGTCGCCCGTGTCGATCGACCCGATATTCCTCGCGAAATACCTGTGCAATGTCACTGGCGATCGCATCAATGACGGTCTTGATATTGGGCTTATGCAGTCCGTTACGGTATGCCCATTCCGCAACCGCGTGAGGATCGAGCAAGCCGTCCCCACCCATTTCGGCCTGGTAGCGCTCGACGTATTCCTTGACCGCGTTCGTATAGCCAGACATCGCCTTCTCCTCTACTTCTCTACCTCTACACAGCGTGAACCACACCCCAGCCATCCGTCAGCGTCGATGACGTGACTGCCTGGCGCACTTTGACTTGATGCTTTCGGAACAGGTCGTAGCGCCCGAGTCGACGCTGCAGCTGTCCAACCACCAAGCCTGGATGAATGCCAAGCCGCTGGGCAAACAGCAGAACACGGTCCTCCGCAAAAAACGGAGCGACTCGGGCAACAAAATTTCGTATTTCTGCCTGCGAGACGCAAAATTCAGCCGCCTCGGTATTCGCGATGACTTCTTCCTCATTGACCTGGTCCGCTGCCGTGCCTTCGATGTCTTGATCCAGGATGTAACTGCCTTGACCATGACGACGAAGTACGTGTTCCAGCTCATGCCGGAGTACGAACCAAAAATTATCGATACGATCCAAGCGCAGGGTCAACGCGATGACGGGCTGCACGTCCGTGAGCCAAAAACAGGCACCATCGATTTTCGCGCCGGGAATCGGTTCGACAACGACAAAGCGCACCCCACACTCGCCGAGCACGCGAGCCACGTGGCGGGTTTCTTCCGGTGCCGTCAACAGCGCCGACAAGCGAGGCAATGCGTGGCGCAGGGCCGCCTCCGTGTACGGACCTAGCACGAGTTCCGACGCAATCCGGCGAGCCCGGCACAGCCAGGCCAGTTGCAGAACGCTGGGTTGCTCGTGCGTGTTCGTTTTCTTGGCCGCGTGACAGAACGGGATTTCCGCATCCACGCTCTCCACGCCAAAGAAGGCCATGAACTGCTGTTCGAGCACGTCGATACTTTTGGTCGCTTCGATCCAGCCGCGGCGGATCATTTCGCGCACGGGAAACCGTTCGTAGAGTTTTGCCCGACGAGCAATCAGCCCATCGGTCGAACGAACCTTGGAGAGCTGGTATTGGCTCTCCAGGTTCATCCACACCTCCGGCCCGGTACCGAGCGAGTCACCGAGTTGAACCGCCGTCTCCGGCGTAATCGCCTTCTTCCCGGCAATCAGCTCGTTGATCAGTCGGACGGGGCGACCAATAATCTCCGCCAGCTCGGTCTGCGACCACCCGCGAGCTTCCAACTCGTCCCGCAAGAATTCGCCCGGTGGGAAAATTTCAGCAACAGTGTTCATGGGGTCATCCTGGGAAAGGTTAGTGATAATCGATGATGGAAATGATCACGACTGTCTTCCCGTCCTCGGTTTGCTGCAGACGCAAGAGCAACCGCCACTGATCGTTCAACCGCATCGAACATTGACCGTCCCGGTCGCCTCTGAGTTTTTCGTAGTGAAGGGACTTCATGGCGTAAAAAACACGTTCATCAGGTGCCGCACGAATCAGCTGCAGTCGTTTTCGGAAGGCTTTCACGATCGCAGCCTCGTAACCCGCCGTGAACCTCGGGTCTGCCTCAAGCCTCTTGAGCGAGGCGTCTTCGAAGTCCACGTCCATGTCACCGAGCGTAAATCCGTCGCTGATACTTGTCAATGACCCTATTACACTAAGTGTAATAGCAGTCAATCATGATTAAGGGCGCCGATCGGTGTGGCTCTAAGGCGCCGGGTTTTTCCGCTGAAGCAGTGCAATGCGGGGTAAAGGACCCGATCTGGTCGCGTCGCTGGCCAATCGCCATTTCGTACCGAATTCCGACGATTCCGGTCACGGAGCGGTTCTAAGGCGGGATAATTCACCATTATCCTGCGTTGGAAATCTGCCTCAATTCGATCAATTCAGCACATTGAACATTACGTAATTACATAGTATGTAATGCCGTACGAAATACATCGAGGACAAACAGATGGCACGCGGCGGTGTCTACAAGAGCGAGGTCGAGAAGGCGCGCAATGCGCTCCTGGCGCAGGGCAAGCACCCTTCCGTGGACGCGCTACGCGTTGCACTCGGCAACACCGGTTCCAAGACGACGATCCACCGCTACCTGAAGGAGCTGGAAGCGGAAGATGCACAAGGCGTCGGCGGGAAATTCCCGCTGAGCGATGCGCTCGCGGACCTGGTCAGTCGGCTGGCTGGTCAGTTGAATGCGGAAGCCGACGAACGCATCGCCGACGCCCAAGCTCGATGCGACGCCCAGCTGCGCGATTGCACGGCCGCGGTAGAACAGGCCCGACAGGAAAGCGCTACGCTGACGGCGCAGTTGCGCCGCACTGAGGACATGCTGCAGGCCGAGCAGGCCGAGCACAAAGCCGCCCAGGCCAGCCTGGCGGCCGCCACGAACACCATTGGTCAGCTCGAGGAACGAATTGCTGGGCTCTCGGCGCGCTTGAGCGAGCACGAAGCGCACGCGCAGTCGCTGGAACAAAAGCACACGCATGCCCGCGAGGCGCTGGAGCACTATCGAGCTTCGGTGAGGGAACAGCGCGACCAGGACCAGCGCCGGCATGAACATCAGGTGCAGCAGCTGCAGATCGATCTGCGCGAGGCTCGCGATAGCGTCACCAGCAAGAACCAGGAACTGCTGCAGCTCAACCGCGATAACGTCCGTCTCACCGAGCAGGCCGGCCAGCAAGACCGCGACGTGCGGGAGCTTCGCGCGCAAGTACGCCGGCTGGACGAGGAAGTCCAAGCACTACGCCCCCTCCCTCGGGAACTCGACGGACTACAGATCCGCTGGGCAAACGAACAACTGGCCGGCGAAGCACTACGCGCCGACCTGACCGCCGTCCGCGAAGCGTTGGCGCACGAACAGGCATCGCGCCAAGCGGCTGAAACGGCCGCAGCGCTCGCGACCGCACGCGCCCAGGCCTTCGAAGACATGCTCGCCCGGCGCGCGCCGATCTCAACCGATGAGACGCCATCGACGTCGACCCTCGGCTCCTAAACTCGACGCAACCGCTCCAGTCCGAGTTTCTTTGCAGCCTGAAATTCGCCCGTCTACACTGGTCCCACCTCAGATCCTTGGAGCAACGCGATGGCAAAGAAAGATGCCCCCGGCATGCGCGGCCAGCGGTCGCGAAACGACAGCGGTCCTCTGCGCCAGAAACGCGGTGACACCAACGTCAGCACAATCGAAGCACAGTACGGGCGCGACTTCGGCGTGCGTGGTGACATGCACCTAAAGACGCTACTGGAGCGCACCGGTCATGAATCGCTGAACGACCTGATTCAGAGCAACACCGGAAAGAAATCCTAGACGCCGAGGCCCAGCGCCGTGGACACGGACCCGTTCGCTGCACAGCGCGAAATTGCTGCGGCGCTCGACGTCGCTGAGCATTTTGATATCGAGACCGAGTGGCGCTGTCGGGTGGCGTTCCTAGCCGAAGAACTTCAACGCGCCGGTCGAAAATCCCTGGTACTGGGCATCAGCGGCGGCGTGGATTCGTTGACCGCCGGACGGCTGTGCCAGTTGGTGGTCGCCGGGCTTCGGACCCAGGGGTATGACGCGCGCTTCGTCGCCATGCGCTTGCCCTATGGCGAGCAGCGCGACGCGCATGACGCGGAAGCCGCGATCGCCTTCATCGAGCCCGACCAGATCCTGCGCGTCGACATACAACCCGCCGTCGACGCGACGCTGCAGTCGATGATCGACGCCGGCGCATCGTTTGGCGACGCGCACGCCGCGGACCTTATCGCCGGCAACGTGCGAGCCCGTCAGCGCATGATCGTCCAATATGCCGCCGCCAATGCGCTGCACGGCTTGGTCATCGGCACCGATCACGCGGCAGAAGCCGTAATGGGGTTCTTCACTAAACACGGTGATGGCGCCTGTGATCTCGCGCCGTTGACCGGGCTTACCAAACGTCGGGTTCGTGCGCTGGCCGAGCACCTGGGTGCGCCGTTTAACCTGGTGCAGAAGATCCCGACCGCGGACCTCGAGCTCTTGCGTCCGTTGCACCCGGACGAAATGGCTCTGGGTGTCCGCTACGACGCCATCGACGACTTTCTTGAGGGACGGCCGGTGGGACGAGAAGTGGCCGAACGCATCGTGTCGGTATACCGGAACACCGAACATAAGCGGGCGGGCCCCCGAACGCCGCCGAGCCGTCGCGTCAGCTGGGAGGACTGAGCTCGGCTTCATCCGTTCGGAACCTATCCGGCTCAGGAGGAAAGCCTGCTTGCGCACCTTAAGTACGCATTCTGTTCCGTTGCTCCAAAACCCCAGTATCGGCTCATTTCAATTTTCTAACTTACTGTAAGAGAAGGAATTTATTCCTTATTGGAATCTATCGGGGGATGGGCAAAAATAGCCAACCTGTGATTGAGCGCGTCATGCGACCACCACCTCGCGGAACATGCCCGCGGCCATGTGGTAGAGCAGGTGGCAGTGGAAGGCCCAGCGTCCGGGCGCATCGGCCGTCACGGCGAAACTCACACGCTGGGCGGGTTGTACCGAGACCGTGTGCTTGCGCACCTGGAACACGCCCTGCGGCGATTCGAGCTCGCTCCACATCCCGTGCAGGTGCATCGGATGCGCCATGGTCGAATCGTTGACCAGGGTGACCCGCAGGCGCTCATCCTTGCGGAAGTGGATTGGTTTGGCGTCGTTGAGCTTGACGCCGTCGAGCGACCAGATGAAGCGTTCCATGTTGCCGGTCAAATGCAGCTCCAACTCGCGCTGTGGCTCGCGGGCGTCGAGCGAACCACCGATCGTGCGCAGGTCGGCGTAGGTCAGCACACGGCGGCCGTTGGCGCGCAGGCCCGTGCCTGGGTCATCGAGGTTGTCGCGGGGGTAGTCCACCCGCATGTCGGTCGTGGCGCCATACTCTGTGCGCGCATGGCGCGCCCGTGCCGGCCGCTCGACCATCCCATGCCCGGCATGCGGGCCGGCGCCGCCGGCCATGTCGGGCAGGCTGCCCATGGCCGCCATCGCGCCCATCATGTCGATCGGGTCGAGCCAGGCCGGCGACTCCAGCGGCGGCGGTTCAGCGGTCATGCCGGCCCGGGGCGCAAGGGTGCCTCGGGCGAAACCCGTTCGGTCCATCGACTGGGCGTAGATCGAATAGGCGCGCTCATCCGGTAGTTGCACCAGGACGTCGTAGGTTTCCCCCGGACCGATCCGGAACTCATCGACCTCCACCGGCTCGACCGCCTGACCGTCGGTGGCCACGACGGTGAGCTTGAGTCCAGGAATGCGCACGTCGAAGTAGGTCGCGGTACCAGCACCGATGAAGCGCAAGCGCACACGTTCGCCCGGCTGGGCCAAGGCCGTCCAGTTGCCGGCGGGCGAGGCACCGTTCATCAGGTAGGTGTAGGTGGCCGCCGACACATCACTGAAGTCCGTCGGACTCATGCGCGAGCGGTTCCACATGCGCCGTTTTTCGAGGGCAGCAGCCAGTCCCGCGCGCGAGACGTCCGCCAGCAAGTCGCCGACGGTGGGTTGGGCGAAGTTGTAGTAGCCCCCCATCTTCTTGAGGTTCAGGAACACCTGAAGGGGGTCCTCGTCGGTCCAGTCCGCGAGGATCACCGGATAGTCGCGGTCGACCACCACCGGGTCGGCCACGCGCGGTTCGACAATCAACGCGCCATAGAGTCCGGTTTGTTCGTGCAGGGTGTGGGCGTGGTACCAGTAGGTGCCGCTCTGTACCAGAGTGAAGCGGTACGTGAACGTCTCCCCCGGCGCGATGCCGGGGAAGCTGATGCCCGGCACGCCATCCATCTCGGGCGGCAGGATCACACCGTGCCAGTGGATCGCGGTCATCTCCCGCAGTCGGTTGGTGACGCGCAGCGTGACCGTGTCACCTTCGCGCACGCGCAGGACCGGACCGGGCAGACGCCCGTTGACGACCGTGGCGATCCGGGGCGTGCCGGTAAAGTTCACCGGCAACTCGTCGATGACCAGATCAAACGTCGTACCGCTCAGCTGCTCAGGTCCGGCAGGCTGCGCCCAGGCGGCGCGTCCGGGGAGGCCGGATGCGCACACCGCCGCCAAGGCGGTCATGCCCTGGACGAACCGCCGCCGGCCGGAGGACGGCAGGGCGACGGAACCGGCGGGAAGGGAAAGGGGCTTGGGGGGTCGCATCGCGAGGTCTCCTTGTGACTCAGTGGCCGGCGTGGCCGGGCGCCGCGCTCGCCAGGGCCTGCTGCAGGCGCGCCTCGATATCGGCCGGCAGCGAGGTCTTGAGCACACGCCCGCCCGTGCCCTCGAGCTCAGCGATCACCTTGTCGGTGGTCATCGACCGGACGAGCACGAACAAGGCCGAACAGCACGGCTCGACCTCGGCGCTCAATTCGCGGATGAACTCATCGTCGATGCCGTAGTCGCTCTGCCGCGCCGCCAACGCGCCGAGCCCGGCGCCGCCCAAGCCACCCACCGCCAGGCCCAACGGCCCGGCGAAGATGACGCCGACCAACAGGCCCCAAAAGGCCCCGGTCGCGGCGCCCGCCGAGATCAGGTTGATGGACTGCTGCAGATGCAGCTTGCCGTCGGCGTTTCGTCGCACGATCACCGCATCTTCCAGCGCGATCAGGTACTCGCGCTGCAGGTCTTGCAGTCGTGCCAGCGTCTGGGCGGCAGCGTCTTCCTGGTGCTTGTAGATCACGGCAATGAGGGTGTTCATGGAGGGACTCCGGTGAAGTGGGTGGGGGTAACGGACGGGCAGGAACAAGGAAGCCGAGACCACGGGACTCAGCGAGGGGCGACATACCCCCCGCGCACACCGCGGGGGGAGAGCACGAGTTGCCAGAGCTGGGCCTGTCGGACCCGGAACAGGGCCATGCTCGAGGCCAGGTAGAACCGCCACATGCGGCGGAACCGCTCGTCGTAGCGCGCGGGCAGACGGCTCCACCCGGCTTCGATGTTGTCCCGCCACGCTTGCAGGGTGCGGTCGTAGTCGGCGCCGAAGTTGTGCCAGTCCTCCAGCACGAAGCGGCCTTCCAGGGCGGCGGTGATCTGCGCGGCCGAGGGCAGCATCGAGTTGGGGAAGATGTAGCGGTCGATCCAGGGGTCGGTATGGGTGGTGGATCGGTTGGTACCAATCGTGTGCAGCACAATCAGGCCGTCATCTGGCAGGTTGCGGGCCGCAAGCTCGAAATACTGGGCGTAGTTGCGCACGCCAACATGCTCGAACATGCCGATCGAGAAAATCCGATCGACCGGTTCATGGAAGTCGCGGTAGTCCTGCACGCGGATTTCGATGGGCAGCCCCCGGCAGCGCTCCCGGGCATAGGCGGCCTGCTCGCACGAGACCGTCAGCCCGACACCGTGAACGCCGTAGCGCTCGGCCGCGTATCGCAGCGCCTCGCCCCAGCCGCAGCCGATGTCCAGGACCCGCTGGCCGGGCTCGAGCTTGAGCTTGCGGCAGACCAGGTCGAGCTTGGCTTCCTGCGCTTCCTCCAAGTCCTGGGCCTGCCGCCAGTAGCCACAGCTATAGACCATGCGATCGCCCAGCATCACCCGATACAGGTCATTGCCCAGGTCATAGTGCTGCTCGCCCACGATGAAGGCCCGGCGACCGGCCTGGAGGTTGATCAGTCGCGCACGCAGCGCGTCCCAGCGGTCGCGCCAGCCCAGCACCCGGCGGTCCAGGCCGGCGGCGAGCAGCCGTGCCACCAAGCCGTCCAGGTCGGCCGCGTCCCAGGCGCCGTCCATATAAGCCTCACCAAACCCCAGCGAGCCCTGCGCCAGCACGCGGGCAAACAGGCCCGGATCGTGCACCTGCAGATCCCAGGGGCGAGGGCCAGCGAGTTGCGCGTCGGCCGTGGCCAACAAGCGGGCGACCGTCGCCTCGCCGGGGCGGGCGCGGGTCAGTGTCATTTCCGTACTCACGCACGCTCCTCGGCCAGCGCGGCCTCCAGTAATTCGTCTTCTTCATTGACGTGGAACACCCAGGCACTGACCGTGGCGTGGTCGGCATGCACCGCGGGGCCGCCGCGTTGATTGGCTTCGGGGTCAAGCTCGATGCCCATCCAGCGCAGCGGCGCGGCGATCTGGGCGCGTACAGCCGCCGCGCCGGCCCCGATGCCCCCCGAAAAGACGATGGCGTCCACACCGCCCAGGCTCGTGGCCATTGCCGCCATCGCCTGGGCCACGCGCCGCGCGTAGTGCTCGCGGGCGAGCGCGGCAGCCTCCCCGGGATCGGCCTGGAGTTCGCGCATGTCGCCGCTCAACCCGGACAGGCCCTTGAGGCCCGATTCGCGCCACAGCACCTGTTCGATTTCGGGCCAAGGCATCCGCAGGGCGTGGGTCAGGTAGCCAATCACGCCAGGATCCAGGCTGCCCGACCGCGTCGCCATCGGGACGCCATCGAGCGGCGTCAGCCCCATCGTGGTGTCGATGCTGCGCCCATCGTGCACGGCGCACAGGCTCGACCCGCCGCCCAGGTGGGCCATGACGAGCCGCCGATGGGCCAGCGCCGGGGCCTGGGCCTTCAGTTGTCGCCAGGCCGATTGGTAGGCGAGACCATGGAATCCATACCGCATGACGCCGGCGGTATGCAGCCCCTGGGGCAGTGGCAGCCGGCGGGACCACGGCGCCAGATGCGCGTGCCAACTGGTGTCGAAGGCGGCAAACTGGCGGGCTCGCGGCCAGCGTCTTGCGGCTAGTTCCACCAGCGCCAGCGCCGGGGGTTGGTGCAAGGGGGCCATGGGGGCCAGGGCCGTCAGCTCGGCACACTGTGCCGGGGTCAGCACGACCGCACCGGCGCGTCGGCCGCCGTGAACCACCCGGTGCACAATCGCCTGCGGCTGTTGCGCCGCCGCGGGTAGTCGGGTCAACGCGGTGCTGAGCGCCGCGTCAACGTCAGCATCGTCACCCAGGGGAATCGTGACGCGGTGGCTGGCACCGGCCCTCTCGCCATCCCCATCCACGGTGTAGACGGCCACCTTGAGCGTGGCCGACCCCACGTTCATTACCAGCCAGTTGCGGGTCGACGCACTCATAAATGCCCCGACCGCGAAATGGCGCGCACCAGCCGCCAGGACAGCACCAGCGCGGCCGCGAACGCCAGCGCCGAGAGCACCGGCAGATGGCCCCACAGGCGCGGCCCGGCGCCGTGCAGCATTATCACCGACCCGGCCAGGTACAGGCCCAGCGTCACCAGCGCCAGGGCCAGGCGATTGCCGGTGCGCGCCAGCGTCGTTTCCAGCGGCTCCAGGCCGCGATGGTGCAGCGACAGCGCGGGCCGCCCCTCGTCCAGTCGCAGCTGCCGAAGCACCTGCATCGCCACGACCGGCAACTGCTCGGCACCCTTGATCAACTTTTCGTGCAACGGGCGCCCGGTTGACTGCTGTTGCAGCGTCTGCACGATGCGTTCGGCCCGATCCCCCAGAGCCCGCAGAAGGTCCAGCTCCGGATCCAGGGACCGCAGGGTGTTTTCGGCCAGGAACAGCGTGCGCATCAGGACCAACAGATGACGCGGCAGCCGGAAGTGCGCGCCCGCCCCGATCCGCGCCACCCGCCAGATCGCATCTGCCATGGACCATTCGTTCAAGGGCAGGGTGGCCAGGCTGCTGAGGATTTCACTGATGGCGCGGACGTAAGCCTGACGGTCAACCGGACCCGAGATGAACCCCATGGCCACTACGGCGTCGAGTACATCCTGGGGTTCGTTGGCGACCAAGCCCTCAATGAGTTGCGCGAAGGCCATGCGCGCCGCGGGGTCCAGGAAACCGATGGACCCAAAGTCGTGGAAGCACAGACGACCGTCCGGGAGCTCAAACAAGTTGCCGGGATGGGGATCGGCGTGGAACACCCCGGACCCCATCAGCTGGTGCACATAGGCATCGAGCAGCCGTCCGGCCAGCTCGCGCCCACGCGGCGTGCGATTCCGGGACGCGATGGGTGCTCCGTGGCTGAATTCCTGGACGATCACGGCGGCCCCCACCCATGGCTCGACCACGTGGGGCAACGAGAGGTAGGGGAGCGGGTCGAGCGTGTGGGCCAGACGGCGCATGTTGCGCGCTTCCTGGACCATGTCGATCTCCTGCTGCAGGGACTGCCCGAGTTCGTCGACCAGCTCCAGCGGCTGATAGCGCCGCAGACCCGGCACCAGCCACTGGCTGACGCGCACGAAGCGCCGCAGCAGCCGCAGGTCGGCATGCACCTGGGCCACGATGCCAGGCCTTCGCACCTTGACCGCGACCGTGCGCCCGTCCGGCAGCTGGGCCCGATGCACCTGGGCGACCGACGCGGCGGCAAAAGGCACCAGCTCGAACTCGGCGAAGAGTTGGTCCACGGGCTGGCCGAACGCCGATTCGATCGCCGCCACGGCCAAGGCCGACTCGAACGGGGGCACGTGGGCATGTAGCGCTTCCAGTTCCGACAGGTACGGTGCCGGCAACAGGTCCCGCCGCAGGCTCAACCCCTGGCCCAGTTTGACGAAGGTCGTGCCCAAGCCTTCGAGGGTCTCGCGCAGGCGCGCCGGCAGGCTTTCCGGGGCGCGCCGATGGCGCCGCCACCAGGTCCAGCCGAAGCCGCCCAGGGCCACGGCGATCTGCAGGCTGCGGGGCAGGCGCGAGGTAGGCGTTGGCTGAGGGGTGTTCATGCCGGGCGCGTGATCAGGGTCGGGTCGCCGCGGCCGGCCAGGGCGGCTTGCTCGTCGGCGCGCAGTCCGTCATTGAGGGGGCGACCCAGCACTGCCAGCGCCGCCGCCACCGTATGCGCCCAGGTGCAGCCGTTGGCGAACAGCAGCCCGGGCACGTCCAGCGTGCCGCCTTGGTTCACAAAGCCCAGCGCCCGCGTGGTGGCGGGCCCGGTATCGATCCGGCGCAGCGCGCCCAGGTAGGGCTCGGGCCGGGTGTGAGTCACGAACACGCGCGGAATGCCGACCGGGAAGTGACGCAGCACCACCGCATCGGGCAGCACGTAGGCCGCCTCCCGCGCGTCGCGCCCGGTCCGCAGTCGCCCCGGCTCACCGACGTAAATCACCGCCGCAGTGATGCCGGCCTCGTGTAGACGCCGATGCGCCCGCAAAACCTCGCCAAGTTGGTAGCTGCCCGTGGCGGCCAACAATACGGCAGCCGTGTCGGGGTCGCCGTGCAGCAAGAGCAGGCCCTCGTCTGCCAACAGGCGGGCCTGCGCCGGCGTCAGCCGATTCGGGACCTCGCGTTTGGGCACGACCAGCGCCGTGATCGTGCCCAGGGCTTGGATACTGTGGGTAAGGGCCGCCATGGCGCTGTTGCCGTCGGGCGGGAAACACACGCGCGCACCGTCCGCCATTTCGCCGAGCAAGGCCTCGGCCAGGGTCGGGTCCTGATGCGACTGCTCGTTCTTGGCGTTTTCCCAGGTGTGCGAGGTCAGCACGACCGGCACGCCCAGCCAGCCCGGCGACCGACCTGCCTCGCGCTGATGCCGCGCGAAGATGAGTTCCTGGCGAAGGGCCCCGAGCATCTTGGGCGCAAAGGCTTCGTAGGTGACCACGAGGTTGAGCCCGCCCTTGTTGGCCAAGGCCGCGCAGACCACGGCCTCTTCGTTGAGCGCCGTAATCACGGCGCCAGTCCGCGATTCCGCCACTCCTGGCTCGGGGACGTGCACCCGGTGCTTGAGCAGGTCCAAGGTCGTATCGAGCTTGTTGCTGCGCAGCTCGTCGGGATTGCCCACGCGCGGCCGCAGATGGGGATTGGCCTGCACGAGCCGTACGAACTGGCCGTCCAAGGCGGCCATGGGCGATCCCGCGGAACCGGCTTCGGCCCACGCCGGTGTCGGCGCGGCCTGCAAGATGACCTGACGCGCGGCGAGGGCGTGGTCCCGCTCCCGCGGTCGGCCCTGGGCGCCATGCGTGTTGAGGGCCGCGACCGCCGAGAGCAACTCGGCGGCCGGCACATACAGGGGCGCGCAGCCGGCATTGAACTGGTCGCGCGCCGCAGCGTCGCGGTGGGGATTGCCGGACAGGGGCAGGTTGTGAGCGGCGTTCGTGCCGGCACCCGGGAACCCGAAGCCCTTGGGCGCTTCGGCCACGCCGTAACGCAGTGGGATCCGGAAATCGCCCTCGGGATGCAGCGCCGCCGCCTCGGCGCAGGCCTGCAGCCGCGACTCGATCACGTGGATACCCCAGGCAATGCTGGCCGGATCGCGGCCGTCCAGGCCAATGGGCTCGAAGCCATTGAGCCGCAGGTGGCGGTACAGCCAGTCCTCGCCGCCCTGTTGCTCGATCTGGCTGCGTTGCTCGATGCGCCGGCCGTTGAGCACCATGATCGGCGCCACCAGCCCCGAATCGTCGGGGCGCCACCAGCGCGGCGCCCAGTCGCCGCCGCGCTGCTCTTCGAACGCCCCGTCGCTGACGAACGCGACCAACCGCTCCCCGGGCAGCGGCGCGTGCACGTAGTGCAGCTCGGCAAAGCCCAGGTAACCGCCCTCCTGCAGGCCGCCGGCAGTGTGGGCGTTGACGTGCGAGCCCAGCGGCGAGGCCGGGCGGCCCTCCGGGGTGAGTTCGTAGGAGTAGAAGTCGCCGACGAAGCGCGCCAACTGCGGCTCGTCCAGGCCGTAGCGGGCCGCATGCGCCGGGCTCATGTTGTCGACGATCACATTGAGCGCATCGATGGCCGCCACGCAGTGACCCTGTCCCATCATCCAGGCGCGGGTCACCCCGTCGAGTGCATTCATTGCCAGGTAGCCGGTGTAGGCCGGCACCATGTTCAAGGCGCCGCCGGTATGGCCCTCGGGCTGCGGCTTGAAGTCCTCGGCCGCCATCGGGCTGCCGTCCAGCCGGACCCGTCGGGCGTAGGTCATGTGCGCCACCAACCACATGCCGGCGCTGGCCACGCGGTCGGCCGCCCTCAGGCGCCGGTAGCCGGTCGCGGTATCGGGCAGGGCGCCGGTCGCGACCAGTTCCTCGAGCATCGCGCGCACGCGCAGCTGCGTGAGCGGCGTGTGCGCGATGACGCCATAGCCGGCGGCCCAGGCGGCGAAGGCCGGCTCGGCCTGGGCGTAGCGCCGGGCCAACTGGTCCATCCGGTGCTGGTCTATGGCGCTCAGGGCGCTGGCGGGACAGGTCAGGTCGTTCATCGGATCTCCAGGGCACAGGCGGGGGCGAGGGCGGCGCGCATCACAGGGCGGCCAGGGACGGGGTGCGCTCGGCCAGCAGCGCCTCGCAGGCCACGGCCAGGAGCGGCGCCATCGCAATAGCGTTGCAGGCCGGGTGGGCAATGGTGTCGGTGCTGACGACGCGCTGGGCACCCGCGGCCAGCAGGCGTTCGTACGCGTCCTCGGAGAACACCGCGTGGGTGACCAGGCACGTGGCGGCGGGCAAGCCCAACGCCGAAAGATGCTTGAGGGTTTCGATCATCGTGTGGCCCGAGGAAACGATGTCATCGACCACCACCGGCGTGCGGCCGCGGGCGGCAATGGGGTCGGGCAGGCTCACCTGCACGGCGCGATCCCCCTCCCGGATCTTGGCCAGTACCTGGAACGGCACCTGCGCCCGGTCGGCGATGTCGCCAACCCACTGCGCCGACTCGCTGTCCGGGCCAATCAGGATCGCGTCGGGCACGTTGGCCTGCACCCAAGCCGCCATGGCCGGGGCCGCCGCCACATGGCGGGTGGGGATCGAGAACAAGCCGTCCAGGCGCGGGTTGCGGTGCAGGTGCGGATCCACCGTCACCAGCCAGTCGACGCTTTGCTCCAGGAAGCGGGCAAAGATCGGCGCGCTGATCGCTTCGCCGGGATGGAAGCGGGTGTCCTGGCGCATGTAGGGCAGGTACGGGGCGACCAGGCCGACCGAGCGGGCGCCCAGCTCGCGGGCAGTCTCGGCGACCAGGCGCAGCGCCAATGCGACCGAGTCCGCATGCCTCAGTCCGGCCACCAACACCACGTCGGCGCCCTCGAGTTGGGCGTCGAGCGTCACCAGCGATTCGCCGTCAGGGAACCGGCGCCAGCCCACGGGCGCCACGCGAGCCTGCAGGCGCGCCCCCAGCTCGACCGCCAAGGGTTGCAAATCGGGAAAGGGGATCAGGACGCGGCTCATGGGGCCTCCAGGGACAGGATGTCGGGGTGCGCGTGGGCGTAGGCCAGGGCGTAGTCGCGCTCGCCGGGGGACTGGGCGTGCACGGTGTACAGCGGCTGCCCGGCGGCGATGGCATCCCCGATGCGCACGGTGCAGACGACGCCGGCCAAGGCCGCGCCGGGCGCGCCTGCCAGCTTGGCCACCTTGGCCAGGCGCCGGTTGTCGATCGCGGCGATGCGCCCGGCACGGGGGGCCACCACCGGTGCCTGGAAGGGCGCTTCGCCTGGTTCCGTGAAGCCGCCTTGCGCCTCGCAGATAGCCAGGAACTTGGCCCAGGCGCGACCGGAGTCCAGCGCCTGCGTGGCCAAGGCCAGTCCCTGACCGGGCGGTGTGCCGGGCGCGAGCTCGAGCAAGGCGCCGGCGACGGCCAAAGCCCGCGTGCGCAAGTCGGCCGGGGCCTCGGGCGCGCCGCGCAGTACGGCCAGCACATCGCGAGCCTCCAGCGCCGGGCCGATGCCCACGCCGACCGGCTGTCGCCCGTCGGTGCGCAGGACGGCGAGCATCAGCCCCATTGCGGACGCGGTGTCGGTCAGCCGTGCTGCCAGCGCTTGCGCCGCGCCGTCGGACCGTACCTTGGCCGTGGGCCCGACGGGCATGTCGATCAGCACGTGACTCGCGCCGGCGGCGACCTTCTTGGACAGCACGCTGGCAACGAGTTGCCCATCGCTGTCGAAGTCCAGCGGCCGCTCGACCCGGATCAGCACGTCGTCGGCCGGACTCAGGCGCACATTGCCGCCCCAGACGATACAGCCGCCTTCGCGTTCGACCACCCGCCGCATCGCCGCCAGATCCAGCGCCACCGGCGCCATGACTTCCATCGTGTCGGCGGTGCCGGCCGGCGACGTGATCGCCCGCGAGGAGGTTTTGGGGATGCGATGCCCCAGCGCCGCGATGATCGCGACCACGATCGGGGTGGTGCGGTTGCCGGGCAAGCCACCCACGCAGTGCTTGTCCAGCACCGGGCCGCCGCCCCAGTCCAGGGTCTGGCCCACGGCCACCATCGCTCGAGTCAAGGACAGGGTTTCGCCATGGTCCAGGCGTTCGCCGGCGCAGGCGGTCACGAACGCCGCCAGTTCGATGTCCGAAAGCCGGTTGGCGGCCGTATCACGCATCAGGGCCAGGCAATCTGCGTCGCCCAGGCGCGCCCCGAACACCTTGGCCCGCAGGGCCCCGGCCGACGCGGCCGGCTCGGGATGCTGGAAGGTGGCAAACGCCCCCGCGTCGGGCCCGACGGCCGACCAGGCGGCGTCCGAGAGCGCGACCTCGTCGACCGCCAGGTGATCACCCGTCACGACGTTCAGGGTGGCGATCACCTCTCGGTCGCCCACCTGCATCTGCACGCGGGTCAGGGCCGCAAAGCCCTCCGAGCGGCAGACCGGGCAGTCGCGGTGCATGTAGACCACCGGCTGCTGGTAGGTGTCGATGCCGGCGCGCACGACGCGCAGGCGGGTGTGGGCGTGCTCGGTCATGCCGCCGCCTCGCCGCCGAGCGGCACCCGTTCCAGATGCTCAGGGACGCGGCAGTGCCAGCCGAGCTCGCGTTCGATGCGGCCGCGCAGCGCATCGGCCGCATCGGGCTCGCCATGGGTGATGTAGGTCATCTTGGGCGTGACCGGGGCCGGGCGCAGCCAGGCGAGCAACTCCTCGCTGTCGGCGTGGCCGGAGAAGCTCTCCATCGCAATCACTTCGGCATTGATCGGCACCTCCTGCCCGAAGATGCGCAACGACTTCTCGCCGCGCACGAGCGCTGCGCCGCGGGTGCCACCGGCCTGGTAGCCGGCCAGCAGGATCGCGTTGCGCGAGTCCTGGCCAAAGGCCACCAGGTGGTGCAAGACCCGGCCACCGGTGAGCATGCCGCTGGCGGAAATGATGATCATCGGCCCACGCTGCATATTGAGCGCCTTGGACTCCTCCACGGTGCGCACCATGGTCGCGAGCTCATACATGTCCCGGCACTCGGCGTCGGTGACGTGGTGCTCGCCGTGGTGGCGGTGATACAGGTCAGTGGCATTGATCGCCATCGGGCTGTTGAGATAGACCGGGACGCGCGGAATCTCGCCGCGCTGGCGCAGCCGCGCGATATGCAGCATCAGGGCCTGGGCACGGCCGACCGCGAAGGCGGGGATCACGATCACACCGCCGCGGGCCGCGACCCGCTTGATCACCGGCGCGAGCTCCGCCTCGGCGTCGGCGGTGGGATGGCGGCGGTTGCCGTAGGTGG
This sequence comes from Tahibacter aquaticus, assembly GCF_004363655.1. GTDB lineage: Bacteria > Pseudomonadota > Gammaproteobacteria > Xanthomonadales > Rhodanobacteraceae > Tahibacter > Tahibacter aquaticus. The sequence continues at coordinate 67,960 of NZ_SNZH01000021.1, forward strand.
ACTCGCACACCAGCACGTCGGCGCCCTCGAACGGCGCGGGGGCCTTCATCAGCGCGTCGCTGGCGCGACCCAGATCGCCGGTGAAATGCAGCCGACGGCCGTCGATGGTGAGCGCAATCTGGGCGGCACCGAGAATATGGCCGGCGGGGATGAAACGGGCGCTGACGCCCGGCGCCAGGGTCTGCGGCTCCAGGAAGGGGCGGCCCTCGAAGCGGGTCAGGCAGGTCATCGCATCCTCCTGCGTGTAGAGGGGGAGTGGATTGGCGTGCTTGGAGTAGCCCTTCTTCTTGGCGTAGCGCGCTTCTTCCTCTTGTAGATGACCGCTGTCGGGCAGCAAGAGCTGGCTGAGGTCGCGGGTGGCCTCGGTGCACAGGATCTTGCCGGTAAAGCCCTGCTTGACCAGGGCCGGGAGATAGCCGGCGTGGTCGAGATGGGCGTGGGTCAGCAGCACGGTGTCGATCGAGGCCGGCGCGACGGGGAACTCGGCCCAGTTGCGCTCGCGCAGCTGCTTGTAGCCCTGGAACAGGCCGCAATCGACCAGGATGCGTTGGCCCGCCGCCTGGACCAGGTAGCGTGAGCCGGTAACGGTGCCGGCGGCGCCGAGGAAGTGCAGGGAGCGTGTTGATGCGGAAGCCATGGGGGTAGTCCTTGAAAGGGAGAGAAGGGGCCGGGTGGACGGCGGTCGGGACGGGGCGCCCGCCGGGAAGCGCCCGACGGGGGCGGTCAGGGCGGGGCCGCGGGGCCGCGAGCGACGGTCGTTCATGGCCGGGGCAACGCGACGGTGTCGTGGATGCCGGGCTTGCCGGTGATGATTTCGGCGGTGGCGTAATGCTCGTCAAACAGCGAGGTGATGCGCACCGTGCCGGACCGTTCCCGGCGGTAGCGCGGACCGGCCTGCGGGTCCGAGCCGGTGACGCGCTGCTGGCGGAACGCGTCGAGCACTTGACCGACCTGGACGGCGCCTTTCTCGCCCACGCACAACACCAAGCGGCCGTGCGGGACCTCCAGGATGTGGCCTCGCATACGCACCGTATGCCGGCACGGATCCTCTGGTCCGCACGCCGTGCTCCCGAGGACGAGCAGCGCGACGAGCGCGGCGCGGGTGGATCGGCGCCAAGGCGTCGGGGCGCGAGGGAACTGAATCCAGGGAAGTAGGGTCATGACGAGACTCCTTGGAGGAAAAGGGCGTGTGTGCGGCACGCCGTTCCGGGGCCACGGGCGGCGCCAGCCGCGGCCCACGGGGTCTGCCAACAATGCCGCCGGCGTCGTTCGCTCATGGCCGGACCAACTCGACGGTGTCGTGGAGACCGGGCTTGCCATCGACGACTTCGGCGACGGCGTAGTGGTCGTCCCTCAACGCGGTGATGCGCACGGTGCCGGTGGGCTGGCGCTGGTAGCGCGAGCCCGCTTGTGGACCCCTGTCCGAGAGGCGCCTATGGCTGATCGCCGCGAATACCTGACCGACACGGGCACCGTCTTTCTCGCCCACGCACAGGATCAAGCCTTCGTGCGTGGACTCCAGGATGTGGCCCCGCATGAGGACCTCATGCCGGTAGGGGTTTTCCGGACCGCAGGCCGTCATCCCCGAGACCAGTAGCACCGCAACGGCGGCGAGGGCACTTCGGCGCCAAGACGCGTGGACGCGATGGCGCCGAAACCACGGGATCAGGATCATGACGGGAAGCCTCGGAAAGAAGGGGCGGTCCGGGACGTGTGCACCCGCGGGCAGGCACCCGCGACAACGCTATCGGCCACGAGGGCCGACCGGCGTGGCCACGGGTGCCGGGCGCCCATCAGCGGATCAACTCGACGGTGTCGTTGACCTTGGGCTTGCCGCTGACCACCTGGGCCTGGGCGTAGTGCGTATCGAACAGCTCCGTGATCCGCACCTGGCCGACCGGCTCGCGACGGAACCGGGGGCCGGCCGCCTTGGGACTGCGCGAGACCCGCTTGTGGCGCACGACTTCGAGCACCTGCCCGACCTGGGCGCCATCGGCCTCGCCCACGCAGACGACCAACGCGCCAGCGTCGGCCTCCAGAATCTGTCCGCGCATGACGACTTCATGTTTGAAGCTGCCCTCGGCGGCGTGGGCGGCGCCGGTCAGCGCCAGCATCAGGACGCCCAGGCCGAGCCAGCGGCGGGAGTGGCCACGCAGGGAGGCGGCGCGGTTGGAAACGGGGACGGTATTCATGAGAGGGACTCCTTGGGGGTCTCAGGGGACGGGGCGGCCGCGGCGGCGGCCAGGGGGAGGCGCTTGAGCAACAGCGCATTGACCGCCACGATCACCGAGCTGCCGGACATCGACAGCGCGGCGATTTCGGGCGAGAGCACGAACGGGAAGAGCACACCGGCGGCCAGCGGGAACGCCAGGACGTTGTAGCCCACCGCCCACGCCAGGTTCTGGTGCATCTTGCGCAGCGTCCCGCGGGCGATCGTGATCGCCCGCACGACGTCATAGGGGTCGCTGCGCATCAGCACGATGTCGGCACTGTCGATGGCGACGTCCGTGCCGGCGCCGATCGCGAAGCCGACCTCGGCTTGCGTGAGCGCCGGGGCGTCGTTGACGCCATCGCCGACCATGCCGACTTTCAGGCCCTGGGCCTGCAGTTTCTTGACCTCATCGGCCTTCTGGCCAGGCAGGACATCGGCCAGCACGATGTCGATGCCCAGGTCCGCGGCCACACGCTCGGCGGTGGGCCGGTTGTCGCCGGTGATCATCGCCACCCGGACCTTGCGCCGGTGAAGCTCCTGGATCGTGGCCCGGGAGGTGGGGCGAATGGCATCCGCAATCGCAATGACGCCCGCCAGGCGCCGGTCGACGGCCACGTAGATCACGGTCCGGCCGGCGCCCTTGAGGCTCTCGGCTCGTGCCTCGATCTCGTCCACGGCCACGCCCTCGGCCGTCATCAGCAGGCGGTTGCCCAAATGCACCCAGCGACCCGCCACCCGGCCCATGGCGCCCTGTCCGTCGATGTTGGTGTAGTCCGACGCGCGATCTGTGACAGGCCCGGCGTGCTTGAGGATGGCCTGCGCCAGCGGGTGTTCGGAGTGCGCCTCCACGGCGGCCGCAATCTCGATGAGGCGCGCCTCGTCCCAGTCCGCCGCCGGCACCGTTTCCACGACATCGGGTTGCCCCACCGTGAGCGTGCCGGTCTTGTCGAAGATCACGACGTCCAGACGAGCGCACTGCTCAATCGCCTCGGCGTGCTTGAACAGAATGCCGTGGCGGGCGCCCATGCCGGTGCCGATCATGATCGCCATCGGGGTGGCCAAGCCCAAGGCATCGGGGCAGGCGATCACGAAGACGGTGATGGTCAAGGTGAGCGCGAACAGCAGGGTCTGCCCGATCCACCAGAACCAGACCGCGAAGGTGAGCGCGCCGATCACGATCGCCGCCAGCACCAGCCATTGCGAGGCCCGGTCGGCCAGCAGCTGGGCTGGGGCCTTGGAGTTCTGCGCTTCCTGGACGAGCTTGATGATTTGGGCCAGCGCGGTATCGGCGCCCACCTTGGTGGCGCGATAGGTGAAGGCGCCGCTGCGATTGATGGTGCCGCCCACGACGAGCGAGCCCGGCGCCTTCTTCACGGGCATCGATTCGCCGGTGAGCATGGATTCGTCTACCTGGGACTGGCCCTCGAGCACCTCACCATCCACCGGCACCTTGGCGCCTGGCCGAACGACCACCACCTCGCCCACCTGCACCTCATCGGTGGCGATCTCCACATCGACGTTGTCCCGGCGAACGATCGCCTTTGGGGGGGAGAGCTTGAGCAGCGCCTTCATGGCATCCGAGGCGCCGGCGCGAGCTCGCATTTCCAGCCAGTGGCCCAGCAGGATGAAGGTCAGCAGGACCGAGGAGGCCTCGTAGAAGTTGGGCCCGTCGAACACGAAGGTCGCGCCCAGGCTGAAGCCGTAGCCGGTGCCGACGCTGAGCAGCACCAGCACCGCCATGTCCAGCACGCCGCGGCGCAGCGAGCGAATCGCGGCCGCGAAGAAGGGCCAGCCCGGGTAAAGCACCGCACCGCTGGCCAGCAGCCACAACCAGACGTTCTCGGCCAGTCCGAACGGGGTCGCGGGCGGACTCATCATGCCCATCGGCGACCAGATGAACAGCGGGATCGAGAACAGCAGGGCGACCACAAAGCGCCGGCGCATGTCCGCTGCCGCCGCGTGCAGGTCGCCCCCGTGGTGCATGCCCTCGTGCGGGTCCGCGCCGCGCTTGTCCGGCGCGACGGGCGCATGGCCCGCGTGCCCTTGCATCGACGGCGTTGCGTCCTCAGGGAGGGCCGACGCTGCGGGGGAGGGCGACGGGGCATGGCCGGCATGTGCAGAGTGACTGGTGGCCGACCCGGCGGAGGCGCCTGGCGGGACAAACTCGGCGGACGGGGCGCGGCAGGTGAAGCCGCAAGCGCGAATCGCCGCCGTAATCGCCGTCGGCTCCGCAGCGCCGCGGGTATAGCGCACCTGAAGCGTGCCGGCCGCAAAATTGGCTTCGGCGGCCTGCACGCCCGGCAACCCGCGAACCGTGGCGGCCAGCGTGCGGGCGCAGCCCTCGGTCAGCATGTCGCCGATCGGCCAGACCCTTACCGCCTGAGTGTTCATGGCGGTGCTCATGACGCCACCGCCAGCGGCCGGCGACGGCGTGGGAAGAACCGCGGCACCGCGTCCGCGTACTGCTCATACGCCGTGCCAAAGCGTGCCCGGGTTTCGTGCTCCTCGTTGATCGCCAGGCGCACATAGGTGATCAGCATCACCGGGTACAGCACCAGCGTGAGTAGGGTCGGCCACTGGACCAGGAAGCCGGTCATGATCAAGGCGAACCCGACATACTGCGGATGCCGTAAGCGGGCATAGGGGCCGGTCTGGGCCAGCTCGCCGCTGCGCTGGGCCTGATACAGCACCGGCCAGGCCCGAGCGAGCAGCCAGAAGCCGCCACCGATCAGCACGAAACTCAGGATATGGAAGGGGCCGAAGTGCGGATTGCTCCGCCAGCCAAACATCATCTCCAGCACATGGCCGGCGTCGTGACTGAGCCAGTTCACCTCCGGAAAGCGCGACGACAGCCAGCCCGACAACAGAAACAGGCTCAGTGGGAAGCCGTACATCTCGGCGAACAACGCCACAACGAACGCCGAGTACAGGCCGAAGCTGCGCCAGTCGCGTGTCGTGAGCGGAGTGTAGAAACTCCAGGCGAAAAAGATGAAGAACGCGGCGTTGAGCACGGCCAGCGTCCACAGGCCGTAGCCGGGAATGAGCGGGTTCATGGCAGGTCTCCCCGATGGACGTGCGGGCGCGGCGTCCGTGGGCCATCTCCCGGTGGGGTGGGGACATCGGCCGGCGGTCCGCCATTGGAGGACGCGCGGTCCGCGTCCCCATCGCCGTGCCCGCCGTGACCCCCGTACCCACCATGACTTCCATGGCCCCCGTGGCCCCCGTGGCCCCCGTGGCCAAACACGTGGAGCAAGGGACACGCCAGCAGGATCAGGATTGGCAGCCAGCGCCAGAGTCCGGACAGGTGCAGGCGGTGCTCGGCGATCAGGTAGAAGGCCGCAAACCCCATCAACACCCAGAAGATCACGCGGGCGCGTTGCTGGTTGGGGGAGCGGGGATGGACAGTGGGTGTGGTCATGGGGAGTCTCCTGGCGAACAGCCGCGTTCAGGACTTGCCGAGCGTGCGCAGGTAGCCGACCAGCGCCGTGGCATCAGCGGCAGTCAGCGCGGCATTGCCGCCCTTGGCCGGCATCGCCATTGGCGAGCCCGGCGTTTGGAATCCGTTGAGGATGCTGGCCGCAAGCTCCGCATCCGACTTGCCGAAGCGCGTGGCCAGGTCCGGTACGCCCGGAATGGCGCCCTTGCCCGTGGGCCCGTGGCAGGCCACGCAGGTGGTGTCGTACAGGGCCTTGGGCTCGGCCGCGAGGGCGGGGACGGTCACGGCGATCGTCAGCGCACACAGGACGGGAGAGAGGAGGCGCATATCAGTTGCTCCCTTTGAGAAACACGAGGATGTCGTCGGCTTGCGCGCCATCCAGGCCGGCCCGCAGCCGCATATGGGTGACCACGACTTGCCACTGCTCGTCGGGCAGCGACTTGGGATCACGCATGGCATGGCAGCGGGCGCAGTTGTCGGCCCAGGCCTGCGCGCCACGCGCGAAGGCCGTGCTATCTGCCGCGACGCCCGCAGAGGTCGCCCCCGCCGGCGCCGGGGCTAGCACGGCGGCTGGCGGGGAGGCGGGCGCGCCGTTGGCGGCCGACGGGGGCGGAGGGGTTCCCGCGCCGGATCGCAGGTAGCCAATGATGGCCTGCGCATCCTCCGCGGTCAGGGCGGGATTGCCGCCCTTGGCGGGCATCGCCATCGGCGAGCCTGGGGTCTGGAAACCGTTGAGTACGTTGTTAACCAGCTCGGCGTCGGGCTTGTCCAGACGCGTGGCCAGATCCGGCACGCCGGGAATGGCGCCCTTGCCGGTCGGGCCATGGCAGGCGACGCAGGTGGACTCGTACAGGGCCTTGCCATCGGCGGCGATGGCGCCAGCCGGCAGGATGACCAGGGCGAGTCCAAAGGCAGCCGCCACGGCCCGCAGGCTCTGGCTCGCGATGGCCGGGGAACGAAGAGGGACGCGTGTCATGACAGGTCTCCTTAGAAGCCGTGGGCCAGCTGCAACAGCACGCGATCGGCCTCGGCCTCGGCGTTGTCGCTGTCGTTGATCTCCCAGCTGAGCTTGAGCTGGGTACCGGGGCGGAACAGGTAGTTCAGACCCAGGGCGGTTTGCTGGAAGGTCGACTCGCCGTGCGGCGAGAGCGAGTCGCCAACGCGCAGCACCGTCTCCCAGCGGTCGGCGCCGAAGCGATACGCCCCCTGCACATACCAGGCGCGCCAAGTCGCGCCATCGGGCGCCAGGCTCATCGGCGCGTCGCCGACCCGCTGGCGGATCCATTCGCCCCGCAGCGACACCGCCCGGCTGGCCTGCCAGGCCACGTCCACCCCCTCGACCCGGTAGGCACGGGTGGGCTCGGCCATGCCGATTCCCATCTCGCCCGGATCGAGCACGACATCGCCACGGGTCAGCGAGGCGCCCAGTTCCAGGCCGGGCCGCGGCAGCCAGCCGACGCGACCACCCCAGACCCGTTCGCCATCGCGGTTGGTCGAGGATCCCTCGACATCCAGATCCAGACCTTCCATGCCCTCGAGCCCCAGGCGCGGACCGTTGGCGACATACAGGGCGTAGTTGAGCTGGTGGCCATCCGCGAGGGCGCGACCGCCGCGCAGTTGCACTCCCACGTCGGTCAAGGGCGCCGCGCCGCCATGGCCAAAGCCGGCCGGTACCGAGGCGAGCTTGTTGATCCAGGACGGATGCAGGTTCTGGAAGAAGTAGCCGACCGGGCTCAGGAACTTGCCAACCACCACGGCCGAGGAGTCGCCCAGCAACCAGCTCGCTGTCGCGTACTCCAGACCGGCGGCCTGGTCGCCGCGGTCATCGGCCTCGAACTCGGCCTCGGCCTCGATCAGAAAGCGCTCACCAACCTGCAGAAGATCGGCGCGAGGGTCACCGCGCCGAGCGTGCCGGCGTCGCCCTGGGTATCGGTCACCGTGACGTCGGCGTAGCCGGCGAAGTGAAAGATCACCGGCGAGTCGTCGGACGTGGAGGCCGCCTCGGGCGGCGCAGCGGCAACGAGCGGGGCGGCGAGTAGGCTGGCGAGCAGCAGAAAGAGTCGAGAGCGGTTCATCGGCTACCTCCGATCCAACGATGCACGGTGGCAAACAGGGCACCGGCGACGAAGGCGTAGCCGGCAATCGCGAGCGTGCCGATCAGCACGGCGCCCCAGCGCAACTCGCCGATGGCGGGCGAGAGGCCGGACAGGCTCAGGCCATGCACGATCAGGCCCAGGCCGGCGGCCAAGGCCCCGGGTGACCACGCCACGACCAGGGCGCACGCCAGGTAAAGCACAGCCGCCGTCACGGCCAGGGACAGGCCGCAGGAGAGCGGGGACAAACGAGGGCTTGTCATGAGGGTTTCTCCGAAGAAGCGCGACGACCCAACAGCCGCCGCGGGGTGGTTTGGGGAACGGCGGCGGCTTCACTGGCCGCGATCGCCTCGATCAAGGCGCACACGTCATTGCCGGTCGGCACGGCGTCGGGCAGGTGGGTCCAATGCGCGACGGCGGTGGCCATGCGCATCTGCAGGGCCAGCAGGTGTTCCAGTTGGTCCCGGGTTTCCTTCAAGCGCCGGGTCATGATGTCGCGCACCAGCGGACAGGGACTCTTGCGCTGGCGGCTGCGGCGCAGGATTTCCTCGATCTCGGCGAGGGTGAAGCCGAGACGCTGCGCCGTGCGGATGAAATGCAGGCGATGCAGTTCCGCGGTCGAGAACAACTGGTAGCCGGCCTCGGTGTGGCTGGCTGCGCGAAGCAGGCCGCGGCGCAGGTAGTTGCGCACCACGTGCACGGTCACGCCTCCCAAGTGCGCCAGACGGCGCACCGTCATCGGCGGATCGGATTTGCGAAGGTCGGCCGTCATTGCATGCTCCCGCAGAACCGTCCGGAGACCGTAAACCTGTGTGTCGAACACAGGTCAAGGCACGCCGGCCGGCGCAGAGCGGCAGTGACAACACGCTTGGAGTGGGACGATCCCATCGTCTTGGCCTCGCACGAACCGCTGCCCAGGGGCGATGCGGTAGGAGTCGGCGGGGCAGGCCGTGGACACGGCGGCTGCACCGAAGCGACCGGAGCCCGGACGGGCACCGGCCGGTCATCGGCGCGGGATCAGATCAGCAGGAGGCTCGCCGGGTGCGGCGTAGGTCGATGCCAAGCGCTATGCGGACGAGCGGCCACCGCGTGACCCGCCGCATCCGGCAGTCGCTGAACGGCTACGACTGGCAGAGTCGGCAGTGGGCCCAAGGCGGGGACAGACGCCAAGCGTGGCGCCTCCTTGCTCAGGTCACCTTGGCTGCAATGGGAGGCGCACAGGGGCGCATCGCTGCTGAGCGGGGCACCGTGGCACGGCGGGGGTGTTTCGACCGCGACGGCATCGCCGTGATCGGCATGCTGGGCGTGGGTGGGCATGGACGCCATCGCCGAAAGTGCGCACGCCGGATGGCTCGCCAGGGCCAGTTGGGCCCACACCAGTGCCAGCATCGCCAGCAGCGAAATCGGTGTACGCCAGCGGTGGCGGCGGAAGCGGTTCATTGTCGAAGCCACTCTAACGCGGTTCGCAGGGTCGGAAGTTGACTTGGGTCAAATGACGCAGCGTCGCGCCTGGTGCCTACCGACGCCACGACGATACGCTGGCTGCCGCACGGGTCAAGTCGTTCGCGTGCACTGCTCAAGGTTCGGCCCCTTGTACGGGCGGACGCCTCGCTATGGCGACCGCGACTACCACGGCGAGGCCCACCACGACGGCGATCCAAGCGGTCTGCGGTGTTTGAGCGCGGAATGCCACGCCGCCCAACAGTGCACCTGCGGCTTGTCCCAGCCCGCCCAGGGCGGCGCGCAGGCCCAGTTGCAACCCGTGCGCCCGGCCGGCGCTCCGTACGATCCACAGGCTGATCGTCGGTTGCAGGACGCCACCCCCAGCCGCCACCAATGCCACAACGGCGCCGAGCATCCACGCCTCCGACGTCCAGCGCAGCACACCGACCCCCAACGCCGAAACCAGAAATGCCGGCGCCAGCCAGCGCCACAAGCTGGTCGGGTCGCGCTGAGGTTGGAACACGCCGGTCTGCACCGCGATCATCACCAGGCCGCAGCCTGAGAACAACAATCCGATCGCCGGCGCCGACAGCCCCAGTTCTTCGCGCCCGCGCACACTCACCCCGACCTCCATGGCTCCCATCACCAAGCCGGCGACCATGGCTGCCGCGGCCAACAACCACAGGCGCGGCCGATCCGGGAGCCGCGACGGCGCGGCTAGCGACGCGGTGGTGGGTAGCGTGCGTATGCGCGCCACGGCGATCGCGGCGATCAAGATCAAGCCCGTCGCCAGCGCAATCGGCAACCGCAGGCTGGCGCCCTGGGCCAGCGCCCCACCCAGTAGCGGTCCCGCCAGCCCGCCCAGGAGCGCCGCCCGTGACACCCGTGCAACCGCTGTCCCGTAGACCGTGGGCGGACACCACTGCGCCGCCAGCGTGAGCACGGCCGGCACGGCCACGGCGCCGAGCGCGCCCTGCAGGGCGCGGACCAGGACCAGTACGGTCAGCGACGATGGCCACCACAGGGCCAACTGCACCAGACCTTGGCCCACCAGACCGATCAACAGCAACCGGCGGGCGGAATAGCGGTCCAGCAGCCACCCCCACACCGGTGAGGCCACCACTGTCGCCAGCGTATAGGTCGCCATCATCATCCCGGTGGCGGCGGCGATGTCCTCGGGTGCCACCGTGGCAAGCAGGGCCGGCAGCACCGGCAACACCAGGCCGTACGCGGTGGCGATCACGAACAGCGCCAACAGTGGTCCGCGTAGTTGCCGCGGCACCGAAGCAACGGCGGAGTCAGCGCTCACCGGCTCCATCGCCCTGCGACCTCCTTGACGGTGGCTGGGCCCGACGTGCCATGCTGGCCGGCGCATTGACTCTTCGGGCGAGCCCACGTGGACGAACTGAGCGGGCTGTTGTTTTCCTTGGCCGCGGGCCTGTTGGTGGGTGTGGAGCGTGGCTGGCGCCAACGCTCGGTTGCCGAGGGCCATCGGCCGGCCGGCCTGCGCACGTTTGGCGTAATCGGCCTGCTGGGCGGCTTGGGCGCGCTGGGGGCGCAGCGCTGGGGCGACGGCGTGCTTATCGCGCTGGGCGCGGCCGTGGCGCTGGCGCTGGTGGCCGGATACGGGGCGACGGTGTGGATGCACCGTGCGATGGGGCTGACCACCCTGATGGCGGGCTTGGCGACCTTCATGATTGGCGCACTGGCCGCGGGCGGTGCACCGGCGGCGGCCGCCGCTGCGGCGGTCGTGATGGTGCTCCTCCTGCAGCTCAAGGACACGCTGCACACCGGCATCGCCCGACTCTCGAGCGAGGAGTTGGCAGCCGCGTTCCAACTGCTGCTGATCTCGGTGGTGATCCTGCCGGTCCTGCCCGACCAGGGCTTCGGGCCGTACGGTGCCATCAATCCGTACCGGTTCTGGTGGGCGGTCGTGCTGATCGCCGGCTTGTCGTTTGCGGGGTACGTCGCCATGCGCGTCACCGGCCCGCGTCGGGGCCTCATGATCACGGCGCTACTGGGCGGCATCGTGTCCTCCACGGCCACGACCGCAGCCTTGGCGCGGATGGCGGCGACCACCCCCGCGCTGGCGCGTCCGGCCGCCGCCGGCGCCATCTTGGCCTGCGCGGCGATGTTCGCCCGCATGATCGGGGTGATCGCCGTGACGGCGCCGTCCTTGCTCGCCGGCCTGTGGCCCCTCCTGGCCGCGATGGCGGTCACCGGCGGAGTGCTGGGTCTGCTGTGGCAGCGGACCTCGAACGCCGCGCTGCCCGAGCCCGCGCTACCCAACCCGCTCGCGCTGCGCTTTGCGCTGGGCTTCGCCGCCTTGCTCGCTGTCGTCGCGCTGGTCAGCCGGGCGCTGACGGACTGGTGGGGTGAAGCGGGCTTGTTCCTGACGTCGGCGATCGCCGGTCTCGCGGATGTCGACGCCATCATCGTCAGCACCGGGCGAATGGTGGGCGAGGGGATCGTGACGCCGGCGGCGGCCGCCTGGGCGCTGCTGCTTGGCGCGGCCGTCAACCAGGCCACCAAGCTGGCGTTGGCCGCCGGTCTGGCCGGGCGCGCCGTGGCGGGGCCCTTGGCGCTGGCGTACGCGCTGATGGCCGCGGCGGGCGCGTTGACAGCCTGGGGCATGGCCTAGGCCAGTTTGCGCCGGAACACGGCGGCGGCCGCCACGAACAGCGCCAACCCGATCCCGGTCATGGCCAGGGCCTGGGGCCAGAGCTCGGCCCAGCCGGTGCCCTTGAGGAAGATGCCCAGCAGTACCTCCATGTAGTAGCGCAGAGGGCTGAGCAGCGAGGCACTTTGAAGCACGGGCGGCATCGATTCGATCGGCGTCATCGTGCCCGACAGGAACAGCACCGGGAACAGCGCGAAGAAGGCCAGCAGCAGCGCCTGCTGCAACGTGCGGGTCACCGCGGCCACGAACACCCCCATGGCGATCGCGCTGAGCTGGAACAGTGCCGCGAGCACCATCAGCGTCACCAGGCTGCCGCGCTGGGGCACGTCGAACGCCGCCACGATCAGCAGAGCCGGGAAGATCGCCAGCAGATTCACCGCCACGGTCGGGATGGTCTTGGCGGCGAACAGCTCCAGCGGCGTGATCGGGGTCACCAGCAACTGCTCGATGGTCCCGTGCTCCTTCTCGCGCACGATCGATGCGGCCGGAACCATGACCCCGACCAGCATCGCGGCCAGGGCCATCATCGAGAGCACCATGAAGTTCTTGGTTTCCTGCTCGGGGTTGTACCAGACCCGGGGGACGGCCACGGCCTGGCCGGGGCGCGTGCCCAGCGCCACCTGCAGCGGGGGACGGTCGCCTTCAAACCGCCGCACGACCTGCATGGCGTAGTGGCGGGCGTTCTCGGCCACGTTGGAGTTGGTGCCATCGAGCAGCAGTTGCAGGGTCGGCCGGGTGCCGCGCTGGTAGGCCTGCTCAAACCCCGGCGGGATCACCCAGACCATGGCCACCCGCCCGGCCTGCAGGGCCTGTTCGCCTCGCCGGGGCTGATCGCTCACCTCGCGCAGCTCAAAGGTCTCGGTCGCCTGCAGCAAGGCGACCAAATGCCGGCTGGCCACGCTCTGGTCCTGGTCCACCACCGCCACCGGGAGTTCGCGGATTTCGAAGGTCAAGGCCAGCGTGCACATCACCGCTTCGACGGTGTACAGGAACAGGATCAGGAACAGCACGGTGCGGTCACGCAACACTTGCGTCACCTCCTTGCGCAGCAGGCCGACAAAGCGCCCGCTCACGCCGCCACCTTCTGGCGCAGGCGCCACGCCGCGAAGACAAACACCACCGCCGTGTACAGTGCCAGCCAGGCCAAATTAGGCGCCAGCGCCACCAGGCCGGCATCCTTGAGCACCACATCGCGCGAGATTTCGACGAAATAGCTCGCCGGCACAAGGGTGCTGTAGAGCTGCAACATCAGCGGCATGGTGAACACCGGGAACAGGAAGCCCGAGAACAGGAACGAGGGCATCAGGCTGACGATCAGCGCCACCAGCATGGCGCTGAGCTGGGTCCGGGTGATGGTCGAGACCAGCAGGCCGATACCCACCGTGGTCAGCACGTAGACCCCGGACGCGGCCGCCAGCAGCGCCGGGCTGCCGGCGAACGGCACGTCGAACCAGACGATCCCGACACCGACCAGCAGCGCCATCTCCAGCAGCGCGACGCCGGCATAGGGCAAGAGCTTGGCCAGCACGAACTCCGCCGAGGTCACCGGCGAGGCGTAAATCTGTTCAATCGTGCCCGACTCCTTCTCGCGCACGATCGCCAACGCCGTGAGCAGAGGCGGGAACGCCATCAGGATCACGGCGAACAGTCCCGGGATAACAAAATTCGCGCTGCGAAGACCCGGGTTGTACCAGACCCGGACTTGGGTCTCGATCCGTTGGCGCGGCGCCGCCGGATAGCTGGCGACAATGGCTTCGGCGTAGCCCAAGGCCAGCGCGGCACTGGAGGCGAACGCGCCGTCCACCAGCAGCTGCACCGGCGCGGCCTCACCGCGCACCAGCGCCCGCTGAAAGCGACGCGGCACGACCAGGACCACGCGCACCTGGCCGCGTTGCAATGCCTGTTCGGCCTGGCGCGTCGTGTCGAACGCGTGACTTTGCTCAAAGTACCCACTGGATGTGAACCGATCCACCAGTTCCCGGCTCGCCGGCGACCGGTCTTCGTCCAGGACGCCCAGGCGGATGTTGTTGACATCCAAGGTGACGGCATAGCCGAACAGAAACAGCATCACCAGCGGCATCAGGATCGCCAGGCCGATGGTCAGCGGATCGCGCGCCAGCTCCCGACACTCTTTGCCCATCAGCGCCAGCACGCGCCGGCGGTTCATGCGGCAGCTCCCGTCTTCGCCGTGGCCTGGGCGATGGCCTGCACGAACACCGTCTCCACCGAGGCATCCGCCGACTGACCGGTCTGGGCCCGCAAGGCGTCGAGCGTGCCCCAGCCGATCAAGGCGCCCTGGTGCATCAGGCCAATGCGGTCGCAGTACGCCGCCTCGTCCAGGTAGTGGGTAGTGACCAGGATGCTCATGCCGCCCTGGGCCAAGCGCCGGATCAGCCACCAGAAGCGATAACGCGCCAAGGGGTCCACGCCGGAGGTGGGTTCGTCGAGAAACAACACGGCAGGCTGGTGCAGGATGGCGCAGGCCAAGGCCAGCCGCTGGCGCTCGGCGCCGGACAGCGCCGCCACCAGCCGCCCCGACTCCAGGGTCAGTCCCAGTTGCGCGGTCGCCTGCGCGATCGCCTCGCGGGCCCGTGCACCGCGCAGGCCGTAGGCGCTGGCGAAGAAATCGAGGTTCTCTTGCGCCGTGAGGTCGAGGTAGAGCGAAAAACGTTGGGACATGTAGCCGATGCGCTGGCGCACGGCGGCGATTTGGCCGGGCAGCGAGAAGCCGGCGACCTGCGCCTGGCCTTCGGAAAAGGGCACCAGCCCACACAGGCCCCGGATCAGGGTCGTCTTGCCGGCGCCGTTGGGCCCGAGCAGGGCGAGCAACTCCCCGGGCTGGATCGACAGCGACACCCGATTCACCGCGCGAAAGCCTCCGAACACGACCGAGACGTCGCGCGTGACCAATCCGGGGCCGGGAGTTGAGAGGGTCACCGGTGGCGCCGCCGGCGCCTCGGGTTCGATCGCCGTGTCGTGCAGGACGAAGACATCCTCGAGCACGGGCACCGCCGGCTGGCTGCCGGGGACCGGCGCCGCGGCCGGATCGCGGGATTGGAAGCGCGCCCGGTCGGGCAGGACCTGCAGGCCCCGGACCTGGGGCAGGGCGCGCAGGGCGGGAAGGCGCTGCGCCAGGTCGGAGCCGCGCAGTTCGAACACCCGGCCCGCAGCCTGGGTTCGCAAGCCCGACGGCGTGTCCAATGCGAGGGGCTGGCCGTCGCGCAGCAGCAGGACCCGGTCGCAGCGTTCGGCTTCGTCCATGTAGGACGTGGCCACGATCGTGGCCACCCCGGTCTCACGGTACTGGGCGAGCATCGTCCACAGCTCCCGCCGCGACAGCGGGTCCACGCCCAGGCCCGGTTCATCCAGGATCAGCAGCTGCGGCGCATGGATCAGGTTCGTGCACAGCGACAGCTTCTTGCGCATGCCGCCCGAGAGCTTGCCCGACAGGCGCTCGGTGAACCGGGCCAGACCCGCCATGGCCAACAGCTGCGCCCGCCGCGGACCGTAGTCGGCATCGCTGACGCCCCGAAGCGTGGCCGCCAAGCGCAGGTTTTCCTCGATGGTGAGGCGGTCGTAGAGGGTGAAGCCCTGGGTCATGTACCCCAGGCCCGCAGCGATGCGCTTGCTGTCGCGGCGTGAATCGCCGCCCAAGACGGTACAGGACCCTTCACTGGGATCCAGGATGGCCGCGAACATCTGCAGCAGCGTGGTTTTGCCGGCGCCATCGGCGCCGACGACCCCCAAGGTCTCGCCCGGGGCCAGCGACAGGCTGACATCCCGCACCGCCCAGCGCGGGCCAAACCGCCGGCCCAGCCCCTGGGCGACAAGGCGAGCGGTCGGCGTCACTGCGGCACACGCAAGGGCGTGGGCCAGGGCGCCTGCGCGTCCCATTGGATCCAGGCGTCCGCCGGC
Source organism: Tahibacter aquaticus (assembly GCF_004363655.1). Classification (GTDB taxonomy): domain Bacteria; phylum Pseudomonadota; class Gammaproteobacteria; order Xanthomonadales; family Rhodanobacteraceae; genus Tahibacter; species Tahibacter aquaticus. The sequence goes on from NZ_SNZH01000021.1 coordinate 83,739, forward strand.
ATGCCCGGCTTGAGCTGCTGCTCGGCGTTGTCGATCACCAGGGTCACGCCATAGACCATCTGTGCCCGCTCATCAGGCACGTGGATATCGCGCGGCGTGAACTGGGCGTAGGGATCGACCCGGGCGACGGTGGCCGGAAACGTCTGGTCCGGGTAGGCATCGACCCGCACCTGCGCCGACTGGCCCAGCTTGACCCGGCCGGCGTCGTTGGCGGCCAGGTACACCTTGAGCTCGATACGACGCAGGTCCGCCAGCAGGGCCAAGGGCTGGCCCGGCTGGATCACTTCGCCCACCTCGACCCCGCGCACGAGAACCGTGGCGTCCTGCGGCGCTTTGACCTCGGTCCGGCTGACATTGGTCTGGGCCAGCCGCACCCGCGATTCCACGCTGCTCACCTGCGCCTGCAGGCTGGCCCGCTGCGCCCGCAGCCGTCCCAGTTCACCTTCGGCCTGGTTGACGGCGTCGTTGGCGCTGTCCAGCTCCCGGGCGGTGGCGATCTGGGTCGTGACCAAGCGCTCGATCCGCGCGCGTTGCTGGCGGGTCGTCTCGACATGGTGCTGCCAGGAGACAATTTGCGCCTCCAGGGCCGCCACGCTTGCCCGAATCGCCTGCGCCTCTTCCTGCACGCTGCTGAGCTGGTCCTGCGTGGTGACCGGGTCGATCACCAGCAACACGTCTCCGGCCCGGACCGGCTGCCCCTCGACGAGCCGTTGCTCCACTACCCGGCCGCCCGTTTCGGCGGCCAGGCGCACTTCCGTGGCTTCCACGTGGCCGCTGCCATAGGCGAACCCAGCGGGGAGGGGCGGCACCCGCAGCCACTGGTAGGCGAGCGCGGCACCGCCGGCCAGCGCCACCACGGCCAACAGACTCCACACGATTCGACGACGCATCAGGGTTTACTCCTTGGCTGACCCAGGGTACGGCGGTCCATCACGAACCGCCGTGCACGTTGTCGTAGACCACGTCGAACCGCTCGACGCGCTCGCCCCGGCGCACCTCGATGCGGAACCGGTGCCCCCGGCCCTCGGCGATGACGAAGGTCGAACCGTACGACAGCGTGTCCCCGAGCGGCATCGGCTCGAGCACCTTGCTCATCGCCGCGCCCTGCGGCGGGGTGTGTCGCACGGTCACCGTGGCCTGCGTGATGCGCTGGCCGGTCGGGGTATCAAACAGCGCGACGACCAGGTGGTGGGTGTCGGATGCGGGGCGGGTCGCCCCGTGCGCGTCCGGTGCCTCGGGGTGCGCCGCGAGGGCGGCTTGGGACAGCGCGGCGGGGACCACGCCGTAGTAGAGCGTAATCCGCTCGTTCTGTTGCCGCTGATCCGTGGGCGTCGCCTGAGCCGACGCGGCGAACGCGGCGAGCGCCACTGCGGCCGCGCCTACCACGGCCCACCCCACGCGCCGGGCGTGTCCGCCCGCACCGCGCCGCCGGCTCATGCCGTGACCGCCTGCCGGCGCCGGCCCGGGATAAACGCCGGCGTGGTCGCCAGGTAGCGCACGTAGGGGTCGCCGAACCGCAGCAGGCTGTCGCGTTCCTCCGCCTTGGACAGCCGCCAGTAGGCGATGACCAGGATCGGGAACATCGCCAGCGTGATCAGGGTCGGCCACTGCAGCAGGAAGCCGAACATGATCAGCACGAAGGCCACGTACTGCGGGTGGCGGATGCGGGCATAAGGCCCGGTGGCCGCCATCTCGCCCAGGCGCTGTGCGCGATAGAGCACCACCCAGGCGCTGGACAGCAGCCAGAACCCCCAGACGATGAAGACCATGCTCAGGACATGGAAGGGCCCGAAGTGCGGGTTGGCACGCCAACCGAAGAACATCTCGAACACGTGACCGGCGTCATGCGAGAGCCAGTTCACTTCCGGGAAACGGCTGCTCAGCCAACCCGACAGGAAGTACAGCGACAGCGGAAAGCCGTACATCTCGGCGAACAGCGCCACGATGAACGCCGAGTACATCCCGAAGCTGCGCCAATCGCGGCGCGTCGACGGGGTGTAGAACGTATAGGCGAAGAAGATGAAGAGTGCGGCGTTGAGGACCGCCAAGGTCCACAAGCCATAACCGGATCCACTGGACATGACCGTCTCCTCGTTTAATGTTGATGGCCGCCGCGCGGGCGGTCCTCGGGGGTGGGGGTAGCGGGATTGGACGGCGGCGGCTGGGTCTGGTCATGGCGGTGACCGCCGTGGCGATGGCCGGCATGCATGCCCACATGCAGGGCGAAGAACGCGCCGATCAGGACGTAGGGCAGGGCGCCAAACAGATGCGCGCCGTGCTCGACGAGCAGGAAAAAGCCGGCAACGGCCAGGAAGCCCAAAAAGGCCAGCCGGATCCACCAGGGCGCAGGGGCGCGCGACGGCGGGGAAGCGTGCGAGTCGTGGTGAGTCATGACGAACTCCTTGTGCAAGGTGGATGGCAGGACAAGCAGACGACCCGGGAGCGGACCGTCGGCCCGGGCAACGCGGCCCGGGCCGTGCGGCCGCCCCTAGGCTCGGCGACGCACCCGGGCCGGATGTCGCTCCGCGGGGTGTCCCGTTCGGGGTGCAGGAACCCTAAAGCTGGGTGCGGCACACAGGTCAATGGCCGGGCGCCGAGAACTCATCGCGCCGTCTCCGGCAATCCGGCGGCGCGCACGGCCTGGGCGCGGGGGCCCAGCAACTCGCGGCGCTTGACCAGTGCGTAGATGACCGGGATCACCACCAAGGTCAGGATCGTGGACGAGACCATGCCGCCGACCATCGGCGCGGCGATGCGCCGCATGACTTCCGAGCCGGTACCGGTGCTCCACATGATCGGCAACAGGCCCGCCATGATCGCGACCACGGTCATCATCTTCGGCCGGACGCGCTCGACGGCGCCCTCGACGATGGCGTCGGTAATGTCGCCCAGCGTCAACGCTTCGCCCTTGCCCTGCCGGGCTTTTGCCCGGGCGTCCAGCGCGTGGTCCAGGTAGATCAGCATGACCACTCCGGTCTCAGCGGCCACGCCGGCCAGAGCGATAAAGCCCACGGCCACCGCAACACTGAGGTTGTAATCCAGCACCCACATCAGCCAGACACCGCCCACCAGCGCAAAGGGCACCGACAGCATCACGATCAGCGACTCGGTGACCCGGCGGAAGTTCAGGTACAGCAGCAGGAAGATCAGCGACAGCGTCACCGGCACCACGATCTTCATCTTGGCGATCGCCCGCTGCATGTACTCGTATTGGCCGCTCCACGTGGCGTAGTAACCCGGCGGGAACGTGACGGCTGTGGCCACGGCGTCTTGGGCGGCGCGCACGTAGGCGCCCAGGTCCGGGTCGCGGGTGTCGACGTAGATATAGGCCGAGAGCAGGGCGTTCTCCGTGCGGATCGACGGCGCGCCCTTGCGGATCGTAATCGTGGCCAGCTCTCCCAGCGGCACTTGGGCCCCGTCCATCGTCGGGACCAGTACCTGCCGGGCGATTGTTTCCGGGCTGTCGCGCAGCTCCCGCGGGTAGCGCACGACCACGCCGAAACGCTCGCGTCCCTCCACCGTCGTGGTCACCATGTCGCCGCCCAAGGCCGCCGCGATCACGTCCTGCAGTTCGCCCACCGGCAGGTTGTAGCGCGCCAACTGCCGCCGATCGGGCTCAATGTCGAGATAAAAGCCGCCGGTCAGGCGCTCGGCGTAGGCGCTGGTCGTGCCCGGCACCGTCCGCACCGCGGCCTCGATCTCCTTGGCCAGCCGCTCCATCTCCACCAGGTCGGTTCCGAATACCTTGATGCCGATCGGGGTGCGGATGCCGGTGGCCAGCATGTCGGTGCGAGCCTTGATCGGCATGGTCCAGGAGTTGGCTACGCCCGGGAACTGCAAGGCCTGGTCCATTTCCGCGATCAGCTTGTCGATGGTCATGCCCTCGCGCCATTGGTCGTCGGGCTTGAGGTTGATGACGGTCTCGAACATCTCCACCGGCGCCGGATCGGTGGCGGTCAGGGCACGACCGGCCTTGCCGAACGCCGAGGCGACTTCCGGGAATGACTTGATGATGCGGTCCTGCTGCTGCAGCAGTTCCGACGCCTTGGTCACCGACATGCCGGGCAGGGACGCCGGCATGTACAGCAGCGTGCCTTCGTTGAGCGTGGGCATGAACTCGCTGCCCAGGCGCGTGGCCGGCCAAATCGAGACCAGCATCACCGCCAGCGCGGCCACCAGGGTGGCCGCCTTGTGCCGCAGGACCACGGCGATCACCGGCCGGTAGACCGCGATCAGGAACCGGTTCACCGGGTTCTTCTCTTCGGGCAGGATCTTGCCGCGCACGAACAGCAGCATCAGCACCGGCACCAGCGTCACCGACAGCAGCGCGCCGCCCGCCATGGCGAAGGTCTTGGTGAAGGCCAAGGGATGGAACAGGCGACCTTCCTGGGCCTCCAGGGCAAATACCGGCAGGAAGGACACGGTGATGATCAGCAGGCTGAAGAACAGCGCCGGTCCGACCTCCCGGCAGGCATCGATGATCAGCTGGATGCGGGGCTTGGTCCCGTCGTCGCGCTCGATGTGCTTGTGGGCGTTCTCGATCATCACGATCGCGGCGTCCACCATCGCGCCAATGGCGATCGCAATGCCGCCCAGGCTCATGATGTTGGAGTTCATGCCCAGCAAGCGCATGGCCAGGAACGCGATCAGCACGCCCACGGGCAGCATGATGATCGCGACCAGGGCGCTGCGGACGTGGAACAGGAACACGATGCAGACCAGGGCGACGATCAGGCTCTCTTCGATCAAGGTCCAGCGAAGCGTGGCGATGGCGCGGTGGATCAGGTCGGAGCGGTCGTACACAGCGCGGATCGACACCCCCTCGGGGAGCCCGGCTTCGATTTCATTGATTTTCTGCTTGAGTCCCTCGATCACGGTCAGGGCGTTCTCGCCGTAGCGCGCTACGGCGATGCCGGCGACGGTTTCGCCCTCGCCGTTGAGCTCGGTCACGCCGCGGCGCTCATCGGGCACCAGCTCCACCCGGGCCAGATCGCCGATGAGGATGGGGGTGCCTCCGTCGGCCTTGACCACCAGGTTCTCGATGTCCTCGATGCCGCGCAGATACCCCCGGCCCCGGACCATGTACTCGGTCTCGGTCATCTCGACCACGCGCCCGCCCACATCCCGGTTGCTGCTGGCGATGACCTCGGAAATGCGCGACAGCGGCACGCCGTACTGGCGCAGCCGGCCGGGGTCGACAGTGACCGAATACTGGCGCACGAAGCCGCCGACGCTGGCCACCTCGGCCACCCCCGGGGCCTTGGTCAGCTGGTAGCGCACGTACCAGTCCTGGATGGCGCGCAGCTGGTCGAGCGACCACTGCTCACCCTCAAGCACGTACTGGTAGACCCAGCCCACGCCCGTGGCATCCGGCCCCAGCGTCGGGGTCACGCCCTCGGGCAGCTTCTTCGAGGCAAAGTTCAGATACTCGAGCACGCGTGAGCGCGCCCAGTAGATGTCGGTGCCGTCCTCGAAGATCACGTAGACGAACGAGGCGCCGAAGAACGAGAAGCCGCGCACGACCTTGGACTTGGGCACGGCCAGCATCGCCGTGGTCAGCGGGTAGGTGACCTGGTCCTCAACGACCTGCGGTGCCTGGCCAGGCACCTCGGTGAAGACGATCACCTGCACGTCCGACAGGTCGGGCAGGGCATCGAGCGGGGTCCGGGCCACGGCGTAGATGCCAGCGGCCGTGATCGCCAGGGCCATCACCAGCACCAGGAAGACATTGCGGACCGACCATTCAATCAGGCGGGCGAGCATCTCACTGGCCTCCCGTATGGCTGGCATGCGGATCGGGCTCGGCGGGAGCCTCTTCGGCTTTCACTGGTGGCGTGTCGGTTTCGCCGGTGGGCGGCGGCGCCGCGCCGTGGTCCATGCCCTGCATGGCCGAGCGCAGGTTGCTTTCGGCGTCGATCAGGAAGTTGGCCGAGACCACGACCGCTTCGCCAACCTCGACGCCCGACAACACTTCGATCCGATCCCCGGACCGGGCACCCACGCGCACGGTCCGCGGCGCGAACCGCCCCGGCGCCGTCTGCACCAGCACCAGCTGCCGTGTGCCCGAGTCAATGACCGCCGAGCGCGGGATCACCACCGCCGCGTCCGTCGCGGTGCCGGTCAGATCCACGTCGCCGAAGAGCCCGGGCCGTAGCGCGCCCTCGGGATTGGGCAGCTCGATGCGCACGCCAATGGTGCGGCTGGCCGCGTTGACGATCGGCTGAATAAAGCTGACGCGGCCCGAGAAGCGCTCGCCGGGTAGACTCGGCGTCTGGAAAGTGGCCTCGCCGCCCACCGTCAGGCCCGCCGCAGCCGAGGTCGGCACGTCGGCCACGACCCAGACCGTGGACAGGTCGGCCAGCCGCAGGATGGTTTGGCCCGGCTCGAAGCGGTCGCCTTGGACCACCAGCTTTTCGACCACCACGGCATCGGCCGGGGCCGTCAGCACCAGCCGCGAATTACTGCCCTGGCGCGTGACCTGGGCGCCGCCAATGTCCCAGTTGCGCAGGCGCGCTCGGGCGGCATCGCGAAGCTGCCGCATGGTCGCGGCGCTGGCCGGATCCGCCGACGCCATTCGCCGGGCGGCCGCGTCAGCAATCTGGTATTCGCTCTGGGCGGCGACCAGCTCCGGGCTGTAGAGCGCCATCAGCGGCTGCCCCTTTTGCACCGTCATGCCGGTCTGATTGGCGTACAGGGTGTCGATCCAGCCCTCGAACTTGGGCGCGATGACGAACTGGCGGGTCTCATCGACCTGCACCGTGGCGCTCGCCCGCACGGCACCGGCCAGGGACTCGCGGACGGCCAGTTCGGTGCGCACACCCAGCTTTTGGACCTTCTCCGGCGGCAGCACGACGGCACCCGGCTCGGCCGCGGGCTCGCCGCCGGCAAAAACCGGGATGTAGTCCATACCCATGGCGTCCTTCTTGGGCACCGGCGAGGTGTCCGGCAGGCCCATGGGGTTGCGGTAGTACAAGACCTGGCGCTCCGCCGAGGCCGACGGCGCGTCCGCGCTGAGAGCCGTCTCCGGGGCGGTCGATCGCCCGACCCACCAGCCGGTCGCCAGGGCCACACCCACGGCGATCGCCAACACACTCCAATTCGTACGGTTCATTCGACACTCCCGACAATGGCGCGCACGGCGGCGGCACCAAGAAATTCATCGCGACGGACATCGACCCGCGACAGGTCGGCGCCTTGCCACGCCTCCAGGGCCTCCAGCAGCGTGCCGAAGTCGACATCGCCGACCCGGTAGCTGGCCAAGGCCGATTCGAAATTGGCTTGCGATTGCGGTATCAGCGTCTGCTCGATCAACTGGCGTTGATCGCGGGCGCTGTCGGCCTGGGCCCAGGCCTGGCCTAGTTGCCCCTGCAGGTCGTTGCGCATCGCCTGGACACGCGAGCGTGCCGCGTCGCCCATCAACACCGCCTCGCGCTCGCGTTCGCGCCGGGCACGTTGCTGCAGGGGAATCTCGACCTCGAGCATCACCTCCAGGCTGTCGACCCGGTCGTCACGCTGCATCACCCCCACGCCCAGCGTGATGTCAGGGAACCGCTGGCGGCGCTGCAACTGCGCTGCGGTGTCGGCGGCGGCGGCCACCGCCAGACGTGCCTGCAGGGCCGGGTGCTGCGCGTTTTCCAGACCGGCCAGGGCATGGGCGAGTGAACCGGCCGGCAAGCCCAGGACCGGCTCACTCGCCGGTTCGGCCAAGGGCGCGTCCGCCGGGCGGCCCAACACGGCATTGAGCATGGCGGCCGCCTCGCGTCGCACGGCCAGGCGCTCGATGCGTTCGCGTTGCATGGTGGTGCGCGCGACTTGCGCCCGGATGGAGTCCTGCTGCGCCGCCACGCCCAAGCTGTAACGCACGCGGGCGACTTCTTCGACCTGACCCAGCAATTCAATCAACCGGTCCACGACGAGGACGCTTTCGCGGGCGTGCCAGTAACGGACATAGGCCTGCTCGGCCTGGGCCAGCAGGTTCAACGCCGTGGCCTCGCGTTCGAGTTGGGCGGCATTGGCTTGCTGGCCCGCTATCTCGCGGGCCAAGCCGCGTTTGCCCCACAGGGGAATGGGCTGCTTGAGGCTGTAGGTGGTCGAGCCGACGTTGTTGGGCAGGAGGGTGGGGCGGTCGGGGTCAATCTCTTGGAGCTCAACGCCCGCCATCGGGTCGGGCAGTGCCCCGGCCGGGTAGATGCGCGCCTGCGCCGCCTCGGCTTCGGCCTGCATGGCCTGCAGGTCCGGGTTGTTCGCCAGCAGCCAGGCGCGGATCGACGCGACGTCGGCGCCCGGCGGCGGCGCCTCGGCGAACGTCGGCGGCGCGAAGGCCAGCAGGGTCGCCAATGCCAAGGCCTGCAGCGCGATGGGGCGCGGCTGGCCAGCGCGGGGCGCCAGTGTGGAACGGATGAACGGGAATCCCATGGTGTTCGCCTTGCACGGACTGCGGACCACAGGGGTCGGCAGGGGTGGGTCGGACGGCACCGGCCGCAGAACGCGGCCGAACCGATGTCTCCGGCGTCGGCACACAGCGGCGCCGGCCGGTCATCGGTCAGGAATCAGATCAGCAAGAGACTCGCAGGATGCGCAGTAGGTCGATGCCAGGAGCGCAGCGGCCCCGGTGCCTGGGCGGCGTCGGGATCGTGGGGGAGGTGCTGCACGCTGACCACGGGGATCGCCGGCAAGAGCCCCAGGGCGGGCACGGCCAGCACGCGGGAGACGTCCGGACTCAGTTCGCTGCGGCTGCAGTGCGACTCGCACGCGGGCGAAGACGCATCCGCGGCGGGCGCCGGATGACAGGGTTCCGGGGGCGGCCCGCCGTGATCAGCGTGGCCGATGCCACTCTCGGCCAGCGCCATGCTGGCCAAAGTGCAGGCAGGATGGCTCGCCAAGGCCATCTGCGTCCACAGCAGGGCGACCATCGCCAGCAGCGAAAGACGGGTGGACCAGCGGTGGCGGCGGAATCGCTTCATGGTTGAAAACTACCGTACCCGCTCCGGCGGCGCCGGGGCTTGACCTGGGTCAAACGACCCAGCGTCTCCTCCGACTCCTCCGACCCGGAATAGTTCCAGCTGGCGCAGGATACGTCACGATAACCTTGTCTGGGCGCCACACGCCCCCTACTGCGAGACCCCCCGTGACCCTCGTGACCCAACCTGCCATTCGCCGTGTCCTGGAGCATTGCGGTGTGCCCTGCGTGGAAACCGTGACCGCCGACGCCCTGCACCGCGACTGTTTTTGCGTCGCGGTGGATCCGGAGGCCGTACGCGAGCAGGTCAACGGCCTGCTGGCCTCGGAAGGCGCGCCCAGGCGCTTGACGGATGCCCACGCCCACCTGTTCGCTGCACTGCCGGTCTTCGTGCCCGAGCACACCATTGGGCAGATGGAGGCCGCCGTACGGGCCTTGAGCGCCGCCGTCGCGACCACTGGCTTCGTCGACGCCGCATTGGCTTGGGCTCCCCCCATCGCCCACCACGATCCGGGCTCGCCTAGCGGACTGCTGGGCTTTGACTTTCATCTGGGGCCCGAGGGCCCCCGGCTTATCGAGATCAACACCAATCCCGGCGGGCTGCTGCTCAACGCCCTCCTGGCGAAGGCCCAGCGCCTGTGCCTGCCGTCGCTGAGCGTGCCGGCCGCCTCCCCAGAGACCGAACAGCTGGCGATCGACGTCTTGCTCGATGAGTGGCGGGCGCAGGGCGAACATGCCGCCGACGCGCAGGTGGCTATCGTAGACGAGGCGCCAGAGCAGCAATACCTCTATGCCGAGTTCATGCTGTTCAAACGGGCGCTGGAAGCTCGGGGTCATCGGACGGCCATCTGTGATCCGGCGGATCTGAGCTACGTCGACGGCGCGCTGCGGTTGGGCGAGACGCGCATCGGGTGGGTTTACAACCGTCTCACCGACTTCGCGTTGGCCGCACCCACGTCGCACGCGCTTCGTTCGGCGTACCTGGCGGGCAACGTGGCGTTGACTCCCCACCCGCGCGCCCACGCGCTGTGGGCCGACAAGCGCAATCTGAGCCTATTGGGCGACCGCAGGTTTTTAGCCCAAGCCGGGCTGTCCCAGGAGGTGCAGGCGCTGCTTGCCGAGGTAATCCCGTCGACGGTACTCGTGACCGCGGACAATCGCGAGCAGTTGTGGGCCACGCGACGCGATTGGTTTTTCAAGCCCGCCGGCGGATTCGGCAGCCGCGCCAGCTACCGGGGCGACAAGCTGACCCACAAGACCTGGGCCCAGATGGAAGGTCAGGCCTATGTCGCGCAGGCCGTGGTTCCCCCCAGCGAGCGACATACCGGACGCGATGCCACCCCGCTGAAGGTCGATCTGCGCTGCTATGCCTACCGCGGCCAGGCGCTGTTCTACGCGGCCCGGCTCTATCAGGGGCAAACCACCAATTTCCGCACGGCGGGCGGCGGGTTCGCGCCCGTGCTAACGCTGGTGAACACGTAGACCGGCGGTGCCGCCCGAGGGCGCCGTGCATTGAACACGACGTTTTCTTACCCCGAAGCGTCGGAAGCTGCGTTAGTCTGTTGAGGCGCGTTGAAAACTGACCAGCTAAACGGGGTTGTGCGCGCGGAAAATTGACCAGGGTGTCCCACCTAACCTGCATGGGTTTCGGCCGATGCGGGGTGACGAAGGTGCACACCATGGCGATGTACGCGAAGGTCCGGCGGCTGAGGTTGCGAGATGGGTTGTCGATTAGCGAGATTGCGCGGCGAACGAGCCTGTCGCGCAACACGATCAAAGCGTGGTTGCGTGAGCCGGCGCGGCGCGAGATGAAGTACAAACGTACGCCAGCGAGCAAGAAGCTGGACGAGTTCGAGGCGTGGATGCGCGACGGCCGCGCTCGCAACGCCGCACGGCGAGACGCCTGCACGAGCAACTCAAGGCCGAGGGATTTACCGGCCACTATGCACGCGTCACCGAAGCCCTTCGGGCGTGGCGAGAACAGGCGGGTGCCGTCACCGCCCGGTCGGCGTATGTGCCGTTGACCTTTGCGTGGGGCGAGGCCTTCCAGTTCGACTGGAGCGAAGAAGGGATCGTGATCGGCGGCATCTGGCGCCGAGTGCAGGTAGCGCACATGAAGCTGTGCGCGAGCCGCGCGTTCTGGCTGGTCGCGTATCCGAGCCAAGTGCACGAGATGTTGTTTGACGCACATGCACGATGCTTCGTCGGGCTGGGTGGTGTCGCTCGCCGCGGCATCTACGACAACATGAAGACGGCTGTGGATCGCGTGCCGGGCAGAGGCAAGGCTCGAATCGTCAATGCACGTTTTGCGGCGATGGCGGCGCACTATCTGTTCGACCCGGACTTCTGCAATGTGGCATCCGGCTGGGAGAAAGGCCGGGTCGAGAAGAACGTCCAGGACGCACGACGGCGGATCTGGCATACGACGCTGGAACAGCGCTTCGCCTCGTTCGCTGAGCTCAATGTGTACTTGGCCACACAGTGCGTGATGACACGTAGCGCTGCGCACCCTGAGCATCCGGAGCTAACGATCGCCGAGGCACTGGAGCACGAACAAGCGCATCTAATGCCTATGCCGGCGCCGTTCGACGGCTACGTGGAATTGCCGGTGCGCGTCTCCAGCACGAGCTTGATCACCGTGGCACGTAACCGCTACTCCGTACCGTGCGCTTACGCAGGCCATCGTGTCAGCGTACGTCTCTACCCGGAGCGACTCGTCATCGTTGTGGACCAAGAGGTCGTCGCTGAACACGCACGCGTCGTGGAACGCGATCGTGTCGTTTATGACTGGCTGCACTATCTTCCGCTCGTGGAGCGCAAGCCGGGCGCACTGCGTAATGGCGCACCGTTCGCTCAGATGCCCGAACCGTTATTGCGCTTGAGCCGGGCGTTGCTGCGTCGCGAAGGCGGCGATCGCGTGATGTCACAGGTGTTGGCGGCAGTTCCCGTTCACGGCCTTGAGGCGGTAATCGTCGCCGTAGAACTGGTCCTCGATACCGGACGCCCCAGCGTCGAGCACGTGCTGAACGTGCTGGCACGTCTGCGCGAGGAGCCTGCACCGGAAATCGTCGCCACCGCGCTGACAGTTACCACTCCGCCGTTGGCTGCTCCTGGCCGCTACGACAGCTTGCATGCGGAGGTGACACGTGACTGACCTCGTCACCGAACTCAAAGCGCTGCGCCTGTACGGTATGGCCAGCGGCTACGCGGAACTGCAGCATCAAAGCCCAGCTTCGCATCTGCAGATGACCGACACGCTCCTGCGCTCGCTGCTTCACGCGGAACGCACTGATCGGGGTCTGCGTTCGATCCGCTACCAGATGCAGGCAGCGCGCTTCCCGGTGCATCGCGACCTGGCCGGGTTCGAGTTCGACCAATCCAAGGTCGAGCGTCGTCAGATCGAGCAGTTCGCCACACTCGCGTTTACCGACAAAGCCGAGAACATCGTGTTCCTCGGTGGCACAGGCACAGGCAAAACACACCTTGCTACGGCGCTGGGAGTTCACGCGATCACTCAGCACGGCAAGCGAGTGCGCTTCTTCTCCACGATTGAACTCGTCAACACGCTGGAGCTGGAAAAGGCTGCTGGTAGAGCTGGACGCTTAGCCCATCAGCTCATGCATCTGGACCTCGTCATCCTCGATGAGCTGGGATACCTGCCGTTCTCACAAGCAGGCGGCGCGCTCTTGTTCCATCTGCTGTCAAAGCTCTACGAGCACACCAGCGTGGTGATCACCACCAACCTGGTCTTCGGCGAATGGGCTCACGTGTTCGTCGATCCGAAGATGACCACCGCGCTTCTAGACCGGCTCACCCACCATTGCCACATCGTTGAGACCGGCAATGAGTCCTACCGCTTCCGCCACAGCAGCAGCAAGGCCAAAGCTCGTATCAAAGCTCGCGAGCAAAGCCGCGAAAGCGCGGCCAAGGAGGCCAACGACACACCTTCCTGACTCAAAAACTCTACACTTCAAACCAGCCCAGGGAACTTCCCCTCGGCTTCCATCCCTGGTCAATCTTCAACGCGCAGGGATGGTCAGCTTTAAACGCGCGCCAACAAATCAGGGCATCACGCCGATCACCTGGATGCTGGGCGATCTAGCCATGGAGCAGGGCCACAAGGGCATCATCTTCCCGAGCATGGTGCGGGCGGGTGGCACCAACCTCGTCATCTACAAGGACATGCTCGAGCCGGAAGACAAGCTGGACGTGTTCGATGACGGCCTGTTACCGGACGACAGGGCCAGCTGGTCGAAACGGGATCTGCGCTGAGTCAGCTTGGGGCCGGGGCGGCCTGTTCAGCTACGAACCCTCTGAAGCGGCCGAATCGTGTAACTAGCTGATTAAATTGCTTTTCTAGACTTGAATGTCCTATTTTTACACGTATCTCGGCCGAACCCCTGCACGTACATAGCGGCCTTGGCTGCGCCATGTCGCGGATAGTGCGGATGCCTATCCTGAGACGCTGCAGTAACCAAGTTCGACGAACTCAGGGGACCTCACCAGGTCTAGCGCCCGATCCATCCAATCGGTCAACAGCGCACGCGCACAGGATCTGAGGGAGGCGTTCTGTCGAGAAGTCGGCAGCGTGGGCTGCCGACCGGCTGGCATTGGGAGGGTTAATTTGCGAGCTCGCCGAGTTCCGCCAGGGAGACTGATGCACCTGCGGAGACGATGACGTGGTCCAGCACGCGGACCCCGATGAGTCCGAGGGCGCTGCTCAATTCTCTGGTGATCAGGCGATCGGCGTGGCTCGGTTCGGCCACACCTGAAGGGTGGTTGTGCGCTAGCACCACGGCACTCGCGTTGACCTCCAGCGCACGGCGTACGACTTCGCGCGCATGAACCGCCGTGCCGTCTAGAGTGCCTGCGAAAAGCCGTTCGGCCGCTATGATGCGGTGACGGGTGTCAAGCCATAACACATGAAACTCCTCGTGCGGTAGGTGCCCGATGCGCGCGCGAAGGAAGCTGATCGCATCCGTGGGTTTGCTGACGGAGCCGTGCCGCTCCAATCGGCGGCGTAGGATGTCTTCGGCGGCCGCCAGCACGTCGCACTCAGCAACGTCGGTGCGGCTGCGGTGGAAGCGGTAGGTGCCGTCGGATCGATGGATGAAGTTCATTTCGGGGTTCCCATCGGCGCGGGGGTGCGCCGGTGAGGCCTATGCGCGACAACTTCAAGAACGCGGCGCACCCGTCAGGGGCGTAACATCGTGGAGCACGCATCGCGTTGCGCGGCGTTCGGTCGTCGCCAGCATCCTCACCGTCGGGCGCACCTCCGTGTCGGTGTACCACTCAGCCCAGCAGCCATCCGCAGGATAGCCCCAGGTGCGGCAGACCGTAGCCCGAGCATCCGCGTGGTTGCTTCCGCTGTCAGCAAACTCACTGAACCTCCAGGTGGACAACACGAGGTCGGTTCGCCGGTGCTGGGGATGCTGGCTGGGTCGATCTCGTTTTTTGTGCAGTTTTCAAGATATAGGCAAGGATCTCGCCTATTGAGACGGATTTGGGATTGAGCCGAGATACATGTAAAAACCGATCACAGAAGCCGAAAAATGTTTCTGCAATAGACTGTTCAGTGGGTACCGCACCAATCGTCGCTGGGCTCACTTTACGTTTTTCTTCTGGGACCGTTGTTTAAATTCATTCTTGAACAATCTATACATCACTGCGCACGTGGCCGACGGAGATGCCTCTTTGGTGCTCGCGAAGATGGCATAGTAGCTACGATACAGACTCCAATCCTTGCGCTCGATCCAGGTCCACGGCGACGATGATCCATTCCGGCTTGGCCATACGCTTCGATTCAGAACGGCAGCCATTACATGATTGTTGATGCTCTTGACCAAGGTCGCAAGGACCGAAGCGATTACTTCAATCGAGGACCGTCCGAGTTCGACGGGCTTTTCAATCAATGCCCGGTGACTCTCTAGTCCCAATTCCACGGCGTTCTTCGTGCCCAGCTTTCCGAAACGGTGCACGCAGCAGTGGCGTATTTCGCACACATCGCCGTACTGGTCGATCAGGTCGACCAAGGCCTTGTCTGGCGCCACGTCAACGCCCAAGAACTTGATTAGCCCGCTGGTAATACCCTTGGCGCCAGAAAAAGCATGCTCCTCAAGCAACGCTTCAGGAAGCATATCAGAGCCATGAACTTGCGCTGCAGCGTACGACACAGTTAGCGAATGACACTTTTCCTTTGCTATTTCGTCAACGACAAGCACACGCCGGATGAGTGCGCGCATGTAGCTCTCGACGGCTGACACATAGCCCAGCACGAGTAGTACGCCCTCGAACCGCTCGAACCGCTCGGTGGGACCGCGTTTGGCCCACATCAGGTTTAGTGGCAGTGTGTTCGTGATGAACTGATCGATCGGCGACAGCATCGAATCGTCATGGGAGATTTGAAATACCGTGCAGGTATCCAAGCGAGTCGTGGGCGCCGGAATGGGCACCATGCTGGAGTAGTTCGCCGGCACGTGTCTGAGCGGCGCAGTCATGACAGGTATTCATCGACAAAGCCATTGAGCACGTCAACGATTTTTGTCGTGCGCTGACGCCCAAACCCGCGCACGGTCAGGAGATCGGCGGCGGGATCTTGCTTGGCGAGAAAATCGCGCAACGTTCGGTACGCCGGAAGGAACTGTGTGATCTGGTTTCGCTGCCAATCAGATAGGCCAGGCACATCGTCAATGCGCGTATCGAGGCATTTCGCGAATGTGGATGCCTCAACCAACATTTGGCCGCAGTGATGGCAAAAGCGTTGGCTATCGGTGATCCGAGTAGTGCCGCAGGCAGCACACTTGGGCAACGAAAAGGAGAGTTGGGACAAGTCGAGATTGGGAACGGCCCGCTGAAGTCCTTTGCGGACCGGATGCTTCTCAGACTTTCGTGCAATCGCGTCGATAGTTTGGCGCAGACTTCCGCCAGCAGTGCCTCCACCCAACGCGCGGATCGAAATAAGTAGTGCGGCGTGTGGAATATAGCGTCGGTAGATTCGCTCTGGCGTCCCGTGCTTGACGGTCCCGTTGTCGTAGACGAGCCCGGCCTCGATTAGAAGCCGAAACATCCGCTCGACTATGGGCGTCAAATCGCTCTCGACGACACCGTATGTGAGCTGCCTTAGGTCCCTCGATGCCGACACGTCATTGGCCGTCTTAATCTCTTTGGCCATCGCTTCTAGCACAGCCTCGCCGGCAACCACGAGCGAATCCAATTTTGGAACTTTTGTTCCCAACGACCGGAACTCCCCGACGCGGGCATCGAGATGGTGCTGAATGATCCGGCTCACCCCTTGCTGCGTGCTCGCAAATCCGCCTCGGCCAAATTCATCGAGCATCGTAAGGTAGGCACGCGGTATGCCGAAAGCGGCGAACCGAAGAGTAGCCTTTGCGTCGTCTGGTATTTGATCGAAGGTACGAACTCGAGCTCGTGCAATGCCGTCTATCACCTTTTCGTATGCCGGATCTTCGACGCTGAGCCAAACGGGCACGGCAATCGAATCCTGCCCCTCATGAAATCGAGGACTCATCTCGGTCGTTCCCGGATAGACCGATGCCTTAGGCGCTAGGTCTACGGTCTTAAGCGACCGCACAATGTCTAGAAATTCGACCAAATAGTCAGGTGTCAGTGTGAGTGCGGCATCATCCATCAGCAGGATCGTGTGCTTGCGCTCCGCCCGCTCACGCGTTGCACTTGCAAGCTTTTGGACCAAGTCGATCGAGAGCGCTCTACCGACTAGCGCCGAATCTGTGTCCGGAGGCACGCTGCGCTCAACCCGGTTCACAAAGGTCTGCAATTCAGTTGGCGACAATCCGTCGGGCAGCAAGTCAGCGACGGATAGCTTTGGCTGCCATTCATTAGCACTGTCGAGTATCGACAGAATGGTCCGAGCCAGCACCCAGGAGTGAAACTGCTCCAGAGCACCAGCCTGACTGGACAGTAAGGGTTCCAGTCGAAAGTAGCGGTTGAATGAGACAAAGACCGCAAACGGACGTGTCATCGTGTTGCGGCACTGCAGCCATGTGTACCGCATCAAGTGGGTCTTGCCGCAGCCACGTGGTCCCACCAACGTACGGAGGCCGCGGTTGATCAGTTCTCGGAAGACCTTTTGAAACAAATCTCCCGCTTCCGACGTTTCCTGCGACAAGTCTTCTATGGGGATGTAGTCGGCCCGCTGCTGTAGGGCGACTTGCAACTCCAAGGGGTCGGTTGTCGGAGTTGCAATGGTCATATTCTGATACACAAGAAAGCTTGGACAGTGATGAAACGAGCACCCACACCATGGGCGATGCGTTCAAGGGCTTCTTGGCCGCGCGAGCTTGTTAGGAGTTGAAGCAGTTTCTGGCTCAAGCCGGCCCGCGGACGGATCCGCAAGAAGCAGTCCGAAGGCACAATTTTTCCCGCGGTAACCACGCAGATTTTCTTACTCAGCCCGCGGCCGACACGCGCGACGAGGAGATCACCCGCGATCGCAGTCACTGCAGATCCTGTCGCCACGGCTGGTCGCAGCCAGAATCGCTTGGGTACCGTCGTACGCCCAGGTGGCAGGTCGCTCGTATGAAAGACGACCACACTCGCATCCTTGCGAGTCCTAGAACTGTAGGAGCCACGGCTGACATTCTCGACGAAATCACCAACACAGTTCCTCGGTCGCTTGCCGATTTTGGTTCCGGCCACATGAAACGAGTAATCCAGTCGTTCGCATGCGCGCTCCGGTGAAACCGCAATAGCTTCTGACAATTTTCCCGTGAGATTCAAGCAGCGCACTAGAATATCCTTGGCCTGGCTTTCCGATCGTCCTACGACCAGGATGTGGGCCTTGGCCTCAGTTCTTCTAAATATGCTGCGCGGAAGCTCGACTACCTGGTGAATGCTGTGATGCGTCACGAGCGCGCTTCTGAAGCTGGCGAACCGTTCTCCAGCTATCAGGCCGTCTGGAAGAATCAGACCGAGGCGTCCCCCGGGCTTCAAGAGACGCAGACTTTGCGCCACGAAGAGTACATCTGCCGGCAAGTCCCGTGCTTTGGGTAGTACTGACTCGAGCCCCACTTCTTCTAGCAAGTCTCTGAAATGGATCTGCCATTTGGGTCGAATGTACGGCGGATTGCACAGAGCAACGCATGCGCCGCCACGTGGCACCGGGAGAAGGGACTCAATGTTGCGCTCCAGCGCATCGCCAACGTGGTGACGATACGCTCTCCCGAGTGCCGTTGGGAAACCTCCGCTGGCTGCCTTTCGATCGATGTCGACCGTAAGGTAGCGAGCCTTCCCCCAACGTTTGGCGGCCTCGGTAATTAACGTACCGGCCCCGGCTCCCAAATCAATGATCGTGTGGGGTAGGACTGCGTCAATCGCGTCCACCAGTACGGAGGCCACGCATTCGCGCGTGTAGTAGCGCCCCAAACTATCTGTGCGGCCTTGCGCCACTTGGTCACTCCCTCATTTTGCATGTTGAATGCCACACTGTCTTGGCCGCCACACGACATACACCGCTACCCTATCTGATTCTGCATACAGGTCAACGCATCCCGGCAGAACGGCGATCGGTTTTCCACTGGAAATCTATGCCTCGATCGATGCCCATGTACGATCGGCTGCAGTGAAATTTCCGTAGATTGGGTTGAGCCCAGATAAGAGCGAAAATTTGATCATAGGCCGCCGAGTGCAAACCATTCGGAGTACGGGATACGCGAGACGCGGCTCAACTGTACCCTTTCTCTCGCTGAATCCGGTTGCTGTGCTGGTCGAGCCGACCTTTCGCTTTGCGCAGTTTGCAATAGCCGAAACAAGCATCGCAAATCGTCAGAAATGGCATGGCTGTCGCGGTGAGCTGCTCGGGCCTCACCCCCTTCGCAAATCCGCGCGAGACTGTCAAACAATTTTCTGGATCGTATTGCACGGTCGCGTACCGGAAGAGTCGCGGCACAGCGCTACCTGATGGGGGCTTCTCAACTTCATCAAACCAGCACGCGCTAGAGAACTCTACGCGAACCTGAGCCGTGCAGGGATCGTCTTGCGCGATGGCGATTGGGCGAAGCGGTGATGGAACTACACGATAAACAGCAGGCATGGTAAGTGTACGAGTACAGCTAGGTGCTCGGCATGGATCTGGCTGAGGCGTACCACGAGCCGTTCGGGTGGCGCCTCTTTCCGTTGGGAAGGCCGTGACCGGAAGGGATGCCAGCTTGATAGGGTCCTTGATGCTGCAGGAGTCGAGATCGTATGACCCAATTGTGCTCCTATCCTGGCTCAACCCCGCATCGGCGCGCGGGCCCCGGCGGCGTCCTGGAGCTCCGCGAGCTTCGCCATGCCACCGTGCTTGGCGCGTAGCGCGTCGGTGTAGCGAGCTACGGTCTTCAGGCTCTTCCAACGCCCGCTGTTCATCAAGTCGACGTCGGAGATACCGGCCGCTACCATGTCCTGCGCCGCGCCTACGCGCAAGGAGTGCCCCGAGAAGCGGGCGATACGTGCCTTGATTTGCTTCTCAGTGAGCCCTAGCCCGTCGAAGAGGCCGGCGGACGCGACGCGCTTTCGGATGATCTTCGCCAACTCCGAGGCGGGCAGCCGCGCGCGCGGCCGCGCGCTGCCGTGGCCCGCGAAACCGCGCAGTGAGCGGAATAGTGCGGGCTCGTCAAGATCAAGCTTGGCGCGGTCGATCCAAAGGAGAATGCGTACGCAGGTATCGCGACGAAGGAAGAGTGCTTTGCCCTGTCCGCGCTGGTCCGTCTTGCTTCGGCGGATCTGTGCTATCCCCTGGCTCGTTTCGTCGTCGACCCGGATGTCGTCACCGTCAAGCGCAACGACTTCGGAGCGGCGGCCGAGCAGATCGTAGGTTGTTGCCAGCAGAGCGGCGTCGCGCGCACCGATGAGGGTCTTGGTGTCGATGGCAGCGAGCACGCGCTCGAGATGCTCGCGTGTGAGGCCCTCGGCTTGGCGCACAGGAACGTTGCGGCGGTCGGTTCGGACGCCAGCCTTCGTGGGATCGGGCGGATTGAGCGCGGCCAGCCAGACGTCGCGGTTGAGGGGTGATTTGAGAGGATTGGAGAACCCCGCCGCCTCGTGTAACGTACTGAGGCTCGATCCCCAGCGCTGGATACTGGCGAGTTTGTGGGTTGGCGCGTACCAGGCGAGGAATGCGCGCAGCTGCCGCGCACTCGGATTGAAGCTCGGCATGTGATGGGACTTGCACCACGTGCGCCAGACGCGCCAATCGGCCGAAAGTGCCTTGATGCTGTTGCCGGCGCGTGAGCGTCGGCGGCCGCGCCAGGTGGCGGCAAATGTGGCGAGGGCCAGCGGAATGCCGACGCCCGCGCGCCAACGGGGATCGAGCACGTCTTCGGCCGTCTTGCTGTCGACTCTGTCCAACGCGCTGGCGAGCCGAAACACCAGCGCGTGCCGTGCTGCTCCGGAGTTCATTGCCCACCACGCGTCCATGGCTTCGTAGGCGAGGGGAAGGCGCAGGCGGGCGAGTTTCACCAGCGCGGCCGCCAGGTCTTGAGGGGTCGCCGCCGGACGTATGATCACGAGCGGTTGTTCCCGCGTCGCGAGCGCCGCTGTGACTTCAGTGGGCAGGGCGAGCGTCATGTGCTGTTAGTGTTGTTGCGAGATTTCCGGTCATGGGGACTCCGCCACTGCGTCGCCGGCGGCGTCGTCCGCGGTGGCGCGGCGCAGGCTCGCCTGCGCGAGGGCTGCGTCGACGGCGGGCCACGCCTGCTCCTGGTCGTCGAGCGCTATCTCGGTGCCGGCGATGACCTCCAGATCGGCGCTGCGCACCGGTGGGTCGAACAGCAGAAAGACAGTGTCTGTGCCGTGTTGCTTGGATCGCCACATCAGTCCGTCCAGCGCTATTCCGCGCGCGGCGGCCAGCGCGAGGATGGCCGCGGCGGTGGCGTGCGTGCGTTCGTGCTTCGACGTCTGCTTAAGGTTTTCGAGTAGATCCAGGTCGGCGATCGTCGCTACCATGCGACGCGCCTTCTTGATGTCGAGGTCGACGAAGCGCAAGGGTCGCAGCGACCGCAGCTCCACCAGGCGCTGATTTCGAAACTGGTGCCGGCTCAGCGGCACGATGCCTCCGATGCCGATCACGTCCCGCAGCGGTCGCGATTCCCAGAGTGCTGCTTCGCGGCTTGAGCCTGCGTAGTACATCGCGCGCGGCGGCGACGCCACGATGGCGGAAAAGCGGGCTCGGCTCGCAGGATTGAACTGCGTCGCCGTAACGGTGGCGCCGCTGGGCAGCACAGTCGGATACTGGTGCCATACGCGCGGCCGCAGCTCGTCAATGACCAGGTCGACGAAGGTCGGAAGGTCACCAGTCGGCATTGTCGCCCTCGAAGTCGCGGCGCGCGAGGGCGATGACCGCATCGGGGTCGGCTAGGAAGCGGTCGGCCGGTCGTTGGCCGTCGAGCGCGTTCGTGGGGGAGAAGCACCATAGCGCTCCGGCCCACCCGTGATCTTCTGCGGGGAGAATGGCAAGGAGTTCGGACATCTTCGGATGTGGAGCACCTGTGGCCGTCAAGAATTGGAAGGCCGGGTGCAGGTACTGGCCGCGGATACGCACCCCGAGCAGACGACGTTCGCGCCGCAGCCGGCTGGCGTACTCGTGCGGGTTGGTCTCGAGCGCCTCGCCACGGCCGTGTTCTGCCACCTGCGTGCTGGTGAGCCACATCTCGTCCTTGAGCAGCGTGTCGCGTAATGCTCGCGCTGCGTCGAGCGATATCGACGCTGATTCGCCCGGGACGTGATTGAGCGTCGACACCGGCAGCAGCAACGATGATTCCTCTCGGCGCTCGTTGAACCACTTGACCAGCGCCGATCCCACCATTCCCACACCGACAATGCTTTCGGAGACGTTGCGAAGTTGGTTTGTGAGCGCTGTGTGCGCGTGTTCGATGTCGGCAAGATGCACAAAGAGTGCGCGCGGTCGTTCCATTTCACGGATGGACTGAATCACGACCTCGTGCCAACGCGCCAACTCGTCTGGTAGCGCGATCACGGGCATCTCGAGGATCGTTCGCGCGGTGTCGAGCTGTTGCGAGGCGATGCTCGCCCACGCGCTGACAAAGATGTCCGCCGGCGGGGCCGCGACGTCAGCGGCGCGCACCAGTAAGGCGACGAGATGATCGTCCAGCGCGCGCACTTCCTGCGCGATGGCGGCGGCGTCGACGAGCGTGCTGGTTACGGACAACCGGGGCTCGAGCCGGAGCGAATCCAGGACGATGGTGGGGGCACTCATGGCAACTACTCCAGCGGGCGGCCGCGGGCGGGACGGTTTACGCCGACAGCCACCCTACTCCGATTCAGCGCGTCTCACAAGACTCATATAAAGCCGATAAGTGTTGTCCTGACACGAGTATGCATCGGGCCAAGGCTGTGAAATTCAAAGAATTTGCGCTTCATTGCACAGTCAGGCAGTCGAACTTTTTGGCCTAGAAATGTATGTTGCAAGAGCGCCGATCTGGGAAAAGTATGTTGCGAGGGCGATGGGCGAAATAACAGAGAAGCTTCAAACATCAAGCTGTCGTACTGCTGAGGCGTGCCAAAGCGCTAGTTGCTTCGTCGAAATCGAGATGCCGAACACCGAAGTTCTGTAGCCTCAGCGCGGTGTCCACAAACTGGTCGAACTTCTGTTCCACGATCGGCAAGCTCAATGCCAGAAGCTGATCCATCGACGGCAATCCTTGCACTCGCCATTGATCTAGCGCCTCGACGACGGTGGGGACTGTCGAGTTTGAGACGCTTACAAATGCATCTTCGTTTGTTGCCTCAAGTCCTAAACTGCACAGAGCTAGGCGCAGCACATTCAAGGCGCGGTCGCTGCACCATGGCGCGAGCCACAAGCACGAATCCTCAGCGTAGATCGGCTGGGTATCTAGTCTCATCGCCAAGAATTCGCTGCGTGCCGCCACAAGCTGCATCTGGGCCTCTTCGTCGAGGTATACGGGCATAGTGGTGTCACGCAGCAATTCTGACATGCCCTGTCGAAGAAGCGCGCTCACCGCTGCAGCGCCACCACCAAACAGAGGAACCTTGCCCGCTGGCGCAGGTAGGAGTGTCAATGTCTTCGAATTGATATCGGCGTGGGCAATCCTCCAGCGACGGCCGCCGAATATGATCAACATTCCTGGCGCAACGGGAGAGTCGATCGGTAGTGTACCCAACGGTTTTCCGCCGGCGACCAGACGAAACTCTTCCGGAATCGCAAACGCGGTGTATAGGTCGTGGCTTGCCAGCAGCCGTTCGCCGCTCACACCCGGAACGAGGGTGCCGTCACCAAGCTGTTCGAGCACACCTGTGGCGCCGAGGCCGCGAAGAAAAGCGCCAAAGTTTTTTGTGTCGATGTCGTGAAATGGGCCTGTTTTGCAAAGGAGCCCGTAGAGTTGATCAGCGCGCGCTCCGCGGTTCTGCACAATCACCGACAGCACCTGCTGCACCAGGGTAGAGTAGTGAAGATCATCGTTTAGGCGCGGCGGCTCGAACCGCCGTTGTAGCATCAGCTCCACCGCAGCTATCGCTTGTATCAGAGGTAGGCGCAGTCGTTCACCCGGCGAGCTATCGACAGCGACATCGCCCAGTACCACGTACTGCCGTAGGACTTGCGGCTTGCCTGGTCGTCTACCGGAGCGCCCGAGTCGCTGTTTCAACGCCGACACGGTCGGTGCTCCGCCGATCTGAGCCACGGATTCAACGTCACCGAGGTCGACGCCAAGCTCCAATGTCGAGGTGCATACCGCGGTCGTCGGCAAATGCGCATCTCGCAACCGTGCTTCGAGCCACTGGCGCTGGTCGCGCGACAAGCTGCCGTGGTGAGGAAAGAACTCGTTCGGTACGTGCGCGCGCTCGGACCTATCACGCAAATCATCCGACACCTGTTCGACCAGCCCTCGCGAATTGGCGAAGACCAAGTTGGATTCGCCGCGCAGGACTGAGAATAAGTGGTCCGAAATAGTCTGATACGGATCGTCACCGCCTTTGCGGCGAATGAATGCACGAAGTTGGACACGAAGTTCGCCGCCCCCTTGTGCTCCCTCTAGCGAGATGCAGGGAAGGGCGCCGTCCGGTCGAAGGAAACGCTCGGCCAGCTTGACGTCACCAAAGGTAGCCGAAAGCGCGATCCGTGGCGTGGTCCTGCCCAGCAGAGTGTCCAAGCGGTGTAGCAGAGATTGCATCTGCCGCCCGCGAACTGATCCAACCAAAGCATGTAACTCGTCAGACACAACGTAACGTAGTTCGACCATCACACGCGCGAGGTCGCTCGCCCGGTGCAGAAACATCGCCTCAAGGCTTTCCGGCGTGATGAGCAGGATTTCTGCTGGACTTTTCCAGAACTGCTGCTTGCCGGCTGTGACGTCGCCGTGCCATGGCTGTACGCGCAGGCCCGTGGCCTCGCAGAGGCTTTCCAGGCGACGCGCTTGGTCGGAAATAAGTGCGCGCAGCGGAGAAATGCAAATGCACCCCACGCCGCGCGGCGGATTGCCGGCCAACGACGATACGATGGGCAGAAAGGCGGCTTCCGTCTTGCCGCCAGCCGTCGGTGCCGAGATCAGGACATCGCTCTGGCGGTCGAGAATAGGTGCGATGGCTTGCTCTTGGATGTTGCGCAGGGTGCGCCAGCCACGAGCGTGAATCCATTTGAGGACGCCCGGGTGTAGGTACATCGACGCATTCACGACGGCAACGCGCGATCAATTATTGACCACGCTGCTTCATCTAGTGAAAGCTCCACCTTGTCTCGGTTGTATGACAGGAACAACGGAAGAAGCGTAGGTGCCAGCAACTTGGCAAAATCAATGGAGCGCTCCGGTAGAGCTTCCAACCGGATCTCCGGACACCATACCACCTCATTGGGCGCAACTTTTGACTTCCTCGTCACCCACTGGCGGTTGCCAGGATCGAGAATGGAGTCGCTCAAATATGTGCCGGTAACTCCAACGAGTATTGGTCCATTTCCCAGCTGATCGGCAACTCGACGAGTATGCCGAAGCGCCATGGCGATGCCTCTCATAATCCAACCCAACGGCAAAATATGGTCTCCATTTTGTTTCTTACCGCCGATTACCTGCTCATAGCGGCCGTCAAAAAAAACCTGATAGCCCAATGGCCCACTATCATCATCAGCATCTGACGTGCAAAAGAAGCCTGTAGCCGTAAAGAACTCCCGATCGACATGCGTGATACTCGGCATCGTGTCTCGGGGATTGAGATTCTCGAAGTTCAGCAGCTGACGACTGCTTCGTGCGAGCGCGTGTAGTGGCGCAGCATGTAGCTGGAGGAACGGAAGGCCAGAAGTAACTCCGTCTTGAACCTGTCTCTGCCGGTTACGTCGAAATGCGTCGAACGCGTCGTAATGAATGTCTTCCCGCAGGAAAGCTTCGCGGATGCGGCTCATGTCCATAGCGTTTTTCTGTGCGCCGTTGCGTTCGTAGAAAATTCGCTCCGCCGATGTGCGATGCGGTGCATTCTGGCTTGGCCGAACTCGAATGAGTACGAACGCTTTGCTAGCGTCCGAAGGCGACTGAATCACGCGACTGTCAACGACTGAGGATAGCGGAGGATCCACCTTGTCCTTCCAGTAGTTCGCCAGTTTTCGTTCAAACTCGGTGGCTTCTGTGAGGTCGACACCGGCGGCGGCCACTGCCACTTCGTCCATCTCGTCGACGCCGATCACAATGTCGCCGCCCTCAGAGTTGGCGAAAGCCACCACGTCGGCTACCAGCTCGCGCATTTCGCGCGACCGTGTTTCGGAGGTTTCGCCGGCCCCAATTTTGTATAGCTCGCGTTTGAAATCCAGCCGGCGGCTTTCGCGTGTTTCGCGCGTCACCAAACCGCACACCTCATCGCCGGTTATCGTTCCAAAAGTGATGGGAAGCATGTCGCCGTCCTAGAAACGGAACGTGGATAGGCCATCATCATCGATCGTAGTGGGCAGAACGTTTGGCATCACCGCCCTTGCTACGGGCTTTATCGCTTCCCGCGGCCCGGTCGCGTCCATGTCGTCGATTGGCGGCGCCTCATCGCTGGCTACCGCCACACTGGTAACGAGGTCGGTCCATGACGTACCGGGCGAGGCCTCCAATACGGCCAGCATGTCCAGGAAAGCACGAATGCTCTGGCGTGGCGTCTGGAAGTATGCCGCACCGATAACGTTGGAGCAGTGTGCAAGGAAGCCGTACAACGCGTCATCTGGAACGAGGTATTTCGTGGGGTCGCCACCAGCCTGCACATGACGCAACTTTGTAAGCAGGACGTAGAGATCTTCGGGTGTGAGCGTCGCAAGCCGAATTACGGGACCGCTAGTATCGTCGACACCACGCGCTTGGGCGAACGCATTCTCGCGCAGGCGTGTTTCCAGTGCCGCGTAGCTATAAAGACCGCGCCGCGGATCCATCAAGGATTCTGGCGTGCCGCCAAACAACAGCCCCAGCGAGTCGGCGTGACCCTGCAGCACATCGTTCACCATGCGCAACAGTTGTTCGTAGTTGGCGTTCCGAGCACCCGCGTGCGGGATCTTCAGCAGATTTACCAACTCGTCGCCGACGACGAGCAGACCCTTATAGCCTGCAAGGCGAGTGAAACGTGCGAACAGCTTCAGCTGGTCGTAGACATCGTCGTCATCGATGATGCTGCGTACACCGAGTGCAGCGCGCGCGTCAGTCTTTGTGCTGAACTCGCCGCGCAACCATCGCACTGCATCCTGCTTCAACTGATCGTTGCCCTGGTCGTGTCCCTGATAGTACTTCGCGATAACTTCGGCGAAATCGTAGCCATTGGTTAGCTCGGACAGCGATTGCAGACGCGTGTGGATGGCAGTCTCTACGGGCATGCCGTTCTGTTTGGCTTCCTGGAGCGCTGTAGAGATGAAACGCTCGACGATGCTAGCCATTGCGGCATCCGGTTTCGTGCGCGTGGCAAGGTTCCGCATCAATTCCTGATAGAAGCTGCGCGCTTGACCCTGGGCGCCGTGCAGGCGTCGATCGGGATTGAGGTCCGCATGCGCTGTTACTAGTCCCTTCTCGTGCGCAATGGCGCGCACCAGCGTAAGGAAGAACGTTTTTCCCGCGCCGTAGTCGCCTACGATCACTCGAAATGCCGAGCCGCTGTCGGCGACGCGATCAAGGTCAGAAACCAGCGACTGCACCTCCCTGGCGCGACCAACCTGGATGAGCTGAAGGCCAGCGCGCGGCACCACGCCAGCACGTAGCGCCTGCAGCACGGTGTCCCGGTCTTTTGGACGGATGACAGTAGGCGCCAAAGCATTCATGCAGGAACTCCTTCTAGTGATCGGGTCAGAATGTCACGTATGTCAGAGCGAATCGAGATGCACTCATCGACCTCAAGCAATGCGTCGCCCGCGACTGAATAAGCCGCTTCGTTGACGCTTTCAAGTGCGCCGTCAGGCAGCAGCCCCAGTGGGTCGCACCAGCGTTCGACGTCAGCACGGTCTACCATGTCGCTGGAGTGAGCCAAAAGCTGGCGCAGCAACGTGCTGTGCGCGGCATCAAGACCGGCAATCGGAAGATTGGCCGACTCAATTGGCGATGCGGTGTAGGTTGGCACTGACGGGGTCACCGCGTCGACGAGTGGCATGGAGCTGTCCTCGACGAAGATTGAGGACAGCAACCTCTGTACCTCCGCCGTTTCCTTGAGTTTGGCCGCGATGGCATCAACGTCCAGTCCCTGCGGTTTGGTCGCGGTCGTCGGCTGCATCGGTCGTGGCGCTACACCTGTCTGAACGCGGTGCACGTCTGCCGGCAGGGTCGCCGCATCGAGTCCTAGCGCGCGGTATACCTTCTCCAGCGTACGAAGTTCCGCCGGGTCAATACGGCCGTCGGCTGCCGCGATGCCTACGACAACATCTGCCAACGCGCGGCGCGGTTCAGGCGGAAGTGATTTTAGCCTGTTGGAGAGCTTGGCAAGCGATGGTGGAGCCGACTCCAACCATGCTAAGTGCGCTTGCAGACGCAGTCGTTCAGTAGGTTCAAGCGCGAAGAGTCGATCAAGGTGCTGCAGCGCTTCCTCCATTTCACGTTCATCAAGTTCGCCATCGGCGGCGGCTACTGCGACAGCAAGCTGGAGGAGCAGCTGCCCCATGCGGTAGTTGGCGCTCGGGGATCTTGCGGCGTCGTCAGGGAGACGAAAAACTGCCACAGACTTGGTAGCGTCAACGATGGGGCCATCGAACCGAACGTCCGGCTCGACGCCGATCCCGATCGAATCCAGTGCTGACAGGAGCGCGGTACATTCGCGCTTGCCCCACTTTTGGCCGGCGAGGACGCCGGCAGCGGTCAGCAGGCGATCGCCAGCAAAAACGCCGATCGGCGTCGACTTCAGTGCGCCGTCCATCAGGTCGTACAGAGGCTTCATGCCCTCGTTTGCGCCAGAGCCACGCAATTCGGCGGGAAGGGCTGCCGCCACTTCCAGCGCCGTCGGCCGCTCGCGCTTTCGCACGCGGACTAGGGCGCCGAGATCCTCAAGACAAGCCTGCAGTAACTGTAGCAGCGGACGTTGCGGCGCAGAGATGCCGCGTACATCGGGCACACCGACTGTAAGGCGCAGCCCAATGCGATTGCCCGCCGCGCCTCGGTGCTCAATTGACAACTGGCGCTTGGGTGCTGAGATTACGAGGCCGGTAGGGTATCTTGCCGTGTATCGCGCTATGAAAAGTGCCTCGAGTTCAGCCTCAACGAGACGAAACGCGCTCTGGCGCGGGGCATCGTCGAGGCAACGCGCCCAGTCAAAGGCCAGTACCGCCGGCAGTGCCTGCCCTTCGCCGACCAATCGCCCTAGAACAATTGTCATGCCTGTCGGCATGTTTCCCGGTGACAACGTCGCGGTCGCTCGGAAACGCGATGCGTTGCCATACAGTGCGATTGCAAGATCGCGCAACGACCCCGAATAGTCGTGAAACGCGCTATGAACGTAGATGCGACGCAAGCGGTCAACTTCAGCGAGCAGCCGCGGAACCTCCGCGCGCGCAGCAGGATCAGTCACCGCGTCCACCAAGATTCGGCGTTCAATTCCGTAGTAGAACAGGAACACAATACCGATCGCGACCGACCCATCCGCGCGTCCATGTGACAGCCAGTTGAGAAATAGGGTGCGATCAGTGGGCAGCAGCCGGTCATAGCGTGGCCAATAGGACGCTGACCAGGCGACGTCTTGCACGCGTTGTCGATCTACCGCCAGCGTTGGATCGATCACCGCTGGTTCATCGCGAAACTCGCGGTTGCGGGCCGGATCACCGAAGTAAATCAGACCGCCGTTGAACGAAATGCCTGCGACTGTGACGGTCTCACCCTCCGGCACCCAGCGTACCGGCGTCGCTACTGGACCGCTCGCCGGTGGCGGCTGGTACCCGCCAGGTGGTAGATGGGGTGACGACGCTGTTCGAACCGGCACGGGCTCTGTTGCTGGCAAAGGGAGCGGTGGCGGTGACGGAGATCGAATTCGGGACGCTACCGCAGCGGCCGCTGCAGTGCCCTTTTTCTGTACCGCTGCGCGTTGCTGAGCGGCCCGCGCCGACCGCCAGGCAGTGAACCTTGTGAAAAGTAGTACCCCACCGATCAAGACGGCGGCCACGATGAACTGTACGAGCAGGGCTCTCATTGACATAGTCCACTCTGGTTTTCTACACCTGTATGCTAGCGTCAGTAGCGGATGTCGCCGATTCTAGGCAAACCCCGTACAGACTCCGAGGCAGGTCAGCGCATTTTCCATAGCCCTGCGCGCAGGGTAGCGAGGCTACCAACCGGGTGACCGACGCATTGTCTTCATTCGCCTCCTAGCGGCGGCACTTCGCCGAGCCGATGGTTGCGGCGACGGGTTGCCCTAAGCCTATGACATTGCCCCCCTGCGAGCCTCCAGTTGGACGGGACTGCCCGGGTAGCAAGCGTCGAACGGTGTGTGGTGGACAGCTTGCTGTACTCGACCGACTATGCCCGTTGAACCAATAGACTCACCTTCGATGCTCGGCGCATTCCGTGCGTGCATGCCCGTGACACGCTGATTTCCTCTGCCTCACCCCGGCAAACACTGTCCGGTCAGGGCGCCAACTCTCACTCCAACTCGCCAAGCGAACTTCAATACGGCGCACTATCACGCGAGGACGAGAGACGCATCTTGAAAGGCAGCATCCCTGAGGCCAGCAGTGGCGACATTCGGAGGCCTTTGCCATCGGCCAGTCGCGGCGGCTTGCCGCGCCAGGGTCACTGTACGTTGACCATCAGCCGTCGCGACGGGAAAGGAAACCGCCGAGCCATAGACGAATTCGACAGGCCCAAGAAGCGTGCGGTCGGGAAGCGTGACCGAACCCCTACAGAAAGATTTTCTTTTGCTACAAAAGTGGTCATTCCGATGAATCGTCGCATCTTTTTCGCTGCTGCGATCCTGACCCTTTCCGGATGGACCGCGTGGGCCGGCCCGAAGTGCGAGAAATGCGGGGCCGAAGTCCAGTCCAAGCACCAGCAGTGTATGAAGGACAAAAGGATCAGGTCCCAGTGCAACAGGGACATGAAGTCCCCCGCCGAGCAGTGCGCGGAGATCTGCAAGTCGGAATCCCCCCAGTATTCCTACCCGGCGGCATTTCGTCAGCAGATGGTCGAGTTGGCGCGCGCGATGACGCAGTGCATCAGCCGGCCGCGCAGTCTGCTCGGCCGACGTCGCTGATTGCTCCAGTCCATCGGCAATACGGGCAAGCTGTTCAAGTTGAAGGGGTGCTGCACGCTTTTCCTGCGAAGGATGCAGCGCCTGGATGCCTTTCATGACTTGGCGAACATGCAGCGAACGCGTAGGGTCACTGCTAGCCGCCAGCGTCGGTTGCGGACTAAGCCGTGGCTCGCTTCACGGCCACCGCCGCGACAGCTATCCCAAGAAGGAGCAGTGCGAACAGAGAAAGCCCGGGCACAGGCGTCGGCGGAGGCGTCGGGCCAGCTATGAACCGGTAGTCAAACCGGTTGCTTGATGAGTTCGGGTCCTGAGCTGACGAAGCCGCGATCCAATAGGTATCGAAACTATCGAATGGTCGATCGTAGAACTGAATCGGAAAAGTGCACGTGCGCGACTCCCCTGCGGGAATTGCAGGGAAATAGAATGACCAAACGATGGCGAAAGAATAGAGAGGCGGCGGTGAGGGGCCGACGATATCTTCCGTTTGTCGGCAGCCAATAATTGGCCTGCCAATCTCGTAGGGTATGTCGCGGCTTGAACTGGTAGGGATTCGAAATCCGCGCTGGATTACTAGATTCGGTAGCGGAAGAGGACTGGCTGAACCGGCATCATCAGGCCCACTATTCGTAACAGTTAGAGTCACAGTGCCAAGCTGGCCGGGCCGAAACGTCTCTGGCGAGACCTGTGCGACTATCGAGAGGTCCGCAATCTCTGCGTACGCTTTCCCGCTTCCTGCAATTCCAATAAATAAAAGCACCGCCCCCGAAATTTCGGGGGCGGTGCTAAGAAAGTGCCAAATCTTTAGAAAGTAATTGCGGGGCATCCCAAACTCTGAAAGCCATCGGTGAAAATTGTGTCCGGCCGCGTACCAAATGCTGCCACAACGGGAGAAGTGCTGCGAACAGCCGACGCGTTAGTATTGGTTGTCGAACCTGCCAAGCAACACACCACTCAAGACCCTGGTCAACACCCTCAAAGCCCGCTGGCGCATCGGTCTCCCGCACCGTCATGCCGCGCGCGTACATGGCCACGATCTTGTCGTCAAAGCCGGTGAAACGGCGTTGGTGCTTGGGGATCAAGATCGGCTCGAACGAACCGGCACGGTCGCGTGGCACCGCGATGCGCAGCGGACCGTCCTCGGTCAGCACCGTCTTGCCGAACTTGCCGTTGCGTTGGTTGCTCGCCGCTTCGGGCTTGGCCGTCCCCGGCGGATAGCCCAGGTGGTGCGACAGCTCCGCGCCCAGCGCCCGCTCAATCAGGGCCTTCTTCAGCGCCATCGTCGTGGCGTTGATCTGCTCGGCCGTCATCGGCAGACCGCTACCGGCCAGCTGCTCAATCAGCTCTTTGGGAATCGACGGCAGTTCCGTCATGCCGGCTGACGCCGGCTTCTTCTTGCGTGGCATAGCTGCTCCTTGTCCTCATGCTATACCTCGCACACAAAAATCCTGACAGGGTCAGAGCGAATGCACGTTGGCGCATCTATTGGCCGAGGAAACGGCAACAAGATTGTTGTTCTGCCGGTGACGGCGGTCAGCATGGTATTGCTTGCCGTGGGTGCTAGAACAAACGATTTGCATATGCCTCCGGCAGAGAAGTCCAGCTGACTGTAGCGCACGCACGCCCCTGCCGATCAATTTCCAGCAGCACACTCGAAGCCGCGCCGGGTAGGGCAAACTCTGAGTCGTTGTAAAGGTTCAGGGGGAGGTGGCGACGAACACTTCGCCAAATGGCCTCGGAAATTCCCTCAAGCACAACTACCTTGAGTGCCCGGAGCGTGACTTGGCTGAAATCATCATGTGCAGAAAGATGTTCGAGAACGTGATAGTCCGAGGTTGGGTATAGGGGTTTATTGCGAATTGCTTCAAGGATCACTACCAACCGTTGAGCGGTGGAAAATACTGCTGAACTTAGCGAGAGCGAAACGAGAAAATCGCTAGATCGATCGGGTAGAACGGTATAGCTGAGCACTTTTTTTCTTGTGCATGCTGTCAATTTCAGATTACTGAGTCGCAGATTCCACTGGTTGAAAACCCGCGTGACGTCGGAACTCCATTCCGAGGGCAATGCCCGAAAGAGTTGCTGCTCATCGCCCAGAAATTCTACGTGGCGAAGGAGTTCGGACTGACGTGGCGTTGTCGCTGCGATCGCTATGCGCTTCAGCTTGGCGATGCCGCGGGTTTGGGGCGTCATTGAGCCCTTCGCCAAACACCGAATTTCGTCAAAGTCGGGCGGCCTGTAGCGATCCGGAATAATCAAGAATGATTTTTCACAGCGTTCACGGTCGGCTCGCGCAAACGATTCGAAAGAGCTGCGGTTTACGCGATCTCCTGTGATAAGAAGCGTGTCATCGGCTAGATCGAATCCGCAGCGGCACTGTCCCCACGAAGCGATTCCGAACTGGCAATCCAGGAATGCCGCCGAACATCGCGGGCATCGCCTAGCGAGTTGTGTATCGTGCCAGGGACAGCGGTCAAAGATCGGCGATTGAAACGCCATGGTGTGATAGCCGCCCCGGGCGCACTCCAGGCACAGACGCGGACGATCCAGCCAACAGAGTCTGTTGCTGTCCCCCGAAAATGGCCACCATTCCGCGGGTTCCCATGCTTTTTCCGGTGAGTTCAATCCCGGGTAGTCGTTTTTCGCTAAGGTCTCTCTCACCCGACTGTTATTCAGAAGGTGCCGGGGCCAACTGTCGGACGGCTGGGTCAACTTGAGCCACTTGACCAAATCGGAACGCAAGAGCCGATGCGTACGTGCAATACGCCAGACGATGCCCAGTGGTGAAACGCCCTCGTAGTTGGACCACTGTAGTGGCAGTGCGGAGCCGGTCATGGCGAGCTACCTTCGGACGCACCTGGCGTTCGATAGTCGGTACGCTGACGTTCCAGCTCGACAAGCTGTGATTCTCGGACCGCGGCCTTCAATTGCTCTCGGGTGAAGTCCGTAAACTGAGGATCGCGGGCGGCGGTCTGGGTAAGGAGGACAATCAGCGTGGCCTCCAGAGAACGCATGGACCAGGTCCACGTGGGGTCAAGCGATCCCTCAGCGCGGACCTCGGCGGCCGCCTCCCACAGCTCGCTGGCGTAGGTTTGTAGACGAAATCCGCGCTCAAAGGCCTCTCTGGTAAAGTGCTGGGTGTAGGAAACCCCTGATTTCACAGGCCAGAAGCTTTTCGTATCGAAGCGGTTGCAGACGTACGCCACGTCGGCTGCGTGCCGCATGCCGAAGAAATCCATCCACGAGAGACGGAACCGGGCACTGACGTGAGGTGGGTAGTCGGCCGCGATCGTCTCGGTAGCAAGACCGCTGACATCCTGCTGATGCACGAATACGTGAAACAGCCGGTAGCGGCGTGTGGCCAGAATCTCGTCGGCCCACGCAAGAAAGTCGTAGTCCGAGGGTTGCAACCGGTTGGCATCATCGTGGAACAGGATGGCGAGCCGGGTGCCGGCCTCGTGGCAAAAGGCGACGATCGAGTTGGCGAAAAGAATGCCCAGTTCCGTTGGGGATGCGCGGCCGGGGATGCGGACGCCCAACAGGGATAGCAGGAGCTGGGGGAATGTCCGGTCACTTTTCCGGGTGACGTTGGGAATAACGATGGTACGGATGACGGCGGATCGGTTGCGCTTGGTCAGCCAGTGAGCGTGTCCGCGCAGATAACTGATGGCGCTGGATTTTCCGTACTGCGCGAATCCGCGGAGATTGAGTCCGCGCGATTGCAAATCCAGCGCTCGATGAATGGCGTCGGCCAGAGCAATGATGGCGGGTGTCGCGACTTTGGGGCGAAATTCGCGAAGAAGAGGATGACGTCCTGCGTCCACGGGTTCCATTTAGTCATTCTCCTCGCCGAAGAAGTCGACCAAGGCAGGGGAGGCGATCGACAGCGGAGCCTGAGGCGCAACGTGCGGAACGGCCGCACTGGATGCGATTGGCGGCGCGGGTGAAAAGTCCGGCAGATGGCGCAGCAAGGTTTCTGGTCGTGGTGCACGGGAGACCTGTTGCCGCGCATAGGCATGCCAGCTCGCGATCGCATCGTTGGATCCGTTGATGCGAACCAGCTGGCGTTTGTCGGCACGCGCAATCAGCCGCCTCAGAACAATGTCGTGAACGGTTTTGTTCCACGGCGGAAGCGCGGCCAACCGCACGAGCGCGCTGCCGCGCTCGTCCAGCACGGTGAGGTGACGAAGGTCACCTAGGTTAACGTCGACCTTTACCTTCTTCCCCAAATACGACCAGTGGTCGCGGAGTTTTGGACTTCGGTAGGTGGCGTGGAGGTAGCGGATATAGGGCTGTTTGCGCTTGCCCTCGCTTCCGCGAATGGTCATGGGCAGCGTGACGATGAGCATGCGCTCCGCAGTCAGCGCACCGTCCGGCACTTCGCAGCGCCATGGATCACGTCGATGCACATCCAATCGTTGAAGCGGCAATTGATTTCCGATTGAGGAGTGCGGCGTCGCGTTGTGGTTGGCGCAGAGCACATCGAAGAGATCTTCCAGGCCCATCCACTGCAAAGGATGGTCTTCCGCGCGTAGCGTCGAGGTGGCGGTTGCTGTCCCTCCGAGTACGGTAGAGGGCTGGAATCCGCCTGCGATGTCGCGCAGCGCACCTTCTTCCAGGCGCCGAAAAGCCGCCTCGATGATGCCGCGGGCCTCGGGCGAATGGGCGCGACCGAGATTGAGAATGCCGCCGTGGAGGTGAGCGGCGTTGTTCCCCACATGCCGAGCGAAATGACAGAACGCGTTGTCGCCGGCCAACAGCAAGGCCCGGAGTGCAGCGCCATTCTCATCGTGAGGAAGGCCCAGCCGGGCGCCGGGACAGTACGACAGGTTGGGCACCACCAGCTCGCGAGGCTTCCACGGTGCCATGGCACCGCGCATCAACCACAGCGTGTCGAGCTGGTTGGCGTCGCCCAGAATCAACCGGTAGGCCACGATGTAACGACTGACCGCGCAAATGAGAAGCTGGAGCGTGACGTGGACGAACCGGCGCGTGGTCGTACTTCCATCAGGTAGCGTGACGTTGATGCACCAGTCGACGTCGGTGCGATGCTCATCGAACTCCAGTCGATCCAGTGGCCGCATCACGAAGAGATCCCGAAATGTCGAGATCGTGCTCGCCGTAGCTTCAACCTCAGCGGCGCCCACTTGTAGCCGACGTGCGCGAATCCGGCGATGAAGCGTCAGGAGTCCTGCGCGACCATGATCATCGGTATCAAAGGGATACGCTTCCGGCCCCCAGCGCGCGAGCAAGTAGGCGCAGACTGCCTTGTGGTGGGCGTTGAAGGCCGAGCAGCGACGCCCTTTTTTCGGCAGTTGTCCTTTGTATCCCATCACCAACTTCGAGAAATCAGGCTCGGTTTCAACCAGCCGTGACATGACATGCGGCCCTTTCCGGGGTGCCGATGCCAAGGCGTTTCCGGGTAGCTCCCGCGTGATTCGCTCTGCATAGGGGATGCAAGCGCGGAATCCTATTAGCTGGTCATCGGCGTCTCGTCGTTGACACTTCACTGCATCGGCGCGGATCGTCCGAGAATCGACCCCGAACCGGTACGCAGCGGCGCGCAGGGACATGCCTTCCACCAACCCCATCAGCGCGTCACACCGTGCCTGGTAGCGCTCACGCAACGGTTCGGGAAGATTCGCGGGGGTGGGTCTGGCCCATGACCTGACGTCCGCACCTACAACGCGCAAGTACTCATCGCTCATGGCGCGATGCCTCCGCCAGCACGAGATCAGGGCGCAGCGATGCGTTGGGAGGAAGCTCGATCTCGCCAGCGTGGATCAGGTCGGCCACCATGGCTCGCACGTCTGCGGCATGAAACGGCGCCGTCGCCTGTTGGAGCTGATGTAGGGTCGTTCGTTTCACTTGAGACAGCGCAGCGAGGACCGCCTCGCGCAGCGAGACGCGATGCACAAGCCGCCGCGCCGACTGAACAAGCGGGAGGAGCTGGAACGCGACACCGATGCGCGCGGATTGCGCATGTACGTCCGGTTCGGTTACGAAGTTCAGCACCAGGCTGGCGTTTTGTGCGGCGGTCATGAGCGCGCGCACGTGCCGATGCTCTCGCCGCTTGTCGGGTCCGGGAACGGTCGTGTCGTTGGGAACGAGAAGCCAGGTTTGTTCCACGCCTGATCGATCCCGCGTCCAAAAGGACAACTCGACCGTTTCATCGGTTAGGGTGAGGGTGCGCGGACGCTCTACGTAGGCGGTGCACGCGCTATCGAATTCGCAGCGCAGCGCCCACGCGGCGGCCATGCAAGATGTCACCTCGACGATACGGCCGCATTTCGGCGAGTGAAAACGGTAGAGATCTTCGGAACGTCGTTCGGCACGCGTGAGCGCGCGCGGCGAGTACGGCACGGGTGATACGGCCATTACAGCCTCCGGAATAGCCGCCCGTGCCACCTAGGGGCAGCACGGGCTTATCAGGGAGATCCTCGACGGCGGGAGGGCAAAAGAAGCCCGTTCCCGACTGGCGGGGGCTTGATTTTGCGGGAGGAGGCGGGGCAGAATCGGCGCGTAGGGGGCCTAATTGCATACTCGCTGTACGATAAAAGCTCGGTTGCCGCCGAGCTTTTATCGTTTCTGCGGCCCGAATTCGGCGGGCTATGTCATGGGGAGAGCTCCTCGGACTTCCGGGATATGGTCGACTCGACCGTCGCAGCATTCGGCACGTTCTGCGCGCTGCGCTGAATGCCTTGGGCATACCACTGCGCCAGATCGCCCACGCGCACAAACCATCCACGCCGCTTAGGGAAGGTATGGCCGGGCACAGGACCGTGCCCCTGCGCAAATGCACGTCGCGCCGCGTTCAGCGATGGGAACGACAAGAGCCGCCATACCCCCGTCAAGGGTACATAGGGCCCATACAGACCCAACAATCGCTCGGCAAGTTGATCAGCAGTTTCCATCGGTCGTGCGCGAAGCTTCGTATTTCATGCGAAATAGCATGCGTCTCGTGCGCTTGCAAGTGATTTGGCGCGCAATGTGTACGAATCAGTCGATGCGTCGAAAAGCCCCACAATTGAGGCATCGGTGGACGCTTCAACGGTTCTAACAAGCTCGCTGAGGCTGCAGTTAGAAGTTTGTCATCGCGCTAAATTGACGATGCCGAAGTCTTGTTGAGATCGACGACACGATGCCGCTATTTGCGGGGGTCAGCACAAAAATAAGGCGCCTCTACGCCGGATTTTTTCTGCGGCGCTACGGAAGTCGCCGTTGTTGATTCGCGCGCGTGGATGAACCCCGAACTTGTACTCGAGCCGCCCGACATCCGCAGTGATGTCAGGCCGACCCGCGAACGTCACTGCCGTTGTATCGGCAGCTCACGTACGGGGGGCTGGAACGCCGAACTCCAACTGCGCCAGTGCCAGAACGCGATCGGGGTCCCGGCTGAGCCAGTGAGCCGGCGTTTGGCCGTCCAATGCGTCGCGTGGCCCGTACAGCCAGAAGACGCGGCGCCATCCACCGGGATCGCCGCCAGCAGGAAGCATGGTCAACAGCGGCCGTATCGCAGACAACAGGTGTCCTTCCCGATCGAACTGGCAGTCGGGGTACACGAATGCGCGATCAGCAGCCGACCATGCGCCCAGCAGCGCGCCCGATTCGCGCAAGGCCGCAACATCAGGGGTTAAGCCATGGCCCGTCAGCAGTTCTGCCAGATCCTGCGCCGTTGGCCAGCCGCGCGCGAGCAACTGTTCCCGCCGGCGCCGGGCGGTGTGGAACACCGAGGTCCGCCCCCCGCGGGCCCGATCGTCACTGTCACCCGACTCGTTCATTGGATACACCTTGAGCGGAACTCGTCACACAAAGGGCTTCGACACCCTCAGACGTCGTATTCCCGTTAGGACGGAACGACTGATACACCCGGGCTCGGGGTTGCCTACCGGCCGCCCGCATTCCCGCGACCAGGGGATTGCTTGTGGTAGTGCGGACGGGACGGTCGGCGCTTGAGCATGATCCGACGATGGCGTGGTGAGATTGTAGCGCTCGTGGCAGCGCGCCTGATCTGCCATGTCGGGCGGGCGGCGTTTCAGCGGTCGCCCGCTCAGCGCAAAGCACGATTCAGCGACGATGGCGAAACGGCATGGCTCGGCGACGGATATCTCAGCGGGGCCGGCAATGAGGTCGGCGATGATGGCGACAGCTTACGCTCTGCCCTCGACGGTCACCCCCTCTACGAGGCTCCTGTTCGTCAAAAGGGTTCACGGGAGGGTAGTGATGGGTAACTGCCTTCAGCTTTGCTGGGTCCCGTGACGCCGGCGGGTGGCGTACACCGTTGCCTGCCACCGTGCGACATCGCGTGCGCGGGCGAACGATCCGCGACGACCCGAGATATCGAAGACTTCCACCTCGACACGATTCTGCGACAGTGCTTTTCGGAACGATGCCGGTGTCGCGAACCCGAGCTCCTTCCACAGGGAGGAAGGGGGAACGAATTCCCCGTAGCGGTCCGTCAAGCGCAACTCGAATTCACCTACAAGCTCACTCATCGCGAAATGCTCGGCTCTTCACAGAATGGGTCTACATCGTCGTATCAACGGTAGACGCAATCGGCGCGAACAGACAAGGCGATGCGTTGAAAACTGGGGACTTGCAGCACTGAACGGCGAGTGTGAACTCGTTTCTAGGACTTCCCGGTCAGCGTGCCGAATTCCCGGCGAATCTTGGCGAGGAGAATGTCGAGTTCGCCAGCGTTTCCGCCAGTGTACGACAAGGCCAACAGCGTCATCGGGTGGACCGACAGCACCTGACAGATGGCCGTGAGCTTGTTGAGCGTGGGGCTCTTCATGCCGCGCTCCAACGTGCTCATGTAGGTGCGGCTTGATACATCGGCAAACGCCTCCTGGCTCAAGCCTCGCGCCTTGCGGGCCAGTTTGAGCGCAGCAGGAAGGGAACGTTTGGTCGGCATCCGTGAACTCTCGGGAATTCGCGGATGACAACCGATTGAACCCTATAGAACTACAATCTATAGTGTTCATTTGTAAGGGAATCCGATTCTCTCGGGGTAGTACGACGCCAACGCCGTGAGGTGATGAGCCGTGTCTGCGACGAATCTCACTGCTGATCTGTACTTTGTTTCCGCGCTGCGCGCCGGCGCCGACCGATCGCGCACGCGGTTGCTGCCGCTGGCGAACCTGAAAGAGCCGCTGGCGCCCCATGGCCGCTTCGCCCAGCGCATGCTGCTGGCTTTGCAGAGCCTGGGCTACATCGAGCCGGAGCTGTCTCTGTCGTGGGCCGACGACTGGCTGGATTCTCGCGACTGGCTCTCGCACGGGTTTGAGCACATTGGCTGGCGGATCTTGCGCTCGCCGGGAGCGTGCACCGCGGCGATTCACGTATGGAGCGGCGAACTCTGCACGAGTGCCGATGCGCTTAAGACCTGGGCCGTCGTTTGGGAGAGCCTGGCGCTGGCGGAGGTGGCCGAATATGCCCAGTGCTCCCTCGCGGACACGGGGTTCAATCCGAATTGGGCGAACGATGCGACCGAGGCACTGCAGGCCGGACTCGCCCAGTTCAGCATCCATCAAATCATGTATTTGGTGCACATCGCGCTCCGCTCACTCGCCCTAGAGCAGCGGCGACCGTTCTCACGCAACGGCAAGCCCGGTCACGCGTTTTCCGCGGCCATCCGCAACTACGTACGGCGAGCAGTCGCGGAACGGTGGATGATTCGCGGCATGGCACATCCTTCGGAGCAGCCGCGCAGCGCGATCACCGCCGTGTTTGCCGAGGCGGTCACCGGCCTTGGAGAGCGGTACTACACCGAACGCCCGTCGCTCGATGCGCTGGTGCGCACCGTGGCATCGCGCCAGGCCCACCAGTGATCCCTACAGAGCCGCGATGATGGACTTGCCCCCCCCATGTACCTGACGGCACCGCACTCGAAGAATTGCTCAGGAAGTCCAGCGAAGAAGCCGCGTGGCGCCCCGCGTTCTACCGCCAACTTCTGGATAGTCGCGTTCTGGCGATCGTCCCGGACAAGATACAGCCACGTCACGTCGCCCGCGTTGACCGCCTTTACTTCGTGCAGTGGAAACGCATCGACGGCACCGCCGCCATTCCGTTTTTCTCGTCCGCAAGAACGTTCTTCGAAGCGGTGCCGGAGGGAGCTCAGTGCCTGGTGCTACATACACGACAGCTCCTCGAGCTGACACGCGGCGCGATCCTCCATTTGAATCCATACAGCGAATTCAATGTCGAACTCACCCCGTCCGACGCCGAGGCGCTGCTTTCCGAAGGGGCGCTGGTCGTACCCGAGCGCTTCGAGCTGCAATCGAGCTCGACCGCCGACCGAAGTGATGAAGCGGTTCATCGACGAGAACCGGAACGTCTACGGGGTCGAGCCGATCTGCAAGGTGTTGCCGATCGCC
>NZ_SNZH01000022.1 GCF_004363655.1 Tahibacter aquaticus
GCGCCGATGGTAGTGTGCATCCGCATGCGAGAGTAGGTCACTGCCAGGGCCTTACACCTCAAAACGCCATCCCGATAGGGATGGCGTTTTGTTTTGTGCGAAATTTGATGCTCGCGCAACGAGAATCTTCTAAACAGCAAAAAATCTTTGTGGATCTCAGTGTCTGTAGAGGTGCGACTCCAGACCTGCTCAGGTCAAGCTCAGGACTGAACGGCACTTTGCCGTTTTCCTTATCGGCCATAGCGCGGCCGACAAACTTTTGAGTAGCCAGGCCAAGCGTCTTCCTGCTTTGCTCCGTTTCGCGTTATCTCCGGGCAAGTGCTGTTGCCAGAACTGCATGGTCGATGCGTTGCAATAGTCGCGACGGTTTTTCTTCTGAAAGCCGATTTCGCTTTCGGCCCACCGAGTGATTGTTGCGGCAGCAAGCTCGATTGAATAGATATCGCTGGACGAGGTCGCGGGTGAGAGCGTAAAGCCCAGGCGATCGTCGTCAGGACTGAAACGCAGCGAGTCGATCACGCGCGTCGGAAGCGTCGGCAACGACAGCTGCTCGCGATCGTGCAGACGCGCCAGCGGTCACGCATGGGCAACGTGTGCCAGCGTTTCCTAGCCGCGTTTGGCCAGCAGCAGACTGCGCAACTCGGCCTTCTCTGCATCATCCAGGCTCGCCTCGCCCTGGCGTACAACAAGGTCGTCTATGCGTTGTTGCATGGTTTGCAGTTCCAGCCGGCGCAGAGAATCGGTGAACTCCTGGCGCATCGTTTTGGCGTCGCCATGCAGGTCGAGCACGGCAAGCTTGCGCAGTGCGGCGGCCTCTTCCCTGTCCCGGTAGTGTTCCAACAATGTGGCGCTGTTGGCGTTCGGTCGTGCGCGGCAAACGCCCAGCAACTCCACCAGCAGCGCGATGCCGGGTTTGCGCAGCGCGACAAAGGTATACGGCGGCTGGAAGTTCTCGGCGAAGGAAGGGTTCTGCAGCAGCAGTGCGACGGCCTGACGCACAACGCTGCGCTGGCCATCGCCGGCGGTGGCCGCGTTACGCGTAAGCGGCGCAGGGCTAGCCGTCGGTGCGACGGGGCCGCGCAGCTGCGCCACACGTTCTTCCAGCATTTCCTCGACACCTTCGCGCATCTGCGGGGAAAGGCTGGCGGCAAGCGACCAGCGGATCGCGGTCTTGTCGGTCAGGATTTCCTGCATGCGGTCACGGAACGCGCCCTCGGGGATGCCGGCGATCAATTCCTTGCAGCGCTCGGCGAGGCGCGCACGACCGTCGGCGGTGCGCAGGTCAGTGCCGGCTTCCTGGTGGGCGAAGAAAAACTCGCTTAGCGATGTGGCGGCGAGCAGGCGTTGCTCGAAACCGCTATGACCTTCCTGGCGCACCAATGAATCGGGATCTTCGCCGTCAGGCAGAAACAGGAAGTGTGCCTGGCGTCCATCGCGCATGCGTGGCAACACAGACTCTACGGCACGCCAGGCAGCCTGGCGTCCGGCACGGTCGCCATCAAAACAGAAATATACATCGGCACAATTCCGGAAAAGGATTTCCGCATGCTCCCGCGTCGTGGCGGTACCCAGTGTGGCTACTGCTTGCGGCAGGCCGTGCTGATGCAAGGCGATCACGTCCATGTAGCCTTCGACTACAAGAATGCGACTGATCTTCTGCTGCGACTGACGCACCTGCCACAGGCCGAACAATTCGCGACCCTTGTGAAACAGCGGTGTTTCCGGCGAATTCAGATACTTGGGGCCGTCGCTTTTCTCCAGTACGCGGCCACCGAAGGCGATGACGCGACCGCGTCTGTCCTGGATCGGAAACATCACCCGATCGCGGAAACGATCGTACGGCGAGCCGCGTTCACCACGTATCAGCATGCCGGCCTTTTCCAGCAGCGCAATGCGCTGCGGCGTATTGCCCAATGCGTTGCGCAGGCCCTCGTAGGTATCCGGCGCGTAGCCCAGGCCGAATGCGTTCTGTGTGGCAGGGTCCAGGCCGCGACCGTCGAAATACGCCCGCGCCGTGGGGCTGTCGTTGAGTGCATGCTGGAAATAACGCGCGGCCTGGTCCAGCACGGTGTACAGATCGGCCGTATCGGCCTGTACCGGCGCGGCCTGGCGACCGCCTTCGTAGGGAACCTTGAGGCCGACGCGGCCAGCGAGCTCTTCGATCGCATCGGGAAATTCGATGCGGTCGTAGTCCATCAGAAACTTGATCGCGCTGCCGTGGGCGCCGCAACCGAAGCAGTGATAGAACTGCTTGTTCGGGCTGACGGTGAACGAGGGCGAGCGTTCATCGTGAAATGGGCAGCGGGCGCTGTACTCGCGTCCCGCTTTCTTCAGCGGAATGCGCTCCTGGATCACGTCGACAATATCGACGCGGGCGAGCAGGTCGTCGATGAAGCTATCGGGGATGCGGCCGGCCATTTCGCTAGCATGCCGGAAGCGGGCCGGCTTGGGCAGAAAAAACCGGAGCTGTTGCTCGGCTCCGGTTACTAAGTTTCAGGCCAGGGTGGCCAGCTTGCGCTTGACCAGTTCAGACAGGCTGCCCATGTCGGCGCGGCCTATCACTTTCGGCTTGACCAGGGCGATCACCTTGCCCATGTCCTTGGGGCCGGTGGCTCCGGCCTCGAGCACGCTGTCGGCAATGATGGCGTCGATCTCCGCTTCGCTCAGCTGTGCGGGCATGTAGCCTTGCAGCACGCTGATTTCGTAGCGCTCCACCGCGGCGAGGTCTTCACGGCCGGCAGCTTCGTACTGGCTGACAGAGTCCTTACGCTGCTTGAGCATCTTCTCCAGCGCGGCCAGAACCTGGGCGTCGTCCAGGCTGATGCGTTCGTCGACTTCGCGCTGTTTGATCGCGGCATTGATCAGGCGTATCACACCGAGGCGATCTTTTTCGCCGCTCTTCATCGCGGCCTTCATGTCATCGGTAAGGCGTTGTTTCAGGGACATGGCACGTTTCCCAAAAGTCGGAAAGCACAACGCCGGCACCACTTGCGTGGTACCGGCCGGCGGAGCAACCCGCAGAACGGGGATGTCGGGGCAGGCCGGTTAAGCCTGCCCTGAAAACTCAGTACAGGCGCTGGCGCTTGGTGACGTCGCGGGAGACGCGACGCAGGTGACGCTTGACCGCAGCCGCGCGCTTGCGCTTGCGCTCCTGGGTGGGCTTTTCGTAGAACTCGCGCTTGCGGGTTTCGGCCAGGACGCCGGCCTTTTCGCAGGTGCGCTTGAAGCGACGCAGGGCAAATTCAAAGGGTTCGTTTTCGCGAACTTTCA
Organism: Tahibacter aquaticus; assembly: GCF_004363655.1. GTDB lineage: Bacteria > Pseudomonadota > Gammaproteobacteria > Xanthomonadales > Rhodanobacteraceae > Tahibacter > Tahibacter aquaticus. The sequence goes on from NZ_SNZH01000022.1 coordinate 3,271, forward strand.
CGTTAGGCATGGGATCTCCGCTGTTACACTTGCGCCCCGTTCTTGGGCGAGCCGCGAAGTTTAGCGTGTCAGACCAGCCGATTGCAAAGCCTGTACTGGGTATCGAGTCATCCTGTGACGAGACCGGAGTCGCGGTCTACGATCTGCAGCGCGGTTTGCTGGCCCACCGGCTGTACAGCCAGGTGCGCCTGCATGCGGACTACGGTGGCGTCGTGCCCGAGCTGGCCAGCCGCGATCACGTGCGCAAACTGTTGCCGCTGGTGCGTGAAACCCTGACCGCGGCGGGACTCAGCGTCGACGATCTCGGCGGCGTGGCCTATACCGCCGGGCCTGGCCTGGTCGGCGCGCTGCTGGTCGGCGCTTGCGCCGCGCGGGCGCTGGCCTGGTCGCTGGAAATTCCGGCGATCGGCGTGCATCACATGGAAGGCCATTTGCTGGCACCGTTGCTGGAGGCAGAGGCACCGCAGCCGCCGTTCGTGGCCTTGCTGGTGTCGGGCGGGCATTCCATGTTGATCGGCGTGGACGCCATCGGCTCCTATCGCCTGCTCGGTGACACGCTGGACGATGCCGCCGGCGAAGCCTTCGATAAAACCGCCAAGCTGATGGGGCTGCCCTATCCAGGTGGACCGGAGCTGGCGCGCCTAGCGGAACAGGGCCAGAGCGGACGCTTCCGCTTTTCCCGGCCCATGACTGACCGGCCTGGCCTGGATTTCAGTTTCTCCGGCCTAAAGACCCAGGTTCTGCTGGCCTGGCAAAACAGCGACAAGACCGTGGCGACGCGGGCTGACATCGCGCGTGGCTTCGAAGAGGCGATGGTCGATACGCTGCGTATCAAATGCCTGCGTGCGCTGGAGGCCAGCGGCGCGAAATCGCTGGTGATTGCCGGCGGCGTCGGCGCCAACAAACGCTTGCGCGCACAGCTGGCCGAGGCGGCGCAGCGCCAGGGCTTCAAGGTGTATTTTCCACGGCCCGAGTTCTGCACCGACAACGGCGCCATGATCGCCCTGGCCGGTGCTCTGCGCCTGGCGGCGGGCCAACTCGACGACGCGCAGATCAGGGTGTTTCCGCGCTGGGACCTGCAGCAGTTGCGTCCGCTCCAGCCGGCAGGCGGCGTCTAAAAAGGGAGAAATACAACGATGGACAGAGTATTCATCGAAGATCTGCGCATCGAAACGGTCATCGGTATCTATGACTGGGAGCGGCAGATCCGTCAGGTCGTCGCGATCGACCTGGAAATGGCGTTCGACAATACCAAGCCGGCGGCCAGCGACAAGATCGACGACACACTGAACTACAAGGCCGTGTCAAAGCGCCTGATCGCGTTTGTCGAAGCCTCGCATTTCGAACTGGTGGAAACCCTGGCTGAGCACTGCGCGCGCATTGTGCGCGAGGAGTTCGGCGTGGGCTGGCTGCGCCTGCGCCTGGCCAAGCCTGGCGCGGTGCGCGGCGCCAAGGCCGTAGGCGTGGTGATCGAACGCGGTACGCGGCCGGACTGAGAACGATGGAATTGGCCTATCTCAGCCTGGGCTCCAATCAGGAGCCGCAGAAAAACCTGTCCGCCGCATTGCGCGAATTGCGCCAGCGTTTCGGCACCTTGCGGGTATCCACGGCGTACCGGTTTCCGGCAGTCGGCTTTGACGGACCGGATTTCGTCAACCTCGCCGCTGTGGTCGAGACCGATCTTTCGCCGCAGGCGCTGAACGACTGGCTGCATGCATTGGAAGACCGCCACGGACGTCGCCGCGATGTGCCGCGCTTTTCTGATCGAACGTTGGACATCGACATTGTTCTCTACGGCGAGCAGATCCTGACCGGCAGCGGCAATCTGCAATTGCCACGCGACGAACTCAGACATGCATTCGTGCTGTTGCCCCTGGCCGAGATTGCACCTGATGCCCGCGTACCCGGCGACGGGCGCAGCCTGCGGCAGTTGTGGCAGCAGCACGCCGATCATTCCGCGCCATTCGCCCCGGTTGCCTTGACCGGCTAGATGCCGAGCGATCGTCCGCCGTCGATGCGGATGACTTCGCCGCTGACATAGGGTGCATCGCGCAGCAACCACAGCACCGCGGCGGCCACATCGTTGGGTGTGCCGGCGCGGCCGAGCGGAACCTTGGCCAGCAAAGCCTGTTGTTCGGTTGTGGTTTTGCCGTTTTCCGGCCAGAGGATAGCGCCCGGCGCGATGGCATTGACGCGCACATGCGGTGCCAGGTCCAGCGCCAGTGCACGCGTCATCATCAGCAGCGATGCCTTGGCCATGCAGTAGATCGGATGGCGCGCCAGCGGCCGCTCGGCGTAGATGTCGACCAGGTTGACGATACCGCCGCGAGACGTCGCGAGAGCAGGCGCGGCGGCCTGGCTGAGGAAAAACGGCGCGCGGGCATTGCTGGCAAACAAGGCGTCCCACTGGGCTGTCGTCGCTGCACCGACCGGGGTCGCCTCGAATGCCGAGGCATTGTTGACCAGTGCATCCAGGCGGCCGAACCGCTCCAGCGCCGCGTCGATCAGGTCGGGCAACATTTCCACTTCGGCCAGGTCGGCCTGCAAGGCCAGCGTGCTGCCTGGGCGCGCCAGTTCCAGTTCTTCGGTCAGCGTATCCAGCTCACGGCGCGAATGGCGGCAATGCAGGGCAAGATCGTAGTTGGCCGTATGCAGGTGCCGCGCAATGGCAGCGCCCACGCGTCGGGCTGCGCCGGTGATCAGTGCGACGGGTCGGGGTTCGGTCATGCGCACCACCTCGGCTATGCTTGCCATTCCGCGATTGCCGCACAAGATACCTGCGAAAGACCACCTTGCGCATCGAATTGCCTGAACCCAGCGCTGCCGAGCGCGAGCATAGTGCGACGCTCGCCGGCTTTATCCGCAACGAGATTACAGCGAAAGGTCCGCTGCCGTTTTCGCGTTTCATGGAACTGGCGATGTATGCGCCAGGCCTGGGCTATTACAGCGCAGGCAAGACCAAGTTCGGCGCCGCTGGCGATTTCATTACTGCACCGGAGCTCGGCAGCGTGTTTGCCCGGTGTGTCGCACGCGCCGCCGCACCGACTTTGCGCGAGCTCGGCCGCGCGGCACAGATGCTCGAACTGGGCGGTGGCAGCGGCGTATTTGCGCGCGACTGCCTGCGTGAACTCGCGGCGCTGGACGCATTGCCGCAGCAGTATCTGCTGCTGGAACCCAGTGCCGATCTGCGCCAGCGCCAGCGCGAATGCATCGCAGCGGAACTGACTGCCGACATTGCCGCGCGTGTGCACTGGATAGAGCGTCCGCCCGAAGACGACTGGAGCGGCGTGCTGTTCGCCAATGAAGTGCTCGATGCGCTGCCGGTCACGCGGTTCAGCCTGCACGGCGGCGAGATCTTCGAAGAGCACGTCATCGACGCGGGCGAACACAGCTTCGCCACTATCGACCTGCCGGCCGACAGTTTCGTTGCCAACGCGGTGCTGCACCTGCGCCGCGACCTGCGTGAGGATCTGCCGGAAGGCTATCGCTCGGAAGTACTGCCGCAGTTGCCGTACTGGATCCAGGCGGTGTGCGGATCGCTGCAGCGCGGCCTGGCCTTGTTCGTCGACTACGGCTATGCGCGCAGCCAGTACTACGATCCGCAGCGTCGCGAGGGCACGCTGATTGCCACTTACCGGCATCGCGCCCATGACGATGTGCTGAGCCGTGTCGGCCTGCAGGATCTCACCGCATTTGTGGATTTTTCCGCTCTGGCCGAAGCCGGCGTGGGTGCCGGTTTCCGGGTTGCCGGAATGGGCACGCAGGCCGATTTCCTTATCGCCAATGGCCTCGACACGGTGTTTGCCCAGGCTTTCGCAGCGGCACCCGACGAGGCTGCACGTTATGCCGTGTCGCAACAGGTCAAGCGCCTGACCTTGCCCGCAGAGATGGGCGAGAAGTTCAAGGTCATGGCGTTCGAGCGCTGAGCGGCGCGCCATGAAAAAGCCCGAATACCGTCGCCACGCCGACAGTGCTCTGCGCGATGCTGCGCGCCTCCTGGTTTCGCCGGAATGTCCATGAAGCTCTCGCCGCGTCCCCTGCGTTATTTCTGGCTATGGCGCGCGATCGGCCGCGCGCTGATCCTGCTGTCCCTGGCCATTGCGCTGGTGCCGGCACCGCGGGTGATCGGCAGTGTGGCGTTCGGCGACAAGATCGGTCACGCCCTCGCGTTTGCGCTGCTGATGCTGTGGTACGCGCAGCTGTATGCCGGCCCTAGCCGCCGCCTTTGTGCGGCCGGCCTGGTCCTGTTCGGGGCCAGCATCGAAGTGCTGCAGACCCTGGTGCCCTACCGCAGTGGCGATCTGTGGGATCTGCTCGCCGACGCACTGGGTGTGGCGCTGGGTTTGCTGCTGGCGCACACACGCCTGGCCGACGTGCTCAGCCGGATCGGGGGTCGGGCGCCGGCTTGAGTGCGGCGATGGCGGCGATACGGTTTTTACGCACGGCCTCGCCGATCGCCGCGCCTTGCAAGCCGCGCGCGACAAAGGGCTTCGCATCGATGGCTGCCGCCGCGGCATAGGCCTGGCGCAGCCAGTCAGCCTGCGGATACGGCGCCTCGCTCAGGCCCAGGCGGCCGCGCTTGTCGGCGCTGCAGACGAGCAGGAACTGTTCCACGCGTTCGCGCTTGCGAAAGCCGTCCAGCTGCTCGAACAGCTCCAGCACGGTGGCCGGACGCAACTCGAACGCACGGTGGGCATTGAGGTGCAGGCGGCAGCACAGCACGGCCAGCTCGACGTATTCGTTGGGCGGGCGATAGCGCTCGGCCAGTGCCCGGATCGGTGCAACACCGCTGGCTTCATGGCCGACATGGCGCGGTAGCTGATCGGCCGGCGTCAGTGCCTTGCCCAGGTCGTGCACCAGCGCGCACCAGCCGATCAGCGTGTCGCCCGGCGCTAGGCGGGCGGCCATGTCGACCACCATTTCGGTATGGATGCCGGTATCGACCTCGGGATGGTATTCGGCCCGCTGCGGCACGCCGTAGAGTGCGTCGATTTCCACAAATAGGCGTGCCAGGGCGCCGCAGTCGCGCAGGATTCGCAGAAACGCCGACGGCTGCGCTTCGCCCAGGGCCTTGCGCGTTTCCGCCCAGACGCGCTCGGGCACCAGGTGGTCGACCTCGCCGTTGCGCACCATTTCCGCCAGCAGTACCTGGGTCTCTGCGGCGAGGTGGAATCCCAGCGGTGCGTAGCGCGCGGCAAAACGGGCAACGCGCAGCAGGCGTACCGGATCTTCGACGAAGGCCTCGGACACATGGCGCAGCACGCGCGCATCCAGATCGCGCTTGCCGTCGAACGGATCGACCAGTTCGCCGGCTTCGCTCTCGGCCATGGCATTGATGGTGAGGTCGCGCCGGCGCAGGTCTTCTTCCAGGGTCACCGTGGCACTGGTATCGAAGGCGAAGCCGGCGTAGCCCCGGCCGCTTTTGCGTTCGGTGCGGGCCAGCGCGTATTCCTCGCCGGTATGCGGGTGCAGGAACACCGGAAAATCCTTGCCGACGGGCTTGTAGCCCTGGGCCAGCATGGCTTCGGGCGTCGCGCCGACCACGACGTAGTCGCGGTCGCTGACCGGACGGCCGAGCAGGCGATCTCGCACAGCGCCGCCAACCAGGTAGATCTGCATTGGTCTCCGTTCCCTGTACCTGTCCAACCATCGAGCTTAGCAGCGCCGCCGGCCGGGCGCGCTAGACTCCCGGACGCTGACGCCTGCCTATGCAACGGGGGAATGCCATGAAGCCAGTGCTGCCTTGCCTGCTCGCCATCCTGTTAGGCGCCTGCGCCTCGACACCACAGCAGGCGTCTGTGAAGAATGACACTTTGTATCAGCGCCTCGGCGGCGCCGCCGGCATCGAGGCAGTGGTCGACGCCTCGCTCAAGCGCGTGCATGGCGACCTGCGTATCAATATCTTTTTCGAAAACACCGATGTTCCCGACTTGCGCCGCCTGCTGATCGAACAGATCTGCGCCGCCAGCGGTGGCCCCTGCGTCTATTCCGGACGCAGCATGGAAGAGGCGCATTCGGGCATGAACCTCAGCGATCGCGACTTCGACATCTTCGTCGAAGACCTGATTGCCGCCATGAACGAGGTGAAGGTGCCTGCGCCGCTGCAGCAGGAATTGCTGGGCCTGTTCGGGCCTATGCGGCCGCAGATCGTCGGCCAGTAGGTTTCAGGCGCCGGGAGCCGCCGCCGCGGCCGGGGCGGCCTGGGCCGTATCGGCCGGCAGCAGCGGGCAGGTGACTGTCTTGCGCGGGGTGTCGCGGCCCGGCGCGGCGTAGTCCTGGCCGTACCGCGGCAGGCGTGCCGCCACCGCCAGGGCCTTGCCGTTCAGGCGCCAGTCGTAGATGACCGAAAAGGCCAGCACGCGCGCGACGTATTCGCGCGTTTCCTTGTACGGAATGCTGGCGATGAAGAAATCCGGTTCCAGCTGGCCGCGCAGGCCCAGCCAGCGCTCGACCGCGCCGGGGCCGGCGTTATAGGCCGCACTGGCCAGCCAGGGCGCACCGTTGTAGCGTTCTGCCATTTGCGACAGATAGCGCGTGCCCAGGGCGATGTTGGTATCGCCGTGGTAGAGGTCTTCGGCGCGGTTGTAGGCGATGCCGGCGTCCTTGGCCACGCGCGCGGCGGTGCCGGGCAGCAGCTGCATCAGGCCGTAGGCGTCGGCACCGGAGCGTGCGTCTTCCACCCAGGCGCTTTCAGCGCGGATGATGGCGTAGGTCCAGGCCGGGTCCAGCCCGGTGTCGTGCGAGGCGCGGCGAATCTGCGGCTCGCGCGCCAGCGGAAAGCGCTGTTCGTACAGTTTCAGTTCCTCGCCCTTGTTCAGGGCGAACACGGCGCGGTCGTACCAGCCTTCGCGGTAAGCCAGATCGGCGGCGAGGCGGCGCCGCGGCAAGTCCAGCTTGGCCAGGGTGTAGTCCCATTCGCGCCGCGCTTCGCGCGGCTCGTCCAGCGCACGCCATTCGAAGGCGCGCGCCAGGCCGGCTTCGTCGAGCAGGCGCTGCTCGGCGGCGCGGTCGCTTTCCAGGCTGGCCGGGCAGATGGCGTAGGGCTTGTCGGTCCAGTCCGCAGCGAGGAAGCCGTAGAAATTGGCTTCGGTCGCGAGCTTGTCCAGGATCGGCGCAGCTTCGCCGGCACGGTCGAGCTTGCGCAGTACGCGGGCGCGCAGATAGCGCCATTCCTCGTCGGCTTTCTGCTTCTCGCTCAGCGCGTCCAGCGCCTTCAGCGAGGCATTCCAGTCGGATGCCGCCAGGGCCACGCGCACGCGCCATTCGCGCGTGGCATCGGTCTGCGCCGCGGCAGGCAGGTCGGCCAGCCGCTTGAGCGCGTCGGCGTCGAACTCGGTGGCGCGGTACAGCGCAAATGCGGCTGCAATGTCGCCGCGTTCGGTTGCGCTCAGCTTGAACTGCCTCGCCAGCGCGGCGTAGTTGGCTTCGGCGCCGGTCGAGTCGCGCCGGGCCTGCCGAGCCAGGGCGATGGCCACGGCGCGGCGATGGCGCGCATCGTCGGGCCAGCTCTTGGCCTGTTTCAGCGCAGCAGGTGCATCTTTCAGTGCCAGCGCAAGGTGGCCGGCGGCGGCGCGGTCAGCGGCGCCCAGTCGCGGCGCCAGGTTCTCGATCATCGCCGGCTTGCCCGCGGCGAGGCCGCGCTCGATGCGCTGCCAGATCCTGGCGGCATCGAGCAATTTGTTCTGCTGCGTCCAGTCCAACGCCGCATCGCAGGCAACCGGCAGCGGCCGGTCTTCGGCCCAGAGCTTTTCCAGGTCTTCCAGCCAGTTCACGGTGCCACCGCCGGCCAGGCGCGCGGCCAGCGCATGACAGCGCAGTTCGCGGTCGCCGGTATCAACGTATACGGCGAGGAAATCTTCCCATTGTTTCTTTTCTGCGCGGGCGATCAGCCAGTTCTTGCGCAATTCCTGCGTCGACAGCGTGTCGGGCCAACGGGCGACGAAGGCGAGCACGTCCGCCTTCTTGAGCTGGTCCAGCTGGCGTAGCAGTTCGCGTGCCTGCAGGGCCGGCAGCAAGGGATAGTCCTGCAATTCGGCGGCTTCGGCTTTCCAGTCGCGGCCTTGTTCGACGGCGGCCAGGGCGCGGCGGAAAACGATGCGCTCCTGCGGGCGGTCGATGGCGGCGGCAACAAGGGGAAGCAGGGCGGCGAAGCCGACCAGCCAACGCGACCAAAGTCGCTGGCCGGGGCGAGAAGACGTACTTGCGCGGGACATGCGCGAATCTTAGTGTCCTGGCGCAGAAGTACCAACAACTAATTGCGCGAAACCATCGTGTTTTCTCGTTTTTTCCGCAGTGCGCCGCGTTTGTCGCGGTCTTGTCGCAGAACTGCCGCGGCCGGCCTGCCGGCGACTGCAAGGAACCCGCATGATTCTGGATATTGCCCTGTATCTCGCCGTTGGCGCCGCCGCCGGCCTGCTCGCCGGACTGCTCGGCGTCGGCGGCGGACTCATCATTGTCGCCGCACTCGCCTGGCTACTGCCGTTGCGCGGATTTCCCGCCGATCACGTCATGCACGTGGCATTGGCGACATCGCTGGCGAGTATCGTGATGACTTCCCTGTCCTCGACCCGCTCGCACTGGAAGCGGGGCAGTGTGCTGTGGCCGTCGGTTGCTGCGCTGGCGCCGGGCATGGTTGTCGGCGGCCTGGCCGGAGCCCAGCTGGCCAGCCATATGCCCAGCGACGTGCTGCGTTACGTGGTGGCCGGCTATTGCCTGATTGCCGCGGCGCAGCTGCGCTACGGCCAGGTCAAGGCTGGCCGCGGCGAAACCGATGCCGCGCCGACCGGTGCGCTGCTGTTTGGCGCCGGCATCGGCATCGGCATGTTTGCTGCCATCGTCGGTATCGGCGGCGGCAGCATGACCGTGCCCTTGCTGGTCTGGCTGGGCGTGGCGCCCGTTCGCGCCGTCGGCACTTCGGCCGCCTGCGGCTTCGCCATTGCCATCGCCAGCGCGGCCGGGTTCGTCTATGGCGGCCATGCCGTCGCGGCCAGCCTGCCGGCGGGAAGTCTCGGTTTCGTCTACCTGCCTGCAGCCGCCGGCATTGCGCTGGCCTCGGTACTGGTCGCACCGCTGGGTGTGCGTCTTGCGCATGCCTTGTCGGGGGCGACGCTGAAACTGGTATTTGCCGGATTTCTGGTGCTGATGGGGCTGATTGTGGCCCTGAGCAGCCAGGTCGCCTGATCGGTCGCACGGCCGGGCATGACTTCCGGCTGAGGGGCCTGGTCTAGTCAAGTCCGGACAAAGTGTTTTACATTCCCTTAACGCCGCGCGGCGACTGGAGTTCCGCGAGGCGTTTTGATGGGAGCGCTGCGCGCTCCTGCCGTGGCCATCGGGGGATGGCGGCGGCAACAGAATCCGGTTTGTCGAAGGCGTGGAGCGCTGCATGGCGCTGTGGGGACTACGTCAGCGGCAAGCCTAGCGTCCACTCGGTTTTCGGGTCACCAATTCTTGGGAGTTACCGATGAAAGTGCTGCAACGTCATAAGCTTGCCCTGAGTATCCACGTCTTCACAGCGGCCTTGCTGGCCGGCGTGGTAGCCCATCCCGCGCTTGCCCAGGGCGACCGTTCTGGCGACGACACGACCAAGCTCGAAGCCGTCGAAGTTACCGGTTCGCGCATCAAGAAGGCCGAACTCGAAGGCCAGACGCCGGTGGTCACCATCACCGCGCGCGACATCGAAGCGACCGGCCTGGGTTCGATCGGCGACGTGATCCAGCGCCTTTCGGTCAGCGGTTCCTCGCTCAATACCAAGTTCAATTCCGCCGGCAACTTCGGCTTTCCGGCCGACGGCGGTGGCGTAGGTTCGGGTTCGACCACGATCTCCCTGCGCAACGTCGGCGCCAAGCGCACCCTGGTGCTGGTCGACGGGTTGCGCTGGGTCGGCGAATCGTCCGGCTCCGGCGTATCCGCCGCGGTCGACCTCAACACCATTCCTGCCAGTGCGGTCGAGCGCATCGAAATTCTGACCGATGGCGCTTCCTCGCTGTACGGTTCCGATGCCATCTCCGGTGTGATCAACATCATCACCAAGCGCAAGCAGGAGGGCATGAGCGCCAACGTCTACTACGGCGACTATTCCAAGGACGGCGGCGAAACCACCAGCGGCAACCTGTCGCTGGGCGGCAGCACCGACCGCCTCGATTTCTTCCTCGACATCAGCCACTACGAGCAGAAGTCGATCAGCTCGGCCGACTGGGCCCAGTCGTCGTTCCCGACGCCGGGTGCCGGCCTGGCCGGCGGCAGCTCGTACATTCCGTATACCCGTACCATTTTCCTGGCACCCGAAGGCGAGACCTACGGCGGCCTCTGCCCCGGCGGGGTCTGCAATATCGCCGCCAATGGCACCACGCTGGGCGTGCAGCCCTTCCCGGGCGGTTTCCATCGTTTCGGTACGCCTGACCGCTTCAACTTCGCACCGTACAACCTGTTGCTGACGCCGAGCACCCGCGACGGCCTGTTCGGCCAGGCGCGCTACAAGGTCACCGACAACATCACCTGGTACCTCAAGGGCAGCTACACCACGCGCAAATCGAAGAACCAGGCTGCGCCGGAACCGATCGGCCTTGGCTCCGCGCTGAACACCAGCGACCTGGGCCTGACCACCGGCGTGGACGTGACCAACCCGTACAACCCGTTCGGCTTCACGCTCGATCCGAACAGCAACCTGCTCGGCCTCGGCCGCCGTCCGATCGAAGGCGGTCCGCGCATCTTCACGCAGGATGTCGACACGCGTTATTTCGCTACCGGCCTGGAAGGCAGCTTCGGCACCGCCGACCGTGACTTCTACTGGGACGTGAACTACGTCAACGCCGTGAACAAGGCGACCCAGACGGTCAACGGCACTTACAACATCGCGCATATCGCGCGTGCACTGGGCCCGGTCGCCGGCTGTACCGCGCCCTGCGTACCGCTGAACATCTTCGGCGGCCCGGGCTCGATCACGCCTGAAATGCTCAACTACATCAGCTTCATCGAAACCGACCGCAGCGAAAACGCGCTGGAAGTCTGGTCGGCCAATATCTCCGGCGACCTGTTCCAGCTGCCGGCCGGTTCGCTTGCCTTTGCCGCCGGTTATGAACACCGCGAGCAGGACGGCTACTACCTGCCCGACGCCATCGTCGTCGCCGGCGAGAGCAACGGTGTGCCGTCGCTGCCGACCACCGGCCAGTTCGACGTCAACGAGTATTACCTCGAACTCAACGCCCCGCTGCTCAAGGACGTTGCCGGTGCCAAGAGCCTCGACCTGTCCGTCGCCTCGCGCTATTCGGACTACTCGACCTTCGGCGGCACCACCAACAACAAGGTCGGCCTGCGCTGGCAGCCGGTCGACGACCTGACCCTGCGCGGTACCTGGGCCGAAGGCTTCCGTGCGCCGTCCATCGGCGAACTGTACGGCTCGCCGGCGCGTTTCGACGCGCAGATCCAGGATCCCTGCAACGGCGCCACCGGCCAGTTGGCGACCAACTGCATCGCCCAGGGCGTGCCTAACCCGGCCACGTTCGAACAGGCCAATCAGCAGATTTCCACGCGCACCGGCGGCAACCTGCTGCTGACGCCGGAAACCTCTACCTCGATCACTGCCGGCGTGGTCTACAGCCCGAGCTGGGCCGAGAACACGGGCTGGTCGTCCAAGCTCGATCTCGACCTGACCTTCTGGAAGATCGAGATCGACGATGCGATCCAGGCGCCGGACGCGCAGACCCAGCTCACCCGCTGTGTCGAACGCAACGACGCCAACTGCGCCGGCATCGTGCGCGGCGTGTCGGGCGACATCGTCAGCTTCAGCAATATCCTGCGTAACCTCGGCACCATCGAGACGCAGGGCTACGACATCGGCCTGAACTGGAACAGCCCGGAATGGGGCTTCGGCACCCTCGGTGCTTCGGTGCAGACCACGTACGTGGACAAGTACAGCTCGATCAACGAAACCGGCGAAGCCGAACCGCTGAGCGTCGGTATCGAGACTGCCGACAAGGCAATCAACAAGTGGCGCACCACCGCCAGCCTGAGCTGGGCCTCGCAGGACTGGAGCGCTCGCTGGACTGCGCGCTACCTGTCCGGCCTGACCGAACGGTGCAACCCCGACCTGACCGAAGCCGGCGCTGTCTGCAGCAGCCCGAATGCGGACCTGTCCGGCGGCTTCAATCACCTGGGCGCCACCACCTTCCACGACGTGCGCCTGAACTGGAAGCTGCCGACCAGCTTCAACTTCACCCTGTCGGCCGGCGTCAACAACATCTTCGGCAAGGATCCGCCGATCTGCGTGTCCTGCTCGCTCAACGGCTACGACGCGGGTACCTACGACCTGCCGGGTCGCTACAGCTACGTGCAGGCCAGCGTGAAGTTCTGATCGATTCAAGCATTGCTGGGGGAATCGGCCGGGCTGCGCAAGCAGCCCGGTTTTTTTCTGCCCGGTGCTGGCGGCCGGCGCAAAAAACCTGCCGAAATCCAGCGCCGCTAGGACATCCGGCCCTTGTCGTGGTTGCCGATTGTGCTAATTTGGCTACAAGCTTTCCCCCGGCAGTGCGGAGGTCGTCATGCGACCGTTGAACCTGCAATTGTCTGTGTTTGCCCTGGCCTGTGCCTTCCCGCTGCTGGCCCCAGCACAACCGGCTGCAAAACCTGCAGCCACGCCGGCAGTCACCGCCGACGAAGCCGAGATTGCCCTGGCTGTGGCCGATCTCGATCTGTATCAACGCGGCCTGCAACTGGAAATCGACGCACTGCGCCTGGCCCAGCAACGCCTGGCCGCCGCGCGCGAAGCCCGCGACGACGTATCCGAAAGCGCAGCCCTGCAACCGGTGCTGACACGCCAGTACGAGCGCAACGCAGCCAAGAGCCTGAATGTCGATCTGCGTCGCTATCGCGCGGTCAAGCAGCGTCTGGGCGACATTCTCGTGCTGGGCGAGTACATCGATCAGCTGAATGCGCAATTGGAACAATTGCACCAGACCGGCGTCAGCGCGAAACAGCGCGCCGACCAGCGCAAGCAGATCGAGGATCTGCGCGCCAAGGCGATCGATCCCTATGCCGTGCTCGACGTCGCCTTGCGCGATGCGTTGAAGCAGCGCGCGGATGCCCTGGTGCGCATGCGCATCAACAACCGCGACCTGTTGCAGGAACTGACCAGCCGCTAGAAAAACCGGCGGCGGCTGGCGCAAGGTCAGGGGCAGTGCCGGCCGCGACGCCTGCTAACACCTGGGCCTGTTGCGCCTGGTGCACGTGCGCTGCGTGCCATGCGACCTGCAGGCCGCGGGCATTGGCGGGCATCGGTAGTCGACGCGCCGGCAAATCCGTTGCTCGGGTTTGCCACGCACCGCTCAGGCTGCGCGGCGCAGCTCCATCTGCAGGCCGCGGGGCAGGGTGACGCTCGCGGCCACTGGCAGGTGGTCGGAGAAGGCCTGCGGCAAAGTCCACAAGCTGTCAATCTGCAGACTTTCCGAAACGAGGATATGGTCGATCGCCCGTCGCGGCCGCCAGCTGGGGAACGTCGGCGGCGGCGCTATCGGCGGGCTCAGCGCAGTCTTGCGATACAGCTCGCGCAGCTCTGCGCTGTCGGCGGCGCAGTTCAGATCGCCCATCAGCACCGCGTGCGGTGCATCGGCCAGCAGTTCGGCAATGAAGCCGAGCTGGCGCATGCGCGCTTCTGGCCCCAGCGACAGATGCGAAATCACCACGGTGAGCGCGTCGCTGCCGCTGCCGAAGCGTGCCAGCAGCGCGCCGCGGCCGGGGATGCGGCCGGGCAGCGGATGGTCGATCACTTCGCTGGGTTCGATCCGGCTGATCAGACCGTTGGCCGACTGGGCCAGGCGCGATACGCGCCGGTTGGGCTGGTGGCTCCAGTAGGGAAAGCCGGCCGATTCCGCCACGTACTGGGTTTGATTGACGAAGCCCGAGCGCAAGGTGCCGGCATCGGCTTCCTGCAGCCCGACCAGATCGAAATCTTCGATGGAGCGGGCCAATGCTTCCAGGTTGGCGCGTTTGCCCGGATGCGGCAGCCAGCTGCGCGTGACGTAGTCGCGATAGCGGCCGACACTGGCTCCGGCGACGATGTTGCAGCTGAGCAGGCGTAGCCGCTCGAAGCTGGTGCTGTTGGCGGAGCCCTGCGGTGCACTCATGGCTGCAGCCTATGTCGGGCGCGGCGGCTACCGCAAGCGGCAAAAGACAGGGCGACTTGCGCCGGCGACGTCGAATCGTACGGTGGCGATGACCGATTCCAGACCGTCGATTCGTGAAGAATCATTGCCGGCGCGGGCTGGCCGCCGCGCCGGCAATGTCTTGCGCGATTTACTTCTTCGCGCTCTTGAGTTCCTTGTCGACCAGCCATTCGGCCAGTGCGATGGCCTGTTCCTGGCCGCCGGCCGAGGACGCATCGAGGCGGTACTTGCCGTTGACGATCAGGGTCGGCGTGCTCTGGATTTCATACGCCAAGGCCAGTTCGCGGCCCTTGTTCAACTGGCCTTCGACCACGAAGGACTGGGCCGTGCTGACGAAGTTCTTCGGGTCTACACCGAGCCCGCCGAAGAAGCCGCCCAGTTCCTCGATCGTACGCAGCGGCTTGTGGTCGCGGTGCAGCGCATCGAAAAGAGCCTGGTGCGACTTGTCCAGCACGCCCAGCGATTGCGCCGCATAGAAGGCGCGGGCATACGGTTCCCAGGACGGGTTGAACACTACCGGCATGTAGGTGAAGGTGACCTGCTTGGGCAGCCTGGCCTTGAGCTGGTCGACGAAAGGCTGGAAATGCGCGCAATGCGGGCAGGCATAGGAAAACACTTCGGTCACGTCGACCTTGCCCGGAGCTGGCGGCTGCGGCTTGGCCAGCACGAAATAGTTCTGGCCTTCCTTCCAGTCGGTCTTGGCCGGGGCGGCCTTGTCCTGGGCGCCGCAGGCGCTCACGGCCACGAGGCCGGCAAGCAGGAACATCAATCGTTTCAACATCGGCTTTCTCCGCAGAGGCTAGGGAAACTCTGAACACGTCGGAATCTGGTTCTGAATCGGCAGCCCGCTTGAGTCAATCGGGCTGCCGAATGCTGGCAATGCATGGGGCCGGCGGGATTGTGGCGACAAGCCATCGGACAGAGGAACGCGCACCCGATACTTGTCCAAACGTTGCAGATGCTACTTGGGCGCCGACTCCTGCTTTACCAGGTACAGCACGATCGCTTCGACGTTTTCCCAGCTGCCGGCGCTGCGGCCGTCGAGGCGGTACTTGCCGTTGACGACGATGGTCGGCGTGGACTCGACCTGGGCCGACTTGATGAAGCCATCGGCGCGTTTCATCTTGGTATTGATCGCAAAGGAGCTGGCCGTGGCCGTGAAGTCAGCCGCCTTGCTGCCGTACTTCTCATAGAACGCGGCCACGTCGT
The DNA here is from genome assembly GCF_004363655.1 of Tahibacter aquaticus. Taxonomy (GTDB): domain Bacteria; phylum Pseudomonadota; class Gammaproteobacteria; order Xanthomonadales; family Rhodanobacteraceae; genus Tahibacter; species Tahibacter aquaticus. The sequence continues at coordinate 18,636 of NZ_SNZH01000022.1, forward strand.
CGATGGTCGGCGCCGGCGTCTTGACCTTGCCGTTCACGACTACAGCGAGCGGACCACCGCCCCAGATGGCCTTGAACATGTCGTCATGGGCCTTGTCGGCCACGCCCAGCGCCTGGGCGGTGAAATAGGCGCGCTGGAACAGCGGCCATTGTTCGGCGGCGTTCCATGCGGCCGGCACGTAAGTCATCACCGCGTTGGCCGGCAGCTTGGCCTTGAGCTGGGCCACTTTCGGCGCGGCCGACGAACAGGCGGGGCAGCCGTAGGAGAACACTTCGGTCACTTCGACCTTGTCCGCCTGCGCAGTGGGCAGGGGCGGCTCGATCTTGAAGTAGTGCGTGCCTTCCTTCCATTGGCCATCCTGGGCCGAGACCACGCTGGCGGCAACAAGGCCGAACGCGGCTAGGGCGAGACGCTGAAACATCCGGATCTCCTGGTTTTGACGCGGCCGCTGGCGGCCGTATGCGACGGGTACGACCGGCAGCCTAAGCGACATTGCCAGAGACCAGGCCGGCCGGACAGCAAAGACACGCCGGACCGGGGCGAGTTCACGCCAGACGGCGCGGCTGCCCCGGCCGGTTCAGGCGTTTACTTGGCGCTGGCCGTGGCGATCGGCTTGGCCGTATGCAGGCCTTCGGCATAAGAGGCCACGGCGTTGATGTCCTGCTCGCTGAGGCGCTTGGCAATCGCCGGCATGATCTTGGAGCGGTCGTCTTCGCCCCAGGTGGTGCCGTTCTGCCAGTCCTTGAGCTTGGCCACGACGTAATCGGTCCACTGGCCGGCGATCTGCGGATAGCCCGATCCCGGGTTGCCGCGGCCGGACGGGCCATGGCAGGACATGCAGGCAGGAATGCCACGCTTGGCGTCACCGCTGCGCCACAGCTGCTCGCCGCGCGCCTTCAGGGCCTGGTCGCCGTTGCCCGCAGTCGCCGCCTTGGTGGCGAAATGCGCGCCGAGGTCGTGCATGTCCTGCTCGGACAGGGTCGAGGCAAAACCCAGCATGATCGGGTTGTTGCGTGCGGTCGATTTGAACAGGGACAGCTGGCGCGCGATGTAATCGGCCTGCTGTCCGGCGATCTTGGGGTACTGCTTGTCGGAGGAATTGCCATCCGAACCGTGGCAGGCGCCACAGGCGGCGGCCTTGGACTCGCCCGCCTTGGCATCGCCGGCGATGGCATGCGTCGCGGCCGTTTCCGCCTGGACCGAACCCACTGCGAGCAAGCCCGCCAGAGCAACTACGTGCCGAAAACTCATTACACTCGACTCCAAAGGCTGGAAACGTGGCTATCCCCCGGGGTTGAGTCGGAGTGGGGGACGGAAACCGCGGAATTGTACCAGCGCCCCCCAGACGGTCAAACCGACCACCGCGCCCCGGCCGCGGTCCGAGCACATGCCATGTCCCCTTCCGTCCTGTTTCGCCGCGCCCGTTTTCGTCTGGCTGCGCATGAATTGCGTCAACTTCCCGATGATACCGGCGCTGAAGTCGCCTTTGCCGGCCGCTCCAATGCCGGCAAGTCCAGCGCCCTAAACCGCATCTGCGACCAGGTCGGCCTGGCACGCACGTCCAAGACGCCCGGGCGTACCCAGCAACTGGTGGTGTTCGACCTCGACGGCGACCGCCGCCTGATCGACCTGCCCGGCTACGGCTATGCCAAGGTGCCCACTTCCCTGCGCGACCACTGGCGCGAGCTGATCGATGCTTACCTGGGCGGGCGCCAGTCCCTGCGCGGCGTGGTGCTGATCATGGACAGCCGCCATCCGCTCAAGGATTTCGACCGCCTGATGCTGCAGTACTGCCGCGACATCGGCCTGCCTTGCCACGTGCTGATGACCAAGGTCGACAAGCTGTCCCGCGGCGACGCCGCCAGCACCCTGCTCGCTACGCGCAAGGAAATGGGCTTGCTCTGCCCCGGCGCGACCATCCAGGCCTTTTCCTCGCTGGACAAGATCGGCATCGACGAGGCACGCCGCGCCATCTATGCGTGGCTGGCCGACGACGCCAGTCCTGGCGAAGCGCACACTGCGTCCTAGCCCGGACGGCGGCGCCGTCTGCGTCGGCCAGGCGCGCTTGCGCAACGTCTGGTCGCGTTCGCCACGATTGGCGGCAATGCCCCCTTTTGATCGCAATGCCTGCCCCCAACCTCGCCTCTCCCTCCTGCCAGCGAGCTTCGTATGTCCGGTCCCAGTGCGGTCAAGGAAGTCCCCATCACGCGGCGCGAGCAGCTGATCGAATACATGGCCAGCGGGGCCCGGCCCAAGGACGAGTGGCGCATCGGTACCGAGCACGAGAAATTCGGCTTTCGCCTTGATGACCTGCGCGCCCCGACCTGGGAAGGCGAGCGTGGCATCGGCGCCTTGCTCGAAGGCCTGACCCGCTTCGGCTGGGAGCCGGTGCGCGAAAACGGTTATCTGATCGCGCTGAGCCGCGGCCTGGCTTCCATCACCCTGGAGCCGGCCGGTCAGCTGGAATTGTCCGGCGCACCGCTGTCCACCGTGCACGAGACCTGCTGCGAGGTCACCAGCCATCTGCGCGAAGTGAAGACCGTCGCCGACGAACTCGGGCTGGGCTTCCTCGGCATGGGCTTCCAGCCCAAATGGGCGCGCGAGGAAATGCCGTGGATGCCCAAGGGCCGCTACGCCATCATGCGCCGCTACATGCCGCTGAAGGGCAACCTCGGCCTGGACATGATGACCCGTACCTGCACGGTACAGGTCAATCTCGACTTCGGCTCCGAAGCGCAGATGGCCAAGATGTTCCGCGTCTCGCTGGCGCTGCAGCCCATCGCCACCGCGCTGTTCGCCGATTCGCCGTTTACCGAGGGCAAGCCGAACGGTTTCCTGAGCTTCCGCTCCAACGTCTGGACCGATACCGATCCTGACCGCACCGGCATGCTCGACTTCGTCTTCGAAGACGGCTTCGGCTACGAGCGCTACGTCGACTACCTGCTCGACGTGCCGATGTATTTCAGCTATCGCGACGGCAAGTACATCGATCTGGCCGGACAGTCCTTCCGTCGCTTCATGGACGGCAAGCTCGACGACCTGCCCGGCGCCACGCCGACGCTGAAGGACTGGGCCGATCACATGACCACCGCCTTCCCCGAGGTGCGGCTGAAGAAATACCTGGAAATGCGCGGCGCCGATGGTGGCCCGTGGAATCGCCTGTGCGCCTTGCCGGCCTTCTGGGTCGGCCTGCTCTACGACGACACGGCGCTCGATGCGGCCTGGGATCTGGTCAAGGATTTCAGCCTGCCCGAACGCCACGCCCTGCGCGACGGTGTGCCGCGGCATGGCCTGAAGCTGCCGTTCCGCAACGCCAGCGTGCGCGAACTGGCGCTGGAAGCGCTGAAGATCTCCGGCCACGGCCTGGCCCGGCGCGCCCAGCTCAATGCCAACGGCGCCAGCGAAGCGGTATTCCTGGAGCCACTGATCGAATTCGCCCAGGCCAACCAGACCCCGGCCGAGCGCAAGCTGGAACTGTTCCACGGTCGCTGGGGCGGCAGCATCGATCCGCTGTTCCGCGAATTCGCTTACTAGCCGAAGCCCGGCAATGACGTAGGGTGCGATGAGCGAATGCGAATTGCACCGCAAGGCGCTGCAGCCGGCCTGCAGCGTCGAAGAAGGCGGCGCAATTCGTTGCGCTTGTCGGCCGCCTGCGTCTGGCGTGACGGAACGTCCGGCGCCGTCGCCAGAAAATTTTCGGCTTGCGTGAGCGTTTTTGCGGCGATTCCGTGCGTGTACCCGCACGGACGCCGGTGTGGATCAACCCGCCGCGTCCCCGACGCCAATCACCGGGGAAATCCACATGCAAACCGCAATGCTCTTCCGCACGACAGTCCTGCTCGCTGCGCTGCTGCTGGCTGGCACCGTCCAGGCGCAATTCGATGCCACTACCGGCACGCCGCCCGACAGGCTCTTCCGCCACGGCATCGACGGCCGTCCGGTCAGCGGCCAGATCGTCGTCAACGGCTATCCCATGCCATTCCCGGCCGGTTCCTACGTCAATGGCGCGCAGCAGGCGTCGCCGGCGGTCTATGGCGGCCAGTTCAGTTTCCCGGCCTCGACCCTGCAGTCCAACGTCAACGGCCTGGGCCTGGTCACTCTGACCACCCGACTGCAGAACATGAGCGGCAGCTACAACCCCCTGGTCGGCGGCAATCTGGCCGGCCTGCAGATCTACGACGTCTATCTGCAGCTGCAGTCGGCCACGGTCAGCGGTATTCCGGTGTCGCTGGGCAGCGACTGCCGCTTCGGCCCGTTCCTGGTCAGCGCACAGGGCAGCTGGAATGCGACAACGGCGACGGTCAGCGAAACCGGCTTCACCATTCCGCCGGTGGCGCCGACAGCCTGCAACGGCTACGGCGCCACCTTGAGCAACTCGATCGCGGGCAGCAACAATTCCATTACCGTGAATATTGCTTTGTAGCCTTATTGCCTGGCCGGCGGCGGCAGCCTTGCGGCGGCTGCGGCGCGCTTTTCCGCCGAGCGCGGCGACAGGCTGCCGTCGCGCTCGAAGGCATCCCAGATGGCGACCGCGGCGCGATAGGCCGCCGCACTGCGCGCGTGCTCGGTCGGTGCTGCCCGCCAGGCATCGCCCAGGGCGGCGTAGGCGTCGGCCAGCTCTTCGCGATAGGTCACCGCGTCCGCATGCAGCGCGATCAGCCGTTCGAACTCCTGCGCCGCCGCGGCGAGGTTTTCCCGTGCCGCGGCGACCCGCCCGCTGGCCAGCTCGATGCGGCCGATATGCAGAAGCGACAGGTTCGCGCCCAAGGCGTATTCCGGCGCCAGCGCAGCCAGTTCCTGCTGTATCGCCAGCGCCTGGCGATGCGCGGCGAGGGCGCCGGCATGGTCGCCGGCAGCATGGCGCTGCTCGCCCAGGCGGCGGTAAGCCAGGGACAGGCCGAAGCGGATATCCGGATTGTCCGGTGCCGCGCGCAGGCGCTGTTCGTTCACCGCTATCTGGCGCTGGATGATGGGCAAGGCCTCGCCATGACGGCCCGCCTTGATCAGCTGGCGCGCGGCCCAGCCGGTGGTCGAGGTCACGCCCTGGCGTATCGCGTCGTTGGCCGGATCGCGCGCCAGCATGCCTTCCATCAGGGTCAGGGCCTTCAACGCGGTATCGACCGATTCGTCCAGCCGGCCCAGGGCATCGCGCACCTGCACCAGCCGGGTCAGCACCACGCCGACTTCGCGCTGGCGAAAGGCATCGTCGCGATCGGCCGCAGCCAGTTGCTCGATCGCGGCCAGCGCTTGGACGAAGCCCTGTTCGGCCCTGGCCATGTCGTTCTGCCCGGCCCAGTATTCGCCCTCGCGCAGCAGGCTGCCATACAGCGCATAACGCAGGCGCGGGTTGTCCGGCTCGCGGGCCAGTGCATCGGTGCGCAGCTGCGCCGACAGCTGGTGCAGACGCCGCGCACCCGGCGCATCCAGCAGCGAACTCTGGCCTTCCCGGCTGAGCAGGTCGCCGTAGAAATCCAGCGCATCGGTGTATTCGACCAGCGCATCGGGCCTGGCCAGGAACTCCCCGGGCAGCTGCTGAAACAGCGCAACTGCCTGCGCATAGCGGCTGCGGGCGAGTTCCAGCTGCGTGTCCTGGTGGGCCAGGTGCGCCTGGCGGGCCAGCAGCCGTGCCTGCTCAAAATGCAGGGCCGTAATGTCGGGGTCGGCCGTGGTGCGCGCCAGCGAGTGCGCCGCCGCCTCGTAGCTGCGCGCCGCACCGGCGAAATCGCCGAGATTGGCCAGATACGGATTGCCCTGCACATCGCCGACCTTGATGTAGCCCGTCGCAATATCGCGCCATAGCGAGGCGTCTTCGCCGGCATCGGCCTGCAGGCCTTGCAGATAGGCGAGCCCGTCGCGCACCAGGCGCTGCTGCATCGGCAGCGATCCGGCCAGCTTCTGTATGCCTTCGTGGTAGTCGAACAGCACGGTAGTGGCGAAGCGGCGCACCTCGGCGGCGCGCCGTTGCGCGCGGTCGCCCTGTTCCAGGGCAAGGTGTGTCTGGCGCAGCGCCACGCCGCCGGCCAGCAGCAATGCGAGCAGGGCGATGCCGGCGGCCATCGCGGCGGCGCGATGGCGGGCGATGAACTTGCCTGCGCGATAGCTCCAGCGGTGCGCCTGCGCCGCGACCGGGCGGCCGTCCAGCCAGGCGCGCAGGTCGTCGGCCAGCGCACGCACCGAGGGATAGCGCCGCGCCGGTTCGTGTTCGATGGCCTGCAGCACGATATTGTCCAGATCGCCCTTGAGCTCTGCCGCCCGGCGCCTGTCGCTGCAACGCAGGCTGGGCCGCACCGCCTCGCTGTCGTCGAGCCCGCGCAGCAGCTCGCGCCCGGCGCTGCCGGCCTGGCGAAACGGATGGCTGCCGCTCAGGGTTTCGTACAGCACAAGGCCGAGTGCATAGACATCGGTCGCTGTCGTCACGGCTTCGCCGCGCCATTGTTCCGGAGCCGCGTAGGCCGGCGTCAGCGCGCGGCCGCCTTCGCGGGTCACGGTGGAGTCGCTGCCGGCGAGCAAGGTGGCGATGCCGAAATCGAGCAGCCGCGGCACGCCGTCGCGATCGACCAGGATATTGGCGGGCTTCAGATCGCGATGCACCAGCAGATGCCGGTGCGCGTAGTCGACCGCATCGCCGATGCAGAGGAACTGCTCGACGCATCGGCGCAGGTCCGGCTGTTCCTCAGCCAGCCAGGCGTCCCAGGTGCGGCCGTCGATGTATTCCAGTACCAGGTAGGGTGTGCCGTCGTCGCAGCTGCCCGCATCGAACAGGTGGGCGATATGCGCGTGATGCAAGCCGGCGAGAATGCCGCGCTCGCGCTCGAAGCGCCGCACCAGGCTGGCATCGGCCCGGGCGTGCAGCAGTTTCAGCGCGACCACCTGTTCGAAATCGTTGATCCGGCGCGCCTTGTAGACCGTGCTCGACCCGCCGCTGCCCAGGCGCTGTTCCAGCACGAACGCGCCGACCTGCCGGCCTATCCAGGCCTCGCCGCCGCCGTCTGCGATGGTCTGCATCAACAGCGCGGCGGGCAGGTGCTCAGGCACGGCGTCGCGGTGGGCGAGCAGCGCGCGGGCCTCGGCCAGCAAGGCCAGGTCGCCGGCGCAGGCCTGTACCAGTGCGCTGTCCTGTTGCGCAGCCGGTAAATCCAGCAACGGCGCCAGCAGCACCTGCAGCTGGCGCCAGCGCGCCGCATTCATGCGGCCAGCTCGCGGCCCAGCCACAGTCGTGCCAGGCTCCAGTCGCGCCGCACTGTGGCGGGCGAAATACCCAGTACTGCTGCGATGTCGTCGATCTCCAGCCCGGCAAAGAACTTCAGCTCGACCACCTGTGCCTGGCGCTCGTCCAGGCCGGCCAGTACTTCCAGCGCCTCGTGCAGTGCGAGCAGATCGATGTCCTGGCCGGCCACGGCCTCGGCCTGCGACAAGGTCAGCGGCGCCAGCCCGCCGCCGCGCTTCTGTGCTGCGCGATCGCGCGCGTGATTGACCAGGATGCGCCGCATCATGCTGGCCGCGAGGCTGAAGAAATACGCCCGGCCCGGCCAGTCCGGCACGGCCTGCGCCACCAGGCGCAGATAGGCCTCGTGCACCAGGGCCGTCGGCTGCAGGGTGTGTCCGGGCCGCTCGCGCTGGAGCGCCGCACGCGCCAGCCGCTTCAGTTCTTCGTATACAACGGGAAAAAGCGCATCGAGCGCCGTGGCGTCGCCAGCGCGCGCCGCTCCCAGCTGCTGCGTTATGTCCTCGACGCTGTGCATCGCCTGCCTCCCCTGGGGACGCAGTCAAGCAGGATGCGTGCCCCAGGTAAAGCGGGCGATGCCACGCCCGGGCCGGCTGGCGCCGCAGGACAAGAGCCGCAGCGGCAGCAGCAGGTGCATAACCAATCGTCCTAACCACAATCGCCCGCCTGCGCTTGCCAGCAAGCGCCGCGACCGGCTATTCCTGGCACTTCGCCGCCCGCCGTGATGCGCATGACTGCCAACCCCGAACCCAGCAGCCACGAAGTGCTGCGCGAAGTCGACTTTCCCCGCGCCGACCAGTACCTGCGCGAAGACGTCAAACGCCTGGGCGCGCTGGTCGGCGAAATTCTCGCCGACCAGCTGGGCAGCGATTTCCTGGCCCAGGTCGAGGCCGTGCGCGGCGCGGCCATCCGCCGGCGCGAACAGCGCGCGCCGATTGCCGAACTGGTTGCGCTGCTCGATGCCGGCGCCGACCGTGCCACCGATCTGGCGCGCGCGTTCGCCACTTATTTCCAGGCCATCAATATCGCCGAGCGCGTGCACCGCATCCGCCGCCGCCGCGACTACGAACGTGCCGGCGCGGCGCCGCAGCCCGGCAGCCTGCGCGAAGTCATCGCCGATCTGCGCAAGGACGGCGTGTCCCGCGATGAAATCCTCGCCCTGGTTGCGCGTCTGCGCATAGAGCCGGTCTTCACTGCCCATCCCACCGAAGCCGTGCGCCGCTCGCTGCTGGACAAGGAGCAGGTGCTGGTCAAATGCCTGATCGCCGACATCGACCGCCAGCGCACGCCGGCGGAACGCCGCGCCGACCAGGAGCGCATGCGCGTCGCCCTCAGCGCCGGCTGGCAGACTGCCGATGCGCCGAGCGAACGGCCGACCGTGCACGATGAAATGGACCATGTCAGCTATTTCCTCGCCGACGTGCTCTATCCCATGCTGCCGGTGTTTTTCGAAGTGTTCGAAGACGTACTGAGCGAGCTGGGCGCGGTGCCCGAGCTGCCGCCGCTGCTGCGCTTCGGCACCTGGGTCGGCGGCGACATGGACGGCAACCCGAATGTCGGTGCCGATACCGTGCGTGCAACGCTGGTCGCCCAGCGTGGCCAGGTATTGGGTGCGTATCGTCGCGAAATCGTGCAGCTGGAGCGTCTGCTGAGCCAGTCGGTCTCCCGCGTTGCGATCGACCAGGCCGTGCTCGACCGCCTGGCCGACTACCGGCAGCGCCTGCCCAAGGCTGCCGCCAGGCTCAAGGCGCGCTACGCCGACATGCCGTACCGGCATTTGCTCAGCCTGATCAGCGCGCGCCTGTCCGCCACCGCCAACGAGCGCGACGAGGCCTATGCCGATGCGGCCGCGTTCCGCGCCGACCTGGAACTGATCGCCGCCAGCCTGCTCGCCCATCACGGCCGCCACGCCGGCTGGCTGGCGCTGCGCCAGCTGCTGCAGCGCGTGGACACATTCGGCTTTCATCTGGCCACGCTGGACCTGCGCCAGGAGTCGGGTGCGCACGACCAGTCCCTGGCCCTGCTGCTGGACGATGCGCAATGGCCGCAGCGCGAAGCGGCGTCGCGGCGCGAGCGTCTGGTCGCGCTGATCGAAGGCGCCGCCGCGGTACAGCCTGCGGCCGCTGGCGCCGCAGCGACGCTGGACGTATTCCGCACCGTGGCCTGGGCGCGCCGCAGCTACGGCGCTGCCGCCATCGGCCCCTACATCATCAGCATGAGCCGCAGCGCCGCCGATGTGCTGGCCGTGCTGGCGCTGGCGCGCCTGGCCGACTGCGTCGACGCCGCCGGCAACGTGCCGCTGGATGTGGCGCCGCTGTTCGAAACCATCGCCGACCTGCGTGCCGCACAGGATGTACTGGTGCAATTGTTCGATGACCCCGTGTACCGCCAGCACCTGCGCGCCCGCGGCGACTGCCAGATGGTCATGCTCGGCTATTCCGACAGCGCCAAGGACGGCGGCATGTTCGCCTCGCGCTGGGCCTTGCAGCGCACCCAGGTACTGCTGACCGAACTGGCCCAGCGCAGCGGCGTGCGCATCGCCTTCTTCCACGGCCGTGGCGGCTCCATCAGCCGCGGCGGCGGCAAGACCGAGCGCGCGGTCATCGCCGCGCCGCGCGGCTCGGTAGACGGCTATCTGCGCCTGACCGAGCAGGGCGAAGTGATCCACCGCAAATACGGCATCCGCGCACTGGCCCTGCGCAACCTGGAGCAGACCACCGGCGCCGTGCTGCGTGCCTCGCTGCGGCCGCGTCCGCCTGAGCCACGGGAAAACCAATGGCGCGAAATGGTCACGCACATGGCCGAAGTCTCGCGTACCCACTACCGCGGCCTGGTGCACGAATCCGCCGGCTTCGTGGAGTATTTCCGTGCCGCTACGCCGATCGACGTGATCGAGCGCCTGCGCATGGGCTCGCGCCCGCCGCGCCGCGGCGGCAGCGCCGGCGTGTCCAGCCTGCGTGCCATTCCCTGGGTATTCGCCTGGTCGCAGAACCGCGCCGGACTTACCGGCTGGTACGGTATAGGCACGGCGCTGGCCGACGGCATCGACCGCTACGGTGTGGAACCGATGCGCGAAATGACCCGTGACTGGCCGTTCTTCGCCACCCTGATCGACGATGTCGAGATGGTGCTGGCAAAAAGCGACATGGATATTTTTGCACTTTATTCCGAACTGGCCGGCCCACTGCATCGGCAGTTCCATCCGCGCATCGCCGCGGAATACGGCCTGACCCTGGCGGCCATATTGCAGCTCAAGCAATCCGACCACCTGCTTGCCGGCGACCGCCGCCTGCGCCAGTCGATACGCCTGCGCAATCCGTACGTCGATCCGATCAGCCTGCTGCAGGTCGACCTGCTGGCACGCTGGCGCGAGGCCGAGCGGCCCGAGGGCGAACTGTTCCAGGCGCTGGCGGCTACGGTCAACGGTATCGCGGCCGGCGTGCAGAACACTGGCTGACGCCGTAGATTTCCGCCTGCCGACGCAGCAGCACTGCGTTGCGCAGGGGGGCGATGAGCGCCCGCGAATTGCACCGCCGAAATCCCGTGGACAGCGGGATCTCCGGACAGCGCGGAAATGCCCCCGGACAACCGGGGCGAACGCCTTGAGGAACGTATCGTCAGCGCAACACGCGCGGCCTGTCGCGTCCGGCAGGGCCCAGGGCTCAGCCCAGCTTCTCGACGATTTCCAGCACCGCCCTGTAGGCGTCTGCTTTGTCCGGCTCGCGCAGCATGCCAGTAATGCAGGCGGCTACGCCGGCGAGCTGCACGATGCGCAGCAGATTTTCGCGGTTGGCGCCGTTGATCCGCTCGATCGACGCGGCCAGCGCGTCCGCGCTGGCGCGGGCACTGTAGGTCACATCGCCGCTGTGGAGCCGCGTGCTGTCGAGGGTGTTTTTGATGACCTGCTCGATCTGGCCGTCGATCCCTGCCGGAGCAACGGCGAGCGGGGCCTGCGAGTGCCGGAACTGCTGCAGCACGCTGTCCAGCGCAGTGAGGTTATCGGCGATACCGGTCTGCGCGACTTTTTCGGTCGCTCCGGCCGCGGCCGTGGTGTCCAGCGAATAGATCTGCATCACGCCCTGGTTGGCCGCGGCCTGCGCCAGCGTGTTCTGTTGCTGCTGCGCGGAAACGGCATTCTCGAACGGGATGCCGGTCGCGTGGGCCAGGTTCTGGTAAATCGAGCCCATGGCGATTGCCGGTGCGTCGGCCAGCACTTTGGCGTTGGTCTGCGTCGCCGCGTCGGTGATCTGCGAATTGACGGCTGTCGGGAAGGCGTCGGTAGTCGGTGCCGGCGTATTGGACATGGAAGCTCCGTGCAGCTTCGGTTGGACAGTCGCCGCCGCTGCGCTGTGGCGACAATGCGTTGTGGATTCTGCTGCAGTGTGCAGCAGCGTCCGAGTACGAGCGCGGTGGCGGGACGATTCCCGTCATGCGCTTGCGCCGGCGCGGACAGGAATGGGTGGTCCGGCCGACGAGCGGGCAGGGCCGTGCGCTGAACTGCTCACGGGTTTGCAGAACCAGCCGCTGCAGCGGCGCAAGATCGCGCCGCTGCATACCGCCGGGAGAGGCTGCCATGACCGCGTTCCGCCCGTCTTGTCGCACTGGCCGCAATGCCGCTGCCGCGGCACTTCTCGCGCTGCTGGCGTTGGCCGCGCCGGCTGCCGCGCAGGATGCCCTGTTCCGCAACGGCTTCGACCTCAAGCCCGCACCTGTCATCGTCGTCGCGCGCGACGACCGCGTCGCCACGGTGGACATGGACTACAACGCCGCCAGTCCCTGGGGCCAGTTCTGGGTCATGAGCGGCGCGCTCAGCGACGATGCCGGCTTCCTCGTCACCTGGTGGCCGCAGGCCGCTGCGGCCGACCAGCCAGCACGCGGCATCGCCGGCAACGATTCCGCCAGCTGTCTCGATCCCGATCACCTGAAAGCAGCACTGCCGCCGGCGCCGACCGATCCGCTGCCGCCGGGTGCACGCTGGCTGGTCACCGCCAACCGGCGCGTGCAGCTGCAGCCACTGCTCAACGACACCGCGTACAGCGTGCGCGTGCAGCGGCTCAACGCCGCCGGCGCCATCACCAGTCTGGCGGCCGAGATCCCTTTCAACGGCGGCGACGGCGCACGCGTTGCCGCGCTGCGCAGCGGTCTGACCTATTTCGACGACTTCAACCTGCCGCTGGGGCCGGCCGACGAAACGCTGTGGAACAACGCCGCCGTCACCTCCACCGATGCGCGCTTCAACCTGTTCTTCATCAACGACCAGTACCACGCGCATACGCTCAACGGCACGCGTGTGGACGCCACCGGCGACAAGTCGCAGACCTCGCAGCGCTTCCGCAAGAAGCTGCGCGTCGAAGCCGGCACACGCCGTCGCATCGTGTTCGACATGGATTCGCCGCTGAGTCCGCGCTCGGTCTGGTACCTCGACCTCAACCCCATTGCCACGGAACTGACCGCGCATGCGAGCTTCTTCGACGAGGAAGGCGCCACCGGCTTGCCGGCCGGCATCCTGCGCCTGCGTGCCGCCGGACAGGATCTGAGCGTGAGCCTGGTCGATGCGCAGGGTGCGGCGCATCGGCTTGCGGCCGTCAACATGGAAACGCTGGGCCTGCAGGCGATCTCCAACGTACGCCGTGCCTTCGACGTGCGCGTCGGCACCGACGGCGTCGAGGTGTCCATCGACGGCAGGCCGGTGCTCTCGACCAGCTACGCACCGTACAGCTTCGCCGCCGGCGACTACGAACTGCTCTGGGTCGGTTTCGGCTACAACACGCCCAAGGACGCCAATCCGTACTACCTCGTGCACTGGGACAACTTCGGTTTCGACGGCCCCGTGGTCGACGCGCGCCGGGTACACAACTACGTAACCCGCATCGCCGGCACCGACTACCGCAAATCCAGCCGCGGCAGCGGCGAATTCCCCATCTTCACCGTGCGTATTCCCGACGACCTGCGGCCGCTCGCGGCCGCCGCCGTGGCCGAGGCCTGGCTGGTATACACCTACCAGATGGGAGATTATTCCAATTTGAGCGTACGGCCGGACGACACAGTCAAGGTCAACGACGCTATCGCCCATCCCCTGCCGCAACCGGCCAACAACAGCGCGCCGCTCAATGCGTCGCTCATGAGCTGGGGCATGCCGCATACGGCGCGCATCAAGCTCGGCGAACTGGTGCAGGGCGGCGGATCGCCGCTCCTGGTCGGCGACAACCGCTTCCAGTTCTTTGCCGACAACGCCGGCCTGCTCAATGTGCACGTCGAAGTGCTGTACCCGCCCGGCAGCGCGCCGGCGTATACGCCGCCGGCGGCGATTCACCACTTCCCGCTGCATGCGGAACTGCCGCGGCAGGGGCCGCCGGTGCGTTTCCAGCGCATCGCCGGTAGCGATATCGTCGAGGAACACCATCTGAGCGCGGCCACACCGGCTGTCATCGCCGTCAGCGGCCTTGTGCCGCTCAACATCGAGGCCGGCAATCGCAGCTGGGCCGGCTGGGCGCCCGAGCTGATGCACGTGCCGGTGGTCAGCGCCGAAGTGTGGAGTTCCGGCGGCACCAGCGGCATCGCCCGGGTGGAAGTGTTCGCCAAGCCCGCCAGCAGCGCCACGATTCCGGGCGAGCGCGTGCTGCTGGTCGAAACCGCCCGAGATGCGCCCGCGTCGCAGGGACGCTATCGGCTGAACTGGGATACGCGCGGCCTGCCCGACGGCGACTATGACCTGTTCGTACAGGCGACCACGCCGTCGGGCCTCAAGAGCGTGCCGAGCTACGGCGACGAGACCCATCATTTCGATGCCGCCGCACTGTCCGGTGCCTATTACCCGATCCGCGTGCGCGTGGACAACTGAGACAGGCGTCGCGTCGTGCGCATCACCCGGCGCGCCATGAGCGACCGGCCCGGGTGCGGTGGCAGTGTCGCCGCGGCAGTGTCGCCGCGGCAGTGCGCCGGGTTGACGAAAATGCCGATAAATCGATTTGCCTGCTGCTTGCCGGCTGCGCGTGCATGTTTGGTATTCGCGCAAGCGCTACCGCGATGGCAGACCCCTGTCGTTCCAAATGCACCGTTTGCGACGAATGCCGCTGGCGACGTCCTGCCTGCGCCGCACAGCGCAGAGAACCGGAAGGCGCTTCCAACCGCCACGACGCTGCGATCGAATCGATGGCTGCTGTAACTGCCAGGTCCGCCCAGTGCTGACGGCACCGCGGCCCGCTGCCCCAGTACCGCGCCGTTTGCCACTCGGCTTGCCGGTATCGTTGCCGACAGGCAGTGTGCCGGGCTGGGCGTGATCCTGTCTGCCGCGTCCTGCCGATACCTGATGCAGTGCGACGGATAGGGATATGTATTGATGATCGACCTGATTGCCCTGGCGCTGGCCATTGTCCTGCTGCTGCAGCTGCAGCGCCTGCGCGCCGTGCTTTCCCTGGCGTTCGCACCGCTGCGCGCGCGGCGCATCGACAGTCCACGCCTGCCCGAAGCCTTTGCCGACCTGCACGAACAGGCAACGCGGCAGCTGCTTGCCTTGGGATTCGCGCAGCCGCAGTGGTATCTGATCGACAGCGTGGCCGATGCCGGCATTACCGCGCAGCCGGCTGCGGCCTGGCGCCAGCGCGACAGCGGCGATGTCGCCTGGCTGTTTCCGCCACAGTCGGCCGAGCGGGCCAACAGCCTGCTGCTGTATTTCGTGCGGCGCCTGGCCGACGGCCGCCACGCCGTCAGCCAGCCCTACGACAGTTTCGCGGAAATCGCTGCCACGGCGCAGATGCCGGCGCAGACCATCGCTGGAAGCGATCTCGCCCAGCAATGGCAGCTGCATCGTGACTGGTGCGATAGCCAGGGCAGCACCGATCTGGCCGGCACCGACGAAGCCAGCCTCGATTGGCAATCCAGCGAACTGCATAACCAGCGCAGCGCCGCCCTGCTCGCTGCGGGCAAGCTGTATCGCGACAGCCGCGGCCTGCTGCGCCCACGCCTGCGTTTTGCGCTGCAGATCCTTGCTGCGCTGTGGCGCCGTCCCAAGGTGCCTGCGCTGCAACAGCCCGTGCCGCCGGCCCGCTTGGCCTGGCTGGCGCAGGTCGCCCAGCGCCAGACCACGCGGCCGGTGCCGCGGCGCGTACAGGCCGGCCTGTTCGGCCTGAGCATCGTGCTGTTCCTGCTTGCCGGCGGCTGGCTGTGGGGGCTGCAGTTCGCCGTCATCCTGTTCGTCGTCGTCGGCATCCACGAATTCGGCCACTACCTGGCCATGCGCGCGTTCGGTTATCGCAATGTGCAAATGTTGGCATTGCCCCTGGTCGGCGGCGTCACCATCGGCCACGAGGCCAGGCCCGACGCGGCCCGGCGCGCCTGGATGAGCCTGATGGGGCCGTTGCCGGGCATCGTCATCGGCTGGGTGCTGGTTGCCTGCCTGCTGTTGTCTGCAGAACACGGCTCGGTGCTGCTCAACCTGCTCGGCGGCAATGGCGGCAATGCCTGGCTGTGGCAGGCCGCCGCGGTCTTCCTGTTCTTGAACTATCTCAACGTGTTGCCGGTGCCGCCGCTGGACGGCGCCCACGTCGTACAGGCCCTGCTGCCGGTCGGCGGCGCCCGGCTGGCGGCGGTCTTCATCGTCGTGGCCTGCGTGATCGGCGCGGCGCTGGCGATCTGGGCGGGCTTCTACCTGCTGGCCGTGCTGGCGGCATTCCAGCTGGTCAATGCGCGTACGCGCTGGCAGCTGGCGGCGGTACTGCAGCGCCTGCGCGGCGATCCGGCCATCGCGCCGGGCCAGCCGGCGGGCTTGCGCCAGCAGCGTGTCTTCGAGGTCTACGATGCAGTCGCTGGCCCTGCCTTGCAGGCGCCGCTGCGCATCAGCCTGGGCGGCGAAGCGCTGCGGACATTGGACATCAAGCCGATGCGCATGGGGCAGCGCGTGGCGATCAGCAGCGTCTACACCTTTCTGCTGGCCGGGCCGGTGTTGCTGGGCGGTGGCTGGCTGTACTGGCAGCTGCAGATGGGCCAGATCGCTGCTGTGGCCCCAGCGCGGTCGGTGGACTACGACGGACTCAAGTACAAGCTGCTGGCCCAGGCCAAGACGCTGGAGCTGGCCCAGCTGATCGCCGATATTGACCGTCTGATGGCCCGCGAAGATGGCAGTCAGTTGCCTCGTGCCGAACCAGCGGCCAGCGAAGAATCCTTGCAGCAAGCGCAGGCCCGGTTGGGGCTCGCCTTGCCCGAAGACCTGCTGGCTTTCTATCGTGTCGCCAACGGCGATCCGGGCCTGTCGCTGTTGCCGCTCGAATCGATAGCAACGAACCCGCCCAAGGAAAAAGTGGATTTCGAAAATTCAGCGGTCGATGGAGAAATATTTTTCTCTTCAAATATCGATGCGTCGGCGGTAGTGGCGACGCTGACGCCGGCGCAAGCGCGTTCGCTGCTGCTGATCGGCCAGTATCCCGACCGGGATTCGATCCTGCTTTACGACGCAGGCACATCACCGCTCAATGCGGGCTTGCGCTGCTATCACATCGATCAGGGCGACAATACCGCCTCGGCCGGCTTGCGCCAGTGGCTGGAGTCGGCCTGGGTCATGATGCAGCTCGTCGACGAGATGTCCCGCAGGCACACGCGCTGAGGCCTAGCTGTGCATAATTCCGTCTGGCCGACAGCTGTCGTGCCAGGCCATTGCGCGCAGGAGCCCAGAGCCGCAGTCGAAAAAATGGCGGGGTTTCCCCCGCCATTCGTATCGACGCTGTTGCTTCCGCCTCAGTGGTTATGCAAACCCATGCCCGATTTCGGGCAGTGGCAGGGCACGGTCGGGCCGTATTCCGTGCCGAAGGTGCGGCCGTCGCGGTGGCGCTGCCAGTAGAAGGTCGGTGCCGGGCGCTGCTTGCCGCCGACTTCGGCCATGTCCGCATCCACGTCGAACAGGCGGCCGTTGACCATCACGTAGCGCGTGTCGATGGTGGAGCGGATGTTCTCCAGCGGATTGGAGTTCAGCACCACCAGGTCGGCACGCTTGCCCGGCACCAGCGAACCGATCTGCTTGGACAGGCCAAGCAGGTCGGCACCGTCGATGGTGGCTGCGCGCAGGGCTTCATAGTTGCTGAAGCCGCCCTGGGTAAGACTCCAGGTTTCCCAATTGGCAGAAAGTCCCTGCAACTGGCCATGCCCGCCGATCTGGATGCGGATGCCGTTGTCGCGCAGTTTCTTCGCTGCCTTGGCCACTTCGATGTGGTAGTAGTCCCAGTCCGGCGCGGTTTCGCGGCGGATGGAGCGCGCGTCCAGCGTTTCCCGTGGGAAGAAGCGCGACAGCTTCTTGTCTTCCCAGACGTTGTCGCGGGCATACCACCAGTACTCGCCGGACAGGCCGCCGTAGCTCACTACCAGCGTCGGCGTGTTGCGCACGTCGGTCTGCTTCCACAGGCTGATCACGTCGTTGTACAGCGGCGCCACCGGAATGTTGTGCTCGATGCTGGTCGTGCCGTCGAGAATCATCGGCATATTGAAATTGAAGGTCGAGCCGCCTTCTTCCACCACCAGCATGCCGAGCTCGCGCGCGGCCTGGTTGATCTGCTGGTGCTGTTCGCGCCGCGGCTGGTTGTAGCTCTTCACGCTGAAGGCACCATTGGCCTTCATGCGTTTCAGATGCGCGCGTGCGTCGTCGAGCGAATTCACCACGGCTTTGAAATCGCCGTCGGCACCGTACAGGATGGTGCCGGTCGACATCACGCGTGGTCCCACCATGTCGCCGGCCTTGACCAGCTCGGCCTGGGAAAACACAGTTTCTGTGGTCGCCGACGGATCGTGCATCGTGGTGATGCCGAAGGCGAGGTTGGTGTAGTACGCCCAGTTTTCCTGCGGCACCACGCCGCTGGTGAAATGGTTGGCATGCGCATGCACGTCGATGTAGCCCGGCACGATGGTCTTGCCGCTGGCATCGATCACGCGTGCATTCCCCGGCACGGCTACGTTCTTGCCCAGTGCGACGATGCTGTCGCCTTCCACGACCAGGGTGCCGTCTTCAATCACTTCCTCGCCGTTCATGGTGACCAGGCGTGCATGAGTGAAGGCGACGACGTCCTTGGGCGCGTCCACGCCGAGGCTCAGGCCCAGCGTCGTGCCCTTCAGCGTGGCCGGCTTGGGCAGGTCGGCCGGTGCGCCGGGCAGGAAGGCGAACGCGTCTTTCAGTTCGCGCGTGAAGTATTCGTTGCCGACCATCCAGTGCAGGCTGTTGCTCTGGCCGCCCCAGTGCAGGTACGAGCCGACATAGTCGGATACGCGGGCCACCGGGATCGCCGTGGTTTCCTTGCTGAGTTCTATACTTTTACCGGTCTGTGGCAGCGGTGCCACATAGGCATTGAACAGTTCGGTGAAGGCGACCCACTTGCCGTCCGGACTCACGGCGACGAAGTCGGTGTATTTCAGGTCGAACACGTCGCGCGGCTCTTCGCCGTTCACGCCGATGCTCTGCAGCTTTTTCTTCAGGCCGCCGCCGGTGAGGAAGAACACGCGCTTGCCGTCGGCGCTGAACTGCGGTTCCACGCCGTCGTTGCTGATGCGGCGCGGCGCCGTGCTGCCGGCTGCCAGTACATAGATGCCGGCATCGCCGCCGTTGAGCGAACCGGTCAGCGAAGTACCGCTCTGCTTGGACCAGACCACCGAACGGCCGTCCGGCGAGAAGCGCGGCGAGTAGTAGAAACCCGGTGCGCTGGTCAGCACGCGTTCGCTGTTGGCGGCAAGATCGCGCTCGACGATATGGCCCTGCTTGTCGTCCGACCAGGTCGTGTACAGCAGCTTGCGCCCGTCGGCGCTGAAGTTGGGCTGGTATTCGAAGCTGCCGCTGGTCGCGGTCAGGCGCTGCGGCGCGCCGCCGCCGGTCTTGGTCCACAGATGGCCGACGGCATGGAACACCACGGTCTTGCCGTCCGGGCTGGTGGCTACGTCGCGGATCATCTTCGGTGCGAAGCTGCCGCGGTCGATGGTCTGTTCGAAGCGCAGTGGTGCGGTGACGGTCTGTTCGACGTCGGCGCTGAAGGCGATCTCGCTGGGCTTGCCGCTCTGCGCATCGACGCGCCACAGCTTGCCCTTGGCCCATACCACGATCTGTTTCGAATCCGGTGTCCAGGCGAAATTCGCATACGGGCCGAACACCGCCCAGGCTTCCTGCATGTCGTGCGACAGGCCGTCCCAGAGCGGGCGCACATCGCCCGAATCCAGCGTCAGCAGGTGCAGCACGCTCTTGTCGCGCACGCGCTTGACGAAGGCCAGCGACTTGCCGTCCGGCGACGGCTGCGGCCGCACCGCCCCGCCCGGGGTGGATACCAGGTCGATGGTTTCGCCGGTTTCGCGGTCGAGGCGGCGGATCGCGTACACCGTGTCGTGCACGTTCTTGTTGTACTGGAAGAACGGACCCTGGGTGACATCTTCGGAAAAGTATACATAGCGGCCGTCCGGGCTGACCGCCGGTTCGCCCTGGTCCTGCTGGTCGTTCTTCTGCTTGGTCAGCTGCAGGCCGGCGCCGCCGGACTTGTGGTACATCCACAATTCGCCCGCACCCAGCGAGCGCTGGCCGGTGAAATGCTTGCGGCCGATCAGGTATTCGCCGTCCGGTGTCCAGGCAGCGTTGTTCAGCAGGCGGAAATCTTCCTTGCTGACCTGGTTGGCATTGCTGCCGTCGGTGCGTATGCGCCAGATATTGTTGCCGCCGCCGCGGTCGGAGGTGAAGGCGATTTCGCGGCCGTCGGGGGAGAAGCGCGGCTGCACGTCCCAGGCGGCACCGCTGGTGACGCGCTTGGCCTTGCCGCCTTCGATCGGCAGCAGATAGAGGTCGCCTAGCAGGCTGAAGACCACCTGCTTGCCGTCGCGGCTGACGTCCAGGTCCATCCAGGTGCCTTCCTCGGTGCTGAACTTCACCACCTTGGTCGGGCCGTGGGCCGCGTTGACGTCCCATTTGGCGTCTTTTTTCTCGTCTTTCTTGTCGGCGGCGAAGCCGGGCAGTGCAAGCAGCAGGCCCAGGGCCAGGGCCAGAGGATGGCGCAACATCAGGTATCTCCCCGTTTTGGTAAGACCTTAATCCTAGGCCAGCCGGGCCCGTCCGGCCCGGGACAGAAGTCCCGGTTACGCCCATGGTCGGGGCCGGTCTACGCCGCTGCGGTTACCACCGGGCAATCCTTGCAACCTGCGACGCCGTCATCACAAACCTTCGCGCTAGACTGCCAAAACAGTGGAGCCCGGCTCTGCCCCAGGAGAATTTGATGGCCACAGTGCAACGTTTCTTCCTCAGCATCGGCGACCTGTCCCAGGCCCGCGGCGAGTATGCGCAGCTGTCTTTCGACGGCATCAGCCCTGCCAGCTTCGCCAGTACCCTGCAGGCCGCCTTGCGCGAACCGTCACTGTGGCAACGCTGGAAAGCCCTGCAGCCCGATCCCGATGCGGTCGATCCGCAGCTTGGCGCCAGCGACCCGAATGCCCGCGTCAGCGCGGAGCAGTCCGACCTGCACACCGAAGTCGAAGTCGTCACCACGCTGCCGCATGCCATCGTGAAGCATCGCCTGAACCTGCTGGCCGGGCGGGTATGGAAGCTGCACGACGTGCAGACAGCCTGAGGCAGGCGGCGCTACGCGCACCGCTCGCGCTGTCTCGGCTGCTCCGCCTTCCAGGCCGCCGGCCGGCGGCCTGATGCCTACACGGGTATTGCCCCGCGCGTAACGCGGCTCGCGTTGCCTTCAGCCGGCCAACCGCGGAAACAAGGCCGCCAGCCGGGCCGGCAGCTGGTGCAGCAACGGGTTGTCGGTGCCGGCCCTGGCTGCGGGCGGCGACGCACTTTCGGCAATGGCGTTCTGCTCGGCCAGCGGTTCGGCCAGCTGAGGCAGCAAGGGTTCGCCGGAAGCGCTGTCTGCTGCGCTGTCGCCGGCAGCGTCGTCATTGCTGGCGATCGCGTCGGAAACGATCCGCGTCGGCTGGGCACCAGGGGATGGTGCCACAAGGTTTTGCAGCTGCAGGCGGCTGGCGGTTTCGGCGGGCAGTGCGGTGACGCGTATCCGTGGCCTGCGCGGCGGTCCTACGCGGGCCAGCAGATCGGAAATATCGCCGGACGGAAGCAGTGCCAGCACGCGGGCGATGCTGGCGATGTCGTCGTGCACGAAGAAAACCGCCGAGCCCTTCACCAGCACGCTGCGGGCACCGAACGCGACGGAAATATCGTACATCGCGCTTTGCCGCGGCGCCCACCAGAACGCCTGCCTGACATGGCAGTTCAGACCCAGCTCGAACAAGGGCTTCAGCAGCAGTTTGAGCGGCGAAAAACCGTAGCGGTAGTTGGCGGCCAGGCCGATGTCGTAGAGCACCAGGCGCGGCTTGCCGCCGAGCAGCGACTGCAGCCGGGTCCAGTCCTGTACGTCCAGGCCGGCAAGACTCGGCATATGACGGAAGGTGTCGAGTGCCTCGCCGGCCATTGTGATGCGGCCCCAGGCATAACCGCCGACCACACCGGATTCGTTGGCGAGTATCGAGGCGCAGGACTGCAGCCCGAGTTCGCGCCTGAGCCGCTGCCGTACCTGGGCGGCGGAGATCGGTGCCAGGCCGCTGGCCTCATCGCTGAGCGAGGGCAGCAGTTCGCATACCGCATCGGCATAGCCGCGGTGGTCCAGCGCGGAAAAATTGCTGAAGAGGCTGACCGAACGCGAGCTTTCCGGTGTTTCCGACTTGCGCAGGCGCCAGGCCTGCAACTTCCAGAACAGGCGGGTGCGGTAGTTGGAACCGGTATCGGCAGAGACGCAACGCGTAGTCATGGTGATTCCGCAAACTGAGGCTGGACCGTATGGTCTGGGCAGCGGAACACGCATGCCAGTCAACAATCGTGCCAAAAGTGTATGTTTACAAAGCGATACGATTCGTCAGTTAAGCCGGCGTGTAACTGAGGAAAAGCCATCGGGCCGGCTGAGGGAAATCCCGATGGACCGGTCTCGGGGTGTGATGCCGCATCGACCTTGGTCTAAGGCTTGCCGCGTTGCTGCAAAGCCCTTTCCCGGCAGGCTGGCCGGGTGGGGAGAGAGAATCGAAGCCATCGCTCTCGCAGAACACGTTGTCGCGCGCCGGCCTTGTCCTGCGCTTGGCCCGGAAACAAGCAGGTCGCTTCAGACGCTTTCGGATCCGCCATTCATCCGAGCGCGACCCACGCCGTTGCTCAGAAATCCGGTACCACGCGTGGGTCGAACTGCTGTGCACGATTGTCCGCGCTGCAGCCCCACAGCTGCAGCTTGGTGCTCGCGGCGGAACTGCCATCGGACACATCCATGCAGAAAGCCCAGTTACCGGCGCGGTTGGCGAACAGGCCAGCCGGCGAAATGGCCCATTTTTCCGACTCGCCGCCATCGCAGTTCCAGATGTTGAGCTTCTCGCCCGCCTTGCCCTTGCCGCCGTCGACATCGGCGCAGTAGTTCTTGTCGCCCTTGGGCCGCAGCTGGCCTTCCGCGGTATAGACGAAGCTTTGCGCCGCGGTCTTGTTGCACGGGTACTGGATCAGATCCGTGCCGTTCTTGTACTTGCTGCCGCTGACGTCGACGCATTGGCTATTGAAGCGCGTGACCAGTTCGAAATAGCCGGCGAGGCTGCGGCGCCGGCCCACCAGCGGGATGCTGTCCAGCCAGTCGGGCTCGAATACCTGGGTGTCGCTCAGCGTCTCGGTCACGTCCCAGCCTATGGCGCTGGCGCCGTGGGCGACCGAAATATAGCTCCAGGCGTAGTCGGTGCTCTTGAACGCGCCGGCAGCGCCCCACTGGTGGATCAGCTGGCGGTATTCGGCCGAGCGGTTCAGCACGTACTGGTCGTTGTCGCCAGCTTGCATATTGGTACAAAAGTAAAATGCAGAATCAGTGGCGCTGATGCCGTCGATGGTGCCGGAGATCTCGTCCGGGTCGCTGCTGTCCACATCCGGGCAAAGGAACGCGGTGGGGCCGCCCTGCTCGGCGGCGACCATTTCCTTGCGGGCATCGTTCATGCGCGAGTTCACGTCGCCGTAGTAGCCGCCGGTGAACAGCACGATGATCTTGCCCTTGAGCGCGGACAGGGCCGGCCAGCCCTTTGTTTTGAGGCCGCTGCGATTGGGATTGCTGCCCAGATAGGTCTGCAGGTCGCGGTAGGTGTACAGGCGGTCGCCGAGATAGCTGCGGATGAAGCCGTCGAGCTGGGTGATCTCGTCGGGTTTCCACGCGCTGGCCGGGTCCGAGTTCGCTTTCATGTCGACGAAGATCAGCAGCGGCACGCCGATGTCGCGGTTGGCGTCCAGCCACGTCGTCACATCGTCGAGGCAGTCGCCGAGGCGGTCATTGTTGGCCGCACTGCAGTTGGTGTTGCCCGGATTGATGCTGTGTGCCACATACGGGCCCTTGGGCTCTTTCTCCCAGTCGCCGTTGTCGATGACGTCGAGTTCCAGCGTGCGATAGCCGGCGTCGAGCCAGCTGGCCAGCTTGTCGCTGTGCAGATACGTGTTGTGCGGCTGCGCGTAGTAGATCTGGTCGAGCCGGTCGCTGGACTGCGGTGCGGCCGCACGCAAAGGCAGCGCGGCGCTGGCCGCAAACGTGGACGACAGCAGACACAGTGCCAGCAGTGCAGCCGGCACGCAGCGACGCAGTTGGTCAGGTGACATGAGCGGTATCTCCCCTGGAAAACGCTGCTCGACGGCAGCGCAGGCACGACTGTGCATAATGTCCACAAGCGGATTTTTTTGCGGTGGGCTATCACCGGCTGCGGGGAGCTGCAGCAGCACTGCTGCCGTGCAGGAGCGGCGGTTCGCGGGTTCCGCCAGGCACGGATTGCGCGCGTACCAGCCATGCGCCGGCGACTTGGCAGCCGGCATTGCGCCGGCACGCCGCCGGTATAGACTCCCGCGTCCGGCGGCGGAGATCAGGTGCCGCCAGTACGGCCGTCATCGCCCTCGTCGCTGCCGGCCGATCTCACACGGTGTTGGGGAACCCAGGCATGCATTGGCTGCGTATTGCCGCATTTGCGGTAGCGATCGTGTTCTCGGGGATGCTGGTCGGCTTCGCCATTGGCCTGAGCATGAGCCATTGGGAGATCTACGGTTCGACCATCGGGCAAGCCATCGATAACAGCCGGCTGGTGTGGTACCTGGCGGCGTATGGCGCCGCCATGCTGCTGTACGGGTGGTTTGGTGTTTCGCGCCTGCGCCTGCTGCAGGTGCTGGCCGTGTTTGTTCGGGTGCAGCTGCTGGGCGCGGCCCAGTCGCTGGCCTTCTTCAAGACGGCTCCGCACAATCTTTTCGATTCCTGGGCTTTGCTGCGCGGTCTGACCGCCGCACTGCTCGGCTATGCGCTGGCCAGGCTCGGTTTGTTCTCTTTGCTCTCTTCTTCCACGCCGCCATCGCGCGATGCGGCCTGAACCCGGTGTCGACTCCCCATGAAACGGATCGCTACTGCTGTGCTTTCACTGTGCCTGTCGCTGTCTGCCTGGGCGGGAGCCTGGGGTGAAGGCAGCTTCGACAACGACGATGCGCTCGACTGGGTCGAGGTCTGCGCCCAGGCTGCCGGCCCGGAAGTCGTCAGCGAGGCGCTGCAAAGCGCGCTGAAGAGCGAAATGATCGAAGCGCCCGACGGCTCCGTCGCGGTGGCCGCGGCCGAAGTCATCGCCGCGGCCAGGGGCAAGGCCAGTCCGGCCTTGCCGGCGCAACTGCAGGCCTGGCTGGACAAGCAGCCGAAGGAAAAGATCGCCGCGCTGGCGCCGCAGGCCAGCGAAGCCCTGGAGCGGGTGAAAGATCCGACCGTGTCCGAACTGAGGCAGCTCTGGTCCGAAGGCAAGGCCAGCCCATGGCTGGCCCGCATTGCCGAGTTGGAAGCGCGGCTGCGGCGCTGAGCCGCTTCTGCTAGGTCTGCTGCCCGGGCGGCCGCGGCGTCGTTGTCCGCGCCTGCCGTCCGCGCAACCAGAGCACGGCGGCGAGAAACACGAACGTCGTCACGGCGGCGGCCAGGTAGGGTATCGACGACAGCCCGGTCTGCAGCCGGCCATAGCCTTTGCTGTCGTATTCGCTGGAGCGGCTTTTCGCCACCGCGTCGCGCACCTGACTTTCCAGCGCTGCAAACGCCGCCGCGCCGGCGGGGCCGCTGTAGGAGCAGGGCGCGATTTCGCCGCCGGCGGTGGCGAAGAACCAGTATTCCTGCGGCACTTCCACGCGCAGTCCACAGGCCGACGGCACTGCGGTTTCCAGTTTGCTGAACGGTGGTTTGCCGCCCTTGAGCGGAATGATTTCGCTCAGGTACATATCGGTAGCAAAGCCGCCGCTGGTGCGATTGACCTCGGCACCGACGACGACGGCGCGAAAGACGTAGCTGCTGCCGGCCATGGCCTGGTCCAGGCTGGCGGCTGCGCCGGTGCAGCTGCAGTCGGCTGTTGCCGCGGCGCTTGCGCTTGTTGCCAGCGCGAATGCGGCGGCGACCAGACGTCGGACTGTCGACATCGCTGAGATTCCTTGCCTGTAGCGCCATCCTGCCGGCCGACGATCGGACCCGGGTCGGCGGCCGCAATAGTAAACGTTAGCCCCGCTGCGTGCGGCAAAGCCGGCGTTCGCTTGCCTTGCCGCTGCGCATGCCGGACCATTGCCGGCTGTCTCCGGTGGTCTGGAATTTCGTGTCCCGAAGCACGTCCGACGACGGCCTGCAGGATTTCCTGCGTCCCGGCCTGCTCGTCAACGACATCCCCGCGTTGTTTCCGCTGCGCAAGGCGCGCGAACTGCTGCGTGCGTTTTCCACCCTGTTTCACGGCGGCGAAGACGCGGTCATGGTGCGCCTGCTGGTGCTGCGCACCATAGGCGAACGCGGTTCGGCGCCGGACTGGAGCCCGCAGGAACTGCGCGAGCACTTCGCCTATGTCGATGCGACCAAGCTGGATACCGTGCTGCTGCGCCTGCGCGACCACAGCCTGCTGACCTGGGAAAGCGAAACCCAGCGCTACCGTGTCAGCCCGGTCGGGCGCCAGGCATTGTCGGCACTGAGCCTGCTGCTGCAGTTCCAGGGCGAGAACGACGAACTCGGCTATGTCACTGCGCAGATTGCCGCGGGCGAATCCACCGGCCGTGTCGGCAGTGAAGATCTGCAACACCTGCTGTCGCGCCTGAACGAGCTGCGCGACGATTTCGACCGGGCTGTACTGAGTGGTTCGGAACATCGCATCCGCGCCGCGGCGGCGACACTGAAATCGGTCTGGCGCTGGGTGGAGAAGGGCACGGCTGTCGTGCGCCTGATTGCCCAGGACGGCGAACTCGATCCGGCCACGCACCGCGTTGCGCAGCAGATCGGCCGTGCCCAGAGCGCCATGCTGCGCCAGGCGTCGGTATTCCAGCGCGCGCTCAACCAGCTCGACCGCCACCGCGTACACCTGGGCGGCAGCGGGCTTTCCTCGTCGGACGTGAACCAGTGGCTGCGCGCAGCCGACCGCGACGCGCTGGTGCGCCTGAGCGAAGACGTACTGGCCCTGCGCCTGGCACCGGCCTTCGTGCTCGGCGATATTGCGCTG
Organism: Tahibacter aquaticus; assembly: GCF_004363655.1. Lineage (GTDB taxonomy): Bacteria > Pseudomonadota > Gammaproteobacteria > Xanthomonadales > Rhodanobacteraceae > Tahibacter > Tahibacter aquaticus. Next base: position 45,352 of record NZ_SNZH01000022.1, read on the forward strand.
GACGTGGCCGACTACGAACTGGTCGAGCGCGAACGCGAAGTCGGCATCGTCGAAAGCCTGCCCGAGGCGAGCACGGCGCCGGAGCAGCACGATGCCCCCGTCGCCTCCAACGACTACGGCCTGGCCCAGGCCTGGCAGAGCCAGCTGGCCGAACTCATTGCCGCCGCGCCGCTGGCGCAGCTGGTGCCCAGCGACAATTTCGCCGTGTCAGCGTATCGCCTGTCGCTGCTGGGATTGCTCGGCGATCCGGCAGCCGATTCGCGTGAAGGGCCGCTGGCCGAACTCGCGCGCCTGCCGCTGTATCTGCAACTCAGTGGCGAGCTGGAAACGCTGGACGAGGGCGAAGTCGGCCAGATCAGCACCGGCCGCCTGGTTCCGCTGCTGCAAGCTGTCGCGCCCGCGCCCGCGCCCGCGCGTACGCGCCGCGCAGCCAAGGAAAATCCGCATGAATGACCCTGTTGCCGCGCTGATCGCGCGCCTGCTGGCCGAACGCTGGCTGCCGCGCGAGGACGAACTCGCCCGCCAGGCCCTGACCGACGCCGGCTTCCGTGAAGAGCTGGACCGCCGCCTGGCCGCCGCCGGCCTGCGCCTGCTCGATCACCCTTACGCTGCGCATGTCGGCATTGCCGTGGCCAAGGCGCAGGAAGCCGCCGTATTCGCCGGGCCCAAGGCCTGGTCGGCCAGCAACCTGGCGCTGGACCGCGACGCCGTCGCGCTATTGGTGGTTTTGTGGAGTTTGCTGATTCTTCCCAAACGCCAGCGCCAGATCAGCCGCGTCGACGCCGATCGCGGCCAGGACCAGGGCCAGATCTTCGCCGAGATGAAACCGGTGCCGGTCGGCAGCGAAGTGGCCGAGCCCCTGGCCGAGCGCACCCTGCTGGCCGATTTCGGCGAAAAGCTTGGCGGCAAGATGCGCCTGAACATGAGCCTGGGCGTGCTGGCGCGGCATGGTTTCATCGTGCGGCGCAAGGAACGCATCTACGAAGGGCCTTTGCTCGACCTGGCTTTCGATTACGAACGCACGGCGCGGCGCGTGCTCGACGGCGCCCTCGCCTTCGTGGTGGAACAGGCGCGCCAGAACGCGCGGGAAGAAGCGGCGGAAGCCGACGCGGAGAACGGCAATGTTTGAATTCCGCGCGCTGGAAGTGGTGCATTGGGATTACTGGCAGCGTTTCACCCTGCCGCTGGATGCGGCCATCGTCACCGTGGTGGGGCCGAACGGTTCAGGCAAGACCACGCTGCTGGACGCCTTGCGCACCTTGCTGGCGATCGAAGACCGCGAAACCGCGCGCGACTACAAGACCTATCTGCGCCACAACGGCAAGCCGCTGGCCTGGCTGCGCGGCGTGGTCAGCAACCGGCCCGACCGCAACGGCCGCCGGCCGTTCTTCCCGCTGATGGACGCGGAAGTGACGTTGGCCTGCCGCATCCGCAAGAAGGGCGGCGACTGGACGCGCGACTACCAGATCGTCGGCGGCGACAGCAGCATCGAGGCGATAGAAGCGCAGGGCGGCGAATGGCTGGGCCTGCGCGACTACCGCGTCCGCCTGGAAGGCGCCGGCCTGACCCGGGCAATACGCCGCGTGCTGACCCTGGAACAGGGCGCTACCGACAAGCTGTGCCAGTACCCGCCGCGGGAACTGCTGCAACTGGTCTGGGATGTGTTCGGCGAGAAGCCGGTGCTGGAAGACTACCAGCGCGCCCGCGCCGAGCAGTTCGCCACCGAACAGGAGCTCAAGGTTCTGGGGCAGGATCTGGCCGCCTTGCATACGCGGCTGGAAGCGGCCAAGTCCGACGTGCGCTCGTTCGAGGAGTACGGCGAGATCGTGCGCGAGCGGCATAGACTAGAAGTGGAAGTTGCACCAAAAGTATCCCTGGCCGAGCGCAAGGCCTCGCTCGACGGCAGCCGCCCGCGCCTGACCGGCCTGCGTCGCAGCCTGCGCGACTGCCGCGAACGCGAGCGCGCGCTGGAAACCGCCGAAGCCGCGGCAGTGGCGAAACTGCAGCGTTGCGAGCAGGAGCTGCAGCAGGCGCAGGCACGCGCGCTGCGTGCCGAAGGCGAATTCCTCGTCGCGCGCGATGCGGCGCGCGACGTGGAGCAACTGACCAAGCGGCGCGAACAGCTGGAGCGCGTCGCCGCGAGCCAGGGTTCTGCCGACGTGCCCGCGCTGCTGCGCGAGGTGGAGCAGGACCGCCGGCGCCAGGCCGAACTGAAACTCGGCAACGAACGGGCGCGCGAACGCAAGGCCGAACTGGACGCGCAGATTGCTGCGCTGGCCAGCGGCCAGCGCTATGCGCCCGGCTTCGAGCGCGAATTCCGCAGTGCGCTGGACGTGGCCGGCATCGCCCATCGCATGCTGGCCGACGTGGTTGAGGTGACCGACCCGGCCTGGGAGGCCGCGGTCGAGGCGGTGCTCAATCCGTATCGCCACCTGGTGCTGCTGGCGTCGCCCGGCGACGCCAAGGCCGCGTTCGCGCTGGGCGAGCAATGCCAGTACCGCCATTTCGTCGTGGCCGAGCGCGCGCCTGTGGAACAGGCCAGCGCCGGCTCGCTGCTGGAAGTGCTGCGTTTCTCCGCCGATCCGCCGGCCTGGCTGCCGCGGCAGCTGGACAAGCTGCGCCGCGTCGCCGACGTGGCCGCCGGCTCGCGCCTGCCGGCAGGGCAGGACTGGATCACGCCCAAGGGCTATCTGCGCGAACACCGTGGCGGCCGCCATATCGGCACGGAAGAACGTAATTTCGGCGCCAGCGCGCGCCAGTCGCAGTTGCAGGAACTGCAGCGCGAGCACGCGGCGCTGCTGCAGGCGCAGGACACACGCAGCCAGGAAAGCAGCGCCCTGGTGCTGCGCCTGGACAGCAACCAGGCGCGCCTGCTCAAGCTCGATGCAGCGCAGGAACTGGTCACGCGGGCCAGCGAGTTCGCCGCCGCCGACGAAGCGCTGGCCGCGCTGCAGCAGAGCGCGCAGGACAGCGCGGCAGCGCTGAGCGCTGCGCGCGATGCCGTCGACGCAGCACGCCAGGCGCACAAGCAGGAAGAAATGGCCGCCGGCGACCGGCGCGCCCAGCGTGGCAACCTGCAGCGCGAGCACCAGGAAAAAGAACAGCAGCTGGCGCAGGAGCGCAACACCCAGGTGCGGCGCATTCTCGAATACCGCCACCAGCGCCATCTGCTGCCGGCGGCCTGGCGCAAGCCCGAGGCATTGGCCGCCGCGCATGCGGAATTCGAAACCCACCACGAAGTGCAGCGCGAGCTGGAACGCCTGAGCCATCGCATCGAACGCGGCGGCTTCGTCACCGACGATACCTGCGTGGCCATGCGCGACAAGATCGGCGCCGATCATGAGACGCTGGAATCCACCCTGAGCCGGCGCGATGCGCACCTGGCCCGGGCCAAGCGCATCACCGACGAGGCGCGCGGCGCGTATATCAACGTGCTGCGCGCGACTGTGCGGCAGTACGCCAAGAACCTGCGTGCGCTGGGCGAGCTGTCGGGCATCAATGTGGAAGTGGACCAGCCCGAACTGGCCAACGATGACATCGCCCTGGCCCAGGCCGGCCTCAGCGTGCGCTTCGACTTCGACCGCAAGGGCTGGATCGGGCTGGACGACGGCGAGGCGTCCGGCGGCCAGCAGGTGATGAAATCGCTGCTGCTGCTGGTGGCGCTGCTGCGCGATGAAACCCATCCCGGCGGCTTCGTCTTCATCGACGAACCGTTTGCCCATCTGGATGTGTTCAATATTGAAAAAGTGGGCAGTTTCCTGCGCGCTACCGAGGCGCAGTACATCCTGACCACGCCGATCACCCACAATCTCAACGTGTTCAACCCCAGCGACCTGGTGCTGACCACGACCAAGCGCCGTCCCAACAGCGCCTGGGCCGAGCCGGTGGCGGTGCTCAAGCGCGCCCGGCCGGAAGCGGCGGCAAAGGTGGCCGGCGCATGAGCAGCAAGCCGTATTCAGCCGCCTGCGAACGCAACCGCGAGCCGATACTCGGCGTGCTGCGCGGCGTCTTTGCCGGCAGCCGCCAGGTGCTGGAGATCGGCAGCGGCACCGGCCAGCACGCCGTGCATTTCGCCGCAGCCCTGCCCTGGCTGCGATGGCAATGCGCCGACCGCGAGGAAAACCTGCCGGGTATCCGCGCCTGGCTGGACGAGGCCGCGCTGCCGAACACGCCGGCGCCGCTGCCACTGGATGTGGCGACCGGGCCGTGGCCGGCAATGCCGTTCGATGCGGTGTTCAGCGCCAACACGCTGCACATCATGAGCTGGGCCGAAGTGCAGCAGATGTTCGACGGCATTGGCCGCGTGCTCGGCGCCGGCGGTGTCGTGGCGATCTACGGTCCGTTCAATATCGACGGCCGTTTCAGCAGCGAGAGCAACGCCGCGTTCGATGCCGCGCTGCGCGCCGCCGTGCCGCATCGCGGCATCCGCGATCGCGCGGCGGTGGCGGATCTGGCCGCGGCGCAGGGCCTGCAGCTGCAGGCAGACCACGCTCTGCCGGCGAACAACCGCCTGCTGGTGTTCGTGCGCGGCTGAGCCGCAGTCTGCAGAACAGCGCGGCATTCCGCCTTCGCACTGCCGGCGGCCTGCACGCCTGGGCCCGGCAGGGCGCCGGCGGCAGCGCAGCGGCAGATCAACGCCGGTGTGCTGGCCTTTTTCCGGCCGCCGTACGAGGCGCCGGTGCGGCTCAGGAATCGATGCCGAACAACTCGGCCAGATCGTTCTCGTCGAAGCGCAGGGCCTGGGTCGTGCCGCCTTCGAGCACGGCCTGGGCCAGGTCGGCCTTGCGCTGCTGCATGTCCTGGATTTTTTCTTCCACGGTTCCAGTACAGATCAACTTGTAGACAAACACGGATTTGTCCTGGCCGATGCGGTGGGCGCGGTCGGTGGCCTGGGCTTCGACCGCCGGGTTCCACCAGGGGTCGTAGTGGATCACGGTATCGGCCATGGTCAGGTTCAGGCCGACGCCGCCGGCTTTCAGGCTGATCAGGAATACCGGCACCTGGCCGGCCTGGAAAGCATCGACCAGCTCGGCGCGGTTGCGTGTCTGGCCGGTCAGGGTCTGGAACGGAATGGCTTCCTCGACCAGCGAGCGTTCGATCAATTCCAGCATTTCTGCAAATTGCGAGAAAACCAGCACGCGGCGTCCTTCGGCGACGAGTTCGCGCAGCAGGTCCATCAGCAGGTCGAGCTTGGCCGATTCCGGCGCCTTGCGCGCGCGTTCCAGCTTGACCAGGCGCGGATCGCAGCAGACCTGGCGCAGCTTCAGCAGCGCATCCAGCACGACGATGCCCGACTGGGCCAGGCCGCGTTCGCGGATCGCCTCGCGTACGCGCTCGTGCTGGGCCAGGCGCAGCGATTCGTACAGTTCGCGCTGCTTGCCGATCAGTTCGACGCCGCGTTCGATCACGGTCTTGGGCGGCAGGTCGGTCAGCACGTCTTCCTTGCGCCGGCGCAGCATCAGCGGTGCGATGCGCTTGTGCAGCTTGCTCTGGCGTTCGGGATCGGCGTGTTTCTCGATCGGCGTGCGGTAGTGGCGCACGAAGCTGCGTTCATCGCCGAGCAGGCCGGGTTCCACCGCATCGAACTGGGCCCATAGCTCGCCCAGGTGGTTTTCCAGCGGCGTGCCGGTCATGGCCAGGCGCCGCCGCGCATCCAGCTCGCGCACCACTTTGGCGGCCTGGGTGCGCGCGTTCTTGATCGCCTGCGCCTCGTCCAGGATCAGCAGCGAGAAGCGCTGTTCGATCAGTATGTCGCGGTCGCGCGCCAGCAGCGGATAGGTGGTGATGATCAGGTGTTGATTGCCGATCGCGGCGAAGTTCGCCTCGCGCGCCGCGCCGTGCAGGATCAGGGTTTTCAGCTGTGGCGCAAAACGCAGCGCTTCGGCGCGCCAGTTCCACACCAGGCTGGTCGGCGCCACCACCATCGCCGGCAGGTTCAGTTCGCCGCGCTGGCGCATGGCTTCCAGATGGGCCAGCACCTGCACGGTTTTGCCCAGGCCCATGTCGTCGGCGAGGATGCCGCCCAGGCCCGATTGGCCGAGGAATTCCAGCCAGGCCAGTCCGTCGCGCTGGTAGGGGCGCAAGGTGGCACCGAAGCCTTCCGGTTCGCTGACCGGTGCGCGTTCCGCACGCAGCTGGGTGAGCATGTCGCGCAGGCGATTGGCGCCGCGCCAGGGCAGGGCGGCCGCGCCGTGGCTGAGTTCCTCCACCACGCCGGCCTGGGCGCGGCGCAGCTGCAGGCTTTCGCGCGCATTGCCCTGCTCCAGCCACTCCAGCAGCGGCGCGATCAGCGCGCGTACACGCGCCACCGGCAGCGGCACGCGGCGGCGCTCGTCCACTGGCGCCAGCCATACCGCGTCGGCGGCTTCCTTGGGCAAGGGGCTGAGGGGAAATGAAGGGTCGGTCAGCGCGCGCTGCAGTATCGGCAGCAGGTCGACGCGCTCGCCGGCGATGTCGATGCCCAGCGACAGGTCGAACCAGGCATTGCCGCTGTCGCTGACGTCGGCATGCCAGGCGTCCGGCGCGGGCAGGATTTCCACCGGCGAGCCCGCGTCGAACTCGAGCTGGAAGCCGTCGGCCTGCAGGCGCATGGCCAGGGCCAGCAGATGGTCCGGCGGCGCCAGTTCGTTGCGGCCGCGTTCCAGCACGAAGGTGCCTTCCTCGTGCTCGCGCAGGGCCACCGCATGGGCATAGGCGACATCGTTCACCTCGACCAGCTTGTGCCGGTCCAGCCGTTCGTAGGCGGCGATCTCGGCGCTGCGGTCGCGCTGGATTTCAATCACGCGGCCGTCGACGAAGCGGCGTTCCCGCGGCTGCACGCTGACGCCGACACGATGGCCGGCGTAGTCGAAACTCAGGTGCAGGCAGCCGGCGACGTAGTTCGACGCGGCACCGCGGGTATGCAGCCGCGCGCGCAGCGTGCCCAGGCGCAGCACCGGCGTCGGCGGTACCTGCACGAGTTCGATCTGGCCGTGGTCGGCCGGCATCGGCACGGCCGCCAGCGATTCGGTGTTCTTCCAGCGTTCGCGCAGCAGCGGTGCCTGTTCCGGCTGTACCGCCGGCGCGCGCAGCAGGCGCTCGGCCATGGCGACGTCGCCGTCGACCGGGCCGATCTCGTTGCTGGCCGCATCCCAGTACCACAGCCCGGCAATACGCAGCAGCTGGGTGTCGGCGCCGGCGCCGACCACGCTGGCTGCCATGCGCTGGGTGCCGTCGGGCAGCGGCTGCCAGTTCCAGTTCACGTCGCGGCGTGGTCCCAGTTTCAGCGCGGCGCTGCCGGGCTTGCCGAAATAGCAGGGCGCGTTGCTGAGCACTTCGAGCAGCCAGTTCTCGTGCCGCGGCGAGGCCAGGCGCTGCCAGCTGCCGTTGCGCAAGTATTCGGCCTGGGCCATGCGCAGCTCGGCGATGCGCATGAATTCGTCCGGCGACAGGCCTACCCAGGGGTCACCGCGTCCGGCATTGGGTTGTACCGGCCGCGGCGACACCAGGCCGCCGCGCTTGCCGTGGCGAAACCACACGGCTTGCGAGCACAGCCCGGCCGGGCGCGAACTCGGCGAGGTTTCGAACAGAAAGCCCAGTACGCGGCTTTCGGCCGAGCCGCTGGCCGCATCGGCCGGCAGGTTGAGGCTGGACAGCCATTGATCCCAGGGCCGCAGATCGGGCTTGAGCTGTTGCGGCGACGGTGGCGGCACCAGCGAGAACGGCACGGTCTCGTCGTCGTCGCCCCAGTCCTCGCCCATGGTTTCCAGCACCATGGCCGCGACGTGCTTGCAGGCCGAGCCGACCGGACAGCTGCAGAAACTGTCCACGTCCAGCTGCCGGCCGCCCCGCGGCAGCATGCGGAAACCGCAGTGGTACGGCGCCGTGGAATTGCCTTGCACCAGGCCGACCAGCACGCCGGCCTGGCCTTCGGACTCGTAGTTCTTGGTCAGCACGCGGCCGCTGTCGACGTAGTCGGAAGCCCGCTCCAGCGTGTGCAGGCTGAACAGGCTGCCGAGGTCGAAATGCTCAAGCAGCTGAATGAACTGCGACCGATCCATGGGCCTCCGGGCGATGCAGCACGCAGAGGCGAACGACGCTTCGGCGTGACAGAGAAACGCCGATTATGCAGAGATTTGTAAGCTTTGCGCGGCTCGCCCCGCGCGCGGCCCTGGGCCGCTGCGCGGGGCGATGCCGTACAGCCTTGCGCGGCGCTCAGGCCACCAGCTTGACCGCCACTGCCTTGGGATTGCGCCAGGTCGCCAGCAGGTCGTTCCACTGCGCCCTGGCCTTGGCTTCGTGCGCTTCCTTGACGTGGCCGTAGCCGCGGATCTGTTCCGGCACGCGGGCGATGTCGACGGCCAGCGCGCGGTTGTCGGCGTTGAGGGTGCGGACCAGTTCTTCCACCGCGGCGAAGTAGACGACGATCCACTGGCGTTCCATGCGCCGCTCGGCGGTCTTGCCGAAGATGTCCAGTGCGCCGCCGCGCAGGCCCTTGAACTTGGTCAGCAGCTTGAACGCGCTCAGCACCCAGGGGCCGAACTCGCGCTTGATCAGGTGGCCTTCGCTGTCGCGCCGCGACAGCAGCGGTGGGGCGAGGTGGAAGTGCAGTTTGTAGTCGCCGTCGAAGGTGGCTTCGATCTGCTCGCGGAACTGCGGCAAGGTGTAGAGGCGGGCGACTTCGTATTCGTCCTTGTAGGCCATCAGCTTGAACGCGTAGCGTGCCACGGCCTCGGTCAGTGCCAGCGTGCCCGGCAGGCGGGCGGCTTCGGCGCCGCGCACCTGGTCGACCAGGTTCTTATACTTTTGTGCGTATGCTGCATCCTGGTACTGGGTGAGGAAGGCGACGCGGCGCGCGACGACGGTTTCCAGGTCGGACGAGATCTTGCGGTCGTCGAGCAGGCTTTCGCCGCCCAGGGCCAGGGCATCGGGCAGCTCCGGCTGGCTGTTCTTGCCGGTGGCGGCGAGTACCGCGGCGACGTCGTGAGCGGCCAGGCGGCCCCAGTTGAAGGCGGCACGGTTCTGTTCGATGGCCGCGCCATTGAGCTCGATCGCGCGGATCAGCGCGTCCAGGCTCAGCGGCACCCAGCCCTTCTGCCAGGCATAGCCGAGCATGAACAGGTTGCCCATGATGGAGTCGCCCAGCAGCGTGGTGGCCAGGCCGGTCGCATCGACCAGCTCGGGCGCCTCGGCGCCCAGCGCCACTTTTACCGCATCGATGATCTGCGCCGAGGGGAACTGCATGTCGGGACGCGTGGTGAAGGTGCCCGGCATCGCCTCGTAGGTATTCAGCACCGCATGGGTGCGGCCGGCGCGGATCTTCGACAGCGCCCAGTAGTCGTTCACCACGACCATGTCGCAGCCCAGTACCAGGTCGGCCTCGCCTGCGGCGATGCGCACGGCGTGGATGTCGGCCGGCGTGCGCGCAATGCGCAGGTGGCAGGTGACCGCGCCGCCTTTCTGCGCCAGGCCGGTCTGGTCCAGCACCGTGGCGCCCTTGCCTTCCAGGTGCGCGGCCATGCCGACCAGCGCGCCGATGGTGACCACGCCCGTACCGCCGATGCCGGTGACGAGGATGTTCCAGGGCTGGTCGAGATTGCTGGCGAAACTGGGCTGGGGCAGCGCGTCGAAATCGACCTTGCCCACGCCCTTGCGCTTCTTCAGGCCGCCGCCGTGCACGGTGACGAAGCTGGGGCAGAAGCCCTTGACGCAGGAATAGTCCTTGTTGCAGTTGGACTGGTCGATCTCGCGCTTGCGGCCGAACTCCGTTTCCTTGGGCAGCACCGACACGCAGAACGATTTCTTGCCGCAGTCGCCGCAGCCTTCGCAGACCTGGGTGTTGATGAAAACGCGCTTTTTCGGATCTTCCATTTTGCCGCGTTTGCGGCGGCGGCGCTTTTCCGTGGCGCAGGTCTGGTCGTAGATGATGACCGTGGTGCCGGGTACTTCGCGCAGGCGCTTCTGCACCGCGTCGAGTTCGCCGCGGTCGAGGAATTCGACGCCGTCGGGGAACAGTTCCGGACGCGTCCATTTGCCGATGTCGTCGGACAGCAGCACGATGGTCTTGACGCCTTCGGAACGCACCTGGTGGGCGATGTCGGGCACGGTCAGGGTGCCGTCGACGGGCTGGCCGCCGGTCATCGCGACCGCGTCGTTGTAGAGAATCTTGTAAGTGATATTGACCTTGGCCGCGATCGCCTGGCGGATCGCCAGCGAACCCGAGTGGAAATAGGTGCCGTCGCCGAGGTTCTGGAATACGTGCTTGGTCTCGGTGAACGGCGCCTGGCCGCACCAGGTCGTGCCTTCGCCGCCCATCTGGGTGAAGGTTTCGGTGCGGCGGTCCATCCAGGTGACCATGTAGTGGCAGCCGATGCCGCCCATGCCGCGGGAACCTTCCGGCACCACGGTAGAGGTGTTGTGCGGGCAGCCCGAGCAGTAGTGCGCGGCGCGCGGGAAGCTCGCGCGCGGCTGCGCCAGTTCCTTTTCCTTGGCGGCGAGGAAGGCGAGGCGGCTTTCGATCGTCTCGGAGGTGAAGAAGCGCGCCAGGCGTTTCGCGATCACGCGGGCGATGCGCGCCGGCGTCAGCTCGTTGGTCGAGGGCAGGATCCAGTTGTCTTCCTCGTCGTACTTGCCGACGATGCTCGGACGCGTGTGGTGATCCCAGTTGTACATGTGTTCCTTCATCTGCGATTCGATGAAGGAACGCTTTTCCTCGACCACGATGATGTCTTCGAGGCCGCGGGCGAATTCGCGGATGCCGACGGGTTCCAGCGGCCAGGTCATGCCGACCTTGTAGACGCGCAGGCCGATGTCGGCCGCTTCGCGCTCGCCGATGCCGAGGTATTCCAGCGCCTGCAGTACGTCGAGGTAGCTCTTGCCGGTGGTGACGATGCCCAGGCGTGCCTTGGGCGAATCCATCACGGTGCGGTCGATGCGGTTGGCGCGGGCGAAGGCGACCGCGGCCTGCACGGCGTACTGGTGCAGGCGCATTTCCTGGTCCAGCGGCGGGTCGGGCCAGCGGATGCTCAGGCCGCCCGCGGGCAGGATGAAATCTTCCGGTACGACGATGTCGAGCTGGTGCGGATTGACGTTGACCGAGGCAGACGATTCCACTGTCTCGGCGATGGTCTTGAAGCCGACCCAGCGCCCGGTGAAGCGCGACATGGCCCAGCCGAGCAGGCCCATGTCGAGGATGTCCTGCACGCCGGCCGGGTTCAGTACCGGCATCATCGCGGAGACAAATTCCAGTTCGGAACCATGCGGCAATGTGGAGGAACGGCAGGCATGGTCGTCGGCGGCCAGCGCCAGCACGCCGCCGTGTTTCGAGGTGCCCGCGGCGTTGCCGTGCTTGAACACGTCGCCGCAGCGGTCCACGCCTGGGCCCTTGCCGTACCACATGGCGAACACGCCGTCGTATTTCGCACCGGGGAACAGGTTGGCCTGCTGCGAGCCCCATACCATGGTCGCGCCCAGGTCTTCGTTCAGGCCGGGCTGGAATTCGATATTCGACGACTTGAGGTGGTTGCGCGCTTTCCACAATTCCAGATCGAAACCGCCCAGCGGCGAGCCGCGATAGCCGGAGATGAAACCGGCCGTGTTCAGGCTGGCGGCGCGGTCGCGCATCTGCTGCATCAGCGGCAGGCGTACCAGCGCCTGTACGCCCGACAGATAGATGCGACCTTCGCTACGTGTGTACTTGTGTTCGAGACTGTAGTCGCGATCGATCGCTGCGGCTGGCTGTATGGCTGGCACGGACATGGGTGAAACCCGCTGGCTCGCTGGGAAGCGCGGAGTTTAACCGTCCTGTCATGCGGCAACGACGGGGGCAGGTCCGGACAACTGGCAAATGCGCCGGCGCACGCTCAGCCGGCGGCCGTGTTTTCCGCCGCGCTGCCGGTGTTCGCCGCGTCTTCGATCCAGCGCGGCCATTCCGGCCAGAAGAACCAGGCCGACGGGGTCAGGCGAATCGCCCGATCGAGAATGTCGGCCAGGATCTGCAAGGTAGCTGGATCGGCCGGGTCCAGCGGCTGGCCTATGCAGAAGCGGCGCGTGCCGCGGGCCAGGTCGAATTCCATCCAGTACGGCACCACGGGTACACCGGCCGCCTTGGCCAGTTCCAGCGTGCCGTCGGGAAAACTGGCCTGCTGGTCGAGCAGGCGTACCGGCTTTTGGCCGCGCGGCGCCATGCGCGGCGGCATGTCCAGCACGCTGACCACGGCGGCGCCCTGTTCCAGCGCCTGCGCCAGCTGGGCCTTGGCGCCGGGACGGAACACCACCGGCCGGCCGCTCAGACGCTCGACGTCGCCGCCGCGCAGGCGGCCGTAGTAGTAGCGCAGGGGCAGGCCGGGATAGTCGGCCCGGTCCCAGCGCGCCGATACCAGGCTGGCGTCGAAGCCGGCCTGGGCCAGGGTCTTGAATACCCAGTGGCCGTGGCCGTGGTGAAAGCCGGCGGCGATGAAATGCGAATCGCGCGGCCAGTCGCCGATTTTCTGCACATGCCAGGGCAGCCGGCTGTGGCGCGGGCGCAGCAGCGACAGGTACAGGTCGGCTGTGTCCCACAGGCAGTTCAGGCGCACGTTGGCGGCGAACTCGGCCGTGTCGGCTATGGGCAGGTAGTTCGGCGCCTGCGTGGCGGCGGCCTGGGCCGGCTCGTCGAACGCGCTGCGCGAATGGCGGCTGAGCCAGCGCAGCCAGCGATAGCCGAGTTTCCACGGGAGCAGCGCGGCCAGGGCCGGGGCGACGAAGAATTGCCAGGCATCGGGCAACTGGGAGCGAAGCTTGGCAATCACGGGCGCGCAACAGGAGGGCGGAGGCCGAATGCTACACTCGCCGGCCCCGCGCGCACCTGCCTGCGCCCTGTATTGCCGACTTCCATGTCCGAAACCTTGCACAGTCCTGGCGTCCTGGCGCTGGAACTTTCCGCCGGCAGCTCGCCGAATTCCCTCACCCTCAGCCGCGACCAGGCCGACGAACTGGCCCGGCATATCGCCGACGATCTGGCCCGCCTGCTGCCGGCGACGCTGAATCGCGCCGGCGCGGTTCAGGCCGATCTGCTGGTGCTGGGCGCGTTCTACGATCATGTGCAATTGCTGCGGCCCGGCTGGCCGCTATGGGCACAGCTGGCGGAATTGGTTCACCACGGCCAGGTGCTGCGCGATGCCGGCGAGCGGCGCATCGTCGCCTTCGGCAGTTTCGACGGCGCCATGCCCAGCGCCGCGCTGCAGCCCGAGTCCGGACAGGCGCCCGGCGCGATGCTGCTGCTGCCGTGGATGTTCAGTGCTGACGAAGCACTCGCCAGTGCGCTGGGTGCCCGCATGGAAAACGTGTTCATGGCCAGCGGCGAGGCGGGTTCGCATACCGCCGATTTCCTCATGCGCACGCTCGGCGTGCAGCTGGAACACGCTCGCTACCTGACCCGCCACGACCTGTGTGCGCTGACCTGCGCACAGATGGAGCATGCGGGTTTTTCTGCCTTGTGGCAGATGCTGGAATTTGGATTGTTGTACCCGCAGCGCGACGGCGAGGCGGAAACCTCGCGCGGGCGCAAGCTGTACTTCCGCGCCGGACGGGTGCATTGCGCATTGCCGCTGTATGCGGACTGGCTGGCCGAGCAGGGCCAGGATGCCGATGCGGCCGAGCGCGCTACCGGCTATGCGGGCTGGCTGTTCGAGCTGCGCCAGTACACAGCCCTGCTGCGTGCCCACGGGCTGAGCGTGATTTTCGACGGCAACGACGGCGACGATGCGCTGCTGCTGCAGCACTTGGCCGACAGCGATGCGGCGCTGCCGCCGCCCCAGCTGTATGCGCACGAGGCACGTGGCCTGGGCATCGTCGCGATCAGCGTGGCGCAGGCACGGCAGCAGGGCGAGCCGCGCCTGCTGGCTCATGCCTGGCCGCTGGACAAGGCTGCGCTGGAGAGCGGCGTCAGCCTGCTGGTGCAGCGCTACGGTGCGGTCGCGGCACTGAACCGGCTGGGCCGCATCGGCCTGGATGCAACGGCCGAGGCGCTGGCCGTGCCGGGTTCGGCGCATAGCGTGCATTGATACGGACTGGCGCGATCCGCGCTGTAATCCAATTCGGTAAAACGACAAAAGGCGCGGAAATCCGCGCCTTTTGCGTCTCGATCAGATCGGCGCTTCCCTGCACCGCAGCGCGCCGTGCGCATCCCGCACGCCGGGCTGGTCCTGCTCTGCATCCCTGCGGCACTTCCGTGTGCCGTATCGTCCGTGGGCGATGCTTTATATCAGCCGAAGTTTACTTTTTTACTGCAGCTGGCCGGGTGCAGGCACCAGTCGCATCAGGCTTGCTCAGCGGGTCAGGCCAGTCGTCCAGTTGCGGGTCCAGTCGTCGCTGGCATCGCGGAAGGCGCCGATATAGCCGACCGGGGTGAACCACACGTTGTTGCTGGACAGGCCACTGTCGAGCAGCGGCGAGCCGGCCTTGGGCAGGAAGCCCTGCAGCAGCGGGTCGCCGACCTTGTTGCCGGCCTGGGCGTTGTAGAACGCTTCGGCAGTCCACGGTGCATCGGCGGCCTGGGCGAAGTTCAGCGCGTCGCAGGCGAGCAGGTTGTGATCCATGCTCAGCGTGCCGGTCAGCGCAGCCGGCGTGCCGGCGGCGGTGAAGGTCGGACCGTTGGTGATGAAGGTGCAGCCCTTCTTGAAGCCGGCGAACAGCGAGTTCTTGATGCGGCCGCCGGTGCCTTCCTTGAAGTAAACGCCGTAGCCGCCCTGGCCGTTGCCGAGCATGGTCAGGTTGGACACGTTCGGCGTGGCGCGCGGCAGTGCGTCCTGGTTGGCGTTCTGGTTCGAGGCTTCGATGCCGTTGTCTTCGCCCAGGCCGGTGCCGTGCTGCAGCAGCACGTACTGGATATTGCCGGTATAGCCTTCGTCCCAGTCCAGGCCGTCGTCGCCGGCTTCGGTGATCACGGCATGCTTGACGTTGACGTTGCCGCCGAAGAATTCGATGCCGTCATCCTTGCCGCGATAGGCCTGGATGTGGTCGACCACGGTGCCGTCGCCAACCGACTGGAAAGTGAAAGAGTTCACTTCGCGGCCGGTCTGGAAAATGTAGCCGGCATAGCGCGACTGCACGTACTGGATCACGCCCGAGCTTTCCCGCGGCTTGTCGCCGCCGTAGCGCAGGGTGGGATCGAATTCGCTGCGGCAATCGAACGGCGCGGCCACACACTTGTTGTTCGGTGCATTGCCCGATACCACGACGCCACCCCAGTCGCCCGCCTTGGGCGCGCCGCCGGCAACGCCGTCGGCCGGGCTGGTGAAGATGATCGGCGCATACGGCGTACCGGCGGCAATGATCTGCGAACCCGGCTCGACGTACAGGTAGTCGGCAGCCTGGCCGGAACCGGTGATCAGCGTGCCCGGCTCGATGGTCAGCTTGACCTTGTTGCTGTTGTCCGCGCCAACCTTGACCAGGCCTTTGAGCACCCAGGTGGTCTCGTTGGTCAGTGTCATGTTGCTGGCGATGGTGCCGGTGATCTGGCAGGTGCGGTCGGCGACCAGGGTGGTGCCGGTCGGGCAGGCGCTGAATTTGCGCTTCTGCACGCACTTGTCGTTGACTGCGTTGACGCCGAGCGAGCCGACGTAGTCGGCGCTGGAAATCAGGGTCTGGGTCGAGGTCGGCAGGCCGGTGGCGGCGTCCGGCTTGACCGTGATCTTGAGTTCGCCGCAGCTGAGCAGTTCCACGTCCAGCTTGCCGTTGACCACCGGCGTCACCGCGTTCGGCCAGGTGTCGCCGAAACGGCCGCCGGTCGGCATGGCCATCGGCACGTCGGTTTTCTTGAATTCGAATTCTTTGACTTCGAAGTTGCTGGTGATCCAGGCCTGCTTGCCGGTTTCGTCGTAGGCAGCGCCGTAGAGATAAAGAATGCCGCTGCCATCGGCGCGCGGGATGTAATCGACCACCCAGCCGCGGCCGCCATGGGTCGCGTCGGAGTACAGCGCGTCGGTCGCTTCGGAGAAGCGCACGGCGGCGTGGGAAACCGGAGCCGCGAACACCGCGGCGGCAAGAGCGCCCGCAAGCGCGCTCAGCTTCAGGATAGTGAATCGCATCGTTTCAACCCTCTGTATGCACGGAACGGAACGCCATGCGGCGTGGTAGCCCGGTAACGTTAGCGGTCGCCGATGACGGTCTGGATGCGCCGTCATGACGCTTTTGGGACACCCCGGTGACTGGCTCAGCCCTTCCATTCCAGCGTGAACATGGCCGCGCGGCCTTTCTTGTATTCGCGCGTGGTTTCCGGCCCCTGCGTGTAGCGCGCTGCCGGGTCGAGCAGGTTGCGCAGGCGCACCTTGAACGACCAGGCATCGCCGAGATTGCGCCGGTACTGGAAGTCGAGCTGGCGGAACGCTTCCTCGTAGATGTCGGGCTGGCTGGCCACGCCGACCGCGGCGATGCGGCGGCCGGAGACGTTGTAGAGCAGGGTCGCTTCGCTGCTGCCGTCGCCGGCCTGATGGCCGATCTGCACATTGGCGACGTAAGGCGACTGGCCCTGCATGGGCCGGTTCAGATTGGTCTGGAAGCTGGCGTCGAGCGGATCGAGCTGAATGGTCGATTTGATCCGCGCGTAGTTGAAGCCGACGTTCCAGTTGGCCCAGTCGCCGTGGATATGGCGGAAACCCGGCCAGTCGGCGACAAATTCCAGGCCCTTGCTCACGTCAAGCTCGATGCCGTAGTTGCGCGCCGACTGCGCGTTGTCGAGGCTGAGCAGCACGCCGGAACCGGGTAGGCGCGTCTTCTCGATCGGGTTTTCGAATTCCTTCAGAAACGCGCCGATGGAAAAGGTTTCGACCGGCGAGAAGTAGTACTCCCAGCGCAGGTCGTAGTTGCGGATGCTGGCCGATACCAGGTCGGGATTGCCGACGACCTGCACGTCGAGCAGCGGGTCGAGGTAGGGCGCCGGCGACAGTTCGCGGAAGTCGGGCCGCGACAGCGTTTTGGAGTAGCTCGCGCGCAGCTGGCCGTTGTCGCTATAAGCCCAGGTGAACGCGGCAGACGGCAAGGTCGAGTTGGTGTCTTCGCCGGCGACGACCGGTGGTGCCTCGGGATTGGACAGCGCGAACGTGGTGACGGCCTGGTCGTTCTTTTCGCGCCGCGCGCCGATGGCAATACGGTATTTGTACGCAATGTTCGCATCGAGGCCGAGGAACCATGCCGTCAGGTCCTGGCGCGCGAAATAGTTGTCGGTCGGCAGGGTGGATTCGGTCAGCACGAAACCGTCGGGGCCAATGTGTTCGGGGCTGAGCACCTGGTCGATCGGCAGTGCCAGCACGGCGGGATCGCGCGCGACCGGGCCGGCGGCGCTGAAGGAAAAACTACGCAGGCTGGCGTCGCGGTTGCGCTTGGTCTTTTCGCCGCCGAAGGCGATATCCAGCGTAGTGCCGTCGAAATCGAAGGGCAGCTTGCCCTTGATGTTAAGGTCGCGCTGGTGGTCGTCCAGCTCGGCCCAGGTCATCTGGTTGGAATCCGAGCGCTGCGAGAACACCAGCGAGCCGTCGGCTTCGCGGTCGTAGCGGTATTTGCGCGTGTCGGGTTCGTCGCGGGTGGCGCGGGCCCAGGTGTACTGCCAGTCCAGCGCCAGGTCGTGCGCGGCGGGAAACAGGTGGTTGCCGCCGAGTTGCTGGGCGAACAGCTGGTTTTCGGTCCAGCGCAGTTCGGTGAAGCGCGCTTGCTGTTCGTCCTGTATGCCTTCGGACAGCTTGGTGCGGTCTTCGCTCTGGCGCAGCAG
This sequence comes from Tahibacter aquaticus, assembly GCF_004363655.1. Lineage (GTDB taxonomy): Bacteria > Pseudomonadota > Gammaproteobacteria > Xanthomonadales > Rhodanobacteraceae > Tahibacter > Tahibacter aquaticus. The sequence goes on from NZ_SNZH01000022.1 coordinate 63,074, forward strand.
CACGCTGGTGGCGTTGAAGCGGTGCTGCGGGCTCAGTTCATAGCCCAGATTGAGAAAAGCGGAAAAATCAATATTGCGGCGTGTGTCGTCGACGGCCAGGTTGTCGGCTGGTTCCAGCCCGGCCGACGAGGCCTGGAAGGTGCGGCGTACTTCCTCGTTGCGGTCCCAGGCCTGGTTGTAGCGCACGGCCGCGGTAAAGCCGAACTTGGATTGTTCGCCGATGTTCCAGCGGTTGCCGATGGCAGCCGAGAAGCCCATGTCCGGCGCCAGCGTCTCGCGCTTCACGTCGTAGCCGCCGGCAGCTGCATCTTCGCCGTAGCGTTCCAGTTGCGCCGGCGTGGCGCCGTTGGGGTTCAGCGGTGTCTGCGGGCGCAGCACGGCGCCGCCGGCGGTGGCTGCGGCAAGCGAATCGGGCAGGGCGCGCGTGCCGTCGTCATGGCCGGTCCAGTCGTGGCCGCCGCCTTCGTAGGTATAGCCGTCGTCGAAGCTGGTGCCATCGTGATAGCCCAGGGTGCCGTTGATGCGGAAGAAGAACTTGCTCGGCACGTCGCGCGTGCGCAGCAGCACCGCGCCGCCGCCGAATTCGCCGGGCATGTCCGGTGTATAGCCCTTCTGTACCACGACGCCGTCGAGCAGGTCGGTGGGGAACAGATCCAGCGGCACCACGCGGCGGGTCGGGTCGGGACTGGGAATCGGCGCGCCGTTCAGGCTGACGCTGGAATAGCGCTCGCCCAGGCCGCGCACATAGATGAAGCGGCCATCGACCAGGGTCAGGCCGGTGACGCGCTTGAGCGTGGTCGCGGCATCGGAGTCGCCGGTGCGCGCGATCTGTTCGGCGCCCAGGGTTTCGGCGACCACGGGCGAGGCGCGCTTTTCGTCCAGGTACAGGGCCTGGCCGCCGCGCTGGTAGTTGCCGCGCACATTCACGCCACCGAGTTTCTGCGTGCCGTCGGCTGACGGCGCTGCGCCGTCAGCGGGGCTGATGCCGATGTCGGGCGACACGGCAGCATCGGCTGCAGCGGGTGCGCCCAGGGTGAGCGTGGTGTCGACCGTTGCACCGCTGCGCACGGCCAAGCCGTCCTGGATCAGCAGGTCGAAGCCCGGGGCTTCGGCAGTCAGGCCGAACTCGCCGGCAGGTACGCTGGCCTGGAAACGGCCCTGGGCATCGCTGACCAGATCGAGCGAGAAACTCTGCACGGCGGCCGACATGCCTTGCACGCTGACGCGTGTGCTGGCGACCGGCTGCTGGTCGCGGGCGTTGAGGACAAGGCCGCGGATGACGCCCTGGGATTGGGCGGCGCCAGCGCTGGCGGGCGGATCGGCGGCGAATGCCGGCTGGGCCAGGCCGGCGGCGAGTACGACAGAAAGAATGGTGCGGCGCAGCGGCAAACGTGGGTAAGACATCGATAGTCCAGGCGGCAATGGCCGGCCATGCGGCCCCGACGCAAAGCGGTCGCCGGGCGGCACGCGCGCCAGTGACTACCGGGTTCAGGGCCCCCTGACGCGGCGCGGTCCAAAGGGCGGGTACAGACCCGGCAGCCTAGGCCGTACGGATTGCGCTTGGATGACGTCGGCGAGTCGGTTGGAAGTCAGCAGCGATGCCGTTTGCAGCGCTAGTCAAGGGCGTCGCGCAAGGTTATGCACACCGCCGGCGGCGCGCGGTCCAGCTCGCTCAAAAACTGCGAACGGCGTCGACATTCCTGAACAAGATATTGATTGATCAGTGTTTTCTACGAAGTCAATGGGCTTGAGGGAAAATCCTTGCAGGGAAAAAAGCGCTCGGCCCGAAGGTTTGCCCACAAACTTATCCACAAGCCTGTTCACAGCCCGGAGTTCCGGAATTGGCTCAAGCATTTGCCGCGGGCTTCTGTCCGGCGCACGAGATAGCGGCCCCAACTCACCGCCTATTAACGATTTATTGCAATGCATCAGTACGCAAAGCCGCATCCGGCTTGGGCCGGCGCGGCGGCCCGACTACAATCGCGGCTTTCCTCTGCTTCGGCATCCTTCGTGAAAGACTTTCTCCGCGACCAGCTGCTGCAGGCGCTGGCTGCGCTGCAGCGCAACGGCAGCGTGCCCGATCCCATCCCCACCGCCTTCACCATCGAGCGCACCCGCAGCAAGGAACACGGCGACTTCGCCGCCAATGCCGCGCTGCTGATGTCCAAGCCGGCCGGCATGAAGCCACGTGACCTGGCTCAGGCCCTGGTCGCTGTGCTGCCGGCAGCGGCGCAGGTGGCCAAGGTGGAAATCGCCGGCCCGGGCTTCATCAATTTCTTCCTCAGTGCCGAAGCCTATCGCGCGCAGGTGCGCAGCATCCTTGAGCTCGGCGCCGCCTACGGCCGCAACAACGCGGGCGAAGGGCGCAAGGCACAGATCGAATTCGTTTCCGCCAACCCGACCGGGCCGCTGCACGTCGGCCATGGCCGCGGTGCCGCGGTGGGCGATTGCCTGGCGCGCCTGCTGCAGGCAACCGGCTGGGACGTGACGCGCGAGTTCTACTACAACGACGCCGGCCAGCAGATTGCCAACCTGGCCCTGTCCACCCAGGCGCGCGCGCGCGGCATTGCGCCGGGCGATACCGGCTGGCCCGAGGACGGCTACCGCGGCGACTACATCGCCGACGTGGCCCGGGCTTATATGGCTGGCGACACCGTGCATGCAGACGGCCACGACGTCACTGGCACCAAAGATGCGGACGACCTGGATGCGATCCGCCGCTTCGCCGTCGCCGCACTGCGCCGCGAACAGGACCTGGACCTGCGCGCGTTCGCGGTCGAGTTCGACGTGTATTACCTGGAATCCTCGCTGTATACCGACGGCAAGGTCGAGCAGACCGTGCGGCAGCTGATTGACGCCGGCCATACCTACGAGCAGGACGGCGCGCTCTGGCTCAAGACCACCGACTTCGGCGACGACAAGGACCGCGTCATGCGCAAGGCGCAGGGCGGCTATACCTATTTCCTGCCGGATATCGCCTACCACGTGACCAAGTGGCAGCGCGGCTTCGGCCGCGTCATCAACGAGCAGGGCGCCGACCACCATTCCACCGTGATGCGCGTGCGTGCCGGGCTGCAGGCGCTGGGCCTGGGCATTCCCAAGGGCTGGCCCGAGTACGTGCTGCACCAGATGGTCACGGTGATGCGCGGCGGCGAGGAAGTGAAGCTGTCCAAGCGTGCAGGCAGCTATGTGACCTTGCGCGATCTGATCGACGAAGTCGGCCGCGATGCGACGCGCTGGTTCCTGGCCGCGCGCAAGTCGGATTCGCAGCTGACGTTCGATATCGATGTCGCCCGTGCGCAGAGCACCGACAACCCCGTGTACTACGTACAGATGGCCCATGCGCGAATCTGCGGCGTGAATCGGCAGATGCAGGAACGCGGGCTGAACTACGACGCGGCCAATGGCAGTGCGCGCCTGGATCGCCTGGATACCGCGCACGAGCAGGCTGTGTTCGTGGCGCTGTCGCGTTTCCCCGAAGTGGTCGAAGTCGCTGCGACGAATCTGGAGCCGCATGTGATCGCGACCTACCTGACCGATCTCGCGGCTGCCTTCCATGGCTGGTACAACGAATACCATTTCGTGATCGATGACACCGACCTGCGCGATGCGAGGCTCACGCTCGCTGCGGCAGTGAAAGTAGTTCTGGCCAACGGCCTGGATCTGCTCGGCGTCGGCGCACCGGAAAGCATGTAAGCAATACGCACAGCAAGCACAGCAAGGAACGACAGTAATGGCCGGCAAGCGCAAGCAAGCAACCCGCAACAGCAGCACCTCCGCGGCCACCTGGCCGGCCTGGGTCTGGCTGGCCCTGGGCGTGCTGCTGGGCCTGGGCATCGCCACGCTGATGCTGCTGCAGGGCTGGGCGCCGATGCTGCGCAAGCCCAATTCGCCGCAGCCCAATCCCCAGGCCACTGCACCCAAGGCCAGCGAGGCCGCCGTCGCCGACGACAAGAAAGCCGCTGCCGCGCCGAAGAAGAACTACGATTTCTATTCGGTGCTGCCGGAAATGGAAGTGGTGATTCCCGACGCAGAGCTGAGCGCCAAGGCGCGCGCCGAACAGCAGCGCCAGCAAGCCGCGGCGCAGAATCCGGCTGCCGCCGGTTCACCGCCACCGCCGGAACCCTCGGTCGCCGCAAGCGGCGCGCGCTACGTATTGCAGGCCGGTTCGTATCCCGACCCGAAAGCTGCCGAAGAACTCAAGGCCAAGCTGGCCCTGAGCGGCTTCGTCGCCAAGGTGCAGTCGGTCAACGTCAACGGCAAGACCTGGCACCGCGTGCGCGTAGGCCCGTACAGCAGCGCCAGCGATGTGGAAACGGCCAAGGCGGGATTGTCCGAGGCGGGCATCAACGCGATTGCGCTGAAAGACGTTGGCGAATGACCGGCGGGTTGCCGCGTCCCCGGCTGGGAACGCGGCCTAGCAGTTGCAATTACCCTATTACCACTTGTAGCGAACCGTATACGTCACCTTCGCCTCGCCATCGGCCGCAATGCTCAGCGGGAAGTCGATGGTGGAGGCGTCGCGCTTGACGAAATCCTGGTTCTTGGCGGTGATGCTCCAGCCGCTCCAGCGATACAGGTATTCGCGCGCGACCACTTTGACGGCGGTCTTCTTGCGGTTGCGCACGGTCACTTCGAAGCTTTCGTCGATGAATTTGCCGGCCTTGTCGTAGTTGAAGCTGAGCTGCTTGCGCTCGCCGACCACGTCGAAGGAGTTGCCCAGCTTGATGCGCAAAGTCTCGTTGCGCGGGGTGTGCTTGATGACGTCTTCGCCGATGAACTCCAGCGTGCCGTCGACTGAGGCCTGGTTCACGCGCACGCGGCCGGCGGGCAGCGGCATGCCCATCTTGTTCGATTCCTTGTTCTCGAACTCGAGGAATGCGCCCACCGTGCCCTCGGTGGTGGCGCCGTAGCCCTGGTCCTGGATCGGCGACGACCAGTGGCTCCACGGCGGCGGCGAGGCGGTGAACACGAGCTGCTTGGTGCAGCTGGCCTTGGTTGCGGTGGGGAACAGTTCCAGCTGCTTGGTCGAGTTGTCGGGCAGGTCGCTGCGCCGGCCGAGAGTATACAAGTGGTACTCGAACAGCGAAGACTCCTGGAAGCCCTCGTCCATCGAAGCCACGGCGCCGGCCAGCATGGCCTTGTTACGCATCATCTGTGGCGCCGCCGGTGCTGGTGCGCGATTGACTTCGCCGGCGACCAGTTTCAGCTGTGCCTGGCCGTAGCTGGCGCCGGACTGGTTGACGATGGTGACCCAGGAAGAGAGGTCCATGTCGCAGTTGTCGCCGTTCTCGCGCAGGGTGATGTTGTAGTCCGACCACCAGGTCATGCCCTGGGTCTGGTAGCTGACGCGGGTGTCGTGCGTGCCGCCCTGCTTGGCGTTGACCAGCCAGACCAGGGTAGGCCGGGTGATCAGGCCGCCGGGCAGGCTTGGGAAAAGTACATTGCTGTAATTATTTATAGTTAGCACTTCGCCGCTGTCGCGCTGCAGGATCAGGCTGCCGTCGGCTGAGGAAAGCAGTACGCCACTGAGGCGTTCCAGCGTGTCGCCGCGCTGCTGTTCCACCGTGATGGTGGCGCCGATATAGCGTTCCAGCAGCTTGTCGCGGTTGACCAGGTCGAACTGGTAGTTCTGTTCCACCACGCGGGTACCGGCGGGGTCGGTCAGCGATTCGAAGGCGACGGTGCTGGGATCGATGCGCTTGGCCACGTCGGTGAACCTGAGCACGCCGCTGCCGGAAGGCAGGGCCATCTTGCGGCCGTCGCGGACCAGGGCATAGCCCGGCAGCTGCGGGCCAAAGTTGATCAGGTTTTCACTGCTGAGCTGGCCGGGCTGGGCCGAGCTGTAGATGGTGAGGGAGTAGTCGGGGATCTCGGCGGCTAGCGCGGTCTGAGTCATGGCGGCGGCGATTCCTAGGGCGAGCAAGGTACGCATGGCAACTCCGGAGTGGCGGGTTCGCTTGCAACGGCAGCATGACGAGGCCAGGGTCAGCCTCTGCTGTATCGGACATGGTAGCGGCTGCGACGTGCAGCGGCAGTGCGGCGTCGCCGCGCGGCGCAAAACGTTTCAACCGGCCGTTTCGTCGCCGTTGTCGAAATTGTCTTCGCCCAGCAGTTGCTGGGTCTGGCCGCTGTCCAGCGACTCCACGCCACGCAGCTTGCGCTCGATCGCGCGCGTGCGCACGCCGGCGGCGTCGATGCTGTTGCGGGCGTTGTCAAGGTGGGTACGGGTCTTGTCCAGAACCGCGCCGAACTTGCCGAACTCGGTCTTGACCGCGCCGAGCAGCAGCCACACTTCGCTGGAGCGCTTCTCGATTGCAAGTGTGCGAAAACCCATCTGCAGGCTGCTCAAGGTGGCACTGAGCGTGGTCGGTCCGGTAACAACGACGCGCTGGTCACGCTGCAGCGCTTCGAACAGGCCGGGGCGGCGTATCACTTCCGCGTACAGACCTTCGGTGGGCAGGAACATGATGGCGAAATCGGTCGTGGCCGGTACCGAAATATACTTGTCGCGAATGCTCTTGGCGGCTTCGCGTATGCGCCGCTCCAGCGCGGCGGCGGCCGCGGACGCGGCGTCTGCATCGGCGCGCTCCTGGGCGTCGAGCAGGCGTTCGTAATCTTCGCGCGGAAACTTGGCGTCGATCGGCAGCCAGATCGGCGCATCCACATCGCGTCCCGGCAGGCGGATGGCGAATTCCACGCGTTCGGTCGAGCCTGGCACGGTGGCGACGTTGCTGGCGTACTGGTCTGTGGTCAGCAGCTGTTCCAGCAGTGCGGCCAGCTGCACTTCGCCGAGGATGCCGCGGGTTTTCACATTGCCCAGTACGCGCTTGAGATCGCCGACGCCCTGGGCCAGGCCCTGCATTTCGCCCAGGCCGCGGTGCACCTGTTCCAGCCGCTCGGACACCAGCTTGAACGACTCGCCCAGGCGGGTTTCCAGTGTCGCGTGCAGTTTCTCGTCGACGGTGACGCGCATGGCATCGAGCTGGCGGGCGTTGTCGGCCTGCAGTTCCTTGAGCCGGGTTTCCAGCGTGGCGCGTACTTCGGCCAGGCGCAGCTGGCTGTGCTCGCCCTGTTCCTGCAAACCCAGGCGCAGCAGGTCGCCGAAGCGGCTCAGCGCCTGCGCGCCTTCCTCTCGGGCCTTGCGCGCGTCGTCCTGCAAGGCCAGGCGCAGGGCTTCCAGGCGGTGGTCGGTGCGCTGGCTCGACTGTTCCAGGCGCAGGCCGAAGTCTTCGATGCGCTGGTGCTGCAACTGGGCCAGTTGGGCGAACTGGGTCTGCACGCTGTCGCGCAACTGCTCCAGCCGCTGCGACTGTTCGCCGCGACCGGCACGCTGTTCGTCGCGCAGTGTGCGTTCCAGCCGCTCGCCGTCGTCATGCAGATCGTCCAGTGCCTGCTTCAGCGGCGCCAGCAGATCGCCGCGGCCGCGGCGCAGCAGCACGATCAGCAGCACGACCAGCACCACCAGCAGGACGACGGCAACGAGAACCAGTGCTTCGAGCAACGATATGGACAAGAGTGCAACCAGAAACGAAAACGGCCGCCAGTGTAATGGCAGCCGTCTCAGCGCATGCGCCGCGCGGCGCTGCCGGCGGCAGAAAAAGCCGCGGCGGTTCTTGCGAACCGCCGCCATCCCCAACGCACCGCTGTGTTACCCCAGACCGTCTCTGCCTGCCAGCGACCCCGCGCCGGCCGGCTTACCGAAACATGAAGGCGGTACACTGCCCATGACCTTCGGCACTCCCTGTCGCCGAACGTAGTAAAAACGTTAAGCCGCGTCAACTTGCACTGCAGCGAAGCGTGATGGTTTGCGAGGTTCCTGGCGGTCGGGCCGCCAGATTCCTGCTTCCGAGCCGGCACTTACGCACATTTTGCGACCGAAATCCGGCCAGGCAGAGTTCGCCTGGTCGGAGGTTGTTGTCGCGCAAGCCGCTAAAGCGAGAAATCGTAGCGGGCGGTGAAGCGGAAGGAGCGCGCCGCCTGGTAGGTATCGGGGAGCAGGAAATCAGGGTTGTGGTGCGGATCGCCCCGGGCGATGTCGCCGGTTTCGTTGTACTGCAAGACCTTCTGCGAATTGAGCACATTGAAGATATCGACCTTCAAGGTCAGGTCGCCGTTACCCACCTTCGGCACCCAGGCGACGGAGAAGTCGATCGACTTGATCCAGGGCGTGCGGCCGAAGCTGCCGCGGTTGTAAAGCGTGTGGATGGTTCGTGTCGTGCCGTCGGGCATGGTTTCCACGCCGCTCACGCAGTAGAAACTGGAGGGCGAGGTGTACTCGCCGGATCCAGACGAGCCGTCAGGCCCCTCGAAATCGCGCGCCTCGGGCGGCGGAAAGCCCAGGCAGTTGATCGGACGTCCGGACTGTATGAGCAGGTTGCCGGCGACGCGCCACTGCGGTGCAAGCTCGTAGGTGCCGAAGAGTTTCAGCGTGTGGCGGCGATCGTTGGGCAAGTCGCCGTAAGCGCCGTCGCCGAAGGATGGAAAATCGAAGTCCTGGGTGATGCCCGCATCGCCCTGGCCGATGGACGAGTTCACGTAACCCTCGGCATTGCCACGGCTGCGCGCCCAGGTATACGAGCCCTGCAGCGACCATTTGCCGTCCCAGGGCCGCTCCCAGAAGATTTCGAAGGCACGGTACTGGCGCTGGTACTCGGCGATGTCGAAGTAGCGGGCCGGAATGGTGACGCGGGTCAGCGTGCCGTCGTTGTTCAGATCGAGCGCAAACTCCGCGTCCTTGCCCGGGTTGAGGATGACGCACTGGGGAACGGTGCTGGCATCGAAATCGGTGTAACCGTTGTCGACCGCCCAGGCATAGAAAGCGCCGTGGTAGCAGTAGTCATCCATGCCGTTACGCACTTTGCGCCACACACCGCGCACGCCGGCAGTCCAGCCCGAGTCGAACGCATGTTGCAGACCGAGGATGGCCTCGTCCTGGTACATGGGCTTGAGATTACCGGCCGTGACCGTATCGGGTACAGGCGTGGTGCCATCGCCGACGACGGAGGGTGTGCCGATCTGCTGGCCCAGGGTCACCGGTGCGCCGGTTCGCGGATCGACGCCGTCGAAGCGATAAAAGGTATGAATAAACAATTCCGCGGCGGAGACGCGGATATTGGTATTGGACGCGATGGGAATGTAGTAGCGGCCGGCATTGCCGAACACTTTGGTGGTGGCGTCGCCGCTCGTGTCCCAGGAAAAACCGAGTCGCGGCGCATAGAGGTAGTCGGACTTGGCGAAACTCACGCCGGTCGCATTCCTGTTGTCGAATCGCTCGGCGCGAGCGCCTGCATAGACCAGAAAGCGGTCGGCTATCTGCCAGCTGTCTTCCAGATAGAACGCCGTGTTCTCGACTGCGTAGGCGCCGCTCTTGGTGGCATAGTCGCGTTTGCGCACATATTCGGTATTGCCCGGCAACGCTACGCCGTTGACCGTGCTGCCGTTGGGACCGGTGCGGAAATAGCGGTAATAGACGCCGCCGCTGTTGGTCAGGCCTACATTGGTGGAATCGAATTTTTCGGCGTCATAGCCGCCGCGCACGGTATGGCTGCCAATTTGCCAGTCCAGGTCGATGCGTGTGGCGCGGCGCCGGTCGCGCTCGTCCGGCGCTGTCGGATCCTGGATGGTGAACTGGTTTTCGTCCCAGCAGCCGAGGTAGTCGGTGACGCCGGCGCTACGCCGGCTGTCGTAGACCGCAGGGCAGTCGGCGCCTGGCAGGTTGCGTGGCGAACGCACGGCGTTCAGTGCCGTCAGTTCGCCGTATTGCGCCGACAGGGTAAGGTTGTCGGTGAGATAGCCGGTATAGCGGCCGATATACACTTCACCGCCGTACTTTTCCACATATCCCGGCGTCTCGCGGTTGTGCCGGGTGCTGTAGGGATCTTCGATGTGGATCGGTACCGTGCCGTCGAGGTCGTTGCTGAAGTTGCGGTTCTTCTCGTAGTCGCGGTTGCTGATGCCGGTGAATTCGAGGATATGGCTGTCGGTGATGTTCCAGTCCAGCTTGACCAGTCCGTGGGGCTGGCTGTCAGTGACCAGGTTGCTGGTGTTTTCGTCGAAATCCTCGGTCTTCACGTCACGGCCTTCGGCGATGGCGAAGAAGAACAGCCTGTCCTTGATGATGGGCCCCGAGCCGTAGACGTTGAAAGACTGGTCCGAGCGCGTGTCGCTATAGGTATATCTGTAGTAGTTGTTGGGCGACTCGATGCTGCTTACATTCGGCGCGTGTTCGCGCAGCGACTCGGGCGCCCAGTAGGAGGCGACGCCGGCATGGAATTCGTTGCTGCCGCGCTTGCTTACGATATTGATCACACCGCCGAGGGAGCGACCGAATTCGGCGCCGTAGCCGCCGGTCTTGACCTGCTGCTCGCCGATGGCTTCGAACGGCAGGCTGGCGAAGGAAGTGAAGTTTCGGATATTGGTGACGTCGAAGCCATTGATGTAATAGCCGTTCTCAGCCACCGATGCGCCGCCGAACGAGGCCAGGCTGCTGCCGGAGCGGCCGATGCTGGAATCGCCGCGGACGGTACCCGGCGCGAGCAGGGCGACGCTGGTCACATCGCGGCCCACCGGCAGTGCGGCGAGCTGTGCCGCACTGAAAACGGTGGCCGATTCCACGGAGGACACGTCGATGGGGTTGATCGCGTTGCCGGTCACTTCGATGGTTGCGAGTTCGGCCGATCCTTTTGCTGCAAAGTCCACTTCGGCACCCGTGCCGATGCGCACCGTGACCTCGCGCTCGCTGCCCTCGGCACTGACTACATAACGGCCGGTCGGCAGCTGGTTGAACACGTAGCGGCCTTTGGCGTCGGACTGGACCTCGCGCGAAAGGCCGGTGTCGACGCTGCGAATGCTGACGCTGCTGTTGGCCTGCGTGTGGCCGAAGATGTCGCCGGTGGCTTTCTGGGCCAGCGTCGGACCGCTGGCAAAAGCAGCGGCCAAGGCCAGGCTCAGCGCCAGCGGACGTGCGCGCAGTACGGAGTTCATGCAGTAGAACGCTTTCATCGAATCTCCCCATTCGAATGGCGGTACGTGCGGATGCACGCCCGGCGGCGCGACAGGCGCCGGGGAGTTCTGCGCTACTTCATGGAATGCCGCGCACACGCCACCGTTGTGGCTTGTCTGCACGACAGCCACGGCCTGGCGAAGCGAACGCATAAAGAATCGCAATTTGCACTCTTTGCCACTATCCCCATAGCGACAAAAGTGCCAAGTTGGTCAGGCCGGCAAAGGCGGCATGACTTTCTACACTCCCGGTGGGCGACCGTAGGCACGTAGCCAGGTGGCGTCAACCTTCGATGGCGAATTCAGCACAATCCGTCGCTGGTCGCGTAGTTTTCTGCCGAAATTCGTCGACGTGTGGAGAGAACAGCTGCGCTGGCCGGCCGGTCAGTCCGGCCGGCGCATTCGTTCAGTTCGCCGGCTGCAACACCGAGATGTCGGCCACATGCAGGAACAACTGGCGCAACTGCGTCAGCAATTGCAGGCGATTGGCGCGTACAGCGGCATCGTCGGCCATCACCATGACGTCGGTGAAAAACGCATCGACCGGGGCGCGCAGCCGGGCCAGCTGCCTGAGCAGGGCGACATAGTCGCGGCCGTGGATCAGCGGTTCGGCTGCGGCCTGGACGCCGAGCAGGGACTGGTGCAGCTGCGCTTCGGCACCGGCAGCGAGCAGGGCGCTGTCCACGCCAGCGGTGGCTGCGCCGGCCTGGGCCTGGCGCAGGATATTGGCGATGCGCTTGTTTGCCGCGGCCAGTGCTTCGGCCTCGGGCAGGCGGGCGAACGCATCGACGGCGCGGATGCGCGCATCGAAATCGCCGAGATCGGCCGGATTGAGCGCACGCACGGCTTCGAAACGGTCGCCAGCGATACCCGCGTCGGCGTAGTAGCCGCGCAGGCGGTCGAGCACGAATTCGAACAGTTCCGCGGCAATTTCCTGCCGGCGTGCGCCGGCGTCGAGCAGCGGCGGCTTGCCGTCCTTGCTCTTGGGCAGGCCGGCGACGAATGCGGCTTCGGGCAGTTGCGCCAGTGCTTCCTGCAGCAGCGGGGGCAGTTCCAGTGCCAGGCCGCTTTCAATCAGGGTGCGGGCCAGGCCCAGCGCCGCGCGGCGCAGGGCGAACGGATCCTTGTTGCCGCTGGGCTTCATGCCGACGGCGAAGATGCCGCACAGCGTATCGATGCGCTCGGCAATCGCCAGCACCTGGCCGACCTTGCCGCTGGCGATGCCGTCGCCGGCAAAGCGCGGGCGATAGAACTCGTCGACGGCCCGGGCGACGTCGGCCGGTTCGCCGTTGGCGGCGGCGTAATAGCGGCCCATCACGCCCTGCAGTTCGGGAAACTCGCCGACCATGCGGCTCATCAGGTCGCACTTGGCCAGTGCGGCCGCGCGCGTGGCCTGGGCTGCATCCACGCCGACGCGGTTGGCGATGGTGCGTGTCAGTTCGGCGACGCGGATGACCTTGTCCCAGACCGAACCCAGCGACTGCTGGTAGGTCACGGTCTTGAGCGATTCGAGCTGGTCGATCAGCGGCGACTTCAGGTCTTCGTCGTAGAAGAAGCGGGCATCGGCAAAACGCGGGCGGATCACGCGCTCGTAGCCCTTGCGGATCTCCGCCGGCGCCAGGCTGTCGATGTTGGCCACGCCGATGAAGTGGCGTGTCAGCCTGCCGTTGTCGTCGAGCACGGAGACGAATTTCTGATTGGTCTCCATGGTCATGATCAAGGCCTCCTGCGGCACGCGCAGGAAGTCTTCGTCGAAGGCGCAGGCGATTGCGACCGGCCATTCGGTCAGGTTGGCGATCTCGTCCAGCAGGCTGTCGCTGAGCTGGGCCTGGCCGCCGGTTTCCTGCGCGGCCCGGGCGACTTCGGCACGGATGCGTTCGCGCCGCTCGGCCGGGTCGGCCAGTACATGGGCGGCGCGCAGGTCGGCCAGCCAGCTGTGCGCCGATGCGATGGGCACGGTCTTGTTGTGGTGGAAGCGGTGGCCGCGGGAATCGCGTCCGCTGCTGAGGCCGAGAATGTCGGCCGCGATGACCTCGCTGCCGTGCACGATCACCAGCCAGTGAACCGGGCGCACAAACGCGTAGTCGTGGTCGCCCCAGCGCATGGGCTTGGGCACGGGCAGGTTTTTCAGCGCTTCGGCGATGACCTCGGGCAACAGCGCCGCCAGCGGCTGGCCCGGCTGTTCACTGCGGAACACGTACCAGGCGCCCTTGTCGGTTTCGAGTTTCTGCAGTTGTTCGACGGTGGTGCTGCAGGAGGCGGCAAACCCGCTCAAGGCCTTGCTCGGTGTACCGTCGGCGGCGAACGCAGCAGCGGCGGCGGGACCGCGGCGTTCTATCGTCTGGTCCGGCTGCGCGGCGGCTACGGCCGGCAACAGCACGGCCAGGCGGCGCGGCGAGCAATACACCTGCGCGCTGTTCGCGTCGAGGTTGAAGCCGCGCTTGTTCAAACCCTCGACGATGCCGCCGGCAAAGGCCTGCGCCAGCTCGTCGACCGTACGCGTGGGCAGTTCTTCCGTGCCCAGTTCGATCAGCAGCGCCTGCTCAGTCATGCGCCTTCTCCTGGCGATTCTTCAGTCCTGGAAAACCGAGCTTTTCACGCTGGGCGTAATAGGCTTCGGCCACGGCGCGGGCCAGGGTGCGTACGCGCAGGATGTAGCGCTGGCGTTCGGTTACGCTGATGGCCCGGCGCGCATCGAGCAGGTTGAAGCTGTGCGAGGCCTTGCACACCTGTTCGTAGGCGGGCAGCGGCAGATTGGCGGCGATGAGTTTCTTCGCCTCGCCTTCGCAGACGTCGAACCAGTGCAGCAGTTCGGTCACGTTGGCATGTTCGAAGTTGTAGGCAGATTGTTCCACTTCGTTCTGGTGGAACACATCGCCGTAGGTGACGACGCCGTGCGGCGCGACTGTCCAGACCAGGTCGTAGACGTTGTCCACGTTCTGCAGGTACATGGCCAGGCGTTCCAGGCCGTAGGTGATTTCGCCGGTGACCGGGCGGCATTCCAGCCCGCCGGCCTGCTGGAAATAAGTGAACTGGGTCACTTCCATGCCATTGAGCCAGACCTCCCAGCCCAGGCCCCAGGCGCCGAGTGTTGGCGATTCCCAATTGTCTTCGACGAAGCGCAGGTCGTGAGTGAGCGGGTCCAGGCCGAGGGCGCGCAACGATCCAATGTATAGATCAAGAATATTGTCCGGATTGGGCTTGAGCACCACCTGGTACTGGTAGTAATGCTGCAGGCGGTTCGGATTCTCGCCGTAGCGGCCGTCGGTGGGCCGGCGCGAGGGCTGCACGTAGGCCGCCGCCCAGGGTTCCGGGCCCAGCGCGCGCAGGAAGGTGGCCGGATGGAAGGTGCCGGCGCCGACTTCGGTATCGAAAGGCTGGATGAGTACGCAGCCCTGTTCCGCCCAATAGCGGTTGAGGGTCTGGATCACGTCCTGAAAGGTGGGCGTGGACATGGAATGGCTCACGGATGGCGTTGCAAAGCGCGTTAGTATAGCGGGCGCATTGGCGTCCTTCAGGAATTCCCATGGCCTCCAGCCCGCAGCGTCCCGTTGACGCGGTTTCTTCGCTTTCGGCCGTAGCGACCGCGCCGGTCAAGCTGGGCCTGCACGGACGGCTGGAACTGGACGAAACGCTGATGGCGCTGGTCCAGGACGGCCTGCTCGCCGTCGACGATGCCCGCCGCATCCGCGCCGACTCGCGCAGCGGCAAGGACAAGCTGGCGCTGCACCCGCTGGTGCTGGTGGCCAACCTCAAGCCCGTGGACCAGCGCAATCCGGGCAAGCCGCTGGGCCTGGAAGTGCTGACCCAGTGGCTGGCGGAAAAGGCCAGCCTGCCCTACCTGCGCATCGATCCGATGAAGATCGACGTGGCGGCAGTCACCCAGGTCATCTCGCACCAGTACGCGACGCGCTACCGCATCCTGCCGGTGGCGGTGGCGCCGGACAAGGTCGTAATTGCCTCGGCCGAGCCCTTCGATACGCGCTGGGTGCACGATCTTGGCCACATCCTGCGCCGCGAGATCGAGCGCATGGTGGCCAGCCCGCTGGACGTCAATCGCTACCTGACCGAATTCTTCGGCGTGCAGCGGTCGATCCAGCGCGCCAAGGATGCCAAGAGCGATGCGGGCTACGACCCCTCCACCCTGCTCAACTTCGAGCAGTTGCTGGAACTGGGCAAGGCCGGCGACATCGGCGCCGACGATCGCCACGTTGTGCATATCGTCGACTGGCTGCTGCAGTACGCGCTCGACCAGCGGGCCTCGGATATTCATCTGGAGCCGCGCCGCGACGCGGGAAATATCCGTTTCCGTATCGACGGCAACATGATCAAGGTGTTCGAGTTTCCTCCGCCGGTAATGACGGCGGTGACGGCTCGCATAAAGATTCTCGGGCGCATGGACCTGGCGGAAAAGCGCCGGCCGCAGGACGGCCGCATCAAGACACGCTCGCCCGGTGGCCGCGAAGTGGAGTTGCGCCTGTCGACCATGCCGACGGCGTTCGGCGAGAAGATCGTCATGCGCATCTTCGACCCGGACATCGTGGTCAAGGAGTTTCGCCAGATCGGTTTCTCCACCGACGAGGAGAACCTGTGGCGCTCGATGGTCGAGCGGCCGCACGGCATCGTGCTGGTCACCGGCCCCACCGGCTCGGGCAAGACCACGACGCTGTACTCCACCCTCAAGCATCTGGCCACGCCGGACCTGAACGTCTGCACGGTGGAAGACCCGATAGAAATGGTCAGCCCCGAATTCAACCAGATGCAGGTGCAGCCGGCGATCGACCTGGATTTTGCCGCCGGCGTGCGCACGCTGCTGCGCCAGGATCCCGACATCATCATGATCGGCGAAATCCGCGATCTGGAAACCGCGCAGATGGCGGTACAGGCTTCGCTGACCGGGCATCTGGTGCTGTCTACCCTGCATACCAACGACGCGCCGACGGCGGTGACGCGCCTGCTCGATCTGGGCGTACCGCATTACCTGATCCAGTCCACGCTCACGGGCGTGGTGGCCCAGCGGCTCATTCGTACGCTTTGTCCACATTGCAAGACTGGCCTGGCGGTCGACCCGCGCGCCTGGGATGCGCTGACCCATCGCTGGAACCTGGCTCTGCCCGAACGCACGCAGGGGCCGGTCGGCTGCCTGGAATGCCGCAACACCGGCTACTACGGCCGCACCGGCATCTACGAGATGCTGCGTATCACGCCGAAGATGCGCCAGCTGATCCTGGCCGATACCGACCTGGTCCGTTTCGGGGAAGCCGCGCTGGGCGACGGCATGCGGCCGCTGCGCATTTCCGCCGCGGCCCAGGTGGCGCGAGGCGT
This sequence comes from Tahibacter aquaticus, assembly GCF_004363655.1. Classification (GTDB taxonomy): domain Bacteria; phylum Pseudomonadota; class Gammaproteobacteria; order Xanthomonadales; family Rhodanobacteraceae; genus Tahibacter; species Tahibacter aquaticus. The sequence goes on from NZ_SNZH01000022.1 coordinate 79,403, forward strand.
CACCACGGTGGCAGAAGTGATGACCGTGTTGCCGCCGGTTGACTGAAGGCGGGGGTTCTACGCCCTGTCTGTGCGTGGGTTTTGCCGCATAGCACGGCGTGCAAATTGGCAGCCCGGGCCGGCACGGATGCTTCTGATGCGTTTCTGACGCTATTTTCCGCTGACAGGTTATCTGCGTGAACCCGATCCTGATTTTGCAGACTGGAACTACTTTGCCGCGCCTGGCGGCGCGCCATGGCGATTTTCCGATGTGGTTCGCGCGTAGCGCAGGGCTGCGCCGCCACGAATTCGTGGCGGTACGTGTCGATGCGGGAGATGTGTTGCCCACCAGCAGTCGTGCCTATGCCGCGGCTATCGTGACGGGTTCGGCGAGCATGGTGACCGAGCGTCTGCCGTGGAGCGAACGCTGTGCCGAGTGGCTGAGTGATCAGGTACTGGGCATGCGGTTGCCGGTGCTCGGGGTTTGCTACGGCCACCAGCTGCTGGTGCAGGCTTTGGGCGGCAGCGTGGGCTGGAATCCACAGGGCCGGCAGATCGGCACCAAGTCCCTGGCAGCCAGTGCGCAGGCGAAAACCGATCCGCTGTTCGGCATGGCGGGCTCAGCGTTCCGTGCGCAGACTACGCATCAGCAGTCGGTACTGGCGATTCCCCAGGGCGCCGAGGTGCTGGCCAGTACCGTGCAGGACCCGCACCAGGCCCTGCGTCTGGGCGAGCGGGCCTGGGGCGTGCAGTTCCATCCGGAGTTCAGCGCCGGCGTGATGGCCGGCTACATCCGTGGGCGCAGCGACCGCTTGCGCAGCGAAGGCATGGATCCGGTCCAGCTGCTGAAGGAATGCGGACCTGCGCCAGAGGCGCGGCGGGTGTTGCAGCGCTTTGTCAGCCTGGCGCGAGGCGGCAGGCTTTAAGCAAAGTCTGGGCATGCTTGGGCGCGCGGCTCTCGATGCGGTCGCTTGAGCCCCCTGTGCTGCTGGGGCCTGGCGCGGGGAAAATCCAGCCGCCCGATGGAGCCGGCAGAAGGATCAAACCAAATTTCGACGCATCGAGCGGCTGCTCAAAAATCGGGCGATACACGTATCGTGGGTTTAAACAAGTGCCGAATGTATAGTGTTGCCAGCTGGCTGCTTGTACGCCCGGTTTCGAAAACAGGCATGGTGCGGGTGTACGTCGTGGAAATGTGATGTAGTCGACTTTAGTCGAAGATGGATATTGGGGGCTATTCCCCAGTTGCCTGAGTGAAATTCCAGAAATTGGCATTCCATAACGGCAAACGCCGCGCAGAGGCGCGGCGTTTGAAGAGTCTTGCAGGCTAGCTGCGGATCGACTTACTTGCGACCCTTGCCACCTTTACGCAGGCCGGCGAGGGGATCCGGCAGCTTCAGGCCGCCGAGGTAATCGTTGATGGCTTCGTTGGTGACGTCGTACAGCGGGCGGCCCATGACGGCTGCAGCTGCCTTGAGGCTATCGCGCATGCGCTTGGAAACACGCAGGCTGGCGTCGCGAGTATCTTCGTCAACAGCGGCGGCTGCGGCGGACTTTTTCATGATTTTCACCCTGAGTTATGAAGTGCTGATACGTGTACTGCGGGATTAGTATACGTGGCAGAAGCACGAAAAAGGCGGTACGGGATGTAGCGTACTTGTAACGAATTGTAAATCGACCATGCGCATGAGCCGATCCGCTACCGTATTTCGGGGCTCGGCGCAGCTGGACTAAAGGCTAAGAGTTGGAACTTGTGGAGTCGGCAGGCGGCTTGGAAACCATGCGTGCGGCGATTATGCCGACCTCGTAAAGCAGGCACATGGGAATGGCCAGCATGACCTGCGAAATCACATCCGGCGGCGTCAGGATGGCCGCAATGACAAAGGCACCTACGACCACATAGCCGCGGCTTTCCGTCAACTGCTTGGGAGTGACCCAGCCCAGCGCAACGAGGATCACCACGGCGACGGGTACTTCGAAACAAAGTCCGAAAGCAAAAAAGATCACCAGGACGAAGTCGAGGTACTTGCCGATGTCGGTCATCATGGCCACGCCTTCCGGCGTGATCTTGGCCAGGAACGAAAACACCATCGGCAGAACCAGGAAATAGGCGAAGGCGCAGCCGAGGTAGAACAAGATGACGCTGGACACCAGCAACGGCATGCCCAGGCGCTTCTCGTGCCGGTACAGGCCCGGCGCGACGAATGCCCACAGCTGGTACAGCACTACCGGCATGGCAAGCACCAGCGCAGTACAAAAAGCCAGTTTTAGCGGAGTGAAGAATGGCGAGGCGACTTCGATCGCGACGAGCTGCCCACCCGCCGGCAGATTGCGCAGCAGCGGCTCGGCCAGCCATGCATAAAGTTTGTTGGCAAACGGAAGCAAGCACAGCAGCACCGCCGTTACCGCCAATATCGCTTTCAGCAGGCGTGCGCGCAGTTCGATCAAATGGGAAAAAAATGAAGCCTCTTCACCGGGCTCCTGCTCAGCTGCGCTCATCGAGCTTCCTGTCGACTTCGCTGGTGGTATTGCGCAGCTCCTCTGCGGTGCTGCGCAGCTCTTCGCTCGGATCGACCGAGGCGACGGTGTCGCGCATGCTGCGCTTGAGTTCCTCGGCGGCCAGTTCGCGCTCGACCTCGTTGCGTACATTGGCCCAGCTGTTGCGCGCGCGGCGTAATAGCGCACCGACGGTGCGGGCTGCGCCGGGCAGCCGTTCAGGCCCGAGGACGATCAGCGCGACGACGCCGATCAGCACGAATTCGCTGAAGCCGATATCGAACATCGCGGCGGCTTACTCGGTCTTTTCGCGCTTTTGTTCGGCGGTCTTTTCCGCTTCGGGCGTCGGATCGGCCTTGAGCTTGGGCGCCTCTTCGTCGCCCTGCAGGCCTTTCTTGAAATCGCGCATGGCGCTGCCGAGATCGCCGCCCATGTTGCGCAGGCGCTTGGTGCCGAACACCACAACCACGATCAACAGCACGATCAACCAGTGCCAAATGCTGAAACTACCCATTACCTGACTCCTGCAAATTCCGCGTGAGATGGCCGCTGCCGGGAACGGCAAAGCGCGACAGTGTAGCCGCGCTTTGCACAGGGGTCATGACGCTGCGCTCACTCGGCCGATTGCGCAGTGTACTCCTCGAGGCGGTCGCGGAAATCGACCACGACTTCCGGCACATTGCCCACGCCGCCTTCGAAGATGCGCCGCGGCGTTACGCCTTCGCCGTAGACGGCCTGATTGGAATCATGGTCTATGGATAGCACCGAGCCGTCCAGCGCGACGCCAGCAAACAACCCGCGTGCGCGTGAATAAGAATAGATCTCTGCCTTGAGCTGGGCATCGGTGGACGCTTGGGCGGAGCGGCCTACCGGGCCGGCCGCGGCAGAAGCATCGGCGCCGAGCGTGAATTTGCCGTGGACGATGGAGTCGACGCCGCGCTGGCTGCGGAAAACCAGGATCACGTCGGTGGATTGCACGCCAGCCTGAAAGCCGAGGCTGCCGCCGGTCATAGTGATGAAGGCAGGATTCGACCAGGTGCCGTCGCTGCCCTTCACGACGATAAGACCGTGGCCGCGGCGGCCGCCGATGACCAGGCCGGCCTTGATCACATCGGGTATCACCGCAATCGCGTGCGCTTCGCGCAGCAGGCCGGTGGGAACGCGCCGGTCCGGTGCCTGCATGATTTCATCCAGTACCCGGGTTGCCTCGCGTGCCCGCTTGGATTCGGTCTCGCCGGCCAGGACCGTGGCGCTCAACAGCAGACTGCATAGCAACAGCAGGACACGCAGGCAGGGTCGGCTCACGGATTACCTCGTCGAATAAGGGAGTGCAGGCTCGGCGCCAGGAGTGGACGCGAGGCACGCGCGGATGCGCGATCCGGCGATGGTTACCGTGGACGAGGGAATCGCGCCTTAACGCAGGCCGCGGCGGCGCAAGACCAGGCCGGCGGCGAGCAGCAGCAGTCCGGCAAGCAGGGACAGGCTTCGAGGCGAGCCGGCAGGTATCGGCTGTGCCGTGGCGGTGCCGGTAGGACAGGGCTGCGGCGCGGTGATGGCAAGGCCGAACAACGGCACGCTGCGCAGGTCTTCCGGACCGGTGATCGGACCCAGCAAGGTCATTGCGCCGGAATCGACATTGATGCGGGCAAGATCGCTCCAGTCCGGCGGAAATGCATTCGCAGCGGGCGGCGGCGGCGGGATATAAGTGACAGCAGCCCAGAGATTGCCGCTGGCGTCGAAGGACGGCCAGACCGAACTGATCTTGCTTGCGCTGACCCCGAAACTGCCGATCGGTATCGCTGCTCCGCTGGCCGTATCGACGCGGAACAGCGACGGATTCTCGTAATCGCCGGCGCCATAGAGATTGCGGCCGCGTGCGGCCAACCCGGTGAGGCGCGCGCCGGTAGAGCCGACGTAGGTGGTCAGTCCGGTAGCGTTGTCCACTTTCCACAGTTTGCGCGCCACGCCCGAAGCCAGCCAGGCCGAGCCGTCGCAGGTCACTGCATAGGAAAGATCGAGGGCATCCAGGCGGGACGGATCACCCTGGCCGGCCAGGCCCAGCGAACCGACGACCGACGCGGGCGAGCCAAGGAAGTCCAGCCGGAACAAGGATTTCGTATTGTCGGACGAGGCCAGCAGCGAGCCGTTCGGCGCGTAGGCAATGCCCTTCATGACAATGGGCTGGCCCGCATAAGAGCCCGTGTCGCCGACCAGAGTGGCGGTGCGGGAGGCGAGATCTATGCGATAGATCTGGTCATAAGCCGGCGCGAGCGCGAACGGCTCCGCCGTGACTGCCGAAGCAGCACACAGCGCAAACAGTGCCGCAGCGGCAGGGCGTGCGCGCAGGCTCATTGTTCACCGTCTTTTGTTATTGTTTCTGTAATCGTCGGCCGGGTCGGGCGCTGACACGGCTCGGCCAGTCTAGCAGCTTCGCCGCTGCCTACAAGCGGGGCTCCCCCGGTCGGAAAAATCACTTTGAATTCAACGGCAGGGTGCAGACAAGCCCGCTGTCATCGCGGGAATTTCATGCTCGGAACCACGCGTTACCATGCCTCTCCCCGGCCGTTTGCCCAGCGCGAGCGCATCGCCGTGCTGCTGCTCAATCTGGGCACTCCCGATGCGCCTACGCCGTCAGCCGTACGGCGCTACCTGGCGCAATTTCTGTCCGACCCCCGCGTGATCGAGCAGCCCCGCTGGCTGTGGTGGCCGGTACTGTATGGTGTGATCCTGCGACTGCGGCCGGCCCGGTCGGCGCGGGCCTATGCCAGCATCTGGAGCGAGGCGGGCTCGCCCTTGTTGGTGGAAAGCCGCAGGCTCGCCACGGCACTGGGCCATGTCGTGCGCGAGCGCGTTGGTGGTTGCATTACCGTAGAGCTCGCCATGACCTACGGCCAGCCGGCGATCGATACGGCACTGCAGGGGCTGGTCGATCAGGGTATTGGCCGCGTACTGGTATTGCCGCTGTATCCACAGTATTCGGCCACGTCGACCGGCGCGGCCCTGGATGCACTGGCGGATGCGATCAAGCGCCTGCGCTGGCCGCCGGAATTCCGTACCGTCAACGACTACCACGACCAGCCGGCGCATATCGAAGCGCTGGCGCGCAGCGTGGAAGCGCACTGGCAGCAACACGGGCGGGCCGAGCGTCTGCTGCTGTCGTTTCATGGTATTCCGCAGCGTTACGTCGCCGCCGGCGACCCATATGCGGCGCACTGCCAGGCGACGGCACGACTGCTCGCGGCGCGACTGGGCCTGGAGCAGGGGCAGCTGCTGGCGAGCTACCAGTCGCGCGTCGGCCGCGAGGAGTGGCTCAGGCCCTATACCGACGAGACACTGGTGGAGCTGGCGCGCAGCGGCGTGACGTCGGTGCAGCTGCTGTGTCCGGGCTTTGCCGTCGACTGCCTGGAAACACTGGAAGAAATCGGCGTGGAAAACCGCGAACGCTTTATCCATGCAGGCGGCAAACGCTACGAGTACATTGCGGCGCTCAACGACGGTGCTGGGCAGGTCGACGCGCTGCTGGCACTGGTCGAGCGTCACACCCGGGGCTGGATCGAATGGCCGGCTGCTGCGCAGAACGTTGCCACGGTGCCGCATGCCGACTGAACTGCAGATCGAACTGCCGCATCTGACCTTGGCGGCGCAAAGCTGGGGCGACAAGGCGCTGCCGCCGCTGCTGGCCATTCACGGCTGGCTGGACAATGCTGCGTCGTTCAATACGCTGGCTCCGATACTTTCCAAGTATTTCCATATTGTTGCAATTGACTTACCGGGCCACGGCCGCTCCGCGCATCGGCCGGCCGGCGGCTGGTATCACTACGTCGAATACCTGGCCGACATACAGGCCACTGTCGCGGCCCTGGGCTGGGCACGCTATTCCCTGCTCGGCCATTCGCTGGGCGGTGCCACGGCGAGCATCTTTGCCGCTGCGCAGCCGGCAGGCATCGAACGCTTGCTGTTGATCGAATCACTGGGGCCGCTGACTGCCGCGCCCGAAGCTGCGCTGGAACAATTGCGCCGCGGCCTGGACCAGCGCGCCGGCCTGGGCGGGAAATCCCTGCGCGTATTTGCCGATAGCCGATTGCCGATACACGCGCGCATGCAGGCCAACGATCTCAGCGAGGCCGCCGCTGCCGCCCTGGTCGAACGCGGCATCTGCGCGGTACCGGGCGGCTGGTCCTGGTCCAGCGACGCACGCCTGACCCTGGCTTCGCCGCAGCGCTATACCGAGGCGCAGATCCAGACCATCCTGCGCGGCATCGCCTGTCCGACCCTGGTGGTGCTGGCATCACCGGCGACCTCGTACCTGCCCGATGCGATGATGCAGGCGCGTGCGGCGTGCGTAGCGGACATCCGCCTGGTGCGTCTGCCGGGCAATCATCACTTGCACCTGGAAAAACCGGCGCCGGTGGCAGCGGAAATAACCGCGTTCTGCGGCTGGAGCTGATGCCTCTGACGAGAGGCTTTGGCACGGTGCAAGCGTTTCAGCGCTCGCCGATCAGCCGCGACAGTTCGGCCTTGAGCGCGTGGCCTTTCTCGCGCAGCCAGTCACGCTGGTCTTTCCATTCCGGATAGAAGCTCGCAACCAGGTTCCAATAGCGCGGCGAGTGGTTGCGGATTTTCAGGTGACACAGTTCGTGGATGACCACGTACTTGAGCGCAGCCGGCGGCGCCAGGGCCAGGGCCAGGTCGAGGGTCATGCAGTCGCGCGTGTCGAGGCTGCCCCAGAGGCTTTTCAGCGGACGTACGCGCACGGCCACCGGTGCCGCCTGCAGTTCGCCGGTATAGCGCGCCAGCAGGCGCGAGACATCGCGCCGTATCTGCGCTTCGAGAAACGAGCGCAACAGCGCACGGGCCGCCGGCAGCGCGCGCTTGGACTGGTTGTGCGGCAGGGTCAGCACCAGCTTGTCGCCTTCCTGGGCAATGCTGGGATAGGCGCCTTCGCGCCAGACCATCTGGGTGGTTTCGCCGCGCAGCGGAATCAGCGTCGGCGCACCCGGCAGCAGCGGCGGCGGGCCTGAGCCGTCCAGCTGCAGCTGATCGAGCTTGCGTTCCAGCCAGTCCACATGTTTGCGCAGAAACGCAAACACCTGGGCCGGATGCGTGCCTTCGGGATAAGACAGGCGCGCGCCGTTCGAGGTCACGGTCAAGCGCAGGCGGCGTGCCTGGGGATGGGCCTTTTTCAGCACCTTGATCGTCTCCCCGTTCGGGGTGGACAGTTCCAGGTAGTGGTTTTCTTCCGGGCTCATGCCTGTTCCTCGCGCATCCGCTGGCCTTGCGGCGCGGAGTGGTCAAACGGCGTTTCCCTTTGCCTTGCGCCAGCGCTGCCGGGGCGGCGCTGGCGTTTCCTGTCATCAGTGTGCAACCGCGGTATTTCAGCGATCTGTCGGCCGCGGCAGCTTGAACCACTCGTCGAGCTTGCCCAGCAGGCGCTCGACTTCCAGCGTCATCAGCGCCATGCGCGAGTCGAGCTCGGCGGCGGCCGAATCGGCGTCGGTCTCGTTCAGCTCGTCCAGTACCTGGTCGAGGAAGCGCAGCTTGCGGATGACGAGGTCTTCGCCAAGCACCAGGCTGATACGGTCGTCGAAGGTAAGGCCAAGCTGGTACACCTGCTTGCCGGTCTTGAGGTGCTCGCGCACCTCGTCGGTTTCAAGGTCCTGGCGACGGCAGCGTACGATCGCGCCGGACTCTGCCGGGTCGCGCAATTCGCATTCGTCCGCCAGGGTCAGGCCGGCCGGTAGCTTGCCACTAACCACCCAGTCCGTCATCAGGGTGCGCGGCGACTCTTCCGGCGCCATCGGCGTGGCTGGGAAGCTGCCGACGGCCTCGCGCAATTCCGAGAGGGCTTCTTCTGCCGATTTGCGGCTGGACGTGTCGACGACCAGCCAGCCGTTCTTCAGGTCGACATAGGCCAGCATGCGGTAAGGCTTGACGAAGGCGCGGGGCAGGAAATCGGTGAGGATCTCGTCCTTCATCCGCTTGCGTTCCTTGGCGCCAACGCGCCGGCCCTGTTCCTCGGTGATTTTCTGCAGGCGTGCCGACAGCTCCTCGTTGACTACCGAGCCCGGCAGCAGCTTGTCCTCGCCGCCCAGGGCGACCAGGGCGTAGTGCGCCACCTTGTGCACCAGCACCTCGGCGTTGCGTCCGTGTGGCGAGACGAAGCCACGCGTGGACTGCTCCAGCGGACCACAGGGGCGCAGGCGTTTTTGTTCCAGCTGGGTGTCCAGCTCGGCCAGGGATTCGGCCATGGCTTCGGAGAAACGGAACAGACTCAAGTTGCGAAAGAACATGAAATTCCTGGTCGGGCCTCGGGCCCGGCAATGCGTGAAAAGGAACTCGACGGCGCGGACCGGCCGCGCAAGCTAGCTGGCGGCAGTCTCAACCTCTGCGACGGCCGCTTCGCCGCGTAGCCAGTCCGCGGCCGAGAGGCGGGCGTCGCCGCGGCTGCCCAGGCCGGCGAAATCGAACAGATTGCGATCGGCCAGCTGCGAGGGCGAAACGTCGCCGATGGCGCGGAAGACATTCTCGACGCGGCCCGGATATTGCCGCTCCCATTCGCCCAGCATGGACTTGATCGCCTTGCGCTGCAGGTTTTCCTGCGAGCCGCACAGGTTGCAGGGCATGATCGGAAACCTTTTCAGTGCGGCGTAGCCGGCAATGTCGTCCTCGCGGCAATAGGCCAGCGGCCGTATCACCACGTTGCGCCCGTCGTCGGATCTGAGTTTGGGCGGCATGGCCTTGAGCTTGGCCTGGTGGAACAGGTTCAGGAACAGCGTTTCGACGATGTCGTCGCGATGGTGGCCCAGTGCGATCTTGCTGAAGCCCTGGGCGAAGGCATGGTCGTACAGATTGCCCCGGCGCAGGCGCGAGCACAGGCTGCACATGGTGCGGCCTTCGGGCACTACGCGCTTGACCACGCTGTAGGTGTCCTGCTGCAGGATGGTGAACGGCATGCCGATGGACCGGAGATAGCGCGGCAGCGTGTCCGGGTCGTAGCCCGGCTGTTTCTGGTCCAGGTGTACTGCATGCAGTTCGAAATCCACCGGGGCCTTGGCCTGCAGCTGGCTCAGCAGGTCAAGCAGGGTATACGAGTCTTTGCCGCCGGAAAGGCAGACCATGATGCGGTCGCCCGGCTCGATCATCTGGTAGTCGGCAATCGCCTGGCCAACCTGGCGGCGCAGCCGCTTGTTCAGCTTGTTGGCGTTGATTTCCTGTTGACGGACGGCGGCGGGGCTCATGGTCGTGGCGCAGCGATGAAGGCGGCGATTGTAGCAGCGCCGCCCCGCCCCGCCCGATGCGCCAAGGCCGGTACGACGCCGGCATCTCGCCTCGCGTCGCCCTTGTGCCGGCGCGCGGAAAAGGGGACGCCGGTTACCGTCGCCGGGTGCGCCAGGAGCGGGCTGTCGCGCGGCAGCCCGCATCAGTAGCCGGTTCGGTTCGCCGCCCGGCCAGGGCACCGTCGGCCGATGCTCTACGAGCCGCTGCCCAAGCCCGCTACACTCGCCCGACTCCCCACGCCACGCACCGATGCTCAACCACGATCCCGCCGAAATCACCCGTCAGCTGATCGAACTGCGTATCGAGCACCGCGATCTCGACGCAGCCATCCTGCTTCTTTCGGCCACCAATGCGGCCGACGAGCTACAGCTGAAGCGCCTGAAGAAACGCAAGCTGCGCCTGAAGGACATGATTGCCTATCTGGAAAGCCAGCTGATCCCCGATCAGCCGGCTTGACTAGCCAGCCCCGGCTGGCCCGGCTGCCCGGCACGCCGCGGCAGGCCCAGCGCGATCGAGGCGAGGGCGACCAGGGCCAGTAGCCAGCCGTAGTGCACCGTGCCGACCAGCTGCAGCGGCGACGCCTTGGCGATAGAGGCGGCCAGCAGAATCTGCGCGCCATACGGCAATACGCTCTGGGTAACGCAGGCAAAGACGTCGAGCAGGCTGGCGCTGCGGGCCGGGCTCACGCCGTGACGCTCGGCAATCTCCCGCGCGGTGTTACCGCTGATCAGCAAGGCCACAGTGTTGTTGGCGGTAAACACGTCAGTCACCGTAGCCACGGCGGCGATGGAGAACTCGCCGCTGCGCCGTCCGCTGCCGCCAGCGAGCCGGGCGATGCGCGCGGCCAGCCAGGTCAGGCCACCCTGGGCGCGAACCAGCGCTGCCAGGCCGCCGATCAGCAGCGACAGCAGGGTGATCTCGAACATCCCTTCGAAGCCGGCATAAATATCGTTGCTGAACACCGCCAGCGAATAATCAGTCTTGAGCGCCAGGCCGAATGCGCCGGCCAGCAGCAGGCCAACACTGAGCACAATCAATACATCGATGCCGATCAGTGCCAGCACCAGTACCAGCAGATACGGCAGTGCCAGCCAGGGCGAAGCGGTGGCCGCCGGCGGCGGTGCGCTGCTGCTGGTGCCCAGCGCGGCCAGCAGTACCAGACAGGCGATGGCGGCTGGAATGGCCAGCCAGAAATTGGCGCGGAACTTGTCGCGCATGCTGGCGCCTTGCAGGCGCGAAGCCGCAATCGCGGTATCCGAGATCACCGACAGGTTGTCGCCGAACGTGGCGCCGCTGAGCACCGCGCCCAGCGCCAGCGCCGGTTCGATGCCGGCGGCTTCAGCCACGCCCAGTGCAATCGGCGCCACCGCCGCGATCGTGCCCATCGACGTGCCCATGGCCAGTGCCACGAAACCAGCGACCAGGAACAGGCCGGGCAAGGCCAGCCACGACGGGATAGCCGACAGCGTAAGGTAGACCACCGCATCCACGCCGCCGATGGCCTTGCTCACCGCGGCGAAGGCGCCGGCCAGCAGGAAGATCAGGCACATCAGCATCACATCGCTGTTGCCCATGCCGGCGAGGAACGTGTCCAGCGGCTTGCTGCGCCGGCCCAGCCACAGCGCCAGCGCAATGGCCGGCAGAATCGCGATGGGCGCACGCAGCTGATAGAAAGCGTCTACATGACCCAGTGCGGTGAACCACAGGCCGACACCGAGAAACAGCGACAGAAACAGGCCCAGCGGCAATAGCGCCCGGGCCGAGGCGGGGGAAGTCATGTTAGGTCCAGAAAGTGGGCGCAATGCGCCGTGCTGCATAGCAGCATAGACGGCCATACGGCTACACCGAAATGCTCAGCGGACCCACGCATATTCCTTTGGCGAATATACGGCCTGCCCGCTACTGCGCACTAGCTGGTCTGCCGCCCCGACGCTTGCTCTCCGTTCGCGCAGTGGTGTCTTCATTCGCTGAAATCCTGCTCGACGCGTTGCGGTATCGCCATGCGCGCCGCGTAGCGCGCATCGGCGCGGCTGCTCACGTCGTGCGCCGCCGCGCCGATTCCAGTCTGCTGGGATTTGCGGCGCTGTCTGTCCCCGCTCGGCCGCATGCGAAGCTCGCGCGGCGGGCGTGGGGGCGGAGAAATACCCAAAGTTCTTGAGTTTTTCCCTCACGGCGGCATGAGGGACATCCATGCGATTCGGCATTTGTCGAAAACTTCATCTAATTTTTGAACAGTGTTATCGAAAAAGATCGCGGTACCGTCTGGAGTGCCGGCGCGGCTTCGCCTTTCCGGCGATGTTCTGCGGCATGACGTCACGTGGCCGGCAGTCTGGACCTGTATGCCACCTTCGCCCTCGGACCGATTCGGTGCCGGGCATGCGTTGATTCGTTCACTGCGTCGTGCATTTCACCGTTGTTTGGCCGTTGCGCTTATGCAGACCGCCGAACATTCGTCCGGCGTATCGACAAAATAGTGGCTTCAATTTTCCATTCTATAGCGAATGGATTTGGCGAAAATGCCGAAAATCAATAGAAATCGAAAGGAATTCGACAAATATTCGCTCGCGAATTGAAACTTTAGATGCGTACGCAAGCGGATGTATTGTTTCGACTGTTACGCTGCCCTTCCATTCGCGTAGCCGATTTCCATTTGTTGAGAAATTGTGCGCGAACGAATGCAGTGACGGCAGATTCTTGAGGGGCTCTCGGGATCGAAGGCATCGACGACGGCGTTGCGCATCAGGTAGACCCGCGCCGGGAATACCGGTGCCACACGCCGTGTTGAGGGCCGTTGTTCGGTTCGTGGGCGCCGGGCGTCGTGCAGTCAATTCGCGGCAAGCCGGTTTCACGGCCCTATTTCGCCGCCGGGCATTCGGAAGTCGGCAAGCAATGTACGCACGTTTACAGCAAGCGATGGCGTCACGGCCATGTCGTCGGGACATGTTCGGCGTGACCTAAAGGGGTTTAGCTGCGGTCTTGATCGCTCTTTGCGGGTTCATGGCTGTGCTCTATCCCATCTATGCCGGTGGAGACTTTGTAATGAGCAAGCGGAGCGGAAAATTCTTCGGGACATGGTTCGACCGGCAGTTTCGCAGCATGCTTGGTCAAGCGGATCTCCCAATTTCTTTGCCCGTAATAGCTGCGCGCTACCGGGTGCGCTTGCTCTCGTGGTTGATGGTCGTGCTTGGAGCAACGGCGGCGCTGCTTGCGCCCGCAGCCCAGGCGCAAGTGATTCCAATCCCGGTGGGGACCAGCTGCGGCAACCTGGCTACCGCGGAGAGCGGTGGTTCTTTTGGCACGTTGGCGGCAGGTCCGCCATTCACGCGCGACCTGCAGATTCCACCCGGCGGAGCCTATGCCTATGGTGGCGCCGCTGCGAATGCGCTGGTTCCGGAAGCCAGGTATGTCGTCACTTCCCAGGTCAACTCGGCTCCTCTCCATCCTAGTACCGCGCATTGGCATAACCTGCCGGGGCATGCGGGCGGTGCGCCCGATCCCGGCAGCACGACCGATGGTTATCTTGCCGTCAACGGCTCGACCGCGGTCGGTGTGTTCTATCGACAGGACATCAGCCTGGTCGCCAACCAGAACTACCGGCTCAGTATGTTCGCGATCAACGCGATCAACCTGGTCGGCTACAACGGCACCTGGCCGAATCTGCGCATCCGCCTGGTCCGCGCTTCCGACAATGCCGTGATCGGCTTTAGCGACACTGGCGCCATGCCTGACAAGGAGGGCGCCTTTGTCGGCCCGTCGGATTGGTCCCAGGCAACGATCGACGTCAATTCCGGTGCTGCCACGGCCTTCAGGCTCGAAGTGCTCAACCTCACGACCAGTTTGGGCGACAACGATTTCGCCATCGACGACGTCACCATCGCGCCGCTGCTCCAGGCCGGCTGCCCCATCGATTTCGGAGATGCGCCGGATACGGGCGCCGGCACCGCACAGGGCAACTACCAGAGCCTGTTGGCCGACAATGGCGCGCGTCACGGCCTCGTGGCGGGGCTGTTTCTCGGCACGACGGCAACAGCCGAACTCGATGCGCTGCAGAACGCCACGGCTACCGGCGATACGGGCGACGACGGCGCGACGGTGCCGGCCAATCTCACCCCGGTGATCGGCAACACCTTCAGCTTTCCGGTCACCGTCAGCAATACCACGGGAACCAATGCCTTTGTCGTGGCCTATATCGACTGGAACAGCGACGGCGATTTCGTCGATGCCGGCGAGCAGTCCGGCACGCTGACCTATGCCAGCGGAGCCGGAGCGACGAGCCAGAACGCGAGCTTTACGATACCTTCCATCGTCGTCGGCGGACCGACCTTCGTGCGCGTGCGCCTGGGGCGCTCTGCGGTCAATGTCACTTCGCCCATCGGCATTGCTGCAGATGGCGGCGAGGTCGAGGACTACCGCATTGTCCTGGCCAACCGCGTGACGCTGAACAAGGTCGTCGTTCCTGCAGCCGATGCGGGCCGATTCAACCTGCAGGTCAATGGCAGCGCCGTGGCCACCAATGTGGGCAATGGCGGTAGCGGTAACGTGGCGATCGCGACGGCCGGATCGACCGTGACCATCGCCGAACTCGCCGGCACACCGAGCCCGGGCCTGGGCAACTACACCACGACGCTGGCCTGCACGGGCGCCACCGTCACCCCGGTTGCCGGCAATCAGTCGGGTACGTTCACGATGCCCGGTGCGGATGTGAACTGTACGTTCACCAACACGCGCACTCCACGTACGGTGACGGTAGTCAAGGCGCTGGTGCCGACCGCCGATCCGGGGCGCTTCGACCTGCAGATCAATGCAGCGACGGTGGCATCCAATGTCGGTAACGGCGGCAGCGGCAGCAATGCCGCGGTTACGCCCGGAACGACAGTCACCGTTGCGGAACTGGTGGGTACGCCGAATCCGGGCTTGGCGAATTACACGACGACTCTGAACTGCCCCGGTGCAACCGTAACGCCGGGTGCAGGCAACCGGTCCGGCAGCTTCACCATGCCGGACGCGAACGTGACGTGCACATTTACCAATACGCGCATCCCTCGCACGGTAACGGTAGTCAAGGCGCTCTCGCCGGTGGCGGACGCAGGCCGCTTCAACCTGCAGATCAATGCGGCGACGGTGGCATCCAATGTCGGCAACGGCGGCAGCGGCAGCAATGCCGCGGTTACGCCCGGAACGACAGTCACCGTTGCAGAACTGGCCGGTACGCCCAACACGGGCCTGGCGAACTACACCACGACACTGAACTGCCCGGGTGCAACAGTGACACCTGGCGCGGGTAACCAGTCCGGCAGCTTCACCATGCCGGATGCGAATGTGACGTGCACATTTACCAATACGCGCATACCGCGGACGGTAACGCTGAACAAGACCTTGAGTCCTGCGGCAGATGCGGGGCGCTTCGACCTGCAGGTCAACGGTTCGACCGTCGCGACCAATGTCGGCAACGGCGGCACGGGCAGCGCCACGACCGTGGTTCCCGGTACGACAGTGACGATTGCAGAACTCGCCGGCACGCCCAGCGTAGGCTTGAGCGGTTATGCCACCGCATTGGCCTGTACCGGCGCGACGGTTGTGCCGGCGGCAGGCAACCAATCCGGCACGTTCACGATGCCGGACGCAGATGTCAGTTGCACATTTACCAATACATCCATTGTGAACCTTGCGGTGACCAAGACGGCAACCCCCACGGGCAGCTACCTGCCGGGCCAGCCGCTGAACTACAGCATCGTGGTGACGAACAACGGCCCGGGTGCGGCGAGCAGCATCGCGGTGAGCGACACGGTGCCGGCGAGCGTGACGGT
>NZ_SNZH01000023.1 GCF_004363655.1 Tahibacter aquaticus
TCCAAAGCCGCCGGCGAGCGTGCCGCCGCGATCATGAGCCTGATCGCCACCGCCAGGCAGAACGGCTATGAGCCTTACGCGTACCTCAAAGATGTATTGACCCGCCTGCCGACACATCCTGATCGCCGCATCGCCGAACTGCTGCCGCATCGCTGGCGCTGACTATCGCGGCTGGTGGGGCTGTGGAGAAGGTGGTTGTGCCGGACGCTTACACTCGCATCGCGCGGGTTCGCCGCCATCTGCGAGCCGACGTCGTAGAGTTCCGCCGATACCAGCTCGCCGATCTGGTGGGCCGCCTGCAGATGGCAGATGACTTCTGTCATCAGGTCTTCGATGCCCGCATCCGGGTCGACAACATGGTTGAGCCCCAGCAGCGCCACGCGGTCGACTTTGGTCGCTACGGTCGCGCCTCTTGCAGCAGCGCTGACGGGCTTGCCGTCCAGGTAGTCATTGTCGATGCGGCGCTGCATTGCGCGTCGCCCGGTGGACTGACGGGAATTCTCGGCGGGAGGCGTTGCGGCTTTCTTGCTCGCTGGCTTCGTGGCTTTCGTCGAGCGACTGCGAGTGGCGCTGGCTTCCATTTCAATTCTCCTGTCTTCATGGGCTGCATTGCGCTGCATGACAAGGGCCAGAGAGACAAGATCTGCCCAGTGGGCATAAAAATATATGCCCACTGGCTATCATGTCAATGAATGCGTGTTGGCCGATAGACTCCGGCCACTATGCCAAAGGCAAAAGATCCAAATCGCGATTCGCCAGCGTATCCCAGCAGGGATCTCAACAAGTTCATGCTGCGCCTGCCTGACGGCATGCGTGAACGCATCGCCAAGATCGCCGAAACGGCTGGCAGATCCATGAACGCCGAAATCGTCCACCGCCTTGAGCAGAGCCTGCAAGGCACTGCACCCGGCGACGCCCCCTCGCCGACCCTGCTGCACTGGCTTTTCCTGCGTGCCCAACGCATCGACGTACAGACCGAACTCGATCAGCTGAAGCAGCGCCCGGCCTCTACCGCAACAGACGTGGACATCGGCAAAGCCAGCGAACGGCTGCTGGCAGTACGGCGGCTGATGGGCGAGCTGGAAACCAGTCCTGCGTTTGCGCAGGCGTTCGAGTCGGCAGCCGAATCGGGGCGGGAGGCCCGCGAATCCCCTCGCGCCGCCACGCGCAAGAAAGCACGCTGAACCCGTGGTGTTCCGGTTAGGAGCATCATTGTTGCATCGTGGCTAAACGCCCTAACCGTGGTTGTTGTTCCCTCTATGGCGCCAGTGGATTGCGGCGGCGGCGCTGACCTAAGCCAACTGCAGGCTGCCGCGCCAGCCAACGAGGGCTGCACAGGCCAGTCTCCACGGGTGCGCATGTGGTCGCCCGCCATCGTCACACCGGCCCTCGCCGGCGCCCGGCAAGGCCTGGCTGCTGGCTGGCAAGGGAACCAAACCCCCTTGCCGCTACCGCCCTGCGCAGCACCGGCGCCCCTGCCCTGCCACGCCACCACGGCGCCTGCGTTCCATCGATTTCCAGACGGAGCGCGGCATTTTCTCTCCGGAACGCGACGGCCGCGTGGCGTTCGGTAAAAATTGCCTTCCGTAGAGCCACCGTCACCTTCCGCTCGGTAATTTTTACCGTCCGGAGAGTGACGGCCACTTTCCCGAGGCTCACCGTCGGTCTCCATTCGGTAAAAATTACCGAACGGAGACCGGCAATGGCTCTCTGGAGCATGACGTTTGCGCTCCGTTGACCCATTTTTGCTCAACGGAACGGGAAAATCGGGCAATGCGCACGAATGGGGGGCTGGAGCGTTCCGGACCTTCCTGGTCTCGGGCAATCGCAGGTCTCGCCCTGCTGACAGACGGTCTGTTGGTCGCGTCTGCTGACTGGAGTTCGCCATGTTCACGGTTTCACCGATCAAGCCCTGGTTTGCCTCCCCCGATTGGGGCGAGGCAGTCGAAACGGATTTCCGCGCGCGGTTGAAGCGCTCGCGCAAAAAGCGCGACTACCTGCGGGCCAAGGCTGGCGCATTGGCGCCTCGATGGCCACACGCCGCGCTGGGCTTGCTGGCTGAGTACCAGGCCATTGCGGGGGGCGATGCATTTGCCTCGCTGGCGCCGTACTACGAAGGCGTGGCGTACCGGGCGCTGGGCGACTGGGAGCGCGCAATCGACTGCTGGGCTCGGGCGCTCGCGATGGAATACGCGCCGGACGCCGCCCTGGTCAAGAGCCCGGCGCGCCTGGACTACGTGTATTGGGTGGGCGCACTGGGCCTGGCCAGCCGCTTCGATCACGCACTGTCGCTGATCGGCCTGCCCGGCGAATTTCCAGTGTTTCCATCGGAGGTATTTCGCGAGACGGCCGGCGCGGCGCTGATGCTGCAGGCCCGTGGACAGCGAGCGATGGCCAAGGACTTGGCACGGCAGGCGCTGGTGGCGGCCGCAGCAAAGACGTCCGGCTTTTATCATCACCCTGCGCTGGGACTGGTCAGTGGCGACCACGCCGACGTCTGCGCGCGCCTGGCGCAACTGGCCGCCGAAGACGCCCCGCCTCAGCCACTGGGCTGAAAATTTCCCGCACGGTCGACACGCAGAAAAAGCCCCGCGTCGCGGGGCTTTTTTTCGGGTGAGGGCTGCGGCAATGGCTACGACGGCAGCCGCACAGTCGTCAGCTCTTCGGCTCTTCCGGCTTGACCTTGCGCCGCTTGGCAAAGCGTCCGGACAGGCCACGGTGCAGTTCTTCCAGGCCGCTGCCGGTGCCAGAGACGCGGATCAGGGCATAGCCTTCGCGCTGTACGGCATCGAGGTCGCTGCCCAGCACCATCAAGGTGTCGCTGCCGCGCTTGCGCAACTGGTTGAGGCGCGCCAGGCGCGGACGCAAGGCGTCGAGCGCGGCCAGGTCGGCCTTGGCTTCCTGCAGGTCGAGGGCGGGCGGAACAATCTGCGGATTTTGTTCGAGGATGACCAGGGTTTCGCGGCAATACCATTCGGAGCGTGCGCCCATCTTGTTCAGGGTTCGCACTTCGCTGGGCTGCAGCGATACCAGGCCAATCAGTTTTTCTTCGAGTGCGTTGAGCGCCGCGTCGATGGCGGCGAGGTCTTCGGGCGTGAAGCGGAGCGAGATCAGGTTCTGACTCATGCAGTGCATTTCCTAGGCAATTGCAATGAAAAGGCCATACGGCCGCTAACGTTCACCAGCGTAGGCAGGGCGCCACGGGGCGGCGCGGCGCTGGTCAACGAGCACATTTTTCATTGCGCCGGCATTTTCAGCCTCTGCAAAAAATAACTTTAGAAAAATTTTAGCGGTGCTTCAGACGTTTTCTGCCGTTCGCCACCGGGAAGCAGAACCCCGCCGCGCCACCGCACGCCGCGCCCGTAGCCATGTCAGCCGGGCACCTGCGCTTTGACAAAATCCACGAACGCCCGCGACGGCGCCGGCAGCCGCCGCCGCCCCGGGTAGTACAGGAACGGGCCGGAAAACGGCTGCCACCCGTCTTCGAGCAGGGCCTGCAGCGCGCCGCTGTCCAGATGCGGGCGCAGCCCGTCTTCGAACAAATACACAATGCCGACACCGGCCAGCGCGGCTTCCACGGCAAGATCCGCGGCGGCGAAGATGCATCGTGGCGGCCGGCGTTTTCGCGCGACGAACGGCATCGGCTATGTGCCGTTCTTTCCGCGGGGTGGGTTCACGCCGCTGCAGTCGTCGACGCCGAGCGACACGGCGCAGCGGCTGGGCGCAACGCCGCTGCAGGTCGCGCTGGCCTGGCTGCTGCACCGCGCGCCGAATGTCCTGCTGATTCCGGGCACGTCATCGCTGCAGCATCTGCAGGAATACCTGGCCGCCGCCGGACTGACGCTGTCGGTGGAAACGCTGGCGCAGCGGGGCGCGAGCGCGGGTTGAGCGCATCGGCGCCGCGGCCGCGCTGGCGGCCGGCGGCGCCGGTATATCGGGTCAGGTCACCGCATCAATCGACCGAGAAGCTCTGCAGGCTGACCGGTACCAGATTGCAGCCGGTGCCGGTGATGTTCAGGTCGAAGGTGCCGGTGGCGGCGTTGAAGCCGTCGATGATGACGAAATACTGCGTGCCCGCCACCGCGTTGAAGGTGACCGTCTCGGTGGTATTGGAAGCGCCGTCGTCGTCCATGGTGATGCACTGCGGGTCGGCCAGGGTCGGCAGCGCGGTACAGGCCGCGCCGGGCGCTGCCAGTACGTACAGGGCCAAGTCCCAGTTGGTGCCGGTCGGGTCGGCAGAGACCGTCACGGAACAGTTCTGGTCGGTCACTACGCCATAGGCCACGTCCAGCGAGGCGCCGGTGCCGGCGAACAAGGTCTGTCCGACGCCGCAGGTCGTGGCGATGTCGTAGTTGTTGGTGGCGCCTAACGTGGTCGAGGAAATGGTGAAGGGGTTGACCGGTGCCGGCGACGCCGGCGTGCACACGTCGCCTTCGACCGGGCCATTGGGCACCGGCCAGGTGGAACTGATGGCGGAATACTGCGCCGCCAGGGCCTGGTCCAGCGCGCTGCGTACCGCCGGCGTCGCCGTCGGGTACTGCGCCTTGTAGCCATCGAGGTTGACGGGGTTCTGCGCCAGCGCGGCAGCGCCAGGCAACAGCACGAGCGTTGCCGCCAGGGCCAGGTTCTTCACGATCATGGAAAAGTCTCCGCTGAGCTAGCAGCAGAACCCGCGCCGGTACAGCGAGCCGTGGTCACTGCCGATGAAATGGATTTTTGGAAAAGGATGGCCGCCCCTCTCTCCCAGAGGCGAGGTCTTACGTTCCATTAACCATACGCCATAGTCAAGTTGCGGACTCAGCAGGCGGCCGCCGGGACGCGCTCGCAAGGCTGGGGCACCCGGCGGTAACCTGCGGCGGCCTTCAGTTCAGGCTGAGCGGGCACCCGCCTCTGCCGCAACATCCGCTTGCCGGATCGGCGGCGGCAAAACGCAGGGCCGGCGACATCGTGCCTAGGCAGCCGATGCCAGCGACCGCGAACGCGGCTCGCGCAGCGCCAGCACCAGGGCCAGGCCACAGGCGGCCATCGCCGCCCCGGCCAGCGCCACGGCAGGAAAGCCGAGACCGGTGCCGATCACCACCCCGCCCACTACCGCACCCACGGCATTGCCCAGGTTGAACGCGCCGATGTTCATGGCCGAGGCCAGGTTGGGCGCATCGGCCGCCGCGGCCATCACGCGCATCTGCAGCGGCGGCACGACGGCGAAGCTGGTCACGCCCCAGAGGAAGATCAGCAGCGCGGCAGGCACGGGCCAGCGCATGCCCACGGAGAACAGCAGCAGCAACAGCACCGTGCCGGCCAGGGTGACGATCAGCGTGCCGTCGATGGAGCGGTCGCCGTAGCGCCCGCCCAGCCAGTTGCCCGCGGTCAGGCCCAGCCCGTAGACCACCAGCATTGCGGCAACGAAACCTGTCGAGGCCTGCGTCTGCTGCAGCAGGATGGGCGCGAAGTACGTGAACACGGTGAACATCGCGCTGGAGGCGATCACGGTCATGGCCAGGGCCAGCAGTACCGGGCCGCGCCGCAGCACGCGCAGTTCGGCGCGCAGGTCGCTGCGTGCGTCGGCGGCGACAGCGGGCAGGGCCAGGCGCAGCGCGAGCATGGCCAGCACGCCCAGCCCGGCGATGGCACCGAATACACTGCGCCAGCCGAACTGTTCCGCCGCCCAGGCCGCCAGCGGCACACCGCCGACGGTGGCGATGGTCAGGCCCATGAACATGGCGGCGACCGCGCCGGCGCGCTTGTCCTCGGCCACCAGCCGCGCGGCGACGACCGCGCCGACGCCGAAGAAGGCGCCATGGTTGAGCGACGTGATCACCCGCGCGACCAGCAGGGTGAGGTAGTCCGTCGACAGCGCGGCAAGCAGGTTGCCGGCGGTGAAGATGGCCATGAGGACGATCAGCAAGGTGCGGCGCGGCACGCGCGCGGTGGTCAGGGTCATCAGCGGCGCGCCGATCAGCACGCCGAAGGCGTAGGCGCTGACCAGCAGCCCGGCAGTCGGTATGGAAATGCCCAGGTCGCTGGCGACGGCCGGCAGCATGCCCATGGGCGCGAATTCGGTGACGCCGATGCCGAAGGCGCCGACGGCCAGTGCCAGGATGGCGGTATTGAGTTTCATGTGCGTTCCCTGTTGAATCCGCGGCAAAGATAAAGGCAAGCCCCAACCCGCAGTAGTCGGCAATCCGGGCAAGCACCTTTGCGTTGAAATCACAGGTGAGGAAAATGCGCGTAGACCGGGCCAGCGAGATGGAAGCCTTCGATGCGGTCGTGCGCAGCGGCAGCCTGTCGGCGGCGGGACGCGCGCTGGGCCTGACGCCGTCGGCGCTGAGCCGCATCCTGTCGCGCATCGAACAGCGCCTTGGCGTGCGCCTGCTGATCCGCACCACGCGGGCGCTGACGCTGACGCCGGAGGGCAAGGCCTATCACCTGGCGGCGCAGCGCATCCTGGCCGACCTGGACGAATCGGAAGGCGCCATCGCCTACCAGGCCGCACCGCGCGGCCGGCTGCGGGTCAGTGTGGGGCCGGCCTACGGGCGGCTGGTGATCGTGCCGCTGCTGGCCGAGTTCGTGGCGCGCTATCCGGAGATCCTGGTCGACATCAGCCTGAGCGATGCCCTGGTCGACATACTGGCCGGGCAGACCGACGTGGCCATCCGTTTCGGCCCGCTGGCCGACAGCCCGCTGACCGCGCGCCGCCTGGGCAGCAACGGCCGCACCATCGTCGCCTCGCCAGCCTACCTGGCCCGCGCCGGCACGCCGCAGGTGCCGCAGGACCTGGCCCGGCACAATTGCCTCAATTTCAATTTCCGCCGCGCCGAACCGAGCTGGCCGTTCCGCCAGGACGGCCGCGACTATGTGCTCGACGTCAGCGGCAACATCGAGGCGAACAACGGCGAGACGCTGGCGCAGCTGGCCTTGCAGGGCAGCGGCATTGCGCGCCTGGGCAGCTTCCATGTCGATGCCGAGGTGGCGGCGGGAAACCTGGTTGCCTTGCTGGAAAAGTACAATCCCGGCGATACGGAAAATGTACACGCGCTGTTCGTCGGCGGCGCCAGCACGCCGCGGCGGGTGCGCGTGTTTGTCGATTTCCTGCTGCAGCGGCTGGCGCCACCGGACGGGCCGGCCCCTATCGCCGGCTGAGGGCCGCGGACGCGTTCCCGCAGCCTGCAGACAGCGCTGCCACCACGCGCCGGTGCAGCCGGCAATGACCGGGAAAAAGCCGTCTGCAAGCCGTATTCCTGTTCTCTCCAAGCGCAATCCCAGGCACCCGCCTATCACCCTCGGCGACGGAATTCCGGCGCTTGTAAGCCTCGCGGGAAAGTTGATATTTTGCCCGCGGCATGGCGCGCCAATGCGCCTGCGGGCCGCCTGTCAGGGGATGGCGGGGCACCGGTCATGTACACACGTCGATTCGTCGACATGTGCAATTCCCGCGCTGCGCACGCAGGGCGCATCGCCGCACGATCGCATCCACCAGCCCGTTGTATCAGCCAAAGGATCGCCATGACCGACAGCCACAAGCACAGCGACCCGGTGCGGCCGCTTTCGCCCGCCGAGATCAAGCTGGTCGAGCATATCGACCGCAGCTGGACCCGCGAACGCGCCCTGGCCGAGCTGAAGGAACACCTGCAGATCGCCATCGAGGTGGAACTCGCCACCATTCCGATCTATCTCTACACCTATTACTCGATCGACCGCACGCCGGCTTCGTTTCCCGACTCGGCGCTGTCGCGCTTCGCCGACCAGGCCGGCGCGGTGATCATGAGCGTCGCGGTGGAAGAGATGCTGCACATGTCGCTTTCTTCCAATGTACTTTTCTCGCTGGGCGTGCAGCCGCAGCTCTACCTGCGCTCGCCGGCACCCTACCCGACCAACCTGCCGGGTCACCAGAAGCTCGGCCCCGATGCCAGGCCGCTGGCCCTGCCGCTGGCACCGTTCTCGCTGCAGCAGCTGTGGCAGTTCCTCGAGATCGAATACCCCGCCGCGTCCGACGCACCACCGCAGGGCGGCGCCTGGACGACCATCGGCCAGATCTATTCCTACGTGCGCTGCATCATCAGTTGCCGGCACATCACCGACGCGGATTTTCACCAGGGCGCCAGGCTGCGCCAGATCCAGTCGACCAACTATTCGCCGAACAATATCGACACGGTGTTTCCCGGCGGCAGCTTCGACAAGACCTGTCCGGTACCGGCGCCGGTGGCCGGCTCGGCCGCGACGGTCGCCGTATACCCCAGCCGCGGCGACAGCCATGCCGGCCGCGCCCAGCTGATCACCATCGATTCGCGCGAGACCGCGCTGCAGGCGATCCAGACCATCGACGCCCAGGGCGAGGGCTTCGGCACCAGCAAGTTCGACGATCCGTCGAAACAGGAAGAATCGCACTACTACAAATTCCTGAGCCTGCAGTCGCAGCTCGCCGGCTATGACGCGCAGCACGAGCACCTGCCGAAACACCCCAAGCCACCGGCGCCGGCAGCGCGGCAGTTCACGCCCGAGGAACTCGCCCAGGTGGTGTTCGACTTTCCCGACAACCCGGTAGCCTCGGCCTATCCGGCCGGCCGGCGCGAGCTGGCCAACGTGGTGAGCGGGCTGTACCAGTACATGCTGATCCTGACCGAGACCATCTTCCTGCAGGAGCCGGCCCGGCAGAAGCTGTACTTCAACCAGGCCCTGCACCGCTCGATGATCTGGATACTCGACAAGGTCATCCGCACCATGCGCGGTGTGTTCCTGCAGCAGAGCAGCAGCGTCACCGGCAACCCGCGCCTCGCGCCGACCTTCGAGAACCTTGACCTGGGGCCGCGCGACCAGGCCTTCGCCACGCTGGTGACGATGTGCAGCGAGCTGGATGCGCGCTACGGCAACGAACCCTGGTACAGCCAGGATCTGAAGTACTACGTCGACATGGTGCCCAGCCTGCCCGACGTCAGCGCGTTCTGGGCCGCACCGGCGCAGCCGGGCTGCGATGTATCGAAGTACACAGGTGTACCGAAATTCCCGGCCAGCCCGCCGGCGACGGTGGGCGACAACGAAGTGCGTCACGCCTGCATGGGCCTGAACCACTGCGCCGGCCAGGGCCGCACGCGCGACAACGCCTGCGCCGGCCAGGGCTACTGCTCTACCGCGCTGGAATACAACTACGCCCAGCCCGCTTCGCCGACCGTTTCGGACCATACCTGCCACGTCAAGAACGCCTGCGCCGGCCAGGGCGGCTGCGGCCTGTACGGCACCGGCGAGGAGCAGAACGACCCGGGCCACAACCAGTGCGCCACGCTGGGCTCCTGCGCCACGCCGATCAATGCCGAGCGCTTCAGCACCGACGGCCCGAATCGCGGCAAGGGTGTCTGGCTCAGGGCGCGCGAAGTCTTTACGCAAAAGACCTGGCCGTCGCTGCGGCACCAGCAGCCGAAACTGCCGGCCCAGCCGCCTGCGGTGCCGCATGCGCAACTGTTCCAGTACGGCCCGACCATCGAGTGGATTCAGGACTACAGCGGCGAAGGCATGACTGCCTGCGGCTCCAGCGGCATGAGCGGCGCCGGCAGCTGTGCCTGAGGCCACCGCAGCGAGCGGCGACAAGGCGGCAACGGCACAGCAGAACAAAGGGACAAGGCCACAAAGCGCACTCGGCCTGGGCGTGGGACTGCGCAACACGCATTTCGACCATATCCTGGCCGAGCAGCCGGCGGTGGACTGGTTCGAGGCCATCTCGGAGAACTTCATGGACTCCGGCGGCCGGCCGCGCGCGGTGCTGCGCCAGATCGCGCAGCGCTACCCCCTGGTGCTGCACGGCGTATCGCTGTCGATAGGCAGCACCGATCCGCTGGACCGCGGCTACGTGCAGCGCCTGCGCCGCCTGGCCGACGAAGTGGATGCACGCTGGGTCAGCGACCACCTGTGCTGGACCGGCGTACTGGGCATCAACAGCCACGACCTGCTGCCGCTGCCGCTCAACGCAGAAGTGCTGGCCCATGTGACGTCGCGCGTACACGCCGTGCAGGAATGGCTAGGCCGGCCACTGGTGCTGGAAAACCCCAGCACCTATCTGCGCTTTCGCGACTCGACCCTGGGCGAACCGGATTTCCTGCGCGCACTGTGCGAAGCGACCGGCTGCCAGCTGCTGCTCGACGTCAATAACGTTTTTGTCAGCTGCTACAACGCCGGCACCGATGCCCAGGCCTACCTCGATGCGTTTCCGTTCGAGCGCGTGGTGCAGCTGCACCTGGCCGGACACCAGCACTGCGGCACGCATATCGTCGACACGCACGACCGCGCGGTCAGCGAGCCGGTGTGGCAACTGTTCCGCTGCGCCTGGCAGCGCAGCGGCGGCGCTGCGACCCTGCTGGAATGGGACGGCAACGTGCCTGC
The DNA here is from genome assembly GCF_004363655.1 of Tahibacter aquaticus. GTDB lineage: Bacteria > Pseudomonadota > Gammaproteobacteria > Xanthomonadales > Rhodanobacteraceae > Tahibacter > Tahibacter aquaticus. The sequence goes on from NZ_SNZH01000023.1 coordinate 10,369, forward strand.
GTTTCCGCAGCTGCATGCGGAAGTGCTGCGGGCACGCCAGTTCATGCACGATGCCAGCCCCGCGCACGCGACGGCAGCAGCCCTGGCTGCAACACCGGCGGCTGTGGACGAGGGGCTGTCGACACCCGTCGATTTTCTCGTTCCCGACGTGATGCAGCGCAGCCGGCTCCAGCCCGCATGAGCGCGGCCCCGACGCTGCCGGCCTTGCAGCAGCGCCTGCTGCAGGCGCTGATCGCCCCCGCGCCGGCCGACCGCGCCAGCGCCGCCGACTGGATACAGCCCGGTGCGCGTATCGACGCCGCCGCCTGCCTCGATATCTACCGCCGCAGCTACGTGCTGCGCCTGCGCCGCTGCCTGGCCGAGCAGTTTCCCGCCACGCGCCACGCCCTGGGCGCGGCGCTGTTCGACGACTTTGCTGATACCTATCTGCGCGACTGCCCCTCGGACAGCACGACGCTGTACCAGCTCGGCCGCCGCTATGCCGACTGGCTGGAACGCAACCGGCCCGACCGCGACAGCCCTGCCGACGAACGCGAGGACTGGATCGATTTCCTGGTCGACCTGGCGCGCTACGAACGTGAACTCTTCCACTTGTTCGACGCACCGGGCGCCGAAGACCAGCCCTGGCCCGACGCATCAGCCGATGACAGCGAACTGGTGCTGCAGCCCTGCCTGACACTGGCGCAGTACCGCTATCCCGTCGCCGGGTATTACCACGAGGTGCGCGCCGGCCGCGATCCGGCGTTTCCGCCGCGGTCGGATTGCTGGGTCGTGGTACTGCGCCGCGACTACGACACGACGACGTTTCCGGTCAGCGAGCTGCACTTTCGCTTTCTCAGCCTGGTGCAGCAGCAGGCATCGATCGACGCTGCGCTGCAGGAGATCTCTGCCTGGACGGGGCGGACGCTGGATGCGGTAAGGCAATCGTGGCGGGCGGATGTCAGGCGGGCCTGGGTGGAAGCGGGCTTTTTCCTGAGACGCACTACCGGCGTACACGACAAGCAGCGATAGGACGCAAGGGCATTTCCGATCTGGCTAAGCCAGGACAGGCGTTTGCGCCTGGGCGCGGCATAGGGCGGCGCAGGCCGCAGCGGACCGCTCGGCGAACCTGGTCTGCGCTGCGACTACTGGCCTGTAATGGACAAATCGGTAGTGAGATCGCGAAGGACTGGCCGTGCAGGACGCCGCTGCGGAGCGAGGCGAACAGCCCCTGCTATTGGCCGGGTCAGCAGCACGTCCTGCGCGGCCAGGACGAGTGAGCGGCTATCGATTTTTCCGTTGGCAGCCACTACCTACCGCGCTTGCGCCCCAGCTCGTCGTCCCAGCGCTCGATGCGCCTGACGGCAAACGCCGCAAACGCTGTGTTGTGATTGGTCGCCAGCCGCGCGAGCGCTTGCTTCGCTTCGGCCGTACCGATATCCGCAAGCGCCCATGTGCATTTGCGCACCAGCGCCAAGCCGCCGTCGTAGTGCAGCGCGGTGTGATCCGAGAGGGCCAAGTGCTCCAATACTGCAACCGCCAGTGGTGGACGAAGCTGCTGAAGTGCATGTACCACATCCTCATGCCGCGTATGCCAAGTTGCGTTCGCAGCGGCGATGAGGGGTTCGACCAGAGACTCGTGCAAACCTGTACTGAAGGCGCGAACGAGCGCGTCATCGAACGCGCCGCCATCCATCGACTCGATGGCCGCCGTGATTTCGCGCAACGCATCGCGTTGTTCGGTGGAGAGCGGCGTCAAGGTGCACCGGCCTGGTGCATGCCAGTGTCGAACCCGAACTCGAATTCATAGAAGTGTTTACCGCCTTCCTTGATCACAATCTTCATCACCCCGCCAAGCCCCTCCAGCTCGCCGGTGCCCGAATCGGGCACCACCTGCAAGGTCAATGTGTTCACGCCGCGCGTCGCCAGGCCGTAGTGCTGCAGGTAGAACGTACCGCTGCGCCCCTGCAAGCTGCCGCTGACTTTTTCCAGGGCGACATAGCCGCCCGATCGGTTGTCCGCCGTGCGCACGCCCAGCATCTGGCCGCGGCTGGTCGCTTCCAGCTCGCCATGGAAAGCCTTGTCCAGCAGCAGCCGGGCGATGCCCGAGGGATCGTCCTTGTCTTCCTGTGGAACCAGCTTGACGTCGAAAGGCCCGCTGATGGGTGTGCTCATGCTGTTCTCCTTCGATGGGGTACCGGGCGCTGCGGCATGGGCCGCAAACAACGTGGCGCCGGTGAGGGCGGCAGCCAGCCATCTGCGCAAGACCAGTTTCCGCGAGGCATTGTCCACGGCAGGCTCCTGTTGAATGATTGCGCCGTCATTCAACCGGAACTGCTGCCCGCGATGATTGTAAAAACGCGACGCCTGTCTGTCGCCCGCCCATGCTGAGACCGGCGCCCAGCGCCGCGCGCGGCATTCTGCGCCGGCAATTCGACACGTCGCCGATGCACCACGGCCGCTATCTGCCGGATGCCGCGCTGGCTGCTTATGTCGAACACTACTGGTGCGTCAGCTGGGATCTGCGCGGACAGCCGCCGCGCCTGCAGGAAACCCTGCCGCATCCGAACGTACATCTCGTCGCCGATGCGGCGGGCAGTGGCATCTTCGGCGTGCATACGCGCCGCTTCGCCACCGAGCTGGCCGGGCAAGGCCGCGTCTTCGGCATCAAGTTCCGGCCCGGCGGTTTCCGCCCCTTCCTGCGTGGGCCGGTGGCGTCGCTGGCCAACCGGTCGACGCCCATCGCCGCGGTGTTCGGCGCCGACGGCGAGGCATACCAGCACGACGTGATCGCCTGTGCCGATGTGGAGCAGTGCGTGGCATTCGCCGCCCAACTGCTGGCCGCCCACCTGCCAGCGCCCGATCCGACGGTCGAGCGCGTCGCCGGCATCGTGGCGCGCGTGGTGGCCGACCGCCGCATCAACACCGCCGAGGAACTGGCACAGAACAGCGGTCTGGGCCTGCGCGCGCTGCAGCGCCTGTTCAACGACTATGTCGGCGCCAGCCCGAAATGGGTGATCAACCGCTATCGCCTGCACGAGGCCATCGAACGCCTGGCCGCCGGCACCACGGTGGACTGGGCCGACCTGGCGCTGGCCCTGGGCTATTACGACCAGGCGCATTTCAACCGCGATTTCCGCAAGCTCGTGGGACGCTCGCCGGGTGAGTTCTGCCGCGACGAGCAGGTCGGCGAGGGCAAGAAATAGCATCCGCACGAACGTGCGCCATCGCGGATCGCAGGCGGGAAACGGCGGGCGCCAGGAAAACGCGCCCGCACAATGTGCAGAACTATTTTTTTACCAGGTGTAATTGAGCGACACGCCAATGATCCGCGGCTCGTTGTAGACCGCCGCCATGTAGTTCTCGATCGCGCCCTTGAGGTTCTTCTCGTTGGTGATATTGCGGCCGAACAGCGCGACTTCGTAGGCGCCGTAGCCACCGCTGTATCCCAGCTTCAGGCCGCCTTCGACATTGCCGTTGGCATTGAATTCCACCGAGTCGTACAGCACGAAGCTGGTGCGCCCCTGCTTGTTCCAGTCGGTCGCTATGAAGAACGTGCCGCTGTCGCTGAGCGGAATGTCATAGCGCGCGGCCAGGTTGACGGTGTACTTGGGCGCGTTCGGCAGCGGGTTGCCGTCGATCTGGGCGAAGGTGTTCGCGCCGATGCGGAGGGTCGGGTCGTTGACCGTGCAGACCACCACGCCGTTGAGCGCGCAGACCTGCGCATACACGCGCTTGTCCTGGATTTCGCTCTTGAGCAGGCTCAGGCCCGCACTCAGCGCGAGGTTCGGTAGCGGGCGCCAGTCCAGGTCGGCTTCGAGGCCGTGGGCCTTGGCCTTGTCGGCATTGAACAGCACACCGTTGCCGTTGGAGTCGTTACCGTTGAGCTGGATGTCATCGACGCTATAGGCGAAGCCGGCGACGTTAAGGCGCAGGCGATTGTCGAGCAGGCTGGTCTTGATGCCCGCTTCCCAGGACAGGATGGTTTCGGAATCGGCCGTGGTGAAATCGGCATTGAATACCGCGGAACGGCCCTGGATGGTCGGCCCGCGGAAACCGCGCGCCACGCGCGCATACAAGCCCATTTCCGGACTGACGCTATACATGGCGCTCAGATCCCAGCTCGGCGTGCGGTCGGACAGGCTGACGTCGCGACGGCCGGTATAGGTCACGACGCCAGCCGCGGTATCGGCAGTCTTGAGCAGGCGCGTGCGCTTGCGGTCGTCGGTTTCGCGCACGCCGGCGGTCAAGGTCAGCGCGTCGCTGACCTGGTAGCTGAGCTGGCCGAACAGTGCCCAGGAGGTATTGCTGTTGCGCAGGCGCACCCAGTTGTTCGGATTGTTCGCCGGCGGCGTGAGAAACCAGGCGCGCTGGTAGAAATCGGTGGTGTCGCGGCCGTTGAAATAGAACGCGCCGGCCTGCCACTGCAGCGCAGTGTCGTTTTCGCTGGCGAGGCGAAACTCCTGCGTGTACTGGTCGAGATCGCGTACCTGCCCCATCGACTGGCCGTAGCCGTTGGGCAGGCCATTGACCGGGAAGTTCGCCGCGGCGCCGCCGTCGGTATCGCCGCGGCTATAGCCCGCGGTGCTCTCGTACGCGCTGATCGAGGTCAGCGAGATGCCGCCGAAGTTGTAGATCGCCTTGAGCGAGCCGCCGTGGGTCTTGTAGGCCTGCGGATTGTTGTTTGCCTCGTCGTAGGCCACTTCGTCGCGCGGCACGTCGACGCGGTTCGATCCCTTCACGATGGCGTTGCGCAGAAACAGCGTCGAGGTACCGTCGTAGTCGCGCGCATGGCCTGAAGCGAGCAGCGAGAAATTTTCCGACGGCTGCAGCAGCAGTTGCAGGCGCACATTGCGGTCGTCATAGCCGCCCATGGCATCGTCCTGCGGCGTGGCCGTGCCGTCGGCGCTGGGGCCACGGTAGCGATTGCTGACCCAGTCGTCGCGATGCTGGTACAGCGCCGACACGCGGAACGACGCGATGTCGCTGAGCGGACCGCCGACACCGCCGTCGAAGGAGAAAGAGCCGTAGCTGCCATAGCTCAGCTGGGCGCGGCCGGAATGTTCCTGGCCCGGCTTGATGCTGTCGAACTTGACGATGCCGGCCGTGGTATTGCGGCCGAACAGCGAGCCTTGCGGACCGCGCAGCACTTCCACCTGGTCGAGGTCGTAGACCGGGTTCGATTTCAGCACCACGTGTTCGAGCACGACGTCGTCCTGGATGATCGACACCGGCTGCGACGCGCCGAGATAGAAATCGATATTGCCCAGGCCGCGGATATAGAAGCGCGGGAAGATGCGGCCGGTCGTCGTTTCCGCGTACAGCGCCGGCACCCGGCCAGCCAGCGCCAGCAGGGTGTCGTCGCCGCCGGCGGTGTAGTCGCGCATCGCATCGCCCTGCACCACGCCGACCGAGACGGGCACTTCCTGCAGGTTTTCTTCGCGCCGCTCGGCGGTGACGGTCACGGTTTCCAGCGACGGGGTTGCGCCACTGGCCGAACCGCGCTGCGTCTGCGCATCGGCGACGGCCTCGGCTTCCGCGCTTTCCGCCGCCGACACGGCAACGGCCGCGGAGGCCAGCAACAGACTGGCCAAGGCCCGCACCAGCGCACGCCGGCGCGGCAGCGCAATCGAGGGGAAAGCGTGGTCGGCGCGACGCGGCGGCGCAGGGCGAAATGCAGGAAACAAAGACATCGAGGGCAATCCTTTCGTAGTGCGCAGGGCGCGATGCGGTCCGGCGTGCAGTGCACTGACGGCATCGTGGCGGAACGTTCCGCACCGCGGCACGCTAGGGGAAACGTATTGCAGCGCAGTTGCACAAGCGCGCCGATGCGGGGCAATTGCGCCGCAGCCGCCGCGCGCTGTGCACCGGCGCCAGGGCAGTCGGACATTCCGTTCCGTCGCGGGCACGAGGCCGCAGGGCAGCAGCAGGAGCAGCGCTCAGTCGTGCGCCAGTTGCCGCGCGGCAGCGAACAGTTCGCGCAGCGCCGCATCGGCCGCCGTAGTGACGTTGTAGCGCATGAAGCGGCTGGCACGCTGCGTGGGCGAGAACAGGCTGCCGGGTGCCAGCAGCAGGCCGCGTTCGCGGCCGCGCAGTGCAAGCTCGTTGGTATCGCAGGCCATGTCGACCCAGGCGAACAGGCCGTGCGCGGGACGGCCGTAGACGGCGAAACCTTCGCGCTCCAGCAGCCGGAGCGCCTTGCGCCGCTGCAGGTCCAGCCGTTCGCGCAAGGCCGCGACATGCCGCCCGTAGCGGCCGTTGGCCAGCAGCTTGTGCAGCGCGCGCTCGTTGACTTCGGGCGTGGTGTAGCCGGTCAGCACCTTGGTATCGGCGAACGTGCGCGCCAGGTTTTCGCTGCAGGCGAGGTAGCCGACGCGCAGATTCGCAGCAAGGGTTTTCGAATAGCCGCCCGCGTAGATCACACGTTGCAGCCCATCGTACGCGGCGAGCCGGGGTAGCAGCGGATCGCACAGGTCGGCGTAGACGTCGTCCTCGATCACGTGAAAATCGTACCTTGCTGCAATCTGCACAATGCGCGCAACCGCGGCGGCATCGAGGGCAAGGCCGGTCGGGTTCTGCACGACGCTGTTGATCAGCAGCAGGCGCGGCCGCGTTTCCCTGGCAATGGCGTCGAGCGCAGCCAGGTCGGGGCCGCCGGCGGCATACGGCACGCCGATCACGCGCGCACCGCGCAGCGCGAGCATGCCAAGTGCACCGAACCACGACGGGTCGAGCACGAGTACCGTGTCGCCGGGCATGACCAGGGTCTGCAGGACCAGGTGTATCGCATGCGTGATGCCGGTCGTCAGTACGATCTGCTCGGCATGCGCGGCGATGCCGAACGCAGCCAGCCGCCGCGCCAGCACTTCGCGCAGCGGCGCATAACCCTGCGCCGTACCGCCTTCGAGCAGGCGCCCCGGGCCTTCGCGGCCGATCGCACGCAGGGTGGCGCCGAGGGCATCGCCATCGAGCCAGGCCGCCGGCAGCACGCCCAGACCCGGGCCGCTCGCCGCGCGCCCGCTGTCGAGCATCTGCTGCATCAGCCATTTGAGGTCGACCTGCGCCGATGCCCGCGCCAGGTTCGGCACAGGCGCGGCCACTTCGCAGACGTAGTAGCCGGCACCGCGCCGCGCCGCGATCAGCCCGGCTGCGGCCATGCGCTCGTAGGCTTCGGCCGCCGTGAACGGCGAAACCGCCAGCGTGCGCGCCAGCGCGCGAATCGACGGCACGCGCGCACCGCCGGGAAATACGCGTCGGTCGATGCGTGCGCGCAGCCATTCGATGCAGGCGTCGACGCGGGATGAGGCGTGCGGGGCAGTGTCCATGCGGCTCGACTGTACTGACCGGTTCGACCGGAAGTGTATCGGTACTGTACTGCCGCCGCGGCGTAGGCTGGAAGCCTGATCCTCTGGAGCCTGCGATGATTGCCGAACTGTCCGCCTTCGCGGTGCTGGCATTCGTCAGCTGCATTACGCCAGGGCCGAACAACGCGCTGGCCGCAGCAACCGGTGCGCGCTTCGGCGCAGCCGCCGGTATCGCGCTCGCCTGCGGCGTCACGGTCGGCTGTACTGGCCTGGTGCTGCTGTCGGCGCTGGGCGTTGCCGGCGCGATCGCGACAACGCCGTGGCTGTCGCGCGTACTCGCGCTGGCCTCGGCCGGCTATCTGGCCTGGCTGACCTGGCGGCTGCTGCGCAGCGACGCCGGCCCGCGGCGCGACGCCGCACAGCCGCCGCGTTTCTTCGAAGCCGTTGCGCTGCAGCTGGTCAACCCGAAAGGCTGGGCAATGGCACTGGCCGGCACCGCGCTGGTGCTTGCGCCGCCCGACGCGCGCGCGCTGCGGCTGTTTGCGATGTGTGTGCTCGAAGCGGCGATCTGTTTTGCCAGCGTCATGGCCTGGCTGGCGCTGGGCGCGCGGCTGCAGCGCTGGCTGGCCGATGCGCGCCGGCGCCGCGCATTCAATGCGGCGATGGCGCTGGGCCTTGCCGGCTGCGCCGTGGCGACACTCGCCGCCGCATTCGCAGCGCATTGAACAGCCGCCGCAACGGGCAACCGCAGTGCTGCTGCCGTGCGCCCGGCTGCCGCAACGCCGCCGCCGGCAGATGACCGCTCTCTCGCCGCCAGCGGACGGAAAAAATCTCGAACTGCTTTCCCACCGATCCAGTGTTTCCACCGCCCGCCAGGAACTACCGATGCGCAACTTTACCGCTCTGCTTTTCTGCCTCGGCCTCGCGCTGACAGCGCATGCCGATGACGCGCTGCGCACCGCGCAGCTCGCCGATCTTGCTGTCGTGCGCGACGACTACCTGCCCAAGGAACTTGCCTATACAGCCGCCACGCGCGCGCTTGCGCAGGCAAAACTGGGCGAACTCGAAGCCCGCGCCGGCAGCCTGTCGCCGGCCGAACTGCTGGTCGGCCTCGCCCAGGTCGGCGCGCTGACCGACAACGCCCACAGCGGCCTGCGCTATCGCGATCCGCGCGCCCTGCCGGCCGCGCGCCTGCCGCTACGCCTGCTCTGGTTTCCCGATGCACTGATCGTTGCGCGCGCCACGGGCGACGCGGCCGACCTGGCCGGCGCGCGCGTGCTCGCCGTCGAAGGACTGGCACCGGCAGCGCTGTACCAGCGCACCCGGTCGCTGCAGGGCGGCAGCGAGATCAATCGCCGCAAATACCTGCCGGGGCTGATCGAATCGCTGGGCGTGCTGCAGGCCATCGGCGTGGCGAAGGACGCCGACCGCATTGCGCTGAAGCTCAGGCTCGCCTCGGGCAGGGTCGTCGAGCGTGTAGTGGCGATGGTCGCCAACGACGCGGTAGCGCCAACCGCCGAGGACGAACGCCTGTGGCTGCCGCAGCCAGTAACCCATGAGGCAAAGTGGACAACGGCCATTAGCAACGATGCGCTGCCCATCTACCTGGCCGATGCAGGCGAGCCTTTCCGCACGGTGCCCCTGCCGGAAATCGATGCGCTGTATATCCAGTTCCGCTCCAACGAAGACGAACCCGGCCGTCCCATCGCCGAATTCACCGCCCGCGTCGAGGCGGAAATCGCCGCACAAAAGCCGCACAACCTGATTCTCGACCTGCGCTTCGACATCGGCGGCAACCTGCTCACGACGCTGCAGTTCATGCGCGCGCTGCCGGCCAAGGCCACCGGCCGCACTTATCTGCTGGTCGGCAACTACACCTATTCCGCCGGCATCGTCTCGGCCGCCGCGGTGAAGAAAGGCGGCGGCGAGCGTGTGACTGTCGTCGGCGAGGAACTCGGCGACCGCCTGGCCTTCTGGTCCGAGGGCGGCCGCGTGGCGCTGCCCAACTCGCATTTCGGGCTGCGCTATACCAACGGCACGTTCGATCTCAAGGACGGCTGCGCCGCGATACCGCAATGCCTGGACAAGCTGGTCGACGTGAACTTCGTCGCACTCGCCCCGCAGATCGCCGCACCGCTGACCAGCGTGGCCTACCTGGCCAAGCGCGATCCCGCGCTAGACGCGGTGCGCAAGGACATCGAACGCAAGCGCGACAAGTAGAGCGCCGCTTTCCGCAAGGCGGCGCGGCAGGGGCGAAGCGGTCACGGCGAGCACGGTGTTCGCACACGCTGCGCTGCCTTGCAGCCCCTCCCTGCCCGCGCAGGCGTCACCGCGCTTTAAACGCTAGACACCGCTTCTGCATCCCTAGCTCACTCCCATCGCTTCGGATCACGACATGTACTTGCGCTGCGCTGCCCTTGGCCTGTTCCTCGCCCTTTCCGCCTTCGGCGCACAGGCGCAAAAACCGCTGCCGCAACTCGACCGGAAAATGCCCGGGCCACGCACGCAAGTGCTGGTACTGGGCTCGGTGCATCTGTCGCAGATCGAAAGAACCATCACGCCGGAACTACTGCAGCCGCTGCTGGCCCGGCTCGCCGCGTTCAAGCCCGACATCATCACGGTCGAAAGCCTCGGCGGCGAGCAATGCGATCTGGTCGCGCGCCATCCCACAGTCTATCTGCCTGACAACCTGTCGCCGTATTGCGTCGATACCGCACCGGCCAAGGCCGCCACCGGCCTGGACGTGCCGGCGGCGATTGCCGAATTCCACCAGACGCTGAAAGACTGGCCGGCCCAACCCAGCGCGGTACAGCGCCGGCGTCTTGCCGCGGTATTTCTCGCCGCGGGCGAACACCCCTCGGCACTGGTGCAGTGGCTGCAATTGCCCGCCGGCGAGCGGCACGCGGGCGATGGTCTCGACGCGGTACTGGTAGCCCGGCTGGAAAAACTCGCCGCCAGCGCCAACGAGAGCTACAGCATCGGCGCGCGGCTGGCGGCACAGCTGGGACTGGCCCGCGTGTACCTGGCCGACGACCACACGGGCGACAATGTGCAGATCGGCGACACGGAAGCCTTTGGCAAGGCCATGCAGGCGGCCTGGGACGCCGCTGCCGACAACGTCAAGGCCAATCGCGCGCGGGAAGATGCCTTGGCCAAGGGCGACGACCTGCTCGCGCTGTACCGCTTCATCAACCGGCCCGACGTGCTGCGCAAGGCCATCGACAGCGACTTCGGCGCGGCCTTGCGCGATCCCTCGCCACAGCAGTACGGCCGCCTCTATGTCGCCGGCTGGGAGGCGCGCAACCTGCGCATGGTGGCCAGTATCCGCGTGGCCTTCGGCGAGCGGCCCGGTGCGCGCGTACTCGCCATCGTCGGCAGCTCGCACAAGCCCTGGTTCGACGGCCTGCTGGGGCAGATGCAGGGCGTGGATATCGTCGATGCCGAGAAACAATTAAAATAGTTCACTTCTGTCTCCAGGCCGGCGGCTCGCCGCCGCCGGCGCAAACCCGGCTGCCGTGATCATCTTCAGCATGCGAGGTTTCCCTGCTGCTCGCCAGGCGGGTTTCCGCACCGGCCCGCCGTTGCCGGAGTGCGATGCTGCAGCGCGGAATGGCGCCGGTTTGATCGGTGGCGGGAAACACGCTAAAAGCGACGGGCGTTCCGCTCTTCGCCACTCCAGGTCTTCGACTCAGGAGAATCGCCATGCCCAAGCTGCTGCGCAACGTGCTCGCCGTCCTCGCGGGCATCGTCGTCGGCGCCGTCGTCAACGGCGCGCTCATCACGCTCAGCCCGGCGCTGATTCCGCCACCTGCAGGTGTCGATGTCAGCAACGCCGAAAGCCTGGCCAAGGCCATGCCCCTGTTCGAGCCGCGGCATTTCATCATGCCGTTCCTGGCGCATGCGCTGGGCACCCTGGCCGGCGCGCTGGTGGCTTATCTGATCGCGGCCAGCCACAAGGCCAGATTCGCCTATGCGATCGGCGTGGCGTTTCTGTGCGGCGGCATTGCCGCGTGCTTCATGATTCCGGCGCCGGCGTGGTTCATGGCGCTGGATCTGCTGGTTGCCTATCTGCCGATGGCATGGCTGGGGATACAGATCGGCAAGCGCGTGAAATAGCAGCCTTCCTTTGCCGGCAGCGCGCTTGTCCACGCCGCACGGCCGGGCTGCGCCTGCGAAACGCGCGATACAAAGCGCTCGCTGCCTGAGCAGCGCAATTCGTCCCGGCGGCAGACAGGCAGCGTACCGCGAAAGCCACGGTCCGCAGCGAGCCGGCAAACCGCGCCGGGAGAATCGCCCCCGCTGCCGCACTTACTGAGTGCACGAACCTGTTCGGATGCAGCCGCGGCGGCACTGTCGACGGGCAGCCAGGTTGCGCGGGCATAGCGCGCATCGCAAGACGCGCCAGTCGTGTTTTAGCCCCCGTTTCTGCGGCGTTTCTGCGCAGCCAGGTCGACGTACGCGGCCGTAACGGCACTTCGCTGCTGCGCGGTCGGCAGTGCGCATCGCTCCTGCGCCCGATCAAACGCAGGCAGCGTGTCCTTGCAGGGATGCCGCGATAGTTCCCCGCCAACTGCCGGAGTATTCCATGTCGCTACAAGCCATCGCAGGAACCGCATTCCAGCGGCTCAATCCGAATCAGCCCACCGTATTCACCGCGGCGCAGACCGCTGCCCTGGAGTCGGCCAGGAAGGACGGAACCGCCACTCCAGCGCCCGGCTCGGCCGAAGCCAACGCAAAAAAAATCAACAACTCGCTGGAGTTGCTCAAGCGCTATATCCCGACCGAACTGCTGGCCATCTACCTGCCCGTGGTCGCCATCGTGTCAGAACAGTTCAAGCCCGATGCAAGCCTCTATCTTCTCTGGAACTACCTCGGTTTTCTGGCCGCCACTCCCATCGTCATCTATGCGCTGTATGTCGCGAACGCGGCCGAAGCAAAGGCACAGCTGGGCTGGCACAACCTTCCCGTCATCGAGCTGCTGCTCGGAACCGCAGCGTTCACCGTCTGGGGCGCAGCGGTACCCACCGTGTTCGAGGGCCAGCAGTGGCTGATCGGCATTTTCGCCCTGATCAGCAGCGTGGCATTGCCATTGGCCGAAACGCTGATGCGCAAGCTGTCCAGCACGGCGTGATCAAAACCGCTACTGACCACGTACCTGCCCGTGGCGCAGCCACGCTGCGGCTGCGCCATCGGCCACAGGCTTTCTGCGATCAGCCCGGTGTGGCCTCGCCGAACCGCGGGCAGCGTTGCCCGCGGCAGGCGTGCGCAGCGGTCAGGGCACGACGGACGAATGGTGGCTGGTGATCAGCCATTGCGTGCCGGCCCAGCGATAGCTGAAGGAATAGCGCGCCTTGACGTACTGGCCATCGAGATTAAATGTATACAAACCGGAATTGACAGCACTGTTGCAGCCGATCTCGATGAACTCCAGGTCGATTTCGGCGGAGGGATGGGCCCGCATGAGTTCCGTGAAATAGCCGATCTTCTCCTGCTGCGTGATGCGCACGGGGTAGGTTCGCGTCGGCAGCAGGATGGAGCGCGGCGCATAAATAGCCACGATGAGCTCTGCCACGCCACCGCGCAACGCCGTATTCCAGCGCACGAACTCCTCGTGGATTTCCGCTTCGCTCGTGGGCTTGCACGTTTCCTTGCGCGCGTGGGACCGGTCGCCGTGGGCCGGATTGGTGCTGCAGCCGGCGAGGAACAGGGCGAAGAAAAGCCAAACCAAGGACATCGTCTTCATGAAACGCTCCTGGGGCAGTGGACAAGGTGGGCCGCCGGCAGCGCGGGGCGACACCTGGCCACGCCGCGGGCGGCCGATGCAGTGCACGGCCGGCGCGAGATCCTGGCTTCCCCTGGCGACAGCGCCCCAAAGCTGCCGGGCGCAACTATGAGCGTAAAGTTTACAAAGCGCAAAAGAAATTTGCGCAGCGAGGCACCGTCACCTCAAAGCGGAATGCGCGGAAATTGCCGCCCGGCGTGCAGCCACGCAATATCGATCGGCAGCGACACTCGCCGGGTTTTCCCACGCAGGCAGGTGGCCACGTGCAAAAGTTCTGCAAAAACAAAACCCCATTCCACCTCGTTGGGGAATTGCCTTGTCCGTAGCAGTCAGGGCGGGGGGACCGCATACGCCGCGACTGCAGCAGCGGCATACGGTTCCAGGCCGCGCAACAGGCGCGCGGCTTTCTGTTCGTCCTGCGGCGACAGCGTTTCGAGCAAAGTCACTTCTCCTGCCACCAGTACCGCAACGGGCACGCCGTCGCGATACACCACGCGATGGCCCGGTATGCGCGCCACCTTGTCGCCGGCAAGCACGCTGCCCAGCAGATTGGCCGGATCGGTCGCGGCGACGGCGATCCACTGGTCTTTCTTTTCGTCGCGGCGCACGCGGCGCATGGCGGCGACCGCGTCGGGCAGGGCGAACTGTTCGCCGGGAATGCCGCTGATGAAGCGGCCACCGCGGATTTCGCCGCGCGCTTCCAGGCGCTGGTAGACGCGCACCAGTTCGCGCCAGGGCGGCAGCCAGGCGGCTTCGCGTTCGAGCAGGCGCCAGCAGATCACGCCGTAGCGGCGCAGCAGAACGCGGGCGGCGTGCTCTGTCTCTTCGCCCTGCCCCGCTTGCGCAGACGGGCGGATCAAGGCCCAGCGCCCCGCATCGCGGATGCCGAACAGCGGCACCTTGCGCCGGCGCTGGCGCGAGCCGCTGCCGTCGCGTTTCGAGGCGGGTACCAGCAGCGCGCGCAACCCGCCAAAGCTGTCGCATTGCGCACGTCCGCGCACGACCAGCTCGGCCAGCGCATCTTCCAGCTCGGTGCGCAGCAGGTGGGTGGCATCGCCGATCTCGTCGAAGAACGAAGCGCCGTGTTCGGCCAGGTAGTCCGCCACGCGCTGCGCGCGCGAGCTGAGTTCCGGCGCCTCGTCCGGCCGGCTGGCCAGCCGCGTCCACAAGGGCGCATTGCGCCGCGGCAGCAGAAGGATGGGCGTAGCGCGCAGCGAGGCATTGCCGCGCCCTGCCCCGTCGCCGGCGCTGGGCCGCAGCCGCGTCCATAGCGTGCGCCCGGCGGTGCACAGCTCGTCCAGCCAGGTGATGGAGTAGTCGCGTACGCGCGCCGGCAGCAGGTCGGATTCCCAGGCCACGGCCGGCGCCTCGAAGCCTTCCAGCTGGCCCAGCACGCCGGCCAGCGCTTCCGGACCGCGCACGCGTTCGCCCTCGCCCAGGTGCTGCCAGTCGAACAGGAAGCGCTGGAAATCCCGCGGTGATACCGGCTCTATCTCGCGGCGCAATTGTTTCAATGTATAGCGGTGGATGCGGGCGAGCAGATGGCGTTCGCACCATTCCTCCGCCGTGGCATCCGGGCTGAAGCGCCCTTGCATGACATAGCCTTCAGCCTGCAGGGCCAGCAAGGCCGTCCCGATCTCGGCCAGCGGCAGGCCCAGCGACTGCGCCACTGCATCGGCCCGGGCCGGCCCCAGGCAGGTCAGGCGTGCGCGCAGCAGTTCGCGCAGGGCGGTTTCCCGCGACCACTCGGCCTGGGCGAACTCCTCCGGCACGTCGACCTCGGGCACGCAGACCGCTGCCGGCAACAACGTGCGCAGCAGCGGCAATTGCTCGGTCGCCGACCAGAGTTCCACTGTGGACACTGTTTCATCACCGCACAGGCGCGTGGCACGGCCGTCAACCGCCAGGGCCTGCAGCCAATCTGTCCAGCCGGCATTGGCCTGCGCTTCGTCGCCGCTGACAACACCGATGCCGACCAGCGCCTCGTGCATTTCGTCCGCGCTGCGCGGCTGCGGCCAGGCTTCTTCGCGCACCGCGGCGATGGCGGCCGCATCCAGCTTGCCCAGTTCGTCGGCCGATTCGGCTTCGCGGTACAGGCGGCTCTGCACGGCCTGGGTGCGGCGCTCTTCCAGCGGGGCGTCGTCGAGAAACGCGTAAGGCCGCGCGTTGATGATTTCCGCAGCCAGCGGCGACGGCAGCGGCAGGTCGCGGGCGATCACGCTGATCTCGCCCTGCTCCAGCCGGCGCAGCAGTTGCAGCCAGCCGTCGGCGTCCATGGCTTCGTGCAGGCAGTCGTGCAGGGTCTGGGCGACCAGCGGATGATCGGGAATCTCGCGTTCGCCGACGATGTTTTCCAGGCAGGCCACCTGGTCGGGAAATACCGTGGCGAGCAGGTCTTCGGATTTCATGCGCTGCAGCTGCGGCGGCACCTTGCGTCCACCGACGAAGCGCGGCAGCGCCAGCGCGGTGGTCGCGTTCCAGCGCCAGCGCACGCCGAACAGCGGCGCATCCAGCAGTGCCTGCACCAGCACGTCCAGTGCCGTGGCCGAATGCAGGTAGCGCGACACTTCCAGCAACGGAAAGCTGTGGCTGGTCGACAGCGACAGGATGATGGCATCTTCGGTCGCCGCCGCCTGCAGCTCGAAATTGAACTGGCGGCAGAAGCGCTTGCGCAGGGCCAGGCCCCAGGCGCGGTTGAGGCGGCTGCCGAACGGCGAGTGGATGATCAGCTGCGTGCCGCCGGACTCGTCGAAGAAGCGCTCCAGCACGATGCGCGATTGCGTCGGCAGCTCGCCCAGCGCGGCGATGGCCTTGCCCAGGTAGTCGGCTATCTGCCGCGCGGCTTCCTCGTCCAGGCCGGTTTCGTGCACCAGCCAGTGCAGGCCGGCGCTGGTGCCACCTTCGCCGATCGCGGCGGCGACGCCTTCGCGCAACCGCGCCACGCCGAACGACAGCTCGTCGCTGCGGCCCGGCGCCTCGCCCAGCCAGAACGGAATATTCGGCGGCACGCCCTTGGCGTCTTCCACCCGCACGCGGCCGGGTTCGATGCGCAGGATGCGGTAGCTCGCGTTGCCCAGCTGGAACACGTCGCCGGACAGGCTTTCGATGGCGAAGTCTTCGTTCACCGTGCCGATGGTGTGGCCTTCGGGTTCCAGCATCACCGCGTAGTCGCCGGTATCGGGAATGGTGCCGCCGGACATCAGCGCGGTCATGCGCGCGCCCTTGCGCTCGCGCAGGCGCCGGTTCACCGCATCGCGATGCACGTAGCCGGCGCGCGCGCCGCGGCGTGTGGTGAAGCCATCGGCGAGCATGCGCACGACGGTGGCGTAGTCGGCCTGGCTCAGCTGCGCGTAGGGCGCGGCGCGGCGCACCAGCGCGTACAAGGCATCCTCGTCCCAGTCGCGGGCGGACGTCTCGGCCACCAGCTGCTGGGCCAGCACGTCCAGGGGCGCGACGGGAATGCGCAGGGCATCCAGTTCGCCGCGGCGCACGCAGTCCAGCAGTGCGGCGCATTCGACCAGTTCGTCGCGCGACTGCGGAAACAGGCGCGCCTTGGGCACGCCGCCGACCGCATGGCCGGAGCGCCCTGCGCGCTGCAGGAAGGCCGCGATGGAACGCGGCGTGCCGAGCTGGCAGACCAGGTTCACGTCGCCAATATCCAGGCCCAGTTCCAGCGATGCCGTCGCCACCAGCACACTCAGTGCGCCGCGCTTGAGCCGCTGTTCCGCATCCAGGCGCGCCTCGCGCGCCAGGCTGCCGTGGTGGGCGGCGACCGTGTCCCTGCCCAGCCGCTCGCCCAGGTGGCGTGCCGCGCGCTCGGCCATGCGCCGCGTGTTGACAAATACCAATGTGGTGGAATGCGCACGCACTAGCCCGGCGACGCGGTCGTAGACCTGTTCCCACTGGTCGTTCGACATCACCGCGCCTAGCGGTGCCGGCGGCAGTTCCAGCGCCAGGTCGCGCTGCTTGCCGTAGCCAATGTCGACGATCTCGCAGGCCGGCGCGTCGATGCCGTCGCCGGCACCGACCAGGAAGCGCGCTACCGCGTCGATGGGCTTTTGCGTGGCCGACAGGCCGACCCGCACCAGCGGCTGCGGACACAGCGCCTGCAGGCGCTCCAGCGACAGCGCCAGGTGGCTGCCGCGCTTGCTCGCCGCCACGGCGTGGATTTCGTCGACGATGACCGTGCGCACCGTCGACAACAGGCTGCGGCCCGATGCCGAGCCGAGCAGCACGTACAGCGATTCGGGCGTGGTGACGACGATATGCGGCGGCTTGCGGAACGCTTTCTGCCGTTCTGCCGGCGGCGTGTCGCCGGTGCGCACCGCCGTGTGGATGTCCACATCGGGCAGGCCCAGCGCAGCCAGTTCCTCGCGGATACCGGCCAGCGGCGCTTCCAGGTTCAGGCGAATATCGTTGGACAGCGCCTTCAGCGGCGAGACATAGACCACGGCCGTTTCGTCCGGCAGGCCGCCGTGTTCCAGGCCGCGCCGCACCAGATCATCCAGCGCGGCGAGAAACGCCGTCAGCGTCTTGCCCGAGCCGGTAGGCGCGGCGACCAAGGTGTGGCGCCCGGCCTGGATCGCCGGCCATGCCGCGCGCTGGGCAGGCGTGGGGGCGGGGAAAGTCCGCTCGAACCAGCGGGCGACGGCAGGGTGGAAAGTGGCCAGGGGCATGGGGCGATGCTAGCGATAAGCGCGGTCGCGGAGTGAATCCAGATAAGGCCGCAAGGGGCTGCCTCAAGCGAGGCCGTCTGCAAGCCGGCATCCCACCGACGCGGCGTCGCTCCCCTTCCGCATCGCGAGCCGCCGCAAGCAAGCAGGCCGCTGCCGGCGCTGCTTGCGGCCGAGGAACATCGGGTAGAGTGCCGTCCCCCTCCAACGAATTCGCGCTGTGACGCTGAAGTTCTGGCTGCTGCAGGTGCCGGGCTGGTCGCTGTTCCTGCTGATCGCCTATTTCGCCCGCCCGAGCGAAGCGTCGGTACCGGACGCGCTTCAGTTCGCGGCAGTAGCCGCCGTGAGCGTGGGTGGAATGCTGGCCAGCCTCGGACTGCGCTGGCTGTACCGGGCCTTGCAGGCCGATGGCTACGGTGAATTGCGCTGGCTCGGCGTGCTGCTGGTGGCCAGCGTGCTGGCCGCACTCGGCGTCGACCTGATCTTCCACGCCACGCTTTCGCTGCTGGCCGGCCTTTCGCCCGGCCTGGCCGCGCTGTACGACGCACAGCCGATGATCTCGCGTGCGGCGCTGCTGGCACCGGCCTTCGTCGCGTGGAGCCTGTTGTACCTCGCCATCAGCCGACAGACGCGGCTGGCAGAAGCCGCGCGCCATCAGAACGATTTGCGGCTGGCGCTCAAGGAAGCCCAGCTGCAACGCCTGCTCGGCCACATCAGCCCGCACTTCACCTTCAATACCCTCAACAATATTCGCGCCCTGATCCTCAAGGACCCCGAGCTGGCGCGCGAGCAGATCACGCGCTTCGCCAGCATGCTGCGCTACCCGTTCGCAGCCGGCGAGGAAGCACTGGTGCCGCTGCAGGAGGAAATGGCCGTGGTGCGCGACTATCTCAGCCTGGTTGCACTGCAGCTCGGCCAGCGCCTGCGCTACCGCGAGCAGGTGGACCCGCTGGCGCTGCCACTGCCCGTGCCCCGCTTCTGCGTGCTGCTGCTGGTGGAAAACGCGATCAAGCACGGCCTGGGCCCCAGCAGCAGCGGCGGCGAATTGTGTGTCGATGCGGCGACGCAAGGCGGCGCGCTGCGCATCGACGTACGCAACAGCGGCCGCCTGGCGACGGCCGATGGCAGCGGCACCGGCCTGGACAATCTGCGGCAGCGGCTGCAATTGTCCTTCGGCACCCGCGCGGGTTTGCGCCTGGACGAGCAGGACGGGTGTGTCCTGGCGCAGGTGTGGATTGGGAGCGTGGCGTGATCGAAGCAGTCATCGTGGAGGATTCGGAGCTGGCCCGCTTCGAACTGGAACACCAGCTCAAGGCCTATCCGCAGGTGACGGTGGTGGGCCATGCCGGCGATGTGGAAGCCGCCATCGTGTTGATCGAATCCGCCGCGCCGGATGTGGTGTTCCTCGACATCGACCTGCCCGGCGGCAGCGCGTTCACCGTGCTCGAACGCCTGACCCAGGTGCCGCGCATCGTCTTCACCACCGCCTTCGATGCGTATGCGCTCAAGGCGTTTGCCTACAACACGGTGGACTACCTGCTCAAGCCGATAGACCCGCAACGGCTGGCACAGGCGGTATACAAGTTGACCGAGGCCATGCCGGCCACGCCGGCACGGCGCTCGATGGACAGCCCCATCTTCATCAAGGACGGCGAGCACTGCTTCCTGGTCAAGCCGCGCGATGTACGTGTGATCGAGGCGGTCGGAAATTACAGTCGTATCTATTTCCACACGCATGCACCGCTGCTGTACCGCCCGCTCGGTGCCATCGAGACGCAGCTGGCGCCGGAGAAATTCTTCCGCGCCAGCCGCAAGTACATCGTCAATCTCGACTACGTGGAGCAGGTCGCTCCCTGGAGCAACGGCGGGCTGATGCTCACGCTGCGCGGCGGCCTGGAGGTGGAAGTGTCGCGCCGCCAGAGCGCGCGTTTCAGGGAAGTGTTGAGCCTGTAGCCGGTGCGGCCGCTGCAGCCGGTTCGCGCCGGCCGACGCTGTCGCCCATCAGGCGATCGTGCAGCGTCATCACCGCGCCGCCGTCGCCGGCCGTGGCAAAGCTCAGGTAATCCAGGCCGCCGTCCAGGTAGTAGCGGCCGTCGGCAGCGGGGCTGACCGCGACAGGCGCTTCTCCCTCGCGCTGCAGCTGCAGCTTGCCGGCGGCTTCCGACAGCAGCCGCACGTCGTCTGCGCCAAGTACGTAGCGGCCCAGCCAGGCCTTGTCCTTCCCGCTCGCGGCGACCGCAGGCGCATAGGGTTTGCCCGCCGCGATGGCGGCCAGCCGCACGGTCAGCTGGCTGGGGTCGAGGAACTCCGCATTGGTCAGCACGGTAGCGAAGACGTCCGGCTCCTTCAGCCGCACCACGTAGCTGTTGAAGCCGTTGATGAAGCCACCGTGTTCCACATCGGACAGCCCCTGCACCTGGCCGATTATCCAGCCGAAGCCGTAAGGCGACGGCTTGCCGTCGGCCAGGATGGTCTTGGCCGTGGCCTGCGCCAGCACCGCAGCCGGCAGCAGCGCACCGTCGCGCCAGGCCCGATGCCAGATCGCCAGGTCGTCCGCCGTGCTGACCAGGCCCCCCGCGCCCTGCGGCTGCGACATGCTGATGAAATCGGCGTTCTGCAATTCGCCCTGCACGCGCCGATAGCCGTGCGCGCGTGCGGCGATGACGGCCAGATGATTGTCATAGCGCGTGTGCTGCATGCCCAGCGGCTGGAAGATCGCCTGTTGCAGGTAGTCGGCGTAAGACTGCCCCGACAGGCGCTGGATCAGATGCGTCAGCACGATGTAGTTGGAATTGCTGTAGCGGAAGCGCGTGCCCGCGGCGAACTCCAGCGGCAGATCCTTGAAGTAACCCATCAGGCCGGCCGCATCGGCTTCCTCCCGCCGTGCAGCTCGCGACGCCGGGATGCTGCTGATGTTCTTGATGCCCGATGTATGCGTGAGCAGTTGCTGCACCGTCACGCCGGACAAGGGCCCATTCAGCGCCGGGTCCAGCGACTCCAGCGTCGCGCTCAGGCTCAGCTTGCCCGCCTGCACCAGCTGCAACACCGCCACGGCAGTGAACTGCTTGCTGATCGATGCCAGCCGAAGCGCCGCGTCCGGCCGCATCGCCACGCCGTTCTCGATGTCGGCCAGCCCGTAGGCCTGCCGCAGCAGCACCTCGTCGCCCCGCGTCACTAGCACCACGCCGCCGGGCTGGTGGCCCTTGAAGAACTCACCGGCCTCGCGCGCGAGCGCTGCTGTGGCGGCCTTTGCCGGCACGCCTTCCTTCGCCCCTGCCGCGCCAGCAGACGCCAGCGCCGTCGCCAGCAGCAGTATTCCGAAAATCCGCATGCACCCTCTCCTTCTGTGGACAGGGACAGCGTAGGACTGTCGCCGCGCATGACCGAGCGATACGTGACCTGCGGTCGGCATGCACAGCCAGCGGTCGTCCGCACGGATAAGCGGTCAGCGGCATTGCGCGCCGTTGACGCCGTGCCGGCCTGACAGCGTTCCGGCGCAGCGACGTCGGGGCAGCCTGCCTGGCCGAAGGAGGCAACGCTGCACAGCAGGAATTCACACTTATACGTTTGACGGTCCAGCCAGCTGCCGCCACTGCCCCGCCGTCCTGCCAAACCATCGCCGCGCCGCACGACTCAGGCTGCTGGCGTCGTGATAGCCCAGCTGCCGGGCGGCTTCTTCCAGCGGCACGCGCTGGCGCAGCAGGGTTTCCAGGGCCTCGCGGCGTGCCGCATCGACGAGCGAAGTCCAGGCCTGGCCTTCCTGCTGCAATTGCCGCTGCAGCGCCCGCACGCTGATGCCCAGGGACTGGGCCAGGTCGCCGATACGCAGGGCGCCGCTGGCCCTGGCGGCCAGCCATTGCCGGGCAAAGGCACTGACTGAACCAGCCTGAGGCAGGCCGGCGAGCTGGCGGCCCAGCCACTCGCAATGGATGCGGTGCAGCTCGGCATCGGCCTGGGGCAGGCGGCGCGCCAGTTCGGCCGCAGGCAGGCGCAGTTCGTGCCCGGGTGCGTCGAACTGCACGGCACAGCGGAAGAATTCGCGATAGGTTTTTTCATCGCCCTGCCGCGCATGGCGGAAGGCCACGCCAGCCGGTACCAGGGGGCGCTCGGCCAGTCCACAGGCGGTCACCCAGATACCGCCGATGATCGCTTCGACCTGCTGCGGAAACAGCTGCACGCGCTTGAGCTGTTCGGTATAGACGATGGCGACCTCGCCGCCGGCCCGGGGCTGCGCGCTCAGTGCACCGGATTCGCTGACCAGGCGGTAGTAGCGCAACATCACGCTCAGCGCGTGCTGCAGCGAGGTGCTGCTGGCCGCGGCGAGGCCCAGCGCACGAAACGTCGACGGCCGCGCCGCAGCGGCGACTTTCAGGCCGAGCAGCGCATCGCCGGTCAGCGCCAGGCCGTGCTGCCAGATGCGGTGCACGGTTTCCGGCGCGATGCGGCCATTCGGATCGTCGAGCAGACCGGCATCGACACCCAGGCCGGCAAGCAGCGCGGCCACGTCCACGCCCTCGGCGTCGAGCACACCGAGCAGCATTCGCACATAGGGATTGGAGACGGTACGCGGGTCGAGCATGCGGGACTTCGCTCAGATTGGCGCGAAATGTCAACCCGGCGCAGGCTGCTGTCAATGCGCCGGCCTTGCCGTTGACTCATCATCGACCGCCACGCCGTTGGCGCAAACCACGCGGGTGGCGCCGTGCACGCAGCGCGGCGCCGCCACGCCGTGCAGAATCGCCGGAGTTCCGCATGACCCACGACACCGCAGGCTTTCGCGCCCGCTATCGCGCCGGTATCGGCCGCTACTACAACGCCTGGCTGCACGGCGGCTTCGTGCTGGTATTCGGCGTGACGGTGCTGGCCGTGCTGCTGGCGAGCATCGACGCGGTGCGCGCCTGGCAATGGCTGGCGATTCCGCTGGGCCTGGTCGTCTTCAACGCCGGCGAATACACCGTGCACAGGCGCTACGGCCATCACAAGCATCGCCTGGGCGCGCTGTTCTACAAGCGCCATACCGGCGACCATCACAGCTTTTTCGTTGCAACGCAGATGCCGTACGAGCAGGCGCGCGACTGGCGCGTGATCTTTTTCCCGGCCTGGCTGATCGTGCTGTTCTGCGCCGCACTGCTGCCGCTGTACTGGGCCATCGCACTGGTCGATGCCAATGTCGCCGCGCTGTTCTGTGCCACCTTGCTCGGCGGCTACCTGAGCTACGAGATCTTCCATGCCTGTGAGCATCTGCCGCCACAGCACAGGCTGGCGAAATTGCCGTGGATACGGCATATGCGGCGTTTGCATCAATTGCATCATCGCCGCAACCTGATGCAGACGCGCAATTTCAACCTTGTGTTTCCGCTGACGGACTGGGTGTGCGGCACCTTGTACTGGGAAGCGGAAGACCCGCCGCCGCGCTGACCGCCGCGCATCCGCTGCCACGACAGGAGCCTTGCTATGCCTACCCATACCAGCCACACGCTGCTGGCCACCACGCCGCAGCAGGCCTACGACTACCTGACCATGCCCGCCTGCTGGCACGAATGGCATGCGGCCTCGCTGGGCACGATTCCGGATACGCGCGCAGCGCTGGGCAAGGACGCGGCATTCGAGGAAAACATCCGCACAGCGGGCTTCCGCCGCCGCCTGCACTGGCGCGTCACCGACGCGCAGCGGCCGGCGTACTGGCAGGCAACCGCGAGCATGGCCGACGGCAGCCGCGTGCGCCTGCGCTACGAGTTTGCCGCCGACGGCAGCGGCACGCTGTTCACGCGCACGCTCGACTACGCGGTGCAGCCACTATGGCTGCGCGCGGTCGATGCCGTGATCGGGCGCTGGCGCATCCGCCGGGAAACCGCACTGGCGCTGGGCAAGCTGCAGCAGCGTTTTGCCCAGCGCGGCCCGGTGTGACATGCAGCGCGCGCCATCACGGGCGCGCGCTGTCGCTTTGTGGAAAACGGCTCAGGGCAGCTTGCCCGCCCCGACCGCCGCCGGCACGCTGCTGCCCAGCGCAGGCGGATCGGCACTGACCGTATACGCGTAGGGCGGCTGCCAGGTACTCAGCGGCAAACCGTCGCAACCGGCCAGGAAGGCATCGACCTGCTGCGGCGTCAGCGCCGAGGCATGGTCGCTCTGGAACCACAGCGCTTCGCCGCGGAAACCGCTGCCGCCGCCGTGGTTCATCACCAGCTTGCCGCAGATCTCGTTGCCGGCATTGAGCTTGACGCCCAGCACATGGAAGAAATTGCCGTGTGCGAGAATGTCGCCCAGCGTGCCCAGCGCCATGCCGCTGCCCCATTTCTGGTTGGGCACCGAGGCAATGCTGCCCTGGTAGAAATTATTGTACAGGTGTACTTGTCCATAGCGCACGCGCGGCATGCGCGACTGGTTGAAATACCAATGGTTGCCCGCCATGGTCACCTTGAGCCGGCCCTGGTCGCTCCAGGCGCGGCCGCTGTCGCCGTTGCCGATCAGGTTGGTCTTGTCGCTGGTCTCGAAGCGGCTGTTGGCCACGGTGACATAGTTCGAAGCCCGCACGATGTCGAGCGAACCGTCGCGCCGGGTAGCGGTATAGCTGCCGTTGTACTGGCCCGGCCCGACCGTCACATGGTCGACCCAGACCTGCTGCGCCCAGGACACGACGATGCCGTCGAACTCCGCATCGGCCGAGCCCGGGTTCACGTCCCAGGGATTCTCGATGAGCAGGTTGCGCACGATCACGTTGCGCGTCCAGCCCGGATATTCCTCGGCCAGTCCGCCGTGGCTGATCCACGCTTCGTAGTTGGACTTGGGCTCGGGCACGGCGGGCGAGTTGGCATGCGGCGGCGAGAACTCGCGACCGATGGCGATCTGCGTGCCGGCAAAGCGCGCCGGCGCACCATCGCTGCCGTTGATGCCGACCAGGGTGGTATTCGACGGAATCACCACCGTGCCGCCCTGGTGCTGGTCGGCGAAGCTGGTGTATTCCTGGTAGACGCCGTTGGTGAAGCGGAAATCGATCACGCCAACGACACGGACGATCTTGGGCTCGTTGCCGGCCTGCTGCAGCGCGGCGATCAGCTGTTCCTTGGTGAACACGGTATAGATGCGATCCGGCGCCGCCGCCGAGCCGCCGGTGACCAGCACCGGACCGTATTCCGACCAGGCATGCCAGCCGTTCGCCGGCGCGGTCTCGCGTTCGAAGCTCAGCACGCCGCCGGTCGGGTCGGCCGGCAGATTCTGGTAATGGTTCACATGTACCGGCGTGGGCGGCACCGCCACGAACGACAGATTGGTCGTCGGCGCCGAATAGGTGCGCACGCCCATCGCGGCGGGCAATACATTGCCGACCGGCAGCAAGGCCGCATCGACGGGATTGCCGCTCGACGAGCTGGAACTGCTGGAACTGGAGCTGGAAGAACTGCTGGAACTCGACGAACTGCTGGAGCTGGACGAGGAACCAGAGCCCGCGCAGGTCGCGCTGCCCACTGCGCCATAGTCCACGCGCAGATTGTCCAGCACCACGCTGGCGCTGCTTTCCGTGCGCAGATGGAAGTACGAAGCAGCCGTACCGACGGTCGAAGTCACCGACTCCACACTGCCCGCTACCAGGCTGGTCACCGCCTTGCTGTAGATGCGCGAGGCGGCGCCCAGCGGCGAGGTCGAGCCACTGGTCGTGGTGTTGTCCACCATCAGCTGCAGGTTGCCGCTGCCCGAGGCGGCGCGCACGCAGAACGACACGGTATAGGGCTGGCTCAGATCGAAGATGCCCGGCGGCGAAGTCGTCGTCGTCGACTGCACGCCGGGCTGGGTGCTGCCAATGGAGAAGCGCGCGCCGGCCAGGCCCAGACTGCCGTCGCCGATCGTGATGGCACTGGCGCCGCCGAGGGCGTAGTACATCTCGACCGCGGGCTGGGCCGGCAGCGAGCGATAGGCGGCGGTGCGGAAGGTCGCCGTGGTCGCCGCGTCGAAATCTTCGGCAAACGGAATGACGGCACCAGCGGAGCTGCTGCTCGAACTGGACGAGCTGGACGAGCTGCTGGAGCTGGAACTCGACGAGCTGCTGCTTGAGCTGCTCGAACTCGAAGAACTGCTGGAACTGCTGGAACTCGACGAGCCGCCGCCCGGCAAGGCCAGACAGGCGTCGATGCGGCCCGTTCCCGAATTGGCCAGCACGTGGGCGCGCACCTCGGCTCCCGGCACGACGGTATACGCATACGGCGGCACGTAGCTCACCGTCGAGGCAATCTGCCCGCCGTTCTGCACCGTGCCCGGCGTATTGCCCCAGGCACAGGGATTGCTGCTGCAGTTGGGCTCGGGCAACGTCGTCCAGGTCACATTCTGGAAAATGTTGTCGGCATTGGTGTCCCAGTAGCCGATCTGGCTGCTGTCCTGCGAGATCACCACATTGGTGGAATCCTCGAAGTGCGAGCTGTCGATGCGGATCTTCGCGCCCATGCGCGAGTTGACCGCGGTGCGCTGCACGTTGTGGTAGTAGTTGTTCAGCACATGGCCTTCGCCGAAGCGGAACAGCGGCAGGCGCGACATCACGTTGTCCCAGTGGTTGCCGACGAAGCTGATGCGGCGATTGAAATTGTCGCTGTCGCTGGAACCCCACAGCGAAGTTTTCCAGCTGTCGTGCAGGTAGTTGTACGAGATGGTGATGTTGTCGATATTGCCCTTGCCGCTGACCAGTTCGTCGTAGAAGTCCTGGTCGACCTCCAGCGAGTTGTACATCTCGTTGTGGTCGATCCAGATATTCGAGGCCGGGCCGTCGATGCTGATCTGGTCCTTGTCGCCGATGTTGACGTAGCGCAAGGTCAGGTTGCGCAGGATGACGTTGTTGGCACGCCAGATCTTGATGCCGATGCCGTCGAACAGCGAGCCGGGCAAGCCGATGATCGAGACGTTGTTCATGTCTTTCACATCGAACTTGCTCACGCTGCCGCTGTTGGCTGGGGTGATGACGCCGCCGATGAAAATCGTCAGCGGCTGGGTGTTGCCGACCTGGCTGGCCAGTTCCGTCACCAGCTGCGCGCCGGTCGTTACCGTGACGGCGCGGCCGCCGGCACCGCCCGTCGTGCCGCCGCCCAGCGAGGCAAAGCCAGGCACCGTGTTAGCCACTTCGCAGCTGAGCGTGCCCGGGCCGCTGCTGGACGAGGAACTGCTGGACGAGGAAGAACTGGAACTGCTCGACGAACTGCTGCTGGAAGAACTGGAGCTGGATGAACTGGACGAACTGCTGGAACTGCCCGCGCCCTTGCAGGTGGCACCGGCAACCGTGCCGCGGTCGATGCGCAGATTGTCCATCACCAGCGTCGTGCCGCTGTTGGTGCGCAGCTGCAGGAACGAGGCCGCCGTACCGACAGTGCCGGTGACGGAATACACCGTGCCCGGCACCATGTCGGCGACCGGGAATTCGCCCAGCCGCGATGCCGCACCCAGCGGCGAGTTGGCCGACGTGGTGGTGTTGTTGTCGATATAGACGTAGAAGAAACCCGTCTCCGAGCGCGACAGCACGCAGAACGAAATCGTATACGGCTGGTCCAGGCCGAACACGCCGGGCGGTGCGCTGGTCGCGCTGCTCACCTGGCTGGGGATTGTGCTGCCGATGGTGAAGCGCGCGCCGGTCAGCGACAGGGTTTTTTCCGGCGTGAGCAGCAGGCCGCTGCCGCCGCCGGTCGCGACGTACATCGGTATCTGCGCCTGGCCCGGGATGGAACGGTAGGCCGGCGACCAGAAACTGCTGATGCTGCCGCCGCTGCCGGCACCAACCGTGGCATCGGCGAAGCTTTCCGTCAGCGGCAGGTTGCTGGCCGGGCCGGCCGCCGCGTCGAAGCCATTGGCGAATACGCGGTCGGCCGGACTGCCGTCGGCCAGGGGGTCCCATCCCGCGCCGCCGCCATAGGCGGAAAATATTTGTGCACGTGTAGAGAACTCCGCCGCGACCTCGGCCGGCTGCAGCAGATAGCCGCCGACACGGCTGGCGAGATCCAGCGGTGTGCCGGACAGGTCGGTGCTGCCGTATTCGCGCCAGCCGCTGCTGGCCGTCGCTGTCGCCGGATTGGACGCCGGCTGGCCGTTCACGCCTGCCGCAGCCCAGCCCAGCCCGGCCACATGAGCATCCATGCGCGTGTTGACGAACACCACGTTGTCGAAATACGCCGTGCTGCCGCCGCTGCGGGCCAGATACGTCGCGCCCGGCGGCACGTCGCCGGCGAGCGGACCGGGGCCGGGACCGTGGGTCAGCGCGCTGTTGAGGAAGACGAAGCCCTTGTCGCCGGCAGCAACGCTGCGTGCCTGCAGCACATAGCCGCCCTGGCTGGGGTTTTGCGTATCGCCCAGCGAGCGGATCTCGCTCTCCTCGAACAGGCTGACGCGGTTCGCGCCCCAGATGAAATCCACATTGCCTTCGACCAGGCAGCGATAGAACCAGGCGTATGACTTCAGCTGCAGCGTGTCCTGCTCGCTCTGGAAGCGTGCGTATTTGCCGATCAGGCGCTGCGTGCCGTCGCCGTTGAAGTACAGCGTCTCGGCCTGGCTGGCCGCCGCGGAGCGCAAGGTGGTGTTGCGCAGAGTGAGGTTTTCCAGCGTGAGCAGGTCGGCGTTTTCGATCAGGAATACGCTGCGCCCGCCATTGGCTGCGCCGGGGCCGGGTGCGCGGCTAGTGCCGGTGCCGCTGTTGAAGGCTTCGGAATTGCGGTAGTTCAGCACCACGCCGTCGCGCGTCTCGCCGATCAGCGAAAGACGGTTCTTGCCACGCAGGTACAGCAGCTCGCGGTAGTTGCCGTTGCCGATATGGATGTCTACCGGCGTATCGCCGGGGAACTGCTGCACGGCGAAATCGATGGCGGCCTGCACGGTGCGGAAATCGGCCAGGCCGTCATCGTCGACCATGAGCGGGCTGGACACGGCCGGCGCACTGCGCGTGGTGAAGCGCCAGCCGGCATTCGCGCCGATGCCGTCGAACGCCATGCCATGCAGCGTGGCACCGACGATCAGGCCGTTGTCGATCAGCACGCGGTATTCGGTGTCGTAGGCCAGTGCATGGCTATGTGGCGCAATGGTCACGGCATTGCCGGCAACGCTGATGGCATCGCGCCTGATCACGCGCACGCGGTCCTGGCCCGGATAGCCCAGCGCATCGATGTCGCCGGCCAGCGCAATCGTATCGGCCACCACGCCGTCGCTGGCACGCACGATGCGCACGCTGCCCGCCGTGCCCAGGCTGGGCGGCACATCGAAGTGCAGGCGCAGGCGCGTGTCGGCGTGTACTCCGCTGGCCAGGGCCGGCGGCGATGCGACGCCGCTCAGGTCGTAGACCGTCGTCGATTCGGCCAGCACCGTGGCGGCGATGGTTTTCTGCACCGTCGCATCCGAGCCGCTGGTGAAGGTGATCGTGGCGTTGCCGGCAGCGAGCGGGCTCAGTGTCACGGCGCTGCCCTTGGCGACGGCGCTGACCACGGCAGGATTGCTCGATGCAACGCTGAAGGTGTCCGCGGTGCCGGCCGCCGTCAGCGCATTCACGCTGACGCCGTACGCGGCACCGCCGGCCGGTGCCGTCCAGCTGGCAGCGGCCGGATCGAGCGTGAGTTGCGCTTGGCCCGGCGCCGGACAGCTCGCGCTGCCACTGGCGCCGTAGTCGATACGAAAGTTGTCGATCACCACCAGCGCGCTGCTCTCGGCGCGCAATTGCAGGAAAGCGGTCGGCGAGCCGACGCTGGAGGTGACCGAATACACCGTGCCCGCAGCCAGGCTGGTCACGGCGAGGTTGGCGATGCGCGAAGCATTGCCCAGTGGCGAGTTGGCCGCGCCGGTGGTGTTGTTATTGATATAGATCTGGAAATTTCCCGCACCGGAACTGCTCACCAGGCAGAACGACACGGTGTATTGCTGGCTCAGGTCGAAGATGCCGGCCGGCGCCAGGGCGGCCGTGGTCGTGACGCTGGTATCGGTATTGCCGATGCTGAAGCGGCCGTTGGTCAGGCTGAGCTGCCCGGCCGGGGTGATGGTGATATTGCTGCCGCCGCCGGTGGCGAAATACATCGGCCTGGCCGCGTCGCCCGGCAGCGCGCGATAGCCGGCGGTGGTGAAGGTGGCGGTCGTGGCCGTATCGAAATTCTCGGCGAACGGCACGCTGGCCTGTGCCAGCGCGGCAGAGGGCGCAGCGCCGAACAGCAGGGCGATCGACAGCGCTGCCCTGCGGGCGGCGCGTTGCAGTGAGTTCACGACCATCGTGGAAATCCCCGGACAAAAGTGCGTGACAGGACTTGGGCGCCGCTTCGGGCAACCGGCCAACAGAATTTCTGGTGAACAACTGTATTTCTGGAAACAAACGCAGCGGGCCGGAACGCCTGCAGAGTCTGGCAACAGGCGCAATACGGACGCCATCGCCGCTATCCGCCGCTGGCTAGACCCGGGACTGTGCGCCGGCACGAAAAACCGCGACGGCAAGCGCCACGGATAGCGCCGTCATCGCCATCGATGACGCGCCGGCAAGGCAATGACACCGGTATCATTTTTGGACAGACTTTTGCCGAGCAGTGCCGGCGAAACGCAGCAGCCAGCCGCACGCGATACCAACGGCCACGGACTCGTATGCAGGCCGCGCCGGGCAACACCGATTGCGACATCGGACGGTTGCTGGATGCACTTTTCTACAGGCATGGCCTGTCTCATGTCAGCCCTCCCAGACTGCACGAAATCCCGGATCCGTACGGGACGGATTCGTTGCGGCGGCGACGTTGACCGCTTCTGCCACCGGTGTCAATCTGCACTGCAGCGAAATGCAAATGTGCCTCGCCTTGTCCTGCGGGACAGGCGGGCAGCGCCTCTCCCACCGGGTGAAGAATGACGCCAGCAAGCGAAACCGCAGCAGATCGGGCCGCAGTGGCGCCGGCAAAAACGCGCCGGCAGGACTGGCTCGTTGCACTGGTGCTGCTGGCCTTGTCCACAATGAGCATAGGCACGCGCTACTGGCTGCCGGCCTCGCTGTTCTGGGACGAGAACTACCATGTCGCCTCGGCGCAGAAACATATCGACGGCGTCATGTACATGGAATCGCATCCGCCGCTGGGGAAGATGCTGATCGCCCTGGGCGAAGCCGCACTGGCGCGCAACGCGGCGCTCGACACCAGCGCCCTGCTGCGCAGCGACCATGTGCAACAGGTACAGCTGCCGCCAGGCTATTCCTTTGCCGGCGTGCGGCTGGCTTCGGTGCTGGCGATGATTGCCGCCGTCATGCTGCTTTACGCCACGCTGCTGCTGATTACGCGGCAGCGCCTGCTCGCCTTCGTGTTTGCCGCGCTGCCGGCGCTGGACAACGCCCTGGTCGTACACGCGCGCGCCGCCATGCTCGAAGGCATACAGCTCGCCTTCGCACTCGGCGCGATCGGCGTGCTCGCCTTCGCCCTGCGCCGCGGCGGCCGGGTACGGCTTTATCACTACGCCGCGCTGGGCACCCTGGTCGGCCTGAGCATTGCCGTCAAACTCAACGGCGCGGTGCTGCTGACCCTGCCCGTGGCCTTGTTCCTCGCCGAACAATGGCCGGTGCTGAACGAAGCACGCTGGCGCGCCGTGGCGCGGCGACTGTCCCGTGCTGTTCCCGCCTTCTGCCTGCCGGCGCTGCTGGTCTTCTTCGGCAGCTTCTATGTCTTCATTGCCACGGCGACCGAGGTCGTGCCGGGACATACCTACAAGGCCTCGGCCGAATACCTGCAGCACCTGCGCGAGCGCACGACCTGGACAGCAGCCGGATTCCGCGCCGGCCTGCGCGACCATCTGCGCTACATGGCCGAATACGCCGACGGCGTTCCGCGCCTGGATGTCTGCAAGCCTGGCGAGAACGGCAGCGACGCGACGCGCTGGCCGCTGGGTGGCAAGACCATCAACTACCGCTGGAACCGCGAAATGGTGCAAGGCGTGAGCTACGTCGAATACACCTACCTGGTATCCAATCCGGTGGTATGGCTGGGTGTGCTCGGCGCGATGGTGCTGTCGGTCGCGCTGCTGCTCGGGCGCGCGGTGTTCGGCCATGCCGTCGATCCCGCCCGGCGGCGCGACTTCTGCTGGATATTGCTTTTTAGCAGTCTGTACATTGCCTATTTCGCTGCAATCCTGCAGATCGAGCGCGTGATGTACCTCTACCACTATCTGCTGCCGCTGCTGTTCGGCATCGCCAACCTTGCCCTGGTCTGGAACTATCTGTTCGGCGCAGGGCTGGCCCAGGGCCACTGGCATGCGCGCGTCAATCTGCTGCTGTTTCTGCTGCTCGTGGCCGCGGGCTTTGTCTACTTCGCACCGCTGACCTACGGCTGGCCGCTGAGCACCACGCAGATGCAGCAGCGTGCGTGGTTCGATGTGTGGCAGCTGCAGCCGGTGCGCTGAGATGGATAGTCGCCGCCAGGATTGGGCACTCAGCGCACTGCTGCTGACCTGCGGCAGCGTGCTCGCCTGCGCCATGTGGCCGCAGCACGTGGCGCCGGTGCTGCGCCTGAAGCTGGAGCGCAATGCCAGCCCCGTCCTGCACCTGGACCAGGTGCGCCAGGTCATCGAATCGCGCGAGGTATTCGTCGATCGCCTCGATCTGTCGCAGGGCGGACGCCTGCGCCATGTGCAACTCGGCGACATCGGCTACGCCGAGCATTTCTTCCTGAGCCTGCGCAAACGCTTCCGCGTCAACGCGGACGGCGACTATCGCTTCCTCGTCGGCAGCGACGACGGCTTTTCGCTGCGCATCGACAACCGCCCGCTGTGTGCCGACCCGCGGCCACGGGCCATGGTGCCGCTGCAGACCTGTGGCATACGCCTGAATGCCGGCGAACACGAACTCGCCCTCGACTACTTCCAGGGCACAGGCCAGTCCGGCCTGTCGCTGCACTACGGACGGCAGGATCAGGGCCGCAACTTCGGGTTCGGCGAGGATTCGCCGTACTTCCGTTTCGCGCGCGAATCGCGCGACTAAGCGCAGTACAGCGCCCGCCGTCGCCGCGAGGCGGCAAAAATCGACAGGCGCTTTTCCGCGGCCGCCGCGATGCCGGCCGCAAGCCGATCGCTGCCCGCATCACCGTCTTTGCGCTGCCGTGATCCCTGCGCTGCGCTTCTGCGTACGTGTAGTCGACACCGCCGGAAGCACCGGCACTCATCCACGATACGGAGGGTAAGACCATGCAGTTCACGACGATTCGCGCAGCGCTGCTGCTGATGTTGGGTATGGGTTGCGCCGATGCGGCGCTGGCCGCCGGCGGCCGCACGGCCGAGGCGTCGCCGGACGGCGCCGACCTGGTTGTCGACGTCACCGCCGGCTTGCCGGGCGCAAAGGGCTTTACGCAGGAAATCTGGCGCCATGAAGGCACGGCGCGCTTCGCACCGGCCGATGCGAAATCGGCGGAAGCCGCCTGGGCCGAAGGCCGTGGCAGCGACAGCGCCAAAGCCGGCAGCAGCGACGACAAAACCGTAGCCAGCGGCGACCAGTACTGGACCGCGGTCAACGCCCGCACCGGCGCCAAGTATCGCGTCGAGATGCCGCGCGAACTGGCGCATGAACTGCATCGTCTTGCCCTGCAATCGGGCGTCGCCGCGGGCGATACCAAAGGTGCCGGCGATGTGCTCGCCGAGGCCAGTGGTGACGCAGTACTGAAAGGCTGGAGCGACGGCGACGACACGCGTACCCGCCGCTACGACAACACGGCATTCCCGAACCGCGCGCTGGGCCAGATGGGCGGCGGCGAGAAATCCGGCTGCTCCGGCACCCTGGTCGGCCGCCGCCATGTGCTGACGGCCGCGCACTGCCTGTACGACCGCAAGGACGACTACTGGTACCCGCTTTCCGCCACGCGCTTCCGTCCGGGCCGCGAAGGCGGCTGCAGCGGCGAAACCTGCGAGCCCTACGGTGCCCACGACGCGGTGTGGTACTTCACGCCCGATGCGTTCCGCTCCAGCGACAGCGACTGGACGTACGACTACGCGATCATGGTGCTGGGCACCGCACCCGGCGACGAAACCGGCTGGCTGGGCTATGTCGCCCTGGGCGAAGACAGCCTGCGCGACTATTGCGATGCCAACACCTTCAGTGCAGGCCAGTGCTACAACCGCGGCTATCCGGCCTGCGGCCTGTCGAATGCGCCGGTACGCTATGAAACCTGCAAGCAGGGCTGGGCCTATCAGGACGTGAAGCCCTGCAATATCGGCAACTTCGGCAGCAAGGGCAGCGACGGCTGGAATGCGCGCTTCACCACCAACTGCGACCTGTCCGGCGGCCATTCCGGTTCGGCCATCTATACCAACCGCTGGGCCGGTGCCAACAACGTCGTCGTCGGTATCGTCAGCACCCAGGTCTGCACCACTTGCTCGGCACAGGACGACTATCCCAACGGCATCCGCCGCCTGACACCGGATGTGCTCGACGCCATCAGCTACTTCAAGTCCACCTTCCCATAAACCGCAGCTGCACTATTGCTGCCGACAACGAAGCCGGGCGACTGTCGCCCGGCTTCACTTTTTTGCATCGTGGAAACATACATAAGTTGCGGGTCGTCGTACGGCTGCTGCCGCGCCATTACCCCACGCCAGCCACGCCCGGCTCGATGACCGGCGCCTTGCTCGCTATCCGCCGGCATCGGCCGACAGACATGGCGAGACCCCGGCCGCCAGCCGGCGGCCCGCAGAGGCTGGAGCGTTCAGGCAGGTTCCGCCGCATGAAACCAGCCGGCAATGCTGTAGCGCCGGCCATGCGTCACCGGCAGCACTTCATGCGTGGTCTCGGCGCGAAAGGCGAGCAGGCTGCCGGCAGCCGGCGTGTGCCGGCTGGGCGCGGCGGCGCTGCTGTAGTGCGGATGGAAGACCAGCTCGCCGCCGCCGTAGCAGCCCTCCTGCGCCGTCAGCGAGGCATCGTTGAGCAGCAGCACCAGCGAGACACGCCGGCTCAGCGAGGCATCGCGCAGCAGCGGTGTATTGCCGTCCTGGTGGGCGACGAAGAAATCGCCGACTTCGTAGCGCAGGAACTGCGCCGGCTCGCAGCGGCCCAGCGCCTGGCCGAAATACGCCTGCAGCTGCGGCTGCAGGGCGCCCAGCAGCTGCATCGCCTGCGATTGCAGCGCTGCGGGTGGCTGCAGCCGCGCCACGCGGCGTATCTGCGGCGCGACGCGGCCGCCGTAGGCCGGGTCCAGCACGGCCGCCGGCGCGGCCGTTGCATCGTCCAGCGCGTCGCACCAGTGCACGCATTGCTGCGGGGTCAGCAGCGCCGGGATAGGCAGCAGGTCGATCATTCCAGCCCCAGTGCCTGGCGCCGGCGCCGGCTCAGTGCCAGCAGCGCATGCCGGTAGGACCAGTCCACCAGTTCGCGCAGATAGGCCGGCGGAAATTCTTCGACCTTGACGATGGTGATCCAGCGGAAGCGCGCCATGTAGCGCGCCGGCTTCACGCCGGGCATGTCGGTGAGTTCGACGAAACGCTCGCTGCTGACCTTCAGGCTGAAGCGCCAGCGCTCCGGCTCGCTGGTCTTGAACCAGGCGAAATTACGACCGCCGACGGAATACACCAGGATGTTGCTGGGTTCGCCCAGATCCCGCTCCTCGCTCGCGCGCAGACGCCGGCAATAGGCCTGAAGCTGTTGGCGGTTCATTCGGATCGAGTGCAGCCCCGTGGGTCGAGCACCAAGCCTATAACACCTGCGAACCGCTCATGCGGCGCGGGAACCCGTTTGCGCAGCATCGCCTACCGCAGCGGCAAGTTCGACCAGGCAACATTCGGGATCTGACCGGCACGATCCGCCACTTGACGCACTCAGGCCGGCAGCTACAGCCGTCGCGACATGACTGGGCAGACGCGGCGCATCGTGCAGCGCGCGGCGGCGCAGTTCCTCGCGGTCATCCGTGCCGTCGAACGGCCGCTGTCCTGCGCACAGTTCGCACAGCAGCACGCCGAGCGCATAGATGTCGGTCGCCACGCTGGCCGGCTGTCCCAGGAACTGTTCCGGCGCCGCCGTCTGCGGCGAGAGGAAACGCTGCTCGTCGGCCTCGCCGTCGGCACGCGCCGCGTCTAGCGTGGTGGCGATTTCCTCGACCACGGCAAACGCGCCGAAGCGGCGGCCGCGTTCGACCTGCGGCCAGCGCTGCTGGATGGCGCGGCGCACGAGCGGGCCCAGGCCGAGGTCTGCGGTCGTGCTGCGCTCCGTCGACAGCGCGTCGTTGGACCGCAGCAGCGCCTCGACGAATCGCCGCAAGGCCGCGTCGTCGCCGCAGCCCGCGTCGAGCAACGGCGCACGCTTGTCGGGCGGCAGCGCGACCACGGCAGCAAACAGTTCCTTCGCGCGCAGCCAGGCATCGGGCGGCACTGCAGCTGCGGGAGGCGTTGGGGACGGTTGCGGGATAGTCATCGGCTCGTACTGCGCCGCTGTCGCAAGACACCCTGCCGGCGGGCCGCGCCTCGCTGAGGCTGCACGTTTACTACGCCGCCTTGCGTACTGGCAAGGCGCAGGCGGCGACCGGGGAAGCCGCCTGCCCTAGTGGCCTGTAACGGACAAGTCGATAGCAGCTCAGTCGTCCTGGCCGCGCAGGACTTGCTGCTGCCGGCGCAGCGGAAAACCCCTCGGCGCTGGCGGCGGCAGCCGATTCGCCGAGGGTACGGCCGTCAGCCGGATTTCTTGCCCGCTTCCGCGACGATCTGTTCGACCGCGGTGACACATTCGTCATGGCTGATGCGCGTTATATCGGCCACTTTCCACACCTCGTCGACCTTGAACACCACCGCCTGCAGATCGCCGGTGGGCTTGCCGTTGCCGCCCAGCGAATTAACGGTGAGGCAGGCAGCCTTGTGCTTGATTTCCGTATAGGCACCGAACTGCGCCGTGTCGGCGGCGAGCAATTTGGCCAGGACGGCCTTGCGCGCCTCGGGTTCTGCCGAGCTGCATGCACCCAGCAGAACGGCGATGCCACTGACCAGGGCGATGCGGATTGCCTGGCTGGCGTTGCGCGTGAACGGCGTTACTGAAACATCCGGCATGTCTATCTACCCATCCTAGGTTGATTAAAGATTTTGCGGCATTTTTCACAGCCGCCGCCCCGCGAGGGGGGCGCGAGCTTCTCATGGCGCCGGATGGGGCGCAAACGTCCGCAGACCGATGCGGGGAGCTGTATCGCGATGGAGCAAAGCATCGGCAACTGGCGCGACTGGCACCTGCGTCTCCGGCAGGCGATCTTCGGACAGGGGCAGGACCGGCGGCGTAGTGCCACCGGTCCTTCGCAGAAACGCATTGCAGGGCTGTAGCCGTGCAATGCGTGAGTGGAATGAATGCCTGGCGCTTTTTCGCTGCGGCAATGTGGAAAGGAGCCGGCAAATCATTGCCGGCTCCTGGTGCAGACAGTGCGGTCACCCAAGCCCGATCATCTGCAAATCGGCTCGGAAGCGATGGCCGGCTGCCGGCTCGGCACTGCCGTTGCGGCGGTCCTGGCAAACATGGTGCTGAATGAGCCTATTCGCGCAGCTCTGCCGGCAAGGGAGGAACCACGATTCTTTCCTTGGGTACTGCCGGAGCCGGGCCGAACGCGGACCCGAGTTTTTGTTGATTGATCTTGACGGCGAGCCCCAGGAATCCTGTCTTGCCGCCGAACTCGACGTCCTTGCTGATCAGTTTTACCTGATGCCTGCCGTTGGTCTTGGCCGACACCGGACCAAGATTGCCGACAAAACCGCCTTCCCGGCGCTGACGATAATTCCGGTCGGGATTTCCCCCGCCGAACTCGTAGTTGTCGCGCACTTCTGCGGCTTCATAGCCCGCTTCGCGCTTGCCGACGCTGATCACAGCCGACGGGCCTTTTATTTCCTGGAAGAAGGTTCTTTCGTCGGAAAGTGTTCCGTTGAGACCAATCGTGGTGATGCTTGCCTGCTGGATCTTCAGCTTGGCGGCGCTGCCAAGCATGACCTCGAAACCCGGGAAAAGACCCAGCTTGGCTTCGACAGCAATCGCATCGCCGACGGCTCTGACCCTACGCGTCAGATCACCCAGGAAGCCTCCGCCGTTGGCCGGCTTTTCCTGACGGCCATCGGCGTCGACAAACGTATAGGGATTGTTCGCCGCGTAGCGATACCTGTTGAAGTTGGAACCTGTCGCAGTGTCCGCGCTGACGGGATCGACACTCAGGAACCGGCCGACGCCCTGGTCGTAGTAACGCTGCTGCATATACGTCAGCCCCGTAGCACCGTCCATGACATGGCCGCCATAACCGATGCCCGAATAGCCAGGCTGACCGATCACCGCGCCGTAGGGCTCGTAATCGTTCTGCCGGACAACCTGCCCGCTGGTATTGGTAACCGCAACCGGGCTGCCCAGTGCATCCGTGTGGTGGTATTGGGTGGCGATCACCGCATTGCTTGGCCAGTTGTGATCGACAGTGGCGACCAGGCTGCCGGCGAGGTAGATATGCTCGCGCGTCTGCTGGTTCAGATAGTTCGCACCGTCCCAGGAACTGGAGAACAGCATCTGGCCGCCCTGGCTGTATTGCCAGACATTGGCGGCGCCGCTCGGCGCTTCGGACATGACCCGGCGGCCCAGCGCATCGTAGCGATAGCGCTCCTTGCCCGGTACGTTGCGCAGCCGGTTGCCGAAGTCAAAATCGTAGGCCTGGCCGTCTCTGCTTTGCAGATTGCCTTGCGCATCGTAGCCCAGGTTCATCACGGTCGCGCCCAGGCTGTTGCGGATCGAGGTCAAACGGTGGGTCTGCGCATCGTAGACATAGTCGGCATGGTCCTTGACGCCGGCGAGCTTCCACGACTCGATGTTGTCCAGCGCGTCGTAGGTGAAGCGATGCCAGTTGTCGCCACCGAATACGCCGGCACCGACGTCGGTCAGTCGATCCAGATCGTCGTAGACCATGCTGCGGCTGCGCACGCTGTAGGCAGGCCCTTTGGTCACATCCTTGATGCGGTCGATATTGCCGTTGGCATCGTAGTTGTACTCCAGATGCGACACGCCGACGGAGAAGCTGCCCAGCGGCAGCTGGCGCTCGTTCTGCTGCATGAGATAGCTGACGCCGTTGCCATAGGTGAACTGCTTCAGCATGCCATTGGGATGGTACTGGGCGTTGCTGGCGTAGCTGCCGGCCTTGGTCGCCTGCCCCAGCGCGTTGGGCGCGTAGTCGATGCTCAGGCCGGTCGGATAGCTTTGCCAGGCAAGATTGCCGATACCGTCGTAGGAGTAACCGATGTTCCAGATATACCAGCCGGCCTGGTTGACCGATTCGTTGGTGAGCTTGCGCCGCTGGTTGTAGGTATAGCTCGTGGTGACCAGCGCCGCATTGGCGGGTTCGTTGCTCACCGCAGCGCTGGCTGGCAGGCCGTCGGGCGTATACGTCCAGTTCTGGTTGCCGCGGCCGTCGGGGAATACCAGGCTGCTCAGCCGGTTGAGCGCGTCATAGCTGCGCGTGACGCGCCGGCCGGAATCCCAGGCTTCCGCGTGAGTGCAGTTGTCGGCGTCGTACGTGCCACCGCTCAGCCCCGCCGCCGACCAGGCGAGATTCCCGCCCGCGTCGTAGCCCATCACCGTGGCGCCGGACTCGGGCTCGACAATTTTGCACAACTGCGCATTGCCGTCGTAGACATAGCGGCGTTCCTGCCGCTGCGCATGATCGGCGCTGCGCTGCACGACGCGCAAAGGCCAGCCGAAGCGCGCATGGCGCTCGATCTCCACGACCTTGCCCTCGGGCAGGATGCCGCCCAGCGGCAGCGCGTAGTCCGGTTCGCCCCAGGCCATGTAGTTGCTGGTCGTGGCCAGGCCG
The DNA here is from genome assembly GCF_004363655.1 of Tahibacter aquaticus. GTDB lineage: Bacteria > Pseudomonadota > Gammaproteobacteria > Xanthomonadales > Rhodanobacteraceae > Tahibacter > Tahibacter aquaticus. The sequence goes on from NZ_SNZH01000023.1 coordinate 49,853, forward strand.
CGCGGGTTGGTGACGCGCGTGCGCAGGCCGTCGAGGTGCTCGGTCGTCGTGGCCAGTACACCCCACTCGCTGTCGTGCTCGACGCGGATCGTCCGCCCCAGCGCGTCGTAGCTGGTGCGCGAACCGTTGCTCACATCGAGGTAGCTGCCCACGCCGCGCTGCGGATATGACACGAAGCTCGGCCGTCCCAGGGTGTCGTAGCGGCGGACCGTCTGGCTCAGGGTATCGCCGGCGTTGCTGTAGTCGAACACCTCTTCCAGCACCGGCCGCCACATGGCGTCGTAGTAGGTGTAGGCGTGCTTGTTGCCTTCGTAGCGATGCAGGCGCCAATGACCAGCAGGCAGGCCGTGCTCGTCGGATGAGACCTGCTGGAAACCCAGGCTCACCGGGTTCCAGCCTGAGCCGTCGCATACACCGGGCTGGGTTTCCGACGGATAGATGATGCTGGCGATACGTCCCATCGCGTCGTAGGTGTAGCAGGTCCTGGCGCCGATCTCGTCGGTCGCCGAAGCAATCAGGCCGTCGTTGTCGACCACGGCAGAGGCAGTTGCTCCTGCCAGCGCCTCAGGCGTGGGAGGAAAGTGGATCAACTGGGGAATGCCGCGTTTCCAGTTCGACAGCGCGGTGACATTGCCGCCGCCGTCCGCCACCGTGGCCAGCGTGCCGTCGGCACTGTAGGTCAGGGTCTGCTGCAGTTTTCCGAAGCGATAGGATTTCCAGGGCAAGGCCTGCGCGTCGTAGTCGGTCTGGCTGGCGACGAGGCCGGTATCGGCGTTGTACTGACGCTTGATCTGGCCTAGCACCCACTTGCCCAGGTCGTCGTGGTACTCGGTCGCGTCGCTGCGGTTATAGCCCAGCGTATTCGACTGCTGCTGCAGGGTCGGGCGTGCAAAGCCGTCGAAACAGTACACGCCTGTGCCGCAGAGTTTGACTTCGGTCTTGAAGGTCACGCCGCCCTGCAGTGTTTCGCTCGACAGCAGCGGCAGCTGCTTGCCCTGCATGGGATCGGGCGAGAACGCCCAGCCGATCTGCTTTGCAAACGCCTGCGTCGCCGGCGTAGCCGGATCGTAGTAGCGGTATTTCATATCCTTCATCAACGTGCCGGTCGCGCTGATCACCTGCTCGGCAAGCAGCATGCCCTCGTTCTGGCCATAGATCACGCCATGACGCTTGCGCACCTTGTCACCGGAAGGCAGGGTAATTTCCGTCCAGCGGCCTTCGCCGTCGATACAGCCGGATTCGGGGCAGGGGTCCTGGTTGCAGCGGACGCCGGTAATTTCACCGGTCTGGCTGTCGAACTGGTCGCAGTAGGGATAGACATCTTCACCGTAGGCATAGCGGGTCACGCCCGGCAACATGCCAGGCCCGGAAACAGTCCTTTCCTTGAGCGAGAAAACGCCGAAGTAATTCGGAACGCTGATTCGCGCATAACCCGACAGCTCGTAATACTCTTCCGGCGGCGGGTCCATGTCCGGCAGAGTCAACATGTCCAAAAGCACTCCAAAATCCATTTGCCCATTATTGGATTCGAATAGATGCACAAGGGTCGCCCAATCCACGCTATTCGTTCCACGGAACATGCTGTGCAGATTGACGCGCCTCACCTGGTGATCGAAAAAGTCGATGACGCAGCCATAAGGCACTCTGCTGCGGGAGAACGTACGCCCTTCGAAGCCGAAATTCGCCACCGCGCCACTGGGGTGCTTGACGTTGAACGAGAACGTACCACCGTACGCGCTGTCGACGCTGAGACAAAAATTCTCCGGAACAAACGACAGAATATTGAGACCCTCATCGGCTGTCTGGGGGCGTGCCGCAGTGCCGCCCAGCGGAGAATAGGTCCAGGTCGACTGGTCCGGATTGGTTACCGTGGCCAGATGTCCATTCTGCAACCCATAGGTCCAGACCCGGCCATTGGCGCTGGCAGTTATCGTGTTTGTGCCGTGCTGCAGCGTGATCTGGCGTCCATCATTCGCACTGATACCGGTGAGCTTGCCGCTGGTGTATTGATAGTCGACGTAGTTGCCGAACCGGTCTTCGATACGCGACGCCAGCAGGAAAATCCGCTTGCGCGGCATGCTGTATCCCGGCAGGTACTTTGGCCCTTTGCGCAGCGTCTGCAGTTCCCGCTCGACCGGATAGTCGAAGTAATACTTGGTGCCGTCCGTCAGTTTCAGGACGAAGCCTTCGCCGGGATAACCGTTCTTCAGCGTAGCCAGGCAGCTGAGCCTGGCCTGCGACTTCAGGATCCAGGGATAGCTGACGCCATCGGCCGGATCGGTATAGGTATTCGCATCCTTGAGCAGCACCTCGTCGGTGACGCCGGGCACATGAATGTTGTATCCGTGCGAGACCTCGTCGACGCCGAAATTTACGCCTTCGATGACCGGCCGGCCTGCAATGGAGCAGCGCTTGTAGCGATTGGGAGAATTCGACGCAGCGACGGCCCAGCCGTTCAGCTTCGAGAATGTGCCTTCGATAAACGGCACGTCGATGTCCCAGTTGCCGATGCCACCCAATTCTTCCGGCACATAGCGTTGATCGACGACCAGGCGCCTGCCGAGCTGCACAGGCAACGAGTTGTTGCCAGGGATGCTGATGTCGACATTGGTAAACACTGTCCTGCCGGTTGCATCGGACGTCGAGTTGCCGAATGAATCGTCCGTCAGCGCCGACAATTCGTTAGCCGCCCTGATTTTCTTCTGATACTCGTCGGCAGGAACAACCTGTGCCGAGGCCAGCGCCGGCACAAGCAAGAATGTACTGAGCAAACCGATTGCGAATTCCAAACGCATTTCCAATCTCCTGTCTGGGGTGTGGCCGCACCCGCCGCCTTGTTTCTGTCAGGATGAATGCGCGCATCGTCTGCAATCCCGGCAAGCGGGCAGGCATTGGGGCAAAGCATTCGCCGGGCGGTGCTGCTGCGCGAGTCGACACGACTGCGCCATAGCCGGCAACGCCGATGTGACCGGCCACCGTTTTCGTGGTACGAACTGCACGCCGGAGTGGATAGACGGCACACGCTCCCGCACTGGCTCGGAGCGGGAAATACGCAATGGCAACGATCGGTACCGGCAGTGCACCTGCCGCGGAACCGAAGGACAGCGGATCGCCGGTAGAACGGCTACATCGGTCAAACCCGGCCGCTGCGTGGCTGGGCGCTATTCGAGTGCCGAGGGTAAAAAACGCTTACCTGACTTGTTGACGATTATATTTTTCTTCGCCACTCCGGCGAAAAGGCGGCATGAATGTCCGCAGCCTGCGGGACCACGGCGCCCTACCCCTGCAGCCCGCGCCGCAACGGCTCCAGCCAGTGGGCATAGGCCTGCCAACGCCCGATGCTGCCGCGGTTGACGCGGCTGCGCGCCTGCACGGAACTCAGCGTGTTGATGGAGCGTCCGCTCCAGCGCGCCGGATCGACCACGCCCTCGTCCCAGGCCAGGCCGCAGAAATCGAATACGCGGCGCGAGCTGGCCAGTGGGTCGGATACCAGGTCTTCGTAATCGATATCCAGCACGAAGCCCGGATAGGCCGCATGCCAGTGCGTCATCAGATCCTGGTAAAGGCCGTGGTAGTGCACCAGATCGTCCATGTCGTTGGCGTGGGCGACGGCGCCGGAAAAATGTTCGCGCAGATTGGCAAAGCACAGGTCCATGGGGTCGCGGCGCAGATGCAGCACCTTGGCCTCGGGGAATGCGTGGCGGATCGCGCCGATCAACTGAAAATTGTCCGGCGTCTTTTCGCTGACGTAGGCAGCATCGCCTGTCGCGTGGCGGCCTTCGGCCTGGAAGTGCGCACGCACGCCGCGATAGTCCAGATGCGGCAATCGCCGGGCCAGCTCTTCGTCGATCATGGTCGGGCAGTGGTAGTCGGCCGCCTGGCGCAGCGCAGCGCCCAGGCGTTGCGATTCGCCATAGGTGTGCACCGACGCGTGGGCGCCGAGCATGCTTTCCAGCAAGGTGGTGCCGGAGCGATGCAGGCCGACGATAAAGAGGGGAACCTGATCGCCGGCGCGCGGCGGCGCAACAGGTACTGCGATCGGTTGCTTCAGTTGTTCGAACATGCGTTCATGCCGGGCACGATCGTAGGGCACGCGGGCGCGCACCGAGGCGCATGCGGCCGACAGCTCTTGCCAGGCGGCATCTATTTCGCCGAGGTCGTCGAGTTCCTTGAACAACGCGAACTGCAGCAGTTCGCGATCACGCCGGTCCAGCCCCTGCCGTTGCAGGCAGGCGCGCAGTACCGCGACATGATTGGATTCGGCCGTCTGCCGGCGCAGGCGCGATTGCAGCCAATAGCCCATCGCCGACTCCTGCGGCGTGCCGAGTGCGTGCGCCAGATCGGCACTGGCCTGCGCGAACTCGCCGGCGTACTGGTGGATCAGCGCGCGATTGACGCGGCAGACGCCATCGCCGGGCGAGGCCGCCACGGCCGCATCGGCCCACTCGCGTGCCAGCGCATGGGCGCCGACCGCGCTGAGGGCCGCGGCAATGCGTGCCTGCTCGGCGCTGGGCAGCGCGGCACGCTGCGCGTACGCCTGCGCCCACTGCACCAGGGCATCGTGCGCGACGAACAGGCGCAGGCCTTCGACGACTTCCGCAGCAAGTGCCGGCGGCACGGCGCGTTCGCGCACGGCGGCCAGGAAACGCGCCCGCGCGGCGACGTAGTGGCCGCTGACCAATTCGACACGCGCACGCAGCAGTTCCGGTTCGAGATCGTGCGGCGCACTCGCCTGCCAGCTCGCCAGTACAGCCAGGGCCGCATCGAGGCGGCCCTGGCTGACATGGCCGTCGAGACGACGGCGATAGCGTTCGGCATGCATCGCCGGCTACGGCGTTGCGCTTATCGGCGCGGTGCAGCGAGCGCGGCGCGCTCGCCTTGCCGGCGCGTGCTCGGCGAAGCCGTGCCAGCCGCAGGCGCGGCGTTCCGCGCGACCGGCGCGTCGCCGTGCAGTTCGAAATCGTCCTTGAACAGCGACACTTCGCTCAGCAGCGATACGTGCGGCACACGCTGGAAGGTGGGGCCGAAGTACGACAGGTTCTTCCAGTCGCCGGCCGGACTGGTCGGCCAGTTCACCCAGTTGGCCGTATCGACGTAGCGGTTCAGGCTGAGCTGCAACGGCATGGCGCCGCCCGTGCCGGTCGGTTCCACCACGCTGACGAAGTACGTGCCCGGCGCCAGGGTCTGCGGCCCGCCGACGAATTTCACGTCGTATACGCCGCCCCGGTACGAACTGACGATCGCCTCGGTGGTGGCGATAAGGCCTGCCGGCTTGCCGGTGCCGTCGGTCGCGCGCAGATTCGCCACGACGTTCTGTCCCGGCCAGGAAGAGGGCGGATCGGGCGGCGCCGGATCGGTCACCGTGCCCAGGCCGAAGCGGATGCCTTCGAACGACGCAGTCTGGCCCAAGGTGTACGACGTACCCAGCTCGCCGCCGTTGCCGGCACCGATGCCCAGCGTGCCGGTAACGGCGCCTTCGTGGCGGCTCCACTCGTTGCCGCCGATCGTGGTCAGGCTGGCCTGCAGCAGATTGTTGGCCGGATCGTTGTCCGCGGCGTTCTGGTCCGAGGTGACGGCATAGCTCACGCTCCAGGTGCCCGCCGTGCCCAGCGCGAACGCGGGCGTGAAGGCAATGTTCGCGGTGGCGCCCGGCGCCAGCGACGGCGCGCCGGATGCGGTCAGCGGCGAACCCTGCGGCGAACCGTTGAGTGCCGGCTGGGCGCTGCCCGCCACTGTGGTGAACGTCGTGGTGCCGATGTTGGACGCCACGACCTTGAAGTTCGCATCGACGCTGATTCCCGCCGGCACGCGCGGATAGTCCACGGCGAAGCCGGTTGCCGCCACGGCAGCCAGATCGGTCGTCGTGCTGATCACCTTGATGTCGTCGACGACGAGCAGGAACTTGTCGTTCGCGTTGTTGCGGAAGCCGATATAGATCGTCTGATTGGCGTAAGGCAGAAGATCCACGGTGTGGCTGGTCCAGACCGCCGCCTCGCCGGGCGTGGAAAACACCACGGTACTGTTGGTGATCTGGTTGCCGATCGTGCCGGTGCCGCCCGTGGGCACGGTCGGCGCGGCCATCACGCGCACTTCGTAGCCGTCGAGGTAGAGCGCGTCGTAGTTCTTGGCGCGCCAGGACAGTGCGCCGCCGCTGGCCGGGATCGGACCGATCGCCGGCGTCCACATCCAGTCGTTCGCGGCACCGGCCGGGGCGTACCACGAGGTGCTGAATGCCACGCAGTTGTTGACGTCCAAACCGTCGCCACCGAAGTCCTCGCGCACTTCCCACGCCTCGTTGACGTAAGAAACGTTCGCCGCCGGTGTGCGGTTGTCGACATTGCGCAGCAGCCAGCCGGCCGGAAACGGATAAGTACCTGGACCGCCCGGACCCGAGCAACGCAGCACCGGCTGCTGGGTATCCGGATCGATACGGGTCTGGAAATCTTCGAGGAACAACGTGGCCGCCATCGACGACGACGAGAGTACGAGAGCAACAGCCGCAGCCAAGGCATGACGGCGCAACGATGTGGACATGAGATCCCCTGAAAATGAAGTGACGAACGTAGCAATCGACGCCTGCGCATGAGTCCGCGCCTGTTCCCTGCCAGCCCGTAAACGGCCACAGCAGGGACGAGCGGACCATTACGTCCGACGAGGACCATAGCAAAAAACACGGCGCCGCCGTATCGGACAAAAGACCTGATTCGCCATCGACGGGCGCAGAACATGCGCAGAAACGGCGATTCTCGCGGCGTTCGCCGCAGCGACTGCCGCCTGCTGCGGCAGACCCACCGAACATCCAAGCGCAGAGTCGTGTCTGCAGCAATCATTCGTTCCGTTCGATGAGCTGTCGATCTGGCGCAGAAGACGCACTTCGATGCCGTGACGTCCTACGCGATGGCCTGCGCCATGCGATCGACCGGCAGTGCCGTGGCGGTCCGATGCAATAGCCAGCAAACCGCGGCGCCTCATCGCGCATCGAAGCGAAGGCGCCGACCGATCCGGCGCTAGCGGCTGCGCGCGTCGACGTCGACGGGAAACCGATCCATCGATCGCCGGCAGGCATCTCCTGGCGCGCAGCAACCGTCAACCACCCTGTCAATGGCGAGTTCGCCGGAGGAAGATTCATGCTGTCTGGAAAGTACCGCGCCACCGCGTTCGTCGTTGCGGCCTTGCTGCTGATTCCCGGCCTTTGCAGCGCGGCCGGCGACGTCGATGCCGCGAACGAACACACCCGGCAATTCGTCCGGCAGACGATGAAAGAGCAGCGCATACCAGGCCTGCAGATCGCCATCGTCAAGGACGCGCAGATCGTACTGTCGGAAAGCTATGGCCTGGCCAATGTCGAAGACCGCATCGCGACCAGCAAGACCACGCTGTTTCCCATCAATTCCGCCACCAAGTCATTCGCCGGCGTTGCCCTGATGCAGCTGGCCGAAGCCGGCCTGGTCGATCTCGATGCGCCGGTCTCGCGCTACCTGGACGATCTGCCCGAGGCATGGCGCGCGGTGCGGGTGCGCCAGTTGCTGGCGCATACCTCAGGACTTCCCGACATCGTCGGCGCGCAAGGCTTGATCGGCGGCGGCGGCGAAGCCGAAGCGTGGAAGGCGGTGAAGGCACTGCCCATGGATGCGCCCATCGGCGAGCGCTTCGCTTACAACCAGACCAACTATGCCTTGCTGGGCCAGATCATCGCCCGGCAGAGCAAGATGCCGCACGAGCGTTTTTTCGCCGAGCGCCAGTTCGCGCCGGCCGGCATGCACACCGCGACGTTCGGCGACGGCTATGACCTGGTCGCGAATGCTGCCTCGGTTTATATCTATTCCCGCTCCCGCCCGCTGGCAGCCGGCGACGGCGACCGCCTGGTGCATTGGTTCGACGATCTGCCAGGCGGCCTGCGCGCCGGCAGCGCGATGAAAACCACTGCCGACGAAATCGCGCACTGGCTGGTCGCACTGGACCAGGGCCGGCTGATCAGCACGGACAATGTCCAACGCATGTGGACATCGGAAAAGCTCAACAGCGGCGAGGACGCGGGCTGGGCCGCCGGGTGGCCGGTACTCGACACCACGCCCGGCAAGCGGCAGGTTGCCGGCATCGGCGGCGGCCGTTCCGCCTTCGTGGTGTTTCCCGACGACGGCCTCGCGGTCGTCGTGCTGACCAATCTGGTGGGATCGAACCCGCAGCGCTTCATTCCCAGCATCGCGGCATTCTACCGGACGGCGCAGAAGATTCCCGCACCGTAAGCCGTCTTTGGTTTTGCATCGAGCGGCCGAAACCGCGACGGAACCGCGACAAGGCGGCACCGTTCCGACACTCGGGCGCGTGGGCAGGCTTCAGCGATACAACTCGACCACGCTCATCGTACCGCCGACCAGCATCACGCCATTCCACTGCAAGGTCTTGCCCGCAGGCGGCGCATCGCCTTGCAGGGTCAGCACAGGTTCGGCGGGGATGTGGTCGTCCACTTCGACAAAGGTCGCCATGTTCTTCGGCGTACCCGGCTTGTTCGAGGTCTTCAGCACCGTCACCTTGTTTTCCACAAATTTGGAACCGCCGGCTTCTTCGTCGGCGATCAGCGAGGCGATGGCGGCTACGGCGAGATTGGTCGGAATCGTGCGGTAGTACATGGCAATCTCCGTCAGAGGATGCGGCGGCGCAACGCGATCACGGGCTGCAGTCGACCAGCACGCCGGCCCTGGCCAGCGCGGCATTGATGCTGGCCACGCCCTCGGGCGTCGCATCGCGATTGAGCTGGCGGATGCGCTCGGCGATCTTGTCCGCATCGGTTTTCTCATCGGCCGGGACATCGATCTTCAACGCGGCCGCCGCGGTCAGCAGATTGGCCGCCGTGCGCTTGGCATTGCTGGCGAACAGGCTGCGCGTCGAGCAGGCCTTGCTGCCGCGCACACCGGGCGGCAGCGGAATGATGTCGCGGATCTGGCCTTCGGAAAGCTGCTGCGCTTCCTTGGCCGTGGCCTGTACGTAGCCGATGGCGGCGAGCAGGCTTCCGGCACGCTCGTAGGCAATCAGGTCGGCATAGGCGTCGCTGGCGGTGTATTCGGCCATGTCCTGATTCATGCCGCGCACTATCGTCAGGCGCACGGTGGCGCGGTTGGCGTCCATCGCCGATACCAGCGCCAGCACGGTCTGTTCGTAGTACAGCGTCTGGTCGACGATGGCACTGCCACCCGCCAGCAGCGTGCCGGCGGCGGCGTAGTTGGTTTTCGCCGCAACGCCGTCGGTCAGCGTGCCGGCCACGCCCAGGGCGAGACCGGCCAGGCCGGTGGCCAGATCGGTCAGCGTCTTTTCCTCGCGCAGGCCGTTGATGTAGGTGACATAGGCCTGGTCGATCATCATCAGGCGGCGATCGAGCAGAGCATTGCGCTGCTCGGGACTGGCCGCCGCCAGCAGTTCCTGGCCCGCCGCCGGCAGGCTGCTGGGCGTGCCCAGCGCCGCCTGGTTCAGCGTGCTGTGCGGCCCGCCGCGGATGGAATGGCCGCAGCCGGCCAGAATCCCGGCCAGCACCAGCAGCAGCGCAGACTGAAAAACACGCGCGCTCCAGTATCCGGCCCGTCGTGACCAGGCGTAGCAGCGCTGCTCGGCGGCGTGCGAAAGCAATCGATTTTGCATGGCTGGCTCCTGAGTGACAGACCGGCGGCGTAGGCAATGCGGGGGTCTGCGCCTGCTCCACGCAGCCGGGCCGGCCGCGCCGGCCCGTCACCGTGCCGGACGATGCCGGGGTGCCGGACTACAGTGCTGGCCTTGCAGGCTGCGGCAGTTCCCCCTGCCCATGAAAACAGTATGCGGACGAAGAATAACTGCTCGGGTAGACAAAGCTACTTTCATCGAAAAATATTTTTACGATGGCCTGCGGTGCGGGCCATTGCAGCCGGAAGTTCGTGCGCACGCCGGCACCGCGCAGGACAGGCGCACAAAATCGCTCGCCGCCCTGGGCGCCGGCCGACCCGCCGGTTGCCCGGCCCGCGACTGCCGCCGAACGGGTGCGCTGGGGCGCGCGAACCAGCGCGGGCTCGCCCTACCCTGCTCCGCGCGACAGCGGGAAAACGCGCTGAATCGGCGTACTGCCGCATCGCTGCCGCAGCGTCGCGGCAGGTGCCCGGGGCAGAAACAACCCCCTCGATCATTAGCAATTTGTACATTAACGTTCATAATACACTGCAACGTGCGCACAGCCGCGGTACTTCCGGCCGGCCACTACATATCGAGACCGCGATAGGAGGCAACCTCGAATTCCGCTTGGTCTGCAAAATGGTGCCTATTGCCCAGACTTCCCTGCTGCATGCCTTGCCGGCCCGGCTGCATGCCGTCGCCGTTCGTCATCGCCACAGGTGCACCCCGCACCTGTGCCTGCCTACCCGAACCGAAGGACTTGCCGCAATGCGAATCGCTGCTCTGTTCGTTGCCGTCCTGACAACCGCCGCCATGCCGCCGGCGGGAAATTCTGCACCTGCCACGACCATCTACAGCGGCGGCAAAATCGTCACGATGAATCCGGCGCAGCCGAGCGCGGAGGCCGTCGTCGTGCAGGATGGGCGCATCGTCGCCGTCGGCTCGGCCGCCGATGCCAGACGCGATCATGCGGATGCGGAACTCGTCGACCTGGCCGGCAAGACCTTGCTGCCGGGCTTTATCGACGGCCACAGCCATTTTTCCCAGGCCGCCATCAGCCTGTCCTGGGTGAATGTGTCGCCACCGCCGATCAGCAGCGGCGCAGACGCAAAAAGCGTAGTCGATCTGCTGAAGAACAGCGCCGCCTACAAAGCCGTGCTGGCCGCCCGCGCAGCCGGCAACGCCAACGCGATACTGATGGGCTTCGGCTACGACGACTCCATCGCCAGCATGCCCTGCTACGACAGTTCGTCGACGCCATGCCGGCGCGGACTGACCCACGACGACCTCGACGCCGCCTTTGCCGATATCCCGGTGATTCTCGTACATGTCTCCATGCACGGCGGACTGCTGAACAAGGCGGCACTGACCACTTCGTTCGGCGGCAAGCCGGCGATTGGACTCGCGCCCACCAGCCCGCTGTATGCCGATTCGCAGCGCAAACCGGCGCCCAACGACAAGGAGCTGGTCGGCATCCTGATGGAAACACCCTGGCTGGCGCTGGTTTCCAGCCTTCCGCCAATTACGCAGGACGCCTTCAGCGCCAGCCTGGACGGTGCCCAGCAGCTGTATGCCAGCTACGGCTATACCACGCTGCACGACTCGCCTATCGACCCGAATATCCTGCCGCTGTACTTCGTTGCGGCCGGCCAGAAAAAGCTCTATCTGGACCTGGTGGGCTACAGCGACCCGGTCACGTTCTTTCAACCGGCCATTCTGCAGACCGATTTCCGCGGGCCCTACGCCAACCATTTCCGGCTGGCGGGCGTAAAGACCATCGTCGACGGATCGCCGCAGGCGCGCACCGCGCTGTTCCAGCAGCCTTATGTCGGCACCGGCCCATCCGGCCTGCCGTTCTGGCGCGGCAATCCGCCGAGTACCAACCAGCAGGAATTGAGCGTGCTGCTGTCCACCGCCTACCAGCACAAGGCGCAGGTGCTGGCCCACATCAACGGCGACGCCGCCGTGGAAATGCTGCTGATCGCCCATCGCGACGCCGGCGCGCCCAAGGGCATGCGCACCACGCCGATCCATGCGCAATTCGTCAATCCCGCGCAACTGGCGCAGTTTGCCGAATACGAATTCACACCCTCGTTCTTCACCGCCCACGCCTACTACTGGGGCGACATCCACCGCATCAATCTCGGCAGCAAACGCGCCGATTTTCTCAGTCCGATGAAATCGGGCAACCGCCTCGGACTGCACATGACCAACCACAGCGACTTCATCGTCACGCCGCCGGATCCGCTGTTCATCCTGTGGAGTTCGCTGCGACGGGTTTCGCGCAGCGGCGCCGTAATCGGAGCGAGCGAACGGCTGACGCCGGCCGAAGGACTCAAAGCCCTAACCGCCGACGGCGCCTATCAGTATTTCGAGGAAACGACCAAGGGCACGCTGGCACCCGGCAAAGTCGCCGACTTCGTCATCCTCGACGGCAACCCGCTGGAAATGGCCGACCGGCCCGACGACATCCTGCGCATCGCCGTGCTGCAGACCGTCAAGGACGGCAAGACGGTGTTCACCTGCGCTACGCCGTGTGCGCCGCGGCGCGCAGTCGATCTGATTCTGGCGGGAATGAAAAAGTAGCTATTGACACTCGTTGGAAACAGCACATCACCGAATTGCAGCGGCAAGTGATGGCAGTGGCCGGGAGAGTGATCTCCCGGCCATTGCGGGAAACAGCAGCCTGCGATGGCGATATACCGCCAGGGTTGCGACGACGGAGAACCAAGCACTCCGCATACCCGACCGCACGTTCTGGCAGACGGCATTTTCTGGGTGCCGAAGTCATTGCCAATTGCCATACCCCGCCTGGAACGTTTTCGAGATCCGTTGTGATCACGCGAACGTATTGCCGTCGGGATGCGCGCATGCGCGCGTTGCGTTCCTGGCGGCGGCAGACAATACCGCATTGATTACTTTAGCCACTATTGTGCCTATCGCGGTTTGTCATGACTGGGCTGCAAATGCCCGCACCGGCGTCTCTATGATGCCGCCCATCGGCCATTGATCGCCGCTTCGCCGTATCTGCGCCACGGATTTGCGGCATCACTCGCGCGCCGACCTCGCCTCGCCACCGCTGTGCCGTCGGATAGCGGTCGGAGACGCTCGCACGACGAGGGCCGAGCCTGCCCGGCGCAGGGCGAGCGGCATCTGCAATCGCTCGCCAGATCCCCCTCCAACATCGACAAAACAGAAATTTTAGGAATTTGCTGTGGAACACACTGGAAAAAACTCGTTGCAAGATCTCAGTAGCATCGGCCGCGAAATCGGCACCGGCCGATTGCGCAGCGTGGCAACGGCAGTACGCGCCGTAATCGCCTTGGCTGCTGTGTTTGGCGCATCCAGCGCCATGGCCCAAGGCGGCATTTGCCTTAGCGACTGCGGCGATAGCTATCCGGGCGGCTGGGACATTTATGGCGGCGGAGGCGCAGGTGGCGGCACCGGCGGTATTGGCGGTGGCGATCCCTGCGGATGGGGTGGCTGCGGTGGCGGCGACGGTCCGTCGGACCAAGGAGGCGGCTACGGTCCCGACCTCATGCCGGTAGGCGGCGTCGTGCATTCCGTAGACAATAACCAGTACAGCCAGAATCCGGCCACTTGCCAATCCACGCCGGACGAACGCATGACCCACGCATCGCAGGACATCGCGCTCTACTACTCCGAACATCAGTTCAGTGTGCGCATCGGACACATCATGGAGGTCGAGTACGACGACGGCAGCAAGGAGCGATACATCCTCACGTCGCGTCCCAATTCGACCATGGGCGAGATATGGCTGGAACGCGTTCCCGGCAGCATGAGCGGCTGCTCCACCGGCGCCTGATGCGCTTCCTGCCCTGAAATAAGGCGCCGTCCATCCTTGGCCGGCGTCATCCGGATCATTATGAACAAAGCTATTTTTTATTTTGCGGCCATCGCGGCACTGTTTGTCGTGTACTTCGTCTATCGCAACGACGTCGCGCTCACGCAGCCGGCGACGACAGCAGCGGGCCCGACGCCTGCGCATGTGCCGACGCCACCGGCTTCGACTGGCATGCCGGCCAGTGTGCCGCCGCTCTCGCCGCGGGCCAGTGGCGTCGCTGCGTTCCTGAACGCGGCGGATACTCAGGCCGCACTGGAAGTGCAACAGCGCCTGGCAGTCGGACACCCGCCATTGGCGGCCGAAATGGCTGCAGAGTTGGGCGATGCCTGCTATCGGGTTTCGGTCGAAGGCAGCCTGATCGCCAAGACGCCTGGCAACCAGTGGGTGCTGGACCGGATCAAGCAATACTGTAGTGGCTACCGCAGTGACACCCCGGCGATCGAACTGCGCAAGCGTGCACTGGCCGTCGGCTCACGCGCGGCAGTAGAAAAGCAGCTTGCCGACATTGAAACCAAAGACGGCGTCGACGCAGCCAAGCGCGAGGCCGAACAGATAATCCTGGCTGCGGCCGACCCCTATTCCATGGACGAGGCGCGCCTGTATCTTGCACGGCAGCCGGGCGGCTGGAGCCTCGGCGCAACGCTGCCCGAATCCACGCTGACGGGTGTCAACCGCGACACCGCACAGGGCCTGGCTGCCAAAATGTACGAATGCGAAGCTTTCGGCGGCTGCGGTCCGAATGCTCTCCAGACACTGACCTGGTGTGCCCAGTACGAAGTCTGCCAACCCGGCTTCGGCTTGCTCGATCTTCTACGCGCAACGAACAAACCGGCCAATTTCACCGCCGCGGAAAAGATACTGATCGAACTGCGTCGGCAGCGACAGGCATATGGTCGCTGAAGCCGAGGTGTCGCCACGCGACAGGAGCAAGCATCCGCCGCATACCGAATTCGCCGATCTGCGCATAGGGCGCGGCATGCGCGTCAGCGTACCGACCGAAATTTCCGCGACCACGGTCGACTATTTCATTCCATCTCAACTGGCCCAGTGGAACGCAGAACTGCCACCGCTACGCCCGTCGGCCATTGCGTCGAACCGGCCACGCCACTTGCCTGGCCCGTGGCTGTTGGTCGGAGCACGTTATGGCGTAGAAGAAGCCACAGCCGAGGCAACGCAGGAAACGGCTCGTGTTGCGAGAGCGCTGACGCTGCTCGGGCGCACGCCTCTCACGGTAGCCGACTTGCTGCAGGCCAACGCAGTACTTGCCGGCACAGCGTCGGCTGGCCATATCCGCGATGCCATCTCGTGGATCGAGGGCCGCTCGCCCGCCTGCGCAAAGCGTGTGCCGCCGCCCAGTTCGGCCGTCCCCGGGTTGCTGCAGGATGTGCTCGAATTCCAGCAGCGCAGCAACGTTGCGCTGTGGGTAAAGCAGGCTCTCATGTACTACCAGATGGTACACATTCATCCATTCGCTGACGGCAACGGACGCTTCTCGCGCGCGCTGGTTGCCGCATCAGGCGGGGCGTTACCCGCCAGCCGCGCCGAATCGCTGCTGGTCGCAGCGGCGATAGCCCTGAATAAAAATGCGATCACCGAGCAGCATGCGGCGGTGCGGGAAGGATCGCCAGGTCGCTATCTGTCCAGCTGGCACGCATTGCAAGAGTGGGCGGTGGCGCGCTCCATGGCCCTGAGCGCCGACGAGGAAACAATCGCCAACGAACTTGCAGCCGTTTGCGGCTCAACAAACACCAGTGCGTTGCTTCTACCGCTGCTAGCCAACCATGCTCGCTTGCGCACAAGCGAACTCGCTGCGGGTTGTCGCTGGTCGGCGCGCAATACCCCGACTTATCTCGCCAGACTGAGCGATGCGGGATGGCTGGCTCGCACCGGTGGTGCTACCGACGAATGGACCAGCCCGCGCATGCGCGCCATCCAGCATTCGATCATTAGCGGTACGCGGGAAGAAACCTCGATTTTTTTCGCTTGACTTGCACGCTTTCGCCAGGCTGAACGGCGCGAACGACGAATACATCGAGGCACTGAACGACAGCCCGACGCCGACGCTCATTTCCAACCCGGGCTCGGCGGGCTATGCGAAGCGCTCAGCCACGTTACGCACAAGGACTCAAGGCGCTGACCGACGACGGCACCTAACCGCGTTTCGAGGAAACGACCAAGGACATGCCGGCGCCCAGCACGGTTGCCGACTTCGTGACCCTCGACGCCAACACTGTCTTCACCGGCAGCACGCACTGCGCGCCACGACGCGCGGTCGATCTGGTTCGGGCCATATTTAAAAAGTAGCTATTGAAACTCGTTGAAAACTTGACATAGCTGCAACGTGACAACGAATAGTATCGGTGGCCAGCAAAGCGATCTTCCCGCCTTGCCGACGCGACGGCCCGGCTACAGCACGCAACCAAAGACGACCTTTGCGGCGGCCTGCGAAAAATCCTGCTCAATACGACGACGATCAAGATGCTGGCCGGGGCAAGCCGCCAGGCGCCCCTGACATCGCGGCACTGCAGTAACAAACAACCCGGGCGAACCGCCCGGGTCCTGTTCGCCCCGCGCCCGGCTCCCGGGCGGCGGACTTCCCGCCGCCAGGTCACGTTTGCACGCGTCCGTACGTATTGCTCGGCAACGACGCGCCGATAAGCCA
The DNA here is from genome assembly GCF_004363655.1 of Tahibacter aquaticus. GTDB lineage: Bacteria > Pseudomonadota > Gammaproteobacteria > Xanthomonadales > Rhodanobacteraceae > Tahibacter > Tahibacter aquaticus. The sequence continues at coordinate 66,013 of NZ_SNZH01000023.1, forward strand.
GCGGCCCGGTTTCTGTTCGGTTTGTGCGCCACCTCGCATTCTTGACGCCGTGTCCCTCACGCTGATGCATGGGGCGACATTGCCGGGTGCGGGCGAACTCTTTCGCCAGCTGCCCGACTGCAGGTACTCCAGGGGAAATTCATGAACATCTTCAAATATCTCGCCATCGCGGCGGCACTGCTGTCCGGTGCACCGGCAATGGCCCAGTCCTGGTGCAGCAACAGCGCCCCCATCCAGATAGGCAGCGGCGTGTCGGGCCCGGCAGCGACTTATCCGTCCACCATCGTCGTGGCGGATGCGGCGACCAGCATTGTGGAGATGAGCATCTCCATCAACGGCCTGACGCATAGCTTTCCCGATGACATCGAGCTGCTGCTGGTCGGTCCGGCCGGGCAGAAAATGATCATCCAGAGCGACACCGGCGGCAGTACCGACGTATTCGGCGTGAGCTATGTACTGAGCGACGTAGGTGCCGGCGGCTTGCCGGACGCCACGGAAATCGTCGTAGGCACCTACCGGCCCACCGATGTGGGCGCCGGCGACACCTTTGCCGCACCGGCACCGGCAGGCCCGTACAGCGATCCCGCGCCGGCCGGCGCGGCTACGTTCGCCTCGGTGTTCAACGGCAGCAATCCCAATGGCACCTGGTCGCTGTATGCAATGGACGACGCCAACAGCGATGGCGGCCAGTTCGCCGGCTGGTGCCTGCGCCTGGGCGCACCGCTGAAAATCAGCGAATTCCGTGTGCGCGGGCCGAACGGCGCGAATGACGAATACATCGAGATACACAACGACAGCCCCACGCCGACGCTTATTTCCAGCCCGGGCTCGTCGGGCTATGCGATTGCAGCCAGCAACGGCGTAGCGCGCTGCGTGATCGCCAATGGCACGGCGATTCCGGCCAACGGCCATTTCCTCTGCGTCAACTCGGTCGGCTATTCGCTGGGCGCCTACCCCGCTGGCGTGGGCACCGTGGCTTCGGGCAATGCCACCTACACCACAGACATACCGGACAACGCCGGTATCGCCATCTTCAATACTTCGCTGCCGGCCTCGTTCACCCTGGCCAATCGCGTCGATGCGGTCGGATCAACCAGCGAGGCCAACACCTTGTACAAGGAAGGAACCGGCTATCCGGCCCTTTCGCCGTTCTCCATCGACTACGCCTTCCACCGCGACCAGTGCGGCAAGCAGGGCAGCGTCACCGCCCCGGGTTCCTGCATCGACGCGGGCTTCGCCCGCGACCGCAACAACAACGCGACGGATTTCGTCTTCGTCGATACCAATGGCACCAGCGCCGGTGCCGGCCAGCGCCTGGGCGCGCCCGGGCCGCAGAACCTCAGTTCATCGGTCAGCGGCAGCGTGCGCATAGGCAGTACCGGCATCGACGGCTGCGTCGCACCACTGGCCTTGCCGAACCTGTTACGCGACTTGACCTCGATACCGGCGCTCAACTCCACCTTCGGCCAGCTGAATGTCCGGCGCACCATTACCAACAACACCACGGTGCCACTGACCCGCCTGCGCTATCGCATCGACGACATCAGCACCTTCCCGGCCCCCAGCGGCACGGCCGACCTGCGTGCCATCACCTCGGCTAATACCGTCGTCACGGTCGACCGGCCACCCTGCGGCAGCGGTACCAGCAACGCGACCGCATTCGGTACCACGCTGGAACAGCCGCCGTCGCAACCCAACGGCGCCGGCTTCAATGCCTCGTTCAACATACCGCTGGCTGCCGACCTGGCACCGGGCGCATCGATCGATGTGAACTTCCGCTTCGGCATTCAGCAGACCGGCGAATACAAGATCGACCTGGTGCCTGAAGGCCTGCCGTTCGGCGGCGGCTACATGTCCACCTTGCACCTGGTCGGTTGTACCGAAGTGACTTGCACGGACCTGATCTTCGACAACGGCGTCGAGCCATAGGATCGATCATCCACCGCGGCCAGGCGGGAAAGCCTCGCGCACGAGGCTTTCCCGCCGACATCGACCCGCCTCAGAACTTCGCATCGACCGTAAAGAACACCTGCCGCGGCGCGCCCTGCAGCACGGTGTAGTTCAGGCCGGTCGGATCGGACGCGACAAAGCCGTTCGAACCCACCGTGCTGAAGTACTTGCGGTTGGCCAGGTTGGTCACGTTGGCGCTGAGCTTGAGCGCGGACAGCGCACCGAGATCGCCGAAGGTATAGCTGGCACCGGCATCGGCCAGCCAGAAACCCGGCACCGACGAATCGTTGATGTAGGTGATGTAGCGCTTGCCGGTGTACTTGGCGCCGAGGCTGAATTCGAAACCGTCGAGCGCGTAGGTCAGCTCGGTCGCGAACAGCTTGCGCGGCGTGTCGACTACATCCTTGCCATCGGTCGGGATCAGGTTGGTGCCGTCGCGGTAGTCGGCGTCGTACTGCGAGTCGTTCCAGGTCAGCGAGTTGAACCAGCGCAGGCCATCGAGCGGACGCCAGACAAAGGTCGCTTCCAAACCTTTGCTGCTGACCGAACCGACATTGGCGAATACGGTGGGACAGCCTTCGATGCCGCTGCACTGGGCGATGGCAAGCAGGCGGTTGTCGAATTTCACCGAGTACAGCGCGAGCGAGGCATCGAAGCTTTCGTGGCTGGAGCGCAGGCCGCCTTCGAAGGTCTTGGAGCGCTCGGGCTTGAGCGTCGCGCGGATCGCGTCAAAACCGGCCTGCGAAGCGGAGAACGGACCCGCCACGCCGGGCTGGAACGCAGCCTGGTTTTCCGCATACGAGAAGAACAGTTCTTCGCCGTCGCTGAGGCGGAAGTTGAGGCCGGCCTGGGGCAGCAGGTTCTTCTTCGCCGTGAGCGAGCCGCTGGCGCGGGCGCCGATCAGGCTGATCGCATCGGTATCGACATTCTGGCTCTTGAAGCCGAGATCGACGTTGAGCTTGTCGTCGAGGAAACTGATGCGGTCCTGCAGATACCACTGCGTGGTGTCGGTGTCGAAACGCTGGCGGAAGCCGCGCGCGTCGGGATTGCGCAGGAAATAGTCGTCGTTGACCGGGCCATCGACGAAATAGAAATTGCGCTGCAGGCCGTGCACGCTGGTTTCGCTCCAGAAGCCGCCTTCCAGCGTGTGGTTGGCGATCTGCCAGGTCAACGCGCCGGTAAAACCCGTGCGCTCGATATCGTATTCGGTGGTGCGGATGGAGATGGGCACCTCGGCCGACGACGGCGTATACGGCGTGAACCAGTGACCCTGGCCTTCGTTGTTGTGGTAGTAGCTGCCGAGCTTCAGCGCAATGCCTTCGCCCAGGCCGAATTCGCCGGACAGGCCGACCAGTTCGTCGTCGCGCAGGCCGCGGCCAAGGTAGTAGGCATCGTCCAGGCTGTTGACGCCGCCGCTGAACTGGCCGCGGGCGGCGGCGACGGCGCGCTGCCAGTCGTCGGCATAGTTGTCCCAGTCCCAGCCCAGGCGGCGCTGCGACTCCAGCGAATAGTCCGCATAGTCCACTTCGTTGCGGCGCGAGGTGCTGACCAGCAGCGACAGGTGATTGGCGCCGAAATCGTAGACCGCCTTGCCGTTGAACTGGGTCTGCTGCTGGTCGCCCCAGCCTTTCCATTTGTCGGTAGTGGAATAGGCACCGCTGACATAGGCGGCGAAGCCGCCATGGTCGCCGGTGTCCAGGCGCGCATAGGTACGCCGCGTGGCGTCGCTGCCGATGGTCTGGGCCAGGCGCACCTGGTAGTTCGGCAGCGGATCGGCCGAGGTGAAGCCGATGGTGCCGCCGAGATTGCCGGTGGACGCCGTGCCCAGCGCGCCGCTGCCCTGGGCCACTTCGGCCAGGCCAAGGTTTTCCGCAATCAATGCGCGGCTGATATGCAGGCCGTTGGTATTACCGTAGCTCATGTCGCCCAGCGGAATGCCGTCGAGGGTGAAACCGAGGCGGCTCTGGTTGAAACCGCGCAGGCTGATGCGCGTCGACCATTCGTAATTGCCCCAGGGGTCGGCCGCTTCGACATGCACGCCGGGCAGCTTGTCCAGCAGCTTGAGCGGGCTGGTGCCAGCCGGCTTGTCGATGGCCTCTTGCGGCAGTACGCGCTGGACCTGGCGTGTTTCGCCCTGGCCGATCACCGAGACGGTGTCCAGGGTCTGGCTGACGTCGGCGCTGGCGCCGGCATCGGTTTCGGCGCAGGCAGCACCGCTGAGCAGAACAGCGGCGATGGCGAGCGACAGCGGGTGCAGTAGTACGTTCATGATTTTGTTTTTCTCGGGGCGAGCGACAGCACGCGCTTCCCTGCGGCGCGATCGTCGAAAAATCGGTCGAGCACGGCGATGTCCCTGCTGTGCGGTAGTCCAGGCGTCACGCCCTTGCCGCGCGTGACGCCAGTCGTGCCTCGCGCGGCGCGCGCGGAAAGCACCACGCCGCGGCAAAGCGGCGCCGACGATGCGCGCCGAACGTGACAGGCGATTTGCGCAGGCGTTGCACGTTCGCGTGCGGCGTGCGATCTGTGCCGCGGAGCCCACGGACGACACGCTGTTGCGCGACAGCCGGCACAGCGGGGCCGACGCCACCGGCCCCGCCGGCGGCGCCGCTTTTCCCACACGTCTCCAGGTACAGAAATTCCTTTTTCCGGTACCTGCGCCGCCGCCGAAGATGCGAGGTTGGCGCAGATGGCTGCACTTCTAATGTGTCGTTGCGAAACACAGGAGAAGTTTCATGACCGACTGCATGCCTGGCCACCGCTGCGATCCGGCCATCGTCGGACTCGCAGCACCGCGTCCCGGCCCCGCTACGCGCCCGTGCAGCGCGCGGCCGGTTCGGCCGGCTGCAATCCTGCTGGCGCTGTCGCTGCTGCAGGCCTGCGGCATCCCTGCGCCAAAACCTGCGAAAGCTGGCCTGGCACCGGCCATTGCGGCGCTGTTCTGCAGCAAGCCGGACCGCAGAGCCGCATTCCCCAGAAATCGGCCGATCCCGCTGTCGACAGAAAGCCCCTTGTCCCTCTGGCTGTTCGTCGACGCGGCAGACACGGCCCAAGCCAGCCACACCACCGTAACGGTAGACCTGTCCATCGTCGACCTGCAGGGCCAGCCCAGCAACGGCGCGGTGGTGCAGCCGCACCAGCTTGTCAGCGGCAGCACGCGGCGATTGCCACCGATCGTCTTTTTTGCGACGACGCCGGGCGACTACCGGGTGCGGGCGTCCTTCAACGCCGGCGCCACCAGCGCCGACAGCCCGCGTATCGCCGTACGCGGCCGCGAGGAGAAACGGTGAGAGAAGGGCAGCCCGCTACCCACTTGTTCTGTGTCCACCACAGGACGCTTCGACAGGGGAGATCGGGCAATGGCAACCAGAGAACAAACAAGCCAGGCGCTGGCCGCGCCGGCAAACGGCTGGCTCTTCGAGGTAACGACCGAAGCGACGCTGCGCCGGCCGATTTTCAGCACGGGCGATACCTTCGTCTTTTCTCCGGCAGGCATGAACCTTTCTCTCCAGGTAACCGACCAGACAGGCAAGCTCGTACTGGGCAAGGATCTGCTGCTGGCCTGGAACACGGACGCTGCGGCGTTCACCGCTACCGCCTACGGCCGCCACATGAAGTTCCTCATCAACCCCGTCAACAGGCTCGATTCCGAGATCGACTGGGACATGACCTACTCAGCCGACTACGAAGCCGCACCACATCATTCGCCCGACGAAGGCGGCGATGGAGATCCGAAATGAGCGAGACCATTCGCAAAGTCGGCGCTTTTCCGGCTGCCAGATATGGCTTGCGTTCGAGCTTTCCGCAGTGGCGGGCCTCGGTACTCAAAGGCGCCGACGGCGCCATCGCAGGCCGCGGCAATCGACAGCTGCCCAGGCGGCCAAGCTCGCAGGAATCGGTTGGCGCATTGCCGCTACTCAGTGCGTTGCCACACCTCAAGGCGGACGACACGCGCCGGTTCGCACGAGCCTGCCAGGCGACCGCGCTGGTCTTGCGCAAGAAATACCTGATTCCGACGGCGACAGGATTCTGGGTCGGCACCAGTCCGGAAGACATGAAGCACGACGGCTTCGAGTTGATGCCGCGTATCTCCAGCGCGACGGGGACTTCTTTCCTGGTGACTCCGGGCCATGTGGCCATGGCAGCGCATTCGATCAGCGCGGACTGGGTCGAGCAAGCGGCCTTCGTCTTCGACTTCCATCCGGACTGCCTGCGCCAGCCTGAGGGCGATCTGCCGCTGCGCTACGAGTTCGCGCGCGATGCCGTTTCCTTCGGCGATGCCATCGTCAACCTCTCCGCGTCGCCGCGCAGCGACGACATCGTTATCGTCAGGCTCAAGCAGGCAACGCACCGCAAAGCGCTGACGATCGCCAATCCGGCCGCGCTTGCAGAGGGCGTGCCGGTAGCCCTGGTCGGATGCGCACGCATGCAGCCGATCACCGTCGTGACGGCCAGCGCCGACGCACCGGCACCGCGCGTTTTCGTCTTCAACGAGCACATCGTGCAGACCAATATCGACGCCTTCCAGGGAAGTTCGGGCTCGGCCCTGCTCGATGCCGACGGCGAAGTACTGGGCGTGCACATGAAAATCCTCGTCGACGACCTGGGCGTGGGACAGCTGCCTACCCTGGTCGACGAGGACATCGTCGTGGCTTCGGCAGTGCGCATGCACACGATTGCCGAAACCCTGCAGCAGATTGGAGCCGTCATCCGCAACTGAGCCCATCGCCATGAACGGTCAGCGATTCGAAAGCACTGCCGGCCCGCCCCCCGCGGCCCGTCCGATGTTGCTTATACTAGGTAGCAAATGCACTTCGGGGGAAGCGCGCGTGTCTACCGCTGGCGTTGCGCACGTTGCATCATGCACACCTCGCGAATTGGCCTTCCGCATCCGGGCCGGCGATGCTGCCGCGGAGCGTGAGCTGTACCTCAATTTTGCGCGGGCATTGCGCTACCTGGTGCAGCGCCGCTGTGGCGATGAACAGCTCGCGCACGATCTGGTACAGGAATGCTTTCGCATCGCCCTGACCCATCTGCGCGCCGGCAAGCTGGAAAACCCCGACACGCTGGCTGGCTTTCTGCGCGGTATTGCCTTGAACCTCGTTTCCACGCAGCAGCGTGCAGGCTGGCGCGAACGCAGTACCGAGACCGATGCCGAGCTGCCCGGCATCGAAGACGTGGAAACACCAGGGCCGCAGGAAGTGGCATCCCGCGAACAGCTGCGCATGCTGGTACGGCAGCTGATTGCCGAAATGCCGGTGCAGCGCGACCGCGAACTGCTCTGGCGCTACTACGTGCTGGACGAGGACAAGCAGCTGTTGTGCAAAGCCTTGCAGTTGAGCCCCATCCACTTCGACCGGGTGCTGCATCGGGCCAGGAGCCGCTTCCGCGAACTTGCGAGCGAGCATGGTTTGAACACAGCGGCTGACGTGCCATGACTCCGACCACTCTCGCCACACCGTTGCTGCATACCTTGCTGAACCAACCGGCCGAAAGGCAGCGGCTGATTTCGCTCTATCTGCGCGAGCAGATGGACGACGAACTGCTGGCCGCATTCGAAACGCGGCTGCTGGAAGATCGGCAGCTGCTGGACGACGTCGAGACGCAAGACCTGTTGCGCCAGACGCTGCGCGAATTGCCGCAGCAGGAAGTGGTCGGCGCACGTCCGGCGCCGCTGCGCGCACCGCGCTGGGCGATTCCACTGGCCCTCGCTGCGGGCGGGCTGGTCGGCGCGGTCTGCATGCAGTGGCTTGCGCCGCCTGCCACCTTCGCCGTGGCCGGCAATGTGGCCGTGCTGCAATTGCCCGTGTCGCGCGGCGATGAAATTCCGCGTGCCAGCGAGTTCACGCTGGCCAGCGGCAGCGGTCCACTGGTGCTGCGTGTTCCGGCGACCAACGAAGCCGGCCCGTTCCGCATCCGCGTACTCACCGCAAAAGGCGTCGTGCTGGCGGAATTTTCCGAACTCGCCGCCAACGACGACGGCCTGCTCGATGTATTGCTGCCACCGCAAGCGGTTGGCGACACGGCCCTGATCCTGGAACTGGCCGCGCGCAAGAACGGTATCTGGCAGGCGCGAGCCTCGCGAAGCATAACCCTTCGGCGCTGAGGCGCCACCCCAAAGTTCCCCCTGCGGGACAAAAGAGCACCGATATGGCAACCATGAGTTTCTATACGACTGGCTATTGGGAAATGAGCAACTACGCGACCAGCCGCCGCGAGCTTTTCAGGAATGGAGACTGGCTCAAATTCACAGAGATCGACCCGACCCACGCCACCCTTGTTGTTTACGACCAAAACGATCTGGGTGATCTGAATGGGCTTCTTGCCGGCCATATCTTTCTCGAATTGATCGGCGGCGAGTTGGTCGGCACTGACTACGGCCGCGAACTGACCTTCAAGCCGAACGAGGCAGATCCGACCCGACTGCTTTACGCAGCCAAGTTTGCTAATGGAACAGTGCATCAGCCCGACGAGGGCGGCGATGGCGATCCGCGCTGACCAGAAAATTCAGCAACACCGCAGCATGTGTTCTTGACTCTGGCATCTCCTGGCTCAAGGCGTGCCAGCTAACTGCAGCGCCAGGAGCTGGCCCGATAGTACAGGCCCATAGCTGGGCAACCGGCCACACACGTCATACCTGTCCGCGCTTCCTTGCCAGCACATTGCACCAGGGGGATACATGGATACCTTGCCGAAAAGCATGGGGAAAATGCCCAACAAACAGGATTTGGCAGGCGCAGTGGAGCCACTGCTCGACGATCCGGACCGGATGCTGAAGCTACTGTCCATGCAACCTGCACAAACCGATCAGCGCAATCTGAGCCAAGTCAGTCTGATGTTCGCCCGCACGCTGGGCGTACACGGCGACGACGACCGTATCGCGATCGGCAATCTCGACGGCGCTTTCCCCATTCAGGCGGCCGCACGCGATGCTGCGCGCGGCGTCGCGCTATTGGCCAGCGACGCAGTCATCACCGTCGTCGGCAACGACGTCAGGCTGGCGGTTAGCCAGGAGGCTTTGCGTGGTCCCTTCCAGGATGAACCCTGCATCGCGCTGACGCATCCGGCGACCGCATTCCTCATCACGAACCGCCACGCAGTTACTGCCGCGCATGCCGTGGCTTTCCGCGACCCGGCATCTCTTTCTCTTGCTTTCGGCTTCGGTACGAGATCGGTGCTGGCGGAGGATCGCTCGCACTACACGCTGCCCAAAACCCACCTGATCGGCGTGAAACGGATCGTCGCGCTGGTGCTCAATCCACAGCTCGGCGATATCGCCGTACTCGAACTGCTCGATGCCGTGCTACCTGTCGCGGGGACACCACTGCGCCTGGCACCGGCGCAATCGACCAAGATGCTGCAGGAAGTCGCGATGATTTCGCATGCCCGCGCGCAGCCGCTGAAGGTCGTGGTACGCGCCCGGGATAGCCCACAGCCCTGGCGCTATCCGCGGGTGCTCGACCAGGACGAGCGTTTTATCTACACCAACCTGGACAGCTTCAGAGGCTGTTCCGGGTCGCCTGTCATCGACGCACGCGGCCGCGTTGTCGGCGTGCAGAGCGGCGGCGAACTGGAAGACGATCGCGAGCATGTTCCCATACCCCATCCCGAAGACGCTGCCGGCTCTACGGCTACGCGTATCAGCCTGATCCAGGACACGATGGCCGCCTTGGGCAAGCCGCTACCGCTGCGCTGAAGTAAACAGCCGGCGGCCGTCGAACCCTCAACGGCCGCCGCCACGCTGCACCGCAAAGCCGGCCCACTGGAACGGATGCGCCGTCGCCGCCCGCCGCGCCAGCCGGGCCTGTGCCTCGGCTACCGCGGCAGCGGGCGGCAGGCCCTGTTCGAAAGCGTCGTACAGCGCGGTCATGAAGCTGGCGCTGGTGGCGTCGTCGATGCGCCACAGCGGCGCAACCACTTCATCGGCACCGGCCAGGATCACCGCATGGGCCAGGCTGGTTGCCGCCGCTTCGTCGCGCGCGCCGCCGGCAGCAGCCTCGCAGGCGCCCAGCACCACCAGGCGCGCCTGCACGTCCAGGCCCAGCAGGTCGTGGAAGCTGACGACGTCCAGGCCACCGGCACGATCGTCGGCAACCACCAGCAAGGCGTCCAGGCCGGGCTCGTCACGGCTGGCAAAACCGTGCGTGGCGAAATGGACGATGGCACCAGCGCTGTTCAAGGCCTGCAAGGTGCGGCTGCGCGTGAAGTCGGCGCCGAGCCACAGCTGCGTTTTCTCCTGCGGCCAGCGCGCGGCGATGGCGCGCGCCTCGCTGCGGCTGCCGGGCAGGCGCGGCAAGCCGGCAGCACTGTTGGTGCTGGCCGACTCGCTCCAGCTGCGCAGACTGGGATCGGCAAACACTTGCAGCGTACGGTCCTTGCAGCAGGCGGGCAGCGGCGGCGCCTCGCTGCCGGGCTGCAGGCTGCCGATGCTGACCACGGCCGGCAGCGGCGTTGCGGCCTGCGCCGCACGGCTGGCGGCATCGGCGGCGAACAGGAAGGCCGGCGGCAGCGTGGCCAGCACGCCATCGGCCGACAGAAAATACAGCGGCGCTGTGTATTTCTGGAAATCAGAAAAATTTGCCGATGCAGCGAGTGCCCGCCCACGTGCGTCGATCTGCTGCGGCGTGGCCGCCGTATCGCGCAGCACTGCCAGCAGTGCGGCACCGGCATCGCGCACGGCAGCCGCTTCGGCAACGCGTTCCTCGATGCCGTCGCGGCGCACGCTCCAGGACAGCGCCAGGTCTTCGCCGACAAAGGTCGCCAGCAACACTTCGCCGGGCTGCAGCCTTTGCTGCCAGGCTCGCACCAGGTCGCTGCCGGAACCGGACCGGGCCAGCCCGCCGCCGGCACGCGGATAGCTTTGCTCGGCCCTGGCCAGCAGGATGTTCAGCGGCACGGCAGGTACGGCGTCCGGCTCGTCGCTGCCCTTGATGCCCCAGCGCCGCCGCACCTGTTCGTTGACCGCGGCCAGCACGCCGCTGCGCTGGTGGTCGCCGCCGGCCAGCGTGGCGCGTTCGGCGCTCAGCGTGGTTTCCTGCAGCGCGGCCAGCCAGCCGATACGCAGGGCCGCAGCCTTGGCAGAGCCGGCATCTTCGCGCAGCGACAGCCTCAGTGCCTGCTCCAGGCTGCGCCTGGCCTGGCCGAGATAACTGCTGCGGTGCAAGGGATAGGATTGCAGCGCCGCTATGCGCAAGGACTGCTGCAAAGACTGCAGATAGGCGGCCTTGGCAGCGGCCGGCTCGCCGCGCTTTTCCAGCAGCAGCGCGCGCAGCTGGCTGGTTTCCACCAGACCCAGTGCATCGCCGGCGCGCGTCGCTGCCGCGGTTGCGCGGCGCAGCCAGTCGCCCGCTGCCGGCAGCGCACCGCGCGCCAGCGAGCGCCGCGCCAGAAGCACGGCGAGGCGCTGGCGCTGCAGATAGGAAGGTGCGTCGCCCAGGGCGCTCTGCGCCGCGGCAATCGCTTCGTCGAGATCGGTGCCGCCGCCGTCCTGCAACGCCAGCTCGGCGCGCAGCAGCTGCACTTCCGCCGCCGCCGCCGAGCCGGCACGGCCAGCATCGACGATGGCCTGGGCACGCACGATGCTGCTGCGCGCCTCGCCGACGGCGCCGGCCTGGCGCTGCGCGTCAGCCAGGTTGCGCAGCGCGATGGTGGCGCTCTTCCAGTAACCGCCGGCTTCGTAGGCAGCAGCGGCTTCGCCCAGGATGACGCGGGCGCGCTCGAAATCGCGCAGCAGCAGGTAGGCGATGCCGATCTGCTGCTGCGCGTTGGCGCGCAGGTTCGGATCCTGCAGCTGCTCGGCCAGGGCCAGCCCTTCCAGGTAGGCCTGCAGCGCAACGTCCAGACGCCCCTGCGCGCGCGCCACATTGCCGACTACCAGCGCGGCCATCAGCTGCGCGCGCGGGCGCTTGCTGTGCTGCGCCTGCACAGAGGCGGCCTGCGCCTCGGCCTCGGCCTCGGCGTAGCGGCCCAGCGAGGCATACGCCGCGGCGCGGTTGGCCCGGCTCAGTGCCGCCTCGGCACTGTTGCCGGCACGCTCGTGGATGGCCACGGCGCGCCCGAAGCAGGCCAGGGCTTCGTCCAGGCGCAGCAGATCGCGCCAGGTCAGGCACAGATCGTTGGTGACGACACCGAGCAGGCTCGCATCGGCCTGTACCGTCGCTTCGGACTGCAGGCGCTGCAGCATTTTTCGCGCATCGTCGAGAATGCCTTCGCGGCGCATCTGCTGCGCCTCGCGATGGCGGGCGATGGTGCTGCGCCAGGTATCGCCCGCCGCCTGCCAGGCTGCGGCAGCCGCATGCAGGTCGCCGCGGCCTTCCGCCGTACGGCCCATGCGCGCCAAGGCATAGGCACGCGTCTGCAGTGCCTGCGCGCGCAGCCAGGGCCAGCGCTGCAACAGCACCGCCAACTCGCCCGACTGCAGTACTTCGCCCAGCAGGCTGGCCGCGCGCACGCGCGCCGCAATGCGCGTCGTTGCCGGCAGCGCCGCATCTTCCGCGCGGGCGAACTCGCGCCCGGCTTCTGCCAGCGTGCGCAATACGGCGAATTCCTGCGGCGCCTGCGGATCGGTACAGAGCAGGCGCAGGCGCAGCGTCGCACTCACCAGCCCCGCCGATGCCGCCTGCAGGCTCCAGCGCGCGGTCGCGCCCTCGGCAGCGGACAGGCTCGCCAGCTGGTAAGCCCAGGCGCTGGGTGGAGAATCCCAGTGCTGCACGTCCGCGGCACTGCGCTGGATCAGTACATCAGCGCCGCGCTCTTCCACCAGCAGCAGGGCATCGCGGCCCGCCGTATCGAGCCTCAGCTCGACGGGCAAGGCGAAAACCGCGGCCTGCAGCGGCACGTCGCAACCCAGCCGCACTGGCGCAGCGGACACACCCCTGCTGCAACAGGCCATCAGCACGACAGCAGCGAGCCCCAGCCAGCGGCGTCGCGACAGCGGCAATGAGCAAGTGCGTGGCATGCGTGCACTTGTAGCAACTGGCGCAGGTGTTGGAAACCCCGGCTTCTACCCATGACCGCGCTATAACAATTTCAATTTCCGGCAAACGTAGCTCGCTTGTTGCCGGGACGACAGCGGACAACGCCGGCACACCCAGCAACCCCGAACTGGCCAGCCATCCTTCGCTGGCCGCCCGCCAGCATCCTTTGGCATTGCGCGACGGCCACGTCGACCATTCCAGCGGGCAGATCTTCGGCGCGCGGCAGCTCAGCTACGGCAACGGCACTACCGGCGTCGGCACACTTTATTATTAATTCCATACCTATACATAAAATTCCGACAGCGCCAATCCGTTCGCCTTCTACGGCCAGCACGGCGGCGACGACGGCCCGTGGAGCACCACCGGCATCCCGCATCGGCCGCGCGTTTCCGTAGAGCGTCTGACATCATGCTCAGTCAGCTTTGGCGGCGTAAAAGCCCTCCCCTTCAAGCAGCCGGGGGAGAGAGGCGCGCTGTCGATGCTTCCCGGCATCCCAGGGCACCGCGCCCATGAAATGTCGGACAGATCCGCGCAGGCGTCCCGGCGACCCTCGGTTGGGCCCAGCCGACCCAACGCGGGGTCCCAGCGCCCCTCGGCCGGGTCCGGCCGATCCAACGTTGGGTCCGAGCGACCCTCGGCCGGGTCCAGACGAGCCTCCGTAGGCACCGGCCGACCCTACCGTGGGTGCCCGCGACCCTGGAGCGGGTCCGGCCGCCCCTGCGCAGGGTCCCGGCGTGCTTCGGTTGCTCTGCGCCGTCCCTGCGCAAGGTCTCGGCGCCGCGGCGTTGGGGCTGGCCAACCCAGCGCTGGGTCTCAGCGTGCCTCGGCCGGGTCCAGCGGAGGCTCCGCTGGGTGCCGGCAACGCTGCGGTCAGGTGCGCTCCACCCGGCGCTGGGTGCCGGCGACGCGCCGTTCCGTCCCGCCGAGGCGGCGTAGGGTCGCGGCGCGGCGGGGTCGGGACCCGCCGGGACTACG
>NZ_SNZH01000024.1 GCF_004363655.1 Tahibacter aquaticus
CGCTCGCTCTCGTACCTCTTCCGAATACTTCTCTGACTTTCTCATCGCTCTATCCTCTCAAGGGAAAGAGCCTCCGGGAAAGCCGGGGCGGTTCAATGCCGTGCGCGCGCAGCCTAGCGCGCACCGCGCGGGTTGTCACAAGTGCGCGCATTTCCGTCACCAGGCGGTAGTTAAGAGCCAAGTCCAGAATACGCGTGGCCGTGCCCTGCAGGATCGGGCACTGCATCCGGCACGAGGATCGATGGCTGTCGAGACGACCGCTGCCCCGAGTGGCGCGTCACGTCGTGTTGTCGGACGCTGTATCACGCAGGACTGGGTCGCACCGCACACGAGAACGAGGCGTCAACGCATCAATCCGCGCATTGCGCACGCACGATACGGCCGTCGCTGACTTCCGACAGGCAGGTGCCCACCGTCATAAACGACGCGTAGCAGTGGCCTTCGACGGGCTCAGCCGGATCGGCGTCAGTGTTCGCGACGCACAGGCTCTCGCACTGGTCACTGGAGCGACAGGGTTTATCGCCATCGCGCGTGGGAACGTCGCACGCGTCGAGCTGCTGCACGCCGACTTTGCGCCAGATGCCCTTGAGGGCCAGGCACTGCGCGCGCGAGGTCACGACGGGTCCGCTCTTCCCCGCCCCCGCCGAGGTCACCGGCGTCGCCGGCGGCGCTGTCTGCGCGGCCGCACACCCGGTCAAACCGACCCACACCATGCCCAACACCGATCGCATTCCGCGGTCCTCCATCGCTCATCCAACGACCGCGGCATTGCGTCGGCGACGCCGCGGTCAGCGATCCTTACTCCTCGATCAGATCGAGGTTTTCCGCTTCCGGCGCGAGCGTGATGTGGTGGATCCATAGGCCGCCTTTGCCATCGGGCGCCACGTACGTTTCCGCGAAGCGTTCGCGCTTGACGAGATGCCCCAGCGGCACGCCGCCGACCATTTCCAAACGGCCCATCGGACCGTCGGTCATGGCGATTTCCTGCGCGCTGAGCGCCATGCTGGAACTGGCGCTGCTGTAGGTATCCAGATGCCCGTACAGGCTGGTCAGCTGCGCGTAGTCGTGCGAATTGGGCGCAATGCTGCTGGCCGACTGCGAGTAGTCCATGCAAGTGTTCTGCGAGGTGCCGTTGGTGCTGGTGTGATCCAGACCCAGCACATGGCCGATTTCCTGGCACATGACGTGGTAGCGCGCGTTGCTCGTGAAGCTGTAGCTGTCATTCATCTTCGCGGTGCCCTGCGAGATGTGACCGCGCGAATCCAAATTGATGGACGCGAGCCCCGACCAGCCGTTCTGGCCGTAGGTGTAGTTGCACACACGCAGTTTTCCGGCGATCGGCGTGCAGGAGCTGCGCGCGCTGGCCGTCTCGGTGCCCTGGGAGGCCACGAGATTGAGCTTGGCGGATGAGGACCACTGCGAAACCGAGGTGTTGAACATCGGCTGCCAGGTCGCGGTGACGCTGTCGACGGTGGCGAGATTGAACGACGATGTGGTGCGTGCCCAGTGGTAGTTGTTCCAATCGTGGCTGGCCGACGCGGTGCTGGCGAACATCGAAAAACCAAGGCCTAAGGCCACAGCAAGCAAAGAACGACGCATACGATCTACCCCTCCGAAGAATAACGATAAGCACACGATCGCCGCGGCGCGGCGAACGGGATGTCCAGAGCGAACGCTCTGCACCACGCCCCTGTCGTGGGCCTGTCGATCCCCTCCCGGAGCGACAGGCGCAGGCACGCTACGCAGGTACGCAAAAAAAGCATTCTGCGCTGCAATACACGGCTGGCCCGGTGAGCACGAATCTTTGCGAGCGTCGTCGTGCGCGGTGTGCCGTCGCGCGGCGATAGCCGCCCCCTCTCGCCGCGCGTTTCGGTCGCCGCGCTTCGCCACGGCGCGTGGCATCGGTCGCCAAATCAATCAGGTAGCGCGCGCCACGCATGACCTGGGGCGGAGCGTTAGACGTTCAGCGAGGACGCCCAACGCACCAGAATACAGATGGAGTCTTGAGCAAAGTCTAAACCTGTCACTACGCTGAACGTCGCAGACTGCACGACATCTCGCCCACGAAAAACCGTCGACGGTACACACAGGCTGCGCATAGACGGACGCCGGTTCGAACGTACCCGTCGCCGCGCATGATCGTGCAGGGCACGGGCAGCGCGCACGCCCACGGTGCACGCTGCATGATGAAGCGTCGGGGACAAGGTTGGAGTTGACTCCAATGTCCAACGAATTCAATCGATTGCGCACGATGCCAAGCGACTGACGCATAGTGGAATTATCGAACCGGGATCGAATTTCGACGCGTCGCGCGCGATAGCGGCCGATGCGCGGATTTCCTGGCACAGCGCGTGCTGCCTAAACATCTCCTCCCCCTGCACGGATGCCTTGCCATGCTGCCTCCTGTCTTGCGTCACCGGCGGCGCTCGCGTGCCGTCCCCACTGCGCTACTGGCCGGCCTCCTGGTCGTGACTATGGGCCCGCTTTGGGCGCAGGACTCGGCGTCGCACGCGCACGAATCGGCGCCAGCGATGCCGACGATGGCCGAGCACGATGGGGATACCCCCATGCGCGGTTTGCTGGGGCCGTACGCGATGAGCCGCGAGGCGTCGGGCACCAGCTGGCAGCCGCAAGCCACGCCCATGGGCGGCAGCGCACCGTGGATGATGGGCGACTGGATGTGGATGGCGCACGGGTCGGCCAATCTCGTGGTCACTGACAATGCCGGACCGCGCGGGGACCGCGACACCGTGGTCCAGACCATGGGCATGCTGATGGGCATGCGCCCACTCGGCCCCGGCACCCTGGGCGTGCGCGCTATGGTGTCGCTGGACCCCTGGGGCGTGGGGAAGACCGGCTATCCGCTCCTGTTCCAGACCGGTGAGACGGCCGATGGCCGTACGCCGCTGGTCGATCGGCAGCATCCGCACGATCTCTTCATGGAACTGGCGGCGAGCTATGCCCAGCCGCTGGGCGAATCCAGTTCGGTCTTCGTGTACCTCGGCCTGCCTGGCGAGCCGGCGTTGGGCCCGCCGACCTTCATGCACCGGTTCTCCGGCATGGACAACCCCGAAGCACCGCTGGGCCATCACTGGCTTGATGCCACGCACATCACCTTCGGCGTCGCGACACTCGGCTGGGTGTGGAAAGACCTCAAAGTGGAAGGCTCCGCCTTCAATGCCCGCGAGCCCGACCAGATCCGCACCAACATCGAACTGCGCGCGCTCGACTCCTGGTCCGGCCGCGTGTCCTACAACCCGAGCGAGCGCTGGGCGCTGCAGGTCAGCCGTGGGGTCCTGCGGAGCCCCGAGCAGCTGGAGCCCGACGTCGATGTGCGCCGCACGACCGCCTCGGTCATCTACCACCGCCAGTTCGAGCGGGCGCAATGGCAGACGACGCTGGCCTGGGGCCGCAACCAGAAACTGCCCGGCCATGCGACCGAATCCTTCCTGCTCGAAAGCGCGCTCGTGATCGATGCGGTGCACACCTTGTTCGGTCGCGTGGAGCGCGTGGACAAGGACGAGCTCTTTGGTGAGGACGAACCACTCGCCGGCCAGGTCTTTACCGTGGACAAGGCGACGCTTGGCGCCGTCCACGATTTCCCGTCCACGCGCCTGGGCCGGTTTGGCCTGGGTCTTCAGTACAGCCGCTATGCGATTCCGGCGGCCTTGAAGCCCGTCTACGGCGATCAGCCGGACGCGTGGCTGGCATTCGCCCGGTGGCGGCTCTGACGACCGCCGCGTTTCCCTTTCCTACGGAGAACTTTCATGCCGCATCAGACCCACACCTCCACCGCTATGAA
Organism: Tahibacter aquaticus; assembly: GCF_004363655.1. Taxonomy (GTDB): domain Bacteria; phylum Pseudomonadota; class Gammaproteobacteria; order Xanthomonadales; family Rhodanobacteraceae; genus Tahibacter; species Tahibacter aquaticus. The sequence goes on from NZ_SNZH01000024.1 coordinate 3,803, forward strand.
CGACTGCATCCAGCAATGCCTGGCGTGTTACACCACCTGCCAGCAGACGGCGCTGACGCACTGCCTGGAGCTTGGCGGTGAGCACGTCGAACCCACACATTTTCGGCTCATGATCGATTGCGCCGAAGTGTGCCGTAGCGCGGCCGCCCTCATGGCCAACGGCTCGGCCTTCCACGCGGCGCAGTGCGTCGTGTGCGCGGACATTTGCCGCGCGTGCGCCGAGAGCTGTAAACGCGTAGGCGACATGGACAACTGCGTCCAGGCCTGCGAGCGTTGCGCGGAATCCTGCGAAGCAATGGCGAGTGGCGGCGGCCGCAGCGCCACCGGCCACACCGCCGGGACCTCGGCCCGCGCCTCATGAACACGCCGATGACACCGCGCGCGCGATGGTTCGCGAACCTGGGCCGCGTCGCCCTCGCGCTCGGCTTTCTCGCGATGCTGGCCGCCTGGATCAGCGCGATGACCGCCACCGGGGTGTGGTGGGGCTTCTCGACCGTGCACTGGTTTGCTGATGCCACCGTCCTCGCACTGCTGGGCATTGGTTGCCTGGTGGATGCCGTGTTTCATGCAAGTGCTGGTGAATGACACCAGGGAAGCCCGCCTGTGCGCCGTGTCAGGTATCCAGGAGCATGCTGCCACTCCCGTCGTGGTTGCACGCATAGGCTTGCAACGTGGCCAAAATGGGGCACGCCGCCAGCGTCGGCGGCGGGCCCCGGCGGCAGTTCTCGACCGCGCCGGCGAGCGACTGCAATGCGGCGCACCGATCGGCGAGTTCTTGCTGCAGCGCCTTGGCACACGCGCGCACCGGGGCGGGGCGCGCACTGGGTAACGCCATGACCAAAAGCGTGCGGATGGCCTCCAGCGTTAGGCCAAGCGCCTTGGCGCCGCGGATCGCCTGCAGACGGTACACGTCGTCAGGTTCGTATTTGCGATAGCCCCCTCCGCGTCGCGCCGGCGTCGGTAGCAGCCCAATACGTTCGTAATAGCGCACCGTGTCAACCGGCACGCCGCTGGCGCTGGCCAGCTCGCCGATACGCATCGAACCCTTGGTGGTCGGCGCGGCTGCAGCGCCTGAGGCGTCGATCGACGCCGGTGTCTTGGAATCCATGAAAATGCTCCGCTGAACGAGCGCGCAAGCGCGTCAACGATCCCCAGCGGCGACTTCCGGTGGGCGGATCGGCTGGAACTCCTTTCAGATTCCGGCGGGATTCGGGGGGCGCAGGAGTTCGATGGGACGCCGATCCAGCGGCCATGCGGGCGCGTCTGATGAGTCTGTCAATTCGGGTTCCGGCGCGTGCAGGCGCAGCACCAGTGCCAGAGCGGCCATCGGCAGGCAGCCGCAGTGACAGACGTGATCCATGCAGCACGGGGCAAACGGCGCCGGCGACTGCGGTCGCGGAGCCTCCTCAGCGCCGTGGCAGGCATGCGCGGCTCGCGGACTCGGTGCGCCCAGAGCACTGGAGCGGCCACTGGCTCCCATAGTGCCGGTCAATACCAGCATCAGACTCAGCAGGCTCCGCCATAACAGGCCTCGCCATACCAGGGAAAGTCGCGCATGCCTCATGGCGGTAGCGTGCGGCAGGACCGCACCTGCGGCAAGCGTTCTCATCGCCGGCGTACGCAGCCTATGCCCCATCGCCGCACGGGCCTGCGCCGCGACGACCTCTAGATATCGCCGCGCGGGTTCGGCCAACCGGTCCAGGCGTTTGACTTCCGGCCCACCGCCAGCACATGGGGCTGTGGAAAATATGTCCGCCAAAACCAAAAAGTCACGGTGGGAGTTGGTCAGCATCTACCGGACGCCTGCATCCACGATTTCTTCGACGACGGAACGCACGCCAATCGGCCGACGATGTCACCGTATTCTGACAACGGCGATGCCCTCCGCGAGAGGCCTGGAGGGTCATATCGGCGAACGAAGCCATCGATTGTGCTTTCGTCGCCGAGGGCGGTCAGAGAGCAGTAGGCGTGGCGCCACCGCAGCAGCGTTGTTCGAGCTGGACCGGTGGGCACGCGACGCTGCCGTAGGAGCAGAAAACGCAGCAATCGCCGGCTTTAGGGCGTAGGAACGCGCCACACTGCGTACAGTCGTAGAAGAAAAGGCAGGCATCGGTCGGCATGATCTCATCGGCCTTTTGACCGCACTCGGGACATGTCAGCGTGCTTTCCAAAATCGGGGGCGTGCCGATGGCCGTGCTACTCCGGATCATCGCGCCGACGCCGCATCGGTGGCTTTGTGGACATCAAGACGCTTTTCCACTTCCTCGCGAAACGTCGAGGCACGCAAGAACGGAAACTCGGCGCGCCCCATCAGATCCTTCAACTGGTGCATCATGAAATCGGCTTTGGGGGGTGCCTCGCCCGTCCATTCCGCCTGGGGACCGTAGACCAGCCACACATCCCACGCGTAGATCGTTCGATCGCCGTCTTTCATGCCCAGAGCCTGCGCGAACGTCGTACCCAGTTCCTGTCCTGGATCCCAGTAGTGCGTCACGTGCTCGTTGTGAATCAGTGAGCACGTGTTGGCGCTGTCTTTCTCCTGCGCGCCCAACACGGGCGTGTGGATCACGTAGGTCTGCAGCTTTGAATTGCCGGCAAACGGGGTCAGTACGGCAGTGTCGAGATCCTTGAGACCACGCAGGCATCCCGAGCAGATCGGATCGACCAGGAACACCAAGCGTACCGAACCGCGAGCGCGATTGAATGCGTCGCGCAATGCAACGCTGTCTTTGGCAGATATCGTAACGGGCTCCGTGCACGTTCCGGTTTGCGGCGTCGGCGCGGCAGCGGCAACGCCGGCGATCAGCAATCCGATGCACATCGCGATGAGGGGACGATAAAAACGCATAGGAGTTCTCCGGATATTCAGCTCGAAAAGCCTTGCCAGCCGCGAACAGCGACAAACAAGGCCACCAGTGTCGCCAGAATCAGCCACGCTATCAGGCGTCGCCCCCGCCGCTTTGCGGGGACGCAGGCGGCGTCGCACACCGGTTCCACGCGATAGGCCCAGATCAGGCCGCCCAGCGAGACACCGAAAGCGGCGATCCACAGGTACGGCGCCAGGAACGCGACCCGGGCGACCGCAATGGCGCCGCTGACCCCGATGGCTGCCACCAACCACGGCACGCCGCAGCAGGCGCCCAGTAACGCGGCCAGCGCGCCTGAACCGACGGCGCCCGACGGGAGCGCCCATTTCCAGAATCGCTGGGAGTGAAAGGCCATAGAGCGCTACACCGGTGAGGAATCGGTGCTACCGTACACCCCGTACCTACGTACGGAGTCAAGCGGCGTGAACTACACGATCGGACGGCTCGCGAAAGCGGCCGATGTCCATGTCGAAACCGTGCGCTACTACCAGCGCCGAGGACTCTTGTCGGCGCCGGCGCGCACGACCGGGTTTCGTCACTACACGGACGCGGATGTCGAGCAATTGCGTTTCATCAAGCGCGCGCAGAGCATCGGATTTACGTTGTCGGAGGTCGATACGCTCCTGGCATTGCGGGCGAAACCGTCGTGCCCCGATACACGCGCGTTGGCCGCGCGAAAATTGGCCCTGGTGGAAGAGCGACTGCGGGAGCTGCGGCGGCTGCGTCGTGAGCTCACGGCCTGGATCGACCAGTGCGATCACAACCCGGTGACCGCCCCGTGTCCATCCATGGAGCGGCTGAGCGCATGAGTCGCGTCGAGCCGACGAATTCGGATCCCAATCAGGACATCGGAGGCGATGTGCTCGACTTGACTCCGTGGTTGCTACAGGGTTTAGCCTTGCGCGGCAGTCCTGGAGAACACCATGAGCGGTTGTGGGTGTGAGGATCCGTCCAACGCGTCGCTGACGCGCACCCGCGCGCAGCGCCGCGTGTTGTGGGGCGTTCTGGCGATCAATCTGGGAATCTTTGCCGGCGAATTCGGCACGGGACTGTGGGCCGATTCGACGGCCCTGCAAGCCGATTCGCTCGATAGCCTGGGCGACACCCTGGTGTACGGCGTCAGTCTGGTGGTCCTCGGACGTTCGCTGCGCGCTCGGGCTGGCGCGGCGCTGTTCAAAGGCGGCTTGCAGCTTGTCTTCGGGTTGGGCGTGCTGGCCGAGGTCGCGCACAAGCTGCTCGTGGGCGCGCAACCTTTGCCCGTGTACATGCTGATCGCGGCCACGGCGGCCTTGGTCGCCAATCTCACGTGCCTGGCCTTGCTGACCCGTTTTCGGTCGGATGACATCAACATGCGTTCGGTGTGGCTGTGCTCGCGCAACGACGTGATCGGGAATGTCAGCGTCATTCTGACGGCCGGCGTTGTGATGGCGAGCGGGTGGGCGTGGGTCGACTGGGCCCTGGGTGCGCTGTTGGCCATCGTGTTTCTTCGTACCGCGGTGCAGGTTCTGCAGGTAGCCTGGCCGCAGTATCGCGATGGCGTGGAGCCGCCCCGGACGTGCGCCTCGTGAGCTCCACGTTGCGGCGAAAAGCAGCGGTTGAGGCCGAGCTGCGGGCCGCGCAGCAGGTGCTCGCGCAAGAACTGCCGGGCGACGCGTTTCGGCACCTGGAACGCGCCCACGTGCTGGGTCAAGCCCGGACCTGGTTGCATGTGCGGACGCATTGGGCGATGTTGCGCTGGGCGTGGCAGGAACGCGATGGACGCGAAGGTGCTGGCCAACTCACGCGCCTGTTCGCCGCCGCGCTGTTCACCCGGCTGTGGGTTCCGCTGGGCAACACCGGCGGTGCGAACGTCTCGGCGACGCGGCCCATGCCCATCCCACCCGATCTGGCCGCCCAGCTGGCCGACTTCGACGCCAAATGAAATTTGTCTAACAACGCCGATACCGGATAGGCTGCCGCCGATGACGCCTTCCGCGCCGCCGCTGATCACCCGTATTCGCCGCCGCATGGCGTCGATGGCGTGGCTGCTCGCCGTGTTGGTGCTGGCCAAGGCCGGCTTCGCTGCGGCGTGCCTGGCGGACGGTCCTTCGGCGGCGCCTGTGGCAATCAGCGTTGCCGCAGTCGTCGACAACGTCGCCGCGGCCGCTCCGCTGGACGGCGATACCGGTCTGTGCTGGCACGCCGGCCTCAACGGCTGCCATTGCTCCTGCGTGCACGTTTCCGCGATCGTCCCCGGAGGTTGGCAATTGACGGCCACGCCGCCGCCGGCGATGCCTATCGCCTCGGAACCCCCTGCGATCGTCATCGGCTTGCGCGACGATCACCTGCGACCGCCCATCGCCTGAATTTCCGCAACGCCGCGCTCGCCTGAGCGCGTTGGCGGAGGCACGTTCCTCGTGCGTCCAACGTTCGGATTTTCGGAGTTCTTCCATGTCAGTACGGACACGGGCGCGACCGCGCGTCCTGTGGCTGGCGGTGTCGGCAAGCGCTTGCTTGTCGGTCGCCGTGGCCGCTGCCCCCACGGAATCAGTTTCCCCCTTTGCCGCCGCGCCGCCCGAGGCGGTGACGCAAGCCCCGCCGGCACTTACCCAGGCGCTGCGCGAGGTCTGGGCGCGCAACCCGGCGGTGCAGGCCGCGGAGGCGAAAGCCGCCGCCGCTGAAGCCCGCTCGCAGGCGGCCGCGCGGCCGCTGTACAACCCCGAGATCGAGGTCGCGGCTGAGCGCGCCGACGTCAATACGCGCAGCGTGGGCCTGAGTCAGACCATCGACTGGTCGGGCAAGCGCCGCGCCCGCGTCGGCGTCGGGACGGCCGAATGGCGCGCGGCCGAGGCCGAACGGGATCAAATTCGGCAAGACATCGGCCTGCAGTGGCTGAGCGGGTGTGCCGCCTATCAGGTGGCGACCGAACAGGTCAGCCTTGGCAACGAACGCGTGCGGATCCTCGGCCAATTCGCGAGCCTGGCGCAGCGGCGATTCACCGCCGGCGATATTCCCTCACTGGAACGCGACCTGGCGGAGCTGGCCTTGCAGGAGGCCCGCGCGCAGCAGGCCGAGTTGCTGGCGGATCAGGCGCAGGCGCGCCGCACCTTGGCTGCGGTCGGCGGCGACGCGACCGCGCTGCCGGAGCTGCCTCGCGCGTTGCCGCCGGAAGCGCAAGTCCCGGTCGCGATCAGCCTCATCGACGCGCTGCCCGCGCTGCGACAGGTGCGCGCGGAGTCTGAGGCTGCACAAGCACGGATCACTGTCGCCGAACGCGAGCGGCGGGCCGATCCAACCGTCAGTGTCAGCACCGGCCGCGTCACGGACGGCCCGCTGCGCGACAACCTGCTCGGCGTCACATTGCGCATCCCGCTGTTCGTGCGCAACAGCTACCGCGCCGAAGTCACGGCCGCACGGGCGGATGCGGATCAAGCTGAAGCCGCCGTGCGCGATCGGCAACTGCGGGCGACGGCCGAAGCCAATGAGGCCGGTGCCGCCTACAACGCGATGCGCGATGCCTGGCTCCAATGGGAAGCCAGCCGGGCCAGCCGCGTCGCCGATCGCGCCGCGTTACTGCAGCGTCTGTGGGAAGCGGGCGAACTGAGCACCGCCGACTACCTCGTGCAGCTCAAGCAAAGCATCGATACCGAACTCACCGCGACGGGCCTGCGTGCCCGCGTATGGCAGGCGTGGGCTGACTGGCTTGCCGCCACGGGCCACTTGGCGCCGTGGCTAGGCGCTGCCCTCACGTCCCCGACCGATAAGGAATGAACCGATGACACGACACTGGATACTGGCCCTCGCGTTGGCGGGACTGAGTTGCACCGTTCTGGCCGAGGAACCGAAGGCCAAGAGCGAAGCGCCCGGCAAGGAACAAGGCGAGGAACACGCCGAAGAAAGCCCGCTGGCGATCAACGCGGCGACCCAAAAACAACTGGGCATCGCGACCGCGGTGGCCGAGTTACGCACGTTGGAGGAGGAGATCAAGGCCCCCGGCGAGGTCAAAGCCAACGCCTATGCCACGACATTGGTATCCCCGCGCATCCCCGCGCAGATCGTGCGCCGACACAAAAAACTGGGTGACGAAATCAAAGCCGGAGAGACGCTGGTCAGTCTCTCCAGCGTCGAGGTCGCCGAAGCCCAGGGCGCATACATCGTTGCCGAGCGGGAATGGCAGCGCGTGCAGGCGCTGGGCGCCGAAGCCGTCTCAGGCAAACGCTTTACCGAATCGCAGGTCGCGCGCGACCAAGCGCGAGCGAAACTGCGCGCGTATGGCATCGGCGACGGCGAAATCGCTTCGCTGCTCAAGCAAGGATCGGCGCGCGCCAGCGGCGAATTCTCGTTGGTCGCCCCACAAGCCGGCCGAATCACGTCCGACGATTTTATCGTTGGCGAACGCGTCGAGCCGGGCAAAGTCCTGTTCACGATCGTCGACGAAGCGACCGTGTGGGTGGAGGCGCAGCTCGCGCCGTCGGCCGCCGAACGTGTCGTGGCCGGCGCGGCCGTTCGCGTGATCGCACACACGCAAACGCTGCCCGGCAAAGTCGTCCAGCTGTCGCACCGCACCCAGGAAGGTTCGCGCACGTCGCCGGCGCGCATCGAGGTCGCCAACGACGGTGACCTGCTGCACACAGGTGAATTTGTGGAGGCGTATATCGCGACCGCGAGCACGACCAAGGCGCTCGCGATACCCACCGAGGCCATCGTCCAACTGCAGGGACAACCCAGCGTCTTCGTCGCGGAAGAGCCGGAACACTTCGAAACGTTGTCGATCACGCTCGGCGAGGTGCGCGGCGCCTGGACCGTTGTCACCGGCGGCCTCGAACCCGGCACGACCATTGCCGTGAAAGGTGCCTACGCCCTCAAAGCGCGGTTGCTGAAATCCGCGCTAGGAGAAGGTCATGGTCATTGACGTTCGCCATCCCGACCGCGGAGGCGCGCGATGCTAAACGGTCTCGTTGAACTCTCGCTGCGTTACAAAGTACTCGTCCTGATCAGCTTCGTGGTGCTCGCGTTCTTGGGTTACCGCGCCGTGCGCACGGTACCGATCGACGCGTTTCCCGATGTCACGCCAGCACAGGTGAACATCTATACCGAATCGCCAGGACTCGCGGCCGAAGACGTCGAGCAGCTACTGACGTTCCCAGTCGAGTCCGCGATGGCGGGCCTGCCCAAGGTGCAGGAAATCCGCTCAGTCAGCCTGTTCGGTCTGTCCTACGTGTCGGTGTATTTCGCCGACGACATGGAGATCTATTTCGCCCGGCAGCTCGTCAACGAGCGTCTGCAGGAAGTCGGCGATCGCCTGCCGGCCGGCTACGGCCGTCCGGAGATGGGTCCGAACGCGTCGGGTCTGGGCCAGGTGCTCTGGTACACGATCGAGCGCGCGGACGCCAAGCTCAAGGACAAGATCACCGACATGGACCTGCGCACGCTGCAGGACTGGACCGTGCGCCTGATGCTGCGCACGGCGCCCGGTGTCGATGACGTGACCTCCTGGGGCGGCGGCGAACGCCAGTTCCAGGTGCAGATCGATCCGTTGAAGCTGATCAAGCACCAGCTCGGCTTCAAGCAGGTCATCGAGGCGTTGGAAGCCAACAACGGTCAGGTCGGCGGCAACTTCATCGACGTCGGCCGGGAGCAGTACCTGGTGCGCGGCCTGGGCCTGGTCAAGAACGCGCAGGACATCGGCAACATCGTGCTCAAGAGCGAGGACGGTACGCCCGTCTACGTGCGCGATGTCGCCACCGTCGTGCCGGGGCCGGCGCCGCGCTTCGGCGCGGTCACGCGCGATGGCGAGGAAGTCGTGCTGGGAATGGCGCTCGCCCGCATCGGCGAGAACGCCAAGAACGTGGTCGAAGCGGTCAAGGGCAAGCTCGACACCGTCCGCACCGCGCTGCCCGAAGGTGTGGTACTCAAGCCCATCTACGAGCGCACGGATCTGGTCAACAAAGCGGTCAGCACCGCTGTGCGCGCCCTGGTCGAAGGCTCGATCCTGGTCGCCGTCATCCTGTTCCTGTTCCTCGGCGAATTGCGCTCCGCCGTGGTGGTGATTGTCGCCTTGCCGATGGCGATGCTGATCGCGTTCATCTGCATGGGCGAGGTCGGCATGTCGGCCAACCTGATGTCGCTGGCGGGCTTGGCGATCGGCATCGGCATGATGGTCGACGGCGCGGTCGTGATGGTCGAGAACGTCTTCCGGCTGATGGCCGAGCGCCACGCGCACGGCGAGCGCGTCGACAAGACCGCGACCGTATTGACAGCGGCACGCGAAGTGGCCAATCCGATCGCGTTCGCGATCGGCATCATCGTCGTCGTGTTTCTACCGCTCTTCAGCCTCGAAGGACTCGAAGGCAAGCTGTTCAAACCGATGGCGATCACGATCAGCTTCGCGATGGTGGGTTCCCTGCTGCTGTCGTTGACACTGATTCCGGTGCTGGCCTCGATGATCCTGAAGCCCAAGGAAGAGAAAGACACTTGGCTCGTCGCCCGGCTCAAGCGCGTTTATGCCCCGGTGTTGAACTGGGCGCTCGCGCGCAAGAAAGTGACGCTCGGTATCGCCAGCGCCGCGTTGCTCGGCAGCCTCGCGCTCTTTCCGTTCCTGGGCAAGGAGTTCATGCCGCAGCTGCAGGAAGGCTCGATCATGTGGCGCGTGACCTCGATCCCGTCGACCTCGCTCGACGAATCCATCGCGGTGTCGAAGAAGATCGCGGACGCCTTCAAGCAATTTCCCGAAGTGGAAACGACGCTCGCGATGATCGGCCGCGCCGAGAAAGGCGAAACTGCCGATGTGAACTACATGGAAATCTATACGGCGCTCAAGCCGCCGGAGACCTGGACCACGAAACGCGACATCAAACAGCTCGAAGAAGCGATGCAGGAGACGCTGGAACAGGTCGTGCCGAACACCGTGCCGAGCTTCACCCAGCCGATCCAGATGCGCGTCGAAGAGCTCATTTCCGGCGTGCGCGCCACGCTGGCGCTGAAGCTCTACGGCGAGGACCTGGTCGAGCTTGATCGGCAGAGCCAGACCTTGAAGGCGGTGCTGTCGAAGGTGCCGGGTGTGGCCGATCTGTCGCTCGAGGCCAACGTCGGCAAGCCGCAGATCAAGGTCAGCGTGAACCGCGATGCGTTGGCCCGCTACGGGCTCAATGCCGAAGACGTGCTGACCGTCGTGCGCAACGGCATCGGCGGCGAGCCGGTGTCCACGTTGCTCGATGGGGTCAAGCGTTTCGACATCGCGGTCCGTCTGGAAGATGCGTCGAAGGCATCGGTGTCGGCGATCGAGCAGATCCCCTTGCGCACGGCGAGTGGCGCGATCGTGCCGCTCGGTCAGGTGGCCGAAGTGACGACGGCGGAAGGCTACTCGTTCGTGCGCCGCGAGCAGTTGCAACGCTACGCCGTGATCCAGATGGACGTGCGCGGCCGTGACATCGACGGCTTTGTCCAGGAAGCCAATGCGGCCATCGCGCAGCAGGTGAAGCTGCCGGCCGGCTACTGGATCGAATGGGGCGGCGCGTTCGCCAACCAGCAGCGTGCGCTGGCCAAGCTCGCGCTGATCGTGCCGGTCACGATCTTCTTCATCTTCGTCCTGCTCTATACCGCGTTCAATTCGGTGCGCTACGCCGGGCTGATTCTGGCCAACGTGCCGTTCGCGACCATCGGCGGCATTCTGGCGTTGGCGATCACCCAGCAGTACCTGTCGGTGCCCTCGGCGATCGGTTTCATCGCGGTGTTCGGCGTTGCGATGTTGAACGGCATCGTGCTCGTGAGCTTCTTGAACGAGCAGCGCGAACGCGGGCTCTCGATCCGCGAAGCCGTGGTGCAAGGTACCGCGCTGCGATTGCGACCCGTGATGATGACCGCGAGTGTCGCCGTGCTCGGCCTAGTGCCGATGCTCTTGTCCTCGGGCGTCGGTGCCGAGACGCAGCGACCCCTGGCCGCCGTCGTTATCGGTGGCCTGATCACTTCGACGCTGCTGACCCTCGTGTTGCTGCCTGTGCTCTACGAATGGATTGAGACCCGCGCCGAACGGCGTGCTGCGGAGAACCCGTCATGAAAGAGGTCAAGGCATTTGTTCACCGCGGCCGCGTCGCCGACATCGTCCACGCGCTCGAAGCGGCCGGTTACCGGCAACTGAGTGTGTTCGACGTCAAAGGCCTGCTGCGGGCCCTGAGCACCCGCGAATCGCAGTACTCGATTGCATTGGGTGAAAAGGTCACGCCGGAAGTGCAGCTCGAATTGGTATGTCCCGACGAGGATGTCGAACGCGCGGTGCAGTTGATCCGTACGTTCGGCCGCACAGGCCAGGCGATCGCCGGCTGGGTCTATATCAGCCCGGTCGAGCTCGCCCTGCCCATCGAGGGCGGTGATTCCAAGTCCATACCGCCGCTGCCGTAGACCCGTTGCGCTCCCGTCGTCCGCCAGGCACGGGAGCGCAGCACCTTCCAGGAGGCTGCCATGAAAGCCGTTTTTGCCTACCTCGACGGCGACTGCGTCGCCGATATCGTCACGGTATTGCGCATTGCCGGATTGACGCACCTGACGGTCGTGAGCGTGAGCGCATCGCTCTGGCCGATGAGCGCACACACGCGCTCGCACTTGCCGGAATTGGGTCACCCGACCTTCGCCGACGTCAAGCTTGAAGTGATTTGCGCCGACGATGAGGCAAACCGGGTAATCGCTGCCATCCGGCAGCACGCCAGCGCGTACCGCAACGGCACGGCCTGCGTGGTGGTTATGCCCTTGGATGCCGTCATCGCGCTGCATGCCCCCGACACCGCCGTCCCGCCGTCGGCGTGACGATCCGTCGGCATCCGGACTAACCCTGCAAGGAGCGATTCATGAGCCACGATCACGCCAGCGGCGCGCACGATCACGGTGTTGCCACGGCCCCGGAGCGGTCGCTGAAATGGGCGCTGCTACTCACCGGCACCTTCCTGATCGCCGAGGTTATCGGTGGCCTCCTGACCAACAGCCTGGCGCTGTTGTCCGATGCCGCTCACATGTTCACCGATGCGGCCGCGCTGGCCATCGCATTGGTCGCGATCCGCATCGGCAAGCGTGCCGCAGACGCGCGGCGGACCTTCGGCTATGCGCGCTTTGAAATCCTCGCAGCGGCGTTCAACGCGGTGTTGCTGTTCCTCGTGGCGATCTACATCCTGTGGGAGGCGATCGATCGCTTCCGCTCGCCGCCGCCGATCCAGTCCACCGGCATGATGGTCATCGCGGTTCTGGGCCTCATCATCAACGTGATTTCGATGCGGCTCCTGAGCGCGGGCAGCAAAAAGAGCCTCAACGTCAAAGGGGCGTATCTGGAGGTCTGGAGCGATATGCTCGGCTCGGTCGGCGTGCTGATCGCCGGCCTGATCATCCAGTTCACCGGCTGGCGGCCGATCGATCCGATCGTCGCCGTGCTGATCGGCTTCTGGGTGTTGCCGCGCACCTGGGTGCTGCTCAAGGACAGCCTCAACATCCTGCTCGAAGGCGTGCCCTCGGGCCTGGTCGTCGCCGACATCGAGGCCGAGATGCGCACGGTGCCGGGCGTGCACGACCTGCACGTCTGGGCGGTGACCTCCGGCAAGGCGCTTCTGACCGCCCACGTGGTGCGCGACACGGCGGTCGGCGGCACCGATGCCGAGGTTCTGGCGACCGTGCGCGAACGTCTGGAGACGCGATTCGACCTGCACCATACGACGCTGCAACTCGAGCACGTGGCCTGCAGCACGACGGCGTGCCAACTGCTCGACGAGGCGCCGGGCCATGCCGAGCACGCGTGATCGCACACCGCGCGCCGCCGCCGGCGCTGCCCACGCCGATCCCTGGCGCGGCGACCTGATCGTCGGCAGCGGCTGGGCGCGTTTTTTCGGGCGGGTGGGTCTCACCGCGCCGATCGCCTGCCGCTCGGTGCAGGTGGTGACCGCCATCTGCAGCTGGAATCGGATCGCCAGCCGCGGTGCGGCCGCGCAACGCCTGGCCGGCGCGATCGTGCGCAGCGGCGAAACTTACCAGGTGGATCCCGAGCGCCCGCAGGTGATGATTGTGTTCGCCGATGCCCGCTTGCCCGCAGGCCGCTGGCTCGACGCGCAGGCGAAGCTGCCGCTGCAACGGCTCAGCAGCGCCAGTGCCAAGCACTGGCGGCGGCTGATGTTCGCGCTCAGCCCCGCGTCGGACCTGAAATCGCTCCTGGGTAGCCTGTACGAAGACCGCGGCGATGGCGATGCCGACGTGCCCGTGTCCGGCTCGGTCACAAGATCCGCGGCCGTCATCATCGTCTGGCAGCGCGTGGCGAGCACGATTCGGGCCTATCGCGATGGCATCGAGCTGCCGCAGGCGGCGCGCGATGCCGGCTTTCCCAGCATGGGCCATTGCACCCGGGCCTTTCGCCAGCTGTTCGGCCTGTCCCCGGCAACGCTGCTCGGGATGTATCACGACGGCCATTCGGCCGCGCCAACCCGCTAGCACGGACCGGGGTTCCTCGATTGAACAGCGCCGGTGGCGATCTTTTCGTGGGTGAGCTGGTGGAGGCGCTGACCGCGCTGTGCCATTGGCTGGCCTTTGGGGCAGGCCTGGCCGCCTGCAGCACACTGTTCGTCTTCGCACAGGGCGCCGAACGCTCGATCCGACGAGGGCTCAGCGTCCTCCTGGTCCATGGCTGGGCCTTTGCGAGCTTCGCCCTGTTCACCACGGCACTGCTGTGGCCGACCCGCTGGCACCGCTGCGGGCATCACCCGCGGGTCACTCTGTTGCTCATGGCCGGCGCGGGATTGGGCGCCGCGTGGCTCGTGTTCGGATTGCCGCAGCTGCGGCGCTGGACGAACCGATGAACACCCCAACGGACGCCGATGCCGCCTCGCACGCCCGAGTCTGGCTTGACCCCGTAGCGACTCCGGACCCTAGGCTGGGTTTCTGTTGACGTGAGGAGCGTGCGATGGCGGCCCATCCCGGCAGTGATTCCTTGATCGTTTCCGCGAGCGCGCCAATCCGAGGGGCTCGCTCGGGCCGACCCCGCCGCGGTGTCCTGGGCATAGCCGTCGCCCGATCCGTGAGCGTGGGTTTATTGGCGCTCGTACTGACCGGCTGCGCGGCTTGGCGTGAGCCACCGCCGACCCACCGCCTGGGTTGGGTGAAGGCCGTCATCGACGGCGCCGCGATCCAGAACCCAGCCGATCACGCCTGCGTTGCGTCGCTCAGCGCGGCGGACATCGCCGGCCAGCGCTGGGTCGTCGTCGGCGTTCGCCAGGGCCGCTATCGACGGCTGCATACGGTCGCGCTGCCCGACGCGCTCGCGGTCGAACCGGGCGACCGGGTGTTGATCGACCCTGCGAACTGTGACGTGCCCCTGCGGCGCGCCGACTAGCTCAGCGAGAAGGCACCCGCGATCCGCTACGCCGGTTGAGAACAAACCCCGCGATCGCCAAGACCCCGACCGCCAGCTGCGCCAGCAGCGGCTGCACCGAGGGATAGATGCCCAGGAGCGCCAGGCGCGGACCGTCGATCGGACGCACCCCGATCCAACCGGCCTCCTGCAGCGCGGCCACCCCTTTGCCCGCCAGCACAACGGCCAGCACGGCGATCAGGAGCGAGCTCCAACTGAAAAACTGCGCGATCGGCAGGCGCTTGCTGTAACGCAGCAGCACGACCGAGATCACGCCCAACAGGACAATTCCGGTGAGGAGACCCGCCAACAGGGCCAAGCCGTTGTTCTCGTTCCACAGCGCGATGTAGAACAAGATCGTCTCGAACACTTCTCGATACACCGAAATGAACGCGAGGGCGAACAGGAACCAGGCCGAACGCCGCGTCAGGGCGGCCGACAACTTCTCGCGCACATACTGCTGCCAGCGTCCGGCCAGACTCTTCTGGTGCATCCAAATGCCCACGCCCAAGAGCACCGCGGCGGCAAACAACGACGACAGCCCTTCGGTGACCTCGCGTCCGGCTCCGCTGATGCCAACGACGTAGGTCGCGATGCCCCACGTCACGAGGCCGGCCAGCAGTGCGCCGACCCAGCCTGCGTGGACGTACAGCAAAACGTCCGCGCGTTCGGCTTTGCGCAGGAATGCAATCATCGCAATCACGATCAGCAGGGCTTCGAGCCCTTCGCGCAGCAGGATCGTCAAACTGCCGAGGAACGCGGCCGTCGCATCCGCGCTGGAGGCGTTGAGCGCGGTGTCCGCGGCGTCGATCAGCGATTGCAGGACGCAGGCTTGCGCATCGACCTCAGCGACCGATGCGCCGCGACCGATGCGCGCCCGGTATTCGCCCATCGCGCGCTCGACCTGATCCAGCAGGTCCCGATTGCGCAGGGCCAGCGAAGGCTCGACCGGCTCGAAGCCGTCCAGATAGGCCGACAAGGCCAGTGCCGTCGCCCGGGCGGGATCGCCCGAGGCGTAGGCGGCCTGGCTCTCCCCAAGCCGCTGGCGAGCCAGAACCAGACTGGCCGCTGAGGTACGGCCCGCGGTCACGGCCTCGGGATGCGTGCGCAGGTAGGCCATCGCCGCGCGGGCGGGTTGCTCGCCCACGATCGTGCCGAGTTCGGCTTCGGTGCTGCGCATGACCGCATCGAGGTTGAGAAAACGCACGCGCAGCGACGGGGTCGACTGCCACAGCTGCGCGCCCTCGTCCTGCAATGCCGGCGGATAGGCCAACGTGCCGACCCGCAATGCCAGCGCCCAGCGATCGTCGTCCGAGAGTGTCGTGAAAGCGGGCATCGCCGTTCCCGCCACGCCCTGGCTGATGACCTGGTACAACGCAAACACGCTGCGCTCTCGCGCACGGGCCGCATCGGTAAACGCGACGGGCGGGGGTGTGAGTGCGGCGGCGGCCGGGCCGTCCGCGCGACCGGTCAGTCCGTGACAGCTGCTGCACTGGGTTGCGTAGAGCGCCTCGGCACGCGCCAGGTCGGGTATTGCCCGGGGCGCGACCGCAATGCCGTAGGTCGCTAGTAGCGCGTCGGCCAGTCCGCGCGCCTGACGCGCCACGTCGACCGCATCGGCTTTCGCGGCAACCGCGGCGACCAGCTGATCGGCTTGTGCCAGGTGCGCGTCATGCTCCGTGCCCGCCGGCAGCGCGGCGAGCCGCGTCCGCGCCGTCGCCACGAACTCCTGCATTTCCTGATACTCCGCCGCACTCACGACGGCGTGGTTCGCCACCGCGCCGCCGTAGTCGACGCCGACGTAGTCCAACAGCTGCCAGATTTGCCGCACGTCGGCATCGAGTGCCGGCGCCGTGGTCGCGTGCACCGGCAAGACCGCCAGGAGGCTCCAAACCACGCTCCTTGCCAGACCCGCGACATAGGACATCGCCGTTCTCCGGTGAACCGCCCGCTCCGCACTCATGACCGCTCGGCCGGTGGCGACGCCGACCCGCCTGCGTCGCGCGCCTCTGACAGGATTTCCAGCGCTTCCTTGCACACGTACAAGCCGATCAGCGCACCGACCACGAGATCGGGATAGCGCCACCCCGTCGCCAGGATCAGAACGCCCGACACCAGCACACCAACATTGGCGACCACGTCCGCGCGCGTAAATATCCACGTGGCGCGCAAATGCACTTCTCCACTCCGGAACGGCCGCAACAGCCGTAACACAAACAGGTTGACCGCCAGCGACAGCAGCGCCGTCGCGATGATCGGCACGCCGATCGGCTCGCTGCCGTAGAGCGCCCGGCGGCCGACCTCGACCAGCACGCCGATGCCCAGGAGCAACAACAGGCTGCCGCTGAGTCCCGCGGCACGCTGTTTGAACACCGCGCTGCGTCCAATCGCGGTCAGACCGATCGCGTACGCCGTCGCGTCCGACAGCATGTCCAACGCATCGGCCAACAAGCCGGTCGACTGCGCCCACCAACCGGCGATCGAGCCGATCACGGCCATCGCCGCATTCAGGGCGAGCGCAATCCACAGGATGCGCCGCTCGGCGGCCGTGTTCGCCTCGGCATGGCAACCGCAATCACTCATCGGGGTGTCTCTCGGGTCAGGGTGGCCAGTTCCTCGGGGATCGCCATGCGCGCAAACGCGCTGACGCGGGCACCGCCGGTATTGCCGCGCGGCATCCATAGCCGGGTGAAGAGTGTTGCCGCAACGATGCGCGCGACCTGTCCAAGGATTTCGCGGCCATCGCGTTGACGTAACGCCCAGCGCAGGAAGGCGACGTGACTGCGCACGTGCGTTCGTGTGTGCGGCTGACCGAGTACATGCGCGCGCTCGAACGCCGCGTAGGCAGCTGTCGCATCGCCCGCTTCGAGCGCGCTGTATCCCTGCGCCAATGCCGTCTCGAAAGCGATGCCCCGCGGGCTGTCCGTGCGAGCCACGGTGCGAAACGGCCAACGCAGCTGCGCGCCATAAGTCGCCGGGACGGCCGCCTCGCGCAGACCCACGTCGCCGGCGCCGACATGGCCGGGGCGGTCCAGGAAGGTGCCGAAGGCGCGGTCCCAAACCATCCAGAACTCCCCGAAATTGACCTGCGCGTCTTCGTACTCGCGCTTGTGGTGCCAGCGGTGCAGCTCGGCCGTTGCGATCCAGCGCCGCAGCGGTCCCACCGAGTAATCGAGGTTGGCATGCTGGAATGCCAGGTGCACGCTCAATAGCGCAAGCCACACGCTCACCACGACCGCAGGCGCGCCGAGGGCGATCACCGCAATCAGGCCGGGTCCGGCCATCAGCAACGCGCTCAACGGATGACGGCGCTCGCCATTGAGCCAATACAGCCGTTCAGCACTGTGGTGGATGGCATGCAGGCGCCATGCCCAGGCAAACCGATGGCTCACACGGTGCATCGCGTACAAGCCCAGATCCAGGATCGTGCCGGCCAGGAGACACTGGATCCACGCTGGCCACGCCGTCGGCCACAGAACACCCGCCGGCATGACGACGCGCAGCGCGTGCAAGCCATAGGCGGCGCCAGCCAGAAGCCCGAAGTTGACGAGGCCGTGAAGTTGGTCCGCACGCGTGTCGCCATAGTCGTGTTGCCACGCAGGCTCGAACGGTTGCAGACGCTCGAGCAGCGCCACCGCACCGATGCCGACGGCCGCCGCCATCAGCAACGTCGGCCACACCGGCAGGACACCGGCAAGCACTTGTATGGCCAGCACTGCCATCGCGCCGATGACGAGGGGATAGGCGCCGTAGCGAAGCACCACGACAGACATCGGTCGAGCTCCCAACGCCCCTGGTCAGGGGCTTCGAAGGGCGCTAGCCTAAAGTCCGTAGTCGCTCCGGAGTCAAGTCGATGAAGATCAGCGAGGCCGCCGCCGCCAGCGGCTGCCACCTCGAAACGATCCGCTACTACGAGCGTATTGGGCTGCTATCCAAGGCCGCCCGCCGCGACAACGGATATCGCGTCTACACCCACGCCGAGGTGGAACGGCTGCGCTTCATCACGCGGGGTCGCGAGCTCGGATTCAGCCTCGAGGAAATCCAGAGCCTACTGGCATTGGCCGAGCAGACCGACATGCCCTGCGCCGATGTCGACCGCATGGCACGCCAGCACCTGGCCGATATCCAGGGCCGCATTCAAGCATTGCAACGCATGGCCCAGGAACTCGCGCGCACCATCGAGGGCTGCGCCGGCGGCGCCCGGGCCCGCTGCGCGATCCTGGGTGACCTGCAGGCGCCGGTGGATCGCACCGCGCCAAATACCTCCTCGGCGCCGAAAGGCGGCCGACGCGCCGCGGCCGGGCGACCGGGTGCCGGCCCATGAGCCGCGTCGCGCAGTACCTTGAGGCCGCCACCCGCGCCAACACGCGCCGCAGCTGTCGTTGCTCGCTTACGTTGGCACTAGCGCGGTGACCCTGTCATGCGCGGTAACGCTGTCAATTCCCGTCAGCAGCATCGATTGCTGTCCTGCGCCCGATCCTCGGCGCCAACCGCGAGAACTTAGAGCCACAACAAGCCCCCCATTGGCGTCTCCACGGTCTGCACGACCAAGGCACTGCCGTCCACTGAATCAGACATGGCCTCGGCCGCTTTCCCCCACGCTCCGAAAATTTACTAAATTTCGTTGCAATTCCGGGCATGCATCTATACGCTGTATTTCCTACACGATTTCGAAGATTTACTAAATCAGCGCGCCGGGAGACTACTATGGACAGCGAGGCACTCGTGCAGTTGGCGTTGGACGCCCAGTCGTGCAATCAAAAGGAGCTGGGCCTGCGTCTTGGCGTCTCACCAACTCAGATCAGCAAATGGAAGAAGGGTGAGCACATGTCTTTCGAAATGCGGGAGAAGCTATCCCAGCTTGCCAATATCGGCAGCATGTGCCCTCAGTTCGTGCTCTGGGCTGGCTCGCTGGAAGACGCCCGGAAGTGGGCGCGGCTGATCGACTACCTTGCGGAACGGGCTGTTGGGGAGGCCGAAACCGGGTACGACACCTATCCTCTAACGGACGAGCCGGACCTTCGGGAGCTTCTGTGCTCATCGACGTTCCACACGCTAAAAGAAATGGGCGTAGCCATTCCCAAACAGTTTCCCGCTACGCTGGATGTCGAGGTCGATGATGAGGATAACGATTCTGTTGACCGTTACGAAGCACTCCTCGAGAGCAACCCGTACTCCAGTACGATCGACAGGCTGTATCGCTCGCTGAACGACGTATACGGATTCTACGCGGCATACGTGTCCGGGCTGGTCGATGATGATGCACTGGATTTGCTAGGCACCCCTGCGGAGAACATCGAGCCGTGTTTGCTGTCGCTGGCAGCGTGCAAGATTGAGGTAGATCCGGCGTTCGCTCCGAACTTCGCAGCGTTCAATAGAGCGACAAAAGAAAACTACGAGATCTGGCTGAACATCGTCAAAGACAGGGCGTTCAGTGCTGGAAAGCCGCTGAGAGCCGAGCTTCTCAACCTGGTTTACGATTCGGGTGACGAACTAGGCCACGAAGCGGAAGCGGAAAGTCTCGGCTTCAATGCGACACGATTGCATCCGGATGTATACATGAACGAGCTGCTGGTCGGCATGCGCCTCATCCATCAGGTCCTGCCGGCGATCCTAGAAAAACTGGGAATCGAGGGCGAGTTCGCCTTGGATAGGTCCAAGCTTCAACTTGGGTAGCACTCGCGAGGCGACTCGTTTTCCACGCCGACCGAGGGTGTGTGGTTGATGCTATTCGTGATCGCAGCTATCTACGGTAGATCACTTCGAGGAGCTTCTCCGGCCCCTCGGTGAAGCTTGTCGTTTGCTCCTAGCCAATGGTCGATGTTCGAGCATCGGCGAGATTTCCAAAGCAACGTGCAACTTCTTTGCCGCAGCTGCCACTTCGCGAGGGAGCTTCTGTTTCGTCTTCCTGGCATCGACCAACCAAGCAAAGACCGCATCTGTGTCGTACCGACGATAGCTATTTGCCTGCTCGACGCCCTCGATCGCCCATTCCGCGTTGGCATGTTGAGACTTTGACGCACTCAAAACTTTCAGTTCAATCATCGTTGTGACTGTACGATAAACCGAGCCATGCGCTGCCTCGCGAGCGACCCGCAAGTCTGCGCGGCCACCCGGCGCCTGCGGTTCCTGATCGACAAATGCGACGCTGCACGAGAACGTCGCCTTCAGATGCACAAGCATGTAGGACTGAATGTGACTCTCGGGCTGTAACGACAGCTTGAACGGTTTCCCGCGAAGCCAAATCTGACGCGCAACTGGACACGTCGGATACAACAGGTTTTCGTCGGCGAATGCGCGAAGCGAATCAGCAATAGATTTAGCGGTGATGGTGGGCGACAGCGCATTTACCATCAAGTTATTGGGGCTGTTGCACCATTCGACAATGTTCTGCCCCGGCAAGTGGACGAGAATCCGCGATTGACCGAACACTGCCACGACAAAACATTGATCCTCAAGAAGAGTATCAGCGACGAATCCGAAAGCTTCGCTGATGTTGCTCCAACCAGTTCGAACACGACGCATGGTCGCGAGATTCTCGTTGCAGACTATCACTCCGGCCGACGAGCTACGATCAAGCGCGTGCCTGAAAAGTGTTTCTCTGCGCCGCGCCGCGGAATCTGCAATCTTCACGCCCGGTTCGAGTAGTGGATGCTCAGCATAGACGAGAATCGAAACCGCATCCTCACCCACCTGCCCTGCAGCCAATTGCTGCTGGTTCGCCAGCAACCATTGCTTTTGCCACGCGATCACCTCCTGCACGAATCGCAACGGCGGCTGGCCGTCCGCTGACATGAGCCAAACGCCCAGTACTGTCTGAAGCTCATCTTGTCCCAGTGTCGCCGTCATTAGGCGGCGGCCCGAGTGGCGAGAAGGCGTTGATAGGCTGTCAGTGCGTCGAGGCGACGCGATGTCGCGAGGTCATTGAGATAGCGGTCTATCGTATGAAGGCCGACAACTGTAGGTGTCTGCTCATCGTCTGTACCAACCGTTGACTCGCCTCTTTCGGAAGCAGTCTGGTACGTCAAATCCTGAAACAGAGCACCATCGAGCTTGGACTCTTCGGTTCGGGCTGCCGCAAGACATAGCTCAAGTAGAAATTGGTATAGCCGTTCGCCGAAGCTCGTCTGTCGCAGTTTTCGGACCACAAGCAAGCCTTGTCGCCGGAGCCGCGATTCGCCTTCGAATTGCAGTTCGTTCCGAGCGGGATACGCTTTGAACTGACGAATCTCGATGAGTCCGCTCATGATCAGCGCACCCAGCGCAAAATGGGCCATTCGATAGTACGGTCCCTGCTCGGTGCGGCGAGCTCGGAATCGTAGCGGTGCGATGTCATAGAAACGCGAGGACGCGAATGAAACGAACAGCAAAGCATGGAGGCGTCGACGGGACAGAGGGCCGAGGCCCGCCGCATCACTGGCAGCGAACAGCAAAAGTAGCCAGCGCGAAAAGTGCAAGCCTTCGTAGTCTTCCTTCCGCACTGGAATTGGCTTAGCCATCAGCGTACTTCCCTACTTCATCGTCAAACAGCGCCTGTGCCGTTTTGTCCTTGAGGACGCCTGGTTGCGCTGTCAGTTTCATTAGGTTGACCAAGTGGCCGCCCGACTTACGTCGAGAACCGGCGGGCCTGCCCAGCAAATGTCCAATCATCGTCGTTCCGTTGAGATTGGATGTGGCGATTACGCGCCGCTGCTTGCTCGAACCTCGCGTGGCGAAATCGCGTATCAGGTCAGCGGCACGCTCCATGAACCACGTGTCGAGACTGGCTTCCGGAGTTTCAACGATGAGCGTCATCGCGCCGTCATCGGTGACCATGTCGAGTACGGCCAGTCGGAACGCCAAGTCGAGAAATTCCTTCTGAGATTCAGAGACGCTGGTTTCACTTGTGCGAACTTGCTGAGTCGCATGGGTACCGGAGGTCATTGCCACGCGGAACGTCGGGATATTGACTTTTGACACACCGGTAGCCAATGAGAATGGGCTGTTGCGCTCGAATCGCACGCTAACGCTTTCTTGGAGGAAGCGCTCGGCATAACGAGCGATACGATCAGCTAGAGACTCGCGAATGCGCTCAATTGATTCCTGCGCGACCCCGACCGCCTTACGGTAGTTTTCAGCGAGCGCCTTGCGCTCCTTGTCGAGCTTGCCTAGGTCCAGTTCTTCTCGGGTGATCTCGTCCTGCAACGGAGACGACACCGTGCCGGGCAATTGCGCAGCAAGGTAAAGATGCTCCTCTGAGAGCTGCTGCACGCTGGTCAGCAACGTGCGAAGCAAATCCTGCTGCGTTCCGACGGCGGCCTCGATATGCGAGTACGCTTCTTTGAGTGCCTCGTGGATAGCTATCGCCTCTTCCAGCGTCTTCTCTCGCTTGCGTACTTCGGCGACCTTGATGGACTCGACATTCTTGGTCGACGTTGGCATCTTGCTATGGCAAACGAAACTCGGCGCTGGACCTGCTCAAGTTGCTCGGTCAACGAACGAAGTGCGTCAAACTGCCCCACCCCGCCCGTCCCCGAAGAAAATGCGGGCGAGCCGGCGCGGTAACATCCCCGCACTGACAAGAGGCCATACCGCATGATCCCCGACACTGTCACTCGCTGGCATCGCCTTGTGAACGCGCGCGATGCCGCCGGACTCGATGCGCTGCTGGCCGAGGGGTGTTCCATTCGCCCGTCGTGCACACGCCGCAGGCCGGCAAGGCAGTGCCCCGGGGTTACCTGCCCGCGGCGCTGGCCGTGATCATCAACGACTCGTTTCGCTATCAGCGCGAGCTGTACGGCGAAAACGACGCGGTGCCGGAGTTCCAAGTCGAACTCGATGGCATCGCGGTCAACGGCGTGGACATGATCCACTGGAATGCCGAGGGACGCATCACAGAGTTCAAGGTGATGCTGCGCCCGCTCAAAGCCGTCACGCTGATTCACGAGAAAATGGCGGCCATGCTGCAGGCGGCGCGGCGATGATAAAGCTGACCGCCCCCGTTTCCGATGTAGTTCGCTAGCCTGCAAGCAGCCGCACGGCCAGCCACGCGGGCAGCCCCAGGTAGAAAGCCACGCGGCTCAGCATCGTCAGCGCGCGGCGCACCGCGCGTGCGCGCGCCGGCCAGGGCAGCATCGCTACATGGACGGCTTCAACGACACTGCGCAGCGCAGCGGCGAACATCATCAGGCCGATGGACCAGGCACCCCACCACGCCAGCAGTCCTGTGAGCCACGCCGCGAGTCCGTAGGTGTAGTACTCGCCGAAGGTGCCGCCGAACGCGATGTGCTGATGCAGCCGAAATGCCGGCAGCGCCAGCAGCAGCGGGAACGCGACGAACTTGACCAGCGGGTGGTCGAGCCGTGGCCACCCCGCGACGGCACGCGTCGTTGCGTAGTCTGCCCTGCGTGCCGAGCCTGCGCTGGCCGGGAGCAGCGGTGATTCGGCGTCGTTCAGCACGCGCAGCAGCGCTTCAACATCGGCAATAGCGATGCCGGGTGCGAAACGCGCGCCGGAAGCGAACTGTAGATCCACGCCCGTGCCAGGCAATGGTATGCGCCACACGCGGACGTCGACGATGCGATCCAGCGGAACCTCGATACGCTGGTGACGCTGTTGCAATACGAGCATTCCGCCATCGACCCGCACGCGCGCCGCGAAGGCGCGCTGAATGCCCCATGCCGCGATCGCCGGTAGCAGCGTTACGCCGATGAAGATCTGCAGCTGCACCAGCGAGTTCACCTGCAGGCCGTCTCGCAGCAGCATCCGCAAGGCCAGCCAGAGCAGGCCGGCACCGGCGCAGACGCGCAGTAGTGCGGCGGCGATGCGCCAACCCGGCGTGAGCAGGGCAACGACGATAGCGCTCGCAGGCTTCGTAGCTGCGGCGGCTACGGCCGCAGTCGATTTGGCATTCGCGCTGTGCGTGCGCCGCACACGCACGATGGATGCCATCGCGAGCAGCAGCAGGAACGTACCCGCTGCGGCGCCCACCCAATCGCCCCAGCGCACCATCAGCGTTGCCGGTGGATCGCGCAACGGCACCTCGCCGGCGAGTACGGCGCGATCGCCGAATTTCGTGCTCGCCAGCACGGCCCCGGTGGGATCGACGAATGCGCTGAGGCCGTTGGTGGTGACGCGCAGCTGCGGCAGGCGGGTTTCGATGCTGCGGAATGCCGCCACGGCCAGATGCAGGCGCGCACCGAGGGGGGACGCGGTGAACCAGGAATCGTTGGAAAGGCCGACGATGGCCTGTGCGCCCAGACGCGCGCCGTCCAGTGCGAGTCCCGGCTGCACGTCGTCGCGGCAGATCAGCGGCACCACATTGAGTTCGCGCCCGTCGGCGGCACGCAGCAGCATCACGCGCGCGCCGGAGCCGGGTTGCCAGCTGCCGGCCCAGGGTAACCAACTGCGCAGCCGCGGACCGTCCAGCCAAGCGGGAACGTGTTCGGTGAACGGAAACAGAAATGTCTTGCGGTAGGTGCCGATGGCGCCGCTGCCAGGTGCAAGGAATGTGGCCGCGTTGTATTCGCCCGCGGCATCGCGATCGTAGGTGCCGAATACCAGGGCAACGTTGGCGCTGGCGGCGAAGTCGAGTATCTCGCGGTCCAGCGCCGCGCCGTCTTCGCTGCGCGGCTGTCCGAAGGTGGTCGGATAGACCGTCTCCGACCAGAGCACGGCGTCGGCCGCGTGATGTTCGATGGCGGCGCGCGACAACGCGAAATGCGTGTCCAGCACATCGCGTACAACGGCATAGGTGCCGCGTTCGCGCCGCTGGCCTTCGTAATCGACCATGCTCGCCTGAACCATGGCGACGCGCATCGCGTCGGCGGGCGCGCTCAGCACCGTTTCGAGCGTGGCAAGACGCAGCACGCCGTAGCCAGCCATCAGCAGCGGTAGCGCGAGCGCCAGTGCCAGCGGCCGTAGCAGGTGGCGCAGGCCTTCGCGCCGCTGCGCCACGGCCTGGGCCAGCGCCTCGTTGACGAGGATCAGCACGACGCTGATGCCGGCGGCGCCGCCGAGGTCTGCCACCTGTCGCAACCACGCCGCGGGCGCAAGGCCGTGGCCCAGCGTGTCGCCGAGGAGTTTCGGCCAAAGCCATTCGACAGCGACCCAGGCGCAGGCGCCAGCAAGCCCACTTACCCAGGCGCTGTGGTGGTGCCGCCGGGCGAGATGGCGCACCACCGCAAAGACGATCACCTGCGGTTGCAGCAACGGCGCCAATACACACAGCATCAACACGGCGGAAAACGTGCCGATACCGGTATAGGTGGCTAGCGCAGCGCCGAACCACAAGAACGCCGCCACGATGTACGCGACGCTCATCAGCCATCCGCTGAGCAGCGTGTCGGTGAACGTACGCGTGGCATCCAGCGCGAGCAGCCACGGCAGCAGCAGCACGAAGCCCAGCACCCAGGCGTCGCCGCCGCGTGCATACAGCGCCAGCAGCGACGCACTCGCGATCACGCCGGCGAGCGCGCGCCAGAGCCCGCGATATTTGGTAAAGGCGAACACTACCGGTCACCCATCAGCGCGAATGCATCAGGACAGGCGCCTCAAGGCCGCCGCTCCCCGGCAGGAGGAATGGTGATTTCGCGGATCGGCAGTCCCGGCGGCGCCATGTCGGCGGGGACGACCCGGTCGTCCGGAATCGTGATTTGCCGGCCCGATGCATCCACAAACACGCCGTCGGGCGAGAACATGAGGATGGGTTCCAGCAGCTCACCCTCGTCGGTCACCTGGTGATGACGCACGTAGCCGGGCGGCAGCTCGAAATCCGCGGGCACCGCGAGGCCGACGAGCGGCGGACTCGTACCGGGAGGATTGAAGGCGCCGATACCGGTGTGATCGCCGCTGTCGTGCAGGGCCTGGATCACCTCGGTCATGGTCGGCGCAGGCTCTGTCGGCGAGAGGTAGGTCGCAACGTCGTTGGGATCGCCACTGGGCCGATTGTCGGGGTTGGGGTCGGGGTCGGACGCGACAGGCATGGTTTGCATGGAAGCATGGCGTTGGGGCGTCCGCACCGGTGCCGTGGACGGGCGCAGCGGCGCAGCACGTGGTGCCTCGGCGGAGGTGGCGTCGGCTGGCGCCCTGCCGGCGTTGCCGGCCCGTGCCATCGCCGCGCGCTGCGCTGGCGGTGTTTGCGACGAGAACAGCAGACTCGCGATGCCCGTCGCGATAACGACGGCGGCAAGCATGATCATGGCGGTTGCCGCCGACAACCACGAACGGCGTTCGCGCACGACGCGCACGCCATCGCCGCCCATTGCGGACGGCGTGGCGTGATCATGGCCGGATACGCTCACCGGCGCGTTTCCCGGTCGATCAGGGCGTTGGCGGGCTATAGGTCGAAAGCGACCAGCCCATGCGTTCGTGCCCAAAATTGTTCCAAATTGGACTCTTGCCGCCGCTGAAGCTGGTGTAGCGTGGCGCCCCGCTGCCGGTCGATCCGCCGAACAGGCCGGCACTCACTGTGCCGCCGGTGTAGGTCGGGTGCACGTCGTCGGACTGGATGTAGTCGTAGCTGCTCGACGAACTCGCAAAATGCGTGTTCGCATCCCGCAGCGTGGGGCGAAGCGTGGTGGTGATACGCGTCACGTAGCTCGCCTCGCTTTCTCCGGTCACGTAGCGCAGCGCGTCGGAGTCGACCTGGCCGTCGCCGTTGCTGTCGTAGTCCGCACCCATGTATTGGGCGAAGCTGTCGGCGCATTTGAACCCCTTCTGGCGCGCGTAGTCGCACATCCAATAGTTCATCGTCACCAGCGCGGGCAGGAAGCGATCGCGCAGGTTTACCGTGGCGCCGGTTGTCGCATCGCGGCACGAGCTCTGCACGTTGTCCGCGTTGTAACCCGGGTAGTACAGGTTCGCGATGATCTTGAGCCGGGTATTGGCATGGGCGTTCGCGTTGATGTAGTCCATCGACTGCGCGACGTAGCTCTTGCAGGTGTTCACCGCGTTGTTCAGCGCGCTGTAGTCGCAGGTACCGGTCTGCGACTTGAAAGCGGAACGCGCTTGCAGGCCGTCGTTGCCGCACATCTCGAAAGTCACGACGCGGGTAGAGGCGTCCTGCATGTACGAGCGGTCCGCCACGATCTTGTTCTGGTAGACGTCAGATGCTACGGCGCCCGACTTGGCGCGACGGATGTTCTCGACGTCCGCGTTCCACAGCGCAGAGAGGTATTCCGAATCGACGGTTGGCGCGGAATAGCGGGCCGCATTGCTGATGGAGCCGTTGTAGCCCGCGTAGATCGAATCACCGTAGGCCACGACGCGATATTTCGCGCTCGTTCCGGCCCGATCGACAGTCCAGGAGACGTTCTGATTGAGCGTATTGCCCATGGCCTGGGCGCTCAGTATCAGCAAGGCGACAGCCGGCAGCCACCGGCGGGTAGCGCCGTGGAATCGGTTAGACATGGTTATCCCCGCGAGGTCAGTGTGCAGAAAAGACGCGGAAACCGCACGGTTTCCACGATCCCGACAAAACGCAACATGTGGCGCACGCCAGAACAAGGCGCCCCCTAGGCCGAGCAGAAGACTAAATGTGCGCGTTGTAGAGGTCAATACAATCGTTTGAATGACTTGCGATGCACCGCAACATAAACGGGCGACTTCAACGAGGTTAACCGGGGCTTGACGAAACGCTATTGCGGTTTCAGGACATCGATCGCGTTTGGAGCAATCACAAGCGGTGTTGAACGACTGTCCGATAACGTCTCGGCGTGTGTCGGTCAGCGTGCGCGTACGGGCAGCCATCGAGCGAGGACTGATCTGGCAGTCGCAGTCGCGGTCGAACAGCGAAGCCGAGCGCAAGTGCGGATTAGACGACGTGTCCCCGACTCCAACGACCGGGCAACGAGTCAGCACAAAGTACGAATCTCTGCGCCTCCGTCAGTCCTTCGGCACCGACAACGCGACTTGCCGCCCCGGGCGGAAATCAGCCGGATCATGGCGCTGCACGTAGGGCGTTCAGTTGGCGTGAGACAGACGACGAGCGGATCTACCGCCAGACGCTCAAGGCACAGGGCATTCATACTCAGATCGCAAAACGGCGTACACCGCACGGCAGCGGTCTGGGAGTCACCCGGTGGGTCGTTGAGCGAACGATTGCCTTCCGTCCACGAAGCCTTTCTCAGCCTGGGCTGCGCCATCATTTGTTGGCGGGCCTTGAAGAAATCATTTTGTTAGACGCTCTCAGGAGCCGCCACCATGAGGCGTTGTTCTGCGCAGACTGAAGACTAGGAATGCCAGGCCCGCGATCGCGTACCCGAACGGAGCTACCCACTGGGTCGACCACCAATAAGCCTGCTTATACCAACCAGGCAAGTCATGAGATTCGTCAAAGCGTAGGCCGAGCCACGCTGAGAGAGCGGAAGCAATCAGAGTGACGCTCAGCGACAATGCGCAAACCTGCAGCAGTGGGGAGCGGTCATACCGGAATTGACGAGCGACAGCCACGAAGAACGCGAGAGGACCAACAATTGGCAGCGCGCGATGAACGATGTCGTCGAGATGCATTGCAGAGGAACCTAACACCGCATTTCACGGCACATGGCCGACAAGCTAGCAGAAAAAATGGAGGACTTGGCGGCAGCTGTCGGCTGTACAGCAGGTAGTGCTCCCTTGTCTTGCCACCAAGGTCCATGGACCATGGGAGCAAGGCTCGTAACATAGCGACAATCCGAGGCAAATCAATGCGCGAGTTCTTGTTGTCGCAGTTGCGTACCAAACGCGGGCGATGGCGCGTAGCGCAAGTGGAACAGGTGCGCCACGTCTGCACGCGCGCGTTATCCTCGTCCGAGGAAACCGGAGGCGCCCAGCGAGAACCGTGAACATCACGACAGGCCGTTGCGACCCGGCACCGCTTCGTTGGCCCCCTGCAAGCGGCATACGCGCGCTCGCGCCGAAGATCGCGACCCTGGGCCTGCTGATCGTCTGGTGTGGCCTGGCGGCGATCCCGGTCGGTGCCTCGCCGCTGCCCCCGAGGCAGCGCATCGCAATCGTCGGCGTGAGCGTGGTCGACCTCGTCCAGGACCGCACTGCGCCGCCGCGCACGGTACTGATCGACGACGGCCGCATCGTCGCCATCGCCGATCCACGTACCGCGCAGATCCCGGCCGACGCGCTGCGCGTCGACGGCAAAGGGCGATTTCTGATCCCCGGACTCGTGGATATGCACGTCCATCTGTTCAATGGCTACTCGCGGCGGCCGCCGAACGAATGGACCTTTCCCCTGTTCGTCGCCAACGGCGTGACTTCAGTGCGCGAGATGAACGCGGACGCGACGGCGCTCGCGCTGGTGCGACAGTGGCGCCGTGAGCTGGATGACGGCAAACGGCTCGCGCCGCGTGTCGCGGCCGCGGGTATGGCTGTGCGCGGCACGACGCCCGACGACGCGGCGCTACGGGTCGATGCCGCCGCGGAGGCCGGTGCCGATTTCATCAAGGTGTTCTCGGAGATACCCCCGGCGCACTGGCTGTCGGTTCTTGATGCGGCGCAGCGGCACTCGCTGCCGGTCAGCGGCCATGTCCCCGCGCAAGTGCCGCTGCTGACCGCGGCAATGCGGCAAGCGAGCAACGAACATCTGATGCAGACGGCCGAAGCCTGCTCCTCGATCGGGCAGCGCGTGATCGACGAACGTCGCGCTGCAGCGTTCGAGCCCACGGCGGCACAGCGCGACGCCGAGGAAGCGCGCGTGCTGCAGACCTTCGACCGGCGCCGCTGCCGCCGCGTCGCGGCCGCACTGGCAGCGACCGGTCAAGTGCAGGTCCCTACCCTCGTGTTGGCCTACGCGGAATCGTTGCGACGAGGACACGCAACCGCATCGGATCCACGCCGGCGCTATCTGCGCGCGGACGAGCGCTTGCGCTGGGAACACCTGCTTGCCGACGCCGCTATCGCCTACGACGGCCTCGCGCAGCAACGCTGGCGGACGGCTCGCCGCATCATCTCTGCATTCGACCAAGCCGGCGTCATCGTGCTCGCCGGCACCGACGCACCGATGCCTGAGATCTACCCTGGCTTTTCGCTGCACGAGGAACTCGCTTTGCTCGTCGACGCCGGCCTGTCGCCGCGGGCCGCCCTACGTGCGGCGACGCTGCGACCGGCACAATTTCTCGGCCTGTCAGCGACACAGGGCTTGGTCGAGGTCGGCAAGCGCGCCGACCTTGTACTGCTGGACGCCGATCCCACGCACGACATCCGCCACACGCAGCGCATCCGTGCGGTCGTGCTGGATGGACGGCTGTTGCAGCGCGAGGCGCTCGATGCTCTGCTCGAGGATGCGGCACGCCTCGCGGTGATGGGCTCGTCACCCTGATCGCCTACTGTGCGTAGCTGCAACGACAGCGCACGCGGACACGATCGGCGTCGTGCCCGCGGTGTTGCTCGTGCGTAACCTGGTCTGGCGGAATTACTGGAAGCCCTCAGCGAAAATCGCGTCGCTACCCGTCAGCGTGAAGAACACGGCACTGACCGGTCCGACCTGACCCGCATTGGTCGCGCTGTTCCTTGACCGACGTTCGATAGTGTTCGAGCGCCTCGCGGGCGTGAGCATGTTTTTGCTCCAACGACTGCGCGCATGATGTCCAGCCGCATATCTGTCGCCAATACCTTGGCTGCTTGGACGGGACTACAGACTTCGAAAATCCGGCAATGCTTATCAAAGTCCATGCCCTTTCCGCGGATCGTCGCGCCGAGGTCATGCACATGCAGGACGCCAAAGTCGAAATGCTTCACTGCGGCATCGAGATCGATCGACGCCTGCTCGAAGGTCTTTTTGGTTTCAACGATGCAATAAATAGAGCACCTCATGGTGGAAGGTTCCCGGGAGTTTATGCGCTCGGCGATTCCGACGAGTTTGAAAAAAACCTGGGTAGCACGGATCCCATCAACCGCGAGTAAAACGTCATCGGAAAAAACTGGCGGCACTCGACCCGACGCAAACGTGACCGAACGCCAACGTGAGTCAGCCTCACTTTCGCTCTCCACAATACACGCCGTGTAGGACATCGATGATGCGTTGCGCCGGCCCCTTTGCCATCGAGTAAACGATGCTCTGCGCTTCTCGACGTGTGCCCACCAATCCGTCCTCTCGCAGCACCGCCAGATGCTGCGAGAGTGCCGACTGACTCAGATCGAGCAAGTCATTGAGTTCGCCGACCGTGCGCTCGCCCTCCGCGAGCAGGCACAGGATCATCAGTCGCTTCTCGTTTGCCAGGGCTTTGAGCAGGCGCGCTGCTTCCGCAGCGTGGGCGGCCATTTGGTTTGCTGTGGAGCGGGATCGTGCAGTACGTCGCGTCATCAAGACCCTCCTACGCGCAGGTTGATTCTCGGCCGTGTTCGCGGCCGCTTGACGACATGATGCCATCGCCACCGAGGACATGCGATCACCCGAGCTTTCGCGGGGCATCCAGCAAGAAGCTGGCGGCTCGTCCACGGGGTGCGTCGTACGGTGATACTTAATATTAGTTGACGTTAATATTAGACGATACTAACATACGTGACACTGAGTACGCGCGGTGTCCGTTGATCTGTATCAACACGGCGTCGCGGCAATGCAACGACGCTCTGGCTTACGTCGCTGAGGAAACACTGATGGCCAAGATTCTGATCCTCGGCGCGGGACTTGCCGGAATGAGCGCGGCCTACGAATTGCGCGACACCCTTGGCGCCGAGCACACACTGACAGTTCTGGGTGACGGCGAGCGCTTCAGCTTCACACCCTCCAATCCCTGGTTGGCGGTGGGCTGGCGCAAAGCCGAAGATTTCACCCTGGACGCCGGCACCTATCTGGTCAAGAAGCACATCACTTTCATTCCGAAGCCGGCCATCAAGATCGATGCAGCAAGCCGCACGGTCGATGTCGCTGGTGGCGAGCGCTTCGACTATGACTACTTGCTCATCTGCACGGGACCGAAACTCGCGTTTGAGGAGGTGCCAGGCAGCGGACCCAACCAGGGCCACACACAGTCCGTGTGCACCACCTCTCACGCTCAGCAGGCCTGGACGGCATATCAGCGATTCCTGGAAAGCCCGGGGCCGATCGTCATCGGCGCGTTGCAGGGCGCCAGTTGCTTTGGACCTGCTTACGAATTTGCTTTGATCATCGATGCCGACCTGCGCAAGCGGAAGTTGCGCGACCGCGTGCCGATGACGTTCGTTACCAGCGAGCCCTACATCGGACACATGGGCCTCGGTGGCGTCGGCGATTCAAAAGGCTTGATGGAGTCGGAATTCCGTCAGCGCCACATCCAGTGGATCACCAACGCCAAGGTGACCGAGGTCCAGTCGGGGCTGGCGCGGGTCACCGAGCACGACGACAACGCGCAACCCAAACGCGAGCACACGCTGCCATTTGGCTTCGCAATGCTGCTTCCCGCGTTCAAAGGCGTTGACGTCGTCGCAACCGTCGAAGGTCTGTGCAATCCACGCGGCTTCGTTCTGGTCGACAAGCACCAGCGCAGTCCGAAATATCCCCGCATCTTTGCCGCCGGCGTGTGTGTCGCCATACCGCCGGTCGAAAGCACGCCCATCCCTACCGGTGCACCGAAGACCGGCTTCATGATCGAGTCGATGGTGACGACGATCGTGCGCAATATCGCGGCGGAATTGAAAGACGAAACAGCGAATTTCGAAGGCACTTGGAACGCAGTGTGCCTCGCCGATATGGGCGACAGTGGAATGGCATTCGTCGCACTACCGCAGATGCCCCCGCGCAATGTTACCTGGGCCAAGAAGGGCAAGTGGGTACACCTGGCCAAAGTAGCATTCGAGAAATACTTTCTTTTCAAGATGCGCCACGGTACCTCAGAGCCTGTCTACGAGAAATACGTGATGAAGGCGCTCGGCATCGAGCGCCTCAAGAACGGTAGGCATTGACACGGCTTCATTCCTTTTCGTTCAAACAGGAGAACCCCATGAGCCTTGATCGCACTGTGCTGGCTTTTGCCGGTCTGATGATTTTGATCAGCGTTGCGCTGACCCACTTCGTTTCGCCCTGGTGGTGGCTTCTGACTGCATTTGTCGGTGCCAACCTGCTGCAGTCGAGCTTCACGGGTTTCTGCCCGGCTGCGATGATATTTCGAAAGCTTGGCGTGGGTCGGGGAACGCCGGCCGGTTGTGGCTTCAAATGAATTGCCTCGGGAGCAATTCGAAGTGAGGGCGATGCGCACCCTATTCGTGGCAGGTTCGTTGCTGGCACTGAGTGCTTGTGGCAATGAACGGAATGCGGCTGAACTGCCACCGCTGCCAGCCCTGGCCACAATAACGATCCAGGAAGCGAACTCCGATCAGGGCCGCGCCTGGGACGGGGTTGTCGAGGCGATACAGCGCGCCGACCTCTCGGCACAGACGACGGGGCGTGCGGTCGGCGTAGACGCTGACGTCAATGATCGCGTAGCCGCCGGTGCGGTGCTGCTGCGTCTGTCCGCGGTCGAGCAACAGGCTGGCGTGAACGTAGCGCGTGCGCAGCTCCATGCGGCGGATGCCGCGGCGTCGGAGGCGGAAGCCACGGTGGCACGCTACACCGCCCTGGCCGCGAAACAGCTGGTCTCTCGCCTGCAGATCGACCAATTGCGTGCCACGCGCGATAGGGCTGTGGCCGCCCGTGATGCGGCGCGCGCACAGCTTCTCCAGGCCGAGCAGCAAACTGACTACACCGTGGTGAGGGCCCCGTTTGCGGGGCTGGTAAGTGCGCGTCATGTCGAGCCTGGCGAGAGCATCGTCGCCGGACAGCCGTTGATGTCGGTGTACGCGCCGGGCGCGCTGCGCATTCAGGTGCAGGTGCCGCAATCCGAGGCGGATGCCATTGGGGTGTTGAAGCGTGCGCAGGTCGTGCTGGCCGATGGCCGAGCGATCGCCGCGGCCGCGTTCACCGTATACCCCGCCGCCGATGCGGCCGGGCACAGCGTCACCGTTCGGGTTGTCCTACCCGAGTTGACGGACCCTCCTCGGCCCGGCGCAACGGCAAAGGTCATGTTCGCTATCCCGGGCGTGGGCGGCGTCGTGCGCATTCCATCGAGCGCGCTGGTCCAGCGGGGCGAAATCAGCGGTACCTATGTTCTCGATGGGAACCGGCTCTTCTTACGCCAGTTGCGCCTGGGAGTGCATGCCGGCGAGCAGGTGGAGGTGTTGGCGGGGCTAAAAGGCGGAGAAAGGGTCGCGGCCGATCCCGTCGCGGCGCTGCAAGCGCTGGCGGCGCAGCGCACGGCGGCGGGGAAAGCCAGTGATTGAGCCGAACGCCAAGAGCCCCCTGGGCCTATCCGGCCGCCTGGCGGCCACCTTTCAGGCCAATCCGCTGACGCCCATCCTCGCGCTTCTGGGCCTGCTGCTGGGCGTGGTGGCCGTTCTTGTCACCCCGCGCGAGGAAGAGCCTCAAATCGATGTGACGATGGCGAATGTGTTTGTGCCGTTTGTCGGTGCCAGTGCGAGCGACGTCGAACAACTGGTCAGCACCCCCCTGGAGCAGAAGCTCTCGGAGATCGATGGCGTCAAGCACGTCTACTCCACCAGCCGTCCCGGCATGGCCATCTTGACCGTCGAATACACCGTGGGGGTCCCGCGCCAGACGGCCATCGTACGGCTGTACAACCAAGTGTTCTCCAACCAGGACTGGATACCGCCGGGCGTCGGCGTGGGCCAGCCCCTGGTCAAGCCCAAGGGCATCGACGATGTGCCCGTGATGGCCTTGACCCTGTGGACGGAAGACCCGCACCGCAGCGCTACTGACCTCGCCGAGGTGGCACACACGCTTGAAGCTGAAATCAAGCGGATCCCCGGCACCCGCGACGTGTACACCATCGGCGCACCGGATCGTGTGGTGTCGGTAACGCTCGATCCAGCCAAGCTCGCCACCTTTGGCCTGACCGTTTCCGACTTGGCGGCGTCGCTTCAAGCGGCCAATGGCGTGCGGCAGCTCGGCGAGCGGGTGGGCAACAACACCGCGGTCCCTGTTACTGCCGGCACCTTTCTCGTCGACGCCGACTCGGTGTCCAATCTGGTGGTCGGCCTGGATGGCGGCCGTCCGCTGCGGCTATCCGATGTCGCCGTGGTGCAGGCCGGCGCCGACATGGCCACGCGCTATGCCTGGTACGGCGCACCGCCGGCCCACCCAGGTCCAACCCACGGCCTGGCTCCGGCCGTCACCCTGGCCATCGCAAAGAAGTCCGGCAGCAATGCCGCCGACATCACCGACGCCGTTACCCGCCGGATCACAGCCCTCGAAGGCCAATTGATCCCACAGGGTGTGCACGCAACGGTCACCCGCGACTACGGCCAGACCGCGACCGACAAGGCCGTGAAACTCATCGAGAAGCTGTTGTTCGCGACAGGTTCGGTGGTGCTGCTGGTGCTGTTCGCGCTGGGATGGCGGGAAGCGATCGTGGTCGGGAGCGCCGTCGTGCTGACGTTGGCGGTCACGCTGTTTGCCTCGTGGGCCATGGGATTCACGCTAAACCGCGTCTCCCTTTTTGCGCTCATCTTTTCGATCGGCATCCTGGTCGATGATGCGATCGTCGTCGTCGAGAATATCCATCGGCACATGACGCGCGATGGCAAGAGCTTGCGGGAAGCGATCCCGCCGGCCGTGGACGAGGTGGGGGGGGCGACCATACTCGCCACGTTTACAGTGATTGCCGCGCTGATGCCGATGGCCTTCGTGTCCGGCCTGATGGGGCCCTACATGCGGCCGATTCCGATCAACGCATCGGTCGGCATGCTGCTGTCGCTGGCGATCGCCTTGGTGGTGACCCCATGGCTGTCACTGAAACTGCTGGGGCGACACACGGTGGCAGCGCAGGGCGATGACCAGATTGGCGCTGCGCAGGCGGAACGCGAGAGCCGCCTGCATCGGGTGTTCACTCGCATCCTGCAGCCATTTGTGAAGCCCGTCGTTGGCGTGCGCCGGCGACGATTGTTGTATGGCGGCATCGCGGCGCTGGTGCTCCTCGCAGCCTCCCTGGCAGCGCTGCAGTGGGTGGTGCTGAAGATGCTGCCGTTCGACAACAAATCGGAACTGCAGGTGGTGGTGGATTTGCCCGAAGGTCGCACCCTGGAAGACACCAATGCGCTGCTCACCGAGCTCGCCGCCGTGATCGATGGGGTGCCCGAGGTCGTGAACTATCAGGGATACGCTGGTACATCGGCACCGATGAATTTCAACGGGCTAGTGCGCCAGTACTTTCTGCGCACCGGCAACAATGTCGGTGACCTGCAGATCAACCTCGTCGACAAGCATTTACGCAAGCGGCAGAGCCATGAGATTGCGCGGACGCTGCGGCCCCAGTTGGCCGCGGTCGGCAAGAGCCATGGCGCGTCCGTCAAGGTCGTCGAGGTGCCTCCCGGACCGCCAGTGATGTCACCGCTGGTCGCCGAGCTATACGGACCCGACTATGCACGTACCCGTCAGCTCGCGTTGGCGCTGGAGCAGAAATTCCTGCAGACAAAGGATGTCGTGGACGTCGACACAAGTGTCGAGGGCAGCGCGTCGCGAGAGACAATCGTGGTCGACCGCGCTCGCGCGACACGGCTCGGCGTATCGCAGGCGGCGATCGCCGATGCGATGAGCGCCGCGGTGTCCGGGTTGGATGCGGCGTATGTGCACGATGGCATGTCCAAGTATCCGCGCCCCATCCGTCTGCGCCTGTCAGCGGCTGATCAGTCTCAGCTAGCACGCCTGCTGGCAATGCGGGTCCATGGTGCGGGCAATCAACTGGTGCCGGTGTCCGAGCTCGTGACGGTGCAGCGCGCGCAGTGGGATGGAGCGATCTTGCACAAGAACCTCTTGCCCGTGGTCTATGTCACCGGTGACGAGGCTGGAAAACTCGACAGCCCGCTGTATGGAATGTTCGATCTAGTCGGCCA
Source organism: Tahibacter aquaticus (assembly GCF_004363655.1). Taxonomy (GTDB): domain Bacteria; phylum Pseudomonadota; class Gammaproteobacteria; order Xanthomonadales; family Rhodanobacteraceae; genus Tahibacter; species Tahibacter aquaticus. The sequence goes on from NZ_SNZH01000024.1 coordinate 40,856, forward strand.
ACTCAACCGGGATGACGTGGACGGACAGCACATCGTGCAGAGCTTCATCGCCCAGCCCTCTGACACCAGCAATTTTGCGGTCAAGTGGGACGGCGAGTGGCAAATCACTTATGAGACGTTTCGCGACATGGGCATCGCCTACGCAGCAGGCTTGGTGTTGATCTATCTGCTAGTGGTCGCGCAATTTCGAAGCTACCTTGTTCCGCTGGTGATCATGGCACCGATCCCGCTGACCGTGATCGGCGTTATGCCGGGGCACGCGCTGCTGGGTGCACAATTCACCGCGACATCGATGATCGGCATGATCGCGCTGGCGGGCATCATCGTTCGCAACTCCATTCTTTTGGTGGACTTCATCAATCAGTCCACCGCCGATGGCCAGAGTCTTGAAAATGCCATCGTCGATGCCTGTGCCGTGCGCGCGAAGCCCATCCTGCTGACCGGTGTAGCGGCAATGATGGGTGCCTTCTTTATCCTCGACGACCCTATTTTCAACGGACTGGCCATATCGCTAATCTTTGGCATTCTGGTATCCACCGCGCTGACTCTGATTGTCATTCCACTGCTGTACTTCAGTTCGACAAAAGCAACATAGACGAAGCCGTGCTGTGTCTGCTGCGATGCCTACTGTGGCAAAACGGAATCATCGTGCCCCCCGACCACGCAATTGCGTCCGCGATTTTTTGCCGAGTACAAGTTGGCGTCTGCCGCAGCGAGAACTGAGCGAACTGGTGCTCCGGGCACGTGGCGGCTCACGCCCGCACAGAGAGTGACCGCAATGCCCTCCTGGAGTGCGTCCCACGAAAACGTGGCGAACGCATGCCGGATTCCCTCGCACAGGGCCGTTGCGGCGAGCAGATCAGTATTGGGCATCATCAGGGCGAATTCCTCGCCACCAAAGCGCGCCACCGTATCAGCCGATCGGCATTTCTTGCGCAGTAGCGTGCCGCTGGCGCGCAGGACCAGATCGCCCACGGCATGTCCGTGGTGATCGTTGATTTGTTTGAAGTGATCAATATCGAACAATGCCAGGGAAAGCGGCAAGCCAAAGCTGTCGGCGCGATGAATCTCGGTATCCAGTCGCTCGCCGAATTCGCGGCGGTTGGCAAGACCCGTCAGCGGATCCTCACGACAGAGCCGGTCGAGTTTGGCGCTTTTTGCGCGCAGAGCCTCGAGCAATTCCAGGTTGTCTCGATAGGCTAGCTGCAACTCTGCAGTGCGCTCATGCACCTGTTGCTCCAAGGTGGAGGCGGCGTGGCGCAGTTCGGCCAGCAGACATTCGCGCTCACTGATATCGATCACCATGCTGATCACAAGTGGCCCGTGCGGAGTGCAAATCGGCTGTAGCGCGACTTCCACGGGAAAGGTTGTGCTGTCCTTGCGACGCGCCAAAAGGGGACGTCCCTCGCCCATCGCTCGCATCGAGGGGTCACTCAGAAAGCGCAAACGGGCAGCGTGGTGCAACTGGCGCTGCGCTTGCGGAACCAGCATATCGATGCAATGCCCCAACATTTCCGACTTCTCATACCCCAACGCCGACTGCGCCTGACGGTTGCACAGACGGATCAGGCCATTGGCATCGCTGACAATGATCGCTACCGGTGCCGATTCCACGATCGCTTCCAGCAGTACCGGCAACGGGATTCCATAGTCGCAGATGGATTCGGGCATAACGGCGTTCTCGCTCACTGCCGGCGCGATCTCTGCCATGGCTGCGACCCTACCGGAGCAGAATAGACGCGATATTGATCTGGATCATCTTCGCGCGCGGAGGGCGCACGCAACTTGAGGGCGAGTTTCGGCGACTGAGAAACGGCCGTCGGGAGCGTCGGCCATGCGGAAGACTTCCTGGATGAACTGCCCGGTGCCGTCGGGCGACGACTATTCCTTCCGATGCCGCGTTGCGCGGTAGATCTGTCAACTTCCCTTTAAGTTACGCGGTAACACTGTCATTTTTGCTGCGGAATGAACTTTTCGCCACGTCGCAAACTATTGATTCGTAGATGCCTTGTGCGAATGACAGCGTTAGCGAGCAGCGACATGTCTGGCGTTGCTCGCTAACGCTGGCAATTGCGCGGTTTGGCGGGCAGTAGACCCGTTACCGGATCGACTTGAGATCGAACTCGAAGAAGCGGTCTGTCTTCAGTTGTTCGGCGCGATAGATGCCGGGCCCTTGCCACATGCCGAGCACGTCGTCCGAGATGCAGCGGTTGTCGGCGTCGAAGTGCCACGGATCCTTGCACAGCGAAACGACCCTGGGGTTCACGTTCCAGAATCGTGTGCACTGGTTGGGCCGGCATTGCAGCGGCGCATAAAAGGTCGAGCCGGAGGCGCCGCGGAGCGTTGCGCGGTCGGCTGGTGCGGTGCCTGCGCTGAAGCCCAGTGAGTCGTGCGGGTCGTACCACGTGTAGCAGCGCAGGTGTTGGTTGTTGGGAACGTTCGTATAGCAACGCCGGATCGACACTCCCCTGTCGGACGTCCAGACGAAGGAGAGATTGCCGCTGTCGGGAATCCGCTCGACCACCTTGCCGAGTCCAATCTCGCGCAGGAAGGGTTTGAGCGTCGCCGGATAGCGATCACCGCCGGTGCTGCTCTGGCGTGCCGCCGGCAAGGGCGCGTTCAGGGCCGCGAGCCTCTCGACCTGCGGCAGCGTTGCCAGCTGGAAGCGCCGCGTACCGTCCGCAATCGGGATATCCCGATTGAGGTCGATCACATGTTCACGCACCAGGCCGCGCTGGTTCGCGTACGGGTGTGCACCAAAGTCCGTGCCGTCCCACCACAGCGTCCCGGTTTCCATGTCGAGGACGACGCCTTCCGGAAGCACGTCCGGCAGGATCTGCGGCAATGTACCGATGCGCGCGCGATTGAAGTGGCTGTTGTCCTGGCGATAGACCCGGTCGGCCACCGAATTGCGCAGTTCCACATTGTCCGGGTCGCGCCCGGAAAAACGCAGCATGCACTCCGCGGACAGCCGCAGCGCCTGAATCTGGATCAGGTGGTAACGGTAGAAGAAATCCTCGAGTTCCCGGGACTGCTGGTGGGTGAGGTAGCGCTGCGGCAGAACCACCGTGTCGAGGTAGCGATCCAGAATCGATCCGCCTGACTGGCGGAAATGCTCGGTGAGGTTATAGGGAATATTCTGGAAGGCTTCCAGCGTGCACGATTGCTCGAATTCGGCCAAGGCTATGTCTCGGTCGCTCTTGACCTGCTGGGTATCGAGCCCCATCCGCTCGGCATTGATCAAGTCCGCTTCCTTGCAGGCAAGCGCCTCGAGCATGTGCGTGGCGTTCTGCACCGGCTTGACGTACGTTTTGGCCAGGGTGTTGCTCAGCTGACGAAACTCCTGTGCCCTGAGCTGCTCGCCCAGCCGATCGAACCTCTCGCTGAGCAGATTCAGCTGGCTTTCGATCCGGCGCAGCTGCCCGGATAACGCGAGGAAACGGTTGAATTCCTGATCCAGGCCAAGGCGCCGCGTGGCCACGCCTTTGATGTGTCCGGCCACCAGGCCAGCGACCCATTTGCCGAGTCCGATGACAGGCGCCGGCACCGCGGTTGCGGCAGCCCGCTCGGTTCGTTTGCCTGCGATCCCGATGCCGCATCCGGTCGCTGCGTCCGCCAGTTCGCCTTCCTCCAGCAAGAGGACTGCCACACTGTCATCGCCCGATGATTGCGTCTGCGGCGACGCGGATGCAGGCGTGGTCGCGATAGCAAGAAGTAGTGTTGTCAGCATTGACGGCAATGAATATTTATGACGCCCACCGAAGAGATGGCGTCCTTTTACGATTGAAGTCGACATGATTACCCCAAGGAATGGACTGATACCCGACGCTGTACGCTTGGATCTGTTCTGGCGAAAGACGAACCACGGCTGTCGCTGAAGTCTCCCACACATTTATATTGTGCGCATTTGCTGCGTTTCTCGTGGATGCGCGCGAAAGCGCCTTTGCGCCCACGCGCAAGCTCGCCGGCACGCCGTGCAGCCCGACGCTCACCTCTCCGATTGTGCGATGCGGCATTCTGGCGGCATCTCTCGCCAGCCCCTAGCGGCAATCGGTGGCTTTTCCAATCATTGCGATGTCGGGCGCTTCGGAACGACTGTTGCGCCTTGGGTTGGCCGCGACGCTTGCCTCACTTCGCCATTCGCCGTGCCGTGTGCACGCCTGCGTCTTGTGTGCCGTTGCGCGCTTGACCGATCGCATCGGCTGGACGAGCGAGCTCATGGCCCGGCTTGCACCGCAGCTTGACGATGGGCTCAAGTGTCTGGTCGGCGTCGGACGGGTTCTTGCAGGCGCATCAATGCGCGGTAACGACCCACCGGCGAATTCGCCGCGTCCGGACTGGTCCGGAACTCGCCCCGCCGGCGCAACTTCCGCTCCGTATGCCGCTGCGCATTTGCGGGTAGCGCCGCATACAATGGCAGCTTCGAAATCCCACGGCGCCCTCAATGACTGAACCCGTCCGTCTTTCCAAGCGCCTTGCGGCGCTGATTGGCTGCTCTCGCAGCGAAGCCGAGCAATACATAGAAAACGGCTGGGTCAGCGTCGATGGCGCCATGGTCGAGGAGCCGCAATTCAAGGTTTCCGACAATATTGTCAGCCTGGACCCGGCAGCCAGCCTCGATGCAGTGCAACCCGCGACCATTCTGTTGCACAAGCCCGAGGGCGCGAGTGCCGGAGAAGGCGCGGATCTTGCGTGGCAGAAGATATCGCTGGACACGCGCAGCGCCGACGACAATTCCGGTGTCCGCGCACTAAAGCGTCATTTTCACAAGTTTACTATTCCCTTGGGGCTTGGCTCCGACAGCAGCGGCCTGACTGTGCTCACGCAGGATTGGCGCGTTTCCCGGCGATTGATTGAGGAAACGCTCAAGATCGAGCAAGAGTATGTTGTAGAAGTCAGCGGCGAGCTGGTGCCGGACGGTCTCACGCTGCTGAATCACGGGCTGAGTTTGGGGGGGTGGCCAATTGCGCCCTGCAAGGCCAGCTGGCAGAGCGAAAACCGCCTGCGTTTCGCGATCAAGGCGCCACAGCCCGGTCAGTTGCGCGCGATGTGCGCCCAGGTCGGGCTGACACCTCTGGCGGTCAAGCGTATTCGCATCGGCCGTATATCCATGGGCAAGCTGCCCGTCGGGCAGTGGCGCTACTTGCCGGCGAACGAGCGGTTCTGAGTCGTGCGCGGTAACCCGTGCTACCCGATGCGGAAGATGTCTGTGCCTTGGCCGAACCGACCGTGATCACGTTCTTGGCTTCGTCGGGCGAACTCTGCGAACCGGCACCATCGTGTTCCTCCCCTCCCCCACTGATGCCAGAGCGTTTAGCAGCAGGAATTCGACGCGTGCCCCTTCCGCGTTCGCCGAAGTGACAACGATCGTTCCGGCGGCATGCGGTTTCCCGGTTATCGCCAAAAAGATAGACAAGCGTGGTTTTACGTTCGCGCCTATCAATTGCACTCGGCGAAATGCGGGTACGCGCAATTTTTGATGCGCGTCGCCCGCTTGCGCGGCGCAGGTGAGACGCGATGCCTATACTTGCGGAACTGGGGGATCGCAGGATGCGGTCGCCGGCAGTACACAGGGGGAAATACATGGGCGGTACGCATCGTGCGTCGCGTGTTGGATCGTTGTGCGCTGCTTGCGCATTTTCGGCAGCCACTGCTGCAGTATTGCTGGCGACCACGGCGCAGCCGGCCGTCGCGGCCGTCACGCCGATCGACTACTACCGCATGGGCGAGACGGAAAACGCTGCGCCGGGCACCGCCAGCGCGACGCCCGACAGCGTCGGCGGAAAAACCATGACGCTGGTCGGTTCTCCGTTGTACACCGCAGATACGGCCAGCACGGCGATCAGCGCAACCGGCAGCACGAGGTCGCTGTGGTTCTTCGCCGGTACCTCGGGTAGCGCCTCGCTGCTCACCACAGCGACGGACAATGTCGGGCTTGAGGCATGGGTCAAACCGAGTTCGATGCCAGCCGGCAGCCATTGCCTCGTGTACAACGGCAGCAGCGGTGCGAACGGCTTCGGCCTTTTCATGAACGGCGCTTCCTACGAAGCGCGTATCGGCAGCACCAGTTTTGGCGCCGCGCCGGCTACGACAACGGATTGGGTGCACCTCGCCGTCGTGCGCAGCGGTGGCGTTGCCACGTTCTACGTCAATGGCGTGGCGAACGCGACGTCGCTGGTGGCCATGGTCACGCCAACAGGTCAGTTCGGCGTTGCCGCGTCGCCGCCCGCTTTCAGCAACGATCTCTTTTTCGGCCATGTCGACGAAGTTCGCGCCTTCACGTTCGCGCCCGGCGCGTTCGTACCGGCTGACCTGCTGATCGCACGCCGCACGGTCTCCACCACCAACGACTCCGGCGACGGCTCGCTGCGCAAGGCGATGACGGCGGCACCGGCAGGCACCATCATCGACATCCTCATTCCGGGCACGCTCACCCTGCAAAGCCCGCTGCCGTTCGTGACGGGCGCGCTCCGGATCAGCGGCCCCGGCTCCGCCAGCTTCACTATCGACGGGGCGAACCTGCATCGCCCGTTCTTCATCGATGCGCCTACCTCGGCGGTCAGCCTCAGCGGAGTGACGATCGCGCACGGCCGCGCCAAAGGCGGCAACGGCGGTGGCGGTATGTTCACCGGTGGCGGTGGCCTGGGCGCAGGCGGTGCCATGTTCGTCAACCGGGGCAACCTTACGCTGTCGGACGTGGCGTTTGCCGGCAACCAGGCCGTCGGTGGCAACGGAGGCGACAGCCGTCAAGGCCCTTCCGGTTCCGGGGGCGGCGGATTGGGCGGCGATGGTGGTTCGGCCGGATTCACCGACGGCAGCGGCGGCGGCGGCTTTCTCGGCCGCGGCGGAGATTCCCCCGTCAATTTTTCCGGCTCTGGCGGCGGCGGTGGCGTAGTTGGCAACGGCGGCAATTCCGGCAACGGCGGCGGTGGCGGGGGTGGTGCGTGGACGGCGGGACAGGACGGCCAGGCGTCTACGGGCGGAACGGGCGCTGATGGCCTGGGCGGTAACGGTGGCACCCGCACTTTTAATGGACAAAACGGCGGCGCGGGCCTGGACTATGGCGGCGGCGGTGGCGGTGGCGGTGCCAGCGGCAACTCGATCGACGGCAAGGGCGGCGCAGGCGGCCGCTTTGGCGGTGGCGGTGGCGGTGCATACGATTTTTCCACCTACGGACATGCAGCCGGCGCGGGCGGTGAATTTGGCGGCGGTGGTGGCACCCTTGGCTACGCTGGCCAAAATGCGGGCGATGGTGGTTGGGGTGGCGGTGGCGGCGGCTCGCGATACGGCAAACCCGGTACGAGTGGATTCGGCGGCGGTGGTGGGTCTGCCTCCAACGTCACCGCACAGGCCCCCGGCGGCGCCTTCGGGGGGCGCGGCAGTGTCGGGTACTCCCTGGGCGGTGCGGGCGGTGGCGGTGGCGCACTCGGGGCTGCGGTATTCGTGCGCGCCGACAACGGCGCGACACTGACCGTACGGGAGCCGCAATTCGATGTTGGCACCGTGATGGCGGGCGCGGCCGGCGGCGAGATCCTTGGCAATTGCCTCAGCTTCTGTGCGCTCGGCGGCACGGCGCGCGGAGAGACGATGTTCCTGCTGGGCGGCGCGACGACGCTGGATGTGAGCTCCGGCACGCGCACAATTCCAGGCACGATCGGCAGCAGCGCCGCGGCTCCCGCCGCCCTGGTCAAGACGGGCGCCGGCACGCTTGCGCTCTCAGCCAACAGCATCGAACTGGGCAACGTCGACGTTGCCGCGGGCACGCTGCAAGTGAATGGCACGCTCGGTTCGCCGCAGGTGAGTGTGGCCAGCGGCGCGGCAATCGGCGGCAGCGGCACGGTCGTGGCGTTGCAGGTTCACGCCGCAGCAACGCTCGCGCCCGGTGCCGGCGTGGGCAATCTGACCACCGGTGGCCTGTCGCTGGCGGGCGCCATCCACTACAACTGGCAGCTGCTCGACGCCAGCGCTGCCGCGGGCATCGGCTACGACACGCTTACGATCAATGGCGCGCTCGATCTTTCCGGCGCAAGCGGCTCCAAAATCAATTTGTGGACGCTGTCGTCGATGGCACCCGATGTCAGCGGACTTGCGTCGAACTTCGATGCCGAGGTTGCCGCGTCGTGGACGCTGATCCACACCACCGGCGGCATCAGCGGATTCAGCGCCGCAAGCTTTGCCATCGTCACCGGCGCTGAGAACGGCACCAGCGGCTTCGCCAATCCCTACGCAGGCCAGTTCTCGGTGGCCGTGGTGGGCAACGATCTGGTGTTGAAATACCTGCCCGCGCAGGAAATCGCGATCGAGCAACCCGTCGGAACGGATGTGGCCGACGGCGGTTCGCGTGACTTTGGCCTGGTCAATCTGGGCACCAGCGGAACCTTCACCTTCACCCTCTTCAACCGCGGTGGCGGCCCAGACCTGCTGCTGAGCGGTAACCCGCTGGTCGCCGTCAGCGGTGACAACGCGGCGGAGTTTGTCGTCACCCGGCAGCCGTCCTCGCCAGTCACGGCGGCGGCGGGCAGCACTACGTTCGATGTGGCGTTCACGCCCACAGCGGTCGGTACGCGCACGGCCGCGCTGCGCATAGCCAACAACGACCCGAACGAAAATCCCTTCGATATTGTGCTGTCAGGCACCGGCGGTGCTCCCGAAATCGATGTCGAGCAACCCAGCGGCACAGCGTTGCTGAACGGCGGTTCGCGCAACTTCGGCACCGTGGTGGCCGGCGGTTTTGCGACGAAACAGTTCTTTATCAAGAACTCCGGCGCCGCCTCGCTCCACGGTGTAAGCGCCAGCCTGGGCGGCCCCGACGCCACAGCGTTCCAGATCGTCTCGAACCCCAGCGCGACAGTGGCGCCAGGCAACGCTACGGTATTCACGATGGCCTTCGTGCCCACGGCAGCCGGCGTAAAAACCGCAACCCTCACCATCGTCAGCAACGATGCCGACGAGAACCCCTACCTCGTCAGCCTTTCCGGCACTGCCGACGATACCGATATCGTGGTCGAGCAGCCCGCCGGCAACGTCGTGCCAGACGGCGGTTCGCGTTACCTGGGCAGCGCCAGTCCCGGCGGCAGCATCGATTCGGTGTTCACCATCCGCAACGCCGGCAGCAGTGGCCCTGCCCTGTCCGGGCTGGGCATCACGATCGACGGCGCCGATGCGGCTTCGTTTTCCATCGTGGCCAATCCGGTAGCGCCAATCCCGCTGGGTGGCAGCACCACCTTCACGTTGCGCTTTGCCCCGATCACCCGTGGGGCAAAGACCGCGAGCCTGCACATCGCGAGCAACGATCCGGACGAGAACCCCTACGACATCGCGCTTTCCGCCGACGGCATCAGTCCGGAGATCGTTGTGGAACAGCCGTTGGCCGTCGATGTCCCCGACGGCGGCAGCCGCAACGTCGGCAGCGTGAACCTCGGCGCGACGGCGTCGCTGGATTTCACGATCCGCAACCGTGGCGACAGTGAACTCGCGCTGGGCTCCGCTTCGATCAGTGGCACGAATGCTGCGGACTTCGCCATCGTGCGGCAACCCGAGAGCATCGTCGGCGCACCGATGCAGTCGAGCAACGGCAGCTTCGAAACGCCGCTGCTGGGCGCCGGTGCCTTCGTCGCTTCCCCGGCGGGTGCGGCGTGGAATTTCGGCGCGCGCGCGGGTGTGGCGCGCAGCGGATCGCCGTGGTTCGTGAACGCGCCGCCCAGCGGCGCGCAGGCCGCCTATATCCAGGTGCAATCCAACGACATGGAGTCCTATCTGGAGCAGCCGGTCACCTTCGCGAACGCCGGCCTCTACCTCATTCGCTTTTCCTACGTCCGTCGCGGGTCAGGTTATGGCGGCACCAGCATCGAAGTCAGCATCGACAACACCGTGATCGACACGCTGCCGTTGAACCTGCAGAACGACGATACCTGGCGTACGTTCGTCGTGCCGTATACGAACCCATCGCCGGGCGCGACCCGCACCCTTCTACTCCGCGGCAACCTGATCGATGGCGATCGTGCCACCGCCATCGATGATGTGCGCATCGAAAGCACCGCGATCACGAAGGTCCGCTTCCTGCCGCGCGGCAGCGGCATTCGCACGGCAACGCTTTCGATCCCGAACAACGACGCCGACGAAAATCCGTTCGATATCACGCTGACCGGCAGCGGCAGCGGCCAGGGTGCTGACTTGCAAGTCAGCAAGACGAATTTCGGCTCAAACCTGTATCCCGGCGAAGACACGGCCTACACGATTCAGGTCTTGAACGCAGGCCCGGACCGTGTGTCGAACGTGCGCGTAGCCGATACCCCGCCTGCCGCGCTGATCAATGCGCATTGGACCTGCACCTCGACGCCCGGCTCGCTGTGTCCGAACGCCAGTGGCAGCGGCAATCTGGAAGAACTCGTCGCGCAGCCGCTGCCTAGTGGCGCCTTGCTGCAGTACGCGTACTTCGCCCGAGTGGCGGGTGGAGCGAGCGGATTCGTGACCAACATCGCCACCGTGACCAGCAACGATCCCGCGGTGCCCGAAGTCGATGCGGCGAACAACAACGCCACCGACACCGATTCCATCGTCGGTGACGGTCTATTCCGCGACGATTTCGAGTCGAACCAAAGCAGCTTGCTGCGACCGCCCCTGTGACGCAGACGTAAGCCCGCGAAGGTTCGGATCGTGGTTGTTGGGCCGCAGACAATGAATGCTGCCTGGCCCAGTTCTGCATGCTCCCGGCGTTCGAGCCGACCTGGATCGCGATCCCCTGCGCCGTCGCGAAACCCGTCCAACGCCACAATTCTTTCGAGATGCGCCCTTCCCCCAACAGGGAGAAGGGTTTCCGTCGCAGCGTGCGGCGGCGGTGCGGCTATTCGCCTGGCGCGCCACCGAGTTGAATCGCGTCGCCCGAGCCATTGGTGCCCGTCGCACGGATCACGTAGTTGCCGTTCGAGCCGATCGCTTCCGGGTTGAGTTTCAGGTCCACTGCAGCGCTGCCCAGATCCGGGTCTTCTCCGACATAGTTGCCGGTGTACGAACGTCCGCGGAACTCCGAAACTTCCGCCGTCGCCGGGCGTGGACCGGTGCCGGTCGGACGGCTCAGTGCGATGACGACATCGCCCGGCCCCTTGAGCACGATCGGCGTCGCGAGGTTCACCACGCGCAGGCGCGCGCCCGCCGTGGTGATCGTGTAGCCCTTCTGTGCGCCGACCAGAACGGCGCCGTTGGTCGGGTCGCGATCGTTGTCCTGATAGACGTAGAAATCGTAACGGTCGCCGGCGTGGACGTAGCTGGCCGATCCGGTCAGGAACGTGATCGATGTCAGCGTGATCGGAAACGCCGAAACGGGCGGCGAATAGCGGTTGAGCCACAGGAACGCACACGCTGTGTCGCAGCCGATCGCGCTGTAGCCGCTGAAGAAATTATCGACGTCGAACGTGCAGTTGCCGGCATTGCATTCGACGCTGATCTCGCTGCCCTGCACGACTACCGGCAGATGCTGGTCCGGCGAGCGGCCGCCGGTTTCCTGCAGCACGACGCGCCCGAACGAATACGCACCGGGCAAGGTGATGTCGTTGATCGCGGCACTGAAGGTCATCTCCTGCACCGCGCCCGGGGCCAGCGTGAACGTGGCCGGCTGCGCCGTCAGCGTATAGCCCGACGGCTGCACGAACGAAGCGGTCCAGGTGCCGGTCTGGGTCAGGCGATTGCGAACCTTGCGCGTCCAGCTGCACTGGTCGCCGCAGCGGATGTTGCGCAGCGACGGCAGGTTCAGTGCGGTCAGGTCGAGGCTGCCGCCGTTGGGGTTGGCGGCACTGTAGTTTTCCACGCTGTCGGCCAGCGTCAGGCCGGCCCGTGCGGCCTTGGTCAGGTCGACGCGGCCGCTGCCAACATCGTCCGCATCCCACGCTGTCACGCCGTCCTGCTTGAAGCCCACGGTCGACGCCGTCGTCATCAGCGCCGATTTGATCTCGTCGACGGCCCAGCCCGGATGCAGCTTGCGCAGCAACGCCGCGCTTCCGGCGATATGCGGCGACGCCATCGAGGTGCCGCTCAACACGCCGTAGTTGCCGGACGCTGGGTCGAGCGCCGCATAGGTCACGATGCCCGGTGCGCTGATGTCCGGCTTGGCGAGGTTCGACAGCGGCGGCGGAACCGGCCCGCGCAGGCTGAAGTCTCCCAGAATATCGCTCTGCACTTGTGGAAAACTGCGCTTGAGATAGTTGCCTGTGGCCCAGGTGATCGCCTCGAAACCCGCACCGAAGATCGTATCGGCGGCCAATGCAGGCCCCTGATGCGCCGTGACGAAAGCGATCAGTTCGTTGCCGACCGCCGAGTCGGCGATGCTGAAGGCGGCGATGTTGGCAGGTGCGCCGGTCGTATCCATGCCGAGCGTGGCGCCGACATTGTTGGTGATCACGACCATGCGCGCACCGGCTGCGGCGGCGTTGGTGATTTTCTCGGTGAAGCTGCAGATGCCGCGCGCGACGACGGCGATGGCCCCGTTGAAATATCCGGGCGCGAAGCCGCCGTCGGCGGTGCAGCCGATCGGATTGCCGGCGCTCGCGCGCAGCGGGATGCCAGCCAGGTTGCTGGTCAGCGCGGCGGGCAGCGTGGTGGTGCCCCCGGCCAGCGCGATACCGTGAAAGCTGGGGGGCACAGTGCCCGGCCCCGCTACCGTCAGTGCCGGCGCAATGATCTGCCGGCTGCTCGACGCGGCGACCGTTGTGACCCACGGCGAGATGTTGGCGACGCGGCCGGTCGGGTCGGTGCATGCCGCGGCGGTATTGCCGGCCGAGGCGGCGACGAACACATCGGCGCTGAACGCCGCCAGCAGATCGAGGCCGTCTTCCCATGGGCTGCCGTAGCCGCAGCGCTGGCCCAGCGAATAGTTGATCACGTCGACCTGGTCGACGATCGCGGTCTCGATCGCCGCGTGCAGCATGTCGTCATAGCAGCCGGCGGCGACGCAGGCCTTGTAGCTGACAACCGTGGCACACGGCGCAACGCCCGACATCGATTGACCCGGCAGCAGATCCGGTGGCGGTGACGCATTCAGATCGATGACGTTGCCGGCAGCGGTCGATGCGGTGTGTACGCCGTGCCCGATTCCGGCATCGGCTTCGGGGTTCGTGCCGATGCAGCCGCCGGTGCTGCTGTTCGCCGTGCAGTCCTTGGCGATCAGCTTGGGATTCGTGGCGCTGAGACCGCACGACGCGTCGTTGGCGAATGACGGATGCGGACTGTTGGCACCGCTGTCGATCACGCCGATGCGTATCCCTTCGCCGCGCGACGGCGCCATGCCCGCGGGCACCTGGCTGCCGTCCCACAGCGTGCCGGCACCGATGAAGCCCGGGCTGCCGAACGTCGACAGCGGCTGCACGCGCACCGGCGTCACGGCGCGCACGCCGTCCACGCCGGCGACGATCGCGGCTTCCGCCGGCGACAAGGCGACGGACACGCCGTGCTTGGCGACCTCGTACCGCTGGCTGATCACCAGCGGCCTGCCCAGCACCTGCTCGATCGCGCTGAGGTGGCTTTCGCGCTGCTGCGACAGATACGCCGCGTAGTCGTGCGCGGCGGTCGATGCGCGATTGAACTTGCGCGCAGTGGTCGTCGCTCCACCCGGCGCCGTGCGGGCGAGCCCGGGCCTATCGCCGCGGTACTGGACGAGGCCGGGTTCGTCGAACGTGAGAATGTAGCGGCCGGTCGGCGATTCGGCCTCGGCCTTGTCATTGACGGCGTTCACGCGCGGCGGCGCGGCGGTTGCCGGCATGACGGCGGCGGAACTCAGAACGACGCCGATGACGGCAGCCAGGATAGTGCGCGGGAACGGTTTCATGAGTGACGGTTTCATGAGTATCTGTCTCGAAAGATTCGGCCCAATCCGGAAACCGGACGTCGCGCGAGGCGGCGTCCGGTTCCGACCTACGGTGTGGCGGCGTCGAAGCCGTTGGCGAAAACCCGGTCGCCGGTGACGGTGACGGTGAAGCCGACCGGCACGCGTACCAGCGAACGGCTGCGGTCGTTGCTGAACACGCACAGGTTGGCCTCGTAACGGCCAGGCGCGAGACCGGCGGCATTGAGCGTCACGTCGATCGCGGCGCGCGCACCGGGCGGTGTCACGCCGGCGGTCTGGTTCACCGTCAGCCACGGCAACTGCGCGGGATGCGCGCAGCGACCGCCGGCGACGGCGATGCTCAGGCCATCGATGCCGCCTCTGACCGGCGTGCCCTCCGGCTCGATCGCCGGCAGCACGCCGACACGCGAGGCGAGGCCAGTGACGAGGTCGACCGTGTAGACGGCGCCGTTGTTCGAGAGCAGATACAGCGTGCCGCTGGCAGCGTCGAAATCGGCGCTGTTCGGGTTGGCGCCGTCGGCCAGGTTGAAGCCGAGCCAGCCGATGGTCGCCGCCTGGCCGCTGGTCTTGTCGATCGCGACCAGCGTGTTGTTGAAGTTGTCGATACCGTACAGCGCCCCCTCGGGCGACACCGCGATGCTGGTGATGCACGCGGCAGCGCCGGTATTGATCGCACCGATCCGGGTCGCGGCTGCCGTGGCGAGGTTGATCGTGTACAGCTCGGACGCGTTGGCGACCGCGCAGCCCTGCCCGTTCGTCGTCGCGGCAAACATCGTGTCGGTGCTGGCGTCCCAGGCCAAGCCGCTCCAGACCTGCGTCAAACCCACGGGATTCGCCATGCCGATGACCGAGGTGGCACCGCTCGCCGCTTCGATCTGCGCGAACGATCCATCATTGCCGAGCGCGTACTGCCGGCTGAAATCGTTGCCGGCGAAATCGATTGCGGCCATGCCGTCCGGCAGCCGCGCAATGCCGGCGCCGTGCACGAGCTGCGTCGGGTTGGCTGCATCGAAGCTCAGCCATCCGCCCCAGGCGTACGCCGGCACGGCGAACACCGAACGCGGCGCAGGGTCGTTCTGCGGATTGCCGCCGGCAAGCCCCGGCGCATCGTCGAATCCGGCGCCATTCGCGTCGCGCGAACCGGCAGGCGGCACGTAGCGTCGCGCGGCCGGCGGAAAATGCGCCTGCGCCGCCGCCTCGGCCAGCGACCACGCCAGATCCATATCGCCGTCGTTGCCGATCGTCAGCGCCTGGTGCACCTGCGCAGCGGCAGCGGCGCTCGTTTCAATGGCACCGGGTAGCACCGCCAGTCGCGGCATGCCGACCGAGACGAGCACCTCGGACGACGCGTAGCGCGGCACGTCGGTCGGCGTCCACGTGATGGCCTGCCCGTCGGTCAGCACGGGGCTGCTGTACGAGTGCTGCCGGAACGGCTGCGGCGCACCGGGAGACGATAAGTCGACGCCGATGGTGTAGCCGAACAAGCCCACGGTCGCCGAGCCGCCCATGTCCGGATTCGGTTCGGCCAGCACGTCAAACGTCAGATGATCGTAGACGTAGTGAATCTTGCCGGTGCCTTCCTCGAACACGACCTGGAACGTGATGCCGCGGGCCGGGTTCGGATACAGCGCGTGGTCCTTGCCGTTCCACTGCACGATCAGACGGCGGTTCGGCGCGGTGCCGAGCGTCGCGTAGTAGATCTTGCCGCGCGTGCCGAGCAGGTCCCAGTACACGGCCAGGCCGTTCGGATACGGACCCGGGTACGAGACCGCAGGCATCGTGCTGTTGTCGCTCAGCAGCGGTGGAATGCTGACGTCGGCGGTCGGGCATTCTTCGTCGCCACCACCGCGGCGCAGATACACCGAGCCGCTGTTGTTGATGCACAGCATGCCGAGCGCACCTTCGCGGAAAACCTGCCCGTAGAACGTGATCGGAAAAGGCAGCGATCGCAGCGGATAGCGGCCATACACCTCCAGTGCAGGCACCGCGGTGCCGGTACCGCTGATATCGGTGAACGGCACCGCGGCGCCGGCGTCTTTCTCGTAGTCCGGCAGGCTCGCCGTCGCGCTCCAGGTAAACAGCGGCGCCTGATCCTGCGTACCGGCGGTGATCAGACGGTTGTAGCGGTAGCTGCCGCCGGGCGGCAGTGCCTGCTCGCGCTGGCTGAAGAAGCGATCCTGGCCCCAGTACTGGTACTGGTACTGCGACGGGAAGCCGAACGTCACCATCGTCAGCGTGTGGTAGTTCAGCGTGATGTCGCTGTGGTTGGTCACGGTGAAGCAGTAGTTGATCTGCTCGCCGGGCACGGCGTCGATCTCCGACGCGGTGCCACACGCCGGCGGCGGTTCGGTGCTGACGGTGACTTTGAGTTCCAGCCCGCCATGCTCGACCACTTCGTTGCGCAGCGCGAACGCCGCCTGCAGTCCCTGCGCCGCGGCGGTGACGACATAGTTGCCGCCACTGGCATTGGCGCGCGCGGTGACGCGGGCCTCGCCGTTGGCATCCGTGGTGGCCGACGCGGCCGAGAGCGTCGCGCTCGCGCCCGAGGCCGGCGCGGCGAAATCGACGGCGACGCCGGCGACCGGTGCGCCAGACGCATCGGTCACGCGCACGGTCAACGGCACGGCGAACGCGGTGTTCACCGCGCTGGCCTGCGGCGTGCCGCGCATGGCGGCCAGCGCCGCCGGCCGGTGGAACCGCGCGATGACGTTGCAGTCGGCGACGACGTGACCGGTGGTGTAGACCGTGCCTGCCAGGCTACCGCCGCAACCTTCGATCGCGGCGAGGTAGTAGCCCGCGTCCGGCACCACCGTGAACGGCGTGGTCTGCGCAAACAGCACGGCCTGACGGGTGTCCGGCAGCAGCTTGCCGTTCGCGCCGGCAGCCGGGGTCACGTGATAGGTCACCGTTTCGAACACGAAGTCGGCCGTCACGTTGCAATGCCCGACGACGGGCGCGGTGGTGTAGACCAGGCCGCTCAGCGTTCCGCCGCAACCGGCGACATGGCCGATCACGTAGCCCGCATCGGGGACGATCGTGAGCTGCACGGTCTGGCCGGGATCGACCGTTTGCGTGCCGTTCGGCGTGATGGTGCCGTTGGCGCCGGCGAGCGGCGTCACGGTGAACGCATTGACGTCGATGCGGCCCGTGGCCTTCAGCCGCGCGATGTTGTTGCGCACGTAGCCTTCGACGCGCGTGAATTTGCCGCCGATCAGGATCTTGCCGTCGGCCTGGAACGCGATGGTCGTGACGCGGCCGTTGACCGGTACGTTGAACGCGGTATCCAGCCCGCCGTTCGCATCGAGCCGCGCGACATTGTTGCGCGTCGTGCCGTTGACCGTACCGAAGCCACCGCCAATGACGATGCCGCCGTCGGGCTGCAGCGCAATCGTCTCGACACCGCCATAGCCGCCCGCGACGACCGTATCGAACGACAGGTCGCGCGCGCCGTTGGCGAAGATGCGCACGAGATGCGACGTGGGCTGCACGCCGTCATTGAGATTGATGAACGTCGATCCGCCGAGCAGGTAACTGCCGTTGGCCAGCCGAACCATCACATCGACGGTGCCGTTCGGGATGGTGGGGAAACTCGTGTCCGGCGAGCCGTTCGCGTTGACTCTGGCGAGCTGTTCGACGCCTTCGAACACGCCGCTGAGCAAGATCTTGCCGTTCGGCTCTAGCGCGATCCCGCTGACGCGGTCGAACTCCGGATTGAAGCTCGTATCGACCGAACCGTCCGCGTTCAGGCGAGCGATGCCGCTGCGCGCAGTGGAGAAGCCATAGCCGGCGACCAGGATCTTCGCGTCCGGCTGCAGCACGATTGTCTTGACGGTGGCACCGCTGCCCAGACCCGCCACGAACGCGATGTCGCGCGTGCCGTCGGCATTGATCCGCAGCAGGCCGCGATCGCCGCCGAACAGCACCTTGCCGTCGGGCTGTACGACCGTGGTGTAGCCGACATCGCCGCCGGTGTTGGCCTGGTAGATGCCGCTGCCGTCCATGAACGCCGGATCGGCACTGCCGTCGGCGGGATCGAGTCGCGCGATCTTGATCTTCGGCTGGTTGCCGATGCGCGTGTACCAGCCGGCGACCACGATCTTGCCGTCCGGCTGCGTCGCGATTCGCTCGACGTAGCCGTTCGCGTCGGGGTCGAACGAAACGTCTCCTGCGGCGACGAAGCTCGCGACGACGGTGCAGTCGTTCCAGATCCAGCCGGTGACATAGGTGTTGCCCAGGCGCATACCACCGCAGCCGGTGACGGCGGCAACCGCGTAGCCAGATTCGGGCGTGATGCCGAAGCTGACCTTGCTGCCCTCGGCCACGGATTGCGGCGATGCGGGCGTGATCGCGCCGTGCGCGCTCGCATACGGCGTCACGACCAGCGGCGCGGTGGCGCCGTTGTCCAGGCGGCCGTCCGGATGCAGCCGCGCGATGCGATTGCGCGTAAGGCCGCTGACCATCGTGAAGGCGTTGTCGCCGGCGATCAGGATCTTGCCACCGGTCTGCAGCGCGAGCGCCGCGATGGGCTGGTTGATCTCGGGGTCGATCAGGCTGCTGTCGACACTACCGTCCGCGTTGAGCCGCGCGATGTAGTTGCGCGGCTGTCCGCCGACCGACGTGAAGCCGCCGCCGATCAGGATCTTGCCGTCGGGCTGCCGCACGATAGGCGCCCTGACGCCACCGCCGGGACCCGTCACCTGCGATGCGTAGCCCGTATCGGGACTGCCATCGGCGTTGAGCCGCACCAGTTGCCCGCGCGCGATGCCGTCGCTGAATTTCAGCGGGCCGTAGCCGCCGACCAGGATCTTGCCGTCGACCTGCACATGCACTCTGAAGAGCGAAAAGTACGTCTCGCTGCTGGTGATCGCGGCGAGTGGCTGTGCGGTGTCGCGCTGGCCGTTGCCGAGCAGGCGCACCAGTTGCATGTAGTCGCCCGCGACCACGATGCGGCCGTCCGGCTGTACCTGGATGTCCTGCACCGTGCGGTTGACCACCGTTCCCGCATCGAAACTTGCATCCAGGGTGCCGTCGGCATTGAGCCGCGCGATGTTGTTGCGCGTCTCCCCGCCGGCCGACCAGAAGCTGCCACCGATCAGAATCGAGCCGTCGGCCTGCGGCACGATCACGCGGATCGCCGTCTCGCTGCCGGTCATCGCGTCGGTAAACGTCGGATCGATGCTGCCGTCGACGTTGATGCGCAGCAGGCCGCCCGATCCGCTCAAGCCCTTGCCGCCGATCAGCGCCTTGCCGTCGGCCTGCACGGCCACCGCATACGTCGGCCCGCCAGTCACATTCGGATAGTCCGCCTCGACCGTGCCGTCGGCCGCCAGCCGCGCGAAGCCGGCGCGCGCTACACCGCCGACGCCCCAGAACGGACCACCCACCAGAACGCGGCCATCCGGCTGCACGGCGACGCTTTCAATGCCCCAGTTCGCATTCGGGTCGAACGCCGCCTGCGCCAGGCCACCGACCGCGGCCAGCGCGATCGTGGCGAAAGCCAACAGGCTGCCGGCCCATCGTCTTGCCGCCGCACCGGCGCGGCGCGCCCGCGCGAGTCCCCTGCTTCGACCCACCGGAACGGCGCACGCGCCGCCCTCATCGCTTGAATCACTGACGTATCGCATCGAACTCCCCTCGCGGCTGTTTCTTGATGTCGGCCGGTCGCGCAGCGGAACGGACGTCTCGCCCGCTCCTTGCGTGCCGTGTCTGCCGGGAACGATTCCGCGAGTTGGCGGGAAGTCCTGGCAGGGCCGCCGGACTGTGCGATGACCACCGTGTTGCAGTCGTCCGAAACGGATGACGATCGAGTGACAAGCAGTGACAACGGCGGGGAAACGTGCGACAGCGCGCGTTTTCTGGAGGGTTACAGCGACGGCGGAACCCGCAGTGCCGGCGGGATCGTGCGTTCGCCGGCCAGTTCCTGAGCGTGCTGCAGTGCCGTCGCCCAGTTGTCGCGGCGTCCCAGGGCATGGAACACCGCCACGCGCAGCAGCGCGCTGTCGAAGTCGTGGCGCGCCCAGACCGCAACCCGCCCGGCGAGGTCCGTGGACGGTTCGAGCCGGCCGCGCTTGAGCAGCCAGTCCACGTAGGCCGTCGCGACCTGGACGAACGGTGCCGGCGTGCCGTTCGCTTCGGCGGTTTTCAACGCCTGCGCAAACTGGTGCTCCGCCTCGGCGTCGTCGCCGCGATACGCCGCCCATTCCGCGCGGGCGATCATGAAGATCGGCGAGACCCCAGGCGCATCGGCTGCCGGCAGCCAGTCGGCGGACTGGCCCGGGGTAGCACGCCCGGCCGCGATCATCGCGCGCTGGCGCAGCAGCACCAGATAGGCAAAGCGGTCGTAGGACGGATCGCGCGGCCAGGTTTTCAGCGCGTCGTCGACGGCGTCGATCACCGTCTCCGGACGACCGCCCTGACGCGAGGCCAGGTCGGCTTCGAGGTCGTACAGATATCGGCGCGCTTCCGGACGGACGCCGGCGTAGCGCTTGCGCGCATCCGCCACGACCTCCCCGGCCTCGCGATAACGGCCCAACGCCATCAGGAGTCGCCCGCGGCGATTGGCGATCACCAGGGCGAGGCCCGGGTCGCCGATCCGTTCGCGCAGCTCGGCCTGGCGTTCGCTGATGGCCAGCGCCTCGGGCCAGCGCAGCAAGTCGGCATAGGTGTCGTTGAGGAGGTTGCGCAGCGTGACGACGCGCTCGACCATGCCGAAGGCTTCGTACTGGTCGATCGCCGCATCGAAATACGGCAGCGCCAGTTCCAGCCGGCGCTGCTCGATCTGCAGCAGGCCGAACCCGGCGTCCACATGCGCGATGCGCAGCCGGTCGCCGGCCTGCTCCATCAGCAGCCGCGCGCGGCCGAAATCAGCGGATGCGCCGTCGAAATCGCGCAACGCGGTGCGCACGACGCCGCGCCGAGTCAGCGCGTCGCCAAGGTCGAGCGGCGCTGACAACACTTGCAGATCGGCAATCGCGGCATCGAAATCCCGCGCGGCTTCGACGTAGGCGGAGCGGCGAAAGTACACGTTGCCGCGCAAGGTGAGCACGCGGCCGCGGCGCAGGTTGTCGGCCTGCACACTCGCGTCGGCCAGCAACGCCGCCAGCACGTCGGCTGCCTCGTCCAGGCGGCCGGAATGAAAATCCACGTCGGCGAGGCGCAGCCGCACCTCCGGTGCGGTTTTCGGATCGGCGGGAATCGCCGACAGAATGCGGCGGGCCAGGTCGAGCTGGTTCGTCAGCATCGCGGCCTGCGCCTGCTGCAGCCGGTCCTGCACAGCATCGGTTGCATCCACGCCGGCCGGCGGTTTGCGCCCCAGACTTGCCAGCAGAAGATCGGCGGCCGCGCGCGCTGCCTGGATCGCATCGTCGCGCCGCGCTTCGGCACGCTGCTGAATGCCGGACGCGTTTTTCGCTTCCAGCTGCACCGTCCAGCCTTGCGCCGAATAGCTGGCCTTGCCCTGCACGACCGCACCGGCGCCCAGCGTCTGCCGGATGCGGTCCAGATCGGCCGCCGCCGGTGGCGAGGCCGACCCGTGCAACGCCGCCATCACGGTTTCGCTCGGCGGCACCGGCAGGTCTGCGCTGCGCAACCGATCGGCGACGAGGTCCATCGCGCCGAGTCCGACCCAACCCGATTCGCGAGGCCCATCCACCGTGATCGGCAGGACGACGATCGCATTGCCGTCGACGGCATGCGGCAGCGACACGACGCCATGCGGCGTGCGCGACACGAAGTAGATCAGCATGGCGAGACTCAGCACCGCCAGCAGCGCCAGCAGCGGCACTGCGTAACGCCGGACAATCGAATTCCCGGGCCGCGCTGCGGCGCTGGCGCCGGACGCCGGTACCATGGCTTCGGGCTCGGGTTCGGGTTCGGCAACGAACGGGGTATCGGCGCGCACGTCGGCAGTCGCATCGCCTGCCCGCATCGCTTCGATCGAGGGCACAGCCTGCTCCGCGACGCGGTCGATCTCGCCCACCCAGCGATAGCCGAAGCCCGGAATGGTGCGGATCATCAGCTGCACCTGACCACCGTCGCCCAGCACGCGGCGCGCACGCACGATGGTCTGGTTCAGGTGTCCGTCGAACGTGTCGGCGCGCCCCCACACCGCGGCGACCAGTTCGTCACGACCGACCGCGCGATCGCGATGTTCGATCAGGTAGACCATGCAGTCGAAGGCAAGACGGGGTACGGCCAATCGCTCGCTGCGTCGCCACAACTCGCGCTCCGCCAGCTTCAGGCGGAACTCACCGAATGAGTATTCGACACTCTTCACCACATCGCCTCGCTGCTTTCGCGCCCCCGCCGAACCGCATCATCATAGACGCGGGTGGAGGCCGCAGCATCGGGCATACCCGGTGAATCATGCCGGCCGCCCGGAACGCCCCGCATCGCCGGGCTCAATCGCGCCGGTCCAGTGGCACATGTTCACAAATAACCTTGCGCTTCGGACGACGGTATGCCTGTCGCCGCCGAGCCCGTCAGCGGCCCGACACGCTTTCAGCCACCCGGTGCACAGTCGCGTCCGCATCGATTCGCCCGCACCCAGCCCATTAATGGCTGGGGGGCGTCTGAAGGTTCTGTTTGCTACTCGGCGGAAGGTGCCGTCGGCCGCCTGGTCGGCGCCCACAGCGCCAGCGGTCGCATCAGCAAGGCATTCGCCACCGCCGCGGGACGCGTGATGGGCAGCAGCAACCTTGGCGGATTGGTGGGCAGGCCGGGCGTGACCGGGAGCGCCGACAACCGCTTCTACGCCATCACCGATGCCGGCGGCCAGGCCATCAACGGCTAAGACGGCACGACCGTCACCACAAGCGCACCGTGGATCGGCAACGTCTCCGGCACGACGAAGACAAGGGCGGAGCTGCAGTCTGGAACGTCGCTTGAGGGGCGCAGAAGGCGCCTGCATGGTTCGTCGCGTAGTACTACGCCAACTACGATCATGCCTTCCTGCGCGGTGTCGCTAGCGCTCCGGAGGCGACGCAGTCCACGGGCGCTTCGGCGCGGTGCATTTTTGACAACGCGGCAGCGGGCCATGCCCTGCCAGACGCGCTCGAACCGCAGCTGCTTGCAACGGCACGTGGACACTGTGCCGAGCTTGAACTGCCGTCTTCCGGATAATCCATCATGCCGCTCGGGCTAACGCCTCACCGAGCTGCTCTTGCACCCGCCGCACTGGCATCCATGCCGGAGCGCCCTGTCCGGACGATCCTTGTTGCTGCAGGTGGTTCGACAGAGCTGCGACGCGCGTGAGCAACAACAGGAGTTCCCGTCAGGCGCGCCAGACCGATATGCATGCAAGACCGGGCCGAAAATATCGGCGAGTCATTGAACGAGACCGGACGGTCCCGGCGTGCTACACCGGGACCCCACGTGTCCAGCTTCTTATTCAGCCTGGACCTGGTCAGCCTGCATGCCTTTCTGGCCCTGCACGGCGACGAAGGTCACGCGCTGGCCTTCCTGCAGACTCTTGAAGCCTGAGCCCTGGATTGCGCGGAAGTGTACGAAAAGATCAGCGCCGCTCTCCGGGGTAATGAAGCCGAAACCCTTGGCATCATTGAACCACTTGACGGTTCCGGTTTGACGATCAGACATGTGAAACTCCTTGCACTAGTTAGGTATGTATCGACATCGCGTCGGTACGAGCGACTGCTCTGCAAGGTTGAGATGTGAACAATGAGATGCGGGGTCACGGACTAACCGGGCTCAAGCAATCACCGTGACCAAACAAGCACAGTTCGTGCACTGTACGCTGCGTGGCGCCAGATCGCCAGCGAAACTTTAAGCGGTGTCTGTTGATCCGGAGCGACTGGCCGTTGGTGAAGGCCCTGTCGGGTGAGCACCGGCTAATGACCGGCTGCTGCTTCGCGCGCCCGCGCCTGTAAAGCCCACTCGCGGTACTTCGGTAAATAGGGCGATGGCCGTACGCCTCGGCGGTGTCGAAGAACGTCACGCCGCGCTGAAAGGCGCTGCGGATGAGCGCAATGCCCTCGGCGCGGTCCACCGCAGGCCCGTAGCCGTAGCTCAGTCCCATGCAGCCCAGGCCGATTGCGGAAACGTTGAGTTGGCTGTTGCCGAGTTGTCGGGTTTTCATTGTGTCCTCCGTTGTCCCCAATCTAGGCCCGATCCATCGCTGACTCTAGGTGGCATAATCGGAATTTGTTGATAACAAGGGCGCATAAATGTCTACTGAGAGCTACGACCAGCTCGCGATCTTTTCGATCGTCGCCCGAGAGCGCAGCTTTACTCGTGCCGCCGCGAAGCTCGGTATCTCGCAACCGGCCTTGAGCCGGTCCATGCGTCAGCTGGAAGAGCGGTTGGGCGTCCGGCTGTTGGCGCGCACAACCCGCAGCGTGTCACCCACCGAAGCAGGCGAACGCCTGCTCAACGTGGTCGCGCCCAGATTCGAAGAAATCAACACCGAACTGGCGCTGCTCAATGAGTTTCGCGACAAGCCCGCAGGCAAGCTGCGCATCACCGCCGGCGAGCACGCGGCGATCTCGGTCCTCCAGCCGGTGCTGGAGAAGCTGCTGCCGGAGAACCCCGACCTCCACATCGAAATCATCGTGGACTACGGCCTAACCGACATCGTGGCCGAGAATTTCGACGCGGGCGTGCGACTCGGCGAATCGATCGCCAAGGACATGATCGCGGTGCGTATCGGCCCTGCCATGCGCATGGCCGTGGTCGGCTCTCCGGACTATTTCAAGCGACATCTGCGCCCGAAAGCCCCGCACGACCTGACCGGGCACAACTGCATCACCATCCGCCTGCCGACCTATGGTGGCATCTATGCCTGGGAGTTTGAGAAGAAAGGGCAGGAGCTCAAAGTACGCGTGGAAGGGCAATTGGTATTCAACAACATCGCGATGCGTCTGGATGCCGCCCTGAAAGGGCTCGGCCTGGCCTACATGCCAGAGGATCTGGTTGAAACACACGTGGCAGAAGGTCGTTTGATTCGCGTGCTGTCGGACTGGTGTGAACCTTTCCCGGGTTACCACCTCTACTATCCGAGCCGGCGCCAGACTTCGCCTGCTTTCACGTTATTCCGCGACGCGCTCAGATACTCGGGATAAGCCGAACGACCTCAAAAATCGAACACCCTCGCTATTTCAGGGGCGCTTCGACGCCGCTGAAAGCCATCACCGCCGGCGGCAGCCGTTCGCCCTTGATCGTGATTCCCACAAGCGCGGCATTCAGTTCCTGAAGTTCGCCATCGCTGAACACGATCTCCGCCGCACCGATGTTGTCGAGCATGTGTGCCATCTGCGTGGTGCCGGGGATTGGCACAATCCAGGGTTTCTGCGCCAGCAGCCAGGCCAGAGCGATCCGCGCGGGCATCGTGTTCTTGCGTTCGGCCCAGGTCTTAACCAGACGTATCAGCGCCACGTTGTGCGGCAAGTTCTCTGGCGCGAAACGGCCCTCGACCTTGCGGATGTCGCCATCGGCGAACCGCGTGTTCTCATCAATGGCGCCGGTGAGGAATTGAACGCCCAGCGGGCTCCACGGCACGAATCCGATACCCAGTTCCGCGCACACCGGGATTACTTCTTGCTCCGGTCCGCGCCACAGCATCGAATACTCGCTCTGCACTGCGGTGACGGGCAGTTCCGCATGCGCACGGCGCAGCGTCTGCAACCCCATTTCGGACAGGCCCCAGTGCAGCACCTTGCCTTGCGCCTTAAGGTCCTTGATCGCGCCGGCGACATCCTCGATCGGCACCTGCGGATCGACCCGGTGCTGGTACAGCAGGTCGATGCGGTCGGTGCACAGGCGCGTGAGCATGCCTTCCACGACGCGCTTGATGTGGTCGGGCCGGCTGATCAGGCCCGGCCGGCGTTCGCCGGTTTCCTGATCGATGTTCCAGCCGAACTTGCTGCAGATCACCACCTTATCGCGGAACGAGGCCACCGCCTCGCCGAGGATGCGCTCGTTCTCGTGCGGACCGTAGGCTTCGGCGCAATCGAAGAAGGTGACACCGCGATCAAAGGCGGTGCGGATGATGTTGAGCATCTCTGGCCGGTACGGCACGGTGGTCTGGTAGGTGCGATGCATGTTCTGCACGCCCAGGCCGACGCTGGAGACTTCGAGCGAACCAAGCCTGCGGCGATCGGTCAGGGACTGCTCGCCGGCTTTCGCGGCACCGCCCGCAGCAGTGGCGCCAGCGGCGGATGGTGCCGCACGCTTGGCTGCGGTGCAGCCGGTAACCACGCTGGCAACCAGCGGCCCCGCAGCCAGCGCGACCGCACCTTTCAGCAATTGGCGGCGATCCCGATTGGTGTTGTTGTCACCCATGTCGCTCTCCTCGTCGAGCGTTGGAACGTCAGCATCCGGATGTCGCTCTTGGATCACAGGGTTCGCGCGTAGAACGACGTCAGCTTGCCGATGGTGGCGTTCACGTAATTGTCGACCCAGTAGGTTTCGATGTGCGTGGCACCTTCGATCTTGAACAGCTCCTTGTCCTTGGCGCCGGAGGCTTTGGCGAAGGCCTCTTCGGTCATGTACAGGCTGTCGGCCTTGCTGCCAGCAATCATCAGCAGGGGCTGTTCGATCAGTTCGATCTGGTCAGTGGCATCCCAGCGCATCAGGTCGAGCAAGCTGCTGCTGGTGTACTTGAAGGTCGAGCCGGGATGCGCGTGGGTGCGCCAGTAGTACTCGTAACCCTGTCGGTACATCTCGAACGGCAACGCGGCTATCTGCTCGTCGGTCATGTTGGCGTCGCCGGCATAGAGAATCTTTCCGCCGGCCTTTTCCTGCGCGCGTGCGTCCGTGGCCTGCTTGAGGCGTTGTTGGATCGTGTTCAATTGCGAATCCGCAAAGCCGTTGCGGCGAACGCGCCCGGAATTGAACATGCTCAGCGTCGCCACCGCTTTGAAGCGCTTGTCGGATTTCGCCGCGGACAACGAGTAGCCGCCACCGCCGCAAATGCCGAGCAGCCCGAGCCTCTCAGCATCGACACCCGGGTAGTGGGTGATAAAGTCGGCCGCGCCGTGGATGTCCTCGATGCGGAACTGCGGCTTGTCCGTGCTGCGCGGCTCGCCGCCACTGCCGCCCTGATACGCGGCATCCATCGCGATGGTGATGTAGCCCAGTTCGGCCAGGCGCTGGGCATGCAATCCCGCAGTTTGTTCTTTTACCCCGCCATTGGGGTGAGCCACCACGATCGCTGCATATTTCTTCTTCGGATCATAGTTTGCCGGCGTATAGACGTTGGCAACGATCTTCAGGCCATTGAGTTCGTAGTTGACCGGGTGGATGTTGAGCTTGCCCGGCTCGTTCTTCGTGATCGCGTTTTCATAGACCAGCGTGAACGGATTCTTTTTGTCGTCGAGGGTGGCTGCGGCAGCAGTGGTGGGCATTGCGGAGACTCCCATGACGGCAAAAGAAAGCGCGAGCACGGCGGCTCCGAGGAGCCCGTGTCGGGTTTTGTAGGCGACTTCATTGCTCATGTACGACTCCTTTTGCCTGCGCAGATGCATGCACCGGACGTGTCAGTCCAGATGCTTCTCTGCGAGAAATCTCGACACCAAATCGGCGATCTGGACGTTGTTGAGGTCCGACATCAGAAAGTGCGTGTTGCCCCGAATACCAATCTCCGGTAGGTGCACGAGCTGCGCGTCGCCACCATGCTTGTTGATGGCATCTACCCAACGCTTGGCCATGGCCAGACGCACGCGCCAGTTGTCTTGCCCACGCTCGGTGGTCGGTTCGGTCGGGAAGTTATCGCCGTAGTAGATAACGATCGGGATGCGGGTGAGCTTCTTGAACTCCGCCAGCGATACCGACTCGGGCGACAAAGCGCCGGCAGCACTCGGCATCGCCGGGGGCAATTCGCCTTCCGGAAAGATGAATCCACTGCCCGGTTCGAGTGCGACGATTCCCTTGACGTTCTGACTCTTGATGGCCGCCAACCAGCCCGGTCCGCCTGCCTGTGAATGCGAGAACAGAATGCCGGGGCCCGTCCTGTCGAACAGCGCGGCCATGGCGTTGGAGATCACGCCGGCGTCGTAGGGGCCGGTGTTCGGAGTGACCGAGCGGAAGAACTGATCCAGCGTCTCTGGCTTGCGGTCGAACTGGACGTTGTCGAAGTAGCTCGGCCATTTGCCGAGTCGGAATTGATCGAAGAACAGCTGATCGAAAGGTGTTGGCTCGATCTTCGCCTCTACCGTGCTGTTGCCCGCGCGGCCGCGACGCGGCTGATCGACGAGATAGACCGGAAAGCCGCGGCGTAGAAAGATGGTCTGGAAGCCTTCACGGCCATCCGACGTGGTTTCCCAGCTGCGCGCTGACTGATACGCGCCATGCAACATGACGATGGGCAGCGGCCTGGAGTTTTGCGGAACCTGATAGAAGGCGTAGAGGTGATCGCCGTGGAGTGTCTGTCCTGCGGCGGTCGGGTGATTGTTGTCGTAGGTGCCGGGCGTGCTCACGACTTTTCCGCCGACGGCGAAGCTGCCTTGTTCCTGGATGACCAGGAGGCCTGCATGGTTGGAGGCATCGGGAATGGTTGTGCAGGCGGTCAGCGAGGTCAGCGTCATGAGCGTCAGCAGGGCCTTGGTGAGGTTCATGATCCGCTCCCCGATGCAGCGGCAAGCGCCTGCGTGAGTGCCGCGTTCGCGCGCTCTGCAGCGTCTTTGTTTCCGTGCTCGGCCAGGACTCGGACGACTTGGCGCAGCTGTGCCGCGCTCAGGCCCACCCGCAGGCTGGCGGCCAAGTGCGAACGCAGCTGCGCTTCTAGGCCCGGTGCGGCGGCCAAGGCGCCAACCGTGGCGAGCTCACGGCTCTGCCAATCGAGGTTGTCGCGCTCGAAAATATCGCCGAACAGGTGCGCCTGCAGGAACTGGTTGATGGCAGGTGCGAAGTCCGTCACCGCGTTCTTGACCGGCCCGCCGGAAATCTTCGTCTGGTTGGCCGTGCCAACTGCGATCAGTTCCTCGCCAGTCGCGACGACACGGCTCGGCTCGCGCCCCGGCGCATCCTTGATACCGCGCGCCTTGCGTGATTCGACTACCTTCAGCAGTTCGCCCAGCGCGTTGAGGCTGCGTGGGAAGCCGGCATACGCGTAAAGATGCACCAGTATTTCCTTGGCCTCGCTAACGGTCATCCCCGCGTCCAAGCCTTGGTTCAGGGCCGCGTTGAGGTTGGGCATGTCGCTGGTCGCCATGGCGACGGCAATCAATGGGATGGCCTGTTGCTTGGCCGAGAGTGTCTCGGAAACGGGTTGTGTGGAAGTCATCGCTTTCGGCTCCACGGCGCTCTGGGCGGCGGCGTGGCTCGGCGCGAGCGCCAAGCCCAAACTCAGCATCAACGCGCCTGAATGGCGAACCCTAGCGTGCGCTGTAATGGGCATCGGTCACCTTCTCCATCCATTCCACGGTCTTTCCGTTCAGCACACCGCTGACGGCCAAATGGGTCATTGCGGTCGTCGGCGCTGCCCCGTGCCAGTGTTTGACGCCAGGCGGGCACACAACCACATCGCCAGGACGGATTTCCTGCACAGGCTTGCCCCATTCCTGGGTCAGGCCAACACCGGACACCACGACGAGCCGTTGCCCAGCGGGGTGCGTGTGCCAAGCCGAACGCGCACCGGGTTCAAAGGTGACGTAGGCACTTGATGCCTGGAGTTCGTTGGTGGCCGGGAACAGAGGATCGACACGAACGCGTCCGGTGAAGTTATCTGCACTTCCGGCGACCGACGCTTGGGTGCCAGCGAGCGCGATCTTCTGCATAGCTCCTTCACCAGTCTCGGCGAAGGGGGTAGCGGCACATACCGCGAGTCCCAATAAGGTTCTGGTCATGAGAATGCTCCCTGTGGCTCATCGTTGATGAGTCGACTAGAGCACCATAGATCGTGCGATTGCATAGATAAATAGCATTAGTCGTATAGGACTAATGCTACTGTTGCATGAATCATGCGAATTGCTACGGCCCGCTTCGGTCGAAAGCAGCCGTGGAGCATTTTTGCGTGGCTACGCGTGGAGTATTAGGGGGACCGCCGCGTTCGAGCGGCCGGGGCGCGGCCGGATCGTTCGTTGACCGAGTAGCGGGCATTGCTAGAGTTCGGCTTGCGCCCATCCGCTTACACGCTAGCGCGGCGATGATCCGACGCAGCCCCCGATTGTCACGAAAACTTTTTCCCGGCAACCTCATGAAATAGCGAGGGTTTACGGACTCTGTGGGGCATTTTTACACGTATCTCGGCTGAACCCCATACTTGCCCCAGCACAACAGACGAACGGAGATCCGCCATGTCGACTGCGAACGTTGCCAACGTCAATGGCCAGCCTGTCTTTTACAGCGTGCACGGCACCGGCAAGCCGCTCATTCTTCTGCATGGGGGCATCAGCCCCGACAGCTTCGGCAGCAATCTGGCCGAACTGGCCAAGCGCCGGCAGGTGATCGCCGTACATCTCCAGGCACATGGGCGCACGCCCGACAGCGACAGGCCACTGCGCAGTGAAACGCTGGGCGACGACGTTGCCGCCCTGATCGGCCATCTGAATCTCGGCAAGGCCGACGTAATGGGCTACTCGCTCGGCGCCAGCGTCGCGCTGCAGACCGCTATCCGCCACCCGGACGTGGTCGACCGGCTCGTGCTCGTGGCCGCGAGAATGGCGCACGACGGCTCTTATCCAGAGGTGGTCGCAGCCCTCAATCAGCTGGAGTCCAAGGCCGCCATGCTCGGCGGCAGCGTCAAGGCATCACCGTTAGGGCAGGCCTATCCCGATGTCGATTGGATCAACCTCTTCAGCAAGGTCGGTGACCTGACCAAACGCCCCTTTGACTGGAGCGCCGACGTCGCCACGATTCAGGCTCGCACACTGCTGGTCTTCGCCGACGCTGACTCCATCCGGCCCGAACACATGGTCGAGTTCTGGAAAGCGCTGGGCGGCGGCCAGCGCGATGCCGGGATCGATGGCTCGCTGCGGTCCGCAAACCAGTTTGCCATCGTGCCCAACACCAACCACTACACGCTCGCCGTCGAGCCCATGCTGCCGGTGATCGTCGAGCGCTTCCTTGCAA
Source organism: Tahibacter aquaticus (assembly GCF_004363655.1). GTDB lineage: Bacteria > Pseudomonadota > Gammaproteobacteria > Xanthomonadales > Rhodanobacteraceae > Tahibacter > Tahibacter aquaticus. Next base: position 71,712 of record NZ_SNZH01000024.1, read on the forward strand.
CCGAATAGCCGGCAGTCGGCCCTTGGCGAGGCCCGCAAAGCGCTCATGCAGCGATCAGGGCGCGGGAGCGTTGCCGGTGTCCTTCGCTATTTCGCCCGCTTCGCTACACCGCGTCTTTCGCAGCGCTGCCACCTCCTGCCGGCGACCCGCCGAGAAGGAGGGATGGGCAGCACTATCACCCGCAATTAGCGCAATGTACTGACCGTTCCTATCGTGCCTCGCAAAGCTTGACCGATCGCGTTTCCTGAAAGAGCATCGCCCGCGCCGCCAGCCGGCGCCGTCGTAGCTCGACGCACAGGGGAACCACCGATGAACTGCCGCACCTGGGCCGCTCTGCGCGCCCTGTCCTTCTGCTTTGCCTTCACGCCGTTCGCGGTGCCTGCCGCCGATATCGCGGGAACCCGCCTCGCGGGCGCGACGAGTGCCAGTGAAACCTCCGCGCAGTTGATGGCAAACGCCGCCAATGCACCCGTTCGGCCGCAGACGTTGCCGCTTCTGCCGGGCGCCCGCCCAAGCCGCGCCGCGGCCGTCGATGCCAGCGCGATCTCGCAGTGGCCGGCGCCCGTGACGCACGCCACGTCGAACGGCGCCGTACCAGCACTCCACACCACGGCGAGCGCTTTCGACAGCCTCGATCTCGCTGCCACGGGCTCGACGCTGGCCAATCCTTCCGGCGCCGCCGGTCCCACCCAGGTGGTGGTCGCGAGCAACGGCCGCCTGCGCACCTACAGCCGCGCCGGCGTGGCCGATGGCGTGCTGGATACCCCGCTCGCCAGCTTCTTCGCCGCGGCGATGACCCCGCTGGGGGGAGGCGTGTTGGCGAATTCCGCCAACACACCGAACGTGCGCTACGACCGCTTCACCGCGCGCTGGATCCTCGCCGCGCTGGACGCCCCCTGCACCGTTGCCGACTGTTCCGCACGCGCGCCGAACCGGGTGCTGCTGGCCGTAAGCGACGCAGCCAGCAGCGGCACGATCGCCGCCGGCACGGTGTGGACCTTCTTCAGCTTCCCCGCAGACGCGGCCACCATCGCGGCCCAGCTGTCGCTGGGCGTGGACGTCAACGCGCTCTACGTCGGCGCGAACATGTTCACTCCGGCGGGTTCCCTCGCCGGCACCAACGGCTACGTGGTGCGGAAAAGCTCGATCCTCGGCACCGGGCCGATAACGGTAACGGCCTTTGCCAATCTCGTGAGTGGCGGCACCGGTGTGGGACCCTTCGCGCCGCGCGGCGTCGACAACGTCGATCCCGGCGCCACCGAGGGTTATTTCATCGGCGTGGACAACGCCACCTTCAGCACCCTCATGCTGCGTCGCGTGAGCAACCCCGGCAGCGCAACGCCGACCATCTCGGCCAACCTCTCGCTGACGGTGCCGACCACCACCTTCCCTGCCCGCGTGCCGCACCTGGGCAATACCGGCGGCGCCAACGGCCAGCTCAATGCGCTCGACGACCGTCTTGGCACCGCCGTCGTGCGCAACGGCCGCCTGTGGACGGCGCACAACTTCCGCGTCAACACGGCGGGCGTGGCCAGCACCGCAGCGGGCAACCGCGTAGCGGTGCGCTGGTATGAACTGCAGAACCTCAGCACCACGCCCAGCCTGGTGGAATCGGGCACCATCTTCGACAACGCCGCCACCAATCCGGCCCAGTACTTCGTTCCGACGGCCACCGTCACCGGCCAGGGCCATGCCGTGATGGGATTCACCCGGGCCGGCACGCAGTCCGGCGCGACACCGGCCTACACCAGCCGCCTGGCCGGCGACACGCTCGGCACCACCGCGGCCGTCACGCTCTTGGGCACCAGCACGGCCAACTACAACCCGGCGAGTGATCCGGGCGGCGCCACCGGCCGCGCCTGGGGCGAGGCCTCGGCCACCGTCGTCGACCCCATCGACGACATGACCGTGTGGACCTTCCAGCAATACAACCAGGCTCTCGACAGCTGGGCCCTCCGCGTCGGCAGGCTTGCCGCGCCAGCACCGGCGACCCCCACCTGTTCGGGCTCACCCATCGCCTTCAACGGCCCCACCGGCAACATCGTGATCAACGCCACCAGCAGCGGCGGCTCGGGTTTCTACGATCCCGGCGCCAACCTGCCGGCGCCGGCGCAGCCCTTCGCCCACATCACGGCGACGATGAGCAATGCCACGGTGAACAGCGTCACCTTCAACTCGCCCACCCAGGTCACGCTCAACGTGACCGCGCCCGTCGGCGGCCTGCAGAACGTGACAATTACCAACCCCGACGGCCAGAGCGTCACCGCGAACGGCTGCGTGACGGTGAGCGTGCCGGTACCGGACCTTGCCATCACCAATACCGACGGCGTCACCACGGCCGTACCGGGCGGCAGCGTCACCTACACCATCACGGCCTCTAACCCGAGCGCCGTCGCCGCCACCGGCGCGACGGTGGCCGATACCTTCCCCGCCATCGCAACCTGCACCTGGACCTGCGTCGGCGCGGGCGGCGGCACCTGCACCGCGAGCGGTAGCGGCACTATCAACGACACCGTGAACCTGCCGGCTGGTGCCAGCACCACCTACACCGCCAGCTGCGCCATCAATGCCGCGGCAACCGGCACCGTGTCCAACACCGCCACGGTGACGATCGCCGGCGACCCCAACCCGGCCAACGACAGCGCCACCGATACCGACACCCTCACGCCCAGCGCCAACCTCGGCATCACCAAGACCGACGGCGTGACCACGGCCACCCCGGGCGGCAGCGTCACCTACACCATCACGGCCTCGAATGCCGGCCCCAGCAACGCGCCCGGCAGCACCGTGGCCGATACCTTCCCCGCCTCGCAAACCTGCACCTGGACCTGCGCCGGAGCCGGCGGCGGCACCTGTACCGCATCGGGCAGCGGCAACATCAACGACACCACGAATCTGCCGAGCGGCGGCAGCACCACGTACACCGCGAGTTGCGCCATCTCCGCCGCGGCGACGGGCACGTTGTCGAACACCGCCACCGTGACGTCACCGGTTGGCGTCACCGATCCGACACCCGGCAACAACTCGGCCACGGACAGCGACACGCTGGGCGCGAGCGCCGATCTGTCGATCACCAAGACCGATGGCGTCACCACGGCGATACCGGGCGGCAGCGTGACGTACACGATCACCGCATCGAACGCAGGCCCCAGCAATGCAGCTGGCGCGACCGTCGCCGATACCTTCCCGGCCAGCGAAACCTGCAGCTGGACCTGTGTCGGGGCCGGCGGCGGCACCTGCACCGCATCGGGCAGTGGCAACATCAACGACACCACGAACCTGCCGAGCGGCGGCAGCGTGACCTACACCGCGAGCTGCACCATTTCCGCCGCGGCGACGGGCACGCTCAGCAACACGGCCACCGTGGCAACACCCGGCGGCGTCAGCGATCCCACGCCGGGCAACAACAGCGCGACCGACAGCGACACGCTGGGCGCCAGCGCCGATCTGTCGATCACCAAGACCGATGGCGTCACCTCGGCGACGCCAGGCGGCAGCGTGACGTACAC
>NZ_SNZH01000025.1 GCF_004363655.1 Tahibacter aquaticus
CAGAAGCCGAGGCACGCTACTACGCAGCAATCCGCGAGTCCGCCATGACGGCGTGACTCACAATCCGGAGTCTCCGGGAATCTCGGGGCGGTTCAGTTGCTGGATCACTTCGTCATCGGTGGCGTGGACGTCATCAGCATGGCCGAGCGAGGGTTGATGTAGTGGTACAGCAGGGGGAAGCGAGCTTCCCCCTGCTTTGTATGTCAGGCTTTGCAGTGTCGTTCCAAACCATGACGGGCCTTCGAGCTGCTGCGCTCCATACTCGACAGGATGCACGGCAGATTGCCCCTTCGACTAAACTCCAAGCCGGCGTTAACAGTATTTTTACATCATAATTTTATGTTCCTGAACAATGCTGAGTGCGCCTCGGCGGGCGCCGACTGTCACCAGGGAGACATTCATGTTACCAAGCTGGATACGCACGGTTATCGTTCTCGTGCTGCTTGTCGTTGCATTCCCGAGCAGTGCATACGTACTACCCCCTACGCTCATCCCTCCAGCACCTCGCGCTGAGGACGTGGTTGGGTTTGAAATTCCGTATGGCGAATGCGACCTGTTCTACGGGTCTGAAACGCCGATACCTGTCACGCAGAGCGGCATGACCATCAAAGCCGTTGTGCCAAGCATCCACCAGACCAATATTGCGTTTTGCCTGTTTGGCAACGGTGTCGCGAGATATCAGACAAGAGCGTTCCCCCCAGGTGCTTACACGTTCCAGATTGACCGCACCTACACCGGGTTTCTGGGTAATCAAATCGTCGAAACGATTGCGGCGATCCCGTTTACGGTGACGGGTTCGCCACCGCAGGAAGTGCCTATCCCGGCGCTAGGCGCTCCTGCGCTTGCCCTGTTGACGCTCGGGCTGTTCCTCCTCTCGCGTAAGCGACTTGCACCTTTCCTGTGCTTGGCACTTTTGCTGACCGGACAGGACGCAAGCGCACAGACCTACGCGCCCAACGTCGTGCAGCTTCTGGTACGGGCCGATGTCGGCGATCCCAGTTCCGATGATGTGCTCAACTACCTCAACAGTAGCCCTAGGTCGCCCAAGCCGCCTATCGCGAATCTGGACGTGGGTAACCCCACGGGTGCGCGCTATCTTCTTCAACAGCGCGCCGAAGGTGATTTCCTCGATTACCTCAACGCCAATCCGCAGTCATCGCGTGCGAAGCTGGAGCGTTATCTCATCGTCGAGTATCCGACGGGAACGAATCTGACGACCGTTATTTCGACGCTCAGTGCTGAACCGCAAGTCCTCCACATTTCAAAGCCGCTGCCAATTCGATTCTCATCGGCGGTGCTCATTGGCTACGGTTTCGGTGGTGAACCGCCGCTCACGCTTGCGACGCCCGACCAATATGCGCGCGTGCAGCTCAACATTGATAGTGCGTGGGCGCGGGCGGGTGGATACGCGCTCGTCGGCCTTGCGGACAATGGTCTTGCGACGACTCACCCCTCGTTGCGCCAGTTTTCCGCGACCGGGCAGTACCTGGGCGGTAACTTCATTCCAGTGGCGTCCTATGACATCGGGAGTCGGCCTGTGGCAGATGACGCGAACGTTGATGAAGCTGAGCCTTCCGTTACCTTTGGCGGCAATGGCTGTCCCCATGACGGCAACGGCCATGCCGTCGCCTCTTACGCTGGGCATGGCACCCATGTCGCCGGCTTGGTTGCAGCGAACAGCGACGGGCAGATTAAGGGGACGTGCAAGAACTGCGGACTCGCGATGTTCCGAGTCTCACGATACGTTTGCGCGGCCCCGCCGGTCACCGATGTGTTTCCCGACGTCAACAGCGAGCAGATTCCTGCGGCACTTACGTATCTGACCGACCTAGGTGTGCAAGTGCTCAATCAAAGCTTCGGCTTCCAAGCCCCATACACTGATCTATGCTACTCCGCTCCTCAAGAAGCCTTTTGTGTTGCGCTTGCTCATGCCGCCTCGAAGCAGGTCATGATGGTGGCGGCATCGGGTAACTGGCGCCAAGAGATTGACTTCCCGGCCAGCGATTCCCGTGTGGTTGCCGCCGGAGGAATTCAGGAGAGCCACACGCTATGGGACGAGTCGCCAGGAACCCTGACGAATTGCCCACAGGTGGGGTCGAATTCGGAATGTGGGTCGAACTATGCCAAGGCGCCAGATCCATCGAACGAGCGTGCGGACCAAGAGCTCGTCGCGGGTTCGGCTCGCATCTGGTCGTTGACCTATCCGAACATGACGTGGAACCCGATCATCAAATGCGGCGATAACTACCCCGGCCCAGGCTACGCAGGCGGCCAGGGGCTCTGCACTGGCACATCTATGTCTTCGCCGGAGATCTCCGGTGTTTCGGGCATTCTGCGTTCAGTGAATCCGCTTGTTGCCCCGTCCACCCCCACGGTTGTTTCGGGACAGGGCGGTATCCGCACTGTGCTAGCACAGAACACCTACCAGGCACTGGCCGGCATTCCGAAGTCCAATCAACTCGGCTTTGGCTACCCGAATACCGAAGCGGCGGTAAAACGCATGCTTGGCAAAGTCGCCGGTGCGGCCATCAAGAACCGTGTCACGCCGCTTTTCCGGATGAAGAGCACGGGGGCGAGTGACTACGCGGATACGACGTCGCCGCAGTTTGCGCTTGCGCTTCGCTACGCTGTGGCTTCGTATACCTCGGACGGTCCGACAGTTCCCGGTTATTCGGCGTTCCCTTATGAGGCAGGCACTACACCGCCGCCCATACCTAAGGCCGCCGCCTATGTGCTGACGACTGAATACACGCCACGCGCGAGCTATCCGCCTCTCCGACCGCTTTACATGATGAGCAAAGGGCGTGTCTGGCCATCGGGCTGTAATCCAGACGTCCCGCCGTGCGTTGTAAATGCTGCCGACTACACGCTGATGGCCACGGTCTCGGACGTCGAGCAAGCCCATGCCGGCGGTTACGAGCTGCGCACGATTCAAGGCTACGTGTATTCGCCCTGTAGCCCGGAGCCGAGCTGCATCCCGCCGGGTGCTCAGAAGCTGTGGCGGGCTTGCAAGACCGCGGCCTCGGATTGCGCTGTGTTCTTGGAGAGCGAACGCTCTACGTTCGAAGCCAATGGATACACGAGTGCTTATCCGGCAGCCTCAAGCAAGCTGCTTGGTTACGCGTACGGCTCTACCGATAGCGACGGTGATGGATTGGTCGACGGGTTCGAACACGTCGTAGGGACCAACCCGCTGATGAGCGATTCGGATGGCATAGGATTTGGCGACGCGATGGCCTTCCCGATGGTCGGGCTTCAGGTATCTGACCCATGCTTAGGTGCAGGCTCGGTTAACTGTCCGGGCGAGAAGATTTTCGCGAACGGCTTCCAGTAACCACGACCGAGCGGAAAACACTCCCGGTCGGAACTGTCCGCCGGGAGTTTTCTTCTACAGACACGGACATGTCGCTCCAGGAAGGGCATTCACTATCGTTTCTCATGTCGCTTTGCTATCACTTTTGCTCAATTGTGCATTTTGCGATTAGTCGGTATTTCTTAGATACCTTATTTCCGTTTCACAACCCATCGGAGGTCTACTAAGACACGCTATCGGGCCGCTTCGCGGCAGGCGTGGTGCACCTGGACGCACTAATCAAGAGAACACAAAGCCGCGCAGCAGCGCGGCGCAGTGGTTCGTGCAGTGCCTACCGGCACGGCGACCACCGCCTCGTTTGAGGCACTAAGCAATTGCCCTTGCGCCCTATCCGGGCGGTGGGCGTGCCTACGGGCACGCTCCCGGCATCAACACTAAACAGAAGAGAAAGGGCCAAGCGATTGGCCGCGTGTTTGAAATTCGAACTGACGATGCTGTGCCGACGTAATCGGGACGGCAGCAAGGCAACGCAGGCGGGTCGCCTGCAGGTGCTACGCCAGGTCGCGGATGAATTGAAGGCTTTAGGGTTCGGGCGGATGGGCGCACGGTCGCTGAAGCCCAAGCACGTTGATGCGCTGGCGCAGCAGTGGCAGGGCGATGGCCTCGCCGCTGGCACGCGCAAGAACCGTATGGCTGCCCTGCGATGGTGGGCCGAAAAGGTGGACAAGTCCGCCGTCATCGCCCGCGACAATACCGTTTACGGTATCGAGGCCCGCGAGTTCGTCGCCAAGGGCTCAAAAGCCATCCAGGCCACCCAGGAAGCCCTTGCCCGCATCGAAGACCCCCATATTCGTTTCGCCCTACGCCTGCAGGCCGCTTTCGGCCTGCGCCGCGAGGAAGCGATCAAGTTCCGCGTTTCCTACGCCGACCAGGGCGACCATATCCGGCTGCGTGGAAGCTGGTGCAAGGGCGGTCGACCGCGCACTGTGCCAGTGTTTACACCCCGACAACGCGCCTTGCTTGTCGAGGTGCGCCGCCTTGCCGGCGATGGCTCGCTCATTTCTGGGCACCTGCGCTACGTCGATCAGCTCCAGCGTTTCAAGTTCGCCACCAGCAAGGCGGGGATTTCGAAGACCCACGGCCTGCGCCACCACTATGCGCAGTGGCGGTATCGCAACCTGGCAGGCTGGCCGGCACCGGCGGCCGGTGGGTCGGGCCTGCGGCAGCTCACGCCAGCGCAGCGGGTCATAGACCGGCGCGTCCGGCTGCAAATCTCGGCCGAGCTGGGCCACGGCCGCGAGGCCATCACAACCGTTTACCTGGGGCGGTAAGCGATGGCACGGAAGTCATACCGCAGCCATAGGCAGCTCGGCGAGGCCAGCCCCTTCGGGCCAGTAGCCGCAGCTCTCTGTATCGTCCTGGCACTTGTTGCGCCCTGGCTACTGTTAGCTATGGGTATCGCTAAGGCCTTGAAATGGCTCGTCGGCTGACCTTTTCCCTTGACTTAGGTAGTCATTTTTCCTACTTTTTGATATAGGAGGTAGGACGAATGGCCACCAAAATTCAGAAATTCTCTCTGGCGTTCACGCCGGAGCATGCAGCCGCGATGCGGGGTGCCGTAGAGGCTGGCGAGTACTCGACGCATAGCGAGGTTGTTCGCGACGCCATGCGCCTTTGGACGGAACGCCAAGCCCAGAAGCGGGCCGCGATCGAACGCATTGGCAAGCTGTGGGATGAGGGCGTTGCCAGCGGAAGCGCGGGCGTAATGGACATTGAGGCCGTCATCGGGCGCGCCAATACAAGGCAGAAGAAAGACTAGGCTGCATGGCGCAGGTGTTTTACACGGTACAGGCTGATGCTGACCTGCTCGACCTGTGGGAATACATCGCCCAGGACAATCCCGCTGCCGCAACCGCGCAGCTGCGTCAAATCGCGGCGAGCTGCCAGACGGTAGCCGACATGCCGGGTATCAGCCGGGCACGCCAAGAAATCCGCCGCGGCTTACGCACTTGGCCGATAGGCTCTTATCTCGTTCTTCACCGGGACGTTCCCGGCGGCATCGAGGTCGTACGTGTCATTCACGGCGCCCGCGATCTCGATGTATTGGATTTCGACTAGCCACACAAATCAAAATCAGCACTTGTAAATACACGCTGACAGGTGTCGGCGCAGCTGAAAATTCGGTCAGCAGAGCGACCGAAATTATCAACTAGCGAATATGCGAAAGGGATCACGCTGTTCGCGCTGTAGTCACGTCGAAAAATGTTGCTTTGCAGCAAAAATGCGAAGGAAGAAAACTGAAATATTTGCAACAATTTCAATCACTTGAACGCAAAAAAGGCCCGCTTTTCAGCGGGCCTTTTAAAGCTCGAAATGATAGCACTAGTTATGTTTAATTCTCAAAGCTTCCAAGATTCACTCCGCCCACAGATACTGCGCGAGCGTAGTCGATAGGGGTGGACAGCGTCCCCTCATTCTTCGCAGGAGCGAGGGACGCCGTCCTTTCGACGAGGCAGGCCTACGGTTGAGGATTGGCCTACCAGGGACGAATGGCGAAACGGAAAAAAGTATACTTGTAACAACCTAAGGCCTCCGCACGCCTGGGTCAAGAGAATTCTCGACCTGGTAACCACTGTCGGAGGGCCTGTATGGCCAAAGGCAAACGCCCGAAACGCGCCCGGAGCAAGAGCGCGCGTAAACCGCCGAAGATCCAGCTTAGCGGCGGCATTGGTAACAAAATGGGCAATGGAAGCCCGGGAAGTAGCGACTGGACGCCGTGGCTCAGGTTGCTTGTTGAGCTCGCCATCCGCATCTACTTCGCACCTTGACAGAAACCAAGCCGCCAGCCAGAGGCTGGCGGTTTTTTCATGCCTGCAATAGTCCATCAGCATCGTCGCAAGGTGCGATACGAACCGCGACCCCATCGCTAGCACATTGGGCATTGCGCACCGTTGGCTCGTCTCGCGAAAAGGAAGCTAGCCCGCAACATGCGAGCATTTCCCCTCTCCGCTGGAAACACCGGAACCCAGTTTCCGGGCCTGACATACGGGTGCAGCCGAGCGACGCCTCGGGTCTGCTATGTATGCGCGAGACGGATCATTGCGCCGTCTTTGAAAGATTGCAACCCCTTCCCCATATATCCAGCATCCGGAGTGCTGCCCGCAGTAAGTTCGGCAACGATGGGATGCTTGGCTTCGAAAGCATACCCAGCTTCTTTCGAGCATTGCTGTACGGATTGTCTAATACAGGCTAAATGTCGTTGCCTAGCCGTCGCACGAAGTCCGACTTGGGCGTTAGTGCGATAGCCCATTGAAAGAGCCAGAACTCCAGCCCCGTGACATCCAGGTACTGAACGAACCGAAAGCTCGGCGTGGGCTTCTTCGGATGGGAGCAAGCAAAGCGGTCGATTTCCTTGCGCCAGCGGCGCAATCGACCCTCAAGCAAGGGCAAGCGACGCAGGAACGCATCGAGGCTCGATGCGTTAAGCATCCTGCGTTGCCCAGCCATCCCCGATCCAGAGCGCGCCAGCGGCGCGATCGGTGATGCCCGGGTGCGAGAAGATCGGCAGCACATCGAGCTCGATGTGCCTACCTTGCCGATCTAACCTCGTTTCTTCTTCGGCGCAATGCGCTGGCGCGCCCCAGCGGCAGCCACCACCTTATCGCCGGCTTCCTTGGCGGCAACAGCCGGCTCGACAGGCTCCCAGCCGCCCATGCCCATCAATACGCGGTCAGCGTGCTTGATGGTGTTTACGTGGCCGTAGTGGTCTTCAATCATCTTGACCGAGGTGCCCATCTGCTCGGCAAGGAAATACACGTCCACCCCCTCGCTGAGGCGGAAGGTCGCGTAGGTATGGCGGAAGCAATAGGTTGAGCGATTAACGCCGTTCGCGCCATCGCGGAGATCCGCTTCAATCAGCAGGTCTTCCACCATCCCTGCATAGAGCGTCATGGCTGGCGCGCCCTTGATCGTCGTGAAAACGCGGTCATCCGGTGCGGTTGCCTTGGAAATGGCGCGGACACGTTCGAGATAGTCGAGCACGCTCTTCGGCGCGACCAGGTTGCGCGACTTGCCCTTGCCCTGGACGAACAGCACGACGATCTCGCGACCTTCTCGGTCTTTTGCGGGCCTGACGTCCCGCCAGCGAAGGTTTTTCGCCTCCGGCGGACGCATACCCGTATTGCACATAATGAGGATGAAGTTGTAGGCAACCGTGCGATACCACAAGTTTGTCGATTTGCTCGCTCTCGCCACCCATGCGCGTCCGACCGTATGCAGCTTGCGGTATTCCTCTAAAGTGAACTCGTCGCGCCGCATCGTCTTGAGCTTAGGCTTCGCGAAGCTCAGGCTCAGGCTCGCCGGAACGAAACGTTTTTTAACGGCAAAATTCATCACCGCAGCCAGGATCGACATTTCAGTGCTGATTGTCGCGTCGCTGATGCGCTTGTCACGATAGCGACCGACACCATTCTGACGACGCCAGCCGGGGTAGTTATCCCAGGTTTCCTGACCGATTAGATGCACCTGCGTCGAGCCGACATAGGCTTGCAACGGACCATCGATCGTCGCGCGCACCTTGCGCGGTCGGTCTTTGCTGATTTCGCCCCGCAAAGCCTTCAATTCTTGCGCCGCCACGTAGTCCTTGGCGACTGCCGAAAACGGTCGATTGAACACCGGAACATCGTGTTTGAGTCGAAAGCGTACGTCCGCGTCGTAGTCGAATGCCTTTTCGCGCGCAATGCCTTCGCTTTCAGTCTTAAGGGAAAAGGTCTTGTACCGATCTTCTTTCGGGAGCTTTACCCGGCAGTACCACCGCCGGTGCTGTACATCCGAGCGGCGGAAGATCACAAGGCCCGGTTTGAGCTCTTGCTTGTCGGTCACGAAGGCCATGGGCTACCCCTTTCTGTGCAGATTCCGTGCAGAACTTCGCCGTAAGTACTTGATCGGTCGTTGCTGTGCAGGGCTTGTGCAGGGGATTATATCAAAAAATATCGTTTACTTACGGATATTTAGGAGTACCTCGTCTCCCCAGCGGTAGAGCCAGCCTCCACCGGGCACCGGACGGCTGCCGGCACTGCCGAGCGCGGCCAGGGCCATGCGCGGCGAGCTGAACGGTCGCAGGTGCAGCATGGGATCGAGCATCAGGGGGACGACGTCGAGGTATTCCTCGTGGTCGTCGACCAGGACTGTGGTGGTGGGAAAGTAGAACGGCGGGATCGCGCTGGCGCCGGGTTGCATCAGTTCTCCCTCCGTATCAGGTCGGGAAAGACGATCGTGAATTCGGTGAATTCGCCGAAGGTAGAGCGGCAGATGATGGTCGCACCCATGCGTTCCAAAGCCATGCGCACGAATGAAAGGCCGACGCCGAGGCCGGTACTGTAGTCGGTGGCGCTGGAGTAAAAACGTTCGAAGATATGCGGCAGAACGTCGGGCGGAATTCCCGGCCCGGTATCGTGGCAGACCACACGTTGTCCTCCTTCGTCGGCGTGAACGCTGAGGACGATATTACCTTTGCCCGCCTGGCCTGTGTGGAATAAGGCATTTTTTATCAGATTAAACAACACGTGCACGAGCAGCAGGCGCGAGCCGTTGAAGGCGAAATCGTCGCAGATGCCGACACTGACACGGCTACGCTCGTGCTGCGAACCGAACGGGTAGCGCTCCAGCGCTTCCAGTACGCAATCGCGCGCGGAAATGCTCTCCAGCTGCAGCGAGCCTATCGGTCGCGCGGCCACCAGCAGCATGTCGATCACCGTATTGGCGTGCTCGACTTCGCGGCCGATGGTGTCCATCGCCTTGGACAGGCGGCCAAGCTGTGATTCGCGCAATTCCGGCACCGGCAGATCGGCCGCAACGGCGGCGCGGTGCGAATCGGCCAGCAGCGGCAGGAAACGGTCCACCGCCTGGGTGGCAATGCGCACCGAGGCCAGCGGCGTGCGCAATTCGTGCGCGATGTTGTTGGTCGCGGCGATGATTGCATCCAGGCGCGCCTGGTTGCTGATGCTGTGGGAAATACTGAAGACCGACCCAGAGATCAGCGCGAAGGCCCAGACCGCCGAGTAAGACAGCAGGGCGCCGCCGTCCAGCGGCGCGAACGGCCATAGCGCGTAGACGAGTACGGCGAACAAGGTGCCGACGACGCTGGTCACGAGGAAGCTGACCATGTCGAACAGCATCACCATGAGAAACACCGACAGCAGATGCGACAGCTGCCATTCCGGCTGGTGGCTGTTCTGCAGCAGCATGTAGGAAAAGAAGAACGGCAGGGCGAAGGTCATCGCCAGATACCAGTACAGCGGCAGCCAGGCGCGCACGCGGTTCGGCCAGTAGCTGACCAGCATCAGCGGCAGGAACAGCAGTGAACCGAACAGGCGCAGGCCGAGGTTTTCGTAGGGCTGCGGGATGATCAGCGCCCAGACCACCCAATAGGCCGGAAAGCCGAATACGCCCAGCGCGCCCATCCAGCGCATCTTGGGCTCGGAATAGCGCGCCCGGGTGAAGATGGCTGTCTGGAAGCGCAGCCACAGGCGGCCCAGTCGCCACAAGGCCAGTTTGGGCAGCGCATACAGCCGCCGCCGGGCAGAGGAAAGGGCGTCGCTGGCGTTCATGCGCGCCCGGGTGGATCGCCGTCGGTGCTTCTATACATGGCCGATGCCGCCGCGGATACAGCTTCGATACTAGTGGAATTGCGCCGATATGGGCGAGTCCGCAACGGCCTGGTCGAGGCTGGCACGTACGCGCACTCGGGTTGCAGCGGAACGGGCGAGCGCGGGACGCCGATGTCCCGTCTGCTGTTCAGGTTGCACCTTTGTCGGCGTTGTGCCCAGCTTTCGATCCGCGGGTTTCTGTCGTTCACCGATAGTCGCGGTGGCACCCTTCGCAGGCCTCGCGGATCTGCTGCAGCGGCGCGTCCAGCCCCTGGCAGTCGGCCGGCGGCTGTTGCGCCCAGCGCTGGCCGAGGTCGGCAAACTGCTTGGCCTGGGCAAAGAAGTCGGGTACTTCGCCGGGTTGCGAGGGCCCTATGTCGACGGCAGTCTCGGCCAGACGGCGCAAATGCAAGGCCATGACGGCGGGATCGCACTTGCCGCTGCGTTGCAGCCGGCGCAGTTCGGCCTGATGCTGCTGCAGCACGGCCATCACGCCGCGCGGCCAGGCGTTGCGCTGGTGCAGGGCATTGGCGGCGCTGAAGGCGATGAGCGCGCCGATCAGGGCGCCGGCAAGCAGGATCAGCAAGGAGCGCATGGCGGTACCGCGCAAAACGGCGAGCATAGCCCAGCGTCGGTAGCGGCTGTAGCGTCCACGACCGCACTGCTAGAATCCGCCGATGTACGAACCTTCTATTGCGGCCCGCTTCGGCGGCGTCGACCGGCTGTATGGCCGCGGCGCGCTGGACCGTCTGGCCCTGGCCCACGTGGCCGTGATCGGCCTGGGCGGCGTGGGATCCTGGAGCGTCGAAGCCCTGGCCCGCAGCGGCATCGGCCATCTGACGCTGATCGATGCCGACGACATCTGCCTGTCCAATACCAATCGCCAGCTGCATGCGCTGGAAGGCAATTTCGGCCGCGCCAAGGTGGCTGTGCTGGCGGAGCGCGCAAAGGCCATCAACCCGGCCATACAGGTCACGGCAATCGAAAGCTTCGTCACGCCGGCCAATCTGGCCGAGCTGCTCGACGGCGGTTTCGACCTGATTCTCGACGCCTGCGACAGCTTCCGCGTCAAGGTCGAGATGATTGCCTGGTGCCGCCGGCGCAAGCAGGCCCTGCTCGTGGTCGGCTCGGCCGGCGGACGCGTCGATCCTACCCGTATCCAGGTGCGCGATCTGTCGCGTACCGAGCACGATGCGCTGCTGTCGCTGGTGCGCAAGAAACTGCGCCAGGATTTCGGTTTCCCGCGCAATCGCGAGCGCTATTTCTCCGTGCCGGCGGTATTTTCGCTGGAGAACGTGCGCTATCCCCAGGCCGACGGCAGCGTCTGCGGCACGCGGCCGGCCGATGCGGCGGAAGGTTTCCGCCTGGACTGCGGCGCCGGCCTCGGTGCGGCCATGCATGTGACGGCGGCGTTCGGCCTGGTGGCAGCGGGCAAGGCGATAGAGCGGCTGCTGGCGTCACGGCCGGGCGCTTCCGCAGCATAGGGTTCACATTGCTGGGTCTTGCGTCGCCCACGCTAGCGCCCCACATTGCGCAGGCGGGCAAAGTGGCTCGCGCGCGAGGGGAAATACGGCAATGACGGGTTCGCTGCGTTCGGTGGTGTTCGGACCACTGCTCGGCTTTGCCGAGCGCTTGCGGTTTCCGCGTCTGCTGGCCTTGACTGCGACGCTGTTCGTGATCGATCTGTTCGTGCCCGACCTGGTTCCGTTCGTCGACGAAATCCTGCTGGCTCTGGTCACCTTGCTGCTGAGCCGCTGGAAGAAGCGCGTGCCGGAACCGCCGCCGCTGCATCAGCGCAACGGCTGAGGGAACAATGGCTTGGCGCGGCGGCCGAACAGCTGCCGCGCATTGTCGCGTATCGCCGCGGCGATCTGCTCTCGCGGCTCCGCACGCAGGGCGGCAACGACATCGAGAACAGCGGCCACGCTGGCCGGTTCGTTGCGCTGGCCGCGCTGCTCGGCCAGCGGCTGATCGGGTGCATCGCTTTCCAGCAGCAGGAATTCCAGCGGCATCTGCGTGACGAGGCGACGCAGGCGATGGGCACGGGAATAGCTCAGCGGCCCGCCTATGCCAATAAAAAACCCCATCTTCCACAATTGTTCGGCCTGCTCGATGCTGCCGGAATAGCTGTGCACCACGCCGCGCAAGCCGCCTGCGGCACGCAGCGAATGAATGACTTCCTCCACCGCGCGGCGCGCGTGCACGATCAGCGGCAAGTCGAACTCGCGCGCGATATCGAGCTGGCCGCGGAAGAACAGGCGCTGCAGCTCCGGCTCCAGTCCGTCGACGAAATAGTCCAGGCCGCATTCGCCGACGCCGACCGCATCGCCCTGGCGCAGGCGCGCGCGCAGTTGTTCCAGATGTTCGGGACGGTGCTCGGCCAGAAACAGCGGATGCAGGCCATAGGCCGGCAGCAGGCCGCTGTCGCCGGCACAGAGCTGCGCCAGGGCCGGCCAGTCGGCGGCGCGGATGGCCGGGATCACTTGCGTGGTAACGCCGGCGGCGCGGGCGCGGGCGATGACCTCGGCGCGGTCGGCATCGAACTCCGGCGCGTCCAGGTGGCAGTGGCTGTCGACCAGATTGTCGAAGAGGGCATCCATGCCGTCGAGTCTGGCCGTTGCGCCAGCACGGCTGCAAGCACAGCCGCGAGTGCGTCGGCTAGACTGCGGTGTTTTCGACTGACCCTGGCGCAATGAATCCGCCCAACGACTTCGCGCTGAGCATATTGCTGATCGCCTACCGCGCCGCCGACACCATCGTCGCGGCGATCGACGCGGCGCTGGCGCAGACCGTCGCCTGCGAAATCATCGTGTCCGACGACTGCTCGCCCGACGACACCTTTGCCGTCGCCCAGCGTCACCTGGCCGGCTATGCCGGGCCGCACAAGGTGATCGTGCGGCAGAGCGAAACCAATCGCGGCATTTCGCGTCACCTGAGCGAGCTGGCGGCGCTGGCGCAAGGGCGCATCTTCATCATCATGGCCGGCGACGACATTGCACGCCCGCGCCGTGCCGCGGCCACGCTGGCGGCGTTCGAGGCCAACCCCGAGGTCTACGCACTGGGATCGATAGTCGACGAAATCGACATGCAAGGCCGTCCGCTGCGCCAGGGCGTGCGGCATATGCCGGCCGAATTTGGCCTGGAATATTTCGCCCGCGCCGGCCGCCTGGTCACTTTGCTGGGGGCCAGCCTGGCGCTGCGGCGCGAAGTGTTCGACCGTTTCGGCCCGCTGCGCGGCAGCGCCGAGGACAATATCCTCAGCCTGCGCGCAGTATTGCTCGGCCGCGGCCTGTGTCTGGACGAGGCGCTCATCGACTACCGGCAGAATCCCGACGGGCTGGGCAACTGGATCTTCGCTCGTCACGACGACTCGCCCGAGCGCTTCCGCCGCCGCTACGAGCGCACTGTGCGCATGTATCGCGACGTTGCCGAGGACATCGCCGCGGCATTGGAAAAACTGCCCGATATTTCAACGCAGCGGCGGGCGCTGGCACAGCAGGTCATCGCCTTGTACCGCATCGAGGCAGACGCGCGCAGTGCAATTCTCGACCAGCCGCGACGCGCCTGGCTGGGGCCGATCTGGCGCGGACTGTGTCAGCCCGGCCTGCGCCGCAAGAGCGCCGAACGCGCGTTGAAGCTGCTGCTGCCGCGGCGCTGGTTCGGTCTGCGCAGCTGATCCTTCGCCTTGCGCTGTCCTGCATGACGGGATGCCGCATCGCTGCTACATCACCAGCCAGGCCGCCAGGCCCAGAAACAGGCCCATGCTGACCACATCGGTCGCCGTAGTCAGGAAGATGCTCGACGCCGTGGCCGGATCGGCGCCCAGGCGCTTGAGCAGCAGCGGCACCGCAGCGCCGGCCATGCCGGAAATGGCGCAGCTGCTGGTCATTGCCACCCAGGTGATCAGGGACAGCAGCCAAGGCTGAGGGTGATGCTGCATCGTTGCCATGACGTACATGGCAATGGCGGCGACCACGCCGGTCAGCGCGCCGTTGACCAGGCCCAGCAGGGCCTCCTTCGCCATCAGCGCGCCCGCCTGGGAGCTGCGCACTTCGCCTAGCGTCATGCCGCGCAAGGTGACGGCGAGCGATTGGCAGCCGGTATTGCTGCATTGCCCCGACAGCACCGGAATGAAGATCGCCAGCAGCACGATGCGATTGACCGTGTCCTGGAACAGGCCGACCGTGGCCGCGGCGATGAAGGCCGTGAACAGGTTCAGCTGCAGCCAGGGGTGACGGAACTTGAGCGAGCGCAGCCAGGGCGTGGCGGCGCGCTCTTCTTTCTCCACACCGACCATCGCGCCGGCCTGGGCGCTGATCTCGAAGGCTTGCTGCTCGAACAGCACCGAGCCGCGCACCACGCCGATCAGGCGGCCTTCGGCGTCGCAGACCGGATAGACCGGATAGTGCCGCGTCACCACCGCATGCATGGCGTCGATCAGATCCATGTCGGCGCGTAGCGAGAAGGGCGAGGTCAGCATCACTTCGGCCAGGGTGTCGTTGGGATTGGCGAACAGCAGTTCGCGGAAGGCAACCACGCCGACCAGGCGATCGTGCTTGTCGAGCACATACAGATAGGTGATCAGGGTCTGCTTGACCGCCTCGCGCAGGGTTTCCACCGCTTCGTGGATGCGAGTGCCCGGGGCGAAGACCGCATTCGGCTTTTCCATCAGCCGGCCGACGCTGGATTCCGGCCAGGCGCCGTCTTCCAGCCACTGCTCG
Organism: Tahibacter aquaticus; assembly: GCF_004363655.1. Taxonomy (GTDB): domain Bacteria; phylum Pseudomonadota; class Gammaproteobacteria; order Xanthomonadales; family Rhodanobacteraceae; genus Tahibacter; species Tahibacter aquaticus. The sequence goes on from NZ_SNZH01000025.1 coordinate 14,682, forward strand.
CCGGCGCTGTCGGCTGCGGCGATGCGTTGGCGCCGGGTCGGGGCGAATTCCTCGAGGATTTCCACCGCCTGGCCCGGATTCAGCTGGGCCAGCACGGCGGCGACTTCCGCGTCCGCCCGATCGTGCAGCGCGTCGGCCGCGGCCTTGGGATCGAGTTCGCGCACGCGGCGCAGCAGCGTTTCCATCGGCTCCCCCCGCAGGGATAGAAAGCCGCGATGGTAGCGTGACAGCGGCGAGGCGCCCACCGCCTGGCGTGAGGGCCGGCAAGCCGGGGGCAGGGCGGGGTTCGAAAACAGGACCGGCGCCACGATGGGCGCCGGTATGGTAACAATAAACTATGAAGCTATTTTTAGTTTTCTATATGTGGTGATCAGTTCAGCGCATAGAAGCGGTGCGGACCGATGACGGCCACCGGACGGCCTATGGCCCAGCTCTGCGGCTCGGCATAGTTGGCGACGAAATGACTGGCGCCGGGCACTACGCGCATGCGCAGGCTTTCCGGCAACAGCCACGTGTTGCGCGCGCCGCTGGCGACTACCCAGGCTTTTGTCCACGCGTCAAAATTGTCAATTTCGTAATTTTTACTCGTAATGGATAACGCAAACTGGCGACGTGCCGTCAGCACTTCACACAGGTTGCTGCCCCAGCGGCCCTGCTCCAGACGGTGCAGGCCGACCTCGGCAACGGCCATCTGGCCGCGAATGGATTCGCCGCGGGCTTCCAGATAGACGGTTGCCGCCAGACAGGTCTGGTCGGCGATGGGTTGCGGCATGACCGAAGTCATCCACAGCAACAGGCCCAGCTTCATGCTCATACCTCCGTGCACACGGTCCTTGCGCGCGCTTGAGGTCGTAAGGCGACCGCCAGGCGTTTCGGGTTTCCGGAATGTCGGTTGCGCCGCCTTCCTAAGCGTGGCGGCGTGGTCGTGCCGGGGCGCATTCCTGGGCAACAAGTGCCCGCGCAGGCTGACGACCGGTTGATCACATCTCCCGCCAACGTAGCGGAAGCGCTTTAACCAGGACGACCGTAGAGAAAATTCCGGCCGTCAAAAACCGCGCGATCCGAACTCATCCGGTTCACGAGATCTGGTTGGTCGGGTCTCCTGACCCGATTCTGGGGTGCGGGAATGGCGACCCGCTGGATTCGGTGAGGCGCACCCTAGCGGGCAATCCGGGTGCTGTCAAACCGCCCGGGTCGCAGTTAACGCGCAGCTAACATGCTGTTCAGCGTGCGTTTTGTGATGAAATTTGCAGCTTTTTGCATATTGCCGGGTTGTTGCAATATGCGCAGCGCCCTTACTGATAGCCGTAGAAATCTTTCAGCATGACCTCGGCCCCTTTGTAGTCGGCCGGGTTTGCAGCGACGAATTTGCTGATGCCCAGCTCGAGCAGAAGGTTGGACAGGGCCGGATCCTGGTCGAGCTTGAGCAGTGCCGCGGCGACCTTGGCGCGGATCGCTTCGGGCACGCCGGGCGCGGCCGAAATGGCAGCGCCGGCGAATTCCACCGAGGTCTTGACCGGGGTGAGGTTGGGATACTGGTCCTTGAGCCAGGTCGGTACCATGGCTGCGGCGGCTTCGCCGGCAAATACCGCTTCGACCGCGTCGCGCCAGGAGGCGGCGGAGGATTCGATATCCGGTTGCTGGATCGGGTTGGGGTAGAAGCCCAGCAGCAGCGAATAGCCCAGGCTGGGGGCGCCCATGCAGACGATCTTGCGTCCGATCAGCGCTTCCAGGCCCTTGTCCTGCAGGTCGACGTTGGTGACCAGGGTATAGCTCTGGCGTTCCGCCGTGCGCACCAGCGGCACGAACTGGAAGCGGGCGATGCGGTAGTCGGCCAGGTGCGCTTCGTCCATGGCGAAGTCGAACTTCTGGTTTTCGCGCAGATCGCGCCAGTAGAAATGGTAGTTCTTCGGCGTGACCAGGGTGAATTTCTCGCCGGTGGCCTTGGCCAGGTACTCGACCAGCGGTCTGTAGACTTCGGCGGCTTTCTGCGGGCCGTAGACGGGCTCGACGACGAAGCTGTAGTCGGCCTGGGCGGCGGCAGTGCCGACGGCACAGGCCAGGGCAAAGGCGAAGCGGACCAGGGAACGGGTCAGGCTGCGGCGGCTGCCGGCCTTCGAGTGGGCGAACATGCGCTGGACCATGCCGAATCTCCCCCGTGAGCTCGACGACACAATAGCCTGAGTATACGCAATCTTCGCGTGCGCATTTCAGGTGAATTATTGCTCTGCTGCGCGGCTCCAGCCGGGCTCGATCGCCTGCAGCCCGGATACGCCGCCGCACAGCAACGGCGTGCCGGCGGCGGCCAGCTCACGCCGCACCGACGCCAGGCTGCGCCAGCTGCCCGAGGGCAGGCGGCAGCTTTGCAGCAGCAGGCCGGCCTCGGCGCCGGATGTGTCGCGCAGTTCGCCGCCAGCGGGTTCCTGCGCCGATTCGAGGCAGGCCAGCACGCGCTTGTCGCCTCCGCCGCGGAAGTGCAGGCGGGCGACGATTTCCTGGCCCGGGTAGCAGCCCTTGCTGTGGCTGATCGCGCCCAGGCGCGCAAATTCCAGCCAGGATGGCAGCAACTGTTCCAGCGCGTGCGTGGGCAGCCAGGGCAGGCCGGCGTCGAGGTCGTGCAGCAGGCCGTCGCCGTCGAGTGCGGCAACCGTCGGCGCGGTGGCCTGCAGCAGCAATGCGCGCTGGCCGGGCAGGGCCAGCCTCCAGCTGTCGTCCGCAGCGGCGGCGTTGTCGCCGGCAATTTCCTGCCAGTGCCAGCCTTGCAGCTGCTGTACCTGCACCTTCAGCCGCAGCACGAACATGCGCAAGGGCGCCAGCAGCGGGGCGGCCTCGCCGCCGCGCAGGGCGAGCAGGTAGCGCGATTCGCCCGCGCGCAGCAGATGAAACAGGCGGCGTACGCGACCCTGCGGATTGAGCCAGGCATTGAGCTGGCTCTGGCCCGGGGCCAGGGCCAGCACGTCGTTGCAGAACTGCGCCTGGGCAAAGGCCGTGGCGTCGGGGCCGCTGAGTTCGATCAGCTCGGGATGGGCGGGATAAGGCACGCGGACACTCCGGCGGCAAAGGGCGAAAGTATGGCAAATGGGCGCGGCGTGCGGCGCTTTCGCCGCGACTTTGGTCGTAACGCCATCGGCGGCGTACAGTAGCGGGGCGGCGATGTTGCATGCTGCGCTGCGCAAGGGTTGTCAGTTACCCCCACCGGCGTTAACCTTCGCGCCGCTTCAAAACCTATGCCCGAATCCACTTCCCAGCCAGTTCCGCCCGAACGCGTCGTGCCCGAGCCTGCGGCTCCAGCACCGACGGACGCTACGTCGCGTCCGCGCGAAATCGGCGGCCGCCAGGGGCCGGAGCCGACCCGCTACGGCGACTGGGAGAAGAATGGCCGTTGCATCGACTTCTGACGGGCGACTGCGGATTGCGCGCAGCGTGCAGGCAGCGGTGGTTGTGCGTCCGGATCGGAATCCCGGTTGGCGTAAAGGATGGCGACCATGCCTCAAGTGGCAAGACCTCGTTCACCGCACCTCGATATCTACCGTTGGCAGATACAGATGGTGTCCTCGATCCTGCATCGTGCCGCGGGCGTCGCCCTTGCCGCGGGTAGCGTGTTGCTGGTCTGTCTGCTGACCAGCCTGGCCAGCGGTCCGGCGGCCTACGCGAAAGTGCAGGGCTTTGCCGGCTCCATCGTCGGCATGATCGTGCTGCTGGGCTTCACCTGGTCGCTGGCCTATCACCTGCTGAACGGCCTGCGCCATCTGCTCGAAGACACCGGCCGCGGCTTCGCCATCAAGACCTTCGTCATGACCGGCTGGGTGGCGGTGATCGGTTCCTTCGTGCTGACCGCGCTGGTCTGGGCCTGCGTGCTGTTGCAGCGGGGTGGCGCATGAGTCGCCCGAACCTGCAGACGCCGCTGAAGCAGGTGCGCGGCCTCGGTTCCGCCCGCGGCGGCACCCATCATTTCATCGTCCAGCGCATCACCGCGATCGCCCTGGTGCCACTGTCGCTGTGGCTGGTCTGGCTGCTGCTCAGCCTGGTCCATCTGGATTACGCCGGCGCCCGCGCGCTGCTCGCGACGCCCTGCCACGCCGTTCTGATGGCTGCCTTCGTGCTGGCCGCGTTCTGGCATGCCCAGCTCGGCCTTCAAGTCGTCATCGAAGACTACGTGCATACGCCGGGGCTCGAGATTGCGCTGCAGATCGCGGTGAAATTCCTCTGCGTGCTGGGCGCCCTGGCCTGCACCCTGGCCATCGTTCGCATCGCCCTGGGAAGCTGAACAAATGCAAAGTTATAAGATTCAGCAGCACAAGTACGACGTGGTCGTGGTCGGTGCCGGCGGCGCGGGCCTGCGCGCCACCTTCGGCATGGCGGCCAAGGGCCTCAGCACTGCCTGCATCACCAAGGTATTTCCGACGCGCTCGCATACCGTCGCGGCGCAGGGCGGCATGTCCGCGGCGCTGGCGAACATGGGCGAGGACGACTGGCGCTATCACTTCTACGACACCATCAAGGGTTCGGACTGGCTGGGCGACCAGGACGCCATCGAATACATGTGCCGCGAGGCGATTCCCGCGGTGATCGAGCTGGAACACTACGGCGTGCCGTTCTCCCGCACCGAAGACGGCAAGATCTACCAGCGTCCCTTCGGCGGCATGACCGTGCGCTACGGCGAAGGCGGCCCGGCCCAGCGTACCTGCGCCGCGGCCGACCGCACCGGCCACGCCATCCTGCACACGCTGTACCAGCAGTCGCTCAAGCACGACGCGCGTTTCTATATCGAGTTTTTCGCGCTCGACCTGATCATGGATGCCGACGGCGTCTGCCGTGGTGTCATCGCCATGGACATGGCCGAAGGCACCATCCACCTGTTCCGTGCCCATTCCGTGGTGCTGGCCACCGGCGGCTACGGCCGCGCCTATTTCTCGGCCACCTCGGCGCATACCTGTACCGGCGACGGCGGCGGCATGGTGTTGCGCGCCGGCCTGCCGCTGCAGGACATGGAATTCGTGCAGTTCCATCCCACCGGCATCTACGGCGCCGGCTGCCTGATCACCGAAGGCGTGCGTGGCGAAGGCGGTTACCTGACCAATTCCAAGGGCGAGCGTTTCATGGAGCGCTATGCGCCCAACGCCAAGGACCTGGCCTCGCGCGACGTGGTGTCGCGCGCCATGACCATCGAAGTGCGCGAAGGCCGCGGTGTTGGCGCCGCCGCCGACCATATCCATCTGAACCTGATGCACCTGGGCGCCGACGTCATCAACGAAAAGCTGCCGGGTATCGCCGAGAGCGCGCATATCTTCGCCGGTGTCGACGTGGCCAAGCAGCCGATTCCGGTGCAGCCGACGGTGCACTACAACATGGGCGGCATTCCGACCAACTACCACGGCGAAGTGGTGCGCAAGGCCGGCGACAACCCGGACACGGTCGTGCCCGGCCTGTTCGCCATCGGCGAAGCGGCCTGCGTGTCGGTGCACGGCGCCAATCGCCTGGGCTCGAACTCGCTGCTCGACCTGGTCGTGTTCGGCCGCGCCGCCGCCAACCGCGCTGCGGAAATCATCAAGCCCGGCACGCCGCACAAGAACTTGCCCGCCAGCATCGTCGACAAGGCCCTGGCCAATCTCGACCGTGCGCGCTACGCCAACGGCAGCACGCCGACGGCAGATCTGCGCCTGCGCATGCAGCGCACCATGCAGGAAGATGCGTCGGTGTTCCGCACGGCCGAAGGCCTGCAGCGCGGCGTCAAGCGCATGCAGGAATGCCATGCGGCCTACAACGACGTGCGCGTGACCGACCGCTCGCTGGTGTGGAATTCCGACCTGATCGAGACGCTGGAGCTGCAGAACCTGCTCGACCAGGCCCTGGTCACCATGGTGTCGGCGGAAAACCGCAAGGAATCCCGCGGCGCCCAGGCGCGCGAAGATTTCTGGACCCACGACGAAGCCGGCAATCTTGGTCACGAAGGCAAGCGCGACGACGAAAACTGGCTCAAGCACACCATCTGCACCGTCGACGACAAGGGCAAGACCGAGATCGACTACCGGCCGGTGCACATGTATACGCTTACCGACGATGTCCAGGTCGTGCCGCCGAAGGCGCGCACTTACTAAGAAGGGAAGGCACCGATGGCACGCGAAGGCGGGCTGATCGCATGGCAGTGGCGGGGCTACGAGCGCAATCACCGCGACCGGCTCAACCTGCTGCTGCATATGGTGGCGGTGCCGGCATTCATCGCCGGCATGCTCGCCAGCGTGCGTTTCCTGACCTGGGGCAAATGGCTGCCGGCGCTGTTCGCGTTCGGCTTCGCCGTGCTGGCCTTCCTGGCGCAGGGCATAGGCCACAAGCGCGAGGCCGAGGCGCCGGTGCCGTTCGACGGCCCGCTGGATTTCCTCGGCCGCGTCTTCGTCGAACAGTTCATCACCTTCCCGCGCTTCGTGCTGAGCGGGCAGTGGACGCGGAATCTGTCGCGTGGCTGAGTTCAGCGCCATCGTTCCCGCCGAGGTGGCCGCGCCGGAAGGCGGCTACGTGCACGGGCTCAAGCTCGCCGCCGGGCAGGAATTGCTGTTCGTCAGCGGACAGATTCCCAGCAACCCCGACGGCAGCATCGCCCAGGGTTTCGACGAGCAGTGCCGCGCGGTCTGGCGCAATATCCTCGCCACGCTGCAGGCGGCGGGGCTGGGCGTCGGCGACATTGTAAAAATCACCACATTTCTCACCTCGCGCGACCACGCCGCCCGTAACGGCGCGATCCGGCGCGAAGTGCTTGGTTCCCACCAGCCCGCCTTGACCGTGATCGTCGCGCAAACGCTCGATCCCGCCTGGCTGCTAGAAATCGAGGCCATCGCCGCCTCCCGGAGTCCGCAACATGGCTGAGATCAGACTGCCCAAGAATTCCCGCGTGCAGAAGGGCAAGCATTTCCCGGCGCCGGCAGGCGCTACCAAGGTGCGGACGTTCAAGGTCTACCGCTGGAATCCCGACGACGGGCAGAACCCGCGCGTGGACACCTTCGACGTGGACCTGGCCACCTGCGGGCCGATGGTTCTGGACGCGCTGATCAAGATCAAGAACGAGATCGATCCCACGCTCACGTTCCGCCGCTCCTGCCGCGAAGGTATCTGCGGTTCCTGCGCGATGAACATCGATGGCACCAACACGCTGGCCTGTACCAAGGCGATCGGCGATTGCGATGCCAAGGACGTGCCGGTCTATCCGCTGCCGCAGATGGAAGTGATCAAGGACCTGGTGCCGGACCTGACCCACTTCTACGCCCAGTACGCGTCCATCAAGCCGTGGATCCGCACCCAGAGCGCGCCGCCGCCCGACGCAGAGCGCCTGCAGTCCAAGGAAGACCGCGCCAAGCTGGACGGACTGTACGAATGTATTTTGTGCGCGTGTTGCTCCAGCTCCTGTCCGAGCTACTGGTGGAACGGCGACCGCTATCTCGGCCCGGCCATCCTGCTGCAGGCCTACCGCTGGATCGTCGACAGCCGCGACGAAGACACCGGTGCTCGCCTGGACGACCTGGAAGACCCGTTCCGCCTGTATCGCTGCCACACCATCCTCAATTGCGCGCGCACCTGTCCCAAGGGCCTGAACCCGGCCAAGGCGATCGCCGAGATCAAGAAACTGATGGTGCTGCGCCAGGGCGCCTGAGCCTGACGCCGGCCATGACCGACACCACTGTCGCGCGCCTGCGCTGGCGCTGCCGCCGCGGCACGCGCGAGCTCGATGCCCTGGTCGGCTGGTGGCTGGATACGCGCTACGCCCAGGCAAATGCGGCACTGCAGGCCGCGTTTGCCGATCTGCTCGAGGTGCAGGACCCCGACCTGTGGAACTGGCTGGTCGGGCGCGAAACCGCAACGCGTGCGGACTGGCAGCTTATCGTCGATGAAATCCGCCGACGCGATCGCGTTTGACTACCGGCCTTCGCGCCTGCTCGCCGCGTTGTGCAGCGGCATGCTGCTGCTGGCGCTGGGCTCGGTCTGGTACAGCCGGCTCGGCCAGTATCCGCGCTGGGCACTGCTGCTGTCGGTGCTGGTCGTGACCAGCTACGCGCTGGCCGTGCTGCGCCTGCTGCGACCGCGTGTGCGCCAGGTAGGCTGGGACAGGGACGGCAACTGGCTGCTGCTCGATGCCGGCCGCACCCAGCAGCCGGCCACGCTGCAAGGCTGGAATACGCTCGGCCCGGCCGTGCTGCTGCGCCTGCAGGCGGCCGGGCGCAGGGTGAGCCTGCCGCTGCTGCCGGACAATCTCGATCGCGATACGCGCCGCTGCTTGCGCGTGCGTCTCGCCCAGGAGTGCAGGCCGCGTACACTGCCACCGAGCTTGAGCTGAACGCCGCGCTGCGCTCGGCTTGCGCGCTTGCGGCGGCTATAGCACTCTCGGCCGGCTTTTCGGTCTGAACCCGTTCCCAAGGACTGCAATTCGGCCATGTTCCGACCGTTAGAGCTGTTCATCGGCCTGCGCTACACGCGGGCCAAGCGTCGCAATCATTTCATCTCCTTCATTTCCCTGATTTCCATGCTCGGCATCGCCCTGGGCGTGACCGCGCTGATCGTGGTCATCTCGGTGATGAACGGCTTCGACAACGAACTGCGCACGCGCATCCTCGGCATGGTCTCGCACGCGACCATCAGCAGCCTCGACGAAGGCGGCATGAGCGACTGGGCGGCGACGCAGAAAAAGGCCGAGGCCAATTCCCATGTACTGGGCTCGGCGCCGTTCATCGAACGCGAGGCGATGCTGCAGGGCGACCGCGTCGGCGGCGCCATCGTGCGCGGTGTGCTGCCGGACCAGGAGCCCAAGGTTTCCGAAGTCGACCGCAAGATGAAGGCAGGCAAGCTGGAAGACCTGGTTGCCGGCCGCTTCGGCATCGTGCTCGGGCGCGAACTGTCGTACAAGCTCGGCGTCGACGTGGGCGAGCAGGTCGTGGTGTACGCGCCGGAAATCCAGGCCACGCCGGTAGGCGCAGTGCCGCGGCTGAAGCGCTTTACCGTCGTCGGCATCTTCGAGATCGGCATGGAGGAATACGATGCCGGCCTCGCCATCGTCAATCTGGAAGACGCGCAGCGCCTCTACCAGATGCAAGGGCCGGACGGCCTGCGCCTGAAACTCGACGACATGTTCAATGCCTTCGGCGTCGCGCGCAGCCTGGCCGAAGAGCTGGGCCAGTACTACCGCGTGCGCGACTGGATGCAGGGCCATGCGAATTTCTTCCGCGCCATCGCCATGGAAAAGCGCGTGATGTTCATGATCCTCTCGCTGATCGTGGCCGTCGCCGCATTCAACCTGGTTTCCACCCTGGTGATGCTGGTGCAGGACAAGCAGGCCGATATTGCGATCCTGCGCACGCTGGGCGCATCGCCGCTCAGCATCATGGGCGTGTTCATGGTGCAGGGCGTGGTGGTCGGCGCAATCGGCATTGCGCTAGGCACCTTGTTCGGCGTGGTGCTGGCGCTGAACCTCGAAGCCATCGTCAAGTTCATCGAGACCCAGTTCAACTTCACGGTGCTCTCGCCGGACGTCTACTACATCAGCGATCTGCCCTCGGACATGCACTGGAGCGACGTCGGCCTGATCGCCTTGCTCGGCTTCGGCTTCTCGCTGATTGCCACACTCTATCCCGCCTGGCGTGCCGCGCGCACCCAGCCGGCGGCGGCGCTGCGTTATGAATAATTCCACTCATTCCGAAAGCGGCGTGGTGCTGCGTGCCAGCGGCGTCAGCAAGATCTACGAGGAAGGCTCGCTGCGCACCGAAGTGCTGAACGCGCTGAGCTTCGAACTCAAACGCGGCGAAACCCTGGCCATCGTCGGTGCATCGGGCTCGGGCAAAAGCACCTTGCTGCATATCCTCGGCGGCCTGGATACACCCAGCAGCGGCGAGATCGAGGTGACCGGCCAGCGCATGTCGGCCTTGTCGGACAAGGCCCGCGGCGAACTGCGCAACCGTTCGCTCGGCTTCATCTACCAGTTCCATCACCTGCTGCCGGAATTCACCGCACTGGAGAACGTCTGCATGCCGCTGCTGATCCGCGGCACGCCGATTGCCGAAGCGCGCCGCCAGGCCGGCGACCTGTTGCAGCGCGTCGGCCTGGGCCAGCGGCTGGAACACAAGCCCGGCGAAATGTCTGGCGGCGAACGCCAGCGCTGCGCGGTCGCGCGCGCGCTGGTCACTCGGCCGGCCTGCGTGCTCGGCGACGAACCCACCGGCAACCTGGACGAAAAGAACGCCGCCCAGGTGTATGCGCTGATGCTGGAACTCAACCGCGAAGTCGGCACCAGCTTCGTCCTGGTCACCCACGACCACAGCCTGGCGCGGCGCATGGATCGCGTGCTGGAGCTGCACGGCGGCCGTCTGGGCAGCGCGGCGCCGACTGCCGTCGCGCGCTAGCCGTATCGGTCGCATCGCCGCACCGCGCGCGTAGTTCGGAAGATTCCCAGGCTTGTGCGCGGCCTGCGCCGCTGGCTGCGGTCACTCGCGCAGGCAAGGCTGTACGGCCTAGCCTTGCTGCCGGTTCTGCCGCATGTCCGGACTTGTTTCCTGGGCCTATTCCGCGTTCGTTGCCCGCCGCCGCGTTGCGCCGCATCTGCTCGCGCCTGCGGCGGTCGCTGCTGTGCTGGCCGGTGCATTGCTGCTGCAGTTGTCGCCGGCGTTGCCTGCGCCATGGCTGCTGGCGGCTGGCTGTGTCGTGGCGCTGTTGCTGTGCCGCCGGCCCCTGCTGTGCTGGCCGGCTTTCTGCCTGCTCGGCGCCTGCTGGTTCGGCCTGCGCGCCGACCTGGCCCTGGCCCAGCGCCTGCCGCATGAACTTGAAGGCGCCGACCTGCACGTGCAGCTGCGTGTACGCGATCTGCCGGATGCGCGTGCCGACGCCTTGCGTTTCGACGCGCAGATCGAATCGGCCAGTTACCAGGGCAGGGTAGTGCCCCTGCGCGGTCGCCTGCGCCTGTCCTGGTACGGCGTGGCGCCGCGCGTGGCTGCCTGTAGCCGCTGGCATCTCCAGCTGCGCCTGAAGCGGCCGCGGGGAGCGAGCAATCCGGGTGGTTTCGATCTGGAACGGCATGCCTTGCAACTGGATCTGGTCGCGACCGGCTATGTGCGCGAGGACGCCGGTAACCGGGAATTGGCGACGCGTGGATTTTGCGTCGACAGCCTGCGCGAACGCATTGCCGCAGCCATCGCCGCGCAGTTTGGCGACAGCGCAACGGCGCATCTGCTGCGCGCGCTGGCGGTCGGCGACCAGCGCGGCCTGAGCGACGAGGAATGGCAGGTGCTGCGCGCGACCGGTGTCGGCCATCTGATCGCGATCTCGGGCCTGCATGTGAGCCTGCTCGGCCTCCTCGGCGCCGGGTGCGCGCGGCGGCTGTGGCGGCTCTGGCCGCAGTGCACCCTGCGCTGGCCGGCGGCAGTGCTGGAAACGCCGCTGGCGCTGGCCTGCGCGACGGCGTATGCGGCGCTGGCCGGTTTCGGCCTGGCCACGCTGCGCACCTTGCTGATGATCGCGGTGGTCGCGCTGGCCCGCCTCGCGCGGCGGCATCTGGGCCTGGGCCAGTCGCTCGCGCTGGCCATGGCGGCGATGTTGCTGGCCGATCCGCTGGCCCTGCTCTCGGCCGGTTTCTGGCTGTCGTATGCGGGCGTGGCGCTGCTGCTGTACTGCCTGGACAGCAGCGGCGCACGCAGCGCCTGGCGCGAGCTGGTGCGTGCGCAAGGGGCCATGAGCCTGGGTTTGCTGCCGCTGTCGGTCTGGCTGTTCGGCCAGAGCTCCGTGGTCGGGCCGCTGGCCAATCTGGTCGCCGTACCGTGGATCAGCTTCGTCGTCGTGCCGCTCACCCTGGCCGGCGCATTGCTGGTACTGCCGTTGCCTTTTGCCGGTAGTTTCTTTCTGCAATTGGCGGCCTGGACGCTGGAATGGCAATGGCTGCTGCTGCAATGGCTGGCGCAGTGGCCGCTGGCCCAGTGGTATTTCGCCGAAAGCGGGGTCATGGCCCTGCTGCTGGCCGGCCTGGCGGTGTCCTGGCTGCTGCTGCCGCGCGGCATGCCGCTGCGCGGCCTGGGCCTGTTGCTGCTGCTGCCCTTGCTGTGGCCGCGTACCACCGAGGTGCAGCCGGGCGAGTTCGAGGTCAACGTCATCGACGTGGGGCAGGGGCTGGCGGTACTGCTGCGCACGCACGGACATGCCTTGCTCTACGACACCGGCGCGCGTTATCCGTCGGGCTTCGATCTGGGCGAGGCCGTGGTCGTGCCGGCCGCGCAGGCACTCGATCTGCGCCGGCTGGATCGCCTCGTGCTGAGTCATGCGGACATGGATCATGCGGGCGGCGCGGCGGCGGTACAGCGCGCACTGCAGCCACGCACGCTGCTGGTCGGAGACGCGGCCCTGCCCGGGGCACCGGCCTGCGAGGCGGGACAGCAGTGGCAGTGGGACGGCGTGGAGTTCCGCGTGCTGCATCCCGACGCCGCCACGCCGCGCCAGGGCAACGATGCGTCCTGCGTGCTGCTGGTGCAGAGCGGGCAGGGACGCCTGCTGCTGACGGGCGATATCAGTGCGGCGGTGGAACCGGCCGTAGCCGAGGCGGCCGGTCGTGCGCCGCTGGTGCTGCTGGTGCCGCATCACGGCAGCAAGACCTCGTCCAGCGCGGCCCTGCTGGATGCCTTGTCGGTGCAGCTGGCGCTGGTATCGGCTGGCTATCGCAACCGCTTCGGGCATCCGCACCCGGCAGTGACCGAGCGCTATCGCGCGCGCGGCATTCGCGTGCTGGACACGGCCGAATCGGGTTGTCTACGACTGATCTTCTCGCCCGCCGCGGCGCCGCGGCTGCTGGAACAGTGCCGCCTGGCGCGCCGGCGCTATTGGACCGAATAGCGCTGGCGGCCGTTGCCGATCGGCTCAGCCAGCCTGCGCCAGCGCTGCTTCGAAGGCACGCCGGAAGCGCGCCTGCCAGTCTTGCGCTTCGTCTCGCGGCAGCGCGCCGAAGCGGGTCCATTGCTGCAGGCACTGCAGCAGTTCGTCGCGCGCTGCCCGTTGCTCGGTGCCGCTCATGCGTTGCGACAGACGCCTGACCTGCAGGTCCATGCGCCGCGCCTTGTCTTCTTCCGGCGTTTCCACGCCGCCGAGGAATTCCAGCGTCACCAGCAGCTCGCGCCGCGCCTCGTCCTGGCCGGCGCTGGCTTCGGCGCTGCCGGCGCTGTCGAAGCGGGACTGCAGCGTTGTGGACAATGGGCCGGCTGCGGCATCGCCCAGCGCGTCCCAGGCGGCTTTCGCCGCGGCGTCGTCCTGCGTGCCGGCTTCGCGTGCTTCGCACAGCGCCAGGCGGGCCAGTGCATCGCGGAATACGCCGTCGCGGCGCTGCTTGTGCACCTGCTGTTGCGCCGCATCCAGGCGGTCGCGCTGCAGCTGCCAGCGCTTGTCCAGTTCGCGATCGCGCAGGTTCAGCGCACTCCAGCGCTGTTCCAGTTCGCGGCGCTGCGCGGCCAGGGCGTCGGCCGAATCGGCGGATAGCTGTTCCCAGTCGGCCAGCACGGCCAGCGCCTGCTCGCGGCTGGCGTTGTCCGCCGCTTCGCGTTCGCGCCGGGCGCTGTCCAGCTTGCCGAATACCGCATCGCAATGGCCGCGGAATTCCTTCCACTGCGCTTCGTCGGTGCGGCGGCGGCCGTTGCCGGCGGCTTTCCAGCGCGCCTGCAGGTCGCGCACTTCGCGGGCGGCGGCTGCGGCGTCGGCGGCCGTGGCCAGGCGCTCGGCCTCGCCGATCAGGCGGCGCTTGGCCGCTTCCACCGCGGCGGCCTGTTCGTCCAGGCGTGCATCGATGCGCGCGAGCACGTCCTTGAGGCGCTGGGCCAGGGTCTTGCGTTCGCGCGGATCGACGCTGTCGAGGTCACGCAGCGCGTCGCTGGCGACGCGGCGCTGCTTGGCCAGCGCGGCGAGATCGCTGCCGTCGGCGGCGAGTGCCTCGGTGGCTGCGATCAGCGTTTCGATCTCCTGCTGGTTGGACTTGCGCACTTCGTCGCGCTTGGCAAAGTAGCCTTGTGCCGGTTTCAGCGCTTGTGCACAAAGTGCCTGGAAGCGGCGGCCCAGGCCGGCGCTGGCGCGCGCCTCGGCTTCGCCGTCGCGTGCATCCAGCTGCTGCCATTCGGTGCGCGCTTCGCGTACCCGGGTGGCGACGGCGTCGGGGTGCAGGCCCAGGCCGGGCAGGGCTTCGATCGCTTCGCACAATTGCTTGCGCCGCTCGTTGCCGGACCAGCGCTGCCAGCGTTTCAGCTCGGCAAAGCGCGCTTCCGCATTGGCCAGGCGCTTGTCGTGGCGGGCGATGGTCGGCAGGCCTTCGAGCAGGTTGGCGATGCGTGCCTGGGTGGCGACTGCATGGGCCAGGTCGCCGCCTTCCAGCTGCTGCTCCAGTTCGATCACCAGCTGATCCAGGTCGCGCTTGAGCGCCTGGTGCTGTTCGCGCTGTTTTTCCTTGTCGGCGGCGGCGCGTTCCAGCGCCGCATCGAAGCGTGCCTTGGCGGCCAGCGCTTCCAGGCGCGCTTCGGCGCGGCTGCCTTCTTCTTCCGCCGCAACCTCGGCGGCGGCGTGCGCCGCTTGCGCGGCGGCAGTGTCCTGTACGGCGCGCTGGGCGACGCGCTGGGTCAGGCGCACCAGCAGGGCTTCGACGCGCTCGCGTTCGGGCGTTTGCAGTGTGGCGGCGGCCAGGCCCGAGCCGGCTTCGGCGGCCAGCGCTTCCAGCGTGCTGCTGTCGGCCTCGGTCGCTGCCAGTGCCTGTTCCAGGCGCGTACGCAGTTCGCGCAGGCGGCTGCGTTCGGCGGCAGCTTCTTCGGTGTCCTGGCGCAGGAAGCTGCGCGTGGATTCGAAGCGTTCGGCCAATTGTTTCGGCGCCTTGCCGTCGATCGGCTGCCAGGCGGTGTCGATCGCGGCCAGCTCGTCGGCGCGCTCGCTGCGCGGGCGCGACAGCAAGGCTTCGACGCGTTCGCACAGGCTGCGCGCACGCGCTTCGATGGTGGCGGCGTCGCCGGCGGCGATGCGGCCGGCTTCGGCGCGGTCGCGGGCCAGGCGGCTGACCACCTTGTCGGTCTTGCGCGTGCGCTCGGCCACGCGCATCAGCGCGTCGAGATCGTTGATGCGCGACAGCGCGATCAGGCGCAGCTTCGCATCGGCGTCAGTGGACGCCACGTCGGCCAGCAGGCTGGGGCGCGTGGCGCGTTCCAGCGCGGCGCTGCGCAGGCTGAGTTCACTGGCCTGGGCGACGACGCGTTCGATCTCTTCGCCCGACAGCGTGTCCAGCTCGGCAATGCGCCGCTCCAGCGGCGGCCGGTCGGCGCTGCCGCCGATGAACATGGCCAGGTAGGCCGCCCGCGCGGTCTCGCGCAGGCTGCCGTCGGCATCGCCGGTGGAGCGTTCGCGCCAGGCTTCGTACTGGTTGAGGCGGCGCAGCGCGGCCAGGCGCACGCCGGCATCGCTGTCGTTGCGGGCGATCGCGGGCAGCGCGCCGATCAGCTCGGCGTCATTGAGTTCGGTGACGGCGCCGCGGCGGGTGGCGACATCTTTGCTTTGCCAACGCGGCTTGAACAGGAAACGAGCGAATTTCATTGCGCTGCGGACCTCGCAGAATCGTTGCGCGAAAAGCCGCGGCGACACATGTCGCCGCGGTGCAGAAAACTAGGCCAGGCTTTTCAGGATGCGAAAGCCCGCCAGCCAGACGCCGATCATGCCGCCGAAGTTGGTCAGCAGGAAAACCAGCAACGTGCGGGAAATGCGATTTTTCCACCAGCCCGTCCAGACGCTGACGTCATGGCGCAGGCTGTCGAAATCGGCGACGCGCGGCTTGCGCAGCCAGACCTCGACGCCGGCGCTGGCCACGCCGGGCGGTATGCCGGGACGGAACGGCTTCAGCGGCGCGGCGATGGCCGCGGCCAGTACCGACAGCGGATGGCCGCCGCCGGCCAGGGCGCCCAGGCCGGCCAGGCCGCCAGTGAACAGGATCCAGTCGCGCAGGGCATCGGTGCCCAGCGAGGCGTCCTTGTAGAACAGCAGACCGATGGCGGCGGCGATGGCGACGAACATGCCCAGCGCCAGCCATTTCGGCCAGGACGCGCCGGCGGGCACCGTGTCCAGCGTGGCGCGCAGCGGCACCGGCGGCGCGTTCTGTTCGTTCAGTTCGCGCTCCAGCCCGGCCAGATGGCCGGCACCGACCACGGCGAGCACGCGCCGCACCGGGGTCTTGATCTGCTCTTCGCGCAGGCGCGCGGCCATGTAGCTGTCGCGTTCGGCGATCAGGCTGCGGTACAGCGGCTCGGATTCGCGCGCGAATTCGGAGAACGCGCTTTCCAGCATGTCGCCGCGCTTGAGTTTCTCGATGTCCTGCTCGCCGATCTCTTCGCTGGACAGCACGCTCGCGCCCAGGCCGCTGATGATGCCCATGCGGTCCCAGAAGCCGACGCTGCGGTAGGCGCGCTTGAGCGTGATGCCGATATCGCGGTCGATCAGCCAGACCGGAATCGAGCGCGCCTCGGCCGCTTCGAACGCGGCCTTGAGTTCGGCGCCGGCCTCGATGCCGTACTGCTCGGCCAGGCGGCGCTGGAACGCCGACAGCGCCAGGTTGGCGGCGACCAGGCCGGCCTTGCCCTGGCGGATCACCTGGAACAAATCCATCTTGCGCAGAAGTTCCGGATCGCGCATGGAGGCATAGCGGTTGGAGTCCAGCTCCACCGCGATGGCGTCGAAATGTTCGCGCTCGATCATGGCCTGTACCGCCGCCACGCTGGCGCGCGATACGTGGGCGGTGCCCAGCAGCACGAATTCGGTATCGCCCAGGACGACACGGCGGATAGGCTGGTCCTGCAAAACGTCCGGCGGCCCGAAATCTTCCGGGCGAGGATCTTCAGTGGTCATGTGTGGGAGTCAGTCGCGGAAGCGGCGCAGCAGGTCACCGTATGCATCGATACGGCGATCGCGCAGGAACGGCCAGATGCGGCGCACGTGTTCGCTGCGCTGCAGGTCGATGTCGACGACAAGCAGCTCGCGCCTGTCGGTGTTGGCCTGGGCCAGGAATTCTCCCTGCGGCCCGGCGACGAAACTGTTGCCCCAGAACTGGATGCCGCGGCCCGCGTCGGGCGCGGCCTCGAAACCGGTGCGGTTGCAGGCGAGCAGGGGCAGGCCGTTGGCTACGGCATGGCCGCGCTGCACGGTGATCCAGGCATCGCGCTGGCGCTGTTTCTCGGCGTCCTCGTCGTGCGGGTCCCAGCCGATGGCGGTGGGATAGAGCAGCAGTTCGGCGCCGGCCAGCGCCATCAGGCGCGCGGCTTCCGGATACCACTGGTCCCAGCACACCAGCACGCCGAGCTTGCCGACCGAGGTCTCGACCGGATCGAAACCCAGGTCGCCCGGGGTGAAATAGAACTTTTCGTAGAACGCCGGATCGTCCGGAATGTGCATCTTGCGATAGCGCCCGGCGATGGCGCGGGAACGGTCGAACACGACGGCGGTGTTGTGGTACAGGCCGGCGGCGCGGCGCTCGAACAGCGAGGCGACGACGACGAGCTTCAGTTCCTCGGCCAGCGCACCGATGCGTTCAGTGCTGGGGCCGGGAATGGTTTCGGCGCGGTCGAATTCGTCCACGCTTTCGTGCTGGCAGAAATACGGACCGTTGTGCAGTTCCTGCAGCAGCACCAGCTGCGCGCCGGCCTGGGCCGCTTCGCGCAGGCCGGCCTCGATGGCATCGAGGTTGGCGGCGACGCTGCCGCGGTCGGTTTCCTGCAGCAGGGCTGCGCGCAGGCGGGGCGATTTCATGCGACGACTCCTTTGGGCAGCTGCATGGTGACGCAGTGGAGGCTGCCGTTTTGCCAGATAAGGGGACGGCAGGGCACTTGCACAATGCGGCGCCCCGGGTGCGCCAGGCCGATGATGCGGGCGGCTTCGTCGTCGGCGGCATCGCCATAGGCCGGAATCAGCACGGCGCCGTTGACGATGAGGTAGTTCGCGTACGAGGCCGCCAGGCGGCGGCCCTGGTCGAGGATGGGCTGCGGCCAGGGCAGCGCATGCAGGCGGTACGGCTCGCCGTCGCGCGTGCGCAGGGCGGCCAGTTCCTCGGCCATGGCATTCAGTTCGGCGTAGTGCGGATCATCGCGGTCGTCGCAATCCTGGTAGACGATGGCGTTGTCCGGCGCGAATCGCGCCAGCGTGTCGATATGCGCGTCGGTGTCGTCGCCTTCGAGATAGCCGTTGTCCAGCCAGAGGACGCGCTGCGCTTCCAGGCCGTCGAGCAGGATCTGCTCCATGTCCGCGCGGCTTTGCTGCGGATGGCGCTGGCTCAGGCACTTCCAGGTGGTGAGGATGGTGCCGGCGCCATCGGATTCGATGCCGCCGCCTTCCAGCGCCCAGTCGATGCGCCGGTGTGCCGTGGGCACGAAGACTTCGCGCTGGATCAGGCCCTGCACGAGCTGGTCGTCGAGGCTGGCCTCGAACTTGCCGCCCCAGCCGGTGAAGCGGAAATCGGTCAGCTGGAAATGCTTGCCATCGCTCAGGGTGATGGGGCCGGAATCGCGCAGCCAGGTATCGTCATAGGCGATCTGCACGAAGCGGATGCGGCGCAGGTCGGCGGCGGCGGCGCCAAGCAGGTCGGTGGCACGTGCCTGCACGGCGTCGTCGGCGACGCAGACAATGGCGATCTGGAAGCGCGCGATCGCGGCGATCAGCGCGGTATACGTCGTCTCGACCTCGGCCAGGCGCTCGGCCCAGTCGGTGTCGGCATGCGGCCAGGCCAGCAATACGGCGGACTGCGCCTCCCACTCGGCGGGCAGGCGCAACAGGGAATTCGTCAGCACAGCAGTCCTCGGAATCAGGGCATGCCGCGATACGGTGTCATTGGCTGCACGACCGCGACGCGGAATCGCGCAGCATAGCGGAGCGGGAAGCCCCGACCAAGCCTTTGACCGGCAAGGGCTTGCGCCGGCGCCCGGCGGGGCCGGACGCGGGCTGGGCTCAGTGGACCGGCTTGGGTCCCAGCTCGTTCGCGTCGACCCGCTTGACCACGGCGTCGATCACGTGCGAACGCTCGAAATAGACGATGAAATTGTCGTATTCCCAGCGGTTGATGACCGGATGCTGCGGCTTGTTGCCGCCGCGCGGGTCGAGCTTGTTGCGCGGCGTGCCGTAGCGGCTTTCGACCTGGCTCATGGACATGCCGCGGTTGGGCAGGGCCACGCTGGCCTCTTTTTCGGTGCGCTGCATCAGCAGGGTATCGGCCATGGCCGCGGGAGCAGCGGCGACGGCGGCCAGGCCCAGGCTGGCGAGCAACGGGAGCAGGCGTATCGACATGGGTGTCTCCTTGAGCCTTCAGGGGCCGGATAGGCAAAGCGCGTTTTAACAGAAGGTTGCGGCAACTTCCACGAGATCTGCTTGAGCTTGTTAAGCCGGTCGCAGTCGCGGTCAACGAAAGTGCCGGCGCTGCGTTGGAATCGGCGGTCGCAACGGGCAGGCACTGCCGCAGCGACCGGGGACTGGCCGCCGCGGATCTGCCGTGCCGGCCGACGTGCAGCGACGGCGCCGTTCGACGAAGCGGCGCATCGCCTCACCTGACGCAGTATCTCCCAGACCGGAGCCATGCCCATGCAGGCCCAGCCCGCCCGCCGCCAGCTGCTTGCCGCGTTGTTTGCGGCCCCGCCCGCGGCCGATGCCGCCCTGCCGCCGCCCGATTCGGCCCTGTTGCTGCTCAACCGCAGCAGTTTCGGCGCCACGGCGGCCGAACTGGCCCGCGCCCGTAGCCTCGGCGTGTCGGCTTACCTGGCCGAACAACTGGCGCCGCAGCAGCTCGACGACAGCCTGCTCGACGCCCGCCTGGCGCAGAGCCTGCCGACGCTGGCCCTGAGCAATGCGCAGCTCATCGCCGACTACGCGCACAGCGACGATGCGCCGCGGCGCCGGCAGCCGCTGATCGAGCTGCAGGCGGCGACGCTGTCGCGGCAGCTGTTCAGCCGGCGCCAGCTGTTCGAGGTACTGGTCGAATTCTGGTCCAACCATTTCAACGTCACCCACAGCGACGGTCCGGCGCGCTATTACAAGACCGTCGACGACCGCGAGGTGATCCGCGCCCATGCGCTGGGCCGCTTTGCCGATCTGCTGCGTGCCAGCGCGCAGAGCCCGGCCATGCTGGCCTACCTGGACAACGCCAGCAATGTCGTCGACGGGCCGAACGAAAACTATGCGCGCGAGCTGCTGGAGCTGCATACGCTCGGCGTCGACGGCGGCTACAGCGAAAGCGATGTGGCCGAGGTGGCGCGCTGCTTCACCGGCTGGAGCATCGATAGGCGCGCCGGCCAGCACGTGTTCCGCTTCGTCGCGGCGCGGCACGATTTCGGCGCCAAGCAGGTGCTCGGCCGGCAGCTGCCGGCGGGGCAGGGCATCGAAGACGGCCTGGCCGTGCTGGACCTGCTCGCCACGCATCCGTCCACGGCGCGGCATATTGCACGAAAGCTGCTTTGTCGCTTTGTAGAGGATTTCCCCGCCGAGTCGCTGGTACAGCGCATCGCAGCCGTATTCACCGCCAGCGGCGGCGATATCCGCGCCACCGTGCAGGCACTGCTGGAATCGGCCGAGTTCCGCGCCAGCGCCGACGCCAAGTTCAAGCGGCCGGCGGAGTTTGCCCTGTCCAGCCTGCGCAGCGCGGGTGCGCGCGTCCAGGGCGAGCACTGGCTGCGCATCGTCGCCGACGCACTGGCGCAGCAGGGCCAGACCCCACTGAACTGGCCGGCGCCAAACGGCTATCCGGACGTGCAGGCGTACTGGCTGAACACCGCCGCGCTGCTGCAGCGCTGGAATTTCGTGCTGGCGCTGTTCCAGCGCGGCAGCGGCAGCGGGCTGTACGTCGACATTGCCGCGCTGTACGGCAGCGCGCGCACACCGGCGCAACTGGTCGATGCGCTGGCCTTGCGGCTGTTGCAGCGTCCGCTCGCTGCGGCCGCGCGCGAGTTGCTGCTTGCCTATGCGGCCCAGGGCGCGGCGCCGGAACGTGTGTTTACGCCGGCCAGCCTGGATACCACGGCGCGCGAGCTGGCTGCCCTGCTGCTGGCTTCTCCCTATCACCACTACCGTTGAGGGCCGCACCATGGGCATGAACGACGCGCGCCGCGATTTCCTCAAGCTGGCCGGCCTGGCGGCCGCGGCGCCGCTGCTGCCGTTGCCGCGGCTGGCCTTCGCCCAGGCGTCGGCAACCGCGGGCGACGTGCTGGTCGTAGTCTTCCAGCGCGGCGGCATGGACGGCCTGAATGTGCTGGTGCCGTTCGCCGAAGACGACTACTACCGCCTGCGCCCCACAGTATCGATTCCGCGCAGCGGCAGCGGCGCCGTCATCGACCTGGACGGCCGCTTCGGCCTGCATCCAGCGCTGGCGCCGCTGCAGCCCGCCTTCGCCGCCGGCGAACTGGCCCTGGTCCATGCGACCGGCGCGCCCAGCGGCAGCCGCTCGCATTTCTCTGGCATGGACATCATGGAACGCGCCGCGCTGGAGCAGCCCAACCTGGCCAGCGGCTGGCTCAACCGGCATCTGCAGTCGCGCGGCGGCGGCAGCGACTTCCAGGGCGTAGGTCTGGGCCATTCGGTGCAGCGCTCGCTGGGCGGTGCGGCGCCGGTGCTGGGCATGGCTGCTTTCGAGGAGTTTGCGCTGCAGACCCGCTCGGCGCGGGCCGATGCCATGGCCGCGACGCTGGACGCGCTGTATGCCGGCACGGCCACCATGGATGCCGTCGCCCATACCGCTTTCCGGGCCATGGATCAGCTGCAGCACGCCGACCCGGCCCAGTTTGCGGCCGCCAACGGCGCTGACTATCCGGCCACGACCTTCGGCCGCCAGCTGCAACAGGTGGCGCAGCTGATCAAGGCGGACGTGGGGCTGGAAGCCGCCGCCGTCGACATCGGCGGCTGGGATCATCACAACGACGAGTTGCGTCTGCTGGCGCCACTGCTGGATGAATTCGCCCGCGGCCTGGCGGCCTTGCGTACCGACCTGGGCCCGCTGATGAGCAAGGTCTGCCTGGTCAGCATGAGCGAATTCGGCCGCCGCGCCTATGAAAACGCCTCGGGCGGCACCGACCATGGCACAGGCAATTGCCTGTTCGTACTTGGCGGTGGCGTGGCCGGTGGGCGTGTTTACGCGGACTGGCCCGGGCTGCGCGATGCCGACCTGGTGCGGGGCGACCTGGCCATTACCACCGACTACCGCAGCGTGCTGGCCGAGATGTTGCGCAAGCGGCGCGGGGAAACCGCGCTGGCGCAGGTGTTCCCGGGGTTTGCGGGGACGATGGAGTTGGGGATTTTTCGCGCCGGCGGCTGAAGGCCGGTCGGCAGTCGCCTCTACGACTGGACCGCCGAGGCGGTGATCACAACCCCACAAAAGCAAAAGGACCGCCGAGGCGGTGATCACAACCCCACAAAAGCAAAAGAACCGCCGAGGCGGTGATCACAACCCCATAAAAGCAAAAGGACCGCCGAGGCGGTCCTTTGTGCATCCGGCAATGGCCGTGATCTCAGCGCTGGCGCGCCTTGAAACGCGGGTTGCTCTTGCAGATCACGAACACTTTGCCGCGGCGGCGCACGACCTTGCAGTCGCGGTGACGCTGCTTCGCGGACTTCAGCGAATTCAGTACTTTCATGGGTTAGCTCCTCGAAACAGCTTGCACAAAGACGCGAAAGAATAGCAGTGCTATCGCGCTTGTGTAAAGCGACGCGGCGTCGATCGGGCCGGATCGGACCGGATTATCAATGACGTAGCCGGCCAGCGCTGCAGTGTCGCGGTGTGGCGGCTGCCGCACAAGCCCGAGCCGGGTTCTGTCGCTCCGTTACCGCCGTGCTGACGGGTGAGACCAGGCACGGCGAAATTATTTACCCGGGTATTATTGACTCTTGAATATTACCCGGATAAATTCTGCGCCTCTTCCCGGAGCAGCCAATGACGACGCCCGATAGTTCCCAAGCCATCATCTTTCTCGGCGATCGACGTATCGCCTCCGGCCCGCTCGCCGACGCCGCGCGGCAGGCGTTCGCCCAGCTTGGCCCGGATAGCGTGGGCGGCGTGCTGGTCTTCGACGCCGCCAGCAGCAAGCCCATCGATATCGACTGGCGCGGTACGCCGGCCGAAATCGCCGCGCGCCTGCAAGCGTCCGATGCAGTAGCCGACACGCCACCGGCGCGCGGCCGTCCGCGCCTGGGCGTGGTCGCCCGCGAAGTGACCTTGCTGCCGCGGCATTGGGAATGGCTGTCCGAACAGACCGGCGGCGCGTCGGTGACCTTGCGCAAGCTGATCGACCAGGCCCGCCAGGCCGAAGGCGGCGCCGGCCTGCGCCGGCGCGCACAGGAGTCGGCCTATCGCTTCATGACCGCCATGGCCGGCAATGCCCCCGGCTTCGAAGAGGCCCTGCGTGCGCTGTATGCGGGCGAGCGCAGCGCGTTCGAACGGCATACCGACGCCTGGCCGGCCGATGTGCGCGACCACAGCCGCCACCTGGCTCAGCCGGTGTTCGCCGCCGGAGAATAGCCATGCCGATCGTCCAGCGTGTGCAACCGCCGCACTGGCGGCGCGCATTGCTACCGCCCTGGCAGGCCTTGCTGCCGCTATGGCCGCTGTTGTTGCCCTTGCAGTTTCTGTCGGTGCGCAGCAGCCGTCGGCTACTGGCCGGCGGCGTTGATCAGGGCGGGCAGGGCAGCGACGCCGGTGCCGAGGAACTACCGGCGACTAGCGCCGATACGCCTGCGCCAGCGTATTCAGATGCAGGCGTTCCGCATCGCGCAGGAACGGCGCGATCAGCAGCATGACCTGGTAGATACCCTGGTTCAGGTCTTCCTGGCTCGGATCGACGCGGGAATTGCGCACAGCGTTGAAGTTGAGCCAGAAGGTGGTCAGCAGCAGAACGTTCTCGGCGCTGGCGCGGATCTCGTCGGCGGTGGCGCGCAGTATCTCGGCCTGTGCCAGCCCCTTCAGCACTTCCGAGGCGCTGCTCGCGGCGCGGTTGAGCATACGGCCGAAATGCAGCTTGAGCTTGCGGTTGCGCGAGAGGATGTCGACCAGGTCGCGATACAGGAAGCGGAAGTCCCACATGCACTCGAACACGCGATGCAGCTGCATCCAGATGTCTTCGAGCGTGGGCAGGCGTTCCTCGGGCACCAGCAACGCCTGGTCCATGCGCGTTTCGTAGGCCGCGAACAACTGCTCGACGATGTCGTCCTTGTTGCGGAAGTGGTAGTACAGATTGCCCGGGCTGATCTCCAGCTCGTCGGCAATATGGTTGGTGGTGACGTTGGGCTCGCCCTGGGAATTGAACATCACCAGGGCGATCTCGAGGATGCGCTCGCGCGTACGTCGGGCCATCAGCGCTCTCCGTGCGGCGGGGACGGCGGCATCAGCCGCCGAGCTTCTTGACCAGATCGACGTACTTCTGCATGGCTTCCTCGGCCTTGGTGCCCTTGAGCTTGGCCCAGGCTTCGTACTTGGCCGTGCCGACGAAATCGAAGAAGCCGGGCTTGGGGCCGGACACGTCGCCGGAAGAACCCTGCTTGTAGAGTGCGTACAGTTTCAGCAGCGTGTCGTTGTCGGGGCGCTCGGGCAAATTCATCGCCTTCTTCGCCGCTTCCTCGAATTTGCTGGTCAGATCGGACATGGCTTGCTCTCGGTGATCAGGTCCCGCATCTGCGCGTGCGGTGAATGCGAGCTTGTATCACGCGTCATCAGGACGGTCAACGCGATCAATCAGGCGTTTGAAAGCCGCTTGGAAACCGCCCCGCGGCGGGACTATCTTATGCTTCGGAAGGAGAGGGCGGCTCCGTCGCCCGGGCACGCCAGATTCACTGGCGCGACATCGCAAGGGGATACGAATGACTTATTTCGTCACCGGTGCCACCGGCTTCATCGGTCGTCATCTCGTCGCCAATCTGCTCAAGCGCAAAGGCACTATCTACTGCCTGGTACGCAAGGGCTCCAGCGACAAGTTCGAACAGCTCAGGGAAAGCCTGGGTGCTGACGACAAGCGACTGATCGCCGTGACCGGCGACCTGGCCAAGCCGAAACTCGGCGTAGCCCCCGCGATGCTCAAGACCCTCACCGGCAAGGTGCAGCATTTTTTCCACCTTGCCGCCTTGTACGACCTTTCCGCCGATGCAGAATCGCAACATGTAGCCAACATGGATGGCACGCGCCATGCCATGCAGCTGGGCGAAGCGGTCAAGGCCGGCGTATTCCACCACACCAGTTCGATCGCCGCGGCCGGCCTCTACCCCGGCGTGTTCCGCGAAGACATGTTCGATGAAGCCGAAGAGCTGGATAACCCGTACTTCCGTACCAAGCACGATTCGGAAGGCCTGGTGCGCAACGAATACCCGCGTCCCTGGCGCGTCTATCGCCCCGGCATCGTGATCGGCAACTCCACCAGCGGCGAGATGGACAAGATCGACGGGCCGTACTACTTCTTCCGCCTGATCAAGAAACTGCGCCAGGCCCTGCCGCCCTGGGTGCCGACCGTCGGCCTGGAAGGCGGCCGCCTCAACCTGGTGCCGGTGGACTGGGTTGCCGCAGCGATGGACCACATCGCGCACAAGCCCGCGCTCGACGGCCACACCTTCCACCTGACCGACCCCGCACCGCGCCGCATCGGCGAGGTGCTGAACATCTTCGCCCGCGCCGGCCACGCACCGCAGATGACCATGCGCCTGGACGCGCGCATGTTCGCCTTCATCCCCGGCGGCATCCGCACCGCGCTGAGCAGCCTGCCGCCGATCAAGCGCCTCACCACCGTGATCCTGCGCGACTTCGGCATCCCGCGCGAAGTGATGAAATTCATCAACTACCCCACGCGCTTCGACTGCCGCGAGACCGAGCGCGCGCTGAAGGGTTCCAAGATCAAGCTGCCCAAGCTGGAAGACTACGCCTGGCGCATCTGGGACTACTGGGAGCGTCACCTCGACCCGGACCTGTTCATCGACCACTCGCTCAGCGGCAAGGTGAAGAACCGCGTCGTCGTTGTCACCGGCGGCTCGTCCGGCATCGGCAAGGCCGTGGCGCTGAAGATCGCCGCGGCCGGCGCCAAGGTCGTCATCTGCGCGCGCGGCGAAGAAGAACTCGCCGTGGCCAAGAAAGAAATCGAAGCCGCCGGCGGCAGCTGCTTCACCTACATCGTCGACCTGTCCGACCTGGCCAGCTGCGATGCCTTCGTCAAACAAGTCGTGGCCGACCACGGCGGCGTCGACGTGCTGGTGAACAACGCCGGCCGCTCCATCCGCCGCTCCATCGCGCTGAGCTTCGACCGCTTCCACGATTTCGAACGCACCATGCAGCTGAACTACTTCGGTGCGCTGCGCCTGATCATGGGCTTCCTGCCGAGCATGTCAGAGCGGCGCCGCGGCCATATCGTCAACATCTCGTCCATCGGCGTGCTGACCAATGCGCCGCGCTTCTCCGCCTACGTCGCCTCCAAGGCCGCACTCGACGCCTTCTCGCGCTGCGCCCAGGCCGAGTATTCCGACCTCGGCATCCACTTCACCACCATCAACATGCCGCTGGTGAAGACACCGATGATCGCGCCGACCAAGATGTACGACCACGTGCCGACCCTGTCGCCGGAAGAGGCCGCCGACCTCGTCGTCGAAGCCATCGTCGAGCGCCCCGTGCGCATCGCCACGCGCCTGGGCATCTTCGCCTCCATCCTGTATTCGCTGGCGCCGCGTGCTTACGAAATCATCATGAATTCGGCGTTCCGCCTGTTCCCGGATTCGGCGGCGGCCAAGGGCATGGCGGGTCGGGGCGAGCTGGAGCAGCCGACCAATGAGCAGATTGCGGTGGCGGCGTTGATGCGTGGGGTGCATTGGTAGTTTGTTGCTGACTCTGCCGACGCCGCGCATCGCTTTGCTGTGCGCGGCGTCGCGCCGTCATCACTCTGCAGGTGTACGCCCAACGCGGCGCCGGCATAGCGCGCTTGCACTGGCGCAACCCGGAATACTGGCGACACCCCGTTGCCAGATATCGTGCGGCATGGAGATGCCACTGCTCTTGCGCGGCGTATCGAGGGCGGGCGAGTACATATCCCGCATCCCGCATCCCGCATCCCGCATCCTGCCGCCGTTGCCGACCCGAGTGGATGTCGCTGCACCCACTTCTCTCGATCTGCAAATGTCGATACTGCGAAAATAGCCGTCGCCCGCGTTTTGCTGGCAGACCGCACAGGGGAACGCGTCAATGAAGGTCGCCATCAACGGAGCCGGCATTGCTGGTACCGCATTGGCCTACTGGCTGAGCAAGCGCGGCCACGAGGTGGTACTGGTGGAGCGTGCCCCCGAACTGCGTACCGGCGGGTTCGTGCTCAACCTCTGGGGCATCGGCTACGACGCACTGGAGCGGATGGGCCTGTTGCCAGGGCTGCTGAAATTGCAGCATCACTCCGACGAACTGCGCATGGTGGACCGGTCGGGACGAACCCGTGGCGGCTACCCCTCCAGCGTGCTGCTGAAGCTCGCCAACGGACGCATGGCCACACTGGCCCGATCCGATATCGCAGCGGCCATCTACGCTTCATTGGACGGTCGAGTGGAAACCTTGTTCGGCGACAGCATCACCGCCATTCACGATGACGCGACGCGAGTGCGAATCGAGTTCGAGCATTCGATGCCTCGGGAGGTCGACCTCGTGATTGGCGCTGACGGCCTGCACTCGCGCGTTCGCCAGCTCGTCTTCGGACCCGACGCCACGTTCGAGTATCCGATGGGATGCCACGTCGCTTCCTTCGAGGTCGCTGGCTATCGGCCGCGCAACGGCAATGCCTACGTGGCGCATACAGCGCCCGGCCGGTATGTGGCCCGCTTCCCGATGCGCGACGACCGGATGCTTTTCTTCGTGCTGCTACGGGACGAGTACCTCAAGGGGCGGGTTCCCGCCAGCCACGCAGAGCGCCAGGCAGCGTTGACCGCAGCGCTGGCCGACATCGGTTGGGAATCTGCCGCCATCCTGTCGGCAGTCGAGCAAGCCGACGACATCTACTTCGACAGTATCAGCCAGATCCGCATGGATGCCTGGGGCAAGGGCAAGGTTGCGTTGATCGGCGACGCGGCGGCTTGCCCTTCCCTCATCGCCGGAGAAGGGGCCGGCTTCGCCTTGGCACAGGCCTACGTGCTTGCCGGCGAATTGCATCGGCACGAAGGCGACAGCGAAGCGGCAGTCGCCCAGTATCAGGCGCACCTGAAGGCCGTCGTCGCGCGCAAACAGAAGCTCGCGGAAAGCCTGGTGGCCTCGTTTGTCCCAAGAACGGCGCTGGGGGTACGCATTCGCGACTATGCCACGCTGCTGATGCGCCTGCCGGTATTCCCCAAAATCCTGATGGGGCGCTACTTCCACGATGAGATGAAACTGCCGGAGTATGGGATCTGATACTCATCGAGCGGCCTTTCCCCTCGCGGCCGTTCCTTCCGGCACCAACAGGTGGCAATGTCCACTTCTGGCTGTTGTCAACCTGGCCAGGTCACGTCGAAAGTTTCCATGTCGCTTGCGTCGACGCTTCTTGTTGCGATGGCCACGCCCGGGCTGTTGATGCGCTGCCGCCGATCACGGAGGAGGGCAGTGACAGCCACCAGCGAAGGTCTGAACAAGCCCTTCATTTTGTGCTGGGACTAGCCCCCGAGCGTCAGGCCGGAACCGATGGCCCCGACGAGCTTCGGCGACGGGGGCGAGGGTGAGCGCGATCCGGAGATGCATCAGACGAAGAAAAGTGAGCAGTAGTACTCCGGCACAAAGGCGCACATCGGCGTGGACGTTGATTCGGGCTTTGGGCACACGGTGACAACGACAGCAGCGAGCGAAGCTGACGTGACGCAAGTGGAGTATCCGGGGGGCGATCGCGAGCGGCGCGGCTGGCCCAGGCACATCGTTGGCTGCTACGGTCGCCGGCGTGCTGTCGTCGCGGTCGCCGAAAATTCGCGCATTCTGGCCACGAATGATCCCCGCCTCCGGCAAATGCAGGCGCTCGGCGTCGGCTAACGCCTGCCGCAATAGCGTGAGCATTTCGGGGCGATCCTCGGGGTGGCCGCGTTTCGCCAGCGTCATCGCCAGCTTTGCGCGCCCGATGAGCAGCGAACGCACATCGCCCAGCCGCTCGAAAAATGGCATTTGTTCCTCGCGCCGTATGCGCAAGGCCTCCTCCAGCTCGTCCCGCGCCTGCAGGATGTCCGCGATCTGGCCCTGTGTGGTCGCCTGCGCCCGCGCATCGCCCAGCCGCTCGAACACCGGAAGCTCTTCCTCGCGCCGTAGGCGCAAGGCCTCCTTCAGCTCGCCCCGTGCCTGCAGGTTGTCCGCGATCTGGCCTTTGGCAACAGCCTACTCGCCATCGTTTCCGAGCCGTTTCGCCCGTTCGGCAAACACCTGCGCCGTTTCCATGGCGAGCTGTGGATCGCCTGGCCTGCGCACCAGGCAGCAGCGCGGCGCGCAGCGCTCTCAGCTCAGCGTCGCGGCCAACGAGGTCGCCTGGCGCGGTGGCGAACGGGGCGGAGTCGTCGGCGGCAAGCGGCAGGCGGCCGTTGCGGGTGCCGCGATACAGCTCGTTGTCGTCGATCCATTCTGCGACCCGGTGCGACCAGCGCCGCGCCCATACCTGTCGCGGGCGCAGCGGCTGTGCCAGGGGCAGGTCCACATCCACGACCAGCAGGCCGTTGGGATAGCGCTGGTGCTCGTAGAGACAGCCGGCGGCGAAAACGTGCAGGCCGGCCTGCGGGTCGTTCCAGTGTTCGATCACCGGGTCGTGCTGGTGGCCGTGCAGCAGCAGGTCCAGGCCGTACTCGCCCAGCTGGCGCTGGGTGTCGCGTGCGTCGGCAAGGTCGGTCGGGGGATGGTGAATCAGGCCGATACGCCAGCCCGGCAATGCCTTGCTGTCGGCACCGGTCAGCAGGCGGCCGATCGGGTCATCGCTGAGCCGCAACTTGCTGGCGACGTTGTCGTCGCCAGCCAGGCACTGTCGAAACCGATGACGTGTAGCGGTGCGCCGGCGCCGAGGTCCAGCGTGCGGCGGTAGCCGAGGAGGCCATG
Organism: Tahibacter aquaticus; assembly: GCF_004363655.1. Lineage (GTDB taxonomy): Bacteria > Pseudomonadota > Gammaproteobacteria > Xanthomonadales > Rhodanobacteraceae > Tahibacter > Tahibacter aquaticus. The sequence continues at coordinate 44,704 of NZ_SNZH01000025.1, forward strand.
CGGGCTGTGCTGCGGCAACTGATGCGGCAAATTCGCCGCGAGCAGGAAATCGCGATACGCCTGTTGCCGGCGGACGATGGCCTCACGCCATTCCGCGTCGCAACGGTGTAGCGCGCCAACTAACTCGCCTGATCAATGCCAGCTAACTTGATCACGGCTCAGGGCGCAAAAAAGGGGGCTTCCGCCCCCTTTAAATTGCCCTGTAGATCAGGCTTCACCCCGGAGCGTCCTGGCTCTCTGGCCAGCCTCCCAGGGAGACACGCTACCCGGCTATCAGATTCTAGCGAGGCACCATACAGATGGTCTCGTTGTTCTCCGGCTTCCAGTGGCAAACGATCACGCCGCTACCGGACCCCGTTGCACCGTACTGCACGTTAACGCCCAACTGGCGCATGTACTCCAGAAAGCGGGCCATGTTGTTTTCATGGCCGGGCGGGTAGTACCACCGGCCAGCGTAGCCTGGGGCGTTCGTCGTCGGGTCCGGCAGGGTCTGGCCGGTGCCGTCAACGGCGCTATTGGCGACATAGGCGGCCTGCTCATTCAGCGTCGCACGCAGTTTCACAGACGACCCGTCCAAGAAAACAATTTCAATGGTCAGCACTATGCCGGACGTGAACCCCATCGTGGCGTCCACGTGCCCCAGGATGAAGATGAGCGGCCCAGCTAGCGGGTTGTTTGTCATCTGAAAAATCTGTGGCGTGCTGGCCAGACGCAGGATTTCGCCGCGCAGCTGCACGTCATACAGGAAGTCATGAGCACTCGGCTGACGCGGCAGGTACGCGGGGAACGACATTGTCCCGACGTTGGCCGTAATGCTTTGCTTCATCGTCCCGCCAGTTCCCAGCCAAATCTGGCTTAACGCGGAAGCCACGTTAGCCGTCTCGCTGTCAACGGAGAGTTCTTCTGTCTGGAGGTTGCACCCTGCCGTCACAGATGCCGCATCTGGCCGTCTCGCCTCCGCCGCTGAAACCCCCTCAGTCGAAGGGCCAACGCCGTTGAGCGAACCGCAGTAGTTGCGATACTTACGGACTGAGCCAGTGGCAGGATTCCAGACCGTATGTGGGCTTGGGCTTGCCCCCAGCGACCGCGCGGTGCTGTACATCTGTGAGTCGTTACAGTTCACGCATTGCGCTGTAGTCGCGTCCGCTACTTGCGTGCAAACCATTCCTGCGAGGCCCAGCATCCCGGCCAAAAAAACGTTGCGCATCAGTCACTCCCTTGGATTTTTCTCCCCTGAACATGTATACGATAGATTGTATGCTGCAGAGGGTGCAAATCATGTGGCGCGCCGATCAGGTCGTGCTATCCGTCTGCAAGCCGAGTCATAAAGATCAACTCCTTGGCAGGCTTAATTTTCCCGCGTCCCGCCATCTGGTAGTTGATCGCTACTGACTGGCTATCGAAACGGCCGAACACACGGCGCATAAGCGGATGGTCGTTGATGGTGAGGACGAAACGGCCCTGCGCTTTCGCCAGCACGCCGTGGCAAAGTCGTCGCTCAATCAGCTGTAGTGCAGAATCCGCAGTCGCTTGGTCATGTCACGCCCCCTGTGCGTGCGGCAAGTATGCCGAAGGCCGCAAAGACCACAAGCGCACAGAGGTCCGCGAAGGGGGCTGTTTCGAGTGACGCCAACTGCCTGCGACGCGTGGGACGAAGACCTGGCCGCATCGAATCACGCGCGGTGAGGCGCCGACCGAAACCTTGCACGCTACGGATACAAGCACGGCCCCTGGTTCGGGAACCTGTCAGCCGGTATGGGCAGGTGAAGCGCTTACAGCAAGCGCCAATCAAACCTGACCTCGTGCTGTGCAATGAGCCCCGTCAGCATCCGTATCGTTCGCTGTAAGTCAGGTCCTGCCGCGGAACCTTGAACTTCGTATCGGAGATTTCCAGTGAAAAATCCGCAGCGCCGAACTCGATGACGACGCTCTCGCGATCGTTGGTGATGATTTTCCATAGGTAGTATTCAGCCACTCGGAGCGGCGTCTCGACGGGCGTCCTTTCGATACTGAGGATGAAGATTTGCCCCATCGTTGAACCATAGTTCCCCGTGCCGCCGCGGAGGGCGATATGGGTGTCGGTGACGTGATGAAAACGAAGTGTCGCCCTGGCGACTTCGAAAATGGCTTCGCTTTCATCGACACACGTTGGCCACTGCGTGATGTGGTCAATATCGAATTCGAGTTCTGAGCGGAAGTCGTCGTCTATCAGTCGAAACCCATGAATTCGGTTGTCGTGAAAGTCGTCGAAAATCCGTTTGTCTGTTGTATTCATTGATTTCTACCCTGTGGTATTCCGGCAGCGTTGTTCGCGATGTCTCGTCGGCCGTGCTGCCGAGATTTGTTTCCTTGGCCGGCCAACCGGGGGCTACGCCGGCACCCGCCGAGCGGGTGCTTGGACATGTTCAACTTCTCGCCAAGGCTGAAGTGCGACAGTGCGACTCTGCGTTCATTCGCACGATCTCGCCAGCACAGTGTGCCGGTTCGGCCGTCATTCTGCGAACCGGGCCGATGCCTCGGCAAAAGGGACAAATCCATACTCTTGACGCTGCTCGCACCGAGGACAACAATCCGCGCGTTGCCGCCCATTCGGCAACCGGGTTTAGCAGCCCGATCCAAGACGCACTCCGCGTCGCACTCTTTCGGCGCTTTTTTTATGCCCGGAATTCGTGCGCCGTCGTCTGCCGATTTCTGGCGGCGGTGTGTGGGGAGCCGCAAGGCTCGCCGGTCTTGACCGGTCTGCTAACCCGCACACCGTTCGCCACCCTTTTTTTTCGCCGTTCCGGGTGGCGACTCCACGCAAAGGGAGTTGTCCATGGATAGTCGGTATGTGTGTTTTGGCGCCGGGCGTTCGTCCGGTTGCTGCGTCCGCGTCGGTCGCGTTGGTCCCTGGAGTGGGAGGCGCGCGCCATGACTTGCTACGGTTCGTTCCATCCGCTGCGTCGTGATATCGCGACGGCAGAGCCGGTGATGTTCGCCTATGTGTTGGATACCCGCGCGCAGCGCGAGGCCTTGCAGGAGGAAATGCTGGTCCGCATTGCGGCCATCCAGGAACTCAGCGAAACCATCGCATCGGCGCAGCTGGATTCGCCCGGTGCGCGCTCGCACGGCGGCATTCTCGACGCCGTGGCGATTCTCTCGCGCGACGTGCGCGGGTTGATGGAAGCCAGTTTCCACCCGGGGCCGTAAGCCCCCTCCGCTGCCGGGGCGGCGTTGCGCCGCTCCGGCGTTGGTCGAACACAAAAAGTCAGACAGCCCCAGATACCTCCGTTGGCGGGGCGCTGCTGACGCGCATTCCGCCAGGTTCCGCGCTTCTCGCCACGGCGACCCGGTCGAATGCCGCTGCGGAGCAGTAGAAACCGCCTCCGTTGAACAAAAAAGTTGCAACCACCCGGTCGAACGTCTTTCCGGAGCAGTAGAAACCGCTTCGGTTGAACAAAAAAGTCGCAACCACCCAGTCGAAAGTCCTTCCGGAGCAGTAGAAACCGCTTCCGTTGGACAAAAAAGTCGCAACGACCCCGTCGAGAGTCCTTCCGGGGTAGTGGAAACCGCTTCGGTTGGACAAAAAAGTCGCAACGACCCGGTAGAAAGTCCTTCCGACCCGGTCAGCAGCCGGTAGTCAGGCGCCCTGGGGTGGTCGCAAAACCACTGTTCGGGGTAGCGAAACGGCGCCGGCCGGCCCGTGCTCCGGCGCAGCCCCGCCGGGCGCCGCGGCGGCGGCGGTGGGCGAGGGGAGCCCTGGCGACGGCGGTGCCCCTGCCGGCGGCAGCCGGATTGCGCTGCCTGCGCGAGCGCTGCCGATCGCGGCGTCGGCAGGGACGTGCCCCGGCGCTTATCCCGTTGTGCCAACCCCGGGCGCGGTCGAGAATGGGCGTTTTCCGCTGCGGGCTTCCGATGCCATGACCACCGACGCCGCCCCGATCCGCCTCGCCGTCTACGGCGCGGGTGGCCGCATGGGCCAGGCCGTGCTGCGCGCGGCGCAGGACTGTGCCGACGTGTGCATCGCGGCCGCGCTGGTGCGGGCCGGTTCGGGGCTGGCGGGGACGCCGTTGCCGCCGTTGCCGCCGCTGTCGGCAGGCGCTGCGGGCGAGGGCGAATTCGTCATCGCGCCGCCGGCCGGCACGCTGCTGGAGGTCGTGATCGATTTCAGCGGCGTGCAGGGTTTCGATGCGGCGCTGGCGCTGGCGCTGCAGCACCGTGCCGCGCTGGTCAGCGGCACGACCGGCCTGGACGCGGCGCAGCACGTGGCACTGGACCGGGCGGCCGAACAGATTCCGGTGCTGTGGGCCTCGAATTTCAGCCTCGGCGTCGCGCTGATGCAGCGTTTTGCGCGCATGGCGGCGAAGGTGTTGCCGGACTGGGATTGCGAGATCGTCGAGATGCATCACCGGCGCAAGCGCGATGCGCCCTCGGGCACGGCCTTGAGCCTGGGCGAAGCGGTGGCGCAAGGCCGTGGCGTTGGGCTGGCTGAGGTCGCCGTACACGGGCGCAGCGGGCTGACCGGCGCGCGGCCGGCGGGGCAGATTGGTTTTCATGCGCTGCGCGGCGGCGATGTGATCGGCGATCACACGGTGCTGTTCGCCAGCGATGACGAACGCCTGGAGTTGACGCACCGTGCCGCCAGTCGCGATCTGTTTGCGCGCGGCGCGCTGCGGGCGGCGCGCCGGCTGGCCCGGGCGCAGCCGGGGCGCTACGGCATGGACGACGTGCTCGGCGAGTGAGACGGCCATGCCGCGGCGATGGCCGCGAAAGCGGCGCCGCCGGCAGGTCTTATGCCATTGGCGCGACCTTGGTCGACCTCGCAACGGTGGACACCCGCGCCGCCGGCCCCTAAAATCGCGCCTCGCCTCGATTCCCTTTCTGCCCGAATCCACGGACTGGTAGAGCCAGCCCGCGGGTTTTCGCGCACCTGATATACGGCCAGGTGCCGGGCCACTACCCATAAGGCGACCGCATGACACTGCCAGCACTCCTTGCCCTCGCCGACGGCAGCCTGTTCCACGGCACAGGCATTGGCGTCGAAGGCACGACGACCGGCGAAGTGGTGTTCAACACCGCACTGACCGGCTATCAGGAAATCCTGACCGACCCTTCGTATTCGCGTCAGATCGTCACGCTGACCTATCCGCATATCGGCAATACCGGCTGCAACCCGGTCGATGTGGAGTCCGATGCGGTCTGCGCCGCCGGCCTGATCATCCGCGACCTGCCGCTGCTGGCGAGCAACTGGCGTTCCACCGAAACCCTGCAGGACTATCTGCGCCGCAATAACATCGTGGCGATCAGCGACATCGATACGCGCCGCCTGACGCGCATCCTGCGCGACAAGGGCGCGCAGAACGGCGCCATCGTCACCGGCGCGGCCATCGATGCGGACGCGGCCCTGGCCGCGGCGCGGGCCTTTCCGGGCCTGAAGGGCATGGACCTGGCCAAGGTCGTCAGCACCACGGCGAGCTATGCCTGGAACGACGGCAGCTACGACCTGGACCGCACCGAATTCAAGCGCACGCCGGGCACGTTCCGCGTCGTCGCCTACGACTTCGGCATCAAGCACAACATTCTGCGCATGCTCGCCGACCGCGGTTGCGACATCACCGTGGTGCCGGCGCAGACCAGCGCCCAGGACGTGTTCGCGCTCAAGCCCGACGGCGTGTTCCTGTCCAACGGCCCCGGCGATCCGGAGCCCTGCGACTACGCCATCGCGGCGATCAAACAGTTCGTCGCCGCGCGCCTGCCGCTGTTCGGCATCTGCCTCGGCCACCAGCTGCTCGGCCTGGCCACGGGCGCCAGCACGCTGAAGATGAAGTTCGGCCACCACGGTGCGAATCACCCGGTCATCGACATCGCCAGCGGCCGCGTGATGATTTCCAGCCAGAACCACGGCTTTGCCGTCGACGAGGCCACGCTGCCGGCCAACGTCAAGGCGACGCACCGCTCGCTGTTCGACGGCTCGCTGCAGGGCATCGCCCTGACGGATGCGCCGGCCTACAGTTTCCAGGGCCATCCGGAAGCCAGCCCCGGCCCGCAGGACGTGGCCGGCCTGTTCGATCCCTTTATCCAGATGATGCAGTCGCGCCAGCGCGCGGCAGCCTGAAGGGCAGGATCATGAGCCTGTTTCTGCAATGGCGCCGCCGCGCGGTGCTGGCCGGCCTGAGCCTGATGCTGGCGGCCAGCGCCGCCGCCGCGGCGCAGGGCCGCGTGCGCGTGGTCGAAGTGGTCAGCTACGAGCAGCTCGGCGGCCACGTCGGCGAGGAGATCGTGGTACGCACGACCCTGGGCTCGCGCCGGTCCGGCACCCTGGTGCGCTATACGCGCACCGCCCTGCGCCTGAAGCTCGACTCCCGCGACGGCGGGGTAGAACTCGATATTCCTTCCAGCTCGGTGCGCGACATCGAAGTCGCGAGCGAATCCGACACTACGCCCGGAGGCGACAGTGCCAAAAAGAACTGATCTAAAGACCATCCTGATCATCGGTGCCGGCCCCATCGTCATCGGCCAGGCCTGCGAGTTCGATTATTCCGGTGCCCAGGCCTGCAAGGCGCTGAAGCAGGAAGGGTTCCGCGTGGTGCTGGTGAATTCCAACCCGGCCACGATCATGACCGATCCGGAAACCGCCGACGCGGTGTACATCGAGCCGATCAACGCGGCCACGGTCGAGCGCATCATCGCCAAGGAAAAGCCCGACGCGCTGCTGCCGACCATGGGCGGACAGACCGCGCTGAACTGCGCCCTGGACCTGGCCGACCGCGGCATTCTGGAAAAGTACAAGGTGGAACTGATCGGCGCCTCGCGCGAAGCCATCCGCATGGCCGAAGACCGCGAGCTGTTCCGCCACGCCATGAAGGACATCGGCCTGGATTGCCCGCGCGCGGAAATCGCGCGCACGCTGGACCAGGCGCTGGATGCGCAGACCAAGGTCGGCTTTCCCACCATCATCCGGCCGTCGTTCACGCTGGGCGGTTCCGGCGGTGGCATTGCCTACAACCGCGAGGAATTCGTCGACATCGTCAGCCGCGGCCTGGAGCTGTCGCCAGTGGGCGAAGTGCTGGTCGAGGAATCGGTGCTGGGCTGGAAAGAGTTCGAGATGGAAGTGGTCCGCGATACCGCGGACAACTGCATCATCGTCTGCTCGATCGAAAACCTCGATCCGATGGGCGTGCATACCGGCGATTCCATCACCGTCGCGCCGGCACAGACCCTGACCGACAAGGAATACCAGCGCCTGCGCGATGCCTCCATCGCCGTGCTGCGCAAGATCGGCGTGGATACCGGCGGCTCGAACGTGCAGTTCGGCGTGAATTCCGAAGACGGCCGCGTCGTCGTGATCGAGATGAATCCGCGCGTGTCGCGTTCCTCGGCACTGGCGTCCAAGGCGACGGGTTTCCCGATTGCCAAGGTCGCCGCCAAGCTCGCCGTCGGCTATACGCTGGACGAGCTGCGCAACGAGATCACCGGTGGCCTCACGCCGGCCTCGTTCGAACCGTCGATCGACTACGTCGTCACCAAGATCCCGCGCTTCGCCTTCGAGAAATTCCCCGCCGCCGATGCGCGCCTGACCACGCAGATGAAGTCGGTCGGCGAAGTCATGGCGATCGGCCGCACCTTCCAGGAATCGCTGCAGAAAGCCCTGCGTGGCCTGGAAACCGGCAAGGACGGCCTCACGCCGACGCGCGTCGACATTGCCAGCGTCGATGGCGTCGCCACGCTCAAGCGCGAACTGAAGGAACCGGGCCCGGAGCGCGTGTTCTTCGTCGCCGACGGTTTCCGCGCTGGCCTGAGCCTGGAAGAAATCTATGTGCTGACGCGCATCGACCGCTGGTTCCTGGCGCAGATCGAAGACCTGATCAAGACCGAAGCGGAAGTGAAGGCGCGCGGCCTGGCCGTGATCGACGCGGCGCGCCTGCTCAAGCTCAAGCGCAAGGGCTTTTCCGATTCGCGCCTGGCCGGCCTGCTCGGCACCGACGAGAACGCCGTGCGCACGCTGCGCCGTGCCTTCAACGTGCGGCCGGTGTACAAGCGCGTGGATTCCTGCGCGGCGGAATTCTCCACCTCTACCGCCTACCTGTATTCCACCTATGAACAGGAATGCGAGGCGCTGCCCAGCACGCGCGACAAGATCATGGTGCTCGGCGGCGGCCCCAACCGCATCGGCCAGGGCATCGAGTTCGACTATTGCTGCGTGCATGCGGCGCTGGCCCTGCGCGAAGACGGTTACGAGACCATCATGGTCAACTGCAATCCGGAGACCGTCTCCACCGACTACGACACCTCCGATCGCCTGTATTTCGAGCCGCTCACGCTGGAAGACGTGCTCGAAATCATCGACAAGGAAAAGCCCAAGGGCGTCATCGTGCAGTACGGCGGGCAGACGCCGCTGAAGCTGGCGCGCGCACTGGAAGCCAACGGTGCGCCGGTGATCGGCACCAGCCCCGACTCGATCGACCTGGCCGAAGACCGCGAGCGCTTCCAGCAGATGGTGGAAAAGCTGCGCCTGGCGCAGCCGCCCAACCGCACCGCGCGCACCGCCGACGAGGCGATGGCACTGGCGCGGGAGATCGGCTATCCGATGGTGGTGCGGCCGAGCTACGTGCTGGGCGGACGTGCCATGGAAGTGGTGCATTCCGATGCCGACCTGAAGCGCTACATCACCGAGGCCGTGCGCGTTTCCAACGATTCGCCGGTGCTGCTGGACCGCTTCCTCGACAACGCCGTCGAAGTCGACGTCGATGTGGTCGCCGATGCGGACGGCAATGTGCTGATCGGCGGCATCATGGAACACATCGAGGAAGCCGGCGTGCATTCGGGCGATTCGTCCTGCTCGCTGCCGCCGTACTCGCTCACCGCGGAAATCCAGGACCAGCTGCGCGAGCAGGTGCGGGCCATGGCGCGCGAGCTGAAAGTGGTCGGCCTGATGAACACGCAGTTCGCCATCCAGGACGACAAGGTGTTCATCCTCGAAGTGAACCCGCGTGCCTCGCGCACGGTGCCGTTCGTGTCCAAGGCCACTGGCGTGCCGCTGGCCAAGATCGCCGCGCGCTGCATGGTCGGCCAGAGCCTGATTGCGCAGAACGCGACGCGGGAAGTGATTCCGCAGTATTACTCGGTGAAAGAGGCGATCTTCCCGTTCCTGAAATTCCAGAACGTCGATCCGATTCTCGGCCCCGAGATGCGGTCCACTGGCGAGGTGATGGGCGTCGGCCGCAGCTTCGGCGCCGCGTTCGCCCGGGCGCACGAGGCGGCGAACATCCTGCCGCCGCCCAAGGGCAAGGTGTTCGTGTCGGTGCGCGATCCGGACAAACCGCGCCTGCTCGGCGTGGCCCAGGATCTGCTGCGCCGCGGCTATTCGCTGGTCGCCACCAGCGGCACCTGCGACTGGCTGAAGGAGCAGGGCGTGGATTGCGAGCGGGTCAACAAGGTGATCGAAGGCCGGCCGCACGTGGTGGACCTGATCAAGAACGGCGAGATCGTCTTCATCGTCAACACCACCGAAGGCAAGCAGGCCATCGCCGATTCGTTCTCGATCCGGCGCGAAGCCCTGCAGCAGCGCATTACCTATTCGACTACCATTGCCGGCGCCCGCGCGCTGCTGCATTCGCTGGATTTCCGCGGCGACGGCAGCGTCAACAGCCTGCAGGAGCTGCATAAGGAATTGAAAGCATGAAGCGACCGCCACTGACCCTGAAAGGCGCCGAGCGCCTGCGCGACGAGCTGGAAAAACTCAAGACCGTCGACCGTCCGCGCATCATCGAAGCCATTGCCGAGGCGCGTGCCCACGGCGACCTGAAGGAAAACGCCGAATACCATGCCGCGCGCGAGCAGCAGGGTTTCGTCGAAGGCCGCATCCAGGAAATGGAAGCGACCCTGAGCTATGCCGAAGTCATCGACGTGGCCAAGCTCGGCGCCGGCACGCGCATCGTGTTCGGTGCCACGGTAGACCTGGAAGACGAAGACTCGGGCGACAAGGTCACCTATCAGATCGTCGGCGACATCGAGGCCGACATCAAACAGCGCCTGATCGCCGTCAGCTCGCCGATCGCGCGGGCGCTGATCGGCAAGAGCCAGGGCGACGCGTTCGAGTTCCAGGCGCCGAATGGCCTGAAGCGCTACGAGATTATGGCGGTCCGCTACGATTGAGCCGCACCTGAAGCGGCGGCGGGCGCGAGTGGGTCGCAGGTGAATGAGCGGCGTAGGGTGGGGTAGGCCGCAGGCGCACCCCACCATCCCCGTGTCTTACCCACGAAGAACCCGTGCCGGAGGCGTTTTCCGGCGCGCCCCGGGCTTCCTCCGGCAGGGGCTTTTTGCGGCGGAAATACCGGCGCGGTGGGGTGCGCCTGCGGCCTGCCCCAGGCCACGTTTCGCTAGGCGTTGGCGGTTCGGTGTACAACTAGGCCATGAACACACTCACCCTGCTTTTGCCGCCGCGCCCGCGCCTCGCCGCCGATGCGGCGCTGGCCTCCGGTCCGATCGCGCGCTGGCTCAGCCGCGGCGATGCGGGTCCGACCGCTGCGGTCGGTCGTGAAATTGCCATTCGTGAACTTTTCCAATTTGCCGGCACGAGTGTGCCGGTGGCCGCACTGACGCGCGAGGCCGACTGCGGCGATGCCGCCGGCAGCACCTGGCTGCGCGCCGACCCGGCCCATGTGCGTGCCGACATGGCGACGGCGCGCCTGCTGGCCTGCGGCGATCTGGGCCTGAGCAGCGCCGACTGCCAGGAACTGCTGCGGCCATTGAAGCCGCTGTTCGGCGACAGCGGTTTTCCCATCGATGCACCGCAGCCGTCGCGCTGGTACCTGCGCGCGCCGGCCGGGGCCAAGCTGCCGGCGTTCGTGCCGCCGGAACGCGCGCTCGGCGATGATCTGCGTTTGCACCTGCCCGAAGGCAACGACGGCAAGCGCTGGCGCAGCCTGCTCAACGAAGCGCAGATCGTGCTGCACAACCATCCGCTCAACCAGCAGCGCGTCGCCCGCGGCCAGCTGCCGGTCAACAGCCTGTGGTTCTGGGGCGCCGGCAGCCTGCCCGAATGGGTGCGCAGCGACGCCCAGCGCGTGCTGACGCGCGATGCGACCCTGGCCGCGCTGGCGGCACGGGCCCAGTGCGCCGTGCTGCTGCCGCAGGCGGATGGATTGGCCGGTTTCAGCGGACATAGCGTGCTCGATCTGGACGACGCGCAAGGGCTGGCCGAACTATCCGCGCCGTGGCTGCCGCTGGTCGAAAAAGCCCTGGCAGCGAAGAAGATCGACCAACTGCGCCTGCTGCTGCCCAGCGGCGAACGCGCTGTGTACAAGCTTTCGCACCGCTGGCGTTTCTGGCGTCCGCCGCAGGCGTTGCGCGCATGAGGGTTTGGCGCATCGAGCGCCGCGCGCCCAGCGAGGAAGGCAATACCTGGCCGGCGGCGATGCATCCGGTGTTGCGCCGCATCTACGCGGCGCGCGGCATAGCGGCAGCCAACGATGTCGAGCATCGCCTGGCGCGCCTGCTCGCGCCGCAGCGGCTGGGCGGCATGGAGCGCGCCTGCGAGCTGCTGGAACAGGCGCTGCGCCAGGGCCAGCGCATCGTCGTCGTCGGCGATTTCGATGCGGACGGGGCTACCGGCACGGCGGTCGCGGTACGCGGCCTGCGCCTGCTCGGTGCCGGCGATGTCGACTACCAGGTGCCCAACCGCTTCACCCACGGCTACGGCCTGAGCCCGGCCCTGGTCGCCGACCTGCTGCCGCGCAAGCCCGATCTGATTCTCACCGTCGACAACGGCGTCGCCGCGCATGCAGGCGTGGAGGCGGCGAATGCGCAGGGCATTGCCGTCATCGTGACCGATCACCACCTGCCCGGCGATTCGCTGCCGGCGGCGGCGGCGCTGGTCAATCCGAACCTGGCCGGCGACGATTTTCCGAGCAAGGCGCTGGCCGGTGTCGGCGTGATGTTCTATGTGCTGCTGGCCTTGCGTGCGCGCCTGCGTGCCGGCGACTGGTTCGCCACGCGGCCCGAGCCGGACCTGTCGGTACTGCTGGACCTGGTCGCCCTGGGCACGGTCGCCGACCTGGTGCCGCTGGACTACAACAACCGCGTACTGGTCGAGGCTGGCCTGCGCCGCATCCGCCTGGGCCAGGGCTGTGCCGGTGTGCAGGCGCTGATCGAGGCGAGCAAGCGCAGCGCTGGCACGCTGTGCGCCAGCGACCTGGGTTTTGCGCTGGGGCCGCGCATCAATGCGGCCGGACGCCTGGACGATATGCGCCTGGGCATCGAATGCCTGCTCTGCGACGAACCGAACCGGGCACGCCAGCTGGCCGAATCCCTGTCGGCCATCAATGCCGAGCGGCGCGACCTGCAGGCGCAGATGGTGGAGCAGGGCGAGGCGACGGTGGCGCAGTATTTGTCGCGCTACGGTGCCGATACCTTGCCGGTCGGCGTGGTGCTGTTCGAGCCGGACTGGCATGTGGGCATCGTCGGCCTGGTGGCGTCGAAATTGAAGGAACGCCTGCACCGGCCGGTCATCGCCTGTGCGCCGGCCAACGAGGACGGCGAGGAGATCAAGGCCTCGGGCCGCTCGATTCCCGGTTTCCATCTGCGCGATGCGCTGGCCGAGGTCGATGCGAAAAATCCCGGCCTGTTGCAGCGTTTCGGCGGCCATGCCATGGCGGCGGGGCTGAGCCTGAGTGCCGGCCGGCTGGCCGAGTTCGCGGCCGAGTTCGACGCGGTCGCGCGGCAGCGCCTGGACCCGGCCCTGCTCGACCCGGTGCTGCACACCGACGGCTGCCTCGCGGCGGGCGACTACGACCTGGAACTGGCGCGGCAGCTGCGCTTCGCCGGCCCCTGGGGCCAGGCCTTTCCCGAGCCGCTGTTCGACGACGAATTCCGCCTGGTCGACTGGAAGCTGATGGGCCAGACCCATCTGCGCCTGACCCTGCAGCACGCCAGCCGGCGCGAGCCACTGGAAGCGGTGATGTTCGGCGGCTACCAGGGCGCGCCGCCGCCGCGGCACCTGCGCGCGGCGTTCCAGCTCAGCATCGACGAGTGGAACGGACGCGAACGCCTGCGCCTGCTGATCCGCCATCTGGAAGCGCTGCCGTAAGTTCGCAGGGCGCGATGCGCACAGCGATTTGCGCCGCCGCGGTAATTCATGGGGCGAGCCCGCCCGAACGCCGCGCGCTGCAATTCGTTGCGCACATCGCACCCTGCGCAGCGCCGCCTGCGTAGCGCCGTGCGATTCACGATTTGCATGGCCCCTGCTATGCTGCGCCTCTTTTGTTCAACGCCGGCAGCCAGCCATGATCGAGACCAATCCGATCTCCGCGCGCATCGACGACCTGACGGGTCGGGTGCAGTCGCTTAGGGGGTATCTTTGACTACGAGACCAAGTCTGAACGTCTCGAAGAAGTAAGCCGCGAGCTGGAAAGCCCGACGGTCTGGGACAACCCGCAACGGGCCCAGGATCTGGGCAAGGAACGCGCCCAGCTGGAAAAGATCGTGCACGGCATCAAGAGCCTGATCGAAGGCCTGGCCGGCGCGGCGGAACTGCTGGAAATGGCCATTGCCGAAGCCGACGAAGGCACTGCCGTCGCCGTGTCCGAGGACGTGGAATTGCTGGCCGCCAAGGTCGACAAGCTGGAATTCCAGCGCATGTTTGCCGGCAAGATGGATGCGTCCAACGCCTTCGTCGACGTGCAGGCCGGCGCCGGCGGCACCGAGGCGCAGGACTGGGCCGAAATGCTGCTGCGCATGTACCTGCGCTGGTGCGAAAACAAAGGCTGGAAAACCGAACTGATGGAAGTTTCCGCGGGTGACGTGGCCGGCATCAAGAGCGCCTCGTTCCGCGTCGAGGGCGACTACGCCTACGGCTGGCTGAAGACCGAGATCGGCGTGCACCGCCTGGTGCGCAAGTCGCCGTTCGATTCGGACAACCGCAGGCATACCTCGTTCTCGTCGATCTTCGTCGCGCCCGAAGTGGACGACGACATCGACATCGAGATCAATCCGGCCGACCTGAAGACCGACGTCTACCGCTCGTCCGGCGCCGGCGGCCAGCACGTCAACAAGACCGAGTCTGCCGTGCGCATCACGCATGTGCCCAGCGGCGTGGTCGTGGCCTGCCAGACCGAGCGTTCGCAGCACAACAACCGCGACCGCGCCATGAAGATGCTGAAGGCCAAGCTGTACGAGATCGAGGTGCAGAAACGCAACGCCGAGAAGGACGCGCTGGAAGCGACCAAGTCCGACATCGGCTGGGGCAGCCAGATCCGCTCGTACGTGCTGGACCAGTCGCGCATCAAGGATCTGCGCACCGGCGTGGAACGCACCGATACGCAGAAAGTGCTCGACGGCGACCTGGACGAATACATCGAGGCCAGCCTCAAGCTCGGCCTGGAAGCCGGCGCCAAGCGCATCGACGCGTAAGCATCCACTCGTGGAGAAATACATCATGCAACGGATTCTGCTGGCAGCCGCGCTGTCGTGCCTGAGCCTGGCCGCGCTGGCCAAGCGCGGCCCTTCGGCCTCCGATCTGGTCAAACAGGTCGAAGCGAAAGTGGAGCAGGGCACGGTCGACCCGGCGCGCGATTTCGCGCCGCTGTTCGATGGCCTGCGCGCCGCCAAGGACGATTCGACCCGGGCGACGTATGTGGATGCGATCGCCGAGCTGGGCGAAGCACGCGGCAGCTCGCCGGCCGCGGTCAAGACCTGGCTGCTGGACAACGCACCGCCGCTGCTGCTGGAGGTGGCCCGCAGCGACGCCAGCTGGAGCGTGCGCGGCGATGCACTGATGGCCTTGCGCGCACTCGACGCGCCCGATGCAGTACTGGACGAAGCGATTGCGCTGGCCAAGTCGGCCACTGGCGAGGCCAGCGGCTTTATCCATAGTCGCGGCGAACTGCTGCAGGACTGGAAGGACAACCGTGTCAGCCACGGCGCCAGGCCGGCCACGGCCAAACCGGCCGATGCGCAGAAAGAACAGGCGGCGCTGGAATTCCTGCGCGCGCGCAACGTCGGCGCATCCAGCGATGCGCTGGGCCAGGCCCTGGTGAATGCCCAGCCCGATATCGTGCAGGCGCTGATCGATGCCGGCGTCGACGTGAAGGCGCCAGGCCCGGCTGGCCTCAGCTCGCTGGGCACCGCGACCATGGTCGCCTGCGCCAAGAAGAATGCGCTGGAGCGTCAGCTCGCCGTGATCGACCTGCTGCTCGCCAACGGTGCCGACATCAAGCAGAAAGATGCCCAGGGCAACAGCGTGCTGATTGGCGCGGTGCAGTCCTGCCCCTTGCCCATCATCGAAAAACTCGTTGCCGGGGGCGCCGAGCCCGACCCGGTCAACGCGCAGCAGTTCACCCCGCTGAAAATGGCCTTCGTCGGTGGACATTGGGACATTGCCGAATTCCTGGTCGGCAAGGGCGCACGCCTGACGGCGAAAGAAGCCGACCAGCTGTTCTTCGAAAAACCGCAGGACCCGAAACAGGCGGCGATTCTCGCCAAGGCCATCAAGCCGGCGAAATAGGCCGTGCCAGCAACGGAATGACACACAGCACTCCCGGGAAACGCTCCATGCGCATAGAAAAAATCGTCATTGCCACCACACTCGCTGCTGCCAGCATGCTCGCCGTCGCCCAGGACACGGCCCGTCCGCGCATGACGCGGGAACAGGCCGAGAAGGTGATGGAACAGGACGGCACCGCAGTGATGCAGGAAAACCTGCCGGTCAACCTGATGAACGGCAAGGCCGACATCGTCGAGGCCATGCTGCTGCTTGGCGTCGATGCCAACGGCAAGCTGGAGCAGACGCCGCAGACCACGCTGGAATTCGCCGTCTCGGCCTGCGTCGGCCAGCGCGTGGCCGAGGCCGACATCAATGCCACCGTCGAGGTACTGCTGCGCGCCGGCGCGCGGCCCGACGATCCCGGCATGATGGGCACCATGATCGTGGCCGCGCAGCAATGCCCGCCCAGCGTGGTGAAGCGCCTGATCACGGGCGGCGCCAAGCTGGACGTGCGCACGCCGCAGGGTTTCACGCCGCTGTCGATGGCGTTGATCGTCGGCAACTACGACACGGCCGAGGCGCTGATCGACGCGGGCGCGAAGCTGTCGGCGGAAGGCGCGGCCAAGCTCACCGAGGGCGTGACCGACAATCCGCGCCTGCTGGCGCTGGTGAAGCGCGCCAGCGCAAAGTAAATCCGGGCCGGTAGGCCAGCCGAGTTGATTGGGAAGAGTGCGATGAGCGACGAAAGCAAGAAGCCGGACCCGGCGCCGGGCGCGCCGGACAACGCGGCCGGAACACCGGCCGTGGACGAGAACAAGCTGATTGCCGAGCGCCGGGAAAAACTCAAGGCCTTGCGCGCCGCCGGCATCGCCTATCCCAACGATTTCGTGCCGGACGCCTTCGCCGGCGACCTGCAGGGCGAATTCGCCGACAAGGAACAGTGGACCGCCGAGGCGCTGGAAGCGCTGCAGCGGCGCGTCCGCGTGGCTGGCCGCCTGCTGGCCAAGCGCCAGATGGGCAAGGCCAGCTTTGCCCAGATCCAGGACATGTCGGCGCGCCTGCAGCTGTTCCTGCAGCAGGGCGCGCTGGGCGAGGAAACCTATGCCGCGTTCAAGGGCTGGGACGTGGGCGACATCCTCGCCGCCGAGGGCCTGCTGACGCGCACCAAGACCGGTGAACTTTCGGTCAAAGTGGATAAATTGCGTCTGCTGACCAAGTCGCTGCGGCCGCTGCCGGACAAGTGGCACGGCCTGGCCGACGTGGAGCAGCGCTATCGCCAGCGCTACGTCGACCTGATCGTCACCGAGGAAGCGCGCCGCGTGTTCAAGCTGCGCTCCGCCGTGATCGGGCATATCCGCAGCTGGCTGGAAGCGCCGCCGCGCCGCTTCATGGAAGTGGAAACGCCGATGATGCACGTGATTCCCGGCGGCGCCACGGCGCGGCCGTTCGTCACTCATCACAACGCGCTCGACCTGCAGCTGTACCTGCGCGTGGCGCCGGAGCTGTACCTCAAGCGCCTGGTCGTCGGCGGCTTCGAGCGCGTCTACGAGATCAACCGCAACTTCCGCAATGAAGGCGTGTCGACGCGGCACAACCCCGAATTCACCATGCTGGAGCTGTACCAGGCCTACGCCACCTATACCGAGGTGATGGACCTGACCGAGGCGATGATCCGCGACACCGCCCAGGCCACGCTGGGCCGCACCGCGCTGACCTGGGAAGGCCGCGACATCGACGTAGGCCCGGCCTTCCGGCGCTGGCCGATGGAACAGGCGGTGCGCGAACTCAATCCCGAAATCCAGCCGCACGAGCTGCGCGACCGCGACGCGCTGGCCGCGCACTGCGTGCGCCTGGGCATCCACGTCAAGCCGTCGTACGGCTGGGGCAAGCTGCTGCTGGAGCTGTTCGAGGCGACAGTCGAAGCCGGCCTGGTGCAGCCGACCTTCATTACGCAGTACCCGACCGAAGTGTCGCCGCTGGCGCGGGAGAACGACGGCGATCCCGGCATCACCGACCGCTTCGAGCTGTTCGTCGCCGGCAAGGAAATCGCGAATGGTTTTTCCGAATTGAACGACCCGGAAGACCAGGCCGCGCGATTCCAGGCACAAGTCGCCGCCAAGGATTCCGGCGACGACGAGGCCATGCATTTCGACGCCGACTATATCCGCGCGCTGGAATACGGCCTGCCGCCGACCGGCGGCCTGGGCGTCGGCATCGACCGGCTGGTGATGCTGCTGGCCGATGCGGCCTCCATCCGCGACGTGCTGCTGTTCCCGTACATGCGTCCCGAAGCCTGATCGTCCCGTGGCCGGCCAGGGGGGATGGTCGGCCAGCGCCGCCGGCATCGCCGGCTTTCTCGTCCTGCAGGGCGCGGATGCCAGCCTGGGCTTGGCCTGGGCCTGCCTGATTGCCGGTGCGGCGCTGGCGCTGTGGCGCGACGAGATCGATCTGTCGCGGGCGCCGGATACGCTGGAATGGGCGCTGCTCGCGTTCCTGCTGGCGGCGCTGGCAGCCTCGTTTCTCGGGCTGGACCCGCGCCGCTCGTTCGCCCTGAGCATGCCGCTGCTGGCGGCCCTGCCTTTGTGGTTTCTGCTGGCCCGCAGCGAATGCCGGCCCGCGGCGCCGTTACTTGTCGCCGCGGCCCTGGGTCTGGCGGCGCTGACGCAGATTGCACTTGTCGCTTTTGCCGCTTTGTACGATCACGGGGCTGCGCCAGGCAGCTGGGTGCGCAGCGCCGGTGCGGCCTGGCTGGTGGTGCCGAACGACCTGGCCTGGATTGCCTGCCTGTTGCCGTTTGCCGCCACCGCTGCGCCGCGCTGGCTGTATGTGCTGGCCGCCGCCGCCGCGCTGGCGCTGGCGCTATGGCTGCATTCCTGGACCCTGTGTCTGGCGACGCTGATGGCCGTGATCGCCCAGGCCGCGTTGCGCCGCGGCGTGAAGCTGTTTTCGCTGCGCCTGCTGCTGCCGCTGCTCGCTGCCGCGCTGTTGCTGTTGGTGCTGGCCGTGCCGTTCATGCCGTCGATGCAGGCGCGCTGGCAACTGTGGCAGGCGGCGCTGCAGGTCTTCCTCGACCACCCGTTGGGGGTGGGACTGCACAATTTCGTCCTTGCCTATCGGGAGTCTTCGACCGTGCCGGTCGACGCGCTGGTCGATCCGCGCCGCACGCCATGGCCGCATAGCCTTCCGCTGGAAGTGCTGGCGGAACTCGGTGCGGCCGGCCTGCTTGCGCTGCTGGCCCTGGCGGAAACGATACGGCGCCGTGCCGCGTCGCTGCGCTGTAAGGACGATTCGCTACATTCCGCGATTGCCGCGGCCTTGCTGGTGATTGCCGCGGTAGCGGCGACCGAGGCGAGTCTGCTGCGTCTGTGGACCTGGATGCTGGCAACGCTGCTGCTGGGGCTGCTCGCGCTTCAATCCACCGCTGTTTCACCTCAGGGACGTCAATGAGCTCGACCACGCAAACCCGCGGCCTGCGCCGCCTGTTGTTCGCCGGCGGCCTGACCGCCATCGCTGCCGCGGCGCTGCTGTCGCCGGACTGGAGTTCGGTGCTCAAGGCGCAGGGCTATTACGGCGATGTGGACCTGCGCATCGAGGTCACGCCACCGCTGCAGGTCAGTCCGGGCGACGATCTGGAACTCTTCATCGGCGTGCAGAACAACGGCCCGGATACGGCGCACCGCGTGCGGGTGGCGGCCGGCGCGCAGCGCCTGACCTTCGTCGCCAGCGCCGGCTGCAGCAATGCCGGCTATCCGAACTGCGACCTGGCCGCGACACTGGATGCGGGCCAGCGCGCGGAATACGGCCTGCTCATGCACGTAGGCGACGATGTGCGCAATCACGTGCAGTTTGCTGCCAGCGTCGCCTCCGACGACAGCGAGATCGCGCCTGGCGATGAAATCGTCGTGTTCAAGATACCGGTCGTCACGACTATCGATCTGCGCAGCGATATCGCCTGCGAGCGGCGCAGCCTGTTTGCCGACCGCGTGGCGCATTGCAGCATCCGCTTCCTCAACCCGGGCGTGCATTCCTCGCGCCTGCCGCGCCTGCAGGCGCGCGTGACGTCGGCGGCTACGCCGGTGAGCTGGTCCTGCGAGGCATCGCGGCCGGATCTGTGCACAGGCCCGTCGCCGGGTGCGCTCGAGTGGGTGCAGACGCCGGGCTATTTCGCGCCGGGCGACCAGATCACCTTCCGCGCGGATATCCGCCTCAGCGGCGCCGTGCCCGTGGTCGTGATCGAGGCCGATGCGACAGCGAACCCGCAAATGGGCGAAACCGACCTGGCGCCGGGCAACAACCGGTCCGGCCTGAGCTTCGAGCCTTCGCTGTTCGTCGACGGCTTCGAACCCGCCACCGACTGATGGCGCAGCGAAGCGCCCTGTACCGGGCAAGCCGGGCAGGGCGCTGCGATGACAAGGACTTAACGCGGCAGCAGCAGGGCGATCCGCTAGAATGCGCGTTCCCTGCGGCCCGGCTCGTCAGCCGGTGCCGCGGATTCCACTCATCGGCCTGCCTGCTTCGCTGTTTCATGGCGCATCGCGGCGTGCCGGACAGCGAAAGGATTGAACGATGTGGTATGCGATCGTCGGACTGGATGTGGAAAATTCGCTGCAGCGCCGGCTTGAAGCCCGCCCTGCGCATATCGCGCGATTGCAGCAGCTCAAGGACCAAGGCCGCATCCTGCTGGCCGGTCCGTTTCCCGCCATCGATACGGAAGACCCGGGCAGCGCCGGCTTCAGCGGCAGCCTGATCGTGGCC
The DNA here is from genome assembly GCF_004363655.1 of Tahibacter aquaticus. Classification (GTDB taxonomy): domain Bacteria; phylum Pseudomonadota; class Gammaproteobacteria; order Xanthomonadales; family Rhodanobacteraceae; genus Tahibacter; species Tahibacter aquaticus. Next base: position 64,919 of record NZ_SNZH01000025.1, read on the forward strand.
GAATTCACCGACCTCGCCGCGGCCCAGGCCTGGGCCGACGCCGATCCGTATATCGCCGCCGGCGTCTATGCCAGCGTCAGCGTGCGGCCGTTCAAGAAAGTGCTGCCGTGAGCGACCGCCTCGCGCGCATCCGCGCTGCGCTGGAGCAACTGCAGCCCAGCGCGCTGGAACTCATCGACGAAAGCCACAAGCACGCCGGCCACGAAGGCGCGCGCGACGGCCGCGGCCATTTCCGTGTACGCATCGTCAGCAGCCAGTTCGCCGGCAAGGCGCCGCTGGCGCGGCATCGCCTGGTGTACGCGGCGGTGGGCGAGCTGATGAATACCGATATCCACGCGCTGGCCATCGAGGCCCGCGCGCCGGAAGAAACCTGAGGAGTTCTGCATGCGTAGACTGTTGCCCCTGCTGATCGTCGCCGCCCTGGCCGGCTGTTCCGCCGAGAACAAGCCGCTGCCGCCGGTGCAATTCACCACCGGCGAGCCGGCGCTGCGCGTCAACGACCAGCCCGTGGCCGAGGCGCTGCTGGCCGAAGTCGCGCGCGGCCGTGGCCTGGATCTGAACAATCCGGAACAGCGCCAGCGCGCCATCAAGGAGCTGTCCGACTACGTGCTGCTGGCGAATTTCGCCCGCAAGCAGACCTTCGAAGGCGATGCCCAGTTCGCCGTCACGGTCGAGGCGCAGCGCCTGCAGGGCGTGGCCAACGCGACCATGGAAGCCTATGCGCGCAGCCATCCGATCAGCGACCAGGCACTGAAGACCGAGTACGAAGCCCAGGTGGCCAAGGCCGGCACCGAGTCCTACGATTTCGGCCAGATGCTGTTCGACAACGAAGCCGAGGCGCTGAAGGTTTCCGAGGCCCTGCTTGCCGGCAAGGACTGGGCTGCGGTGTATGCCGAATGGCAGGGCAAGGCTAAGCAGGCGCGCGAGTTCAAGGACGTGCGCCTGGTACAGCTGCCGGCGCCGGAGCTGGTCGAGGCATTGAAGAAGCTCAAGCCCGGCGAAGCGACCAAGGTGCCGGTGAAGTCGCAGTACGGCTGGCATCTGATGCACCTGGTTGCTACCCACCCGGTTACGCCGCCGGCGTTCGATGCGGTCGGTCCGGAACTGCGCAAGCGCATGCAGGCGCGCCAGGGCGAAGTCTGGATGCAGAAGATGCGCGGCGAAGCCGTGATCCTCGATCTCAAGGCGCCCAAGGGCGATCCGGCGGCACCCGCGGCCGCCCCCGCGCCGCCGCCGCCTGCCGCGCCGCCGACGCCGGAAAAAACGCAATAATTTCAATCGACAGCCGTATCCGCCGCGAGTCCCCGCCGGGGCTGGCGGCGAGGTCTGCCACGGCCTGCCGGCCGCGGCAGCCGCTGCCGCCCCCAAGCGCGCCGTTCAGGGATGGGGCGGCTTATAATGCGCGCCCGTTGACGCGGTAATTCCATGCGCCTGACCACGATCAAACTGGCCGGTTTCAAGTCGTTCGTCGATCCGACCACGCTGCATCTGCCGACCAACATGACCGGCATCGTCGGTCCCAACGGCTGTGGCAAGTCCAACATCATCGACGCGATCCGCTGGGTCATGGGCGAAAGCGCGGCCAGCCGCCTGCGCGGCGATTCGCTCACCGACGTGATCTTCTCCGGTTCCAGCGCGCGCAAGCCGGTCGGCCAGGCCTCGGTCGAACTGGTGTTCGACAACTCCGACGGCACCATCGTCGGCGAGTACGCCAAGTTCAACGAAATCTCGGTCAAGCGCGTGGTCAGCCGCGATGGCCAGTCGCAATACCTGCTCAATGGCGGCCGCTGCCGCCGGCGCGACATCACCGACCTGTTCCTCGGCACCGGCCTGGGCGCGCGCAGCTATTCCATCATCGAGCAGGGCATGATTTCCCAGGTGGTCGAATCCGACCCCGAGGCGCTGCGCCATCACCTGGAAGAAGCCGCCGGCATTTCCAAGTACAAGGAACGGCGTAAGGAAACCGAAAGCCGCATCAAGGCCACGCGCGAAAACCTCGACCGCGTGCGCGACGTGCGCGACGAAGTGGACAAGCAGCTGGAGCACCTGAACCGCCAGGCCAAGGCCGCGGCGCGCTGGCAGGAGCTGAAGGCCGAGCAGAAACAGAAAGAGGCCGAACTGCGCGCGCTGAATTACCGCGCCATCGCCAATGAGGTCGAAGGCCAGGGCAACGCGCTGCGCCAGGCCGAAGTCGAGATCGAGAAATTCGTCGCCGACCAGCGCCAGATCGAAGCGCAGCTGGAAGCCAGCCGCGAACGCCACCACGCTGCCAACGAACACCTGGGCCTGGTGCAGGGCGAGGTGTACAAGGTCGGCGCGGACATCGCCCGGGTCGAGCAGCAGATCGCGCACAACCGCGAACTGCGCGGGCGCCTGGACAAGAGCCGCGACGAGACCGAGCGCGCCTACCGCGAACTGGCCGAGCATATCGGCACCGACCAGGAACAGATCGAAACCCTGCGCACGGCCCTGGACGAAGGCGTGCCGAAGCTCGATGCGCTGCGCGAGATGGACGAGCAGACCGCCGAGGTGCTGCGCGATGCGGAAGCGCGCCTGGCCGAATGGCAGACCGCCTGGGATCGCTATTCCGGCGACTCGTCCGAATCGGGCCGCGCGGCCGAAGTGGAGCGCACACGCCTGGACTTCCTCGACCGCCAGTGCCTGGACATGGCGCGCCGGCTGGAAGCGCTGGAGAGCGAAAAGCGCGCCGCCGACCTGGATACGCTCAGCGCCGCCGCCGACAGCCTGGGCGACGAGCAGGAAGCACAACGCGACAAAGTGGAAACCTTGGCCAGCCTGCTGGACGAGCGCAAGACCGCCTGCGAACGCGTGCTGGAAACCGAGCGCACGACCCAGTCGGGCCTCAGCGACACGCGCCAGCAGGTGCAGACCCTGCGCGGCCGCCTCGCCTCGCTGGAGGCGCTGCAGCATGCGGCGCTGGGCCAGGAGAAAGGCGCGGCCAGCCAGTGGCTGCAACAGGCCGGCCTGCGCGATGCGCGCCGCCTGGGCGAGGCGCTGGACGTCGACGCCGGCTGGGAAACCGCGCTGGAAACCGTGCTGTCCGGCCTGCTCGAAGGCGTGCTGGTGGAAGCGCCGCAGGACTATGCGGGTGACCTGGCCGGACTGCGCGAAGCCGACATGGTGCTGATCGCCTCGGCCCAGGGCGGCGAACACGTCGAAGGCACCTTGTCGGCGCATGCGCGCGGCCCGGCCGCGGTACTGAACCTGTTGTCGCTGGTACGCGTGGCTGGTTCGCTGGACGAGGCGCAGCAGATTGCGTCGCAGCTGGCGCCCGGGCATTCGGTGGTGACGCCCCAGGGCGAGTGGTTCGGCGCCGGCTATCTGCGTGTACTGCGCCGCGGCGGCGCCCAGGCCGGCGTGCTGGCGCGCGAGCGCGAGATCCACGCGCTGCAGGCGCAGAGCGAGGCGCTGGACGAGCGCGCCCAGGATCTGGCCGAACAACTGGACGAGTTGAAATCGTCCAAAGTGGAAACCGAGCGGCTGCGCGACGACGCGCAGCGCGAGCTGTATATCGCGCACCGCCGCCTGGCGGAAATCGGCGGCCAGCTGCAGAGCCACCGCGGCAAGGTGGAAACCGCGCAGGCGCGGCTGGAGAAGGTCGATGTGGAAATCGCCCAGCTGGCGGCCAAGCTGGCCGACGACCAGGCCCAGGTGAAAGAAGCGCGCGGCCGCCTCGACCTGGCCGTGATGCGCATGGGCGACCTGGAACAGCAGCGCCAGGCGCTGGACGGCGAGCGCCGGCGCACGCTGGAACAGCGCGAGGAAGCGCGCATGAATGCGCGCGAGGCACGCGACCAGGCGCACCAGCTGGCCTTGTCGCTGGAATCCAAGCGCAGTGCGATCGGCTCGCTGGAACAGGCGCTGGGACGCATGCAGTCGCAGATCGCGCAGCTGGATTCGCGCCGCCAGGAAATCGCCCAGCAGCTCGCCGCGGACGAAGATCCGCAGGCCGAGCTGGACAGCGAACGCCAGACCTATCTGAACCAGCGCCTGCTGGTCGACCGCCAGCTGGTCGATGCGCGCCGTGCACTGGAAGACTGCGATGCGGAGTTCCGCCGCCTCGACCAGGAACGCCAGCGCGTCGAGCACGTGCTGACGCAGCGGCGCGAAGCCATCGGCGAGAAGCGCATGTCCGAGCACGGCCTCAAGCTGCGCGCGGAAGCGCTGGCCCAGGCCATCGTCGAAGCCGGCCTGGAACTCGACAGCGTGCTGGCGGCCTTGCCCGAGCACGCCGACATCGGCGACTGGAGCCAGGCGCTGACCGAGCTGGAAGGCAAGATCCGCCGGCTGGAGCCGGTCAATCTCGCCGCGATCCAGGAATACGAGGAACAGTCGCAGCGCAAGACCTATCTCGATGCGCAGCTGGCCGACCTGACCACGGCGATGGAAACGCTGGAAGGCGCGATCAAGAAGATCGACCGCGAGACGCGCCAGCGCTTCAAGGAAACCTTCGACAAGGTGAATTCCGGTCTGCAGGAACTGTTTCCGCGCCTGTTCGGCGGCGGCCACGCCTATCTCGAACTGACCGGCGACGACCTGCTCGACACCGGCGTGTCGATCATGGCGCGCCCGCCGGGCAAGCGCGTCACTTCGATCTCGCTGCTGTCCGGCGGCGAAAAGGCATTGACCGCGGTGGCGCTGGTGTTCTCGATCTTCCGCCTGAATCCCGCGCCGTTCTGCCTGCTGGACGAAGTCGATGCGCCGCTGGACGAGGCCAATGTCGGCCGTTTCTCCAGTATGGTCAACGAAATGTCCGAGCATGTGCAGTTCTTGTTCGTCTCGCACAACAAGACCACCATGGAAGCCGCGCACCAGCTCTGCGGCGTGACCATGCGCGAGCCTGGCGTGTCGCGCCTGGTCCAGGTCGACCTGGCCGAGGCGTCGAAACTGGTCGGCGCGGCCTGAGAGGAGTTATTGCATGGAACCGCAAGGCCTGAGTGCGAACGAACTGCGCCTGATCCTGATCGTGCTGGGCGCGATCGTGCTGGCACTGATCTATTTCCTCGGCTCGCCGAAAAAGCCCGGCCAGGGCCGCCGTGTCGGCGGCGGCAAGGGCGGCGACCGGCGCGAACCGACGCTGGGTGGGGAGCGTGACGACGAACTGCCGTCGATGCGCGCCACCGACGACGGCCTGGACGACGGCGATTTCGGCCACGATGACAGCGGCGAAGGTTCGCGCCAGCGCGTACACGCGGCCGACCTGTTCCAGGCACCGCTGCGCTCCACGGTAGGCCAGCGACCGGAACAGCCGGTGGAGCGCATCGTCACCTTGTTCATTGCCGCACGCGCCGGCAGCAATATCCACGGCAGCGACCTGATTGTCGCGGCAGAGAAATGCGGGCTGGAATTCGGCGACCTGGGCATCTTCCATCGACTGGTCGACGGCCGGCGCGAGCTGGGCCCGATCTTCAGCGCGGCGAACATGGTCAAGCCCGGCCATTTCGACATGAGCCGCATCGACGAACTGAGCACGCCCGGACTGAGTTTCTTCATGGCCTTGCCCGGTCCGCTGACCGCGCTGGACGCCTGGGACACCATGCTGCCGACCGCGCAGCGCCTGGCCGAACTGCTCGATGCGGTGGTGCTGGACGAAGAACGCAATGCCCTGGGCCGGCAGCGCATCTCGCATATCCGCGATGACCTGCGCGGCTGGGACCGCCGCCAGGAAGGCAACCGCATCCGCGGCGACTGGTGATTGTGGGGTTGTGAGAATCGGCGGGTGCGTCATCGCGGTGCTGCGAAAACCGGGCGATACCTAGGTTGGGCTAAGCCGCCAGGCGCACCTCGACATCGCGGTGTCGCACCATCAAAAAGCCCATGCCGAAGCATTCCTGCCTTCGTCGATGTGGGCGCGCTGAGCAACGCGAATTGCGCCGCAAGGTCCACGGCATGCGGCCAAGGCCGCGGTGGTGCGATTCGCTGCGCTCATCGCACCCTACGAAAAGCGTCGGCCGCTTCCGGCAGCTGCTGCGGGCTCAGGCAGGCGCTGCGGGCTGCGCTGCCCGGCCTTTCCGCTGGCAACCTGCGAAAGAACGGACCTGTGATCGCGTTGACGCCATGGCAATGCAATCGCCCTCGCGCGGCATGGCGATGCAATCGCTCCACCCCATGGCGATGCAATGGATTTCCTCCGTCACGTGTTCTTCGTGCGTGAGATGCCTCGATGTTGGGGTGTGCCTGGCGGCTTACCCCAACCTGCGTGTGCATTTTGTCCATTCGATAAATGTTCCAATTCCACAACGAAAAAAGCGGGCCCCGTCCAGGGGCCCGCCAATGACTGCCTCACACTTCTGACGTCGTGAACCTTACAGCGTCGGCAACAGGCACCAGCCGTTCAGCGTACCGATGTCGGTGCCGGCGGCATCGAACGCGCGCAGGCTCCAGGTGCCGTTGAGGGACTGGCCAACGAACGGCGTGAACGGGTTGTTCGGCCGGTAGCTGGCGCCGCTGGTATAGGCCGGCGTGCCGCTGCCGCAGTTGCTTTCCAGGGTCAGGCTGGCGGCGCCGTCGACGATGACGTTGCCGTTGTTGCCCGAGCAGCCGCTGGAACCGGTGTTAGCCGCATTGCCCGGACGCTGCAGGAAGGTGACCGAGGTGGTGCCCTTGGTCAGGACCAGGGTGAGGTCGCCCATGTAGGTGTGGGTGATATCGAAGGACAGGCGCAGGCCGGTCAGGGTGCCGGTGGTGCTGACGACCTGGCTGTCGGTGACGCCGGTGGT
>NZ_SNZH01000026.1 GCF_004363655.1 Tahibacter aquaticus
CAGAAGCTGAGGCGGCCTACTACCAGCAAATCCGTGAGCTCGCCATGGCGGCGTGACTCACACCAACGAGTCTCCGGGGTTCCCGGGGCGGTTCAGTTGTCGGCGTCAGATGCCAGGAGCTTGAAGGCTTGCTCTCAACGCTCTTGAGGGAGCGGCCGCACAAGTATGTTCCGCCGACCCTAACAGTAACGGGGTCAGGTTAACTTCGAGAGCGATCCCACTAAGTTAACCTGACCCCGTTATCCAGCTACGCATCAGGGCGTCGCTTCCAATACGTTGACATTTACGTATCCTGTACCCTGGGACTGAGGATCATCAATGCCGCTGAGCTGGAACGAAATTAAGAGTCGTGCCACTGCCTTTGTCAAGGAGTGGGAGGGCGAAGCTTCCGAGAGCGCGGAAGCGAAGTCATTCTGGGATAACTTTTTTGAGGTTTTTGGTGTACACCGGCGTCGAATCGCCAGTTTCGAGGTACCCATTAAACGTCCCGACGGCAGTGACGGATTTATAGACTTGCTCTGGAAGGGCATCTTGCTTGTCGAGCATAAATCGAGAGGCAAAGATCTAGATCGCGCGTACGGCCAAGCAAAAGACTACTTCCCTGGCATCAAAGACCGAGATCTACCTCGTTACGTGCTTGTTTCGGATTTCGCACGCTTCCGCCTTTACGATTTGGAAGACAACACTCAACATGAGTTTACGCTGACCGCGCTGCCGCGGAACCTTCGACTATTTGGATTCATCGCGGGCTATCAAAGCAAAGCATTCAAAGACCAAGATCCTGTCAATATTCGAGCCGCAGAGCGCATGGGCAGGCTACATGACGCACTCAAGGACAGCGGCTATACAGGTCACAAGCTCGAAGTACTACTTGTGCGACTCTTGTTCTGCTTGTTCGCGGAAGACACAGGAATATTCGAGCCTCGGCGCCGTTTTCAAGATTTTATAGAGCGCACGAACGAAGATGGCAGCGACCTCGGCGGTCATCTCGCTACGCTATTCGACGCACTCGATACGCCCGTCGTTGCCAGGCAATGCACGCTCGACGCGCAGATTGCTGGATTTCCTTATGTCAACGGCAGGCTCTTTGCTGAACGACTTCCGCCACCTGCATTCAATAACACAATGCGTGACCGTCTGCTGGACGCAGCCGGCCTTGATTGGAGCGAAATTAGCCCTGCGATATTCGGCGCTCTTTTCCAATCAATCATGGACGAAAAGGCACGTCGCAATCTTGGCGCGCACTACACTAGCGAGAAAAATATTCTGAAGCTAATCGGGCCTCTATTCCTTGACAGCCTGAAGGTCGAACTCGAAAAAGCGAAGGGTGGGCGACGTAAACTCCACGAGCTTCACGAGAAGCTCGCTTCCTTACGCTTTCTCGACCCCGCTTGCGGTTGCGGAAATTTTCTCGTCATAGCGTATAGAGAACTCCGTCTTGTAGAACTGGAGTTGATTGAGGTGCTGTATCAGAAGGATCAAGAGGTTGGACAATTTACAGATCCAAGACTCCTTGTAAAATGCAACGTCGATCAGTTCTATGGTATCGAAATCGAAGAATTTCCCGCTCAAATCGCTCAACTTGCGCTTTGGCTTGTCGACCACCAGATCAACATGCGAGTAAGCGAGCGATTTGGCAACCCATTTGACCGTCTTCCACTCGTCGCATCCGCCACCATTGTTAACGATGACGCCCTCTTGGTGGACTGGGAGGAGGTCGTTCCGAAAAGCGATCTAAATTACATACTTGGCAACCCTCCATTCTCCGGCGCAATGGTAATGAGCGATGCCGCGCGAAAGAGTTTTAGCAATGCCGTTCCAGACCTTCATGGCTCTGGCGTACTAGATTATGTCGCCGCCTGGTATTGGCTGGCTGCAAAGTACATCCAGGGAACGGACATTACAGTTGGCTTTGTCTCAACAAACTCAATTTGTCAAGGTGAGCAAGTAGGGCTACTGTGGCGCCCGCTGTTTGATCAGTTCGGAATTCGAATAAACTTCGCTCATCGTACATTCAAGTGGGAGAACGAGGCTCGCGGCAAGGCGGCCGTACACTGCGTGATTGTGGGCTACGCAGCAAAAGATTTAGGCAAGAAAGTTATCTTTGACTACGACGCGATTGGTGGTGAGTCGCATTCCGCTCCAGCAAAGAACATCAATGCCTATCTGCTAGATTCTGTTGACGTCTTCCTAGAGAATCGTTCGACGCCTATCTGCGACGTCCCGCGAATGCGCTTCGGCAGCATGCCGCGAGATGGTGGAAACCTGCTTCTTAGCGACGAAGAAAAGAAAAGCCTGTTGGCAGAGGAACCTCAGTCAGACACATTTATTCAGCCATTTGTAGGTGCGCACGGCTTCCTAAACGGGGAGGCTCGGTGGTGCATTTGGTTTCATAAGCGAGACCCAGCGGCACTACGCCACTTGCCCATTCTTCGAAAACGAGTTGAAAACGTTAAAGCATTTAGGCTAGCAAGCAAGGCCCTGAGTACGCAGAAATTTGCGGCGACCCCGTACTTGTTTTGCCAAATCTCACAACCTGACACTGACTACATCCTGGTACCACGGCACTCGTCCGAGAATCGTCAACTAATACCTATGGGCTTCCTCAGTGCGAGGGACATCGCCGCCGATAGCTGTAATAGCATTCCAGGAGCAGGGAAGTATCATTTTGGGGTACTGCAAAGTTCTATGCACATGGCATGGGTACGGTTCACTTGTGGCCGCCTGAAGAGCGATTTCAGGTACTCCAAAGACGTCGTTTACAATAATTTCCCTTGGCCAGATATCGATGAGAGTAGGCATCGTGAAGCCATTGAAGAGCTTGCCGGAAAAGTCTTGAATGTGCGAGGCGATTTTCCAAACAGCACGCTTGCTGATCTTTACGACCCTATTGCAATGCCAGCGGAACTCGTAAGGGCGCACAACGCGCTCGATCGTGCCGTGGATGCAGCATACGGCAAGCGCGCCTTCAACTCTGACGCTGACAGAGTCGCGTTTTTGTTTGAACGCTATAAGCGGCTCAGTTCATCGCTCTGATGCGAGCCGCCGTTTTGATACTGTGGGCCTTAAATCTGACTAAAACACGCCCCAGACCCGCCCTCCACGCATTTCCCACGCCGCATCAACTCTCTTGCTTTCCCTCAACCAATCGCGCTTTTGCACCTCATCACCAATCACCATTTTATACTTTCCCGCACTTATTCTTTTAAAAAGCAGTGTCTTCTCATCATAGGCAGGAGGCCCTCCTGCTCCCGGCAGCGGCAGAGTGAGCTTGTCCATTGTGTTGTCACTGAAAGTAAGAGAGCAGTCACTCTTGGTATGAGATTGAAAAGTTATTTCGATCACAGTGAGTGGACTGTTAGGTGTGACATCTAGTACCGGAACTCCGAAGAATACTCGCGACAGGCGCTTCATCATCAGCTGATTGCCCGGCACAGCCTTTCCCAGATTCCGCGATATTTTTCCGGCTTCAATCCAGAGGCTAGAACAGACTCGAAGCTTTCGGAGTTGCCCCGGGGTCAAACCTGAGGGCTGTCGGCTGTGCTCAATCACATCATCATCTGTCGGCACTGGATCACTTCGATTCGGAACGCTGTCGAATATGCCTGAGTAACGATCCATAAGTGACGGATCGAGCTTATCAGCCTGTTGCCAGATGCTTTCGTACCACTTCTGGACAGCCTTGACATGCGCGAGTATGGAAGGATGCGGCTCTTGCGCTGTGACGCCAATCAGCAATCCAACCTCGTTACCAGTATTCAAACCCGAACGAGAAAGATTTCCTGAGCCGGCGAACACCGAATGGCCTCCCCCTCCATGTAAAAGGAATGCTTTGGGGTGAAACGGCGTTTTTGGCACGCCCAGTTGTGAAACGACTCGACTTCCGTCGTGTATTCGAACATGAGAAGCAGGAGCACTTTTTAGCATTTTGATCGCAAGAGGTTCGGAACGGCAGTAGTCGAATGAGACCACCCATCGCTTTCTGGCGGTAAGCCAGCGTGACCTCAGACTGTGTTCAAGCATCTGCAACATGTCGCGCGCGCCACCTAACGTAACGTATGCGGCAGCCACGTCCACATGATCATAGTCCACTGCCTCTAGTGTTCTGGCGAGCACTTGCAGATTGGAATCTCCGTACGGTTGCGTAACTGATCCGATAATCATGAAGTGGGCTTCCTCAGGCTGCCTACGGACTGCTAGAAAAGATGCGCTTACATAAGTTTTACATTGAAAATTAATTTCATTCTTACCATGATAAGAACCGTGAAAAATATCCGCGTCTTCCTGCGCACCTACTAGAGTAGAAGCCGCATATTTGGCGTGGCTCCTGCCAATCCAACCGGCCAGCCCCGAAACGACCGATTCTAGAATGTCATTCGTTTTTCATGACATATACGATTCTCGTCACGCCGGATGAGCAGACGAAGGATGCAGAAAGCATGAATTAGCTGGCCGATATCTGAGCGAATCCGGCTCGCCCCTCTATCGCGGCACGCGAAGATTCAGCCGCCCGTTTGGCGTTGTCCAGTATCTGGCGCACTTCAACGCAGAGAACTGTGGTTGCCTCCGTGGCGTCCGTTCCTGACGTGTTAAAAGGACGAGGATTGGCCAGCTCTCCAGTTAACCCATCGATTTTCTGCTGGAACCTACGCTCGGAGTCAGCAGAACTTCTTTTCGCCTCTTCCGCCGCCTTGGCCGCACGCCTGACATCAGCAATCCTGCTGAGTTGCATAATCACTAATGCGACAACTGAAATTGCTAGCAAAATCCAGGCCATGGCGCCCCTGCCCCCCAAAGATTGTCTTGTTGCCGATTCCTATCTGCTCCTGGGATCGAAGCGGGCCTCTCTCCGGCGCTTGGACCGAGGGAAGCCGAGCCACATCCGTTTCAGAAGCTTTCCTAGCCTGTCACCGCGGGCCGAGACCTCTCAGCGGCTAGCAGGGAATGTGCTCGACCAGTACCAGCGGGCATATCCGTACTCTTGACGCTGCCCACCTCCGGATAAACAATGCCTCCCGTTGCCGCCAATTCGGCAACCGGGTTTTGCAGCCCGAAAGCACGACGCACACAGCGTCGCTCCGTGAGTCGGCGTTTTTTTACGTCCGATTTTCGTGCGATGTCGTCTGCCGCTTTTTGGCGGCGGTGTGCGGGGAGCCGCGAGGCTCGCCGGTCTTCGTGCCCGGTCTGCAAACCCGCACACCGTTCGCCACCCTTTTCGCATCCGTCTCGGGTGGCGACTCCCTATCAAGGAGTTGTCCATGGAAGACCGGTACGCTTGTTCCCCAATCGCTAGCCAACACTCGATGCCTTCCGCCGCGCCTGCCGCGGGTTTTCGCCAGCGGAGGGCTGCGCCATGACTGATCACGGCTCGTTTCATCCCATTGAACGCTTTGTCGAAGGTGCAGACCCTGTGCTGTTCGTCTTCGCGACGGATACGCCGGCGCAGCGCCAGGCGCTGCATGACGAGATGGTGGCGCGGCTTTCGGCCATCGCCCAGCTCAGCGAAACGATGACGTACTCGGGTATCGAGTCGCCGGATGCGCGTTCGCACCAGGGCATTCTCGAATGCGTGGCGATCCTCTCGCGGGATGTGCGCGGGCTGCTGGAAGCCAGTTTCCGTGCCGGCCCATGAGTGACTGTGGCCGGGGCGGCATCGCGCCGCTCCGGCGATTGGCGGCAGGCTATGGATCCGGCGGCCGCCATCAGGAAATTTCACCGTTTCTTCCAGAATTGCGGCGGTTCCACTAGCTGCGGGGTCAGTCTGTCCGCCACACGAATGGCTCCCCGCGCTACGGCGCATACGGCGCCGCACAGAGAGCCGGCGTTTTTATGCTGGCTCGCCGGTCCATGGCTGGACTCGCAGTCCAGCACCCTACGGTTGGCGCCCTACCCCGGTCGCCCCCGCGGCGAGCAGCGGCTACCCGGTGGAAAGTTGCTCCGGGGTAGTGGAAACCGCTTCCGGAAGGGAAAAAAGTCGCAACGACCCGGTCGAACGTCGCTCCGGACCCGTAGAAACCGCTTCGGTTGAACAAAAAAGTCGCAACGCCCCCGTCGAAAGTCCTTCCGGGGTAGTAGAAACCGCTTCGGTTGGACAAAAAAGTCGCAACGACCCGGTCGAAAGTCTTTCCGGGGTAGTAGAAACCGCTTCCGTTGGACAAAAAAGTCGCAACGACCCAGTCAGAAGTCCTTCCGACCCAGTCGGGACGGGAGTGTAAATAACCTGGGGCCTGTCAATTTAACGGTGTAACTGCCGCGATTTACCCGCCGACCAAACGGGGCCAGGTTAACTTTCCAGCAGTCTCTGACGTTCTTGCCGGAAAGTTTAACTTGACCCCGTTTTCGGGCTTGCCTGGACGGTGCCGCGTTAACGTCCCGAGCACCATCATCCCGCCTATCGACAGCGATCCTCTGCCAGCTGGCAGCACCCCACGGCCGGACTGCACCGCCTCAATGCGGATTGGGCACGGTCCCACACCAGTTCTGCAGCGTGTTGCCGGTCCAGGTATTTCCGCTCGACGCCGCGTCCTGGTTCGCGTTGCAGGCGCCGTTGTTGTCTACCTGGTTGTACCGAATCGTGCCGCTGTCGCAGTTCTGCAGCCGCAACCCGTTCTGGATGCTGCCCTGGATCAGGTTGGCGCTGATGTAGACCGCCGAACTGTTGTCGAGGCTGACGCCATGCTGGCCGTTGTTCAGCACTTCGCTGTTGAGCACCCCGGCACCCGGGCTGTCATCGAACTCAATGCCGTTGACGCCATTGGCGAACACGAACGCATATTGGATCCGGACGTTGGTGGAGTCGTTGGTGTCGAAACCGTCACCGGTCGAATACACCGCATCCGTTGACGTGAACAGGATGTCGCTGCTGTCGCGGATCTCGAAGCCGGCGCCATTGGAAACCGCGGCACTGTTGAAGAATTGCAGATCCGACGCACTGTCCACGCGAACGCCCACACCGGCGTCGGTCACTGAGCTGTCGCGCACGCTGGATGTCGTGCTCGTCCCCTGGATCCAGATGCCGTAGTCGTAGGCACCGACCACGTCGCAATTGCGGATCGTGATGCCGGTGCGGTTCAGCGAACGGATGCCACAGGTCATCGTGCCACTGGTCCCGCAGCTCCCTGACGCCTGGCGCGGCGAAAAGCGGACCTCATAGCCGTCGCAATCCAGCGTGATGTTGCTGGCACCGAAGCGGATCTGCCCGGTGTGGTTCGCCGTCAGCGTGGTCGTCTGGGTGATAGTCATGATGCCGGTGGTCGCGCGAGCCGCGCCGGGCGCGACCGCGCCCAGCACCAGCGAGACCAGGAACGCACGGACGTACAACGAGGACTGCCATAAGAAGCGTGTCATGCCGGATTCTCCTCGGCGGAAGGCGGGGATTCGCCTCCGCACTTGCACCGCCGTGCTCGCCAGCGACAGCCGTCGCGCACGGACCTGAAGTGCCTCGGATGCTCCCGCTGGTTGCCGGCTCGCGGACTGGCTTGCTCCGCGCGGCCGCCTTGCCGAGGAAGACGAAAAAGATAAAAAGGCAGGAAAAACCAAAGCGACTTTTGTCGCAGCTTACGTGGCCTGCTCGTGCCGTCAAGTGACCGGCGCAGCGAGCGTTTCGCGGGGGCACCGCAAAGGGGTCAGGTCAACTTTCCGTGATCCAGGGGTACGGGGTCAGGTTAACTTTCTCACCTGCAGGCGACCAACCGAAGCACGTCAACCTGACCCCGTTTTCACTGTTCCGTGGCCGGCCGCGCTGCGACCGGCATGCGTTGGACCGTGCAGCGCCTCCGCTTTGCTCAACCGCCGCAGGGCGAAGCGCGCCTCAACAGAAAACGCGCCGTGCGCTGTGCTCAGCCCGCTGATGCGCGACTGACGCTGTTGCCGTCACCGCTGTCGGTCACCGCGGGTGCGTTGCCCGACGCGGCGCGCTTCCACTGGATGCGATTTTCGTCGCCAGCAAGGCTGGCCTCGCCAAGCACCTCGACCACGAGTTCGTTGCGGTCGCCCGAGACTTCGACCGACAGGCAGGTTCCTGTGAGCTTGAGCTTGTTGTCCTCGCCGGATACGGAAACATGCCTGCCCTTGCAGTCGAGCGTACCGGTCTGTTCGCTGTCGTGGATACTCAGCCAGGAGGCGCCACCGCGCGTTTCAACAACCACCTTGATGGTGCCGTCGCTGCGCACCTCGGCTTCCACGCCATCGGCCTTGGCGGCGATGCGCTCCTCGGCGGAAACCGTCAGCGCCGAGGCGGCGAGCGACAGCATCAAAACAGTGCGGCATGCGTTCATTGTTTGTCCTCATGACATGTGGAAATCGTATCCGTGATGCGGCAATGGCTTGTGCGTGCGCCACCAGATCCAGCACGCGATTCTGCGGATGTATGCGTTACTTGGCTGCGACGAAGCGCACAGACGCGCGCTGGCGCGTTCGCGCATCGCCCGAAGACCGGGTCAGGTTAACTTTGGTCTGATTAGCGCCAGTAAGTGAACCTGACCCCGAGGCCTGTCCCGGGACGATGGTGGCCGCGCGTCAGCTCCCTTCAAACCCGCTGGCAAAGATGGGCTCTTCCGGCAGTCCTAGCCCACTGAACGTCACGGATTCGGGACTCCCTGCCGTGTTGTGGAAGTTCACACTCAGCTGCGCCTCTCCGACGGCAACAGGTGTAAAGGTGTATCCCACCGTGCAGCTGAAGAACGCGTTGATGGTGAACGGGGGCTCGGGACAACCGCCGCCGGTACGCACGAAGGCGACCACGGGCGGCACCACGGCCGGTGCGATGCTCAGCACTTGCAGGCGAACCCGCCCTCTGTTGTGCAGCGTGACAAAATGCTCCTCACTGACCGTGCCGACCGGAAGTGGGGGCATGAAGCGGACTTGTCCCGTCGGGGGGTCGAGCTCCAGATCTGCCAGATCGCCTTCGCCGGCCAGCGTGAAATCCTCGTAGGTGCCATCGGCTGTGGTGGCACGCAGGTACTGGTAGATCGTTCCGACGGCCTGCGGGCGGGACGTGTAGCCGAGGGTGCAGCTGGCCTGCGCGGCAAGGGTAAACGGCACTGTGCCGCAACTTCCGCCGGCGTTTGCAAACCTGCCGCTCGCAGGCGTCACTACGACGACCGTCAGGGTCGCGTTGCCGGTATTGGTCAACTCCACATACTTCGGCTCAGAGGTGGCACCCACGGGGTCCAGGAACACGAGCTGGTTCGGGTTTGCGTCAAGCGCTGCTCGCCCACTGGCGGCCAAAAGGATGGCGCTGGCGACACCGAGACGGCCCACGCGCTTGATAAGTAGATTCATATTCCGCCCTTCGATTTGTTGTTTTGATGACGCACAGCCCGCGTGCGCGGGTGAGTCTGCGCACGAACGACGCTATCGACAGGCCCGTGGGCCGCCCGATGGTTGGCGCAGAGCGCCTATCGCACTTAAACGACGAAAGCACGGGAGTACTGCCATGGGCTAACGGAGTCAGGTTCACTTCGGCGGCGCTGGCCGGAAGTTTCTGACCTGGGAATCAGCGATCGACACGCGGCTAACGGGGTCCGGCTAACGGGGTCAGGTTGACTTCCTCAGTAGCGCCAGCACGCTGACTCGACCCCGTCTCCCGCGGCGGCGGCTCGCAAGTCCTCGCCTACACGATGTCCGCGTCGGCATGGCCGGGGAATAACGGGGTCAGGTTCAGATGCCCGAAGGCCGGATGAAGCGCCGTCTCAAGCGACCCGTTTCGTCGAGGGCTCTCAGCCTTCGCCGGTCATCGCCAATGCCAGCGCCTGCGCCACTTCGATGCCGTCGATGGCGGCAGAGTAGATGCCGCCGGCATAACTGGCGCCTTCGCCGGCCGGGTACAGGCCGCGGGTGTTGAGACTCTGATAGTCCGCCCCGCGAGTGATGCGGATCGGCGATGAGGTGCGCGTCTCCACGCCGGTAAGCACCGCGTCGTGCATGGCGAATCCCTTGAGCTGGCGATCGAGCGCCGGGATGGCTTCGCGGATGGCGGCGATGGCGTACTCGGGCAGGGCGGTGGAGAGGTCGCCCAGGCGCACGCCGGGCGTGTACGAGGGCTGCACGTCGCCGAAGTGCTTCGATGGCCGGCTGCGCACGAAATCGCCGACCAACTGACCTGGCGCCCAATAATCGCCGCCGCCCAGCGCGAATGCCTGACGCTCCCACTGGCGCTGGAACGCGATGCCGGCGAGCGGGCCGCCGGGGTAGTCGGCGGGGCTGATGCCCACCACCAGGCCGGCGTTGGCGTTGCGCTCGTTTCGCGAATACTGGCTCATGCCGTTGGTGACGACATTGCCGGGTTCGGAGGTGGCCGCGACCACCGTGCCGCCAGGGCACATGCAAAAGCTGTAGACGCCGCGCCCGTTCTTCGCATGATGGACGAGGCGATAGTCGGCGGCACCCAGCAACGGATGCCCGGCGGAGGCGCCAAAACGCGCGTTGTCGACCAGCGATTGCGGGTGCTCAATGCGGAAGCCGACCGAGAACGGCTTGGCTTCGACATACACGCCGCGTTTGTGGAGCATCTCGAAGGTGTCGCGTGCGCTGTGGCCGATCGCCAGCACCACATGCTCGCACGGCAGCTCTTCGCCATCTTTCAGCACCAGACCGCGCAGGTGTCCGTCGACGATGCGCATATCGTCCACCCGTGCACCGAAGCGAATCTCGCCGCCCAGCGACTCGATGGTGGCACGCATTTTCTCGATCATGCTCACCAGCCGGAACGTGCCGATGTGCGGCTTGCTCACGTACAGGATTTCTTCCGGCGCTCCGGCCCGCACGAACTCTTCCAGCACCTTGCGGCCGTAAAAGCGCGGGTCCTTGATCTGGCTCCAGAGCTTGCCGTCGGAGAACGTGCCGGCACCGCCTTCGCCGAACTGGACATTCGATTCGGGATCGAGCACCGCCTGGCGCCACAGGCCAAAGGTGTCGCGAGTGCGCTCGCGCACCGCCTTGCCGCGCTCCAGCACGATCGGCCGGAAGCCCATCTGCGCGAGGATCAACGCCGCAAAAAGGCCGCAGGGCCCGAAACCGATCACCACCGGCCGTGATTTCAGTGTGGACGGTGCGTGGGTCACGAAGCGATAGCGCATGTCTGGGCTGGGGGCCACGTGGGCGATGCCGCGCGAGGCAATATCCGCGTTGACCGGGTCGCGCAGTTCGACATCGACCGTGTAGATCAGCGTAATGGCGCTGCGTTTGCGCGCGTCGTAGCTGCGCTTGTGGACCGTGAATCCGATGAGGTCGCCATCGGCAATGCCCAGCCGCTGCACAATGGCCGCCCGCAGGTCGGTCTCGGGGTGGTCCAGCGGCAGTTTCAGTTCGGTCAGACGCAGCATGAGGCGGGTTCGAAGTGTATCGGGGCGGCGATGTTGCCATGCTCGAGCCCGCACCTGCACGCAAGCCGCGGGCTGCCTCGTCGCCTACAATGGCCGGCCGCACAACCGACCGGATACTCCTTAGATGACGCCAACCAGGACCGCCCCCGCGACGGCCGATGTTATCGTCATCGGCGGCGGCGCTGCCGGCCTCATGTGCGCGCGAGTTGCGGGCCTGCGTGGACGGCGCGTGCGTGTGATCGAGCACGCCAACCGCTGCGGCAAGAAAATCCTGATGTCAGGCGGCGGGCGCTGCAATTTCACCAACAGCGGCACCACGGCGGCCAATTTCATCTCCGGCAACCCGCATTTTTGCAAGTCTGCGTTGGCGCGTTACACCCCGCAGCACTTCATCGAGATGGTCGAGCGTCACGGCATCGCGTATCACGAAAAGGAACTTGGGCAACTGTTCTGCGACGACTCATCGAAGCAGATCGTGAAGATGTTGCTGGACGAATGCGCCGATGCCGGCGTGCGTATCGACACGCAGTGCAGCGTCGAAAGCATCGAGCGCATCGACGATGGTTTCCGGGTGCGGACCACGCTCGGTGAATTGCGTGCGCCCGCACTGGTCGTCGCGACCGGCGGCCTGTCGATTCCCAGTATGGGTGCGACCGGCTTCGGCTACGAACTCGCGCGCCAGTTCGGTCACACCGTGCTGCCGACCCGGGCCGGCCTGGTACCGCTGACGCTCAGCGGCAAACATCAGGAACGTCTGGCCGACCTCAGCGGCGTCGCACTGCCGATCACGGCGCACTGCAATGGCCGTGAATTCAGCAATTTCATGCTCATCACCCATCGCGGTGTCAGCGGTCCGTCAATCCTGCAGATTTCCTCGTACTGGAACCTCGGGGACGCCTTGCACCTGGACCTGCTGCCGCAGGGCGATGCCTTCGAGATTCTCAAGGAACAGCGCAGCCGACGCCCGGCAGCGGAATTGCGCACCACGCTTGGCGAACTGTTCCCCAAACGCTTCGCCGAACGCCTTTGCGACATCGGGTTCACCAGTCGCCCGATGCGTCAGTTCAACGATCCCGAACTGCGCGTCATCGCTGCGCAACTGCAACAGTGGCCACTGATCGCCAGCGGCACCGAAGGCTACCGCACCGCCGAAGTCACCCTCGGTGGTGTCGACACCGACGAACTGTCGTCATCCACGATGCAATCCAAACGCGTCCCCGGCCTGTATTTCATCGGCGAAGTCGTCGACGTCACCGGCTGGCTGGGCGGCTACAACTTCCAGTGGGCCTGGGCGTCGGGCCACGCCGCCGGATCGGCAGTGTAGGGCGGAAGATTAGGACACCCCCAATTCCACGAGCGATTCGGACACGTGAGACTCAAGGGCTCCGGCGAACAGGCAGATGAGCCGGGAGCCCGAATGATGCGGCACGGCGGGTGTTCCTCCTGACGTCCGGACGGGAAACGGCGGGCAGATTGCGCGCTTCAGGCGGGCCAGCTTCAGGCCCACGGCAGCGGGCCATATCGTGATGTTTCTGTTGAGATTGTCTCCGGTCCCTTAGAATAGCGCGATGAAAACCCCTACCGCGCTGCGAGCGCTGATCGACGACGGTGTCATAGACGAGGTGTTGCGTCCGCTCAAGAGCGGCAAGGAAGCGGCGGTGTACGTGGTCCGCAGCGGCGACGATGTCCGTTGCGCGAAGGTGTACAAGGACATGGCCCAGCGCAGCTTCCAGCAGCGTGTGCAGTATCAGGAAGGCCGTAAGGTGCGCGGCAGCCGCGAGGCCCGGGCGATCGGCAAGGCGACCTCGTACGGTCGCAAGCAGCAGGAAACCGCCTGGAAGAACGCCGAGGTCGATGCGTTGTACCTGCTGCGAGAAGCCGGCGTCCGCGTGCCTGTGCCCTATGGCTACTACCACGGTGTGCTGGTGATGGAGCTGGTGACCGACGCCGAAGGGTTTTCGGCGCCCCGGTTGGGCGAGGTCGAGTTGACGGCCGAGCAGGCGCGGGAATTCCATGCGGTGCTGGTGCGGCAGGTGGTGCGCATGCTCTGCTGTGGCCTGATCCACGGCGATCTGTCGCCGTACAACGTGCTGGTGGGGCCGGACGGCCCGATCGTGATCGATTTTCCCCAGGTGGTCAGTGCTGCCGGCAACAACGCCGCCCGCCAGATGTTACTACGCGACATGAACAATCTCACCGCCAGCCTGGGGCGGTGGGCGCCGGAACTGCTCGACACCTGGTACGGCGAGGAAATGTGGGCGCTGTTCGAGGCAGGTGATCTCCTGCCCGACACGGCACTGACCGGCAAATTCGTGCATGACGAGCGCACGGTCGACGTGGATAGCGTGCGAGAGGCCATCGAAAACGCCCGTCAGGAGGCGCTGATCCGCCAGCAGGGGCGCGAGGCGGCGGCGATGGATGATTGAACGCCTTCCCCTGCCTGGTCTGCAGCTACTGATGCACGTGTTTTCAACCACCGGTCCGCCATGATCAACAACGACATACTGCGCAGCATCCGCTACATGCTTGACCTGGGCGACCAGAAGGTCGTCGAAATCGCGAAACTGGTCGACCCGGCTTTCCCGCTCGAGAAGACCGACGTGCTGGCATTTCTGCGCAGGGAAGATGATCCCGAGTACGTCGTATGCAGTGATGGCGTACTCGCGCACTTTCTCGACGGACTGGTGATCCATTTCCGGGGCCGCAACGAAAGCCTGCCATCACGGCCGGTGGAAAAGCGCATCACCAACAATCTGGTACTGAAGAAATTGCGTGTGGCCTTCGAAATGAAGGATGTCGATGTGCAGGATACCTTCGCCGCAGCAGGGTTTCCGCTGTCGAAACCGGAGTTGACCGCGCTGTTCCGCCAGCCTGGCCACGACAACTACCGGGCCTGTGGTGACCAGCTGCTGCGCAATTTTCTCAAGGGCCTGACCCTGCGCGTACGCGGCGAGTGAGCAGGCTGCTCAAAACTTCTCGCTCACCGGCAGGCAGCGCCCTTCGCTGACCGGCATCTTGGCCAGCGAAGAAGATCAGGACACCCCCAATTTCGATTCTGCCGACACCTGAACCCGATCGTTGCGGCGGCGTTCGCGCGGTCCGTGGGAATTAGCGTCAACTTCCAGGCCAGCAGCCCTCTTGCGCGGCGAAGGGCCGGCGTCCCTATCGAACGGCGGCGCGCGATGCAGGAACTCAGCGAAACCATCGCAAAGGCGCAGCGGGAATGGCCGGGCTCGCGCACGCACGGTGTGATCCTCGACGCCGTGGCCATCCAGCGCGCGCGATGTGCGCGGGCTGCTGGAAATCGGTTCGGGTCGTCGGTGGGCGGGGGGCGATCCAGAAGGCATCCACAGACGCGGATACGTACATTCGTACAGGTCCGGAATCGTATACCGGCGCGGGAGCGCTGCGATGTCACCCGCGGTGGCGGGCGGGTGCGGAATGTCTCGATTGCCGCGCGGATTGCGTAATTCTCCCTGTAGCCACTGGCCGGGACGAGGGGGTTTTATGCTGAGCCGTCTGATACTGGGATTGGTCGCGTTGTGCGCGATGTCGTCCGCGTCGGCACTCGAGTACGTACCGGATGGAACCTTCAACGCCGGCACTCACTACCTCGAGACGTTTTCAGGTCCGCCCGAGCGCCACTACCTTGGCCAGCGCATCGTCCGGCTGCCCGACGGCAGCGTCATCGTCGGCGCGTTGGTGCCGCGCCAGGAGTTCGGTGCCTACGCGGTCGGACTCGTGCGCTACGACGCCGCTGGTGTCCGTCAGCCCTGGACGAATCCGGGCGTGTTTGGCGCGGCCGCCAACCGGTTCCTGATCTTCGATCCGCCGGGCTCGCCGCTGCGCAAGGTCCAGGGCGTCCACGATCTCGTCGTCTGGGGCGACCGGCTGTTCGTGCTCGTGAACGTGCAGATGGGCGACGCCGATGTTCCGCTACTGCCGCCGCCGATGATTTCGGTGGGCCACGTCGTCGAAATCCTCGTATTCGGCACCGACGGTGCGTTTCTCGGTTCGACCGTGGTCATGCCGCCGAACAGTCCGAAGTTATATTCTGCGGGCGGTATCGCGCTCTACGTGCCCGACCTGACCGCGCCGTCGCCGGCCCTGCATCTCGTCTACGCCGGCACCACGCACGGCACTGGCACCGACCGGCGCGCCGATTTCGTACGCTACGAGGTCGGCAGCGGCGCCAGGCTGACGCGCCTCGTCCGGAGGCAGCCGAACCCCGTCAGACTCTGCGACGGCGACCGAGGTTGCGACATCCGCGAGATCGCGCTCGGCGGCCGGTCTTCGCCGGCCGAGCCGCCCCGGATCTACCTCGCCGGATCGCACAATTTCGGGAGCGGTGCCAGGGACCATCTGGTCATGCGCGTCGACGTGAACGGCGCTCCCGTCGCCGGGTTCGGCAGCGGCGGTGCGGTGCGCATCGACTACCCCGCCTCGTCGTTCGACGACGATCGCGGCCAGGCGCTCGCCGTCACACACCGCGGCAGCAGCCTGAACCAGGACGCGATCTATGTCGCCGGTGAGATCACCGGCCAGTGCAGCAGCCGTGCGGGTCTTGCGAAGATCCGCGCCGACGGCACGCTTGATCCGGCGTTTGGCGCAAGCGGCACAGGCACGGTGACTTGGTCGATCCCCGGCGCGGCACCCGAACACACACCCTGCGGCCCGTGGATTGGCGGCCTGCGGCTGCGCGACACGAGCGGCATCGTCGCGAGCGACGGCAAGATCGCGCTCGTGTCGCAAGCGGAATACGCGACGCCACCGGGTGGTACCGAGTTCAAGACGGAAGCACTGCTTACCGTGTTCGACGCCGCGACCGGTGCGCGCGAGGCGAACAGCTTGGTGCCGTATCGCGAGAACGGCGTACGGGTGCGCCATTCCGGAACCGGCGCACTCGTCGCCGACGGCGCGGGGCGCTACACGATGACCGGGCACGTGCGGTATTTCGCGAGCGCTGCGCCGAACCTGGTCGGACGACATCACGTGGCGACCGTGCGGCTCGTTGTCGAAAGCTCGTTCGCCGAGGTGATGGACTGAGAGTGCCGTTCGACGGAGCGGGGCTGCCATCCTCCGGACGATTCCCGTTCACCGCGAGCGCACGACTGGTGGGGTGGTCATGCATCGACGCGCATCCCTGCCCTCGTGCCAGAAGTCAGGCATCGAGCGGAGCAGACAGATTCCAGGAACCTGCTTATGCGCATCATGAACTTTGTGGGTGTGCCGAATTTCGCCTCGCCTGAACGTTGTGGGCGTCCCGAAATTTCGCCGTCCCGAAGTTCGCCGGCATCGGACCGGCTAAGCCAACCTGATGCACTTGCCGCCGAATCAACGATTTCCGTTCGGACGGGATGGCAGCAGCGTCAACAGCGTGATGACCGTCGGAAAAATAAAGCCCTTCAGGTACGAGAACGGATCACGCCCTGCAGTAAAGGCGACGGGGATATCGCCAAAATGCGCCCAGTAGTGGGTTGCAACCAGTACGCCGATGCCAGCCCACATCACCCATAGAGCGCGGCGGAAGCCGCACACCACCAGCGCCAGTCCGATGATGATGCTGAGACGGAGCGCCGACTGGAGGTATTCGTAGGACTTTGGCGTTCCGTTCGCGGTCCTGTCGTAAAGCCCTTCATGGTTACCGACGCCCAGATAGAGGTCGTAGAGGACCGTCACGTGATAGAAGATCAGCAGGCCGGCAAGAACACCGACGATCACGCGGCGAAGCAGCAGGAAGCGGTTCGCGGCGAGCATTGCAGAAATTGGCATAAGTAGGGAAACCCGCTTTTTGCGGCAGTGTGGTAACGCCGCACTGGTCGCGCAAGTACCCGTGGGCATACCGCCCGGGCGCCGACCGGCTGCCGATGCCAGTCGCATGCCATGGAAAGCGCAGGATTACCGAGATCAGGACACCCGCAACGCCGATTCAACCAACGGGGTGTCCTGAGTTTCCCGGCACCCAGTGGTACAACGCCATGGGTGTCCCGATTTCCCCCCTCCCGAAAAAAACGAAGCTCGCGCATGACGCGAGCTTCGCTGGGCCAGCCCGATTGAATGGCTGTTACAGGTCGATGCTATTGGCAAAGATGACATCGCCGCCGATGACGGCAACGACGTTCGAGTATTCCGAGGTGTTGTTGGCGGTGCAGGCCGACAAGATGATGCCGTTGTTGCCGAGGAAACACTTCAGCTGTCCCTGCCAGCCGGAGCCGGAAGGCACATTGGTCAACGGCGTCACGTCGGTCGCGGTCATCACGACACTGCGCCCGGCAGAGACGGGCGGCAAGTTGACAGTGCAACGACCCGCAGAACACAAGCCGCTGTTGGCAGGCTTGCCGGTCGCGTCGGTGGTGATCGTCTGCTCACCCAGGAACACCATCGAGGTTGCCGCGGTGGTCGCGGCGGCATTGATCGAATAGAACTCCATGCGGAAGGTCGCCGGGCCATGGCTGGCCAGTATCCAGCGCAACGTGGTGTTCGCCGTGACGTTGGCGGGCCCTGCGGCACCGACACACAGTCCGCTGACGTCGGTGCCCGTGCAGATCCGCGGCGTGTTCTGATCGCGATTGGCGTAATTGGCGGGGAATTCGCTGTGGTCTGCGTCGGTGGCATTGGCGTTGTGCTCAAGATCGATATCCACACCGGCCAGCGTTCTGGCATTGCCGTAGACGCGGTTACGCTGGAACAGATTGGCCCAGCCGCTGGTGTCGCCGCCACCGTTGTAAAGCTTGATGCCATTGCGCTTGTTCGCCACGATAACGTTGCGGTCGGCGGAATTGGCACTACCCACCGCTGTCGAGGCGGCAGTTTCGATATGGATGCCATCCACGCCATTGCCCAGGGTCGTGACGTTGGCGAATTTCGGGCTGATGCCGACAAAGTTTTTCAGGATGCTGGTGCTGTTGGTACTGCTGCCACGAATGGTGATGCCGTGGCGTGCGTTTGCCGCGACGGTGTTTCCCGTGATGGAGTTACCCGTGGTGGTGACGATGATGCCGTCGCCTTTGTTGCCGAAGGCGGCGGAGTTGATCGCGGTGCCGGTGGGGAACTCGGCCAATCCGATCGTGTTGTAGATCACTTTCACGCCATTGCTCGCGCCCGTGATCATCACGCCGCCATAGTCGGCGCCCACATCCGGGAAGGCGTTGTTGTTCGCGCCCTTGTTGTCGGAAATCAGATTGGCTGGGCCGATCACGAGGGACGTAGAACTCGGATTGAAGCTCGCCGCCGACGTATCGGGCTTTGAATCGACATAGATGCCGCTCAAGGTGTTGCCGATATGCACCGCCTGATTGGCGGCGCTCAGGCCGATCCGGTTGCCCATAATGAAGTTCGGCAGGAACACGGAACCGGCGACGGCGTTGATGCCGTTGCCGTTATTGCCGCTGATGACGTTGCCCGGACCAATCATGTTGCCAAAGGTGGAACCGACCAGATTGACGCCGTTGCCGCCATTCGCAATCGCGATGTTGCCGGTCAGGTCGGTGCCGATCATGTTGCCGCTGATGAATACCCCGGCGAGGTTCTGACTGAAAACCTCGATACCATCGCCGCCGTTGCCGGAGATGACGTTGCCGCTGATCTGCACGGGCTGCAGCGAGGCAAGGGTCGTGGCCAGCTGGCTCTGGAACGCGTTGATGGTGGACGCATCCACCGGCTGCACCGGAAATTGCGCGTACAGGTTGGACAGAAACCCGGTGCTGGTATCGGGGTAGACCCGCGACGACGAGACCGAGATTCCATCGCCCGAATTGGGCAGCGCGACCGCACCGGTAACGTTCACGCCGATGTAGTTGCCAGTGAACGTATAGTCGTGGCCGTTGGCGCTGATGCCATTGCCATTGCAGTTGCCGATCACCAGATTGAAGATCTTCGAACCGGTGGCGCCATCGGCATGACCCAGCGCGGCGGTGCCCGAATCGGTGAGATCCAGGCAACTACGACCATTGCCGTTGATCGTCACCTTGTTGCCATTGATGGTGTACGGCGCGCGCAACTGCGGCAGCCCGCCATTGATCACGGTGATCGAGGTGACGCCAACAAAGTTGATGGTGTGCGAACCAGAGCGCGTATTGCCGAACATGATCGCGGCGCGCAGCGAGCATTTCGTGGTGTCGCCTTGGGTGGCGCACTTGGTGGTGGTGGCGGGATCCTGCACGGCATCGTTGGACACGTTCACGTTGTAGATTTCGGCGCCGGCTTGCACGCTCAGCCCTGCCAGCATCGCGCCCGCCAGCCACAGCGCGCCCAGGCGCCGCGCGCCGGAGGAAAATCTCTTGCCGCGCACGTGCGCGGATTGCATCGTGTACATGGTCCCACCCATTAGTTGACGTAAACGGAGTTGACTGGCCGACGTCTGCGTTATCAGCCGGATGCCGTACATAACGCCCAACGGAAAGAAACCGAACATCTGGCGATGGCAACGGGGCCTGGTGCGAATGGCACTGAGTTGACGCCAAGCCCCTGATCAAAAAAGTAAAGCCGGCTCGCAGTGGCAGGGTGGAGTTACCCGACGACAGCCGCAGCAAAGGAGCCGGCTTCATGCAGCCTGTACGCAGCACGCTGCGCCGAATTTTCACCGCGCGGCTCGTGACCGGAAAACTCTCGGCACATTCCCGACCGAGCCGGAGGGGCCCTCGCCCCGGCAAGCCCGGGCTGATCGCCCGAGGGCTGTCCCGAATCTACGCCGCCTCGCACGCACGAGAGGGAAATGTTGCTATTGTCGCAGGGTACACAATACTGCTGCGGCAACGCACCCACGAATCAGGGGCAACATTGGCGTAATAAAGGACACAACCCATGACACGCATCCTCTTGCTCGTTGTACTCGCGCTCGGCTGCAACACGGCCGCGATGGCGCAGCTGTGTCAGCTGCAATTGGTCGGCCCAATGTGCAGGCCCTGCGGTGGCTCGGGACAGGCCCACGTCAGATCCGGCGGACTCTGCACGGCCTGCACGTCGAACTGCCCACCCATCGTGCCGATTGCGCCGGATGGCCATGCGTCATCGCAGGCCAGTCCGCTCGAACGCACTTGCACACCCATCGTCGACCACGACGCGGCGCGACGCGCACAGTTCTACAAACTCAACGCATCGGCCGACGAACTGTCGCGCCTGGCGGCGGTGTCCCCTTCTGCTGCGCTGGCACTGAACGCGTTCGCTCGCTTTGGCGAGGTTATTCCGGCAGTCGATATGCGCTCCGGCAGCCTGTTCGCACCCGGCATACCGACCGGTGACGAGGCCAACGCAATCATCGCGCGCAGTTCGGACGAAGACGCGGAGCTGGCGGCTTCCGCGAAAGGGCTGGCACTGAAGGTGGAATACGCGACGCAAGTCGTTGCGGATGGCAGGGCCATTCTGACGATCACGCCCTGGGCAATCGACGCGGCGGGCCGATCAGAGCACCGGGCGGACGCAGCTGTCGCCGTCGACCTCGCGCTGCTGGACGGCAGAACCGCCGTCGTCGATGCCGTAGGTCGCGAAGCACCGGTTTATCGCATGACCGGCTACCGGATCCTCGACTGAGGGCCGCTTCCGGTGACGCCGCTTACGGCGTCACCGGACATTGCCCAGGCCTGCAACGAGCCACCGTCCCGCCGCGCCGGCCGAGGCCAGCGGACAGCGCCGCACTCGACGCTTAGGCCGCACACCGACGGCGCTGCCACCGCCAGTGGACCCGTCACCGCGCTGGCCGTGACCGCAGCGGCGTTTCCCTGCTACAAATGCGCATCGCTCACGCCTGTTGTGCGTGACCACCCCGCACGCTCCCTACGGGAATGCGAGCGAGCCGGCACAGAAACACCCAAGCAATGACAGGAGGCGACACCGCATGACCCCTGACCCGATTGCCCGCTGGCATCGCATTGTCAACGAGCGCGATGTCGCCGGACTCGATGCGTTGCTGGCCGACGACGCAGTATTCCATTCGCCGGTGGTGTACACGCCGCAGGTCGGCAAGCCGGTCACCCGGGCCTACCTCGCCGCTGCGCTCGCCGTGTTCGGCAACGACACGTTTCGCTATCGGCGCGAACTGCACGGCGACCACGACGCCGTGCTGGAGTTCGAACTCGAACTCGACGGCATCGTCATCAATGGCGTTGACATGATCCGCTGGAATGCCGAGGGGCGCATCACGGAGTTCAAGGTGATGCTGCGCCCGCTCAAGGCCGTCACGCTGATTCACGAGAAAATGGCGGCCATGCTGCAGGCGACACGGCGTTGAAGCGTTGCGCAGGAAACGTCGCGCCTGACCCGCCTGCCTCGTCTCGACACGCCCCACCTAGCCCAGAACCCGCCCGCGATTCCAGAAACCGACTGCCTGGCTGCGACCGCAAGACGCCGCACAGCATCCTGACTGGAAACCTCGCGAGTATCGTGCTTATGAGCTGTCGTTTTCTGCCTGGAATCCTGCTGTCCCTGCTGCTGTTGCCCAGCGCTGCCGTCGCGTCGGACACGACAGCAGCAGCGACGACGCGCGTGATCGTGCTCGGCGTCGATCACTCGACGCAGCTGGTCGCGCGCGGCGACCAGCCCGCCGCGCTGGAAGCCTTTCTCGATCGCGCCAAGCCCGACGCGATCTGCGTGGAGCGCACGCCGGAGGCGTTTGCGCGCAACGACTTCTACGAATTCACTTACGAAGTGCAGAGTGTCGTGCTGCCCTATGCGCGGCGCACCGGTATCGAACTGTGCCCGGTCGACTGGGAACCGCCCCGCGACGATCAGTTGCTGGGCTTCGGTATCGATCTGGAGGCGATACCGGAAGCGCGTCCGGCGCAGGGGTTCCACCAGTTCCTGTCGTTTCCGCAGAGCGCGACGCTGCAACGCGGCCTGCTGCACGCGGAGAATCCCGACAACGTCGCCAAGGTGACGCAATGGGCGGCGCAGCCTGCCGCAAAATCGGCCGACGATCTGCCGCGACGCCTCTATCTCTACCGGACTTTCATGCAGGCCAAGCGCCTGGTGCAGGCGGCCAAGGCGCGCCCCGGCGGCACGGTCGTACTCGTCGTCGGCGAATTCCACAAACGCGATATCGAGGCGATTCTCGCCAGCGACCCGGCGATCGTGCTTGTACCGCCCTCTGCCATCGGCGAACCCAGCGCGGATGAGGTGCGCAGGCATCAGCGGCGCGAATACCGGCTCGCCGTCGCCACGTTCAACCTGCTCGGCGTGCAGGCAAAAACCGGCACTGTGGATTTCGCCTGGCTGCGCGAAGAGATCACGCAGCTGCAAAAGGAAAACGACACGCCGGAAGTGCAGCTGCTGGCAACCCGCCTCGATCTCCTCGAAGGCCGCATCGATGCGCGGCAGGCCATTGCGCGCTACGAGCGCATCGCTCGCGTGGACGGCGACCCGCCATTCACCTGGAACGGCGTCAAGGACCGCGCGCGCGTCGACTCGTATTTCGATCCCTTCGGCAATCTCGACGTGCGCCGGCGCGCACTGGTCGAGTCGGCGCGCGAATGGTACCGCTCGGGCAAACCCGCCAAGGGCGATGCGCTGCTGGCGCCCGTCGTCGACGGCCTGACGGCGCGCCAGCGCGCACAGGTGGAGACTTACTGGCGGCGCGAGTTCGCGACCTGATGCAGCAAAAGCCACGTGTCATTGCCGGCTGCACCGCCCGGTCGCACAGGCACGCGCCCTCGGCAGCGACATCACAGCGCGAAAGACCAACTTCTCCTCAATTCCTCCACGCCGCGTGCAATCTGGCACGTCATCCTGCGTGCATGCCACCAGGCAATGCCGCGCAGTAGCGCGAGGAGAAGCACATGCAGCACCGCCATCTGGTTTTCATGCTGATGAATGCGATAGCCCTATCGAACGCGATGGGCCAGGAAGCGGAACGCGGCGGACGGCGGCCGCCCCCGCCCGCGGAAATGGCACGCCAGCTTGGCCTCGATGCCGCGCAGGCGGCGCAGTTCGTGCAGATCATGGAAGATCAACGCGAAAAACACCGTGCGCTGCGGGCACAGGCCGATGCCGACCATGCCGTGATGCGGCAGACCATGGACGCATTGCACGAGGAGACCCGCGCGCGCCTGCGCAGCGTGTTGAATGCCGACCAGCTGGCACGGTTCGAGCAGTTGCGGCCCGCACCACCGGGACCGCCGCCGCACGAACGCGAACGCCACGGCGCGTCACCGGACCAGCGCTGAAACCGCGCTGGCCATTCCACCACCGCGTCCACGCCGCCGCCCTGGGCGACGCAGATCGCGCAACCGTGGCGCAAGGTCAGGCCGTTTCGTCGAATTTGTATCCGATGCCATAAATCGACTGGATCGGATCATAGCCACCGGCGGCGTCGGCAATCTTGCGGCGCAGGTTCTTCACGTGGCTGTCGATGGTGCGGTCGCTGACCACGCGATGGTCGATATAGATCGCATCCAGCAACTGGTTGCGCGAGTGCACGCGGCCGGGATGCGCGATCAGCACCTGCAGCAGGCGGAACTCCACCGGCGTCAGCGGCAGCCGCGCGCCGCGCACGCGCGCCTCGAAGCGCTCGGGCTGCAGTTCGATTTCAGGCTTGGGCGCAACGCCGCCTTGCCACAGGTGTGCACGCCGCAGCTGCGCGCGGACACGGGCAACGACTTCGCGCGGGCTGAACGGCTTGCACACGTAGTCGTCGGCGCCGAGCTCCAGCCCCAGCAGGCGGTCGATCTCTTCGATCCGCGCCGTCAGCATGATCACCGGAATGGTCGAGAACGCGCGCAGTTCGCGGCAGACGCTGAATCCGTCGAGGCCGGGTAGCATCAGATCGAGCACCACCAGGTCGGGCGTGTTCTGCCGAATCCACGCGATCGCGGCATCGCCGCGCTCCAGGTGATCGACGCTGAATCCGTCGGCGACCAGATAGTCGCGCAGCAGCGCCGCGAGCTTGGGTTCGTCCTCGACGATCAGGATGCGCGCGCTGCTCATGCACAGGCCCTGCCGCTGGGTAGTTCCACGCTGATGCGCAATCCGCCCAGCGGCGACGGCGCGGCAACGATGCTGCCCGCATGCGCCGCTACGATACTTTTACAGATTGCCAGGCCCAGCCCGGCGCCGCCGCTGCTGCGGCTACGCGAGGTATCGCTGCGGAACAGCCGCTCGAACAGGTGCGGCAGATCGGCCTCGGCGACGCCCGGCGGCGTGTCGTCGACATGGATCAGCCAGGATGCCCGCAGGCGCTGGGCCTGCACGCGCACGCAGCCACCCGCATCGCTGTAGCGCGCGGCGTTGGCGAGCAGGTTGTCCCAGAGCTGCGACAGCCGCTGCGCGTCGCCTTCGATCGGCATCGCCTCGTCCGGCAGGTGCAGTTGCAGGTCCAGGCCGCGTTCGCGCAACAGCGCGGCATGGCCCGCCGCCGCGTCACGCAGCAGTTCGCCGAGGTCGAGCGGCTCAAGCCGATACGCCAGCGCGCCGACATCGGCCAGCGCCAGTTGATACAGGTCGTCGATCAGCGCGCCGAGGCGCTCGGTCTCCACGCGCAAGGAGGCAATCGCCGCCGGCGTATACGGGCGTATGCCGTCTTCCAGCGCGTGGATCTCGCCACGCAATATGGCCAGCGGCGTGCGCAGTTCGTGCGAGATATCGGCAATCCATTGCCGGCGTGCCTGACTCGCCTGGTCCAGTGCCAGCGCCAGGCGATTGAAATCGTGCGCGAGTGCGCCGATCTCGCCGTCGCCGGCCGCCACGCGCGCCGTGAAGTCGCCGGCGGCGAGTCGCCGCGCACCGTCGGTTACGTGCTGCAACGGGCGCAGCAGGCGTGCGCCGAGCGCGACCGACGCCAGCAGCGCGAGCACCAGCGCCACGCCGCCGGCAGCGGCGGCAATGCCGGTCTGGTGCCGCACGAAGGCGACATCCTCCTCGCCGCGCAGGCGCGGCAGCGGCGTCAGCTTGAGATGGCCGACGACACGTCCGTCGACATCGATCGGCACGTCGAAATCGGCGTGTTCGAGCACGCCGCCACCGCCCACGTGCGCGCCCTGGAGATCGAGCAGGATCAGGCGCGCCGGCAGATCCATGCCACCCGGGCGACGCGGTGGCGGGCGCTCCGCGGGCGGCGGTGGGCGGGCCGGGCGACGCGGCGGGAAATCGTCTTGTGGCGCAAGCCGTTCCGGCGCACGCGGCGGCGGATCGTCCGCCCGTGGTGGTGGTGGTTGTTCTTCGCCGGCCGGCGGGCCATCACCGCCCGGTGCAATGCCTTCGCGTTCCAGGCCGGCGCCGACCAGCGCCAGCCAGACGCGGGGACGCTGCCGCAGCGATTCCCAGTTGCCGACATCGCGGTAGTGCCGTGCAAGTACGCCCGCGACCGCGGTCGCGCGTTGCCGGTCCAGGGCATTCAGGTAGTCGACCAGGCCGCGGCGGAACGCCTGCTGCTGCACCAGCAGCACGCCCGCCAGCGCCGCGACGACAAGAAGGGCGTTGAGCAGGAACAGTTGATGCCAGAGTCGTAGGCGCACGCCGGCACAGTAGCGGCAGATACCGCAGCGCGAAACCCGGCCGGCCCGAATTCCGCGATTTCTTCACGATTGCGCAGGCCCCGGCAATCTCCACAGTGTCTGCGCATTCCCTTCTATTTCGCAGCCCAGTGTGCGCAGCGGACGAATCGGGCGGAGTAAAGACATGGGGATGCGCACGAAATACGGACTGGTGTTGCTGGCGCTGGCGGCGGGTACGGCGATGGCACAGAACCGGGTTGTCGCCTGGGAAAGCGCGCAGGTCCACCCGCTGGAACTGACGCCCGACGGCAGCCGCCTGCTCGCGGTCAACACGGCCGACCAGCGCCTGGAGGTATTCAGCGTGGCTGCCGCCGACGGAAGCCTCACCCCGTTGGCGTCGATCCCCGTCGGCATCGAGCCGGTCAGCGTGCGGGCGCGCGGCAATGCCGAGGCCTGGGTGGTCAACGCCCTGTCGGACAACATCAGCGTGGTCGACCTGGCGAGCCTGCGCGTGACCCGCACCCTCGATGTGGGCGATGAACCCGGCGATGTGGTTTTCGCCGGTAATCCACAACGCGCCTTTGTCAGCATCGCCGAAGCGAACCAGCTCAAGCGCTACGACCCGGCCGACCCCGGCGCCGCGCCGGCCGTGGTGGCCTTGCAGGGACGCCGCCCGCGTGCGCTGGCGCTGGCGCCGGACGGCAGCCAGGTCTATGTCGCGTTCTTCGAATCCGGCAATGCCAGCAGCATCGTGGATATTCCCACCGTGTCCAATCCGGCCGGGCCTTACGCCGGCCAGAACCCGCCGCCGAACAGCGGTACTGCCTTCGATCCACCACCACTCGGCGCCAATGGCACGGCGCCGCGCGTCGCCCAGGTCGTGCGCCGCAACGGGGCCGGCCAGTGGCTGGACGGCAACAACCGCAACTGGTCGAACCTGGTCGGCTGGAACGTGCTCGACCACGACATTGCCATCATCGCGACGAACACCCTCGCCGTGAGCTATGCCGACCGCCTGATGACGACCGTCATGGCGCTAGGCGTGAAACCCGACGGCCGCGTTGCCGCCGTCGGCACCGAGGCGCTCAACCAGATGCGCTTCGAACCCAAGGTACAAAGCATTTTCCTGCGCGTGCAGATCGGCTCGTTCGATCCGGCAAACCTGGCGCTGACCCAGGTCGCCGATCTCAACCCGCACCTGGACTACAGCCTGCGCAGCGTGCCACAGAACGTGCGCGAACAGTCGCTCGGCGACCCGCGCGGCATCGTCTGGCACCCGGCCGACGGGCGCGCCTTCGTCTCCGGCATGGGCTCGAACAACGTCATCGTGACCGATGCCTCGGGCGCGCGCACGGCGCGCATCGAGGTTGGCCAGGGCCCGACCGGCCTCGCCGTGAACGCCAGCGGTTCGCGCCTGTACGTGCTCAATCGCTTCGACGCGACCATCTCGCGCATCGACACGGCCGCGCAGGCCGAACTCGGCCGCACTGCCTTCTTCGACCCCACACCCGAGGCCATCAAGCAGGGCCGGCCGCTGCTGTACGACACGCACAGCAACAGCGGCCTGGGCCAGATCGCCTGCGCCAGTTGCCACGTCGACGCAAAAACCGATTTCCTCGCCTGGGACCTGGGCAATCCGCAGGGAACGCTGCAGGCCGTCACCCTGCCCTGCCTGCCGGGACAGAGCTGCGGCACCTGGCATCCGATGAAGGGGCCGATGCTGACCCAGAGCCTGCAAGGCATCGTCAACGCCGGTGCCATGCACTGGCGCGGCGACCGGCAAAACGTATCCGCGTTTGCGCCCGCGTTCGTCGGCCTGCAAGGGCGCGACAGCGAGCCCAGTGCTGCCGACATGAGCAAGCTGCAGAATTTCCTCGCCCTCGTCGCCTATCCGCCGAACCCCAATCACGCCGCGGACGGCAGCCTGCCGGCCAGCCTCGCCGTCACCGGCGGCAGCGGCAACCCTGCCAACGGCAGGAACATTTTCCAGAACCAGCCTACCCTCGGCGGCGGCCCCTGCACGGTCTGCCATGCGTTGCCGCTGGGCACGCGGAATATTGTCGATAATCCACAATTGCCTTTGGCACCGCAGCCGATGAAACCGGTGCAGCTGCGGGGGCTGTGGGACAAGCTCGGCTGGTCCAAGACCAGCCAGGCCAATCTGCGCGGCTTCGGTTTCAACAGCGATTCCGAGTTCGACTCGCTCGGCGCGTTGTTGCAGGTCGGCTTCAACTTCGGCCCGCCGGCAACGGCAGCCCAGGCACGCCGCGACGTCGAGGCATTCCTGCTGACGTTCGATACCGAAACGTTCGCCACGGTCGGCCGGCAGATCGCGTTCAACGGCGCGAACAACGCCGATGCCACGCTGATCGCGCGCCTGAATGTCTATCTCGCCCAGGCCGACGCCGGCTCGGTCGGGCTGGTGGCGCACCGTGCGACCCGCGGCTACGTGTATGCGACCCAGGCCGTGATGCTGAGCGACCGCGAGAACGCGCCGACAACACCGACTGCGCTGCGCACAACAGCCACCGCCGCCGAGCCCGTGACCTTCACCGTAGTGCCCAGCGGCGCGCAGTACCGCATGGGCGTGGATCGCGACGGCGACAGCTACTTCGATGGCGACGAACGCGACCACGCGGCGCGGCCCGACGATGCCAATTCGACACCCGGCGGCTTGTGCCGCGCCGACTTCAACGCCGATCAGCTGCTCGACGCGAACGATCTCGCCGCCTTCACCGCGGCGTACAACGCGAACAATGTGCGCGCCAACTACGATCATTCCCTGTCGGCAAACGGACTGCCGACGATCACGTCTGCCGATCTGGCGAACTACCAGGGCGACTACACCGCAGGCTGCCCGTTTATCGACAGCGTGTTCGTCAGCACCTTCGAGTAGGCCCGGCTACGCCCGCAGATTCGAACGAATCAGCTCGGCAGTTTCAACAAGTTGCCTGGCAGAAACCCGAACCCGCTCCCGGCGCTGCGCATCTGCGCTGGGATCGTGCGATGTACCCCGCTGACGACCGGCGCCCTCGAACGTGGCGAGTTGCGGCGGGCCTATGCCCCAATCGCTGCCTTTTTGCCGGGGCACTACGTGGAAATGGAAGTGTGGCGTTTCCTGACCACTGAAGACGCCATTGTTCTGAAACGTCAGTATCCCGAGGGGTTGGTAAGTCTCGACGAGCGCCTCGGCGACTCTCTGAGCCGAGACCAAAATGGCGCCGCATTCCTCGGCAGAAAGATCGAGCAGCGTCGCGACATGCCGGCGCGTGATGACGCAGCACTGGCCAACTTCGAATTGCCACGGATTGATCACGGTGAGCGTATGTTCGCTTTGGTCGATGATGGCCCACCGTTCTTCGCGACCTGCCATCCCTTCGCACAGGTTGCAGGGGTCTCTCAGGGGAAGTTCGATCAATTGCCTTCTCCGATTCGGCCGGCGGGTCGATGCAACAGCTGACGGGGTCAGGCAACCTTCCAGCAGCCGCCGATCAGACGTTTCCGATGGGCGCACCAGCGTTCGCCTCTGCGATTCGGCCTGACGTGCAATGACACTTCGCGCATGGCCCGCCTACCTCGTGTCGACTTGCCCTGCATGCCCCGGCACATCGTACAGCGCGGCAACAGCCGACTCGCAAGGCTAGGCAGGCAACTCGGGCGCCAAGCTGATCTTCGGCGGCGCTTGCTACTGCTTTTCGCAGGCGGCCTTCCAGGCTTCGAGCATTTTCTTGCAGTCGGCGGCCGACTCTCCCGTACCGCAAGCTGGCGGGACTATGCAGCTCCATGGCGAAGAAGGCTTTGGCCACTCGGATACATACTTGTAGGAATCCAGAAAATCGGCATTCGGCTGCTTGATAACCGGCGGTAGCGCCAGGTCAACGGCATCGGCACGCAGTGTAGTGGCGGCGGCAATGAACACCACGATAAGTGCCGCATGGCTTGCAAACCTGAGTGCGCTCATTTTCCTTCCTCCTTCTTCAACCCCAGCCGGCCTGTGGCAAACGCGTAGAGATCAATGTCGGTCCAGGCGGGTTGTCCTTCGCGTCCGAAATACACTTCGCTGCGAATGCTCCCGACCACCTGAGGAATGAAATAGGAAAACTCCACGGTGTCCTGACCACCGGGCTCTATCGTTCGCTCCGTGGAAACGATTCGTTGGGCCGCTATCGGCCAGTCTCCCGTAGCCCCGGCTATGGGCGGACTCGTTCCGGCATCCAGCGCGTCGAGAACCATCCGCTCTGCCGGCTCAAGCACCTGTATTCGCGAATGCATTTTTGTCAGACGTATGGCAACCGACCCCTCGTTCTTCAGTTTCACCCGCACCAGCAAGAGATTGTTCGACGCATTCAGCGGAACGTGCGTGATCGACTGTTCCATCGCCAGTCGTGAAGCCCGCCACGAACCCTGCGCAACGAACCAGAAACCGCCCGCGACCAGCGCCACTATCGTTACGGCCGACTGGACAACTTCGAGCGTTGTTTTCTGCGATTCGAGCCACTGCGGCCACCGCCAACGCGTTTTTGCTGGGGCCGCCGGAGTGGCCGGCGCCGGCG
Source organism: Tahibacter aquaticus (assembly GCF_004363655.1). GTDB lineage: Bacteria > Pseudomonadota > Gammaproteobacteria > Xanthomonadales > Rhodanobacteraceae > Tahibacter > Tahibacter aquaticus. The sequence continues at coordinate 30,298 of NZ_SNZH01000026.1, forward strand.
GAGGGTTCGCTGCATCAGGCGGAGTCGGCTGCGGCGAGTTCATAGCGTCCCTGGGAGTTTTGGCGTCGGGTGTCCGACTTCGGGTAACGGCATTCGCCTGTCGATCATGGATCAGGCAAGGTGCGTTCGGTGCACCGGTATCTGTGTTGCTCCGCTGCGAAACCTCTCACTCGTCCGGGCAGGTGTCGTCGCCCTTCCGCCGCAATCTCACACCCCACTGAGGGCCATCCCCCCGTTCTTGCGCTAGGGTTAACCAACACGCCGCCAGGGGGCACGGCGTGGGTGATCCGCGGCCGGAAGGCTGGCGGCGTCGCGCGTGATGGGCGCCCCCACCTCGACCCGTTGTCATCCGCAGGAGTACGACCGTGACCTTCGTCATCACACAGAACCAGACTGGCCCGCTGCCGCTGAAAATTCCGTTCACCGCGCCGATCAGCGGCGACGTGACCATCGCCTTCTCCGGCACCTGCTGGAGCAGCACCGTCAACAACCCGGGTGGCGTGGAGGTCTTTCTCGACGGCAAGTCCCTCGGCAAAGCCCTGCTGTTCTTCAACAACACCACCCAGCACCAGGCGCTGCCGACGCAGTTCTTCGCGGTCAACCTGGGCGAAGGCCAGCACACCATCACGCTGCAGGCCATTTCGTCGACCGTCCTGTCCGACAGGAACGATTTCTTCTCCCTGTGGATCGTCGATTGATCCACGGTGCCGGGTTCGCCCGCCGGCTCGCGCCGTTCGGCTGGCCCCGTCTTCCTATCGCCCACGGCCGGAGCAGCCCGCCTGCGCCATCCCGCGCAAACGGCATTCCGCCAGAGATCGCCCCGCGACCGGGCGCACCACCGTGGCTTTGCGGTCCCTCCACAGGAGCATTTCCGTGACGTATCCCATCGCGCAGAACCAGGGCGGCGTTCTGCCGCTGACATTCCCCTTCAACCTGCCGGTCAGCGGCGACCTGACCCTCGGCTTCTCCGGCAGCTGCTCGGCCAGCCTCCCCGGCGCCATCTGCGGCGTTGGCGTGTTCCTCGATGACAAGCACCTCGGCGACGTACCACTGTGTTTCAACAATGTCCGCCAGCACCTGGCGCTGCCCACCTTCTTCTTCCCCATCAACCTCGATTTCGGCGCGCACACCATCACGCTGCACAGAATCACCGACACCACGATCACCGATCAGACCGACGCCTTCTCGTTGTGGATCATCGACTGACACGGTAGGCCGTACGGCGCGTGACCCCAGTCGGTGGCGGGTTCGATGCGAACCTGCCCCGACAGGCCGAACCCCAAGGCAGCGAAGACGCCTCGACCACGCCACGCCCTGCCCCATCTTCTGTCGCCGCCCTGTGTGGAAAAGGCATCAATTGTTGCTAGTCTTCGGAAGGCCCAGCGATTCGCCTGCTGCGTCGCACAACGCAGCCCCATGAGAGGTCGCGCGCCGTGGCAGCAGATGTCGGGAAGCCGGGAAACGACATGGATTGTGGCGCAAGCAGCCAGCATCGCTTGCCGCGCGGGCAAACCCTGCAAGCGACTGCGCCATACGCCACCGCTTCCAGCGTCTTCGCGCGGCGCAGCCCATGAACCTGGCTTCGTTGCCCGGCAGCGACCGCAACAGCAGTACCGAACACAGCATGGACGGAATGCGCTTCGACGTCCCGCCCCTTTGCACCAACGCCAATGCGGGCTTGGCGGGCGCTAGCGAAGGGACGGCAGCAACACGGTGGGGCGCGGCATAACTTGGCGGGGTGCGGGAGGTGATGCTGGACGCTGCAGTGGCTGACCCTTGCATCCCGGGCTACCGCATCGTGAGCCCCCTGGGCGATGGGGGCATGGCGACGGTCTACCTGGCCGTGCAGGAATCGCTGGACCGCGACGTTGCGCTCAAGGTGCTGGCGCCTGCGATGGCGGCCAACCAGGAGTTCGCCAGCCGCTTTCTGAAAGAAGGCCGCATCACCGCGCGATTGAATCATCCGCACCTGGTCACGGTGTTCGACATCGGCCAGCATGGCGCCATCTACTATCTCGCCGCCGAATACCTGCCCGGCGGCACCCTGCGCGAGAAGCTCGACCGCGGCATCAGCATTGCCGAATCGCTGGATGCGATATGCGACGTCGCCAAGGGTTTGCACTTTGCCCACAACGCGGGCTTTGTGCATCGCGACGTGAAGCCGAGCAATGTGATGTTCCGGGCCAATGGCGCCGCCGTGCTGGCCGACTTCGGCATTGCCAAGTCGATGGACGGCAAGACCATGGTCACCCAGGTCGGCAGCTGGATCGGTACCCCTCGCTACATGAGCCCGGAGCAAGTCAACGCCCAGGCCGTGGACGGGCGCTCCGATCTGTACAGCCTTGGCGTGGTGCTGTTCGAGTTGCTGACCGGCCAGCCGCCGTATGTGGCCGGCGATCCGCTCACCGTCGCGCTGATGCACGTAAGCCACCCACTGCCGCAACTGCCGCCGGCGCTGGCCTGGCTGCAGCCGCTGATCGATGGGCTGATGGCCAAGGACGCCAGCGAGCGCTTCGCCACGGGCGAGGCGTTTGTCGCCGCCGTGGAGCAACTGTGGGACCACGCGCCCGACGCGATGGCCTTGCAGAATGCGGCAGATACCAGCAAACGCGCAGCACCCCGATTCTCCCCCGCCGACAGGCAACAGCCCGGCGCGCGAACGCAAACAACCTCCGACGCACTGCCCGCGTCGCAACACGCGAGCAGCGAACCGACAACGTCAACGCCGCCGGCACGTCGGCAACGAATCGTCATGATCACGATCATCGCCGCGCTGGCCGTCCTGGGCGGCGGCGCGGCGGCATGGAAGGCTTTCGTATCCCGTGAAAACGCGGCGCGCGCGCAAATCGACGACCTGTGCCGCGCGGCGATGGCATCGGTTACCACGGCCATCGGCCAGGCAGACTTGACGCAAGCGCAGGCGAAATTCGCCGCCCTGCCAAACCCGTGCGGCGCACACCCGCAAGCCAGCCAAACCCGCGACACCGTGAACGCCGCCGCCGAGCGTGCCGCAGCGGCAAGAAAGCTGTTAGTTGCCGCGCTGGACCGCGGCGATGTACCGGGCGCCCGCCATGCGCTCGGCAGCCTGGAGGGCATCGATCGTTCCGCGAACGACCTGCCCGACCTGCGCAATCGGCTGGATCAGGCACACGCCAAAACCACAGGCGACCAAAAAGTCGCCGCCATTCCTGCACCAGAAATCACACCCCCCGCACCTGTGCGCCAAGCCATTCCGCCGAACGCTACCGAGCCGGCACCGCCAGAACCAACGCCGTTGCGGCGGCCGCCTGCCGATGGCTCCGCAACCGTCCGACGGCCCACCGCGAACCCCTCCGGCCAACAATCCCAAAAGTGCAGGGAAATCAGCCTGCGCGCCGGATTGGGCGAGGAAACCGCAGAAGAACGACGCTACATTTCGGAGAACTGCCGATGAGCTACCGCAATCGCTTCAGATCACTGCTTGCCGCCACCTGCATCGCGGCACTGACGGGCGGCGGCTTGACCGCCTGCAGCACGGCGCCGCCGCGGGCCACTTCCGCCGACATGTCGTTCGATGAAGCCATCACCGCCTCGACAGATGACCTGATCGCGCAGATCCAGACCTTGCCCAGCGTGCTGGCCAAGCTTCAGGGTTTCATCGACAAGAAGTCACTGATCATCGACCCGATGATCGACGCCGACACCGGCCAGCAGACCATGGCGACAGCACAGCTTGAACGCAGAGTGTCCGCGCGCATCGCGCAGGCCTATGCCCAGCTGAAAATCGTCTCGTTCCAGCCAGCAGAACTCGCCAAATCCGATTTGCTGCTGATCGGCACCGTGGAACGGGACCGCAGCACGGACGGCCAGCCGCTGGTGAAAGTGAACCTGGCACTCATCGACATAAAAACCAGTACCACCGTCGCCAGCGCCAGCGCACGCGCGCGCGACCGCGACATCGACATGAGCCCGACGGCCTACTACCGCGACAGCCCGGTGCTGATAAAAGATCGCACCACACAAGGCTATATCCGCTCGGCCGCCACATCGATCGGCCAGCAGGCCGACCCGGACTACACACGCAAACTGGGCAACGCCGCCATCGTCAACGAGGCGACCAAAGCCTACGACGAGCAGCGCTACACCGCGGCACTCGACAAATTCCGCACGGCCAACCACGACAAATCAGACCCTCGCCTCAAGGCGCTCAATGGCGAGTACATGTCATACGTGAAACTCGGCCAGATTCCACAATCGGAAATTGCCTTCGGCAAGATGATGGCCTACGCCATCCCCAACGACGTGCTGCAGATCCGCTTCCTGTTTGCACCAGGGACGACCGAATTCTGGCGAGATGCAGTGACCAACCCCTACCTGCAGTACTACCCGATGTGGTTGCGGCAGATCGCCAAGGAACTCGCCTTGACCCGCGTTTGCATGGCCATCATCGGGCATACCAGCAGGACAGGATCGGAAGCACTGAACACCCGCCTTTCCCTGCAGCGCGCTACGGCGATTCAGCAGGTGCTGGGGAAAGAGTCGTCGCAGTTGCTGAGCCGCACGGAGGCACTCGGCATGGGCTATCGGCAGAACCTGATTGGCTCGGGGACGGATGATGCGGGGGATGCGCTTGATCGGCGGGTGGAGTTTAAGGTTATGCAGTGTCGGTAGGGGTGCGAAACTAACGTGTGACTAACAGGGCTATTTGACTTCCAGCAGCTACCGATCAGACGTTTCGGATGTGAGAACAAGCGTTCGCTTCTATGGTTAGGTTGGAGGTGCGATGAAATTTCGTGCATGGCCTGGCCTACCTCGCCCCGACTTTCCCTGCATACCACAGAGCATCGCATAGCACGGCAACAGTCGCTTACTCTTGTTTCCTCGATGATTGCGATCGCAACTGCTAGCTGCAGAATCCGCATGAAACCGTTCGACACAAACGCTGAAGAAAATCTAGCCACACCATAGAGGACTGGCAACAACGCTGAAGATCGGCAAGATAATAGATATCACCAATTGCCACGCCGCGAAGCGACCAACTAACGAGGAAGTGGCTGCACGGCGTTTACTCAGGACAGAAAAATATGGCACTTCTAGAAGACGTCTTTGGTGTTACCTCAAAACCGGTACTCTCTTACGTCGAAAGAGAGCAGGTTGACGATAGCTTTCGAGAAGCACTCAACTCGCATAAGCAAATCATCGTGTACGGGTCGTCGAAGCAAGGAAAGACCGCTCTTGTATCGAAGCATCTTCCCTACACCGACAATCTCTTAGTCAGTTTGACGCCAAAGACTCAACTATTAGATGTATACCAAACAATCTTGACAAAATCAGGGGTCAGATTGAGTGTCAGCACTACTGAGAATACCTCTACCGAATCCAGCCTATCTATCACTGCAAAGTTCAAAGCAATTATCCCTCTTTTTGGCGGCGCTGAAGCAGAAACTGCTGGAAATACCAAGGCGGGATCTGGCCAGGAAACAATATACGAAGAAATACCAATTAATATTGAGCTTCCTCAATCTGTTGCAGATTTATTGAAGCGCGTTCGCTGCGAAAAATGGGTAATTCTTGAGAATTTTCACTACCTTACAGATGAGGTACAGCGTCAGTTTGCCTTTGACTTAAGAGCTTTTCAGGAGCTCGGAGTCCGCTTCGTAGTACTCGGTGTCTGGCGAGAAAAGAATCGCATGGCACAATTTAATGGGGATCTTCTCGATCGTACAATTGAGGTTCCTGTGGAGCCATGGCGTGACGAAGATTTCAGGAAAGTAGCGGCTCGCGGGGGAGAATTGCTCAATTTTCGGCTTGCAGCTGATCTGCTCCAGAGCACCATTGATGCTTCATTCTCCAGCATCGGTGTCTTCCAAGAATTGCTTAAACATATTTGCCTCACCGCTGGAATTCGTGAAACCCGAGGTCGGCAGGACGATATCGCGGATCAAGCATTCTTAGCTGCAGCAATCCGAACGAAAACATCAGACTACGGAGCCAGGCACGAGCGCGCACTGGAAGCCATCGCTGCGGGCCACAACTCTGGAGGCGCAAAGGGGGACCAGACACCTCTTTTTCTACCTTACTATCTCGTTCGTGAAATTCTGCAGCACGGCTTTGATGGCATCTCGAATGGGGCTCGCAAGCAAACACTCTGGGACTGGATTCGAGCGAGGCACCACCGCGGACAAGATGTTCGAAACAGCGATATGACAAACTTACTTGGAGGCATAGCAAACCTACAGTCAGCAAAGGCAATTTCTCCACCGATATTTGCCTACGACTTTCAGCAAAGAATGCTTCAGGTCGTTGACTCTACATTCTACTTCTTCATCAAAAATGCAGATGCGCTGGAAGTTATTGAGTCGATTCAAAATCCTCTAGAGCAATAAAGCCATTTTCTGGCCACACCGCGAGAAACAACGGGCTAATTTCACGTCCGTCAGCCCAATACCCAAGTGAGCACTTGGTTCCGCAAGACATAATTCGATATAAACGCAATTCAATACAGCAACAACTGCATACCCCACTATTTATCGACGATGCAAACTGGCGTCACTTCCTGCACGCGCCCTAATCTTCGCCAATTTCTGCTGCTAGCCACACACAGCCACTGATTTCACGAGCCCTAGTGTCATGAATACAACCACTTTACCGTCGACCATTATTCCTTTTGAGCAACTCGGTCCAGCCGGCATCCGGGGAGAATTGGATGTTCTTGCCATGGTGCCCAACGAAACACGAACGGACAGTCAACGACTAAATGACGCTACTCGACGGTCTTTCAAGGTAACTGCCCGCTTATCGAAAGCCCCGATTCCTGCAAACGATATAAAGGGCGACTTCAATGAGAACGACGGCACCTCATACATATACCTTCCAGAGGGTAGCCGGCTAGGTCGCGTTAGATGCCCAGATGGCGTATTCGAGATCCAGAAGAATGAACTAGGGCAGCAATCACTGATTGAATTCAGCTGCGAGGCTTGCAGTGCCACCGAGGCGCGCGCGCTATTCCACAAGACGGCGCTTCCCTTTCTCGATCACCTCGCCTATGTCGCCAACTGCCCAATGTTTGTTGTGGGCCTCCGAATTGATGATCCTAACAACCTTAGGACAACAGTTGACTACATTTCGCCACACAGGGAAGTAACTCTTAACGCGCACGCCTTTAGCGCAAACCCCGATCTGACGCCGATCTACGCCCTCTATCGTGACGCCAAGAACTCCCACAGCGATTTCTATACGTTTCTTTGCTATCACAAAATTCTCGATGGCCTTCTAGGCACGAGGCGAATAGCTCTTAGAGAAAAAGCAAGACAAAGAAATGCCATTCTTTCACGACTTCGCGATCTTGTACCGGCCGACAAATATATAGCCGATTCATTTAGAGCATGGATCGGAATGCCGATTAAGAAATTTTTCGATGAGGTAATGACACCTCAATTTCGCAACGCGGTCGCACACTTCATTCTCAAGGACGGTTCAGTGCTGAATCTGAGCGATCCTAATGAAATCCAGCGCTACTCAGACATTCTCTATATCTCCGAACTATGCGTTCGAGAAGTTATAGATAATCATGCGATATGGCTTGCCGAACTTAAAAATGCCAGCTAACTGTAGTCACTGCGGCGGACGGGCATGAGCCCCCATGCACCGGTCGATAGCTTGGTCTGCGGGCTATCGACCGGCGCAGGGACTTTGATCGGCTGACGCAGGGGACAAATTCACACCCTTGACGTTGCCACCAAGCAGGTAAACAATCCGTCCGTTGCCGCCCATTCGGCAACCGGGTTTAGCAGCCCGCACCGTAGGCGCACACAGCGCCGCACCGAAGTCGGCGTTTTTTTACGCCCAGCTTTTGTGCAGCGCCGCATGCCGATTTCTGGCGGCGGTGTGCGGGGAGCCGCAAGGCTCGCCGGTCCTACGCCGGTCTGCTAACCCGCACACCGTTCGCCACCCTTTTCGCCGTTCCGGGTGGCGACTCCACGCAAAGGGAGTTGTCCATGGAAGATCGGTCTGCAATTGGCGGCACTGAGCCGCGCCCTTGTTGCTTTATCCGCGTTGGCGGCGTTGTTCCCTTCGCTGGGAGGCACGCGCCATGACCCGTCACGGTTCGTTCTATCCCCTGCGCCGCGATGTCGCGTCGGCCGAGCCGGTGATGTTTGCCTATGTGCTCGATTCGCCCGCCCAGCGCGAGGCCTTGCAGGAAGAAATGCTGGATCGCATCGCGGCCATTCAAGGGCTCAGCGAAACGGTGGCGTTGGCGCAGCTGGAGGCGCCGGATGCGCGCTCGCATGGCGCCATTCTCGATGCGCTGGCGATTCTGTCGCGCGATGTGCGCGGGCTGATGGAGGCCAGTTTCCATCAGGGGCCGTAAGCCCCCTGGCTGCCGGGGCGGCGCCCTGCCGCCTCGGTTCCCCCCTCGCGCTGCGGCCCGTGAACCCGCCCTCTCTGTCGCGGTTCTGCGAGAATCGGCCCCGAGACGGCTCTCCCTTTTTTCGGCAGCGCGCTGCACGGTCAGCAGGCGCACCGGCCACCCTGGATTGGAACCTCTCACGTCTTGCACTCTTGGCGGTGCGTCGCACGGCGCCGAGCTACATACCTATGTCGACGAGCAAATCGCGTTCATTTGCTTGCTACACCTTCTGCGCTCTGCGAAGTGAAACGCCGCCTGCTTGGCATGCGGCGTGGTCGCACTCCCGACTACTGGAATCCGTCGCCGAAGATTTCGTCAGCAGCGCCGCCGATGCTCACGGGCAGCGATTGCTGCGGCGCCGCGGTGTGGTTGGCGTTGCCGTCCTGGTTGGCGAATACGGTGCAGGTGCCGGCCGCGAGGATCGTGATGGTCGTGCCATGGGTGCCGCCGGCCGTGCACACGGCGGCGCTGCCCGAACTGACCGAGAACACCACGGGGTTGCCCGAGGGGCCGCCGGTAGCGGAAACGGTGAAGCTGCCGTCGCTGACGACCGGGGTTGCCGGCGTGGCGACGAAGTTCGCGATGCTCTGAACGGTGACGGGGTCAGTGGTCGCGTAGAGCTGGAGCGCCGTTGCCTCGTTCGACTGGTTGAACGTCCGGGAATCGGACTGCGGATGATTGAACGTGGTTTGACCGCCGACGTTCCGGTAACCGTAGCTCTGGGGTGCTGGATTCGCGCCCACGGCAATGGGATTGCTGCCGTAGCGCAGCAGCGACGTCAGGTCGTTGGAGGTTTCGAGCCCCGAGCCCGTGTCACCCTGAAAGTTGATGGCAATGCCATGCGAGGTTAGCCCGGTGAAGGGCATCGGTGAGGGAAGATCCAGATTGATGGCCACGAACGTGTTGGGCTGCATCAGGATGGACTGGTCCACATCCGCCACGTACACCGCTTCCACGGGAATGGAAAACACGGGATCGTTCTCCGACCACCAGCTATCCCACATCTGCAATCGCACGCGCAGGCGGCTGTAGGACCGCGCCGTCGTCCCGTTGTAGGCCATGTAGACGACGATCCTGCTGATCATCGGCGTGCTGCCTGCCGCACTGTCGAGATTGAACTGGAATCCCATGTAGGTTCTGGGAAGACTGCCCGTCGTCGTGAGGTTCGTGGCGTTCGAGAACGAATCGAACACGAGGATGTTGGCAGCTGGCGTTGTGGATGAGCGCTCCACGCCAATCGCGTGGGCGGTCAGGGCGGGTTGTACCCAGCGGATGGGCTGCGGACTATCCCAGTCCGCGGCACCGACCGCCGGTGCGGCCAACAGCAACAGCGATGACAACAGCGTGTTCATGGATATTTCTCCCGTGGCGAGTCTGAGTCTTAGGGAGGTGCCGACCGCGTCGGGGCAGAGGGCGCCTTTCTGAAGATCAAACGACGAACACGGGGGATTGCTGCCATCGGCAACGAGGTCAGGTTAACGTCCAGCCGCCGCCGATCCGATATTTCCGACCCGGGAACCGGCGTTCGCCGCTGTAGTGGGCCGGTTGTCGCTATGCAACTTCGACAATGGGGCCAGGGCGCTAGGGCTAAGTCCGCCGCTACGGGCAGTAGACCTTGCAGATGAACGAGGTCCCGGTCTCGATACAGGCCATCGTGACGCGGTTGCAGGTCATGCCGGCTTCTACCGAATAGGTGCCGCCCATGCGGTTGGCGATGAAGCGGGCCATGCTGCGCGCGTTCTCGATACCGCCACCGCTCCATTGACGGCGTATCGGAAGCGTTGACTGCAAGCTGGGGAATGACACGTCGAGTTTGTCGAAAGCGCCGAGGTAGTCGGAACGTAGGCCGTTGGTGGTGAGGGTCATCCGCACGATTACGCAGGAGTCGTCGCTGCTGCAGAAATCCACCGTGAACTCAGAGCCGATGCTGCCCAGTTGCACCCCGGCCATCGCTCCGTCCGTGCCCCCTTCGATGGAGATACCTGTCGCGGGCCGGAGGATGCCGTGGATTAATCGGGAGAGGCGCCCGTCAACGCTGGCTGAGCTGTTGATTCCTCCCAACAGGTCGCTGACCCGGTCCATGAAACGGAATCCTTCGCCATCGGGATAGTCCCAGCCGATGCGCTGCGGATCGAAATGCACCACGCCGGTATCGCCGTTGGTCAGCCCCAGGTTATTGATGTCGATGCGGAACTGCCCGGACCAGGCATCGGCATAGGCCGCATTGAACGCATCCATCTCGCGAAACAGCACCACCATGTCCGAATCGACAGTCATCTCGTACAGCGTGCGGACGGCTGTCCCCGACCGTGTCTGCACCCGCGCACCGTCGACGGGCTGCGGCTCGACCGGCACGCCATCGGTGACGAAACTGCCGCTGGGCAGGCCGCTATCGACGTACACCTTGAACTTGCGGATCGAATGATGGCGAAAGTTGTATACAAAACGAATTCCCTGCCCCGGGATGCCGAGTGCAAGCGCTTCCTCGTGCGCCTCGGTCGTGCAGTTGCGGCATTCCACGGCGGGCACCGCGGCGGCGGCGGCTTGCGCACCCAACAGGCCGGCAACCACCCAGGCTGCGGCCAATATATCCCTACGCATCAGTAACTCCCTTTGATGGTGCTCCCCTGAACAAATGCACAGCAGTGCACGGGGTGCGTCCGTTTCTACATTCTTGTAGGTACTGACGCGTCGGCTTATCGGGGGCTCCCGCGGAAACCGCGCAGGGTTGCAGCGACCGGTGGTTAGGTCCAGCTGACCTTGCGTTGGGTCCTGGCGAGCCTCGCTTGGGTCCGGCCGACCTTGCGTCGGGTCCCGGCGATCCTCGCTTGGGTCCGGCCGACCTTGCGTTGGGTCCCGGCGACCTTCGCTTGGGTCAAGGCGACATTGCATCGGGTCCCGGCGACTCGCGCTTGGGCCCAGCCGACCTTGCGTTGGGCCCCGGCGTCCTTCGCTTGGGTCAAGCCGACCTTGCGTCGGGTCCCGGCGACCCTCGCTTAGGCCCAGCCGACCTTGCGTTGGGCCCCGCCGTCCTTGCGTCGGGCCCCGCCGTCCTTGCGTTGGGCCCAGCCGACCTTGCGTCGGGTCCCGGCGACCCTCGCTTGGGCCCAGCCGACCTTGCGTCGGGTCCCGGCGACCCTCCGCAGGGTCCAGCTGAGCGTGCATTGGGTCTCGGCGAGTCTTGCTCGGGCCCAGCCGATCCTTCGTGAGGTCTCGGCGCCCCTCTGCCGGGTCCGGCCGCCACTCCACCGCAACGCGCCGAGGGATCGCCGGCCTGGGATTCGGATCAACCGCCCGGCCCGGTGCCTGCGGCGGGTTCGGCTGAGCGACGCACGAAGCCGTGCGGAACAGCGAGAATCGACGGTTGCCTGTCTGAATTTTTGTGTTCGAGGTGTTGTTGTTAGGGTCTCGACGGTTGCTGCCGGCGGCCTTTTTCTTGGCAGCGCCCGTCGGCTCGCCTTCGGGCGCTGGTTCTGCGGCCTTGCGCCCGCTTGTAGCCCAGGCGGCAGACCGAATCGAGGTCGCTGCCGATGGCTATCATCGTGACGCCAGCCTCCGCTAGATCTTGGGTTTGATGACAACCCCGTGCAACCCCAGCGTGAACCCCGTGTACTCGACCACGACGGCACCATCGTCGAATCGCTGCTCAGAACTCACCGCTGCTGCTTTGAGTATCCGGTTGACGGTTGCCGCGGAAATTCCAATTTTTTCGAGATAGCTGGTTACCGTGCGTTCGTTCTGATCGCCGTACCAGAGAACCTCGATCGCTTTTACGGCCCTTTTTTGCGGGCTGCCGGCATCGACATACCATTCAATTTTGTTTCTGCCTTTCACCTGCACGCAGCGGCGAAGACTGTGTTCGTCTCTGCAGGCGTCGGGAACCGGCGTAAGCATCTGCTTTGCCCGTTCCACCTCGTTTTGCCAGGAGCCTATCCCTGCCGTGGCAGTGGCGGTGGCCGCGGCAGTGGGAGCAGAAGTGGGAGTGGAACAGGCCACCAATGCCTGTAACACCACGGGGAACACGAACGCTGCTGCGCGGGGCGATTTCATAGGTAATTCTCCCTGGTGTGCACTTTGCGAGAGTGGGGTCGGTGCCATCGGTTTCGTGCTTCTGCCATCGGCCGGGCCAGCGAAAGACGCGCGCGTTCCCACAGCCATGCTGGGTCGTGCGACGCGTGTTCGATGGCCTTATCGCTCGGCCCGAACCCAGGGCTGGATCCGATCGACCCCGGGGTATCGTCCTGGCGGGATACGCTGAAAGGCGACGCCCCGCTTCGGCACACCGCAGAACTGAAGCACTGAACACCGTAGTGTTCTGACCGCGACTATCGTCTCACTCCGATCCCGGCCACTCGCTCGGGGCAGCACAACCCTCGCTGCAAGGGCCGGCCCGCCGCCTCGTGCAGGAGGCCAGCGCGGAATCGCACCGGCAGTTTTGCGTCAGCTGCCGTGGCGGTACGTCGACGTGTGTTGCCCGTGCAGGCGCACAGGCGCGCTTGCGCTTTCTTGCACGAAGGGACAAATACCCTGTGCGAATTCCGATGCGGCCGTGATCGAGTGGAACATGGCGGCAGAGCCATCCCAGACGATTGGCGAATACGAAAGCGTCTGACGAATACAAGGAGGCCGGGGGAACAACGGTGAACGCCCTTTGAGCCGGCTCAGCCCGAGATTTCCCCCAGCTACAGCAATCCGTTGATGACGCCGGCACCGACGCCAAGCAGAAACAGCGATCCCAGGAACAACAGGAGCAGCGCGGACATCTCGGGCAGCACCAGAAACGCCCGCTGCGGGTTGTTGGGATCGACGTAGATTTCTACGCTTTCTCCCCGCGGAAAGCGCTCCATGTGGGACCGCGCCGCGTTCTCGGTGGCGAAGCCCAGTCGCGTCGGGGAATCACAGTGCACCCGCCATTTCCGGCCGGCGGAAGTGCACTCCACGGTCACGATGGGGCGATGGTGGCCGGCCCCGTGACGGTTGCGCTGCGAATGAACCCGGTGTTCGCGCACGATTCCACGCATGCGCGGCCAGCGCCGCATGGCGATGCGCAGCAGCAGGCGCCGTACAAAAAGCACAAACAGAAAAACGCCGCCGCCGCACAGGACCAGGGCCATCGTCAGCGCGGCTAGGTTCGGCATGGAGCGACTGTTCCCGATTCGATGAACGACGGTAGCACACGCGCAGCCACCGGGAGGCCGGCTACAGGCGCTTCCCCCGCATGCCCGCCCTACCGCGAGCGCACGCGGTCGGCATCAATCCGGCGCGTCGCGCCGAGTTCCGCCTGATCAGTGAGTTACGAGCGTGCAAGGGCGGTAACGAAACGTTACCCCTTTTCTGCTTTCACTCTTGTTCCGGCCTATCGAATTCATCAGCGAAGATGCCTTCGTTCTGATGAAAATGAAATTCCCAGGTGGGTTCCATAACCCCGCTGCCCATGCCGTTGGGTTGCGCGCTCATAAAAACTCCCCGAGGGCGCAAATAAAAGGTCTGGTGTAGGGAGTCGCGCAGAAGTGCGCAGTCGACAATCACGAAACACCGGTGAATTGTTGTGGAGTCCCGACGACCCCAAGGAGGGGGCGATTCGACGCAAGCATTCAGCGATTCCGCTACCGATCTGTGGCAGCAGCGTGCCGGCATTGCCCGCGGTCACGACGGAGCGAGTGTCGATTCTCGACAACTTCTACTACGACTCCGCGTCGACGCCGAGCTTGCTGCATGCATTGATCAGCAGCGCCTCGGTACCGGTTGTGGTGGCAGGCAACACCTATGCGCCGCTGATCGGCGCGGACGACACCTTCAGCTACGGCATCGGCAGCGTCAAAACCGACAACGAAGCGCAACCCTGAAAAAAGCCCGGACGGCGCGGACGCCCCAGCGTCCGCGCCGCTGCGGCCATGGTCCAGAACGGCAAGATTGCTTTCTTGTCCGATGCATACAACGCCGTCAGCGGACTGGGAAGCGGTTCGGCCACCGGACGCCAATGCCTGACGCACGGCCCCTGAGCGCGAATGTTTTCGCGCTCCACATTTGCACGTGTAAAAACAACCAGATATCCCTCATTTGTACCTGCCTCGTTCCGGCAGCGACCCCACTTGGCCCGGTTTACTGCTCGCCCGCTGACCTCGCCGGGCGCTGTAGTGGTCCCGCCGCAGCGCTCTGCCTGGCTTCCCTGAATGCCTCAGCGTCGCGGCGTGTCGCCCACCGTCATCAGGAGAGGTCACGTCATGCCCAGTACCTGTCACGCCCCTGCTCGCCCACGCAGCGGACCGTCGTTTGCACCGAATGGCTGGCTGCAGCGCGCCGGCTTGCGCCGCTGCCTGCTCGCCGCCGCCGTCACCCTTGCCACGCTGATGTGCGCTGCCGGCGTGCACGGCGCTGCGAACGTACCGGCCAGCAGTATCGACGCTGCGTCGATGCCGTCCACGGCCGAGAACCCGGCGCCGTCGACGCCCGATGTCGCTGTCACGATCACCGGTACCGGCGCGGTCTACCTCATCCGCGATAGCAACCAGATGCATTTCTGGGTCGTCAACGCTGCAGACGCCACCATCGTGCGCAAGGCATCGGTGGCGATCGATCCGGCTTCCACGCAACTGGTCGCCATCCAGCTTGGCGACGGCATCACCGGCGTGCTCTACGCCGACAACCTGCGCAACGACGGCGACAAGTACCGCATCGCGTTCCGTGGCGAACTCGCCGAAGGCGGCATCGCGATTCCGCTGAAGGCCGGTGCGCTGGCGCCGCTCGCGGCGATCACCGTGCCCGAAGAGGCCGTTGTCGTCGCTCCGGCGCAAACCGATCTGCTGGCACTGATCGATACGCAGCGGGCGATCTTCCAGCGTGTCGGCCAGGTGGTGCAGCAGCAGTCGGACCAAATCGAGCTGTTCCGCGTCGAGGCCGAGCAGGAACTCGTCGATTTCTACGAACTGCAGATCCACGAAGGCCCCAATGGCCAGGCGCTGCTCGACGACGCCGCGGCGGGCATACAGGCGCAGCACGACAGTTTCATGAACCAGGTGAATGCCGATCTGGCCGAGCTGCAGGCCAAGGCGCAGCAGATCGCGCAGACCGCGACGGAACAGTCGGCGCACTACGCCGGCCCGGTGATGCAGTGTGTCAACGGCCAGGTCGCCAAGATCAGCGAGCGGCTGCGCGGGCTTGAAGCGAAACTCACGACGACCTCGGACGACGAGTCATACAACGCCGGTGCCGAAGCGGAAATCGCCGCGGCCGAAGCCGAGTTCCAGCGCTACGAGAACACGCTGCTGGCCTGTGCCGACAGCGCCGGCTTCGAGAACTACGCGCCGACCGTCGGCGTCGACGAAAACGGTGCCGGCTACCAGCCCATCGCCACGGCGGCGCAGGCCCTGCTCGACGATATCGAGCCGCGGGTGGAAGCCTGGCGCCTGGCGCTGGAAAACGCCGGCATGGTCAAGGCTGCACGCATCGAGAACACCACGCTGGCCGCCAACGCGCTGGCCTTCGAAACCGATTTCGACGAATGGGCCAGTTCCGCGTATACGGCCGATATCGACGACAGCAGCGTGCCGGTGCTGCCGGGTTCGCGTGCCAAGCCCAAGCACGACCTCGCCAGCGCCAAGGCCACGGCCGTTGCCGACGGCGCCAAGGGCGGCGAAGTGCTGTGCGACGACGAAACCTGGAACTTCGAGTTCAATCTCGGCGCCGCCAGCGTGGTGATCGGCACGCCCTGGGACGACAACATCGTCACTGGCGACAACATCAATGTGATTCTTGCCCTGCGCGGCGACGACTGCATCGAAAGCCATGGCAATCCGGATCTGGTGATCGCCGGCCCCGGCGACGACACGGTCTACGCCGGTGACCACCACGACATCGTGCTCGGCGGCCGCGGCAACGACGAAATCCACGGCGGCGCCGGCCGCTCGTATACGGTGACGGCAGGCCCTGTCGTGCTGGAATTCGACCTGGGCAACCTGCTGATCGGCCAGGCCGGCGACGACACCATTTTCGGCGGCGAAGTCGCGGCCGACCTGGGCGACAACGGCGCTGTCGACGAGCACGGCTATACCGACATCGTCTTCGGCGACGCGCTGCTGTTCGGCCACCCGCCGGGCAACGACATCATCGACGGCGAGATGGGCATCGACTTCCTGTTCGGCCAGCAGGGCGATGACCAGATCCGGAACATCGACCCCGGCGTGTTCCGCATCGAAGGCATCGACGTACCGTTCGGCACCTTTTTCTTCGGCGGCATCGGCAACGACATCATCATCGGCAGCAACACCACGGTAGCCGGCGTGATGCCGCTGCTGGGCGACTTCATCTTCGGCAACGAGGGCAACGACACCATTGCCGCCAACGCGGGCGTCGATTTCGTGTTCGGCGCGGACGGCGACGACCGCATCGACGGCGGCACCGGCATGGACTTCGCGTTCGGCTCGGGCGGTAACGACTCGGTCGTCGGCAACGACGGCAACGATCTCGTCACCGGCAACGACGGCAACGACACCGTGCGCGGCAGCGCCGGGCTGATCGACCTGGTGTTCGGCGGCGACGGCAACGACACGCTCTACGGCGACGACGGCATGGACCTGGTGTTCGGCCGCAACGGCGTGGATCGTATCTTCGGCGGCAACGGCATCGACCTGATCTTCGGCGCGAACGATGCCGACATCATCGACGGCAACGACGGCGTCGACTTGGTGTTCGGCGGCAGCAGCGAAGACCAGATCAACGGCGGCGACGGCATCGATTTGCTGTTCGGCAATAGCGAGTCGGACATCGTGCGCGGCGGCGCGTCGACCGATGTGATCTTCGGCAACGACAAC
The DNA here is from genome assembly GCF_004363655.1 of Tahibacter aquaticus. Lineage (GTDB taxonomy): Bacteria > Pseudomonadota > Gammaproteobacteria > Xanthomonadales > Rhodanobacteraceae > Tahibacter > Tahibacter aquaticus. The sequence goes on from NZ_SNZH01000026.1 coordinate 47,497, forward strand.
AGCGAGAAGAAAGACGAATTCCTCTACGGCGAATCGGGCATCGACCTGGTGTTCGGCAACTCGGGCAATGACGTCATCGAAGGCGGTGCCGACATCGATCTGCTGTTCGGCAACCGCGGCAACGACAAGATCAGCGGCAACGATGGCACCGACCTGGTATTCGGCAACGACGGGCTGGACCTGATCAACGGCGACAGCGGCCTGGATGTGCTGTTCGGCGGCAACGGCTGGGACGTGATCAAGGGCGGTGCCGACAGCGACCTGGTATTCGGTGGCGACGACTGCGACACCATCGACGGCGGCGACGGCTTCGACCTGCTGTTCGGTGGCGGCAGCGGCGATTTCATCGACGGCGGCAACGGCTTCGATGTGGCCTTCGGCGGCGCCGGCGTGGACACCCTCAAGGGCGGCAACGACAGCGACATCCTGTTCGGTGGCGACGACAACGACTACGTTGCCGGCGACAGCGGCCTGGATCTCGCCTTCGGCGGTGGCGGCAACGACCACCTGCTCGGCGGTGCCGGCATCGACCTGCTGTTCGGCGGCAACGGCGACGACTATGCCCGCGGCGACAGCGAATCGGACCTGCTGTTCGGCGGCGACAACAACGACACCATCGACGGTGCCGATGGCAACGATCTGCTGTTTGCCGGCTCGGGCGATGACCGTCTGAACTCGGGCAGCGGCACCGATTTCAGCTTCGGCAGTGCCGGCGCCGACCGCCTGCGCGCCGTCGAAGGCACCAACTTCGCGTTCGGCAACAGCGGCAACGACACGCTCGACGGTTACTCCACCAGCACGCCGGACAACCGCGACTTCCTGTTCGGCAACAGCGACAACGATTCGATCACGGGCAACCAGTCGAATTCGAAAGACCTGCGCCTGGCCGGCTCGGGCAGCGACAACAAGGCGTGGAACACCACCTACGTTCCCGCCAGCCTGTTCAGCGTGACCTGGGGTGGCAGCGCGGTCTGCCAGTAAGCCATCGCCGCTGCGCCCGCTCGCCAGTCATCGCGAACGGGCGCAGCGCGATTCCGGCCGGATGTCGTCGATGACGGCGTCCGGCTTTTTTCCTGGTGGTGTCTGGGTGATGCCGCGTCGCGTCGCGACAGGGTCGCGTTCGCTGCATGGCGCCACCGATCTGCAGCATTCCGATGACGGCGCATTGATGCACGCCGTGCACGGGCTGCCGACTTCGCGCGACGACGGTCAGCGCGGCCATGCCCTTTCAGGGGTTGCGGGTTTCCCGGTTTTCCCGCGCACCGGCGAGCCCGGCACCTGTCCGGACTCGCCGTTGCCGATCAGGCGTCATCACGCCCGACCGGTGCCGCGTACTCGCAAAGAGCGTCTGACAAAATGCCGAAATCCTGGCTTTAAAGCCCTCCCCTCCAAGGGTGAAGAGAAGGACGTTAAGCCGCTGCCAGCAGAGCGGATTGCGTTTCGTCAGACGCGCTAAGGCTTCAGCGACTCACCGGCGCAACGAACAGCGTCGACGGATCGCTGGTGATCTTCTGGAAGGAAAGACCGGTGCTGCCGGCAGTCGCACCCGTGGATCCGTTGCCGCTGTTGCCGCCGGCACCACCGGAACCGCCGCCACCGCCGCCCCAGCCGGTGTTCGCGCTGGTATTCGTGCCGCTGCCTGCCGCGCCGCCGGCAACGATGACCGAGCCCGCGGTGATCGCGGGCGCCAGCAGGTTGACGACACCGCCGCCACCGCCGCCGGATGCCGCGCTGCCGGTCGCGATGTTCAGCGCGTCGGCACCCTTGCCGCCAGCCGCGCGGATCGTGCCGCTGTTCACGATCGACGTTTTCGAGGCCAGGACGATGACGCCACCGCCGCCACCGCCGCCGCCGTTGCTCGCCGACGCAATCACCGCAGGGCCAACTGCGCCGTCGGCGATGATCGAGCCGCTACCTGCGATGGTGATCGACCCGGCCGCGACGATGACGACGGTGCCGCCACCGCCGGCCGGTGTCGACACGTTGTTGGCCCTGAACGGCCCTACGCCGCCGCCGACCGGACCCGGCGTGACCACGAGGCGGGCGAACAGCGGATTCGTCGCGCCGCCGCCGGTACCGATGCTGTTGTTGCCGGGCACCGCGTCGGAGCCGGCGATGCCGATGCCGGCCAGCGCATTCTTCGCCACGGCGATCTGGCCATTGATGACGACGTTGCCGGTCGCCCGGATGACCAGGCCGCTCGGCACGGTCAGCGTGCCGTTGACGGTCAGATTGGTGAATTGCAGCGTGCTCGCCGGCGGCGCGCTGGTCCAGTCGGCGGTGGCGAAAGTGCCGGTGCCGTCGGAACCATCGCCGTAGAGATTCGCCACGCCGGCCGCGCCCTGCGCTCCGGTCGCACCCGCTGTCCCCTGCGGACCGGTGGGGCCGAGCTGCCCCGCCACGCCTTGCACACCCTGCGGGCCCTGGGCACCTTGCGCGCCGGTCGGGCCGATGGGCCCCTGCGGACCGGTGGGGCCCTGCACGCCGGCCGCGCCTTGCACGCCCTGCGCGCCTTGCGGCCCGGTCGCGCCGGTGGCACCCGTGGTTCCGGTGGCGCCCGTGGCGCCGGCTGCGCCGGTGTTACCGGTCGCGCCTATGGCACCGGCGGGTCCTGTGTTTCCGGTCGCTCCCGCGGCTCCCGCGGGGCCGGTTGCCCCCTGCGGGCCTTGCGCGCCGGTCACGCCGATGGGCCCTTGCAGTCCTGTCGGACCGATAGCGCCCTGCGTACCCGTCGCGCCCGTGACACCCTGCGGACCGGCCGCGCCCGTCGCGCCGGTGGCGCCGGCAGGCCCGGGATTCAGCGAATACTGCGCGACCGGTGTCGCCGCAATCGGCTGGCGGCCGGCGAGGATTTCCTGGTTGCCGGCCGTGGTGCCGACCTTGATCTCCAGCCAGTACTGCGTGCCGTTGAACACCGCGCCGAAATCGAGATCGGTGGTGAACAGGCCGTCGACCACTTCGATCGACTGCTGGATCGGCGTGCTGCCGACCACCTGCGCGCCGCCGCTGGCGGCGTTGTAGAGCGTGAACGTGAATACGTAGCTGCCATTGGCAAGGCCACTGCTCGCATTGAGCCGGCCCTGGTAGGTGAACGCAGACGACTGCGGCGCAAACGGCGCGGCGAACGCGTCGTGCGACGCGCAACAGAACAGCGCTGCGGCGAGCAGCGCGGACAGATGACGCTTTTTCATGATCAGCACCCTTCGAGGCCGCTAAAGAACAACTGGTCGGGACGTTCCACGGCAACGGCAGGCCAGAGGCCGGCATTGACCGAATACGTCGTCCCGCTTGAATAGCCTGGTGCCGGCTGGCCGATACTGCCGTTCAACCGATAACAGGCATTGCGCAGCGAACCGCCGCCGGCGCTGATGCGGTGAATGTCGATGCTGTAGGTGGGTGAGCCGGCACGGCTGTCCGACGATGGCGAGACAAGCAGCGCCGTTGCGAGCGCGAGGAGCACAAACGCCCCTGAGCGCGATCGGGATCGATCGCGCGGATTCTGGATATTCATCGAATTCCCCTGTGGATTCGCCGACGGAGCATATAGGTGCGGCATGAATTTGGACACCGGCTTTTGGGCTATTCCGAATGCCGCTGCGGCGAACCGTTGCAGGCGTGTGGTGCGGCGTCGATTACCGTGGCCTGGGTGTTGATCGGTGCAGGTTTCCGCCCATTAGCGCAAGACAGCGGCGGCGGCTATCACTGCGCTTGGCGATGTGCGCGACAGGCCAATTCCCTGTCGCGTCTGCTGGCATTCAAGCGCACGAGCCACGCCTTCGGCGGCGACGAAGCCTACAGTCGCCAACCCTATGCGATCGCGAGCCGGCTTTGCTTTCAGGTCAGTGGGTTGGCGCTAAGCCAGTGCCATTCGAACCGGATCCGGAGGGTTCTCCACCGTTGAGCGACTGGCTAGGCAGAAACCGTACCAGTCTCTGCCAACCGTTTGAGCGCCGCCAGCGTGACAGGAAGCCCCGTGCGCAATGGGTTGCCGACGATAGGCCCCAGCACAAAAGACAGCGCCCCGGAAAACGTCACTCTGTGCACAACTTCGGTTCCAGCCGCGGTTTCGTTGAGTTCGTGCTCGAACAGCATTCGGAAAAGCGGAATCCTGGACTCGACAGTGAACGATTTGTCAGGAACCACCGAAATGAAATTCATCGGAACAGCCATTCCTTTGGCTGGAGTAATCCGACCCTGGCTCCCTGTCTGGAATGGCCCGTCAATCGACGATGCCTTGGTGTCCGGATCCCAAATTTTCCAGTTGCTGACATCCGCGTATATTTCAAATATTTTTTTGGGTGGCACAGAAATCATGATGCGGCTTTCCACTTGCACTCGCGCACTCCAAGGTCGACTGAAATTTGCTCGGCGTAATCTACCACTTCAACGTGGCGCTGAATTTTTATTGTTGAGCCTCGCGAAGGTGTCGACCGTCACCGGCGGGACTCGCTTGAAATCCTGCCAGCCCGTGAGCGTTGAGATGACGTGCAGGCCCGAGGTTGCTGGCGGGGTGGCAGGATCCGCGCTGCTTGCAATAGCTCAAGCATTGCGGGGTGGGCCAATCCCGGCACAAATTGGGGGGCCTGTTCAGAACTTCCCTGACTCGAACGCCGACACGGCGACCGCGTGAATTGGAGCGCGTCGAGGGGAATCGTTTTGTCGCTCCCGGGCCAGCCACCGACTCGATAGCGACCGGCCCAGGAATTGGCTGACCTACTCGGCCAACGCATGCCCCGTCGCTTCGATCAACCCTTTCGCATCCCGCGACAGAACGGCAATCGCCTCCATCATTCGCGCATGCGAGCGCCGTCCCGGGTCTTCGACCTGCATGCTCAGCAACGCATCGCTGAGCGAACTGACAGCAGCCAGGCGGGCCATGGCTTCGTCGTGGAGGGCGCATCGCTCCGCATCAACAGCGTTGCCGCCTCACCTGCGCGATGGCGTGTGTTTCGCGATACGCGGGAACACTGCGCCATCCCTGCCGCTTGGCCGCCGTTCCGCGCCCACACCATCAATCGATCTTGACCGGCGTCATCTTCACATGCAGCGACGTGGTCTGGCCGGCCTGGATGGTCACGCTGGTGTTCGCGGTGACGAAGCTCTCCTGCGTGACCTGCACGCCGTAGGTCACGGCAGCCAGGTTCTGGAAGGTGGCGATGCCGGTGGGGCCGGCAAGCTGGTAGACCGAGTAGTTGCCGCGTACGCCCAGGGCCACGGTGGCGCCGGGCAGGATATCGCCTTCGCGGTTGGTGACTTTGATGGCTGCGCTGCCCGGCGCGTCTTGGGCAGCGGCGGGCAGTGCGGGGGCGAGAACGGCCAGGGTGAATAGCAGTCGCGTGAGGTAGGCAAGCATGGGACGCCGGGCTCCGTGGGGGATCACGGGTTAGCTAGCGCGCGGGCGCAGCGGCAGCTATCGCGCCGCGTGCCGGTGCGGTGCCCCGGCATCGCGCGAGCTGCCGTCACAGGGACGGCAGGCGGTCGCCAGGTGCTGCGCTGGTGCGCGCTGCCAGCACGGAGCCATGCCTGCGCAGGACAGTTCTGGCTGGCGGTTCGGCCGGCCGCCGGGCGTCGAGATTGCACGGCCGCAGGCCGGCCGCTCACTGCTGCCCGTCAACCCCATTGGCAAAGATGCGGTCGCCCTCCAGCCGCATCCGCATCAGCGATCCGTAGCGGGCATTGCCGTCGTTGCTGGCATAGGCATAGCCCGCGGCCAGCAGCTTGCCGTCGGGGGTCAGGGCAATGGCGTTGATGCGGTTGTCGCGATCGGTGCCGCCTATCGCATAGCCGTAGATCTGCCGTCCCGGCAGGCTGGCGGAAAGGTTGCCGAACGAGGGGTCGGGCGTGAGGTCGGCGTTGAGCCGCATCAGCAGCGAATCGCCGAATGTCCAGGACGAGAGCGCCATGCCGCCACCGAGGATCAGCTTGCCATCCGGCTGCACCAGCAGCGCGTCGGCGTAGGCGCCGGGGCTCAGCCAGGAGTCGCCCGGCGGATCGGCATCGTAGGTCTGTGCGGAAAACGTGGTGCGGTTCAGGCGGGCCACCATCATCAAAGGCTGGCTGCCGTTGGACAGCGCGCGCGCGCCGGCAATCACCAGCGATTCGCTGCCGAGCGGCAGGCTAGCGTCGGGCGCATGCACGATGGCGTTGCCGTCCACGCGGAAGCCGGCGCCGAAGGTCACCAGCGAACGGCCGGTGTTGGCGTAGGCGGAGTTGGTCGTCCAGCGCCAGCTGCCACCGTTGTTGCCCATCACGGTGTGCTTGACCACGGCGGTGTCGCCGCAGCCGCGGATCAGCACGGGAATGGCCTCGGCAACGCCGGCATCAAACTTGGTCAGGTCGGCCACGTCGATGTCTGCGCCGTTCGGGCAAAGGCCCGTGCCGATGCGCAGCATGCCCCATTCGGTGGACAGGCCGACGTCGCCCGCCACCACGTTGCCGCAGCCCGCGACGGATGACGGACAAAGGGTTCCCGTCAGATCCATGAGCGTCAGGCCCAGGCCATGCGGGCCACTGAGGCCATCACGCACGTTGCCGGCAACGATGAGCAGGTTCGGCACCGGAAACCCCACGCCGGTGACATCGAGGTCGGCGAGGTGCAGCGCCTTGCCGGCGTCCGAGGGCAAGCCGTCGCGGCGCAGGCGGCGCAGGCCGCCGTTGCCGAAGCTGCTATCGGCCTGCCCCGCGGCGGTAAATTTCCACACGGCCATGTCGCTGCTGCCATCGGGATTGTCGATGGTGCCGACGACAGCCGAGCCGCCGTCGGGTGTGGATACCGCATCGTTCGCCCGCCACGAATAGTCTTCGCCGACGTAGATCACCGTGCGCCCGCCGCCGCTGGCGCCCCAGGACGTATCCCACACGCCGTTGGCGAGGATGCGCACCGCCACCGGCACGGACGAGGTGCTGATCGGCAGGTCGTACGGCGTTGCCGCGTTCGACCAGACGATGGCCGATCCATCGCCCCGCGGCAGCACCTTGAACGGGGCGACCTGCGCCCAGTTCAGCGCCCCTGGGGTTTCCGCCGGGTCGCGCGAGACGATGGCGAAGGCGCTGCGGCCCGCATCGCCGAAGCTGGGATCGAGACTGCTGTCGAGCTGGGCGAAGGCCAGCGAGGGCAGGCAAAGGAAAGCACAACAGACAACACCGCGCAGGACGCAGGACATAGGTACGAACCCGGTTGGGCGCAGGGCTTCTGCGCGTTCGTCGGGGCATACGTTGCCGCTGCAGAAAGCTGACACCGGCGGTGCGCGCTACCCCTGTGGGGATGGCGCGAAAGCACTGGCCCAATGCGGGACAGCACGCGGCAATGGCGCGCCGCTAGGCGTTCATGTAAGCGGCCAGTTCTTCGGGGGTTCCCGACGGAAAGGCCTCGCGGAAGAAGTCCACGAAAGCAGTGACGCGTGCGCTCAGAAGACGCCGCGAGGGGTAGAGCAACCACAGTTCGATATCGGGGCCGTCAACCTCGCCCCAGAGCACCAGGCTTCCCCGTGCCAGGTCATGGCTCACCAGGGACAGGGGCAGCCGTGCGATGCCAATGCCCGCGCGGACGGCATCGCGGACCATGATCATCGAAGACATGCACAGCCTGGGCTCGACCTCCAGGACGATGTCGCCCGACGAAGTACGCAGGGCCCAGCGGGTCGAGGACGCGCGTGTCCCGCGCATGACCGCGGGAATTTTTTCGGCATCGCGGCGCGCGTCGATTCCTGCGCGGCCAACCACGACCAGGCGATCGCGCAGGAACACGCGGCCGACCAGCGTTTCATCAGGATCGGGGTTGATGCGGATGACGAGGTCGTAGCCCTCTTCCACCATGTCGACCGCCCGGTCCTCTGTGGTGACTTCCAGCCGGATATCGGGATAACGCAGCGCGAATCGCGCAGCCAGTGTTCCCATCGCGATCTGCGAGAACAGCAGCGGAACGCTGATCCGCAGCGTGCCCCGGGGGCAGGCACCGCCGGAAGCAATGTCGCTAGCGGTCTCGTCGAGTTCGGTGAGCAAGGCCGCCGTTCTCTCGTGCAGCGCCCGGCCTTCCTCGGTGAGGGCGAGCCGGTGAGCACCGCGCTCGAACAGGCGCAGGCCAAGGCTGCTTTCCAGCTCGGCAACACGCCGCGACAGCGTGGCCTTGGGCCGGCCGGCCGCACGCGCTGCCCGGCCGAAACCGCCGTGTTTCGCAACCAGGTTGAAGTCTGCAAGGGCGAGCAGGTCCAAACGTTCCACCAGAGAGACAGGCAGTCCAGATTATGAGGCTATCGGCCCGCACATGGATCATGAAAGATGGCTACACCCCAACCCACTGGAGTTCTGCCATGACCATCCTCGTAACCGGCGCCACCGGCACTGTCGGCCGCCAAGTCGTCGAACACCTGAGCACGCGTGGCGCCGACGTGCGCGCCCTGGTGCGCGATCCGGCCAAGGCCAGTTTTCCCTCGGGCGTTTCCGTGGTGCAGGGCGACCTGCTCGACGTTGACGCCCTGCGAAAGGCGTTCGACGGTGTCTCGACCCTGTTCCTGCTAAATGCAGTAGTGCCCGACGAGTTCACCCAAGCGCTGGTCACCCTGAACCTGGCGCGCGCTGCCGGCGTCGAGCGCATCGTCTACCTGTCGGTCATCCATAGCGATGTGTATGTCAACGTGCCGCACTTTGCCGGCAAGTTCGGCGTCGAGCGGATGATCCAGACGCTGGGCTTCGGCGCCACCATCCTGCGGCCGGCCTATTTCATGGACAACGACCGCACGGTGAAGGATGTGATCCTCCAGTACGGCGTCTATCCGATGCCGGTCGGCAGCCTTGGCCTGGCCATGGTCGACACACGCGACATTGCCGAAGTCGCCGCGCTGGAACTGATCCGCCGCGAGTCGGCCGCTACCGCGCTGCCGACCGAGGTCATCAACCTGGTCGGCCCCGATACGCTGACCAGCAGCGATATCGCGTCGATCTGGTCCGACGTGCTCGGCCGCGCCATCGCCTACGGCGGCGACAACCCGGCGGGCTTCGAGCAGAACCTGCGTCAGTTCATGCCGTCATGGATGGCCTACGACATGCGTCTGATGAGCGAGCGTTTCCTGACTGACGGCATGCGTCCCGAAGCCGGCGACCGGGAGCGGCTTGTGCAGCTGCTGGGCCGTCCGCTGCGCTCCTACCGCGCATTTGCCACCGAACTGGCTGCGTCGGCGTAAGCGCCAGCGCAGCGCCCCTGACCGAGGATTCCGACATGATCTATTCCACCGCCACCGTCCGCGTGAACCCTGCAGGCGAGGTTCCGCTAAACCGCGACCAGCTGTGGCAAGGGCTGGTTCTGAAAGCCCGCGACGCGCGTCTCTTCCTGCCGCCCGGCCTGTGCAGTCGCTGCGACATCGTCGAGGAAGGTGCCAGCCATTTCATCCGTGAAGCGACGATTGCCGGCGATGACCTGCGCGAGATCATTGCCTTCGAGCCGGGCCGGAAGGTGACGTTCTTCCAGGCTAGCGGTCCGCGCGAGGGTGCGATCGTCAACGAGATCATCGAGGACGAGCAGGGAGATCTGCACCTGCGCTTTTACTGTTACCTCGGCCTGCGCGACAAGCCGCCCGGTGGCGCGGAAGAGCAGGCCGAGCAGGCCATGATGGACAGCGAACGTGGTTACAAGAGCGCCTTGCTGTCCACGCTCCGGCGCACGCGCGAACTGCTGGCGAATGGCACCTAGTAGGCGGGCGTGGCCGACAGCCAACGACCGCCCAAGGGTTGACTCTCCATACGGTCACCATTGGATAGTAGCCCGCGCCGGGGCGGATCTGCCGCCCCGGCGCAGACACGTTCCTCGCGACAGAGTTGCCAGACCTGAGCGGTAGACTGCGTGGCTGCTCGCTCGCCATTGCTGTAGTAGTCATAGCAGATCTGATACCTGCCATGGATTCCGCCCGTGCCGGCTGGCCGGAACTGCTGCATGTAGACACTAGCAGGCTGTTGAGAAACCAGTTTCCGCAGGCACAATGATAGGCGCCATCAATAACGGGTTAGCGAACAGCAATGCGCACAGCAGACGTCCAG
>NZ_SNZH01000027.1 GCF_004363655.1 Tahibacter aquaticus
TCCAAAGCCGCCGGCGAGCGTGCCGCCGCGATCATGAGCCTGATCGCCACCGCCAGGCAGAACGGCTATGAGCCTTACGCGTACCTCAAAGATGTGCTGACCCGCCTGCCGACACATCCTGATCGCCGCATCGCCGAACTGCCGCCGCATCGCTGGCGCTGACTATCGCGGCTGGTGGGGCTGTGGAGAAGGTGGTTGTGCCGGACGCTTACAATCTTCATTTGATTACATGAGCAAGAGACTCCAATGAGAAGGGCTATGGCATTTCTTATCATGCTTGCTTCTGCGGGTCTCGTTGGCTCGTTCCGATCTCCACCTGTTGTCGTTACCGAGGCGCAGCTTGAGAAGGTTTCAGTTTCAATAGGTTCATTTAGGTTTGATTGCCAGCGGTTGCCTGATGATTTAGCCGATCTAGCTAGTTCACGTGATTCGACGGCAATGTGTTGGAAAGGCCCCTATTTGAGCAAAAAAGCTGTAGTAGATTTTTGGGGCAACAAGCTTGACTATCACGTTTATGGAGATGGCAAATTGTTCTCGTTACGCTCAATCGGCGTCGATCAGGTGCTTGGGAGTAACGATGACATCGTGCTTGGTGATAGAGAACGATCGTGGCGATCGTTTTACCCAAGCTCGGTTAGTTCGCAGAGTGACGTTTCATGGTGGTTAAAGTTATTTATTGCGCTTTTTTCACTGAGCATTGTAGTCATTGCAGTCGTGAGAATGGCTCGGCGTCGAAAATCTCGACGCGAATTGTAAAGCGCCGACTAACGACTAACGACTAACGGGGTCAGGTTAACTTCCAGTAGAAGCAAAAGCCCCGCAGTTGCGGGGCTTTTGCTGTGTGCCTGTCATCGCCGCCGTGTCTTAGTGGCCGGCGGCGCCTCGCACGTCATGACCAGACAGCCATGGAGCACTCGTACACGGATGCGTCCATTGGGCGGGAACCCAGCCCACTGTAACCAGTGCCCGTGTAGCCGGATGTACGGCACATCCCGGTCGCCGACCTGGTCGCGGTCACGAAGGGTCGGATAGTGCGAGGCGCCAACGGTGATGCGCTTGTCAGTAGTTGATGATCTATGCTTGGCCTTAGCCATGATCCACTCCTAGTCAGCGGGCCACGGGTGTTGGCGCACCCGTTGCCCGCGCTTGTATACCTTGTTGCTTCATCGCCGCCGCCCGCTGGTGGCGCGCTTGTTCTCAGTGGTCGCAGACGGCGGATGCTGTGTGCGCAATACCATCTGCTTGGCCTAGTGCTTGAGGATCAGGCTCTCCAGCACCTGCTGCGCGACCTGCAGTTCATCGTCGTCGAACTGACGCAACGCCTCCAATGCAGGCGCAGCGCATCGTCGGGTCCGCGCTCGTCCTTGTCGAACACGGCGCGCGTCAAGGTAGTTGTCGCCTGACGTGTATTCCTATCGAAGCTATGCGTCCGCTTTTCGGGCAGAGCGCCAAGTTGCCGGAACGCTCGGGGTTGAGCGTCACAACGTCGGTCGGCGTCCAGTCGCGCGTAGTCCCGCTCCAGCGTCGTGGATGTCGTTCGCGCGCGGCTCGGTAGAGCGCATCGCGGCTGCGTAGCAGCGCGCGATCGTGACCGGCATGGCGCTATGCAGGAGCGACGAAGCCGATGCCGCTGTGCCGATGGTCGGTGTTGTACCCGCGGACAAAGTTCGAGGCCCAGCGCCGCGCCTGATCCAGATCGGCGAAGCCGCCGACGGCAAGCATCCGCCCACCCCATCTTCTCCGCCAGTTTCACGCGAGTAGATTGTACGACTCGATCAGGATGTGACGCTGTTTTCCACCGAAGCACGGTTCATGCGCTACATCATCGACCAGGCTGGCGGCAAGTGCGTGGTCCTGGCCCAGATGCTTGAGGATTTCGATCCGGACAGCGACGATTCGCCTGGATTGCGGTGCTACTTTTTTCGCATGACGAAAAATATCTAGAAGAAGCACGCCGTGACCCGCAACGGATGAATCGAAAGCCGCTCGCTCGTCTGATTCGTTTGAAAATTTACGCCAGCAGAAATTGGCAACGCCTCGCCCCCGTCTCGGCGAAACCTCAATCCACCCCATTCACAAAAATCACATCCTGCCGCACCACCGTCAGCGGCGTCGCGTTAATGACTTCGCGACCTATGCCGAGCGACCCCAGGTAGTCGTCGCCCCAGCAGTAAAGACCGCCCGCAAGCGTGATGGCGCAGACGTGGGTGCCGCCGATCGCCAGTGCGCCGGCCGCCATACCGCTCATGCCCAGTACCGGCGTGGCCAGCAGGCGCAGGCTGCGCACGGGGTCGCCGTTGCCGAGGTCGCCGTCGTAGTCGGCACCCCAGCACAGCACGGAGTTGCTGCGTACGGCACAGCTGATGTCGTCACCGGCAATGATGGCAGTGATGCTGCTGCCCAGGCCGGTCACTGCCGCGGGCACGAAGCTCGCGTCATTGAGGATGCCGTTGCCGAGCTGGCCGTAGCCGTCGTAACCCCAGCACCAGGCCGCGCCGTTTGCGACCGCGCAGGTATGCGTGACGCCGGCAGAGATGGCACTGACGCCGCTGGCCAAGCCTATCGCGGCGGTCGGCGTGGTCTGGATGCCGCTGTTGACGTTGTTGCCGACCTGGCCGTCGGTATTGAGTCCCCAGCACAGGGCCGCGCCGTTCTGGATGGCGCAGGTGTGATCGGAACCGGCGCTGATCGCACTGACGCCGCTGGCCAGTCCGCTCACCGCGACGGGAACCAGGCTGTCGGCGGTCTGGCCATTGCCGAGCTGGCCATTGGCGCCGTAGCCCCAGCACCACGCCGCGCCGTTGACGAGGGCGCAGCTGTGGCGCGCGCCGATGCTGACCTGGCTGGCGCCGGCCGGCAGACCGCTGACAGCCGCCGGTGCCTGGCGTGCAACCAAGTCGCCCACGCCGAGCTGGCCTTTTTCGTTGTTGCCCCAGCACAGCACCGTGCCGTTGACGACGGCGCAGCTGTGGTCCTGGCCGCCGGCTACCGAGGTCGGTGCCGCGCTGATACCGACAACGGCCGTCGGCAGCGGCGCAGTCAGACTGGTGGCGCCCAGGCCCAGCGCGTCTTCGCCGTTGTAGCCCCAGCAGCGCAGGCCGCCGGGTACGCTGGCGCAGCTATGGCTGGAACCCAGGCCGATGGCGCCTACGCCACTGCCGGCGGGATAGGTCTGCACAGGCGCGCTGCGCGAGCGGGCGGCGCCGTTGCCCAGTTCGCCGTTGGCGTTGAAACCCCAGCATCTCAGGGTGGCATCGCTCAGGCGCGCGCAGTTGCCGTAGCGCCGCGACGTGATGGCAGTCACCGAGGCCAGGCCCGGCACCTCGCCGGCCGTGGCGCTGCCGGTTATGTCGAGCTTGCCCAGCTGCGAATAGCTGTTGTCGCCCCAGCAGCGCACGCGGTCGCCGACCAGGGCGCAGGAATGTTCGCCGCCCGTGGCAATGGCAGAGGCTGCACCGCCCAGCCCCAGCACGGCAGCCGCTGACGACGACGGCGTGGTGCCGCCGGTACCCAGCTGGCCGCTGCCATTGGCGCCCCAGCAATACACCCCGCCGCCGCTCAGCAGCGCGCAACTGTGTACTGCCGCCGGCATGACCTGCAGCGCGGGCGCAGGCAGGCCGGATACGGCCACCGGCGTGTTCGTCAGGTTGCCGCTGGTGCCGTTGCCGAGCTGGCCGGAAAGATTGTTGCCCCAGCACCAGGCAGCACCGCCGATCACGGCGCAGGTATGCAGTACGCCGGCGGCGATCGCCGTGACCGCGCCGGCGGGCGCCTGTACCGGCGTGGGCAGGCGGCGGTCGTCGGAAGTGCCGTCGCCAAGCTGGCCGTAGAAATTCAGCCCCCAGCACTTTGCGGCATTGGAAACAATGGCACAACTGTGCAATTCGCCGACGCTGACGGCCGTGGCCGCGCCGCCCAGTCCCTGCACTTCGACGGCGGTGGTCGTGCTGGTGACGCTGCCGTCGCCGAGCTGGCCGTTCTCGTTTTCGCCCCAGCACCAGATGCGCCCGGCGGCCAGTGCGCAGCTATGGCCGGAGCCGGCGCTGAGTTGTTCCACCGGCAACGGCAGGCCTTGCACCGCCACAGGATCGACGCCCGCCGTGGTGCTGCCGTTGCCGAGCTGGCCGAACAGGTTGTAGCCCCAGCAGTACGCCTTGCCCTGTACCAGCGCGCAACCGTGCTGGTTGCCCAGGCTGGCCATGCTGGCCGGCTGCAGCGGCACCACGACGCCGCGGCCATCCAGCGCCTGCGCCGATGTCGCCAGCGCAAGCAGAACCAGCGCAGCGGCCGCAGCGCCTCGTGCAGCAGATACGGACATCGCACGCAGCCCCTGAGGCAAAGACAGGCTGCATGATCGCGCGTTGCCCAGCCGCTGTCACCGCGGCGGGCGTGGTGCGGTCCAGCCCGCCTCAGCCGGTGGTGCCGCGCCGCGCCGCGCGATAGCGCAGCGGCGTGGAGCCGGTCAGTGCCTTGAACTGGCGCGAGAACGCACTCTGGTCGCTATAGCCGCAGGCACCGGCTACCGTGGCGATGCTGTCTTCGCTCTGCGCCAGCAGCTTGCTCGCCGCCTCGATACGGGCGCGCGCCAGCAGTTGCATGGGCGTGAGGTCGAACAGGCGCTTGACCAGCCGCTCCAGCCGCCGCGTGCCCAGCCCGGCAACCCGCGCCAGCGCGTCGATGCGCAGCGCCTCGCCGTAGTGGCGCTGGATATGCTCGATCGCCCGGGCTACCTGGGCGATGCCTTCGTCGGCCGGATCGACCGAACGGCAGATGCCACACAGGCCGACAACCTCACCATTTTCCATGATGGGAAACTTGTACGAAATGCACCAGCTGGCGGCGCCGTCGGCCAGCGGCACGCGCTGCAGGCGGTCGTGGATCTCGACGCGCTGGTCGAGCACGGCGCGGTCCTGGGCGTAGTAGTCGTCGCCATAGGGCGGCGGGAAGAGTTCGTCAGCAGTGCGGCCGATCAGCTCGCGCTTGTCGCGCCGGCCGGCGCGGTCGACCAGGGTACGATTGACGGCAACATAGCGCGCCTCGCAGTTCTTCACGAAGAACAGCGTGTCGTGCGCGCAATCGAACAGACGCTCGGCCACGTTGGCGGCCGAGCGCATGGAAATGGAAATGCCGCCGGACAAGGCGCTGCCGGGGCTGGCCAGAACTGCTGCCATCGCACGCCTCCACGTGTATGACGATGCGGCTGGATACGACACCCCGGCTGTCGGATCCGCTCAATACCTGCGCGAACGCAGGCCCGATAGTAGCCGGGTTTCGTCCCCGGTAAAGCCTTCGGTCGAAGCTGGCGGCCCCCTCCGCCGTTCCGTGCGTGGTTCCCCTGTCCTCGTGTGGAGAATTGCCAATGAAGACGCAGTTTCGTTTTGCAACTTTGTGCTTCGGTGTCGGCATGGCCCTGGCGGTACCGGCCTATGCCAGCGAAGCGGCCGACTCGCCGGCCGCGTTCGCTGCCAGCCTGCGCCCGCTGGCCCAGGTCGAACAGCAGCTGATGCCGGCGGTCGATCTCGCCGCGCTGACCCGCGAAGACGCTACCCGGCGTGCGCGCGATCTGCCGCCGCGTTTTGCTGCCCCCATCGATGTCGCCATCACGCCGGAAAAATCCGGCACCTGGGAAACGCTGGATGCACAGACCAGCATCTGGCGCCTGCGCATCAGCTCGCCCGGTGCGTATTCGCTCAATCTCGGCTTTACCCGCTACCACATGCCCGAAGGCGGCCATCTGCGCGTCTATCCGGCGGGTCTGCGCAGCGACGGCGACCGCTCGCTGGTACGCAGTTTCAGCGCCCGCGACAATGCGGAACATGGCCAATTGTGGACACCGGTCGTCGCCGGCGACGACATCGTGGTGGAAGTGACGGTGCCGACGGAAAAGCGCGCGGCACTGCAGCTGGAGCTGGCCAAGGTCAACCATGACTACCGCGGCTTCAACCGCGTCGCCGCGGAACTCAGCGGCGCCGGCCCCAAGGACGCCGGCGACGTGTCGGGCTCGTGCAATGTGGACGTGATGTGCCCCGAAGGCGATCCGTACCGCGACCAGATCCGTTCTGTCGCGGTGTATTCCACCGGCGGCAGCACCTTCTGCACCGGCAGCCTGCTCAACAACACGGCGCAGGACAAGAAGCCGTATTTCCTCACCGCCAACCATTGCGGCATCAACTCCAGCACCGCCGCCTCGCTGGTGGTGTACTGGAATTTCCAGAATTCCTATTGCCGCCCGGTTGGCAGCGCCGCTTCCGGTCAGGCCGGCGACGGTACTACCAATCAGTTCCAGACCGGCGCGTTCTTCCGTGCTTCCTATGCAGCTTCTGACTTCACCCTGGTCGAACTGGACGAAACGCCGTCCGCCGCAGCCAATGTGTATTTCAACGGCTGGGACCGGCGCAGCCAGAACTTCCCCTCGGCCTTCGGCATTCATCACCCGGCCACGGCGGAAAAACGCATCAGCCTGGCTAACGGCGCCACCGCGACGACCAGCTACAACTCCACCGCCGAACCCGGCGACGGTACGCATGTGCAAGCGCGCTGGCGTCCCGGCATCGGCGTGACCGAAGGCGGTTCGTCGGGCTCGCCGCTATACAGCAACGAAAAGCGCGTGATCGGCCAGCTGCACGGCGGGCCTTCCTCGTGCAGCGCCACCGACACCAACAAGCGCGACTACTACGGCCGCGTGTCGGTCAGCTGGACCGGCGGCGGCAGCAATGCCACGCGCCTGTCGAACTGGCTGGACCCGGGCAATAGCGGCGCACAGACGCTGGACGGCCTGACCAGCGGTGGCGGTGGCGGCAATGTGCCACCGACGGCAAATTTCTCGTTTGCGGCAAATGCGCTCACGGTGAATTTCACCGACGGTTCCAGCGACAGCGACGGCAGCATTGCCTCGCGCAGCTGGAATTTCGGCGACAGCACCACGTCGACGGCGGCCAATCCGAGCAAGACGTACGCCGCCTCCGGTACGTATAACGTGGTGTTGACGGTGACCGACAACGGCGGCGCCAGCTCCAGCGTGACCAAGGCAGTGACGGTGGGCTCGGTGCCGGGCAATGTGCTGAGCAACGGCGTGCCGGTCAACGGTATCAGTGGCGCGGCCAACAACGAGCAGACCTGGACCCTGGTCGTGCCGGCCGGTGCGAGCAACCTGAAGTTCGTCACCAGCGGCGGTACCGGCGATGCCGATCTGTACGTGAAGTTCGGCTCGGCGCCGACCACGGCCAGCTACGACTGCAGGCCGTATCTCGGCGGCAATGCCGAAACCTGCACCATCGCGACAGCGCAGGCCGGTACCTACTACGTGATGGTGCGCGGCTACAGCGCCTACTCCGGCCTCAGCCTCACCGGCAGCTTCACCACCGGCGGTGGCGGCGGCACGCAGACCTATAGCAACGCGACGGACTACACCATCAGCGACAATGCCACGGTGGACAGCCCGATCACGGTGTCGGGCCGCAGCGGCAATGCGCCGAGCAATGCGTCGGTGACGGTGGCGATCGTGCACACCTACCAGGGCGATCTCAAGGTTGACCTGGTCGGTCCCAGCGGCACGCTCTACAACATCCACAACCGCACCGGCGGCGGCACCGACAACATCAACAAGACCGTGGTACTGAATCTGTCCAGCGAAACCCTCAACGGCACCTGGACCTTGCGCGTCAACGACAATGCCGGCGGCGATACCGGCAAGATCGACAGCTGGTCGGTAACCTTCTGAGCTGACGCTTGATTGCCAGCTTTCTGGCGAAAAGCCCCGCGGGATTTCCGCGGGGCTTTTTCGTTGCCCGCCACGCCGCGCTTGCCATGCCTGTCCTTGCTGCCGTCCAGCGGGACGGCAATGGAAAGCGTCGCCGCCAATGCTCCAAATCAATCTGCTAGGGTGCTGCGTGACCTCGCCGCAGACCGCCCGCCCGTGAACCCGATAATCTTCGCCATCCCCGTCTTCTTCGCCCTGATCGGTATCGAGCTGTGGCTGGCACACCGGCGCAAGGCGAATGCCTACAACTTCGCCGACGCGGTCTGCAGCATCGGCCTGGGCGCCATGTCGCAGGTCAGCGGCATCTTTTCCAAGCTGGTCATGCTGGGCATCTATGTGCTCGCCTACGAGCATCTGCGCCTGTTCGAACTGGGCGCCGGCAGCATCACCGTCTGGCTGGGCGGCCTGCTGCTGTACGACTTCCTCTATTACTGGCATCACCGCCTGGGCCACGAGATCGGCGTGCTCTGGGCGGCGCATGTCGTGCATCACCAGAGTGAAGAATTCAACCTTTCCACAGCACTGCGCCAGAGCAGCTCGACCTTCCTGTTCGGCTGGGTGTTCTACCTGCCCATGGCCGTGCTGGGCTTTCCGCCGCTGGTGTTCGTCGTGGTCGGGCTGATCGACCTGCTCTACCAGTACTGGATACACACCGAACAGATCGGCAAGCTGGGCTGGTTCGACCGCGTATTCGCCTCGCCGTCCAATCACCGCGTACACCACGGCGTGAACGACCGCTACCTGGACAAGAACTACGGCGGAATACTCATCCTGTGGGACCGCTGGTTCGGCACCTATGCCGACGAAGAAGATGCCGAGCCGCCCATCTACGGCACGCGCGCGCCGCTGCGCCGCTACGACCCGATCTGGGCCAATCTGGAAGTGTATACGGCACTGGCGCGCGACAGCTGGCGCACGCGGCGCTGGCGCGACAAGCTCGCGCTGTGGTGGAAGCACCCGGGCTGGCAGCCGGCCGATCTGGCGGCTGCGCCCAAAATAGCCTTCGATCCCTACAACCGGCCCAAATACGCACCTGCAGTAGCACGCAAGGTGCAGGTCTACGTCGCCGTGCAATTCCTGCTGCTGATGCTGGTCGGCGCAGACTGCCTGGCCCGGGCGGAGGCACTGCCGCTGGCCTGGGGACTGGGTTATGTCGCCTGGGCCATGGCCAGCCTGGTCGCGCTATGCGCCTGGCTGGAAGGCAGCCGGCGTGCCGTCTACCTCGACGCGGCGCGGCTGGGTGCGGCGCTGGCCCTGCTGGGCTGGAGCGGCAGCTGGTTCGGCGGCTATGCCCAGCCGCCGCTACAGCTTGCAGCGGCGACGCTGCTGCTGGCTTCCCTGGTCGCCGCACTGCTGCTGGCACCTGCATTACGCCAGTCGGCCACACCGGCGTCGCCGCCGGCCGGCTGATTCGCGCACGCGGCAAAAACGCCGCGGCGCGACGATAACCCGCTTGGCTCAGCGACTGCCGGAACGCATCGAAACGGGCAGGTAGCGGTCGGGAATGTTGCTGCTGAAGATCCAGTTCTGTTCGGAGTCCATGGTGTAGGTAAATTCCGAACCCTCCAGCTTGGCATTGCCGAGGTTCTGCAGCCGCGTGACGATGGTGCAACCCGCCGAGGTAGACGCAAAGGTGGTGCTTTCGACGTATTGCGTCGCAAAGCTTTGCGGCGTGCCGAAACCGTCGTCGCCATTGCGCGGGCATTTGTTGTTGCTGATGTGGTATTCGGCAACCTGGGTACGCAGCAGCCCGGCCGGGAAAATCGCCTGGGAAACGCGCGAACGCGTCGTGTAGTCGCTGTAGGCCGGCAGGGCGATCGCCGCGAGGATGCCGACCACGAACAGAAGGCCGAGAAGAATGACCACGATGGCGATGATCCAGCCCGCCCGGCCGCTGGACTTGGGCTTGACCACCCGCGGCCTGCCTTCCCGCGTGGCGGTCATCGGCGGTGGCGGCGCGCGCAGGCCCAGTTCCGCGGCCACTTGCTGCAGCGGCACCCATTGCGGCAGCTGTTCATGCCAGACCAGGGTGGACATTTCCACTTCGCCGCGGCCAAAGGCTGCGGCCAGCGCATCGCCGTTGACCGGTCCCTGCTGCTGGCGGTTACGGTCGGCGTAGTACCAGTTTCTCGACATGCGTTTCCCCTGTTTTGGACAGCGAATCCTACCGCGTCTGTGTGCGGCGCTGCTGCCTGTAACGAGACCCGCGCAGCAGGCAAGTCCGGCATGCGCCTGGCCGCAGGCCGGGCCCGGAGCGGCATCTGAAAAAAACATAGCGCGTGATCGATAGCGCCCCTGTGTCCCGAGTCAACCGGCAGGGCCAAAGGCCCGCGCCTGCGACCGTGCCCTGTATGCCCCTGTGCCATCCACTGCCGCAGCGCGCGGCGAGGCCGCCTGCAACGCCGAAGCCAGTCAATACAACGGCGCGTTGTGGCACAAGAACATGACGCTGAACCAATGCCGCCAGTAGCCGGCGCGCTTGGGCCAGGCAGTACAGGAATAGCTTTTGTGGACAAAATTGAACGGCAATCCAGTTCGGTGTACTGCGGAGGCGGCAGTGTGCGCAGCAGAAAGGTCTGCCTGCCGCCCGTCATGCACTGGCTGGCCCGCACCACCGGACAGTTCAGATCGCCGCTGCCCGGCGGACAGGCCGCCGTATCCAGCACCGGGTCGCAGACGACTTGCGCCGCGGCCGGCGAGGCCACCGTTGCGGCAGCCAGCAGGGAAAGACGACAGGAAATACCGCGTGGCAATTCCACGGAAACGAAGGGAATGAGCCAGACGTGCCGTCGCCTGCGACGCGCTGGCGACGACTACTCGGCATGGCGGGGCCGAATCGATCAATGCCTGCAGCACACAGCATCGCCAGCGCCTGCCTATCCGGCGCCGGGCAACAGCAGCAGTGCTGCCGCGCAGTCCGCTGCCGGCGGCGTTGCCGCGGCGGGCCCGGCGGCTTCGCCGCACACGGCGGCATGGCTGTGCCGCAGCAGGTCGATGAAATCGCGCCGGTTGGCGCTGCGTGCCACCGTCAGCCCCTGCGCCGCCGCCGTTGTCGTCAGCACGGGCAGCGCGGTGGCGGCCTGGCCATCGGCCAGCAAGCGGCGCGCATAGCCGTTGCGCAACAGCACGACCGCATTGCTGCGCGCCCCGAAGCACTGCCCGGCCGCAGCCAGCGTGCGGCGGTACGGCACCAGCACTACGTCGCGCTGGGCTGCTGCCTGCGCCAGCACTCCGGCCAGGTTGTAGCTGGCCCGCAACGTATTCGGATTGGTTTCGCCGGCGCTGCCGGCGCTGCCGGCATAGACGGCATAGACGGCAACCGCCTCGCGATACGAGGCCAGCGCCTCGCTGCGACGCTTCAGGCCGATCTGTACCTTGCCGCGCACCATTGCTGTGCGGCGATGGACCGCAGGCCGCGCGCGCCGGCCATGCCTGCGGGTGTGGCTTGCAGGCGCCGGCTCATCGGAGGCGGCGGCGTGTGCAGGATGCGCGCCTGCAAGGTCGGCTCGGCCATGCCGTCCCGCTCGAACGGCGGCAGGCCGCAAAGCAATTCGTACAGCACGCCGCCCAGGGCGCAGGTATCGCAGGCCAGCGTGACCGGGTCGACGTATTCCATCACCGCACAAAAAGCTTCCTGTCCACTCACAGCCGCGCCGCGCGCTTCACCGCCAGGTAGTGCTGCACCAGGGCCGCCGGCAACTCGGTACAGGTGACGTCGAGGACGTCGGTACCTTGCGCGCGCAGCGCTTCGTGGGCGCGGGTGCGCTGCTCCACGTAGTAGTCCAGCGCGGCCACGCTGATCGCATCGGCCAGATCGGCCACGGGCTGGTCCAGCGGACGTTCCAGTACCTGCTCGCGCAGGCTGGCCACGCAGACCAGGTGACGCTTCTGCAACTGGCGCACGGCGCTGAGCAGCTCGTCGATGTCTTCGTCGCGCACGTTGGTGATCAGCAGCACCAGCGAACGGCGCTGCTGGCGCAGGCCGAGCTGGGTAGCCGCATCGAGATAGTCCGTCGCGATCGGGCTGGCATGCAGGTCGAACACGCTGTTGAGCAAGGCATCGATGGTGCCAAGGCCACGCCGCGGCGCGAAATAGCGCGTCTGCCCGCCGGCCGCGAGCAGGCCGACGCCGTCGCCCTGGCGCAGCGCGATGTACGCCACCATCAGCGCGGCATTCAGGCAGTGATCGAAATGCGCCAGGTTGCCGTCGCGGGCGAGCATGCGCCGGCCGGTGTCCACCAGCAGCAGCACCTGCTGGTTGCGCTCGATCTGGTAGTCGCGGGAAATCAGCTTGCGCGCCCGCTGGCTGGCCTTCCAGTCGATCTGGCGCAGCGCATCGCCATTGCGGTACTCGCGCAATTGCTGGAACTCGGTGCCCTCGCCGCGGCGGCGTTTCAGGTGTGCACCGACCACGCGCGAGGCGCGCTCGGCGCCGACCAGGGCCAGCTTGGCCAGCGGTGCGAAATTCGGATAGACACGTACTGCCTGCGGCGGCGGCAGCTGGCGCTGCTGGCACCACAGGCGCAGCGGCGAGGCCAGGCGCAGCATGCAGCCGGCAAAGTGGAAATTGCCGCGTTCGGTCGGGGTGAGGCGGTAGCTCAGTTCCACTTCGCGCCCGCGCGGCAGGCTGGCGCGGCGCGGCAGGCCGAATACCGGCCACTCGCCCGGATGCAGGTCATGCAGCTCTACCGGCAAGGTGCGCGTCGCCGCGTTGCGCAGGCGCAGCACCACGCTGCGCTCGACCCCGACCGGCACCACCGGCGTCAGTTCGCGTTCGATCTGCGGCGACGGCGTGCGCCGCAGCGCCAGCGCATCGGTGACGGCCAGTACCGCCAGCGCACCCATTGCGGCGAGAAAGGCCGCCAGCGGCAGCAGCTCGAACGCGACCAGCGCGCCCAGCGCCGCGCAGGCGACCAGGGCTGCCAGCAGGGCCGGCGCGGGCCTCATCGGCGCGGCGCTTCCACTTTGGTCAGCAGCGCTTCCAGTACGTCGTCGATGCGGCGGCCTTCGATCTGCATTTCCGGCGCCAGGCTGACGCGATGGCGCAGGCAGGGCTTGGCCACGGCACGCACGTCGTCCGGCGTGACGAAATCGCGCCCGTCCAGCACCGCCTGGGCGCGCGCCGCACGCACGATGGCCAGGCTGCCGCGCGGGCCTGCCCCCATGCTCAGGCCCGGCCATTCGCGCGTGCTGCGGGTGATGCGCACAGCGTAGTCCAGCACCACCGGATCGATGCTCACCAGGGCCGTGCCCAGCTGCATGGCGACGATGTCTTCGGGCTTGGCCACCGCACGCACGCGGCTCAGGTCGAAATCGCTGGCACTGCGGCCATGGCTGACCGAGGTGACCATGCGCACTTCGTCGGCCAGCTCCGGATAGTTCATCAGGATCTTCACCAGGAACCGGTCCAGCTGCGCTTCGGGCAGCGGATAGGTGCCTTCCTGTTCGATCGGGTTCTGCGTGGCCACGGTGAGGAACGGCGGTGACAGGGCGAAGCTGCGCGATTCGATGGTGACCTGCTGCTCCTGCATCACTTCCAGCAGCGCGGCCTGGGTCTTGGCGGGCGCGCGGTTGATTTCGTCGGCCAGCAGCAGGTTGGTGAACACCGGGCCGCGGCGGATCTTGAAGCTTTCGGTCTTGGGATCGTAGAAGGCGTGGCCGCTGACGTCGCTGGGCATCAGGTCGGGCGTGAACTGCACGCGCGCGAAGCTGCATTCCAGCGCCATGGCCAGCGAGCGCACCAGCAAGGTCTTGCCCAGGCCAGGCACGCCTTCCAGCAGCACGTGGCCGCCGGCCAGCAAGGCAATCAGCAACTGGTCCAGCACTTCGCTCTGGCCGACGAAGGCCTCGGATATCTGCTGGCGTATGGCATCGGTGCGCTCGACCAGGGCGCTGCCGGTGATGGCCACTCGGACTTCGGCATTCATGTCTTGGCTCGCAATTGCATCAGGGTTCGGATGGTGCTGAGGAATACGTCGGGCTTGCCCAGGCCTTGCGGCTGCAGCGCCTGGCGCACGCGCAGGGGAGGAATCTCGTGGCGCTGCGCCAGGGCCAGCACCAGGGCTTCGCCGCTCAGCGCAGCGGTGACCGGATCGCGCCGGCGCAGGCGCTGCAGGAACGCCCGCAGCACTGCCGCATGCAGCGCTGCGGTGCGCGCGCGGCCAAAGGCGAACTCGCCTGCCGCCAGCACATGCGACAGCAGGGCACGCCGGTGCGGCGATTCCAGCGGCAGCAGCGGGCCCAGGCGCTGGCTGCGCGCCCACAGCCAGCCCGCCAGCGCCAACGCGAGGGCCAGCAGCAGCGGCCAGCCGTGACGCACCAGCAGCACGTACAGCGGCGGCACATCGGTGGAATAGACCAGGAATACACGGCCTTCGCCCAGCGCCGGCCCCAGCACCTGCCAGGTCAGCGCCGCATTGTCATCTTTGTTCAATTCTTTATTTGTCAGGAAATCGAGATCGGCCGCGATGAACAGGTTGCCGTCGCCCCAGTCGTGGCGGCCGAACACGAAGCCGTCTTTGGCATTGCCCCACAGCCAGCTGAAGTCGCTCTCGTATTCGGCATCGGTGAAGAAGCGGTAGCGGCTGCAGTAGCCGTTGTCCGGCGTCGTGTCGTTGTCGGCTGGTGGCTTGGCGGCGGCGTCGGTCTTGCCTGCTTCGGTCTTGCCTGCTTCGGTCTTGCCTGCTTCGGTCTTGCCTGCTTCGGTCTTGCCTGCTTCGGTCTTGCCTGCTTCGGTCTTGCCTGCTTCGGCCTTGCCCGCTTCGGCCTTGCCTGCTTCGGCCTTGCCTGCTTCGCCTGCCGCGGCAGGCGCTGTTGCGTCCTTGCCGGATGCGGTGGCCGGCGGCAGCGTCTTCCAGTCCAGGCAGCTGACATGTTCGCCCACGGTCAGCGCCAGCCTTTCCAGCAGTGGCCCGACGCGGCCTTCGTCGCCGCCTTCGGGCAGGCGCAACAGCAGATGGCCGCCTTCGCCGACCCATTCCAGCAAGGCATCGGTACGCGCCGCATCGATGACACGCACGTCGCTGTGCAGCACGACGGTGTCCTCTGGTTGCAAGGCCATGTCGTCGAGATCGAGGTCGGCCCGGCTGATCGCCTGTATGCCTTGCTGCTGCAAGGTCAGGCGCAGCGCCAGCAAGGGGTTGTAGCGCGCCTCGCCGCGGGGCGGCAGGTCGATTTCCTTGGACACGCGATGAAAGGTGCTGAGAAACCACCAGACCAGCGCCGCCGTCACCAGCAGCGGCAATACGCCGAGAAAAAGCCAGCGCTGCGTGCGGCTCATGCGACGACGCTCCGCGCTTCCGTCCGCGCTTCCGTCCAGGCTGTCAGCAGGTTTTCCAGTTCGGCCGCGCTGGGCAGCCGGCGCGCATAGGCCGCGGCCTGCCAGCAGCGCACGATGCGTGCGAACAGGCCGGCGTAGGCGTCTTCGCCCAGGCGCCGCGCACGGCGCAGGCATTCGGACTCGGTAGCGCCCGGCGGTGCCGGCGTACCCAGTCTTTCATCCAGGCGCAGCACCGCGGCACGGTAGAGCAAGGCCAGTGCCGCACGCTGCTGGCCCTGACGCCAGAGTGTGCGCACCGCGCCCGGCAGGTCGTCGGGCAGGCGGTCGGGCAAGGCAATAGCGTGTTCCTGCAGCGGATCGGGCTGACGTTCGCGTTCGAAGCGGTCGCCTACCCAGGACAGCCACAGGCGGTGATAGCGCACGATCAGCACCAGCAGAACCGCCACCAGCACCCAGAGGATGTTTTCCGCGACGAAGGCCATGCCCTGGCCGACGGTCTGTATCCATTGCAGGCTTGGCGAAACCGGCTTGAACGGCTCGGACGGGTCGGGCGGCGCGATGCGCTCCCAGGTGGTGACTGTGGTCTTGGGGCTCAGGTCGGGATCGGCATAGGCCTTGTCCACGGCGGCGCGAAACTCGGCGTCGCCTTCGTAGTATTCGCCGGCAAAGATGCGCTGCAGGCTGTCGGGCGCGGCACCGGCGGTATCTTCCTCGACGGTCTCGGCGGCCACGCCGCCGACCTTGTCCTGCTGTTCCGGCGTCTCTTTCGCGGTCTCGGCTTCTGCTGCACGCAGCGGGCCAGGCAGCGCCGTCGCCAGCAGCAGGCCGGCAGCGAGCACCAGCAGCGGCACCGTGCCGGCCAGGCGCGCGGCCAGGCGGCGGAAGGCCAGCTCCACGTCCCAGGCTTCCAGCTGCGTGCGCCGGTTCAGATACAGGCCGAAGCCGGCGCCGACGAAGAACGGCTCGATCACGCTCATTGCGATCCAGTAGCACAGGTTCTGCAGCAGCCGCGCCCACAGGGGCATATCCAGCAGCAGGTCCTCCCACACGGCCTTGGACGCCACGGAGAGGAATTCGATAGGCACGAACATCACCGCCAGGGCGACGATGCTGAAGCTCAGCATGGTCTCCATGTTGACCGCGACCAGGGTGGTCAGCGCACTGGTGCCGCTGGCCGCACGCTGCAGCACGCGCACGCGTTCGCTGCGACGCGGCCCTTTCAGCCCTTCCAGCAGATCCACCGGCAGCACCAGCCCGCGGGCCGGATGCAGGCGCCGCCAGGTCAGCCAGGGCAGCATGCTGCGCCAGCCCCAGCTGGCCTGTGCCCTGACCGTCTCGGCCACGCTGGGCGCGGCACCGAATACCGCACGGGAAAGTATAAAAAGCGGCACGCGATCGAAGACCGGCTTGAGCCACCAGAACACGAGTACCGCCAGCCCGACCAGGTCGAGCAGCGCGCCGGCCAGGTTGAGCAGCAGGAATACCGGCAAGGTGACCAGCACCCAGGAGCGCCAGATCGTGCCCGCATGGCGGCGCACCAGGGCGAAGCCAAGGTCGGTCGCCTCCCAGGACGAACGCGGCCTCAGCGCGACGGTGAGGCCTTCAACCCGCATGCGCTGCTCCGCGCCCGCCGCGCCACAGCCAGAGCAGGATGGCCAGCCACAGCGCCGCGCCGACGCCGAGCTTGACCAGGTTGGGCATCCAGCCGATGGACGACCAGAACGCCTCGACGAACGCGGCGAACAGCAGCAGCACGAACACGCCGAACACCAGCTTGGCGCCGAGGATGCCGGCTTCGACCAGGGCGCGGCCGCGGCTGCGCCGGCCCGGCGCGATCAGGGCAAAGCCCAGCTGCATGCCGGCACCGCCCGAAATCACGATCGCCAGCAGCTCCGGCGCGGAATGGCCGACGACGAAACGCCATAACGGCTCGCCGTAGCCAATCGCAATGAGATGGCCGAACGCGGCGCCGAAAAACACGCCGTTGAACACCAGCGAGAAAATGGAACCAACGCAGAAAATCAGCCCGCTGGCAAAGGTGCGGAAGCCGATGCTGATATTGTTCATGATGTAAACACCGAACATTTGCACATCGCTACCGCTTTCGCGGCCCAGCCTGGCATCGCTGTCGGCCGGGTCGTACATTGCTTCGAGCTTGGCGATCTGCTCGGCCGGCATGATCGAATGCACCAGCTCGGGCCGGTATTGCAACAGCGCCATGATGGTCAGCATGGGCAGGAACATCAGCGCAGCCGACAGCCACATGGCGCGCCACTGGCTGCGCACCAGGCGCGGGAATTCGGCGCCGAAGAACTGCACCACGGCCTGCAGCCGCGGCGAACGCGGCCGGTACAGCACCAGGTGGCCGCGGTGGACCAGATCCTGCAGCCGGTCGATCAGCACCACGCTGTAGCCGCGCCGCTGGGCCAGGGCCAGGTGCTGGCAGACACGGCGATAGGCACCGGGAAATTCGAGATCGCCGAACACGCCTTCCGCGTCGCGGCTGCGCTCCTGCACGCGCGGCCGCGTGCGCTGCTTGAGCCACTGCTCCAGCGCCTGCCACTCCGGCTCGTGCCGCTCCTGGAAAATATCCTGCTTCATCGCTGCCGCTGCGGCTTCCTGGAATTCCGATGCAGCCGCGGCGGCGCGCCGGGCCGGGAGGTCCGGCGCACTGCGCCCTGTTCTGCGCCGGACGCTGTGCTAATCGCAGTTGCGCCGGATTTGTGCTCAGACACGGACGCTGCGGTTGCAACCCCTGAGTCTCGGTACATTCCGGCGTGTTTCGCCGCGCTACGCCGTTGCGCCTCGTCGCCGTGCTGCGCGTGCGTCTCCTCGCCGCGCCGGTTCGCGCGGCGAAATGCCTGCGCAATTCCTGTTCGAAAACTCATGCGCCGGAACACTAGCGCCGCCCCAGGAAACTGTTGGCCAGCCCGAGCAGGCGCTGCACGGCGACGGCGCCGCGGGCCTGGGTTAGCTGCGGCAGCAGGTTGGCCAGTTCCTGCTGGCGTTCCGGCGTCAGCAGCCTGGCCCGTTCGGCGAAGGCGACGATGGCTGCCTGCTCTGCCGCAGGCAGCGGAATCGGCGTCGGCACCGCCGGCACCTGCGGCGCAGAACTGTGTCCGTGGGGATTTTCCACATGTATCACCAGCGTGCCGGCCACCATGTCGCCGAAGCGGCGGCTGTGCGTATCGGCCAGCGAAGCCACCAGGCCAAAACCGTACATCAGCGGCAGCATGTCCACCGTACGCATCAGATTGCGCACCACCGAAGCCACCCAGCCCACCGGCGTGCCGTTGGCATTGACCACGCGCAGGCCCAGCGCGCGCTTGCCCAGGGTCTGTCCGTCGCGCAGCACCTCGAACAGCACCGGATAGACCCAGAACACGCAGAACAGCACGATCAGGTACAGGCCCATGCCGGCACTGCCCAGCAAGGCGAGCACGATGGCGCATATCCACACCACGGCCAGGCGTATGGCGAAGTCGATGGCCCAGGCGCAGGCCCGCGGCAGCGCGCCGGCGGCGCGCAGGCGCAGGGCGATGCCCTCGGGCGTTTCCACCAGGGTCAGGGTATCGACCAGGGCTGGCGGGCTTGCCGCGTTCAGACGTTCACCACGAGGGTGTCGGCGGCCAGGTCGTGCAGGCAGCGGCGCTCGTCGCCGAAGATCATCAGCGCGTCGACCAGCCAGAGTACGAAACCGATCAGCGGAATGGCCCGCAGCAGAATGAACGGCAGATAGCGCAGCACGATCAGGCGCCAGAATTCGCAAGGGCTGCCATCGCTGCGCACGATGCGGATACCGACGATCTTCTTGCCCAGGGTCTGGCCATCGCGGTACAGGAAATACAGGTTGAAGCCCAGCACGGCCAGGATGCCGGCGACGAAAATCATGCCGAACACCGCCAGGGCAGCGTCGCCGGAACTGTCGGCGAACTGCGGCAGCACGATCGCGGCGACGACGGACGAACCCACGACGAACACAGTGTCGAGCACATAGGCGCCAAGGCGCACGCCACGCCCGGCCAGCTCGACATCGTCGCCGGCCGGCATCTCGACCGGGGCCAGCGGCGCTGCATACGGATTGGCCGCTGGCAGCGGCGGTGGCAGCGCATAGGGATTGGCCTGGGGCAGCGGCGGCGGCTGCGCATAGGGATTGGCCTGGGGCAGCGGCGGCGGCTGCGCATAGGCCGAGGCTAGCGGTAATGGCGGCGGCTGCGACACTTTTCCCCTCCCTGCGTGGAACCGGCACTGTAGCCGCGGCCTGCGGCGCCCACAATCGGCTGCGACGGCACGCCGCTAGGCGGCGGGCGCCTCGTCGACCAGCGGTTTCAGATCCGGTGCCAGCGCGACCCGCTCGTCAAAGACGAAGCAGTGTCCTTCATACCCCCACCCTCCCACCTGCTCGAAATAGCCGAGAATGCCGCCGTCGAGCTGCAACACCTCGGGCAAGCCGTTGGCGCTGAGCCACAACGCGGCCTTTTCGCAGCGGATGCCGCCGGTGCAGAAGCTGACCACGGTGGCATCGGCCAGTTCTTCCAGCCGCGGCGCCAGCGCCGCCGGCAGTTCGGTGAAGCGGTCTATGGGCAGGCTCAGCGCACCGGCAAAGCTGCCCAGCTGCACTTCCTCGCGGTTGCGTGTATCCAGCAGCACCAAACGCCGGCCGCTGTCGTCACGGCCCTGGCCTATCCAGCGCGCCAGGTCTGCCGGCGCCACGCTGGCCGCGCGGCCACGCAGGGGATCGGCCTGCTCGCGGCGGAAACTGATGATCTCGGACTTGAGCTTGAACTTCAGCCGGGCGAACGGCAGTGCCTGGCTGTGGCTGAATTTGACCGCGATCGCGGCGAAGCGCGCGTCGCTGCGCAGCAGCGCGAGAAACGCATCGATGCCGGCGGCGCTGCCGGCAAGGAACAGGTTGATGCCTTCGTGCGCCAGCAGCACGGTGCCGCGCAACTGCTGCGCCTCGGCGCAGGGCTTGAGCAGGTCGAGCAGTGCCTGCGGCGCATCGACAGGGACGAAATGGTAGGCGGCGATATTCACGATCATCGCCGCATTGTAGCCGCAGGCACCTGATTCACGGCACTTTTCGCGCGGCAGCAGACCGCGGCGGCACCCCCGCCCCTGCCCGCCGCCAGTGCCCCGCCCCTGTCGAAAGACAGGTCGTGCCGCCAGGCTTGCGCCAGTGCCGCAGACAAAATCCGTTTTGCATCATTCTCCACAACAGGGAAACACCGCAGCGCCGGTACGCCACTCCGCCAGGGAACAGGAAGTTCCCGCGTACCGGCGGCGCGACCACCCACCCTGTGACGGCGCGCCGCGCCGTCCACCTCGCCGCACATGTCACAGCCAACCCGGAGTACCGCATGGCCACCATCAGCAACGTCAGCCTGAAGATCGATCCCATCGCCAGCAACAAGCGGCGCAAGGTGACGGTCAGCTATTCCCTGCGCTTCAACCCGCGCGAAGAAGCCGCCGGCAGCGTATTCGAGGAAAACGTCGTGCTGCGCGGCGACGATCCGATCTTCGACGACGACCGCGCCGTCATCGCCGCCAGCTTCGTCAAAGCCGTACCCGGCACGCTCAACCGCAGCTTCACCAAGCAGGTTTCGCAGAACCGCCTGGACGAAGACGGCGACACCATCATCTTCGGCGTGCCGGTGCTGACGCTGAAAGACGAGCTGTACGCCCGCGTCACGCTGAAGCCGTTCGCACCACGCCCGGCCCAGGCCGACTCCAACCTGGTCAGTGGCCAGTTCGGCCCCGGTGCCTGAAACCGCGGCGGCGCCGCACACCGTTGCGGCGCCGCCGCGCCGCCCGCCGCTGCGGGCGGCACCGCCTGGCGCTCAGGCCAGGGCGAACTTGGCCACGAATACCAGCGCGATCAGCGCCACTGCGGGCGGAATCTCGCGCCAGCGCCCGGCCAGCAGCTTGATCGCCGCATAGCTGATGAAACCGAAGGCAATGCCGTGGGCGATGGAAAACGTCAGCGGCATGCTCAGCGCGCAGATCAGTGCCGGCGCGGTTTCGGTCAGGTCGTCCCAGGACAGTTCGGCCAGGCCACGGCTCATCAGTATGGCGACGTAGATCAGCGCCGGCGCCGTGGCGAACGGCGGTACCGTCGCCGCCAGCGGCGAGAACAGCAGCGCGGCGAGAAACAGCAGCGCGACGACGACGGCAGTCAGGCCGGTGCGCCCGCCCACGGCCGTACCGGCCGCGCTTTCGATATACGCCGTCGTCGACGAGGTACCCAGCAGCGCACCGGCGGCAATCGCGCTGGAATCGGCCAGCAGCGCCCGGCGCAGGCGCGGCAGCCGCCCCTGCGCATCGAGCAGGCCGGCGCGGTGCGCCACGCCGACCAGGGTACCGCTGGCATCGAACAGTTCGATCAGGAAAAACGTCAGCACGACCGTGACCAGCCCGGCCTCCAGCGCCGCGCCGATATCCAGCTGCAGCAGCGTCGGCAACAGCGACGGCGGCGGCGCGAACACGCCGGCGAATTTCGCCTGCCCGCCGATCAGTGCCGCGATCGTGACGGCGAGAATGCCGATGACGATGCCGCCACGCACCTTGCGCGCTTCCAGCGCAACGATCAGCACCAGGCCCGCGCTGGCATACAGGGCCGCCGGTGCATGCAGGTCGCCCAGGCCGATCAGCGTGGCCGGATTGGCCACGATCAGGCCGGCGTTCTTGAACCCGATCACGGCGAGGAACAGGCCGATGCCGGCGGAAATCGCCAGCTTCAGCGAGGTCGGAATCGCGTTGACGATCCATTCGCGCACACGCAGCAGGCTCAGGGCGATGAACAGGCAGCCCGAGATGAACACCGCGCCCAGGGCAGCCTGCCAGCTGAAGCCCATGCCGTTGACCACGCTGAAGGCGAAATACGCATTCAGTCCCATGCCCGGCGCGAGCGCGATCGGATAATTCGCGTACAGCCCCATCACCGCCGAACCGATCGCCGCGGCCAGGCAGGTCGCGACGAATACCGCGTCGCGCGGCATGCCGGCGGCGGCAAGAATGTCCGGATTGACGAACATGATGTAGGCCATGGCCAGAAACGTGGCCAGGCCGGCCATGCATTCCGTGCGCACATCGGTCGCGTGCTCGCGCAGGCCGAACCATCGATCGAGCATGGGTGTCTCCGGCGGGGTCGCGGAGATTCTACGCAATGAGGATTGTGGGGAGGGGCTGCGGTTGCGACTGCAGGCTGCGCGACGCTGGATGCGGAACGCCCTCTCCTCCGACTACGTCGGGGGAGAGGGCCGGGGTGAGGGGGCAGGTGTCAAAATCGACCTTGCCCACATGCTTTTGCGATGCAACCACGGACGCGAGTCCTGGCTTGCGCGAAATCCAGATTTCGAGGCAAATCTGGGCGCCCGCCCCCTCTCCCAACCCTCCCCCCGCTGCCGTTCGGAGGAGAGGGTTAAAGTCACGGCCCTCTGCACCAGCACCACCAGCACCGCCCGAACTATCGATGCTTCAGCCCTTCAGCACTTCCAGCGGCACCTGGCAAATTGCTTCCGCAACATCCCCCCGCTTACGGCGCAGCCACCTGGAACCCATTCGCAAAAATCACATCGCTGGCTGCCGTAATCGCAAAATTCGGCGCCGAAATATTGAAGAAGATATTGCCCACGCAGGAGACCCGGATACGTGCCGCCGACGTCGTGACATTCGGCACCACGATCGTCGCCGAACCACTGTTCGGAAAGCTGCCCACGTTGAGCGGATAGGTCAGACCGCCGTCGGTGGAAACATCGATGCCGACCTGGGCACAGCTGATCGGCGCGGCCGCGGTGCCGGCCACGTCCCAGGTCACGCTCTGGCTGCTGTTGCCGGCCCAGCTCACCGCCGTGTTCGGCGTATTCACCTTGAATGCACCGCTGGTGACCACCGACTGCACCGTCATGTCGGCGCTGCTGGTGCTGCCGGAATTCGGCACGTTGTCGCGCACGGTCAGGCGGAAATGCAGCGTACGTGCCGTGGTCGGCAGGACTTCGCCTTTCAGCGCGGTACCCGCAACGAGATTGGACAGGCGCGGAATCGTGCGCACGCCCGTCGGCGTGGGATTGAGCGAACGCATGATCGGACCGTTGCCCGGATCGGCCGCCAGGTTGTTGTTCGCCGGGCCGATGTCGTTCTGCTCCCAGCCGTAGCTGAGCGTGCCGCCGCTGCTGGTGGTAGCGCTACCGCTCAGCGTGAACGGCGTGCGCGCCGGAACGATGAAGCTGGACAGGGGCACAATGACCGGTGCCGGGTTCGGATTCGGCGTGGCCTCGGCACAGCCGGCGCCGGCGCCAGCGGCATAGGTGCCGATCTCGTTCAAGCTGCTGGCGGTGAAATACGGATCGGAGTTGGGCTGCAGGTCGGCCGCGCCGCAGATGCCGGCATAGGCCATGATGGTCGAACCGCTGCCGGGCTCGTACGCGGTGGGGCCGTTGCGATTGCCGCCGCAGCTGCTGGTCGTGCTGTTGAAGGTGTGGTCGCCGCCGAACTGATGCCCCATTTCATGCGCGACATAGTCGATCCAGAACGCATCGCCGGTCGGGTTGGTCGCACCGGTGGTACCGTCGCCTTTGAGTCCGTTGCGGCAAACCACGCCCAGGTTGGCCACGCCCGAACCCGAGGTCAGCACGTGGCCGATATCGTAGTTGGCCGCGCCGATGACGCTGTCCAGGTGCGCGCTGTTCATGTCGATGGCGTCGTCGCCGTCCGGATACGGGTCGCCTGCCGCGGTCGCATAGATGATCTGGTCGTTGTTCGCGACCAGCGTCATATGGATGGCGAAATCCTTCTCGTAGACCTGATTGACACGGTTCATCGTCGCCACCACGCCGGCCAGGCCATTGGCGACGCTGGCGCCGCCGGCAGGGCTGACCGCGGCCACGTACTGGTGCGTAGTACCGACGGCGGCGACGTAGCTGCGCCGGGTGGTGCCCGTCGTGGTCATCGGCACGGGCAGCGCACGCAGGCCGCGGTCGATGGAACCGGATGCGGGCTTGCCGTGCACGCCGCATTGGAAATCGCGGCTGGCGCTGAACTGGCCGCGCGAGAAACTCATGTAGTCGTTGCCGCCGCCCCTGCTTTGCGGCTGCACTATCCAGACACCGTCGGCGGCAAACACCATGGCCTGGAAGCCCAGCGGTGAAACATCGATGCGCGCCTGCGTGCCGTCCGCGGCAATGCCGATATAGCTTTTTATCTGTGGATATTTTGCCGCCAGCTGCGTCGGCATCACGCCCGAATCGCCCAGCACGAATTCATCGAAACCGCCATCCGGACGCGGAACTGCCAGCGCTTCGCCCTGGCGCGCAGGCCCGCTCAGGAAGGTCTGCAGTGCGGCCTCATCCAGCGCCGTGGCGCGAAAGGTCTGCGCCTGCGGTGCATCCGCGGCCAACGCACGCTGCACGGTCTCGCGCCACAGGGATTGCGTGGCCGCGGCGGCCAGCACCGACGGTGCGGCCACAAGCAGCAGCGCTGCCAACACAAATTTCAGTCGTTTCATGAATGATTCCCTGAATCGAAAAGCCGGCACGTCATGCAAAATTTTCTGGCTCGACGCCACACGCAATGTGAAGTCGCCGCTGGCAGCTGGGGTTGCGACACACATTGGCCGGACCGCAGGAACGAGCGCGCATAGGCCGCAAGACCTACACCCCAGGCAAGCATCGGCGAATCGACGCAATTGGAGCACCCCTGCCTGTGCCGTAAAACTGCACAAACGCTGCCAATCACTCAGCCCGCGTTCGCACGGCATAGTACCAGCCGGCCAGCGCGCCGCCGGCCATCAGGCTGGCCAGGCCCAGCGGTGTACGTGCGGCAAACACCAGCACCACCAGACCAGCCAGCAGGTTGGCGCTGTACAGCGCGGCCCACACGGCGGCCGCACCGGCCAGTGTATACAACGCCGTGCGGTGCGATTCGTAGCCCTGCGCCAGCCAGTCGGCCAGGGCGAACGCGGGCACCAGGCCGACCAGGCAAATCACCGCATACAGCGGCGTAAACGCGTACAGGTCGTGCCAGGTGGATTGCAGCCGTACCGGCAAGGGAACATCGATACCCAGCCGCATCAGGTCGGCCAGGTTGAACTGGGTCTGCGCCAGCGAGCCCCAGATCGCGCAAATGCACAAGGCCAGCAGGAACGCAGCACTGCGTCTGCGCCAGTTGCGATCAGCCTTGGCCATGCCTGGGTCTCGTGTTGCGGCGTCGCCGCAGCGTAGAACATTCGAGCGGCGTTTGCGTCCGGCGCGCGAGCGTTGTCGCAACCCGCCCTCTGCTATGGTCATGCTTCCATCGCCGGCCGGAGCTGCCTTCATGCGAATTGCCGTCCTGTTCCTGCTTGCCTGCGGCAGTGCTGCGGCAGCCGACTATCGCATCAGTACGGTGGCGACAGGACTGGATCACCCCTGGTCGCTGGCCAGCCTGCCTGACGGGCGGCTGCTGGTGACCGAACGCAGCGGCAGATTGCGCGTGATCGAAAACGGCCAGCTCAGGCCGCAGGCGATTGCCGGCGTGCCGGCCGTGCTCGCCGACGGACAGGGCGGTTTGTTCGAGGTATTGCCCGACGCGCATTTCGCCGACAACCAACTGCTGTACCTGTCGTTCGCCGCGGGCAGCAGGCAGGCCAATTCCACCAATGTGGTGCGCGCCCGGCTGGCCGGCGAAAAACTGGTCGAGGTCAAGACCATCTTCGTGGCCAAGCCGCTGAAGAAAGGCACGGCCCACTACGGCGCACGCATGCTGCAGCTCGACGACGGCAGCCTGCTGGTCGGCCTCGGCGACGGTTTTGCGTTTCGCGAAGAGGCGCAGAACCTGCGCAGCCACCTGGGCAAGATCGTGCGCATCGACGGCGACGGCAGCGTGCCCAGGGACAATCCCTTCGTCGGCCGCGCCGACGTGCTGCCCGAGATCTACAGCTACGGCCATCGCAATGTGCAGGGCCTCGCTTTCGATGCGCAAAACCATATCGTCTACGCCCACGAACACGGCCCGCGCGGCGGCGACGAGATCAACCGCATCGAGGCCGGGCGCAACTACGGCTGGCCGTTGATCACCTACGGCCTGGACTATACCGGCGCGGTGATTTCGCCGTTTACGCAAAAGCCCGGACTGGAACAGCCGCTGCTGCAGTGGACGCCGTCGATCGCACCGGCCGGCATGGTGCTGTACCGCGGCGATGCGTTTCCGCAGTGGCGCGGCAGTCTTGTCGTCAGCGCGCTGGCGGCGCAGCAGGCGCGGCGCGTACCCATCACCGACGGCAAGGCCGGTACGCAGGAA
The DNA here is from genome assembly GCF_004363655.1 of Tahibacter aquaticus. Classification (GTDB taxonomy): domain Bacteria; phylum Pseudomonadota; class Gammaproteobacteria; order Xanthomonadales; family Rhodanobacteraceae; genus Tahibacter; species Tahibacter aquaticus. The sequence continues at coordinate 26,313 of NZ_SNZH01000027.1, forward strand.
ATCCTGTTTGCCGAACTGAAGAAGCGCCTGCGCGACGTACGCGTCGCCGCCGACGGTGGCCTGTACCTGCTCACCGACTACAGTGCGGGCGAGGTGCTCAAGGTCGATCCGCCGCGTTAGCGCTTATGCGCTTGCATGAAACCGCCGGCCCTGCACAACTGCTGCTTTCGCCCCGAGGAATTTGCCATGATCCAGCGCTTCGACACCGGCCCGCGCATGTCCGAAATGGTCGTGCACAACGGTACCGTCTATCTCGCCGGCCAGATCGCCGACGACGCCACTGCGGACATCGGCGGCCAGACGCAGCAGGTACTCGACGCGATCGACGCCCTGCTCGCCCGCGCCGGCAGCGACAAATCGAAGATCCTGCGCGCGCAGATCTTCCTGGTCGACCTGGCCGATTTCGCCGCGATGAACGCCGTGTGGGAACACTGGGTAGTACCCGGCCATACACCGGCCCGCGCCACCGTACAGGCTGCGCTGGCCAATCCGCAGTGGAAAATCGAAATCGTGGTCACTGCAGCGGTGTAGTGTTTGCGCAGGGTGCAACGAGCGGTCGCGAATCGCGTCGCCGCACGACGGGCTGTATCTGCGCCGCGGCGGCTTGCGGCGCCATTCGCGGTGCTCATCGCGCCCTACGTTGCAGGCTGTCGCCGAACCGTTCTGTGCCGACAGCCGCATGGCCCGCGCAGCCGGTCTGGCCGCACCGGCTCAGCAAGGTACTTCTTCCCAGCTGCAACGCTGCTGTCCGCCGACAGTACGGCATATCCAGCGCACGCACTTGCCCTGTCCGCCGCTGGCGGGCAGGGTCAGCGTCACCGGCTGCACCACGCCGTTGCGCTTGAGCACGCGATGCATGCTCGCCAGCAGTTTCGCCTGGTCTACCTTGTTCATCGTCTTTGCCATGGCTACACCTCGTCGATACGACAGCAGTGGGGATTACCTGTCTCTGACCCGCCATTCCCGAACCGGCATGGGCCGTTCCATCGCACCGATCAGCGCACGCTGATCGCCACGCTGACCATTTCGCCCGTGTTGGTACGCAATACCAGGTAGGGATTGCCGGCGCTCTTGGTCAGCGCTTCGGAAGCAACCAGATTGAGCTTGCTGTTGCTTTCCAGCTGGAATACCAGTTCCTTTCCGCCAAATTCCACTTTGGTAATTCGGTCGAGATTTTTTCCCGACAGTGCAACGACACCGAGATAGTTGACGGCGAGCGGCGCGGTCTTGGCGTCGTCGATGCTGACCTTGCTGTCGGCCGGCGAGGACAGGGACGGCATGTCGACGGTAAGCCCCGATACACCCGGGCCGCTGACGATGACCGTGCGCACATCGGCCAACGCGGTTGCCGGCACGTCGAACAGAAGGAGAGCGCCATTGGCGATGAAATCGGTCGCCGCATAGCCCGTGCCGACACGCATTTTCCAGCCGGCTTTGCTGCTCGCTCCGCTGCCTCCCAGGGCAAGCCGCACCGTGGCGCCGCCCGCAAGCACGGCAAAACTGGCGCTCTGGCGCCGATAGGACAGGCGGCTGTCGCTCCACTGTGCCGGCATGAACGGAATGCGCACGCCGATGCTTACGTCACCGTCCAGCCATTCGCCGGGAACCAGCGCCTCGACCTGCAGGCAGCTCGTCGGCTTTATCGACGCGCGCCCGTCAGCAGCGAAGACACGCACGCTGCAACCCACAACATTCAGATCGTAGGACTGATCGAGGACATGCTCGCCCACCGTCAACAGCAGGCGCGATCCTTTCGGTGCCGCCAGCAAGGGACTGCCATCGCGGTTGCCCAGGACTACGCGCAAAGGCACCGACTGCAGATACCGGTCCAGCGGAAAACCCAGTTCCTGAATACCGATGCCGCTGCCCGACGCCGCCATCATCGCCTTTTGCGACAAGGCCTCGCCGCCATCGTAGCGGCCACTGACATAGGCCTGGCCGAAGGCCAGATCCTTCAGTTCGCCGCGGATCTCCATGGCGATTTCCGACTTGATCTGCAGACCGCTGGCAGCATCGGCGTATACCCGATTGCCGAGCATCACCTGCGTGCCGGGAAAGAAATTCTTGCCGCGAATCGAGGCGACGTAGCGGTTTGCGCCGAGGCTGGTCCAGATGACGTTGTCGACCTGCGGTTCCAGCAGGTCGGACACATTGCCCGGCCGCGGTATGTGCAGAGTGCCGCTGCCCAGCGGAGCGGTTGCCACTTCCTTGTCGACGTAGGTGGCGGTGGTAAAGCGCTTCGCGTCGTATCGGCGCCAGTAGCTACGCGCCGAAATTGCCAGCGCCTCGGCGCCACAGCTGTCGCTGGCCGCATTGGTCACGGAAACCACGGCAAGCATCTGGCGCATGCCGGGCGCAATCGAACGCCGCCCCAGCACCGGCTTGAACGCCCAGCCGAAGCGGAGTTCGTCTTTCTTGTTCGACGGAAACTGCAAGGCCATCGTGTCGATGTCGCGATACACGTACAGGTTCTGGCTTTCGCTGGAATGCGCCAGCCCCAGGGTCAGCACGCTCATCACGGCGGAGCCGCCAAACGCGTTCGCTTTCTTGCTGAGGGCCATCGCGTTGTAGGTCTTCTCCAGCGGCATCATCGACACGAGCGAGACATGCGGATTCTCTACCTGGCAGGGTTTTCCGTTGTCCGAGAGCGGATTCAGCGCGATTTCCACATAGGCCGCACGATCGTGCATGCCGCCGGGTGGATCGATGGAAACCGGTACGGCGAGCACGGCCTGGCTGCGCGCGACACCGCCGTCGATGCGATCGCTGACAGCCCGCTCCAGCACCATGCGCAAGTTGTAGATCTGGTAGGCCAGATTGACCTGGTTGGCCAGTGTGTCTTCGGCGCCGAGGCCTACGCCGGGGGTAAAGGCCGGCAGAGCAGGCGCAGCGGCCGCCGAGTCCGGCCGCTCGGGCGGCGCTGGTTTGAGCTCGGTCGTCGTTGTCGTGCGTTCGGTAACTGCCAGCTGGCCTTCCTGCGCGGCCTCGGTCGTGTTTACTGCCGGCTGGATCGGCGATGTCAGCTGCAGCGTCGTACTGGTCGATTTGCTCGACGCACTCTGGATCCGGTCCAGGCCCGCGACGACGTTGCCTGCATTGATCGCATTGATCGAGGCCAGGCGGCTTTCCAGCTCGGCCAGCATGATGCTCAGCGAACGGTCGTCGTAGACCTTGGCCTCGCCGACGCGGATGCCGTTGTCTTCCGGCGCCTCGTTGTCTTTCTTGTTTTTCCGCGCCTCTTTGTCGTTCTGCACCCCGCTGTCTTTCGAAGCGGTGTCCGTTTTACCGGCCGACCCGGTGGTCTCGACAGCGGCAGGCACAGCACGCGCAGTCGCGTCAGCATCAGCGGCAGCGGCAGCGGCAGCGGCAGGCAAACCCAGCCCGCCGGCCAGCAAAACCACTAGAAATACCGCGAAGATTTTCATGAGACGCCCCCTGCACCGACACGCTCATCGCGCGATACCGATACAAGTTGCGTCGCGGTGCGGAATCTCCCAGGCAGGCCGCCACGGCGTCAGTGCTTGGCCCGCTCGGCGTGCGCGGGTATCAGGTCGCGCAGTGTCATGGCCGATTCGCGGGTCTTGCCATCGCGCTGGTAGACAACCGGGACGGGGGTTTGCAGCGCAGCGTCGGACAGCAGATCGCGCCACTGGCTCAGCGAGCGCGCCGCCACAGGCTCGCCGCCGATACGCAGGATGCGGTCGTCGCGCTGCAGGCCGGCCTGCGCCGCGGGGCTGCCGGCCAGCACGTCATAGACCTTGAGCACATCGGCATCGCGCAGCAGGGCCAGGCCGCTGCGGTCGCTGCGGAACGGCTTCGCGTAGTTGGCGTTCGGCGCGAGGTAGACGGTCTTGTTGGCGTAGTCGAAGGCAACCGTAAAGCGGCCAAGCACGCGGCCGCCGATATTCGCGTCGACGTCGGCATTGGCGAAAGCGCCCTTGTCGCCGGTGTACAGGCTGGCCGCGACGTCGGGCAGCACGAAGCCGCCGATGGCGAGCTGGCCCAGGCGCACCGGCCAGGCACGCATCGGTCCGCCCACGCCCCAGCCCGACAATGCTTCGTACCTGGCGTTGTAGCGCTGCTTCAGGCCATGCCGGGCGACGAACGGCGAATGCAGGTCGATGGCCGAACCGGAACCGGTGTCGATGCTGATACGTGCCGGCACACCGTCGATCTCGCCCTGGATGATGGGGATGCGCTCGGCCAGGGTGAACGGCACGGCGCGGGCATTGGCCGGCTTGACGAATTTCTCCGGCGTGCTGAGCACCAGCTGCTGCGCCGCGTAGTCGATGGTGACGCCGAAGCGCTGGAACAGTTCGTAGCCGATGACGCCGTCGAAATCTTCGCCTTCCATCGCCGCGACCTGGCCGAAGTCGATCACGTAGAACAGCGGCTGCTCGAACAGCACGCCGCCCAGGCGCAGCGACGTGGCCTTGGCCAGCTTCACCTCGGCACTTTTCTCGCCGGCACCGCGCGCGACAAGCTCGCCCTCGGCCTGCAATCCCAGTTTCTGCAGCGCCGCCGGCAGCAGGATATTCACACCGCCGGTATCGACCAGCATCTGCAGCGGCTTGCCGTCGACCTCCACCTTGATATGGATATGGTCGCGCACGAGACGGAACGGAATGCGCGTGACACCGGTTGCATCGACGATATGCGCACCACCTTCGTGCCGCGGCACGGCAAAATCCGCGTCCGCCAGCGCTGCACCGGCACTGAAACTGGCATAGGCAATTTCAACGCGGTTGGCCGCCTCGTCGCCGCGGTCGACCACGACGCGAAACGGCAGGCGCAGGCCGGCCACTTCGCGCCAGTCCGACAGCCGCGTCACTACGGGTTCGCGCGTGTCCAGGCCGGTGACGGTACGCTCCAGCAGCTGGCTGTCGCGGCCGAACCACAGCTCTACCGGTTCGCCGCCGGCCGGCGTGGCGCGGATCACCTGGTAATGCCGGCCCGCCTCTTCGCGCGCCTGCGCCGGCTGCCACTGCGCCGCACCGCGCTGGGCGAACCAGTAGCCGCGCTGGCTCAGCCAGGCCGCTGTACGCGCTTCTCGCAAGGCTTCTGCCGCGTCCTGCACGCCCACTTCGCCGCCCGGATTGAGCGTCCATGAAACTTTTCCATCGTATCCATTCGCGCCCTGGTAGAGCCCCAGCTTGTAGCGCGCCACACTGCGGCCTGTGGCGAGGTCTTCCCGTGTTTCCACGCTGCCGTCGAGGCCGGCAGCCTTCATCTGGCCCTGGCCAGTCAGGGAAAACACCGTATCCCAGGCAGCCCCTCCGCTGGCAGTCTTGGCTTGTGCCAGCAGCGTGGCAGTATCGTCCGCTGCCAGGGACGCAGAACCCGACAACAGCAGGAGCAGCAGCAACAGCAGGCGCAGCAACATGAGCGTTCTCCGGTGACGCCGGCGCGGCCTGCAGCAGCCACGCCGTACGATTCGTTGTTGAATTTTTGAGTAAAATTTCAATACAGGCAACCCAACCGATGGCACAGTCACGCAAATCCGACGGCGGCTCGCGCAAACCCTCCAACCGCCCGGTGGAAAAGCCGCGCGAAATCGCCCTGCTTGCCGCACCGGCGCGGCAAGAGCTGATCGATACCCTGGAAGCACTCGGCGGGGAAGCCTCGGTGGCAACGCTCGCGGCGCAGCTTGGGCGTCCCGCCGACGGCCTGTACTACCACCTGCGCCTGCTGCTGCGCGGCGGCCTGCTCGACGAACTGCCGGACGAAGGCGACGGCCGCCGCTATCGCACCAAGGCCGAACAGGGCGCGCGCCTGCAGCTGCGCTACCGCGGCGGCCGCAACGCCGGCGCCGCGGCAATGGAAAAGGTCGGCGCCAGCATGCTGCGCATTGCCTCGCGCGACTTCGCCTCGGCCCTGCGCGAAGGCGGTGTCGTCACCGACGGTGCCGAACGCGAAATCTGCGCCTCGCGCACCAAAGGCTGGGTGGACAGCAAAGACCTGGCCGAGATCAACCGCCTGCTCGGGCGCGCTTTGCAACTTCTGCACAAACCACGCAGCGTAGCGCGGGACAAGCTGATCGCCGTGACGGTGGTCATGGCGCCGTTGCCAGTGAAGCCGAGCCGGCGCGGACAGGACGACGATCAGTAAAGCGGGGCACGAGTGGCTTGCACTCGCCTGCCTCGACACCCCCAAGCCTTGCGCTGCGGGAATCTGGCCAGGGCCTGACTCAGGCAGCCTGCGCCAGCGGGGCGGAGCCGGCGCCTGCCGGGGTTGGCACGCCTACAGCACGCGCGCGTAGCGGCGCCCGGTCAATTCGTAGCCCAAGGTTTCGTAGAACGCATGGGCACCGGCGCGGTGCACGGCGGTACTGACCACCAGGCGTTGCGCGCCGCAATCGCGCGCCCATTCCTCGGCCGCCTGCACCAGCCGCTTGCCGGCGCCGCTGCCGCGCGCCTGAGCCGATACCACCAGCAGGGTCAGTTGCACCGAAGGCTGGTCGCGATTGAGGCTGGCGTGGGAGTGCACCGTGGCCAGGCCGCAGACATTGCCGGCGCGCGAGGCCACGTAAGTCACCGCACAGGCCGTGCGCTGCAGCCCGACCAGGCGGGCGGCGGCCTGTTCGACACTGGCCGGGTAGCCCAGCTCGCCCAGCAGCACGGCCACGGCCGCGGCGTCGTCGATACGGGCAATGCGGATTTCGGTAGCCGGATTCATTCGCGCCGCTCCAGAAGGGCCGCCATGATGCCGCAGCCGATGCCGGCCCCGGTATGCCGCCGGACGAACGCGGTTCATACGGACACGACTAGGCTGCGTCGCCTCGTAGCACCCATTCCTTTCCCCAGCCCCGGTAGCCTTATGCGCCTGTCCCTGCTTGCCTGTCTGCTGACCGCCCTGCTCGTCCGCCCGGCACTGGCCGCCCCCCCGCCCGCCCCGGACAGCAGCACCGCGCTGCTGGAAACCGTCGTCGTCAGCGGCGAACAGCCCGGCCCCGGTTTGTGGAAAGTTTCCAAAGGCGAGCATGTTCTTTGGATACTCGGCACCTTGACACCCCTGCCGAAGAAGGTCAGCTGGGTTTCGCGCGAGGTGGAAGGCGTGGTTGCCCAGGCGCAGCAAGTGCTGCTGCCGCCGCAGGCGACGGTCAAGGTCGACGGAGGCATGTTCACCGGACTGTTCCTGCTGCCCAGCCTGCTCAAGGCGCGCAACAACCCGGACAAGCAGACCCTGGCCGACGTGCTGCCGGCCGAGCTGTACGCACGCTGGCAGCCGCTAAAGAAAAAATACCTGGGCAGCAGCAATGCCGTGGAAAAACGCCGGCCGATTTTCGCCGCGCACGATCTGTACGAGAAGGCGATCGAACGCGCCGGCCTGCGCCGCAACGGCAAGGTGGCCGAGGTGGTGGAAAAGCTGGCGAAGAAGCACGAGGTCGAACGGGTACAGCCGCTGATCGCGATCAAGCTGGCCGAACCCAAGGATGCCCTGCGCGCTTTCGCCAAATCCAACCTCGACGACATCGACTGCCTGCGCAAGACCGTAGACCGCCTGGAAAGCGATCTGCCGGCAATGCAGGCCCGCGCCAATGCCTGGGCCGTCGGCGACATCGAGGCACTGCGCGCGCTGCCCTACGTCGACCAGCAACAGGCCTGCCAGGAAGCCCTGCTGCGCAACAGCACGGTACAGGAACGCGGCATGGGCGACCTGCGCGAACGCGTCGCGGCCGAGTGGCTGAAGGCAGCGGAAGCGGCCCTGCAGAAGAACGCGGTGACCCTGGCGGTACTGCCGATAGGGCAGATTCTGGATGACGACGGCTATGTCGCTACCTTGCGCAGTCGCGGGTATGCGGTGGAAGCGCCGTTGTGAGTGCGGCGTCAGTGCGCGTTTGACGCCTGGCGCTGTCTCCTCCTCACTTGCACGAGGAGGAAGACGACGCACGGAGCCACCGACGCTGCCGCCTCCGGACACCAACGGGCCGGAGACGACCAGGGCCACGCCGCACTTTCATGGCCGCGCTCGTCCAACGTCTACGCAAACACCACCATCGTCTGCCGGCTCAAGGCCACCACGCGTCCGTCCGGCGCGCTGATCGTGGTGGACTGGCTGGTATAGCCGTCGCGCGCGGCGACCATTTCCGCGTCGACTTGCCAGCCGGTCAGTGGCTGGTCGGCGTAGCTGTCCACCAGCAGCTCCAGCATCCAGGTCAGCGAACTGCCCGGCGATACGCCGTCCATCCACGACAACGCCACGGGCGGCACGAAATCGGCCAGGGCCAGCAGGTGCGATTCGCTCATGCCACCGTCGTCGCGCAGGCCGACCTTGAAAACGTTGCGCGTGACCGGCGTGTTGGTGAACGGCAGGGCGCCAGCGCTCAGCTCTACCTTGAAATGCTGCATGAAGTTCGGCGTGACCCCGGGCATGAACGGCAGTGGCGTGGGCGGCGGCCCGGGAATCGCGGCCACCGACTCGACGCTGCGTTGTACGCGCGACTCGCGTGCACTGCCGAACACGCCGATGACCAGGGCCAGCAATCCGCCGTCCTCGTCTTCCAGCCGCGCCTGCACATGCACGGCACTCTTGCCGCTGCGCAGCAGCTGCGCCGCGGCGCGCACGGTGCCGCCGGGAATCGGTGCAATGAAGGTCATCTGCAAAGTGCGCAAGGGCAGCTCGGCCGCGACGCAGCTGCGCATCGCCGCCAGCGCAATCGCCGCCTGCAGGCCGCCGAAAACGCTACGCCCCTGCAGCCAGTCATCACCGACCTGCAGCGACAGACGCCCTTCGTCGCGCACGGCACTGCGCATCAGTTCGGACAATTTCATACAACCCTCTCCAGATTGGGTAGACGCCAAGCTTAGGCGATGGGCGCGCACACGAACGGTGCAGGATTCGCCAGGCACCGGCCGTCCGGCGGAATCGGCCGCCAGCGCCGTTCGCTTCGCGCTTCGTCGGCGGTTTCACAGATCGGCACGGCGTTCGCCCGCAGCCTGCGGTCCGCCGAATCCGGAGACAGTCCATGCACCGCCTGCCGTTGCTGCTATTGCTGCTGTTGTTGTCTTGCCCCGGCAGCGTCCTGGGCGCCACCTACCTGGTCGGGCCGACGCGGCCGAACACCAGCCTGAACCAGCTGTTCGCGGCGGTCGATCTGAACGGCGGCGACCTGGTGCTGGTCGACGGCAATGTCACCTATGCCGGCGGGGTCATCGTGCCGGCTGCCGACGGCGGCAGCGCCGGCAATCCGGTCACCCTTCGCGGCGTGCGCGTCAACGGCAACCGGCCGCGCCTCAATGGCGGCAGCAATACGCTGGAATTCCGCCAATCCAATTACCTCGTGTTCGAAGGCTTCGAAGTCAGCGGCGGCAGCGCACGCTGCATCCTGCAGGGCGCGCACGAGGTGACCGTGCGCGACAGCGTCATTCACGACTGCGCCGGCCACGGCATTCTCGGCACGGACCAGTTTTCCGGCTCGTTCACGCTGGAATACTCCGAGGTCTATGCAGCCGGCGCAGGCACTTCGCAACATGCCCTGTACATGCAGAGCGACGAAATCGCCTGGCCCGGCTCGGTCTTCCGCATGCGCTACAACTACATCCACGACGGCACCGGCGGCAACCTGCTCAAGTGCCGCCATGAACGTGCCGAGATCCACTACAACTGGTTCCAGGGCGCCGCCTACCATGAGCTGGAACTGATCGGCCCAGACGAAGAAACCCAGCAGGACGGCTGGAGCCGCGATCTGGTGCGCGAAGACCAGGACGTGGTCGGCAACGTGATCGTGCATACCAACCCGGCCTTCGGCGCCGTGGTGCGCATCGGCGGCGACGGCAGCGGCGTCAGCAAGGGCCGCGCGCGCTTCGTCAACAACACCTTCCTGCTCAGCTCGGGCCAGGACACCACGGTGTTCCGCATTTTCCAGGAAATGCAATCGGTAGAAATGCACAACAACGTCATCGACGTGACCGGCAGCGGCGTCGCGCGCATCATCCGCGCGGTCGACGGCGAACTGGTCTGGACCGACGGGCGGCAGATCCGCGGCAGCAACAACTGGATCGAAAGCGGTTCCACCTTCGTCCCCGCCGTTGGCGAGTGGAGCGGCACCGTGAGCGGCAGCAATCCCGGCTTTGCCAACGCCGCGGCATTCGACCTGCGGCCGCTACTGGCCAGTCCGCTGCGCAACAGCGGCAACAACGCGCCGGCGAGCAATCCCGCGTTCGTCTTTCCCGGCCCGCTGTATCTGCCGCTGTTCCAGCCGCAGCGCGCAGCGACCGCGATCGGTGCCGCACAGTCGCGCGCGGCCGATGGGCTGATCGATGTCGGCGCATTCGAATACCTGGGCGATGCGCTATTTGCGAACGGGTTCCAGAATTGATGTCTCGGCGGCGCCGAGGTTTTTGCAAAGCCAGGCTTGCAGAAAATACGCGCGGCGCTTTGGCGCCCTCGCCCGCAGCAAAGCCCGGGGGAAAGGGCTTTGCTGCAATGCCTCACGCCACATGCGTCGCCAGGCTCGCCACATCGCCGTCCCACGCGCCGAAATAACTGCGGCTGCGGCGCTCGGCGGCATGTTCGGGACCGCGCGGCTGCATCTTCAGGGCGCGTTTGCCGTCCAGCCATAGCGATACGGTGTTGATCACCCGGCTGTCGCGACAGACACGGCCATGGTCCAGCGCGCCGGCAAAGCCGGCCAGGGTTACACCGGGCACCGCGGCGCTGCGCAGGTGGACGCGGCCGTCGCCGAGGCCGTCCTTGCTCGCCGCGGCGAAATCGAACCAGTTCGGATTGCTGCTGTTGGCCTGCTGCACGGTAAAGCCGCTCTGCGTCGGCACCCCGGCGCTCTGCAGGATCAGGATGCGGTCGGCATGGGCGGCCAGCGCCGCGTCGTCGATCACGCTGGCCGTGCTGCTGCCGCCCTGCCGGGCCGCCTTGCCGCGATGGAAGGCTTCCGCATCGGCGACGAAACGCGGCTCGAAACCGCCATTGCCATCACGCACGTTGGCCTGCCAGTTGGCGGCATCGAACAGGTCTACCGGCTTGCCCGCCTCATTCACACAGCAGCCGTCGAAATACGGCGTCATCTGGTAGACCGAGGGAAAGCTGCGCGCGATCTTGCGGTAGTCCTCGTCGGTGCCGAACCAGCCGTCGCGCTCGCCCGCGACCAGCATCTGTGCCGCAGCGATGGAACCGCGGAACGGTGGCGCGATGAATACGACACGATCGACCTCGGCAAAGGGATTCTTGCGATCGCGCAGGCCGAGCATCGAGCGCAGTACCAGCCCGCCCATGCTGTGGGTGATGAAGTTCAGGGCCGGCGAGCGTTTCAGGCGTTTCTGCCGCCCCTGCAGCTCGTCGCAGAATTCCATCAGCTTCTGCGCCGCGTGCTCGATCGGGCGGCGCCAGTCGTAGGTGAATACGTGCAGGGCTTCGTTGGGCTTCCACGCGCGCAGCTTGCCGACCATTTCACCGTAGGCGTAGCGGATCGGCCGCGACGGCAGCATGCGATGGCCGTCGTTGGCCTCGTAGCGGCCGTCGAGCAGGGCGAAATCGAGCGGGTTCTCGAACGCATCGCCGAACACCATGTCTTCCAGGCTCCAGCGCACCGGCCAGTCCAGCGGATAGCTGTCGGTCAACTCGCTGCCCTTGATGCCCGGAATCAGAACGGTGGCCATTGCAATGCTCCCTGCGGATAGGCGCGCCGACTGTAGCAGCCCGGCGTGTTAGCGGCTTGTCGGCATGCCGCGCACTGGCGGCCGCGGACAGCGTCGCGGCATCATCGGTTTTTTGCCGGCGACGCTGCCATGGCCGATACCCTGTCCGCGGTACCGTTGCTGGAGACACCGCGGCTGCGCCTGCGCACCGTGCGCCGCGACGACCTGGCGGCGATCTACGCGCTGCATGCCGACCCGCGCGCGATGCGCTACTGGAGCTGCGCGCCGTGGACGCAGGCGCAGCAGGCGGAAGACTGGTTCGCCCAGCGCGCCCGCCAGGGCGAAACCGAGGAAATCTGGCCCTGGGGCATCAGCCGGATCGGTGCCGACACACTGATCGGCCTGGTCACCGTGTTTGCGGTCAACCGCAGCCAGCACCGCGCCGAGATCGGCTACCTGCTGGACCCCGCGCACTGGGGCAAGGGCTACGCCCGGGAAGCCTTGCGCGCCGCCCTGGCCTACGGCTTCGAGGCATTGCAGCTGCTGCGCGTCGAAGCCGATATCGATCCGCGCAACGAAGCGTCCTGCCGCCTTGTGGAAAAGCTCGGCTTCCGCCGCGAGGGCTATCTGCGCGAGCGCTGGCGCGTCAACGGCGAAATCACCGACACGGCCTTGTACGGCCTGTTGCGGCGGGAACTGACCGCATGAGCGGCGCCATGACGGCTGCCGCCCCATGAACGAAGCGCTGCCCCGCCGCGTGTTCCGCCGCGGCCTGCTGATCGCCGCGACGGCGTCGGTGCTGTTTTCGGCCAAGGCCATCGTGGCCAAGCTGCTGTACCGCCATGGCGTCGACGCACTGGACGTACTGGCCTTGCGCATGCTGTTTTCCGCACCGCTGTTCTTCGCCATCGCGCTGTGGCAATGGCGCCGTCACGACAGCCTGAGCTGGCGCGAGGCGGCCAGCGTGCTGGTACTGGGATTGCTGGGCTATTACCTGTCCAGCTACCTGGATTTCCTCGGGCTGCAATACATCAGCGCAGCGCTGGAGCGGCTGATCCTGTTCCTGTCACCGTCGTTCGTGCTGCTGATCAGCGCACTCGTGCTGCGCCGGCGCATCGGCGGCCGCGAATGGGCAGCACTGGCGCTGGCCTACGGCGGCATCGTGCTGGTGTTCGCGCACGATCTGCAGCTGGGCGGCGACCGCGTCGTGCTGGGCGCCGGCCTGGTACTGGGCTCGGCCTTGTCGTACGCGCTGTACCTGCTGGGTTCGGGCGAACTGGTCAGGCGGCTGGGACCGTGGCGGCTGGTCGCCTACGCCATGCTGGTTTCCACCGTTGCGGTACTGACGCATTTCGGCGCCACACGCCACTGGCAGGAGCTGCGGCTGCCGCTGGAGGTCTACGCCCTGTCGGCGGTGAACGCGGTGTTCTGCACCGTCATGCCCGTGGTCATGACCATGCTGGCCGTCGCGCGCATCGGCGCGCCGAGTGCGGCCCAGGCAGGCATGGTCGGCCCGGTTTCCACCGTGTTCCTCGGCGCCTGGCTGCTGCACGAGCCGATCACGGCCTGGCAGCTGGCCGGCTCGGCGCTGGTGCTGGCGGGCATGTATGTGCTGTCGATGCGCAAGGCGTGAGCAGCGGCCGCTTGCGCTGCAATTCGCCGTCGCTCATCGCACCGTACACAGCTGAGGTATACCCGTAGGGCGCCGATGAGCACCGCGAATTGCGCCGCCCCCGGGCGGCGCCGGACAGCCATCATGAAAAACGCGGCACTCTTTCAATGCGGCAGTTCAGCGCCATACCAGCAGCTGCGCATGCCCGTCCTCGATGCGCAGCACGCTGCCCTGTTCGTACCAGTCGCCCAGTACGATGCGTTCGGCCGGTTCGTTGTCGACGAGCAGGTAGTGCGTCGCCGGCCGGTGCGTGTGGCCGTGGATCAGGCGATAGATGCCGTGCTGGCGCATCACCGCTTCCACCGCGTCGTCGGCCACGTCCATGATTTCGGCGCTGGCGGTACCGGTATGCAGGCGGCTCTGCTCGCGCGCGTGGCGGGCGAAGTCGCGGCGCTGCGGCAGCGGCTGGGCCAGGAACTGCTGTTGCCAGGCCGGATCGCGCACCTGGCGGCGGAACTGCTGGTAGGCGACATCGTCGCTGCACAAGGTGTCGCCATGCATCAGCAGGTAGGGCCGGCCTTCGATCTCGACGACGCTGGGATCGTCCAGCAATACCACGCCGGTGTTGGCCGCAAAGTGCGCACCGATCAGGAAATCGCGATTGCCGGCCATGAAATACGCCGGCGTGCCCGAGGCAACGAACTCGGCCAGCGCACCCTGCACGCGCGCCGCCAGGGCTGCATCGTCGTCGTCGCCGATCCAGCTTTCGAACAGGTCGCCCAGGATGTACAAGGCCGCGGCGTCGCGTGCAGGCCCCGCAAGAAATTCCAGCAGCAGATCGGTGATCTGCGGACGCTCGTCGTCCAGGTGCAGATCGGAGATGAAATAGGTCGTCATGCTGCGACGATAGCAGACGGCTGCACCCGCCTGGCAAGGCCCGCGCCGGCAACTGCCGGCGCGGGCCGACGGCGTATCAGGGACGCTGGAAGCCGTTGCCGCCGGTGGCCGCGCTGCTGGCCAGCAGCGCATTGCGCGCGGTGATGCCCTGGAACGCCACGCTGGTGAAGCTGAAGCTGTGGCCCCGCGGCGGGCGGTTGCTGATAGCCACGCCACCGCCGTTCTTGTCGGCGCGGTTGCCGTCGAAGAGGCCGTTGACGCTATTTACCGTCTTGGGCAATTCCACATTGGTAATCGCCAGGCCGCCGCTGCCGATGAAGGTGTTGGCATTGCCGTCGTCGACCGTGTTGTTCGGCACCGTGGTATTGGTCCTGGTTGCGCCGGCATCGCTTCGCGCAGGCTGCACTGGCCGTTGGCCGCGTTGTCGCCGGCGCCGGCCGCGGACGACAGCGCGGCAAGCAGCAGGAACAGCGACACAGGCGTGCGGCACATCGAGCGAGTGAACACGCGGCAAGCCTGCAATGGTGCAGCGCACACATGAACTACGCGGCGCCCGGCGAACAGAACGCCCTCTGGCGGCAGCCCGAACATTGCAGCCAGGCCCCGCACCAGCACCAGAACAGGGGCCCGCCAGGGTGCAGCCGGCGCCGGCATGCCCTGCCACCATACCCATGCCGCTTGATGCACTTGCACATATCAGCCCTAAGGCTGATATGTATCAGTCTATAGACTGATACGACCGATTCCTGTAAATCGTCCGCCGGTTCGCTTCCTACGGGGAGGAGGCGCACCCGACCGCCAATGCAGCGCGGGCGCTCCCAACCGGCCTTGCGGCCGGCGAAGCCCCGTCTGCCAGCCCGGTAGGAAAAAGCTGCAACAGCAGTGCCGGCCGGCAGTTCGCGACGAACGCTCAATCACCAATTTCTTCCGCGTACGTGGCAAGCCGGAGTCGCTTTCTGTTCGCAGCGGGGGCGCTACGCGTCTGCGTAGTGCATTTATTTATAAATGGAGGGTGGGAGATGAGCAATTCAAGAATCGGCCGGCTGTCGCTGCTGGCTGCAGGCCTGTTCGGCTGTGCATTGGGGTTTGCGCTGCAGGCCGAAGAAGAACACAGCATCGGCCGCGCGGTGGCTTTCTCGATCGATGCCAGCAAAGGCGCCGACAAGCGGGTCGACTACACGGCCCTGCAGGCATTGGGCCCCTGGGATGACCGCAACTACGCGCTGACCGCGGCAGACCTGGCCTTGCTGTCCAAGAACGAAGCCGACACCATCGTCGCGATTCCGGTGTTCTACCGCGTGGAAATGCGCAAAGCGAACAAGGAACTGCCGACCTTCGGCCCGGTGCAATATCCGCGCAGCGCATTGAACGGCTACCTGGCCAAATACGGCGGCTATCGCATCGACGGCAAAACGTATACCGCGGTCAGCGCCGACGCGGCCGGTGCCTATCGCGTACACGAATCGCTGCCGCGGGATGAAGCCTCGCGCAACAGCGTCTTCCAGAATTTCCTCGGCGGTGAAAAACGCATCACCACGCCGGCCGGCGCGTCCGAATCGGCCGTGGCGATCAACCCGGTGAATACCAATATCGTCATCGCCGGCACCAACGGCCCGGGCAGCGGCCAGAAAATGTGGCGTTCCACCGACGGCGGCCAGAGCTGGGGCAGCGCCATCGCCCTGGCCGGCACCTGCTGCGACCCGGCCGTGGGCTGGTCGCCCGACGGCACGGTCGGCTATGCCTCGGCGCTCTCCAGCGTGGTCGGCAGCGGCACCAATGTGTATTTCTACCGTTCTACCGACAACGGCGCCAGCTGGACGCGCAGTGCAACCCTGTCCAACCAGAACACCTCGGACAAGGAATACCTGCACGTCGACATGCACGCGACCTCGCCGCACAAGGGCAACATCTACGTCGCCTGGCACGACAACAACATCCAGAAGATCGCCCGTTCGACCAACGGCGGCACCGCGTTCGGCGCAACCCTGACCCTGGACGGTGCCAACCGCGGCATCGGCAGCGACATCACCTCGGACACCGCCGGCAACGTCTACTTCTTCTACCCGGCCACTTCCGGCGGCAGCCTGGGCAAAGCCATCCGCATGGCCAAGTCCACCGACGGCGGCGCCAGCTTCGGCAGCGCGTCGACGGTAAGCACGACCAATGCCGATTTCGATTTCCCGATTCCGGCCATGGAATCGCGCCGCGCCTTCATCTACGTGTCGGTCGACACGGACCGTTCCGGCGGCAGCTTCAACAACAGCCTGTACGTATCCTGGACCGACACCTCCACCACCGAAAACAACACCAGCGCGACGGCCAACCACGCCATCATCCGCGTCGCGCGCTCGCGCGACGGCGGCGCCACCTGGCAGATTTCCTCGCCGCATTCCAGCAGCGACGTGAGCACGGTCGACCGCTTCAACCAATGGCTGTCGGTAGACCGCAATGGCCGCGTATTCGTGATGTATTACGACACGCGCCATTCCAGCGGGCGTAGCGGCACCGACCTGTACTACGCGGTTTCCAGCGACGGCGGCGTAACCTGGGGCACGGCGACGCGCCTGACCACGGTGACCTCGAAGAACATCAGCGAAGCCAACGAATGGGGCGACTACAACGGCATGGACGTGGCCCTGAACGAGATCATGGCCATCTATACCGACAATCGCGACGAATCCGGCGGCACGGCCGAATCCAAGGACGTCTATGGCATCGGCGGCTTCGCCGGCCCTGCCGGCAACCAGGCGCCGGTGGCGAACTTCAGCGCGGCGACCAGCGGCCTTACCGCCACGTTCACCGACAGCTCCAGCGACAGCGACGGCACCATCGCCTCGCGCAGCTGGAACTTCGGCGACAGCAGCACGTCCACCGCGACCAACCCGAGCAAGACCTATGCGGCCGCCGGCACCTACACCGTCACGCTGACCGTCACCGATAACGCCGGCGCCACCAACACCACGTCGAAGCCGGTCACCGTCAGCAGCGGCAGCAACGTGCCGCCGGTCGCCAACTTCAGCGTTGCCACCAGCGGCCTCACCGCCACGTTCACCGACAGCTCCAGCGACAGCGACGGCACCATCGCCGCGCGCAGCTGGAACTTCGGCGACGGCAGCACGTCCACCGCGACCAGCCCGAGCAAGACCTATGCGGCCGCCGGCACCTACACCGTCACGCTCACCGTCACCGACAACAGCGGCGCCACCAACACCACGTCGAAGCCGGCCACCGTCACTGCACCGCCAGGCGGCAACGTGCTGCAAAACGGCGTGGCGATCACCGGCCAGTCCGGCGCGACCGGCTCCAACACCTACTACACGATGGTCGTACCGGCCGGTGCGAGCAATCTGAAGTTCGTGACCAGTGGTGGGACCGGCGATGCCGATCTCTACGCACGCTTCGGTTCGCAGCCGACGACCACGACCTACGATTGCCGCTCCGAAAGCGGCACGAATGCCGAAACCTGCACCATCGCAACAGCGCAGGCCGGCACCTACCACGTACTGGTGCGCGGCTATGCAACCTACTCGGGCCTGGGCATCACCGGCAGCTATACCACCGGCGGTGGCGGCACGCAGACCTACACCAACACCACCGATTTCACCATCACTGACAACACGACGGTCGACAGCCCGATCACGGTATCGGGCCGCACCGGCAATGCGCCGAGCAATGCCTCGGTCACGGTCGCGATCGTGCACACCTACCAGGGCGACCTCAAAGTCGATCTCGTGGCGCCGGACGGTTCGCTCTACAACATCCACAACCGCACCGGCAGCTCCACGCAGAACATCAACAAGACCGTCACGCTGAACCTGTCCAGCGAAGCGCTCAACGGCACCTGGAAGCTCCGCGTCAATGACAACGGCGCTGGCGACAGCGGCCGCATCGACAGCTGGAGCGTCACCTTCTGAAGCCCGACGGCGGGGCACGAACGGGGCGCCGCGCGCCCCGTTCGTTGCACCCGCCACAGCGGCCGCGACGCAGCAACGACACTGCGCCGGCCGCACTCCTCGCTTGTCGTGCCTACGGCAGCCTGGTGTGGCGATTCGGCAATTCGTTGAACGAAGAATCCCGAGGGATTCCGCCGCGCGCTGAGCGCGGCGAACGTGCAGGGAGTACCACGCGCAACGGCCTATCGCAGCACGACGCCGAAGCCGTTCGACGCATTACCGAATCGCCACACCGGCTGCCGCTTGCGGAGAACTGATCATGCACGTACGCCCTGTTGCCCGGTGCCACCTGCTCCTGTTCGTGGCCGCCGTTTCCGTTTCCTCCCTCGCCAGCGCCCAGTCCGATACGCCGTTCGACGGCGACCGCGTCAATCGGCCGCGCGAGGAAAGCTGGCAGATCGAGCAGCGCCAGTTGTGGTTCATCCAGTCGCGCGGTCTCGACCGCGTTGCCAATGCCGACAGCGAACGGCGCAAGGCCGCGGCCGAACTCAAGGCCGAGGTCGAACGCCTGGCGCCGCTGCAGCACGCCGCCGGCGAAACCTGGGCGCCGCTGGGCCCCTCGTCCATGAACATGAGCAACTGGGTCATGGGCCGCGTCTCCGGCCGCAACAACGCCGTGGTGCCGCATCCCACCGATGAAAACACCGTCTACTTCGGCGCCGCCGCCGGCGGCGTCTGGAAGACCAGCAACGGCGGTACGTCATGGACGCCGCTGTTCGACCAGGTCGGCACCCTGCCCATCGGCGCGCTGTTCGTCGAGCCGGCGGCGCCGGCCAACGTATGGGTCGGCACCGGCGACAGGAACGGCGGCGGCTGTGCCGGTTACTTCGGTCAGGGCCTGTACGTGAGCAGCGACAGCGGCAGCAGCTGGCAGGCGCGCAACGGCAGCGGCAGCGGAGCCATGCCGCTGTCCATCGTCAATGCCGTCGCGGTGCAGCCGACCAATGCGAACGTCGTGCTCGCCGGCGGTGCCGGCAGCTGCAGCAGCGGCTCGCTGTCGGGTTCGGGCCTGTACCGCTCGGCCGATCGCGGCGGCAGCTGGACCAAGACACTCAACGGCAACGTCGAAGACCTGATCTTCGTGCCCAATTCCGCCACCGTCTTCGCCGGCGTAGCCGGCAGCGGTGTGCACAAATCCACCGACGGCGGCGCCACCTGGACCGCCATGAACAGCGGCCTCAGTGTGTCGGGCTCGCGCCTGCGCCTGGCCATGGCAGCGAGCAACAGCAACGTGCTCTACGCCCTGCAGAGCGGCAGCCTGCACCGCAGCGCCGACGGCGGCGCCAGCTGGTCGCTGCGGAGCAGCACCGCCTGCGAAGGCCAGTGCAGCTACAACCTGGCCATCGACGTACATCCCAGCCAGCCCGACACCGTTCTCGTCGGCAGCATCCGCACCGCGCGCTCCACCAACGGCGGCAGCAGCTTCACCATCCTGCATTCCACCTGGGGCAGCAGCCAGGCCGTGCATCAGGACACCCACGTCGTGCGCTATTCGCGCAACAACCCCGATCGCTTCTGGATCGGCACCGACGGCGGTGTCTGGCGCACGGACAACAGCGGCAGCAGCTGGGTGAACATGAATTCCAACCTCAATGTCACCCAGTTCTACGACATCAGCGTCCATCCGACCAATCCCGACATCGTGTTCGGCGGCGCCCAGGACAACTCCTCGTCGCGCCGCAGCAGCAGTGCCGTGTGGGACCTGACCTTCGTCTCTGGCGACGGCTTCATGAACGCGATCGACACGACCAATCCGTCCATCGTGTTCCAGACCAGCTATCCCTCGGGCAACTTTCCCAGCATCTACCGTTCGACCAATGGCGGCGGCGCCAACAGCTTCAGCAAGCTGGCGACGACCGGCATGACCGCATCGTCGAGCTTCCCCTGGGTCACGCCGATGGCGGTGGCGAGCAATCGCCTGTTCGTCGCATCCAACGTGGTCTATCGCGCCACCACCTCGGCCAGTCCGATGTCCTGGACGGCGATCTCCGGCAGCCTGGGCTCGGCCGTGTCGGTGATCACGCCAGTGAGCATGGGCGTGCTGATACCGACCTATGTCGGCACCTCGAGCGGACGCATCTACGCCACGCCGGACGCGGCCGTGCCGAGCGCGACCTTCACCGACGTCACCGGCAACTACCCCGGCGGCGTGGTTTCCGACGTGGCCATGGACCCGCTCAACGCACAGCGCGTGTTCGTCACGCGGGCCGGTTTCGGCGCTTCACGCCTGTACCGTTCCACCAGCGGCGGCACCACCTGGAGCGCGGTAGGCACCGGCCTGCCCAACGTGCCGGCCAATGCCGTCGCCATCGATCCGCTCAACACCAACCGTATCTTCGTCGGCACCGACGTCGGCGTGTATGAAAGCGCCGATGGCGGCAACACCTTCACCGCCTTCTCTACCGGGCTGCCGCTGGGCCTGGTCGTGACCGATCTCGAAATCGACGACTCGCCGCACGTGCTCAGCGCCGGCACCTACGGCCGCGGCGCCTGGAACGTCACGCTCAACAACGGCGGCAACCTGGCGCCGACCGCGAACTTCAGCGTCGCCACCAACGGCCTTACCGCCAGCTTCACCGACAGCTCCAGCGACAGCGACGGCAGCATCGCCTCGCGCAGCTGGAACTTCGGCGACAGCAGCACCTCCACGGCGACCAACCCGAGCAAGACCTATGCGGCCGCCGGTACCTACACCGTCACACTGACCGTCACCGACAACGCCGGCGCCACCAACACCACGTCGAAGCCGGTCACCGTCAGCAGCGGCAGCAACGTGCCGCCGGTCGCCAACTTCAGCGTCGCCGCCAACGGCCTCACCGCCACATTCACCGATACCTCCAGCGACAGCGACGGCAGCATCGCCTCGCGCAGCTGGAACTTCGGCGACAGCAGCACGTCCACGGCCACCAACCCGAGCAAGACCTACGCGGCCGCCGGCACCTACACCGTCACACTGACCGTCACCGACAACGCCGGCGCCACCAACACCACGTCGAAGCCGGTCACCGTCACTGCACCGCCAGGCGGCAACGTGCTGCAGAACGGCGTGGCGATCACCGGCCAGTCCGGCGCGACCAGTTCCGACACCTACTACACGCTGGTCGTGCCAGCCGGTGCGAGCAATCTGAAGTTCGTGACCAGTGGTGGGACTGGCGATGCCGATCTCTATGCGCGCTTCGGTTCGCAGCCGACCACGACGACCTACGATTGCCGCTCCGAAAGCGGCACCAATGCCGAAACCTGCACCATCGCGACGGCGCAGGCCGGCACCTACCACGTACTGGTGCGCGGCTATGCGGCCTACTCGGGCCTGAGCATCACCGGCAGCTACACCACCGGCGGCGGCGCGCAGACCTATACCAACACCAGTGACTTCAGCATCACCGACAACGCGACAGTGGACAGCCCCATCACCGTATCCGGCCGCAGCGGCAACGCGCCGGCCAGCACACCGGTGAGCGTCGCCATCGTCCACACCTACATCGGCGATCTCAAGGTCGACCTGGTCGCACCCGACGGCACGCTCTACAGCATCCACAACAAGACCGGCGGCGCCACACAGAACCTCAACACCACGCTCAACCTCAACCTGTCCAGCGAGCCGCTCAACGGCATCTGGAAACTGCGCGTCAACGACAGCGGCCCCGGCGACACCGGCCGCATTGACAGCTGGAGCGTCACCTTCTAGTGCGCTGTCTCGTCACTACGGCGTAAAAAAAATCCCGGCGGCTTTCGTCGCGAGACCCGGCGCGATGCGGCGGCGTAGCAGAGCTACGGCGTCGCATCGCAATGAGGTATCGCGGCGAAAGCCGCCGGAATGGGTTACGGGTAGTGGCGAGGCACGACACTACCCGGCTGTCGGGAATCGCGCCTTCTTCACTGCCGCGGTAGAGCCGGCCAATCGCGGCGCTGCGGGTGCTCGCGGGTGCTTGCGGGGGGGGTTCCTCAACGGCCTGCTGATTCCGGTGCTACGCACCAGGCATTGGGCGCTGTAGACCACCCTGCCACTCCATAGTCAGGCACTCGTCGCGGAACTTGCCGTTGATGTCCAGCCTAATTGACAGTGGAGGCTATCTTGACCCGCTGCAGCCGCCATATCGACTTGAATCTCGGCCGAGTCAGGATGACCGACACGCCACGGGTGAATCCCGAGGCCGAGGTGCGCATCATCCTGCGTTCGCAACTACCGGCACGTCGCACGAACAATCCTGCGCTCTCAAACCAAGACCTTCTGGTCGCGGGTAGTCACCTTTAGCAGTAATGCACAGTACCGCCAGCGATCCCGCTCAACAGGAGAAAAAAGGCGGCCCGTTCCTACCGCCCGTGCCCGCGTCTCATTGCATCTGAGATACAAGCTGGCGCTTGTGTGTGAGCTGCCCACAGCCATTGGGTAGAACGGAGCGCCAACTTCAATATACCTCGACACTTCGTTTCGATTCCAGTGCCCAAGCTAAGTCGAAACTCTTGCCCCACGCAGTGAACCACCGCTTCGTCGCATCTCGCAAGGCGTAGAACTGGCAGATATTGTCTAACCCAAAGACCCGACAGGATTCCACCTTCGTCCTGTCGTCTAGATACGGACAGGAAACGACGTCCAGCAAAAGCATCAGGCATTCACAGCTATCCCACCTACGACGCTCGTTTCCGAGCTTATCGATGATGTGCGCTTGAAGAAACGCACGAATCTGGCGATATCGCTTCTTGTCTCCTACATAAGAAAGCAAGACTGTAACGGAGAAATAGTCGAGATACCCTGGCCGAAGCAATGCTTCAAAGTTTTCGTTAATCCGAAAGAATCTCGCCAGCTGCAGCTGAGACAAACGATAACTCCCCCCAAGCTGCTGGAGAGTCACTAGCAAATAAAGACTGTCAATACCGCGAAACTCTCGGCGAAAGTTTCTGTTCAGCTGCACAAACAAATTATCAAATATATACTTAAAAATTCTATGCCGAAGCTCGCTAGAAAAAGCTCGAGTTTGTAGAAACCTAATCGACGTACAAAGCATCCGGCAAAGCCGCACAACATGATTTACCCTAGGCTCGGTCGAGTAGCAAAAGAATACCGTCTCAAGCACTGAATGAACTGCGGCCACTACTCGCTGCCTGTCCCCGGCCTCCTGCTTCGAGTCCAAGAATTTCTCAACAACTTGAGTCAATTTCCGCTCCATAGCGGCCAATGTGTAGTTAAGCAGATCAGAATACGCGACGCGGGTCTCAACGACTATTGCTTTGTATTTTGTTATTAATCTAGTGCTGTTGGCGCGACACGAAAAGCTTAGCGAATCACTGGACTCGACATGTGTCAGTAGCGGAACAATTTCCGAATCCAAGAGCGCGGAAACCTTGTCCTTCGCAATCGTCAATTCAGTAATTATTGGCTTTTCGTAGTCACGCAGCTTTGACTCGTTAATACCAAGTCTTTGCGCACGCAACGCCCTCTGAACAATATTAACAATTGCGGACCGGTTCTTCTTGTCGTTATAGAATATATAAAAATCATCGACATACCGAAAAACCTCGTAATCGACCCCGTGAACTAACGGAATAGCAAGCTCACCAAGCTCTTTCTCTATCAAGGAGTCAACGGACTGCAGGATAATCTCGGCAAACACTCGCGAAAATTCCGGGCCAATGACTATTCCATGCGTCTCGCCATCGTTTAGCGAACTCATTAACGCATCGAAACGCCCCGAAAATGTTCCTCCGATATCGCCTAAGTTAAGCTTTGTTCTTTCTCTGCCAAGAATCGCCCAAGCAATGGAATGAGTGTAGATGCTATCAAAACATTTGCTAACATCGATCAGCGTCATCGCATCATATTGCGACTCGCACCTATGATAGTCCTTTGACTCAAAGAACCTATGAATATTCCTATAGTTTTTGTATACAAAGAATGATCCAAGCTTTTCGTATTCTTTGCCGTACTGCTCAACGCCACGGGTCTCGGAGTCGACTCTCTGTAAATGGAGGCTATCATTAAAGAATGTGCTCCTGGCAACCCTAACAGGCCGACGAATGGAGAACTTGCTAGCAGAAGCGTAGTAAGCGATTAGATTTCGGAATTTTGAGTAGAAAGCGGAGACTTCTAGCTGGCTAAACGGGTGAGGGATCGTCAGCGCTCTACCACCCAGACCGTGAGACACAATAAACGAAAATGGTGCTCGCCAATTTTTCTTGTTTGCTAGCCCGCTCGCCGGCCGCGCGACAAGCGATCTCGTCGCTCTTCGCTTCCCCCACGCCGTAGTAGTTGAAGTCGAAACTTTAGAACCAGGAAGCATCCCCGAAATCAGCTGCATTACGACATCTAGACTAGAATCGTCGCAAGACCAAGATAGAGTTCCACACTCTGACTCATAGCGGACATTGAATTCCTCAAGAAAGGAATAGAACCCTCGATTCGAGAAGGTAGGCGGAACTTCAAATGGAAGTGTATCCGTAAGTATCGGACGAAACTCCGATCTAGAAAGGGGCCTTCGCTTACCGCGGCGCATACTTCCACCCTTTAACTATTCGGCCTAGCTCATGAGTATTGAAGTTGTGATATACACGCTCTTCAAAGCCAACCTTAAATCGCATTGACTTGATACGCTTAACAAGGTTCCTAGATCGAGTTCGCTTAGCCAGCCTGACAAGCTGCTTGTCGAGTAGCGACAGGTTTTCTGTCTTATTGGCTAGCGAATTGCTGTAGTAGATACCAGTTGCGGCTGAGGATTTGTTACCAACAAGCTTGGTGTTTCCTGTAAGAAACTTTAGCCTGGCGATCAACTCCCTAAACGCCCGCCGTCGGCAAACTGATCTCTGCCTGTTATATATTGAGAATGATCTGGTCATTCTGAACTTGTACTTCGTTATCTTCTTGGCGCCAATTTCAACGGTGACGCGCGGTTCAACGCGGTTACCGGATCTGCACTTCGTAAATCTATATCCCAGATACTCGAATCGCGCGAGCCTACCCCTGATTAGCGTCGCCGGATCGGAAAGATTGAAGTACCTGGTCTTCTTCTCGTTAATTCGCAGACCAACTTCCAAGAGCTTCTCTTCTGCCACGCCCTTGATACTTAGAGCCGCTATTTCTGAGCTATCTCTCATCAGAATGAGGACAATATCGTCTACATATCGACAGTGGAGAACAACGCCTTCAATGCAGCGCACGCATGCATCAAATTCCGACAGAACAAGCTCCGCTAGATAGGCACTAATTCCAATTCCTCTCGGCAATCCGCGATCCATCCCGGAAAGTTTTTGGTAGCAATCCAGAACCTGCCTTATGAATTTCTTTGAAGCAGTACTAAGAATTCCGTCGCTATCCAATTTTTCAAGCAACATCTTTCTATCTATTGACTCATAAAACTGCGAAACATCGAGCCGAACAATCTCGTAACCAAGAGACCCAGCAAGCGCACCCCGAACTTGGCACGCTGCGTCGTGCCGGTTGGACTGCTTGATTGAATACGCTCGCCTGAGATTATTTTGCAGCTGCTTCAACACAAAATAGCTTTCTGGGCTTCCGTCCGCGACATAGACAATCTTCCCACCGGGCCCCATTTTGGCTGCGATGTCGATTCTGAACCTGGACGAAAGGACGCGGTCGCTAGTGATCTGGAGCTGATCGTCAATTAGTCGTGACCGCCGAAGCCTGCACGCAGAAATTTCAGTTCTTATTTTGTTGACCTGATCGACAAGGTCTTTCTTCAATCTCCAATCATCGGCCGCTCTAATCTTTCGGATTCTCCCCGCACGATCTCGAATTTCTGACGAGATCGCGTGTGCATCTGGGAAGAACCTAGAGGCGAGGTCGTGGCCCCGCCGATTCTGTGAATCGAATATCTTTCTGAAATTTTTTGCAGTAAATAGCTGGTCTATCATTTTTCGCACCGAT
Source organism: Tahibacter aquaticus (assembly GCF_004363655.1). Taxonomy (GTDB): domain Bacteria; phylum Pseudomonadota; class Gammaproteobacteria; order Xanthomonadales; family Rhodanobacteraceae; genus Tahibacter; species Tahibacter aquaticus. The sequence continues at coordinate 52,245 of NZ_SNZH01000027.1, forward strand.
ATTGTCTACGAGCCTATGTCTTGTAATACATAGTCGACGTGGCTGCGGCACAGTTCTGTGGCAGCCGGGATTTTCACGGTGATCTAAGAGTAGAAATCGACAGTCTTACTGGACCTCGTCTTCCTACTAGGGCACGAGGGAGCAATTGTTGTGGGTCGCCTAGCAGGCTGTTGAGAAACCAGTTTCCGCAGGCACAATGATAGGCGCCATCAATAACGGGTTAGCGAACAGCAATGCGCACAGCAGACGTCCAG
>NZ_SNZH01000028.1 GCF_004363655.1 Tahibacter aquaticus
GGCTTTCCCCGCACCCTGCGATTCGAGTGGAACAACGCCGCTGCTTCCGCCTCCTCCACCCTCAACCTCGACGACGTTCGCATTGTGAACAACGGCATTTTCGCCAACGGATTCCAATAGCCGCGAATGCTCGGCTCCGATGGACGGATGGGCTACATGGCAGCGTCAGATCCGCCAACGAGATGGTGCGTAACAGCTCGAAAAGGACACGCCGAGGGATACCTAGGCCCGCCGGTGTCCTTTCGACGCACAGGACGTGGGCGTCACTCCAGACTCTACCCTCCGATCAAGCGGCCAGGCTCAGTCCTCGCCCGGTTCCATGATCGTGACCACCGGCTCGCCCTGGTTCCCCGGCCCGACGTGCAGGTCCACTTGGGTCCGCTCCGGCACCTCGCCTCCTCGCGTGACCACGAAGAGTTCGAGGTGACTCGATCCCATTTACCGCGCCGCGCGGCAGCCCGAGTGGCCACCGGCGCCATGAACAGGACGTCCCACAACCGCCCGCTCTCGTTCGGTCTCCCGAGTGGCTATGAAGATGCGTCCGGCGCGTCGGCAATCGGATCGTCTTCAGGGCGTGAAGCGGCTCGTCCGGCCAGCAAAGCCATAGCGGCGATGAGTAGGAAAAGCCATGGCGAGAAGAGCAATGAGAAGGGTGCGACGATCACGGCAACCACATAGGAAAGATAAATCCACTCCGCCTTAGTGATTGCCGTTTGCACAGCTCTCGGTCCAACCCGGCGGTTTTCGACCGGATTGATCGCTATCGGCGATTCTGTGGCTAGGTCAGGCCCTCTGAAATGCTGCAGATACGTCACGATGTCGAACATGTGGAAAGTCTTGATGTCCGACGCAGCGACGTAAATATCAAAATCTTCAATGCAGAGTCGAGCGTTGGGGCTCTCGCTGCGCGAAGGCAGATCGTGGATGAATCCGTAGGGCGTCGTCGGCTCGAACCTCTGTTGCTCGTCTCGATAGCCGGACAGAACTGGTTCGAGCCGGATCCAATCGCGGGCGGGCCCAGAATCCGGTAACTCTAGGCAGAAGCCAATGTAAACTTTTCCAGATCCGGTCGTGAACATAACCGGTTGTTTCCTGCGAGCAGCCTCGGCAACCAAACAGTCCAGCTCCCCTGCTGACCGCAACCTCGTAATGAGGCGATTGGACAACGATGCGCTTCGACGCAGAGGAATATTCAGCAAAAGAGCAAGCACCCAAGCGACGCCGGGAGCAACGGTCGCAAGCAAAGCCAGGCGCACAAGTTTTTCTTGCGCCACGGGTGCAGCCGCCATCGCAGTCGGCGTTGAACCGTCTGGAACAAGAGGCTTTGCGATCCGGGTAGCCGCCTCAGCGATCGCGTGGCCAGCGATCGGTATGCGGGAAATCCCCACGCAAGCACCATACGTGGCCCAGCCCAACACGAAAGCGGCCACAACCACCAGGAAGTAAAGGCTGTTGCTGTCGCTCCGAACAAGAACAGTCTTGCTCAACAGCCAGATGCGCAACCATATGTAGCCACTGGCGATCAGCAAAGCTGCGACCGCCGCAGCAGTCACCGCTTCTTGTCGCGCACGTTGATCAAAGCAGAGAGTTGCTTGAGTGCAGCCACCTGCTCCCGATAGCCGTTCGAGTCGTGCAAGGCGCTTCGACTCACCTCGATCGTTCCGTCGCCCTTCACCTGAAAGACTTCTTCACGGATTCGTGAGCCTTTACTGGATGCGGATTCGCGCTGATTTTTCATGTCGCTCCCCTCAGAGCAATGCTTTGATAGGTTAGTTCCGCCGCGATTGCAACACGTCAGGGTCGCAGATCGTGCGCTGATTGGAGGCGGCTCGTTTGAAATAGCCTTCGACGGTGGAAATCGACCGCTTTGGAAACAACGACTTGCCGGACAGCACCATCGCCCCCCGGGCTGAATGCCCGTGGTTCCTTCGCCGACCAGCCCTTTGATTCGAAAGCCCAGTCAAGGCTGTCCGAACTTCCTCGCTGTGCGCACCGACATGCAGACAGCACCGCTTACTCCCCACGCGTATTGACGGAGGCGGCCCTGCGGAACCGATTTGAATCGCGCTACTTGTCGCCCCCACCGAGGACCTTGGCACGTGACTCGTCGAGTCTCGCGCCCCGCTCCGATCGCTGCTGCTCAGCGCTTCGGACCAAGATCCCGCTTGATCGTCGCCGATAGTCCTGCACGCTTGCTTGAGTTGCATGCTAATGCCTGCTCTCGCAGGCACCCGTGCTCGGTCTGCATGCACGCTGCCGTCGCGGGAGAAGGCAGTGGGAGAACTCGACTCGACGTGACAGAAATCATCGATCGGTTGCAGACCATCGTAGCGAGTCCACAATCACGCAATTTGATCGTGGACAGCGGATCTCAGGAGCGAGCCTAAGTGGATAGCGTCGTCCCATCGCACGAAACGGATTCCGGCTTTTTTCAGAGCGCCCTGCCGATCGACGCCAAGCTTGAGAAGGCACGGCTGCGCCTGCTGGACCTCTCCGCGCGCAACCGGCTTCTGAACATCCCTCGATCGAAATCCCGCAGCGGGAACCTGATCGAAATCGTCGACGAGCGCGCCGGTGAGGTGTTCCGCCTGCTGGTCAAGGAGTCGCGAGCGCTGACGTTCATGCCCGGCCGCACTGCCGGCGACGGCACCGACATCAACGACGCCGACGAAATCGCCGATCTGGCTCAGCCGGAGGACGACGGCGTCGACGTTCGGGGCGTGGCCAACCGGCACGCCGACACGCGCCTGCAAACCCGGCTCACGTCGAAAGGGCTCCAAAAGCGCCTGCTGACGCTGTTCTTCGACGCTCGCACGCTCGAGGAAGAACAGGGCGTCAACGTGCTCTACCTGGCCTTGGGCACGCTGAAGTGGATCGATCCCAACAACGCGGCGAACGTGCGCTACGCGCCGCTGATCTTGGTGCCCGTGTCGCTCGACCGCGCGACGGCCGGCGACCGGTTCAAGCTGCGGTGGCGGCAGGAAGACCCCTCGTCGAACCTGTCGCTGGAAGCCATGGTCGACATCGTCCACCTGCTCAAGTTGCCGGCGTTCGAAGCGACGGACGACTTCGACATCGATGCCTACTGCGCCGCCGTGCGCGACGCGGTGTCGTCCAAGGCGGGATGGGAGGTCGCTACCGACGACATCGTGCTGGGGTTCTTCTCGTTTTCGAAGTTCCTGATGTATCGGGATCTGTCGCCCGAGGCTTGGCCGGCGTCCGGTCCGCTGGCCGATCAGCCCTTGATTCGTTCGTTGCTCCGCGACGGTTTTCCCGCTCCGGAACCGGGCCTGCCGGATGACGCGCCCATCGATCCAGCCTTACCGCCGGAATCGCTGCGGCACATCGTCGACAGCGACAGCTCGCAAACGCTCGCGGTTCATGACGTCCGTCAGGGTCGGAACTTGGTCATCCAGGGCCCACCGGGCACCGGCAAGTCGCAAACCATCGCGAACGTCATCGCGGGGGCGGTCGCCGATGGCAAGACGGTGCTGTTTGTCGCCGAGAAGATGGCGGCCCTCGACGTGGTCAAGCGGAGGCTCGACGCCACGGGGGTCGGCGACGCGTGCCTTGAGTTGCACAGCAACAAGACCAACAAACGCCGCGTTCTGGACGAACTTCGCCGAACGTGGGAGCTGGGGTCGCCCAAGGGCGCCGCGATGTCGTCGTTGCTGCGCCGCTTGACCGCCGCTCGCGACGCCTTGAACAGCCACGTGGATCGGCTGCATCGCCCCCACGAACGGGCGGAACTCTCGCCCTACGACGTGGTGGGCCAGTTGGTGCGACTTCGCGACGACGGGGTGGCCCCGAACGACCTCGCGTTGGCCGAGCCCGCGGCCTGGTCGGCGGACGGCTTCAAGGAACGCCGCGCGCTGATCAAGGAGTTGAGCGAGCGCGTGGCGCTGATCGGTCTGCCCGCCGAGCACCCGTGGCGCGGGACGGCGTTGGATGCTGTCCTCCCGAACCAACTGAGCCGTCTGCTCGATCGGGTCGGAACCCTGGGGACCGATCTGCAGACCGTGGCGGACCGAATGCAGGACGTTGCACGGCTGCTCGATCGCGAAGCGCCGACCGCGACGGCAGGCCTGGAACCGTTGCGCGCCCTCGCCCACCGGGTCGCTTCAGCACCAGCCCTCGAAGGCACCGCGTTGGGCCATTCGGTTTGGGAGGAACATCGGGCCGACGTCGACGCGTTGCTGGCTCTCGGTGCGGCGCATCGGGAGCTTGAGGTCGGGCTGGCGGCACACGTTCGCTCCCCGAGCACCCAGGTGCCGCTCGATGCGGTGCTGGAGACGCTGGGCGTATTGCCGGAGACGTTCGGCCCTGACGCGTTCGCGCGCGGCCGCTGGCTGGCCGAAGCGCTGCCCGCGTTCATCATCGAAGCGGGACGGCTGAAAAGTCAGTTGGGGCTCGAGGGCGCCGTGGACACCCTGGCCGCGATCGGCAAAGCGGCGGTCACCGGACAGCGCGTGGCGGCAGCACCGGACGCGAGTCCGGAGGTTTTCGCGGCCGCGATTTGGGACAACGGGATCGAGGTCGCGGCTCGGTTGGCCGATGCGGTCGCCAAGGTCGAAGACGTCAAGAAAGCGGTCGGCGCGAGGGTGGTGGCCGCGGCCTGGACCACCGACACCGGTCGCGAGCGGCAACTGGTTCGTTTGAAGGGCACGAGCTTCTTCCGCTGGCTCAGCGGTGACTGGCGGCGCGCGAACGCCCTGCTGCGCTCCCTGGTGCGCGATCCCAAAGCGCCTGCTCAGGAACTGCTGGACCTTCTCGACATGGTTGAAGAGGGACGCGGGGCGCTTGCGGCGGTCAAGGAGGGCCAGTCCCTCGGCAGTACCGCGTTCGGCGCGGACTGGCACGGAGAGCACTCGCGCTCCGCCCCGCTAAAGGCTCTGGTTGCCTGGATGCGAAGCTTGCGCGGGCTCGGTGCCGCGCCGCGCCTGATCGCCGCTCGCCTGCCGGACCGCACGGAGATTGGCGCTCGCACCACGCGCGTGCACCGCATGTTGAACGACATCCGTCCGCAGCTGGAGGCGTTCTGGAACGATTTGGGCGCCAGCGCGACGCAGGATGCGGACGAGGCCACGTCGGCGACGACCGCACGCTTGTCGGGCCTGCTCGCGAGAGCGACCGCGGTCGCGAAAGCCGACGCCGTCGCGCGCCAGGTGCTCACCCAGCCCGAAGTGACCGCGACGGATCGGCGCGCGGTGCTCGCACGGGTCCACGACGCGCAGCGGCACGCCGGGTTGATCGACGCGCAGAGCGAGCTCGGATCGTGCGCGTTCGGCACCTGGTGGCGGGGATCGGAAACGGATTGGCCGACCTGCGCGGCGGCGGCGGCATGGATCAAGGACCACGCGGACGAGCGCCAGCTCGCGGCTAGGCTCGAACCCCGCTCGGCGCCGATGGAGATGGCGGATGCCGCCGCCGCGTCGGCGGCCCACTGGCACGCCGCATTCGCGGCGCTGCTGTCGGACTTGCGGGCCAGTCCGGTCAGTCTGTTCGGCGTCGCTTCGGCCGAGCAGACTCCAGTGGCGGAAATCGTGGCGCGGTGCGCGCTGTGGTCGGAAAACGGCGAACAGCTGTCCAAATGGACCGCCTACCGCGAACGCGCCGAGCGTGCGCGTCAGTTGGGGCTGAGCGACGCGGTGGCTCGCCTAGAAGACGGACGTCTTGCTCATCACGAAGCGCCGCCCGCGTTCGAGATGGCGTATTTCGAAGCGTTGCTGGGTGACATGGTCCGCGCGGACGGCGAACTGGCCCGGTTCGACGGCGAGCTGCACGGTCGATCGGTGCGCGAGTTCGTCGCGCTGGATCGCGAAAGCCTGCAGGCCAGCCGGATCGATGTCGTTCAAGCGCACCACCGCAGGCTGCCGCCGAAATACGGCGGGCTCGGTCCCGTCGGGATTCTCCGGGGCGAGATGGCCAAGAAGATCGGGCTCCTGCCCGTGCGCCAGCTCATGCAACGCGCGGCTCCCGCGGTGCAGGCCTTGAAGCCGGTCTTCATGATGAGTCCCCTGTCAGTCGCGCAGTTCTTGCCGGCTGGCCAGGTGAAGTTCGACCTGCTGGTGATGGACGAGGCCAGCCAAATCCAGCCCGTGGACGCGTTGGGCGCGGTGGCGCGCTGCCGCCAGGTGGTCGTGGTCGGCGACGAGCGGCAACTCCCGCCCACGCGCTTTTTCGCCAAGGCGATCGAGGGCGATGAGGACGACGAAGACGACGACGCGGGCGCCCCCGTCCAAGTGGTCGAAAGCATCCTTGGACTGTTCAGCGCGCGCGGTTTGGCACAGCGGATGCTGCGCTGGCACTACCGCAGCCGTCATCAGTCACTGATCGCGGTTTCGAACAGCCAGTTTTACGAGAACCGTCTGATCATCGTGCCGAGCCCCTACACCGCGGAAGCCGGCATGGGGTTGTCGTTCCATCACCTTCCCAACGGGGTTTTCGAAACGGGCGCCGGCGCCAACGCGATCGAGGCAAAAGAAGTCGCCCAAGCCATCGTGCGCCACGCACGTTCCCGTCCCGATCAATCCTTGGGCGTGGCGACGTTTTCCGTGCGGCAGCGGCGCGCGATCCTGGACCAGCTTGAAATCCTGCGGCGGGAGCATCCGGATACGGAACCGTTCTTCGACGCGCACCCCAGTGAACCGTTCTTCGTCAAGAACCTCGAAAACGTGCAGGGCGACGAGCGCGACGTGATGTTCATTTCGGTCGGCTACGGCAAGAACGCACAAGGCGTGATGTCGATGCGCTTTGGGCCTTTGGGCGCCCAGGGCGGCGAGCGGCGGCTCAACGTGCTGATCAGCCGAGCCAAGCTGCGCTGCGAAGTGTTTTCCTCGATCACGGACGACGACATTGATCTGGAACGTGCTCGCGGGGTGGGCGTGGTGGCGTTCAAGCTGTTCCTGCGTTTTGCGCGCACGGGCCGCATGGACCTCGCCGGTGCCGAAGCTGCAGGCGTACCGGATGTGTTCGAGTCGCAAGTTGCGGCCGGCCTGCGCGCGCGAGGCTACGACGTGCACCCACGCGTCGGCATCGCGGGTCTCTACATCGATCTGGCGGTGTCCGATCCTGAGTTGCCCGGCCGCTACGTGCTCGGCATCGAATGCGACGGCCGGTCCTACGAAGCCGCGCGATCGGCGCGCGATCGCGATCGTTTGCGGCGGGCGGTGCTGGAAGACCACGGTTGGGTGATGCATCGGATCTGGGCGTTCGACTGGCTGCATCGGCCCGTCGAAGAAATGGGCCGGCTGGTGGCGGCCATTGAAGCGGCCAAGGCCGAACTACGCGAGGCAGCCAGCAGCGCGGCGCGCCGAACGCGGGCCGTGCCGGTCGACGTCGTGACGATCGATCGCGAGGACGTCACCGACATAGGGCTGGAAAGCGCAAGCGGCGAATCGTCCGACGCTCCCGCGTACCGCGTGGCTCGAGTCCATCCGCTGCGAAACTACCCCGACATCCCCTCGGTCCCTGCCGCTTTGCTGGGAGGCATGGTCGAGTCGGTCGTGGGGGAAGAGGGGCCGGTGCACGTGGACGTGGTCCTGAACCGGATCCGCGACGCGTGGGGCATGGGTCGTGCCGGGGGTCGCATTCGCGCGGCCGTGGAGGAAGCCATCGCACTCGTGGTGCGATCCAAACGCATTCGCCGCCGCGGAGAGTTCCTGTTCGCCGCCGATGCTCCCGTTGTTGCACGTGACCGATCGAACGCAGGGGACGTCCGCAAGCCTGACTGGGTGGCGCCGGAAGAGATCGAGGAGGCCGTTGTGCAGATCGTTCGGCGCAACCTGGGCGTGAAGCCTTCGGAGATGGCGTCTGCGGTGACACGCTTGCTGGGCTTTTCGGCGGTTACTCAAGCTTGGCGCGACATGACCACCGCGCAAGTGTTGGAGGCGCAGCGTCGAGAACGAATAGAACTTCAGGACGAGCTGCTGGTGTTGGGACAACCTCGCAGTTGATGATCCAGCCGAGCCCTACACGCGCGAAACTTAGCAGAACGACCCGTGCATCACCCACGCAGCCATCCAGCGTTAACGCAAAATCCGTCCGCCAGCGCCGCGTGAGTTCGCAGACCGCAAGATCGGCGCGCACCCTCGCGGATCACACCGGCAGTTCGATCCAGCTGTCTTGACGGCGGCCCTTCACCACGCGGATCTGAACCGGAATCCGCTCCTTGACCTGTTGAACATGACTGATGACGCCGATCAGTTTTCCGGATACCTGAAGCGACTCCATCGCATCGAGCGCGATGTTCAGCGCACCGTCGTCCAGCGTGCCAAATCCTTCATCGAGGAAGAACGAGTCTATCGAGGTAGACTGGCTGACCAGATCCGACAAGCCCAGGGCAAGCGAAAGGCTGACCAGGAAGCACTCGCCGCCAGACAGCGTTTTCGCATCGCGCTCGGCGTCTCCTTCCCAGCTATCGACCATTCGCAGGTTCAACGCTTTGCCGCGCTTGATCAAGTAGCGGCCGCCGTCCAGCCGCGAGAGATGCGCGTTGGCCAGACGCACAAGATGGTCGAGCGTTAGCCCCTGGGCGAACTGCCGGAACTTCTTGCCGTCGGCTGACCCTATCAGGCCATTTAGATGCTGCCAGTTCGCGTGTTCGTTTTCGGCCGCATCAACGTCTTGCTGCTTCTCCCTAAGACGAGTCCTCTCTCGTTCGTCGGTCTCAAGCTTCTGCTGGATTTGCCCAAGTTCGGCAGAGGCAGTATTTACCGCCTCTTCGATTCGTTTGAGCCGCGCGGAAATTTCGTCAGTCGCCGATTCCGTGCGCGCTTGATTGCGCAGTTCGTCCCTGCGTCGGCGGGCCTCGCCGTATGCACCATCGGCCTTGGTTCGACCGTCCGCCAGGGCGTCCATCTCCATCCGCATCCGCTCAAGGACATCCGCTTGCAGCAGAGCAGCCTCTGCCTGCTGGGCCGATGCAAACCCACTCAATGCGAGGGCCTCCGTCAGCGTCCCGCGAGCAGCATCGACACGCTCGATCGCATCGGCGACGCCGAGCGCAGCTGATTCGATTTCACCAAACAGCTTCGTTGCGCGCTCGTAGCGATCCTGTACGTCCGCAACGCACTCCTCCATAGACCGGGAAACCAGGGACTCAGCGATGGCGCTACGATCGAGTTCGGACCATTTCGCCTGCCACTTATCGTGCTCCCGTTGTGCCGCGTCAAGGGCCGCCAGGAATGCGGGCAAGGTCGTCTCGACCTGGGCTCTTTGCGCCAGCGTCTGACGATAGTCCGCAAGCGCGTCCCGATTTTGCCGTATCCAGCCATCCAGATCGTCCGGAAGGCCTTCAGGCAGCACGTCAGAAATCTCCGTCTCAAGCCGCAGTACCTTGGCGCGCGCTTTGCCGGCGTTCTCCGTGCAGAGGCCGACCCTTTCCTTGGCCTGGTTGCTCAGACCAACACACTCGGCAAGTGCTGTCCTCAGCACGCCGACCTTGCGCTCGTTCTCGTGCTCGGCGTTGCGCGCTGCGCCAAGCGCCGAGTCGCGTTGCCGAACGTCGCGGAGGCGCTCGACGAGTTCCGATCGCTGCACGTCCGTTGCAGCGCATAGGGCGTCGACATCAACATCGGCGGAGATACTAAGTCGTGCCGACTGCGCGTCTCGCTGCCGACGTGCTTCGTCGTGTGTTTTGCGTACCGAGCGTAGTTCCTCAGCTGCGTTCTCGTGCTGGCCTTCGAGGCCGGTCAAGGCGCTGCTGAGCCGCACCCACTCGGCATCAGCCGTAACGAATTCCTCCTGGGCCACGTCGAGTTCGCGCTGCAGGGCATTGGGCTCGGGTAGCGTGCCGGTAGCCACGTAGGGATGTTCGGTCGCACCGCACAGCGTGCAGGGGTGGCCATCGACCAGATCTCGACGGTGATCGTCGAAGCTGCGGATCATCAACGCCATCTGATGTTTCTCGCGTTTGTCCTTCAACGTGGCCTCAGCGCTACTTCGAATCTCGACACACTGATCCACGATTGTCCGACCCGCTTTGATGCGTGCGGCCAGCTTAGCGATCGCCTCTTCCCGTCCGGTCCTGTCAGCATCGTTTCGCTGACATACCTGCCGGGCGTCGCTCAGTGCGGTCAGCGCCGCCAGCCGAGCCACCAACACCTCGCGTTGTTCTTCTAGGCCAGCGACCGTATCCACGCTCAAGGCTTCTGCGAATGCCTGTGCCAGTTTCTGGAAGATTTTCTGCGCCTCAGACCATTCGCCGCTACCTGCAGCTAGGGCGGACTCGGCTGCTTGGGTAGCGTCCGCTGCAGCCTCGAATGCCGAGACGGCAGTGCTGTGCGCGTTGAGTGCTTCAATCTCGCTGTGCCGCTCAGATTGCAGGAGGTTGACCTTTGCCTCCCAAACGCCGAAGTGTTCGTCGAGCAAGGGCCCGTAGGAAATCGCATCGATGCGATCCTGAAGTGCCGCAAGACTGTTCTCGGCCGCTCGATACCTGGCATCGACGCGCGCCAGCTCGGTGCCAGCAGCGCGATGGGCGAGCCCGATAGCGACGCACCGGGCTTCCTCATTCTGGTCGCGCCGCAACAGCAGATCGGCATGGCGTGAACTCTGACGTTCGAAATGTTCACCGGCGCTTTTCACCGCGGCGAGCAGCGGACGCACGCCCGCGGCGCGTTCTGCTTCGACCAGACGCAGGCGCTCGGGCTCCTGCGCTTCGAGCAGAGTCACAGCCTGGGCCAAGACCTTTTCGGCATTGGCGCAGTCGTTCAGCGCGTTGTCCAGTGCGGTCCGCCACTCGATGTCCCGGCGCGCGGTATCCAACTGAGGCCTAAGCTCCGCATGGTGCTGCTGCAGTTCGCTCTTGCGACCATGCAGATCATTGAGATCGACATCGCCCAGCAGAATGATCCCACTTGCCTGTAACTTGAAGTCCGCAGCACGGCGTCCCGCTTCGGACGTGGTCTGCCATACACGACTCGAAATGGCGCCGTAGACCTCCGTGCCGGTCAGCTTTTCCAGAAGGTCCGCGCGCTCCCCTTCATCGGACTGAAGGAAGACGGCGAACCCGCCCTGAGTCAGCATCACCGAACGCGTGAACTGTGGGTAGGAGAGCCCGACGATCTGGCCCGTCTGTTCCAGCTTTTCCTTGAGCCTGCTGGTGAGGATGTCGCCGCTCAGTTTCGCCAGCTCGCCGTTGGGCTGTTGCAAAGCCCCGTCGGGCTTCCTTCGCGCACGACTCTGTGACCAGGTCGCACGAAAGGCTCCCACGCTCGTTTCGAACTCCACCTCGGCCATGCAGTGGGAAGCGTTGCGCGACATCAGTTCGTTGCCCGAGGCGGTGATGAGTCCTAGTCGCGGCGTGCAGTGGTAGAGCGCGAGGCATATGGCGTCGAGGATGGTGGTCTTTCCCGCACCGGTCTCGCCGACAATCGCGAACAGTCCGCTATGAAAGGCAGGCGAGCGGAAATCGATGATGTGGCGGCCACGCAGTGAATTGAGGTTCTCGAAAGTGACGGACAGGAGCCTCACGTCGCTACCTCCGCCGGTGCGGTAACTTCGCTCGCCACATGATCGAAGAGAGCCCTGACGATGTCGCGTTTTTCTTCAGCTATGTCCTCCCGCTGGACAAGCAGCTGCTCGAACACTTGGTGCGGGGTCATCTCATGGAGGGTGCGCGGCTGAGTTGCGATGCCCTCCGCTTCGCCTGCAGCAGCGGTCCGGTATACGCGGATCACATCGACGGGCAGCCCATCGGCCATCGCGCGCAGGCGCGGCATCAGGTCGTCCACATAGCCTCCCACCTCGACGGTAACTTCAAGCCAGAGAGGGTGATCGGCACTGTGCGGGACAGCTACCTCAGCGAGAAGCACCGGCATGGCATCCAGCGATCCACGGATGCGGGCCATAGGCTGGAAGGTCGGCACCGGCAAGGCTTCGACACCCTTGAGCGTGCCGCCTTCAAAATCTACCAGCAGCACTTGCTTGTCGTACGCCAGCTCATCGAAGGCAACGGCCACCGGCGAGCCGGAGTAACGGATCTGTCCGCGCTCGCCGAGCGTCATCGGGCGATGAATATGACCCAAAGCAACATAGTCTGCTGGCGGAAGCGCATTCGTCGGTAAGGCCGTCAGCAGCCCTACATAAATTTCGTGCATGGCCTCGCTGCGGCTGGTGCCGACGGTGGCCAGATGGCCAGTGGCCACAATGGGAAGATTCCCATTCATTGCGTCACGTCGCGCCTGCGCCAGGGCGAAGACGGTGTCGTAGTGGTCGGTGATGCCCTTTGCGAAAGCGCGCTGGCGTTCTTCTTGCGACTGTCCGGCGATGCTGACCATCACATCGCGCGGACGTATGAAGGGGACGCCGCACAGTACCGCACCTGGAGTGCCGTCCCGCCGTGTCAGTACGTGTACTTGGCGTTGCGGTTCCCGACCGGCTTCGGCAATAACCAAGGTTTTGGCGCGCGCGAGAAGACACTCCGCCTCGGCGATGGTTGCCGGCGAATCGTGATTGCCGGCCACAATGACGGTAGTGACCTGCTGCTGCGCGGCGGCATCCGTGAAGCGGTAGAGCTGCTTGCGGGCGTAACTGGGCGGCATGGCAACTTCGTAGACGTCGCCCGCGATCAGCACCACATCGACGTTGTGGATGACGACCGACTCAAGCAGCCAAGCCAGAAAGCGTTCATGGGCCCGCTCTAGAGAACGGCCCAAGAGCTGCTTGCCCAGATGCAGATCGGATGTGTGCAGCAGGCGCATAGGAAGCTCCAGGACAAAGGCTCGAACGGAGCCAGCCGGGCGCAGGGTGAATAGCTCGGCCCCCGGGGATGCCACCCATTCTGCATGCGGTCTCCGAGCAATGTCACACTGGTATACGGCTGGCGGCGCTGTTTAGAACTCGGGGCACGAGCTACGAATCCCCCGGGCGCACACAGGTTAGGTGCGCGCCGAGCCTCGCTGCGATCCGCTGAGCGGTGACCCGCGGGCGCATCGCAGGGTTGATCTACCTTTTTGCTCGGCATGCATCGAGAAGAGGGTCGGCGCCCTATCTATTCGACCCCGACTTCTGCAATGTGGCATCGGGCTGGGAGAAAGGCCGAGTCGAGAAGACCGTCCAGGACGCACGACGGCGGATCTGACAGACGACGCTGGAACAGCGCTTCGCTTCGTTCGCCGACCTCAATGTGTACTTGGCAACATAGTGCTTGATGATGTGTAACGGCGCGCACTCGGAACATCCGAAGCTGACAATTGCCGAGGTCCTGGAGCATGAACAAACCTACCTGATGCCTACGTCGGCGCCGTTCGATGGTTACGTGGAACTGTGACTATGAATGTTCAGCACCTTCCCACGAACGTTCCCTACCCCTCTCCAGTGGCCGCCCCTCTGCTTACCTCGCCTTATACCGACCGACCCGATGCGCCTCGTTACCGCTCCGTGATGACGGGCGCAACCTACGTCTCATCGCAACGGTTTGTTCGGCAACGAGTTCTTCCTTGGATAATCTCAAACTATGCACCTCTCCCATTATGGACTATGTTACTAACCTGAGTCGTGATTTTCAGATCCCCCACACGTGATACCAAGCTGATTGCCCCCAACTGACCTTACTTTCGCCCGCCCAGGCTACAAGTTAATTAGAACCCTCGCTTGGATTTTTCCACTTCTTCGCTATTTAACAAAATAACCTGTTGTCGCTCAGGCGGCAATCCGGGAATATCCAGGCAGAGCTGACGCTCGAAATAATAGATCAGAGAAATTCTCATCGGCACCTCAATCATGCCGTTCTCCATCCCGTAATCGCGCTCGATCGCTTTTTTTTGAGCCACAGATAAATCTGGATGGGGCCCTAGTTCCAGGATCTGGGTCTGATTCCAGGCTCTGTCGAGCGCACCATCGATTTCAGCGGGACGACTTTCGCTTACGGACAGCAATCGGGCCAGAACCATGTCAACAAACGTGGACCGCGTGTAGCACCACGCTCGGGCGTGCCAGCGAAATCCGTCGAAAGCAAGAGCGTGGGGGGCGATCCAGCGCTCAGTAGGCTCCGGGTTGCTCAGGGATTGATAAACGACTTTCACCGCCCGGCGCCCGTGTATCGCCTGAACAACGGCGCGAAGAATCTGCGGGTCCAATCGACGGCGCACTTTAGGAATAGCCGCATGCGATGGAACCGTGCCGAGCCACGTCTCACGAAGACTGATAGCTTCATCTGCAAGCAGAAGCAGTTGGCTCAGATAGGCCCGAGCGTCGGGCTCCATGATGCGCGGCGAGAAATCAGGGCTGGCGATGAACGCTTTCTGCCCGGCGTCGTAAGCCATGTTTCCGTCAGCGCTTCGTTGGTAGTAGGCCACATCAGCATTGGCCTGAGCACCCGAAACGGAGAAGCGATCTATCAGGTCGCTCTTGTTGAAGCGCCCCGTCCAAAAAAGGCGCTGCTCCATGAAGGCGAGTCGTTGGATGACACTCCAGCGCAGATGATCAATGTCCATGAGAGAAGAAAGTTAGCGCCTTAATGCGGGGTTAACAAAATAGATATTGATCTGATCCATCTATCAGATTATAGTTTCTATCACCTAAGGACACATCGGCACCTAGGTTCTGTTCTTTTAGTCCGCCGAAATCTTAGAAATGCAGGAGAGAATCAGTATGGCAGCAAAGTATTGGTCCGGCCAGGAATGTCCGAAAACTGCGACGTATGGCCAACATCGCGACACGAACGACAACACCTACGCCGGTTCGGCGCACGATAAACGGGTGGAGAAAAACGAGAGGTTTCCGCCCAGCCTCAACAACCACCACTTCGAAGAGAAGTGATGTGGTGAATCCGGCGGCGAAAGCCGCCGGGTATTTCGTTTGATGTAGGGTGTCAACATTCTTCATCGCTGTGTAGTTGGTCACGCCGGCCCACGCCCCTGCGCAGCGGTTCAACGCCGCCGCCGCGGGCTCGCTGCGTCCATGACCTGACTCAGCCGCCCCCGCCAGCTTCCCCTCGTATTCGGTGGGGCCGTTGCGCCATTCGGATCATTGGCTGTCGAGGAACCGGCTGCCTGCCAGCCCCCGACGAAACTGCGCCGACCGAAGCATTGAGGCTCCGCTGCCGATCGCGCGAACGTCGTCGGTCGCGCTGCGGGCCAGCCCTCTCGGGCCATCTTGTCGAGGCGGAACGGTGCCGTCCGGTTGCTTGCCAAGCACGAGGAAGCTGCTTGAATAGAGGTTTGCCAAACCGCCAACATGAACTTCCGGACAGGAGCTTCGCTTCGATGCAGAACAACAATCAGGCTCTGATCGCCGCGGCCCGAAGCGGCGACATCTAAGCCGTGCGCGCCCTCCTTCCGGTATGCGACCCGAAAGCCAGCGACAGCCTGGCGTTGGCGCAAGCGGCGAGAGCGGGCCGCCTCGATGTCGTGCGCGAACTCATTCCCGTCAGCGATCCTCGGGTCCAGGACAGCGATGCATTGATCGAAGCGGCGACGGCCGGCCACATCGACGTCGTGCGCGAGCTCATCCCCGTCAGTGATCCTAAGGCCGGGAACAGCGCCGCGTTGGAATGGGCGGTCCTTAATGGTCACCTTCAGATCGCTCGCGAACTGATCCCGGTCAGCGACCCGCGAGCCAAGGGGAGCAAATTCCTACGGCTAGCGGCCCAAGCCAGACAGCATAAGATGGTCAGGGAGATCGTCCCCGTGAGCGACGCGTCGTTGTTGTTCCGCAACGAACTGGCTGTGCTGTCCCGTGTTCAGCAGTGTATCGACCAACTCAACGCTTTTTTATTCCACCGTTCTACCGCCGCCGTCGATGAGCTGACGCCGCATGTGAGCGAGGCTGAGCGAGATCGGGCAGTGGTCGAACTGCCGCCTCATGCGATCGAACGAATGCCCCACCGCATAGCCTGGCAAACAGCCCAGAGATTGCGAGCGCACCTCCACCAGATGGCCCCGAAGCCCATCGCGCCGCACCGTCCCCGACCATCCCTGTAGTGCCCCTCAGGCTAACGCTGCCGCTCGGCCTACCGTCATCGGAAGGGCGCGCAAGGGCGGTCTGCATAACAAGAACTTCGCTCGTCGGAGTGGATATGGCCTGGCAACATCGGGCTTTCCAGCGCCACTTCAGCTGGGCATGGGCGTGAGCGACCGTATGGCGGCCCCAATCGGGGAGAACGTGGATTGCGTGGTGGCGGTGCGCACGCCGACCAGTCGCTGATGGCCCGCCATGTGAGCGAACTACAGCTGAGCGTCTACGCGACACCGGGCTACCTTCAACGGGCCGGCACACCGACGCACCCGTTGGCCCTGGAAAACACGCACCACCGCATCGTGGGCTACTGCTGGGCGCGCACCAGCAAAGCCTTCCCCTACGCTATGAGCCGCGACGGGGAGAGTGTGCATGTGCTGGGCGGCTACGTGCTCACCGTGGACGACGGCAACGCATACCTAGCGGGCGTGGCCGGCTGGGCGTGCTCTAGCTGCCGCACTACATGGCCAAGGCGCACGCAGCGCGTGGAGAGCTGACGCCACTGTTCCAAGAATGGCAGTTCGACCCCATGCCGCTGTATGTGGCGTTCCCGCGGAACCAGCATGTCAGCCGGAAAGTGCGCGTGTTCATCGACTGGATTACCCAACTGTTGGCACAGCACGTACCGGTGACGCACTAGCGCGCCTAGCTTGGGTGCCGTAACCAGGGAGAACAGGAAGCCCTCGCCCTCGACGCTCCGTCAGGTATCGGCCTTATCGCGACTGGAAAGAAGGCCAGGCTATCATCAGCCCTATTGGTTAAGGGCGCCGCGCTGCTACGGGCGGCGGCAGGGCACCAAATCCGCCGCGTTGCTCTCGCCTAACGGAACTCCACCGCACACCCCTACTCCACAGGAATGCGCAGAGTGCTTCCCGGGCGTCGGCATATTGTTCTGGACTAAGCTGAAAGTATGAAATAAAGGCCGTGGGCATCGAATCCATCATGGGAATGAGGCTCTCCGCTGCCCTGACCCCTATTCGCTGAAGAGTTCGAACCACTTCAGTAGGCGCCTCAAAACTTTCGCCACGGACACGCAGGCCCAGATACTTCGGCTCGAATGACAGACTAGGGTTAGCTTCTAACAGATGCATAGCCATATGATAGCACCAATACATTCATGGGATCAAAAAGTCAATGACTCCCACAGATAACGGTCTACATACGCCGCTGAAATCTGACCGTAGCCTGGCTCTGGCCCCTTGTAACCACCGCCGGGCAGGCTTGCTCCCCAGCTTACGCCCCAACTGTTGCGGAAGATGAAGTAACCGCCTAATGGTTCTGACAGGTCAGGTTCAAAACCGACTACGCAAACCGCGTGTCCACCGGACACGACGGAAGACGGAGGGGGATCGATAACACCGCCGTAACTCCAACTGGTGGGAGTGCTCCAGTTATTTTGGTTCGAGAGTGGATCCCAGAAGACAGGCACCGTGATGGCCACCGGACTCCCGGCTTGCAGTTCAGCAAGGATCAAAGCCGCATTTCCTTGAGTAGCGCCAACTCCATGGTTTAGCAAGCTCGTGCGCCGTGCGGCATCCGCTGTCGCTACGGCCGTAGGATTCCCAAGCCCCGTATGGCCCGCATTGTTCGCTATGAGATTCGGTGCGTAAGGCCATAGCGACTCAGCGCATATTCCATCCACATGGATCGAGTCGCGCGCGAACTCAAGAAAGGTTCCATCGCTGGCAGGATGCCCATCGTTAGTATTGGTTTTGATGGCGTGATAGAGAAACTGCTCTGAAAAATCCAACTGAGCGCCTTGCTGGCATTCTCGAATTTCAAGCACGGCAGTCGCTGCAAAAGCTACGCACGTGCCACGAGATCCTTGGTCACGAACAGGCCAATGGAGGCAACGCGCGACAGTAACCCCGCCTTCCTGTGGCGCTTCAGCATTGGCTGGCTCCTCTTCCGTGTCGAGTGGTACAACTCGTCCGTCCTGCCAAGGGCTCTCGGGCGGGGCACTGGCTCCAAGAATGATCTCATGCCGAACGCGCTTGTCGAGGCTGGTGGCAAACGCGCGCGCCGCATTTCGATCCAACCGCATTATGAGATTGCTAAGCTCTGGCGCACTGATTGACGTATGGACGGAGAGAATCGGAAACGCTTGCAAAAGGCTAAGAGCGTCCAGCGCCGTTCGCGCTCCAGATTGATCAAGTACACGTATTGCAGCGGGAGAAACGCCTTGTTCAGCAAGGTCTGCGAAAAACGCGTTCTTGGCCACTCGTAGAGACAGTGATCGGGGCGAATGCATCGTTTTCTTCATGGCGAAAGTTCTCGCAATTGTTCGGCGAAGCGCGCGGCCACCGTAGCGAATCCCTGCGCATTAGGATGAAGCTCATTCGCCCAGGCAATCGCATAGTCTTCTGGATATGTCTGGAGATCTGCGCGGAGGTCAACGTAACGAACGTGAGTGAACTCAGGTGCAGCTTTCAATTTCTGCAGCATCGCGTTGAACTTGTCGATAAGTTCCCGCACTAATGGCTGTCGCTGGTCCAAATGGACATAACCCTTCTGAGCAAACCCTGGCTCAAGCCAAGGCCCAGGAAGAATCCAGCCTCCACCCCAAAATCCACGACCGTCGGCGACCGCATACGCATAGCCGTGCACCACAATGGGAATCTTGTCGCCCAGCATCTGCTGACACACCTCCGTCACAGCGGAGATGATGGTTGCGTAAGCATCGTAGAGCCGTTCGTCGATGATCCCTTCCACAACGCGCCGGTTGAGGCCGCTTCGTGCCGACAATGCGTGGTTCAACAGCATTCCGAACTCATCACCCGCTATATCGTTGCCACCGCCCGACAGCAAGACTGCCCTGGGACGGTCTCCCCGCCGGATCATTTTTTCGATGCGCCGTGTGAACTCATCCAGTTGCCCATCCGAATAGGCCATGTCCTCAACGCGATCGCCTTTGTGCGCGACGGATTCGACATCGTAACCGTGGAGATCCTCCAGTCCCTTCAGAACGTCGTGGAACGGGTAGTCAAACCACGAGTCTCCTTCGGCGATTAGCAGACCCGCAGACGGCGCGCGCCCTACTTTGTCCAGGGCCGCCCCTTCTCGCCGAGCACGCACTTCGAGAGCCTGCGCGCGCGTAACCGCTGCCCCCCTTCTGCGCTCCATCGCAGCCGTGGCCTTAAGCTCACCAAGAGCGATGGATTCCTGAAGCATAGTGATCTCCTGCATAGGTAGTGACGCAGAACCCGCCTCAACAGCTGTGACGCTCCTTTTAGAAAATCTCTCCAAATGCCAAGACTGCGCGAAGCCGAAGCCGGCCGTAAGGCATGCCTTAAACGGATTTACCGAACTCACCTCACGTAGTGCATCGAGACGGCGCATCCTCTCAGCCATCCTGAACATATGGCCGGCATAGAGGAAACTGGAGCTGTTCAACCAATCTCAATCCTGCCCCCACATCCTTACTGGCAGGCACCCAGCCGTTGCGGCAGTCTGAGCAGCGTCTTTGCTTGGTGTCGGCGCTCGGCCACCTCATGAGCCGATTTCGCTCCCTCTTCTCATTCGGGAAAACAGCTGGCGATCGCGGCCCGCTACAAACCCGAGCAGAGCTGTGACTCGGCCGAAAAGCCCGACAATGCTCCAGCGATCGCCGCGGTCTTTGCGGCATCTTCTCCGGATTGTTGTAGTGCGGCGACGCTTCGGGCTGACGTCGTTGCTTGGTCCTTCTTTTTCTCAGCCTCTGCAATCAGCTTGACGACCTGATCGCGCGTTAGTCCTGACAGTTCCACGGCGTCCAGCGAGGCCTGAAGTTTCTGCACGATGAGTCGCAGAGCTTCCGTTGTCGCCGACACTAAAGTGGTCTTATCCGTTTCGAACGTTTGCACCGCCGCGTTTGCCTGATCGAGAGATTCCCGAGCGTCCTGAATATCTTGCGTGCTGGCCGCGACGAGAGGTGCCGCGGGAACCCCGCCAAGTACGGGGGCTGCCCGTTTAACTAGGGTCGTATGGGTAGTAGCAGCAACGTTCAAACCGGCTAGCAAGTTGGCATGCGCGGTATCGAGAGGCGTTGGGACGGGCGGAGGAGCAACCGCGCCTATCGCCGCCTTAACGCCTCCGGGTTTTGGTGCTTGCCCGTCTTCCCAAACCCCGGCCTCGACGAGTTTCTGTTCCAGGCAGGCAGCCCGTTCCGCCGCTTTGGAAAACGCTTCGCGCTGCTTCGGCAGCTGATAGCGACCGGGCACCAGGGTCGCCAGCAGCGCCGCCCCCCCACCCGTGTTCGTCGCAGCGATGCTTTCTGTGGAAACCCCGATTCCCGCAATAAGTGAGCCGTAGAACGCGACCTCGGACGCGTAAAACGTCGCGTCCCGGCGGTTGCTCGCGGCCGACTCCGTCAGGGTCCGTAGCGCACGGGTCTTGCGGAGGCCGTCTTCAGCATCGCGGACCACAAGAGGATCGGCAACGGGTCGCGCGTCGTTCAAATCGTTTGGATCGAACTTCGGCTGCCAAGCAGCGCAACCTCCGAGCATCGCAAGCGCAACCGCAGCCAGAAACGATCGCATGCCCTTCCCCTTGCCAACCCTGGAGATGGGTATAATGTGAGCTGCATCACAAATCAATAGATTTCTTTCGCGCACTTGTGCCAGAAGGCTGAGGGTCAGTGAGATAGCTATCAGACCGCGATTGAAGGGACTGCCTCGGTCAAGATTTCGCCCTCAAGAGGATGGAGCGACGTCACGAGGCCGACCCGATAACCAAAGCTCGCTCTGACTCGACGCCTGTTTCAGATCGGAATTCGGGCAAGGCGGGAGAAATGGTTCCGTCGCGCCACTGAAAGGAGCCGGGACGGCACCGCCGTAGCCATCACGAGCGGCACGCCCGCTCCAACAGGGGAAACGTATGAGCAAGATTCTGGGGCGTATTGAGGCCGACGACTTCACCTGCGACGTCCACGAGGACGACGACGGTCGCGTGCACTTCATCGCGGATGCCGACATCGACGCCGACGGTGCCAACGGCCAGGGCGGCGGTCCGGCCGCGTATCGAACCGACGACAGCGGAACGGAAGCGCTGGCCAACGGCGGGATGAAGATCGTCGGTGGCAAGGTCGTGTGCGCCCGCGCCTGGGCGCGCAGCATCGTGATCCTCGACGCCGACAACGAGCCGAAGGTGTTTCCGGGCGGTGTCATCGCCTCGATGACCTGGTATCGGCACCCGGGTGTGCCCGCGTCCGATCCGACGGCCTACGTCGATTCGGAGACCGTGCCCTACATCGTGGTGCCCCCGCTCATCGTCCAGAAAACGGCGGGCGTCGTGCGAGGCTGCCGCGCCCGCGTTCGCTTCAACGGCAAGACGGTGGACTGCGTGGTCGCCGACCGGGGACCGGCCGCCAAGATCGGGGAGCTCAGCATCGCCGCGGCGCGTGCCTTGGGCATCCCTTCGAGCCCCAGGAACGGCGGCCGGAGCCAACCCGACGTCGCCTACGAGCTGTGGCCCGGCCAAGCCGCGCCCGGCTTCGAGCTTCAGCGGGCGTAGTCGCAGGCTGGGTGCCAAGGACTGAGGCCCGTCTGCGAATCTTCCGCACGCGTATCGGACCGTGAGACAGCGTCCCGTAGAGTGCTCAGCTCTGGGTACCGACAACGTAGGGGACAACGATGGCAAGGATGACGAGCGCGGTGGTCGCGCTGACCTGGCGGGAGCACGGTAGGAACTCGGTCCTGGAGCAGGACGGCCACGAACGCGGCCGAACCTGGGCACAAGGCAACGTGTGGATCGCCCGCTTCGGCGGGACCGACAGCTCGAGCGGCGGCCGTAACCACCCGTCGCTCGGCGCCGCACGCGAGGCGCTGGTCCTCGAGGCCGAAACGCGCGTACTGGACCTGCTCTCCGACGGCGCGACTGCGGCGCTGCGCCAAGCCGGGCTACTGCCATGATGGTGCGCGCACGGTGGCGCCACGATGGCTCCGGAAGCAGCCTGCTGCCGATCGGCATCCAACCGTTCGGCGAGGTGTCGTTGCGCCGCGGCAAACCCGGCTTCGACGCCTCCCTGCTCCTGCCAACCGGGCTCCAGCGGCGTTCGTTTGCCAAGCGCGAGGCCGCGGAAGCGTTCTTGGTCGAGGGAGTGGAGGACTACGTGCTGCAGCAGCTCACGCCGGCGGCACGCTGCGTTCTTCTGAGCTGCACGAGGACGCACCGCTGCCCGCGCGAGCGCCTGTTTCTCAACCGCAGGCGGGGACCGTTCGTCCGCTGATTTATGGCACGGCCAGCAGGCCGTCGGCTTACAGCTCCCCGCCGTCGGTGATCAGTCGGTCGGCGTGGCTCCGTTCTACGAAGCTCAATGCTGTGGCGTCCACGGCAACCCGTAGCAGAGGTGCGCACAAGAATGGACCCCAGCGAGAAACGTTTCGAGATCGAGCATGCTATTTCCACCTACGCACTCAGCTACATCGCACTTCCGGCCGCAGCTATCTACGAAAAGGCCAGACTGGAACCTTTGGCCGACTTGATCCAGAAATGTCATGTTTACTTCATCGGCCTGGCACCACGAGTGCGCGCGGGAAGCATCAACCAGCGCGGCCGCGTCTTGCACATCCCGATGTCTGCATTGGGGCAACGCACTGTCGTCGAGGTAGGCCTGGCTGACGGTGTGGACTTTGATTCGAGCAATGGCCTTCTCATTCGCCAAGCGGACGGCGCCACCCACGAACTCGACACGCTTTGGCTGACCAGCCGTCTCTCCGACAAGATGCCGCTGGATTTTGAAGTTCTCTACATCGGGCAGGCGTATGGTTCCGACGGAGGTCGAAACGCCATAGACCGCCTGATCAAACACGAAACCCTTCAAAAAATCGCACTGAACGGCGTGCCGGAGGGTTGGGATCTCATGCTGCTGCTTGTTGAAGTGCTCTCGGACAACCGGGTTATGATCGTGATCAACCCTCACGCTCAAACCAGCGACGACGACAATGCTCGTGCCAACGCTGGCATGGCAAAGTTGATCGAGACGCCTTACCACGAACTCGTTTCACTCTACGAAGCTGCGATGATTCGCTATTTCCGCCCGCGCTTTAACATCGCCTTCAAGGACAGTTTTCCGTCGACCAATCTTAAGGTGCTGACGGATTGCTACGAAAAAGACTTCTCGGGCTTGGTGGCCGAGTTCGTTTTTGACGACTTTCCGTGGCGGCTGAAATCCGAGACGGTCGCACCATCATTTTTCCACATCGCCTACCACGACCTCCACACAGAGCAAGCGCGCACGCTGTTTTTCAACAGCGACCCTTCTCTTGGGCTGGACATACTGCGCGCGCCAGACTCCGCGCCCCACACCTAAGTGCAAGCTTTCAATCGTCAGAATAGTCGTCCAGATTTCCCAACTGGTCGGACAACCGGTCGAGCGCATCGCCTGGCATCCACAAGTCGTTTTCGACACGGGTCATCGCTACATAGACCCCTTTGACGAGTTCATTCTTGGGACGCTCGTTCGGAGAAGTGAAGCAGCATTTGGTCATGGCGACCTGACTGAACTCCATATTCTTGCAGTGTTCCAATAATCCCAACGTCAGTTGCTGCGCTCCATCAGGCGCCTGTCCGTTGCGCAGCACCTTAAGATCGTCGTTAGAGAACGCCTTCTCGAACATCCGGACCAGCGAGGCGTATCCGGTCCGTGCGAGATGGTCCGCGAACTCATCCCACTGAGTGAATCGGCGCAGGTGGTAGTGCGTCGGTCGATCGCCATACTTTCGCAGCAGGATGGCTTCCTCTGCCATCTGGACCACCACCTTTTCTGAAGCCGAGAGCATCCGGAACTGAGCGCCTTTGGCCTTCACGCGCAAGGCGTCTTCCAGCAACGCCCAAGCGTTTCCATAGGCTCTAAGGCCGGTCAAAGGAAGATCGGCATTCTGCTCATAAGCATGGTATCGGGTTGCTCGGTTTCGCGAGCCCCGGAACTCGCCCTCTACCAGCCAGCCATCATGGAACCCCATCGTGCGCCGGATCATCGGCTCGACCCGCACACCCGCGCGCACGGATTGCGTCATGACGAGGGACCTTGCGTTTGGAACTTGCGAGGCACGCCCTGTGATTCGTTGGTAGGGATCGCCCATAGCCAGCCATCCGCCGGGGTAGCGCCGCAACAGGCCGTACCACGGAGCAGGCAAGTCATGGGCTTCGTCGATCAGGAGCGTGCCCATCGACGGCAGGTCGGCTCCCTGTAGGTCCAGCCACTTGACCAAATGGTAGAGTGAACGAAAGCACCCGTTGCTCGCGGGGATGGTTGGGTTCGAACAGCCGATCCCAAACCAGACTCGCTGCGCCGACATACGCATCTCGTTCCGCCGTTTGCAGACGCCATCCGAAGTGCTGCGGGAGGATTTGGGCATCCGGCCGATAGCACCAAGTTCGAAGGGCCGAGTAGACGGCAGCAAGCACCCCCGCCGGCTGGCTGTTGCCGATTCGGGGGAGACCGACTCGGCTCGCTTGCTCGGCGAGGGACAACCTCGAGTCACCGATGCGCGGCGGGCGAACGAGACGTGTCCCTCCGAGTCGGTCGATCAGCGCCGCCGCCGCCTCATAGGCCACGCTAGCCAACGTCCGACTGGCGATGACGCCGCGACCGGCGCGGTGCTTGAAGGCGTGCCCGTGAGCTTCTGTAGGAGCGAGATGGGTGTAACCGCCGCGGATCTTGTCGGCGAGCAGCAGCATCAAGTGCGTCTTACCGCTGCCGGCCGTGGCTGAAATCGTGATGGGATCGGACGCGTTGGCAGCGATCACCGTAGCAGCGCGCACCTGATCAAGCGTTCCGTTCAAGCTCAGAATCCGCCGTTCCCGGATCGATTGAGGCTTGTCCTCCTCGCCCCCGAAGTATTCGTCTGCGTCGGGATCTTCCCGGTCGTCAGCAAGGGATACTTCCTGATCCACCAACGTATCCCGACAGCGCTCCTGGAATGCGTCGGTGTAGTGGCCGTTCGCACCCCGCCAAAGCCCTTGCGCCATTTGGTTTTCCGTGGCGAAGAAAAACCCTTGGTCGGCCAGCGAGTCAACGGCCTGGGCAAGGGTTTCAGCCGAGAAGCGCTCGCTTCGCAGCCCACTCAGATCTTCCGCCGCGCGGTCCCGCCCTGGCCCGAAAAAAAAATCCTGCGTGTCTCGCAACACGTCCCCAAGCGCTGCGTGAGACCGAATGTCGGTATGCAGCGCGAGAAGCGCGGCCATCAACGCGGAACGCTCAACCGGGGCATCGGGAACACGGCCGGTGTTGAAGAAGTCGCGGGCGGCGGCGGCCGTGGTCGGAAGGTAGAAGGTAGGCAGACTGCGAGTCATCGCGGAAGACCGTTGCCCTGGAACAGTGATTATACCGAGCGTCGATCGCCGCCAACGGCTCGGAGGGAGGCGCGCTACAGCGGCCGCAGGCTGATCGCTCCCAGCTGGCGCGGGTCGGAGCGACCACGGAGAGCGACCGTACGGGCTGGGGGCAAGGCTGGACCGGACAAACCGCGCGTCGGTCGGCGCTTCCGCAAAAACCTAGGTTTCAACTGGTGAACGTCCACAAAACACCTAATCAATAGTCACCGATCGCTTGTTCCATCTCGCCGAGCCAAGAATAAGTGCCCCCAAGGTAAGAAAATACCGTGTCCATGATTTCGGAAAGGTGCCGCACGTTGATGCGCTCCAGGCCCGGCAGCGAAACCTCACCCTTCTTGTCGGTGGGGTAGCGAAACGCGAAGGAGCCGGGATCCACCTCGTCCAGTTGCCTAATGAACTCTTCAACCACCGGCATTTCCAAATCGGAAGCGTCGGTGTCGAGCCCCTCGACCAAGGTTCTCAGTTCCTTCCACAACGACATAAGACCGTGGCGATGGTCTTTGGCCGTAGGCTGTTCAGCCACTCGCCGGGCCAATGGAAGGATGAGCTTTAGTTCAAGCTCGATTCCCTGACGGTAAAGGAACACCAATGGATAGATGACGCTGTCCAGCGCAGCACGGCGCTCAGTGAGAGCCTCTACGAGAGCATTGGCCGCATCCTTGTAGCCAGCCGCGTACAGGTCGAGCGGATAGGGGGTCCACCCCAGCATCGCCGTGTTGTGCCAGTCTTCCCCTTCGATAAAAAGCTTCTGGCCAGAGTAGTCCGACAGCGATTTTGAGGCAGGGAGGTCGAAGCTGGGTGTGGTAGACATTGTCGATCTCCGGATTTCAGTTAAAGCGTAGCGAAGGAGAAACCAATCACCTATCGAAGTGCTCACGATTAGCGAGAAAATCGACCCCTATGCCCACCTGCTGACTGTGCCTAGCAAATGTGCCGAAGCTTGCTAGGTCCCACCTGTTTCCTCGAGTTCTTGGGGCTGCCCTGGTAGCGGATGGTCCGTTGGCCAAACTCGCAACCGGCCCACAGAGTCGCGTCAACAAGTCGCCAGATGTTGGCTACGTTCGCATCGGCTGTCAGCAATGCGAGGCGAGTTCTCAGCTCGCCGACGAGGAGCTAACGGCAGCCGTTCGAAGGCGGACAGGCCGAGATCGACATGGCCCTGCCTCGTATGCGGCAACGGCATCAACGCATGACGGGATACGACCTGAATCGGTCCGCGGTGCCCGTTGGCCGCCAGGGTGAGCACGGCATCGACCATGCTCAACCCGGTGCCGACGATGCACACGGTCTCGTCGGCCGTGATCGCCGCCGTCGCGTCGTAGTCCCAGCCGAGGAATAGGCGATCCGGCGGGGCATCCCCCGCCATGCCGGCCAGGCTCGTTCACGGCCAGTTACCCAGCGCGAGCACCACGATGTCGGACGGCACGCTTCGGAAAGACCGCGAGGCTAGCGTCAGACCATCCTCACCGGCGTGGAGCGTCACGGCCTCGTCGTGAACGACCGTGGCGCGCGATCCCGCCGCGAATTCCTGGAACGAATCGCGCAGGTAGGCCGAATAGGTACGACGCTCCGCGAACACGTCGTTCAGCGTGCCGTGAAAGCCTGCCTCCGAACCGCGCTGCAGGTACCGCACGAAATGATCGGTGTCATCGTCGAACCGGGACCTGTCTTCTGCGGTTGAGGTCCATGCGCGCCGGCGTCGGGCCGGCGTTTCTCCCAGCTTCGCCGTCCGTGCAGGGTGAGAGATCGCGCCCGCCAACGGCAGATACTGCTTTTCGGCTACCGCGTTCCCGGCAGGCTTCCCATGCACCCACGGTTTGCTCCACTCCTCGCCCTCCTCTTCATGCTGGCGGGCGCTTTCCCCGCGTTGGCCCAGGGCGGCCCCATCGACTGGCACGCCGCGATCGTGGGCGACGCCAAAGCGATGGAACAGCCGAACGCCTGCCCCGGCTGCTGCTCCAGCCACGGCGGCATCAGCTCAACCTGCTCATCGAGCGGCCGGATCCTGTGCCGCGACGGCACAGTCAGCCCGACGTGCTCGTGTTCGTCCTGCGGCGTCAGCCAGACTCCCACTTGCACAGGCGGCCGCTACTGGAACGGCACAGCCTGCGTGTGCCCGACCGGGCAGTCGTTCGTCAACGGCCAGTGCCGCGTACCCACTCCGACCTGCTCCGGCGGTCAGGTATGGAACGGCGCCGCCTGCGCCTGCCCGGTCGGCCAGACGCTGGTCAACGGTCAATGCCAGACTCCGGCATCCACCTGCACCGGCGGCCAAGTCTGGAACGGCACCGTCTGCTCATGCCCGGCTGGTCAGACCCTCGTCAACGGGCAGTGCCGCACGACGACGCCCACCTGCACCGGCGGCCAAACCTGGAACGGAACCGCTTGCGCGTGCCCCACCGGACAGGTTCTGACCAACGGCCAATGTACGGTGGCGAACGCCTTTGCGATCGGCCCAGGCATCTCGGGCAACTGGTTCAACCCGAACGAAGGTGGCCACGGCTTCCAGTTCGAGGTGATCGGCACGCCGCCCTCACTCATGACGGTCTTCTGGTTCACGTTCGACAACGCCGGCAACACGGTCTGGATCAGCGGTGCCGGTTCCTTCCAAGGCAACCGCTTCGTCGTCGATGCCGCCCGCCGCCTGGGCGGCCGGTTCCCACCGAACTTCAACAGCGCCGCGACGACGGTGCTGCCGTGGGGCCGGCTGAGCTTCACGTTCCAGGACTGCGCGCACGCTCGCGTCGAGTGGTCGTCATCGGACCCGAACTTCACGGCTAACGGGGCCATGAATCTGGAACAGCTGACGCGCGTGTCGGGGACGAGCTGTCCGTAGGGGAGCGGATCGTGCCGATCCAACGATCTCACGAAAAGAACGACGGCGCCTTCTGGCCCGCGCAGGGACCTGAAAGACACCGGCCCACAGTATCGACGGCGGGCCGTGGTCGCGCGCCAACGCACACCAAGAATCGACCTGCGTGGGAGCTTGGCAGCCTTGACACCAGTGGAACAATGGTCATTCCATAAAATGTGCTTTACCGAGAAACGTTCACAAGGACGCCTCATGAAACTGTTTCTCACATTACTTTGCTTGGTTGCCGGCCTACCACAAGCCAGCCACGCCGCGACCTGGATGTGGGCGTCGGCCAGCAGCACGACGCCCGTAGCCGGTAGCAGCCCTTTGGGCCCTGACTACGCGCCGGTCTACGAAATCTCCCAGGTGACGCGCCGAACGGTCGGTGGTACGGAGACCGTGGATCTGGACTTGCTCCCCGGGGATGTCGTGCGTGCCTACGGCCACTTACAGGTCACTGAAGAGAATTGCGCGCTTAGCGTTCCGGACTGCGTGGCGGCGCCCGTCTATGCGCTCCTTTCCTATCGTATCGGCCCTGCAGGAACGACCACGCGTTTTTCACCCTACGTGCGCCAGCACGTCATCCGGCGCGAGAACCACCATATGCCGCTGAACGTCGCCGGCATGCTGGAGGTCAACACCGCCGGCAGGTATCGGTTCTCGTTGCAGGCGCGTCAGACGGCAGTCGCACAAACGGTCGTCGTGGAGGATCAGATCTACGACGGGCACCTATCGCTGGAAATCTTTCGGGTCACCGCACAGCCGGATGCCAACAGCAGAGCGCTCGCTCAGATGGGCCGCAACGGCGCGCTAGGCACCAACCTTTTGATCGAACCCTGCCCAGGCTGCAGTTGGAGTGAGTTCGCGCAAGTCGGTGCCGAGGTCGGGATGAACGCACAGTCCGGCGACCTGCTCCAGGTCCACGGTCAGTTCGCCGCGCTCTACAACACGACCAACACCATGGCCGGCCATATGCTGGTCGTTGAGACGCAGGCCGGCGACTGGACGCGGCGCTCTTGGCTGGCTCCGCGCGAGAACGTGACCGACGTTCTGGTGAAGCTCTCGCTGTTCGGCATGCTTTCCTACACCAACGACGCGGGCACTCTGCCCGTGCGTGCGCGTTCGCTCGCGTATGCCCTGGGCGATGCTGTCGGCAGCGGTTATTTCGTGCAGGCGTTCACCAACCGGGTCAGCATGCTGCGCTTCTCCGCCGACGGCCGCCTGTTTCCGGCGTTCGCGGCTGCGCAGCAATCCAGCCAGGACGTGGACTACGACGTGAACCCGTCCGGACCCACGCCCTGGGTCGTCAGCCACAGTCAGGTGCTGCAGGGACGGCAGAACGGGCTGAGGAACGGCGACGTGGTGCGAGCCGAAGGAGCTATGGGTCTCCAGTTCACCGCCGCAACGGGCGCGTCGCTGCGTTGCCGCACCCGGCTGTATCTGGTCGAAGGCACCAGCGCCGCCTACGCGCCGGGTCAGGAGGTGAACATCGAAACCCTGCCGTCGCGCGGCTTCTCGGCCATCACCCTGCGCGAGGTTTCTGGTCAGCTCCCGTCGGTCAGCCTCCCGACGTTTGCCGCCATTGAGGTGGATTGGCCCATAAGAGGTCGAGCCGACGCCACCGTGATCCACGTCTTGAACTGCGACAAGACGGACGCACCGCCCCTGCGCACGCCTGCTGGTTTCTCGGGGCTGATAACCGAGGTGTTCCGGGACTCGATCTTCATGGATGGATTCGACCCCGACTGATTGCTGCGGTTTCGTCACCGTAAGTCTCGCCTACCGAAGCGACTGCGACCGATCGAATCCATTTTTCTACGAAATACCGTCGTTCCACTGCGCCTAAAGGAACGTCCGCGCAGCGGCAGAAAAAATTGATCCTCGGCCACCGCCCGCAACACCCTTATCAACTAGCTCGCTGCGACACCTGACCAACTCCTGCCACAGAATGCCGCCTTGCCGACAACGCCCAACATGGAGCTCTCGATGGAAGCGACGATCTTGTTCGTGAACATCGCTTGGATGAAGCGGTACCGGAGCGACAAGCCGAGCGACCCGCTTCAACACGGCAACTTCTGCTAATTCCGTTCGAAAGGTCCGAAGAAACGAGACGGGCACGAAGAGTGGAACTTCAAACCGTTGGTCGGGTAGGTCTACGGGTATGCACCTCTGGGGAAAAACATCAGTCTGAAGTGTCTTGGGGCTCCCGCCGGGGGCCAAAGAGATGAGTGGCGTCCTGGTCGTGTTCATCGCGCGGGATCCGGGCGCCGACGTGCTGAAGATGGTCGGCTACTACGAAAACGCCACGATCCGAAACGAACGGTTTGAGATCAACCACAGTAACTTCAAGGTTCGAGCCATGTTCCGGACCGAGGCCCGCAAGGCGCGCATCATCGACCTACCACGAAGCGTGGTGATTCCCACGTTTCAAGGGGATGGCGACGGCGTCGGCCAGTCGACGCTCTGGTACGCCGACAACCACCCAGAGATCGTTGCAAAGGTCCGCCGGCTCGGGGACCACGGAGCCGCTCTGGGAGATCGGGGTGCCGCGAAGCTACGCGCGCGCCAGCCTTCGCTGCTGCGGACGCTGCCTGAGTCGATAAGCCAGAAGGTGCGGGGCCAACGCCGTGTGGCAACGCAGCCAACGACGTTGGTCCTGCGTTCGGGATCCACGGTCTGCACGGGTTGAACGCTGGCAGCCGCCACTGCCCCCGAAACAGCTTCTGTCATGGCCCGCAGCCGGCTTGCGTATTTCCTTGCTGACCTTCCCCGGCGGAGTGCTGCCATGCGCCATGCTTTCCTTCTCGCCATCGCCGTCCTGTTCGGTGCGGTAGGACACGCGCGCGCCGCGGAGCAGGTCGAGCCCGGGTTTTTCTTCACCAGCAGCGGCCTCGTCAGCTTCACCGCCATCGCGCTGCTGCCGCAGCCCAACGGCGACCAGACCCTGGTCTTCGCCTGGCCGTTCCAATCCGGCGTCTGCAACGATGTCGTCTGCATCGGCATCGACCGCTGGAACGCCAGCGGAGCCCGTATCGGCTCCACGCGCCTCAAGTCGACGGCGCTGGACACCATTGCAGCGGCCACGGTCGATAGCCGCGGCCGCATCATCGTGGTTGGCAGGTATCAGGGCGCCGGCTCCAACGGTGGCGAGTTCGGCGTGGTGCGTTTCAAGGCCGACGGCAGTGACGACACGAGCCTCGCTGGCGACGGCAACACCTACGTTGACTTTGGTGGGGGCGGCAGCAACTTCGATAACCCGTTGGCTGTGGCCGTCGACGCCGACGACAACATCCTCGTGGCCGGATCAGCGGAGCGTGCCTCGCCCGGCGACTCGGACTTTGCCGTTGCGCGCTTGCGCGCCAGCGACGGCAGCCTCGACACGAGTTTCAGCAGCGATGGCAAAAACCTGGTGTTCTTCGACCTGGGGCCGGATTCGCGGCTGGATCAGGCTTACGCCGTGACCGTGCGCAACGACGGAAAGATCGTGCTCGGCGGCACCGCGCTCGACAGCGTTATCGCGCGTCGCCGCCCCGTCATGGCGCAGCTCAACAAGGACGGTTCGCTCGACACCGGCTTCTGCAACACCAACTGCAACTTCAATGCGGGCTACAGCGGCGTCAACACGGGCAAGCGCGTGTATTACTTCGGCACGCTGACCAGCCATACGGACGAAATCCTCGACGTCGATGTGGCGAGCAACAACGACATCGTGATCGCTGGCGCCACGTACGCGGAAGACGGTTCGACGCGCCGCGCGGCGATTGCGCGTTTCACCGGCGCCGGCGTACAGACGAGCGAACGACTCGAAGTCGGCTTTGACAGCAACGCCCGCTTCACCGGCGTTCGCTTCGCCGACGGTAGCGGGACGCGAGTGATCGCTGTTGGCGACATCGGAGCCGGCCCCAACCTGTTCCTCGCCCAACGATTCACCGCTAGCCTCAGCCCCGATACGACCTACGGCTACACCTTCTTCTGCCTGCCAGACGCCAGCGGCTTGTGCTTTGCCGGCGCCGGCGAGTTTGGCGACTTCGGCCCCAATGCTGCAGGCAAGCTGCACCTGGACGCACGCGGCCGACCGCTGTTCGCCGGCACGTTCGTGCGGTCCTCCGACTCGGGCCGCGGCAGCCTCGTATCGGTGCGCATCAGCAACATCTCAGGCCCCCTGCCCGACCGGATCTTCCGCAACGGCCTGCAGTAACCGTAACCGGACGAGCAGCAACGTAGCGCGCGGCCCAATCGACCTGCGCCACAGAAGTCTGCGGCACTCAAACGTGTTGCGGCTAGATTTCGATCCGAGTCCCCAGCTCCACCAAGCGGTTGCCCGGAATCTGGAAATGCGCGGTAGCCGGCAGCGCGTTGCGCGCCAGATAAACAAAGAGCTTGTCCCGCCAAAGCGACATGCCCGGCCGGTCGGTCGCGACGATGGTTTCACGGCTCAGGAAGAACGTCGTGCGCATGCAGTCGAAGTCCTCGCCCGCCAGCCGCAGTCCTTCCAACGCTGTCGGCACGTCAGCGTCTTCGGCAAAACCAAACCGCAGCGAGACGGTGTAGAACGCTGGACCCAGCACGACCACGCCGTAACGTTCCGACGGTTCGGATTCCGGGGTGTCGAGCGTCTCCACGTTCACGATCACGTTGCGCTCGTGCAGCACTTGGTTGTGCTTGAGGTTGTGCAGCAAGGCATGCGGCACACCGGCCAGATCGCTGGTGAGGAACACGGCCGTACCCTGCACGCGGTGCGGCGGATGCGCCGCCATGCTCGCGACGAAATCTGCTAACGGCAGATCGGTCTTGCGGATTTGCTGCTGCAGAAGCTGCCGGCCGCGGCGCCACGTCGTCATGACGATGAGGATCGCGATCCCGAGGACCACCGGGAACCAGCCGCCGTCCTTGAACTTGAGCAGATTGGCGCCGAGAAAGGCAAGGTCCACCGTCAGCATGACCACGCCCAACGCGAGGACGGCGGGCAGACGCCAACGCCACACCCGGTGCGCCACCACCAGTGCCAACACGGTTGTGATCAGCATCGTGCCGCTGACCGCAATGCCGAAGGCCGCTGCCAGACGCGCTGCCGATCCGAAGCC
Source organism: Tahibacter aquaticus (assembly GCF_004363655.1). Taxonomy (GTDB): domain Bacteria; phylum Pseudomonadota; class Gammaproteobacteria; order Xanthomonadales; family Rhodanobacteraceae; genus Tahibacter; species Tahibacter aquaticus. The sequence continues at coordinate 33,214 of NZ_SNZH01000028.1, forward strand.
AACGACGGCCGCCATAACCATGACGAACAGGAATGCGTTGATGCCCGGCAGGTAGACCTGGCCGCGGGTTTCCTCGGACGTGTGGACGACCCGCATGCGCGGCAGGTAGCCCAGATGAATCGCTTCACGGGTCATCGAATAAACGCCGGAAATGATGGCCTGCGAAGCGATGACCGTGGCGGCCGCCGCCAAGCCGATCATCGGGTAGAGCAAATCCCGCGGGACCATCAGGTAGAACGGATTGCTGGCGCTCTCCGGGTTCCCGATCAGCAACGCCCCCTGCCCGAAGTAGTTCAGCAACAAAGCGGGAAGCACGACCAACGACCAGCTGAGGCGAATCGGCTTGGGACCGAAATGCCCCATGTCCGCGTAAAGGGCTTCAGCACCGGTCAGCACGAGCACCACGGCACCCAGGGTGGCGAACCCCCGGAAACCGTTGCGTGCCATGAACTCGACAGCATGGACGGGATTCAACGCCGCCAGCACGTCGAGGTTCGAGGCCAGGGTGAAGCCACCGAGCAGCCCGATGCTGATGAGCCAGACCAGCATGACGGGCCCGAAGATTTTTCCCACCACCGCCGTGCCGTGGCGCTGGAACAGGAACAAGCCAATCAGGATGCCGACCGTGATGGGCACGATGTAGTCCTTGAGCGAAGGCGCGGCAACGCCCACGCCCTCGACGGCGGACAGGACGGAAATCGCCGGAGTGATCACGCCGTCCCCAAAGAACAGCGCCGCACCGGCGAGCCCCAGGGCCACGATCAACCGGGACGAACGACGGTCGCCGCGCACGGCGCGTTGGGCGAGGGCGAGCAGCGCCATGATGCCGCCCTCACCCTTGTTGTCGGCGCGCATGATGAAGAACACATACTTCAGCGACACCACACCGATCAGCGACCAGAACACCAACGACAGCACGCCCAGCACGTTTTCGGGCGTCGGGCGCACGCCGTGTACGCCGAACGCCTCCTGCATCGCGTAGAGTGGACTTGTAGCAATGTCTCCGAAAACGATGCCGATGGCGGCGATGAGAAGGCCAGCGCGGAAGCGGTCAGGTCCGGCGGCGGCGGTTGCGGGCGTTACGCTCATGCGCTGGAAATCCTTGGAGTGCTGACCGTTGTCGGGCGGAAGCGAAGAACGCGGAGGGTGCAGCCAACGCCACAGCCGACGCCACAGCCGACGCTTGACGAACCGCACGCTGTTACATCGACACCGTACCCCAACGAGCGGAGCGTGAGCATCATTTCGGGGTCAGACGCACGGACACGCGATGAACAACCGCGTGGGTGTACGGTGCTCGCCCGCGTACCGGTCGTTATGCGGCCACGGCACAGGATCCGGAGGATGAGCATCGTGTAGCCCAGCATTCCTGCAAGTACCCAGAAGAAAAGAGCAAAACTGTTCATGTGCGTTGAACCCGGACAGGTGCCCGCACAGTGTCACACCGCACCGTGTAAACCCTCCATTCCCAGAAGGCTCCGCGCCATAACGGCTGCGTAAACTCGCCGCAACTCGTTCTGATCCAAGGCAGTTTTTTCGGCTCCAAACGCTCTGCGCGACGGGCTCGCAGCAGCCGGACGCGGGCGATGCTCAACCGGCAACCCGACCACGTCGGGCCGCACATGCCGCCCGGCGGGAGGCCGTTGATGTACTCGGGTCATGCCTCAGGCAAAGGTTCACGACGCGCAGGGGTCGCAGCAGCGAAAAGACTGGGCACCCGGAGACGCCTCGCCTGCGGGCTAGATCGGCCCGCGTTCGGCCAGGGAAACGAAAGTTCCCCCCACCGACGATCAAATGGTCCCGCAGCCTCCCACAGATGAGCTCAAAGGCGTTCTTCAGCTGTTCCGTGACGAGCCGGTCCGAAGCAGAAGGCACAGCAACGCCGCTCGGATGATTGTGGGCAACTAGAACTGCGGCAGCGTTCAGCTCCAGCGCCTGGCAGCAACTGTCCTGCTCCAAGGCCGCGGACACACGGAGCCATGAAACCCGCAACGCTGGCGGACGAATCAAGCCACTCCTGACCTTCGGAGCCAGGAATCTGCATGCGGCCGCGTGCGAGGTCCATCCGCAACAGAGGGACTGCCTTCGGTCCAGCGCCCTTGCATCCTCAGTGTTTTCGACCAGCGATGGGAGGTTCGGCTTTGTTCCAGCACTTGATGCTCATCGGCTCTGCGCACCCGACCGGTTCAGCGCTGTTCGAACCGCTACCGATCCACGGTTGCCCGCGACGCCTTGCCCATGATTCGGCTTATCTACTTCGATCCAGCAACCCCGCTTGCCTAAGCCGTCAAACCCTTTGTGTGAGGAGCCCGGGCTATGTCCAGAATTTGTGGAACCATGCCGCATCATTTTCAGTTGGCCGCGATGTCGGAGCAGTATCGCGACGAACGGCGAACGGTCGAGTTGCAAGCGGCACGGCTGAACACCACCCCCACACCCCGCGTCACCACCATTCCGGTGGTAGTCCATGTGCTCTACAGCACCGCGACCGAGAACGTGAGCGACGCCCAGATCGACAGCCAGATCCGCGTGCTCAACGAAGACTTCCGCAAACGCAACGCCGACATCGTTCATGTCCCAGCACCGTTCGCGCCCTATGCCTCGGACGCCATGATCGAATTCGTCCTGGCCAACCGAGACCCCGACGGGAACGAGACCACCGGAATCACCCGAACCGCCGTAGATGGCCCCTATCCCTACGATGAGAACGACGACGAGGCAACCCTCAAGCTCGACGCACTGGTCAAGCGGAACGGGACCGGAATCGACGCCTGGCCCGCTGGCAGCTACCTCAACTTGTGGGTCTGCCCCATACAAGCGGGATTGTTGGGCTACGCGGTTCAAATCCATCTACAACTGGGAACAAGGTAAGAACGAGCCCCACGCTCAGCAGGCGCAGAAACTGGTTGCTCTGCGCAACCTCGGTAAACGACAAGCCAAGGCTCGCCTGGAAGCACTCCCGCAGTAGAGCTACTCCGCTGCCGGCACGAACGGGCGACCACTTCAACCCGGCTGAAACGTGAGCGTCCGCCAGACGGTTACCTGCAAAATCCAGCGTTTAGCGCCCAGTGCTGCACACCGACATTCCGTCGTGAGAGCAACATCGACAGAGGGTGCGCCGCGCTTCGCGAATACGCGCTAGCGCTTGTTCCGCAGCGGCGTCGACGTGAGAAAACCGTCTCGCCGCAATGCAGGTCCTACATGCCCGGGATTAGTCTTGCCGCACAGGTCGTGTCGTTCACAACGATCGAAAAGCTGCTACCGACAACGGGTCGCGGACGGGTCGGTTCGTAGTTGAACCGCCAGAAGCAACCATCAGCAAAACAGGAATACTCAACACGCCTGATTCGAGCATCCTGGCCGATGTCGCGCGGGCCGGCGAACCGCGTCGCCACCACCGTTGCCATATCCGCTGTGAGGCACGAATGCCGTGCATTCGATATACAGGGGCCGCGACTGGCCAACGCCTCACGGATCGCGCGCGGGCACTTGGCGCCCGGAGCGGGTTCCGCTGCGGATGCGATCGCCAGCACAATCGCGAACACAATCACAATGCTCTCTCACTTGGCATGGGGTGCGCGCCCAATAGGCCGAAAAGTCTGTGGTCATTGTAATCGAGCTGTGTTGCCACCACGCGCCGGGGGAAACCGCTACGACCTCTTTGACGCCTGTCTCATGCGGAAAACGGAACGTCGTAGAGATACATGGACGGAAGGTCATCAAATTTTTCGCGCGGCTCGGTTGAAAGCACTGTGGATCAGGCAGCATTTCGTGTCGGCGAGCGAAAGAAGAACACTCGCAAGCGGCTATCGCCCAGAGAGTCTTTGTGCATTCTCACAGCACCACATCAGTTCCCACCGGCCCCATCAGCACCAACAACCACCCTTGCATCGAGAATCAAACATTTGGCGATGGAAATCGGAATGACATCTGTCAGCGCTTCGTCGCGATCACGCGCCCAAAGCCCGTTGGCTGGGCAAATGCTGTAGCGCTCGTCTACTTTCCACTGCTGGCCTGGCAACAACGAGCTATCCCAGTTAATACGCTCATTGAGTACCGTTCCTGCTGCAAGCTGCCGCGCACCAGTCGGCAGCGCCGTCTTGGCCTTAGACTCTTTAGGCGACAAACTGACAACAGGCGGCACGTAGTCATCTTCCGCGATCAACTCACCCGCTGAATCTCTCGCAAAGATGAACCAATACCGGCCGTGGCGCGAGTCCGGCGAGGCGGCAATAACGCCATCTCTATCGAGAATTTCGACGCGCACGTCGTTGTACCGCAGATATAGTTCGCCGCGCTTGTAGTAGGTGACGGTGACGCGCGCCCTCCCTGGCGCTTCCCACATGCATTCTTGCGTTGTCGGCGTCGCAACAGCAGCCATAAGTGCCGTGGCCGCTGATAAGGCAATGGAATAGATCACGATTCAGCCACTCCTCAGTTGCAATGATTGGCTCGTCTGCGTGCATCGATCTTGGCGATCCAGCTGGCCACGCTCGCCAACGACTGATTGTTGTATTCGGCGGCGTTCGGGTGAGGATTCTGATTTTCTCGATTGCTGATCGGCGTGATCACGTCACGAAGATACTTTGTTCGTAGTTCATCAAACTTCAACCGCAGTTCCGGTGAGCGAATAGCATCGTCCGGAGCTGGGTAAGTCTCCATGGACACCGTAAAATTGTCCATTTCCCGCGCCAGTGCAGCCAACCCTTGTCGGTCATTGTTTGCGCCCTTGATGTACCGGCGAACATGCACAACTTCATGCCCCAGCGTTGCTTCGGGGCGGCCGTAGGTGAAGCCAAAAATTGCGCCGGGATCATTAGGATCATCACGCGTGGCGATGGAAATGAAGCTCCGCTTTAGGTCATTGAGATCGTTGCAACTATTAAGACTGTTAATAACTGTATCAGTTAACAATGCGAATCCAGAACCGGTTGGCCGCGCCGAAATCGCTAGCTGATGTTCCAGCTTGGTCAGCCTGAAACGCCAGACGCCAGTGCCGTCGCAATAGGGTTCGGCTTCCAATTTAATAGATGCTCCGCCAGAAAAATGACGAGGGAACGCCATGGCACAACCCACACTTCTGCTCGTATCGCATCCCGCGGGCCAAGGCAGCACTTTATGAGGAATCTCGGTGACTTGCGTCATCTCCGGCTTGGTGGCAGCAGTCGCATAACGCTCCTTACATACCCCGAAGCGGCAGCGCTTGCACCAATCGTTATCGCACTTAGGACCTTCCTGCGCGAGGCTCGGCATGCACACGCGGCACTGGCCTTGCTGCACGTAGCAGTCCGGGCAGGGCGAGCAGTCACGGCCGCGGCATACCGGCGGCGGCGGATTGGTGCCGCAAGTTTCCGGTGGCGGAATCGCTGGGGCGCCGCCCCAGCCGGCTTTGGTGATGCCCGAGCCGGGATCGGTGACGATCTGGGTGCCGTCCTCGCTCACGGTGCCGCGGCCCATGGGGATGAACGCGGCAAGGTCGTGGTCCCACTGCACGATCGG
>NZ_SNZH01000029.1 GCF_004363655.1 Tahibacter aquaticus
AGAAGCCGAGGCACGCTACTACGCAGCAATCCGCGAGTCCGCCATGACGGCGTGACTCACAATCCGGAGTCTCCGGGAATCTCGGGGCGGTTCAATCGTGGCCAGCGCATCGCTTGTGACGGGACGACATCTTAGGGTGGATCTTGACCCACCACCTGTCGATCCACCACCTGTCGGCCCGGTATCCCCCAATCCGCCACCAACGCGTCCGGCGCTATCGATATTGCCGTTGGCTGCTGCGCGAACTGCGTTGGGTCAAGACCCACCCTGCGCCACCGCGGCCTACCCCACTACGCCGCGCGCAATCTGCATCAGCTGCGCCGCATCGCGCGACAGGATGGCGATGGCCTCGGCAAACGGCGCATGTGTGCGTGCGCCATGCGGCTCGATCTGCGCAGTGACCAGCGCATCGCTCATCGCGGTGGCGGCATTGAGGCGGGCCATCGCTTCGTCGAGCAGCGCGTTGCGCTGTTGCGGATTGTCGAGGGCGAGCGCGAACAGGACCGGCTGCGTTTCGCTGTTGTCGCCGGCGAGGGGGTAGAAGGATGGCTGGCTCATGGTGCGCTCCTGCCGCTGGCGAAAGGTTTTGAACCAGCCAGAGGTCTTCTGGCGAGGGACTTACGCATGACGTTCTCCCGTATGCAACCCGCCCTATGCGGTGGGAAGCGCACACTATCCCAGCTTCCCCGCGCTGTCGTGTCGCTACAGTTGCAGCGCTGCAACCTGTAGTTGCAAAGCGCTTCGAAGCCTAAGAAATTCGCCGGACTGCAACACCGGAACGTTCGACGCGCCTACGTACGGAATCTCGTCGACACGACAGCGCACGCCAAAAGGCCGACGACGACAAAACGTAGCAGCACCTCGCCCTCGCCCATCGCGCCGGTTGCGGCGCGATGGGCATCGCCGGCAGTGCAGCGCCCTGCGGCTCCCACCCTGCCCGGTCGCCACCCGCAGCGAACGGCAGCTACCCGGTCGAAAGTCGCTCCGCGGTAGTGGAAACCGCTTCCGTAGACCAAAAAAGTCGCGACGACCCAGTCGAAAGTCGCTCCGGACCAGTAGAAACCGCTTCGGTTGAACAAAAAAGTCGCAACGACCCAGTCGAAAATCCTTCCGGGGTAGTAGAAACCGCTTCGGTTGGACAAAAAAGTCGCAACGACCCGGTCGAAAGTCCTTCCGGAGCAGTAGAAACCGCTTCCGTTGGACAAAAAAGTCGCAACGACCCAGTCAGAAGTCCTTCCGACCCAGCCGCGTAATGATCTCTGACGAGAGAGCGTCGAAATCCGAGTAGCACTGGTGCACATTGTTCTGGTGCGCGCCAATCGCGCCATCTGCGCTGGTCAGCTTGAACATCGGCTTCCGTGCTTCCATCGCCATCGGCATCAAACTGCGGTAGTGCTTGATCCGGTGAATCTGGTTTTCGTTGCTATCAGGCATGGAATCCGACGACATGCCAAGGACACTCTCCCAGTAAACTTCTGGCAGACGCTGATTCCACCTCGAATACGCCTTGGTCGGCCGCCCCAAACGCTCGGCGTGCTGCATGAGTACGTATCCTATGGGATACATTTCCCCTTGCGGTATCTGCCCCAGACTTGGCGGCGCCTTCGGAAGCGCCTGCGCCCAGGTATCACGCCACCGACGGAGTGTGGGCCCCAGGTTCTTCAGCCCTTGGAGCGAAAACAGATCAGGCGCCACCGGCACGACGACGTGCGTCGATGCGACCAACGATGCACGATTGATGGCACCGAGATTGGGCCCTACGTCAAGTAGCACGATTTCCGCCTGATGACGTTTCGCCGCTTCGTCAATGACACGCCAGAATGCGGTGGTTACGCGAAAAGCGCGTTCACGCCCTTCTAAACAACGGGGCCACTCGGTTGAAAGATCGTCTTCAATCCGTGACAGCGCAAGGTCGCCCACCAGAAGTCCCAGCCGATCACTCAGATGCTCGATATGTGCTTCCCGAATATCCCCCGTGCCTCCGAACAAAGGCGCAATGGCGCCATGCAACGTATTGGGATGGTCATGGTCCGGCCAAAGCGCTTCGAGCCGATCCTCATCCAACGCCATGATCGACAGATTGGACTGCGGATCGAGATCGACCGCGAGAACTCGGCGCCCCTGCTCGGCGAACATGAAGGCGCAGTGATAAACCAGCGAGGTTTTTCCAACGCCTCCCTTGTTATTGAAGAACGCGATGTTGACAGTCATGGCGTGTCTCCGCGAATGATCGCTGCCACCACGCCCGGTTGAACCTCAAAAACCAGCCTTTCTCCGAGATGCCGACGGGCGATGGCAATGCCCGCGCCAAAACGTTGCACGTAACCCAGAGCACGCAACGCTTCGGCCAAGTTTGGATTGCGATAGTCAGTGATGCCCGGCTGACCGAAGTTTTCAGAAGTTACACTTCCGAATGGCCCGCCGGGATTGTGAATCTCGATGCGGTCATCGAACCAATAGACACGAACTGGCGTGTTCGTCGCCTCATAACTTCGATGCATGTGCGCGTTACGCACCAGCTGCCTGAGCGCATCCATTGGAAAAGCCTCACGGCGTTCCTCAGTGGCGGTATCGGCAAAGCGCACACCGCGCAAGTTGTGTGCAGCCAGCTTTTCTTCCAACTGACGAATCTGATCCCCAACAGTGCCATAGATAGTTGCTTCGTCAGCAACAGGTGCCGCGAGATCATTGCCCGCCAGCCGGAGGAAAAGCGTGAAGGCGCCGGGAATCCAGTCTGACGGTGATCTGCCAACAACGAGCAGTCCCAGAACAGTCGGCACAGGCTCGTTTTCGCTCGTTACGATCTTGGTCGCCGCAAGTTTCTGCTCGTATGTGCGGTCATTGGCGACAAGAACATCGCGCGCGACCAAAGCGGGCAAATACTCCTGTTCGAAACGCAAACGATCGAGCTCGTCCACTCCGGCGTCGAGTACAGGCTGGACGTCATAAGGTCGGTCACGATGACGACGGCGCTCGTTCAGAATGCGCTCGTCCTGAGCCGTCGCAAGGCCACGACGCGGGCCCCAGCGCACGTGGATGCGCCCTTTGAAGCGCGCTGGCGGAGTGTCGCACGGTTGTACCGTTACTACGGCCAAATCGTGGTCTCGTAGCGTGCGCTTTTCTACCAAGAGTGACGGAGGCGGAACTATGTTGCCGTCTGTCTTGATATCAGCCAGCTGCCGCAGAAGTTCGTCCGAAACGACAAATCCTTCCATCGGCAAGCCATCGTCTCGCGCACCAATGAAGATCACGCCAGCCATCTTATGTCCCGCAAGGTCGTTAGCGAACGCACATACGGCCTCACGCACCGTCGTAGGCGCGGCGCCATTGAATGATTGTTTGCGTTCGACCCGATCTGATTCAAGATCTGTCAGCAGCCGTTCCAAGTCCTGGTCGCCGAATTGGGCCATGCAGAATCTTCCTTCATTGAAGCCGCCGCGCCGCAGAGGCATCCGACTTGACTGCTGTTATTGCGGATTGGTTGGACGCGCAAGCCTGATGGTAGAGGCCAACCAGCCGACGATGCTAAAAAAGCTAAATCTCAAACTGCTCATTCAAAATCCGATCCTCCAGATTGTGCTCCGGATCGAACAACAAACTCACCGTCTTCTCCTGCGATTCGAAAATCGTCACTTCCACAATGTCGCGCACTTCGTACGAGTCGGCCGTCGCGCTGACGGGCCGCTTGTAGTGGTCGAGCACTTCGAAGCGCACCTGCGTGGCGGACGGCAGGATGGCGCCGCGCCAGCGCCGCGGGCGGAACGGGCTGATCGGTGTGAGGGCGAGCACGTTGGAGCCCAGCGGCAGGATGGGGCCGTGGGCAGAGAGGTTGTAGGCGGTGGAGCCGGCGGGGGATGAGAGCAGGATGCCGTCGCAGACGAGTTCTTCGAGTTTGACGATGCCGTTGAGCGACACGCGCACGTGGGCGGCTTGCTTGGTCTGGCGCAGCAGCGACACTTCGTTGAAGGCGGTGGCGGCGACGGTGGAGCCGGATTCGGTCTGCACTTCCATCATCAGCGGGCGCAGCGTGGTGGGCTGGGCGCGGGCGATGCGTTGGTCGAGGTCGTCCATGCGGTACTGGTTCATGAGGAAGCCGACCGTGCCCAGCTTCATGCCGTAGACGGGCAGGCAGCGCGCGTTGTGGCGGTGCAGGGTCTGCAGCATGAAGCCGTCGCCGCCGAAGGCGACGATGACGTTGGCTTCATCCAGTGGCGTTTCGCCGAAGCGTTCGCGGGCGAGGGTGAGCGCGGCCTGGGCGTCTTCCGTCTTGCTGGCCACGAAGTAGATGCGCTGGCTCATCGCTGTACGCTGCTGTCCGGGGTCGGCCGAGTGTAACCGCAGCGGGAGGCGCGGCGGCTACTGGCGCCCGATGGCGTGTGCCGGATCAGGCAACCGCCATTCGCGCTGGAGCGAAACCACGTCGACGATGCCGCCGACCGCAGGTCACGGAGCGACCGTGGCCGTGTTATCGAAGCGTCGAAAGAAACGCGCCGCCACAGCAAGCGGCGGCGCGCCGTCCTCGGCTAGGGCACGCGGCAGTTGCGGCAGACGATGGCGAAATCCTGCTCGGTGCCGTCGCCGCTGTTGGGCAGGGCATCCGAGTTGATGTTCGCCGCGGTCACCTGCACGCGCAGGGTGGCGCCGACCTGTTCCGGCGTCAGCATCACGGCTTCGACGTTGTTGCGCGGGTCGGCCGTACCGCCGGTGGCGGAGTTGCCGGCGGCGTCGAATACATTGCCGCGAAAGCGCACTCTGTCGCTGAATACGAGCAGGTCGAGGTCGTTGTTCCAGGCCGCCTGGCTGCCGCCCAGGCCGTGGCCGGGGGCGTCGGTATAGACCAGCATCACCTGCACCGGCTTGGTCGGGTCGACCGGGCGCAGGTCGCGCTTCCACACCTCGCCGGTGCTGCCGAGCACGGTCTGCTGGTCGTAGTACCAGACGGTCGCGTCCTGGGCCAGCAGGCGGTCGGTGCGCAGGCGGCCCCAGCCCTGCTTGTTGTCGGGGCGGTGGACCAGGGCGATGCCGTCGGCGTCGTTGCCGCCGAACAGGTCTTGCGCCGAGGCGAGCAGGGCTGCCTTGACCAGGGCCGGGCTCGGCGTGGCGCCGCCATTGTCATTTCGGTATTTCTGTACAAAAAGGCCGGCCGCGCCGGCCACGTGCGGCGAGGCCATGCTGGTGCCGCAATCCAGGCCGTAGCCGGTCGCGTTGATGGCCGAGTCGATCTCGCAGCCCGGCGCCACCAGGTGCGGAATGCGCCGCGTGTCCAGCGCCGGGCCGTGGCCGCTGTTGGTGCTCAGGCTGTTCAGGCGCGCGGTATCGGGCACGCCGGGGCCGGTTTCGCCCCAGGTCGAGCCGACGGTGATCACGTTCTTGGCTTCGTCGGGCGAACCCTGGCTGCTGGTGCCGCCGTAGCCGTTCATGATCGACAGCACGTAGATCAGCGGCTGGTCGCCGGCCAGGGCCGGGTCGGTATCGCGTGCGCCGACATCTACCTGGCGCGTGTCGCCGTCGTAGCCGACGGGCGACGCTGACGGTCCCCAGCTGTTGCCCGACAGCACGGCGCCGTTGGCGTAGGACTGGGTCATCAGCTTGAGCAGGCCGCCGGCCTGGGTGAAGGTGGGCGAGTAGACCTGCTCGACCAGGCGTGCGCCCGGCGCCATGCCCAGGCCGCGCTGGAAGCCGTTGACCGCCGTGCCGGCACCGCCGTCGCCAGCCATGATCGCGGCCGTATGCGTGCCGTGGCTGCTGCTGGCGCTGCCGCCGCAACTGCTGCCGGTGCAGGGCAGCATGCGCGCCACCAGCGAGGGGTTGTTCTCGAAGATGCCGGTATCGATATTGGCCATGATCACGCCGCTGCCGTCCACGCCGGCCTGGGTGAGGCGCGCGCGGTAGCCGGCCTGCGGCACGCCGCCGCTGCCGAACATGTTCATGCTGATGGCATCGCCGACTTCGCCGCGGTTGCCGCCCGAGGTCTTCAGCGGCAGCACGGCGTAGACGCCGGGAATCTGCAGCAGGTTGTCCAGCGTGGCCGCGTCGGCGCGGGCGCGCACTTCGTCGAAGCTGGCGTCGATCGGCGCGCGATCCAGCACCTCGGCGCCGGCCAGGCGCAGGTGGGCCTCGTCCACCTGGGCAGGACGGTACAGCCAGACGCGCACGTTGCCGCGCTTGGCGGTTGCCGTCACGCCGTTGTGCCGCCACTCGCGGCGGAATTCGCCGGCCCAGCGCACTTCGCGGCTGCCGGCGGCGGCGCGGGCGAGGTTTTCGCCGCTGCCCCAGACCACGTAGGCATCCGGTGCCAGGTATTGCACCGCGGTCACGCCTTGCGCGCCGAGGCTGTCCAGCCAGGCCTGCTTGACCGGGCCGTGGAACTGCAGCAGGTGCAGCCGCGGCGCGGTTTCCGCGGCGATCTGCTGCAGGGAATCGGGGTAGCTGGCGAGCGGATCGAAACGCGTGGCGCCCAACTGCAGGCCGAACGCATCGAGGGCCTCCGCCGCATCGGTGATGCCGAGTGCGCGCAGGCGCTGGGCATCGCCGCGCACCCAGAGAAAGCTGCCGTAGTCCTCGACCACGGCGACACCGGCCGCCCGCGCGGCGGCGGCCTGCGACGGCTCGATACGCGCCCAGGACGCGGCGAGCGCCGGTAGCGCGGCGGTGGCGAGCGCCAGCCCGAGCAGGCTACGGCACAGGGAAGGCGGCAATCGATACGGCATGCGCGGGCTCCGGGCAAAGGGGACAGCGCGACCATAGCGCGACTTCGCCGTGGCGTAGCGACGGCGAAGAACGGCAATTCACACGTTTGGCCGCGTGCGTTCCAATCCACTGGAAAGCCGCTTTCATCCATCCAACCCATGCCAACGAGGCCGCACGGCAGGCGTGCGGGATCGTGAGTGCGATCGCGCCCGCCGGCGGGCGGATGGACTGCGCCGGAACGCAGTCCATCACCGTCAACGCGCTACTACGGTGCGAAACCTCAGCGCGCGCCGGCCTGTACCAGCTGGGCCAGGCGGCGCACCGCGACCGACACGATGGGATAGTCGGTGACGACCTGGCTGCGCATGTCGGCAAACATGCCCAGGGTGAACTTGAGCGAGGCGTCGTCGCGGTTGAGCCACTGCTCCACCAGCGCCGCGCCGCTGCCCTTGCCGCCCTTGAGCACCTGGGCCGCCAGCGCCCGGTGCTGCTGGTACAGCTCGTCGCGCAGCGAGCCGCGTGCGTGGGCATGCCAGCGCGTTTCCACGGTCAACTCTTCCACCTTTGACATCAGCCACTTCAGGTGCAGTGCCTCGCCCAGGGCAAAGTGCACTTGTGCCACTTCGGGCACGGCCAGTTTGTTGTCTTCGGCGGTATCGATGATGTCCAGCGCCGAGACCAGCGCCGGCACGCCGGCCAGCTGTTCGGCCAGCTCCTGCGGGAAGCCCTGGCCCAGCCAGCGTTCGCGGGCGGCATCGAAGGCGGCGCGTTCGCTCGCCGACAGCACTTCGGCCAGCGACTGCTTCAGCTTGAGCATGCCGGGCTGGTAACGCGTCACCGCCTTGGCGATATCCAGCGATTCGCCGGGCTGGTTGAGCAGCCAGCGCGTCATGTTGCGCAGCAGCTGCCAGATCACCAGCAGCGCATCGATCTGCGCATTGCCGTTGACCTTGCCGTCCAGCGCCTCGATGCCGGCCCACAGGTCGCGCGCATCGAGCACTTCGCGCGCGATGGTATAGGCCTTGGCCACGGGCGCCGGCGCCTGGCCGGTGTCTTCCTGCATGCGCAGCACGAAGGTCGCGCCCATGCGGTTGATCATCGAGTTGGTCACCGCGGTGGCGATGATTTCGCGCTTCAGGCGATGGCGTTCCATGTGCGCCGAATACTTCTCCTGCAGCGGCTCGGGGAAGTAGCGCTTGAGCTCGCGCGAGAGGTAGGCATCTTCCGGTACGTCGGAGTCGAGCAGCTGCTGGAACAGCACGATCTTGGAATACGACAGCAGGATGGACAGCTCGGGCCGGGTCAGGCCCAGGCCGCGTGCCTTGCGTTCGGCGAACTCTGCATCGGACGGCAGGAATTCGATCTGGCGGTCGAGCAGGCCCTGCGCTTCCAGCGTGCGCACGAAGTGCTGCTTGGCGCCCAGGCGGCTGACCGACATGCGTTCCATCACGCTGATGGCCTGGTTCTGCCGGTAGTTGTCCATCAGCACCAGGCGCTCGACTTCGTCGGTCATGTCGGCGAGCAGCACGTTGCGCGCTTCCAGCGTCAGCTCTTCGCGATGCACCGCGTCGCCGAGCAGGATCTTGATGTTCACCTCGTGATCGGAGGTGTCCACGCCGGCGGAGTTGTCGATGAAGTCGGTGTTCATCAGCACGCCGTTGAGCGAGGCCTCGATGCGGCCGCGCTGGGTCATGCCGAGGTTGCCGCCCTCGCCTACCAGCTTGCAGCGCAGCTCGCGGCCGTTGATGCGGATGGCGTTGTTGGCGCGGTCGCCCGCGTCGGCATTGGTTTCCGCTTCCGATTTGACGTAGGTGCCGATGCCGCCGTTCCAGAGCAGGTCGACCGGCGCCTTGAGGATCGCGCGCATCAGGTCGTTCGGCGACATCTGTTCCACGCCGTCGTCGATGCCGAGCACGGCGCGGATTTCCGGCGAAACCGGCATGGTCTTGGCGCTGCGCGGGAAAATGCCGCCGCCCTTGGAAATCAGGCTGGCGTCGTAGTCGGCCCAGGAAGAGCGCGGCAACGCGAACATGCGCGTGCGCTCCTTGAACGAGATGGCCGAATCCGGGTTGGGGTCGAGGAAGATATGCCGGTGGTCGAACGCGGCCAGCAGGCGGATGTGCTTGGACAGCAGCATGCCGTTGCCGAACACGTCGCCGGACATGTCGCCGATGCCGACGCAGGTGAAGTCTTCGCTCTGGCAGTCGCGGCCCAGGGCGCGGAAATGGCGCTTGACCGATTCCCAGCCGCCCTTGGCGGTGATGCCCATGCCCTTGTGGTCGTAGCCGACCGAACCGCCCGAGGCGAAGGCGTCGCCCAGCCAGAAGCCGTGGTCGGCGGAGATCGAATTGGCGATGTCGGAGAACGTGGCCGTGCCCTTGTCCGCGGCAACGACGAGGTAGGGATCGTTGGCGTCGTGGCGCACCACGTTGCGCGGATGGACGATCTGGCCGTCGACGATGTTGTCGGTAATGTCCAGAAGTCCATTGATGAACATGCGGTAGCAGGCGATGCCTTCGGCCAGCTGCACGTCGCGATCACCGCCGACCGGCGGACGCTTGACGAAGAAGCCGCCCTTGGAGCCGACAGGCACGATGACCGTGTTCTTCACCATCTGCGCCTTGACCAGGCCCAGCACCTCGGTGCGGAAATCTTCGCGCCGGTCGGACCAGCGCAGGCCGCCGCGGGCGACCGGGCCGAAGCGCAGGTGCACGCCTTCGACGCGCGGCGAATAGACGAAGATTTCGCGATAGGGTTTCGGCTTGGGCAGGTCGGGCACCTGCGCGGGGTCGAACTTGAAGCTGATGTAGTCCTTCGGCTTGTTGCCGTCGAGCTGGTAGTAGCTGGTGCGCAAGGTGGCGCGGATCACACCCATGAAGCTGCGCAGGATGCGGTCTTCGTCGAGGCTGGCGACGCGATCGAGCAGCACGCGGATCACCGCGATCACCGCATCGGCCTGCACCTCGCGCGATTCGCCGCGCGCGGCATACAGGGCCTCGAACGCCAGCGCGTTGCTGGCGCGCACGTCGTCGGGCACCAGCGCGTCGAGTTCCTTGGCCAGGCGCTTGCGCGCCTGTTCCACCGTGGCCTTGGAAGCCCCTTCGCGGGCCGGGTCGAACTTGATTTCGAACAGTTCCACCAGCAGGCCGGCGATGGCCGGATACAGGTTGACCGTGGCTTCCATGTAGGCCTGCGAGAACGGCACGCCGGTCTGCAGCAGGTATTTGCAGTAGCCGCGCAGCATGGCGACCTGGCGCCAGTCCATCTGCGCGCCGAGGATCAGCTTGTTGAAGCCGTCGTTCTCGGCCTGGCCGCGCCAGATGCGCTCGAAGGCGTTCTGGAAGGCTTCACGCACTTCGTCGATGTCGAACTCGCAGGCCGTGGCGGTCTGCACGTCGAAATCCTGGATCGAGATGGTCGACTCGCCCAGGTCCATTTCGTAGGGGTGTTCCGAAACGATCTTCAGGCCCATGTTTTCCAGCATGGGCAGGGCATCGGACAAGGTGATCGGCGCGCCGTAGCGGAACAGCTTGAAGCGCAGGCCTTCGCCCTTCTTGCGCGAGCGGTACAGCGACAGGCGGATGTCTTCCGGCGTCTTCAGCGCCGCGGCGGCTTCCACGTCGGCCACCGCCAGGTGCGGCGTCACTTCCTCGATGTAGCTGGCCGGCAGCGCCTTGCCGTACTTGTTGGCGAGCTTGAGGCCCTTGTCCTCGCCGTGCTTCTGCACCAGGGCATCGCGCAGTTCGTCGGACCAGTTGCGCACGATCTGCACCAGCTTCTGCTCGATCTCGGCCACGTCGTAGCTGGCGCTTTCGCCGGGCTTGGGCCGGATGATCAGGTGCAGGCGTGCCAGCGGCGATTCGCCCACCTGTACGGTGGAATCGACGCGGTCGCCGTGCAGGGCGCGCTTGAGCATGGCCTCGATCTTCTCGCGCGTGGCGTTATCGAAGCGGTCGCGGGGAATGAATACCAGGCAGGAGAAGAAGCGGCCGTACTTGTCGCGGCGCACGAAGATGCGCGAACGCGTGCGCTCCTGCAGCTGCAGCACGCCCATCACGGTGCCGAACAGTTCGTCCTCGGTGGCCTGGAACAGTTCGTCCCGCGGCAGGGTATCGAGGATGTGCCGCAGCGCCTTGCCCGAATGCGATTCGCGGCGCAGGCCGGAGCGCAGCAGCACCGATTCCACTTTCTGCCGCACCAGCGGCACGTCCTGCGGCCGGCGCATGTACGCGCCGGAGGTGAACAGGCCAAGGAAGCGCTGCTCGGTCACCGGCACGCCGGCATCGTTGAAGCCGAGCACGCTGATGTAGTCCATGTAGCCCGGGCGATGCACCGTGGCGCGGGAATTGGTCTTGGTCAGGATGATCGCGTCGGTGGAACCCGACTGCGGCAGCTCGCGGGCGACCAGGCTCTTGAGCGGGCGCGGGCTGGCGTCTTCGTCCTGGCGCAGGATGCCCAGGCCGGAACTGGGTACGGTGATCAGCGCGTCGCTGGCCTGGTCGACGGCGTATTCGCGGTAGCCCAGGAAGGTAAAATGATCGTTTGCAACAAAGTTGAGAAATTCCTGCGCCTCGGCGACGCCGGCCGCATCGACCGGCAGCTTGCGCTGCGGCAGTTCGCGCGACAGCGCGAGCATCTTGTCGCGCATGGCCGACCAGTCGGCGACGGCGGAGCGAACATCCTTGAGCGAGCGCTGCACCGACAGCTGCAGGCGCTTGATTTCCTCGGCCTCGGCGATGCGGCTGAGTTCGAAATGCATCACCGATTCCGTCTTGCCCTTGCCGCCGTCGGTATCGATGCCGAGCACCAGCACATGGCCGCCGGCGTCGCGCTCGACGCGGTAGACCGGATGCACGATCGCATGCACCAGCAGGCCCGCGGCGCTGACTGCCATGGACACCGAATCCACCAGGAAGGGCGAATCTTCGGTGACCACCTGCAGCACGGTATGCGTGGAGTCGTAGCCTTGGTCGTCCAGGCTGGGGTTGAACACGCGGACGCGTGCTTCACCCGGCTTGCGCACGCGTACGAATTCGAGCAGGTCCAGCGCCATCGCCCCCCATTGCGCTGCCGGGCGGCTGGCCAGATCGTCCGCCGTCACGCGCTTGAGCAGGTGTGCGGTGAACGTCTGCGCCTCCTTGAGCCGTGCAGCAGTGAGCGTGCTCTTGAGTTCCGTCAGCACGGCCTCGACGGCCGGCGCCTGCGCAATCTCGCTCTTGGCGGACATGGGCTTCCCTGAAGCTAATGAAAGAGGCGCGGAGGATACGCCTGTGCGGCATCTGAATCCAGCCGAAAATCCCCCTAAAAACGGGCGTTTAACGCAGGGTCATGGAGGCTGGACGGGTTTCGCGCAGCGGGTGCGCAAGGCCTCCGCACCAGGCTTGAGCGAGCGCGGATTGCCAGTGCCATTGCCACACCGATCTGGAGGTGCCGCTTGCGGCCCGGCGCCGGCCGAGGCTTATGCAAGAGCTTGCTCTACCCCACCGCCTTCGCGGGAAGAAGATACCCCAGCGGATCGCTACTTTGGTCTAGCCCCCATCGACGCCGGCCCAACGAACACCTATGCTCCGCGCCAATTCTAAACTGGACGGTACAGTCCAACCCACGATGCCCGCCTCCCCCGCCAGTACGTCCAAACGCCACCAGCGCATGCGCGAAGCCGCCATCGAACTCATGTTCGAGATGGGCTATGCCGTGAGCATGGACGCCGTCGCCCAGCGTGCCGGCTGCTCCAAGCAGACCGTCTACGCCCACTTCGGCAACAAGGAAGGCCTGTTCCGCAGTGTGGTGAACGAATTGCTCGGCCCCATCGGCGCCAGCCTCGCCACCGATTGCGAAGACCTCGAAGCCGCGTTGCGAAGCTTCGCCCGCGCCCATCTGGAACACCTGGCCGAGCCGCGTACTATCACCGCCGTGCGCATGCTCACTACCGACATCGCCCGTTTTCCCGAAGAAGCCAAGGCGCTGTTCAACGCCGGCGCACTGAACATCCAGCAGCGCCTGGCCGAATGCCTGAATGCCGCGATGCAACGCGGCGAGCTGCGCCAGGACGATGCCCTGGCCCTGGCCGAAATGCTGCTCGGCATGCTGGTCGGTTTCGACATCGACCGCCGCCGCCTCGGCCTGGGAGGTCGCGACACCCTGCAGCAGCGAGAAGAATGGGCCGACCGCGCCATCGATTCGTTTCTACGCGCACATCGCGAGCCCGCTACTACCTTTCCCTCGTCCACCCGATCAAGGATGTCCTCATGAGCCCGCAGACCTTGCGCCTGCTACTCCCCGCCGCCTTGCTGCTGAGCCTGGCCGCCTGCGGCAAGAAGGCCGAACAACCCCAGGCTCCGCCGCCGCCGGAAGTGGGCGTGGTCAGCGTCAAAGCCGCCTCTGTGCCGCTGACGCGCGAACTGGTCGGCCGCCTGGCTGCCACCCGTACTGCCGAAGTGCGTGCCCGCGTACCCGGCATCGTCGAACGCCGCCTGTATACCGAAGGCAGCGACGTCAAGGCCGGCCAGGCCCTGTTCCAGATCGATCCGGCAACGCTGCAGGCCTCGCTGAATGCCAGCCAGGCAGCCCTGGGCCAGGCCCGCGCCACCGCGGCGAATGCCGAAGCCAAGGCCAAGCGCTATCAGGACCTGGCCGCGCGCGGCGTACTCGCCAAGCAAGACCTGGACGACGCCATCGCCAGCCAGCGCACCAGCGCCGCGGCGGTGAAGCAGGCGCAGGCCGCGCTGGAATCGGCCAAGCTCAGCCTGGGCTATGCCGCGGTGACCGCGCCCATCGACGGCCGCGCCGGCCGCGCCCTGGTCACCGAAGGTGCGCTGGTTGGCCAGGGCGAAGTCACCCCGCTGACCGTGGTCGAGCAGATCGATCCGATCTATGTGGACTTCAGCCAGTCCGCCGCCGAAGTGTCGCAGCTGCGCACCGCCCAGGCCGCCGGCAAGCTCAAGCTGGCCGCCGCGGACAAGGTCGAAGTGCAGCTGTCCCTGCCCGACGGCACGCCCTACGCCCAGACCGGCTCGATGAGCTTTGCCGACCTGGCGGTCGACCCGGCCACCGGCACGATGTCGCTGCGCGCGACCTTTCCCAATCCCGAGCGCAACCTGCTGCCGGGCATGTTTGTAAAAGTGAAAGTGGTGCAAGGTGAACTGGAACAGGCGTTCCTGGTGCCGCAGCGCGCCATCCAGCGCGATCCCAAGGGCGCCTACGTGCTCGTGGTCGGCGCCGACAGCAAGGTCCAGCTCAAGCACGTGGAGCTGGGCGAGCTGCACGGCGCGGACTGGGTGGTGAAGAGCGGCATCGCCGACGGCGACCAGGTCATCGTGTCCGGCGTGCAGAAGGCCCGCCCGGATGCGCCGGCCAAGGCCGTGCCGCAGGAACAACTGGACAAGGCAGCCCAGGCCGCCCCGCAAGCCCCGGCCACGCACTAAGGCCAAGGAGAAATTTCCGTGCCTCATTTCTTCATCGAACGCCCGATCTTCGCCTGGGTGATCGCGATACTGATCACGCTGGGCGGTATACTTTGTACCGTGCGCCTGGGCGTGGAATCGTATCCGCAGATCGCCCCGCCCCAGGTCGTCGTCAGCGCCACCTATGCCGGTGCCAGCGCCGAGACGGTGGAAAAGACCGTCACCCAGGTGATCGAACAGCAGCTCAACGGCATCGACAACCTGCTGTATTTCAGCTCCACGTCGAACGCCAGCGGCAACGCCTCGATCACGCTGACCTTCAACAGCGGCACCGACCCCGACATCGCCCAGGTGCAGACGCAGAACCGCGTCTCGCTGGCGCTGCCGCGCCTGCCGACCGACGTCACCCAGCAAGGCGTGGTGGTGGCCAAGGCGAATGCCGGCTTCCTCATGGTCGCCGCGCTGAAATCCGACGACGGCTCGCAGGATTCGTATGCGCTGAACAACATCATTTCCTCGCGCATCCTCGACCAGATCCAGCGCGTCGCGGGTGTCGGCAGCGCCACCCAGTTCGGTTCCGAATACGCCATGCGCATCTGGCTCGACCCGGACAAGCTGCAGGGCTACGGCATGGCGCCCAGCGCCGTGCTCAACGCCATCCGTGGCCAGAACGTGCAGTTCGCGTCGGGTTCCATCGGCAGCACGCCGACCATCGACCAGCAGGGCATCTCGGCCACGGTCATGGCCGAAGGGCGTTTTTCCACTCCGCAACAATTTGAAAATATCGTACTGCGCACCTCGGCCGACGGCACCACGGTACGCATCAAGGACGTCGGCCGCGTGGAGCTGGGGCCGTTCGCCTACGGCCGCGCCACGTATTACGGCAAGAACGCCATCGCCGGCTTCGCCGTGCAGCTGCTGCCCGGCGCCAACGCGCTGGACGTGGCCAACGCGGTAAAGCAGCGCATGGCCGAAATGCAGCCCAGCTTCCCGTCGGGCGTATCGTGGTTCGTGCCCTACGACAGCACCACGTTCATCAAGCTGTCGATCCTGGAAGTGGTCGAGACGCTGGTCATCGCCGTGGTGCTGGTGTTCGTGGTGATGCTGGTATTCCTGCAGAACCTGCGCGCCACCCTGATCCCGACCCTGGTCATTCCGGTCGCGCTGATGGGCACCTTCCTCGGCATGTACTTCGTCGGCTTCACCATCAACCAGCTGTCGCTGTTCGGCATGGTGCTGGCCATCGGCATCGTGGTCGACGACGCCATCGTGGTGATCGAGAACGTGGAACGCATCATGAGCGAGGAACACCTCTCGCCCAAGGAAGCGACCAAGAAAGCCATGGGCCAGATCACCGGCGCGGTCATCGCGATCACCGTGGTGCTGGCTGCCGTGTTCATTCCCTCGGCCATGCAAGGCGGCTCGGTCGGTGCCATCTACCGCCAGTTCGCCCTGACCATCGCCATCTCGATGGGCTTCTCGGCCCTGCTCGCGCTGTCGTTCACGCCGGCCCTGTGCGCGACCATGCTCAAGCCTACGCATCCGAAACCCAATGCGTTCTTCCGCTGGTTCAACCGCGTATTCGACCGCGCCCTCACCACGTATACGCGCCAGACCACGCATGCGGTCAAGCGACCGCGCCGCTGGATGGCGCTGTTCGCCGTCGTCGTGGTGCTGTGCGGCTTCCTCTACACGCGCATGCCGGGCAGCTTCGTGCCGGAAGAAGACCAGGGCTATACCCTGGCCATCGTGCAGCTGCCGCCGGGCGCCTCGCTGCAGCGCACGACCGAGGCGATGCAGACCGTCAATGAAATCCTGTCCAAGAATGAAGCGGTGGAAGCGGTGCTGCAGGTCAGCGGCTTCAGCTTCATCGGCCAGGCCGACAACGTCGGCATGGCGTTCATCCGCCTGAAACCCTGGAAGGATCGCGACACCGACGCGATGACCTTCATCCAGCAGGCCAACGGCGCGCTGTTCATGGGCCTGAAGGATGCGCAGGCCTTCGTGGTCAACCTGCCGACCATCCAGGGTCTGGGCGCTTTCGGCGGTTTCGACATGTACCTGCAGGATCGCAGCGGCGCCGGTCACGAAGCCCTGGTCGCAGCACAGAACCAGCTGCTCGGCAAAGCCGGCGAAATGAAAGACGTGCTGCAGGGCGTGCGTCCCAACGGCCTGCAGGATTCGCCGCAGCTGAAGATCGACATCGACCGCATCCAGGCGCAATCCATGGGCCTGGCCGTGACCGATGTGTTCAGCGCCATCCAGCTGATGCTGGCGCCGGTGTACGCGAACGACTTCTTCTACCAGGGCCGCGTACTGCGCGTGGTGCTGCAGGCCGATGCGCCGTTCCGCATGGGCCCGGAAGCCTTTAGCCGCATCTTCCTGCCCAGCTCCCTGCCCGCCAGCGGCAACAGCAGCAGCACCACGCCGAACATGATTCCGCTCTCCAGCGTGGTGCATTCGCAATGGGTGCTCGGCCCGCCGGCCCTGGTGCGCTACAACGGCTATTCCGCCATCGAAATCGTCGGCTCGCCGGTCCCCGGCCGCAGCTCCGGCGAAGCGATGGCCGCAATACAGGGCATTGTGGAAAAAGACCTGCCCAGCGGCTTCGGCTTCGACTGGTCCGGCCAGTCGCTGCAGGAAATCGTCTCTGGCAACCAGGCGCCGCTGCTGTTCGGCCTGTCCATCCTGGTGGTGTTCCTCTGCCTCGCCGCGCTGTACGAAAGCTGGTCGATTCCCGTCTCGGTGATGCTGATCGTGCCGCTGGGCATACTTGGCGCCGTGGTGTTCTCGCTGATGCGCGGACTACCCGACGACGTCTACTTCAAGATCGGCCTGATCACCATCATCGGCCTGGCCGCCAAGAACGCGATCCTGATCATCGAGTTCGCCGTGGAAGCCCAGCGCGAAGGCAAGCCCCTGCGCGAAGCCATCATCGATGCGGGCCGCCTGCGCATGCGCCCGATCCTGATGACCTCGTTCGCCTTCATCCTCGGCGTGCTGCCGCTGGCCATTTCCTCCGGTGCCGGCGCCAACGCCCGCCATGCCATCGGCACCGGCGTCATCGGTGGCATGGTGTTCGCGACCTTCCTCGGCCTGCTGTTCGTGCCGATCTTCTACGTCGCAGTCCGCCGCTTGCTGGGCGACCGGACGGACGAAGATCCGGCGCAGCACAAGAAGGTCGAAGGACCAGATGGTGGGGCACACTGAAAGGGAGGGGCACGCTGGAAGGCCTGCCCCTTCACCCAGCCCTCTCCCCCAAACGAGTCTGGTGGAGAGGGCCAAAGCAAAGCGGTAGCCATCAAAACGTATCGGTGCGGGATAGGAAAAGCTTCCTCCAACACGTTTGGAGGATGGCTGAAGCAAAGCTATAGCGATCAAACCGCGTAGGTGCGGGATACCCAAAAACGCCCTCTCCTCCAAGCTCGCTTGGGGAGAGGGTTGGGGTGAGGGAGCAGGAACGCCCGCCAGGCTCAGTCCCAGGCGTGTCGCGATACCGCGAGGGTTTGAAACACGGCCACAAAATTCAACGGCCGCCGTACCGCCTATCGCTCTTCAGGCCAACAGAAAACTCAGCGCAAGCCCGTCTCGTTGCGCGCAATCACCATGCGCTGGATCTCGCTGGTGCCTTCGTAGATCTCGGTGATCTTCGCATCGCGGAAATAGCGTTCCAGCGGCATCTCCTTGGAATAGCCCATGCCGCCGTGGATCTGCACCGCCTGGTGGGTGATCCACATGGCCGACTCCGACGCCGTCAGCTTGGCAACCGCGGCTTCGGTGGAGAAACGGCCGCCGTGTTCCTGCGCCTGCTGCTTGGCCCAGGCCGCACGCAAGGTCAGCAGGTGCGAAGCATCGAGCTTGCACTTCATGTCGGCGATCTTGGCCTGGGTCATCTGGAAGCTGCCGATGGACTGGCCGAACGCCTTGCGTTCCTGCGAATAGACGATCGTCGCCTCGTACGCGGCGCGGGACAGGCCGACCGCCTGCGAGGCAATGCCGATGCGGCCCGCATCCAGCACGCCCATGGCGATCTTGAAACCCTCGCCTTCCTGGCCGATCACCTCGGCCGCACTGGCGTGGTAGTCGGCGAATTCGATCTCGCAGGTGGCCGAGGCGCGGATGCCCAGCTTGGGCTCGGTCTTGCCGCGGCCAAAGCCGGCGCGATCCGTGTCGATGATGAAGGCAGTGATGCCGCGCGCGCCCTTTTCCGGCTCGGTCATGGCGAACAGCAAAATATACTTTGCCACCGGACCGGAAGTGATCCAGCTCTTCTTGCCGTTGATGAGGAAGCTGCCATCGGCCTGCTTGGTCGCACGACAGCGCATGGCGGTGGCGTCGGAGCCCGACTGCGGCTCGGTCAGCGCGAAGGCGCCGATGGCCTGGCCCGAGGCGATGGGCGCCACATAGGCCAGCTTCTGCTCGTGCGTGCCGAACTTCAGCAGGCCGTTGCAATACAAGGTGTTGTTGACCGACATGATGGTCGAGTGGGCGCAGTCGGCAGCGGCGATCTCGATCATCGCCAGCACGTAGGAAATGGAATCCATGCCGGCGCCGCCGTATTCGGTCGGTACTTCGATGCCCATCAGGCCCAGCTGGCCCATTTCCTGGATATTCGCCAGCGGAAACTCGCCCTTGTGGTCGAACTCCGCCGCTACCGGCGCAATGCGCTTCTGGGCGAAATCGCGCGCAATGGCCTGGATCGACAGCTGGTCTTCGGTAAATCGGAAATCCATGGGCAACTCCTGCTGGGCCGCACGTCGGACGCGCCCAAGAAGCCGGCACGTCCCGCGGAGGGTGAAGGATCGGCGATTTTACCGGTTCGGCTGCCCAAATGGATCATTGCGCCAAATCCACCGACCAAGGTCGCGCCGGGACCGCCCCAGCCGTGAGCACAAAAGCGCCAGCGCCGGCCGCACTTGCCAGCCGTGGGCCAGGCGAAGGGCCGGCGCGCCGGCTGGCTGGTGCTGCCGCCCCTCAGTCGTCCTGCCGGTCGCGGCGGACAAAACACCCCGGATACGGCAAACGCTGGGCCAGTATCCACGGCAGCAATTCCGCTTCGTTATAAGCCCGCGACCAGATCACGTGCTTCTCGCCGGCGTACTCGGTGTACTTCGGCGCGCCGCCGAAAGCACGCAACCCCCGCACGATCACGCGCGAGCCCACCTGCGCGCCGCCATAGCCCCATTCGATATCGGTGTCGTCGTCCTCGGCGCCGTGGAAAATCCATTGTGGAATTTGCGCGATGTGGCGCAGGCCCGAGGGTTCGGTCATGCCCGACATGGGCACGCCGGCGGCGAAGCATTTCGGATAGCGCTTGAGCGTGTCCCAGACACCGGTGCCGCCGTCGGAAATGCCGGTGATCACGATGCGCTGCGTATCCACGGGAAACGTATGCACGGCATCGCGGATCGCCGCGGCCACGCGCTCCGGCGGCCAGTAGCCGTCGGTGGTCTGCGGTGCGATGTACAGCAGCGGCGTGCCGGCCTTGCGCGCCTGGTCGATTAGCTGCATCGAGCCGTTGCCGTAGCCGTCCAGCTGCGCCTCGTTGTCCTCGCCGTCCTGCCAGTCGCCATGCAGGAACACCACCAGCGGCACGTGCTCGCCGC
This sequence comes from Tahibacter aquaticus, assembly GCF_004363655.1. Classification (GTDB taxonomy): domain Bacteria; phylum Pseudomonadota; class Gammaproteobacteria; order Xanthomonadales; family Rhodanobacteraceae; genus Tahibacter; species Tahibacter aquaticus. Next base: position 19,700 of record NZ_SNZH01000029.1, read on the forward strand.
GCGCCGGCCTGGCCGTGAGCAGGGCGCGATACGGCACGTGCAAGGCATCGCGGCTCCAGTATTTGGCCAGCTCCGCATCGTCGACCGCCTGCGCGGCACCGGCGCTACCGCCTACAAGCAGGCTCAACAGAACAAGGGTTCGCATATGGCCGCGAAGAATAGCCGCAGCGCAGCGCCGTGTGGCGATGTCGACAGGGATCGGACAGCGCCGTCGCCACATCCGCCACGCCTTCATTGACCCGCGAGCATCGCCCCGTTACGCTCCGCATCCATCTTTTGATCAAGATGAAAGGATAAATAGTGGATCTGGCCGCCACGTCGGCATTGCTGCGCCTGTTGTCCGACCCCACCCGGGTGCGTCTGCTCGCCTTGCTCGAACGCGAAGAACTGACCGTGGCCGAGCTGTCCGCCGTGCTGCGCCTGGCCCAGCCGCGCGTCTCCACGCATCTGGCCAAGCTCAAGGAAGCCGACCTGGTGCGCGACCGCCGCGCCGGCGTATCGGCTTATTACCGCTGCAATACCGAACTGCCGCCGCGGGAAGAAGCGCTGCTGCGCGCGCTGAAGGAAAGCGTCGACGACGCCGTACTGCGCGAAGACGACGACCGCCTGCCCGGCGTACTCGCCCAGCGCGCCCGCGCCGAAGGCTGGGCCGACACCGTCGCCGGCGACATGGAACGCCACTACTCGCCCGGACGCACCTGGGAAGCCCTGGCCCGCGCCATGACCCAGCTGGTGGAAACCGGCGACGTACTCGACATCGCCTCGGGCGACGGCGTACTCGCCGAACTGCTGGCACCGCAGGCGCGCTCCATCGTCTGCGTCGATGCCAGCGAACGCGTGGTACTCGCCGCGCAGACGCGCCTCAAGGCACTGACCAATGTCCGCGTCGAACTCGGCGACATGCACGCGCTGGAACTCGGCGAACGCCGCTTCGATCTGGTGCTGCTGATGCACGCCCTCACCTATACCGAGCGGCCTGCCATGGTGATTGCCGAAGCCGCGCGCGTACTGCGCCCCGGCGGCCGCCTGCTCGCCGCCACGCTGGGCCGGCATGCGCACAAGACCACGGTGGAACCGTTCGACCATCGCAACCTTGGCTTCAAGCCCGACGAACTGCGCGATTTCGCGCGCAAGGCCGGGCTGGATGTCGTCGCCTGCCAGCGTGCGACCAAGGAACAGCGGCCGCCGCATTTCGAAGTCCTGACGCTATTGGCGCGCAAACCTTAGCAAGTGTTTCTTTTTACAGATTGCAGCAGTACCGACTGGCCCGGCCATTCCGGATCACTCCCGCCCCACAGCATGCGGTAACCGACATGAAACTCCTGCCCTGGCTCAATCCTTCCCGCGCCAACGCCCTGCTCGACGCCCTGCAGCAGCGCATCCTGATCATCGACGGCGCCATGGGCACCATGATCCAGGGCTACAAGCTGGACGAAGACGGCTATCGCGGCGAGCGTTTCTCGCAGGGTTACGACGGCCGCCACCACCATGTGCACGACCACAAGCACCACGTCTGCGACCTTAAGGGCAACAACGACCTGCTGCTGCTGACCCAGCCGCAGATCATCCAGGCCGTGCACACCGCCTACCTGGAAGCCGGTGCCGACCTGCTCGAAACCAATACCTTCAACGCCACCTCGATCAGCCAGGCCGACTACCACCTCGAACACATCGTGTACGAGCTGAACAAGGAAGGCGCGCGCCTGGCGCGCGAGTGCTGCGACGCGATCGAAGCGAAGGTTCCCAACAAGCCGCGCTTCGTCATCGGCGTGCTCGGCCCGACCAGCCGCACCGCCTCGATCAGCCCCGACGTGAACGATCCCGGCTATCGCAACGTCAAGTTCGACGAACTCGGCGAAACCTACCGCGAAGCGATGCGCGGCCTGATCGACGGCGGCGCCGACATCATCATGGTCGAGACCATCTTCGACACACTCAACGCCAAGGCAGCGCTGTACGCCATCGAGCAGGTGTTCGACCAGCGCGGCGCGCGCCTGCCGGTGATGATCTCCGGCACCATCACCGACCGCTCCGGCCGCACCTTGTCCGGCCAGACCGCCGAGGCCTTCCTGTATTCCATGCGCCATGCGCGGCCACTCTCGATCGGCCTGAACTGTGCGCTCGGCGCCAAGGATCTGCGTCCGCACGTGGAAACGCTGTCCAGCCTGGCCGACTGCTACGTGAGCACGCATCCGAATGCCGGCCTGCCGAATGCATTCGGCGAATACGACGAGACGCCGGAAGAAATGGCCGAGACGATCCGCGAATTTGCCGAAGCGGGGTTTCTCAATCTGGTCGGCGGCTGCTGCGGCACGTCGCCGGCACATATCAAGGCTATTGCCGACGCGGTGGCGGGAATTGCGCCGCGCGTGCCGGTTGCTTACGGCATAGAAAAAGTCGCCTAGTGCGTAGCAAGGTTTTCGATGCTTTCGACTTTGCATTTTTGATGGTGGGATACCTTGGTATCGGGGTGCCCCTTGCGGCTTAGCCCAAGCTACCCCTCTCACCCGACGTTCGCTTTATGACTGGCCTGCATGACCATGGATAACGACAACACCCTGCCCCGCTATACGCGCCTTTCCGGCCTGGAACCGCTGGTCATTACGCCCGACCTGCTGTTTATCAACGTCGGCGAGCGCACCAATGTCACCGGCAGCGCGGCATTCAAGAAGATGATCAAGGAGGGCCGCTTCGAGGAAGCGGTCGACGTAGCGCGGCAGCAGGTGGCCAGCGGCGCGCAGATCATCGACATCAACATGGACGAAGGCCTGATCGATTCCGAAGCCGCCATGGTGCGCTTCATCAATCTGATCTCGTCCGAACCGGATATCGCGCGCATTCCGGTCATGGTCGACTCGTCCAAGTGGTCGGTCATCGAAGCCGGCCTGCAATGCCTGCAGGGCAAGGGCGTGGTCAATTCCATCTCGATGAAGGAAGGCGTGGAAACCTTCATCGAACAGGCGAAGAAAGTGCAGCGCTACGGCGCCGCCGTGGTGGTGATGGCCTTCGACGAAGTCGGCCAGGCCGACACCTGCGCGCGCAAGGTGGAAATCTGCACGCGCGCCTACCGCATCCTGGTCGACGAAGTGGGCTTTCCGCCCGAAGACATCATCTTCGACCCGAATATCTTCGCCATTGCCACCGGCATCGAAGAACACAACAACTACGCGGTCGACTTCATCGAAGCCACGCGCATCATCAAGCAGACCTTGCCTCACTGCCATGTCTCCGGCGGCGTGTCGAACGTATCGTTCTCGTTCCGCGGCAACGAGCCGGTACGCCAGGCCATCCACGCGGTATTCCTCTACCACGCCATCCGCGCCGGCATGGACATGGGCATCGTCAACGCCGGCGGCCTGCCCATCGTCGACGACCTCGATCCCGACCTGCGCGAACGCGTCGAAGACGTGGTGCTCAACCGCCGCGACGACGCCACCGAGCGCCTGCTGGAAATCGCCGACCGCTACAAATCCAGGAAAGGCGAAGCCGTCGTCGAAGTGCACGCCTGGCGCGAGCAGCATGTGCGCGAACGCCTCAAGCACGCCCTGGTACACGGCATCGACCAGTTCATCGACGAAGACACCGAGGAAGTGCGCCAGCTGTCCACGCGCCCGCTGGACGTGATCGAAGGCCCGCTGATGGACGGCATGAACGTGGTCGGCGACCTGTTCGGCGCCGGCAAGATGTTCCTGCCCCAGGTGGTCAAATCCGCCCGCGTGATGAAAAAAGCCGTTGCCTATCTGCTGCCTTACATCGAAGAGGAAAAGCTGCGCAGCGGCGACGTCGGCAAGACCAACGGCAAGATCATCATGGCCACGGTCAAGGGCGACGTGCACGACATCGGCAAGAACATCGTCGGCGTCGTACTGCGGTGTAACAACTTCGACGTGGTCGACCTCGGCGTGATGGTACCGACGCAGAAAATCCTCGACGCCGCGCGCGAGGAAAAAGCCGACATGATCGGCCTGTCCGGCCTGATCACACCGTCGCTGGAAGAAATGAGCCACGTGGCCAAGGAAATGCAGCGCCAGGGCCTGGAAATTCCGCTGCTGATCGGTGGCGCGACGACGTCCCGCGCGCATACCGCGCTGAAGATCGAACCGCACTACAAATCGCCGACCGTCTGGGTGAAAGACGCCTCTCGCGCCGTCGGCGTGGCCCAGTCGCTGATCTCCAAAGACCTGATCGACGACTTCATGACGCGCATCCGCCACGAATATGCGGAAATCCGCACCCGCCACAAGGATCGCGGCCCCGGCAAGAAACTGGTCACCTTGACCCATGCCCGCGGCCAGGCCTTCAACGGCGGCTGGGACAGCTATGTACCGCCGGCGCCGGTCAAGCCTGGCCTGACCGTATTCGACGACTATCCGCTGCAAAGCCTGGTCGACTTCATCGACTGGACGCCGTTCTTCTCCACCTGGGAACTGGCCGGCAACTACCCTGCCATCCTCGACGACGAAATCGTCGGCGTGCAGGCGCGCGAGCTGTACAAGGACGCGCGCAACATGCTGCGCAAGCTCATCGAGGAAAAGTGGATTTCCGCGCGCGGCGTGATCGGCCTATGGCCGGCCAACAGCGTCGGCGACGACGTGGAAGTGCGCGCGGGCGACGGCAAGCCGACCCTGCTGCGCTTCCTGCGACAGCAGGCCGACAAGCCGCCCGAGCGGCCCGATTTCTGCCTGGCCGACTTCGTCGCGCCCAAGGCATCCAAGGTCGCCGACTGGATCGGCGGTTTCGCCGTGACCGCCGGCATCGGCATCGAGCCGCACCTGGAGCGCTTCGAAAAAGACCACGACGACTACTCGTCCATCCTGCTCAAGGCCCTGGCCGACCGCCTGGCCGAAGCCTTTGCCGAACATATGCACCAGCGCGTGCGGCGCGAATTCTGGGGCTATGCCACCGACGAAGGCCTGGCCAACGACGACCTGATCGCCGAGAAATACGTCGGCATCCGCCCGGCGCCGGGCTACCCCGCCTGTCCGGAACACACCGAAAAAGGCACCTTGTTCGATCTGCTGGATGCGGAAAAGAACACCGGCATCGAACTGACCGACAGCTTCGCCATGTACCCCGCGGCAGCGGTTTCCGGCTGGTATTTCTCGCACCCGCAAAGCCAGTACTTCGTGGTTGGCCGGGTCAGCAAGGAACAAGTGGAAGACTACGCAAAGCGCAAGGGCTGGACCGTGGAAGTGGCGGAGCGGTGGCTGGCGCCGTTGCTGGATTACGATCCGGAGTAGCTCGAAGGCGGCTCGCGACTTCGCGTGATGCGGGTTGCGGGAATGTTCGCGACAATCCCGATTCGAGCTGGCTGGAAAACCTGCCGCCTCACCCGCCCGTCTCCCACGCAAGCGTGGAGGCAAGGGCCAAAGCGTGGCGCATCGATAATTAAAAAAAGCGGCCTAGGCCGCTTTTTTTTGTTGCGTCTATTGGCTGTCCGCTCACCCGACTCCGGCTGTCCGTTCCTGCTGCCGATGCCGCAACTCCACGATCAGGTTGTACATCGCCACCAGCGCCGGAAACGCATTCTGCAGAATGCCGACCGAATCGTTCTTGCCCCAGATGAAATACGACAAGGTCATCAGGCTGCCGACGATGGACAGATACCAGAACGCCATCGGCAAATGCGCGCGCTTGAGCCGGCGTGTCGCATACATCTGCACGAACCAGCGTGCAGTGAACAAGAACGCGCCGAGGTAGCCGATCAGCTTCCACGGCGTGATGACCACATGGTCGAAATCGAACAGAACTTGATCCATGACGGGCTACTGGCTAGGACGGAAGAGGCGCCGCGCACCACGCGGGGGTGGCTATTCTAGCAGCGCCTACGAGCTTGGCCGTTTCGTGACCCCTGTCGTTGACAGGGCGCAGGCAGCGCCGTACTGTCTCGCGCTGACCGGTCTGAGGGGACTAGGTCTGCAGACGCAATGCCGGGGGGCATAGCGTCGAAATCGGTTCACGCCGCACAGCGCGGCACCTATTCGACACAAATCCATTTCAGTACAAGCGCAGCCGGGATGCCGCGCAGCCGTGGGCGTTTTTACCCGCCGTCGCGGCAGCACTCGGGCGAAATGCATCGCCCGGGGGATTGCGGCCGCGCCGGAAAGCGCGGTCGGCGATCGTGGGGAGGGGTCGGCTCCCGCCGGTGCGATGCAGTGGCACAACTGCGCGCGCCCTGGCTGGAACGTCCGGGGAGGGACCAGCGATCGGCTTCCGGGGGGAGGCCGGACCTGCGAGGCCAGCGACTCGCGCATGCACTGAAAAACGTGCAGGTGCGGCTGTGCGCTGTGTCGCCCCGGCGGGTGTCCGACGAGTCATCGACGTCCAACCAGAGAACGTTCATGCCATCGTCCAGATTCACCGCACTACGCGCCATTGCCGGCGCCTTTGCCTTCATGGCGGTCACCGCGCACGCGCAGGACCGCTCCGCCGCCTTCGCCGTGCCCACCATCGCGGCCCAGCGCAGCGCCGATATCCGCCTGAGCCTGGCCGATGTCGGCGCCCGTGCACCGCAGCAGATCGACGTGAGCGGCGCCTCGTTCATCAAGGTGCATTTCGACCATTTCAGCCTGCCCGCAGGCCTGACCCTCGAAGTCAGCAACGCCGACGGCACCGAGGTCTACCGCTACTCCAAAGACAAGCTCGATGCCCACACCAGCGACGCACGCCGCGGCGACGACGGCCAGAGCCGCTTCTCGGCCATGTCCATCAGCGGCAGCATCGCCGTGCTGCGCCTGGTCGGCACCGCGCAGGAACGCTGGACGCGCGACCACGGCGTAACCATCGGCAGCTACCTGGAAGGCTTCCCGGAAGACCTGCTGCCCGCCCTGCAGCAGGAGAAACTGCTCAGCGGCCCCACGCCCGAAGCCATCTGCGGCAGCAACGACAAGCGCGCCGCGGCCTGCTACCAGACCAGCGACACCGCCGCCTTCGACCGCACCCGTCCGGTAGCCCGCCTGGTGATGGGCGGCGGTGGCCTGTGCACGGCCTGGCGCGTCGGCGCCGACAACCGAATGTTCACCAACAACCACTGCTTCGCCAGCACCAGCGAAGTAGCCGCCTCGGAAGTGTGGTTCAACTACCAGGCCGCCAGTTGCACCGGCACCACCAGCGCCACCACCACCAAGGTACCCGGCGACACCTTGCTGAAAACCGACACCACCCTCGACTACAGCCTGTTTACCGTAAAGAACTTTGCCACTATTTCCAGTTTCGGCCATATGGGACTGGACGTGCGCGTACCCACCACCGGCGAAGAAATCTTCATTCCGCAGCATCCCGGCGGCCGCCTGAAGGAACTGGCCACCGTCAGCGACCAGAACGGCGGCGGCCGCTGCAAGGTGGACGCGGCCATCACCAACGGCAACGGCACCAATACCGACGCCGGCTACAAATGCGATACCGAACCCGGCAGCTCCGGCTCGCCCGTGCTGGCGCGCAGCAGCAACAAGGTGATCGCCCTGCACCACCTGGGCGGCTGCAACAACACCGGCGCGCATATCGCCAAGATCTGGCCGCAGGTAGCGACCTATTTCAACAACACCATTCCGGCCGGCGACGGCGGCAGCGGCCCCGGTAACCAGCCGCCCACGGCCAATTTCAGCTTCACCACGAATGGCCTGACGGCCGCCTTCACCGACGGCAGCAGCGACAGCGACGGCAGCATCGCCAGCCGCAGCTGGAACTTCGGTGACAGCACCACCAGCACCGCCACCAGTCCCAGCAAGACCTACAGCGCCGCCGGCACCTATACCGTCACGCTGAGCGTGACCGACAACCAGGGCGCCACCAACAGCACCAGCCGCTCGGTCAGCGTCGGCTCTACCGCGCTGATCCTGCAGAACGGTGTTCCCGTCAGCGGCCTCGCCGCCGCCGCCAACGCCGAAATCCAGTACACGATGACGGTACCTGCCGGCGCGACCAACCTGGTATTCCAGGCCAGCGGCGGCACCGGCGATGCCGACCTCTACGTGAAATACGGCGCCGCTCCCACCACCAGCAGCTACGACTGCCGTCCCTACCTGGGTGGCAATGCGGAAACCTGCACCATTGCCGCGCCCCAGGCCGGCACCTGGTACATCAAGCTGCGCGGCTACAGCGCCTTCAGTGGCGTGAGCCTGAAAGGCAGCTACACCACCGGCAGTGCCGGCCCGCGCTTCGACAGCACCACCGATGTCGCCATCACCGACAACGCCACCGTGGAAAGCCCGATCACGGTCAGCAGCGTCAGCGGCAACGCCCCGGCCGCACTGAAAGTCGACGTGACCATCCTGCACACCTACCAGGGCGACCTGAAGGTGGACCTGATCGCGCCCAACGGCACCGCCTTCAACCTGTGGAACCGCACCGGCGCCGGCACCGACAACATCGTGCAGACCTTCACCGTCAACGCCTCCGCCGTCGCCGCCAACGGCGTGTGGAAGCTGCGGGTGAACGACAACGGCCCGGGGGATACGGGCAAGATCGATCAGTGGGGCTTGCAGTTCTGAGTCATTGAAACATCGCTACAACGCATCGCGGCAGGCAGCAGCACTGCCTGCCGCGATCTGCGGCAGGAAACCGGAACTGCGCCAGCAGCTGCGCTGCGGCAACGATGTAGCGAGAATAAGCGCAAACCCGGCCGGCAAAGCAGCAGCCGGCTTACGCGTCCGTCAGCGCTTGACGACGCGCGGCGCGCGATGGATTTCGCCCGACTGCCCGTCCGCCACACTGATGCCCAGTGCATGCGCCGTCACGATGATGAAAGGCAGCACCTCGTCGACCCGCGACGGCACAATCGCCAGCATGCCCATGTCATGCCCGAAGTTGCCGAGCATGGGCCCGTCGGCCCAGGGGCAGGCGTCGCTCGAATCGTCATCCGGCGCGTAGCTGGAAAGACACGGATAGCGCGCAGTCAAGCGCTCGTGCAATGCGAGCAAAGCGGGCGCCTTGGGCCGGTCATCGTCATCGTCGTCGTAGGCATCGCCGATCGCCTCGATCATGTCCCAGGCTTTTTCATCGCCCGCAGGCAAAGGCTTGACCAACAGCTCAATCGTGAAACTCATGGCAGGCTTCCGGCAAAGGTTGCGGCGATGGTCGGCGATTGGCGGGGGAATGGGCAATATCGGTGCTGGCGGCCCCGCTATGCCGGCACGAAATACGGGCAGAACGCCTGCGCCAGCCCTGCCACAAACCCCGAACCTGGGCAGCCGGCCTCGGCCCCGACGGCGCCAGCCCCATCGAGGGCTTGGCAACTACACCGCCCCGCGCTAGGATTCGAGCTCTTGCGCCGCAACGGCGCAGTGCAGTCACCATGGGGCGGTAGCTCAGCTGGGAGAGCGTCGCGTTCGCAATGCGAAGGTCGAGGGTTCGATCCCCTTCCGCTCCACCAATTAGATCAGCAAGTTACATTGAAGCCGGCTTAGTGCCGGCTTCTTCGTAACAGCACCGTAACAGCACTTTGAGCCCGCAACCTTACCTTTGCGGCCTCCCTCCTTGTGCTTCCCTTCCCCACTCCGAAAACGATTTTCCTTGTGCGTCCGCCAGAATCCTATAGTGTACATATGTACTTAGATACAAAGAAAGCACTGCACTGGATAACATCCACCTGAGTGTCGTACTCGCCACTCTCAATGACATCGCGGATTGCTTCGTCTAGCTGATCCGGCAGCGGAATAGATGCCGTAAGTATCTTGGTCATGCAATATAGCCTCCTACTTATTAATTATGATCAAAATATAACAATGTCAATATGCAATAATATGCGTTGGTCTTTATGGCGCAGAAAACGCCATGGACGTCGGCAAGATGCGTCACATCTTGAACAATGCTCAAGATACGGCAATACGGCGGATACTCA
>NZ_SNZH01000030.1:0-20267 GCF_004363655.1 Tahibacter aquaticus
GCGATCGCGCTGGTCTGCGCCTGCGGGTTGGGCACGGTATAGCCGTTGGTCTTGCCGCCGTGGCTCAGCGCGCTGCCGCGGATCGTGGCGTAGATGTGATCGCCGTCGCGCTGCGCATCCGACAGCCGCTTGAGCACCACCGCACCGACGCCTTCGCCCGGGATATAGCCATCGCCGCCTTCGCCGAAACTCTGGCAGTGGCCGTCGCTGGAAATGAACTGGCCGGCGCTGAGCACCAGGTACTTGTTCGGATGAATCGTCACGTTGACGCCGCCGGCAATCGCCAGCCGCGTGCGGCCCGACCGCAGATCCTGGCAGGCCAGGTGGATCGCGGTCAGCGACGAGGAACACATGGTGTCCAGCGTCATGCTCGGACCGTGCAGGTCGAACGCGTAGGACACGCGGTTGGCAATGCTGGCGAAACTGCCGGCCAGGCCCGTGCGCTGGCCGCGCAGGCTGGCTTCGGCACCGAAGAGCTGGTATTCGCTGTACATCACGCCGACGTAGACGCCGACCTGGGCGCCGATATCCGCCAGTCCTTCGCGCGCTGCACGCCCCTGCAGTTCGGCACGCGTATAGCCCGCATCTTCGACCGCCATCCAGGCGTGCTGCAGGAACAGACGCTCCTGCGGGTCTATGCGTTCGGCCTCCAGCGGCGACATGTTGAAGAACAGCGGATCGAATTCGTCGACGCCTTCGATGAAGCCGCCCCAGCGGCTGTAGTGACGCCCGCCTTCGCGGCGGTCGTCGCTGTAGTAGTCGCGCCAGTTCCAGCGGCTGGCGGGAATCTCGACGATGCAATCCTTGCCGTCGCGCAGGTTCGCCCAGTACGCAGCAAGGTTGCGCGCTTCCGGATAGCGGCCGCTGAGGCCGACGATGGCGATCGGCTCCGCGGCCTTCGCCGGAGCGGCGGCAGCAATTGCCTGGCGCAGCGGTCCACGCCGCAGGCGCGGCGGCGTGACGGCTGCAGGCAGTGCGACCAGAGCCGCTGCATCATTGCCCGGCGTCGCAGCGCGATGACGCGCGAACAGTCCGTTCAGCGCCGCTGCCTGCGATTCGACGAAATACGCAGCCAGGTCTGCAATGCTGCGGTACTCGAACAACAGCGTCTTGGACAAGGAGCCAAAGGTCTGCTCCAAGGTGTTGGTCAGGCGCATGGCGAGGATGGAATCGATGCCGTAGCGCTCCAGCGGCGCACGCGGATCGATGCGCTGCGACGCCAGCTTCAGCAGCTGCGAGAACTGCCGGCGCAGCCATTCCTGGGTCTTTTCGAGCAGCTCCTGCGTGTCCAGCACGGCACCGCCCGCCGGCGCGGCTGCGGCCGGACGTGGCCGCGCCGCAGCCAGGCTGCGACGCAACGCCGGCAGGTGGCCTTCGAGTACCAGCCAGCGCGCCTGCGCCTGGACCAGGCACTGGTGAAACGCCTGCAGCCCGTTCGTCGTTGCCAGCGGCCGCATGCCGCTTGTACGTTCCAGCTCGGCCTGCAGCGCAGGCTCCAGCTGCATGCCGCCGTCCTGCCATAGCGGCCAGGCGATGGCGACGCTGTGGCCGTGCCGCTCGCCGGCGGCAACACGTGCATTGCGATACGACGCGAATTCGTCCAGAAATGCATTCGCCGTGGCGTAGTCGGCCTGTCCCACATTGCCCAGGCTGGCGGCGACAGACGAGAACAGGGCGAAGAAATCCAGCGCCAACGCGCGGCTCGCCTGGTCGAGATTGATGCTGCCCTGCACCTTCGGCGCCAGCACTTGGCGCAGGGTGTCGGCGGTCTTGCCCGCGATAAAGCCGTCGGCCGTCATGCCGGCGCAATGCAGGATGCCGTGCAGCGCGCCGTGTTCGGCGACCACGCCATCGACCAGCGCCTGTACCGCCGCGGCGTCGGCCAGATCGATGCTGCGGTACTGCACACGCCCCGCCGCTGCTGCGTTCAAGGCGTCCAGGCGATCGCGGCGTGCGCCGGCTGGCGCCGTGCGGCCCGTCAGGATCACGCGGGCGTGGCGCGTCTGCTGCAGGATTTCCCGCGCGAAGATCGCGCCCAGGCCACCCAGGCCACCGCTGATCAGATAGACGCCGTGTTCCTTGAACAGCGGCGCCCCGTCCGTCGCGGCCTGTTCCTGCCAGCGCAGCGCCTGCACGCTGCCGCGGTCGAGGCGCAAGTGCGGCTCGCCGGCATGACGCTGCGCCACTTGCAGCTGCTGTGCCAGCGCTGCCGCATCGCTGTCGCTTGCGCCGATCACGAGCTGGCCGTGGAAGTGTGGATTTTCCCGCGCCGCGGTCTTCAACAGCGCGCCCAGGCCGGCGAAGACGGCCTGTTCCTGCGTCGCGGCGACGGCCAGCTGCAGCAGCACCGGGCCGGCAGGCTTGCCGGCCAGCAGCGCCTGCAGGGTTTCCAGGCAGGCGACAGCGTGATCGCTGTAGCGCTGGGCAAGATCCGCGCCGCTGCGCGCCGCGAGCTGCGTGCAGGCGCTGCCCGGCAACGCGTTCTGCAGCGCCGCGAGGTCGATGCCGGGCTGCTCGCAGACGATGACATGGCGCTGCGTCCACGCCGTCGCCTCGCTGTCGGCGGCGACGCTGTGCCATTGCGGTATCACGCGCAGCACGCCGCTGGCATCGTCGGCACCGGCGGCCGGGCCGAGTGCGCGTGCGGAGAAGCCGTGCATCTGCACGCAGACCACGCCGTTCGCGTCGCACAGATCGATGTCCAGCTTGCTGACCGCGTCGTCGGCAGAGCTGCCCGCGGCATGGCGCAGCCAGACCCAGAGCGACGGCGGACACGCCGCGAACACACGCACGAGATCGACCGCGAACGGCAGGCGCGGCTGGGTCTCGCCCTGCATCAGGCCGATGGCCGCCTGCAAGGCGCCATCGAGCAGGCTCGGATGCAGCACGAAAGGGGCTGCCTGCGCGCGTACGCACGGCGGCAGCTCCAGCTGCGCCAGCACCTGGCCTTGCCCTTTGTGGACCTGCTGTACGGCCTGGTGCGCCGGACCATAGCGCAGCCCCATCGCGGCGAACGCGGCATAGACCTCGGCCGTGGCCAGGCTGCCGCGCTGCATCTGCGCCTGCAGCTGCGCGATATCCAGCGTCGGTGCCGGGATTGGCGCGACGAACTGCGCATGTCCCTGGCAATGCTCGGTCTGCTGATCGCCGTCGCCGCTGAGGATGTCGTAGTCGATGCCGCCGTCGGTATTCGGTGCCAGTTCGATGCTGACCGCGGTCGCGCCGCGCACGACCAGCGGTTGGGCCCAGACGCAGTGGCGCAGTTCCAGCAGGGTGCCGCGCGCGGCATTGGGCACGGCCTGCTGCAGCGCGGCGCGGGCCATTTCCAGATAGGCCACGGCGGGCAGCACGCTTTCCTCGCCGGCGGCGAAGGCGACGCGGTGATCGGCCAGGAAGTGTTCGCTGCCGACAAGGCTGGAGCGGAACGCGAGGCGGTCCATGTCCGATACGTTGACCTGCAGCAGCGGATGCAGCGCTGCGCCGGCCGCTGCCGGGCCTGCCGGCCGCACCGAGAACTGTTTGATCAGTTCAAAGGCCGCGGATTTCGACAGGCGCTTGCTCTTGAGTTCCGCCACTACGTATTCGACAAAATTGACCATGACCGCCCCCGACCTTTCACTGCACAACCACCGCGATACGCCGCTGCCGCGACGCCGCGTGCCCTGTTTGCGGCGCCGCTAGCGGCGCCGTACTTCCTGTCTCACACCCATTGCCGCAGCATGGCGACGGCTTTGTCCTGCTCCAGGGTGTCGCTATCGACCTGGGCCAGGATGTTTTCGATCCAGGCCAGTTCGCCCGGCTGCTGCGCGCCCGCTGCGCTGGCATCGGTAGATTTGTTGCCTTCTACCCAATAACGCTCCTTGGCGAACGGATACGACGGCAAACTCGCGCGGGCCGGCCTGCTGCCTGCATGCAGGCGCTCCCAGTCGATCCCGGCACCGTTCACCCAGGCCTGCAGCAGCGCCGCCGGATCGCCGCGCTGCAGCGCCAGTTCCACCGTGTGCTGGGTCGCCTCGCTATCGTCGGCAGCTAATGCCTCACCGGCGAACATGGCGTCAATGCGATGTTCTCCACTCAGCCACAAGCGCAACTGATCCACTAGTTGCGGCATCGATGCGGCCACGAAGCCCAGGCGCATTTCCATCGCCTCGCGCCCGACCTGCAAGGTATAGGCGACCGCGGCCAGTTCGGCCGGCGCCGGCCGCTGCAGCGCGCCCAGCAGTTCCTGCACCTTCTGCCGCAGCTGTTCGGGCGTGCGTGCCGACAGCGGTATGGCCTGGGCCGCGGCCGGCCGCGCCGTGGTGGCGCTGGCCACGTATTCCTCGATCACCACATGCGCATTCGTGCCGCTGTAGCCGAAGGAATTGACGCAGGCGCGGCGCGGCGCGCCGGCACTGCTGTCCCAGGATTTCGCGCTGCGATTCACATAGAACGGCGAGTTGGCGAAATCGAAGTGCGAGTTCTCGCGGCTGACGTGCAGGGTCGGCGCCAGCGTGCGATGGCGCAGCGACAGCAGCACTTTCTGCACGCTGGCGACACCGGCTGCGGACGAGGCATGGCCGATATTGCTTTTCACCGAGGCCAGCGCGCAGTAGTGCTTCTTGTCGGTGCGTTCCTTGAACACGGTCGACAAGGCCTGCAGTTCGATCGGATCGCCCAGGCGCGTGCCGGTGCCGTGCGCTTCCACATAGCTGATCGTGGCCGGGTCGATGCCGTAGCGCTGGTAAACGCTGCGTTCCAGCTCGATCTGGCTGACCACGCTGGGCGCGGTGATGCCGTTGGTGCGGCCATCCTGGTTGGTGCCCGAGCCGATGATCACGCCGTGGATAACGTCGTTGTCGGCCTCAGCGTCCGCCAGCCGCTTGAGCACCAGCGCGCCGACGCCGTCGCCCATCACGATCCCGTCGGCGCTGTCGTCGAAGGCCTTGCACTGGCCGCTGGGCGACAGCATGCCGGCCTGGCTCATCGACAGATACGATTCGGGCAGCAGCCACAGGCTGACGCCGCCGGCCAGGGCCATGTTCACCTCACCGCTGCGCAGGGCCTGGCAGGCCAGGTGCAGGGCGACCAGCGACGACGAGCAGGCGGTATCGACCGAGATCGCCGGCCCTTTCAGATTCAGGTAATAGGCGATGCGCGCCGCAGCGATGGAATAGCTGTTGCCGGTGACCGGTGCAGCCATCACGCCGTGCTGCGACAGCAGCATGGCGTACTCGTTCATGGAGATGCCGAGGTAGACACCGCAGCGGTGGTTGCTCAGGGTCTGGCTGGAATAGCCGGCGTCTTCGAAGGCGCGGTAGCTTTCCTGCAGGAACAGGCGGTGCTGCGGATCCATGTATTGCGCCTCTTCCGGCGAGATGCGGAAGAACAGCGGATCGAAGCAGTCGATATCGTCCATCGCACCGAGCCAGCGCGAGGCCATCTTGTCTTTCTTCTTCGCATCGCGATCGTAGTAGGCGTCGGCGTTCCAGCGCGCCGCGGGCACTTCTACGATGGAATTGCGCCCGCGTACCAGGTTGTCCCAGAACTGATCGAGGTTTTCCGCCTGCGGGTAGCGGCCGGACATGCCGACGATGGCGATGCGCGTATCGGCTTCGTCGCGCGCGGCAGTCGAACGCAGGCGGCCCTGATTGCGCATGCTGCGCCGCACGACGGGCTTGCGCGGCGGCGCGGCGGCCAGCGGAGTCTCGACCGGCAGCGGCTCTGGCAGCAGCTCCGGCAGCGCTTCCACCATCACTGCCGCCGGCTTCAGCTGCGCATGCAGGAAGGCGGCAAGCTCGCGGATGGTCGGATAGCTGTAGATCGTGGTGGCTTCGAAGCCGGTGCCGAAATCGGTGTTGATGCGGCGCATCCAGGTCACGCCGTTGATCGAATCGATGCCGAGGTGGATGAACTGTTCCTCGTCGTCGATGGGCCGGCCCTGCATATGCAGTTCCGCATCCAGCGATTCCTTCAGCTTGGCGCGGATCGAGGCCAGCGTATGCGTTGCCGCGCCCGCGGTTGCCGTGGCTGCAACGGCGCGGCGCGGCGCCGGCGTTGCGGCGGCAACCGGTACGGCCGCTGCGGCGACAGGCGCACTGGCGCGCTCCAGCTGCTCGAAGCGCGCGTGGATATGTCCGCTGGTTTCCGCCTTGCCGACGAAGGTCTCGTCATGCATGGCGAGTTCGCGCTGGTAGGTGTCTTCGATGCGCGCGCGCAGTTGTGCTGTCCACTGCTGCTTGAAGTTCACCAGGTGCGAGCGCGGCGTGCGCGCGATGCGCTGGGCCAATGCCAGCGCTTCGGCCAGCACCTGTTCGCGCGGCAGCACGGCCTGGGCCATACCGCGCTCACGCAGTTCGCGGCCGACGTATTCGTGCGCGGTAAGCAGGCTTTCCCGGCCCAGGTCGTGGCCCAGCTTGTGCGGCACCATCAGGGTCGAACCTGCGCCGGGCGTGAAGCCGTAGCTCATGTACGGGCTGACGTAGTGACTGCCTTCGCCAAACAGCACAATGTCGGCGAACATGCCCAGCGACCAGCCGGCACCGACGCCGTGGCCCTGCATGGCCGCGATCACCGGCACTTCGCACAGCTGGGCCAGCTGGAAGATCTTGAAGTCGGTGAACTTGGCCGTGCCGGCCTGGATTGCCAGCAGGCTTTCCTTGGTGCCGCCCGAGGCGAAGTAGTTGTCGTAGCCGCCCAGCACGACGGCGCGGTAGGGCAGGCTCGCCGCATGCGCAAAGGCTTCGTTGATGCCGGCGACCAGCGCGTCGGAGAACATGTTCTTCGCGTCGCGGTCGTGCATCTCGATCAGCAGCACGCCGTTCGCCTGCGCGGTCGCGCTGACCACCGTCGTGGCAAGCGCAATCCTGCCCGCGGACGGCACTGCACTCTCGCTGCTGGCTGCAAGCCACGACGGCCGTGCCTGCAACTGCTGCGCCGCCACGGCAACGCGGGCGCGCTTGGCGGCAATCACGCTGTCGGGCGCAGGCGCGCTCCAGCTCAGCGCCAGTTGCAGCGCCCTTGCCATGACCTGGCCGGCGGGCCGCACGTCCAGCGCTGCGACGCGCTGCCTGAGCTGCGCGCCGGAATACTGTTCGCCGGTCAGTAGCATCTCCTCGCCGACGACCCGGCCGAGCACTTCCGGCAGCAGCCAGGCGGCGCGCGCCGACAGCGCGGTGCTGCCGGCGAAATCGGCCCCGCCGTACCAGCCTGATTCGGCCAGCACGCAGGCATCGCAGGCCAGGGCCAGCAACCAGGCACTGTTTTGCGCGTCACCGCCGAGAGCGGCGATCACCGGCACGTTTGCGCTTTCGATGGCGATCAGCAGGGCCAGCGCCTGTTCCGGCGCTTCGCTGCCGTCGAACGGTGCCACTTCGCTGGCCAGCACGATGCTGCGATACGCCGCGCCGGCCTCGATCTGGGCGACCGCCTCGGCGAACTGCTGCGCGACCGTGGCCAGGTCGCGCTGGTCGAGACGGATCACGCGCGCGGCCTCGCTGCCGGTCCAGCGCCCGGCCTGGCCGCTCGCTGCCGGTGCCAGTGCCGCGACCCGCTCGCTCAGCGGCCGTGCCAGATGCGCTTTCAGCAGCCGCAGCGCGAGCGCCGACTTGGCGGCGAGCTGACTGGCCAGCGTCTGCGCACGATTGTGGATTTGTTCACGCGGCAGGATGGCGCAGCTCCAGCCGCTGGCCTTGAGTTGTGCGCCGGACCAGTAGCCGGCCGGCGAATGCAGCTGCTGCGCCTGCACGCTGCCGAAGCGTTCGCGCAGGAAATCCGCCTGCGCGGCGAGCATGGCGCGATCGGCCGGGGCGTAGCCATATTGCGCACCTTCGCTGCACAGCAGCAGATCGCACAGCGACGCCAGCCACCAGCCAGCACCCGTGGCCGAACCCTGCATCACCGCGACGACGGGATACGGGAAGGTCGCAATGGCCTGGTGCAGGCCGAGCGCCAGCGCCTGGTTGTAGCCGTCATTGCCGCCACGCAGGAAACTGTCGTCGCTGCCGCCAAGCAGTACCACGCGCAGCGACTCGGCATTGCGGATCGCTGCGAACGCGCGCAGCAGGCCTTCGATCAGCGCCGTGTCCAGGATGTTCTGTCCTGCGGCGATGCGGATGCTGAATACGCCGTCGCCCTGTTCCAGCACCTCGATCTCGCCGGCCGTGCTGGCGCTCGCGATGGCATTCGCGTTCGACAGGGCAAAGCGTGGACGTGTCTTGGCCACCTGGTGGCGCAGCAGTTCCGCCGCCACGACGGCGCGCGGATTGACCAGCGCGATGCCACGCGGCTTGTTGCGTTCGGGCGTAGCCAGCGGCGCCGGGCCGGCGCTGGATTCGGCGCCAGCGGCACCCGCGGCTGCCATGGCGAGTGCGATGCGCAGCGGTGCCATGCGTGCTGGCGCCGCGCTGGCCACGGCCGTTGTGGCAGCAATCATTGTCGGTATCGCAGCGGCAGCCATCGCCGCTTCGGCCACCTTCGCTTCGGCCGGTGCAAGCACTTCCTGGGCCGCGACGCGTTCGAGCACAAGGCCGTGCAGCTGCGCCGCAATCTGGCCGTGCTCGTCGCACAGTTCGATATCCAGCGCCAGCTGCCCCGCCTCGACCGCGCGCTGCGGCACACGCCGCAACCAGGCCCAGCCGACCGCAGGCAATGCGCCGAATACGCGCAGCCGGTCGAGCGCGACCGGCGCGGCGTCGCCGCCGAGCAGGCGCAGTGCCGCGGCGTATACAAGCGCCAGCAGTTGCGGATGCACGACAACGCCATCGCCGCTGTCGCGCAAGCCTGCCGGCAATTCCAGCCGCAGTAGCAGCTCGTCGCGGCTGCGATGGCTGCGTTCGTCGGTGTCGCGCGGCAGGCGCGCAACGAGCGGCGCCAGTGCCAGCGCCGCGGGCGCGGCCTGGACCAGCGCGGCGCCTATGCCGTGGCAGTGCACGATCTCCGCGTCGCCGTCGGCAGCATAGATTTCAAACGCCACGTTGTCCGCGGCCAGCGCATCGAGTGCGATATGCAGCGGATCGGCAATGCCGATCGGCGCGGTCGAGGTCCAGGCGATATCGCGCAGCTCGATCGCGGCCGCGGCGTCGCTGCGCAGCGCCAGGCTCAGCGCAGCGCGCGCCATTTCCAGGCAGGCCATGGCCGGCAGGCTCTTTTCGCTGCAGAACGGCTCGTCGCCGCTGAACTGCGAGCGATAGCTCTGCTGGTACAGGTCCGAAGTGTTCGCGTGCAGCAGCGGATGCAGTGCCGCAGTGGTGACGCCGGCCGGCAGTGCGGCAGCGGCGACCCAGTAGCGCTCCCGCGCGAACGGATAGGTGGGCAGGCTGATGCGGCGCGGCGGCGTTGCATGCAGCTTGTGCCAGTCCCAGTCGAAGCCCTTGACCCAGAGTTCGACGACCTTGCCGTAGCGGCGGCTGGTCAGCCAGCGGTCGACGGTCTGCTGCAGTTCCGGATCGGTACTGAACAGCGCCAGCGTTTCCCGGTGGCGCTTGGCCTGGCCCAGCTGCAGATCGGCGATGCCGGTTTCGCCGGCCAGGTAGGCAGCCAGCTTTTTCACCAGCTCGGCGAGGCTGACAACGACTAGGCCCAGGCGCTCGTCCATGGCTTCGCGCCCGACCTGCAGCGTATAAGCCAGTGCGGCGAGATCGGGCGCGGTTTCTGCCGTGGCGATGAACGCCAGCAGGTCGCGCACTTTCTGCTGCAGCTGCTCGGCAGTACGCGCCGACAGCACGATGATGGCCGGTTCGGTTGCAGTAACGACAGACGGCGCAGCCACGTGTTCGGCCACGACGATATGCGCATTGGTGCCGCTGAAACCGAACGAACTGATGGCCGCCTGGCGCCGCTCGCTCGCCGGTACGTCCCAGCTGCGCAATTCCCGATTGACGAAAAAGGGACTTTGCGCCAAGTCGATATGTTCATTCAGCGTGTCGAACTGGATCGTCGGCGGCTGCTGCCGGTGCTTGAGCGACAGCATCAGCTTGATGAAACCGGCGATACCCGCCGCAGTCAGGCAGTGGCCGATATTGCTCTTGACCGAACCCAGCGCGCAGTAGGCGGTTTTCTGCGTGTATTTGCCGAACGACGCCTTCAGCGCCTCGACTTCGATCGGATCGCCCAGCTTGGTGCCGGTGCCGTGCGCCTCGATCAGCTGGATGCTGCCCGGATCGATGCCGAAACGGTCGTAGACGTCCTGCTGCAGCCGCGTCTGCGACTGCGGGTTCGGCGCTGTGATGCCGTTGGTCTTGCCGTCCTGGTTGACGCCCCAGCCCTGGATCGTGCCGTAGATCGGATCGTTGTCGCGCACGGCATCCGACAGCCGTTTCAGCACCACTACGCCAACGCCCTCGCCCGGCACGAAGCCGTTGGCGCGTTGGTCGAAGGTGAAGCAGCGACCGTCCGTCGACAGCATGCCTGCCTGCGCGGTCTTGATGTGCATGTCCGGGCCCGAAGCCACGTAGACGCCGCCGGCCAGTGCAATCTCACTGACCCCGCTGAGCAGGCTGTCACAGGCCTGGGCAATCGCTACCAGCGACGAAGAACACGCCGTGTCGATCGCGACGCACGGCCCCTGCAGGTTGAAAAAGTAGGAAATGCGCGCAGCCAGGATGGAGCTGGCATTGCCGGTGAAACCCTGCGCGGTCAGGCGCTGCTCCGGCGCCAGTTGCTGGTAGTCGCCGTTGGCACAGCCGGCGAACACGCCGCAGCGCGTACCCGACAGGCTGCGCGTGTTGTAGCCCGCGTCTTCGATCGCCTGCCAGCAGGTCTGCAGGAACAGGCGCTGCTGCGGATCCATGTATTCCGCTTCTTTCGGCGAAATATTGAAGAACAGCGGATCGAACAGGTCGTAGTCGTCGAGCAGGCCCATCCAGCGGCTGTTGGTACGGCCCGGCGTGGCGGCACCGGCGCGGTAGTGCTGGTCCATGTCCCAGCGCCTGGGCGGCACTTCGCTGATGCAGTCGCGGCCGTCGGCAATGTTGCGCCAGAACTGCGCCAGCGTGGTCGCCTGGGGGAATTGCCCGGCCATGCCGACGATGGCGATGGGCTGGGTGGCGTTCGCGCTGACAGCGTTTGCTGCCGGTGCGGCCAGCGCGCGCAGTCCGCGCGGGCCGGCGTTGCGGCTGCGCCGGCCCTGCTGTCGTGTCGTGGCGGCCGGCACGGCAATGGGCGCAACGCCTGGCACGGCGGCGGCAAGCAGCGGACGGGTTGTCAGCAGGCCACGCTTGTCGGCTTCGTCGCGCACATGCCGGCTGAGCTGGGCCAGGGTCGGATGGCTGTAGACCTTGGTCGCTTCGATGTCGAGGCCATAGCGCTCGTTGATCTTGCGTACCCAGGTCACGCCGACGATCGAATCCAGGCCCAGGTCGATGAATTGCGCGTCGTCGTCGATATCGCCGGCAGCGAGTTGCAGTTCCTGCGCCAGCAGCCGGCGCAAGGTATCGGCGACGGCAGTCAGCGTGTCCGGGTCAGGCACGCCGGCCTGCGCCACGGCGACGGGCGCCGCTGTGGCGGCAGCGGCGAGGAAGCGGCCTTCGATCAGCGCGCGCGTGTCGGCGCGGCCGACAAAGGTGGCCTCGTGCATGGCCAGTTCGCGCTGTAGCAGCGGTGCAATCGCTGCGCGCAGCGGCGCAGCCCATTGCTGCTTGAGTCCGGCCAGCACGCGGCGCGGCTGGCGCGCGATGCGGCCGGCCAGCTCCAGCGCGGCGGCCACCACGGTCGCGCGCGGCAGCACCGCCTGCGCCACGCCGCGCTGGGCCAGTTCGCGGCCGGTGTATTCGTGGGCGCTGAACAGGCTTTCGCGCGCCAGATCCAGGCCCAGCTGCAGCGGCACGCTCAACGTCGCACCGGCACCCGGCGTGAAGCCGTAGCCCATGTACGGGCTGACGTAGTGGCTTTCCTCGCCGAACAGCACCACGTCGGCGAACAGACCCAGCGACCAGCCGGCGCCGATGGCGTGGCCCTGCATCGCGGCAATCACCGGAATGTCACATTGCAGGGCGAGCTGGAACAGCTGCAGGTCGGTGAACTTCGCCGTGCCGGCCTGGATCGCCAGCAGGCTTTCCTTGGTGCCGCCCGAGGCGAAGTAGCTGTCGTAGCCGGTCAGCACCACGGCCTTGTACGGCGTCTGCGCGATATGCGCGAACACTTCGCCGACAGCAGCGACCAGCGCTTCGGAGAACATGTTTTTTGCATCGCGATCATGCAGCTCGACCAGCAGCACGCCGTCGGCCTGCGCCGTCGCACTGACCACGCTACCAGCCAGCGCGACGATGCCCGCCTCGGCCACGTGCGCTGCAGCATCCACCGATGGCCACGCCGGCAGCGCCGCAACCGCGCGCTGTGCGGCCGCGGCGCGGCTGCGCTTCCAGCGGGCAAAGTCCGCCGCCGACTGCGCGGCAAAGCCCCGCGCCCGCTGCAGCGCCAGCGCAGCCACCTGCGACGCCGGTACCACGGCCAGCGCGCCGGCGCGCTGCTTCAGCGCGAGGCCGGAATAGGCATCGCCGCTCAGCAGCACTTCGCGCCCGAGCACGTCGCCGAAGTACTGCGGGAAATCCAGCGCCGCACGCGCGGCAAGTGCCGCTTCGGTGCAGACCGCGGCCGCGTCGTAGCGGCCGGTCTCGCTCAGCACGCAGGCGTCGCACTGCAGGCCCAGCCACCAGCCGCTGCCTTGCGCATCGCCGGCCAGGGAGGCGATCACCGGCACCGGCGCCGCGGCGATCGCCGCCTGCAGGGCCAGCACGTCGTCTGCCGCCGCGCAGGCGACAAAGGCCGACGAGGTGCTCGCCAGCACGATGCCGCAGAACACGTTGCCCGCCGCGATCGCCTGCAGCGCCTGGCTCAGCTGGGTCAGTACCGCCGCCGGTTCAGCGCGGTCGATATCGATGATGCGCGCCTCGCCGTTGCTGTACGCGCTGCCGGCGGCGACGCGGATCGGCGTCAGCGCGGCGGCGAGCGGCTGCAGCTCGCGCGCCAGGTGCGCTTTGAGCAGGCGCAGCGCTTCGCCCGGCTTGGACGCCAGCCGCGCTGCCAGCAGCAATGCATGGTTTTCCACTTCCGAACTTGGCAGCACCGGCATGGTCCAGCCCTGCGCCTGCAGATGGGCGCCGCTGCAGGTCGCGTCCGACTGCAGCTGGCGCGCCTGCAGCGGCGCGAAGCGCGCGGCCAGGAAGGCCTGTTGCGCCGGCTCGGCGTACAGGGCCATATCGGCCAGGCCGTAGCGGGCGCTGTCGCTGCATACCAGCAGGTCGCAGCAGGCGGCCAGCCACCAGCCGGCACCGGTTGCGCCGCCCGGCAGCGCAGCGATGACCGGATACGGGAATTCAGCGATGGCCTGGAGCAGTCCCGACTGCAGCAGCGTGTTGTAGGCGTCGGTGCCGCCCTGCAGCACGGCGCCGGCGTGGCCGGCCAGCAGCAGCACGCGTAGCGATGCCAGCTCGCGCAGCGATTCCACGACGCTGCGCAGACTGGATGCCTGCACCGGCGTGAGCGCAACGGCTTCGGCGTTCAGGCGCAGCGCGTAGATGCCGCTGCCCTCGGCCGTGATGGCAATGCCGTCGCGATCGGTCCAGTCGGCTACAGCCGCACCGACCGCCGCATGCTGCAGCGGTACAGTGGCGGGCTCCTGCACCAGTCCGCGCAACTGGGCGCAGACGCCGCCGTGCTCGTCGCACAGCTCGATATCCAGCTTCGCCGCTGCGCCATTGCTGTCCGCCGCGTGGCGTATCCAGGCCCACATTCGTGGGGCACAGGCGTTTACGACGCGCAGCGTGTCCAGTGTCGCCGGCAGCCACGATGTACCGGCGGTCGCAGCCGGCAGCAATGCGCCCGCCGCCTGCAAGGCCTGGTCCAGCAGCTGCGGATGCAGCACATAGCGCGTGGCATCGGCCTGCTGGCCGGGCGCCAGATCCAGCTTTACCAGCAACTCGCCGCTGCCGCCCTGTGCACTGCGCTGCTGCACGGCCGCGATATCGACGCACTCCGGCGCAAACTCGCCGAGAACCCGCGCCTGGCCCTGGCAGTGCACGATTTCCTCGTCACCGCTGACGCTGTAGATGGCGTAATCCAGACGGTCCGCATCGCCGGCCTGTACCTCCACGCAGACCGGCACGCCGGGCTCGACGCGCACCGGCGGTGCCCACAAGGTATTGCGCAATTCGACGGCACCTTGCCACAAGCCGGCGTAGGCCAGTGCAGCACGCGCCATTTCCAGGTAAGCGGCACCGCACAAGGTGCGCTGTGCCGTGCAGAACGCTTCGTCGCCGCGGAAGCTGGAACGGTAGCCTTGCTGGTACAGATCCGAGGTATTCGCCTGCAGCAAGGGATGCAATACCTCGCTGCGCGCCGCCGCGCCGGCAGCGGCAAGCGCCGGCGTACCCGGCTTGATATCGAGCCAATAGCGTTCGCGCGCAAACGGATAGCCCGGCAGGCTGACGCGCTGCGGCACGGTGGCGCCGTAGAGCTTGGCCCAGCGTACGTCGAGTCCCTTCACCCACAGCTCGACGATTTTTTCGAATTTGCGCCCGGTCAGCCAGCGATCGACGGCGTGCTGCAGGTCAGCGTCGGTGCTGAACAGGGCCAGCGCGTCCTTGTGCCGCTTGACCTGGCCCAGCTGCACATCGCCGCTGTCTTCGCCGGCGAGCCAGCCTTCCAGCGTGTCGACCAGCTGCTCGATGCTGCTGACCACCAGGCCGAGGCGCTCTTCCATCGCCTCGCGCCCGACCTGCAGCGTATACGCCATGGCAGCCAGGTCCGGCGGTGCGGCTGCCGCGGCAATGAAGGCGATCAGGTCGAGCGCCTTGCGCTGCAGCTGTTCCGCCGTGCGCGCCGACAGTACGACGATCACCGGTTCGCGCAGCGCCAGCACCGGACTCGCCGGCGCGTCGGTGTATTCCTCCACAATCATGTGCGCGTTCGAACCGCCCGCACCGAACGAGGAAATGCCGGCGATGCGCGGCAGGCGGCGACCCTGTACCAGCGGTGCTTCCCACTCGGTCAGGCTCTGGTTGACCGTGAACGGCGTGCTGGCGAAATCGATGTGCGGATTGAGCCGGGCCGAGTGCAGCGACGGCACGATCTGCCGGTGGCGCATCTGCAGCAGCACCTTGGTCAGGCCGGCGATGCCGGCCGCGGATTCACAATGTCCAATATTGGATTTTGCCGAACCGATCAGGCAGAACTGCTTGTCCTGGGTGTGCTTGCCGAACGCGCGCGCCAGCGCGGCGATCTCGATCGGGTCGCCCAGCTTGGTGCCAGTGCCGTGGGCTTCGATATAGCTGATATGGCGCGGGTCGATCTTCGCCTCGGCCAGTGCCTGGGCGATCGCGCCGGCCTGGGCCTGCGGATTGGGCACGGTATAGCCGTTGGTCTTGCCGCCGTGATTCAGCGCGCTGGCGCGTATCACGCCGTAGATATGGTCGCCGTCGCGACGGGCCTCGGACAGGCGCTTGAGCACCACCGCGCCGACACCCTCGCCCGGGATATAGCCGTCGCCGCCCTCGCCGAAACTCTGGCAATGGCCGTCGCCGGAAATGAACTGGCCGGCGCTGAGCGCCAGGTATTTGTTCGGGTGGATCGTCACGTTGACGCCGCCGGCGATGGCCAGGCGGGTGCGGCCCAGGCGCAGATCCTGGCAGGCCAGATGAATCGCGGTCAGCGACGACGAGCACATGGTATCCAGCGTCATGCTGGGGCCGTGCAGATCGAAGGCGTAGGACACGCGGTTGGCAATGCTGGCGAAGCTGCCGGTCAGGCCCATGCGCTGGCCGCGCTGGCTCGCCTCGGCGGCGAACAGCTGGTATTCGCTGTACATCATGCCGACGTAGACGCCGACCTGGCCGGCCAGCTCGGTTGCCGCCGTGGCAGATTCGGCACCGCGCCCCTGCAGTGCAGCACGCGTATAACCCGCATCCTCGATCGCCAGCCAGGCGTGCTGCAGGAACAGGCGCTCCTGCGGATCGATCTGCCGGGCTTCGCGCGGCGCGATATTGAAGAACTGCGGATCGAACTCCGCCACGCCTTCGATAAAGCCGCCCCAACGGCTGTAGTGGCGCCCGCCTTCTGTGCGGTCTTCGCTGAAGTATTCGCGCCAGTCCCAGCGTTCCGCCGGCACTTCGACGATGCAGTCCTTGCCGTCGCGCAAGTTGTTCCAGTACGCCGCAATATCCGGCGATTCGGGATAGCGCCCGCTCAGGCCGATGATGGCGATGGGTTCTGCCATCAGCGCGGCGGCGCTGGGCTCGGCCGCACGCCGCGGCGGCGTCGGCAGGCGCGAACGGTTCGGTGCGCGCTCGTCGGCGGCGCTGTCGGCGCTGGCCACGGCCGCCGTGGCGCTGCCGCGCGCGGGCGCCAGCAGGACCTGCAGCTCGACCGTATACGATTCCACAAGGAAACCCGCCAGTTCGGCGATGCTGCGGTATTCGAACAGCAAGGTCTTGGACAGCACGCCGAAATGCTGTTCCAGCTGCGTGGTCAGGCGCATCGCCAGGATGGAATCGATGCCGTACTGCTCCAGCGGCGCCTGCACATCGATGCGTTGCGGCGACAGCTTGAGCAGCGCGGAGAACTGGCGGCGCAGATAGTCCCCGGCCTTGTCCAGCAATTCCTGGCGCGGCAGGGTTTCGCTGGCGCAGGGCGCGCGCAGCGGCAGCGGCGTGGCCGCCGTACCGTGGACGGTACGCTGCAGCGCCGCCAGGTCACCTTCCAGCACCAGGTTGCGTGCACGCCCCTGGGCGACGGTGCGATGAAAAGCCTGCAGGCCGGCCGCGGTCGACAGCGGCCGCATGCCGCTGGTGCGCTCGACCTCGGCCAGCAGCGCCGCATCCAGGCGCATGC
Source organism: Tahibacter aquaticus (assembly GCF_004363655.1). Classification (GTDB taxonomy): domain Bacteria; phylum Pseudomonadota; class Gammaproteobacteria; order Xanthomonadales; family Rhodanobacteraceae; genus Tahibacter; species Tahibacter aquaticus. The sequence continues at coordinate 16,804 of NZ_SNZH01000030.1, forward strand.
CGCCTTCCTGCCACAGCGGCCAGTGGATCGCGAGCGTGCGGCCGCGGCGTTCGCCGGCGGAGACGCGGGTATTACGCAGCTGGGCGAATTCGTCGAGGAAGCCGTTCGCCGCGGCGTAGTCGGCCTGGCCGGCGTTGCCGAAGGCACTGGCAATGGACGAGAACAGCGCGAAGAAGTCCAGGTCCAGCGCCGCGGTGGCCAGGTCCAGGTGCAAGGTGCCCATCACCTTCGGCGCCAGCACCTGGCGGAATTCCGCCGCGGTCTTCTTCAGGATGAAATTGTCCGCAATCATGCCGGCGCCATGCACGATGCCGTGCAGGCCGCCGTGCTCGCGCACCAGCTCGGCCATGAGGCCCTCGACCTGGCCCTGGTCGCCCAGGTCCAGTGCGCGGTAATGCACGCGGCCATCGGCCTGCGCCTGCAGCGCATCGAAGCGCTGCTGTTTTTCGCCGGCCAGTGCCTGGCGACCGGTCAGGATCACGCGGGCGTGGCGGGTCTGGCCCAGGATCGCCTGGGCAAACACCACGCCGAGTCCGCCCAGACCGCCGGTGATCAGATAGACGCCGTGTTCCTTGAACACCGGCTCGGCCTGCACTTCCGCCTGTTCCTGCCAGTGCAGGGCCAGCGGCTGGGTGCCGCGTTCGTAGCGGATCACCGTCTCGGAGGCGTGGGTCTGCGCCTGTTCCAGCTGTTGCGCCAGGGCGGCCGTGGTGATGTCGCGCCGGCTCAGGATCACCTGGCCGCAGAAATTCGGATTCTCCAGCCGCGCCGTCTTGAGCAGCGCGGCGAGGCCGGCGAATACCGCGTGTTCGGGATCTTCGCCGACCACCACCTGCAGCAGCACCGCACCGGCCGGGCGCGCGGCCAGCACGGCCTTGATGCGTTCGAAGCAGGCCAGCGCGTATTCGGTATAGCGCTGCGCCAGATTGCCTTCGGCGGGGCGTCCAAGCACCACGCAGCGGCTGCCGGCAAGCAGATCTTCCAGCGGCTCGGGCGACACGCCGGGCAGTTCCAGCACCATGATGTGGCGCGCGGTCCAGGCGGTGCCGCCCGGGCTGTCGGCGGTGCTGGCACGCCAGACCGGCACGGCGGTCAGCGTCTCGGTGGCGGCGACGGTCAGCGGCTGGCGCTTCAGCGCCTTGATCTGCGCAAACGCGTCCTGCCTGGAAATACGCCCGGCCGAGAGCTCGTGGTAGATCCGCTCCAGAGTCTGTTTGGTCTGCATCAGGGAGCTGCTCTCAATGTGCACACGGCAGGCGCGGCAAAAATGGGAAAAAAGAAAATAAAGTACGCAGTGGCATTCATCAGCCCAGCTCCACCGCTTCGCCGATCGAGATTTCGTTGTTCGCGATCGCGTCGACCAGCTGGCGGTAGAAGGCGAACTCGTCCGCCGTGTCGCGTTCGCCGTCAACCGCGGGCGCGCCTGCCTCGCTCGCCGCGACGGTGCGCGCGACGGCCGGCGGCAATGCCGCGCTGTCCGCATCCAGCACGCGCAGGGCAAAGCCGCGGATCTGCACGCAGACCGTAGCCTGGGCGTCGCACAGGTCGATATCGAGCTTCCAGGTCTGCGCGTCGGTTGCCGGGCCCGGCGCATAGCGCACCCAGGCGATCATGTCGCGCGAACACGCGGCTAGCACCCGCGCCGAGTCCATCGCGAACGGCACCGGCGGACGGTTGGGCAGATGGCCGCCGTGCAGCATCAGGCCGACCGATGCCTGTATGGCGCCGTCCATCAGGCTGGGGTGCAGCACATAGTGGCGATCGCTGTTGGCGATGGTCGCGGGCAGGCTGAGCCGCGCCAGCAGCTGCCGCTCGCCCAGCTCGATCGCCGTGAGCGACTGGTGCGCCGGACCGTAGGCCAGGCCCATGGCGGCCAGCGCCTGGTACAGCTGCGGCGCTTCCATGCGGCTCTGGCTCATCTGCCGTTCCAGCGACTCCACGTCCAGCCGCGCCGCCGCCGCTGCCGGCTTGAGCACGCTGCTGCCCTGGCAATGCACGCTCTGCCCTGCCGCGGTTTCGCTGTAGATGCGGAATTCCAGCGTTTCCTCGGGCCGGTCGGCGTCCTGCACCAGCAGAGCGATGGACACTTCGCGCCGCTCGCGCACCGCCAGTGGCCGCAGCCAGACCACGTCGCGCAGTTCCAGGTGTTCCGCGTCGTCATGGCCGAAGGCGGCCTGCGCCACCGCGGCGCGCGCCATTTCCAGATAGGCGACGCCGGGCAGCACTTTCTCCACCGACTGGTCGGCCAGGCGTACGCGATGGTCGGCGAGGAAGAACTCGCTGCCGTCGAAGCGCGAGCGGTAGGTCTGCTGGCGCAGGGTCGAGGTATTCGTATGCAGCAGCGGATGCAGCATTGCCGTGGCGCTGCCAGCGCTATCGGCGAATGTGCTTTCGCTGTCGCTCGCCTCGGCCCAGTAGCGCTCGCGCGCGAACGGATACGTCGGCAGCGCGATGCGCTGCGGCAGGCCGGTTTCGTAGAGCAGGCGCCAGTCCCACTCCAGCCCCTTGACCCAGAGGTCGGCCAGCTTGGCCAGTTTTCTCTGCGCCACCCAGCGCTCGACGATGGTGGCCTTGATGTCCTCGTCCTGGCCGAGCAGGCTGACACTTTCGCGGTTGTGCCGGGCATGGCCGCGCGACAGCTCGGCGATGTTCGATGCACCGTCGAGATAAGCACGCAGCTTCTGCGCCAGTTCGTCCAGGCTGGCCGCCACCAGGCCCAGGCGCTCGTCCATGGGCTGGCGCCCGACCTGCAGCGTATAAGCCAGTGCGGCGAGATCGGGCGCGGTTTCTGCCGTGGCGATGAACGCCAGCAGGTCGCGCACTTTCTGCTGCAGCTGCTCGGCGGTACGCGCCGACAGCACGATGATGGCCGGTTCGGTTGCAGTAACGACAGACGGCGCAGCCACATGTTCGGCCACGACGATATGCGCATTGGTGCCGCTGAAACCGAACGAACTGATGGCCGCCTGGCGCCGCTCGCTCGCCGGTACGTCCCAGCTGCGCAATTCCCGATTGACGAAAAAGGGACTTTGCGCCAAGTCGATATGTTCGTTCAGCGTGTCGAACTGGATCGTCGGCGGCTGCTGCCGGTGCTTGAGCGCCAACATCAGCTTGATGAAACCGGCGATACCCGCCGCAGTCAGGCAGTGGCCGATATTGCTCTTGACCGAACCCAGCGCGCAGTAGGCGGTTTTCTGCGTGTATTTGCCGAACGACGCCTTCAGCGCCTCGACTTCGATCGGATCGCCCAGCTTGGTGCCGGTGCCGTGCGCCTCGATCAGCTGGATGCTGCCCGGATCGATGCCGAAACGGTCGTAGACGTCCTGCTGCAGCCGCGTCTGCGACTGCGGGTTCGGCGCTGTGATGCCGTTGGTCTTGCCGTCCTGGTTGACGCCCCAGCCCTGGATCGTGCCGTAGATCGGATCGTTGTCGCGCACGGCATCCGACAGCCGTTTCAGCACCAC
>NZ_SNZH01000030.1:20367-25459 GCF_004363655.1 Tahibacter aquaticus
TTGGTCTTGCCGTCCTGGTTGACGCCCCAGCCCTGGATCGTGCCGTAGATCGGATCGTTGTCGCGCACGGCATCCGACAGCCGTTTCAGCACCACCACGCCAACGCCCTCGCCCGGCACGAAGCCGTTGGCGCGTTGGTCGAAGGTGAAGCAGCGCCCGTCCGTCGACAGCATGCCCGCCTGTGCGGTCTTGATGTGCATGTCCGGGCCGGTCATGACGTAGACGCCGCCGGCCAGGGCCAGATCGCTGGTGCCGCTGGCCAGGCTGTCGCAGGCATGCGCCATCGCCACCAGCGACGAGGAACACGCCGTGTCGATCGACAGGCACGGCCCCTGCAGGTTGAGGAAATAGGAAATCCGCGCGGCCAGGATCGAATTCGCGTTGCCGGTGAAGCCCTGCGCGGTCAGGCGCTGGTCCGGCGACAGCTGCTGGTAATCGCTGTTGGTACAGCCGGCAAACACGCCGCAGCGGCTGCCCGACAGCGAACGCGCGTTGTAGCCCGCGTCTTCGATCGCCTGCCAGCAGGCCTGCAGGAACAGGCGCTGCTGCGGGTCCATCAGCTCCGCTTCCTGCGGCGAGATATTGAAGAACAGCGGATCGAACAGGTCGTAGTCGTCCAGCGCGCCCATCCAGCGGCTGTTGGTCAGGCCAGGTGCGGGAGCGCCGGCACGGTAGTACTGGTCCATGTCCCAGCGCTTGGGCGGCACCACGCTGATGCAGTCGCGGCCGTCGGCGATGTTGCGCCAGAACTGCGCCAGGTTGGCTGCCTGCGGGAACTGCCCGGCCATGCCGACCACGGCGATGGCGCCCGGCATCGGTGCGGCCGTTGCACCGGAAGCCAGCGGCGCCAGCGTGCGCAGGCGCCCGGCGCGTGTCAGCGGCGCGTTGCTGCGTGCGCTGCGCGCAGGCGCGACAGGTATCTGTGTCTGCAGCGCAAGCGGCACCGGCACAGCGGTGCCGGCGGTGATCGGTGTCGGCGTGGTGGCCTTGGGCAGGCTGCCGCGTTTCTCCGCCTCGTCGCGCACATGCCGGCTCAGCTGGGCCAGGGTCGGATGGCTGTAGACCTTGGTCGCTTCGACCTCCAGCCGGTAGGCCTCGTTGATCTTGCGTACCCAGGTCACGCCGATGATCGAATCCAGGCCCAGGTCGACGAACTGCGCCTCGTCGTCGATATCGTGCTCGGGCATCTGCAGCTCGGCGGCGAGCAGCTGGCGCAGGTTCGCCGTCACCAGCGCCAGTACATCGCCGGCCGCGCTCGCCGCAGCGGGTGCGGGTACTGCGGGTGCAGGCATTGCCGCGGCCATCGTCGCGACGGGTGCAGGCGCTGCGGCGACGCGCGCTGCGGCGGCTGGCGCGCTGGCCGGGCGGTGCTGCGGCGTCTGGCTGTGGCGGAAGCGGTTCTCGATCAGCGCCAGCGTGTCGGCGCGGCCGACGAAGGTGGCCTCGTGCATGGCCAGTTCGCGCTGGTAGGTGGCGTCGATCGCTGCGCGGCGCACAGTGCTCCACTGCTGCTTGAAATTCATCAGCCGCTCGCGCGGCTGGCGTGCCATGCGCTGCGCCAGCGCCAGCGCCGCGGCCAGCACGGCATTGCGCGGAAGTATACTTTGCGCCACGCCGCGCAGGCGCAGCTCGCGGCCGGTGTATTCGTGTGCGGTGAGCAGGCTTTCCCGTGCCAGGTCCTGGCCCAGCTGGTCGGCGACACTCAGGGTGGCGCCGGCACCCGGCGTGAAGCCGTAGTTCATGTACGGGCTGAGGTAATGGCTTTCCTCGCCGAACAGCACTACATCGGCGAACAGGCCCAGCGACCAGCCCGCGCCGATGCCATGGCCCTGCATCGCCGCAATCACCGGCACATCGCATTGCAGCGCCGCGTGGAAAATCTTGAAATCGGTAAATTTGACCGTGCCGGCCTGGATCGCCAGCAGGCTTTCCTTGGTGCCGCCGGAGGCGAAATAGCTGTCGTAGCCGGTCAGCACGACGGCCTTGTACAGCGTCTGCGCGATATGCGCGAACACTTCGCCGACGCCGGCCACCAGCGCTTCGGAGAACATGTTTTTTGCATCGCGGTCGTGCAGTTCGACCAGCAGCACGCCGCCGGCCTGCACGGTCGCGCTGACCACATGGCTTTGCAGCGGCACTGCGCCGGCGCCTGGCGCCTGCCAGGCTGACTCGTCGGCACGCCACGGTGCCAGTGCAGCCGGCGACTGCCGCGGCGGCGTCCCGCGCAAGTCCTCGGCCACCTGCAAGGCGCGGGCAAGCACCTGGTCGGCTGCCACCACCTGCAGTGCCGGCGCGCGCTGTTTCAGCGTCAGGCCCGCATACGCGTCGCCAGTCAGCAGCATTTCCCGGCCCAGCACCGCACCAAGACGCTGCGGCACGATTGCCGCCGCCTGCGCGGCAACGCGCGGATCGGCGCAGAGTTCGGCCGCGCCATACCAGCCCGACTCGCTGCAGATGTGTACATCACAACAAAGAGCCAGCCACCAGCCCAGTCCCTGCGCATCGCCGGCGCTGGCCGCGATCACGGCGACCGGCGCGCGCTGGATCAGCGCCTGCAGGGCCAGTGCCTGCTCGGCCGACTCGCTACCGTCGAACGGTGCAATCTCGCTGGCCAGCACGATACAGCCGGACGCGCTGCCGGCTTCGATCTGGGCGATGGCCTCGGCCAGCTGGCGCGTGACCGTAGGCAGGTCGCGCTGGTCCAGCCGGATCACGCGCGCGACACCGCCGCCGCTGGCCTCCGCAACAGCAGCGGGCACCAGCGCGAGCGCCAGTTCGCGCAGCGGCCGCGCCAGATGCGCCTTGAGCAGCCGAAGCGCCTCGGGCGACTTGCCCGCCAGCCGCGTTGCCAGCTGCTGCGCCTGTTGTTCCATGTCGGCGCGGGGGACTATCGGACAGGTCCAGCCGCTGGCCTTCAGCGCGCTGCCGGACAGGTACGCCGGCGGTGACTGCAACTGCTGCACGCGCAGGCTGCCGAAACGCTCCTGCAGCAGATTGCTGTGCGCGGCGAGCAGGCTGTGATCGGTAACCGCATAGCCGTATTGCGCTTCCTCGCTGCACAGCATCAGGTCGCACAGCGAAGCCAGCCACCAGCCGGCGCCAGTCGCATCGCCGGCCATCACGGCGACGACCGGATACGGAAATGCAGCAATGGTCTCGTGCAGCCGGCGCTGCAGCGCCAGGTTGTACTGCGCCGCGTCGCCGTGCAGGAAATCCTGCGGCGTGCCGCTGAGCAGCACTACGCGCAGCGAGTCGCGGCTGCCTGCCGCTTCGAAGGCCTGCAGCAGCGCGTCGATCAGTTCTGCGCCGAGCACATTGCGGCCGGCATTGATGCGGATAGCTACGACACCGCCGCCAAGATCCGTCACATTGACTTCGCCCTGCCCGCCAGCCGCGGTGGCGACGGCGTTGTGCAGGCTGATGCGCGGCCTGGCCGTGGCGACCTGGTGCCGCTGCAACTCGGCTGCGACGACCGCGCCGGGCGCTGCCAGCGCGAAGCGCGGCTTGTGCTTCTGCACCACTGCCGGTGCTGCGCTGCCGCCGACCGCCGCACCGTTCAGTGCAATGCGCAGTGGCGCGGCCAGCGGTAATGCAATTTCCACTGTTTCACTATGCGTCTTGACCAATTCGTCGGAGCGTAAGACCAGGCCATGCAGCTGCATGCAGACCTGGCCCCGCTCATCGCAGAAATCCAGGTCCAGCGCGACTTCGCCGGCCGCACCCGCGGCCTGCGCCGCCGGGCGAAGCCACAGCCAGCACTCGGCCGGCAGCGCCGCCGCCACGCGCAGGCAGTCCAGCGCCAGCGGCTGTGCCGCAGCACCGATCAGCTCCAGCGCGGCCTCGTGCGCCTGCTGCAGCAATGCCGGATGCAGCACGTAGGCGCTCGCCGCGGCAGGCGGCCACTGCAAACGCTGCAGCAGCTGCGCTTCGCTGCGGTAGCGCTGCCCGCCGCTCGCGTGCAATTGCCCCTGCAGCGCGGCCAGATCCACCGGCTGCATGGCCAAGCTGTCGAGCAGTACCGCCTCGCCCTGGCAGTGCACGATGTCTTCGTCCGCACCGGCACTGACGATCTCGTAGATGAACTGGCTGTCGTCCAGCGCCTGCAGTGCAATCGTGAGCGGGTTCTCGCGCACGAGCACGGGCGCCGCCAGCCAGGCGATGTTGCGCAATTCGATCGTCGCCGCCGCGTCGATGCGCGTGGCCTGTACCAGCGCCGCACGCGCCATTTCCAGATAGGCACCGGGCTGCAAGGTCTTGCCCGGCGTACAGAAGATTTCGTCGCCGCGGAAATTCGAGGCAAAGCTCTGCCGGTACAGATCCGAGGTATTGGCGTGCAGCAGCGGATGCAGCACAGCGGTGCTGCCGGCAGCATTGCCGGCCGGCAGTTCCAGCCAATGCCGTTCGCGCGCAAACGGATAGGTCGGCAGGCTCAGGCGCGGCGGTGCGGCCGAGGCGGCGTACAGCGCATTCCAGTCCCAGTCCAGTCCCTTGACCCAGAGTTCCGCCAGCTTTTCCAGCTTGCGCCCGCTGAGCCAGCGGCCGATGGTCTGCTGCAGGTCGCTGTCGGTGCTGAACAGGCTCAGCGCTTCCTTGTGCCGCTTGGCATGGCCCTGGTACAGCGCTTCCACGTCGCCGTCGCCGGCGCCGAACGCGCGCAGTTTTTCCACCAGCTCGGCCGGCGTGCTCACGACCACGGCAAGGCGCTCGTCCAGCGCTTCGCGGCCGATCTGCAAGGTGTACGCCATCGATGCCAGCGCCGGCTGCGCTGTACCGGCGAGGTACGCCAGCAGGTCGGCAGCCTTGCGCTGCAGCTGTTCCGGCGTGCGCGCCGACAGCACAAGCAGCACGGGTTCGGCCGTGGCTGCGACGCCCGCTGCCGCGGTGTATTCCTCGACGATCATGTGCGCGTTCGAACCGCCAGCACCGAACGAGGAAATGCCCGCGATGCGCGGCAGGCTGCGGCCGTCGATCACGGGCGCGGCCCAGTCGGTCAGGCTCTGGTTGACGGTGAACGGACTACCGGCGAAATCGATATGCGGATTGAGCGTGCGCGAATGCAGCGACGGCACGATCTGGCGGTGCTGCATCTGCA
>NZ_SNZH01000031.1 GCF_004363655.1 Tahibacter aquaticus
CTTCTCTCGATTCGAAAAGCTCGACGTGATGTTCCTGGGCTTTATCAGCTTCGCTCTGATCGCTGATGGGCTTCGGATGTGTTAACAGGCCCTAGGCCAGCGCTTCCCAAGCGCCCGCGGGCCGCCGGGAAAATGCCAATCGCGCAGGGCTTCCGGCAGCCTGCAGGCGGCGGACAGCGTGGCATACTCGGCGCTTCTTCCGACTACCGAATGTCGCCATGGCATCCCTGTATTCCCTGCTGCCCGCGCTTGCGCTGTTTGCCGTTTCGGCCCAGGCGGCCAACGATCCGAACTCCTTCGCCGAGATCGACAAGGTCCAGGTGAAATCCCTGGTGCTGAACCTCGATGTCGCGTTCAAGACGCAACAACTGGTCGGCACCGCCGAACTGAGTCTGGAATGGAAAGACAAGTCGGCACGCGAACTGCGCCTGGACACGCGCGATATCGCGGTCGCCAAGGTCGAGCTGATCGACGCCGCCGGCAAGGCAACACCGGCCGAATTCAGCCTGGGCAAGCCGGACAAAATCCTCGGCACACCGCTGCTGGTGCAGATGCCGCAGCAGGCGCCCAAGGTGCGGGTGTCATACGCCACCTCGCCGGCAGCCTCCGGCCTGCAGTGGCTGGGGCCGATCCAGACCCTGGGCAAGCTGCATCCGTTCCTGTTCTCCCAGTCCCAGGCCATCCATGCGCGTTCCTGGGTGCCGCTGCAGGACACGCCAGCGGTGCGCTTCACCTATAGCGCCGACATCAGCGTGCCCAAGCCGCTGCGCGCGGTGATGAGCGCGAACAACGATCCGAAAGCGGACATGGAAAAGGGCCGCTTCCATTTCAAGATGGACAAGCCCATACCTTCGTACCTGCTGGCCATTGCCGTCGGCGACATCGCCGTGAAGAGCACTGGCCCGCGCACGGCGGTGTATGCCGAGCCCGGCATGGTCGAAAAAGCCGCCAAGGAATTCGAAGACACCGAGAAGATGATCGTCGCGACCGAGAAGCTCTACGGCGACTATCGCTGGGGCCGCTACGACATCCTGGTGTTACCGCCAAGCTTTCCTTTCGGCGGCATGGAAAACCCACGCATGACCTTCGCCACGCCGACCGTAGTCGTCGGCGACAAGAGCCTCACTTCCCTGGTCGCGCACGAGCTGGCGCACTCTTGGTCGGGCAACCTGGTGACCAATTCGAGCTGGAAAGACATCTGGCTCAACGAAGGCTTTACCAGCTATGTGGAAGGCCGCATCGTCGAAGCCGTATACGGCCGCGAACAGGCCGAGATGGAAGACGTGATCAGCCAGTTCGGGCTGGAAAAAGAAATGGCCGAGCTGGCGCCGAACGACCAGCTGCTGTTGCTGGCACCGCTGGTCAACCGCGATCCGGACGAGGCGCTGACCGACGTCGCCTATATCAAGGGTTCCTGGTTCCTGAGCTTCCTCGAAAGCCGGGTCGGCCGGGTCAAGTTCGACGCATTCTTGCGCAGTTGGTTCGACCAGCACGCGTTCCAGAGCGTGGACAGCCAGGTATTCCTGGATTTCCTGCAGAAGAACCTGCTGGACAAGAACCCAGGCAAGGTCAAGCCAGCGGAACTCGATGCATGGCTGCGCCAGCCAGGCCTGCCGGAATCGGCCCAGGCCGCCAAGTCGCCGCGCTTCGACAAGGTCGACGCGGCGCGCAGCGAATGGCTGGGTGGCGTGCGCAATGCCAGCGCCCTGGCCGAAGCCAAGTGGAGCACCCAGGAAAGCGTGCGCTTCCTCGAAGGACTGCCACAGACGCTCGATACCAAGAAGCTGGCCGAACTCGACGCCGCGTTGCATCTGAACGGCACCAGCAACGGCGAAATCGCCCAGCGCTGGTATCCGCTGACCGTGCGCAGCGGTTTTGCCGATGCGCGTCCGGCGATCGAGAAATTCCTCATCGGCATCGGCCGGCGCAAGCTGGTGATGCCAACCTGGGAAGCGCTGGCGGCCACACCGGAAGGCCTGAGCTTCGCCGAAGGCGTTTTCCTCAAGGCACGCCCGGGCATGCATCCGATTACCGCCGGCTCGGTGCAGGCAGCGCTGGAAAAAGCGAAAAAGCCAAAATAAGACCTATGCAAAATGCATAACCGCCGTCACGCGGCGGTTATGCAGCCGGCCTGGCCGGGCCGGCCTATTCCGGATATTCGGGCTTCTGTTCCCGCGCCAGCAGCTGGCGCAGCGCCTCGGTCGGCGTGATTTCCTCGTGCAGTACACGCTGCACCGCCTGCGCGATCGGCAGTTCCTCGGCGTGGCGCAGCGCAAGGCGCATGACTTCGTCGACGGTCTGCACGCTTTCGACCACCTGGCCGATTTCCTTCACCGCCTGCGACAGCGGCGTGCCACGTCCCAGCGCCAGGCCGAGACGGCGGTTGCGCGACAGATCGCCGGTGCAGGTCAGCACCAGGTCACCCAGACCAGCCAGGCCCATCAGGGTCTCGGCGCGTGCGCCGAGGGCCACGCCCAGGCGCAGCATTTCGTTCAGGCCACGGGTGATCAATCCGGCGCGGGCGTTCAAGCCCAGCTGCATGCCGTCGGCGACGCCGGTCGCCACGGCCAATACGTTTTTCATCGCACCGCCAAGCTCGGCGCCGAGCATGTCGGTACCGGTATAGGCACGGAAGGTTGGCCCATGCAGCTGCTCAGCCACGGTCTGGGCGAAATCGGCGTGGTCGGAATGCACGGTGACAGCGGTGGGCAAGCCATCGACCACTTCACGGGCGAAGGACGGCCCGGTAACGACGGCGGTGGGCTGGCCCGGCAGCGTCTCTTCGACCAGCTCATGCAGGAAACGGCCGGTACCGGGTTCGAAACCCTTGGTCGCCCAGGCCAGGCCATGAAAGCGCGACGGCAGTTCGGCCAATTTGTGGATCAGCTCGCCGAACGCATGGCTGGGAGTAACCACCAGCAGCCAGTCGGCATCGACCACGCTGGCGGCCAGATCGGCGCTGTAATGCAGTTCCGCCGGCAGCGGGCTGTGCGGCAGGTAGCGCGCATTCACGCGCGTGGCGGCCATGGCCTGCATCGCCGCGGCATCGCGTCCCCACAAGGTGGTATGGACGCCATGCCGCGCGAGCAGACTGGCCAGCGCAGTGCCCCAGGAGCCGGCACCCAGGACGGCAACCCGGGCTTGCGCAGTCATGCGATCAGGCGTTCAGCGTTGGAGCGTCGCCGCCTTCCGCGCGGCGCGACAGGGCTTCGGCGTACAGCGCGTCGAAGTTGATCGGCTGCAGGAAGAACGGCGGGAAACCGCCATTCTGGACCATGTCGGAAATGGCCTGGCGGGCATACGGGAACAACACATTGGGGCAGTAGCTGCCCAGTACCGCATCGCGGTTGGATTCGTCGAAACCGGCGACGCCGAAGATGCCGGCCTGCTGCACTTCGCACAGATACGCGGTCTTCTCGCCCAGCTTGCAGGTGACGGTCACGCTCAGCACCAGTTCGTACACGTCCTGGGCCAGGCCGTTGACCTGCTGGCCCAGCTGCAGCTGGATCTGCGGCTGGCCCTGCTCCTGGAAGATGTGCGGCGCGGCCGGTGCTTCGAAGGACGAATCCTTGATGTAGATCTTCTGCACGGACAGCTGCGCCTGGGCGGCGGCCTGACCGTTGGCGGCGTTATCGGACATGAGGTCTCCGGTATCGAACGATGTGGGGAAAAGGGGCGGGAGTATCCCACAACTCGGTGCTGGCCGGTCAGCGCCGGGCATGCGGCGGCGGCGCTCGCCTGCCCCCGTCCGCTTGCCCTGCCTGGCGCGGCCTGTTATAAAGCGCGGCTCGCTTTGCGGCGCCCGGTTCCGGGCCCGATGTCCCGGCACGCGTTTCGGGGCACCCGCGCAGTTTCTGACGCAAGCGCCTTCCAGCAATGCGTGGCATGCACGGCATGTCGCTGGGCCGATACCGCCCTGGCCAAGGGTGGCCCAATGAACACGATGAGGTACGTATGGCCCGTAGATGCCAAGTTACTGGCAAGGGTGTGCTGAGCGGCAACAACGTCTCGCACGCCAACAACAAGACCCGCCGCCGCTGGCTGCCCAATCTGCACGAGCGCCGTTTCTGGGTGCCGAGCGAGAGCCGCTGGATCAAGCTGCGCCTTTCCAACCACGCCCTGCGTACCATCGACAAGAAAGGTATCGAGGTCGTCATCGCCGAGCTCCGCGCTCGCGGCGAAAAGATCTGAGGAGACATAACTCATGGCATCCAAGCGCGACAAGATCCGCCTGATCTCCACCGCCGGCACCGGCCACTTCTATACCACCGACAAGAATAAGAAGAACACGCCGGAAAAGATGGAAATCAAGAAGTACGACCCCGTAGTGCGCAAGCACGTGGCGTACAAAGAAGCGAAGATCAAGTAATACCCAGGAAACCCGCCCACCGGCGGGTTTCCTGTTTGTGGGTTTCGCCATTGCGGACACCGGGCGGCGATGACCGGAAACCCAAGACGCTGCCACGCCGATGTATCCGCCTGGCGGAGCCGGCTTTGTTCCTTGCTGCGAGCCGAAGCGTCCCGCTTTGCGCAACCCCTTCCGGTCCATTGCAGGACTGATCCCGCCCATCGCGGCATCCTGGGCCCGCCCGGGAGCCTGGCGCGCCGGCAGGATCTGCCCGAGCCGGCCCGCCGGATACACGCTTCAGAGCCTCCAGCCCACCGCATTCCACAGCCAGACGCTGATGCCAGCGAGAACGAAGGCCAGCACTGCCGCGCTATGGCGCAGCTTGCGCCAGCGATTCCATTCTGCTGCTGCCCAGGCCCGCGGCAGCAGAACCACGCACAGCACGGTCAGCAGCAGCGCCGGTACGACCAGCCACAGCGCCAGGCGCAGCAGACCCGTCGGATAATCGAAGATGGCCACGGCCTCGTCGCCGAGCTGCGCCACACCCAGCCCGAACAGCACCAGGAACAGCAGCCAGCTCGCCGCGGTCAGGCCCAGCCAGCGCGCGCTGAACGTGGCACGGGAAACACTGCTGCCACGCCGCCGCTGCCATTGCCCGAACAGCACACCGGCAGCGCTCAGCCCGGCCAATCCCAGCAACAGGAAAAAATTGTTCTTGTTGCCGAACAAGCCAACCCGGTCGAACACGTCATGGCCGCCGGGCGAAACGAAACCTGTCACCTTGCCGGAGCCGTCACGCAGGAAACTGAGCCGGTCCGAGCCCTGCACGGCGCGGAACACGTCGGGCTTCTCCAGCACCCAGCGCGAGGTTTCCTCGCCGCTGGACAGGGTCAGATAGCCATCCGCCGTTATGCCAACCTGCGCATTCGTCGCAATCAGTAATTTTTCAAAATTGCCGTAGTTGCGCCGCTCGCCCAGATAGGTGCCGGCATATTCCTGCCCGGTCCGCGCGAAGTCGGCGGCCGGCACAGGCAATGCCGCAGGACGGGCGCGCGGAAAATAGCGCTCTACCAGCATCTGCGGCAATTCGGCCGCCAGGCGCCGGCCGCTGTCGGTGTTGGTCGAGACGAATACGCCGAAGCCGAGTTCGGGCACCACCATCAGATAGGAATGGAAGTACAAGGTGGCGCCGCCGTGCTCGAAGCTTTGCACTTCGCCGTAGCGGCGGCGGAAGAAGCCGTGGGAAAAACCGGTCGCGTCGGCGGCGTTGCGCAGCGGCGCATCCTGTTCCAGCCGGTCGAATACGCCGGCGGGCAGGATGCGCTGCCCATCCAGCTCGCCGCGATTGAGCAGCATGCGCAGGTAGCGCGACATATCCGCTGCGGTGCTGGACACCGATCCCGCCGGCGCGATCTGGGCGATGTATTCGAACGGCTTCGCGCTGACCCCCCCGGCCTCGCGCACGAAGCCGCTGGACCAGCGCGCCTGCAGCGTTGCCGGTGCGTTGCGCGGGTCGCTCGCCTGCAGCGGCTCGCGAAAGGTTGTCGAGGACATCCCCAGCGGCGCGAACAGGTCGCGCTCGGTCAGCGCCTCGAACGGCAGGCCTTCGACCTGCGCCAGCAACGCCCCGAGCAATGCCACGCTGTAGTTGGAGTAGACCGCATGCACATCGACATCGCGCACGCGCGCCGGCCGGTGCTCGACCAGATACTCCTGCAGCGACAGGGCCGCCTGCGGCGAGCGCGCAAACAGATGACCCAGCGCCGAATCTTCATAGCCAGCCGAATGCGTCAGCAGGTGGCGTACCAATACCGGCTTGAATCCGTCCGCGGGCAATTGCAGCGCCGGCGGCAGGTAGTCGTTGACCGGTGCATCAAGCTTCAGCTTGCCCGCGTCGGCCAGGCGCAGCGCTTCCAGGTAGGTGAAGGTCTTGGACACCGAGCCAATGCGGAACAAGGTGTCGCTCGGATCGACCCGCCGCTCCGGCCTCTGTGCGGCCAGCCCATAGCCGCGCAGCAACAGCGTCCGGCGGGCATCGACTACCGCAACAGTGACGCCTTCGATGCCCAGCCGGCGCCGGTAGGCCGCGACCACGCCATCGACATAGGCCGCCACATCGGCGGCATCCAACGGTGCAGCCGGCGAATCGGCAGGGGCGACAAGAGCAGGCTGCACACTGTCTGCCGGCGTCTTGTCCGGCGCGACCGCCGGCGGCAGCTGGGCATGGACCAGACCAGCGCCCAGGCTCAGCACCGCTGCGACGAACGCCCGAATTCGCAATTTCATCGGTCCACTCCAAACAGCACAGTCCAGCATCAAGGACGGGCAGATCGCCAACGCCACGACACCGAAGCGGCGCCGGACGGTATCGCGGCTTTCGCCCTGTTTTCAGAATCAGAAAATTTTTCCGACGCGCCAATACTAAGCAGCATGTCGGGAAAAGGAAACCTGACCTTACACCCCGTCTGCCGCCGCCGGCGACGCCGCCTTGCACTGCCTAGTCAGCCCGGTGGCGGCGCCAGATCCTGCTGGAACGGCGGCGAAAACCAGAATGGAATGCGGTAGTCGGCCGTTGTCGCCGCACCTGCCGTACTTGCAGTAGTTGCCGTGGTTGCCGCGGCAGCGTTCCAGCGCAGGCGCAGCTCGTGCTGGCCTGGCGCCAGGCCGTTCAGGCTCAGATACCCTTGCAGGCCGCGCTGGCCCAGGTCGCGCCGCTCGGCCAGCACGAACCCCGCCAGATCCACCGGCGTGTCATCGAGGCTGGCTTGCCACAGCGCGGCCAGGCAAGCCTGGCGCTGCGCGCGATCAGCCGCGGCAGCGCAGCGCTGGCGCAATACCGGATTGTCGCGACTGGGCAGATACGGCAGGAAAACGCGCAGATGGCCGTCGGCCACCTGGTCGGCCGGAATCAGCGGCACCCGCGCCAGCACGTCGCGTTCGCTGCGCAGGCTTTCGTAGTGCGCGCTGCGCAGGCCGGCATCGGCGTCGCTGTCGGTGAAATAGTCGTAGCTGGATATCACCGCAAACTGGCGCGCAACGCGCACCTGCAGGCTGCCGAGTGCAGCGCTGGCGAAGATCAGCGCCAGAAAAACCACGGTGAAGGTCCAGCGCGGCAGATTGCTTTCCAGCGACAGCTGAACCGGCATGGCCAGGCGCACCGGGAACACCATGGCCTGGAAACGGATCGCCATCTCCACCGCACGCCGGCGCCAGACCGACGGCGGTCCGGGCGGCAGGAAGCGCGAAGCCCAGGGGCTGTCGAGCAACAGCACCGGCAGCAACGCAATGAGGGTCAAAAACAGAAATGCATACAAACCAAACTGACCGACCGCCTGTTCGCCGAAGCCCAGCAACTGGGCAGTGACGATGACCAGGGTTGTCAGCGCGGCGAGCAGGCCTCCGATCCAGAGCATGGACAGCGCGACCAGGCTGACCAGCGCAAAAACAATGGAAGCCACGCGATCGGCCGCATCGATGGAGGCATCGAGATCGGGCGCGGTACGGCGATGGTAGGCGGCAGTGATCGGGCCGATGCTGCGAATGGATTGCCAGCGGATGCCAGCGGGAAAGGACGCTTTCAGGCCGATCAGACCAACCCAATAGGCACGCACGCCCAGATGCAGCAGGAAGGCGCACGCCAGGGTGGAACTGAGGCCGCTGCCCAGCTGGAACGCCAGCGACAGCAACTGCAGGCGCTGGCCTTCCGCATGTAATTCAAGACGAGTCCAGTGTTCCAGCAGCCAGCCGGGCAACGACAGCAGTGCCAGCAGGCTGATACCGGAGATGATCAGTTCCAGCTCGTCGGTACGCTCGCGCAGGCTTTCGAAAGCGACGCGGCGCGCCTGCGTCGTCGGCAATGCTTCGCCGGTGGGTTCGCTGGATTCGCTCAAGACAGGCTCCGGCACAGATGCAAGGCGGAGAGTCTAGGCGGACACGACGGCCGGCGAACACTGTGCCGTGCTGCATCGAGACTGGCGCATATGCCGCGCCAGGCGGCCGCTCCAGCGAAGCGGCCGCGGCGCGACAGCGAAACGCGACTACTCGCTTTTCGAAGCGGCCTGGCAGCCGAGCAGATCCTTGTCCGTGATGACCCAGGTGTCCTTGACTGCACACAGGCCCACGTCTTCGAGGATGCACTCGTCGCCGTCTTCGTCGACGACACGCACGTCATAGGCGCCGCAGGGCACGCCGTTCAAGGTAAAGGTATCGCCGTTTTCGATGGTCTTGTCGCCGAGCTGGTCCTGGCCCCACTCGCGCGAGGTGGTCGGCGAGAAATACAGCTCGTGGATGGCCCATGCCGATTTGTTGGTCAGCACGACATTGGAATCGTTCTCCGACGCCGACGCAGTCGATGCAGCGAGCACGGCAACGGAAGCCAGCAGAAAGCCAGACAGCTTGTTCACGGATTTTCCCCTTAGGCGCAACATGCGCCGACGCATTGTTAGCTTCGGCGCGATACCGCGCAATAGGCGATTTCCGTCACATTTCGACCGGATTTGGAGTCAGAACCGACAAGGGCGCCAACGGCGCCCTTGGGGTACAGCATTGTGGAAAGCGCGACGTTTTAGTGTGCGCCGACCAGCGAATAGCCCTTGAGGCGTGCAGCAAACTCCTGCAGGGCACGGATGCCGCTTGCCTCGGCTTCGCGGCACCACTGTTTCAGCCCTTCCAGCATGGCCTCGCCGTTGCGGCTTTCCATCAGCTCGTGCAGGCGGCCGCGGTATTCCATCACGGTGGCCATGGTCGGGCGCTGGTTGACCCACTGGCCCAGGCGTTCGCGTGCATCGTTGTCCAGCCAGCGGCCACCGCTGGACAGGGCGCGGCGCAGACGGCGCGGCAGATCCTTGAGGTTGTTGCCGGCCTGCGCGGCTTCCTCGCGCAGGGTCGGTGCGATGACATTGCCGAAGTAGTCGGTCATCACCTGGAACTTGTGCGCGATCAGCGCCTTGATGGTGTCGCCGTCGGGCAGGTGCATGTTCGGCCGCACGTCGAGGCTGGGCGCCACGCGCAGCACCTTGGCCAGACCGAAGAATTCGAAGCTCTTGATCGCCACCCAGCCGATGTCCAGCTCCCACTTGCGCAGGGCGAACTTGGAAGAACTCGGAAAGGCGTGATGATTGTTGTGCAGCTCTTCGCCGCCGATGATCACGCCCCAGGGCGTCAGGTTGGTCGCGGTGTCGTTGCTTTCGAAATTGCGATAGCCCCACCAGTGGCCCAGCCCGTTGACGACGCCGGCGGCCCAGAACGGAATCCAGATCATCTGGCAGGCCCAGATCACCACGCCCCACAGACCGAACAGGGCGAAGCTGAGGAACAGCATCAGGGTCGGTCCGACTTCCGGGTACGGCGTATAGACGCGGCGCTCGATCCAGTCGTTCGGCGTGCCCAGGCCGTACTTGTCCATGGTTTCGCTCTGGCGGCGCGCCTGGCGGTACAGGTCTACGCCGTCCCACAGCACCTTCTTGATGCCGTAGATCACCGGACTATGCGGATCTTCCTCGGTCTCGCACTTGGCGTGGTGCTTGCGATGGATCGCCACCCATTCCTTGGTCACCATGGCCGTGGAGAACCAGGTCCAGAAACGGAAGAAGTGATTCAGCACGGGATGGAAGTCCACGCCGCGGTGTGCCTGGCTGCGATGCAGGTACAGGGTCACCGAGAAGATGGTCAGCTGCGTCACCAGGACGAAGTAGGCGACCAGCCACGGCCAGTCGGCCTGGAGCAGGCCACCGGTCAAAAATTCGGTTGCGGCGTTAAACATAGGTTAAGGAGCCAGCTAGATGGGGAGGCGGTGCGAAGACTATACGCGACGGCGTTTGTGGGGACTACGTGAAGCAAACCAAGTGCCAGGCAGTCAAACGAGCGTTTTTGCCGGGTTTCTGAATGCGTGCTTGTGGGGGTGGCGGCGGATGGCCACAATCGACCTCTTGTGACCGCCAACACCTCCGCCCCCTTGCTTCGCATCGATCGCATCTCGCGCCGGCTCGCCGGACGCGCAGCCGTGGACGAGCTGAGCCTGGATCTGCACAAAGGCGAAGTGCTCGGCCTGCTCGGCATCAACGGCGCCGGCAAGTCGACCACTTTGCGCATGATTGCCGGCGTGCTCGCGCCCGACCAGGGCCAGGTGCTGCTCGACGGTGCCAGCCTGCACGAGCAGCCCGAGCGCGGCCGCCGCGGCATCGGCTATCTGCCGGAACGCGTGCCGCTGCACGCAGAACTCGCTGTCGCTGAATTTCTCCACTTCTGCGCCCGCCTGCATGGCCTGGACCGGCGTGCAGCAGACGCGGCCGTGGCGCGGGAAATCGAGCGCTGCGATCTGGGCGAAGTGCGGCGCCAGCTGATCGGCCAGTTGTCCAAGGGCTTCCAGCAGCGCGTCGGCATTGCCCAGGCACTGGTGCACAGCCCGGCGCTGGTCGTGCTGGACGAACCGGCATCGGGCCTGGACCCGGTGCAGTCGCTGCGCATGCGCGAACTCATCGCCAGCCTGCGCGCGGCACATGGAGTGATCCTGTCCACGCATCTGCTGGCCGAGGCCGAGGTCTGCTGCGACCGCATCGCCATCCTGCACCGCGGCAAGCTGCGCCACGTCGCTACCGTGCAGCCGGGCGAAACCGCTCGGCTGGAACAGCTGTTCCTGCGCATCGCCGCCGACCTCGACAACCCGGCCGAGGCCGCCGCATGAAAGCCAGCCTGATCCTCGCGGCACACGAATGGCGGCGCCTGCGCGTACAGGCGTGGCCCTGGCTGCTGCTGGCCGGCGTGGTCGCCGTGCTGGCCTGGCTGTTCCTGAGCCGGCTGGATACGTTCCTCAGCCTGCAGGACAGCACCGGCAATTCGCTCAACCTTGGCGCCAGCGCCCAGGTGGCTGCCCCGGTGCTGGGCTGGCTGGCCATCCTGCTGTTGCTGCTGGTGCCGCTGCTGGGTTCGCGCAGCATCGCCGGTGAGCGCCGCGCGCATTCGCTGAACCTGCTGCTGGCCGCCGGCATCGGCGACGGCGCCATCGTGCTGGGCAAATGGCTGGGCCTGCTGGGCTGGCTGCTGCTGCTGATCGCGCTGACCGCGCTGATGCCGGCCAGCCTGATCGGTACCACGCCGCTGGACTTCGGGCGGCTGGCGGCGAACCTGCTCGCGCTGGGGCTGCTGGCCAGCGCGCTGGCTGCCATTGCCGTCTATGCCTCCAGCGTCACCACGCAGCCGATCCTGGCCGCGGCGCTGGCGCTGCTGATCAACCTGGTCCTCTGCACGGTCGACCTGGGCGCGCGTGCGGCCAAGGTCGAATTCGGTTTCATCAACTGGTTGGCCCTGCCCAGCCATTTCGGCCCGCTCAGCGAAGGCGTGGTCGCCAGTGTCGACCTGGTCTGGTTCGGCCTGGTCACGGCGCTGTTCCTGGCCCTGGCCACGCGCCAGGTCGCCAGCCTGCGGAGCGCCGACTGATGCGCGCGGGATTCAATCGCCTTGCCCATGCCCTGCTCTGCCTGGCACTGGCGGCCCTGGTCGGCTTCCTGAGTACCCGCTTCGGTTTCCGTACCGACTGGAGCAGCGCGCAGAACACCTCGCTGGCGCCGCAGAGCGTGGAACTGCTCAAGCGGCTGGACGGCCCGGTCGAGGTGGTTTCCTACGCCAGCGACAACGCCAGCCTGCGCGGCGCAATCAGCAGTTTTGTACAACGCTATCAAGTGCATAAATCCGACATCGCGCTACGCTTCGTCGATCCCGCCGCCGATCCGGCTGCGATGCGCGAGCTGGGCGTGCGCATCGACGGCGAGATCGACCTGCGCCACCGCGAGCGCAGCGAACGCCTGCAGTTGCTCGACGAAAAGACCTTTTCCAACGCCCTGCTGCGTCTGTCGCGCACGCAGGAGCGCATGGTTGCTTTCCTGGCCGGCGACGGCGAGCGCAAGGCCGACGGCAGCGGCAATGCCGATCTGGGCCAGTTCACCCAGCTGCTGCTGAGCCAGGGCGTGCGCTGCGTGCCGCTGATACTGGGCAACGGCGCACGCGTGCCGGAAAACACCGACCTGCTTGTCGTCGCCAATCCGCGCGTGCCGATTGCCGCGGGCGTTGTGGTAGAAATCGTCGACTGGGTCGAACGCGGCGGCGCCGTGCTGTGGCTGACCGAACCGGGCGAAAACGCCGGCCTGGATGCGCTGGCCAGCGCCTTGTCGATACGTGCGCTGCCCGGTCTGCTGGTCGACGGCACTGGTGCAGCGCTGGGCCTGGGCGACCCCAGTTTCGTCGCGCTGAGCCGCTATCCCGACCATCCGATCACTCATGGCCTTGAACTGACCACGCTGTTTCCGCAAGCCGTGCCACTGGCCCAGCTCACCGCACCGCGCTGGCAGATGCAGCCGCTGCTGCGCAGCAGCGCGCAGAGCTGGAACGAAACCGGCGCCATGCCCAAGGCCGGCGAATCCAGCGCAACCATCCGCTTCGATGCAGACAGCGACGAAATGCGCGGCCCGCTCGATCTCGCCTTCGCCCTGCAACGCCTGTCGCCACGGCCAGACAAGCGCGAGCAGCGCGCCGTGGTGATCGGCGATGGCGACTTCCTCTCTAACCAGTTCCTCGCCAACGGCGGCAATCGCGAACTGGGCCAGCGCCTGTTCAACTGGCTCCTCGCCGACGATGCCCTGATCGCCGTGCCCGATCGCGGCGCGCCGGACCGGCTGATTACGCTGTCGCAGACGCGGCTGACCGTGCTCAGCGTGGGGCTGCTGATCGTGCTGCCGCTGCTGCTGGCCATCGGCGGCATCGTACTGGCCTGGCGCCGCCGCCGGCGCCGCTAGCCATGCGTCGCCATCTGCGCCAGAACCTTATGCTCGGCAGCGGCGCCGCCTTGCTGGCGCTGCTGACCTGGCTGGTGGTGAAGCAGGAACAGACCGCCAGCGCGACACCGCTGACCACGATCGAAACAAGCCGCGTGCAGGCGCTGAGCGTACGCAACGGCAACCAGCCGCTGCGCCGTTTCGAACGCCGCGACAGCGGCTGGCAGATGCGCGAGCCCTTCGACATGCCGGCGCAGGCGCAGGCGATCGAACGCCTGCTCGCCATCGTCTCGGCACCGCCGCGCAGCCTGCACGAGGCGGGCAAGTTCGATCCGCGCAAGATCGGCCTGCAGCCGCCCCAGGCAATTCTCGACCTCGACGGCCAAGCCATAGAGTTCGGCGGTACCGATGCCATCCGCGGCGACCGCTATGTGCGCGTCGGCGGCACGATCGCGCTGGTGCCGGACCGCTTCAGCGCCTGGCTGCTGGCGCCGCCGGAGGCCGAGGTCGAGCGCCGGCTGATGGCGCCGTTGCAGCAACTGGCCACCGTGCAGATAAATGGCAAAATCCACAATGAACTGATTGCCGCCTGGAGCGCGGTCGCGACCAGCCAGGTCAAAGGCGGCGGCGAAACCGCGCCGGCCGATGCGATTGCCGTGCAGCTGGACGGCGCCGGCGGCCATATCGACTATCGCCTGTGGCGGCGCGACGATGGCCGCTACGCCGCCCTGCGCATGCAGCCGCCGCTGCTGTATCCGCTGGAAGAAGCCCAGGTGCAGCAACTGCTGCCCGCCGCCCCGGAACGCTGATGCCTGAACTGCCCGAAGTCGAAACCACACGCCGCGGCCTAGCCCCGCACCTGGTCGGCCGGCGCGTGGACAAGCTGATCGTGCGCCAGCCGCGCCTGCGCTGGCCGATCGCGCCGGAGCTGATCGCACTGCTGCCCGGCCAGCGCGTCGACGACATCGAACGCCGCGCCAAATACCTGCTGGTACATACCCAGGCCGGCAGCGCCCTGCTGCATCTGGGCATGTCCGGCTCGCTGCGCGTACTGCCGGAAACTACGCCGGTAGGCAGCCACGACCACATCGACTGGCGCCTGGATTCGGGCCAGGTGCTGCGCTATACCGATCCGCGCCGCTTCGGCTCGCAACTGTGGCAGAACGCGGGCGAAATACATCCGCTGCTGGCCGGACTCGGCCCCGAGCCGCTCGGCGACGACTTCGACGGCGACTATCTGTGGCACCTGTCGCGCGAGCGCAAGACCGCCGTGAAGCTGCTGCTGATGGACCAGAAGATCGTCGTCGGGGTCGGCAACATCTACGCGGCCGAGGCGCTGTTCGCCGCCGGCATCCATCCGTCCCGCGCGGCCGGCCAGGTATCCCGTGCGCGCTACGCGGTACTCGCCGTCGCGGTGAAACAGATTCTCGCGTATGCCATCGGCCGGGGCGGCACGACCTTGCGCGATTTCATCAGTCCGGACGGACAGCCGGGCTATTTCGAGCAGGAACTGTTCGTCTACGGCCGCAGCGGCCAGCCCTGCAGAAAGTGCGCGACGCCGGTCAAGGTCATCACCCTCGGCCAGCGCAGCACGTTTTTCTGTCCACGCTGCCAGCACTGACGCATTTCATGGTTGCGCGCCAAACCGCGTATTGACCGGGCAGGCCACGCTGCGTGGTCATGCCGGCCGAGGTGTGCCATGTTCCTGCGTTCATTCTGCTGCCTGCTGCTGGGCCTGGGCTGCGGCCTCGCCCAGGCCGATGCCACGATTCCCACGGCGGACAAGGCCGGCACGGCCGATCCGGCCGGACTGGGCCGCTACGAAGGCGCGTTCATCGTCGACCAGCAGGGCAAGGCCTTCGACGAGATCACCCTGCCCCTGGCCACGCTGAAGCCACATCCCGACGAGGACAAGCGCGACGGCATGAACAACCGCCTGCAGCAGGCCTCGTCGCAGGCAACCCTGGAAGGCAAGCTGACGCGCACCGTCTACGTATTGCCCGCAGGACGCAGCAGCCTGGAAGTGCTACGCAACTACCAGCAGCTGGTGCAGGACAAGGGCGGCCAGAAACTGTACGAATGCAAGGCCGAGGAGTGCGGCGGCGATGTCGCCTACGGCGCCGGCCACGGCGGCGGCGAGCAGGGCCTGATCAACTACCTGATGCCGAAGTCTGCCATCGACGCCGAAAGCTTCAGCAACGCCGCCTGCGCGGTCGACATGAACCTGGCCGACCTGCGCTACGGCGTACTCAAACTGGCCGCCGGCACCGGCGAAACCCATGTCGCCATCCTGGCCTATACGGCAAAGGACGATCTGTACTGCAAGGCCCTGAACGAGCGCACCGTCGCTATCGTGGTCACGCTGGAAGCCAAGGCGCGCGAACAGAAAATGGTCACGCTCAAGGCCAGCGAAATGGCCCAGGCCATCGCGAGCGGCGGCAAGGTAGCGGTCTACGGCATCTATTTCGACTTCGACAAGGCCGTGCTGAAGCCCGAATCCAAGCCCCAACTGGACGAGATCGCCGGCCTGCTCAAGGCCGATGGCGCGCTCAAGCTGGTGGTGGCCGGACATACCGACAATCAGGGCAGCGCAGCCTACAACATGGAATTGTCCAAAAAGCGCGCCGACGCGGTGGTCGCAGCACTGAGCGGCGACTACGGTATCAGTGCCGACCGCCTGCTCGCCCAGGGCATGGGCAGCGCCGCGCCGGTGGCCAGCAACGAGGACGAGGCCGGCCGGGCGAAGAACCGGCGCGTTGAACTGGTCAAACAATAGGCGGCCGGCACGGAATTGCCGCGGCTACAGCGGCAATTCCGTCTGCTTCAGCTCGATGCGGCCTTCGCCGCTGACGATCTTCTTGAACTCGGCGCGGCTGACCGAGAGGTAGCGGTCGTTGCCGCCAATCTCTACCTGCGGCCCTTGGGTAACGGCACGGCCATGCTCGTCCACGCGCACGACCATGGTGGCCTTGCGACCGGTATGGCAGATGGTCTTGATCTCGCTGAAGGAATCGGCCCAGGCCAGCAGGTACTGGCTGCCTTCGAACAGCTCGCCGCGGAAATCCGTGCGCAGGCCGTAAGCCAGGACCGGGATGTTCAGCGCGTCGACGATCTCGGTCAGCTGCCACACCTGCGCCTTGCTCAGAAATTGCGCCTCGTCCACCAGCACGCAGTGCAGGCCGCCCTGGCCGTCGAGCTCGGCGCGGGTCAGTTCGAACAGGTCGTCGTCGCGCTCGAAAATCCGCCCGTTGGCCTTCAGGCCGATACGCGAAGCGACCACGCCTTCGCCGAAGCGGTTGTCCAGCCGCGGCGTGTAGATCAGCGTGCGCATGCCGCGTTCGCGGTAGTTGTGCGCGCTTTGCAGCAAGGTGGTGGTCTTCCCGGCATTCATGGCCGAGTAGTAGAAATAGAGCTTGGCCATGCGCGGCAACGATCGGCGGCGGGGCTGGGCATGATAGCGGGAACTGGAGCGCCGCGCCCGGGCCGGGCAGAATAGACGCCCGCGGCAATGGTGACGATGGCCGCCGCCTCCCTGCACAGCGATCCGCCTTCCGATGCTCAATCCCGCTCAACGTGCCGCCGTCGACTATTGCGATGGCCCGCTGCTCGTGCTCGCCGGCGCAGGCTCGGGCAAGACCAGCGTCATCACGCAGAAAATCGCCCATCTGGTGCAGCGCCGCCACATGTCGGCCAAGAAGATCGCGGCGATCACCTTCACCAACAAGGCCGCGCGGGAAATGCGCGAGCGCGTAGGCAAACTGGTGTCCGGCGAAGCCGCCGGTGATCTCACCGTCTGTACCTTCCACGCGATGGGGCTGAAGTTTCTGCAGATCGAGCACGCCAAGCTTGGCCTGAAGCGAGGTTTCTCCATCCTGGACGCCGACGACGGCGAGTCCATCATCAAGGATCTGCTGCCCAAGGCACTCAAGAACGACCAGCTGTGGGCGCTGCGCAACCTGGTGTCGACGGCGAAGAACAACGGCCTCGACCCGGCCCAGGCGCTGGCCGCCGCGCGCAGTCCGCGCGAGCTGGAAGCTGCGCAGCTGTACGAGGGCTACCAGAAGCGCCTCAGCGCCTTCAATGCAGTGGATTTCGACGATCTGATCCGCCTGCCGCTGACCTTGCTGGAGCAGGACCAGGAAACCCGGGATGCCTGGCAGGAACGTATCCGCTACCTGCTGGTGGACGAATACCAGGACACCAACTCGGCGCAGTACCGCCTGATCCGCAATCTGTGCGGCCCGCGCGGCATGTTTACCGCGGTGGGCGACGACGACCAGTCGATCTACGCCTGGCGCGGCGCCAATCCGGAAAACCTCGACGACCTCGCGCGCGACTATCCCGCGCTGAAAGTGGTCAAGCTGGAACAGAACTACCGCTGCGGCAAGCGCATCCTGCGGGCGGCCAACAAGCTGATCGCGAACAACCCGCACAAGCACCTCAAGCAGCTGTTCAGCGACCTGCCCGAAGGCCCGCCGATCCGCGTGATGGAATGCAAGGACAACGAGCACGAAGCCGAACGCGTCGCCGCCGACCTGACGCATATCGCCGAGAAAAGCCAGGCCAAGTGGCTGGATTTCGCCATCCTCTATCGCGGCAATCATCAGTCGCGCGCACTGGAAAAAGCCCTGCGCATGGCGCGCGTGCCGTACCACATCAGCGGCGGCACGGCCTTTCTCGACCGCGGCGAGGTCAAGGACATCCTGGCCTACCTGCGCCTGATCTCCAACCCCGAGGACGACTCCGCATTCTTGCGTATTGCGAATATTCCACGAAGGGATATTGGTGCAACCACACTGGAGAAACTGGGCGAGCTGGCCCAGCAGCGCCACGCCTCGCTGCTGGAAGCGGCGCAGAGCGACGGCGTGCTCAAGCAGCTGGCGGCGCGCTCGGCCTCGTCGCTGGCCGGCTTTGCCGACCTGATCGCCAGCCTGCGCGCCCAGGCGCGCCAATGCAGTGCCGCCGAACTGGTGGAAGAACTGATCCGGCGCACGCGCTATGCCGAGCACCTGGTCGGCGAAATCAAGGATCCAGCCGCGCGCCAGCGCCGCCTGGACAACCTGACCGAGCTGGCCGAGTGGTTCCGCGCCATGCAGAAAGGCGCCAGCAGCGCCGGCGACCTCGCCGCGCAACTGGCCCTGCTTACCCACTCCGACCGCGACGACCCGGGCAATTCGGTACGCCTGATGACCTTGCACGGCGCCAAGGGACTGGAGTTCCGCTTCGTCTTCATCGTCGGTGTCGAGGACGGCCAGCTGCCGCACGAAGGCAGCATCGAGGAAGGCCGCCTGGACGAGGAACGCCGCCTGATGTACGTCGGCATCACCCGCGCCAAGGAGCGTCTGTGCCTGAGCTATTCGGCCCGCTCCAAGCGTTTCGGCGAAATCCTCAGGAACGATCCCAGCCGCTTCCTCAGCGAGATTCCCGCCGACGATCTGCACTGGGACGGCCGCGATGCCGAGCAGGACGCGCAATCGAAAAAAGACGTGGCCGCCTCGCACCTGGCGCGCCTGGCCAGCCTGCTGGCCGACTGAATCCGCCGCGGCGCGAGCCGCGCCGGTGCCCGCGCTACAATCGCCGCCCCTTGCGCGCCCATCGGAACTGTTCGCAATGAAGCGATTGTCTGTGCTGCTTCCCCTGCTGCTGCTCGCCGCCTGCGCGACGAACACGAGCAAACCCGTCGCCACCACCGAGGCGGCCAAGCCGGCGCCGCCGGCGCTGAGCTACGCTGAAACCAATCTCAACGCCACGCTGTGGGCACAGGGTTCGCTCGAACACGACCTGAGCTACCGCGGCATCTATGCGCAGGCGACGCGCCAGCTGGCCGCGGCACTGAAGCAGAAAGACTGGGACGCGCTGCCCAGGGAAGAACGCAAGAACCCGAGCAAAGGCCTCAAGCCCGCCGTCATCGTCGACGTGGACGAGACAGTGCTGGACAACTCGCCCTATCAGGCGCGCCTGATCCGCGACGCGCAGGAGTTCGACGAATTCAGCTGGGACCAGTGGTGCCGCGAACAGCGTGCCAAGGCGCTGCCCGGCGCGCTGGATTTCGCCAAGGCCGCCGCGACCAAGGGCATCACCGTGTTCTATCTGACCAACCGCGCCGAACACCTTAACGACGCCACCCTGGCCAATCTGCGCAGCGAAGGCTTTCCGATTCCGGACAAGGAAAAAGTCTTCCTCGGCCTGGGCACCATCGTCGAAGGCTGCGAAGCGCAGGGCAGCAGCAAGGCCTGCCGGCGCGAACTGATCGGGCGCAAATACCGCGTGCTGGCCATGGTCGGCGACCAGCTCGGCGATTTTATCGATGTGGAAAACAATACCGTCGCCGCACGGCGTGAGGCAGCCAAGCCGTACGACACGTGGTTCGGCGAGCGCTGGTTCATGCTGCCCAATCCGACCTACGGCTCCTGGGACAGCGCCGTACTCGGCAACCAGCGCGGTGCGGATGCGGCGGAAAAGCACCGCATCCGCCGCGACTTCCTGCGCACGGAGTAAACCCATGAACCATGCAGCCAAGAATATCGATCCGCGCGACCGCCTGATTTTCGCCCTCGACGTGCCGACCCGGGCGCAGGCGCTGGAATGGGTGGAACGCCTCGGCGACGCGGTGACGTTCTACAAGATCGGCATGGAGCTGCTGACCAGCGGCGAGTATTTCCAGGTGCTGGAAGACCTCTCCGCCCGCGGCAAGAAGATCTTCGTCGACCTGAAATTCTTCGACGTACCGGCGACCGTGGCCTCGGCCGTGAAAGGCCTTACCCGCCACCCTGTATACTTCTGCACCATTCACGGCAACGACGGCATGATGCGCGCCGCCGCAGCCGTCAAGGGCGACATCAAACTGCTGGCCGTCACCGCCCTGACCAGCCTGGACCAGCACGATCTCGACGATATGGGTTTCCAGTGCGATGCCGAGCAACTGGTGCTGTCGCGCGCCAAGGCCGCACTGGCCGCCGGTTGCGACGGCGTGGTGTCCTCGGGCCTGGAAGTTGCGGCACTGCGGCGCGAGGTCGACCACGCCCTGATCACGGTCTGTCCGGGCATACGTCCACTGGGCAACAGCGACGACCAGAAACGTACGCTCGACGTGGCCGAAGCCTTCGCCGCCGGCGCCGACTACATCGTCGTCGGCCGGCCTATCCGCCAGGCCGACGACCCGCGCGCCGCCGCACTGGCGATCCAGGCAACGATAGCCCAGTCGCTGTAAAAACGCCTCAATTCAAAGCCTTGAGCCTAGATTCATAAGGTATTGCTTTAAGTCGATTCAGGCAGTACGATGCAAGCCGTACCTGAACCAGGCGCGGCAATAACTCCACATCGCCGACTGCGCTGAAACAATGCGATTCCCCCTCCGGTTCTGCCGGATTTGCCCGGACTGTTCTCACGAACATCCGGGTTTTTCTTTTGTGCACCCGTGGGTTTTCCGGGCGCTGCCGCACACTCGTTTGCTGGAATGCACAAGCGCTCTCGGCTAAAGTGCGGCGTTGTTTCACCTACATCGAACCCTGGGGAAAAACATGTCCACGAAATTCGCTCGCATCGCGCTGGCTGCTGCGCTGGGTCTGGCTCTGGCCGGTTGCGGCAAGGAAGAAGCTCCGACCGCTACCGCGCCGCCGCCGGCCGTCGCCGCCAAGGCAGCCGCTACGCCGGACGGCGCCATCCTCGCCTCCGTGCAGCACGTCAAGGCCGGCAATTTCGACGCACTGCTGCAGAGCGTGCTGCCGCCGGATGAATACGCCAAGGCGAAGGCTGACTACAGCAAGGAAATGAACAAGGAACCGGCCACCGAGGAAGACAAGGCCAAGTTCGCCGAGAACATGACCAAGCTCACCGCGTCGGATGCCGAAGCCAAGCTGTGGGCCGAACTGGAGCCCAAGCTGAAAGAAATGGATGCGCAGATGGCGCAGCAGATGCCGATGATGGTCGCCATGGGCAAGGGCTTCATCCAAAGCTCGATCCAGCAGAACCAGGAACTCAACGACGCCCAGAAGCAGCAGGCCGTACAGGCCGTCGATGCACTCGGCAACTGGGTCAGCACGGCTAAGTTCACCGATCCGGCACTGGCGCAGAAGTCGATCAAGATCGTCTGCGACACCGCCCGCAAGCTCAACCTCAAGACCCTCGACGAAGCGCGCGCGCTGAGCTACGAGCAGGCCATGGGCAAGATCGGCGTCGGTTTCCTCGGCCTGAAGGAAGTGCTGGCCGTCTACGGCTTCTCGATCGACCAGACCCTGGATTCGGTCAAGGCCACCACGCTGTCCTCGGATGCCAACAGCGCCAAGGTCAAGATCGACTACTCCCTGCTCAACACGCCGCTCAGCGTCGAGAGCGACCTGGTCAAGGTCGGCGACCGCTGGTTCGGCAAGGAAATGCTGGAAAGCCTGAAGAAGAAGGACGAGGCTCCGGGCGAAGTCGCTCCCGCTGCACCGGCCAACGGCTGATGCACAAATATCGCCGCTTTTAACGCGGCGATAACGCAAAGAACGCCGCCGACTGGCGGCGTTCTTTTTGGCGCCGGTTACAATCCGCCGCATGGACGACACCACTTCTTCCCCCCAGCGCGGCACCGAAGCACCGCGCGTTCCCTGGCGACTGCGCCTGTTCGGCCGCCTGCTCGAATCCTGGATCCGCATCAAGCCTGATCCGGCCGATCCCAAAAGCCTGCTGCTGCCCGGCGTGCCGGTGATCTACGTGACCGAGCGCTACGGCCTGTCCGATGCGCTGATCCTGGAACAGGCCTGTCGCGAAGCCGGCCTGCCCTCGGCACTGATTCCGCCGCCAAACCTGTCCACCCGGCGCAAGCGCAGCTATTTCGCCACCTCGATGCGCAACAGCCTGTTCTGGAACCCGGCGCGTCGGCGCCCGCCGACCCAGCCGCTGGCGGAACTGGTGGCGCAGCTGGAACTGCTGCCCGACGCCGACGTGCAGCTGGTACCGGTATCGATCTTCGTCGGCCGTGCGCCGAACCGCCAATCCGGCTGGTTCAGCGTGCTGTTCTCGGAAAACTGGGTCGTGGTCGGGCGCTTCCGCCGCGTGCTGGGACTTGTCCTCAACGGCCGCGACACTCATGTGCAATTTTCCACTCCGGTAAGTTTACGCAGCGTGCTGGTGCAGGAACGGGACCAGCCGCGCGAACGCACGGTGCGCAAGATCTCTCGCGTGTTGCGTGCGCACTTCCATCGCATCCGCGCCGCCGTGATCGGTCCCGACCTGTCCCACCGGCGTACCGTGGTCGACGCGGTGGTGAATGCCGAATCGGTACAGGAATTCGTCACCACCACGGCGTCGAAGGAAAACCTCACGCGCGAACTGGCCATGCGCCGGGCGCACGACTACGCGGTGGAAATCGCCGCGGACTACTCGCATACCGTGGTCCGTTCGCTGTCGTTCATGCTCAGCACATTCTGGAACAAACTCTACGATGGCGTGACCATGAACCACTTCGACCAGGTGCGCGCCGTCGCGCCCGGCCACGTAGTGATCTATGTGCCCTGCCATCGCAGCCATATCGACTACCTGCTGGTCAGCTGGCTTTTGTACACCAACGGCATCGTGCCGCCGCATATCGCCGCCGGCGTGAATCTGAACCTGCCTGTCGTCGGTCCGATACTGCGTCGCGGCGGCGCGTTCTTCCTGCGCCGCAGCTTCAAGGCGAACGCGCTGTATTCGGCCGTGTTCAACGAATACGTGAGCCAGCTGTATACCCGCGGCGTGTCGATGGAATATTTCATCGAAGGCGGCCGCTCGCGCACCGGCCGGCTGCTGCAGCCCAAGGCGGGCATGCTGGCGATGACGCTGCGCGCCTTCCTGCGCGAATCGCGCCGGCGGCCGGTGGTGTTCCAGCCGGTCTACATCGGCTACGAAAAGCTGATGGAAGGCAACAGCTATATCGGCGAGCTGTCGGGCCAGGCCAAGAAGAAGGAATCGCTGCTCGGCCTGCTGCGCTCGGTCAAGAAGCTGCGCGAGCGCTACGGCCGTGTCGCGGTGAATTTCGGCGAGCCGGTATTCCTCGACGACCTGCTGCAGCGCGAGGCGCCCGACTGGCGCGCCAGCGCCCACGAGGAGAAGCCGGAGTGGTTCGGCCGCAGCGTCGACGCCCTGGCCGAAAGCATACAGATCAGCATCAACCGCGCCGCCGACGTCAACCCGATCAACCTGCTGGCCGTGGCCCTGCTCGCCACGCCCAAGCACGCGATGGCCGAAACCGACCTTATTACGCAACTGGATTTGTATAAATCACTACTGGCCGAGCTGCCCTACGGCGAGCGCATGACGCTGACACCAATGACGCCGCAGCAGATCATCGCCTACGGCGAACAGATGCAGTGGATACGCCGCATCCGCCATCCGCTCGGCGACGTGCTGACCAGCGAAGGCAAGCAGGCCGTGCTGCTTTCGTACTTCCGCAACAATGTGCTGCACCTGTTCGCCACATCGGCCTGGATCGCCTGCTGCTTCATCAACAACCGGCGCATGGCGCGGGCCTCGCTGCTGCGCCTGTCCAAGCTGATCTATCCGTTCATCCAGTCAGAACTGTTCCTGCCCTGGGACGAAGGCGGATTCCTGGAGCGCATCCAGGCGACGGTCGATTTCTTCATGCGCCGCGGCGTGCTGATGCCGGACGCGGACGGCCGCGTGCTCAATCGCGGCGCTGGCCAAGGCGATGCGGCCTTCCAGCTGCGCACCCTGGCGCACAGCCTGCTGCAGGCCTTCGAGCGCTACTACATCACCATCGCCGTACTGGTAAAGCACGGCCCGCATACGATCAGCTCGGCGGAACTGGAAAAACTCTGCACCCTGACGGCGCAGCGCCTGACCCTGCTGCACGAACTCAATGCGCCGGAATTCTTCGACAATGCCCTGTTCAAGGGCTTTATCCAGCAGTTGCGCGAACGGCGCGTCATCTGGACCGACGACGCGGGCAAGCTCGATTTCGATGCCGCGCTGAATATCGTGGCCAAGGATGCAAAGGTGATTCTGAGCCGCGAGATCCGCCACGGCATTCTCAAGCTCGCACCCGAACCCAAGGCCGCCGCCATGGGCCCCGGTACGCCCGCAGCGCCCGCCGACAGCGACAAGGCAGCCTGATCCGGCCTTGCCTGCCGGCGCCAGCCTGGTCACAGGCACGCGATGCGCAGCGGCACCCCGTACGAGAATGCCCATCCGTCGCACTGCACTTGCCTGACGGCCTGTCCCCCCGATGAATCGGAACAGGCATCAGGTCCACTGACCTTGCGGGGCACCGCTGCGGAGCGAGGCCAATAGCCCATGCGATTGGCCGAGCGAGCAACAAGTACTGCGCGGCCAAGACGGGTAAGCGGCTTCCCGTCCGTCCGTTACAGGCCATTAGCCTACGGCCGGCTCGACGCCGTGGAGCGGGTGACGGTCAGCCGCGCTGAACCCTAGGGTCACGGCAATACGCCCTTGCCGGGTAGTTGAGTCGGGCAGGGTCTGTGGCTCCAGGCGCCTGCACCTCACCCCGCCAGCGCTTTCGATTCCTTAAAAACGCTACGCCCCACCAAGACTTTTCCGGCGGAGAAGACCCAGGCGCATCCCTGCGCCTGGGCCTTGTCCCGGGGTGGGCGTCAGCGCCGGCGCAGGGGTCGGCGGCGGTTTTCGAAGAAGGCCAGGCCCGCCATCAGGCCCGTGAGCAGCAGCAGCATGGCAGGGGTCAAGGCCGGTGCCAGCTGCGGCGGACGCGGTGGCACCAGGACGGGCGTGGTATCCGTGCCGGTGTTGTTGGCGGGGTTCGGATCGGGCGTGAGGCTGCTGGCCGTGGCG
>NZ_SNZH01000032.1 GCF_004363655.1 Tahibacter aquaticus
GGCTTTCCCCGCACCCTGCGATTCGAGTGGAACAACGCCGCTGCTTCCGCCTCCTCCACCCTCAACCTCGACGACGTTCGCATTGTGAACAACGGTATTTTCGCCAACGGATTCCAATAGCCGCGAATGCTCGGCTCTGATGGACGGATGGGCTACACGGCAGCGTCAGATCCGCCAACGAAATGGTGCGTAACAGCTCGAAAAGGACACGCCGAGGGATACCTAGGCGCGGTGGTGTCCATTCGACGCACCGGACGTGGGCGTGACTCCCGAGTCTACCCTCCGCTCAAGCGGCCAGGCTCAGTCCTCGCCCGGCTCCATGATCGTGGCCACCGGTTCGCCCCGATCCCCCGGCCCGACGTGCAGGTCCACTTGGGTCCGCTCCGGCACCTCGCCTCCTCGCGGGACCACGCAGAGTTCGAAGGTGATTCGACCCCGCTTACCGAGCCGCGCGGCGGCCCGAGCGACCACCGACGCCATAAACAGGATGTCGCACAACCGCCCGCTCTCATCCTGGATCGCCGGTTCGGTCTCCGGCCATTCGACGACGTCGGCCCACGCCGCGGCGGTGACCGCAACGGGGATTCGGAAACTGGCTTCCCAGGCGCGTTCGGTGACGTCGATCAGCACGCCGTCTCGGAGCGCGTCAGCACGGGTGTAGGAAAAACCAGCCAAACTGGGGCGAGAACAGAGCCCAAGCTATCGCTCAGCGGCAACAGCGATTGCAGCCGATCTAATGGCATAAAGGTAACGGAGCGGCTGAGCTGCGGCCAGAAGCAGTACCGAGATTTTTTCGTAGTTGTTCTCGAACGCAGCAGCCACCCCGAAGTGGATAGCGTTTCGAGAATCACGCACAACTTCGGTCCATTGCTGAGCTTCCCGTAGCATCTTTGCCTTGACGCCACTGTGTTTTACCACGTCGGCGAACAAGTCGCGCTCGTAAAGCAAGCAGGTTGCCGCGACCTTGCTTTGGATCGATGCATAAGCGTCATCGAGCGTTTTTCTCTGCGTCGCTACCGATCCCGCCTGATCTTGCGGCACCGCGCCCATCAGGGCAGCACCCAGTTCAATCCACGCTCCTTCCGACGCTTTTCCTAGCAGCGCAGCCGCAGCACCAAAAAGCTCATGGCGAAAACACGCCACAGCTTCACGCAACGCTTCGGAGACCTCGTCTCCCATCCCGTCAATGCCCAGACGATCCAGGTAAAGATCAGAGTTGGCTAAGGCCAACCTACTGCTATCCGTCAATGAGGGAGCGCGCTCTACCGTTCGAGGAAGTGCAATGTTGTAACGATCAAAGTCAGTCCATTCGCCGTGCTGAGAGCTGTTGCCGGTGTTGAATGTGTAGCTCAACGAAAAGTGACGGTCGGCCTGCACGCTTTCTGCCGGCAACAAGACGTTGGCGTGGATTAGTCCCCAAATGGCCTCGGCTGCGGCTCGGCTCCATGAGTAGTAGCCGATCATGCTCTCGATCAGTGCTTGTTGGCCTGAAGGACCGATGACAACGCGATCGGGCCGCGACAATCCGTGGGACTTCAAGACGGAATCGACGAGCGCGCTCGTCGGCTGCCGACCGGTGGCGGCACCCAGGCAAATCTTTCGGCTGATCGCGACCATCTGTGCGTCAACTGCGTACCGCGATGAACAGCGGCTTGGAACTCGTCAAGGGTCATAGCACCTCCACTGAAAACTTACGAACAGTTGCCCTACCTGAAGGTCGTCGCCAAGCCAACTCCACGATGCCCGGCCACGTCGCGGCGATCAGACTGAACCCGCAACGCCGTTGAAGCGGTTTTTCGCCTAGCTTGAGCTGAGAAACGAGGCGGTTCCGGCTGCCAAGTGCTCACCAACTGCCGTCAGCTCGTGCACCGTACGCGTGGGCCGATCCAGGATCGAGACCTGCACACCCAAACGCTGGCGGCTCCCTCCGATCACCACCATGACAAGCCGACTCAGATCGATCCCTGGGTCGTCGTGCAAAGGTCTCAGAGCTGCGCGGTCTTGCGACGAAAGGCTCGGACGAAGCTCCGGATGCGTGTGCCAGTAGCCCACGAAATGCAGCCCGAGGGCGAACTGCTCGTGGATTTCCCGCTGGCAACGGTCGTGATCGAGTTTCAGCCACGAGCGCGCGGCTCGATCGGTGGGGTGAGGTGGCGTTGCCACCGATACCGGCACGACGCCGTCGCTGGATCCCACGCTGGGTGCGAACAGCAGGCCACCGCTTTCAACACTCCAAGGCCACAGCTGACGGTGCGACGCCATCATCTGCAGCGGTTCACCCGCGAGCACCACCGTCACGGCTCCGCCGAGGCCCTCGAAGCGCAGACCGTTCATGCGGGCACGATCTCGGTCGGAAGGGTGCAGACCTCAACGCACTCCCGCGGCTTTCCTGCCCGAGGGCTCGGGTCTGTCCACGAACCGCCCAGACGGGTCAGCACTAGCTCATCGCCGAACCATGTCACATGTTCGGACTGTGCTCGTAACCCCGTCAGGTATTGAACGGCCTGCTCGACCGCCATCGCTGAGATCTTTTGCAGCCGGTTGAAGGTGCTGGGCTGGTGGTAACCAGCGCACCCCGGCAGAACGAACTTTGCCCGGGTCCATCGGGTCGCCGCTCGTGTGAAGCCGCCGGCGTCGTCGAACAACCAAATGGGACGATCGGACTTATCGGCGGCAAGCAGGGAATGTCCAGCCACCGCATGGGGTTCCGCCCAAGCCAGCTGGATGGCAGGCAAGCTACCGGCGGCGTGTTGGTCCATCAGGTGCTTGTCGGTGGGCCAATCGGCGGTCGTCGAGACAACCAGGTCCGGCGTTGCCTCCGACTGAAGTAGATCGAACGATTGATAGCGCTTGCGCGCACCGTTCACGCGCGCGTGCGGCAACTGGGCGCCGATGTCTTCGGCAAGCGCGGTTGCTTTGGGGCGTTGCAGGTGGCGGGCGGAAAGCACGTGCCGCCCCAGATTCGCAGGAACGAGATCTTCAGGGTCGACGATCGTCAGCTGCCCCACTCCGGCGTGGGCGAGCGCTTGAGCCACCAAGCCGCCGAGCGAGCCAGCACCCACGACTACCACATGCTTGCTCCGCAGCACGGCTGCCTCCTCGTCAAATCCTCGACCGTGAACCCAGGCCGCGTCGGCCCGCTCGACCGACACGGTATCGACACGCCAGCCGACGATGCGGCGTTGCTCCCGCTGTGCGTGCTGGGCCTTGGCCCCGTGTACGTAGTTCAGCGGCTTCAAGTCCCGTAAGGCAATGAGCCTCAAGCCGGCGTAGGTGGTCCGCTCGTCCCCAACGCGAAAGCAGACGAAAACGGGCGAACCGCCGCCCGCGAGCCTCCGCTCCAGCAAGCGTGCGGCGTTCGGGTTTTCTTGCGCCAACAGCTCGCGCAGCTCCGTGATGTTCGCGGGCGCACCGATCGGCGCCTGAGCGAGTTGCACCACCAGAGCGTGCGCCGAATGGATCGACCGCTCGGCAACGCCAAGAGCGCGGTCCCACCGGCTTCGCGCATCGTCGCTGCCTCCGATGAGCACAAACTGGCTCGAACCTCTCTCGGAACAGAACGCCTGCGTTTCCACGGTGCCTGGAGCATCGGACAGCAGATAGCCGTGGCACCGCGCCAGGCGCACTTTTTCCACCGGGGGCTGCCAGTAGTGCTGCCACTCCCGCTCGAAATGTTCTCGAACCGCGGTGGCGTTCGGTTGCGGAAAGAGAAGTCCGAGGATGCGGCCGACTTGTTCCAACACCTGCTGCATGTGGCCGGCGGGATCGTCGCCCTGCGGCGCCTCTCCGGACCGCCACAGGCACAGATCGCCGTCGGGTCCGCAGTGCGGCCATACGTGGTAAGCGCTCGGCCTGACAGCAACGAGGGGCCGGGCAACGGGGAACGAGGCCGGCAGCACGAAGCAGAGTTCACGGCGTTGGCCCGAATGGTCTTCCGCCAAACCCACGCGCCACCCGACCGCTCCCTCCGACGACGTGATTTCCGAAACCTGCGCCCGATTCAACGGCTCGACGGGGAGGCCCGCGAAGCGCTTGCACAGCACTTCGTAGGCGGCCGCCTGAGCCGAAGAGAGAACCGGGCCGGATCTCCCATCAGCCAAGCCGATCGGTTTCCGTGGGCTCTTGCGCGCGGGTGGGGGCTGACGCGGCCAGACCGAGCAAGGTACTGACGGCGCGCTCACCGTCGTGAAGCCTCTTGGCCAGCACGTCGCTGAGTCCCGGCATGGCGTCGCCCGCCTTCGCGGCCGCCGTGAGGTACGCATGGGTGGCAAGACGCGAGTCGATGCCCAACGCCACCCCAACCTCCTGTTCGAACGCTCCACGATCGGCGAACTGTTCCAAACCCAGCGCCAACGTCCACTTTAGGTTGGCGTGCCAGGCGTCAAACACCGCCGCATACTTCGGGTCCACGTTCCACTTTTCCGCAAAGTTTTCGTCCGAGCGACGGGGGTTTTCCAACCGCCATTCCCGCGCCATGGGCGGGGCTTCGTCGAACTCGTGCGGCATCCGATCGACGATGGCCTGGATGGCTTCGAGCATCGTGAACGACCGTTGGTTGGCCCGGGCCGCGGCGGCCACCGTCAAATAGGCCTTGCCCACCAGCGTCGTGATCAAGACCGAGATCGGCTGGTGGTCCGCGCAGTTGGAGCGACGCGCGTAAAGGTCGCGATGCCGCTTGCACAGTTTGATCGCAAGCCGCAGCGGATCCATGGCCACAATTTCCTTGTGGTCGGGCATCGGTTCCACCTCGGCCTTGGCGGCCGCCTCGGCCATTCGGGTGGTTTCAGCCTCCAGCGGAAACGGCACCTTGCTGACCGACATGACCCACTGCGCGAAGTCCTTCGGGTTCGTCGGCTTCATTTCGTTGGAGGGGTAATCCGGTACCACCAGCGGACCGGTTCCGTCCTTGCTGGTGTTGCCGGCCGAGGGCACCGCCGGTGTGACGTCCACATGCGCCGGCAGGTCTTTATCGGCGTAGGACACCGTCACGCAGCGGCGCTTGCGGGTCACGTCGCCTTGCGTTCGCGCACGGGCCTCCAACTCGGCGAGGAGCCGGTCCAGGAGCTCGCGCGGCGTGAGGCTCGTGCCGTCGGATTTGAAAGCCACCGCATCGACATCGGCTTCCGCACCGGGAAGCGGTCGCACGAGCGTGCGGGTTTGCACCGACCCTTGTGGAAAGATGTAGAGATCCTTCAGTTCGGGGTCCGTCGGATCCGTCAACAACTCGGCGATGGCCGCGTAGTGCCCTTCCAGCTTCTCGTAGGAGGATTCGGGCAGGGAGATGGACCGCATGATCCTCAGGAACAACTGCTCCCAGGATCGAGCGCGGGTGCCTCGGAACAGCCCGTATGCAGGCCCGGTCGTGGTGTTCATGCAGTGACCTCCGTTTCGTGATCGATGAAGGGAAGCGTTACCGCCGCAGCGAACGGCGCATCCCGGTTTTGCGCGTCGTAAATCCGGAACGGAAAGCTGACCTTGGGCTTGATGTGCCGACCGAGGGTCACGGCCAGCGACGCCGGCATCGCTGGGAACACGTGTATCGGGGTAGTTTTGGGCAGTACCGTCTCAAGCCGTGCGACAACGTCGCGCCATTTACGCCCAAACTCGTCGATCGCTTTGGGCGAGCGGACCAGATTGGTGGTCGGTTCCGGAATCGTGATCTCGACGATGCTCCAGGGTCCGGGAGGCAGCGCGTTGGTGACTCTTGCCCTCTCGATCTTCCCCGACAGGGAGATCACCACGGCGACGTGGCCGCTCAGCTCGTCCGGCCAAAGCACGTCGTAGTCCGGCGCTGGAGCATCCACGTCGGGGAACCGCCAATCCCCACCGTTGGTAGGGACCGGATCGAACTGGAAAACCGTGAGCGCCACCGCGTGGCCGATAGCCACACCGAGTGCCATCAGCGTCGGCATGTCGGCCAGTGCGAACAGAGCGATCGAGTGCCGGTGGCTGCCCCATGTTCGTTGCAGGGTGGTGATCTCCGCTCGGACCTGAGCGATGGAATGGCTCCAGTACGCGGCGGACTTCGCGGGATGGATGGAAGGATCCAAGGTGAGCCGCACCGGATCTTTGTCGAGCACCAACCCATGCTGGAACATGGCCAGCGGAACGGTTCTCGGATCGATGCCGGCGGGCTGCCCGCCGATCACGCCTTGAAACAACACCGCGTGCGCCAGGGTTCCCCCCGTCAACGTACCCGCTGCGACGATCGCGCGTTCGTGCGTTCTCTTCCACGCCGCCAACAGAGAATCGGGGTAGTCGGCAGCAGCGCCCGGCTTGTCGATCAACGTGTGGTGGGTCGGGCAGAGCAGAATGAGGTTGTCAGGATCCTCGGAAAGCGCCTTGGAACGCGCGGGATCGCCCCGCTCGCCCCCAGGCTGCGCTGCCACGTTGTGAGCGACCTCGCCGAACGACTTCTTGCTGCGGGTCGCGGGATCGACGTAGAGGATGTGCGTGCACCCGGGAAAAGCACATATGCCACCGGAGCGCGCCCAAACCTCGCGGATGACCGGCTCCGGCGTCTTTTTTCGCCCGGCGTTGCGCGCGGCCGACGTCCCTTCCGTTGCTCTAACTGCCCCCATTCTGTGCTCCCTTGCGTGGTTGCCGCCTCGCCAAGCCGAGAAGCAAGCGCAACAGCTACACCGAAAACTTGTGACTCACGTCACACTTTCAAGGGGGCATCGCCGGCTTTTTTCACGCATCCGGTCCGACCGAGCCCAGGGCGCGCGCGCGCCCGACTGCGCATGCTAAGCAGGGACGCAGATGCTGGGCTTCAGAAAAGTCCACGACGTTGCCTAGGAAATTTCCCACGTCGCAGGTTGGCGCTCGACCGGTCGGCCGTACCGCCAAGAGTGGCCGCTCACAACCAGAGGCTTGGTACTCGCGAAGGTGCTCGGCCCCTTGTTCGAGCTGGGGTACGCCCTGAACCACATCCACGATGAGCGAACGATCGCGAGGCTCTTACCGCCCGCAACGCCGAAATCGGAGGCATTCTGTGCTGAAAGGGATGCACGGCGGGCGCACACAGACCGCAGCGACCGAGCGCCGCCGACCGAAAGCTACCGCCCAGTGCCTTCAACACCCGTCGAACGATGGGCCCAACGCGGGCTCGCCCCAAGCAGAGGTCACTGATGAACGTCCGGATCATCCTCGCCGCCCTATTCACCGCAACATCCACGGCGTTCGCCGCCACGCCTGCGATCGTGGACGCGAACGGCGCGACGCTCGGGATTCCCCTGCGCACGGCGACCGACCCCACCCAAGTCACCGTTGTGTCCCCCAAGGGTTTCATCGTCAACTTCGATTCGAGCACGGGCGACCTGGCTGCGAACGTCCAAGATCCTGTCGGAAATCGGATTTTTTCCAACCAGCCGTATTTCGAATCGACCGATTGTACGGGGCAAGGCTACCTGCCGATTGGACCTAATGCGTCGGCCGTCGCTGGCGGAGTCGTGATGGGGGCCGACCCCAGCCTGTGGGGGACGGCGCGCGTCTACATCCCGAAGAATCCGGCGTCGCCCGTACGGACCTTGCGGTCGTCGCGGTACGCAGGCTCGAGGTGCGTGGACCGATCCGCCTTTCCTCTCGTCGGGGCAGCGGTGGTGCCGCTTCCGAACGTCACAGCCACCACCGGCGTGTCCGGGGCGGCTGCATTGCCGATGCGTCTGGAGATCGTTTCAGACTGCGTTTTTGCGAACGGATTTCAATGCCCGTCGTTGTGATCGGCGTCCGCCTGTAGATCGGGCGCGGGCGCTCGAGAGCCGATGTGGCGCCACGCTCGCGCCTGATCCCAGTATCGGCTGCTCGATTTGGAGCCGCGGTGTGTGAACAAGCGGTGCCGAGGCAGGCAACTCGTGTGCAGTCCGCTGTTTTTCAGTAGCCGCGAGCAACGACAGACTCGCGATCCGTATCAACATCGCATGAGACCAGCGGAGGTGATCGATGAACGATTCCAGCAACCCCATTCAAGGCGTCACGGACGAACAAATACGTACCGCGCTTACGCGGCTGCGCGATGCCAAGCCCCTTTTCAGTACCGTCGACGTGATCCGGGCCGTCCTCGATTTCTACCACCGGGACGTCGGTACACCGGGCGGTGCGTCGCCAAACGCGCAGTTCGGCAAACGCCTTATGAAGCACGCGCACGAGTTCGGCATCGTCCGGGTGCCGCCCGATCAAACCGTCAACGACGGCGAAGGCAGCACGACGACCGCGGCGATGTGGCGCTGGGCGCCGTAACCATGACCGACATCGACGAGATTCTGGCGATGCAAACGATCGACGCGTTATCGCCCGACGAGGGGCTGGAGGCGATCGCGTCCGCGATCGATCACGCACGCGACCACGGAGACCTTTCCCTCAACGATAGGGCGTTGACATGGTGCGTGCAGGTTGAAGCACGGCTGAGCTCCGACGAGCAGCGTCTCCAGCTGGACTACTACCAGGCCAACGCCTGGGCGAACCGGCAGAAGGCGCGACAAACCGACCGCGAGGCAGCCTGGGCCTGGGATCAGGAAGAGCTTCAAAAGCAAATCTTCTTCCTCCGTCGAGCGCGCAACGGGCCGGCGTTCGACGAACAGAGTGCGGTTGTGCGGTGCCAGATTCTCACAAACCTGGCGAACCAACTCGACACCGCGGGACGCTTCATTGAGGCGCGGGAGTTGTGGTCGGAAGCACTCGAGGAAGAGCCAGAGTTCTGGATGGCGCGTGGGAATCGAGGTAGAGGGCTGATGAGCTACGCTCATTCGCTCTACGATCCTGGTCATTTCGCCATCTTCGCGCATTCAGCGCACGCCGACCTCATGGAAGCCCTCCGTGACCTCGACGAACACCCTGAGTTCGGTGACCAACGGCTTCGACCCTACTTTGCTGGGGTGGCATCCAACGTCGAAAACGACTGCAACGTGGAAGCCGTAGCGGCGAGCTACCGCCCCGACGAGCCCGCACTCCGGGGAAACAGCGTTGGGCGGGCTTATCGTCTGTGGTGCTTGCAGCAGACCCTGTTTTTGAACCCACTCAACGACCTTGGGGCGTATCCGATCGCGGCCAGGGATGTTCTTACGCTACCCAGCTTTGTCGTTCCTCTTGACGAACCACCCGTGCTTGTTGGGTTCTTCAACCAACTAAAACAGGAGTTCGTATCCGCGCGATGGCTCTTTTTTGACGGCACCCGACCGAAGGCCACGCATCTGTCCGATCGCGACGTTCTCCTCTACAACACCGTTGACTACACGGCGTTGGGCTTGGCCGTCGAAAAGACAAAGATTGCCTTCCGCATGAGTTACTCCCTGCTCGACAAAATCGCCTATTTCTTGAACCACTACCTGAAGCTTGGCATCCCCGAGAAGAAAATCAGCTTCCGAGGAATCTGGCGCGAAAAAGACAACGGGCCCGTTCGGGCCGCGTTTCTGGCCTCAGAGAACTGGCCGTTTCGGGGCCTTTATTGGTTGAGCAAGGATTTGTTCGAGAAAGACTACAAAGACATGACCGAGCCCGAAGCGCGGGAACTTCACGAACTGCGCAACCACTTGGAACACAAGTACGTAAAAGTTCACGTCATGATGATGCGAACACCACCCGTTGCCGGGACTTCAGCCAGCCCTTTTTTCGACAACTTCGCGCACTCGGTTTCGCGGGACGACCTGGAGCGCAGGACGTTGCGCCTTCTCAAACTCGTGCGCTCGGCGTTGATCTACCTTTCGCTCGGCATGCACCGCGAAGAAGGTCGGCGCCGAGAGAATGCAGGCGCGGACCGCG
This sequence comes from Tahibacter aquaticus, assembly GCF_004363655.1. Classification (GTDB taxonomy): domain Bacteria; phylum Pseudomonadota; class Gammaproteobacteria; order Xanthomonadales; family Rhodanobacteraceae; genus Tahibacter; species Tahibacter aquaticus. The sequence goes on from NZ_SNZH01000032.1 coordinate 9,757, forward strand.
TCGTGGCCCCCATGCCGTTGACAGCGATGAACGACGAGTGGAAGCGGCGGTGGTGACCTTGATCGTTCAGCCTCTCCAGGCCGATCAACCATCACCAAGATGTAGTCGTGCAAAAGAAGCTAGGGGCTTCGCAGAGCGTGGAAGCTCGGGCCGCGGCAGAACTCCCAGAGGCGCCGATCGTCCATCACAAAGACGCGTTCGAACCGATTGAGGTCACGATCGACACCGGGGGCCTGCTGGAACCGGGCCGCAGCTTTGCGCGGATTCAGTCCGGGAACCCGCCAGTTGTCGTACATGACCAACCACGTTTCGTCGTACCGTTCGAAGTCGGGGCTGCGGGCTTTGGTGGCTTTGGCGCCCAAAGCGACGGCCATCGCCTGAGCCCAGTCGTCTGCCGCGGCACCGCCACACCACCCATCGGTCACCGCATCTTCTCCCTTTTCCTCCTGCGCCAGTTGTTCGATGAGTTTGGACTTGCTTGGAATCGGCCCCGATTGCTGCGCGGCGTATGAAGTGAACCTCCGCACCATGCCCTTCGGCCCGCAATCCGTCCATTTTTGCCTCAAGCGGTGACACCACCTCAACGTGCTCGACGCCTATCCGCCTCGTGTGGGTTTCAATCAAGAAATCGGGGCGGTCGCGGTGGACGAGCCTGATCGGAAAATGCCAGTAGTCGTCGGACAAGGTCGCCAGCAGCTGGACGATGCCGTGCACTTCCACCTGATCCTTGGTCCGCTTGTTCCGATCGGGCATGACGAAGTCCATACGCCGCAGCTCACAGCTGAGCTCCCGTTCGTCAGCAACCTTCAGAAGTTCGGTAGACAGACTCGTTCGCATGGATGTCCTTTGAGCCGCGCCGACGACGGGATACTACGCCTCCCACCACCTGACTATCTGGTGGTCGTGAACGGCTCTGCCGCGCTCCACTTCGTCTTCAATTTGCATCAGCGCCTCGAAGTGCAGACCCATCTTCATCAGCTTGACCAGTTGATCTGCACCTCCGCCGATGCGCCAATCAACCGGTGGAGGCGGTTGCTGACGGTAGTGTCGAAAAACCATCTCCAAACATCTCTCGATATGATCAAAACGCGTCCTGATGTGGTCGAGTCGCGGCGCGTGCTGCAGAACCGATTTGTCCAGTGTTTTCTGCAGGTCGTAATGGGCAAGGCGTTTGTTGCGGTAGGTTTCGACGTGGTCCGCGCCTTCCTCATTCGTCATGCGCTCAATCTCTACATCCAAATTCTTTGCCAGCTGCATCTCACCCGACTTCCTGATGCGCTTGAGCAACGACTGAAGCGTCAGCGTGCTCTTTTTCTTGTCGGAGAGTTTCGAAACCGACAGATGAAGTTCGTCGAACAGCACCTCTTGCATCACCAGGAAAAATCCGGCTGCAGCCGCATCCAGCATTTCGTGCCGAAGTGACGACGTGCTGTACAGTTCCGTGTAGTAGCTCAGCTTCAGACGCGTGCGTTCCAGCTCATCGCGCAGGGCTTCGTAGACCTCATGAACTTGAGGAGGCATCTCGACCATTGCGATGGACAGGGCTTTGTCACGTTCCATGATGGCTCTCTCTCCGAACCTCAACGTGGATCCTTGCGCCAACCGCCCCGCGACCTGGCACCTTGGCCGCGGTGGCGTTTCATGAACCCATGATCTCCGAAATGAGCCCAGCTATTTTTGCGGAGTCGATGCCACCGTTGGGGTTATCGCAGCTCACCAGCAAGATCCCGTTGGCGCCCCCACCATTTTCGTGGCTCAAGATGCCGTGCTTCGCATACCAGACGATCTTTTCTTCCCACCGTCGCCGATAGCTCGGCACATGCAGCATGCCGCAGTGTTCCCAGAAAATCGTCGTGCCCGATTCCATGTCGTCGATCGTGAAGTCCGGATACTTCGTGACACCATCGATCGTCAAAGCACGCTCGTAAAAGTAGTCGACCCCGCGCGCGGCCAGCGCGTTCGCGATGATCACTTCCGATTTCGAGCGCACCATCTCACCGCGAGCAGTTCGATGAATGAGACTCTCTTCGAACAATCGACCGTCGATCTGGACGGGCGACGGCACGGCGAACAAGTTGGTCAAGCGTTGCGCGGTGTCGGAACGATCATCGGACGTGTATTTGCGAAGCTCGCTTCTCGGTCCTTGATGAACAACAACTACTCGGTGTTTTTGCCGTGTCAGCGCCGTGTAGAGCAACTCCCTCGAAAGCAGCCGACAAGGATTTGGCAGAACGAGAATCACGGTACCGAACTCACTGCCCTGAGCTTTGTGCACAGTCAGCGCGTACGCTAGTTCGAGAGCCGCGTTGCCTTCCTCGCCGAAGTCGCGGCTGGTGAAGTCATACTTGAACCCCGGTTGCGAAGAGAACTCTACTTCCAGTTTCCAACGCAGATCTGGGCTGTTCTTTCGCCAGAAATACCCGACCACCATCCCGAGTTCACCGTTGGCGATGTACGGATGCTCTTTCGCTGGATGCACCTTACGGTGCCGGTTCCACGCTAATGCTGGGTTCGTGTTGGCCAAATTGATGACTTTATCGCCGTATACGATCGCCTCGCTCCCCATCGGCCGCGGGAACTTCCGTTTCCAACCATCGCCGCCGGATGCCTCGATCTGGCGGTGCCGGAACTGTTTATGGATGAGGCGGTTCAGATCCGGGACGCCGTGTGCTCCTGACCGGACTGGTGAAAGAATCTGCCAGCTTTCTGCTATCTCCGCTGCGCCCATGTCGTTACCGCGACGGGGGTTGAAGAACCGCATATCGTTCCAAGGTTGGCCGCCAAGCGTGGCATCGAAGCCAGCGATGTCATCGGGGCCGGATAACGCGCGCGCACCATCCAGGAGCTTCAACTCTTCGACAAGCACATCAATGATCTTTGCGCGTACCTCGTCCGAGGTATCCCATTGCACGAACCGCACATGTTGACTCTCGCCGATACGAACCACTTGATCAAAGACCTCGTCTTCTCCGGGCGGTATGGGAGAACCACTAAACCACTCGGCCAGTTGAAGGTCTTCGCGCTCCTCACCTGCTTGCCGTCTGCGTATTGTCAGCTCCGCGTAACCGGCACCGACGCGCGGAAACCGATCGGCAACCCCTGCTGGAGCTAACCGTTTGGCTATATCGACAAAAGGACGTCCTGCACCGATCGGCGGAAGCTGACGGGGATCGCCGATGAGAATGATCCGGTGCACACCTTTGAGCGCCTGGATGAGTGCTGCCAGCATCTCCTCCGTAAGCATCGATGCCTCATCAATGATCACGGTACGCGCGCCTGGCTCAGCGGCCTGCGCCGAAAGGCAATAACGCCCGGTCAAACCGTCGTAACGATGGGGTGTCAGAAACTGCGCGATCGTGTAACCCTTAAGCTTGAGGCCTCCGGCGGATTGTTCCATCCGCACGCGAGCTTTGCCCGTTGGTGCGAGGAGCAAGATGCCGCCTTCCTCGATGGCGGCGTGCGAACACAGCACCGAGAGCAGCGTGGTCTTGCCCGTACCCGCGGGCCCTATCAAAACAGACAGTCGTGCCTCGGCCAGCTCCTTGAGTGCTGACGTTTTTTCCGCGCGAGCTTTCTCTTCGAGTTCATCGAGCTGTTCGATGGACCGCGCGGCGAGGTGGGCATCCAGGAAGCTTCGCCAATCTGCGTCGACGGCAAGTCGTTTTCCACCGATCCGCTTCTCGACCGACGATCGAATGGCTGCTCCCATTTCCGCCAGCCGACTCAGCTGCAACGCGCGAGCGCCATCGCCCATCGTGATGTCTGTAACGGCACCCGCAAAGTCGTCCCGGACCACGTTCATCAGATCGGCATCTACATCGCACGAAGGTCGGAGCGTAAGTCCACGAATGCCGAGCACCACGCGCGATTGAGGCAGAAGCGTGGATCCCTTGCTGGCAGCGTCCTCGAGCACCTTGATCGTCAAAGCCCGCACACGCCTGGAGTCCGTACCGGCATCCAACGCCGTCGACTCCGGTAGCGGATGCCGCAATCGAACGACATCGTCTGGAAAAACGCCGCGGTCGGCCGTCCAGATGCTGACGGGATCGACCGTCAAACGCGTCAGCTCGTATAGCAGGTACGGGTTTGCAAGGATTGCCTGGTCGGTTGCGTCGATGCCAGCTTTTTCGCGTTCTTCCTGAACGTAGATCATCGTCGCCTGATCGCGCGTGATGTCGAAGCGACTGACGAGCTTGAGGAGTTCGCGACGTTCATCAGGCAGCCGTGACCATTTGGCGCAGAGCGTCTTGCCTATTCCTGTGGCCAACGGTGGCGGCAATACCTTGGCAGGATCCTCAAACATGCTGTTGACCAACGGCCAAGGATCAGCGTTGTCTCCGACCGTTTGTGTCAGGACGCGCGAGACAAAGGTGCTCGACTCCAGTCCGAACGCCGCAAGTGCGGCGCCAAGTCCGGGACACGGTCCGCGCGCCTTCCACAACTCCTCAAGTCGAGCATCGATCCACTGCAGACATCGCCCCCACGTTCCGGGCAACTCAGTTGTCGCTTTTCGCAGTGAATTGGCGCAAGCGAGCAAGGATGCGATGGCACCATCGTGGCTGACCAGTTGGGAAGCGTGCGAGAACTCGCTGATTCGATCAGCCGGTGCGAACGCGGCGATTTCGGTCGGATCAAAACCAGGATCGGCGGCCGCTCTGGCGATGGCCGCGTGATAAGGCAGGAGAAACCCGTCCTCAAAGTCGGGACGGATCGAGTGCTGGATCATGCGTTCCCACAGCATGGAGCGCAGCTTTCCTTCGAGGTTGTCCGTCGTGTAGATGTATTCCTGCGCATCTCCGACGTGCATAACGCGCCCAACTCCTACAAGAACGCGACCACCGAGGGCGTCCTCCACAAACGGCACCTGCTTGGCGTAAAAGAAGCACAGGGATCGCTCCGGCTTGAGGTGGGCAGCGAAGCAGTCGAGCAACGCAGATTGGTTGAGATGATCCTGGACCCATTGCGTCTTGAAACCAAGGTCCGGTTCGCGCTCCCCCTGTACGTCCAAGGCGTATTCCTCGCCAAGGGTTTCCATAGCGTCACGCAGCATCCACGCGAACGGCACCGCGGCCGCAGAGTATTTTGGGTGCCGAAGCTGCGTTGTCTTGAAATGGCCGTGGCTGGATTCTGGTCCTCGGTTGTAAGGGTGGTTGGCGTCGCGTACGACCTCGAAAGAAGCCATGAAGCCAGCACGCTCAGGGACGCAAGCTGGCCATTTCGTTTGAGGCAACTCATCGAACCGCTGCCCCGCTACAGATTCCTCTGCGGCGTCGTCGCGCGATTCGGCAATACGCTTGAGCTTGAGGCACGATCCGTTCAATCGTGGCGCGACGCACACTCGACCATCCCATCCGGTGTCGTGCCAAGGCACGCGTATGGAGATGTGACGCAACGGCTGGCTCATGAGCAAACCCTGAAAGGCTACTTTGTGGACATCATGACTGCCTTGATCGCAGCGCACCAGTGGCGGCGGGTGGAGCGTACAAATGCACCGCCCCCGACGGTTCGTTTTAAAAGCGTGCAGCGATGGAAATCATGGGATCCGAATACCTCACGACGAATCGAGCCACTCTTGCTGAGGAACCCTGCACCGTTCCATCAGATCCAGAACGGTTTTCTTCCACCACGTGGCGGCCTCCAACGCGAACGCCGCCTGCTCGTCCGACAAAGCGAGATCGCTGGCCGACTTGGGGTGGGTGAGGCTGTTTCGAAGCTTGACGAACTTCTTGAACGACGCGTAGCCAACCCCGCCCAGCTCCGGCTCAAAGACGAGCCCGTGCGCTTTGCCGAAACAGCGCATGGAAAAAAGAATCGCCGGCAACGTGGGCTGGAACGACTCCAGCTTCCTTGCCACACCCCTGTCGTTCAAGTACGCCTTCTGGTCCGGCAGAAGAACACGGTCCTCGGCGGTGAGGAGCGTTGTTCGCTCGCTGGCGATGGCCTCCGCCGCTCTGCGGAACTGCGTGGTAAAGCCTTCGATCTGCACGAAATACGTTCGAAACAGACTGCGCTTGGCAAAATCCGTCGGTGTACTGCGGCCATACGCCAGCGCTTCTTCAACGTCCGCAGCCAAGACGTTGAACACCGAACGGAGTTCCAACAAAGCAACTTGTGTCTTGATGGAACTCATGCGCCCTCCGTGTTCCGAACAACGACGCCGACCGCCTGAAGACACGCCGGCACTCAGCACCTTAAATACCTTTCGGCGGCAACGGCATCACGGCCGTGCCTTTGCGCGGAGCTACCACCAGCTCGCCGGAGGCCAAGTTGAGGCGACGGGTTTCCCAGGCCTTGGGGCTCAGCAGTGCCTCAGCTCCGGCAACACCGATTGCGCCGGGCAAGGACGGGAGGTGCAACCACTCCCCGTCCTGGTCCTCAAACACCACGCCGTAGTGCTTGGTGGGTCCGACCACCGCGCTCGCGGCACCGGCTGCGGCCGTCGCTTCCTGAACGGCTCCGGGTTGAAGAACGACCGGCGGACCGTTGATGGCACCGGTGCCGAACGCGCCGATGTACGTCAACGCATCAGAATCCGGAGCGTTCGGATCGACAACAAGAAACCGGGCCACGTTCTTGAGAACTACGGACTGACGACCGGTGTTCACAACGACGGCGCGCAGCATCGTCCTCGGGAGCTCTCCCGCCTGCGTCGTTGCTACCTCGACGGTAATGGCGCAGTGAAGCCTCACGCGCTGTCCCAACACGGTGTCACGCCACGCGGGAAACGCGATCACAGCTCCCAGCAGCAGGCCAACCCCCGTGAGAATCCAGCCCGCATGATCCTTCAGCCAAGTACCCGTTCCAGCCTCGGTGGGTGCGCGTGCCGCAGCGCGTTTCTTTTTGGGCATCACTTTTCCAACGTTGCGCCCTGCTGGGCGATCGTGCCGCGTGAGCAGCTGGACGCGTGCCGTCCTTGTGCATTCACGGTTTGGGCTCCGGCTCTGACTTGTGCGCGAACCGGTTCCGGTGGGACGCCAAGTATGTCCGCTGTTGTCGGGCAATGGGCTTCCTCAATGAGCGCGGTATGGCCAAAATTTTTCGATCCGAACGCGAAAGCGACGGTGCGACGAGCATGGTGCCGTCGTTGCCGAAGGAGATGAGCGCTTTGTCGAACAGCGCATCGATGGACGCGACCAACAGAAGACCGTTGTTGGGATCCAACCGCTGCCTGTTCGAGGAATCCCTCCAGCTGAGGATGTGGGAAGCCCGAAGGGCATCGACCACCGTGCATCCGGTCACGGCGCACGCTGCTCCCCAGCGCTTCATCACGTCCCGCCGAAACCGACCTTGCCCACAGCGCGCATCGATGAGCTGCTTGCGCGTGGTTTTGTCCACCGTTCGGTCTTTCTTGATCGCATCAAGATCCGCGAGAAGCCCCGCGAGCGAACCGCCGATCGCTTCGCGAATCCGGTACCACGCCGGCTTCCGCAACTTCTTTGGAATGGCGTCCATGATCAGGTACGCCTCGTTGTACTTGAGCGCGGTATACCCCGAGAACATGGTGAAGAACTTGCCGGTCTTGCGGATCTCCATCGGATTCAGCACAACAGGATTGTCCAACCACAGGAAGCAATCGCTGGGGCAGATCCACCGCGGCAGGTAGGGTTCATCGCCCTTCCAGCGCTTGGTGAGCCTGGCCTCGTTGCGGACCGGCAAACGCCCGGCCTGGAGCAGGCGAAGAACGTCGTTGAAATGGCTCTTGATCGGGAGCTTGCGCCGGACCCTTGCCCTCTCCGCATCGCGGTCGGTCAGGTCGGTAGCGCGCGCTGCAACGCCGACCAATTTTTGCTCACGGCCATGCGAGGCATACATGAACACGACGGCGTTGCCTTCTTCGTCGTCAGCGCTCCTACCGGCTGGCTCCGTGTGGAAAGCCCGGTACTGCACCCCGTCCCGCACGAACTCCATGCCGTCAGCGTTGTTCCATTCCTCATGACCGAACCCCCACTTCGCGGGGTAACCGTCCGACGCTCGATGCCCCGCCGGTCCACGGTATCCCTCGGGGTTCCAATGAACGGGCTTCATGATCAGTCGGGTCATGGCGGTTCCTTCGATCGATACACAGCAACGATGAGCCGTGGCCAACGCAGCCCCTTGACGGACGCGGTAGGCTGCCTGTTCGCCGCCGTGCAGCGGGCACCAACGCCGCTACGGCGTCGCCTCCTTGGTCCCAAGCTGAGTAGATTTAACCAGCAAGTGAAAGCGGAGTAAGCACCCCGCACGCACAATGGCAGCACCGATCTTTACAAAAACGAATTCTTTTTACAAAGCTCCTTTTATCCATCCGCTCGCGAATCGATGGCCGGAACTTAGCAGCTGAAGCGGCGAACGTCGGCTCACTTCGAAGCAGAGTTCTGGCCACCGGGCAGCGGCATCGTTCGGATTGTGCCGACCTTCACGCGACGACCACCGGGTGCGTCCGGCGCGTTTCGCAACGCGCATCAGCCGCAACGGGACGTCGGTAGGCCATCTCGCAGCTTGGGTGGCGTCGACATCGACCCCGCACACCGCAGCGATCGACGATTTTTGCCCCCAACTAAGCAAGACACGCTCAGTGGACGGCGCCACGGAGAAACATATGAACCGAGCTGGAAGGTTGTCCCGCTGCCGTACCGTCGCCGCGATCACTCCACGGGCCGCGAGCAACTTTCCGCTGCTCAACTGGACCCTGTGCGGTACAAACCTGACGGTGGTTACGGTAGTGGTCATCGTCGAATCGCTGCAACGCTGCACCAACGATGCCGCCAAGAAGATCGCGGAAGCAATTCAGGCGTTCGACGACGCGGCCACGAAACGCCTGGACGACGCGGTGCGGGTGGGTTTTCCACAAAAGCCCGATGCTGACAGCATCATCGATCGGCGGTACGGTGCGCAGTCGTTGGCCCGGGCGAACGAGGGGCAGGCCGAGAGCGACCTTAGCGATGCCTACGAAGCAGTCGCCGCGCCCGACCCTGCCGGCGGCCGGACGGTCGAACAACGATTGGAAGCCGTACATCACTCGTGGCGACGACCGCGGCGCGCACGCTGTTCGCGTCCGCCCTGTTCCACCACTTCGACCTGCGGCCGGTGGCGGCCGTGCTGGCGCGCGCCGAAGCCAACGGCCAAGCCATCGCGAACGTGGGCCGCTACGAGGCCCAGTCCCATTTTCTCGCGCGCCTCGCCCGACCGGTGGAAACGATCGAGGAGTACGGCATCAGCACGTGGGCGAAGGCGCATCCAGACGGGGTGATCGTCCGCTACCCGGAACGCAGCGACGAAACCGCCGCGCGCAACGCGCTGCTGGTTCAACCGTTTCGGTCGCGTCGGATCGAAGTGTGGAACGCACCGGCGCTCGCGGCGGCTAAGCGCAGCGGCGACGCAGAAAAAGGTAGCTCGGACCAAGGTGAGTAATGGACGGCGGTTCTTCGTCGCGAGCGCTTCGAAATAGCCACTGGCGGTAGCGCGCGCTGATCGAGAATGTCCCCGCCGTCGATCCAACGCGGTACGGAAACATCACCGGCATAGCTGCACTTGGAGTGCGGCTTCGACGGCGCGTTTGGCGCTTGCTGTTGGCCGGGTGCACGGGCTGCCCTTCCTGGCCCGGCATGCGCTCGGCGCTTTATAGGTTCGACCCAGGCGTGTTCGAGCGGCGCTCCGCGTACGCCGCCGAAAGACGGCTGGCGCCGAGCGTCAAGGTCGTGATGACCGTTGCCAGCAACGCGAGCCCCAGGGCACCCAGACCGACGGCCACACCGATGGCCGCGGTCATCCAGATTCCGGCCGCTGTCGTCAGTCCGTGGATTTCCCGTTCGGACGCGAGTTTGAGGATGGCATCGCCGCCGATGAACCCGATGCCGGTCGTCAAGCCTTGGACAACGCGGGAGATGCCGTCCGACGACATGCCGCTTCCTTCGCAGGCGACCACGAACAACGCCGAGCCCAGAGAGATCGGACACCTTGTGCCTTTCGCGCTTACGAAGAAATTACCGCGGAACTTCACATTTGCCGGCCGCCACGTCTCGGAATCACGCCTACAGCAGATGGAGCACGCGCTCGTGCTGGGCGGGTCAGAAACGGCAACGGAATGCTCCCTGTTTCCGCGTCGTTCTGAGTTTCCTGGAAGCACGAGGACGCTTCGAGCCGCACCGCCGCGGAAAAGCGTGGGTCAGGCGGGTCCGAAGCGGTCTGAACTAGCCTTTCGCATGAGCTTGCGAGCATCGTCGGACGGTCGTAAGCTGAAATCGATTCGGTTCAGGCACGCTACCCCAATGATCAGGAAGCCCGGAAAGAAGTCAACGACAGCACTTCGGACGATGGTTCCCCATCGATCGGCTGTATCGGTCGCGGCGCCAAAAAAAGCGCTGCGCTCGGTCATGCCGGTTGCGGACACCTGGTTAACCCCCCAGCAGATTCTGCTGGTTGAGGCTGAGGTGCGACGAGCTCACCCGGAGAAGCTCAAGCTGGCGGGAACGCCGCTGATGAAAAGTCTCGGCCTCTGATGTGGAGGGGACACCGGCGTTGGAACCCGGCAGGCCGTTGCAAAAAGGTGATGTTGCGTGGTGCGAGTTTCCCTACCCGGGATTGAAGAAGAAACTGCATCCTGTCTTGATACTTCAAACTCTCATAGTGGAGAACGAGAAGAAGGGCGGGCACTACTTTGTCGTTGTTTCCGGCGGCACCAGCATTTACGGAGAAAACGGGCGGAGACGGCTCGGTAAAAAGCATGAGCTGCACGTCCAGAGCAGCGACCCCGAGTTTGAAGGAACCAATCTCGACCATCCGACCAAGTTCAGCTTGGCCGAACCGGAAATCGTCATCTTGCCCTACACCGCACCGATCTTCCGCCTTCGCGATCTGCGCGACGGCGGCAGCCCGGTGATCGGCCATCTTGACCTCACGACCCTCTCAATGAGAACGCGCCTGAGGATCGCTTCTGAAGCTGTCGGCGGCCTCGACGAGGTTGTGGATAGAAAAATCGACGCGTACAACGCTAAACGCGGGAAAGATTAGATTGTGCGCATTGGTGGCCAAGGAGGCCCGAGGAGACTTGTTCACGCTCTGCGAACGACATCGGGGGCCACCCCAACAGGGTATTGGACGCCACCCCCGACAACGAGCCACAGCGCTTCCTAAAAGCTTGCCGGGGATGAGCAGGTCGGGCGCCAAACGTCGGAGCGCTTTTCTCCGCCATGGACAACCGAATCCGAAGTCACACCGGCAGCCTGTTATGAGGGCGCACTTGCGCGAAGGGCGCTGCGCTTATACATCAGCGCGAACCCTCGTTCCGTAACCGCTTCGACGTGAAAAGCTGTCTCCCGGACCGCATGTCCTACATACCCGGTATCAGCCTTGCCGCACAGGTCGTGTCATTCACAACGATCGAAAAAACTGCTACCAACGACCGGCCGCGGATTCGTCGGCTCGTAGTTCAATCGCCAGAAGCAACCATCCGCCAAACACGAGTACTCGACTCGCCTGATTCGAGCATCATCGCCTATTTCTCGCGGAGCGGCGAATCGCATCGCCACTTCCGTTGCCATCTCGGCCGTGAGGCACGAATGGCGCGCATTCGATACGCAAGGACCGCGACTGACCAGCGCTTCACGAATCGCGCGTGGACACTTGGCACCCGGCCCGGGTTCCGTTGCGGATGCGATCAGCAGCACAACCGCCCACACATTCATAATTTTCGCTCTTACGAGTAGCGGTTTGCGCGCGACCGGACAACCAAGAAGCTCGCGGTCATCGTGATGGTGCGCCGCTGCGGTCGCGCGAGGTCGCGACCTGCTCCTTTGACTACGCTGCTTCGGACACAAGAACGAAGCATCGACATTCCTTCAATTGATACAGGCTTAGTCCGTCGTGACCAATACGTTACCAAGAAGGCAATTCTTTCTGACCAGATCGCTTATGAGGGAATGTGAACCCTGAAGTTCGTCGAGACCAAATGTGGGCCGAAATGCCACAAGATAACGAGTGTCGGCTTTCCAGCCGTTCCAAACCTTGCCATCCGGCGTACGGATCAGAAAATCGTCCCAGCGCAGCGTTTCCGTCAGGATCTCGCCCTTGCGGACTACGCGGCCATGTTTGGCAGGCATGGCCGGCTCAATATGAGGAGGTTTCTGCTTCGGATTGAAGCGGGTTATCGACAGCTGTGGCACTTCCCGGTTGTCATCGGTAACTGGCTCATCGCCAGGATCAAGCGCGCGAACGTACCAATTTGTCTTCGTGCCGTCGATCGAATGTCTTAACGTTCGTGGCACCGACGACAGGAAGGTCATGCGCATCTCGCTGACTCGACTGTAACGTTCTCCCACTTTTTCATGTACGAGCTCAAAGCGAATCTCGCCTTTGAGTTCCGCCGTACAAGTTTCCGTACTTGCGGCCGATGCTTCTAGCCACACCAGCACCAACAATGCAGAGCAAAGTGTACGCATATGCATCACAAGAGACTCCAAGCCGACGACGGACAGTGAATCAGAGAGGGGCTTTTATCGCAATGTGCAGTGGACGAGCCGCTGAACACGTCCAAAACCGATTTTTCCCGCACCTCCGATTGTCAGGCAAGATGCCAGCGGTCGAATAGCGAGTTTGCGATGACATCGAAGATCGGGCAGAACAGCGTGGCAACAGCGCTGCATAATTCTTGATCTGAAACCTATGGAGTACATGCGGCTATTTTCTGATCGATCTTGTCGAACCACGGCTTTGCCGCAGCCAGTGCCAAAGTCGTGTACTCGTTCGGGTTTGGATGGTTTTTCTCAATCAGCGCGGCGGCTTTGACAACTTCGTCTTCGTACGTGATGTAGAGTTCGTCGCGTTTGGTGCGAAGCGCCGGCGAGGACAAGGCTGCCTCTGGGGTCGGATATTGGCTCATCGGCAATTTGAAATCACGGAAGCCGTCAACAAAGAGACCGACAGAACGCGGATTACGCCCAATCAGCTTGAACATCCGCGCGATATGCAAGTTTTCGTGCGCCATTATCTCCTCTCGTGCTCCGTAGGAAAATTGCAGGGGAATCAGAGCGGGATCAGTTACGTTTCTTATCAACGACTCTACCGAACGGCGCAAGGTGGAAAGATCACTGCACTTGCTGAAGCTATCGATCACCTGCTGTGTCAGCTTGCGCTCCGCCATCCCCCGGTTGTCGCCCGATACCATACCGCGATGATTGATCGCCGTGACATTAAAACCCCATTGGTCATTGCCAGCGCAGTACGGCTCAACCTCAATCTCGATCTTCACACCGCCGCCCACGGGGATATTGTTGTTGTGATTGGATCTGCGGAAGAGCATGGCACATCCGCGAGTGTCACCGGATGTATCGCAAGACGCGGGCCAGGGGATGTCCACTGTCGGCAATTGAGTAACACGCTTGACGGTGGGTTTCAGCGCCTTGCGCGAGTAGCGATCCTTACACACGCCGAAGCGGCAGCGCTTGCACCAATCGTTGTCACACTTGGGGCCTTCCTGCGCGAGGCTAGGCATGCACACGCGGCACTGGCCCTGTTGCACGTAACAATCCGGGCAGGGCGAGCAATCCCCGCCACGGCAGACCATAGGCGGCGGGTTGGTGCCGCAGGTTTCCGGCGGCGGAATCGCGGGTGCGCCGCCCCAGCCGGCCTTGGTGATGCCGGAACCGGGATCGGTGACGATCTGGGTGCCGTCCTCGCTCACGGTGCCGCGGCCCATGGGGATGAACGCGGCAAGGTCGTGGTCCCACTGCACGATCGG
>NZ_SNZH01000033.1 GCF_004363655.1 Tahibacter aquaticus
AATCCCCTTTTCCTCGCTTTTCAGTGTGAGCTGGAAATCGAACAGCTGGGACAAGGCTTCGCGGCCTTGCAGGCTGTCGAAACGCAGCACTTGCGGGCCCAGGGGCGTGGTGACATTGAGGATTCGATTCATGGCGCATCCCTACGCTAGGCACGTTACGCAGCATCGAGGTCTCGACCATGCCACCATTCGGGCCTTTCACATGCGCTACCGTGCGGATAGCGGCGCGCAGGGCATCAGTCGACGATGCCACATTATCTATCGCGGGAATTTGTATCTTCCAGAGTACGGTGGCCTCTACACGCACCGTTGCAGCACCCTCGGAAGAAATTCCATAGACGTGATGGCATGGAAGCGTCAACGCCAAGGTCTGTCGCGGAATTTGTGCAGGGTTGCCTTACAGCCTGCCCTGCCTTGCGGACGCTGCTTTCTCGAACACGCCTTAGAAGCCACGCACGTCTTCAGCCCCCCAGGCCGCCGGGCAAGGCCAGAAAGAATTCCACCATGGCCGACGAAATATCCGGCCCCAGCGGATCGGCGAACAGGCCCGTGCCGCCGCCCGACCAGGCATGGCGTCCGCCATGGATGGTCCAGTGCTCGACCAGGCAGTCGCCGTCGCTGTCGCGATAGCGCGTCAATGAAAACGTGCGTCCTGCAGCGGTGCCTTCCTGCGGTTCGGCACTGAGCGGCGCGAATCGTGCCAGCGCATCGCGCACGATGATCGATGCATTGCTTGGGTGTACGGTGCGGTCCCTGTCGCCCTGTACGACGATGACCGGCAGCGCGCGCGGCGGCACGGCGGACGGCGTGGTTTTTGCGGCCAGACCATGCCGGCCGCGCATGGCGAGAAAGGCCGAGGTCGCGCCCTGCGCCGACTGGTACGGCATGCCGGCATAGACGCCGACGGCGCGAAACAGTTCGGCATAGGTTTCGCCCAGCACCACGGCCATGGCGCCACCGGCAGAAAAACCCGCCACGTAGACCCGCCGCGGCGCCAGTCTGTGTTGCCGCACCAGCTTGCGCGCCATGCCGGCAATCAGGGACGGCTCGCCGCTGCCGCGCTGCTGGTGCTGCGGATCGAACCAGTTCCAGCAGCGCTGCCGCTGCGCACGCACCGACTGCTCGGGATAGAGCACACAGAAACCGTGTTGCTCGGCCAAGGCATCCATGCGCGTGCAGGCGGCAAACCGCTCGGCATCCTGGGCGCAGCCATGCAGCAGTACCAGCAGCGCTGGCGGCAGCGCCAAGCCGCGCGCCGAAGCCGGCATGAAAAAACGGTAAGCGCGTGTTCCAGCGCGATTGCGAAATCGGCCGGTTTCCACGCCCGCGGCAGAAACCGCAGACGGGCTCGCCGAAGCCTGCTCCGGCTTTGTCGGCTTGCGCACCGGCATCGACCGCGCGGCGCGCACGCGCGGCGTCGTTGCAGCTGTCGTTTTTGCGCGTTTTCTTACGGCTTTTTTTGCAACTGCCGCCGCAGCCGCCGGCTTGCGCGTCTTCGCCGCCGCGGCACCGGCGCTGCGTGCGAGACGCAGTGCCGAGGTCATCGCCTTGGTCCACTGCTTGAACAGGCGCGAGCCGGAGGAACGACGGAGCATAAGGATTCCTGAAATCGCAAGCCGGCGCCGCGGCGGCGCAGGTGTCCATGCCCGAGGCAGCATGACCGGCAACAGGGACGGCAATGTGAAACGCTGCAAACCCGCGAAAACGCGTCGACTATCCACCGCTACTGCAGCATAGCAACGCCGATTGCGGCCCTGTCGCTCGCTGTGCGGCTATTCCGGCCTGCGCGAACGCCGCCGCTTTTTGCCACCCGCCCGCCTCAGCGCCGCAATGCGTTCGTAAATCGTCAGCCGCAGCCGGTTGATCGCCCCCAGCGGCCGATGCGACGGCGAGCAATGCCAGGGATTGAAGGCCATCGCTTCGCCGCGTGCGTCGCGTGCAGACGTGTCGAAGCGCTGGCGCGGAATGGTCAGCCGGGCGACGGACTGGAACGGCATTTCGTCTTCCGGCCACTCGGTCATCACGTCTTCGATGCTGTGCGCATGCGAGGCGCGCTGCTGCACGGCGAAATCCAGCACGATGGCGCGCTTGTCCAGAATCTCGCGCAAGCCGTCGCGCAGCGCGTCGGCGCCATCGCCCAGCGGCGGTATTGCCGCGGCGTCGTCCAGCAGGCGCACCGAGTATTTGATCGCCTGGCGTTTCGCTCCCTTGCCCCAGGTATACGGCACCGTAGACCAGAACCGCGTACGCGCCAGCGGCAGCAGCGGCTTGGCTGCAGTGGCCAGCACAATGGCACTGCCACGCACACCCAGCGCCAGCGGAATGAGCGCCTTGTCGACCAGGCTGGCACTGAGCGTGCGCCGCATGAAGGTGAGGTAGTCGGCCGGGTCGTTGATGAAGAACACCGGATGGTTGATCAGGATGAAATCCTGCGCCAGGGGATAGTCGGCATCGGCGCGGATGCGCTCGCCGTCAGGACCGAGCAGCTTGATCGCCATGCCGCGCGCGTCGCGGCGATGATCGTCGGCCGGCTCGGGCGCCGAATTCGAATAGCGCACCCAGGCATCGTAGACCGCGGCGGGCTGGAAGATGTCGGTATGCAGCGATGCCGGCAGGTCGGCGTTGATGCGGAACTTCGCCTTGAGGCAGCCATGCGCCTTGGGGTGTACGTCGCGGCGCAGCGGCCCTTCCGCATCGCGCCGGCGCACGAAGTCTTCGATCACTGCAGCGATGGACAGTGCAATCTCCTGCTCGCGCGGGTATTCCACTTCTCCCAATTGCATGTCCAGTGCCGCAGCTGCCGCAGCACTCTTGCGCCGCTTCGTCGCCATGTCGTGATCCTCGCTGGACGGTTGATACACCGGGCCGATCCTGCCTGCAGTGCTGTCGAGGCGGCGTAGGCGTCTGCGCTTGTAGCACGACGGTATGCCAGACGCGGAACCGCCGGGACAAACCCATACGTCGGAGCACTTGTACAGCCTGGTTGCGCCAAGGCTGCGCCGCCCTTCGCTGCCCGCCAGATCCATCGATAGCGCGGCAGCGGCGAACAGGCTGCTGTTTCCACCCGACGCGAGCAGCAGGGGAACGATCGAGCAAACGCGTCTGCCCAGCAACTCCAACGACCGAGGTAACCATGTGGCACCTGAAACTCGTTGTATGCATCGTCTACGATCTGTTCGATTTCACCCTGGGACGCCTGCTGTTTCCGGTTCCGTTTGCCGGCGAAATCGTCGGCTGCGCACTCTGCGCCGGCTTGTTCGGCACCAAGGGCATGTACTACGGCCTTGAAGCTTTCGATTTCACCGAAGTGTTCGACGGGTTCATTCCAACCGCAACCATCATCGCGATCATGAACAAGCCCGGATAGGCGAAGGCATTCGTCCGGGCGCGGCTGGCCGTTGCCCGGGCGACTGCAGCCAGCTCACGCGCTCTCCTGCCTCTGCATGGCAGGCGCCGGGAATCGGCGGACCGACGCCCGAGGTCCATGCCGGCCTGCGTGGATTTGCCACCAAGCAACTTTCCATCGAATTTATAAGTAGTTCGGCTGGCGAAGATGATCCGCTACTGGCTCGCGAGGACCGTGCAGCTCCCCCCACGGGCCGACGCACCGGCGCGGCCAGAAGGCGACGGCCATCACAACCGGCGCTGCAGTCTCCATCGTTCCACCTCGGTAACGTTCAACGCAGGCAGGCAGATTTTTTCCGCACGGGCCGGCGGCCATGGACCGCGGAATTGCAGCAGGCTGCAGCGAGGCGACGGAAAGGAATTCCCCAAGCGCGCAAAGTATCTTTGGCCACGTATCCGCGACGCGAGGCAACGCTCAGCGTTTGTCTGCCGCAGCCAGGCGAGCCAGCTGCGCGCGCAACGGCGAGTCGGCCACCAGGGCGGCATCGACTTCGTGCAGGATCTGCGCCGCCAGTTGCGCCGCGGCCGCGCGCGACGCGGTAGTGGCCTGCGCCGCCAGCACCTCGGCGCGGTCGAGCATGACCAGCCAGCTGCGCGGATCGTGTTCGCCCAGCAGCTGCCGGGTCAGCTGTTCGGCTTTCTGCAATGCCTGCAGCGCCAGCTCGGCCTGGCCCTGGCCGGCCTGGGCCAGGCCGAGCTGGCGTGCATAGGCGGCACGGTCCAGCGTGTCGAGCAGCTCGGCCTGGACCGCGATTTTCTGCAGCCGCGCCAGGGCACGGCCGGGCTGGCCGCTGCGCGATTCCCACTCGGCCATCGCGATATGCGACAGCAGTACTGGCGCGGCGTGTTCGTCGCTGGCGGCCAGCTTGTTGCGCAAGGCGGTGGACAGGCGCTGATGCGCGGCATCGAGCTTGCCGGCGGCGAGCAGCAGGTTGCCGAAATCGGTGCCGACCCGGTTCAAGGTCGCGTCGCTCGCTGGCCAGTTCTTTTCCATGATGGGCAAGGCTTGCGCATAGCTGCGTTCAGCCGCGGCAAAGTCGCCGCTGCGGCGCTGGGCGACGGCGAGGTTGTTCAGCAGCACGGCATAGGACACCGAATCGACACCCATTTTCCGCGCGCCGATTTCCAGCGCCTGGCGATACACAGGAATCGCGTCGCGGGCGCGGCCGGAGTTGTCGATGACACGGCCCAGCTGCGACAGGTGCCAGGCCATCTCGGCGCTGTCTTCGCCGTCGAGCTGACGAAAGCCGTCCATGGCCCGGCGCAGTGTCGCCTCGGCATCGTCGAAGCGCCGCATCAGGCCGTAGACCGTGCCCAGCGATTCCAGGTCGGCGTAGTACTCGCGGCTGTTCGGGCCTTTGAGTTTCAGGTCGATGTCGGCAATGCGCTGGAAATAGACTGCCGCCTGCGGATACTCGCCTTTGCTCTGGAAATGCAGGCCCAGTGCTTCGAGCAGATCGATGCTGCCGGCACCGCTGGGGTCCAGCGCTTCGTGCAAGGCCAGCGCACGCAGCAGCAGTGGCTGGGCCAGTGCGTGCTGGTGGTCGTCGGACAGCGTCCTGCCCAGCAATCCGACCGCGGCGGCAACAGCGGCGGAGCCGGGCGCCGCATGCCGCTCGGTCAGGGCCAATGCTTCGCGCGCATCGGCGACGGCGCCATCGCGGCCGAAACTGGCTCGCGACAACATGGCGCGCTTGGACAGCATGCCAGCCAGCACCAGGGGATCGTCCAGCGTACGCTGCAGCGCAATCGCCTTGTCGAAATGCGCGCGCGACTGCTCGGCATTGCCCAGCACGCGCTGCACGCCGGCCAGGGTCGCATACAGCTCGGCCTGGGTTGCCGGCTGGCCTTTCAGCTCGCTGTCGATGCGCTGCAGCGACTGCTCGACCAGCTTGGAGGTCGGAATTTCGCCGCTGCCGGCATCAGGATGGCTGCCATCGAAAACGGATACCAGAAATTCACTGATCTGGCGCGACGAAGCCTGCGCCTGCAGGGCGCGGTCGCGTTCGCGCAATGCCTGCTGCTCGGCCGCTTCGGCGCGGTCACGGTCGGCCACCACGCGCACGGTGAATGCAGCGATGGTGGCGGCGAAAACAGCGAAGGTCGCCACCCACGGCCAGCGCCGGCGCAGGAACTTGCGCGCACGATACAAGCCGGTCGCCGCCATGGCCTGCACCGGCTGGCGCTGCAGATAGCGGCCTATGTCCTGTGCCAGCGCATCGGCGCTGGCATAGCGCCGTGCCGGGTCGGCCGCCGTGGCTTTGACGGCGATGGCGCGCAACTCCTGGTCTGCCAGCGACGCGGGTTCGATGGCGGCATCGCCGGCCGCGGGCGCGGCCGGCGTATTCAGCAGCTCGACCAGCATGCGGCCCAGGCTGTAGATGTCGGTGGCGGTGGACACGCTGCCGCCGTCGCGCTGCTCGGGGCTGGCATAGCCGGGCGTAAACGCCTTGGTCGTCTGCGTGTCTGCGCCGTCCTCGTGGCCGAGCAGCCGGGCGATGCCGAAATCCAGCAGCATGGGCCGGCCGCTGGCATCGACCAGGATATTGGTCGGCTTCAGATCGCAATGCACGATCAGGCGCTGATGGGCAAAGCCGACCGCATCGCAGACGGTGCAGAGCAGGCGCAGGATGGCCGTAACGGAGGGCGCGACTTCGCGGCAATAGGCATCGATGGGCATGCCGTCGAGATATTCCATCACCAGGTAGGGCTGGCCCTGCGGCGTGGCGCCGCCGTCGAGCAGGCGCGCGATGTTCGGATGCGCCAGCCTGGCCAGGATCTGCCGCTCCCGCGCCAGATAGGCCAGCGCGGCGGGACTGGGCACGCCGCGCAGTACCTTGATCGCAGCAGTCTGTTCGAAATGCCCGTCGCTGCGCTGCGCGAGGTAGACGCTGCCCATGCCACCGTGACCGATGCGGCGCAGCAAGGTCCAGGCACCGAGTACGTCGCCGGGCTCGCATTCGTCGGCCGCCATGGCGCCGAGCAGGCCGAGGATGGGCCGGTCCATGTGCCGCGTCGTGGCCTGTTCGCGTTCCAGCAGCGCCTGCACGCTGGCCAGTGTCGCCTCGTCGGCACCCGAGGCAGCCAGCCGCGCCTGGCGCTGCGGCGCGGGCAGGTCGCAGACCTGCTCGAACAGAGCTCTTACACGGGCATAGCGCTCAACGTCCAAGTTCCAGTTCCTCGCGCAGCCAGGCGCGTGTGAAGCGCAGGTCTCGATCGACCGACGACAGCGAGACATGCAGCACTTCGGCGATCTGCTGGCGATCCAGTCCGGCGAAATAAGTCAGGTGCAACACCTCGCTGCCGCGTGCGTCGAGTACTTGCAGTTTCAGTAGTGCCTGGTCCAGCGCCAGCAGGTCGGCGGCCATCGACGGCTCGCCGTCCTCGATCAGCGACAGGCTCACGTGCTGCGGCTTCTCGCCGCGCTTGAGTGCGTGGCGCGAGCGTGCATGGTCGACCAGGGTCGAGCGGATAAACAGCGACATGCTGGCGTAGAAGTGCGCGCGGTTCTGCCAGTCGCGCGGCGCCTCGGCCACGCGCAGCAAGGCGTCGTGCAGCAGCTCGGTCGGGGTAAGGGTAAGTTCGCGGCCGTTCTGGCCCAGGCGCTGCGCCGCGATCTGCTTCAGCTGCGCATAGGCCAGGTGGATGATCTGCTGGAAGGCAGCGCCTTCGCCCTTTTGCCAGGACTGCAGCAGGTCGGTAAGCGCAGGCGGCCGCACGGGCGTCGACATAGATCGGGGCAGGCAGAAAGGTGTCGGCGGCAGTGTACGTGCTCGCAAGGCCGCTGCGCGATGCACGCCGGGCCGGCTGCCCTCGACCTTGGGCGTAGCTGCGGCGGCGGACGAAGACGCAGCCTCGCCGCCGCCGTGCTTCAGTCGAAACCGCTGCGGAACAGCACCACGGCATCGGGCCCGTCGGTCGCGGTGTTGTTGGCGGGGTTCGAGTCGATCACATTGCCGGGCGCGGTCACCGTCGCGGTATTGCTCAACCCCTGTTCCGGCAGCGCAGCCACGGTACCGCTGATCAGGAAGCTCACCGCCGCATTGGCCGGCAGGTCGACCAGTACGTCGATGCCACCGCTGCCGCCGGGCGGGCAGACACCGCCGCCCTGCGCGCTGCAGATCCAGCTCACCTCGCTCAGGCTGGCCACCGGCGTATTCACCACGCGGGCGGCGTTGACCACGCTGCTGCTGTGATTGACCACGTCGACCAGATAGCTGGTCGGCCTGCCGCCCTGTACATGGCTGGCGCCATTGCTGTTGGCGATGGACAGGTCGACCAGGGCGCGCGGCGTCAGGTTCAGGCTGTTCGATGCACTGCCCGCACCGACGTCGTTGATCGCATGCACCGCACATGTATACGTTGTGCCATCGACCAGGCCGGATACCAGCAGTGGCGAGTTGCTGCCGCCCGCGGTCAGCGGCCCCGGCGTGCAGCTGGCACCGTAACCCGTGACCGGCGCGCCGCCGTTGTGCGCCGGCGCGCTGAATACCAGCTGTGCCGAGCCCGCAACCGGCGCCGCGGCGATGAGCTGCGGTGCATCCGGCAGCGTCGCCGGCGTGACGCTGGCTGTCGCTGCCGATGCAGCGCCCGGCCCTATGCTGTTCGTGGCGACGACCGCACAGGTCACTGCGACACCGTTGCTCAAGCCGCTCACCAGCAGCGGCGGCGCAGCGGCGCTGGCACTGGCTGCGCCGCAATAGCCGGTATAGCTGACGATGGCATCGCCGCCGTTGCTCGCTGGCGGTGCGAAGTTCAGCGTCACCGCGGCATTCGCCCGCTGCGCCGTCAGCGCCGTCGGCGCACCCGGCACCGTAGCCGGTGTCGCCGTCACGGGCACAGGCAGGCCAGCGCCAGCGCAGCGCAGCCCTGCCACCGGTGCTGCGGGCGCAAGGCGGAAGAACGGTTCATGGCGTAGCCCCTTCGAAAGTGCCGCGGAAAATGCCTACGGCATCGGGGCCGTCGGTTGCTGTGTCGTTGGCGCTTTGCGGATCGGCAATGCTGTTCGGCGCGGTCACGCTGGCGCTGTTGCTGGCAGGTAGTTCCGGCAGCATCGGCACCGTCACGCTGAGCAGGAAACTCACGCTCGCGCCGGCAGGCAGATCGACCAGCGTGTCAATGCTGCCGTTGCCGCTGGCCGGGCAGCTGGCGCCGCCCTGCCCGGTGCAGATCCAGCTGGGCTGCTGCTCCACGGCGACGCTGTCGCGCACGCGCGCGCCGCTGACCGCGACGGCGCTGCTGTTGCTCACCCCGATCAGATAACTCGCCGAGGTGCCGCCTTGCAGATACACGCGGCCGTTGCTGTTGCTGATGGCCAGATCGGCGACGGCGCGCGGCGTCACAGCCAGTGCATTCGATGCGGCGCCGCTACCGATCTCGTTGCTTGCGCGAACGCTGCAACTGTAGACCGTGCCGTTGCCCAGGCCGCTGAAACTCAGCGGCGACTGCGCACCGCTCACGCTGTGCGTGCCCGGCGAGCAGCTGGCCGTATAGCCGCTGATGACCGCACCGTTGTTGCTGGCCGGTGCAGCGAACGCCAGCGTCGCAGCGCCGTCGGAACCCGTCGCTGTGAGCAGGTTCGGCGCACCCGGCACGCCGGCCGGCGTCACGCTGTTGGAGCCAGCCGAGGGCGGGCCGTTGCCCACTGCGTTGAAGGCAAACACGATGCAGCTCACCGGCACGCCGTTAGGCAGGCCGCTGACCACGATGGGCGAGGACGTGCCGGCCTGGCTGGCGACATCGCAGGCGGCCAGGTAGCTCGTGATCGGACTGCTGCCGTCGTGCGGCGGCGGCAGGAAGGCCACGCTGACCTCGCCGTCGCCGCGCGTGACGGTGACGCCGGTCGGCGCGCCAGGCACGGTCACC
The DNA here is from genome assembly GCF_004363655.1 of Tahibacter aquaticus. Lineage (GTDB taxonomy): Bacteria > Pseudomonadota > Gammaproteobacteria > Xanthomonadales > Rhodanobacteraceae > Tahibacter > Tahibacter aquaticus. The sequence goes on from NZ_SNZH01000033.1 coordinate 9,271, forward strand.
GGCGTTTCGGTATTGGTCTGCACCGCGCTGCTGTCGCCGACATCGTTGAAGGCAACGACACTGCAGGACACCGGCACGCCTTCGGGCAGATCGGCGATGGTGAACGGCGGCGCCGCGGCCGTGGCCTGGCGCGGGCCGCAGCTGGCGCGGTAGCCCAGGATGGGCGAGCCGCCATTGCCCAGCGGCAGCAGGAAATTCAGCGACAGGTTGAGCGCGTTGGCGGCAATGCTCGGCAGGCGCACCGGATCGGGCACCGTCGCCGGTGTGACGCTATTCGACCAGGCCGACGCCAAGCTTTCGCCGACCGCATTGATGGCGATGACCTTGCAGTTCGCCGACGTGCCGTTTGTCAGGCCGGTGACCACGAGCGGCGAGGCCATTCCTTCGTCGGAGCGATTGCCGCAGACCGCGCGATAAAGCGTGACCGGCGTGCCGCCGTCGCTGGCCCCGGGCGCGAACACGACGCTGATCTGCTGGTTGCCGCGCGTCGCCAGGCCAATCAGCGGTGCATCGGCCACGGTCGCCGGCGCGATGCTGTTGGACGGCACCGATGGCGGGCTGGTGCCGCGGGCATTGGTCGCGGTGACCGTACACGTCACCGCGACGCCGTTGGCCAGGCTGGTCACGATGATCGGCGACTGCGTGCCATTGGCCGTGCGCGGACCGCAGCTCGCCTGGAAGTTGCTCACGGCAAACCCGCCGTCGTCGCCGGGCACGAAGGAGACAAGGAGCTGGCGGTCGCCGCGCGCCGCTGTCACGCCGGCCGGAGCCTCCGGCGCGACGCCCGGCGTCACCGTGTTCGAGACGGCCGAGGCCGGCCCGTCGCCGATCACATTGGTCGCCAGCACCGTGCAATTGACCGGCGCGCCATTGGCCAGGCCGCCGACGAGGATGGGCGGGCCGGTGCCAAAAACGCTAGAAGTGGCACATGTTGCCTTGTAGCCAAGCACCGGCGCGCCGCCGTCGTAGCCCGGCGGCGTGAACGTCACGCTGACCTGGCCGCTGCCGGACGGCGCGATCGTCACGCCACCCGGCGAACCGGGCAGCACGGCCATCGGCGTGACACTGCCGGACGGCGCCGAAGCCGGGCCGTCGCCCAGCGAATTCCTTGCCACGACGGTGCAAGTCACGGCGACGCCGTTGTCGAGCCCCGTGACGAGCAGCGGCGATGCGGTGCCGGTCTTGCTCTGCGTGCCGCAGCTTGCGGTATAGCCCAGGATCGTACTGCCGCCGGTCAGCGCCGGCGCGACAAACACGACGCTGACCTGGCCGTTGCCCGCCGTGGCGACGACATCGGTCGGCGCACCGGGCAGGCTGGTCGCCGGCGGCGGGCCCTTGGCGACGAAATGGCCATTGGTCTGCGGATAGCGGCCGACCGGAATCGTGGCGATGTTGCTGAACGTCGCAGTGTCGATCACCGATACGCTGTTGCTCGAGTAATTGGTCACGTACAGCCGGCTGCCGTCGCCGTTGATGTCGATGCCACTGTCGCCGCTGCCGACACTGACCGAAACCATGTTGTCCCAGCGGCCAACCTGGATGCGCCAGACCAGGCCGCCGTTGACGGTGGTGTAGATGTAGGTGCCGTCCGGACTCATGACCAGATTCACCGGCGCCGTCGGCAAGGCATAGAAATTCGAGCCGCCGGCCAGGATGCTGTCCCAGATGCGCTTGTCGCCGTTGGCCGTGCTGTAGACATGGGCGCCGTCGGGCGAGGCGAACACGTCGACCGTGTTGAAGCCGGTAGCCATGCTGGCGATCTGCGTGTTCGCCGCGGTGTCGATCACGCGCACGGTCGAGCCGGTATTCGACGCGACATAGGCGCGCGTGCCGCTGCTGTTGAAGGCGATGGACGAAGGCCGCGACTGGCCGGTGACGCTGGCCACGACGGTATTCGTGGCGATGTCGATGCGTTTGAGCTGGCCGCCGTTGAAGCAGGCCACCCAGACCTGGGTACCACCCGGCATCGCCGCGACGTAGATCGGATTGGTGCAGACGTTGGCCAGCGTCGCTGTCACTGTGTGCGTGTGCGCATCGATCACGCTGACGCTGTTGTCGCCGAAGTTGGCGACGTAGACAAACGCATTGTCCGGCGTCGGAACGGCGGCATAGGGCCTGGTGCCGACAGGTACGGTCGCCACGACGGTGTTGCTGGCCGTGTCGATGACCGAGACCGTGTTGTCGTCCTGGTTGGTCACATAGGCGAACGGCGCGGCAGCGGCCGGCGCCGCCAGCACACCCACGAACAGCAGCGCCAGCCCTCGGCACAGCAACGGCACGATCCGCATGAAGATTTCCCCAGGTCCGGCCGGACTGGATCGGCCTTGAGGGGGCTTTACGTTTTTTGACCGGCGTGACTGTCACGCAAAAAAAATCCGGCTGCTGCCGCCGTCCGCAGCAGCAGCCGGTGCGCCGCAGGCCTAGCGGGCTATCGGATTGACCCAGCTCGCCGCATCCGGCACCAGCGGCTTCAGGCCAAAGTAAGTGGTCAGCACGATCTCGGCGGAACGCAGCGCGCCGTTGACCCAGCCCTGCTGGTCGGAGAACGCCTCGCCGCAGGTATACAGAGGAACTTTTTCATACGGCCGGGCCAGCTGCGCAATCACTTCGCGATCATCGGCGCCACGGCCCCACTGGTGGTAGGCGTAGCCGAAATATTCGCTGTCGCCCCAGCGCCGGTAGCTGGTCAGCACCGGCGCCGGCACGGTGAAGCTGGCAAACACCTCCTGCAGCTGGCGGCGCATCTCGTCGACCACGGCCTGCGACGCGGCGAACAGCACCTGCGGCACCTGGCCGTCGTAGTGCTGCTGCAGCGGCGAGGTGAATTTTGGCCCTATTTCCTGCAGTTCCTGCCAGAAATCGGCGTTGTTGAAATCGCAGTACAGGGTCAGCGCCGCGGGACCGCTGGCAGAGGTGCCGGCGATGGGATCGAACACGTAGAACGAATCGGCCGGCAGGTCGGTGAACGAGGGGCCGTCGCTGATCGGCGCGCGATTGGTGCTGCCGTCGCGCCACCAGGCGTTGTCGAAATACAGGTTGACCTTGCTCAGCACCATGCCGACGGCCGCATCGAGGTTGCGCTGCAGGCGCGCGTACGCTGCACCGTCTGCGACCAGCAAGGGCGATGCGGCGGCCAGCGGCTGGATCGCGTTCTTGGGCAGGGCGAGAATCACCTGTCTCGCCGTGATGCGGCCGTGCTGCGCCGGGCCCGGATACACGCCCGGTGTCGACTGCCATTGCGCGCAGATGCCCGCGTCGGCGGCAGCTTCCAGCGCGCCAATGCTCGCGCCGATGCTGATCGATACCTTGCCGCCGATCTGCGTCACCAGTGCGTCGATCAAGGTGCCGAAGCCCTGGTCGAAGGCGTGGAATTTCGGATCGCTGGGAAAATCCAGCAGGATCTGCAGCGCATCGCCGGCGTTGGAGCTGGAATGGAACGGTCCCGCAAAACCGAGCACGCTGCTCAGCATGGCAATGCATTCCTGCGAATAGCCGTAGCTGCGTAGCAGCGACCACAGGCCCCAGGCATTCAGCAAGGTGCCGTTGTAGCGGAAGGTATTGCGGAAACGCTGCCAGAACTGCGGTGTCGGACTGGCCGGCGGATCGCAGCGGTTCTGCGCCAGGATGGCGCGGTAGACGCTGTCGATCAGCTGGCCCGGGCTGAGCCCCTGCTCGCGCACGTCCAGCGTATACAGCTCGCTCCAGATCGCATTGCCGTTTTGCGCCGCTTCGCCGACGGTGAAACTGTGGCCGCGCACGTAGTAGCGATTGTTGTCGTTGCCCATGCCGAACGGCACGATCTTCGAATCCAGTTTCAGCCGGTGCGCCAGCTCGATCAATTCCTGCATCTGGAAATTGAAGCGCATGCCGCCTTCTTCATCCTTGGTCTCAACCGGCTTGCCGCTGTCGTCGACGATGATGACGTGATCGGTGTCCAGGCGTCCGCCGACGCGGCCGTCTTTCTCGACGATGGCAATGTTCAGCCCCGGCGTCTGCTGCAGCAGGCGATAAGCGCAGTACAGGCCGGACACACCACCGCCGACGATCAGCACATCGGTGTGTTCGGGCGGGCGGACGAAGGCGGACAGAGGCATGGCAACGGCTCCGTGATGCAGTCTGCAGGCGGGCATTGCGGTCGCGCATCGGCGCCGCAGTGCCCGTTCGTGCCGGCCACTGGCCGGCACGAACGATCAATGTGGAAATATGCTATTTGCCCTGGCGTATATCCAGCGCGACGGGCAGGCGGTGGGCCAGCAGGAAATCGACCACGGCCTGCTGGTCGGACGGACTCAGCTGGGTGAACGCGGCGATGACAGGATTGGCTTCGCTGCCGGGGCTGGAATGGAAGGCGATGGCTTCCTTCAGGGTGCGGGCACGGCCGTCGTGCAGCCAGGGGCCGGTGTCGGCCACGCCCCACAGCGGTCGCGTGAGGAACAGCGGTGGCGCGATGCTGATGCCGGTGACATCGGCGCCCTGCACGCCCACGTCCTGCAGACCGCTGCCCATGTTGTGCGTGCGCAGGTCGCTGAGCAAAGGCACGCTCACCGCCGCCCGCTCGTTGCGGGCAGGCAGGCGCGGATAGACGTAGGCCGGCGCGTCGCCGGGGCGGGTCAGGCCGATGCGCAGATCGCCGCTGTTCAGCGACGGAATCGGCACCTGGGCCAGCAGCGTGTTGACGGCCGCGGCGACATCGGCAGATTCGAACGCATCGGCCTTGAGCGCGCCGGCACTCTGTTGCGCAAGTATGGCCTCGACGCGCTTTTTCACCTGCTGCGTGACCGCATGGCGCGACGGCGGCTCGGGATTGATCAGCAGGGTTTCGCTGGGACAGCCGGCCGGCGAGGTGACGTCGGCCACGCCAGGATCTTCCACGACCAGCTCCGGCACCTGCAGGGTCAGGCTGGGGACGTGGCAGGTCGCGCACATGCTGCCGGCGAGCTTGCCGTCGAGATCCTTCGCCGCGCCTTCGAAAATCGCCTTGCCGCGTTCGAAGCGCTCCCTGCCGGGCTGGTCCTGCGGCACGACGACGTAGGGCGGACGCGTCATCGCCACGAACGCGGTCAGCGCGGTGACATTGCCCAGGCTCATCTCATCGATCATGCCGTCGCGATCGCAGTCGATATGGCCGACTTTCTCCACCGCCTGCATGCTGAGGTGGAAATCCAGCGCATCGCGCACGAAGTGGCGCACGCTGGAGGCAATGCCCTTCCACTGGAACGGACGCACGATCAGGTCCGAGGCGACGCCGGTGACCTTGCTGGTGTCTTCGCTGCATTGGCCGTTTTCGGCGCAGGTCGTGGCATAGACACCGAAGGCGAGGCCCTTGGCGCGCAGCGGCGTGCTCAGGGTCACGCTGCGGTGCTCGGCCTTGGCCAGGGCAATGGCCGCACGGGTGATGATTTCGCGCTGCAGCGCCAGCTCGGTCGACATCTCGCCGGCGACCGACTGGGCATAGCCAGTGCCGAACACGTGCGGTGGATTGCGGATGAGATAGGTCAGCTGCCAGGGGAAGTTCGGATTGATGAAGGCATTGCTGGCCAGACCGGCCGAACCGCCGACCGGACTGGGTTTGCGCAGCAGTGCCTTGGTCGAATAGTCCGGCGGCACGTAGCTGCCGATGGTGTTGTGGCATTCGTAGCAGCTCTGCGAGTCCAGCCCGTTCACGCGCAGGAACGGGAAGTTCGGCCAGGCATTCGGATACAGCGCCTGGCGCTGGCGCGCGCGCGGACCTTCCTGGCCTTCGCCGTGGCCGTCTTCGGGCGTGAATGGCGTGGTGTGGAAATCGCCGCCCGATTCGAGAATCTTGCGCATCGGATACTCGTGAATCCTGGCCTGGTCGATGCTGACCGCCGGCGTGATGGCCGGCTGCTGGGCCACCGCTGTCGCGGCGGCGAGAACGGCAAGCCCCCCGAACACAGACGCGCAACGCGCCTTCGAACTATCGGTGCGACGCATGACTTCCCCTTGGCTGGATACGGCAATCTGGCTCGCGCCGCGAGTAGCTTTTTTCAATAAGAAAAAAAGCCGCGCATCGACCGGCGATCACTCTGTAGAGTCGCACACAAAGCAAGCGCAGCGCGGCGGAAAAACCTATCAGGCCGGAATCGGCGCGCGCGGCGGCAGCCTGCGCCGCCAGCCAGCAGGTGTGGCGGCCAGGGCGAAGCGGCGTCCTGCCCCTTAGATCCCTGCGGGTGGCGTGCAGGCCGTGGCCGGATATTGCGCCGCCGGTGGACAAGGCTATCGTTCCGCCCACTTTTCCCGCCGCAGGAGCCGCCCCCATGCCTGGACCTTTCCGCCTGAACTACATCGAAGCCGCCGCCCGCTGGTTCGGCCATCGCTTCGAAGATCTGGATCATTCGGTACGCCGGGCACTGGCACTCGCCTCCGACGGCCGCAGCATCGTGGCCGACCCGAACCTGCGCCTGGATGCACAAGCCACTTTCGGCGAACGCATGGCCGACCGGGTCGCACGCTTCGGTGGCTCGTGGACGTTTATCGGCCTGTTCGCGCTGATGCTGGTGGGCTGGAGCGTGCTCAACACCGAACTGCTGGGCCAGACCGCGTTCGATCCCTACCCCTACGTCTTCCTGAATCTGATTCTGTCGATGCTGGCTGCCGTGCAGGCGCCGCTGATCATGATGAGCCAGAACCGCCAGGCGGAAAAAGACCGGCAGATGGCGGGCTTCGACTACGAAGTGAACGTCAAGGCCGAAGTGGAGATCATGGCCTTGCACGAGAAGATGGATGCCATGCGCAACGAGCAGCTGCTTACGCTGCTGGCGCAACAGCAGGCGCAGATCGACCTGCTGACCCGGCTGGTCACCGGGCAGGCCACGATTACCAAAGCGTAAGGTAAAACAAGCGCCAGGCCGATGCGGCATGGATAGGTGGAAAATACCGCATGCCTGTTCCTGCCCACGGTGTTCTGGACCGATTCGTTCCTGCTCACCGGATTCTGGCCGTTCGGACTGGATATTCCGCCGGTCGGCTACGAATAGGCGCGCTATGGACCCGACGCGGCAGGCCCCTGCACTCCACTGCCGCGGTGACTTCGATACAGATCGAGCGTCAACGCCTGTCCGTCGTGCGACAGCAAGGTTGCCGCCGCCTCTGCAGCACCGGCTGCAGACTCGGCGATGCGCTCGAACATCGCCATCTCGTATTCCGCCACCGCCGCTGTCCATTGCGGGTGCTCGGCCAGCAGCCGGGCGAGTTCAGCGGCGTCGCACATTGCATTGTTGACGCCGTCGCCACCGAACGGCGACATCACATGCGCGGCATCGCCGATCAGCGTGAGACCGGGACGATTCGTCCAGTGGTGCCCCACGGGCAAGGCGTGAATCGGCCGTTCGGCAAAACTGTCGTTGCAGGCACGGAAAAGATCGAGGATTTCGTCGGCAAATCCTGCGAACTCCTCCACCAGCGCCGAACGCACCGACGCGGGACGGTCAAAATCGAAACGCCGCTGTACCCATCCCAGCGGCACACGAAAGATCGCATAGCCACGGATATGCGCATTGCCATTGCGCTGGGCAATGATGCATTTGCCGTCGGCCTCGACACTCATCTTGCCGCGCCCGACCAGGTGCGAAAGCGCCGGGTGGCGGCGGTCGACATCGTCGATGCCGAATTCGACGAAGCACAGACCGCTGTGCTGCGGCAGGTACGGCGAAAGCAAAGGCCGCACGCGCGACCAGGTACCGTCGGCGCCAACGACCAGATCGAACGGACCTTCCACGCCGTCGTCGAAAGCCAGCTTCCAGCGCCCGTCGCCGTTCGGCTGCAGCGCGCGCAATGCGCGCCCCCAACGAACGGTGTTGGCCGGCAGATGCTCCAGCAGCAGGCCGCGCAAGGCCGTGCGATCGACTTCCGGACGGCTGCCGCTGCAGTCCGCATCCTCGAACAATAGCCTGCCCGCCTTGTCGAGCAGGCGCGTGCCTTGGTCTTCGTACCGGGCTATCTCGCCAAAGGCCTGTGCCAGACCCGCCCGCTCCAGTGCGAGCAGGCCAGTGCCTTCGTGCAGGTCCAAGGTGCCGCCCTGCGGACGCTGCAACGCGTGCGCCTCGCGTTCGAACACTGTCGCGGCAAAGCCGTTCACCCGCAGAAGTCGTGCCAGCGTCAGGCCACCCGGCCCGCCGCCGACTATGGCAATACGCAGCGGCTTGTTCATGCGTCGTCTCCATAGCACTATATAGGTGCCTATCCATGCAGAATACATAGCTACCTATATATGTCAACCACGACTGCGCCCAACGCCGCACCCAACCCCCTGCGCATGATCGGCCAGGCAAACCGCACCTTTGCGCGACTGGTCGATGCGCCACTGCGCGAGCTCGGCTTCGCCTTCGGGCAGCTTCCCGTGCTGGTATCGCTGAAGAAGCGCGGCGCGCTGTCGCAAGCCGAGCTGGCGCGCATTGCCCAGGTCGAGCAGCCCAGCATGGCGCAGCTGCTGAACCGGATGGAACGTGATGGCCTGGTGCGACGGATAGCAGATCCGGCAGACGCACGCAGCCGCCTGATCTCGCTTACCGACCAGGCCTTGCAGCGCCTGCCACAGGCCAAGGCCGTCATGGATGCGGCCAGCCGCAAGGCGCTGAGCGGATTCAGCAAACCGGAGCGTGAGCAATTGGACGAGCTGCTGTCGCGAGTCACCGCCAATCTCGACGACGCGCTTGCCGCCCTGCGAGACTGAAAATGGCCGGCTACGGCTGATGGGCCGGATTCATCGGCACCAGTGGCGCCAAGACCAGGCGCCCGCTGCAGTCGGCGGCGATGCGGAAATCGCTGAAATTCGCCCGCGAGACACGCCCGCTGCCGGCCGCCTCCTCGTCGAAGCGTGCGCGCCTGCTGCTGTCGCCGGCCCGTTCGCCGTCGCGGCGAAAATCGAATTCGTCGCTGGCGCGGTGTCTACGCGCGCACCGTCGCGGCAAGAAGACCAGCACCGAACAGCGTCCAGTCGTTCAGCACGTGAGCGCCGGTGGACACCCACAGATTGCGCGAAAGCAAATAGCCCAGGCTGAGTACCAGGCGCGCGGTGCCGATGACGACGAGGCACTGCATCAGGTTCCACCCGTAAGTCGGCAGGTGAACCAATGCGAAGGGAACCGCAGATACGACCCACGCCAACACGACGGACGTCCGCCGCCCCAGCGTCCATCGCGTGTGCAACCACCATAAGCAGGCCAGAAAAGGCAGGATCGTGAGCAGTTCCTCCCCCAGCAACTGCGGCAGCATGGCGGCAAAGCGCATGGCGCGCGCTGTCGCGCCGGCATCGGCCAGCGACTGAGCCGCGGGGTTGGCCGAAACCTGATGATGGCTGGCGAACAGCAGCCCGACTCCTACGGTTACAGCGAGATTGAGCGCGGCAATGCCGATCATCTGCAGCACCTCCCTGCCGCGCACCGGTCCGAACAATGCCGTCCACGCGCGCCCGGCAACAGCGGCCAGCGCGCCCAAGGGGACCAGGCAGAACAGCAGCGCCGGCAACCACATCCCCCAAGCGCCCGGCGGCCGGGTCCAGGGTGCTACCAGCAGGCAGAACGCAAGAACCACGCCCGCCAGCACGCACAGCCATTGCCTTCCGGACAACGGCACGGGCTCGCCCGTGTAGAAAGGGAAGTCGCTACGGCGATCGGGGGAATCCGGCGGGCTCATGGGCAATCCTGTGGAACGAGTCGGAGCATCGGAGCATCACCCTTGCAATGTGGCACAGGCCATCGTTTCCTCATCGTCCACGTACCGGCGGAGCAGCCATGGATTTTCTGAAGATTCTCAAGTCGTTCGAGGAGTTCGTCTACGAAGCGTCGACCTGGCTGGTGCTTCTGCCGCGAACTCTGCTGCAGATTCTGTTGTTCCCCAGCCGGATGAGCGACTACGCCGCAGGCCAGCTGGCGTCCCAGAGCCACACACGGTTCAGCGAAGCCCTCAGCCCGCCGTTGCTGCTGATCCTCTGCATACTGATCGCGCACTTCGTCGACCTGGGCCTGCGCAATCCGGCGCCCGTCGCCGATGGCTCGCTGGCCAAGGCTGTGCTGGCGTCCGAGCAAAACCTCCTGCTCTATCGGGCGATTGCGTTCGGCGTGTGGTCACTGGCCGGCGCGGTCTATTTGCTGGTGCGTACCGGCCAGCCCGTCGACCGGGAAAGCCTGCGCACGCCCTTCTACGAGCAGTGCTATCTGGTTTCGCCCTTTGCCCTGATCGTGTCGGTGGCCGTGACCCTCATTGCGCTGCGCGAGCCCTGGGCGCTGCTCTCCGCCAGCGCCGCAATGCTGCTCTCGGTAGGCTGGTTCTGGCTGGCGCAGGCTGCGTGGATGCGGCGGCGCGCCAGGCTCAATGTCTGGCGCAGCCTCGCCGCCGCTACCGTGGTGCTAGTAGTGGGTTCACTGATCAACGCGAGCGTCGGCCATGTGCTCACTGGAGCGGCGAATTCACGCGCATCCGTAGCAGCCTCCGCCGACCCAGCATGAATAGCGCGCGCCAGAAGGCTTATCGAGGACAAGCAGTACCGCGAAGCGGATGGCGCCGGAGCCTGCCTACCGGGTAGCCAGCGCCGCCAGTTCCGCTATCCGCTCGTGCGCTGCCGCGGCTTCCACTTGCTCGGAATAGCGTCCGTGAGGGTTGCCCTATCCGGACGCAGGCGCACGGTGAAACGCACCCACCAGGCACCACCAGCCTCCGGCCTGCACCAGCTTTTTCTTGATCTCCGCCGGCACGCGGTTGGACCGGTCCATGGCCGAATGCCGAAGGCGTTTCCACGCGATTTTGATCGTCCCGTCGATCAGGCTGGCGATCGCCATTTCCGCCAGACCCGCCTCCGGCCGCGCCAGGCGCGCCAGCGAATCGGTAGCGCCGTCCACGCCCACAGCCTTGACCTTCCCGCAGCCTTGCACGCCTTTCCGGTGGTCAATGCAACCCTGCAGCGCCAAACCCACCGTAGCCTCCCGGGCTTCCTGGGCAACCTTGGCCACCTGCAAAACCCGGCGGGGGGCTGCTTGCGAGCCGTCCGAGAACCGATACGGTGTGTGGCCAGGGTTCGGTTCGAGCACGGTCTTGCCGAGCGAATCCAACACGGGGCGCTTGCCGACATCGAGTCCCGCAGCTGACCTTGCGACAGGCGATACTAATGGTCTTGGGTTGCGGCATCGTGCACCCGAGAGTCCACGACCGGGCGATTGCGCCACGTAGACGCGATCCGTCGGCATACACACGGTTGCGCTCGCGACGTCATGGGTACCGTTGGACACGCCGCGAACCTCAAAAACCGAACCTATTGAACGCAACTTCATTGATCATGGCGAATCAGAAAAACACACAGCCAGTTGTTTCCAAAGATAAATCTTCGGAAAAAGCCAACCACGGCGAACACACGCCGCTGATGCGCCAGTAACAGCGTAGGTCTTGAAATCGCGATTTTCTAGCGAGTTTCATGCATTTTTATCAGTGACGACCGCGATACTAACTCCTGTGGACACCGGCATGGACACAGTTCCGATAACCGTTGACAGCTTCATTGCAGCCCTCGATCGCTGTGGACACAGACAGGCAGCGGGCGTGCTTTTGAGTAGCGACGCCCGCTCCTGAGCAGTCAGTCTTCGTCCGGCATCAGAATGGTGGCGACGCATTCGCCCCGATCCCCCGGCCCGAGCATCAGCGCCAACCTGGTCAGCTTAGGGCGGCGACCGCCCCGCGGCACAACCCGCACCTCGAACTCGACCCGCCCGGTGTCGCCTCGGCGGGCCGCAGCTCGGGCCGCCAGCGCCGCCATCCACAGCACATCCCAAAGCCGGCCGTCCTCGTCCTGCGGCGCTCTCTCTTCCGAGCTCCAGCTGACGCACGTTGCCCAGACTCGGGCGGTGAGCGCCACGGGTACCGTGAAGCCGGCTTCCTGCGCCATCGCACCGGCGTCCATCAGCACACCGTCGTCGAGGGCCTCGCGGCGGGTGTAGGTATGGATGACGTCGTCGTTGGTGAACATGCACTGCTCCTTCCTTCGTGGTCCGGTCCCCGGGCATCGGGGTTCCGATGACCCGGATGGGAACCACCCGCCCGGAGGGAGGCGCGGTCAGGGGAGCGGCGGCGGAACGCCGGCGCAGGCACACGGCTGGCGCGGGCTGGAGCGACCGAAGGGAGCGACGACTCGGGCCGAGGGCCGGCCCTTGACCGGAGAAGCCGAGCGTGAGGGCTGCCGTGGCTGGAGGCCTTCCAGCTTGGGAGGACTTTTCTTAAAGCGTGGCCAACGCCGCCAACTCGGTCGTCCGCTTGTGCGCCGCCTGAGCCTCCACGCGCTCGGAATACCGGTCGGTCAGGGTTGCGGCATGCGGCCGCAGGAGCACGGTGAAGCGCACCAGTTCCTCCATCACCTCCACGATGCGCTCGCAATATGCTCGCCCCGTCTCACTGGACGACATCGAGAGCGGGATCTCACAGAAACTGCGGGTTCACAATGCGCTGGCTGCTGCCCGCGCGGCACGCTCACCAGCGCCGGCCGCAAAGATCGACGGTGTAATACGGACAGCGGTCCTCTCCTCAACGAGTCAACCTGCAACCGATTGAAGCCAGCGCCGCGGCGCGCGCCTCACACGCTCGACGCCCGCTTTCCGATGGCAGAACTCTCGCGCGTTCGTCGTTTAGTCCAACAGGCGCCGTGCTTCCCGTTCGGACATGGCCTCCACCAGTCGGACATCCACCGGGGTTTTTATATGAATCGTTTGCCGTTGTTATCACTACTGTTGCTGCTGGCACCGGCCGCGGGTGCTGTTGAACTCGTCGTGGATGGCGGTTTCGAACAAGGCCTCGCCGCGCCGTCGTGGGGTCAACAATCCACCAACTTCGGCTCGCCCCACTGCCATTTGGGCATTTGCAGAGGTGTCGGGCCGCGCACCGGTACCTTTTGGCT
>NZ_SNZH01000034.1 GCF_004363655.1 Tahibacter aquaticus
GGCGGATGCCGGACGAAAGCAAGGTGGATGGATGCCCATCCGAAGGGCTTCGCCAAGCGGAACGACTGCCCAGCCGGTTTCGGATTGAAGCCTCGGCTTTGCAACAGAGTGCCCACAGCACCGAGAAGCTGTTTTTCCAACGCCCGAATGTCGTTCATTTTCCTGGATGGTTTCTCTCAACCTTTTCCGACGAATTGCCGGTCGGCAGATAGCTCGCATTTGTTCAATGCACGTAACTGCCTACCGGCGCACTCTGCGTTTCGCATCACACCGCAAAATGTTTCTATTTTCTTTCTTTCTTTAGATGCCTGAACCACACCAGGGGTGAGAAAGGATTACGACAGCCTGGCCTTATCGCCGCCGACGAACTTTCCCTGGGCTGATGACGACGGCTTATCAAGCTCGTTGACGAAGCTCTCTTTGAGCCGCTGAGTCGTTTCCTCGGGGTCCAGTCCGTAGCCAGTTTGCAGCGCGCTGGCTATGTGGCGAGCCGCATCGGCCAGGATAGTTCCCCACGCAACCGGCTCGGAAATATTTGTGGATTCCTGATACATGCCGACTTTCAAGGAGCAATGCAGCTTGCGACCAGCGATCCAGACTCGCAGCATTTCGACTGCATCCTTGTCCTGAAACGCTGCCTCTGGAATGGGACGCTCGTTCATCGTCATAGTTGGCTCACTTTATGTTTTTTGGCAGATCAATGCCTCTGTCGGGCCATTTTTTCGGCGCGACCTCGTTCCGTTTGTTGTCCAGATTTTCGACCCCGCCGCGATCATTGATGGCCTTTTGTTCGGCGTTTCCGCGAGCAGTTCGGTCACCTTTGGGATAGGAGTCGATACGTTCGGCACCATCGCGATCGCGTCCGTCTGACTTGTCGCCTTGCCGCCTTCCCATATCATCCGTCGACCCTACGTAGTCTTTACCCGACTGCGTTTTCTCACCGCTCACGCAGTAGATACAGCCCTGATCGCTCTCTTTGTCCCCTGGCTGAGCGTCAGCCTGGGGCTCGGAGTCAGTTTCGGCGATTTCGTTGTATATCAGGTAGCCGCCAATGCCTATGGTGACACCAATCACCGCACCGACGACAGCTCCGGCGGGGCACGCCGGACCCGATATTCCGCAGCCGATCGCCGCACCCGCCACCGGATTTCGCCCATCGGGGTCAACGTTCTTGTAGGGGTTGTTGTTGGCATACCAGTAACGGTTGAACGACGCGGCTGAAGCGTCGACCGGATCAACCGCCAGAAAACGGCCCGCGAAGGGGTCGTAGTAGCGGGCCTGCAAGTAGCTGAGTCCGGTCTCCGCATCGGCCACATGACCCGTGAAGCCGGGCTTGGACTGCGGTGTCGACCCCCAGCCATAAGGCTTGTAGTCCTCGCGCGCGGACGGAACACCGGCGGTGCTTGTGGTGCGTGCCGGAGAACCCAGGCCATCGGTGTGGACGTAGCTTCGGCCTGCCGTGCCGTCTTCGGCGATCAGATGCCGGCCCAGGTAAACGTAACGTTTGTTGCCGCCGGTTGCCGAGGGATACGGTGTGTCGGCGGTCTGAAAACCGCTGCGGAAAATGCCGTCATTCGCGGGGCTGCTCTGATACACCAACTGCCCGGCCTGGCTGTAGATCTGCACCGTTGTTGAGCTGCCCTTCGTCACGCTCGTGCGACGGCCATGCCCGTCGTAACGGTAGCTCGCCACCGAGGGTCCCACGCTGGTCACTCGGTCGGCCAGATCCACCACGAACGTTTGGGATGTTCCGGCCAGCGCACGCGACGTCGCGCGGCCACGGGTGTCGTAGCCGTAGGTCAGGACGGCGGCACCGCCGCCTGTCGGATCGATGCGATCGAGCCGGCGCGTCGTCGCGTTGTAGACGTAGGTCCAGTCGCCGAACGTCGGGTTGACGGAACGTCGCAGGCTGTCGAGCGGGTCGTAATCGAAGATGTGGGAGCCGCCCCACTGAGATCCGTTCGTGGCCGACGTCAGCCGATCACGGTCGTCATAGTCCATCGATCGCGTGAACAACGCGAGCTGCGTGTCCGTGATGCTTTTGACGTTGGCGTTCTCGTCGTAGACGTAGCGATCGTCGAGCACGCCGACGTCGTGACTGCGGCTCGGCAGACCGCGCAGGTTCTGCTCAGTGGTGTGGACGATGCCGTTACCGTAAGTCAGGTTCTTCAACGCGCCGTTCGGGTGTCGCGTGATCGCGCTGGAGTAGTTGCCCACCTGGGTGGCTTCTCCAAGCGCATTCGGAGTGTAGGCAACTACGGCTGCGTCCGGATAAGTCAAGCTGGCGACATGTCCATTCGCCGTGTACGTATAGCCGAGGGGATAGTTGACACCGCCGAGATTCAGCGTCTCGCTCGTCATCAAACGGCGCTTGTTGTAGAGCGTGGTCCAGGTGCTGTTGTCCGATTGCACCGATTCGGGCAATCCGTCAGGCGTAAAACTGACGACCACAGACGGGCTCCCATCGCCGTAGCGAGTGCGCCACAGGCGGTCCCTCTGGTCGTAGTCATAACTGACCTTCTGGTTAGCGGCGACGCTGGTGGTCTGGCAGTTGGTCGGATTGGTCAGCGCTTGGCCGCTCGCCTTCCATTCCACAAGGTTTGACGCGTTGTAGCTCAGAAGAGTGGCCCCGCTCTCCGCTTCGATCGTCTTGCACAGTAGTTGGGTGGGGTCGTAGACGTAGAGACGAACTTGGCTGATCGGGGTTCCGCTATAGGTGCCGCTGCGCGTCAAGGTCAGCGGCTTGCCAAAGACGTCGCGCGTGTAGGTCGTCGTGACGGCCAACGGCTCGCTGATCGTCATCGGTGCTGAGGTGTCGGGTTCGTCGAAGGCCTGGAATGTGGTGCTCGTGACCTTGTTGCGCGCATTGGTGACGTGTGTTGTGAACGACGTCGGGTCGTAAACCGTTGTCGTGGTCAGCGTGCCGAGCTCGGAGTCCTGCGTCGTGCCGGTGACGCGGCCGAGCGCGTCGTAGGTGGTGTTCGTCCCTGCCGTGGCGGACGATGAGGTCGAGGGGAAGCTGACGAAGGCTTCGCGGCTGGCGTAGTCGAACCCTCGTCTCACGTAGCGCTTGGTGCCGGCCTCGTTCGCGGTGTCGTGCTCTGCCGAGAGCCGCGGCCGCAGCCGTTGGTCGAAATGCACGACCTTACGGGCGTTGCCGGTGCTCGTGGTTTGGCGCCAATGCGTACCGGTGATACCGGCTTCGCTGCCAACCCGATCGTATTGAATCGTCGTCGTCGCCCAAGGGACGGTATCGCCGGTCGGATAGTTGATCTGCTTGAGTCTGCGCAGACCATCGTATTCGTAGGTGGTCGAAAAACCGTTCTCGTCCGTGACCATGCGAATGTCCCCGGCGTCGTCGATGACAGCGGCGGTCAAAGACGCGTCCGCGTGGCTTACGCTCTGCGGTATGCCCCGCTTGAATGGGCCAAGTGTCGTCGTGTTTGGGCCGGCCGGATCGGGCAGCGTGCCGACCGTGACGGTGAGCAATGTTCCGTCGGCCCGCCACGTCATCGTCCGCTGCTCGCGGTTGAAGGCCGTGACGCGCGTCAGGTTGCCTACGCTGTCGTAATCGTTGTCGACCATCGACGCAGTCGGTAGGAGTGAGTTGGTGACCGTATCAATGAGATCCAGCACCCAGATCGGCCGCTTGTCATCGTAAACCGTGGTTTCGGTCTTCGTGTGCAACACCCCGCCACCGATGAGCGTGCTTTCGCGCTTGACTTGTAGCGGCCGCGCCATGGCGTCGAAGATCTGATTTGTCCGCGTAAATCGGACACCTTGCTGTTCGATTGTCGTCGAGAGCAGCGGCCGGATGCTGCCCGACGAACCATCGTCACCCGCGCTGCCAACGCCGTAGCGAGACGAGAACGGGTACCCGTTCAGAGGGCCATTGGCCGTGTCCGGACCGGTCACATAGGTATACGTCTGCTTGCGCAGAATATCGTTGCCCTTGGTCGTCGTGGTTGCAAGCAATTGCCCTTCAATGGCCGTCCCGGCCGGGGCGCCAAACACGGTCGCGCCGTAGGCCGAGGAGAATTCGTTTCGTACAACACTTCCGTCTGGCTGTGTGATCGTGGTGCTCTCGCCGAAAACGCCGGCCACTAAACCATAGGCATAACTCCAGGTGCTATCGCTGGTGTCGGTGTCGAAGATCTTCTTGGACTTAAGCCGAAAAGCATCCACATAGGGCGCGACAAGGTATTTGCCACCGCCAGGCAAGAGCTGGCAGTTCGGGAACGGCAGGTTGGTGCGCTCGGTGCGCTCGAGCTTGAAGCGAAACTCGCCCTTCGCACCGGAAGGGTGCGTGATGCGTAGCCCGAAATCGCCGCCCGGCGTGCTGATCTCGGGCGGCAGGCACTCCTTGCCCGAGGGTTTGGGCGGCAGATAGGTGACGTAGAGGTAGTGGTTTGGCGCGTTCAGAGCCGCGTAGTTGAACTGCCAAGTGGAGATGGTGTCTGGCAGCGTGACCGATGTCAGGCGAGGAATCTGGTCAGGCGCTTGGTTGGCGTAAGCGTAGGTCCATGTCCGCGTTTCAGCCGGCACCGACAGCGTCACGCTGGCCGTGTGCAACCGGTTCTGGTTCGGCGACGGGAAATAGGTCAGCGTGATCGCGCGACCGTCGCTGGCAGTGATCGACGTCGGATGACCGTTGACGTTATAGGCGTAACGTACCCAATTGCCGTAGCGGTCAGTGACTTCGCTCGCGAGCAAGTAGACCGCCTTTCGTGCGTTGGCGAGTGGGCCTGACCGCACTGTCGGAAAGTCGCGTTCCGCATAGACGTCGAAACGATAGGAGATACCGTCGCGCGACGTCATTACGAACCCTTCGTCCTGTGGCGCCGACAATGTGATGCAACGGAACGCATCGTAATCGCTGGTCGTCCAGGTCGGCGAGCGGCCGTCGTTCGGGTACTGCAGCGGCGGATACGGCGGATCGAGCCACAGCAACTCTTTCTCACCTTTGCCGGGAATGTTGACCTTGGTACCCGACCAGATCTCCGTCGGGTCGAGTCCACTGCTTACGCGAGGGAGGAAATACTGGCTACAACGCGGCTGCTGGGTCGTCGCACCGCTCGACACGTTCCAGAGGTAGATCGAATCGAAAATGCCGTAGATGTGCGGAACTTCGATGTCCCAGTTCGCCAGACCGCCGTATGGATTACCGGGCCCGCCGCGCGCGTCGAACCGTTGATCGCTGACCAGCGTCGAGATTGAATAGCGTCGGCTCAGCTGCACCGGCAACGAGTTGTTGCCGGTAATGTCGATGTCGACGTGGCGAAACGAGGTCTGACCCGTATACAGCGATACCTGATCACCGAACAGGTCGGAACCGAGTGCCGACAGTTGTTCTGACGCGCGCAGGCGCTTGTCGTATTCAACGTAAAGTGGCACGTCGGCTGTACCGCCACCTTGTGTAAAAGATGCTGGGATGGAGATTCCAGGGTAAGTCGGTGGGTCGGAGGTCTGCGCTGATAGCGGTACGGTCAGCACCGAGGCGAAGAGGAGCAACGCCTGGGTACCTATGAGTCGAAGCGACTGGCGTGACATGAGCCCGATTCCTGATGGATGTGTGCGTAGATGTGGGGGTGTTCATCAGCTGTAGACGCAACAGTCAACAGTTTGCCCCCAATATGAAAACGTTAGCTTGATGCGATGGTCGCCTGACGGCGACGTCGTGTGGCGGTAGCCTTCAATGCAGGCAGGGCATGCGTCGGTGCGCGAAGCCAGCGACCGGGCATGCAAGAAGCACCTCGAACACTGCGCTCCAGAAAGCATCGTCTTAACTGTCTTTTGAGTTCATCTCCTCCCGGTGGCAGCGTGAATCCAGCGTTACTTCACGCAACCTCGCGTCTACTGTTGGAATTGGGTGGGACAAACGAGGGGGGGCCTCGCCAGATACGCCCAACCGTATGGAAGACAGCGATGTCCAAAGTGCGGTTAGTGTGGTAGAGCGCGGTGTCATCTATTGAGACACACGGTTTCGATACGAAGTTGACAACGCCATTTCGGTGTAACACAACGGGGCAAGTTGTCAGCGGTCCCCAAAGAGTTTTGAGAACGTCGACAGGAGTCGCTAGCACGCCGCATGGAGGGGGCTCAGCACTTTCGGATCGCTTATGCATAGCTATCAATAACTATGCAACCGTTGTCGGACCGCTCTGCAGGTTGGCGCAGTCAATGGTGGTGGATGCTGTGAATCGGCTGCGAGGCACAGCATGGGGCGTCGAGTGGGGTCAATAAATCGGAAGATTCTGAGGTGTGGCTCGGATTTTTCTGAACCCGGAGTCGAATGCCTAGCCGTCACTGGCAGCGAGATCTGACAGTGACGGCCAGCGCTAGGCCAAGCCCGGCGCGACTTCTCGGGACAAAAGCAAGGTGCCAAGCCAGTGACGGCCATCTGCGTCACGTCGATCGCTCTTACCAGGCCATCATGGGGAACGGCTACCAGTCGTCACGCTATCACTTAATAGCAATTGCATAATTTGCGACAGCGGGATATCTCTTTTACACCTCAATCCCTTTTTCCAACCCATCGAAGGAATCGACTACTAACCAACTAGCGGGCCGCTTTCGCGGTAGGCGTGGTGCCCCTGGACGCACCAGATAAGAGAGCATGGAGCCGTGCAGCAGCACGGCAAAGACGGCTCGCGCAGTGCCTACAGGCACGGCGGCCGCCGCCTCGTTTGAGGCATTGAGCAACTGCCCTTGCGCCCTCCTGGGGCGGTGGGCAGGCCTATGGGCCTGCTCCCGGCATTAACGCTAAACAGAAAGGGCTAGGCAACTGGCCGCGTGTTTGAAATTCGAGCTGACGATGCTGTGCCGACGAAACCGGGATGGCAGCAAGGCAACGCAGGCGTGCCGTCTGCAGATCCTGCGACAGGTCCCGGATGAATTGAAGGCTTTGGGTGTTCCTGCGCGCCAATAGTTGACCAAGGAGACGAGTTTCTGCGCGAGGGGCACTGTCCAGGTCGGTCGGTACCCGGTTCATAGAGAACAGTGCCGCTCACAGTGCTGAATGTGATTAATCTTCAGTGCGCCGAGATGCTCAGCGTCGAGCGCGCGCCAACAGCCGAGGAATTTGCGGGCCACTACGCACGCGCCATGCGAGCCCCTGGATGTTGTTCGACGCCCATCCCTAATGCGTCCGACGATAGCAACCTGAATCGTCGAGGCTTCCTAAAAAGGTGCCAGAGCAATCGATGTCAAGGCATTGCCTTGTTGGGAAAAACCTCTGCATGCGGGCAGCGGCGTATTCCTGCTGCGGCACTGCTAAAAAGAACACCGCCCCCTCTTCGAGAACAATACGGTAACCGGACGGAACGCTGGCGCCGGCGGAGATGGCGGGTTTGGCCGTTACGCATCCGCGGTCGCTATCATCCGAAATGATTCCGTCACGCGTGGTAGCCGCGTCATCGACAACGTACCGAACGACAACAGTCAAGCATCCGCCCCCGGAACCTGCCAAGGTATCAAGCGGGCCACGCCGCAGACGAATAGGACGTACCCGGTAAACAGCGGCACGGGTACGCACGGTAATTGCACTCCCCCTGGTCGACCATGAAATCTCGCGTAGAAGCACTCCTGAGACCTGTAGTCCGATTGCTTCCGCCAATCTGGCGGGTGCACCTGCGGCGCTGGTGGTATGCCGGGCAAGCGCCCGGCGATTCCGCTGCAGGCGACTACGAAGGCCGCGTCAAGCAGGAGGTGACGCGGTTCACCGGCGAAGAGGTCGTCAACGACCTGCCAGGGATATTTCATTACTGGTCGAACAAATACCTCCGCCCCTTGATGGAGGAGTTCGGCTTCTCGTATCCGGAAGATTTCTTTGCTCTGCAGATCCAACGGCAGGCAGCCGCATTGGGCAGGCATGTCCAGGTAATCAGCATCGGCGCCGGCAATTGCGACAACGAAGTGCACATTGCGAAGCTGCTGCTCGAACGCGGCGTCAGCGCGTTCACCATTACCTGCCTGGACATCACCGATGCCATGCTGCAGCGCGGGCATCAGCTGGCCGGGCGCGAAGGACTTCTGCCCTATTTCCGATTCGCCAACGCCGACTTCAACCGTTGGCATCCGTCCGAATCCTACGATGTGGTCATGGCGAACCAGAGCCTTCATCACGTCACGAACCTGGACGGGTTGTTTGACGCCATCTACCAGGCAATTGGCCCTTCCGGCGTTTTCGTTGCATCAGACATGATCGGCCGCAACGGCCACCTGCGCTGGCCTGAAGCGCTGGAAATTGTCCGCGACTTCTGGCGGGAACTTCCGGCGTCCTACCGCTATAACGTCCAGTTGCGACGCAGGGAAAAGATCTTCAAGGACTGGGACTGTTCGCTTGAAGGCTTCGAAGGCATTCGTGCACAAGACATTCTTCCTTTGGCATTGCAGAAGTTTGGCTTCGATTTTTTCCTTGCGTACGGAAACCTTATCGACCCGTTTGTCGACCGTAGCTTCGGTCCGCATTTCGATCCGGAAAATGACCGGGACCGCACGTTCATCGATCGCGTGCATGCACGCGATGAGAAAGAGCTGCTCTCCGGCACCATCAAGCCAACGCACATGCTTGCTGTCATGCGTCGAGACAAATCCGTCGACACAACGACCTGGCGCCACTTGACGCCGCGCTTCTGTGCGCGCCTGTAGACGCCTGTCTTGCGATACCCCGCCGTGTTCGGCCTGAAACAGCGCCCGGCTGGCTCGTTGGACCAGGGCCAACGGTGGGGCGGAGCACAGCGACGCCAGCGTCTCCTTTTCGATGTGCAGCCTGATGGGCACTGATCGCACAAGCGCGATAGTTTTCGCCACCGATACGCGCTTTAGCATTCAAATGGGCGAAATTTCTCGCGTAAAAACGTTCATTTTTTCACGCAGAATCCGTCCAAATATTGTAGACATCGCCACATAGTAGATTTAGAGTTTCCCGCGTTTTTGTTGCCTACCCACCAGCAACAGGGGATTTCCATGCGTATCGACATTGCCGACGCCCGCCGGGCGTTCTGCGGCCTGTTCGCGGCCGCGCTGATTTCGGGACAGGCTCTTGCACAGGCGCCGCCGGCTGCGCCGGCCATCGTGCCGGCCAACGTGCTGCTGGCGGAACATTCCAACTGGTTCACACCGGCCAAGATCTACGACCTGCGCCGCGAGCACTATCCGCTGGCCAGCTATCCGGCCGGGCTGAATTACGAAATCTACAGCGCCGTAGGCTTCGATCTGGCCAATACCATCCTGATCAAAGGGCCTTCACGCGCGCCCTCCGGCGAGCGCGAACTGATCGTCATCGACACGCTGGGCAACCCCGAAGTATCCCAGCGCACCATCAAGGCATTCCGTGCCCAGGGCCTGCTGCCGCAATGCCCGGATTTCAGTTTCGGCCAGCCGGTGCCGGCCGCCTGCAAGCTGCCGCTGCGCGCCATCATCTACACGCATAACCATATCGACCACACCTTCGGCGTCTGGGGTTTCCTCGACCTGGCCGACCGGCCGCCCTGCCCGGTCGCCGACCCAAAGACTCCCGGCGCGGATACAGTGCTGGACACGGCCGTGGAAAACCGCGACTGCGTAGCCGTGATCGGCCAGAGCAAGATCAACGACGGCGTGGGCACCACGGCCCTGGTCACCGGCACCATCATCGACGCGCGTTCGTCGTACATGTACGGCAATTTCATTCCGCGCAACCACGTCAACAGCGGCATAGGCCCGCAGGAACTCGGCGCACGCACGGAAGTGGACGGCAAGCAGGTACTGGTCAACGGCAGCTATCGCATGCCGTCGCGCACCTTCAGCAACGAACTGAAGGTGCTGGCCGCCGGCGTGCAGATGCAGCTGGTCTACGTGCCCAGCGAAACCAACGACGAGCTGGCGGTCTTCCTGCCCGACCGGCGCAATGGCACCACGCCGCCCTCGGACAACGACTGGAGCGGCCCTGGCCTGCTGCAGTCGGCCGAAGTGATACAGGGCCCGTCGTTCCCGAATTTGTACAGTTTGCGCGGCACGGCGTATCGCGATCCGGCCAACTGGTTCCGCAGCGTCGACCGGCTGCGCCAGTTCAATGCCTGGTGCATGGTGCCCAGCCACGGACCGCCGCTGTGCGAGGCGTCGAACATCCAGCGCCTGCTGAAGAATTTCCGCGATGCCATCCAGTTCACCCACGACCAGACCATTCGCTGGATGAACAAGGGCTACACCATGAACGAGCTGGCACCGCTGGTGGAAAGCCTCTATCTGGAGGCCGGCCAGCACGACTACCTCATGGGCCAGCTCGACGGCGTGCGGCCGATCAAGAACCAGAACGTGGCCGCCAACCGCTGCCCGGACAGCCCCGCACGCGTAGTGCCGCCGCACCAGGCCGTACCGCCGGCACAGGATTGCGTCAATCCGCGCGACTACCTGCGGCCGTTCTACGGCTCGGTGGTACAGGCCGTGCGCGAGATCTACGTGGGCTCGGTGGGCTGGTACGAAGCCGATCCAGTCGCGCTGCGCCCCACGCCGCCCAAGCGCATGGCCGAGGAAACGCTCAAGCTCACCTGCGTGCCCAAGCCACAAGGCAACGGCGCCATGATCTGCGGCGCCGACGCCGCCAATATCGCCGCAGGCGATGCGCTGGCCAAGGCGCGCAGCCTCAAGCAGGGCGGCGAAGAAGCCGAATCGCTGGCGCAGTTCCAGCGCGCCGCAGAACTGGCCACCATCGTCGTGCGCGCCTATACCCAGCTGCTGCCCAGCGACGCCATCGCCGAAGTGCAGGCGCTGAAGACTGCACGGGCATTGAAGGCCGAGGCGTTCCTCGGCCTGGCCGAGCCGCAGCTGAATCCCAATTGGCGCAATTTCTACATTACCGCCGCGCACGAACTGCAGGACATCCCGCTGCCCAGCGACATCAAGGGCGGCCTGGTCGCCCCCGGCGTGATCGGCGCACTGCCGGCGGCGGCCTGGGTGAATTCGCTGACCCTGCGCCTGCGCGCGGAAGTCACCGCCAAGAACGCCGTGAACCAGTCCTTCGGCTTCTGGTTCCCGGCCGAGGGCAACCAGGGCTTTGGCGCGCAAGGCTTCCTGCTACACCTGCGCCACGGCATTGCCGAGTTCGTGCAGGAGACCGCAGCCGGCCAGCCTCTGCCCCAGCGCGACGTGGCCGCGGCGGATTTCTCCGTCAGCATGAGCAAGACCGCACTGGATGCGCTGCTGCTGGCCGAGGCACGCGGCGCGGACGAATTCCGCAAGGCCTGGGACGCCGCCGTGCAAAGCGGCCAGATAACCTGCCTGGCCGGCGGCAACAGTTGCCTGGAGCCTTTCGCCAAGCACTTCGCGCTGTATTTCGATCCCAAGCCGACCGGGCTGCCGCCGCTGGCGGATCGCTGAACGCGCAGGGCCGGCAGCGACGGCGAAAACACGACAGACGCCATCGCCGCGGCGTGCGGGTTGCGCACGCCGCGGCAGTATCAGCAGGATGCCGGCAGCCTATGCCGGGACTGGCCAGCCGGTTGCCGGCAATCCGGCGACTGGCAGCAACGCGGCAGTGCGCCGAACGACGGCGGAATTGTGCGGGCTGCCTAGGTAACGGCCCACCGGCGCTGCCGCCCGGCCGTCGCGGTCAGTCGAGCGGCCAGAGCGGCCGCCCGGTATTGCCTCAGGTCTCGCGTAACGCGACCGCGTTAGGAAAAATCGACCGATTTTTCAAAGGTGCGCAGTTCGTGCCGCGCCATTGCCAGGTTCGACTTGGCACGGTCGAGCACCACGTAGAGGAACAGCTTCTGGTTCGATTCCAGCGGCCGCAGCAGGTGATACTGCTTGGACAGGCTGATCAGAACGTCTTCGATGGTGTCGTTGAGCTTGAGGCTGCTCGCCACCTTGCGCTTGGCACGGATCACTTCCGTATTGCCGGCGGCTGCCAGTTCGAGATTGATGCCGGCGCCATCGCCCGACAGCAGCATGCCGCTTTCGCTGTCCACCAGCGCCGAAGCGACATAGCCGTCGATGTTGCGCAGCGGTTCAAGACTGATCTTTGCCATTTTGCAGATTCCCCAGTAGTTGTAACGAATTGCGTCTTGATGAATGAATGTGGTGGAGCGTGAGACAAAACCGCCATCCGGACGCTGCATTGCCGGCGCCATACGGGCTATATCGGCACCGTTCCTGCCGTTTGCCGGCAAAAAAACGCTGCGCAGCGATGACTTGGATCAGCGTAGTGGGTCGACTGTCGCATTGGCATAGGTAAAACCCTTAGGCGTCGGCCCGGCCATGCCCCGCCGCGCGACAGTCTAGGCGTCGGCCTGGCCATGCCCCGCCGCGCGACAGTCGCTGCGCAAAGCACGAAACACACCAGTACCGCCCAGAAGCGGAGTCGCGCCCAATCCCCGTCCAATCGTCGAACCCCTGCTGCCGCGCACGCCAGCGCAGTGCATCATGGCGCGCGGCAAAACCGGCCGCAGTCGCCGGCACCTTGAAAGGCCGGCATTGGACGATTCCTTGCATCAGGACACGATCATGAAGCGAACACGACGTGTCGCCAACACCTCGACAACGCCACGGCGCGGCGGCGATGCCACCGCCTGCCCGGCGCGGGAAATGCCTGGCGGCACGCCCGGCCCATCCGCCCCTTGCTGCCACTGCCGGACAGATGCCCGTGCCGCATGAAATCACCAGCGCCTTCAGCGACGCCCAGCTGCCCCTGTGCCGCGCACTGGCCGAGATGCTCGACGAACATTTCGTCCACCGCACCGAGCGGCGCGGCTGCGGCTACACCCAGGCCACGCGCTTTCTGTCGGATTTCGTCAATCGTCCCCGCGACCCGGTCGACACGCACGACCTGCGCATGTTCGCCGACTGGCCCATGGCCGCGACCGAAGCGCTGGGCCAGCACCTGGTCGATGAACAGGTAGCCCTGGGCTGGCGCGCGCTGCTCGCCCTGCCCACGGTAGAAGTCGAACCGACCGGCGACGATGAAGGCCGGCACTACCTGCTGCGATTGCGCGACGCGCTGCAGCACTTCCACGCCAGCCTGGCACTGGAAGAAAGCCATCTGTTCCTGGCCCTGCTGAGCGATGTACTGACCGGCTGCGGCCAGGACGGTGCCGACCTTCCCGGCATGATCGACAAGCCCAAGATCGGCAGCTGTTCGCAGGCAGAGGAATATTTCCTCGAAATCGCCCACGGCCGCGTACGCCGCGGCGGTTCGGTCAATACCATCGTCGGCCCGGCTGGCCAGCCTATCCTGCTGGAGAAAGTCGGGCTGGGCGAAGCACATTCCGCCATCGTCATCGCTCCGGTGCGCATCTTCGGCGTGACCGTGCCGCCCGGCAGCCTGTGTGCACTACGCTACAATGATACAGTTGAGCCCGGGCAGCGCGCCCGGCACGGATGGATTTTCCCCGCAGCCACGCTGCACAGCGTGCGCTTCCTGCGACTCACCACACTGGTGGTAAGCCCCGCCGCCCGCCGCCGCGCCTTCAGCCAGCAAATGGAATTACAGGCACGATCAAACATGTTTTCGCCGATGACGACGACGATCGAACACCTGGTCCAGTTTGCCCGCGGCGAACTGTCGGCGGTGAGTGCGTGAATCCACTGCGGGCTTACTACGCGCCGGCTTATGCCGCCGCCGATTCGACACCTTCGGCACGCCTGCAACTGCTGGCCGACCGGCTGCAGCGCTGCGCCCGGGTAGAGCTGTGCGAACCCAGGCCAATGGATATCGGCCTGCTGCAGGGCCTGCACAGCGACGAGTATACAAAAGCCTTTCTGGACGGCACCGCCCCGCTCGCCTCCAGCCAGGGCGTGGCCTGGTCGCCGGCGATCCGCGACTCGGTACTGGCCATGCTGGCCGGCCAGCTCGACGCCGCCGATCACGCCCTGCAGCACGGCATCGCCATGAACGTGGCACGCGGTTTTCACCACGCGGTCTGGTCACGCGGCGGCGGACTGTGTGCGCTCAACGGCCTCGCCCTGGTGGCGCATTGCCGGCCCGACCGTCGCATCTTCGTGCTCGACTGCGACGAACATGGCGGCAACGGCACCGAGGAGTTCTGCGCCCGCCTGGGCAACCTGTACAGCGCCTCGATATTCGGCACGCGCTTCGGCTGCTACGGCGGTACGCGCTCGTGGGCTTTTCCAGTCAACGTCGGGCGCGACGGTTTCGCCACCTATCTGGACGCGCTACAGGCCGCCCGCACCCTCATCGTCGAGCACGCGCCCGATCTGCTGATCTACCAGGCCGGCGTCGATTGCCACCGCAACGATCCCAAGGGCCGCGCAGGACTGAGCAGCCTGCAGCTGCTGCAACGCGACCGCTGGGTGTTCCGCATGGCGCGGGAACTGCGGGTTGCCGTGCTGTTTGTCGTCGCCGGCGGCTACCAGGATGCGCAGACGCTCATGTCGCTCAATGCCAATACCGTGCGCGCGGCCGTCAACACCTATTGCGTCGGTTCGCTGGCGCGCTAGCGCAACCGCTTTTCGCGCCGCACCTGGCATGGCCGCGCCCGGTGCCGTGAAACGGATCGTGCTTCATTCGACCGGCGCGCGTGATGTGGCCTCGCTGTCGCATCGCATCGACGGCGATCAGGCACAGTCGCCAGGGCTGCAGGTCGATCGGGCAGCGACGGTTGGGGGCTGCTGCACGGCTCTGCGTCATTGTCGGGTATCTGCCGCTCGATTGCCGGGCTGGCGAATCCACCCGTTTTTCCAGGAAGCCCGATGAAATTTCTGGTTCTGGCGCTGGGCCTGGCGCTTGCCGGCACGGCAGCAGCGGACATTCCCGCGCCGATGCGTTTTAGTGCCGCCCGCGGTGGCAACTTCGGCGCGCCTGTCGCGGCTGACGAGTATTTCTATCTTTTTACCGGAAGCACGATCACCGTCTGGCAGCGCGGCGCCAACGGCACGCTCGTCCTGGCCGGCGATACACGTACGGCTCCGCTGCCCAATGGCATCACCTCCCTGCAACGCCAGGGCGACTACCTGTACGCCAGCTTCGGCCGCTATTCCGCCAGCGGCGTGGCGGTTTTTTCCATCGCAGAGCGTACGCATCCGCTGTTGCTGAATACCTTCGACTACAGCGACAACCCCTATCGCGGCCCCTTGCAGATCCTTGTCGTCGGCACGGAGCTTTACCTGTTCGACCGGGAAACCGGCCTGTATTCGAGCAGCCTGAGCAACCCGGCGCAGCTGCAGTTCAGTCCATTGGGAATGCGTCAGTGGGTGGATGAGCGTTTCGATATCGACGGTGACCGGCTCTACAACTCGGGCATGACCAATAACGCCGTGCTGGGCGCCTGGGACATTGCCGACCCGCGCGCGCCCGTTTCGCTGGGGTTTGCCAATTTCCCCTGCTGCGACCTGATGGGCATGCGCATGCGCGGCAACTACGCCTATTCCTTCGGCAAGGTTTTCAGCGTACTCGATGTCAGCCTGCCGTCGAGTCCCGCGGTGGTGGCGCAGCTGCCCGCAGCGGGCTGGGGCGGGTTTTTCTCGGCGTTGCTTCCCCATCACGCCTGGAGCGTTCAGACCGATACCATCAACGTGATCGACATTGCGAATCCGCTGCAGCCGCAATTCCGTGGCAGCCATGCCTTCTCGGCACCGTTGCTGGAAATGGTCGAACGTGTCGGCGATAGCGTATTCATTGCCGAACGGTCCAACCGGCTGCGGCGCCTGGCGGCCGACCAGCCGGAATCACCCAGCGTGACCAGCGAAAGCTGGCTGCCCGCCAGCGCGGCGCCCTGGGCCGTGGCCGTTCGCGGCGAACGCGTGCTGGTCATCGAACGCGAAGGAATCGGTGTACTGGACCGGGCCAGCCTCGACCGCCAGGGCTTCCAGCAGATTGTGTCCAACGGCTATGCCCAGGGCGGTATCGACATGGCCGTCGACGGCGACCGCGCCTACGTGATGCACCAGGCCGCCGGCTTCTCCGTGATCGATATCAGCAACCCCGACCAGATTGAAACACTCGGCACATGGTCGGGGCCGATGAACGCCCTGGCTGCACGCAACGGCGTGGTCTATGCGAGCTATACGGATGGCAGTCAGTCCCCGTACCACTTCCTGTCGGCCATCGACATGAACAACCCCGCCGCACCCGTGGTACGGGCACGCATTCCGCTGTCGCCGGCCTCAAGGATGGCTGTCCGCGGCAATCGACTGTTCGTGGTTCCCCGCAGCGGCATCATCGGCGAGGAAATAAAACTAGTGGATATTTCCAATCCGGCCGCCCTGGTACCCATCGGTACCTACACCGGCTGCGGCGTCGTCGATGTCGCCGCGGACAAACGCGGCAACCTCGCCTTCCTGGCCTGCATCGACAAACTGGACATCGTCGATTTCAGCGACCCGGCCCATCCCGTGCTGCTGCATAGTCGCCCCGCCAGCTCGCCTGTCAGTGCCGTCGCCCTGCGCGGCAACCGGCTCTATTTTTTCCAGGACGGCAAGCTGGTCGAACTGGACGTATCGAACCCGGCCCAGCCCGAATGGATCAGTGAGCGCGACACGGCCGGCATCAGTCATTTCCACGTCGGTAGCG
Source organism: Tahibacter aquaticus (assembly GCF_004363655.1). Taxonomy (GTDB): domain Bacteria; phylum Pseudomonadota; class Gammaproteobacteria; order Xanthomonadales; family Rhodanobacteraceae; genus Tahibacter; species Tahibacter aquaticus. Next base: position 16,508 of record NZ_SNZH01000034.1, read on the forward strand.
ATGCGCGCCTGTACTCGCTGGCGGCGGGCATCAACGTCGATGCGCTTGACCAGCTGTTTCAGGATGGGCTGGAGCCCTAGCAACGGAGGAAGGCGCGACTGCCGTCTGCCATTACCCCCGACATGCCCGCATCAACGGCCTGCGCCCCTACCCTCGTTATAGGCGCCGGTCGTCAATCGCATGCCCAGCTTCGGCGCAAAACGGTCGTTGCATTGGAAGACGACGATCTCGGCCTCGGCCGACTGCCCCTGCGAGGCAATCACCGTGGCCCTGTCGTTGCCATCGATCGGGAGCAACACTTCGCCGACGAACAACGGCGGCACTGCCGCGGCAGTCGGCACAACGCGCACCCAATAATTGCTCACGCAGATATCACCCGGCTTGCTGCGCCTGCGCACTTCGACCGAGGCGATTTCCACCTCGACCGGCTCACGCCGCAGCAGCGCCAGCATCGAGGTCGGCAACGACGGCAATCCGCTGACCGGCTGATATTCATCGCCTACGCGCAACAGGAAAGAGCCACCGCCGTCGCCGTCGCGCGGTTCTTTGCCATGGTTGATCGCGGTAGCAAAAGCAGCCAGTTGGTCAGGCGGTATCAGGTACTGCCGCCTGCCCCAGCTCAGCGGCATCAGTTCGCCGGGAAAGCTGCCCCCCTGCGGCGAGGCCGGTACGGCATAACTGATGCGAAGAACGCCATCAGTGCCATCGACCAGCGAGCCGTGATTCGCTGCGTACAAGCCCAGGCATCCTGTCTCCGTCACCACCAGGCCCGCGCCCGGCGCCAGCGACAGGTAAACGTTCGAGGCAAACCTGTCGCCGTAGTAGTAACGCCCCGCCCAGCCCACCGCCTTGCCCGCCGCCAGGCTTTCGTCGATCACCTGCTTGCGCCGGTCGAAGCCGGCCGGCACGACACCGGCATGCTCGGCCTCGAACGACGCAGCCGGCGGCGGTGGCAGCAGCTTCTCCGCCGGCACGGTCGCCGCGAAAAGGCCGGCAGCAAGCAGCGACAGTACGGCAGCAATGGCAGCGACAGCGTGCCAGCGAAAACCAGGATTCGGGCGCATGGACGCATTGGAGCGCGATTGCATCGAGCCTGTCGAGCGGCGACTACGCCTGCCGAATCATTCGCGGGCCTGCCCTCTCCCCGCCGCCTTTCCTAACAGCGACGCGCGGCACAATAGGTGGCGAAGTTGGCCGCTACCGATCAGAAGGCCACGCCCTGGACCGTCTCTGGCTACGCCTTCTACAGTTGAACAGTGGGACCGGATTCGAAAGCACTCGTGTGACGCCATCCCCCGACTCGAAACGCAACAACCCCTCTACCAGGAATAGCTTCTGCCATGCGCATTGCCATCGTTTCGGACATCCACGGAAATCTCGCCGCACTGGAAGCCGTGGCCGCGGACATCCGCCGCCGCGGTGTCGACCAGGTCGTCAATCTGGGCGACAACGTATCCGGCCCGCTGCTGCCGCGCGAAACCGCGAGTTTTCTGATGTCCTCGGGCTGGCTGACGCTGGCGGGAAACCACGAACGGCAACTGCTGGCGCTAACGCCAGGGCAAGGCAATCTTTCCGACCTGTACGCCCGTTCGCAGCTGTCGGACGACATGCTGGCCTGGCTGCGTACCCTGCAGCCGTCGTTTCGTCTGAACGAAGCGGTTTTCCTGTGCCACGGGACGCCACGCAGCGATGGCGAATACCTGCTCGAATCGCTCGATGGAGCGTCCACTCGACTGGCTTCGCCGTCGGAAATCGCCGAACGCCTCGGCGACGAACACGCTGCCGTCATAGCCTGCGGCCACACCCACGTGCCAAGGGCCGTACGTACCCGCAGCAGGCAGCTGCTGGTCAATCCCGGAAGTGTCGGACTTCCCGCCTACAGCGACGATCACCCGGTCTTTCATGCCGTGGAAACCGGATCTGCCGATGCGCGGTATGCGATTGTCGAGCGGAGCAACCAGGGGTGGACGGCACAGCATATTGCGCTGCCGTATGACCATGGATCGATGGCTGCGCTCGCGTTGAAGAACGGCCGGGCCGATTGGGCGCACGCATTGCTCACGGGCTATATGCGCTGACGGCGAGTTGGCTATTTGGGTGCGATAAAGACACGCGCTACGCGCAGTACCCTCTCGAGACTTCCACTGCGACTACTGCTTCGGATCGCGCGCCCAAGTGGTAGGGCGGCGAAAGCCGTTGGAACGGCGCCTCCGGATAACACCTTGTGCAAAGTACGTGAACCAGCTCTATTTTTACTGATACCTTTACTATCATTCGACAAAAAATCCCGCAGATCTAGGATACCCCCTTCAAGGTGGATCAAGATGAGCACTGAAGATTCCGACACCTATCATGTAAACATTCCAATCGTTGGCATAATTACTGGAACGACACCAATTGTCGTTATTGGCCCAAACGGAGCCGGAAAGACACGGGTAATGCGAAACATTTCGGCACCGGATCGATTCATTGCCGCTCAACGACGCACGGTGCTGAATCCCAGGCTGCCAAATTATGAGGAGGAGATTGGGCGCAAGGAATTTTTAACTCAGCTAAACAATGCGCGAAATCAGCCCTGGGAGTTCACTAACGAGATTGACGCTCTTTTCTCCACCATTGTTCAACAACATTACGCAGAGCTCTACCGAGACGACGAGGCGGCAAGAGAGGGAAAACGCCCACGCTTGTTTGTAAATGACAGCCCATTAGCAAAGCTAATAGAATTTTGGGAAAAAGTATTTCCCAACACGCGCCTTACATTCAAGGATTTCTCGCCACGTGCAATCAAGCGAGACGCCACGCAATCCAACTATGCCGCCCGAGAAATGAGCGATGGCGAACGATCATGCCTGTATCTGGCAGCTCGTGTTTTTATGGCATCGTCCGGATACCTTTTTGTCGATGAGCCCGAACTTCATTTACATAAAAAACTGGCAGTTGACTACTGGAATCAACTCGAAAGAATGCGCCCAGACATTCGCTTTATATATATCACCCATGATTTGCACTTTGCTTTATCAAGAGAAAATCCCACTGTACTTGTCGTTCGCGAGAATGGATTTGTGGAACGTGCGAGCGTAGAAACGTTGCCAAACGACCTCGCAGAGGTATTGCTCGGCGCGGCTACTTTGACCGTTAGCGCAAGTCGAATTGTTTTCTATGAAGGAATAAACGGCAAAGGCGTTGCATCAAAGTTGATGAAAACCTGGGTAAACTCACCGGGCTCAGTAGCTATTGCGGCTGGAAACTGCCAGGAAGTACTTGCTGCATCCACTTCATTTACAACACTTGGCCTATTAACTGCCGTAGAGACTGTCGGACTTATCGACAGAGATCATGGACCCGAAGAGTTCCATTCGGCGCTCAAACCACCGGCCTTTGTGCTCAAATTTCACGAAATTGAAAGCTTATTTGCGCTGCCCGGAGTCATTCGTTCTGCGGCATCAGTTATCGGTTATGACGGAGACCCTTGGCCGAAATTTTTAGAAAGAGCAAAGAAGTCATTGCAGACTACACGCTCCAAGACCGTAGCTGAGAGAGTTAGAGCAAGAACAGATCATCTGCTCCGAAGACTTTTCAACAAGGACCAGATTCGGCCTACTGTTGAGGAGACAATGACTGCACACCAACTAGCCGTTGGCGAGGCCGGGTGGCCTGACAAAATCCTCAGTATGTTCTTAGAGGAAGACGCAAAAATTGAAGATGCGCTGCAAAAATCTGATGAAACAATCTTAATATATTTATCAGGAAAGAAAGCTTTGTCCGACGCATCTACGGAATTGAATTTAACATTCGATGCGTATTGTAGCCTTGTAATTGCAGCAATCTCATCTACTAGCCATCAGATACATACGCAGGTTGTGTCACAAATGGAACTTTATTTGCCACCCCGATAGTGGGTGCCTATGCGCTACAGATTCCACTCAATTTTCGACGGACGCGAGCAACGCTTTTTTGCATTTATGGCGCCTGCCTTATTACACCTAGATCATAATCGACCGAGTATCGCAACAGCCTGTTTAATCGCCGAACGCGATAGATCCGACTCACTCATTGATTCGCCGGATACGCCTTACCAAACGTGGGTGTCAACGCCCGCCGCATCGCCGCCTGGGTGAATCCGATCGCGACCTGCACCAGGCTATTTAACCCACCCAGCACCACACTCGCATGTAAGCGTCCGGCGCCGCCACATTCTCGAACCCGATCATCAGAGCAATGCTTGTCGCTCACCTTCTCGGAGCGCCAAGCGTGCAAGCATCGAAGACCGAAGCCTTCTGGCGCCGTCACGTTGAAGCG
>NZ_SNZH01000035.1 GCF_004363655.1 Tahibacter aquaticus
ATTCGCTGATAAAGGCAAAAATGCGCGAAACCGGCGCAGAGCTGGCCGGCGAAATGAGCGGGCATTTCTTCTTCCGCGAGCGCTGGTACGGATTCGACGACGGCATCTACGCTGCCGCGCGCCTGATGGAAATCCTCGCCGGTGACGTGGAAGGACGCGATCCGCAGCAGATCTTCGACAGCCTGGCCAAGGGTGTCAGCACGCCGGAGCTGAAAGTGGAAATGGCCGAGGGCGAGCACTACCGCTATATCGAACGTTTCCGCGAACGCGTCAGCTTCGAAGGTGCCCGCATCACCACCATCGACGGCGTGCGCGCCGACTGGCCTGATGGCTGGGGCCTTGTGCGCGCCTCCAACACCACGCCGGTGCTGGTGCTGCGCTTTGACGCCGACAGCGACAAGGCCTTGCTGCGCATCCAGGACGTGTTCCGCAAGCAGCTGCTGGCGGTGGACTCCCACCTCAAGTTGCCGTTCTGAGTCGCGGACGACGTGGCCGGCCAGGCCGCGCCACGTTGCCTTTTCAGGACTCAGCCGGCAATCGCGGGCGATCGGCGCGAACGCGCGCCCTGCCCGCGGCTGGCGTTACGGCTGGAATCCGTCGGAGAACAGCTCGTCGGTGTAGCTGTGGACGAGGAACACGTCCAGCAGTCGGCTGTTGCCGTCGTCGGCCAGATCCTTGCGTGAAGAGACGAAGCCCACGCTTTTGCCGTCGGCGGCCAGGCGCGGCGATCTGTGTATCAGGTGCGGCTCTATGTAGGTCTGGTTGTACCAGGTCAGGGCGCGATAGCTGGCGTCCGCGTCGTCATACAGGTAGATCCGGAATCCTTCGCTCGTATCTCCCGGCGTGACCTGGCCGGGTGTCATGGAGATGAAGGTAATGCGGCGGCCGTCGGCGGAAATATCGGGATCGAAGCTGTAGTTGAGTGGGTTGTTCTGCGGCACGATCAGCCGCGTCGTGCCGGCAGTGCGGTCGCGCAGAAAGCTGCGCATGCGTTCGGTTGTCGTTGCGGCAACGAGATCGGTGGCGTTGCTCGAAAAGACCACGCGGCTGCCGTCGCCGCTGATGCCGTACTCTCCCACCTCACCGATGCTTTCGCCGCCGGCGCTGCTGAGATTGACGCGTTCGGTGGCCAGGCTATGCGTGTTGAACACGAACACGTCGGCCTTGAGATTGTTGTCGCCGGCGATCAGGTCGGTGGAAGTGCTGTAGAAGACGACGCTGCTGCCGTCGGCCGAAATCTGCGGCGCGAGCGAAGCGGAATTGGCGGGCAGGCCGGTCGCGGTCCTGCTGACCAGATCGGTGACGGCCGCCGTCATGCGGCGAATGAAGACGTGTGGTCCACCGCGGTTCGTGCCTCCTGTCACGAGATCGGTCGCGCGGGACGCAAAGACCACGGTTTGGCCGTCGGCCGCGATGTGCGGGTGCGTGCTTTCTTCGTCGGCGCGGCCGCCCTGCGCATTTATGCTGACGAGATCGAGCTGGCCGCTCGAGCGGTCGTAGCGGTAGACCTCAAGACGTGCGCCGCTGGCCGGCGCAACCAGATCGCCGCAGCTGGCAAAGACGACGAAGCGGCCGTCCGGCGTGATGGAGGGGTCTTCGCTGGCGCAGCTGCTTTCCGTACCGTTGCCGCGCCGGCTGATGCGCTCGGTCGTACCGGTCAGGCGGTCGCGCACGAATACGTCGGCGACGCCGTTGTTGTCGCCGGTGACGAGGTTGCGCGCGAGCGAGCTGAAGGCAACGAAGCGGCCGTCATCGCTGAGTGCCGGCCCCAGATCGTCATCGCCGCCGCTGTTGTCATTGGCGTAGGGACGGGGGGAGCCGTTGCAGGTCATGCACTGCAGCGTCGTACTGGCGATGTCGTAGCGGTGCACGTGCGCGCCGCTCGCCCCTGGCATCGCATCGCTGGTGAAGGTGAAGTACACCATGCTGCCGCTGCCGGCCAGTACCAGGTTGCCGTAGGCGGTGGTTTCGGACCAAGGCGCGATAGTCAACGGGAGCTGCTGCAGGCTGTCGGCCGCCAGGTCACGCACGTAGATCCGCGTCGATGCGGCCGGTTGCGGCGGCCGGGACTGGAATGCGATGCGCTGGCCGTCGGTGCTGATGCTGGCCGAGCTGCCGCCCGTGCTCGTGCCCGTGCTGATGCGGCGGGTCGTGCCGGTCTGGGCGTCGAAACGATAGACGTCTGTGAGGCCGTTGGTATCGTCGGGAGCGGCGTTCTCGACCGTGTCGAACAGGGCATAACGGCCGTCGGCGCTGAGATGGCGGCTGGTGTAATCGCGGTAGTTTGGGCTGGGCGAGCCAGCCAGTGGAGCGGTCAGTTGCAGGCCGCTGCTGGACACGCTGACACGACGCGTAACGCCGCTGTCCATGTCGCGCAGAAAAGTATCCAGGGCCTGGTTGGTGTCGTCGGCGACCAGATTGCTGGCGTGGGAATAGAACAGCACATAGCGGCCGTCCGCGCTGAGCTCTGCATTGAAACTGCGGCCGTTCCCGTCGCTGCCGGTCGGGCTTACCGATACCCACGTGCTCTGGTCGGTCTGGGCGTCGTAACGCCACACGTCGGTCGTATCACCGAATATGGTGCTGTGGAATTGAGTGTAGACGCTGTAGCGTCCGTCGGCGGACAGGTCGTTGGCGTAGCTGGGTCTGAAGCCGCCGCCCACCCCGCCCTCGCGGCTGAGCAGCCTGTTCGTGCCGGTCTGGCGGTCGCGCAGGTACACCTGTATCACGTCAAAGCCCGGCGTATCGGCAAACTTGCGTACGCTGAACAGCACGTAGCGGCCGTCGTCGGAAACTCCGCCGCGGCCGGCGAGGTCGGCATGGACTGTCTGCTCGCCAGCCGGGCTCAGGTTGATGCGTTCAAACATGCCGTCGGCATTGTCGAGCACGAACACGTCGGTCACGCCGTTGCGGTCGCCGGACACGAGGTTGGACGCGTTGGAGTGAAGCAGTACGTAGCGGCCGTTCCTGGACAGGGCGGCCGGACCGGAGCCCCAGCCGTCGGTCGGAATCGGCGTCGCGATGTTGGTGCGGTTGACCACTTCGATCTGCTGCGCGGCGGCCGGGCCGGCAGCGGCGAGCAACGGCGTGAATACGTAGAGGAGCCAGTTGCTGCAACGACGGCGAACGTTTGGCGCGATGAGCATGGGGACCTCGGCTGCGATGGGACGCGCGTCGCGGGCTGAGCGTAGCGCCGTCTTCCGATACATTCGGAATCGCGCGTCCGTGATGATCAGCGCCTGGTCCATCAGCATGCCGCCGCCGCTGGCGTGGCAAGCCACACCGAGCCGTTCCGTCTGCAGGCTCAGGCGGTCGGCGGCGAAGGCGTCGTCGTTGGCGTCGCCGGTGAACGCAGTGGCGAGAGGCTCAGAACGGGGATCTGCCGGGCGGTAGCGCATCAGCGACCTTTGCGCTGCTCGTCCTGCTTGGCCTTGAGCGTGCGGTAGCGTTCGAGGTCGACGACGAGCTGTTTTTCCATCGTGGCGCGATCAGCCATGCGACGTTCCAGGAATGCCTTCTGGTCATTCAGTCCTTTGCGCAGGGTGTTGATCTGGTTCTGTACGTTGGTCGGTACCACCTTGCCGTTGCGTTCCTGCTCGCCCGCATGCACCAGGCGTTCGGCCAGGCTCTTTTCCTGGCTGGCAATGCCGACCTCGGTGGCCTGGATGTTCTGCGTGATCAGGTCGAGCTGTGCCTGGATGGAGCGGCGCAGGTCTTCTTCGGTCGGATAGGCGGCCAGCATCTGCGCATCCAGGCGCGAGTTCTCGTCGGCCTTGCGCTGTTCCTCGGCCAGCTTTTCCGCGTCGGCCTTGTCCTTGGCCAGTTCTTCCGTGGTCTTGGCGCGCTCGACCCGGCGCACGACGACGCCCTGCTGGTTGACCAGCTCATAGCCCAGGCGCGCCGCTTCCGGTGGCATGTTGTCGGCAAAATGCAGGCTGCCGGCCTCGTCGCGCCATTTGTAGCGCAGGCGGGTGTCCTTGACCGCCTGAGCCATGGCGTCGATGGCGCTGCCGATCCCGGCGATCAGCAGCAGGGTCAACACGGTGGTTTTCAATGCCGACTGCATGCGCAACTCCTGGAAACAGTTCAAGACGGTCGATGTGCAGACGCGACTCGGCGCGCCGTGGCGACGTGCCTTACTGGCTGGCCAGTATAGGTGTCGTCTTCAGCGCGCCGCTGTGGTGCCCGGCACGGCTCAGGCCACGCCGTAGCGGCTGCGGTATTCCTGCAGCCGGTCGTGCTGGTCCGACAGCTCCGGACGTTCGGCGGCAAAATTCAGCAGATCGCCCAGGCTGGCAATGGCCAGTACCGGAATGCCGAACTCGCGCGTCACTTCCTGGGCTGCCGACAGCTCCCCCTGGCCGCGTTCCTGCCGGTCCAATGCAATCAACACGCCAGCGGCGCTGGCGCCGTGATCGCGGATGATCTGCAGAGACTCCCGGATTGCGGTGCCAGCGGTGATCACATCGTCGACGATCAGTACGCGGCCGCGCAGCGGCGCGCCAATCAGCGTGCCGCCTTCGCCGTGGGTCTTGGCTTCCTTGCGGTTGAAGGCGAAGGGCAGGTCGCGGCCGTGCTCGCCGGCCAGGGCGATGGCGGTGGCGGCGGCCAGGGCGATGCCTTTGTAGGCCGGACCGAACAGCATGTCGAAGGCCAGGCCCGAGGCGCTGGCCGTGGTGGCGTAGGCACGGCCCAGCCGGGCCAGCGCGGCACCGCTGTCGATCAGGCCGGCATTGAAGAAATACGGGCTGGTGCGGCCGGACTTGAGGGTGAATTCGCCGAAGCGCAGTACCTGCTTGTGCAGGGCCAGGTCGAGAAAATCGCGTTGATGCGGCTGCATGCGGGCCTCCGGAAAAAGGCCATTGTAGGCAAGCCGCCGCCCAGGGGCGCCGGCATAAGCCTCGCCGCCGCCGCCGCGGCGCCGCGCCCAACGGTTGCAGCCATGCGCCGAAGTGCGCTCTGCTATGTGGCTTGCGTCCCTAGCATTGCTACATGGTCTCGCCATCGCAAATGACCCATCTGAAAACCATCGTTGCCTCGCCGGCGCGGCTGTTCTGGCTGCTGCAGGCGGCTGGCTGGCTGGGTTATTTCAGCCTGCATTACCTGGCCGCGGTCGGCCATGGCAAGCCGTGGGAATACGCCTGGGTCTCGGCGGCGGCGACCATCATCGGCTTTGTCGTGACCAGCCTGCTGCGCCTGGGTTACCGGGCCATCTGGGGCCTGTCCACGGCGCGCCTGATCGCTGCTTCCGGCCTGCTGCTGCTGCTGGCAACAGCGGTGTACTCGACCACCTATGCCGAGGCGATCTTCCGCTGGTGCTTCGAATGCCGGCCGGAAAGCCTTCTCGGCTATATCGGCTACTTCGGTTCGGCCCTGTACGTGATGCTGTCCTGGAGCGGGCTTTACTTCGGCATAAAGTTCAGCCGGGAAATCGCCCACGAGCGCGAAAACGCCTTGCGCGCCAACGCCACCGCGCACGAGGCGCAGCTGAAGATGCTGCGCTACCAGCTCAATCCGCATTTCCTGTTCAACACCTTGAACGCGATCTCCACCCTGGTGATGGACAACCAGAACACCACGGCCAACCGCATGGTCAGCGGACTGTCTGCCTTCCTGCGCCACTCGCTGGACTCCGACCCCATGCAGCGGGTCAGCCTGGAGGAAGAGCTGGAAGCGCTGACACGCTACCTGGGCATCGAGCAGCTGCGTTTCGGCGAGCGCCTGCGCGTGGCCATTGATGTGTCGCCGCAGGCCAGCCGCGCCCTGGTGCCCAGCCTGGTGCTGCAGCCGCTGATCGAAAACTGCATCAAATATGCGATCAGCAAGCGCATCGAAGGCGGCACGATTGCCGTGAGTGCGCAGGTGAAGGACGGTTCCCTGCATATCCAGGTGGTCGACGACGGCCCTGGCCTGCCCGAGGCCTGTGTCGGCAACGGCAATGGCGTGGGGCTGGCGAATACGCGCGAGCGCCTGAAGGTGCTGTACGGCGAGCGCCAGAGCGTGAATGTGCACACGCGCGCCGGCGACGCCGACGGCAATTGCGGCGGTGTGGAAGTATCCCTGGTCCTGCCTTATGAAACCCGGAGCGTGGCGTGATCCGCACCTTGATCGTCGACGACGAACCGCTGGCCCGGCGCGGCCTGGAACTGCGCCTGGCCGGCGAGGCCGATGTGGAGATCGTCGGCCAGGCCGGCAACGGCCGCGAGGCCGGCTTTGCCATCGCGGCGCTGAAGCCTGACCTGATGTTTCTCGATATCCAGATGCCGGAAATGGACGGCTTCGCCCTGCTGCGCTCGCTGCCGGCGGAAACCCTGCCGCTGGTGGTCTTCGTCACCGCCTACAACGAATACGCCCTGGATGCGTTTTCCGCCTGCGCGGTCGACTACCTGCTCAAGCCGGTCGAGGAAGGCCGCCTGCACCAGGCGCTGCAGACCGTGCGCGAGCGGCTGAGCGCGCGCTCGGCCGAGGACAATCGTGACAAGCTGCTGCGCCTGCTGGCGCGCATGTCGGGCAAGCCCGACCTGACCCTGGCCGATGCGCTGGCGCAGGAGCCGGGCGGCGAGCCGGTGCCGAAGCTCGCCATCCGCGACGGCAATCGCACGGTACGGCTGGACCCGGAGGCGATCCGCTGGATCGACGCGGCCGGCGACTACCTGTGCATCCATACCGCCGCCGAGAATTTCGTCATCCGCGCCACCATGCGCGAGATGGAGCAGCGCCTGGACCCGCGCCGCTTCCAGCGCATCCACCGCTCCACCATCGTCAATCTGGCCTGCGTACGCGAGCTGCGGTCCCACCTCAACGGCGAGTATTTCGTCACCCTTGAGTCGGGGCAGACGCTGAAGCTGTCGCGCAGCTACAAGGACAAGGTGCATCTGCTGCATTAGGTCGGGCCCGGGCACGTATCGAGTGCGGCGCCTGTGCTTGTCGCCGGCTTTGCCGCCGAGCCCGCACATGTCGTGAACCACGCGACGGGCGCAGCGATTCCGCCGTCCGTTTCCGCTGCGCCGCACGCGCCGGAGGTACGAATCCACCGGTCCGGACGAAACACGCCTTGCCGGACGTCAGGCTGGCTCCCTCGAATCGAAGCGGGAGCAGATCATGGCGGGCTGGTTGTATCGCTGGGGCCGTTGGCCGCTGGGTTTGATTTTCGCGGCGGCCTGCGTGGCCACCGCCGTGTACGCGTTCGGCTATCTGTACGGCAGCTATTCGCCGCGCAATCCCTTTGCCGCCCGCTTCGCCGTATCGGGCCTGGATGTGCCGGCACACTTCTTCGGCGCGGGCTTGGCCCTGCTGCTGGCGCCGGTGCAAGTGTGGGGCTGGTTGCGCCGGCGTGCGCCGGGGCTGCATCGGCTGGCAGGCTGGCTATATGCCGCGGCTGTGTTGATCGGCGGTATCGCCGGCCTGTTGCTGGCGCCCAAGGCCCAGGGCGGCTGGGCCAGCGGCGCCGGTTTCGCGCTGCTGGCGCCGGTCTGGCTGCTCAGCACCGGACTGGGCATCGCCTATGCCGTGCGCGGTGAGCTGGAGCGGCACCGGCGCTGGATGTGGCGCAGCATCGCCCTGACCTTCGCCGCGGTAACCCTGCGCCTGATCCTCGGCATCGGAATGGGCGTACTGCATCTGCGTTTCCTGCCGGTCTATATCTTTGCCGCCTGGGCATGCTGGAGCATCAACCTGGTGCTGTGCGAGCTGCTGTTGTACCTCCAGGCTTGGCGCCAGCGCCGCGTGCCGGTGCAGCCCTCATTCGCCGCTGCCGGCTGAGCGGGCGCGCTGCTCCGCCTGCTGCTGCCGGTATTGGCTGGGCGTGGCGCCGAGCTGGCGCTTGAAGGCCGCGTTGAAGGTCGATTTCGCGGTGAAGCCACAGGCGTAGGCGATGTCGAGAATGCTGCGGCCGTCATTGGTATCGGCCAGGCAGGCTCGCACGGCCTCGGTGCGATGGCGGTTGATGTATTCCCAGAAATTGCCGTCGAAACGGCGATTGATCACCGCTGAAACCAGGTATTCCGGGTAGCCGCTGCGCCGCGCCAGCTGGGCGATGGTCAGGGCGGGTTCGCGATACGCCTGTTCCTGCTGCATCAGCTGGGCGAGGCGCGCTTCGACGGCCGGGAAGCGGGCATCGTCGGTATCTGCCACACGGCTCTCGGTGCCGGTGCCCGGCTCCGGCTCTGGTTCGGCCGGCAATTCAACCTGACCCAGGCTGAGATAGCCAACGGTGAACATCCACATCACCACGGCTCCGTAGATCATCGGATAGTCGAGCCAGGCAACCGGCGTGATCCAGCGCGCGGTGGCGATGCACCAGATCACGATCTGCGAGATGGCCATCGTATCGACCCAGTGCAGCGACACACGGTCCGCGTCCGAGCGCCGTGCCAGCAGACCGCGGCGGTAGCGCATCACGCGCAGCAGGGCGGCCGCCACATACGACAGGCTGTAACCGAACAGAAAAATATCCAGCCACAGCGTAGGACTTTCATTTCTGCGTGCGGCGAACAGTGCTGCTATCTGGCTGTCGCTGGCGAGAAACAGCGAGGCCTTGGTCGCCAGGGCCACGGCGAATCCGAGCAGATGAAGGCTGTCGCGCCAGCCGGGCGCGCGCGCCTGGGTCAGGCTGCGCACATACAGGTAGAACAGGCTGCCGTAGAGAAATGGAAACAGCCCGACAAAGCGGTACAGCTTGTACAGCGACGCAGCCGGCTCGCTGAAGTACAGCGCCTTGATCGCCAGATCGAAGCCGATCAGGGCAATCCAGGCCGCCAGCACGCGATTGCCGGGCCGGTTCACCGGACGCCGCCACAGGGCGAGCGCCAGCCAGGTAGCCTGGCTGGCGCCGATGACGAAGACGATGCTCCAGAAAATCATGGGCGTGGCGAAAAAGAGGAAGCGGCGATTATGCCCAGGGCGTCGCGCTGTTCGTGCTGCCGGGCAGGCTGCGGTCTGCGCATTGCTGAATCTGTGCGTCTTTTTTCAGCGCTCATCGGTGCAGGGGCGGCCGTCCTTTGCGCAGTCCTGCAACATCCGTGTTCAACCCGGCGTGCATCCACCGCTTTTCGGCGCAGCGCGCGCAACCTCTATGACCTTCGGTGCATCCCAACAGGCGTCGGTAGCGCGAACCTGTACGGGAGAGAGACCGGCAATACCACGTTTGCCGGTTGGGAGGGTTCATGAAACTCATAGAAACATCGCTGCGCAATCCGGTTGCAGTGGGCGTCACGGTACTGATGGTCTGCGTATTCGGCTTCCTCAGCCTGCGGGAATTGCCGCTGCAGCTGTTCCCCGATATCGAGCGGCCGCAGATTTCGATCCAGACCAACTGGCGGTCCGCATCGCCGATCGAAGTCGAATCGGAATTGCTGGAGCCGCAGGAACAGGTGCTGCAAGGTCTGCCGGGCCTGGAAGAACTCGACGGCAACGCGGGCACCGGCGGCAGCAATATCAATCTCACCTTCGCCATCGGCACGGACATGAAGAATGCCCTGGTCGAAGTGCTGGGCCGCCTGAACCGACTGCCGCCGCTGCCGCGCGACTCGGACCGGCCCGTGGTGCAGCTGGGCGAGGACGGCTCCAACCAGTCGCTGACCTGGTTCTTCGTGCAACTGCTGCCGGGTACCAAGGGCCCGATCCACGACTATCGCGAATTCATCGATACAACGGTGCGGCCGCGCCTGGAAGCCGTGCCCGGCGTGGCCGGCGTCAACGTGAATTCCGGACCGCCGGACGAGGTGCGCATCACGGTCGACCTGGCCAAGGCCGCGGCCATGGGCATTCCGATTACCGACATCGCCGCACGCGCAGCCAGCGCGACCGATGTTTCCGGCGGCCAGGTAGAGGTCGGCCGGCGTCAGTACACGCTGCGCTTCATCGGCCGGTATATGCCGGAACAGCTGGGCGAACTGGTGCTGGCCTGGCGCGAGGGCAAGCCGATCAAGCTCGGCGACGTGGCCACGGTAGAGGTGCGTCCGCCGGAACCGCGCTTCTTCGCCTACCAGAACGGCAATCCGGCCATCGGCCTGCAGATCCTGCGCCAGAGCGGCGCCAACGTGCTGGGCACGCTGGATGAAGTGAAGAAAGTAGTGGCAGAACTGCGCGACGGCCCGCTCAAGGCGCAGGGCCTGGGCATTGAACAATCCTTCGATGCAGGGCTTTTCATCAATCGCGCGGTAGGCCTGCTGACCGAGAACCTGATCGTCGGCGCATTGCTGGCCCTGGTCTGTGTCTGGTGGTTCATGCGCGACGGCCGCGCCACCTTGCTGATCGCGACCTCGATTCCGATCTGCCTGCTCGCCACCTTCGTCGTGCTGCACCTGACCGGGCGCACGCTCAACGTGATTTCGCTGGCGGGGCTGGCGTTCGCGGTCGGCATGGTGGTCGAAGGCGCCATCGTCGTATCCGGCAACATCATCCGCCTGAAGGAATCGGGCATGACGCCGGTGGAGGCCGCGCTGGCCGGTGCCAAGCAGGTCGTGCCGGCGCTGTTTGCCTCGACCGTGACCACGATTGCGGTATTCCTGCCGGTGCTGTTCCTGCAGGACGTGGAAGGACAGATCTTTGCCGACCTGGCCCTGACCATCTCGATCTCGGTGGCGATTTCCATCGTCGTCGCGCTGACCGTGCTGCCGGCGGCGGCGGGCGGCTGGCTCAAGGCGAAGAAGCTCAGCTCTGGCTTCGGCGACGGCTGGCCCAAGCTGACCGAAACCATCCTGCGCTGGACCGACACGCCGGCCAAGCAGATCGGCTGGGTGGTGTCGCTGCTGATCGCGCCGCTGATCCTGTGCTGGGTCTTCCTGCCGCGGCTGGACTATCTGCCGCCGGTCAAGCGCGCGGCGATCGACGCGAGTTTCAGTTTTCCGCCGGGCATGAGCCCGGAAGTGGTCAATCGCGAAATCGCGGGCAAGATCCTGGAGCGCCTGCAGCCCTACATGAAGGGCGAAAAGCAGCCGCAGCTGAAGAACTACTACCTGTTGATGTGGCCCGGTGGCGGCACGGTCGGTGCGCGCGTCGTGGACGAATCGCGCATCGGCGAGCTGGAAAAGATCGTGCGCGAGGAAGTGATCGTCGGCCTGCCCGACACGCGCGCCTTTGCCGGCGAGGGCGATCTGTTCGGCGGCTTCGGCGGCTCGGCGCGTTCCATCGCCATGCACCTGCAGAGCGACGACACCAAGGCGCTGGAGCGCGCTGCCGAAGATGGCCGCAAGCTGCTGGAGAAAACCTTCCCCGGCGCCAACGTGCAGGCCTTCCCGAATACCGATTCGGTGCAGACCGAACTGCATGCGGTGCCGAACGACCGGCGCATCGCCGAAGCGGGCTGGGACCGTACTTCGGTCGGCACGGTGGTGCGGACCGTCGGTGCCGGCGCCTGGCTGGGCGAGTATTTCAACGGCGAGACGCGCGTGCCGATCATCCTGCGCGCCAGCGCGGGACAGACGCCGGAACAGCTGGCCGAAGCGCCGCTGGTCACACCGTCGGGGCAGGTCGTTCCGCTGGGCGACCTGGTCAGCCTGCAGACCGTGATGGGGCCGACCCTTATCCGCCGCCTCGATCACCGCCGCACTGTGACCTTGAGCATCGACCCGCCGGCCACGCTGTCGCTGGAGGATGCGCTGGCCACGGTCAATCGCGAGGTCGTGCCCAAGCTGCGCGAATCGCTGCCGGCGGACGGCACCATCCTGATGGCCGGCAGCGCCGACCGGCTGGAGCAGATCGTCGGCACCATGACGAAGAACTTCGCCCTGGCACTGCTGGTGCTGCTGCTGATCATGGCGGCGCTGTTCAAGTCGCTGCGCGATGCGGTGATCGTCATGCTGACGGTGCCGCTGGCGCTGATCGGCGGCATGGTCGGCCTGCGCGTGCTGGGATTGTTTGCGTTCCAGCCGCTGGATCTGCTGTCGATGATCGGCTTCGTGATGATGATCGGCGTAATCGTCAACCACGCCATCCTGCTGGTGGACCTGACCCGCGAGGCGCAGATCGAAGGCCACACTCTGGAAGATTCCATTCGTATCGGTTTGAACCAGCGCCTGCGCGCCATCATCGCCTCGACCCTGACCGGCGCGCTGGGCGCCCTGCCGATGGCAGTGAATCCGGGCCCCGGCAGCGTGATCTACCGAGGCCTGGCCGCGGTGAACGTCGGCGGCGTGGTGATCAGCCTGGTGTTCTCGCTGCTGCTGTTGCCCAGCCTGATGCGCCTGAGCCAATGGCGGCGCCAGCGCAAAGTGGAAACCGCGACCGAACCGCTCGCGCGCGAATCGGGTTATCCGCGTGCTGCCTGATACCTGCAAGTTATGGAGAATGTGATGAAGACTGTTTCCCTGAGTCTGGTGCTGACCGCGCTGCTCGCCGCACCGACGGCATTGACGGTGGCGGCTGAACCCGCGCCAGCAGCGCCGGCGGCCACGGTGTCAGTCGCGCAGGCCGTGTCGTCCAAACTGTCGCCGCAGCGCTGGGTGCCCGGCAGCGTGGTCAGCCGCGACGACGCGCGTATCGCCAGCGTGGCGGCCGGCCGCGTGATCGAGATCGCCGAAGTCGGCACCGTGGTGAAGAAGGGCGAGCGCCTGGCTAAGCTTGACGACGTGTCGCTGGGCCTGCGCCTGGAGCAGGCACGCGCGAGTGCCGGGCGGGCCAAGGCGCAGCGCGACCTGGCCAGTACCCAGATGTCGCGCCTGGCCAGGCTGGCGCCGGGCAATGCGGTGGCGCAGACCCAGCTGGACGAGGCGCGCGCCAGCCTGGAAGGAGCCAACCAGGAGCTGGCCCGCGCCGACGCGGAGCGGCGCAGCATCGAGCACGATATGAGCGAAACCGATATCCGCGCGCCGTTCAGCGGCGTGGTCAGCGAGCGCTTCGCGCAGCGCGGTGAATACCTGCAGACCGGTGCCGCGGTCGCGCACCTGGTCGATACGCAGCGGCTGGAAGCCCGTGTGCAGGCGCCGCTGGCGCTGGCGCCGCAGGTCAAGGCCGGGCAGGAAATCCAGGTGCGCCTGCACGGCGCCACGCAACCGGTGACGGTGCGCGCGGTAGTGCCGGTCGGCGACGAGCGTTCGCGCCAGTTCGAGCTGCGCGTCAGCCTGCCCGAAGGCTTTGCCCTGGTCGGCACGGCAGTGGAAGTGGCCTTGCCCGAATCGGGCGGCGAACTGGCGCTGACCGTGCCCCGCGACGCGCTGGTGCTGCGCGAGGCGCATACCTACGTGATGCGCGTCAAGGCGGACAACACGGCCGAGCAGGTGGAAGTGCGCGCCGGTGCGGCGCGCGATGCGCTGGTCGAAGTCACCGGCCAGCTCAGCCCCGGCGACCGGGTGATCGTGCGCGGCGCGGAGCGCCTGAGCCCAGGTCAGGCAGTGCGGGTGGTCGAGGGCTGAGAAGGGTGGGATCGCGCGGTGCTTGGCGCGCCGCGCGGCGCTCGCTAACCTGCCATCTTTGCCGGCACAGGGTCAGCTATGCGCATCGTCAGTTTCAACGCCAACGGCATCCGCTCGGCGGCGAGCAAGGGTTTCTACGACTGGCTGGCCAAGCACAAGGCCGACGTGGTCTGCCTGCAGGAGACCAAGGCACAGGAACACCAGCTCGGCGATGCGCTGTTCCGGCCCAAGGGCTTCCACAGCTATTACCGCGACGCGACCAGCAAGAAAGGCTACAGCGGCGTCGCGATCTATTCGAAGAAGGAACCCGACCAGGTGCTGACTGCGCTGGGCTGGCCCGACTTCGACGAGGAAGGCCGTTATATCGAGGCGCGCTACGGCAACCTCAGCGTGGTCTCGATGTATTTCCCCTCGGGTTCTTCCGGCGACGAACGCCAGGCATTCAAGTTCAAGTGCATCGACTGGATTACGCCGATCTTCGACGCATGGCTCAAGAGCGGCCGCGACTATGTCATTTGTGGCGATTGGAACATCGTCCACACGCGCAAGGACATCCGCAACTGGAGTTCCAACCAGAAGACCTCGGGCTGCCTGCCGGCGGAACGCGCCTGGCTGGACACGCTGTTTCTGGAGCGCGGCTGGGTCGACAGCTATCGCAGCCTGAAGCCGGAAGCCGAGGACTACACCTGGTGGTCCAATCGTGGCCAGGCCTATGCCAACAACGTGGGATGGCGCATCGACTACCAGGTGATCACGCCGTCGCTGCGCGAACGCCTGAAGAGTTGCGAAATCCTGCGTGATCCGCGTTTCTCCGACCACGCGCCGTATACCGTGGACTACGCCACGTGAGTTCCGCGCCGGCCGGCGTCATGGCCAATGGCGACGAACTGCGCAGCCGTCGATTGATGACAATCGCCCTGCTGGGCTTTGCATCGGGCTTGCCGCTGGCCTTGTCGGCCAGCGCGCTGCAGGCATGGCTGACCACCGCGGGCCTGAGCCTCAAGGCGATCGGCTGGGCCACGCTTATCGGCCAGGCGTATGTGTTCAAGCCGCTCTGGGCTCCCTTGGTCGATCGCTATGCGTTTCCGCTGCTGGGCCGTCGGCGTGGCTGGATTCTGCTGTGCCAGCTCGGCTGTGCCGCCTGCCTGTTCGGCATGTCGCTGTTCGATCCCCAGGGCAATCTGAGCGCGATCGTGTTCCTTGCGGTGTTGCTGGCCATCTTCTCGGCCACCCAGGACATCGCCTTCGACGCGCACCGTACCGACCTGCTGACCACGCCCCAGCAACGCGCCTGGGGCTCGGCCCTCACCCAGGCCGGCTACCGTCTGGCCATGCTGACCTCGGGCGGGCTGGCGCTGATCCTCGCCGACCGGCTGGGCTGGCCGATGGTCTACCAGATCATGGCCGCGCTGATGGTGCTGGCTACGCTGGCTACGCTGGCCACGCCGAATGCGCCGGCAGTAGCGCCGCCGCGCGACCTCGTCAGCGCCGTGATTGAACCTCTGCGCGCGTTCTTCACCCGTCCTGCGGTGCTGGCCTGGATTGCGCTGATCGTCCTGTACAAGCTGGCTGACGCGTTCTCGCTGGCTCTGTCGACTACCTTTCTGCTGCGCGGTGTCGGCTATACCCAGACTGAAGTCGGCACCGTCAACAAGTTCGTCGGCCTGGCGGCAGGATTGGCCGGTTCGCTGCTCGGCGGCTGGCTGCTCATGCGCATGCGACTGGTGCCGGCGTTGCTGGTATTCGGTATCGCCCAGGCGCTGACCAATATCGGCTTTGCCTGGCTCACCCTGACCGGGCCGGACATTCCCGCCCTGGTGCTGGTGGTGCTGCTGGACAATGCGATCGGCGGCATGGGCTCTACCGCGTTCGGTGCCCTGGTGATGGCGTTGTGCGACCAGCGCTTCAGTGCCACCCAGTTCGCCCTGATCAGCGCGTTGGCAGTGATCGGGCGCGTCTATCTGGGTCCGGCGGCGGCGACCTTGGTCGAGAGCATAGGCTGGGGACCGTTCTTCATTTCCACCGTCTTCACCGCCATTCCCGGCTTGTACATGGTCTGGCTGCTGCGCGCGCGCATTGCGGCGCTGGACGTGCGCACGGCGTGATGGGCAGGGCGATGCAGGATTGCGGCGGCTGAAATTGCCGCCGCATGCTGCGACAATCGTCCACACAGGGGCCGAATCTGACGACGAAACGGCGGGGACGCAGTGCCAGACATTCTTGTACGCCATATCGACGAGGCCCTGGCCGATCGCATCAAGGACATCGCGCGCGAGCATCAGTGGTCGATCAACGAGGCTATTCTGTTTGCCTTGCGCCGCGGCGTAGGCTTGGCGCCGGACGACGCGCAGCGCGAGCTGCATGACATCGCCATGCTTTCCGGCACCTGGGAATCGACCGAGACGGCGGCGTTTCGCGCGGCGCTCGAAGCATTCGAACGGGTAGCCGGAAAGCCGCTGTTTTCCGACGGCCCGGTTGGCGAGACTCAGACGCCGAAGTAGATCGCGCCCAGTACGCGCGGTCCGCGCGCCCCGGTGACGTCGGCGCGATTGCCCGGCAGGCCAAGCAGCCGCTGGCGCGCCAGCCAGGCGAAGGCCATGGCTTCCACATAGTCGGGGTCGACGCCGCAGCTGGCCGTGCTCGCCACCGTCAGTGGCGCCAGTGCAGTTGCCAGGGCCTGCATCAGGCTGGCGTTGTGCACGCCGCCGCCGCAGACCAGAACCTCTTCGGTTGCCGGTGCGGCCTGGCGTATTGCCGCGGCGACGCTGCGTGCGGACAGGGCCAGCAGTGTGGCCTGTACATCGACTGCAGCCAGGCTGCGCTGGCCCAGCTGACGTTGCAGCCAGTCCTGGTTGAACACCTCGCGGCCGCTGCTCTTGGGGCCGGTCTGGTGGAAATACGGTTCTGCCAGCAACTGCGCCAGCCAGGCTTCGTCGACCTGGCCGCTTGCGGCCCAGGCACCGCCCTCGTCGCAGCCGATGCCACGCTGTTGCAGCGACCAGCCGTCCATGAGGCAGTTGGCTGGTCCTGTGTCGAAACCGCGCAGCGCTGCCGACGGGTCGCGCGGCAGCACGGTGATATTGGCGATGCCACCGAGGTTCAGCACCACGCGTTCGCGTTCGGGATGATGCAGCAGGGCGGCGTGCAGGCCCGGCACCAGCGGTGCGGCCTGGCCGCCGGCAGCGATGTCGCGACGGCGGAAATCGCCGACGGTGACGATGCCGGTGCGCTCGGCAATAACGTTCGGATCGCCCAGCTGCAAGGTATACGGCGCTGCCAGGCCCGGCTTGTGGCGTA
This sequence comes from Tahibacter aquaticus, assembly GCF_004363655.1. GTDB lineage: Bacteria > Pseudomonadota > Gammaproteobacteria > Xanthomonadales > Rhodanobacteraceae > Tahibacter > Tahibacter aquaticus. The sequence goes on from NZ_SNZH01000035.1 coordinate 16,650, forward strand.
CGGTCTGGCCATGCGAGCCGAGTGCGTGAATGCGTTCGGGCGCGATGCCTTCGCGCTGCAGCAGGGCCAGCGCCGCGTCGGCGAAGGCATGGCCCAGTTCCACGTCCAGGCTGCCGAGTTCGTCGAGGTTGATTTCGGCTTTTTCCCGCGCCAGCGTCAGCACGCGGGGGCGCAGGGCTGCCGGGTAGGGTACTGCCAGCGCCGCAAGCAACTGCGGTTGCGGATCGAAGCGCGCCAGCGCGACATCGATCGCATCGGCGCTGGTGCCGGAAATCAGGCCGAGGTAGAGCGGTGCGTCCATGCCCCGTCGTGCTTACTTGGCCAATGCCAGGCGCGGATCTTCGTAGCGCTTGAGCTGGGCCAACATCGGCTGGGTCAACTGCTTGAACTTGGCCAGTTCGGTGGCTGGCAGCGGTTCGGGCTTGGGCAGGGTCACGCTGAGCGGATCGCGATGCTGGCCGTTGATGCGGAATTCGTAGTGCAGGTGCGGGCCGGTGGCCAGCCCGGTCATGCCGACATAGCCGATCAGCTGGCCCTGGCGTACGCGCTGGCCGCCCGATAGCCCGGCGGCGAAGCGCGACATATGGCCGTAGACGGTGCTGTACTGGCCGCCGTGCTGCAGTATGACCACATTGCCGAAACCGTTCTTGACACCGCGAAACTCGACCTTGGCGTCGCCGGCCGCGTAGATCGGCGTGCCGGTCGGCGCGGCATAGTCGACACCTTTGTGCGCACGCATCTTGCCCAGTACCGGATGCATGCGGCCGGCGGAGAAGCGCGAGGAAATCCGTGTGAATTCGACCGGGGTGCGCAGGAACGAGGTTTTCAGCGGACGGCCGTCTTCGCTGTAGAAGGACACAGTGCCTTCGCCGTCTTCGTAGCGGAATGCGGTGAAACGCCGGCCGCCGTTGATGAAGGTGGCGCCGATGATGTCGCCGTCGCGCAGGCGTTCACCTTCTCGGTAGACGTCGTTGTAGATCACGGTGAAGGTATCGCCCACGCGCAGATCCTGGGCGAAGTCGATGTCGTAGCCGAAGGCCTGGGCCAGCTTGAGCGTCATCGAATCGGTCATGCCGGCGCTGTCGCCGGCCTCGAACAGCGAACTCTTGATGCTGCCGTGGGCGACATGGACGCGGCGCTCCAAGGCGCGCTCGGCCACTTCGCTGTGCACCCCGCTGGCGTCCAGGCGCAGTACGACGCGGGTGTGGTCGTCGCGATCGAAGCGCAGCGCCTGCAGCTTGCCGGCGCCATCGATGCGGAAAGCGAATTCGTCGCCGGGGTGGATGCGGCGGAAGGCGCCGTTGTCCACATTGGCGTTGACGAGGCGCTGCAGCTCGGTCGGCGACAGGCCCAGTTCGTGAAAAATATCGGCCAGCGACTGGCCGGTGCGCACAATAGCGATTTTCCAGGCATCGTTTTCCATGCCCGGTACCATGCCGGCGGCGGCCAGGCCGGCCAGGGCCTTGTCGTCGGCCGACTGCGCATCGGCGCTCAAGGCCGGCAACGGCAGCGACAAGGTCGTGACGCTGGGCACTTCGCCCTCGCTCTTCATCGCGCGAGCCCAGGTCGGCATGATCATGCCGACAATGACCGTGAAGGCGACGGCCACGCTGGCCAGTACCCAGTGTTCGCGGCGCCAGGAAATTGGCGATACCGACACGTTCTGCGCGAGCGCCCAATTTTTACACTTTGAGTAAAATTGGAAATGCTTGCGCAAGGCGCGACGCCGCAAAGCGAGGCGTCGGTTGCTGCGACGGCTGGAATGTGGTGTTGGGCTGTCGGTCACGGTCGCATTCCCATCAAACGGCCCGTACCATAGCCGCGTCATTCGAACCCCGTCAACGCCAGCAGTGGCGCGGGTTTGCAAGGGTTTACCGGGTTAACGAATAATTAACTGCGAACCCCTCGAATCATCCCTGCCGCGGACGCCTGGACGGCCATACGTCCACTCCTGCGCGCGGGGTCACCAGGCAGGAACCGGAGACGTAGCTAATGAGCCAGTTGCAGGAGGCGTTGGACCTGATCGGTCGTGGCGCCGAGGAAATCATCAAGCGGGAAGACCTGGAATCGCGGCTCAAGCTCGGCCGTCCGCTGCGGATCAAGGCCGGGTTCGATCCGACCGCGCCAGACCTGCATTTGGGTCACACCGTCTTGCTGAACAAAATGCGCCAGTTTCAAGACCTGGGGCATCAGGTCATTTTTCTGATCGGCGACTTCACCGGCATGATCGGCGACCCTACGGGCAAGAATGTCACGCGCAAGCCGTTGAGCCCGGCCGACATCGCAGCCAACGCCGTGACCTATTCGGATCAGGTGTTCAAGGTACTGGACAGGGAGCGCACCGAAGTCCGCTTCAATTCGGAATGGTTCGGCCAGATGTCGGCTGCCGACATGATCAAGCTGGCGGCCAAGCACACGGTGGCACGCATGCTGGAGCGCGACGATTTCCAGAAGCGCTACCGCGGCGAACAACCCATCGCCATTCACGAATTCCTCTATCCGTTGGTGCAGGGCTATGACTCGGTGGCACTTAAAGCTGATGTCGAGCTCGGCGGTACCGACCAGAAGTTCAACCTGCTGGTCGGGCGGCAACTGCAGGAAGAGGCCGGCCAGCTGCCGCAGATCGTGTTGACCATGCCGTTGCTCGAAGGGACGGACGGCGTCAACAAGATGTCCAAGTCGCTGGGCAACTACATCGGTATCAATGAAGTACCGAACGAGATCTTCGGCAAGGTCATGCGCCTGTCCGACGACCTCATGTGGCGTTACTTCGAACTTCTCTCGTTCGACAAGTCGCTGGCCGAGCTGGCGCGTATGCGCGAAGCGGTCTCTGGCGGAGGAGTCAACCCGCGCGATTACAAGATGCAGCTGGCGATCGAGCTGACGACGCGCTTCCATAGCGCCGGCGCCGGCGAGGCGGCTGTAAGGCATTGGAACGAGATCGTGCAGGGCGGTGGCGTCCCGACCGATCTGGCGGTTCAGGATATTGCCGTACCTACGGAGGGGCTGCGCATTGCAGCGCTGTTGAAGGCGGCGGGCCTGGCAACGAGCAACTCCGAGGCGTCGCGCAAGGTGGGCGAACGTGCCGTGCGTATAGACGGATATGTGGTCGAAGACGGTTCCCGAGTGTTCCTTGCGGGTGGGGAACACCTGCTGCAGCTGGGCAAGCGCGGTTTCGCCCGGGTACGCCTGACTACCGCGTGAAATCTCTTTCGCGCAGGGGCTTGCGGAATCGAAAACCGATGTTAGAGTTCGCGCCCCTTCGCTGAGGTGCAAGCCGAAGAGGAGGGGTCAGGTAGTGAAACCTGGTGCGGTTGATGCGGCGTTTTTGAGGTTGGTTTTCGGTGGAGTCGGAAGACGTTTGCCGGGGGTTGACGGAATCGAAAGCGGATGTATTATTCGCGGCCCTTCGCAGCGGTGGTTAAGCGGAGCGAGGGGTTGGGTAGCGA
>NZ_SNZH01000036.1 GCF_004363655.1 Tahibacter aquaticus
CCGGGGGCGAAATCGGCGTGGATGGTGACGCGACCGTTTTCCGTGACCGAGGCGAGCAACGCGCTGGACAGGGCGTAGACCGTGCCTTCGCTGCGTGGCGTGACGTCGTGCTCGGAGCCGTCGGCAGCCACGGCCGTGGCCTTGAGCTGGGACTCGGCGCCGGCGTCGAGCTGGCGCTGCGGCGCGCTGAGGCTCAGACCCTGCGGCGAGGGCGTGAACTGGCCGAACTGAATGGGACCGAGTTCGACCTGGGCGTCCTGCAGGGGGTCGGTGAAGCCGGCGGCGCTCTGGCCCAGGGAACCGTCGGAGCAAACGGCGCGGGCGCGGATCGCGCCGAGGGAACCGGGAATGCCGAACACGATGTAGCTGCCGTCGGCGACCAGCGGCGCATTGCGGTTACCCGCGGTGACGACGCAGCTCGCACCCGGCGGCGGCACGCTGCCGGCCTGAGCCAGCGCGGCGCCGGAGAGCAGCCAGCAGCAGACGCCCAGCAGCGCACGACCGAATCGCGTTCCCACGGCAGTTCCCATGATGTCCCCTGTAGCTCCCGACCGCATTGACTGCCGCAACGACGCTGCTTCTCGCACCCCGAACTGCTTCGCCGTACGTGACGGGCGAGTCACCCGCCTCGCGCTGCAACGGAGCACGGTGCTGAGGTAGCTGCTTCTGTGTAAAACGCGAATTCGCGCCAAACGTGATCACGGCATCCGAGCCGGCCAGCATCCCAGAACGGTCGGCGCGGCTAACCCACAGTCCGATCGACTTCCCCAGGGAGGCAAGAAACGCCCGCCATGACGTCAAAACGCCCCCGTTCGCTAAAAACGTACTGCTTCGGCACCGGTCGCCAGTCGCTTGAGCAAGTTCCGCGCCTAGCGTACTGGAACCATGAACGGCCTGCCCCGCGCCGACGCCATCTGTCCGTGTGGCAGCTCGGCAGCATTCGCCTTCCGAAGGAACGCTGCCGTCTGCTTGCTCGTATGCTGACTTTTTAGATTCTTACTTGCTAGCTAAAAATTGCCGAGCACGCTCACGCTCCTACGCGCGGGCGACCCGCCTGATTGCGCGCGTACGCAGGCGTACGGCCGAGCAAAGGAACTAGCCGCCGCATTTCCGCGCGCTTCAGCTTGTGAGGTCGCGCTCGATACATCCGCTTGCGTTGAGATGGATGCCCCGCACAGCGATAGCGAGGTCTACGTGTCCGCCGCTCGCTCAATCTCGGCGAGAAAGGCATCTTGTCGCCCCTTGGACAACGCGGCGAAGGCCAGAAGCAAACGCGCTTGGCGATCGTCGTCGGCGAACAAGTAAGCGAGCGGCACGCCCAAGGCCTGCGCCAAGCGTCCTGCCGTCTCCATGTCGGGCTCGTGCACGCCGGTTTCGTACCGATTGACCCGGGTGCTCGCCACGAACTCGTCCAGTCCCGCTGCAATCCCCAAGTCCTTTTGCGACATGCGCGCACCCCGACGAGCGGCTTTGAGCCGTGCGCAGAAAACTGCTTTGGGTGACTTTCGCATGCTCCGACCAGACTGAACGGGAGCCTACGAGAGTCGTAGTTTTCGCTTGTACACGATACTACGATTATCGTAGCTTTCGGTGCAACCGGAGCGAGCCCAAGACCGCTCCGTCCACACAAATCAAGGGGAAAGCGCAATGAGCACCGTCGCCGCCACCCGGCCCCGCGCCAGCATTCACGAGAGTTCCTACACCGCTACGCCAACGGCCGATGGCTGGACCCATTTCGACGTCACCGGAGCGAAGGGCCTTACCGCCCCGTGGCCGTTGCTGCTGATCGGCACCTTCATGGGCGGCTACGTCGCCTGGGGTATGTATAAAGGCATGCTTCCCGCCGTGATTGTCGGCACCTTCATGGGGTTCATTCTCGCGGCCTCGTACGTCTTCAGTCGTGCAGGTTCACTGTCGAAGTTCCGTAGTCGTCGCGCGCCCGCAGGGACGTTTGCGGTGAGCTTGCAGGGCATTCGGCTGCGCAACGGCAAGGTAGTTCCCGTGCGGAACATCCGTCGGCTCGTCTGCCGAAATGTGCAAACAGGAACCAATGGAATCTTCATCGGTGGCAACGGGGTGATCGGGGGTCTCGCCGCCGCTGGTGCGGCACGCCATCACGCTGATGCGGAAGCCTATGTGCCGATCTCGTTTCAGCTCGAACTGGAGGCGGACGGCCGCACCATCCCGATTGTCGGAAGCCTCACCATCGCGACCGCGAACGCACTGCTTGAAGACGTATCGCACGCGCTCAACCGCCACTGATTCGGAACTCAGCGCATCTCGGGCGGAAAGCGCACCGGATGATTCGCCGTCATCCCGCCAGCGCTTGCCGCGATTCGCGCGTGCCTGCCCCGCCTGAGTCTTCGAAACCGACGCCGTCTTCCCATCGGTGACAGCCGGTCAGCGATGCCGCTACCATCGACGGTTCGCAAATCCCGGACGGTAGCGTCGCACGCACGGGACCGGCACAGCGAACCGTAAACACCGTGGAACCCTCGAACCCTGCGGGCTTCTCCGGCAAGGTTCGTCACTTGGATGGCTTGCGCCCCGTGTTTCTTTTCGGCTTGCCGGAAATCTTACCCGGCCGCATAGCGGGCGCTTCCGGAACCACCGGGATCCCGGCGTCCACCCGTCGGCGCCGCGGCGGCCGGTAAGGAGGGTCCTTGAGACGTTGCTCCAGGCGTACCGCGAAGTTTGGGAAATCCACCCCGTAGACGGCCGCGAGCTCGCGTACCTGGACGAGATCCAAGCCACGCCCGCCTACTTCGAGAGCGGAGAGCCAGGTTTGTGGGCGTTCAAGCTCCGCCGCCGCTTCCGATTGCGACAGCCCGGCCTCCAGCCGCAAATCCCGGAGCAGAGCCACAACGGTGGCGTACTCCGGCGTGTGCAGCGACGTGCGTTTCATCGAACGAGCCCGCGTAGGAAAACCGCAGGTTAGAATCCGATGGCGGTGTATCCGAAAAACATGTTTGTACCTGTTTAACGAGTACGCCATGCTCGAGCCTCCAAGCCGTCGCGCGGGCTCAGTCGTGGACCATCGAAGAAACACACCGTACGAGCAAAAAGGGGAGCGCGTCCGCGCTCCCAAAGGTCGCCGTGCCGGGCGACCAACACCCGGGGAAGGGTTTGGACCCCGGTGGTTCAGAGTCCGGTGCGGGAGCACTCGTCCGTGAGCCACCGACGAATCGTCGGCAGCCACCGTGCGGCCTCCGGCCCGAGGACCGCGCCGGTGAGCAGCGCGTCCCTGAGTTCGGGAGGTATCCGGACCTCGGGTACGTCGCGCAGGACGCGCTGCAGCTCGACACGCAGGCGTGGGGTGGGATCGAAGCCGGGTGCGTGCGGTGCGGCGGCTTCGGCCACCAAGGCGGCGACCCTTTGGATTTCGAAGTACGCCGAGGTGTCAGCGGCCAGCGGCATCGCGGCGCTGGTCCCGCACATCACCTGGACGGCCCGCGGAGTCGAAATCGGCGGAGGTGGCGGCCTCAATGCGCGCCACGCGGCACGCCGTGCGTGCGTCGCCCTGGGCGGCGACCAGATTCAGGTGCGGCGTGCCGGTCGAAACGACCGGCGGTGCGTTCTTCAGTACCACAGAAACGTCCCGCCCGGCCTCGTCGCTGCTCAGCACCGCGCCGCCGATCTGGAAGTCCACGCGAGCCGTCGTCGCCAAGCTCGCGCAAGGGCCGTCGAGCACGATCCGGCGGATCGACTCGCGACCTTCGCGAACCAGCACTGTGGTGGCGTTCTCGATGACGAAGCCGCGCACCCGTTCCGGGCGCAAGGTGGCCTGGGGCTCGGCCGCCGCCGCGAAGTTGGCGGCAACGAGCAACAGCGCGGTCAGAACGAACGCGAAGGTCGTTGGAAAGATGGTCGTGTTCACGGATACCCCTGGGCGAACCGCCTCCTTGGCGGCGGGGATCACGGTGAACGCAGGACGTCAGCGGCAGGAGCCTCAGATGGGACTTGACAAAAGCAACAAAGCCAACAATGAACTGGACGGCCTGATCGGCGCGCTCTACGCGGACCTCGACGGTCCCGAATGGTCGGACGCATTCCTTGCTGGCGTGTGCCGGGCGACCCACAGTTCGGCCGGCGCGTTCGTCGTCACAGACCTCACGCTCCAACGGGACGCGCTGCCGTCGTTCTACGGTGCGGAAACCGTGTCGGCGCTGGCCTACGAACGACGTTACGCTGGGCACAACCCTTGGCGCGCGGCGCGGGCGGTGGCGCACCGGCATGACGGCATGATCCTGAGTTCGGACGACATCATGCCCGTCTCGGAACTCAAGCAGACGGTGTTCTACCGCGACTTCCTGCACCACCTGGGGGTCGCGCACGGCGCCGGCCTGATCGGCCTGAGCGACGCCCGGGCGGTGGGCAGCCTGACCCTGCTCCGTTCGTCTCAGGCCGGCCCATATACAACGGAAGAGCTGCGTCTGCTGCGATCGCTCGCGCCGCACTGGTCGAACGCTTGCGCCCTGCGCCAGCGCTTCGACGCGCTGTCGGACCAGCATCGCCGACTGACAGCCGTCGTGGACCACTTGGCGCTGCTGGTCTTCTTGCTCGATGGAGAAGGTAGGCTTGTTCGCACAAACGTCGCTGCGGACCGATGCCTGTCGAGCGGGCTGGGGCTGAAGGTTTGGCGCGGAAGGCTGATGGCGGTTCATCCGGCCTCCGAGGTGGCTATGGCGGGCGCCGTCCTGGCCGCCAGCGCTGCTCCGCGGATGGGCGCGCCGCCGGCCCACGCGTTTCTGCTGCGCGACCCCGCCGGTGGCCCCATCGGGCACGCAGCGGTGCATCGTCTGCACCCGGGGGGCGCCGCACCCGTGGTGGTGTTCGTCCGGCTTCTGGAAGCGGCGGCCGGATCGACGAGCGACCGTCTGCGCGACGCGCTCCGCGACGCCTACGGACTGACCTCGGGCGAAGCGGCATTGGCCGAAGCGCTCGCCAAGAGGCACGACCTGACGCGGACCGCCTCTGGTCTGGGCATTGCGTCGGCGACGGCGCGCACGCGCTTGAAAGCCGTGTTCGACAAGGTCGGCGTCGAGAATCAGACCGGTCTCGTGGCGGCGGTCCTGGCGCTGCGCGAAGTGCTGGGGCCAGTCTCGACGTTGCCGTCAGCCATTGATGGGCGAGGAGCAACTCAGCTCAAATATGGAGCGCCGGTCGGTGGGCGCAGCGGGAATACCTAGTTTGGCCCGAGGTCACCTGGACCGACGAGAACAGCCTGCCCCGCCACGGCTTCTTCAACACCTGAGCCCCATGGTGCGGCATTGTGAACGCCGAGGACGCTGAGGTCGTCGAAACCGCCAAGATCAAACGCATCGCGAAGAAGCGGAACGCGGCAAGCCGCAGATCCCAGCGAGTCCACGAACCAGGGATGAGTAGAACGCACCAAGCGAAACCGAAAACTGCCGACTGCGTCTCAGGACGTCCCTCGACAACCCGCCCGGCAGGACTACATTGGTTGGTCCCATCCGGAGAAAACCATGACGTCGACCGTCGCCGCGCGCGTTCGCCCCGACCGCTCAAAAGCACACCCAAACGCGCCCGTCCGATCACCGCCCGGCGACCGAGGCCCGCTCCGATCGATGTCGCGTTGGGAACTGGAGAAATCATTCGGCGAAATGATCGCGATCGCACCGTCCCGCTCAACGCGAGCGCTGGCCTGGCACGATCCGGTGCGGTTGCAACAGCAGATGGACCGCATCGCGCGCCGGGTCGGAATGAGGCATCTTCTGCTGCCCCGCTTGCAGCGTTTCATCGACGCTTGGGAGGAGGCGAACGACGAGGTGCGACGGTGGTCGCTCCGGCAGTGGAAGGTGAGCTGCGCGTGCGCCGTCGAAACCGTCTACACGCCGCCGGCCGACCGGGACGGAAACCCAGCTCGCATCCTCCGACCGCGGCCGCCCGTTGAACCGCGGCGGCCCCTCCGTCGAGGCTGATCTCCCTCGCTGCGTTGCGCGGCCGCGCCTTGAAGCACGGCACGACCGCCGTCACCTCTTGGGAAGGCTGCCCTCGGGGCGGCATCCCTCATATTCAGGTGGTCCATGCCCCCTATCCAAACAGGTCGCGCGGGCTCGGCGGCCGCGTCGCCGCGCACCCAACGCTCGCTCGACCTTGAGATCGTTGAAGCCGGCATCGCCAAGAAATTGCCCGTCCTTGATGCGCTGAGTGCTGCCCGTCGCCAGCGAACCGCAGCCGGTGGCGCTCCGGCTTCCCCAACGGCACTGCGGCTGCTGGCGCAGGGCGACTCCTGGCTCGACCGTGGCCCCACCGACCTTGCCGACAGCCTTCGACGCGACAGCGGTCACCGAGTGACGTCGCTGGCCATCTCGGGCTCCACGCTCGACCAAGTGGCTTACGGCACGCTGCCGCTCGACCACCTGGGCGTGGCCGGTGCCGATCATGTCTCCCGCGCCGAGGACCTGATCTACACGATGCAGTCCGTGCGTCCCGGCGCTCTCCTGCTGTCCGCCGGCGGCAACGACGTGAAGGGTGGCGCCCTGGGCCTGATCGGGTCGGCGCTGAGCTCATCGAAGGGCTTCGACGCAGGCGCTGTACGGCGCCACGTCGCCAACGCCTTCGCGCAGCCCTACCGCGACCTGGTGGCCCTCGTGACCGCCAAGGCGGAACGCATGGGCCGGCGCGTGCCAATCGTGATCCACGGCTACGATTACCTTCGTGTGTCGGAGCGCGCCCGGTGGGCTGCGGCGCGGCTCGGTCGCGGCGCCGGCGAGCTCCTCGAAACCGTGGGGCGAGCGTTCGTCGATGCGTTCCACGACGTCCTGTCGGATCTGGCGGAAGAACACCCTGGAACGGTGTTCCTGGCCGACCTGCGGGGCACCCTCACCGACGCAGTCGACTGGGCGGACGAGATCCACACGAGCGCGCGCGGGTTCACGCGGTTGGCCGGGAAAGTCGACGGCGTTTTGCGGAGCGCCCTCGCACAACAGGCCGCAAGCTAGTTCCGTCGGACCTCGGCACCCAGCGTGCCGTTATCGCTCAGCGGCACAAGAAATGGCTGCCATCGATCAACGTCGCTTTCTGATCGAACAGCTCCAAGAAATGCTTGACGTGGCCGGCGTGTACGTCGACAACACGGACGGATCACGAACGTCCTTCCGAGGATTGGCGCATTAAACCTGCATTGGCTGAACCATCAATCCGCCGGACTTGGTATTCTGCTCAGGGGCTTAACGCTGGCAGCTCGAACACATCGCTGAAAACAAGATCACCGTCCCACCCTGCTCCGCCGGAGAGGTCGGTGATTGTGCTCAGTACCGCCGAGTGCAGACTCGTCGTTGCATCGCCGATGCGCCCGCTCAGGGAGAAATCGATCAACAGCACGCGCGCCTCACCGCCGCTGCGCGTGCCGATCAAGTGACCTCCGCCGGTCGGCTCCAAGATAAGGTAGTTTTCGCCGGTGGCGCTGTCGTCGCGGGCACTTAATACGGTTGCCGGACTTGATGGCGCCATTTGCCGGGCGCGGCCCAGACCGGCCGTGATGAGCGACTGGCTGTAGGGGTCGTACACCACGCCCGTCGCGTAAGCCGATGCCGCCAATCGGGTTGTCGAGAATGTTGCAAGATTGATTCTGCCGAAGTTTCCATTTTCGAACTCTCCACCGGTGGTGTAGAACGCTCCCTGCCCCGGCGCAAACGCCAGCATCGTGGCGACCGTGTCGTCGCCACCGACGGCATGCGCGGTTCCGTTGGCCAGCGGCGACAAAGGCACCTCGGACAGCGCCGTGTCCTTCCAGCCGACCCAGAGCCTCGTTCCCGACGGGTCGAGTGTTGCGGTGTTGGCGTTCGTGAGCGAGTTGACGAGGGCCACGGCGTGCGCGCGCGGATCGTAGACCGAGACATACCCGGCACCGACGACGACGACCCGGCCGCCTGGCAGTACCCGCACGCTGCCACCTCGCCTCAAGAGCGCGACGGCCACAGGCGGCGATACCGTGAACAACGCACCGCCATCGTAGACGTAGCTCGCCCGGTAGAGCGTGCCGCCCAGCGCAGAAAGGTAGAGCGTACCGCGCGAGGGCGTGCCGGCTCCCAGCGCTGATTGCACGAAGCAGAGAACCAACAGCACCGTGGTGCGCACAAGACCCACCGGCAGTCGGCTCATTGGAATCCGTCCCGGAAAATCGTGTCGGCCGGAACAACCCAGGGCGGATCGCCCGCGTTCGCGACGCGCACTTTGGCGACGAACATGTCGAGGTGGTCGTCGACCGACGATCGGAATTCGCCCGCGACGTAAACGTCGGTGTCACCGTTCCCAAAAAGGTTTCCCTGGAGTACGCCGGTCCAGGCGATCGCGCTGCTGGCAGCGTTGCCGTCGTAGTCGCGCACGCGGTGGCGTACCCAGCCCTGATCCCCGAAGGCGGCCTGCGGCTGGTAAGCATTGAGAACCGTCGAGCCGTTGCTGACGCCGATGGCGAAGCTGTCCCAATCGCCACCGCAACCCGCGACGCTGCAGGATTTCGACGCACCGATCAGCATGAGGTCGCGCGCACCCGGCAGGCGCCACCCTTCCAGACCGGCGACCATGGAATCGGCTGCGCCGCCGACGGGGAAGAACCACAGCGGCTGCAAGGCATTCGCCTGCGCCGTTGCGACGATCGGCTGGCGGCGGACCGCGCCGGCGACCGTACCGTTTTCCGCATCGCCGAACAGGACGAACGTTCCGGGCCGGGTGTCGGTGCGTATCTGCCAGAAATCGCTCTGGCGTTGCTGCCAATAGCCTTCCGGCACGCCGAGATCGTAGGAATCGTTGTACGTGTAGCCGATGGCCAGGTCGCGGTAGTTCATTGCTCCCAATTGCGCAATTTGCGCATCGTAAACGGGATCGACGCTGCCGGCATACAGGACGTGCGCCCCGACATCGGACACGGCAGCATGAACGGCGGCATCCGCATTGATGTTGTCACGCGCGGGCGGATAGCGCATCGCGTCGAGCCGGCCGCCAGCTCCCGTGCACGCCAGCGTCGGCCGGGCCGGGGCGTAGGTAGCGCCGTTGAATTCGGCCGTGGCGATGTCACGCCGGACGAAGTCCCCGTCGTCGTTGTAGACAGCAATATCGCCGACCAACGCGATTCCGTTCTCTGCGGTGAGAATCAGGCGTTGTGCGCGGTTTTCACGGTAGTAGTCGCTGCACCGTCCGTTCGCAGCCGGGGCAGAACTGCTGAGGTCCACGCTGAGCTGATTCGGTGTTTCATCGCCGCCGATGTTTTTCGGCTGGCCGTTCGACGCAAACGCTTCGATGAAGAAATCCCTGCTGTCGCTGTCAGGGCCGGAGTAGTCATCGGCGTAGCCGATCACGATGTCGCCGTTGGGCATGACGACCATGCCGCCGAAGCTCGATACGTTGGTGCGTGCAGAGAACGCTACGCCGTTCGCGCCGAACGTGGGATCGATCTGTCCGTTCATGGTCAGCCGCGTGATGGCGACGTAGCGCCCGGCAGACCCCGCGACGAGAATCCATTTCGGACCGAACGCCCCGCCGCCGAGGTCGCCGCGTAGGATCTGGATCGACTTCGCCCTGTCATCGGTCGTCGTCCCGAGCCGATCATCGAAGTAGAGTCGAACAAAACCATGGTCGCCGAAACTCGGATCGAGCGATCCCGTCGGGAGCCCGACCGCATAGGCCGGGGCGAGCACGGTGGAGAGGCAAAGCAGCAGCAATCCTGGCAAGACGTGGTTCATGGCGTTTCCTCCTGGAACCGCCATACACGCAAAACACCACAAGACCCTGCCACACCCCGTCGACGCCGCGGGCGACGCTCAGCGCGGGACCAACTGCCCGAGCAGCTGCCGTGCGTAGGGCGAATCGTCGCTACGCAGCCGCGGTTGGATCGCTGCACGGATCTCGCCGGCTTCGCGCAGCCGATCCGTGGCTTCGAGCGCCGTTACCAGCGCCACCTGCACTTCCAACACACGCGGATCGTGGGCGGGATGCGGTGGGCGGCGGACCGACAGCGCCTCGCGCAGCAACGGTACCGCCGCGTCCGCACGGCCGAGGGCAAGCTTGGCGCGCGCCGCGGCGAACAGCGACAGGCCGAGGCGGTAGTTGCCGGGCTCGAACACGCGTCGCGCCAGTTCCGTTGCGCGCGTGGCCGTCGTGTCCGCGGTCGCGGCGTCTCCGCCATCGAGTTCAGCGAGGCTCAGCTGCGCCAGCAAGTTGGCGAGTATCGAATTGCCGCCGGAGCCAACCTGACCGAGCGCCTCCGTGGCCGGGCGCAGTTCGGCCAATGCCTCCGCGTAGCGGCCTTCCAGTCGCAGCAGGTTGCCCAGCCGGCCGCGCGTATCGTTGAGCCATTGCGATGTGGGCTGCTCGTGCTGCGAAGCAATCCTGTACGCCTCACGGATCGCCGTTTCCGCTTCGCTGTAGCGCCCCCGCAACTGCAAGGTGTAGCCCAGGTGCAGCAGCGTGTCGGCACTGTCGTTGCCGCGCTCCGCACCGGCAGCGCGGTCCGACAAGGCGAGTGATTCCCGGAACAGCGCTTCGGCTTCCGCGAAGCGCCCGAGTTCCCGGTAGTCGGCGGCGAGGAACTTCGCATGGCTCGCAATTTGTGCAGGATTGGAACCGTTCAGGGCCTCACGCTCAACCCGCAGCAGCGCATTGCGGCTCTCTGCGGCCTGCTCGAAACGGCCGGCAATTTCTGCAGCTCGAATCCGGTTCGAGCGGATGGTCCATGTCTGGATGTTGTCGGCACCGTACAACCGGGTTGCCGATTCCTCCGCCGTTTTCAGCACAGCGTCGGCGCCGGACAGATCGTGCTTGTGCAGCAGCATCAGCCCCAGGCGGTTCTGCGCATCGATGCGCGCGCTGGCCGCATGCGGCAGCTCCTGCAGGATCCGCAGCGCCTGCCGGATGGCCGCAATGGCTTCGTCACCGCGCGCGTTGTTGTCGAGAATCTTGCCGAGCAGCATCCAGTCCTCGGCGACGGCCGCGCTGCTGTCGCCGAACCGCGCGCGGTCGTCCGCCATCAACGCGCGCAACTCGGGATCGGCACGCTGGTAGTTCTCGGCCGCCACCAGGGCAGCCACACCCAGGCGCCTAGCGCGCTGTTCTTCTTCGTCAGCGCCGGCCCTCTGGGCCAGCGCCCGCGCAGCCTCGACGTGCGCGGCGGCCGCGGCAAAATCGCGCAGCTCTGTCTCGACCTGCGCAAGGACCAGCAGGCTGCGCGCCCGGACGTCTGCTGGAACAGCGTCGGTCTTGTCGCGTTCGATGGCCTGCGTCGCCATGGTCCTGGCACGCGCGTAGTCGCCGAGGTCGGAATACAGGCCGGCAAGCACGTTCATCAGATCGGCCTGCACCGCGGGGGTCGCGGCCAGCTCGGCGACTTGCCGCGCGCCACGATCGAGCAACTGGTGCGCGGTGAACGGTTGGCCGTTGTTCTCGTCCGGACTGGCCTGGGCGAACACACCCACGACGAAGTGGCGCACCGCCTCAGCGTGCTCGGCGCTCTCGCGCGCCAGACGCGCCTGCCGCATGCTGATCGCCGCAGCTGCGATGGAAACCACCAGCACCGCCAGCAGTGCGCCGAGCCACAGGCGGTGGCGCGCGATGAACCGCCCGGCGAGATACCGCCGGCTGCTGCGGCGAACGACGATCGGCCGGCCGTCGCGATGCCGACGTACGTCCTCGGCAAACGCCTCAACGCTGGCGTAGCGCCGCTCCGGCAAAGGCTGCAAGGCGCACAACGCGATCACGTCGAGATCACCGCGCAGCGCGCGTGCGCGTTGCGGCTCGACGCGCCGGCTGGGCGCGACGAACGTGTCGTCGGCGTAGGCACCGTGTTCCGGGCGCCAATCGGCACCGCGCGGCGCATGGTCGGTCAACAGCAGGTAGAAAAGACCGCCCAACCCGTAGACATCGGTCGCCGTCGTGATCGGTCCGCCGCTCAGCTGCTCGGGTGCTGCGTAGCGTGGTGTCAGCGGCTCCCCTTGCGTACGCGTAAGGTCCGTACCCGCAGAATCGTCCAGCAGTTTCGCGATGCCGAAGTCGAGGAGTTTGACGCGCCCTTCCTCCGTAACGAGCACGTTGGCCGGCTTGATGTCGCGGTGTACGACCAGTTGGCGGTGCGCGTGGGCGACGGCGGCGCACACGTCAAGGAACAGCAACAGCCGTTCACCCAAGCCCAGTTTTCGTTGCGCCACGTAGCGGTCGATCGGCTCGCCGTCGACGTAGTCCATCACGAGGTACGGCGCGCCGTCTTCCCGGAGACCTGTTTCGAGCAACCGTGCGATCGCCGGATGATCCAGCTGCGCCAGGACGCGGCGTTCGCGATCGAAGCGGGCAAGCGCAACGACGGAATCACCGCTGCGGTGCAGAACCTTCAGTGCGCCGCGCTGCCGGAGTTCACCCGTACCGCGCTCGACCAGATACACGATACCCATGCCGCCACGCCCCGCTTCGCGGACGACCCGCCACGCGGGCGCGGCGTTGGTCGCCACGGCGTCCACATCGGCACCGTCGTCGTCCTGAGCGAGACGATCCCGTTGCGCGCGCGCGGCGGCGTCGAAAGCGCCCCCCTGTGCGTCGGCACGCAGCAGCGCTTCGACTTCGGCGCACAGGGCCGGGTCGTCGCACAGTTCACGCAGCCGGTTTGTTTGTTGCGCAAGCGGCAAATCGACCACCGCATCGAACAGGTCGCAGACCCGGCGAAACTGTGTCGCCGGCAGGCTCACTGCCCGATGCTCGATGCAGCGAGCTGCTCGATCAGAAACGCCCGGGCCGCGCGCCAGCTGCGGAAGACCGTGCGTTCGCTGAGCCCTAGCTGCGTGGCGATCTGAGCGATCGGCATGCCAGCAAACACGTGCAGCTCGACGACCTGCGCGAAACGCGCGTCAAGCGCTTCGAGCTGCGTCAGCGCCGCATCGACGGCGACCAGGTCAAACGGCTGCGCCGAGCTTTCCGGTTCCAGGCCGTTCAAGGTGACCTGCGGAGCGCCAGCGCCGCGCTTGTCCGCCATGCGCCGCCGAGCGCGGTCCACGAGGATCTGGCGCATCGCCCGTGCCGCAAGGGCGCGCAAGTAGCCGGGCTCTTTGCCACGCGCCAGCTCGTGCGCACCGATCTTCAGATACGTTTCGTGCACCAGCGCGGTCGTGTCCAGCGTTTCGTAGGAGCGCCGCTCGCGGCGCGCGTGGTGGGCCAACCGCTTCAGCTCATTGTAGGCCAACGCGAACAGGTCGTCCGATGCCGCTGCGTCAGCGTGGTCCGCCGTTGGTTTGATCACAACCCGTCCTCAATCACGGTGGCTCCCGGCCCCACTCCGACGGCTCCGAAGTCGGGCCATCTTAAGGCTCGTCCAGGCCTCAATTTTGCGCCGTCCGTCCGCAATGCAGCGGACAAGCGGATGTCCCACCAGCCCCTATGGCAGCTTCAGGAAGACGGGCGAACGGGGCCACCACCGTCAGAGCCTGCTGGGCTGCTTCAGGCGCACCCCGCGCCCTTGGCCGTGGCTGGGCATGTTCTCGCCGATGAGTTCGATGCCCGCCTGATCCAACGCCGCGACGATCTTGGTCAAGGTCTCGACGACGCCACGCACGTTGCCGGGACTGGCCTCCATGCGCTGGATGGTCGGCAGCGACACACCGGCTTTCTCCGCCAAGGTCTTTTGGTCCATGCCTGCCAGCGCGCGCGCTGCCCGAAGTTGGTCAGCAGTGATCATCCGTAAATCCTTTCAAATACGTTGACAAAACAGCTCCATACGTCTGATTTGATGTTTAAAACATCAACATGCAATGCTTGAACCTTACAATTAATGCCACTAGCATGCTTCAGCCCCAACCGTCACGACCAGCCAACGTCCGTCCGCACGTCGGCCCAAGCAAGGCTCCATCGATGATCAAAACTCGCCTCCGCCCGAACCCGGTACGCCAGCATGCGGCTCCTCGAAATCCGCACCTCGCTCCTACGCCCCCCGCGCTGGGCAGGGTAGCGTTCGCGGCCAGCGTTCAGGCGCGCGATCAGACCGGTAAACGGGTGCGCGTGCAAGCGCTCTGCTGGCCCACCGTACCAGCCGCGTGGCCGGCGCTGACGCAAGCGTGGGAGGCCATCTCCGCGAGCCGTAACGCCAGCGGCGTTGAGCCGGCGACCAACACGGCGGCTTCTTGGCTTAGGCAGTGCGCGCCTCAACTGGCCTCCCCCTTCATGAACGCATCCGCTTCAGCCGAAGAGAGCTCTATCGCCGCCATTCTCGGCCGGACGCCGCTTCAGGCCGCCGTCGCCATCGCCGAGGAGCCCGAAACCCAAACCGGCACGGGCACAGCCAACGGCCGCCTGCATGCCCTTGGCCTTTGCTTGTCGGCGCACGGCGAGTTCTTGCGCTTGCCCGGACGACAAGCCTGCGACGCTTTGGTGATGGCGCGCGCTCAAAGCGACGCCGAAGCAACGGAAGTGGACGCCATGCTGCGTGCCCGTGCCCGGCAATCCGAACGGGATTGGACCCACAATCTGCGTTGGCAGTTTTGGGACGAGACCCCCGAACCGCTTCCGCTGGAGCTGGCGCGCCTGATCGCGGGCTGCGTCCTGCAACAACGGATTCATGAGGGAAACGTCAATCCGGTGTTCAGCGCCGTGCTGCCCAAGCTGATGCGATCGCCGTTCCCTGTCTCAGCAGGCCGCTTCAAGCGGCGCTGATACTTACCTGTGATCTGGGGCTAAACCGTTCGAAACGAGTTCACGCGGTCAACACATCCCTGACGTGGGGGTTGGGTCGCCGGGCTTGTGAACGACGCCATAGGCCGTACAGAACGGTGCACCCAGGCGAACCGACAAGCTATCCGGCTGGTCATGATCGAACAACCAGACTGCGCGTAGAGCATCGATGTGCAACCGAAAAAACGATGCGTACGGGAAGTTCGTTCAGCATTCTGATGCGGAGAAGCATGTGCCCGCCCCCTTATCGGAAGGCGCGCAGGCAATATTGCTGATCCGAAATCTCAAGTCACGAAGCACAGGTTCGCTCGATCACCAGCAACTACTCCAGCAGCAGCAGGAGCGCGCGGACGAGTTGAGTTGTCTGCTGCCGATTGCGCGCGTCGAACGTGAAAACCGGAGCGGCGATGCCTTGCGCACGCATGGCTTTGCGCACCGCGATCAAATCGAACTGCGGCACCTCGTCAGTTCGGGTGATACCGATCACGATGGGCAACGATGCATCGAAGTCCGAGACGATGCGAGCCCAATAACTGCATAGGCCCACAACTTCCGGATCGGCACCGTTCAGCACGACGATCGCGCCGAAAGCGCCCTGGAGCAAGATCGATCGCATGAACTCGAAATGATCTTGGCCTGGGCAACCGTAGAGGAACACGCTGTGACCGTCTCCGATCCTGACGGTCGCAAAATCCATCGCCACCGTGGTCGAGGTCTTGTCGCCCGTCGTCGGCCCGCACATGGGCATATCGGTGGAAACAGGTGGGGAGTCCGCAATCGAAGCGATGGCGGTGGTCTTGCCGGCCCCCATCGGGCCGACAAACACCAGTTTGGTCGACAACGCATCGACGACGGAGATCTGGTTCGTCATGGTCTTCCTGTAAAACCCGTAGCATCCGATGGCGACACACTGCGCCGCTTACCGCTTTCTAGCTACCGCAAGACCATCCACCGACCGCGCAGTGTTTGTACCGTCGCTGGATAGCCATCGTGTGGAACGACGCAATCGGCTGCAGGCTTCACCACGCCAGCCCGAATCGAGCCGCGAGCTTGCTCAACAAGGGGATCGCAACACGCGGTACCTGAGCCGCGGACGGCACAGGAACTGTTCGTGGCTCGCCGACGACGAGCAAGTTGCTGGCGCGAAACGCCCACAAGCACGCGTTCACTTCGTCCGCACCAATACCAGCTTTTTCTGCGCGCTCCAGCACGTTCCCGGATCGCTGCTGCAGCCAGCTGGCGATGCGCAACGGCGTTAACGTTTCGCAGGCAGAACCGAGATCTGGCCAATCACGCAGCCCGTAAGCACTGCCCGCGAACGCAGGCAGCGCCTGTCGGCTGCGCAGAGCGCCCTCGACCAGAAACGCATCAAGGCTCCACGAAATTTCACCCACGCTAGGATGGCGTTCGGGGACGACGGTGAATCCGCGGACTTCTGCGCCCTGACCCAGCGCGTCGCGCGCAGCCAGCATATCGCTGAGCGTTCCCGCCATGACACGACCGCGGGAGGCACGGATGCTGATCCGGCGGCCGGCTATGTCTGCGTCGATGTCGCGCCCCCTCCACGCGTCGTGGGTCAGCTCCATCAAAGCAGATGCATCGCCCACTGGGCAACGCGCCGGAGAGCCGTCCACGGCGCTTGGTTTCACTGCAGCGCCGTGGTTTCGAGATGCAGCGATCACGCCACGCAGAGCCGAAACCAGAGACGCTGCAGTGCCTTCAACCACATAACACTGCGACGTGAACCGCCCCGGCTTCCCCGGAGACTCCATCTCTTGAGAGGATGGAGCAATGAGCAAGTCAGCAAATTTTCCGAAGGAAGTGCGCGAGCGTGC
>NZ_SNZH01000037.1 GCF_004363655.1 Tahibacter aquaticus
TGGCTGGCCGACGGCAGCATCGAATACCTGGGGCGCAACGATTTCCAGGTGAAGATCCGCGGCTTCCGCATCGAGCTGGGCGAGATCGAAGCCGCACTGCTGGCCTGTGCCGGCGTGCGCGAGGCGGTAGTCATCGCCCGTGACGATGCCAATGGCGACAAACGCCTGCTCGCCTATACCCTGGCCGAGGACGGCGCGGAGCCGTCGGCCGCGGAACTGCGCGAACAGCTGTCGCGCCGCCTGGCCGACTACATGCTGCCGGCGGCCTATGTCAGCCTGGCCGCCTGGCCGCTGTCGGCCAACGGCAAGCTGGACCGCAACCGCCTGCCCGATCCTGCCGACGGCGATGTGGAGAAAGAAACCTATGTCGCGCCGGCCGGTGCGACCGAAGAGGCATTGGCCGACATCTGGCAGCAGGTGCTGCAGCGGGCGCAGATCGGCGTTGCCGACAATTTCTTCCGTCTCGGTGGCCACTCCCTGCTCGCCACCCGCGTGACCAGCCTGATTGCCGAACGCCTGCAGCGCACGGTGCCGGTACGTGCCCTGTTCGAATGGCCGACCGTGCGCGAACTGGCGCGGCATCTGGACGCCCAGGCGCCGGCGCCGTACCGCGCCATCGCGGCCTTGCCGCGCGATACGGCGCTGCCGCTGTCGTACGCCCAGCGCCGGCTCTGGTTTGTCGACCAGTTGGAGGGCGGCGGCCGCCAGTACAACATCTGCGCGGCGCTGCGCCTGGACGGCGCGCTCGATGCGGCGGCACTGCAGCGTGCGTTCGACCGCATCCTGGCCCGGCACGAAGTGCTGCGCACGCGCTTTGTCGCGGTCGGCGGCGAAGCGGCGCTGCGGGTCGATCCGGCCACCTCGCTGACTATTGCACAGGTGGATTTGTCAGCGCTTGACTCCGCGGTGCAGGCGCCGCGCCTGACGGCGCTGATCCAGGCCGAAGCGGCCAAGCCCTTCGTGCTGTCTGCCGACTGCCTGCTGCGCTGCAGCCTGGTGCGCCTGGGCACGCACAGTCACGTGGCGATGGTGACCATGCACCACATCGCTTCAGACGGCTGGTCGCTGCGCGTGCTGGTGCAGGAGTTCACGGCGCTGTACGAAGCATTCCGCGCCGGTGCCGACGACCCGCTGCCGCCGCTGGCGGTGCAGTACGCCGACTATGCGCAGTGGCAGCGCGAACAGCTGTCCGGCGCTGCGCTGGAACAGGGGCTGGCCTATTGGCGCCGCCAGCTGGCCGGCATTCCGCTGGCCCACGGCCTGCCGCTGGACCGGCCGCGGCCGCCGCGCCA
The DNA here is from genome assembly GCF_004363655.1 of Tahibacter aquaticus. Classification (GTDB taxonomy): domain Bacteria; phylum Pseudomonadota; class Gammaproteobacteria; order Xanthomonadales; family Rhodanobacteraceae; genus Tahibacter; species Tahibacter aquaticus. The sequence continues at coordinate 1,293 of NZ_SNZH01000037.1, forward strand.
GCAGTTCGGCGGCGGGCGCGTGGCGCGCTCGCTGGATGCGGCGCAAAGCCGCCGCCTGCGTGCCCTGGCCAGCCGCTACGACGCCAGCCTGTTCATGCTGCTGCAGGCGGCGTTCGCCGTGCTGCTGGGGCGCTGGAGCAACGAGCAGGACATCGTTATCGGCTCGCCGGTGGCCGGGCGCACGCAGCGCGAGCTGGAGCCGCTGATCGGCTTCTTCATCAACAGCCTGGTGCTGCGTACCGACCTGTCGGGTAATCCGGGCTTCGGCCAGCTGCTGCAGCAGGTACGGCAGACGGCGCTGGATGCCTATGCGCAGCAGGCGATTCCGTTCGACCTGCTGGTGGACGAACTCAAGCCCGAGCGCGCACAGAATCATCCGCCGCTGTTCCAGATAAGTTTCAGTTTCCACAATCTTCAGGCGGCCGAACTGCGCCTGGGCGAGCTGGACATCCACGCCGCTGACGCCGGCAGCGGCGGCGAGGTGGCGCGTTACGACATCGAGCTGCATATCGCCGAACAGGGTGACGCGCTGCGCATCCGCTGGCTGTATGCCGACAGCCTGTTCGACGCGGCGACGATGCAGCGCCTGGCCGACAGCTTCGAGGTTCTGCTCGATGCAGTAGCAGCCGACCCCGAGGCGCCGATACAGAGCTTGCCGCTGCTGCCGCCGCAGGATAGGGCACTGCTGGCGCAGTGGAGCGGGCCGCAGCCGGTGGCGATTGCGCCGCTGTGCGCGCACGAGCTGTTCGAAGCGCAGGTACGCAACGCGCCGCAGGCGCTGGCCCTGAGCTGCGACGGCGAGGAGCTGAGCTATGCCGCGCTGAATGCGCAGGCCAACCGCGTGGCGCATTTCCTGCGCGCCCAGGGCGTGCAGACGGACCAGTTGGTCGGGCTTTGCGTGGAGCGTTCCTTCGACATGGTTGTCGGCCTGCTCGGCATTCTCAAGGCGGGTGCCGCCTATCTGCCGCTGGACCCGACCTTGCCGGAAGAACGCCTGGCCGACATGCTCGGCGATGCCGGTATCGATTGGGTACTGACCCAGAGCGCCGTGCTGGAAGCCGTGCCGGTGCTGGGCGAGCGCAGCGTGGTGCCGCTGGACGGTGTCATGGGCGCAGCCCTGCTCGGCAGTCACGGCGAAGACGATCCGCCGCGCCGGGCCGGGCCGGACAATCTGGCCTATGCCATCTACACCTCGGGTTCTACCGGCAAGCCCAAGGGCGTGCTGCTGGAGCATCGCGGCCTGGTCAACCTGGCAGCGAACCAGCAGGCGCTGTTCGCGCTCTCGCCGCAGAGCCGGGTGCTGGCGTTTGCCTCGATCAGCTTCGACGGCGCCAGCTGGGAATGGCTGATGGCCCTGGCCAGCGGCGCCAGCCTGCATATCTGCAGCCAGGACGACCGCTTCTCGGTACAGCGCCTGGCCGCCTTGCTGCAGCGCCAGCGTATTACCCATGCGGCGATTCCGCCGGCCCTGCTGGCGCAGTTGGACGCCAGCGGCGACTACGCCCTGCAGGTGCTGATCGTGGCGGGCGAAGCCTGCGAAGAACGCCTGGCCTGGACCTGGGCGCAGCGCTGCCGCGTATGCAATTCGTACGGTCCCAGCGAGGCGACCGTGGCGGCGACGCATGCCGACATCGTCGCCGGCCAGCGCATCACCCTGGGCCGGGCATTGGCCAATGTCGAACTGCAGGTGGTCAACGAGGCCTTGCAGGCGCAGCCGATCGGCGTGCCGGGCGAGCTTTACCTGGGCGGCGCCGGCCTGGCGCGGGGCTATCTGCACCGGCCAGAACTTGCCGCCGAGCGTTTCGTGGCGCATCCGCAGCGCGCCGGCGAGCGCCTCTACCGCAGCGGCGATCTGGTGCGCTGGCTGGCCGGCGGCGAACTGCAATTCCTCGGCCGCGTCGATGACCAGGTGAAGATCCGCGGCTTTCGCGTCGAGCTGGGCGAGATCGAGGCGCGCCTGCGCACGCACGAGGCGGTGCGCGACACCGTGCTGGCGCTGCGTCAGGACGATGGCACTGCACGCCTGGTCGCCTATGTGATCTGCCCGCCAGAGCTGGAGCTGCCCAACGAAGTGCTGCTGGCCAAGCAATGGCGCGCCCATCTCAAGCAGAGCCTGCCCGACTACATGCTGCCGGCGGCGTTCGTCATCGTGGACAGCTTCGCATTGACCAACAATGGAAAGGTGGACAAGCGGCGCCTGCCTGCGCCGGACTACCGCCTGCAGCAGATGTACGTGGCGCCGCAGGGCGAGGTCGAGACGGCACTGGCCGACATCTGGCGCCAGCTGCTGCGCGTGGAGCAGGTGGGCGTACACGACAATTTCTTCGAAATGGGCGGTGATTCCATCCTGTCCATCCAGGTCGTTTCGCGGGCCAACCAGGCCGGCATCGGCATCACCACCAAGCAGCTGTTCGAGGCGCAGACCGTGGCCGAGCTGGCCCGGCTGGCCTCGAACACTACCGTCGCCGCGGCACCGCAGCAGGCCGTGGAAGGAAGCATGCCGCTGCTGCCCATACAGCACCTGTTCCTGGCCGGCGGCGCCGAGGATCGGCACCACTACAACATGTCGGTGCTGCTGCAGACGCCGGCGGATTTCGACGAGGCTGCACTGCAGGTGCTGGTGCAGGCGATCTACCGCCGCCACGACGCCCTGCGCCTGCGCTTCAGCCAGGACGGCGAGCGCTGGCAGGCCACGCACGCGCCGCTGGATGCCGCCATGCTGGCCGACAGCTGCGTGGTGGAAAACCTGCCGGAACTGGCGCCGGCGCAGCGCAGCGCGCAGATCAGCGCGCGCTGCAACCATTGGCAGGCCAGTTTCGACCTGGCGGCCGGCCCCTTGCTGCGCGCAGTGTTTTTCCCGCCTGCCGCCGGCAGCGGCGGCCGCCTGCTGCTGGTCGTCCACCATATCGTGATGGACGGCGTGTCCTGGCGCGTGCTGCTGGCCGACCTGGAACAGGCCTACGACCAGCACCGCCAGGGCGAGCCGGTTGCCTTGCGCCCCAAGACTGCCTCGCTGCAGCAATGGGCGGCGGCACTGGTGGACTATGCGAACAACGCTACATTGCAGCAGGAGAGAAGCTACTGGCTGGCCCAGGGCGAGGCCGCGCTGCCGCCGCTGCCGCTGGACTATCCGCTGCAGGGGCAGGGCCGCATCGCCAGCACGCGCACGGCCCAGGTCGGCCTGGATGCGGACGAGACGCGAGCCCTGCTGCAGCACTGCCACGGTGCCTATCGCACCCAGATCAACGAACTGCTGCTGGCTGGCGTCTACCTGGGCATGCGCGAATGGACCGGCCAGGCCGGCCTGCGCCTGCGCCTGGACGGCCACGGCCGCGAAGCGCTGTTCGAGCAGCTCGACGTCACCGAGACCGTCGGCTACTTCACCAGCGTCTACCCGCTGACCCTGCGCAGTGCCGGCAGCGACGTGGGCGAGGTGATCAAGGCGGTGAAAGAGCAATACCGCGCCGTGCCGCACCACGGCATCGGCTACGGCGTGCTGCGCTATCTGGGCGCCGATGCAGATCTGCACGCCGCCGCCGGCGCTGATGAAAATGCACTGCTGGAATTCAACTACCTGGGCCAGTTCGACCAGGTCATCAACGCCGCCACGCGCTTCCAGGCGGCGCCGGAAAGCCCGGGCCACAAGATCGGTGCGCAGCGCCGGCGCCAGCATCAGCTGGGCCTGTCGGGCAAGGTGTTCGAAGGCGAGCTGCGCCTGGCACTGGACTACAGCAGCGAGCAGTACGCCGAGGCGAGCATGCAGCGCCTGGCCGGTCTGATCGAAGCTGGCCTGCGCCGCGTGATCGCGCATTGCCAGCAGCCGGGAGCCGGCGCGTATACGCCGTCGGATTTCCCGCTGGCACGGGTGGAGCAGGGCCAGCTGGACGAATGGCATGTGCGCTATCCCGGCCTGTCGCGCCTGTATCCGGCCACGCCGATGCAAGCCGGCCTGCACTTCGAAAGCCAGCGCGATGGCGCGACCTACGTGGTACAGACCTATCCGGTGCTGCGCGGCGAACTGGACGTGGCCGCGTTCCGCCGCGCCTGGCAGCAGGCGGTGCAGCGGCACGACATTCTGCGCACGGCCTTCGTCGGCGAAGGCGAGGGCCTGCACCAGCTGGTATCGGCCCAGGCCGTGCTGCCCTGGCACGAGGAAGACTGGCGCGGCCTGACCGCGGCGGAGCAGGCGCAGCGCTTCGAGGTGTATCGCCTGCAGGACAAGCAGGCCGGTTTCGACTTTGCCCGCGCGCCGCTGCTGCGCCTGGCCCTGTTCCGCCTCGATGCGCAGCGCTACCAGCTGCTGTGGACGCATCACCACATCCTGTCGGATGGCTGGAGCGGTCCGCTGGTCTATCGCGACGTGATTGCGCTGTACCAGGCCGAGGTGGCGCAGCGCGACGCGGGCCTGGCCGCCGCGCCGGTCTACGAGAACTACATCGCCTGGCTGCAGCGGCAGGACCGCCACAGCGCTCGCGCGCACTGGCAGGCATTGCTGGGCAGCATCGAAGCCCCGACGCCGCTCGGCGTCGACCGGCTGCCCAGCGACGGCGAACACGGCGGACGCGAGCAGCGCCTGCTGTTAGGCCAGGCCGAGACCCAGGCGCTGCAGTCCCTGGCCCAGGCGCGCCAGATCACCGTCAACACCGTGCTGCAATGGGCCTGGGCCTATCTGTTGCACTGCTACAGCGGCGAGGCCGACGTGGTGTTCGGCGCGACGATTTCCGGCCGTCCGGCCGAGGTAGCCGGCATCGAGGACATGGTCGGCCTGTTCATCAACACCATTCCGGTCAAGGTCGGTTTTGCCGACGGCCGCAACGTGGCCGAGTCGCTGGCCGCGCTGCAGCAGGATTTCCAGCGCAGCAACGACTACGGCTTCCTGTCGCTGCTGGAGATACAGCGCCAGTCCGGCGTTCCCGGCGGCGTCGCCCTGTTCGACACCCTTCTGGTGTTCGAGAACCTGCCCATCGACGCCAAGGTGGAAGCGGCGCGGCACGACCACGGCATCGGCATCGAACAGAGCGCGACGCGGCGCGACACGCATTACCGGCTGACCCTGATCGCCAATCCGGCCGAGCGCCTGCTGATCAAGTTCGGCTACCGTGCCGAAGATTTTGCCGAAGCGACCGTGGCGCGCCTGATCGCACACCTGGGCGCGATACTGCGCCAGCTGCCGGCCTGGTGCCGGCAGGGCACGGTTGCCGGCAGCCTGCTCGATGCGGGCGAGCGTGAACAATTGTCCTTGTGGAACTCTACGCAAAGACCGTATGCGCGCGATGCCTGCATCCACCAGTTGTTCGAACAGCAGGCCGCGCGCGTGCCCGACCACAGCGCCGTCGTGCTGGACGGGCAGCGCCTGAGCTATGGCGAACTGGAGCTGCGCGCGAATCGCCTGGCGCAGCGGCTGATTGCCGCGGGCGTGCAGCCGGACAGCCTGGTCGGCCTGTGTGCCGAGCGCTCGTTCGACCTGATCGTCGGCATCCTGGCCATTCTCAAGGCCGGTGCTGGCTATCTGCCGCTGGACCCCGCCTATCCGGCGGCGCGCCTGAGCTACCTGCTGAGCGACAGCGGCGTGAGCCTGGTACTGACCCAGTCGGCGCTGCGCGCGCAGCTGCCGCCCAGCGCTGCCGTGCTGCTGACGATCGACACCGCGGACGGCGACGCCACGCCACCGCGTGTCGCGGTAGGCGGCGACAGCCTTGCCTTCGTCATGTACACCTCGGGTTCCACCGGCCAGCCCAAGGGCGTGCGCCTGACTCACCGCACCATGGTCAACCTGATGGGCGGCCTGTTCGAGCGCCATGCCGTGCTGGCCGCGCCGACGCCGGCGCTGCAGTTCGCCGCGATGAATTTCGACATGTCGCTGTACGAGATCTGCAGCGCGCTGTTCACCGGTGCCACCCTGGTGCTGATCGGCGAAGAACAGCGCCTGGATTTCGACAGCCTGGTGGCGGTGCTGCAGCGCGAGCAGGTGGCCCGCCTGTACCTGCCGACGGCGATGCTGCAGCCCTTCGCCCATGCCTTGCTGGCGGCCGGTATCGACTTGCCGGCGCTGCGCCTGGTGCAGGTCGCCGGCGAGCAGCTGACCGTCACGCCGGCGCTGCGCCAATGGGCTGCCCGCAGCGGCTGCCCCGTGCTCAACCTGTACGGGCCGACCGAAAGCCATGTGGTCAGCGAGCATCTGCTCGACGGCGACCCGGCGCAGTGGCCGACCCTGCCGCCGATCGGCAGGCCGGTCGCGAATGTGCAGCTGCATCTGCTCGATGCGCAGCGCCAGCCGGTGCCGATCGGCGTTGCGGCCGAGCTGTACATCGGCGGCGACGGACTGGCCCGCGACTACCTGGGCAAGCCCGAGATGACCGCGGCCAGGTTCATCCAGGCCGATACCGGCGACGGCCGGCTGCAGCGCCTGTATGCCAGCGGCGATCTGGCGCGCTGGCTGCCCGACGGCAGCATCGACTACATCGGCCGCCGCGACGGCCAGGTCAAGCTGCGCGGATTCCGCGTCGAGCCCGGCGAGATCGAGGCGCAGCTGCTGGCGCATGCGCAGGTATCCGAAGCTGCCGTGGTGGCGCTGGGCGAGGGCGGCGACAAGCGCCTGGTCGCCTATGTCGTCGCCGGCGCAGCGCCGGATGCCGCTGCCCTGGTGCAGCAGCTGCGCGAACAGCTGCAGGCGCAGCTGCCGCACTACATGGTGCCGGCGGCTTTCGTTGTGCTGGCGCAGCTGCCGCTGAATGCCAACGGCAAGCTGGACCGGCGCGCCCTGCCGCGGCCGGGCCTGGCTGCCGTCGAGCGCACGCCGCCGCAGACCCCGACCGAATGCTGCCTCGCGGCGATCTGGATGCGACTGCTCAAGCTCGACCAGGTCGGCATCGACGAGCGCTTCTTCGAGCTGGGCGGACATTCACTGCTGGCCACCCAGGTGGTATCGGCCGTGCGCCTGGAACTGGGCTGCACGCTCAGCATCAAGGACGTGTTCGCGCAGCAGACCCTGCGCGAACTTGGCCAGTTCATCGACGCCCTGAATACCCATGCCGCCGCGCAGCCTGCGCCGGATCCGGCGCACAACGACGCAACGCTTGAAGAGATGGAGTGGTAAACGATGACAATCGTGGAATTGTTGCAAACCCTGCGCAGCAGCGGCGTCTCCGTTTCGACCGAGCACGGCAAGCTGAAGACCGTCGCGCCCAAGGGTGCCATCGACGCTGGCCTGGCCACGCTGATCAGAAACCGCAAGGACGAGCTGGTCGCCTTCCTGGAGCGCGCCGGCGAACAGGCCGACGCGGCCGCCCTGCGCGTGCTCAAGGCACCTGCGGCGGCGACCTATCCGCTGTCGTTCGCGCAGCAGCGCCTGTGGTTCATCGACCAACTGCAGGGACATAGCCGGCAATACAACATGCCGACCGCGCTGCGCCTGAGCGGTCGCCTCGACGTGGCGGCGTTGCAGCGCGCGCTGGATGCGCTGGTCGAGCGCCACGAGGCCCTGCGCACCTGTTTCGCCGCCGTCGACGGCACGCCGGTGCAGGTAGTGCAGCCGGCCGCCGGCGTGGCGATCGCGCGGCACGACCTGTCCGGCCTCGATGCCGCCGCGCAGCAGTCGCGCCTGCAGGAAATGGCCAGCGCCGAAGCGGCCAGGCCGTTCGACCTGTCGCGCGACCTGATGCTGCGCTGCAGCCTGATCAACCTGGGCGAGGACGAGCACGCCCTGCTGTTCACCCTGCACCATATCGCGTCGGACGGCTGGTCGCTGGGCGTGCTGGTGCGGGAAATTGGTGCATTGTATACGGCGTTCTGCCAGGGCCAGGCCAACCCGCTGGCACCGCTGGACGTGCAGTACACCGACTATGCGAGCTGGCAGCGCGGGCTGCTGCAGGGCGACGTATTGCAGCGCCAGCTGGGCTTCTGGCGCGAACACCTCGACGGCGCCCCCGGCCTGCTGGAACTTCCCACCGATCGCGCGCGTCCGCCGGTGCAGAGCTATGCCGGCAACTACGTGCCGGTGCGCCTGTCCGCAGACATCAGCAACGGCCTGCGCCGATTGTCGCAGCGCCATGGCACAACCTTGTTCATGACCTTGCTCGCGGGCTGGTCGCTGCTGCTGTCGCGCCTGAGCGGCCAGGACGATGTCGTCGTCGGCACGCCGGTGGCGAACCGCCAGCGCGCCGAGATCGAGCCGCTGATCGGCTTCTTCGCCAACACCCTGGCGATGCGTGTGCAGCTGCAGGACAACCCGAGCGTGGCCGGGCTGCTGGCCCAGGTGCGGCAGACCGCGCTGCAGGCCTATGCCTACCAGGATCTGCCGTTCGAGCAGGTGGTCGAGGCGCTGCAGCCGGCGCGCAGCCTGAGCCACAGCCCGGTGTTCCAGGTCATGCTGGCGATGAACAACACGCCCGGCGGCGGCGACTCTGGCCTGCCCGGCCTGCGGCTTGCGCCGCTGCGCGTACCGCATGCGTCTACCCATTTCGACCTGGTGCTGTCGCTGAACGAGGCCGAGGAAGAAATCCGCGGCGGCCTGGAATACGCCAGCGATATTTTCGATCACGCCACGCTGGAACGCTGGGTCGGCCACCTGGCCGTGCTGCTGCAGGCCATGGCCGCGGACGAGCAGTGTGCAGTACAGGATCTGCCGCTGCTGGATGCGGCTGCGCGGGCGCGCGTCGTGGACGAATTCAACGCCACTGCAACGGACTATGCGCGCGACAGCCTGGTGCACGAATTGGTCGAGGCGCAGGTGCCGCGCAGTCCGCAGGCAGTTGCCGTTGTATACGACGATCAATCCTTGACCTATGCAGAATTGAACGAGCGCGCCAACCGGCTCGCCCATTACCTGCGCGGGCAGGGTGCCGGGCCGGACGCCCGTGTCGTGATCTGCATGGAGCGCAGCCTGGAGATGGCGGTCGCGGTACTCGGCACGCTGAAGGCCGGCGCGGCCTACGTGCCGCTGGACCCGGCCTACCCGGCCGAGCGGCGCGCCTACATGCTGCAGGATTCGGCACCCATGCTGGTGCTGACGCAGACCGCGCTGCTGGGCGAGTTCGGCGATTCGCCGCTACCCCTGCTGGCCCTGGACGTGGAAACCTTCGCCGCACAGCCGGCCAGCGATCCGCCGCGCGTGCAGGGTTCGGACGCGGCCAACCTGGCCTATGTCATCTACACCTCCGGCTCGACCGGCCGGCCCAAGGGCGTCTGCCTGCCGCACCGCGCCCTGGTCAACCTGATGCAGTGGCACCTGCAGGAACTGGCGCCGACGGCGCGCTGCCTGCAGTTCGCTTCGCTCAGCTTCGATGCCAGCTTCCATGAACTGTTCGCCGCCTGGCTTTGCGGCGGTGCCGTCATCGTGCCGCCGGAAGAAGTGCGCCGCGACAGCGTGGCGCTCGCGCAATTCCTGCAGCAGCAGCGCATCGACAAGGCGATCCTGCCGGTGGTGATGCTGCAGCACCTGGCCGAGCAGCATTGCGAAGCACCGCAGCCGCTGGCTGCACTGCGCGAAGTGATGGCCACCGGCGAGCAGCTCAAGCTGACGCCGGCGATCCGCCGCCTGTTCGAGCAGCTGCCCCAGGCGCGCCTGCACAATCACTACGGTCCGTCGGAAACCCATGTGGTCACGGCAGAGATTCTCGCCGGTGCGCCGGCCGACTGGCCGACCTTTCCCAGCATCGGCCGGCCGATCGCCAACAGCCAGATCTACGTCCTCGACCGGCAGCGCCGGCCAGTACCCATCGGCGTGTTCGGCGAGGTCTTTATCGGCGGCGACAACCTGGCGCGCAGCTATCTGAACCGGCCCGAGCTTACCCAGGAGCGCTTCGTCAGCGAGACGCTGGGCGGCGCAGCGCCGCAGCGCCTGTACAAGACCGGTGACGTCGGCCGCTGGGGCAACGACGGCCACATCGAATACGTAGGCCGCAACGATCACCAGGTGAAGATCCGCGGCTTCCGTGTCGAGCCGGGCGAAATCGAGACCGCGCTGACGGCGCATGCCCAGGTGCGCGAAGCCGTGGTGGTAGCCCGCGACGACAGTTTCGGCGGCAAGCGCCTGGTCGCCTACCTCACCCATCCCGACGGCGTCACGGCCGATGTGGAAGCGTTGCGCGAATACCTGCGCGGCGCCTTGCCCGAATACATGGTGCCGGCGCAGTTCGTCTCGCTGGACGCGCTGCCGCTCAGCGCCAACCGCAAGATCGACCGCAGCGCCTTGCCCGAGCCCGAGGCGTCGGCGGCGCTGCAGGTTGCGCCGCAGACTGCGACCGAGCTGTGCCTGGCGCAGATCTGGCAGCGCATCCTCAAGCAGGAAAGCATCGGCCGGCACGCGAATTTCTTCGAGCTGGGCGGCCATTCGCTGCTGGCGACACGCGTTGTGAGCGAGATCGCCAAGGCCTTCGGCAAGCCGCTGGCGGTGCGCGCCCTGTTCGAACATCCCAGCCTGGCCGGCCTGGCCGCGCATATCGACAGCCAGCGGCATACCGGCTATGCGGCGATTGCGCCGCGCCCGCGCGACGGCGCGCTGCCGCTGTCCTTCGCCCAGCAGCGCTTGTGGATATTGGATAAGGTGGACAAGGCGGCAAGTGCGCTGTACCGCATCCCGGCCGCGCTGCGCCTGAGCGGGCAGCTGGACCGGGCGGCGCTGCAGGCCACGCTGGACCGCATCGTCGCGCGCCACGAAAGCCTGCGCACCGGCTTCGTCGAGATCGACGGCATGGCGCGGCAGCAGATTGCGCCGGCCACGGCGGGTTTTGTCCTGCTCGATCACGATCTGCGCGACCTCGACGCCGCGGCCCAGGCCGACGCCGTAGCGCAGCTGAGCGCCAGCGAAAGCCAGGCCGATTTCGACCTCGCGCGCGGGCCGCTGGTGCGCGGCCGCCTGCTGCAGCTGGCCGACAGCGAGCATGTGCTGCTGGTGACCCAGCACCATATCGTGTCCGACGGCTGGTCCATCGGCGTGCTGGTGAAGGAAGTCAGCGCACTGTATACGGCGTTCTGCCAGGGCCAGCCCGATCCCTTGCCGCCGCTGGCGATCCAGTACGCCGATTTCGCCGCCTGGCAGCGCGAACGCCTGCACGGTGCGCTGCTGCAGGGCCATCTGGACTATTGGCGCAGCCAGCTGGCCGGCCTGCCCGCGGTACACAACCTGCCGCTGGACAAGCCGCGCCCGGCGCAGCAGCGGTTCGCGGGCGGCCGCGCCCAGCTCGACCTGGACGCGGCTACCCTGGCCGGCCTGCACGCGCTGGCGCGGCGTCACGATGCCAGCCTGTTCATGCTGCTGCAGGCGGCGTTCGCGCTGCTGGTGGCGCGCTGGAGCGGCGAGACCGACATCGTCATGGGCACGCCCATCGCCGGCCGCCTGCATCCGGACGTGGAGCCGCTGATCGGCTTCTTCGTCAACACACTGGTGCTGCGCAGCGATCTTTCCGCCAATCCCACCTTCGAGCAGCTGCTGGCCCAGGCCAGGGCTACGGCGCTGGCGGCCTACGAACACCAGGAAATTCCGTTCGAGATGCTGGTGGACGAGCTGAAGCCCGTACGCAGCCTCAGCCATGCACCGCTGTTCCAGCTGCTGTTCTCGATGCAGAACAACGAGCAGGCGGTGCTGGACCTGCCGGGCCTGAGCCTGGCGCCGGCCGCCAGCCGCAGCGAGCAGTCCAAGTTCGATCTGCAGCTGTCGGCGCTGGAAACCGGCCACGGCCTGCGCCTGTCGTGGACTTATGCACAAAGTCTGTTCGAGCCGGCCAGCATCGCCCGGCTGAGTGCTGCGTTCGGCCGCCTGCTGCAGGCGGTCGTCGCCACGCCGCAGCTGCCGGTGATGCAGCTGCCCCTGCTCGATGCAACCGACCGTGCGCGCCTGGCGCAGTGGAACGAGACCGCGGCCGATTTCGACGACGCCTGCTTCCATCATCTGTTCGAGCAGCAGGCACGGCGTACGCCGGATGCCATTGCGATCCGCCATGGCGACGAAAGCCTCAGTTATGCGCAGCTGAACCGGCGTGCCAACCAGTTGGCGCAGCAGTTGCGTCAACGCGGCGTCGGCCCGGATACAACGGTTGCCTTGTGCCTGGAGCGTTCGCTGCAGCTGGGGCCGGCCATCCTCGGCGTCATGAAAGCCGGTGGCGCCTATCTGCCGCTGGACGCGGCCTCGCCCGACGAGCATCTGGGCTACATCCTGCAGGACAGCGGCGCCGTCCTGGCGATCAGCCACGGTACTCTGGCGCAACGCCTGGCCAGGCTGGGAGCAAGCGTGCTCGCGCTGGACGCGGCAGACAGCGGCAGTGGCTTGGACGAGGCACCGCTGGTGCCCGGCCTGAGCACGGCCAACCTGGCCTATTCGATCTATACCTCGGGCTCCAGCGGCCGGCCCAAGGGCGTGCTGGTGGAACACCGTTCGCTGGCCAACCTCGCCGCCAACCTGAGTGCCGGCGGCATCGCCGACGGCCTGATCCGCGGCTGCTGGGCACTGGCTGCTTCCACTGCCTTCGATGGTTCGATCAAGGCCCTGGTGCAATGGGCCAGCGGCGGCGAAGTGCTGGTGGTACCGGAAAGCACCAAGCTCGATGCGCAGGCCCTGCGCGCCCTGTTGCGCGAGTATCGCGTCGACATCATGGACTGCACGCCGTCGCTGCTGGAATCGTGGCTGGCGGCCGGCCTGGGCGACTGCCTGCCGAACCTGGTGATCGGCGGCGAGGCGATCAATCCGGACCTGTGGGCGCGCCTGGTGGAATGGCAGGCGGCCAGCGGCCGGCAGGCGATCAATGTATACGGCCCCAGCGAATGCTGCGTCGATACGACCTGGGCCCGCGTCAGCGGCAGCCAGCCGGTGATCGGGCGCAATCTGGCCAATGTGGTCTGCCACGTCGTGTCGGAAAGTGGAGAAATAGTGCCGGTCGGCGTGCCGGGCGAGCTGTATGTCGGCGGTGCCGGCGTGGCCCGCGGCTATCGCAACCAGCCCGAACTCACCGCGGCCCGATTCGTGGCTGACCCGTTCGGCGGCAGCGGCCGCCTGTACCGCAGCGGCGACCGCGTGCGCCGGCGCGAGGACGGCGCGCTGGAGTTCCTCGGCCGCCTGGACGACCAGGTCAAGCTGCGCGGCTTCCGCATCGAACTGGGCGAGCCGGAAGCCGTGCTGCGCCGCTGCGACGGCGTGCGCGAAGCGCTGGTGCTGGTGCGTGGCACCGGCAGCGAGGCGCGGCTGGTCGCTTATGTCGTCGCCGATGCGCAGCCCGCGCTGGTCGATGCGCTGAAGGCGCAGCTGGCCGCGCAGCTGCCGGTGTATATGCACCCGGCTGCCTACGTGGTGCTGGAGCGTCTGCCGTTGACCGTCAACGGCAAAGTGGACAAAGCAGCATTGCCGCTGCCCGAGCTGCAGGCCGCCCAGGCCTATGTGGCGCCGGGCGGCGAAACCGAAGCCCGCCTCGCCGCGATCTGGCAGCAGGTGCTGCGGCGCGAACGCGTCGGCATCCACGACAATTTCTTCGAGATCGGCGGCGATTCCATCCTGGCCATCCAGGTGACCTCGCGCGCCAACCAGGCCGGCATCGGCATCACCACGCGCCAGCTGTTCGAAGCGCAGACGATTGCGGCGCTGGCCCAGTGCGT
>NZ_SNZH01000038.1 GCF_004363655.1 Tahibacter aquaticus
AGCACGCGCGCCCAGATCGCCGCCAGCGTGGTCTCGGTCTCGCCCTGCGGCGCGACGAATACCTGGGCCTGGCGTTCCGGCTCCGGCAAAGCCGCCTTGTCCACCTTTCCATTCGGTGTCAGCGGCAGGCGCGGCAGCACGGCATAGGCCGAAGGCTGCATATAGCTGGGCAATTGCGCGGCCAGCTGGGTCTTCAGCTGTTCGACCAGCGCAGCCTCGTCCTGCGCCTCGGCGGCAACATAGGCGACCAGGCGTGCCTCGCTGTGATCGCCGCGTACCACGGCCACCGCATCGCGCACCGACGCGTGCCGGCGCAGCGCGCTTTCGATATCGCCCAGCTCGATGCGGAAGCCGCGCAGCTTGACCTGGTCGTCCAGGCGGCCCAGGAATTCCAGCGTGCCGTCATGGCGCCAGCGCACACGGTCGCCGCTGCGGTATAGCCGGCCACCGGCCTCGAACGGATCGGCAACGAATTTCGCCGCGGTCAGCTCGGGCTGGTTGATGTAACCCTTGGCCACGCCCGCACCGCCGATATACAGCTCGCCCGCCACGCCGGGCGGCTGCAGCCTGCCCTGCCCGTCCAGCACATAGAGCGCGGTATTGCTCATCGGCCGGCCGATCGGAATCGTGCGCTGCAGATCGGCCAGATTCGCCGTCACGTCGTACCAGCTGCAGCCGACCACGGTTTCGGTCGGGCCGTAGTGGTTGTAGATCTGCGCCTGCGGATACTTCGCCTGCAGCTGCCGCGCCAGATCCACGCCGAAGGCTTCGCCGCCGATCACGAACACATGTGCAGTCTGGCGCGGCGTTTCGTCGGCCAGCTGCAGCAGTCCCTGCAGATGCGATGGCGTCAGGCGCAGCAGCACCGGCGGTATGTCGGCCTGTTCCAGCCGCGCGGCGAAACCGGCCAAGTCATCGTCAACTGCGATCAGTTCCACGCAACCGCCGGTCAGCAGCGGCACGTACAGCGACGGCACCGTCAGGTCAAACGCCGGCGACGTCACCACCAGCGATCCGCTCAACGATGCCGCGTAATAGCCTTCGCGCGCAAAGGCACAATAGTCGGTCAGGCCGCGATGCAGGATCTCTACACCCTTGGGCGTGCCGGTAGAGCCCGAGGTGTACAGCACGTAGGCGCTGTCCGCGGCGGCGATGGCGATATCCGGCTGCGTCGACGGGTATTCCGCCAGCCACTGCGCATCTACGCCGGCATCGTCCAGGTACAGCGTATCCACACCGCCGACCGGCAATACCGAGCGACGGCTGTCGAGCAACGCGACGGTCACGCCCGCATCGGCCAGGATCGCCTGCAGCCGTTCCGGCGTCTGCTTGTGGTCGAGCATCACGTAGGCGGCGCCGCTCTTCTGCACCGCCAGCAGCGCGATCAGCAGTTCCAGCGAGCGTTCCAGATGCACACCGACGCGCGCACCGGCTGCCACGCCCTGCTCGATCAGCGCATGCGCCAGCCGGCTGGCCTTCGCATCAAGATCGGCATAGCTCAATTCATCCGCACCGCAGCGCAGCGCAATCGCCTGCGGCGTGCGCAGCACCTGCTGCTCGAACTGCTGCGGCAGCGGCAGTTCCCGCCACACCGTGCTCTGCGGACCCTGGCCCTGGCTGCGCAGCCTCTGAGCGTCGTCCGCGTCCAGCCAGTCCAGCTCGTTCAGACGCGCGTACGGATGCGCCACCATCTGCTGCAGCAGGCGACGATAGGCCTTGGCCAGGTTTTCGATGCTGGTGCGATCGAACAGTTCGTCCTTGTAGGTCCAGCTCAGCTGGATACCGTCGGCGGACTCGGTCGCGGTCAGGTCCAGGTCGAAATGCACGCGGCCGCTGCCCTGCTCCACCGGTGCCAGCTGCAGGCCGGGCAGCTTGAGTTCGCCGGCTTCGAAGTTCTGCAGCACGAACTTGATCTGGCACAGCGGGTTGTAGGCCAGGCTGCGCTCGTGGCGCAGCGCATCGCCGAGCAGGTCGAACGGGACATGGGAATGGGCGAACGCGTCCAGCGCCGTCTGCCGCCCCTGGGCCAGCAGCTCGCTCACGCGCAGGTCGCTGCGCAGCTGGCTGCGGAATACCAGCGTGTTGACGAAAAAGCCGATCAGCGGTGCCAGCTCTTTCTGCGCCCGGCCCGCATGCGGCACGCCCATGACGATGTCGCCATCGCCGCTGAAACGCTGCAGCACGGCGGCAAATGCACTCTGCAGCACCATGAACAACGTGGCATTGTGCGCGCGGCCCAGCTGCTGCAGGCCGTCGCTGAGGGCCTTGTCGAGACGCTGGCCATGGCGCTGCGCCTCGAAGCGCTGTTCTGCCGGGCGCGGCTTGTCCAGCGGCAGGCGGTGCACGCTGGGAATGCCGTCCAGCGCCTCTTTCCAGTACGCCAGTTCGGCCTCGACCAGGCCGCCGCGCATCGCTTCGCGCTGCCAATGGGCGAAGTCGGCGTACTGGATCGGCAGTTCCGGCAGCACCGGCTGGCGCCCGGCACCGAAGGCTTCGTAGCCTTCGACGAATTCCTTGATCAGCACGCCCAGCGACCAGCCGTCGGCGGCGATATGGTGCATGGTGAACAAAACAACATGTGAATCGTGACCCAGGCGCAGCAGGCGGCAGCGCAGCATCAGGTCGTTGCCCAGGTCGAACGGCGTGGTGCGCTCGGCGGCGAGCAATGCCCTGACCTGGCGGCGCTGCTCGTCCTCGCCCAGGCTGCCCAGGTCGATGCGCTCCACCGCTACCGAGGCGAATTCGCGCACGCACTGCACCGGCTCGCCGTCCTTTAGGCGGAACACGGTGCGCAGCACGGCATGGCGTGCGACGACGGCATCCAGCGACTGCTGCAGCGCCGCCTCGTCCAGCCGGCCGTTCAGGGCAAAGGCCGACGGCACGTTGTACTGCGTGCTGCCGCCGAGCTGGTCGATGAACCACAGGCGCTGCTGCGAGAACGACAGCGGATACTCGGCCAGGCCGTCGCGCCGCGCGATGGCCTCGCTGTCGCTGCCCTGCAGCCAGGTGATGATGGCGGCCTTGTGCAGGCTCAGCGCCTGCTTCAGCTCGGCCGTCAGATTGCCTTTCTCGTCACTGAGCAGCAACTTTCCATTTTTGACCGCCAGCTTGATGTCCCTGGCCTGGCAGTCATTGAGCAATCCGCGAAAACTCATAGCTCGATCAACTCCTGGTTATTGCTTTCCGCGGCATCCACGTCGAAGGAAATGCTGGTCTTCAGCGATTGCTGCAGTACTAACTCGTCGATGCGGGCAGCGAGGGATCGGATCGTCGGCCGCTCGAAGATCTCGCGCACGGGCAGCTCGACGGCGAAGGCGGCCTTGATTTCCATGCTCATTCGCATGATCAGGATGGAATCGCCGCCCAGGTCGAAGAAGTCGTGCGTCACGCCCAGGCTGTCGAGCTTGAGCAGGTCCGACCAGGCCGCCAGCAGGGTCGTTTCCGTCGCGCTTTGCGGCGCGACGTAGTCCTGCTGGCCCTGGTAGTCGGGCGCTGGCAGGCGGCGCTGGTCGACTTTGCCGTTGCCGGTCAGCGGAATCTGCTCGACGATGACGAAGGCGGCCGGGACCATGTAGTCCGGCAATTGCTGGCGCAGCTGCTGCGCCCATTGCTTGGCCAGCAGCACTTCGTTGGGCAGGGTGTCGCGCTGGGCCGCGACGACGAGGTAGGCGACCAGGCGCTTGCTGCCCGCCACGTCTTCCCGCGCCACCACCACGGCCTGGCGCACACCGTCGCAGGCGGCCAGCCGGGCCTCGATCTCGCCCAGCTCGACGCGGAAGCCGCGGATCTTCACCTGGCTGTCGACGCGGCCGAGGAACTGCAGCTCGCCGTCGGGCAGCCAGCGCACCAGGTCGCCGCTGCGGTACAGGCGTTCGCCCGGCCGCTGCGGATGCGCCACAAAACGCTCGGCCGTCAGCTGCGGCTGGTTCAGATAGCCGCGGGCCAGGCCGGCGCCGCCGATACACAGTTCACCGGGCAGGCCGGCCGGCTGCGGCTGTAGCTGGGCGTCGAGCACCTGTACGTCGAAGTTGGCCAGGGCGCGGCCCAGGCTGATGCGCTGGCCAGGCAGCACGTCGGACTGGGTGGCGCAGACCGTGGTTTCGGTCGGGCCATAGGCATTGCAGACGCGGCAGCGCTGCGCCCAGGTCCAGGCCAGTTGTTCGTCGCAGGCTTCGCCGGCAACCACCAGCACCTGCAGGGCGTAGTCGGCGCTGGCGTCCAACTGTGCCAGCAGGGCCGGCGGCAGCGTGGCGTGGGTGATGCCCTGCTCCAGCAGCAGTGCCGACAGGCGCGGCGCCGAATAGCGCTCGTCCTGGGCACAGATATGCAGGCTGGCACCGTTGCTCAGGGCCATCAGCCATTCCCAGGTGGCCGCATCGAAACTCAGCGAGGCGAACGCCAGCACGCGGCTGCGCGGCGACAGTGCATGCAGGCGCGACTGGTTCTGCGCCAGGTTGACCAGGCCGCGATGCTCCAGCAGCACGCCCTTGGGTGTGCCGGTGGAACCCGAGGTGTAGATGGCATAGGCCAGGTGGGCCGGCGTGACCGCGCTTTCGGCCGGGTCGATGTCGCCGTCGGCATAGGCGCCGAGCAGCAGGTCGCGCATGGGCCCATCCAGCGGCAGCACGGTCTTATCGCCCAGCAGCGGCAGCGCTTCGAGCACGGCACTGTGGGTCAGCACGTGTTCGACGGCGGAATCCTGCAGCATGTAGGCGATGCGGTCTTCCGGATATTCCGGGTCCAGCGGCAGGTAGGCTGCGCCGGCCTTGAGAATGCCGAGCAGGCCGACCAGCATGTCCGGCGAGCGTTCGACGCAGAGGCCGACCAGGCTGTCCGGCCGCACGCCCTGGTCCAGCAGATAGCGCGCAACCCGGTTGGCCTGGGCATTCAGTTCGGCATAGCTCAGGCGCTGCTCGCCGCAGACCACGGCCGTGGCCTGTCCATCGCGCCGCACCTGGGCCTCGAACAGCTGGTGCGCACACAGCACCGGCAAGGCCAGCTGCGGGCCGCTGCCCCAGTCGTGCAGCTGCGCCAGCTCGGCTTCGTCCAGCACGCTGCCGATGGTGCCAGTGCCGGCCACCGCCGCAGGCAGCTGGGCGAGTACCCGGGCCAGGTGGCGCAGCAGGCGCTGCAGCGTGGCCTGGGCGAACTGTTCGGCGCGATAGCCGATCTTCACTTTCAGCGTGCGGCCGAAGCTGACGTTGAGGCCCAGCTTGTAGTTGCTGGCCTCGTCATGGCCACGGCGTTCCAGCTGCAGCTCGGAAGCGGCCGGTGTCGCGGCCACGTCGGCCATCGCATCCAGCGGGTAATTGCCGAATTCCATCAGGCTGTCGAACAGCGGCGTACCGGCGCGCACACGCGACTGGCGCTGGATTTCCGGCAGCGACAGGTAGGCGAAGTCGTTGCTGCGCTGGAAATCCTGGTGCAGCGCCGCGATCGACGCAGCGACGCTGCGCTGAGTGCCGAACGAGACCTTGACCGGAATCGCGTTGATGAACAGGCCGATCATTTCCTCGATGCCCGGCACCGCCGCCGGGCGGCCGGAAATGGTCGCGCCGAACACCACGTCGCTCTCGCCGCTGTAGCGGTGCAGCAGATAGGCCCAGGCCCATTGCACCAGCGTGTTCACGGTGGTGTGCTGGGCCTGGGCCGTGGCCTGCAGGGCCTGGGTCTGTTCCGGCGTGAGTTCCACCGATTCGTCGCGGCGGCCGCTGTCGCCGTCGCCAGGCAGCCGGTCGACCACCAGCGGCGTCGGTGCATCGATCTGCGCCAGCAGGTTGCGCCAGTGCGACCGCGCCGCGTCGCCGTCCTGGCGCTGCAGCCAGGCAATGTGCTGTTCGTACGGCGGCGGCGGCGGCAAATCGGCGGCGCGACCTTCCAGCTGCGCCTGGTACAGGCGCATCACGTCGCGGTAGACCAGCGGCACGCACCAGCCGTCGAGCAGCACGTGATGCAAGGTCCACAGCAGCTGATAGCGATCGTTGCCCAGGCGGAACAGGGCCAGGCGGATCATCGGCGGCCGTGCGAAATCGAAACCGGCCTGCTTGTCCTGGGCGCGGTACACCTCGAAACGATGCTGCTGCTCCTGCGCCGGCAGGCCGCTCCAGTCTTCCTCGTGCCAGGGCAGGCTGGCCTGGGCCAGCACCAGCTGGTGCAGTTCCTCGCCTTCGACGAAGGCGGTGCGGAACACATCGTGCCGGTCCACTGCCTGCTGCCAGGCGCTGCGGAATGCCGCCACGTCCAGCGCGCCGCGCAAAATGGGAAATGTCTGCACGACATAGGCGGACCGGTCGAGCAGGCTTTCGAACAGCAGGCCGGCCTGCATCGGCGTGGCGGGATACAGCCGTGCCAGCGAGGGATAGCGCAGCTGCCAGGCATCCAGCTGGGGCTGGCCGACCCGCGCCAGCGGGAAGTCCGACGGCGTATACGCGCCGACGCCGGGCTGCTGGCAATGCGCGATGACGCGGCGCATGCCGTCCTGCAGCAGCTGCGCCAGCCGGCGCATGGTCGATTCGTCGTACTGGCTGTTGCTGTAGCTCAGGGCGAACTGCATCTGTCCGCCGAACACCTTGCCGCTCAGGGCCAGCCGGGCCGAGCGCTGGCGGCGCGAACTGGCCTGCGCGCCGCTGCCTTCGGCCGCCGCCTGGAAGCGCGTGTCGGCGTTGATCACCTGGTCGAACTGGCCCAGGTAGTTGAACTCCAGGCCGGATTCGTCGACCGCCGCGGCCATCGCGCCCAGCTCGGCGTCATTGGCCAGGTAGCGCAGTACACCGTAGCCGATGCCGTGATGCGGCACGGCGCGGTACTGTTCCTTGACCGCCTTGATCACCTCGCCCACGTCGCTGCCGGCGCTGCGCAGGGTCAGCGGATAGACGCTGGTGAACCAGCCGACCGTCTGGGTGATGTCCAGCTGGTCGAACAGCGTCTCGCGGCCATGTCCTTCCAGGCGCAGGCGCAAGCCGTCGGCGCCGGTCCACTCGCGCATGCCCAGGTAGACGCCGGCCAGCAGCAGTTCGTTGACCTGGGTGCGATAGGCACGCGGGCACTGCTGCAGCAGGGCGCGCGTCTCGTCCGCATCCAGGCTGACCACGACGGCGCGCGAGGTGGCAATGGCACCCTGCCCTTCGATCTCGCGATCCACCGGCAGCGGCGCCACCTGTGCACCGCTCTGCGCCAGCCAGTAGGCCTTCTCCTGCTGCAATGTTGCACTGTGCGCATAGTCCAGCAGTGCAGAACCCCATTGCTGGAACGACGAGGTCTTGGCGCGCAGCACCACGGCCTGGCCGTTGCGGTGCTGCTCGTAGGCCTGTTCCAGGTCGGCCAGCAGCACGCGCCAGGACACGCCGTCGACGACGATATGGTGCACCGTCAGCAGCAGGCGGCCGCTGTCGCCCGCCTCGGCCGGGGCGAAATACACGGCGCGCAGCAGCGGGCCCTGAGCCAGGTCGAAGCCGGCCTGCCAGTGATTGCAGCGCAGGCTGAGGAAGGCGCGCTGCCCGGCCGGGTCGGCCGGCAAGGTCTCGACCACGCAGCTGTCGGCAAGCAGCGCTGCATCCAGCGGCGCGTGGCTGGCCTGCCACTGCCCCTGCTCCTGCACGAAGCGCAGGCGCAGTGCATCGTGGCGGCGGTAGATCGCCGCGACCATCGCGCGCAGCGCCGCCGCATCGAAATCTGCCGGCGTCTGCAGCAGTACCGACTGGTTGAAGTGATGCCGGTCGCAGGCATCGCCGCCGAGGAACAGGTGATGGATGGGCAGCAGCGGCAATGCACCGCAGATTTCCTGCTGCGGCGCGACGATTGCGCCTTCGCTGCTGGCCAGTTTCGCCACTTCGGCAATGGTCTGGGCTTCGAACAGGTGCTTGGTGGTGATGCCGATGCCGGCCTGGTTGGCGCGGGAGACCACCTGGATCAGCAGGATGGAATCGCCGCCCATCTCGAAGAAATTGTCGTGCACGCCGACCTGGTCGATACGCAACAGCTGGCACCAGATGTCGGCCAGTTTCTGCTCGATCTCGCTCTGCGGCGCCACGTACAGCTGCTGCGCCTGGTAGTCCGGCGCCGGCAGCCGGCGCTTGTCCACTTTTCCATTGCTGTTGAGCGGCAGGCTGTCCAGCACCACGAAGGCCGCCGGCAGCATGTAGTCGGGCAGGCGCTGTTTTAGATACGCGCGCCAGTCCTTGGCCAGCAGCACTTCGCTGCGCTCCTCGGCCTGGGGCACGCAGACCACGTAGGCGACCAGGCGCGTGGTACCGCCGTCCTGGCGCGCCACCACCACCGTTTCCTGTACCGCTTCATGGCCGCGCAGCTGGCTTTCGATTTCGCCCAGCTCGATGCGGAAGCCGCGGATCTTGATCTGGTCGTCGACACGGCCGACGAACTGAACCTCGCCTTCCGGCAGCCAGCGCACCAGGTCGCCGCTGCGGTACAGGCGTGCATCCGGCGCGCTGCCGAACGGATCGGCGACGAAACGTTCGTTGCTCAGCTCGGGCTGGCCCAGGTAACCGCGGCCAACGCCGTCGCCGCCCAGGTACAGCTCGCCGGTCACGCCGCAGGGCACCAGCCGGCGCTGCGCATCGAGCACGTACTGCGTCGTGCCGGCGATGGGCTTGCCGATGGGATAGGTATCGGCGCGCTTTTCCACAATTTCGAAAAAACTGCTGAACGTGGTGTTTTCAGTAGGACCGTAGACATGCAGCAGATGGCGCGGCTTGCCGGCGGCGAGCACGCGGTTCACCGCTTCCATGTCCACGCCTTCGCCGCCGAACAGCAGGTGCTGCAGGCGGGCAAAGCCGCTGGCATCGACGATGGACATCTGGTTGAACACCGCCGTGGTGATGAACAGCGTGTCGACGCGGCCGTCCTGCAGCGCGCGCGCCAGCCGCAGCGGATCGAGCAGGGTTTCCTTGCCGATATGGAACAGGCTCATGCCATTGGCCAGCGCGCCCCAGATCTCGAAGGTGGCCGCGTCGAAGGCGCTGTTGGAGGCCTGCGCCATGACCGCGCCGGGACTCAGCTGCACGTAGTTGGCCGCATGCACCAGGCGCACCACGTTGCGGTGTTCGATCAGCGCGCCCTTGGGCTGGCCGGTGGAACCCGAGGTGTAGATGGCATAGGCCAGGTGGCGCGGCGTCAGGCCCAATTCGCGGCGGCCGGGGTTGTGCTCGGGCTGCGCCGCCAGGAACAGCTCGCGCAGCGGCGGGTCCAGCGGCAGCACGGTTTTTTCGCCCAGCAGCGGCAGCGCTTCCAGGATGGCGTTCTGGGTCAGCACGTGCTCGACGGCAGAATCCTGCAGCATGAAGGCGATGCGTTCCTGCGGATAGTCCGGGTCCAGCGGCAGATAGGCCGCGCCGGCCTTGAGAATGCCCAGCATGCCGACCAGCATGTCGGGCGAACGCTCCACGCAGAGGCCGACCAGGGTGTCGCTTTGCACGCCCTGCTGCAGCAGATAGTGCGCCACCTGATTGGCCTGCGCGTTGAGCTGCCCATAGCTGAGCTGCTGTTCGCCGAATACCGCGGCCACTGCATGCGGCGTGCGCGCTGCCTGGGCTTCGAACAGTTCATGCACGCAGACATCCGGCGCGGCCTCGCGCAGCGGCTCGCCCCAGGCGCGCAGCTGGCGGATTTCGTCCTCGCCGAGCAGGCTGGCGATGCCGTCGCCGGCGGCGATCGCCGCCGGCAGCTGGTCCAGGATGCGGCCGAGGTGGCCGAGCAGACGTTCTATCGTGTCCTGGGCGAAATCCTCGGCCCGGTAGGCCAGGCGTGCGCGCAGGATGCGATCGAGGTTGGCGTTCAGCGACAGCTTGAAATTGGTCTGGTCGTCGTGGCCGGCACGCTCGATTTCCAGGCGGCTGGCCGCCGGTGCCGCCGCCGCGTCGGTCATGGCGTCCAGCGGGTAGTTGGCGAAGGCCAGCAGGCTGTCGAACAGCGGCGTGCCGGCGCGCACGCGCGACTGGCGCTGGATCTCGGGCAGGGACAGATAGCCGTAGTCGCTGCTGCGCTGGAATCCCTGCTGCAGCGTGGCCAGCGCGGCGGCGATGCCCTGCTCCGGCGCAAACGCGACGCGCACCGGAATGGTGTTGATGAACAGGCCGACCATGTCCTCGATGCCCGGCACTTCCGCCGGACGTCCCGCAATGGTCGCGCCGAACACCACTTCGGCCTCGCCGCTGTAGCGATGCAGCAGATACGCCCAGGCCCATTGCACCAGGGTATTCACCGTCATGCGCTGTGCCTGCGCTGCCGCCTGCAAGGCTTCGGTCTGTGCCTGGCTCAATTCCAGGAACTGTTCGCGATAGCCGCTCTCGCCACCCGCAGGCAGGCGGTCGACGGCCAGCGGCGTCGGTGCATCGATGCGGCCCAGCACCTCGCCCCAGTGTGCCTTGGCACGCTCGCGGTCCTGCCGCTGCAGCCAGGCGATATGTGCTTCGAACGGCGGCGCCGCCGGCAGGCTGGCGCTGCGGCCCTGCAGCTGCGCCTGCAGCAGTTGCATCACGTCGCGATAGACCAGCGGAATGCACCAGCCGTCCAGCAGAATATGGTGCATTGTCCACAAAAGCTGATAACGCCTTGCGCCCAGGTGGAACAGCGCAACGCGCATCAGCGGCGGCCGGGCGAAGTCGAAGGCGGTCGCCTTGTCCTGCGCGCGATAGGCGTCGAAGCGGCGTTCCTGCTCGTCGGCGGCCAGTCCGCTCCAGTCTTCTTCGTGCCAGGGCAGCGTCGCCTGCGCTGACACCAGCTGGTGCAAGCCCTCGCCTTCGCCGACGAACGCCGTGCGGAAAATATCGTGGCGCTCGACAACCTGTTCCCAGGCCCGGCGGAACGCGCCTGCGTCCAGTTCGCCGCGCAGCACGGGATAGGTCTGGATCAGGTAGCTGGAAACACCGAGCAGGCTTTCGAACAGCAGGCCGGCCTGCATCGGCGTGGCCGGATACAGCCGCGTCATGGCGGGATAGCGCGCCTGCCATTCGTCCAGCTGC
>NZ_SNZH01000039.1 GCF_004363655.1 Tahibacter aquaticus
TGCGCTTGCTCGCGTACTCCCCGTCGCCGAAGCTCATCTGGTCCATCGGTTATGTCCTGCTGCTGCGTGGGCTAATCTCAGCACAAAATGGGGGGACTTGGTGGAGTCGGGGACTGGCGCGGTAGCGATGAAGCTCCGTTTCCAGCCCCCGCTCGTCGCACCGGACGTGCGGATCTCCCGCATCCGGCGCTCGGACGAGGCCATCATGCTTTCGCCCACGGGAAGTTGCGCGTCGTCGCACCCAGCCGTGCGAGCCCCAGTTGGTGATACAGGAACTCGTAGGAGAAGCGTTGCGCGCTCCTCGCTTTGGCCTTGTGCTTCAAGCACAACCACCGACGTAGCCGGCGCGACGCGTGCCGATCCAGCGCGATGTAGGCGCGGCTGACTGAGCCTAGACAGAAGTAGTTCGCCCACCCCACCATTGTGCGGTTGAGGCGCTCTACGCGGTCACGTTCGTCCAGCAGCAACCAGCGTCGACTGGTCAGATCGTGGATCGTCCGCCCCACCTTGCGAATGCTCTTGGCGGACGGACGCGTGCCGATGAAGGCCCGCCCAGTCTTCGCCGAGTAGAAGCGTCCGAAAGTGTAACCCAGGAAGTCAAAACGTTCCGCCGGTATTCGGCGCGTATGGGTCTTGGCATCGTTCACCGTCAGCTTCAGTTTCTGCATCATGCTGCGCATTGCGGCATCGGCTGTCGCCGCACTGCCACGACACAGGATGACGAAGTCATCGGCATAGGAAACGATTGAGCCCGCAGCTTGCGCTCCAGGCCCAGTGCCTTCCATCCCAGCATAAAGCGGCGCAGGTACAGATTGCTCAGCAACGGCGAAATCGGCGCGCCTTGCGGCGTGCCGCGCTTGTCATCCTTCGCCGTCGTCGTACGCCTCGTGCCGCCGCGACCGTCGTCTTCATCCACCGGCATCACCAGCCACTGTTTAATCAGTGCCAGCAAATGGCGGTCGACGATCCGACGTGCCAGGCAGCGCATCAGCTCGGCGTGCGGCACGCTGCCGAAGTAGTCGCTCAAATCCGCATCGACCACCTCGGTGTATCCCGTGTTGAGCAGCCGATGCACATGGCGCACCGCATCGTGCGCGCTGCCTCCCGGTCGGTAGGCATACTGGTGCGGGTCCAGGTCGGCTTCGAAGATCGGCGTCAATACAAATACCACCGCCGTCTGCACCACCCGGTCGCGCACCGTCGGAATGCCCAGCGGACGCTGCTTACCGTCCGCCTTGGGGATGTAGACCCGTCGCACCGCTTGTGTGCGGTACTTCTTCTCCTTCAGAGCTTGCGTCAGCTCGCCTAACCAGCGCTCTACGCCGTACGCCTCAATATCCGCAAAGTCCTGGCCGTCGACACCCGGTGCGCCGCCATTGCTGCGTGCGAGCCGGTAGGCAAAGTCCAGAATGTCGTCGCGATACACCTTGTCGTACAGCGCGTAGAAGCGAAAACTAGGCGATCCCTTCGCTTTGGCATGCAACGCGTTCTGAAGCTTCTGAACACTTTCTGGAGTTTGTAGGTTCAACACCAATCTCCTGTCCCTCGCCTCTTCCAGCGTCCTCCTCGAACCAGGGCTCCTTCCCTCCGCCGGCATTACCCGGCTTCATCGGTACTACGAACCCATCCGCCACCCCGACCGACCGAGCCTGTCCCTCGCGGGCGTCTCGTTGGTCGCACCTCGACCATCGACGAGGCTTCCCGTGTTGCAACAGTCCTCCTGTGCCTACATGCCGTCGCCACTACCCCGGCGGAATCGCGAGGACCCAGTTGCTCAACTCCCTCGCGATGTCAGTCTTCCCTGATCTGAAGACAGGTCGACTTCCGCATCAGTATTTTCGGGGCCTGCTCAGCGTTCACTCTCGTTACGGCCTGCATACTCGCCGAGTCGCTTTCACGACCCTTTACACCGAAGGCTCCGGCGGTTCGTTACCTACACCGCCGCTTCGGTTGCTACCGGCCGGAGCAATAGTTGCCGGGCTGGACTACTCTCTAGCTGGAGGACTGCGCCTTTACACGGCGCACTTCAGACCTTCCTTAGCGGCGCTGGCGTTAAGACAATTGCCTGAAGGGTGTGAGTAGACGAACTTGGGTCGAGAGCCAATTCAATCACCAACTCCAAAACGAGCCAGCTCATATTCAAGAGCGTGAAGCCCACCCTATGAGTCAGCATCCACTTCTGTATGAGCCAACACCTTTCCTTTCGGAAATTCTAACGCACGAACCATTGCACTGGTCGGCCAGCAGACTTCGCGTGCTCTTGTAATCTGATCTCGTCTAGCTGAACGGTCCCAACGCATAGCGACCTGTCCATACAGGGATATCAATATGACTTGATCCCTACTCGATCAACAATTCCGTCATCGTCAAAACTGATAAAGAATTCGGGGCGTTCATTTATAGCAAGCTGATTGTCGCGAACGACCACGACGCCAAGAGATTTCCCGAAAAAAAAGTCAGCTGCCTCGTTCATTGAAAGACCTCGAAGCCCTTCTACATCGGACAGATCAACATTGCACCAAATAGCATCTGCGTCCGCTGAAAGATCTATTCCAATTCCACAAATATAATTTTTTATTAAAGTGAAATAAATATTTCCATATTTATATACAATCGGTTCACGCCGTTGATCTGTAGTCCCTTCTGGCTCGCCCAGAGCATCAATAATAGACTGCCGACTGTCGCTCTTGCTGAAATGAAGAACAACGGATCCGGGCTTGAACTCGACTATCTTCTTCATTAAATGATCCTTTCTACGGCAATTTTTTCCTGAGTGCCTTGACCAGGAAACTGGTCTCCGCAGACTTTCCTTGCGCAAGTTTCGCAATAGCGCCTGTGCATTTTGCAAGCCCCTGCAGAAAACTCAGAGTTCTTTCAGCATTATCGAGCAACTTTCTAGCATTGTCGGGCTTCGCAAGCCAGTCTTCTGCTTCTTCCTTGGCACGTTCAACAACGTCGGCTGGATAGTGGCTAAAAACGGGTTTGAATGTCACTCCTCCCTTGTGGTCAGGGACTGCACTTAGCTCGACTTTACGACCGCCAGCGGTTACGTCAAGGTGCACTCCTTTGGTAGCATTGTCTTCGTGAATACCTTGAGGTCTGCAAGCCGACTGGCCGAGAGGATCAACCCAATTGACTGGATTTGGCGTGTAAACGTAGCAGTTCGTCCCCCCCAGAAGGCCGATCGGATCTTGGCTCGAAAACTTGCCGATATCCGGGTCATAGTAGCGAAAGCGGTTGTAGTGCAGTCCAGTTTCCCGATCAAAAAACTGCCCCTGGAAACGTAGGTTTTGCACAAAATGTAAGTCTTTCCGTTCTTCTGTTGTCCGAACCGTGTGACCTGTTTCCAGAAGTGATGGGCGCGGCAGAATCTCGATATCTGCTGCCGCTCCCCACGCCTTGTAAGACGACACCCATACTATTTCGCCCTCGCGATTGGTCATTTCCTGAGGCGTGCCGAGGTGATCCGTGTGGACATGAAAGATTTCGCCTGTCGATCCCACGACTGGATCCGCTGCGACCAATGTCTTTAGCTGAGCGCGCATCTGCCGATTCAGTTTTTCCTGACGCCTGGCGACCAGCGCCCACTGCTCGGGATACTGCTCTTGCAGGGCTTGCCATTCCAGAGGGAGGCTGCTGTAGTCGCGCTTCAGGCGATTTGAGAAGGCTGCTCGGCTATACGACACGCTTGACTTATTAGCCCTACGCGCACTCTTGCTACGCCGCCGCTCACGACGAGCAACGACCACGTCGCTGTCGGCATCACCTGCGGCCGTCCCGGTAGAGCGAACTACACTACGGAACAATGCAAGCGGAACGAAACTGTCTGGCTCATAGATATGCAGCGATTGCTGATCGGCACTGCCCTCTATCAGCAGTCGGTTACCGTCCCAGCAAAAATGTGTGGCGGCGCTAGCGATGCAAGGTCGTGAGGCGTCAGAAGGATGCAGTTTCTGCGACGCGGAGCTTGCAATCTTTTGTAATGACCTATTGGCGACAACCTGTTCTGGCAGTCGATATTTGGCAATCCGCCGCCCAAACGGATCGTAGTCATAGCCCCACAGCTCGGTAACCAGACGCCCACGCTCGACACGCGTAACCTGCGCACGCTCAAGCCTATGCTCCGCATCCCAACAGAACCGCCGTACCTCGTGCGCGCCCGAGCGTTTCTCGATGCAGTTGCCCCAGCGATCGTAGCGATAGCGGTGCTGCTGATAAACCATCAGCCGGTTCGGCTTGGCCTGCGTCCAATCTGCGGGATTGGCCGCGGCCTGCTCTGGTGCAAACAGCGGATTGAAGTCGGGCTTGGCAATGTTCTCGCGAACATAGGCTTGCCATTCCAACTCGGTCCAGCTGCGTGGCGGCATCGGCCCCGCCTGAATCGACGAGGCATTTGTATCGAGCAGATTGCTGGCGGGGTCGAATGCAAACCGCTCCTCGCCCGCCGGCCCCTGTGCCGCAAGCAAGCGGCCGGTCGCATCGTAGCGATACAGGCTGGCACCGTTGCGGGCGTCGTCGACGCTGAGCAGCTGACCGCTGCGGTCGTAGCGATACTGGCGGGCAATACGAGGCTCGGCAGTTGCCGACGCGGAATCGGCTTCCCGGGTGTTCTGACGCAGCAAGCGGCCCAGTGCGTCGCGCTCATAGAAGGTCTGCAACGAGCCTTGCCGTCGTACCGTTTCGCGGTGCATTGCGTCGCGTTCGAAGCTGCAGACTTCCTGATCGTCCAGCGTGATCCTGTCGACATGGCCGGAACCGTACAGACGGTGACGTAGCACGCGCCCATCCGGGAGAACGGTCTGGAAGCGATTGCCCAACCCGTCGTAGGCATGTTCCAGCGTCGTCGCCTGACCGCCTCGTGTTACGCAAACTTCGCGTGCCAGTCGACCCGCCGGCGTGTAGTGCATGTCGACACGGGCGTGCGCATTGCGCGCCTGGACCAGCTCGCCGTTTAGGTTATAGCGATAGCGGCTATGACGCACTTCGGGCTGGCCCGAACCGGTCTGCTTGGCGCTGAGTTTGTCGATCAGCCGGCCAGCCGCATCGCGCTGATAGCGTACGCGGACGATTTCCCTCTGCCCGGCGCCCAGCCACGCCTGTCCATCGGCCACACCGTCGGCCATCTCGACCAATTCGCCCGCCGCGTTATACCGATAGTCCATCCGCCGCCCATCGAACCCTCGCTCGCTGATCAGGCGATCTGCCGCATCCCAGGCGAAGCGATACACCGCGCCGTTCTCATTGGTCAGCACGATCAGGCGGCCATGCACGTCGTATTGATAGCGCAAGGTATGCCCCAGCGCGTTCTCGCGCACCAGGGGCTGCCCGTCGGCGGCCAGCGCATAGCGGGTGACGTTGCCATTGGCATCGATGCTGGCGATAAGACGACCCAGCGTGTCATAGGCCAGGCGTTCGACCGCGCCATCGGCCTGCACGATGGCAACTACCCTGTGCTGCCGGTTGATGCACTGGTAGTGATACTGCGTGATAGAGCCCAGCGCGTCAGTGGTCTGGCTCAGGTTGCCGCGGTCGTCATAGCTGTGGCGCGTAGGCTGGCCCAGGCAGTCGCGGTATTCGAGCAGTCGGCCGCTGCGATCGTAGCTCAGTGTCACGGTACCACCGCGCGCATCGTGGATGCGCACCGGCAGACCCCGCGCATCGAGTTCGTAGCGCGTTACTGCGCCGATCGGATCGCGGGTTTCAGTCATGTTACCGCGGCTGTCGTAGTCGTATTCTGTGGTCTGGCCCAACGGGTCGGTGATGGCAACAGGACGGCGGCCGGCAGCCGCGTAACGCAGCAGGTAGACGCCCTGGTCGGGCTGGGCGATGCGCACGAGGCGTCCGCTGCCGTCGTAGCTGTAGCGAGTGCTGCGGCCCAGTGGATCAGTGACCGCGATCAGGTTGCCGTGGCCATCGCGCTGGTAGCGGGTATGCGCGCCGTCGGCAGCGATCAGGCCGGTGAAGTAGAAGCTGTCGTCGTAGCAGTACGTGGTGACGCGGCCACTCGCATCGATCACGCGGTTGCGCCTGGCGAGCGGATCGTATTCGAAGCGCAGGTGTTCGCCCGTGGAAACACGGTTGCGTACGACGCGGCCGCGCGGTGTTGTCGTGTCCCAGTCGTAGCGCGAGACGATGCCGCCAGGCTCGGCGTGTTCGACCAGGATATGGTTGGACCAGGCGAAACTACGCACGATGGTGCCGCTGTCGTCGACCACGGCGACCAGATCGCCTTCGTCGCTATAGCGATATTCGATCAGCATGCGCGATGCGGCAAAGCGGCCGTGGTCGTCCGGCACGCCCATCAATGCGGACACGCGCCGTAGACGCGGTGTTGCCGCGGCGCTGCGCCCACTGTCGAAATACAGACCGATGTGCTGTCCGTCGCTGCACTCGACCACGTGCGGCAGATTGTCGGCGGCATAGTGCACGCGCAGCCAGTTGCCATTCGGATCGACCAGGCCGAGCAGCCGCAAGCGGTCCGCCTGCGGCGGTCGATGATCGGCCGCAACCGTGGAACTCACGGCACGCAGATCGATCAGACCCGATTCGCGTAGGGCCGCCAGCGCATGATCGAACTGTTCCGCCTGGCGTGCTTCTGCCTGATCGAGCGCGGCGAGTCTGGCGTAGTCCGCCGGCGCGAGACCGAAAATCAGGCGCAGTCCATCGGATGTGACGTACTCACAGCGGTTGCGGCCGGGCCGGTGCAACGTGGCCTGCTCGTACGGCGAGAACGACTGCGCGCCGACGGCGACCAGCGGAAACACGATGCGCCGCCCCTGCGTATCGATCAGTACAAGCGCAGCATCTTCTACATCAATGCGAAAATCGAGTGGTAGGCTCCAGCCCTGGCCAAGGCAACTCTCCTGCGCATTGCTCGACACGTAGGTGCGCTGCCAGCGCAGGGGCAAGGGTGCGTCGATGACGAAATCCAGTTCCTGCTCGCCATTGAGGATCTTGCAGCCGAAGACGGTATTAACCGGGTGTACCGTGACCGGGCAATCCAGGCAGGGAATCGGTTTGGGCGGACCGTCGACAGTATCGCCGTCGCGCTTGGGTTCGGGCGTCTTGTCCGCCTCCGGCATCTTGCCGCCGGCCGGCGTATGCGGTGCGGGCTTGTCGGCGCGGGGATGCGTGTCCGGCCCCTTGTCCGGCTTCGTCTTCGCGCGCCGGATGATGTCGCCAATCGTGTCACTCAGCTTGCCCAGGCGCGGCCCTGCCTTGGCCACCAGCGCACCGACGCGCGTCGCAGCCGATGCCGCACCCTTGGTCACCAGCACGTCGACGGCAACGGCCGCCGCCGCTTCGGCGACCGCCACCTTAGCAGTACCGTACATTTCGCCCATTTTTACCGACATGTCGCGCGGATCGGCGAGTAGCGCCGCCAACGCGTCGCGCATATCGCAGGTCAGCTCGCCCAGGGTTTCCAGCAGCCATTGCTTGCAGGCTTCGTAGACTTGTTCGTAGTCGAGGTTCTGCAGCGTCTCCAGCGCTTCGGCGCTCCATTCATAGGCGGCCGCGGCACCGTCCCTTACGTCGCTGACGATCTGGCCGCTGGCGACATAGTCGGCGGCGCTGGCGATGTCCTGCGCGGCGGCGCCGTCAAGCACGTATTCGATGCCGTAGGAGGTCTGCTCTACCGCCCAGTCGCGCGCACCGGCCAGCCAGTCCATGGCGGAGGTGGCTTTCGTTTCGAGAATACGGCCGACCGTTGCATTGGCAGAGTCGTTGAACTGCTGCAGAAACCGCAGCGGCGCCTGCTGGAACTCGTTCGCCATTTTCTCGGCCAGGGCAGCCACCAGCGCTTCGATCTCGGCACTGCAGGAAGCCTGCGGCCCGGAGAGCACGCCGCAATTGATCGCGCCGGACTGGAGCGGTGCCTTGAGCGAGAGGATCAGGCCCATATGGCCATGGGCAGTGGCGAAGCTCATGTCGACCGGGTTGTCGGGCAGGCATTCGGTCGGCAGGAACAGCGTATCGCCGGTTGCGTTGGTTGCCAGTGACATCAGCAGGAACAGTGGCGCCGAGTTGCCGTTGCTGGTGGGCGAGGTATTCAGCGCCAAGCTGAAGTCAACCGCCGGCAAGGTGGGTACGGCGCGCTTGCCGAACGGTGTCGTCGCAAGCGAGGGCGATACGACGGCCGCAAAATGCGTGCCTATCTTCTCCGCCTTGATCGACTCAGCCATTCGCCACCTCGCCGGACAGGGGTTTGCACGGCGCGCAGCGCACTTCGATCTGCTTCAGCGCAACATTGAAGGCGACGATCTGCTGGAAGCGCAGTACGAGGTGCTGTTGGTCCAGGTCGATCGTGACCGTGTCCAGGTGCATGCGGCGCGCTTCGCGATGACGATCGGCGAACAGGCAGACCAGCGCCGGTTCGAACGGCGGAATCTCCAGACTCAGCGGCGGCCCCGGGCGCAGGCCGACCAGCGAAATGCGGTCGCCGCACTTGAGGTATTCGGCACTGCGCTGATCGGGCGGTGCCGTATTCCAGTAGCGCATATCCATGTCCAAGGGAATGACGGCAGTATCCTGTGCGTTCCAGCTACCCATGTGCTGCGCGCGCGCCGGGAAATAGCCGGGTATCGGACCGAATCCGCCGACCGGTTCGTCGCGGCCAAAGCGTGTGATCGCGCCATCCCAGGCTTCGATCTGCGCGGCGCGATAGACCTGCGCCGTATCGGGCCGATGACGGCCGACAAAACCGCAGCCGTGCGGATTGGCCGGATAGAACTCGCCGTCGTCGAAGTGCGCTTTCGACACATCGCTGACGCCGCCGTACGCGTTCTCGTACAGCAAGGCAACCTCGCTGCAGGGTTCTGACCCGGACAGGCGCCAGCCCGACAACAGGCTATGCCGCCAGTAGCGCGGTCCAAAAAAACGCAGGCGCTTCTCGCGCTCGCCGATCAGCAGCGCGCCGGCCCAGCCGGTAGTCGGCCTGCCGTCCGCTGGCCGCACGCTGCCGACGACCAATACGTCGGTCGCCGGCTTGTACGGAATCAGCTCGCTGGCACAGCGCAGGCTGGAACGGTCTTCCTGGTCGTGCCAGACATCGTTGCGCAGCAGCGGTAGCTGTTTTGGCAGACTGCGCAAACGGCCCTGTCCGTCCCACTGCAGCGCGACCTTGGCAGAAATGCAGTGATAGCGATTGCCGTGATAGAAACGCTGCTCGATGCCCTGCACCGGATACAAGGACTGATTGACGACGACGGTCATGAACCACTCCTTTAGTTCAGGTCGATCTTGTCGCTATCGATGTCGACCAGGGCCTTGCCGTCGATCAGCACCTCGATACCCTGCAACGTGATCTTGCCGTCGTCCTGCAACACCAGCTTCGATTGGCCGATCTGCAGCATGATGCTCTTGTCGTCCATGACGATGACGCTCTTGCCGCCGGCCGTCAGCGTGAACACTTTTCCGACTGTCGCGGTATGGTTCTTTCCAATGGTGTCGGTACGGCTTACCCCGACCACACTCGTCATCATCATGCCGACATTGCGCATATAGCCCAGGCCGACGTTGGTCATCTTGCCCAGGCCGATGTTCTGCATCGAGGCCATGCCGATGGTCTCGGTCTTGAACTTGCCGACCTTGATCGACCAGCTCTTGCCGATCTTGTCGCTTTCGTTCTTGCCGACTTTCTTGCTGCGATTGCTGCCGATGCTCAGTATTTCGTTCTTGCCCACCGAGCGCGTGCGGTTGTCGCCGACGCTGTGGGTCTGGTTGTTGCCGATGGCTACCGCTTCGTTCTTGCCGACGTCTTCGCTGCGGTTGTCACCGATGCTGATTTTCTCGTTGTGATCGACGCGCTCGGTGCGGTCGTTGTGCACCGTGATCGTCTCGTTGTGATCGACCGTCTCGGTACGGTCGTGCTTCACGTGCACGGTTTCGTCGTGGTCGATGGTCTTGGTGCGGTCGTGCCCGACCCAGTGCGTCTCGTCGTTCTCGACTTCGATATCCTGGTTCTTTTCCGCATGCAGCCAGACCTGTTCCTCGCCCTTCTTGTCCTCGAAGCGCAACGCGTTGGCGTTCTGCCAGGTTGCGCCCATGCTCGAGCGCGTCAGGAAGCCCGACTGCGTGGCATTGGCCGGCAGGTTCCAGGGGTGCGGGTTGTTGGTGTTGTAGACGCGGCCAACGACGATGGGCTGGTCCGGATCGCCGTTCAGGTGATCGACCAGCACCTCTTGCCCGATGCGCGGAATATGCACGCCACCGAAGCCGGTACCGGCCCAGGGATGCGAGACGCGGATCCAGCACGAGGAGTTTTCATCCTTCCTGCCGTAGCG
>NZ_SNZH01000040.1:0-1144 GCF_004363655.1 Tahibacter aquaticus
CGCTCGCTCTCGTACCTCTTCCGAATACTTCTCTGACTTTCTCATCGCTCTATCCTCTCAAGGGAAAGAGCCTCCGGGAAAGCCGGGGCGGTTCAGACTCCCGGATAGGCGATTCATTGTCGCCATTCGAGGTGAGTAAAGATGCCGAGGAAGAAGGTGACTCGAAGTCAAGCGCCTACGCTACCGTCATTTGCGTACTAGTTCTCGAGATTCCATAATGAAGCGTTCCGCGATCTGGCTTGCCGTTACTAGCATTGTGTGTCTCGGACTGGGGCTTACCTTCGCCTTGCTAATACAGCGCGATGGCGCATTGATCAGCTCAGTTTCGGCGACTCGCCCTGCGGAGCTGACAGAGACGCGGGCCGCGCAAGACCAGACGGACAATAAATCCAGTACGGCTATCGCTGCGCGAGATGAGAACGCCAAATCCCGAGCAGTGGAAACGCCCACTCTGCCATCGTCGAGTACGAGTTCAACACCACCAGGTGTCCGGTCCCCAGCAGACGGACACGTAAAACCCTCCGATCGGAATCCCGATCAGAATAAAACCGTAACCCAGATAGCCACGTCGGCCGAGCTTCTTCAAGCGCTACTGGACGATCCACCAGAACAGCCCGGGAAGCTCCCGTCCATGGCTCGGCTGCTTCATGATGAAATGAAAGATGAGCCTGGGGATACTCAATGGGCCGCAACAGCGAAAGCGCAGCTCTTGCAGTACATAAGTGCTGCGCCGCCCGAACTTCTCCAGCGCGTCGAATTTCCTCCGGTGGAATGTAGGACCACACTTTGCGAAGTGCTGGCTGTTACTAGGTACGGCTTAAGTGATAGCGAAGCGGACTACGCGATCCGGAACTGGCAGCAGCTGATGGACGATGCCGTTAAGCAGCCATGGTGGTTTCAACTCGGCTTTGTAGACTTCCAAACTACAATGCAAATGAGCCCAGATAGGCGTTCAATGTTTGTTACCCACCTCAGCCGATCCCCACCTCAATGAAATAGAGGTATAGATAAAGGGGCGAAAACGGGGTCAGGTTAACTTATCGCGGTTGGTTGCCGACGAGGGTCTATGTGCGGGGCGTATGCCGGCGAAACGACTCGTCTTAGCCTGGACCATGGCGCGGAAGTCGTCCAGTCCCAACGCGCG
>NZ_SNZH01000040.1:1243-9890 GCF_004363655.1 Tahibacter aquaticus
GGTTGCCGACGAGGGTCTATGTGCGGGGCGTATGCCGGCGAAACGACTCGTCTTAGCCTGGACCATGGCGCGGAAGTCGTCCAGTCCCAACGCGCGTTGCTGTTGCAGGTAGCTGCGGATGGCCTGGACGGCATCCTCTGAAAGGGCCTCGGCAAGCAAGGACCGGTATGCCAGTGCGCGTTCTTGAGGTGTCGTTCCCAGTGCCGAGTATGTGGGGTGGGGCGACAGCAACGGATCTTCGCGTTCGCCGCAGAGCGCGGCGCAGCTGGACCATGGAAATGCGATGGGATCGGCGATCATTCGGGCTCTAACGGGGTTCAAGTCGATATAGCGGCTGCAACGAAGCAGGTAGCTTTCACTTTCGACCAGACAAGACTTGTAGCGGCCTTCCCACAACGTTCCGGAACGTCGATGTCTCGCATTGAACGCTCCGACATACTGGCGTCCGAGTTTCTGCATCAGGCGGGGTATGGCGCCTACGGCTGGCGGTGTCGCCAGCAGATGCACATGGTTGCTCATCAATACATAAGCATGCAGTTTGACGTCGGTGTCGAGCAGGGCTTCATGGAGGTTCTGGAAATAGCGCCGGCGGTCGCAGTCATCAAGGAAACAAGGGAGGCGGTTGTTGCCGCGCTGAACGACATGCTGGGCTACGCAGGCTAAGTCTAGTCGGGGTAGGCGGGCCATACGTGAAGTCTCGCCGAGAGCTCCGACAAGCTGCAGCGGCGAGCGCCGATTCTTGAGTCGGAAACCTCTGATCCGTGGCTCCTGGAAGTTAACCTGACCCCGTTAATTGGTCGTCGTGAACATCGAGATCATGCGCACCTTCGTTCGCGTGCGCGAGTTGGCCATCACGCATGGCGACCTGGCCAAGCGGCTGAACGAACTCGAAGAGAAGACCGAAGCGCTGGCCCTGCAGCACGATGCCTTCAGCCGCAACACCCGCAATCAGCTCAAGCAGGTCTTCGACGCCATCCGCGATCTCATGACGCCACCCGATCCGCCCAAGCGGCCCATCAGGTTCATCACACCGCCGGAGGACAAAGGGAAGAAGGCGCAGGGGGCAAGAAGCAAGACTTGACCCCGAATCTGAACCATGACCCCGAATCTGAACCCCCTTGCTTGATCCCTTGATCCCTTGATCCCTTGATCCCTTGAGTCTTGGAGGCTGCGCGCTAGCAGCCTGGCAACAGCAACGCCCAGCACAAGGCGGGCGTCGATCTCGCGGGAAGAGCCAAGCGTTGATCAACCAGTGTGAGGCCCTGACCAAGCAGCAGCCCTGTAGAACGCTATGGCTGCGCTGAGCAGCGCTGGAAGGTCGCTGCCGTCTTGGCGAAAGAATGCCTCACCAAGACGAGGCCCAGAAACCACAACGGTATACATGGCCGCATCAGGTCGAGCACCGTCAATCTTCACCACTGCGCTCACCCCGTCCCGTCCGATCGCATCGAACACCGCCATCAACCCAGCCACATCGCGCCACAGCATTACCTGTTGCTCACCAACATGTCCACTGGCCACCAATTCATCGACTAGCTCTTGATCGTGCATTTCAAAACCTCAATGTCCAAGGGCTTTGGTAAAGGATAACGGGGTCGGTTAACTTACTGCAGTCGTGCAGTAAGTTAACCTGACCCCGTTCTTTCGAAGGTAGTTCGCATGTACAGCTTTGACGAAAACGCGTTGACCGGCGAACTCGGGGTGCTATCAAGTCGGGCGCGGATCGCGTTCGCTGCGGCAGCTGCGACGAGGCAGCTCGTCAATTTCGAGCGCCTTGCTCGTGAGTCGGATGCTGGCAGTGCCCAACGTCCGCGCGAAATTACTGTTCAGTTGTGGACCGACCTTCAAGCTGCGGCGATTGATCGTGCCACATGGTCGGCAAGACTCGACGAAGTGATGAACTTGCTGCCCGAGGAAAGTGACGATTGGGTGATCGGCCATGCTCTGGCTGATGACGCGCTATCTTCCTTGGCGTATGCGATTCGTTGCTTGCTCACGCCGAAGCCGCAGGAAGCGGCTTGGGCAGCGCGGCGTGCCTACGAGGCAGCCGATCAGGCGGCGATACGAGTCCTGGCTGTTCAACCGGGATTGCCGAACACAGAAGAGGCGATCAAGTCGCATGGCTTCGTGCAGCGCGAGCTTGCACGCCAGCGAAGTGACCTGTCGTTGCTACGTTCTGATTCGGTTGATGAAGTACGGCGACAGGCGTTCGTGGATGAGCTATTGACTGAGCAAGAAGCTGCTTCTCTGGTGTGAGATCGACTCCCGCCCTGTGCGGGCGTTGTTGCTTCTGGGTCGGCTACCGCGCGACCAGATAACGGGGTCAGGTTAACTTACTGCAGTCGTGCAGTAAGTTAACCTGACCCCGTTCTTTGCGTTCACTCACTCGGGCCCAACCAAGCATGCAGACCAACCTCAAGAGCCCCGAGAAGCTCGATCTCGTAACTCTCGACGCAGCAAGCCAAGAGTACGTCTTGATCATTTCCGCAATGGATGACTGGGATGGCTCAGAAGAAGAGCAGGCCCTTCTTCTTCAGAAGATAAACAACTACCTCAATTTCGTGATCGATGGCGGCTTGGCCGAGCACTTCCCTCAAAGCAAGGGGAAGCCAACAAGAATCCAGATCGACAGCGCGGCAGCGCTACCACCGAATACAGATCGAATCGTCACGCAAGCACAAGCACTGCTGCTTCAGCATGGCGTTCGGCTATGCGTCAATCTGATTTCCCAATGACTCAAGACCTCGCGCAAACTGCATGAAGTGCTCGGCCGCCAGATCGGACCTCTCGTCAAACTGTCGAGCAGAAGAAGCGCAGACCTCAAGGGCACCTTCTCGATCGCCCATAAGCCACTTGATCAATGGGCGTCGATACATCGCATTCTCGGCACTACTGAATCGCGGGGACTCAAGCAATTCACCAATCTTGCTCAGACTGCAGGCTGACTCCATAAACGGAACCCCATAGCGCACGATGGCCGCCACCATGTCAGCGACAGAACTGATAACCGCGTCCTCTTGAAGCACCCAACATCGATATTGCTGCTCTGGCATCAAGTATCCGAGTGAGATCGACAGGGTCGGCGGAACATACTTGTGCGGCCGCTCCCTCAAGAGCGTTGAGAGCAAGCCTTCAAGCTCCTGGCATCTGACGCCGACAACCGGATTCAGCTCAAGTCCTCGAGGGTGTTTGGCTCGGTTCAAGCCAAGCCAACCAACGAACCCTTCCGCCAGCTCGACGGTGAAGACTTCTCCCGACCGCTTTTTGAAGCCCTCGGCTCCCAGAAGCGGCACAAGAGATCCCTCGATCTTCTTAAGCAAAGTCATCAGGGCCAGTAGTCAACTTGCAGGGATAACGGGGTCAGATTAACTTACTGCAGTCGTGCAGTAAGTTAATCTGACCCCGTTCTTTCGGCGGCCCGTTGTCCGCCGCGTGATTCCCGCGGCAGTTTCCGCCTAACGCCGTTAGGGGGCAGGCGTCTCTTTCCAAAAGCGCGGTCGAACTGACCGCGCCAACGCTTTTCCGCCGCCGTTTTCGGTGCGGTATCAAGCCGGTTGCCCTAAACGCTTCAAGATGTCCTTGAGCGCCTTCTTTGGGCCAACCGCCATCCCAGCGAGCTTCACCCCGATTGTGGCAGTCTCAATGCTCTTGTCACGGTTCCCCCAACGCTCGTGCATACGAGCAAGGAGAAGGCAAGCTCTGACCTTCGTTATCGAGGCCAAGAGACCGGGATTCCCGCTTTCAATGCTTTTGCCATCCATCCCGGCAATCGGTCCGTCGAGCCGATACGAATCGAAGATCGGCAAGCCTCGGCTGCACACAAGATCGGCAACTTGATCGACGCTTGAGGCAGCAATCGGCCACCACTGATCTTTGACCGCAGCTTGATCCGTTAGACGAAGCTTCAATTCGCAATCGGGAACCTCGATCTGATCGCCATCAAGCCGCGCTTCGGTGCCTGCCTGTGGCAAAAAGGTGTAGTGGATTCCGAGATTCACGCAGAAGCTTTTTTCGGTGCTGTGATCCTGAAGCTGAATGACGTTCAGTTCATCGTCCCTACGACGATTCCAAGTTCCGGCTGCTGTGCGCCGAAAGCCTGCACTGGTCAGGGCTTCACTCATCGCCGAATCTGCGGCTTGTTGTAGTTCAACGAAGTTCATCTTTCAGCTCATTCCACAATGGGGATTCCAAATTTATCGAGCTTTGCCCGAAGTGGGCCATTCGGTCCACCAAGCCCTGTTGTTGGACTCGGAGAGAAGTGCCATTGGACCGCGTCAACTTGACCTGACCGTAGCATCTTGATGTCACGCGCAAGCGCCTGACGAACGGGAGCCGTGGAAAACGGGGCCAGGTTAACTTATCGCGGTTAGTTGCCGACGAGGGTCTATGTGCGGGGCGTATGCCGGCGAAACGACTCGTCTTAGCCTGGACCATGGCGCGGAAGTCGTCCAGTCCCAACGCGCGTTGCTGTTGCAGGTAGCTGCGGATGGCCTGGACGGCATCCTCTGAAAGGGCCTCGGCAAGCAAGGACCGGTATGCCAGTGCGCGTTCTTGAGGTGTCGTTCCCAGTGCCGAGTATGTGGGGTGGGGCGACAGCAACGGATCTTCGCGTTCGCCGCAGAGCGCGGCGCAGCTGGACCATGGAAATGCGATGGGATCGGCGATCATTCGGGCTCTAACGGGGTTCAAGTCGATATAGCGGCTGCAACGAAGCAGGTAGCTTTCACTTTCGACCAGACAAGACTTGTAGCGGCCTTCCCACAACGTTCCGGAACGTCGATGTCTCGCATTGACGCTCCGACATACTGGCGTCCGAGTTTCTGCATCAGGCGGGGTATGGCGCCTACGGCTGGCGGTGTCGCCAGCAGATGCACATGGTTGCTCATCAATACACAAGCATGCAGTTTGACGTCGGTGTCGAGCAGGGCTTCATGGAGATTCTGTAAATAGCGCCGGCGGTCGCAGTCATCAAGGAAACACGGGAGGCGGTTGTTGCCGCGCTGAACGACATGCTGGGCTACGCAGGCTAAGTCTAGTCGGGGTAGGCGGGCCATACGTGAAGTCTCGCCGAGAGCTCCGACAAGCTGCAGCGGCGAGCGCCGATTCTTGAGTCGGAAACCTCTGATCCGTGGCTCCTGGAAGTTAACCTGACCCCGTTAATTGGCACCAGCCTGTCCAGCGGCGGTGGGGTCAGCGTTGACTACGACGCGGCCGGCAACCTGCGCAAGAAGAGCGACTTCAGCAGCAACAGCGCCAACGCCTACAGCTACGGCGGCAACGGCTGCGGACCGCATGCCGCCAGCAGCGTGCAACGGCCCGGCGGCGTGGTCAGCTACGGCTG
This sequence comes from Tahibacter aquaticus, assembly GCF_004363655.1. Classification (GTDB taxonomy): domain Bacteria; phylum Pseudomonadota; class Gammaproteobacteria; order Xanthomonadales; family Rhodanobacteraceae; genus Tahibacter; species Tahibacter aquaticus. The sequence continues at coordinate 6,585 of NZ_SNZH01000040.1, forward strand.
CGATGCCAACGGCAATGTCATCAGCGGCTCGGCGCTGACCATCAGCTTCGACGTCGATAACAAGCCGCGCAGTGTCATGCGAAGCGCCAGCGGCTCCGTCGGTGTGCCGGGCAACGACCTGATCTTCCGCAACGGCTTCCAACTCGGGTCTGCGATCGACAGCGCACCATCGAACACCGGTAGCCGGCAAACTGTCGCTGTCACACCTGAGGGCGGCGACGGCAGCATGAGCTACGCCTACGACAGCAACGGCATGCGCTACGCCGAAACCGTCATCGGTGGCGCGACCACGCGCTACGGCCCCCGCGGCTACGAGAAGATCATCGGCGGCAGCACCGTCCACCGCCATGAGCTCGGCCCCGTCACTGTCTCGCGCAGCGGTTCCACCGACACCGTCAGCTACCTGCTACGCGACCGCCTGGGCTCAACCATTGCGGTAACCAACACGTCCGGAGCCTTAAGCGAACGCCGCCAGTTCGACGCCTTCGGCAAGGCCCGAAACGCCGACTTCAGCGACCGCCCCAACGGCCAGGCCAACCTCGTGGCCACCAACCACGGCTTCACTGGCCACACCCAGGCCGACGAGGTCTGGCTGATCCATATGAACGGCCGCCTCTACGATCAGAACCTCGGCCGATTCCTGGGCGTCGACCCCATCATCGAAAACCCGGGCAGCCAAGCGCTGAATCCCTACAGCTACCTCCAGAACAACCCGCTAAGCGGCACCGACCCCAGCGGCTATGCGAAAGCCAGTGAAGAGTGCGCGGGCGCGGGGCGCGCGGGCTGTGTCGGTGACCAAGAGGTTAAAGCCACCAAGGCGGCGACCATGACGGGCAGTCATATTGCGGGAGTGAATACCGGCGCCTCCGTCACACTCGTCAATCCTACGCCCGGAGGCATGGCGGAGTTGCAGGTGGCAGCGGCGGGGATGAGTAGCGGATATGTTGTACAAGCCGATGCAGTCAGTGCGGGCTCAGCGCCGATTGCGGACAAGGGATCGATTGGAACAGCTTCCGCGCTTCCACAAGACCGGCCCGGCAAAGATGAATCTGGCGAACAAACCAAAGTAACCGTCGGCTCAGGAGGAGCAACTGCTCCAGCCCCGCCGAATGCTGCGGCCGCTGACCAGTTCCTTTTGAACGAATCAGCCAATGCTGGCCAGCCATTCTGCAGTAGCAATTGCGAAGCGACGCCGCACGCGGCGCATGCGGCCGCCGGCGAACGGTATTTGGGGGCGTCTATTGCTGCTCGAAGGGAGTCGGGCTGGAATGTTTATCAACTCTCTGACAAGGCATTCACATTTACTTTCCCGCGCGTAAGCTCTGCCGGCGTGCCAGAGGTGGCATTGCCGGGGAAGCTACCGTCCCTAGTGTTCGACAGTAGCGGGCATACTCACTGGGACTCGAACCACATGTTCAGTCCGAAAGACTGGACAGTCATCGTCGCTCATCAACTGCGTATTCCCCCGCGGACCCTGTATGTAGCCACAGGCGACGGCAATCTTCGATACGCTAACCCTGCCTATGCCAAGCCACTTGGCGTTCGCATAGGCGCGAGAATTGCACCCCCATCACAGAACTTTCCAGGCCAAGTTGTCCCAGGCGTGACAATAAAGACCACATATCCCTGAGGTAGACGACATGAGTATTTTTCTATATAGCTTGATTCTTTCGTTTGCTGCAAATTCTGATTGCGCGATCAGTGGCCAAGGCACTACTCCCGCTCTCGAAAATGAAGAAGAAGTGGCAAACAGAACGGAATTCTGTGTACGCGGCGGCCTTCCGATGGAGATTCAATTTTCGATAGACGAGAATCCAAGAAAATTTTCAGGAACTTCGCTTACCGAGACCGCCGTTGACGAATTCATTCGGCGGCTGGATGTGCGTGTTGCGTCGCTCCTAAGGAATGCTGGAAAGGCTGCTTGGAAGAAGTCCGGTGGGGCCGACAGAAAGTCGATTGGCTTCGGCATGAGCTTGGAGCAAGAAATTAGGAGCTACATCATTGGCAATGCAGCTCGCGAGCTTCAATTGGCCTTTTGCGGCGATGCAGAGGTCGTAGGAAGCTCTGTGGACACAACGTTGCTGGCGTATTTCTGGCGCTCGATTGATGTCGGCCCCCAGCAGAAACCTGCGTGGCTCGATAAGCTCAAGAACGGGCGGGACCACGGCACTGGCATCGTTCTTACTGTCGTCGCGTTGCGCTTGGCTAACCCAGAGATAGAAATTGAATCACTGGTTCAAAGTTTTGACGTCGTTAGTTATGTCAAGCCATAGTACATTGATGAAACGGGCGGCAATCGGGCTGGTCCTCATAGTCATCTTCTCAATTTCCGCTGCTGGTGACGACGGCGGAACGGTCGACTATTCATTCATTGATACCACGAGTGGAGCTGGTGCCGCGCTGTTGGCTGATCCCCCGCGACTTGTCATGGAAGAAGAGGGGGGTGCGGCAAATTTCTGCGACAAAGAAAGCGAGTTCAATTGCTTCACAACTGCATCGATCAGCTTTGCTGTTCCTCGCAAAGGAATTCAACAGTCTTCTTGGTCATATGGCGGAAGGCTGTACTGCGTAATTCGCAGTTATTCCACAATGAAACGAAGCCCTGCCACCCATGATACTCACCTCATTTTTTCCGGGGTTGTGCCTAGTTGCGACAGCAAGATCGGTTTTGATACCTCATCGGTATACTCCGATAATCACGGCCTGCGCCTCATACACTACCAGCTGCCGACTGGCCGGCTTCTTGAGCTCTATGCGCTGGACTCGCTTGGCTTTGGAGTTAGCCCTGAACGAAAACGGCCGAAAAAGTAGCTGTGGTCGAGCTTCTGTGAGGGGGCGGTGTACTATTGCAGCGTCACAGCGCTATAACGTTGTGACGCTGGACATTGGCGTATTGACGTAAGGCGGTACGCCGGCACCGAGCCTATATGCTTCCTAGAAGGCAAGCGTGGGGAGTGCCAGATCATATGGCGAAGTTAGGTTCTGTAGGTCCTTCTAGAAGTGGTGACCAGTTCCACTACCAGTGGGCGGCCCGACAATGTCTGGGGCTACTTGCGGGGAAAGACGGTCTCGTGGCGGTGTCGATCGAAGGAGCGTAAGCGTCCGGCACAACCACCTTCTCCACAGCCCCACCAGCCGCGATAGTCAGCGCCAGCGATGCGGCAGGAGTTCGGCGATGCGGCGATCAGGATGTGTCGGCAGGCGGGTCAATACATCTTTGAGGTACGCGTAAGGCTCATAGCCGTTCTGCCTGGCGGTGGCGATCAGGCTCATGATCGCGGCGGCACGCTCGCCGGCGGCTTTGGA
>NZ_SNZH01000041.1 GCF_004363655.1 Tahibacter aquaticus
CTGCCGATCATCGTCGGTCGGGTCTACAACACCAACAACCCGCATCCCTGGGGCCTGCCGGCCAATGCGACACAGTCGGGCTTCCTGACGCGATCGAGCATGGGCGCGACCTGGCAGAACGCCAACGCGTTCCGCTTCGAGGACAAGAAGGGCGAGGAACAGGTCTGGCTGCACGCGGAAAAGAACCAGGACATCGAAGTCGAGAATGACGAGACGCACTGGGTCGGGCACGACCGCACCAAGACCATCGACCACGACGAAACCGTGCACGTCAAGCACGATCGCACCGAGACGGTCGATCACAACGAAACCATCACGGTGCACAACGACCGCACCGAGACCGTCGACGGCAACGAACTGATCACGGTGCACAAGAACCGCACCGAAACCGTCGACAAGAACGAAACCATCACCGTGCACGAAAATCGCACGCGTACCGTCGACGGCAACGAAAAGGTGACGGTACACAAAAGCCGCAACAAGACCATCGACAAGAACGAAGTCGACAAGATCGGCAAGAACTGGTCGATCACTGTATCCAAATTCAAGACCGAAACGATCGGCATGGCCTCGATGCAGAACGTCGGCCTGGGCAAGATGACCAACGTGGGCCTGGGCTACAACCGCAATGTCGGTGCGATGATGTATACAACGGTCGGCATCAGCCGCAGCGACACCATCGGCAAGAGTCTCACTTCGAATGTCGGCGACACCTTCAGCCTCACGGCCGGCAAGGGTTCCAACATCACGATGGACGCGGAAAGCATCACGCTGACTATCGGCAAGTCATCCTTGACCATGAAGAAGGACGGCACCATCAGCATCAACGGCCACGATATCAGCAGCATCGCCAGCGGCGAACAGACCATGCGCGCCGACGGCAACGTCAAGATCAAGGGGAGCAAAATCTTTGAAAACTGAGCCGGAGCTGCTCGCGCCGGGCGCGCAAGCGGCCGACATCGACCTGCTGCTGCAGCGGCCGGTCACGCGGACGGCATCGCCGCCGGCGCGCGTCGATGGTGTCGGCATCGGTACCGTAGATGCTCTGGGCGAGCAGGGCATCGCCCTCGTCAGCATCGCCGAGTTCGGATTGACGGCACTGCCCGCGCGCTCCCTGTGCCAGCTGGACCCGAACCATGTCGGCCGTTCCGTCGCGCTGAGTTTCGAACAGGGCGATCCGGCGCGACCGATCATTCTCGGCGTGCTGATTACGGACTTCCAGACACCGACGGCGACCGTTGCAGCGGATGACGCCAGCCCGGCCGAGGTGATCGTCGACGGCTACGAGCGGGTCGCCATTCAGGCGCGCAGCACCTTGGAACTACGCTGCGGCGATGCCGCGATTCTGATGCATGCGGACGGACGCATCGAGATCCGCGGGCACTACATCACCAGCCACGCGACTGCCACGCAGCGCATTCGCGGCGGTTCGGTGCAGATCAACTGATTGCGCGCTCATGAACAACCGACGACTTACCCTGCCACTCAAGGCTACGATGCTGGTCTGCCTTCTGGTGCTGGTTTTCACCGGCATACAGGCGCTGCTGACGATTCCCGCAAGCCTGGTGCTGATGGAGCAGATGCAGGGCGTATCGGCCCGCCTGCCGCTGTTCCTGGTCATCATAGGCTGGCTCGCGCTGATCGTTTTCTCGGCCTTCGCCCTGTTGCGCATTGCGCTGCGGCGCTCGCTGTTCGTGGCACGCGTATATCTGGCGACGGTCTTCGGCCTGTCCTGCGCTGCCGCATTCCTCGCTGCCGATGCCACGACAATCGATCTGCTGCTGCACGTGCTCTGGCTGCTATTTGTCGCTGTCGTCTTTTTCTGCATTCGCGCCGATCGCGCGCCTGCATCGGCAACGTCCGGAGCCTGATTCCGATGGCAACCGTCACCTCGACCAAGCGGCACAGACCGACAGCCTTGTCCCGCACGCCGGCTGCGGCGAATCACAACGGCGCTGCCCCATGGAAGTCGTAACCGCAAGCAAGTACATCGCTGCAGCCGTAGCCCCCGTGCTGGACGCGCGCGGTCGCGAGTACCTTGTGATCGTCGGCAAGTCGACCTGGCAGATTCCACGGCCAGGGCAACGACCGCGGCCGCAGGCGGCGCAACCCTTCGTCGAGAGCGATAGTTACGTCGGCGAGCCCGGTCTGTCGGCCCTGCGCTGCAGCGACGATTTTGCGCGGTTCAAACCCCGCTGCGACGTGGTGTTCGATGCCTGCGCGCACGCGCCACGCGGCGAGGCTGTCACCGAACTGGGCGTGGGGTTTCGTGTCGGCCCACTGGCCAAGGCCCTGCGTGTGGTTGGACCGCGCCAATGGCGGCGGACCCTGGCGGGTTATCAGCTCGGCCCACCGTCTGCATTTGTCACCTTGCCGCTGCACCTGGGGTTCGCACACGGTGGCAGCCGCACGTATCCCGGCCGTGACCGCCAGCCACTGACCGACGCCTACAGCGACAATCCGGTCGGCATCGGCTGGATGAGCCGCCTGTCGAACGAAACCATCGACGGAATGCCGGCGGCCAGCCTGGAAGACATCGCCGATCCGATCACCCAGCCGCAACATCCACACCGGCCGGTCACGTTAGGCGCCATCGGCCGCCAGTGGCCTTCGCGGCAGCGTTTTGCCGGCACGAGCGACGACCACTGGCAGCGCAACGTGTTTCCGTTCCTGCCCGAAGACTTCGATGAGCAGTACTTCCAGAGCGCGCCCGAGGATCAGCAAATGGATTTCCCGCGCGGTGGGGAAGCAGTGAAGCTGATCAATCTCGATCCGGAGTATCCGCAACTGGAGTTTCAACTGCCGCCCCTGGTGCTGCCGGTGCGCGTCCTTCGCCGCAACTATCGCAGCGACCTTCTGGATGCCAGGGCCGATACCGTTTTCTTCGAAACCGAAGCCAGGCGCTTCTCGGTCGTCTGGCGCACACAGGTGCCGATCGCGCGCCATGTCAGCGAGTTCGAACTGATTGCCCTGGGCGACGTCGACGCGGATTGGTGGCGCAGCCGTGCATTGGGGCTGGACGAATCCTGTGCCGATTGCGACAAGCGCGATGCCTTCGCGCGGCGGGAGTTGCCATTTCCATGAATGCCCAACCGCTGTTCGTCACCGGCGCCGGCGCCTGCACCGCGATCGGCATGACCCTGGCCGCAACCGACTGCGCGCTGCGTGCCGGCATGGATCACTTCCAGGAAAGCGATTTCGTTTGCCGCGACGGCGATCCGATCCGGGTCGCGCGTCTGCCGGACCAGACACTTTGGGGCAAACGCCGTCTCGCGCGCTGGGCTGTCTGTGCGCTTGATGACTGTCTGCGCACAGCGCAGCCGCGGACGGACCTCAGCCAGACGCCGGTGCTGCTGCTCGCCGCCGAACGCGAACGCCCACACAGCGACGATGACCGTTACCGACAGATCTATGCCGAACTCGAAACCACGCTGGGTGCACGCCTGCATTCCCATTCGCGCATCGTGACCCTGGGGCGTACCGGCATCGGTGCCGCGTTGCAGCTCGCGCACGAGTGGCTGCTTGCCGGACCGGCAGCCGAGGTGGTGATCCTGGGTGTCGACAGTTATCTCGACGCTGCGACGATCAATCACTACCTCGCCCAGCGCCGCCTTCTCACCTATGACAACAGCCAGGGCTTTCTGCCCGGCGAAGCTGCCGCGGCGATCCGCGTCTCGTTGACGCCTGCGCCAGGTGCGCTGCGTATCGACGGCATCGGCTTCGGCGACGAGCCGGGACGCATCGACGGCAGCACACCGTCTCGTGCCCTGGGTCTGACGCGCGCGCTGCGCGCTGTGCTGGAACAGTCGCCGATCGCGCCCGAAGCATTCGATCTGCGCCTGTCCGACCAGAATGGCGAGAGTTTCTACGCGCGCGAGGCGGCCAATGCGTTCACGCGCCTGGGCACCGATGGCCTGCACAAGCTGCCCACGCTGACTCTGGCCGATTGTGTCGGCGAAGTCGGTGCTGCGCTGGGCCCGCTGATGCTGGGCTGGGTGCGATTGCTGTTCCAACGCGCCGACCGGACTGGTGGCAGCGCATTGGCTCATTTTGCCGGCGACGACGGCACGCGTGTTGCGCTCGCCCTGTGCGGCGAGTCGAACTGACCCCTGGAGCCCGCATGGAAACCCATGTTTACGCCAACGACAACGAGTTCTGCTCCAAGGCCGCGAACGGAGTCTCGCGCGCTGCTTTTCCAGACCCCTGCTGGAGCCCGCCGCCACCGTCGGCCGGCCCGCAACTGGTGACCTATTCCAACACGGCCTACGGTCGCTTCCTCAAGAACGGCTCCACCAGTGTGTTCGTCTGCGGCACGCCGATCGCGCTCAAGGACGTGTCCTATCTTTCCAACAGCTTCGGCGACGAAGCGGCAACGCGCCTGCTCGGCATGGGCTTTGTCAGCCACAACATCAAGGGCAACGCCTACTTCGTCGACTGGTCGCCCGACGTGAAAGTGCAGGGTCTGAATGTGTGCCGGCACACCGATCCCATGACCCACAACCACGGATAAGACTATGGGCAGGCCAGGCAACAAGGGCAGTGGCAGCAACAGCGGCGGCACCCCGTCCAAGGTACCTGCGACGCTGGCGAATACGCCAACCTACGTCTACATGGACACCTTCAACACGAAGGCCGTGTGCAAAGACGATCGCGAAGCCGTGAGAATCGCCTGCGCGCCCAAGTCCGATGCGGCAAAGGCCAAGGACAAGGCGGGTGGCAAGGGGCTGATCAGCGTCGTCCGCCGAGCGCTGGACAAGGCCAATGGCCTGGGCCAGAAAATCTACGGTTACCAGAAGAGCAAGCCGCCGGGCAACGAGTGGATGGACGACCATTGCGACGGCATGTGGGTCAAGCCGCAGTTCACCGGCGCCGAGCAGTATGCCGAGGAACTCCAGGGGCTGAAGGATCAGCTGGGCAAGACCAAGGCCACTCTCGAGTCCTATATGCAGCACCCGGACAAGATCATCCAGTCCGGGTACGAGAGTCTGGTGCGCGAGGCGCGCGAGCAGCTGGGGCCCGAGGCTGTCGAGGGTCTGGCCTACCGGCACCTGGCGAATACCGCGGCGGGCGGGCTGTCGCCTGTAGGAGGCAGAGGGAAACTGGTCATGGTGTTGGCCAGGCTCGTCAAGCTCGGCTACTCGGCTTCCAGTGCCTACGATGCCATGAACACGGTAGCCGGTGCGCTCAACACGCTGGACGCCAAGGCCCAGATGCGGGCCATCGATTTCATGCTCAACGAGGCCGAAGAGCGGCTGGGCGGCGTGCTTAAAGTCTGGGACGAACGTCCAGATGTGGTCATGGCGGAACTGATGTCGCTGAACGGCGAACTCGATCCCTGCCTGCGTGCGCGCAAGTGCATGCTGGTGCCCTACGAGTCCAATGCCAAACGGCCGCTCAAACCGTCCAAGAGCAAGAACTACGTCGATGACGGCAAGGGCTGTTGTCCAGGGCAGACGGGCCATCACGTGATACCCGATGCAGCGGTAAAGAACGCGGGCTGCGAAGGCTACAAGTACAAAGAGGCACCGACCATCTGCCTGGAAGGCCAGGACAACACCTACGGTAGTCACGGCCGCGCGCACAAGGAACTGACCAAGAGCATCACCAACTACAAGCTGAAGCACGGCGACAAGATCAGCTATACCGACATGCGCAACCGTGCGCTTGAAGCGATCAAGAACTCTACCCAGCAGTGCAAGCCCGAGTGTCTGCAGGCACAGCTGGACGACTACTACAAGAACTGCAAGCAACTGGACGCGAACGCAGGCAGTTCCTCGCAGAGCAAGGGCGGCACCGAGTGCGACCACTCGCACGGTTCCGATACGGAATAAGCGGAGTTGAACAGATGATCGGCGACATCACCCTCGAGCATTTCAAGCCCTGTTTTCAGGGCCACAACATCATCGATTGCGCGGTACGCGACCGCAACATCTTCTATTTCATCGCGCGCGAGGACTACACCAGCTGGCCCGACTCGAAATGGGACCGCGAGAACGAACCGCCGCCGGAAGATTCATCGTTGCGCCAGCACATCGTCGGCTACTTCCGCGCGCGTCCGATGGAAACGCGCTGGACGCGCACGGCGTTGACCGGTCTGGCCAATCTCATGTCCGGCGTCGCGCTGCAGCCGGACCCCAAGCATCTGGCACTCGCGCTCGACGGCCCGGTGTATGCGATGGGCAGCGGCAGCAAGGGCTTCGAGGCGCCGCTGCGCTCCTGGCGCGAAGGCGGTCCTATGCGCGGTTCCATCAACAAGCTGCGCACCATCGGCGGCTGGCTCTATTTCTGCGGCGGCAACAACAGCGTCGGCAAGCGTCTTGGCAGTGGCGAGTGGCTTTCCCACACGCAGTCCATTCCCGATCCGGAGCGCAACGATTCCCGCGACAACACCCTGGAGGATATCGACGGTTTCAGCGAAAGCGATATCTACACCGTCGGCAGCGAAGGTCAGGTGTTTCACTACGACGGCAAGACCTGGACGCGGCTCGCCTTTCCCACCAACGCACGCCTGGAAACCGTCTGCTGCGCGGGCAACGGCTCGGTTTACATCAGCGATGTGGACGGCAGCGTGTTCAAAGGCCGTGGCGAGGAATGGGTTCGTATCCACAAGACCAAATTGCAGCTGCCCTACCGCGATATGGTCTGGCATGACGGAAAGCTCTGGTGCACCTCTGATTATGGTGTGTGGACCATCGCCGACGACAAGGTCGCCGTAGCCGACCTGCCGCCCGGCGTCGCGGCGTACGCCGGCAATCTGTCCGCAGCCGATGGTGTGCTGTTGCTGGCCGGTTACGGCGGCGCGGCTTTCCGCGAAGACGGCCACTGGACGGTGCTGTACAGCGCTGTCGAAATGCATCGTGCGGCAAGGAGCAACGTTTCCTAGTGTCCTATCTCGCAGGCAGCGCGACGAAATTCCAGAGCGATTTCCTCCGGGAAACAGGCGCTGGGCGGAGGTGTGGCAGCGCTACGGCGACGAAGGAGAGCGACATGTCGGTACGAAACACAGCAGAGTCGCCAGATGGCTATCTGTCGAAAAAATCACTAGGAAAAAAATGGATAAGTGACCTCGGCTCGCGTTCCCGTTCGCTCATCCAGGCGAAGCAAGCGTCTGCCTGCTCCCCCGGTCCGACGCAACCCCGGCTTGCAAAACCCGTTTCCGACTTGTTCGGCGGGTTCCTGTTTTTTCCCCGGATTGCACTGCCGTGACCCTGGCCTTGCCGATTCGAGCCCTGGTAAACCGCCACGCGGGCGATGCCGCCTTCTACTGGTGCCAGCGTCAGGGTAGTCTGGACTCGCCGCTGGTCGACCTCGATCGGCTGGCGCACCTGGACCGCGTGCTGCAGGCCCATCTGGACGGCCTTGTGGTGGCGCAGGAAAGCGGTACGGCCGAAGCCTGGGCTGCGCTGGATCGCTGGTGCGGCGCGGGCGAGATCTTCGTCTGTGCCGTGCTCGCACTGGAGCAGCAGGACAGCGGACGCCTGCGCGCCGTGTGGCAATGCGTGGCGCAGCAACCATCACGCCGCACCGACGCGTTCGTCGCTGCCCTGGCCTGGGCGCAGGACAATCCGATGGGGCCGCGCATAGGGTGGATCGAACACTGGTCGCGAACGGAGGAATCGCCACTGCTGCGTGCCGCTGCGCTGCGCGCCGCGCGCCTGTGCACGCTCGATGTCAGCCATGCTGCCATCGCAGCGAGCCGGGCCAATGATGCGGAGTTGCGCGCCGCCGCCTGCGTCGCACTCGCGCAGCGACGGGCGCAGTTGCCGGAAGTGGCGACGGCGCTCGAGGAACGATTGCGGGACGACGTGCTGACCGTGCGCATCGAGGCGGCCATAGCCCTGCTCGACAGTGCCGTAGCACCAGAAGTCACTGCACAGGCGCTCAATGTACTCGGCAACGCCATCGGTGTCCGGTTGCAGGCGCTTGCGGCACTCACTGGCGGCGACCGCGCCGAGCTGTATCCGAACGTGCAGCGCGAACTGCGCAGCTTTGCCCTGCACCTGCCCTGTGGCAGCGCCGAAGCACACGCACTGTGCAGCCTGCTCGATGTGCCAGACCGTATCGAATTCGCGGCCTGGCACGGCGATGCGGCACTGCTCGCGCCGCTGATTGAACTGGCCGCAGATCCGCGTTGGTCTGCGCTGGTGCTGTGGGCCGTCTGCGCCCTGTCCGGCGTGGACGGCGACGCCGCAGGATTGTCCACATTGCCGGATACGGATGCCGCGATTCCGTCCCGTTATATCGGCCTGCCGGCGGCTGACCCGGTCGCACTGTCGCATTGGTGGTCGCTGCACTGCCGGCGCTTCGTGGCCGGCACGCGTTACTTGCTCGGAGCGCCGGTCGCTGGCGACACCGCTGCCGGACGGCTGCACCTGCTCCACGTCCTGGGCAGCGCACCGCAGGATCTGCGCAGTATCGCTGCGTGCCATCTGCAGCGCGCCCACGTGCTTGCGGACTTGTCGTTGCTGGCGCGCGCAACGGCGCAGTATCAGTGGCTGCATCAGCAGCACGGCGGTGCCTGATGCTGGACCCCTGGCAGGATGCGGCATTCATCGCACAGTCCCTGCAGCAGCCGGGAATGCGGCTGGTGCTGGCAGCGGGATCGGAAACCTGTCTCAAATGCGCGCTGATCCATGCCGTGTTTGAGCAGCACGCGGCCTCAGCCCCGCCCGGCGAGTTGTGGCTATGGCTTTGGCGCGAGGAACACACGCCGTTCCTGAGCGGCATCGACCTGGCCGATCCGCCGCGATTCTGGATTTACCAGGGCGCGAATCTGGTGCGCAGCGGCCCTATGCACGATGAGCGCATCGGCAACGACCGCGAAAGCTTTGTCGCTACGGTTCCACACTGCGAGCCCGCGTCGATGCCGCTGCACGGCGATATCCGCCAGCGTCTGCTGGCGGGCGACTGGGCCAGGTGATTCGAGCCCCGCATGCCGCCTACGCCGCCCCGGCGGTCGCGTCAGGAAGCGGCGATATACAAAATAAAAAGCATGCTGGCCGGGCCGAACGCCGTGGTGGCGGTCTGGCTGTCGCTGCCGCTCTCAGGCGCAATGGTCCGGTCGCCGATTGACCGGACGGCTTGTCCGGTTCGTTCATAGGAAGGCCGTCTGGTAGCGGCAAGCGCGTCGTCTACAGATGCGGTCCGTAACGCGGCTGGCCGGCGATGTCTCTCCTGGTTGCTGGCGGCCCGCGTCTGTCCTTCATCGGTTCGATGCAAGAACTGGGCTGAACTTGTGACACTTTTTGTGCATTCGTCAGTGAGTTCCGTAACCGCATTGTAGAAAAGTGCGGAGGCGCGGTGGTTGGATTTAAGTGCCACGAAACTTCTACAAATCGCTCAAATTTATCAGTGCCCCGGTGCAGAAAGCTGGCACTATTCGCGCACTGGTAAGGGGCGGTGCCGTCATGGTCGGTCCGGGCAACTTGCACAATGCCGCAATGCGAGCCCAGGCTGGGCTCGCTTCTGTACGCGCCTGTCCTCGCCGCACCCACTCACTGCTCATGTCGCCCGGCCGCCACGCGTGCCGGCCTGCTGCCGTGCGCTGTTTCCCGATTGCCCGTCTGTCCGAGGATTCCGTATGAATCGCACCCTGAACGTAACGACGCCGCTGGGTCCGGAAGT
>NZ_SNZH01000042.1 GCF_004363655.1 Tahibacter aquaticus
CTGCAGCGCCTTGCGGCGCATCTCGATGCGCAGGCAACCGCGGCCTGCGAGGCAATCCCCCAGGCCGGCCGCGATGCGCCGCTGCCGCTGTCGTTTGCGCAGCAGCGCCTGTGGTTCCTCGACCAGCTGGATTCTGCCGCCAGCCTTGCCTATCACATCCCGGTTGCGCTGCGTCTTGAGGGCGCGCTGGACCGCGCGGCGCTGCAGGCCACGCTGGATCGCATCGTGGCGCGGCACGAAAACCTGCGCACGCGCTTTGTCAGCATCGACGGCGAACCGCGCCAGCAGATTGCCGTGGCCGCTCCGTTTGCCCTGAGCGATCATGATTTGCGCGCGCTGCCGCCAGACGCGCAGGCCGCTGCCGTGGTGCAGTGGCGTGCCAGCGAGACCGCAGCGCGTTTCGACCTGGCCGCCGGCCCGCTGATCCGCGGCCGCCTGCTGCAGCTGGCCGAACGCGAACACGTGCTGCTGCTGACCCAGCACCATATCGTCTCCGACGGCTGGTCCATCGGCGTGCTGGTGCAGGAAGTGAGCGCGCTGTATGCCGCCTTCTGCGCCGGCCTGCCCGATCCGCTGCCGGGCCTGGACATCCAATACGCCGACTACGCCAGCTGGCAGCAGACACGCCTGTCGGCCGGCGCACTGGCGACAGAGCTGGCGTACTGGCAGCAGGCCCTGGCCGGTATTCCGGTGCTGCATCGCCTGCCGCTGGACAAGCCGCGTCCAGCGCAGCAGCGTTTCGACGCCGCGCACCTGGGCCTGCACCTGGAGCGGCCCCTGGCCGATGCCCTGCAGCAGCTGGGTCATGCACACAATGCAACCTTGTTCATGGTGCTGCAGAGTGCATTTGCAGCGCTGTTGCAGCGTTTCAGCGGCGACAGCGACATCGTCATGGGTGTGCCGCATGCCGGTCGTTCCGTGCCGGAACTGGCGCCGCTGATCGGCCTGTTCGTCAACACCCTCGTGCTGCGCACCCAGTTTCCGCATGACCTGCGTGTCGACGAACTGTTGGCGCAGGCACGCCAGCGGGCCCTGGACGGTTTCGCCCATGCGCAGGTGCCGTTCGACCTGCTCAGCGACACGCTGCGCCACGAACGCAGCCTGGCCTACAACCCGCTGTGCCAGATCAAGTTCGTGCTGCAGAACTTCGAATCGACGGCGCTGCAGCTGCCGGGCCTGCAGATGACCGCGCTGTCGCAGGGCAGCGAGCAGGTGCATTTCGACCTGGATCTGACGGCAGTCGAATCCGACGACGGCGTGCAGCTGAACTGGACCTACAAGGATGAATTGTTCGAGCGTGCCAGCATTGACAACCTGGCCAAGGCCTATGGTCGCCTGCTGCAGCAGATGGTGGCGCATCCGCAGGCGCGCCTGAGCGAGCTGGACTGGCTGGACGCGGACGACGCACGGTTGCTGCGTCAGCAAGGCCAAGGTCCGCAGCGCACAGCACAGCGCGAACTGGCCTTGCCGCAGCAGTTCGAGCAGCAGGTGCTGCGCACGCCGCAGGCGATTGCGCTGCGTTGCGGTGCGGATGAATTGAGCTATGTCGATCTTGATGCGAAGGCCAATCGGCTGTCGCATGCGCTGATCGAGCAGGGCGTGGCACCCGGTGCGCGCGTCGGCGTGCATCTGGAACGCTCGCTGGAACTGCTGATCGCGCTGCTGGCGGTGCAGAAGAGCGGCGCGGCCTACGTGATGCTGGACCATCGCCAGACGCCGGAACGGCTGCAGGCGATCCTGGCCGATGCGGGCGTGACGGTGGCCTTGCTCGACAGTCGTCGCTCGGTATTGCCGGTCGGCGGCGTGGATACGCTGTACCTGGACGATGCCGGTACCGATGCGCAATGGTTGGCGGAATACCCATCGACGCGGCCGGATATCGCCATCGCCGCCGAGGACAGCGCCTACGTGCTGTACACCTCGGGCTCTACCGGTACGCCCAAGGGCGTGGAAATCCTGCATCGCGGCCTGACCGACTATTGTGCCTTTGCGTGCGAAGGCTATTACGCGGCATCGCTGAGCGGATCGCTGGTGGTGACGTCGCCGGCGTTTGACCTGACGGTGCCGTCGCTGTACGTGCCGCTGCTGACCGGCGGCTGCGTGGAACTGATCGCAGCTGACGATGATTTGGCCGGTTTCGCCGCGCGGCTGGAACAGGCCGAGATGCCGCCGGTGCTGCTGCGCCTGACGCCATCGCATCTGCAGGGATTGCTGCAGCTGGCCGACGAAACGCCGCGCCAGACTGCACATGTATTCGTGATCGGCGGCGAAGCGTTCGGCGTGGATCTGGCGCGGCAGCTGCAGGCGAAGTATCCGCAGGCGCAGATCTACAACCATTACGGCCCTACCGAAACCGTGGTCGGCTGCAGCTGGTACGACGTGACGGCGAATCTGGCCGATCTGCAGCGCACGATTCCGATCGGCCGGGCGATGAGCAATACCGCGCTCTATGTGCTGGACGGGCAGGGCAGGCTGCAGCCACCCGGCGTGGCGGGCGAGCTGTATATCGGCGGTGCCGGCGTGGCCAAGGGTTACATCAACCAGCCCGAGCTGACCGCGGCGAAATTCGTTGCCGATCCGTTCGATGCCGGTGGCCGGCTGTATCGCAGCGGCGACCGTGTGCGCTGGCGCCATGACGGCACGCTGGAATTCCTCGGCCGCCTGGACGACCAGGTCAAGCTGCGCGGCTTCCGCATCGAACTGGGCGATATCGAAAGTGCTTTGCGCCGGCATGCGTCGGTGCGCGATGCGGTGGCCGTGGTGCGTGGCGAGGACAGCGAGGCACGCCTGGTTGCCTACGTCGTCGCGGCGATAGACGGGCAGGGCGACGTGGCGGAGACACTCAAGGCCGACCTGGCCGGCCAGCTGCCCAGCTACATGCAGCCGTCGGCCTATGTGCTGCTGGCGCAGCTGCCGCTGACACCGAATGGAAAGGTAGATAAAGCGGCTTTGCCGGAGCCGGAACGCCAGGCCCAGGTATTCGTCGCGCCGCAGGGCGAGACCGAGACCACGCTGGCGGCGATCTGGGCGCGCGTGCTCAAGCTCGATGCGATCAGCCGCGAGGCGAATTTCTTCGACCTGGGCGGCCATTCGCTGCTGGCTACGCGCGTGGTCAGCGAGATCGGCAAGCATTTCGGCAAGCCCATCGCCGTGCGCGCACTGTTCGAACAGCCGGTGCTGGCCCAGCTGGCAGCCCATGTGGACGCGCAGGCGCGCGCTGGCTACGCCCCCATCGCGACCATCGGCCGCGACGGTCCGCTGGCGCTGTCGTTTGCGCAGCAGCGCCTGTGGTTCATCGACCGCCTCGAAGGCGGCAGCGCGCAATACAACATGCCCATGGCCCTGCGCCTGCAGGGTCATCTGGACAGGACGGCGCTGCAGCAGGCACTGGATGCGCTGGTCGCACGTCACGAAGTGTTCCGCACGTTGTACGCCGAAGTGGATGGCGCCGCCGTGCAGCTGATCCAGGCGGCGGCCAGCGTGACGGTGCGCTACGACGATCTGCGCGAACTGGCCACGGCTGCGCGCGAAGCGCGCCTGCAGCAGCTCACCGCGCAGGAGGCCGGCCGTGCCTTCGACCTGTCGCGCGATCCGCTGCTGCGCTGCGCCCTGGTGCAGATGGACGAGGCCGATCACGCCTTGCTGTTCACCATGCATCACATCGTGTCCGACGGCTGGTCGCTGGGCGTGCTGGTGCGCGAATTCGCGGCGCTGTACGGCGCGCGGGTGCGTGGCGAGACGGCGGTGCTGCCGGCCTTGCCGGTGCAGTACGCCGACTACGCTGCCTGGCAGCGCGAACGCCTGCAAGGCGCCAACCTGCAGGGTCACCTGGAGTACTGGCGTCGCCAGCTGGCCAATCTGCCGGTGGTGCACAGCCTGCCGCTGGACAAGCCGCGGCCGCCGCAGCAGCGCTTCAGTACCGGCTGGCGCGTACACCAGGTGGCCGATGCGGCGACCTTGCCCGGCCTGCACGCCCTGGCCCGGCGCCAGGGCGCCAGCCTGTTCATGGTGCTGCAGGCGGCGTTCGCGGTACTCCTGTCGCGCTGGAGCGGCGAGAGCGACATCGTGATGGGCACGGCCATCGCCGGCCGCCTGCATCCCGACGTGGAACCGCTGATCGGCCTGTTCGTCAACACCCTGGTGCTGCGTACCGACTTATCCGGCGACCCGGATTTCGAGACCGTGCTGGCGCAGGCCAAGACCACCGCACTGGCGGCCTACGAGCACCAGGAAGTGCCGTTCGAGATGCTGGTGGAAGATCTCAAGCCGGCGCGCAGCCTGGCGCATGCCTCGCTATTCCAGGTGGTATTCGTGCTGCAGAACAATGAGCAGCTGGCGCTGGAGCTGCCGGGCCTCAGCCTGGCGCGGGAAAGCGGCGCGCCCAGCGCGCGCTTCGACCTTGAACTGCAGGCCACCGAGACCGCCGACGGCCTGCAGCTGTGGTGGATCTACGCCGACAGCCTGTTCGAGGCAGCCACCATCGAACGCCTGGGCAGCGCGTTCGAGCTGCTGCTGCAGGGCATCGTCGCCGCGCCGCAGCAGCCGGTACGCCGGCTCGCGCTGCTGGGTAGTGCGGAAAGAGAAATATTGTCATTGTGCAATGACAACGCCCGCGCCTACGAGCAGGACACGCCCATCCATGTTCTGATCGAACGCCAGGCGCAGCTGCGCCCCGACGCGGTCGCACTGACCTTCGAAGACGAAACCCTGACCTATGCGCAGTTCAACCAGCGCGCCAACCGTCTCGCGCACGAGCTGATCGCGTTGGGCGTGAAGCCCGACGACCGCGTTGCGCTGTGCGTGGAGCGAAGCCTGGAGATGCTGGTCGGCGTGCTCGGCATCCTCAAGGCCGGCGGCGCCTATGTGCCGCTGGACCCGGCCTATCCGCTGGAGCGCCTGGCCTACATGCTGGCCGATAGCGCGCCGATGGCCTTGCTCACCCAGCAGGCCACGCGCGAGCGCCTGGGCCTGCTGGATGCGCTGACGATTCCGGTGCTGGCGCTGGATGCCGCTACTGCGGCGCCGGATGCGGGCAACCCGCAGGTGGCCGGGCTGACGTCGCGCCATCTGGCCTATGTGATCTATACCTCGGGTTCTACCGGCCTGCCCAAGGGCGTGCTGCTGGAACATGCGGGCATGGTCAACCTGGCTGCCAACCAGGAAAGGATCTACCAGCTGTCGCCGCAGAGCCGCGTGCTGGCCTTTGCCTCGCTGAGTTTCGACACGGCGACCTGGGAATGGCTGATGGCGCTGACCACCGGCGCCAGCCTGCATATCTGCCACCAGGACGACCGCTTCTCGGCCGAACGCATCGCCCGGCTGCTGCTCAGGCAGCGCATCACGCATGCCACCTTGCCGCCGGCCCTGCTGGCCCAGCTCGACGTGCAGCACGACTACGCCCTGCAGGTACTTATCGTGGCGGGCGAGGCCTGCGAGGAACGCCTGGCCTGGACCTGGGCGCAGCGCTGCCGGGTGTGCAATTCCTACGGCCCGACCGAGGCGACTGTCGCGGCGACGCATGCGGACATCGTCGCGGGCGAACGCATCGTACTGGGCGATGCGCTGGCCAATGTCAGCATGCAGGTGTTGAACGAGCACCTGCAGCTGCAGCCGCTGGGTGTGGTCGGCGAGCTGTATATCGGTGGCGCCGGCGTGGCGCGGGGCTATCTGAACCGGCCGGAGCTGACGGCCGAGCGCTTCGTCGCCGACCCGTTCGGCACTGTGGCGAATGGACGTTTGTATAAAACCGGCGATCTCGGCCGCAGGCTGGCCGACGGCAGCATCGAATTCCTGGGGCGCAACGATTTCCAGGTGAAGATCCGCGGCTTCCGCATCGAGCTGGGCGAAATCGAGACGCGCCTGTCGGCCTGTGCCGGCGTGCGCGAGGCAGTGGTGATCGCGCGGGAAGACACGCCGGGCGACAAGCGCCTGGTCGCCTATGTGGTGCCGCAGCAGGGCGTGGAACTGTCGGTGGCCACGCTGCGCGGCGAACTGGCGCGGGAGCTGGCCGAATACATGATTCCCAGCGCCTTCGTCAGCTTGCCGGAATTCCCCCTCACGCCGAACCGCAAGCTGGACCGCAAGGCCCTGCCGGCGCCCGACGGGGCGGCGCTGCTGAGCCGTGTCTACGAGGCGCCGGTCGGCGAGGTCGAGCAGGCCATCGCGCAGATCTGGCAGGACCTGCTCAAGCTGGAACAGGTCGGGCGGCACGATCACTTCTTCGACCTGGGCGGTCATTCGCTGCTGCTGATCATGCTGATGACGCGGCTGCGCGAGTCCTTCCTGGTCGAGGTGCCGGTACGCGACCTGTTCGCCCGGCCGGTGCTGTCGGCGCTGGCCGAATACGTGGCCGTGCAGCAGGTGGAGACCTTGCTGGGCGATGACATGCAGGCGATGCAGGACGAACTGGATTCGCTGTCGGAAGCGGAATTGCTGGAGCTGTTGAAGCAGGAGTCGGTGAATGAGTAAGCAAAGCGACGCGCTGGACGAGCTGAAGAAAGCCATCCTGCTGAACCGGGCCAAGCAGCGCAGGGCCACCGTGGCCGCCGGCGAGCGCGGTTCAGCCATCCCCGGTGCAGACCGTTCCGGCCCGCTGCCGCTGTCGTATGCGCAACAGCGCCTGTGGTTTCTCGACCAGCTCGATGCGAGTGCCGGCGTTGCCTATCTGGTTCCCGCGGCGCTGCGCCTGAGCGGGCAGCTGGACCGCGCCGCCTTGCAGGCCACGCTGGACCGCATCGTGGCGCGGCACGAAAACCTGCGCACCACCTTCGTCGAACACAACGGTGCGCCGCTGCCGGTGATAGCGCCGCCCGGCGCGGGCATCGCACTGGCCGATCACGATCTGCGCGGGCTGGCTGCGGATGCGCGCGATGCCTGCGTCGCGCAGCTGTGCGCCAGCGAAGCACAGACGCCGTTCGATCTGGCCGCCGGTCCGCTCATCCGGGCGCGCCTGCTGTGCCTGGCCGACGACGAGCATGTGCTGCTGGTGACCTTGCACCACATCATTTCCGACGGCTGGTCGCTGGGCGTGCTGGTCAGGGAAGTCACCGCGCTTTACACCGCCTTCAGCCAGGGTCAGGCCGATCCGCTGCCGCCGCTGCCGATTCAACATGTGGACTATGTTGCATGGCAGCGCAGCGAGAGCAACGCCGCGCAGCTGCAGCAGGGCCTGGCCTATTGGCAGCAGCGCCTGGCCGGTGTGCCGCTGCTGCACGAACTGCCGCTGGACGGTGCCCGCCCGGCGATACAGGGTTTCCGCGCCCAGCGTCATCTGCAGCACTTCCCCGCCGCACTGCTGACAGCCCTGCGCCAGTGGGGCCGGCGCAGCGAAGCAACCCTGTTCATGGTGCTGCAGTCGACTTTTGCGGCGCTGCTGGCGCGCCGGAGCGGCCAGGCCGACATCGTCATCGGCACGCCGGTCGCCGGCCGCCTGCACAAGGACGCCGAGCCGCTGATCGGCTTTTTCAACAACACCCTGGTCTGCCGTTTCGACATCGATGCGACGCGCGACGCAGATGCGCTGCTGGCCCAGGGCAAGGCCGGCGCGCTGGAAGACCTGGCTCACCAGCAGGTACCGTTCGACCTGCTGGTGGAAACGCTGCGGCCCGAACGCAGCCTGGCCTACAACCCGCTGTGCCAGATCAAGTTCGTGCTGCAGAATTTCGAGACCGGCGAGCTCAAGCTGCCCGGCCTGCAGCTGTCGTCCGTGGATCAGGGCAGCGAGCGGCTGCATTTCGACCTGGACCTGACGGCCAGCGAAGCCGAGTCCGGCCTGCACCTGAGCTGGACCTACAAGGACGAATTGTTCAGCCGCGCCGGTATCGAAGCGCTGGCCAGCGCCTACCAGCGCCTGCTGCAACAGATCGTGGCCAATCCCGCACTACCGCTGGACCAGCTGGACTGGCTGGACGCGGACGACGCACGGTTGCTGCGCCAGCAAGGCCAAGGTCCGCAGCGCACAGCACAGCGCGAACTGGCCTTGCCGCAGCAGTTCGAGCAGCAGGTGCTGCGCACGCCGCAGGCGATTGCGCTGCGTTGCGGTGCGGATGAATTGAGCTATGTCGATCTTGATGCGAAGGCCAACCGCCTGGCGCATGCGCTGATCGAGCAGGGCATGGGCCGCGGCGCCCGCGTCGGTATTCACCTGGAACGCTCGCTGGAATTGCTGATCGCGCTGCTGGCGGTGCAGAAGAGCGGCGCCGCCTACGTGATGCTCGACCACAAGCAGACGCCGGAGCGTCTGCAGGCAATCCTGGCCGATGCGGGCGTGACCGTCGCGTTGCTCGACAGCCGTCGCTCGGTATTGCCGGTCGGCGGCGTGGATACGCTGTACCTGGACGATGCCGGCGTAGATGCGCAGTGGCTGGCGGAATACCCGTCGACGCGGCCGGATATCGCCATCGCCGACGACGACAGCGCCTACGTGCTGTACACCTCGGGCTCTACCGGTACGCCCAAGGGCGTGGAGATACTGCACCGCGGCCTGACCGACTATTGTGCCTTTGCGCGCGAAGGCTATTACGCGGCATCGCTGAGCGGATCGCTGGTGGTGACGTCGCCCGCGTTTGACCTGACGGTGCCGTCGCTGTACGTGCCGCTGCTGACCGGCGGCTGCGTGGAACTGATCGCAGCTGACGATGATTTGGCCGGTTTTGCGGCGCGGCTGGAACAGGCCGAGATGCCGCCGGTGCTGCTGCGCCTGACGCCATCGCATCTGCAGGGATTGCTGCAGCTGGCCGACAAAACGCCGCGCCAGACTGCACATGTGTTCGTGATCGGCGGCGAAGCGTTCGGCGTGGATCTGGCGCGGCAGCTGCAGGCGAAGTATCCGCAGGCGCAGATCTACAACCACTACGGCCCGACCGAAACCGTGGTCGGCTGCAG
>NZ_SNZH01000043.1 GCF_004363655.1 Tahibacter aquaticus
GAGAACGACGAGACGCACTGGGTCGGGCACGACCGCACCAAGACCATCGACCACGACGAAACCGTGCACGTCAAGCACGATCGCACCGAGACGGTCGATCACAACGAAACGATCACCGTACACAATGACCGCAAGGAAAGAGTGGACCACAACGAAACGATCAGCATCGGCGACAACCGCAAGGAAGACGTCGGCAAGAACGAAGCCGTGACCATCGGCAACAACCAGACCCACGCCGTCGGCGACAACCGCACGCGCACCGTCGGCAAGAACGAATCGCTCACGATCGGCGACAACCGCACGAAGAAAGTCGGCAAGAACGAATCCGACAAGATCGGCAAGAGCTGGTCGATCAAGGTCGGCAAGTTCAAGACCGAGACCATCGGCATGGCCTCGATGCAGAACGTAGGCCTGGGCAAGATGACCAATGTCGGCCTGGGCTACATGCGCAATGTCGGCATGATGATGACCAGTGTGGTCGGCATGAGTCGTACCGACACCATCGGCAAGAACCATTCCGCCTCGGTCGGCAAGGTCTTTACGCTGACCGTCGGCGGCAAGAGCAGCATCGTCATGGACGAGAAAAGTATTCTTCTGCAGATAGGAAAATCGAAACTGGTGCTGGAGGAGAACGGCAACATCACGCTGGAAGGCGTGAAGGTGCTGGTCAAGGGCGACGACCTCGTCGATGTCGACGGCAAGAAGATCGATCTGAACTGAAGCACTGCGCGGCCCGAGGCCGCGCAGTGCCGAAGCCGCCGCTATCGACCTGGGGAAGATCAATGACCGTCGTCATCAATCAGTCGCTTTACCCGGCTCAGGGGTTCGAGCATCGTTTTTATCACGGCAATCGCTATCACTGCATTTCGGCCAAGGTGACACTGGACTGGGATGAGCAAGGCCGTCTGAGTTCGCCACGGCGCCAGCCCGACTGGGTACGTAACGACGAATGGCTGGACGAAGCGGACCGTTCCAGCCTGATCTATCCCAGCGAGATGATTCCGTTCAAGCCGGCCACCGACGTGCTCGTCGTTGGCACGGCCCTGTCGCCGGAAGGGCGGCCCTTGCGCGAATGGAATGCGGCGCTGTGCATCAAGGACCAGACCAAGCGCCTGCGCCTGTTCGGTCCGCGCGAGTGGCGGCATAGCGCCATGGGCGGCTGGCGCCTGAGCGGGCCTGAGGCCTGCAGCGGTGTTGCGCTGCTGTACGAAAACGCCTACGGCGGCACCGTCGGGCCGGCGCGCGAACACTATGCCGAAGGCGACTACTACCCGCCGAATCCGTTCGGCAGCGGCTATGTCGGCAAACAGCGGCCCGATACGAACGCACCGCTGCGCGCTGCGCAGATCGAGGCCTGGGATGGCCCCATTACCCATTTCGGCCAGGACGTCGCCGTAGGCGGTTTCGGCGCTTTGCCGGGCTTCGTGCCGGCTCGCGCGCAATATGCAGGCACGACGGACGCGGACTGGGAAGCCTCGGTGAAGCCGAATATTCCGCCCGACATGGATATGCGCTACTGGAATACCGCGCCGGCCGACCAGCAGGCAAGCGAATACCTGCGGCCCGGCGACGTCATCGGCCTGGTCAACCTGCGGCCCGGCGCGCCGCTGCGCCTGGCCATGCCGCCGATCGATCCGGCCACCTTGTGCGAATACGACGAGGACAATCGCCGCGCCGCAGCGATGAATCTCGACACTGTCACGATAGACCTGGATGCACAGCGCATGACCTTGCGCTACCACCAGATCCTGCCGTTCGACGAATCGATCAAACGCATCAATGTGCACTGTGCGCCATATGCGGCACTGGCAGGGAGCTGAGCGCCATGGGTGAACCCTTAAAAGCCGAAGCGATCGTCAAGCACTTCGCCTGCATCGTATCGCCGTCGATTGCTGCGACACCGTTCGGCAGCCGCCAAGTGTTCGGCACGGCTGCCGTGACTTTCGCCGTCACCTTGATGCCAGCCTTCCAGACCTATGGCAACTCGGCGCCGCTGTTTCTCAAGCGGTCTACCGCGATGATGCCGACGGGCATGACCTTCAAGCCGGACGAATACCTGCCGAATAATCCGGTCGAACACAGCTATGCCACCAGCCACGGCCACATGGGCAAGATCCGCTTTCCCAACGGCGGCATTGTGCCAGGGGCGATCAATTGCGGTGTTCTGCCCGGCCCCAACGCGGATTGCAGCGCCGAACTGGAAGGTCTGCTGGAGGCGATTGCGGAAAGGATGGCGGCGGAGTTCAAGGCCAATCCGCTGAAGTTTTTCGCGCAGTACAAAGAAGCCAGCGCCCTGGCCACGGCCAACGCGCTTGGTGAAACCGCGAAAGGGTGGTGGGACACGATCAGTGGAGCTGCGGTCGCCGTCGGTGGCGCCATCAAGGACGGTGCTGTCGCCAGCTATGACTATGTCAGCACGCATAGCGTCTCTGAAATGGCCTCCGACGCCGCGTCGGGTGCCCAGGCGGCTTACGACGGTGCGGTTCAATGGACCTCGGACGCGATCGAATACGTAGCCGAAGGCATCGACGCGCTGAGCGAGCTTTCCCTCGACGACGTGAAGCAGATTTTCAAGGAGTGGCTGCGCGAAGTCCTTGGCGAGCTGGGGTGTTCTTTGCGCGACGCACTGGCGCAAATGGCGACGGACCCGCGCCCGATGGCTGTGCAGCTGGGCGAAATCGACGGCATGGCGACGGCGTTTGCGCTGGAGACCGCTGGTGCCGTACTGGTCGATACCTTTGTCACCAAGGGCGCCATGTCGGCGGCCAGCAAGATCGGACGTATCGCCGGCAAGGTCGGTCCCAAGCTCGGCAGCCTGGTCACCAAGTTCAAAAACCGCATCGCGGCGCGGCGCGCGCCGAAGTTGCCGGATCATCCGAGCAAGAAACCGGATTTACCCAAACCAAAACCCACGCCAGACGCCCCCGAGAAAGTTCCCGACAAGACTCCTGACAAAGATGCGGTAAAGGGAGACGAATTCGGCAAGGGCTTGCCGAACTGTCTGATATGCCCCACGGGCGGAAGACCAGTCAACACGATTTACGGCTGCAAGCTTCTCGATGGCGATGAAGACCTGGATTTCAGCATAGATGGGCCGCTGCCGCTCCATTGGCAGCGCACCTATGTTTCCAGCAATGCCAGTGACGGTTGGTTAGGCCAGGGCTGGAGTTTGCCTATTGCATGCCGCCTCGAGGTCGAAGGACAGTCCATCGTGTATGTGGATACGCAAGCGCGCCGCGTACGCTTCCCCGTGCTTGGTGTGGGCGAGTCGTTCTTTTCACCCTACGAGCAGACCACTCTGCGCCGCACGGAGCGTAATCAGTACGAGTTGCTGCTCACCGACGGATTGCGCCTGATCTTTGCTCTTTCGCCCAGTGACTACCTGCAGCAGGCAGATGTACAAGCAGTGGAAGAACGCCAGGCAGCGCAGTTTTCGCAGGCATTGCAACAACTGCGTGATACTTCGGCCAATAGCGGGCAGAAGACGGAATTGAAAAGGTCGAATGTGCTGCCTCAGGCCGAGCGTCTGGTGATGTTGGGCTGGATCGATCCGAACGGCAATTGGATGCGCGTGCACTACAGCTCCGATGACCTGCCACAAGTTGTGGAAACCAGTGTTGGCCGTCGGATCGGACTGACATTTTCGCCTGAAGCCGGCAAGGGTCATGCGGCACGACTTATTCGCATTGTGGAATTACTTGGAGAGCCCGACAACGAAGGGCGCTTCGCCCAGTCGAGGACATTCGTCGAATACCGTTATAGCGATACGGGCGATCTGGTTGCCGTGCTGGACGACAATCACCAGCTCGTGCGTACGTTTGCCTGGCACAACCACATTATGATTGAGCATGGTCAGCCGGGTGGCGTTGTTTCCCGCTATGAATGGGACCATGCCAGCCCCACCGGCCGTGTACGGCGCAATTGGCTATCGACCGGCGAAACGTTCACCTTCGATTACGACGAGTCGAACGGCCGAAACCGAGTTACCGACGCGACCGGCCGGACAACCACCTTCTGTTACGACGACAACAAATACCTGGTGGCGGTCGTCGACGCGGCCGGAGGCGAGACGCGATTCACTCGTGACATCTACGGCAATGTGATCGAGCGCACCGACCCCATGGGGCGGAAGACGCGCCATACTTACAACGGCGAGGGCAAGCTGTCGGCACTGGAGCTGCCCGACGGCTCCGCTTTTCGTATCGCCTACGACGAGGTTTCGGGGCGCGTTGCAGCGGTTTCCGACCCGCTCCAGCGCACTATTCGCTACCGCTACGACGCTCGCGGTAACCTGACGGAGATCATCCAGCCCGACGCAAGCTCGATTGTGTATCGGCTGAACGAGCGCGGCCTTCCGACCGCTATCGTCGATGCTTCCGGTGCGACGTCGCTGCTGGAATTCGATGCAGCAAGCCGCCTGCGGTCGCGCCAGGATTGCCTGGGGCAGGCAACAACAATGGAATACGACGCGTATGGGAATCTTCTAAAGATATCCGACGCGGCAGGGGGAGCCACTCACTATCGGTACGAGCGCATCAATCGCCGTGATCGCGTCATCGCCATCACTTATCCCGATGGCTCGACGGAGCGAATGGCCTACGACGCTCTGGGCCGGCTCATCGCGCACCAGAACCCGCTAGGGCAGGCCATCCGCTATCAGCTGGATGGCGACGGCAAGCCGACACGGCGCGAAAATGCGCTCGGCGACTCACTGAGCTACCAGTATGACGTGCATGGTCGTCTGATTGCGCTGACCAACGAAAACGGTGCCGTGCACCGTTTTGCCTGGGATGATCTGGATCGGCTTGTAGCCGAACTCGGTTTCGATGGCCGGCGCCAGGACTATGCATACAATCCGGCCGGGGAGCTTGTGGAAAGTGCGGATGGGGTGCCCGCTGGCGCGTCGCTGATGGGGCGGAACAGCGCCGCTGTGCTGCGCACGCGATACGAGCGCGATCTGCTGGGGCGCCTGCTGACGAAGACCAGCTGCAAACCAAGGCTCGGTGAGAAACCGTTGGTCGCGCGCAGCCGTTTCCGCTACGACGACGCCGGTCAGCTTATCCAGGCACGGAACGCAAACGCTTGCGTCGAACTCTTCTATACCCAGGGTGGACGCGTGGCGCGCGAGATCAGTCGCACGCGTGCAGGCTTGTCCACGGTTTTGGCGCACGAGTACGACGTACAGGGAAATCGTGTAGCGACCACGTTGCCGGACGGCCGCCGCCTGGAAAGCAAGGTCTATGGCAGCGGTCATGTGCACCGGATCGAACTGGATGGTGAAATCGTCAGCGAGTTCGAGCGCGACCGTCTGCACCGCGAAACCGTAAGAAGCCAGGGGGCGCTGTGCAGTTTCTACGAGCACGATGCCGTCGGTCGTCTACTGGCCAGTCGAGCCGTCGAAAGAGATTCGCTGTCTCACGCCGCCGCTGGCATGGGTCAGCGAATATCCCGCCAGTATCGCTACGATCGCGCGGGGCAGCTTGATTCCGTGGTCGATGCGCGCAACGGTCCGAGCCGCTACGAGTACGATGGCGCCGGTCAGCTGCTAGCAGCGCATTCGGCCCAATTCGATGAGCGCTTTGCTTTCGATCCGGCGGGAAATCTGACCGACTCCACCAGGCTCGAAGAGACCGATGCAGTCACGCCCGACGATGGCATGTCGGAACAGCAATGGCGCGACTTCGTCGCAGCGAATATAGAGCGGCGTGATTTCAGCCCGCTCCAGGCGCGGCACGTAGACCAGGGACCGGCCGGTTGGGGCGTGGTCAGGCCGAACAGGCTGAGAGTCCATCAGCAGCATCGTTATCAATACGACAGCTGGGGAAATTGCATAGAGAAGAAATCCGGCGCTCATGAAGTACGCATCTTCGGTTGGGATGCCGAGCATCAGCTGGCTTACGCTCGGGTTAGAACCCTTCGCGGTGTGGAGGACTGGCGCTACGAATATGACCCGTTCGGCCGGCGCATCGCGAAATACCGTTTGGTCGCGGGTAATGCCAGCTCCTTGGAAAGTCCACCGCGACGCTTCGAAGGCAGTTCTCAATTCAGCTGGGATGGCAATCGGTTGCTGCTGGAGCGTAGCGGCACCAGGCAGAAGTTGTATCTGTACGAAACGGGCAGCTTCACGCCGCTGGCGCTCGTGCACAGCACAGTTGCGCCAGCGCCAAAAGTGGAAGAACCGGCGCTGCCGCTGGAGATGCTGAGCCTGAAAGATCGGTATCCCCGGCAGTGGGCCGAAATCGAGCAACGGCGAAAGAAAATGCTCGACAAGATGGGTATGCCAGAAAGTCAGCCGAAGACAAAATATGCGTGCGAAATTTTTTACGTTCATGCAGACCATCTCGGTACGCCGCGGGAACTGACCGATGAGGCCGGGTGCATTGTCTGGGCGGCGACCTACAAAGCGTGGGGAGGAGTGTCCAGTCTGGACCGGCCGGAACGAATTCGTATCCGGCAAGTCGGCAACACCTTGCAGAGGCATCTCGTCGACGCCGATCCGATCGAGTACAACCTGCGCTTCGCCGGTCAATATTTCGATGCGGAACACGGGCTGCATTACAACAGGTTCCGCTACTATGATCCCGACATAGGTCGTTTCGTCTCCCAGGACCCGATAGGTCTTGGTGGTGGCACAAACGCCTACGTTTACGCGCCAAATCCCATCGTATGGACCGATGTGCTCGGTTTGGCTCGTTGTGCGAAAATGATACTAGGAAGAAAAGTTTACCAGGATGACTCTTTGATCGACTCGGCTGGGAAGGTCAAAGACATGAACCTGGATTTGACAGCACTGAATTCGCCCAGCTTCGACAAATTGAAAGGCTTGATAAATGGTGGTGCCACCAATGTCGACCTTATGGCCGCTGGCTATGCGCCATTCGGGCTGGACGGCAAGCAGGTCAATCTGCATCATGTCATAGGAGCAGAGCCCGGCCCCATGGTCGAGCTTTCGGGATCGACGCATCAACGATTGAACGGTCCGCTGCACGGACTTATCGAGGACGGGCGCAGTTTCCGTAACGATCCCAAGAAGGCCGGCGCTTACGAGCGCTTCCGCAAGAAATATTGGAAAGAACGCGCCAAGAACTTCGGATGCCCATGATTACTTCCATCAAGGAATATCTTCGAGACAATCTCGACGCCGACGACTACCGCATCGGCGGAACCGCAGATCCAGGGCAGATCGCGAGCGCCGAAAGCATGCTGGGCGTCCGCTTTCCGGACGACTATCAGCACTTTCTCGCGGAAGTGGGCTGGATCGAGGTCTACAACTCCTACTGGTTTGGCGTACCCGCCGATCTGGAGGCCGGCGAAGGCAGCGTTGTGCGAATGACGCATTACGCACGCCAAAACTGGAATTTGCCGGGCGAACTTTTCGTCATATTCTCCAGCGACGATCAGGTGCTCTGGTGCCTCGATGGAAGCAGGCGTGTGCCGGAATCCAGAGTGGTTGCGTTCGATACGCGCCAACGCAAACTTACCGGATCGGTAGCGGATTCGTTCGGCGAGGCGCTTGTAGCGTTTCTGCAAGAATGATCGTCGTTGAGTCGCCGCCTGCGCTATGCCGTCTGCAATGCGGGTGACGGATATGCCCAGGATGTTCGGGCTCGCTGGAGATGCCGCCGCGCAAAGGGTTCCGCCGGATCTGCAATGCGATGGCGGAGAAATGGGAAGAGCGCGACGAGCCCGTCGTACAGAACCTGCGCTTCGCCGGCCAGTATTTCGACGAAGAGACCGGGCTGCACTACAACCGCTTCCGCTACTACGATCCTGGCGTCGGACGATACCTCAGCCAGGATCTGATCGCGCTGCTGGGCGTCAGCAACAGCGATCAATACGCTGCCAGCCCTAGCGGCTGGATCGATCCTCTCGGACTGTGCAAGCAGTGCGGCCTGCCGTGCTCCAACGGCGCCGACGGCGGGGCGCGGCCGATCGAAAACCTCAGTGACAGCGGCAAGTTCAAGAATATCCGGCAGATCCAGAACGCGTCTGGCCACGGTGTCGATATCATTGCCGAGCGCGGGAACGGCAATCTGATTGCCTACGAGGTCAAGCCCGCGGTGCGGACGCCGGGTCCAGAACCGCCAGGCGTCTCACAGCAAGGCTGCGCCGGCTTCGTCAACGATCACCTGAGCCGAGCCGCCGGAGCAAACAACGGCTGGCAGCACATGGCAGGCACCGGCACGCAGACGACTGTGCAGGATCGGCAGCAGCGCATCGCGGCAGGCAATCCGTTGAGCGGCGGCAAGCTCGATCCGCCCCCTGCAAAAAAGGGCAGCGCCGCCTCGGAGTTTCCCGCTGCGCCAAACCCGGCTTGGTCGACGTGTCATCGACCGGGCTGCGTCTATCGGGAGGCAATGGCCGGCGGCGGCAGCGTGCTCGACCGCACACCCGTGCATGAGCGTTAACCATTCGGCAAAGGATATGGCGACGAGGTCACGCTAGTAACACCGCAGCATTGATTGAACTTGTACAGACTGGGAAGATGGCCCGCCGCCATCGGCCCGCGTGTGCCTTGTCGCCGCGTCTCGCCGTTCGGCGTTACTGTCTGAACAGACATCTGGCTAAGGATTCGCCATGAATCGCACCCTGAACGTAACGACGCCGCTGGGTCCGGAAATGCTGCGTTTCGACAGCCTGGAAGGGCGTGAAGCGCTGTCGCAGCTGTTCGACTTCCAGCTGACGCTGAAAAGCGAAGAAAAAGGGCTGTCGCCGCAGGCCATGCTGGGCCAGCCGGTGACCGTCGATTTCGAACTGGACGGCGGTGCCCGGCGCTACCTGAACGGCCAGTGCGTGCACTTCCGCTCGGC
>NZ_SNZH01000044.1 GCF_004363655.1 Tahibacter aquaticus
GAGAATGACGAGACGCACTGGGTCGGGCACGACCGCACCAAGACCATCGACCACGACGAAACCGTGCACGTCAAGCACGATCGCACCGAGACGGTGGACAACAACGAAACCATCACGGTGCACAACAACCGCACCGAAACGGTCGACGGCAATGAAACCATCACTGTCCACAAGAACCGCACCGAAACCGTCGACAAGAACGAAACCATCACCGTCCACGCGAACCGCTCGCGCACGGTCGACGGCAACGAAAGCGTGGCGGTGAAGAAGAACCGCAGCAAGAAGGTCGACAAGAACGAGCTGGACCGCATCGGCAAGAACTGGTCGGTGAAGGTGTCGCAATTCAAGACCGAAAGCATCGGCAAGGCGTCGCTGCAGCGTGTCGGCCTGGCCAAGGCGACCCAGGTCGGACAGAGCTATACGCGCAACGTCGGCACCATGATGACGACGACGGTCGGCCGCAGCCGCAGCGATCGTGTCGCCAACAACCACAGCAGCAATGTCGGTGACACCTACAGCGTCACCGCAGGCAAGGCATCCAACGTGAAGATGGATGGCGACAGCATCTCGCTGACCATCGGCAAGTCGTCGCTGGTGATGAAAAAGGACGGCACCATCCGCCTGCGCGGCGTCAAGATCGAGGTCGATTCGAGCAAGGGCCAGCGCTATACCGCCAAGGGCGGCAATATCCAGATGAAGGGCAAGAAGATCCTGGAGAACGGCGGATGAGTGCAAAACTACCCGCCGCCGCGGCGCCGCCGGAAAAGACCGACGCGGTGGAAGACGCCACCGGCCTGATGCAGGCGCTGATGCGCCGCCCGGCACAGGAAAGCGCGCCGGAGCGCATCGACGGTGTGCTGATCGGCGTGCTGCACGATATCGACGAAGCGGGCAGCCCGCGCGTGCTGGTGCCGGGCTACAGCGATTCGCCGCGTGTCGCGCGTGCCTGCTGCACGCTGGCGCCGGAGCAGGCCGGCCAGCAGTGCGCGCTGATGTTCGAAGGCGGCGATCCGGCCCGGCCGCTGATCATGGGCCTGCTGCAGCAGCCGGTCATCACCTTGCAGACACGCGGCAGTACCCAGGCGCGGCAGGACGTGGATACCTTGCACGTGCGGGCCGAACATGCGATCGAGCTGCATTGCGGCAAGGCCAGCCTTCGCCTGACCAGCAACGGCCGCGTGGAACTGCGCGGTACCACGGTGATCAGCCACGCGACCGGGCTCAATCGCGTCCGTGGTGCGTCGATCAAACTCAATTGAGGCGCTGGCAAATGGCGGTCGCAGCGCAGCTATCGTGTCCGAGCCTGCCCCGGCGCCAATGTGCAGGGCCGATCTGCGCAGACGTCGCCCGGGTGCAGGCGGCAAACGTGAACCTATCGGAGCTTTGCTGACGCCATGGAGATTCTCAACGGCACGCCCTTCCTGCTGGAGGCCACCCAGGCAACGGAGAAATCCGGCCAGACCTTGCTGGTGATACTGGTCAAGGGCACTTTCGATTTTCCCGCCGTCGACGGCGAGCTGCCGCAGGCGGCCAGGCAGCAGGTTCCCGTGCTGGTGGCCGACCAGTTCGAAGGCGAGCCTGGCGTGTCCTCGCCGCTGTTCGAATGCGACTACGCCACGCGCAAGCGCCGCTGTGACGTGATCGTGCGCGCCAGCGCCTGCGCGCCGCAGGGCCAGCCCGTCGCCGAACTCGATGCGGCGTTCCGTGTCGGTGCCTGCGAGAAATGGGCGCACGTGGTCGGCGATCGTGTCTGGCAGCGCGGCGTGATCGACCTCAAGCCCAGCGCGCCGCAACCGTTCGTGCGCATGCCCATCAGCTACGGCCGCGCCTACGGCGGCAGCTGCGAAGAGCGCGGCCTGATCTATGCGCAGGAAGCCAATCCGGTCGGCCGCGGCTATTCCGGACCGCAGCGCCTGGCCGATCTGCACGGCCAGCCCGTGCCGAACGTGGAGCAGCCCGGCGTGCCGATCGAGCGTGCCGATGCGGCCTACACGCCATGGTCGTTCGGCCCCATAGGCCGCAGCTGGCAGCCGCGCCTGCGCCTGGCCGGCACCTACGACGAGCACTGGCAGGAGGAAATCTTTCCGCTGCTGCCGGCCGACTTCGACGACGGTTTCTTCCAGTGCGCGCCGCCCGACCAGCAGATCGATTTTCCCCGCGGCGGCGAGGACGTGCGCCTGCTCAACCTGCATCCGACCCGGCCGCATATCCATTTCCCGCTGCCGAACCTGGACATGCCGCTGGCGGTACTGGACAGGCAGCAGAAGCTGCATTTCCCGCAAGCCGTGGTCGATGCGGTGACGCTGGATGCCGAGTCGGCGCAATTGATCGTGACCTGGCGCGCGCAGCTGCCGCTCAAGCGCAACCTGCGCGAAGTGCAGCTGCTGGCTGGCGGCAACGTCTGCCGGCGCTGGTGGAAATCGCGCGTACTGGGCACGGCCGATTGCGGTTGCGGCGGCATCGAGACCGACGATGAAGACCTGGCACCGGTGACGGCGCCGCTGCACGGCTGGGAGGAGGCATGAGCGAGCCCTCGCCCTTGCACGTCACCGGCGCCGGTGCGGTTACCAGCGTAGGCCTGAGCCTGGCCGCCAGTGCGGCAGCGATTCGTGCCGCCGTGGACAATTTCCACGAAACCCAATTTTCCGACCAGGACAGCAATCCGCTGCTCGGTGCCGCCGTGGCCTTGCAATTGCCCGGCGACGTCGACGGCAGCCGCACCGGCGGCAGCGAACGTTTCGGCCGCATGCTGGCGATGGCGATCGAGGAATGCCTGGGCAATGCCGGCATCGCCTTGCCGTTGCCGCCCGGCGTGCCGCTGCTGCTGCTGGCCGACGACACGCGTCCCGGCCCGCTGCGCGACACCGCTTACGCCGCCTATGCGCGCTGCGCGCACTTCTTTGCCGAGCCGCAGCAGTTGCATATGCAAGCGTTCACCAGCGGCGAGTCGGCCTGTATCTCGGCGCTGGCAGCGGCGCGTGAATTCATCGCCAACGGCGCACCGGCCGTGCTGATCGCTGCGGTCGACTCGTGGCTCAACGTGATGGACGTGCGCAACGGCGTGCGCCAGGACCGCTTTCTTGCCGACAGCCAGGCCGCCGGCTTCGTGCCGGGCGAAGCCGCGGCGGCGATCCTGCTGCAGGCGCAGGCCCAGGCGGCCGCGCCGGCACTGCAATTGCGTGGCCTGGGCCTGGCCGAAGAGCCGGCCGCTTTCTTCGGCGAGCAGCCCTGCCATGGCAAGGGCCTCGCCGCGGCGATCCGGCTCGCCCTGGCCGAAGCCGGACTGAAGGCACATGAGATGGACCTGCGCCTTTGCGACGTGGCCGGCGAGGACTATTTCTTCGAGGAGTCGGCCTATGCCTGGGGTCGCGTGCTGCGCGCCGACCTGCCGCCGGGCTACGAATACCTGCAGCCGGCCACGCGTGTAGGCCATGTCGGCGCGGCCTTCGGCCCGCTGCTGATCGGCTATCTGTGGCAGTTGGCCAAGGTCGGCCGCCTGCGCGGGCCGCATGCGCTGGTACATCTGTCTTCCACGCAAACGTTGCGCGGCGCCCTGGTGCTGTCGCAGCGTCTGCACTAGTCCATCGCAAGGAGAATCGACGATGGGACGCCCCACTCATGTCTATGCCAACGGCAACGAGATCGCGACCAAGGCGACGACGGGTCAGGCCTCGGCCTGCTTTCCCGATGTCTGCTTTTCGCCGCCGCCGCCGCCGCCTGCACCCAAGGTCGGCGTGCCGGTGCCGTATCCGAACACCTGCTTCGCGCGCGACCTCACCAAGGGCAGCCGCACGGTACTGATCCGGCGCAAGCTGATCGCCAAGGAGGACAAGTCCTATTTCCGCACCAGCTACGGCGACGAGCCGGCCACGCCGGCGTTCAAGAAAGGCCTGATCACCAGCAAGATCAAGGGCAAGTGCTTCTTCGTGCGCTGGTCGCCCAACGTCAAGGTGGAAAGCAAGTGCGTCGACCGCCATTGCGACATGGTTACGCACAACCACAGCAATCCGCCCAATGCGCTGCTGCAGGCCTATATCGCGCGGCAGAGCATGGACACGGAGAAGTGCGCCGACGACAAGAAGAAGATCGACGATAACTGCGGCCCCAAGCCCGACTCCACCCAGAAGCCGGAGAAATACAACTGGGTAAAGGAACACTGCGGCGACATGGCCAATCGGCCGGGCGAGCGCAGCGACGTCGATGCCGCGGTGGACACGGCGAACGCCAAGAGCGATCCGTGCCTGAATGCGCGCAAATGCCAGCTGGTGCCGTATTCGGCTACGTCCAACCACAAGAAGACCGACAACCCCAAGCAGGGCGGCTGCTGCCCGGGCCAGACCGGTCATCACCTGCTGCCCGACGGCATGTTCCGCAAGCCCGAGGGCAAGGCGGCCGCCGTCGCCGCCTGGGTCGCCGAGAAGGAAGGGCGTGACGAAAAGAAGATGCCGCGCAACAAACTGCCGACCGAAGACTGCTGGGACGGCTATACCGAAGGCGGTGGACTGACCATCTGCGCCGAAGGCGGCAACCCCGGCGGCGGGTCGCACGACGCCTTGCACGAAAAAACCAAGGAGACCCTGAGTGGCTACCTGGGCACCTCGCGCACCATCCCGTATACCGAGGCGCGCGACAAAGTGTCGGACATCGTCGCCGAGGAATTCGGCTGCAAGGCGTCGTGTATCGCCGAGCAGCTGGATTCGGCCTACGGGCCCATGCGCAAACAGAGCGAGGAGTGCGGGTCGCTGGGTTCCGCCACCGTCCTCGCCCATTCCGGCATGAGCGGCGACAGCAAGCGGGCGATGAATGCGGGCCGCATCGGCGCCATCGGCAATCGTTAAGGGAACGGCATGATCATCGACAAAGAAAACTGGAAGCGCTTCGTCTCGGGTTTCGGCGTGGTCGGCGGCCTGATCGGCTTCGGCAATTCGCGCTACTGCTTCATCCTCGAAGAAAAGGAACGCAACGTCCATCGCGATCCGCCGCCGAAAACCCGCCTGCTGTTCGCGCGCATGGAGCGGCCCATGGAGCGGCGTTTCTATGCGGTCGATTTCAGCCAGCTGGAATTTCCGCGCTTCGCCAGCGCGACCACGGCCGGGGTGGATGAATTCATCGTCTGCGACATGGACGGCGTCACTGTCGTCTACAACGACGTCGTCGCCGAGATCGGCGCCGAGCAACCCGGCATCGTCACGACTTGGTCGGACGAAAAGCACAATGCGCCGGTAAAGCGGCTCAAGCGCGTCAACGGCAAGCTGTATGCGATCTGCCTGGACCGGCGTGTGCTCCTACGCCAGGGCAGCAACCGCTGGGTCGAGGTTGCGGGGCTGGCACGACCGGCCGAGCGTGCGGACAAGCGCGTTTCCAATCTCGGTTTCGGCTTTGCCGACATGGATGCGTTCGCGCCCGGCGATACCTATGCGGTCGGTGGACGCGGCGAGGTGTGGCACTACAACGGCAAGGAGTGGCGGCGCTGCGATTTTCCATCCGACGATCCGCTCAAGACCGTCTGCTGCGCCGGCGACGGCAAGGTCTATATCACCGGCAACCACGGCTCGCTCTGGGTTGGCGGCGGTGATACCTGGAAACGTCTGGCGGCTGCCGAATACACCGTCTCGTTCAACGACACGGCGTGGTTCGCCGACCGGCTCTGGCTCTCCAACGACTACGCGTTGTATACCTTGGAGAAAGACGCCATACAGCCGGCCGCGGTGCCGGATTTCGTCCAGCTGAGCACACGCCGCCTCGATCTGTCGGCCGATCGCAGCCTGCTGCTGTCCGCCGGCAAGCATGGCGCCTCGCAGTTCGACGGCAAGCAGTGGCAGCTACTATTCAGCGCCACCGAGCTGGGCTGACCTCCACGCCATGAACCTGATACGACCGGCCGTGTGGGCTGTGCTGGAACAACACCTGGAAGACGCGGCCTTCTGCTGGCTGCGGCGCCAGGACGCCCTGTGGAGCCCGCTGTTCTCCCGCGACGAACTGGGCCTGGTCGATCGGGTACTCGATGCACACCTGGAAGGCTTGCGCGTGGCCGGTGCCGCGGCGATAGCGCCGGCACTGGAAAACCTCGAACGCTGGCAGACGCCGGACGAAGCCTTCGTCAGCACGTATGTGCTGGCGCATACCCCGGCGCCTACCGCGCTGGCACAGCTGGAGGGAGCGATCGGCGACGATGAGGAGCTCGCCACCGGTGCCGCCGCTGCGCTGCTCTGGGCCGGCAGCGATGCGGCCCTGCCGCTGCTGCAGCGCTGGTGGAATTCGAGCGAGCCGGCGCTGCGCCACGCCGCCTTGCCGGCGGCCATGCGGCATCCGCGGGTCAAACGCAGCACGGTCGTGCTCGACAGCGAGGAAGACGCCGACCCCTGGCTGCGCGCGCGCGCCTATCGCGTGATCGGCGAGTGGCGGCTGGAGGAATTTCGCGATCGCGCGCGGCGCGGCCTCGACGACATCGCCGCGCGCTGCCGTTTCGAGGCAGCGGCAGCCTTGAGCCTGCTCGGCGATGCGAAGGCGGCCGAGCGTATCGAGGAAGAACTGCCGGCCCTGCAGGGGCGCACGCGCCGCCGCGCTGTGCTCGCCTGGGCGGGAGGAGTGTCGAGCGAGGCGTTTGCGCTGGGCTTCAATCGGCTGGCGCAAGACCCTGCCTTGCACCGCGACCTGATCTGGGCGCTGGCCTTCCGCGGCGATGCGGCTGGCCTGTCGCAGCTGGCCTGGTGGTTGCAGTTCCCCGCACATGCCCGCCTGGCGGCATATGCCATCAGCCATGTCACCGGCATGGATCTCGAAGAAGAAGGACTGTGGCAGGAAGACGCCGCGCAAGCCGACGACGGCGATGAGGAAGCCCCGGCAGACGACAGCGACGATGTCGACGAAGACGACGGCCTGCTCGATCCGGATACCGCGGGACTGGCCGCCTGGGTCGATGCCCAGGGCGTGCGCTTTCTGTCCGGCCATTGCTATCTGGGTGGCGAACCGCTGCAAACAGCGGTATTGCGCGACGAACAGGCGACCTTGCCGCAGCTATGGCAACGGGCCTATCGCGACTGCCGTCGTGGCGATGCCGTGCCACTGACACAGATGTGTTCGCCGGTGCTGGAGTGACCCGGCCAGTGGCACCCTGGGCCATCGGCAGGGTGCGATGAGCAAACGCGAATGGCATGGCGACGTTGCGGCAAGGCGTGTCGCACGTACCTGCGGCGCAATTCGTTGCGCTCGTCGGCGGCTTGCGTGGTGCGCGGTCGCGTGCTGATCAACGGACCAGCCCGGTACTGCATAAATTTCAGGCCGCTGTAACGGCCGCGCAACATGTCCACGGGCAGCAACAGGCCCGCTGCCGCCGCAGGCAAATCGTGTCCATTTGGCACTGTGTAATTCTGCAACTGACCCCGCGCGAAGCACTGGACATGCCTATAGCTTTGCGTCAATGTGATGCAGTTGCTGTTTCCTTAACCGCCAGGGAAGTTAAGGTACAGCCTGGGTTAAAGCCACCGCGTGGCGCGGTTGCTCAGTGGGTCGCAGTGCATTTGGGGCTGTCGGCGCTTGCTGTCGTGCGAGTGGATCGCGCGGAAAACCTGCCAGTTGGGAATAATGCCGCCGGCTTCAGCAGCCGGCTAGGCTGCCGGCTTGCCTGTCGGCCCGTCATCGCCTGGACCTGCGCAAGGATCGATTAATGAATCGCACTTTGAACGTCACCACTCCCTTGGGCCCGGAAGTGCTGCGCTTCGACAGCTTGCAAGGGCGCGAATCCTTGTCCCAGTTGTTCGACTTCCAGCTCACGATGAAGAGCGAAGAAAAAGGGCTATCGGCCCAGGCCATGCTGGGCCAGCCGGTGACCGTCGATTTCGAACTGGACGGCGGTGCCCGGCGCTACCTGAACGGCCAGTGCGTGCACTTCCGCTCGGC
>NZ_SNZH01000045.1 GCF_004363655.1 Tahibacter aquaticus
AAGACGTTTGCCGGGGGTTGACGGAATCGAAAGCGGATGTATTATTCGCGGCCCTTCGCAGCGGTGGTTAAGCGGAGCGAGGGGTTGGGTAGCGATACCTGGCGCGGGTTGTACGGTGGTTTCGGGGTTGGTTTTCGGTGGAGTCGAAAGACGAGCGCCGGGGGTTGACGAAAGCGGAACCGGATGTATGATTCGCGGCCCTTCGTTGAGGCGGTAAGCGCAAGCGGAGGGGGCGGCGGAAGTCGCAGGAATAGAAAGGCTTTTCGTGGTGGTGAAGTTGGCGGCGGGTTCGAAAAGAAAGACGAACTTGGGTGTTGACGGAAACGAAAGGTGATGTAAGATAGGCGGCTCACCGGGACGAAATGTTGCCGGGGTGGAACGAAGCGAAAGCGAGTTCCGACGCTAAAGATCTTTGACAGTGTGCGCAGGTGTTTTGTGTGGGCGCCTTGGGATGGACGAAGTCCATCGAAGTATCAAGGCGTCCTCAAGTAAGCATGCAAATGCAAGCAACAGGCCCTTAAAGTAATTGACGTAAGTCAGAAGATCTAACTGAAGAGTTTGATCCTGGCTCAGAGTGAACGCTGGCGGCAGGCCTAACACATGCAAGTCGAGCGGCAGCGCGGGGCAACCTGGCGGCGAGCGGCGGACGGGTGAGGAATGCATCGGAATCTACCCTGTCGTGGGGGATAACGTAGGGAAACTTACGCTAATACCGCATACGACCGAGAGGTGAAAGTGGGGGACCGCAAGGCCTCACGCGATTGGATGAGCCGATGCCGGATTAGCTAGTTGGAGGGGTAAAGGCCCACCAAGGCGACGATCCGTAGCTGGTCTGAGAGGATGATCAGCCACATTGGGACTGAGACACGGCCCAAACTCCTACGGGAGGCAGCAGTGGGGAATATTGGACAATGGGCGCAAGCCTGATCCAGCCATGCCGCGTGTGTGAAGAAGGCCTTCGGGTTGTAAAGCACTTTTGTTCGGGAAGAAATCGTGCGGATTAATACTCTGTACGGATGACGGTACCGAAAGAATAAGCACCGGCTAACTTCGTGCCAGCAGCCGCGGTAATACGAAGGGTGCAAGCGTTACTCGGAATCACTGGGCGTAAAGCGTGCGTAGGCGGTTCGTTAAGTCTGCTGTGAAAGCCCTGGGCTCAACCTGGGAACTGCAGTGGATACTGGCGGACTAGAGTGTGATAGAGGATGGTGGAATTCCCGGTGTAGCGGTGAAATGCGTAGAGATCGGGAGGAACACCAGTGGCGAAGGCGGCCATCTGGATCAACACTGACGCTGAGGCACGAAAGCGTGGGGAGCAAACAGGATTAGATACCCTGGTAGTCCACGCCCTAAACGATGCGAACTGGACGTTGGTTGCAACTTGGCAATCAGTGTCGAAGCTAACGCGTTAAGTTCGCCGCCTGGGGAGTACGGTCGCAAGACTGAAACTCAAAGGAATTGACGGGGGCCCGCACAAGCGGTGGAGTATGTGGTTTAATTCGATGCAACGCGAAGAACCTTACCTGGCCTTGACATCCAGTGAACTTTCCAGAGATGGATTGGTGCCTTCGGGAACACTGAGACAGGTGCTGCATGGCTGTCGTCAGCTCGTGTCGTGAGATGTTGGGTTAAGTCCCGCAACGAGCGCAACCCTTGTCCTTAGTTGCCAGCACGTAAAGGTGGGAACTCTAAGGAGACTGCCGGTGACAAACCGGAGGAAGGTGGGGATGACGTCAAGTCATCATGGCCCTTACGGCCAGGGCTACACACGTACTACAATGGTCGGTACAGAGGGTTGCAATACCGCGAGGTGGAGCCAATCCCAGAAAACCGATCCCAGTCCGGATCGGAGTCTGCAACTCGACTCCGTGAAGTCGGAATCGCTAGTAATCGCGGATCAGCTATGCCGCGGTGAATACGTTCCCGGGCCTTGTACACACCGCCCGTCACACCATGGGAGTTGGTTGCTCCAGAAGTAGGTAGTCTAACCGCAAGGGGGACGCTTACCACGGAGTGGTCAATGACTGGGGTGAAGTCGTAACAAGGTAGCCGTATCGGAAGGTGCGGCTGGATCACCTCCTTTTGAGAATGGCTTAGCCGTCTCAAGACGCCCTCACAAGGCACCTGCATTCAGAAGAGAGCCTCATCGAGAAGATGAGTGTTCCGTACAACGGGGCTTTAGCTCAGCTGGGAGAGCACCTGCTTTGCAAGCAGGGGGTCGTCGGTTCGATCCCGACAAGCTCCACCACTAAAGTTCGAAAGAACGATTGGGTCTGTAGCTCAGGTGGTTAGAGCGCACCCCTGATAAGGGTGAGGTCGGTGGTTCGAGTCCTCCCAGACCCACCATTGTCGCGCCGTGAGGCGATCCGGTAACCGGAAAGATAATGGTGAGCGGCTGAGACCGGTGTATGTAACCTTCTGAATGACTTGCGCACACGAATTTAAAGCGATCTGGCATTGTGGCTGGATCGTGTTCTTTGACAACTTGGGATGTGAACAAGCGTTTGGAACTCTGTCGAGTCCAAATGTGTCGTTGAGGCAAGTAGGCGAAGTAGAAACACAGGAGTTTGTTGTGTAATTCCGAGGCGACTTGGAGTTATATGATCAAGCGACTAAGCGCATACGGTGGATGCCTTGGCAGTCAGAGGCGATGAAGGACGTGGCAGCCTGCGAAAAGCACCGGTGAGTCGGCAGCAGACTTTGACCCGGTGATGTCCGAATGGGGAAACCCACTCCGCAAGGAGTATCCACACCTGAATATATAGGGTGTGGAGGCGAACTCAGGGAACTGAAATATCTCAGTACCTGAAGGAAAAGAAATCAACCGAGATTCCCCAAGTAGTGACGAGCGAACGGGGACTAGCCCTTAAGCATTGCAGGTTTTAGTGGAATGGTCTGGAAAGGCCAGTCACAGACGGTGATAGCCCGGTACACGAAAGGGCCTGCAGTGTGAAATTGAGTAAGGCGAGGCACGTGAAACCTTGTCTGAACATGGGGGGACCATCCTCCAAGGCTAAATACTCCTGACTGACCGATAGCGAACTAGTACCGTGAGGGAAAGGCGAAAAGAACCCTGGTGAAGGGAGTGAAATAGAACCTGAAACCGTATGCGTACAAGCAGTGGAAGCCCGCAAGGGTGACTGCGTACCTTTTGTATAATGGGTCAGCGACTTACATTTTGTGGCGAGCTTAACCGTCTAGGGGAGGCGAAGGGAAACCGAGTCTGAATAGGGCGCATAGTCGCAAGGTGTAGACCCGAAACCGGGTGATCTAGCCATGACCAGGGTGAAGGTCCGGTAACACGGACTGGAGGCCCGAACCCACTCCCGTTGCAAAGGTAGGGGATGAGTTGTGGTTAGGAGTGAAAAGCTAATCGAACCCGGAGATAGCTGGTTCTCCTCGAAAGCTATTTAGGTAGCGCCTCATGTATCACTGCTGGGGGTAGAGCACTGTTATGGCTAGGGGGTCATTGCGACTTACCAAACCATTGCAAACTCCGAATACCAGCAAGTGTGAGCATGGGAGACACACGGCGGGTGCTAACGTCCGTCGTGAAAAGGGAAACAACCCAGACCCGCAGCTAAGGTCCCAAAATCGTCGCTAAGTGGAAAACGATGTGGGAAGGCACAGACAGCCAGGAGGTTGGCTTAGAAGCAGCCACCCTTTAAAGAAAGCGTAATAGCTCACTGGTCGAGTCGGCCTGCGCGGAAGATTTAACGGGGCTAAGCGATGTACCGAAGCTCGGGGTTTACTCGCAAGAGTAAGCGGTAGAGGAGCGTTCCGTAAGCCTGTGAAGGTGAGTCGTAAGGCTTGCTGGAGGTATCGGAAGTGCGAATGCTGACATGAGTAACGATAAGGGGGGTGAAAAGCCTCCCCGCCGAAAGCCCAAGGTTTCCTCGCGCAACGTTCATCGGCGCAGGGTGAGTCGGCCCCTAAGGCGAGGCAGAAATGCGTAGTCGATGGGAAGCGGGTTAATATTCCCGCACCTGACTGTAGTGCGATGGGGGGACGGAGAAGGCTAGGTGTACCGGGCGTTGGTAGTCCCGGGGAAAGGAGGTAGGCGTTGAGAGTAGGCAAATCCGCTCTCATTTACGCCGAGCACCGAGACGAGCTCTTTGAGCGAAGTCACTGACGCCACGCTTCCAGGAAAATCCTCTAAGCTTCAGCTACGGTTGGACCGTACCGTAATCCGACACAGGTAGGCAGGGTGAGAATCCCAAGGCGCTTGAGAGAA
Source organism: Tahibacter aquaticus (assembly GCF_004363655.1). GTDB lineage: Bacteria > Pseudomonadota > Gammaproteobacteria > Xanthomonadales > Rhodanobacteraceae > Tahibacter > Tahibacter aquaticus. Next base: position 4,235 of record NZ_SNZH01000045.1, read on the forward strand.
CTCGGGTGAAGGAACTAGGCAACATAGCACCGTAACTTCGGGAGAAGGTGCGCCCAGAACTGTGGCAACACGCGTTGCTGAGCAGTTTTGGGCCGCAGTGACCAGGCCGCTGCGACTGTTTATCAAAAACACAGCACTCTGCAAACACGTAAGTGGACGTATAGGGTGTGACGCCTGCCCGGTGCTGGAAGGTTAATTGATGGGGTCAGCCGCAAGGCGAAGCTCTTGATCGAAGCCCCAGTAAACGGCGGCCGTAACTATAACGGTCCTAAGGTAGCGAAATTCCTTGTCGGGTAAGTTCCGACCTGCACGAATGGCGTAACGACAGCGGCGCTGTCTCCACCCGAGACTCAGTGAAATTGAAATCGCTGTGAAGATGCAGCGTTCCCGCGGCAAGACGGAAAGACCCCGTGAACCTTTACTATAGCTTTACACTGAACGTTGAGTTCGTCTGTGTAGGATAGGTGGGAGGCTACGAAACCATGGCGCTAGCTGTGGTGGAGCCATCCTTGAAATACCACCCTGATGTGCTTGACGTTCTAACCTAGATCCGTAATCCGGATCGGGGACCGTGTATGGTGGGTAGTTTGACTGGGGCGGTCTCCTCCCAAAGAGTAACGGAGGAGCTCGAAGGTACGCTCAGCGCGGTCGGACATCGCGCACTGTGTGCAAAGGCATAAGCGTGCTTGACTGCGAGATCGACGGATCAAGCAGGTACGAAAGTAGGACTTAGTGATCCGGTGGTTCTGTATGGAAGGGCCATCGCTCAACGGATAAAAGGTACTCCGGGGATAACAGGCTGATACCGCCCAAGAGTTCATATCGACGGCGGTGTTTGGCACCTCGATGTCGGCTCATCACATCCTGGGGCTGTAGTCGGTCCCAAGGGTATGGCTGTTCGCCATTTAAAGTGGTACGCGAGCTGGGTTCAGAACGTCGTGAGACAGTTCGGTCCCTATCTGTCGTGGGCGTTGGAGGTTTGAGAGGGGCTGCTCCTAGTACGAGAGGACCGGAGTGGACGATTCCCTGGTGTTCCGGTTGTCACGCCAGTGGCACCGCCGGGTAGCTATAATCGGAAGCGATAACCGCTGAAAGCATCTAAGCGGGAAGCGCGCCTCAAGATGAGACCTCCCGGAGCATAAGCTCCCTAAAGGGCCCAGATAGACTATCTGGTTGATAGGGTGGGTGTGTATCGCAGTAATGCCGAGCTAACCACTACTAATGACCCGTGCGGCTTGATCATATAACTCCAAGACGCTTCGCTGGCCTCAACCACACGTTGAACCAACATCGTTCCAATCTCTGTTCACATCCCAAGTCACAACGCCGAGTCCGCGCTCGTTCCTTAGCGCGACTCCAATGTCTCCCTGGCGGCCATAGCGGTTTGGTACCACCCGATCCCTTCTCGAACTCGGAAGTGAAACGAACCCGCGCCGATGGTAGTGTGCATCCGCATGCGAGAGTAGGTCACTGCCAGGGCCTTACACCTCAAAACGCCATCCCGATAGGGATGGCGTTTTGTTTT
>NZ_SNZH01000046.1 GCF_004363655.1 Tahibacter aquaticus
AACGACAGCGGCAGCGGCGCATCGCGGCCGGCCTGGGGGATTGCCTCGCAGGCCGCGGTTGCCTGCGCATCGAGATGCGCCGCAAGGCGCTGCAGCGTCGGATGCTCGAACAGCGCACGCACAGCCAGCGGCTTGCCCAGGCTTCGGGCGATTTCGCCGGTGACACGTGTCGCCAGCAGCGAATGGCCGCCGAGGGCAAAGAAGTCGGCATCGCGGCCGATCGCATCGAGCTGCAGTACGCGGCTCCAGATCGCCGCCAGCGCGGTTTCGATTTCGCCCTGTGGCGCGACGAAGACGGCCGCCTGCTGTTCCGGCAGCGGCAGGGCTGCGCGATCGATCTTGCCATTGGCCGTCAGCGGCAGGCGGGCCAGGCTCACGAATGCCGACGGCAACATATAGGCCGGCAATTGCGTGGCCAGCTGCGTGCGCAGTTCCTCGTGCAGCGCGGCGTCGTCTGCCGCTGCCGTCACGATGTAGGCAACCAGGCGCTTGGCATTGCCCTCGCCTGCGGCCAGTACCAGTGCCTCGCTCACCAGGGCATGCCGCGCCAGTACCGCCTGGATTTCGCCCAGCTCGATGCGGAAGCCGCGGATCTTCACCTGGAAGTCGTTGCGGCCCCGGTATTCGATCGTGCCGTCGGCCAGCCAGCGGCCCAGGTCGCCGGTTTTATACAAACGCGCATCGGCAACCTGGCTGAACGGATCAGCGACGAAACGCTCGGCTGTCAGCTGCGGCTGGTTCAGATAACCGCGTGCCACGCCGTCGCCGCCGATATGCAGCTCGCCTGCCACGCCCAGCGGTACCGGCTGGCCTTGCGCGTCGAGGATATGCACCTGCGTATTGCCGATCGGCCGGCCGATGGGAATCGAGCGGCGAGGGTCGCCGACCGCAGTGATTTCGTGCGTCGTGGCAAACGTTGTCGTTTCGGTCGGGCCGTAGCCGTTGAGCAGGCGCCGCGGCCGCTGCGCGCTGCCCAGCAGGCGCGCCACGCTGCGCGGGTCCAGCGCATCGCCGCCGATCAGCAGGTGCTGCAGCTGCGCGAATGCCTCGCCCAGCGCGTCGACGTATTCGTTGAACAGGCCGACCGTCAGCCACAGTGCGGTCACGCCGCCCTCGACCAGGGCGCGATTCAGGCGCGCCGGTTCCAGCACCACGTCCGCCGGCACCACCAGCACGCGCGCGCCGTTGAGCAGGGCCGCCCAGATTTCCCAGGTCGACGCATCGAACGCCGGATTCGCGCAATGCGCGATGCAATCATCCGCACCAATCGGTGCGTAGCCGCCGTTGATCGCCAGTCGCAGCACGTTGCGGTGCTCGACCATCACGCCCTTGGGCGTACCGGTTGAGCCCGAGGTGTACATGACATAGGCCAGATCGCGCGCCTGCAGTGCGGCAAGCGGCGGATTGTGCTCGTGCTGGCCGGCGCCGGCCTCGGCCAGCGTCAGCAGCGGCACGACAGCATCGTGCTGCAGGCGCTCGCGCAGCGGCGCCTGCAGCAGCACGGCCGCGGGCGCACAGTCGCGCAGCAGATAGGCCAGGCGCTCGGCCGGATACGACGGCTCCAGCGGCACATAGGCCGCGCCGGCCTTGAGGATGCCGAGCATGCCGACCAGCAGTTCCACACTGCGCTCAGCGCAGATCGCGACGCGGTCATCCGGCTGCACGCCCAGCGCGAGCAGCGCGTGCGCGATGCGATTGGCGCGCCGGTTCAGCTCCGCATAACTCAGCGACTCGCGCTGGCCGACCAGCGCAATCGCTTGCGGCGCACGCTGTACCTGGGCCTCGAACTGCGCAGCGATGTTGCTGTCGCGGGGATAGTCGGCCTGGCTGGCATTGAACGCGCAGTGCAGCTGTTCGCGTTCCTGTGCCGACAGTAGCGGCAGGCTGGCTATGCACTGGCTACTGTCGGCCACCATGGCTTCGAGCAGGCACTGCCAATAGCCCAGCCAGCGCGCAATCGTCGCGGCATCGAACAGGTCGCTCGCGTATTCGATGGCTCCCTGCAGCTGGCCGTCGGCCTCGCTCAGGGACAGGGAAAGGTCGAAGTGGGTAGAGCCCTGTTCCGCTTCCAGACGCGACAGGCTCAGGCCGGGCAGCGTCAGCAGACTGTCGCCGTCCGCCTCGTTGACTGCGGTGTTGTTCAGCGACAGCAAGGTCTGGAACAGCGGGCTATGCGCCAGGCTGCGTGCCGGCTGCAGCACCTCGACGACCTGTTCGAACGGCAGTTCCTGGTGGGCGTAGGCGTCCAGCGTGGTCTGGCGGACCTGCTGCAACAGCTCGGCCACGCTGAGTTGCGGCTGCAGGCGCACGCGCAAGGCCAGGGTGTTGACGAAGAAACCGATCAGCGGCTCGACCTGGGCGTGCAAGCGATTGGCCACCGGGCTGCCGACGACAACGTCGTCCTGTCCGCTCAGGCGCGACATCAGCAGCGACCAGCCGGCCAGCGCCGTCATGAACAGGCTGGTGCCGCTGCGCTGCGACAGCGCGTGCAGGCCGCGGCTCAGTTCCGCCGGCAGGGCGAAGCGCAGGCTGCGGCCGGCATGGCTTTGCAGCAGCGGGCGGGGGTGGTCGGTCGGCAATTCCAGCAAGGCCGGCGCGCCGCGCAGATGCGCGCTCCAGAACGCGATCTGCTGCTGCAGCAGCGGGCCTTGCAGGCGCTGCCGCTGCCAGTTGGCGTAATCGGCGTACTGGATGGACAGGCCTGGCAGCGGATCGGGCAGGCCAGCGCAGAAGGCGGCGTACAGCGTGCTCACTTCCTGCACCAGCACGCCGATGGACCAGCCGTCGGAGACGATATGGTGCTGGGTCAGCAGCAGCACGTGTTCGCGTCCGGCCAGTTGCAGCAGGCGGCCGCGGATCAGCGGGCCGCTGGCCAGGTCGAATGCGGCCTGCGCCTCGGCAGCGGCCAGGGCATCGATCTCCGCAGCCTGCCCGGCCGGCGGCAATGCGCGCAGGTCGTGATCGCCCAGGACAAATGCAGCGGCCGCGACAATCTGCTGGCGCGGTTCGCCGTCGATGCTGACAAAGCGCGTGCGCAGGATTTCGTGCCGCGCCACGATGCGGTCCAGCGTGGCCTGCAGCGCTGCGCGGTCCAGTTCGCCGCTGAGGCGCAGGGCCAGCGGAATGTGATACGCGACACTGGCTGCGGCATCGAGCTGGTCGAGGAACCACAGGCGCTGCTGCGCAAACGACAGCGGCAGCGGCGCATCGCGGCCGGCGCGGGGAATTTCCGCATAGGCCGAGGTTGCCTGGGCGTCGAGGTAGGCCGCCAGTTGCGCCAGGCACGGATACTCGAACAGAGCGCGCACCGGCAAAGGCTTGCCCAGCGCGCGCGCGGTTTCGCTGGCGACCCGCGTGGCCAGCAGCGAATGGCCACCCAGGGCGAAGAAGTCGGCATCGCGGCCGATCGCATCGAGCTGCAGTACGCGGCTCCAGATCGCCGCCAGCGCGGTTTCGGTTTCGCCCTGTGGCGCGACGAAGACGGCCGCCTGCTGTTCCGGCAGCGGCAGGGCTGCGCGATCGATCTTGCCATTGGCCGTCAGCGGCAGACGGGCCAGGCTCACGAATGCCGACGGCAGCATATAGGCCGGCAGTTGCGTGGCCAGCTGCGTGCGCAGTTCCTCGTGCAGCGCGGCGTCATCTGCCGCTGCCGTCACGATGTAGGCAACCAGGCGCTTGGCATTGCCCTCGCCTGCGGCCAGTACCAGTGCCTCGCTCACCAGGGCATGCCGCGCCAGCACCGCCTGGATTTCTCCCAGCTCGATGCGGAAGCCGCGGATCTTCACCTGGAAGTCGTTGCGGCCCCGGTATTCGATCGTGCCGTCGGCCAGCCAGCGGCCCAGGTCGCCGGTTTTATACAAACGCGCATCGGCAACCTGGCTGAACGGATCAGCGACGAAACGCTCGGCTGTCAGCTGCGGCTGGTTCAGATAACCGCGTGCCACGCCGTCGCCGCCGATATGCAGCTCGCCTGCCACGCCCAGCGGTACCGGCTGGCCTTGCGCGTCGAGGATATGCACCTGCGTATTGCCGATCGGCCGGCCGATGGGAATCGAGCGGCGAGGGTCGCCGACCGCAGTGATTTCGTGCGTCGTGGCAAACGTTGTCGTTTCGGTCGGGCCGTAGCCGTTGAGCAGGCGCCGCGGCCGCTGCGCGCTGCCCAGCAGGCGCGCCACGCTGCGCGGGTCCAGCGCATCGCCGCCAATCAGCAGGTGCTGCAGCTGCGCGAATGCCTCGCCCAGCGCGTCGACGTATTCGTTGAACAGGCCGACCGTCAGCCACAGTGCGGTCACGCCGCCCTCGACCAGGGCGCGATTCAGGCGCGCCGGTTCCAGCACCACCTCCGCCGGCACCACCAGTACGCGCGCGCCGTTGAGCAGGGCCGCCCAGATTTCCCAGGTCGACGCATCGAACGCCGGGTTCGCGCAATGCGCGATGCAATCATCCGCACCAATCGGTGCGTAGCCGCCGTTGATCGCCAGCCGCAGCACGTTGCGGTGCTCGACCATCACGCCCTTGGGCGTACCGGTCGAGCCCGAGGTGTACATGACATAGGCCAGATCGCGCGGAGCCGGCTGTAGCGCCGGGTCTGCAGCGGAATAGCCCTGCACTGCCGCTGCATCCAGCGGCAGCACGTGACGCTGTGCCAGTACCGGCAAGGCCTGCAGCGCAGCCGTCGAGGCCAGCACGATGCGGGCGTCCGCATCATCGAGCAGCGCGGCGATGCGTTCCGCCGGATAGGCCGGGTCCAGCGGCAGATAGGCCGCACCGGCTTTCAGAATGCCGAGAATACCGACGATCAGGCCGGCCGAGCGTTCGCCGCACAGCGCAACGCGGCTGTCCGCCTGCACGCCCTGGGCGAGCAGGTAATGCGCAACACGGTTTGCGGCGGCATTCAGTGCTGCGTAGCTCAGCGTGCCATCCGCGCTGCACAGCGCAATCGCCTGCGGATCGCGCTGCACCTGGGCCTGGAACAGCGACACGATGCTCTGCTCGCGCGGATAGTCCGCTGCCGTGGCATTGAAGGCGTGTACCAGCTGCGTGCGCTCCGCTGACGAAATCAGCGGCAATTGCGCGACCGCCGTCTGCGGTGCCGCGACGATGCCCTGCAGCAGGCGCACGAACGCTGCGCCCAGCCGTTCGATGCTGGCCGG
>NZ_SNZH01000047.1 GCF_004363655.1 Tahibacter aquaticus
GACGTGCTGCTGCAGTTGGTCGACAGCGTGGTCAACCTGCCGATCTCGTTCTTCGACGCCAACGGCTTCCTCTACGACGTCGGCGGCAACGGCGGCCTGCTCAGCGGCCTGCACAACGTATTCGGCGGCAGCGGCCCCGACAGCGGCGGCCTGCGTCTTGAGCTGATACGCAACAACGTCGCCGTGCCCTTCACCAACGGCGACGGCAGCCTGGGACGCCTGCGCGGCGACGGCCAGGAAGTGGAGTTGGACGAGAACCACGCCTTCGGCCTTCGCGTCGTTCGCCGCGTGCTGGCCCCGCGTGCCGGTTATTTCGTGCGCTACATTGAAACCCTGGAAAACCTGGGCTCCAGTCCCATCAGCATCGATGTGCGCGTGCGCACCCACCACAACGGTGCCGACGGCAACCCGCGCGTCGTCGACAGCTCCGACGGCGACCCGATCCTGTCGATTACCGATCTTCAGCTGCGCGACCGCTGGGTCGTCGTCGACGACCAGAGCGACAACGACCCCTTCACTGCCAACAGCAGTCCGCCCAGCGCCCATCTGTTCGACGGCAGCGGCGCGGCCGTGCAGGTTGCGCAGGCCGAATACGAGCTGATCGGCCTGGTCGGGCGCCTGAGCTACCGCTGGAACAGCCTCACCGTGGCGCCGGGCCAACGCGTCTCGCTGATGCATTTCGCGCTGAACCAGATCGGTCGCCAGAACGCGCGCGAAGCGGCGCTGCGTCTGGCCCAGCTGCCGCCCGAGGCGGTCGACGGCCTGACCACGGACGAGCGCCGCGCCATCGTCAACTTCGCCGTGCCGGACCATTCCGCGCTGGGACCGCTGCCCAACCTCGCCGCCGGCGTGATCGACGGTCGCGTGCTCTCCGGCGACGGCGTCACGCCCATCGCCAGCGCCGCCGTCACCTTCCGCAGCAAGCACCCGTTGTTCGCCCGTGCCCGGTCCACCACCAGCGATGCACAAGGTGCGTTCGAATTCCGCTCGCGCCTGGACGGCTCGTCCAACAATGCCGTGGTTCCCATCCACGCTTTCGACCTGGTCGCGCGCCATCCCAACGCCGGCACCAGCACCGCGACCACGCCCGGCGATTTCGTGCCGACGCAGACGCAGACCACGCAGGACCTGGTCTTCGTCGGCAGCGGTGACTTGCGCGGTCTGGTCAAGCGGCACAACCAGGCCACGGTCGGCGGCGCGGTACTGCGCCTGTGTACCCTCGACGACCGCAACCGCTGCAACGAAGGCCAGTCCGCACCGATCAACTCGACCGTGTCGGCCGAAGACGGCAGCTACGCCCTGCTGGCGAACGTGCCGCGCAACTACTTCGTGTTTGCCGACCAGCCGCATCCACAGGGCAGCCCGCTGTTCGGCCGCGGCCAGGGTACCGTGGTCGCCGGCCGCGTGACCGTGGTGCCTGTGGCGATGGAACCCACCGGTTCCGTCATCGGAACCGTGCGTTCCGCCGACGGCACGCCGGTGGTCAACGCCCGCGTGGTGTTGTTCATCGACGGCACGCCGCCGCGCGTACGCGAAGCGCTCAGCGACACGTCGGGCGATTACGGCTTGTTCGACGTGCCGTTGGGCGAGCACCGCATCACCGCGACCGACGCCATCAGCCAGGCCACCGCCGAGGCCATGGTGACGGTGACCACGGACGGTGTAGCGCGGCGCGACCTCACGCTGGCGGCTTTCGGTCAGATCCAAGTTTCGGTGGAGTTCGCCCGCGGCGCGCCGGCCGGCGGCGCCGTGGTCTTGCTCAACGAAGGCGCGCCCGTCAGCGCCGACAGCAACGGTGTGGTGCGCTTCCCGGTTGCGGCCGGCACCTACCGCGTCGAAGCCCTGCATCCGCACAACCCCACGGCGGCGTTGCGCGGCCACGTCGAGGCCACGGTCAGCAGCAGCGGCCAGCAGGTCGCCGTGCGCGTCGTGCTCGGCGCCGCTGGGAGCGTGCACGGCCGCATCGTGCGGCCCGACGGCACCACGCTGGCGGGGGGCTTCCCGTACGAGATCCGGCAGATCGGCGGTGGCGACTACCGCGACGCGACGCGGCAGACCTCGCCCGAAGGCAATTACGTCCGCGCCGGCCTGCCGTTGGGACGCTACCTGATCACCGCCTACGACGCGGCGCAGGACCGCTTCGCCGACGCCGAGTTCGACGTCATCGCCGACGACGGCGACACGGAGGTCAACCTCACCCTGCTGGACAACCGCATCGCGCTACCGGCCAACCTGCGCGACGCCAACCGCTTCCTTTACGACGTGCAGCCCGACGGTTCCCTCGCCACCGGCAGCAGCAAGGCCTACGACCACGGTGCCGTGCAGCTCAGCGTCAACGGTCAGGCGTTCGGCGGTGCCAGCAGCGCACGCCTGCAGGCGGCGCGGCGCCAGTTCCAGATCGAGCAGCTGGGCAGCGTCGCAGGCCTCAGGCTGTCGCGTCAGGTCTACGTGCCGCGCGGCAGCTATTTCGCGCGGTATATCGACAGCTTCGAGAACCCCGGCGCCGCACCGGTCAGCGTGGCCGTCGCCGTGCAGAGCCGCATGCCGCTGGCCAGCATCGTTGCCACCTCGTCCGGCGATGCTGCGGTCGATGCGGCCGACCGCTGGGTAGTGGCCGACGACGAGGACGATGGCGACATCAGCCTGTCGAAACAGTCGCCGAGCCTGGCCCACGTGTTCGCTGCCACTTCCGGTGCTCAGGCGCCCGACAGCGTGGCGTTCGTCGAGGACAACGGCGTCGGCGTGCTCACCCAGACGTGGTCGACGCTGACGGTGCCGGCGGGTGCCAAGGTGTCGCTGCTGCATTTCGCCGTGCAGCAGATCAACCGCCGCGGCGCGCGCGCGGCCGCCGAACGCCTGGTGCAGCTGCCGCCGGAGGCGCTGAGCGACCTGTCGCCGGCCGAGGCGGCCGCAGTCGCCAACTTCGCCGTACCCGCGGACTTGAGCAGCAGCGTCGAGCCGCTGCCGTCGCTGACCGCCAGCGTCCGCGGTATCGTTTACGAAGGCGACGGGCGCATTGCGGTGCCCGGTACCCACGTCACCGCGCAGTCCGAACATCCGCTGTTCAACCGCCAATGGGGTCTGCGTTCCGACGGAATGTCCGGGTGTCCCAGCGGGACGGCGATCGGCGGCCTGGTGGCCGGCAGCGGCGGCGCTGGCCAGCCGCCGGCCGGCAGCTACCGTTTCGACGGTCAGCTCGGCGCCGACGATTCGGTCGCCGTGCCCGAGGGCGTGGCCGTTAACCTTGAAGCGCAGCCGGACAGCGGCTGCTTCGAGGATTTTGCGGGCCATCCGGTCACGCAAATTCCGTCGCGCCGTGCGACGGTGACGCCCTCGGGCGAGCAGGATCTGTTGTTCGACAGCGGCGTCATTTACGGCACGGCGGTGGGACCGGCGGACTATTCCGTGACCCACGGTCGGGCGTACTTGTCGATCCACGATCCCGATCCGCCGAACAACGACTACGTTCCCGTCGGACTAGATGCCACGTTCGCCTATCCGGGCCTGCCGCCAGGCCGCTACGACTTCATCTTCGACATCCCGCATCCGCAGGCGCAAACACCCGAACGCCGCCTGCGTGGTCTGAGCAAACAGGTCGAGATCGCTGTGGGCCAGATCAAGGCCATCGAAGTGCCGATGCAGCCCACCGGCCGCGTGCAGGGAACCGCGCTGACGGCCAACGCTGAGGCGGTGGTGAACGCGCGCGTGAAGTTGTCCGGCGTGGCCGCAGGCCAGAGCTACGACCAGTGCGACAGCGGCTGCGCCGCCGCCGCGTTGGGGGTCAACCGCGGCAAACGGCCGGTGCAGCGCGAAGCGGTCACCGACACCCTCGGCCGCTTCGACTTCAGCGCTGTGCCGGCGGGCAGCTACCGTCTCACCGTGATCGACCCGATCTCCGGTGCCGACAACGTTTCCACGTTCGACGTCGAGGCCGGACTGCAGCCGACCGTGCGCGAAGTGGTTCTGCTGCCTCTGGGCTCGGTCCAGTTGCAGGTGAACTCCGCCGCCGGCAATCCGGTGGTCGACGCCAACGTCTACCTGCGTTCCAGCACCTTCGCCGGCGAACGCGTGGCCGGGCGCACCGACGCGCAAGGCCGCGTGCTCGTGGCCAACGTTCCCCAGGGCGACTACACCGTGCGCGTCACCGATCCGCGCTTTGGAACGGCTGAGAGCGACCGCCAAGTCAGCGGCAGCATCGCCGTGGGCGGTGAGCGCGACGATTACACCGTGGTGTTGCGACCGGCGGCGCGGTTGCGCGTGCGGGCGCTCGACGCCGACGCCGGAAACGCCGCGATGGAGGACGTGCGCGTCCTCTACGCCGTGGGCGGCGCACCGTTGGCCGAGATCGGTCGCACCGGTGCCGACGGCTGGTTCGACGCCGGGCTCAAACTCGACGGCGAGCACCGCTACCAGCTCATCGCGAGCGACGGCCGCCAAAACGGCACGCGCTTCGTCGTCGATGCCGCCGCCGACAGCCAAGTGCTGGCGCGCGAGCTCTTGCTGGGCAGCAGCCTGGAGCGCGACGGCGTGCTCGGCTTCGCGGGCGAGCGTCAACTGCTCGGCCTGACGTTGGCGGCCAGCGATCGGCTGAGCCTGTCGATCCGGGCCTTCGTCCAGGGCACGGCACCGGATACCTGCGCCGTGCGCGTGCAGCTCTATGGCACCGATCGCAGCTTGCTTGCCGAGGGTTACGGGGACGGCGCCGCCGGTGGCTACCAGCAGGTCAACCTCAGCGGCGATCTGCGCGACACCGTCGCCGGTTCCGCGGGTTTTTACACGATTGCACTTTCCACACTGGACCCCGTCTGTGCCTTGGCCGGCTACCGCGTCGGCGCCAGCGTCGGCGGCGCGGCCCACCCACTGGACGAGTACCA
>NZ_SNZH01000048.1 GCF_004363655.1 Tahibacter aquaticus
ATGCTGCTGCAGGCGGCATTTGCGGTATTGATCTCGCGCTGGAGCGGCGAGAGCGACATCGTCATCGGTACGCCGATTGCCGGCCGCCTGCATCCCGACGTTGAGCCGCTGATCGGCTTCTTCGTCAACACGCTGGTGCTGCGCAGCGATCTTTCCGCCAATCCCACCTTCGAGCAGCTGCTGGCCCAGGCCAGGGCCACGGCGCTGGCAGCCTACGAACACCAGGAAATCCCGTTCGAGATGCTGGTCGACGAGCTGAAGCCGGCACGCAGCCTGGCGCATGCGCCGCTGTTCCAGCTGATGTTCACTTTGCAGAACGGCGAGCAGCCCCGGCTGGAACTGCCGGGCCTGAGCGCGACCACCCTGGCCACGCCGCAGGAAGCGGCCAAGTTCGATCTGGAATTGACCGCGACGCCGCACAGCAGCGGCTTGCAGCTGTCGTGGACTTATGCACAAAGCCTGTTCGAGCCGGCCAGCGTCGAACGGCTGGGCGCTGCGTTCCTGCGCCTGTTGCGCGGCATTGCCGCTGCGCCGCAGCAGGCGGTCGCACAACTGCCCTTGCTGTCGGCGCAGGAACGCGAGCAGGTCGTGCGCGGCTTCAATGCGACGCAGGTGGATTTTGCGTCCGCGCAAACCCTGCCGGCGCTGTTCCAGGCACAGGTGCAGCGCGACCCGCAGGCGATCGCGCTGATTGCCGGCGGCGAACAGCTGAACTATGCGCAGCTGAACCAGCGCGCCAACCAGCTCGCCCATCGCCTGATCGGGCTGGGCGTCAGGCCCGACGACCGCGTTGCGATCTGCGTGGAGCGCGGTGCCGGCATGCTGGTCGGCCTGCTCGGCATTCTCAAGGCCGGCGCTGCCTACGTGCCGCTGGACCCGGCCTATCCGGCGGAACGCCTGGCCTATACCCTGCACGACTGCGCTCCGCGCGCATTGCTCAGCGAGCGTGGCGTAGTGGCGCTGCTGCCCGTGGCGGATACGTCGGCCATACCGCTGCTGTTGCTCGACGACCCAGCCACGGCGGCGCAGCCGCTGCACGATCCTGTCGTTGCTGGCTTCGGCCCGCAGCACCTGGCCTATGTCATCTACACCTCGGGCTCGACCGGCCAGCCCAAAGGCGTGCAGGTCGAACACGCTGCCGTGGTGAATCATCTGCAGGCGCATCTGCAGCTGTGTGCGATACAGCCCGGCGAGCGCCTGCTGCAATTTGCCTCGTATGCTTTCGACGCTTCGGTCGAGGAAATTTTCCCGCCGCTGTCGGTCGGCGCGACGCTGGTGCTGCGTCCCGCCGCGCTGGTGGCGCCGGATGCGCAGTTTGTGCGCTTCCTCGACGACAACGGCATCGCTGTCGTCGACCTGCCGACGGCGTTCTGGCACCAGTGGGTGCAGGAAACCCGGCTTGGCCGCAGCCTGCCGCGACAGTGGCCGCGGCTGGTGATACTGGGTGGCGAAAAACTCGAACGCCGCTTTCTGGACAACTGGTTTGCGCTGCCCGGCAGCGCGGCCTGTACGGTGCTGAATACCTACGGGCCCACCGAAGCGACGATCTACGCAACGGCGCTGGCCTGTAGCGCCGCTGCGCTGCCGCCTGGCGGCGAAGTGTCGATAGGCCGGCCGATCGCGAATACCCAGGTCTATATCCTGGACGCGCAGCACCAGCCGGTGCCGGTCGGTGTGACGGGCGAGCTGTATATCGGCGGCGCCGGTGTGGCACGCGGTTATCTGAACCGGGCCGAGCTGACGGCCGAGCGCTTCGTCGCCGATCCGTTCGGCGAAATTACCAATGCGCGTTTGTATAAAACCGGCGACCTGGGCCGCTGGCTGCCCGACGGCAGCATCGAATACCTGGGCCGCAACGATTTCCAGGTCAAGATCCGCGGTTTCCGCATCGAGCTGGGCGAGATCGAGGCGCAGCTGTCGGCCTGTGCCGGCGTGCGCGAAGCGCTGGTGCTGCTGCGCGAAGACAGCCCCGGCGAGCGCCGCCTGGTGGCCTATGTCGCAGCCGAGGCCGGCCTGCTCGATACGCTGAAAGCGCAGCTGGCCGAACAGCTGCCGGCGCATATGCAGCCGTCGGCCTATGTGCTGCTGGAGCGCCTGCCGCTCACGCTGAACGGCAAGGTGGACCGCAACGCCCTGCCGCTGCCGCAACATCAGGAAAAAGTATACCTGGCGCCGCAGGGGCGGACAGAGACGACGCTGGCGGCGATCTGGGCCCAGGTGCTCAAGCTCGACACGGTCGGCCGCGACGCCAATTTCTTCGACCTGGGCGGCCATTCGCTGCTGGCTACGCGCGTGGTCAGCGAAGTTGCCAAGGCGCTGGGCAAGCCGGTGGCGGTGCGCGCCCTGTTCGAACATGCAAGCCTGGCCCGGCTTGCGGCGCATGTGGATGCACAGGCCTCGATCGACTATGCGCCGATTGCGCGCACCGCACGCGATACGGCCATGCCGGCTTCGTACGCGCAGCAGCGCCTGTGGTTCATCGATCGCCTGGAAGGCGGCAGCACGCAATACAACCTGCCGCTGGCCCTGCGCGTGCAGGGCGAGCTGCAGCTGCACGCGCTGCAGCAGGCGCTGGATGCGCTGCTCGCGCGGCACGAAGTACTGCGCACGGTCTATGCCGACGCCGACGGTATCGCGTTGCAGCTGATCCAGGCGCCGGCGCCGCAGACCATCGTCCGCGACGATCTGCGCGCACTGCCGGCCGACGCGCGCGAAGCACAGCTGGTGCAGCTGGCTGCACAGCACGCGGCAGAACCCTTCGACCTGTCACGCGACAGCATGCTGCGCTGCCGTCTGGTGCAGTGTGGCGAGCGCGATCATCTGCTGCTGTTCGCGCTGCACCATATCGCCGCCGACGGCTGGTCGCTGGGCGTGCTGGTCGAGGAATTCGCGGCGCTGTACAGCAGCTTCGCGCTGGGCCTGCCGGCGCCGTTGCCGGCGCTGGCGGTGCAGTACGCCGACTACGCCGCCTGGCAGCGCGAACGCCTGCAGGGCGCGGAGCTGCGCGCTCACCTGGACTACTGGCGTGGCCAGCTGGCGGGTCTGCCGGCCGTACACAGCCTGCCGCTGGACCGGCCGCGGCCGGCGCAGCAGCGTTTCGATGGCGCGCAACAGGAACAGCAGCTCGATTCGGCCACGCTGTCGCGGCTGAATGCGCTGGCGCGTCAGCACGATGCCAGCCTGTTCATGCTGCTGCAGGCCGCGTTTGCCTTGCTGCTGTCGCGCTGGAGCGGCGAGACCGACATCGTCATGGGCACGCCGATCGCGGGCCGGCTGCATCGGGATGTCGAGCCGCTGATCGGTCTTTTCGTCAACACGCTGGTGCTACGCAATGACCTGTCGGGCGATCTGCCGTTCGAGGCCGTGCTGCAACAGGCCCGCACCACGGCGCTGGCGGCCTACGAACACCAGGAAATGCCATTCGACCTGCTGGTGGACGAGCTCAGGCCGGCGCGCAGTCTCGCGCATGCGCCGCTGTTCCAGGTGATGTTCGCCTTGCAGAACACCGCGCCGCTTGTGCCGGAATTGCCCGGTGTGCGCGCTGCCGCGGTGTTTCCGGCGCAGCCGCAGGCCAAGTTCGACCTGCAGCTGGAAGCCAGCGAAAACGCGCAGGGCTTGGCCTTGTCATGGCGCTATGCGTCTGGCCTGTTCGACGGCGCCAGCATTGCGCAGCTCAGTGCGGCCTATGGCGATCTGTTGCTGCAGCTGCTGGCGCAGCCTGCGCTGCGCAGCAGCGAAGTGCAGTGGCTGGATGCGACGGCATCGCGAGCCTTGCGCCGGCAAGGCCGTGGCCCGGTCCGCACGCAGTATCGCGACCTCGACCTGCCGCGACAGATCGCACTGCAGGCGCAGCGCACGCCGGCGGCAATTGCGGTGCGCTGCGGCGCGGTCGAACTGAGCTACGCCGAACTCGATGCGAAGGCCAAACGGCTTGCGCAGGCCCTGCGGCGCCGTGCCATCGGCCGCGGCGCCCGTGTCGGTATCCATCTGGAACGTTCGGCAGAGTTGCTGATTGCACTGGTGGCCGTGCTGAAGACCGGCGCGGCCTACGTGATGCTGGACCATCGCCAGCCGCCGGAACGGCTGCAGGCAATACTGGCCGATGCGGGCATCGGCGTCGTTCTGCTCGACAGCCGGCGTTCGCTGCTGCCGCATAACGCCGCCGATACCGTGCTGCTGGACGATGCGGCGAGTGCGTCCGACTGGCTGGCAGATTTTTCCGGCGCGGACCCGGCGGTGGCAATTGCCGCCGAGGACAGCGCCTACGTGCTGTACACCTCGGGCTCTACCGGTACGCCCAAGGGCGTGGAAATCCTGCATCGCGGCCTGACCGACTATTGTGCCTTTGCGCGCGAAGGCTATTACGCGGCATCGTTGAGCGGATCGCTGGTGGTGACGTCGCCCGCGTTCGACCTCACGGTGCCGTCGCTGTACGTGCCGCTGCTGACGGGCGGCTGCGTGGAACTGATCGCGGCTGACGACGATCTCGCCGGTTTTGCCGCGCGGCTGGA
>NZ_SNZH01000049.1 GCF_004363655.1 Tahibacter aquaticus
AAGGCCATGCCGACGCGCGGCGCCCGTGGTCTGGCTCTGGTCCACGTGGCCATGTACGACGCTTACCAACTGGCCCAGGCGCAGTCGCTGGAGCCCCGTCTGGTCGTTTCCATGGCGGCGGCCCAGGTGTTGGCCTATCTGTTCCCGGCCGAGGAGCGCGCCTTCGACCGGATCGCCTTCGCCGTCGCTGCGCGCCTGAGCCAGTCCCCGCGCGACCAGCTGCCGGAGGCCGCAAAACAGGCGCTGGCGCTGGGTCAGACGGTCGGGCGGCGGGTCATCGCTCGCGGTGAAAGCGACGGAGCCCAGCGCGGCTGGAGCGGCGCACGCCTGCAGTGGTTCGGTGAGGGGCGTTACTATGGCCCCGGCAGCTGGGAGCCGACGCCGCCGTATTTCTACTACCCACCGGACGAGCCTTTTGCGCCGTTGTGGAAACCGTGGATTCTGGAGCGCGCCGATCAGTTCCGGCCCAAGCCGCCGGCGTACTGGTCGGCGAAGCTGCTCGCCGACACGCGCGAGGTCGTCGAGATCAACCGCAACCTGACGCCGGACCAGCTGCGCATCGCAAAATTCTGGGTTGACGGCCACGGCAGCGTGACGCCGCCGGGGCACTGGAACCAGATCGCGATCGAAGAAGTGCTGCGGGCCAAGCTCGACGACGCCACCACGACGCGGTTGTTCATGGAACTCAACGTCGCCCTGGCCGACACCTTCATCGCGGTGTGGGACACCAAATACCGGTACTGGACCATGCGGCCGATCACCGCAGCGAAGAAGCTGCTCAACGTCACCTTGCAGCCGCCGATACTGACGCCGCCGTTTCCCTCGTACGTATCGGGCCACGCCGGCTTCAGCGGCGCGGCGGCACGCGTCATCGGCGACTACTTCCCCGATCAAGCGCAGAAGCTCGATGCCATGGCCGAGGAAGCGGCGACCTCGCGCCTCTACGGTGGCATCCATTTCCGCCACGACAACGAGGACGGCCTGGTGCTGGGGCGCAAGGTGGCGGAACTCGTGCTGAGCAGCCGCAAGCCATGATCGCCGGCTCCCTTTTTGCCTCGCGGTGCCCTGGGCTCCTGCTCCGCGGAAGCCCGCAGTTGGGAAATCGTCCGATCGACGGATGCCTATTCATGAATCGTCCCCAAGTACGTCCATTCCCTGCGCGCTGCATAGCCTCGTTGTTTTTGCTGTTGGCGCTTGCGTCGGGAGCAGGGACGGCGGCCGGAACCAAATCCACAGGGTCGGAGTCGGTTGATCCGGAGGATTTCATCTTCGCTTCCTCGTTTGAAGCGCCTCCGCCGTCCCCGTTCGATCTTTCCAGCGCCACGCCGCCCGACGGCAGCGTGCTCGCTGCTGAAGCGATACCGACCATCAGCATCCGTTTCTCAAACGATGGCTTGCCGTCGCCGCAGGTCCGTATGCTCGTCGACGGTGCGGACGTCACCGCCGCGGCCGACATCGTCGGTCGGACGATTCGCTACGTGCCGTCGCAAGCCATGATCGAAGGCGCCCATTCGATCAGCGTGCGCGTCGGCACCGCCGCTGCGAACTGGTCGTTTCGTACGGCTTCGGCACCGCAGATAAGCGAGCTCAACCCGTCCGACGAAGCGTTGCTACCCTCCGGGGTCGCGTCCCGCATCGGCGCGCGGCTCAGCGATGTCGGTTCCGGCGTCGACCCGGCCACGGTGCGGCTGGAGCTGGACGGCCGCGACGTGACGGCCGAGGCGACGGTCGGTGCCGACAGCGTCAGCCTTCAACCGACCCAGCCCCACGCCGACGGCGAACATCGTGTGCGGTTGCTGGTGCAGGATCGCAGCGGCAATTCGGTCAGCGCGAGTTGGCGCTTTACCGTGACGGACCCACCGCAGATTCTGGATCTGGCGCCGGTCGATACGATCCTGCCTTACGCCAGTACCCCGACGATCACCGCGACGTTCCGCGACGCGCGGCAAAACCTCGATTTCTCTTCGGTACGGCTGGTGCTGGACCACGAGGACGTGGTGGAAGGCGTCGAGGTTGTTTCGCAAAGTTCCCGTGAGGGCAGGCTGAGCTTCACCCCGGCCGTGCCGCTGGCGCCCGGCACGCATCACCTGCGTGTGGACGTTCGCAATCTTCTCGGCGAAATCGCTACGGCAGTGGGTGAGTTCAGCATTGCTCATCGGCAGCAACTGTCGATCACCGATCCGTCGGCCGGTACGGTTCTTCTTGTGCCGGAAACCGAGGTGAGGCTCCGCGTCGCCTCCAGCCGCGGGTACGCCGACGAAGTCAGCGTAAACGGTGTGGTCGCGACGGTGCAGATGGTGAAGGAGGAGGAAGTCACCTACGCCGCGCCGCTGCTGCTGGCGCCCGGCGATAACGACATCAACGCCCGGGCGGTGTTCGCCGACGGCGAAATCCTGCAGGCGACCGGCCGTCTGAACTACGACGGTCCGCCGACCGTGACCATCGCGAGTCCATCGGACTGGCAGACCCTGGGGGCGCTGGCCGGCGGCAGCGGACCGGTACCCGGCGGTTCGCGCGATCTGGCGGGCTCGGTGGAACGACCGGTGGCGATCACAGGCCAGGTCAGCAAGCCTGTGGTCAGCGTCAGCATCAACCAGCAGCAGGCGCAGCTCGATGCGGACCGCCGCCGCTTCACCTTCGAACGCTTCCTGCTTCACGAAGGCACGAACCTGATCAGCGCGACAGCAACCGACGCGTCCGGTCGCAGCGGCACGGCCCAGATCACGGTGTATCTGGACCAGACGGCCCCACTGCTGAGCGTGGAGGGCCCCGTCGCGGACGGCGTGACCTCGGCGGCGACCGTTGACGTGCGCGGCGTGGTCAACGACGCGGTCGAAGGCGGCGTCAACGCGCCGGAACCGCAGGTGGTCGTGCGCAACGCTGCCAACCAGCAGAGCGTGACCGCCCTCGTCACCGACCGCTACTACCTGGGACGCGAGTTGCCGCTGGAAATCGGCGCCAACACGATCACGGTGACGGCGTCCGACGCCCAGGGCAACGCCCGCAGCAGGGAGCTGCGCGTCACCCGCATCGCCGCTGGCTCTTCGCGCGTCACGTTGCTCGGCGGCGACCGCCAGACCGGCGCCGTGCTCGCGCCTCTCCCGCAGCCTTTGGTGGTCGCGGCGATCGACGACCAGGGGCTCCCGTTGGCCGGGCATTCAATACATTTTGATGTTTTGCGCGGCGCCGGTTCGATCAGCCGCAGCGCCGGACAGCAGGACCGTCCCGACGGCGTGAACGCAGCGCGCAACCTCCTGGTCGAGACCGGTGCGGACGGTCGCGCCGAAGTCTGGCTCACCCCGGGCAGCGAGGCTTCCCAGTCGGGCAACATGATCAGAGCCTGGAGCACCGAGCTGGCCGAGGACGTGATGTTCACCGCCACCGGCCTGCGCCAGGTGCCGGCGGTGGTGATGGTCAGCGGCGCAGCAGGCAGTCAATACGTGCAGACGCAGAGCCAGCCGGTCGAACCGCTGACCGCCGTGGTGCTGGACGCGCAGCGCAACGCGATGACCGGGACGCCGGTGATCTTCACCATCGAAGACGGCGACGCAGTGTTCAGCGCTGCCTCCGCCGCCAACGGCGTGGTGTCGGCCGATGGCAAGGTCATCACCGTACCGGCCGACAAGAATGGTCTGGCCAGCGTGCGTCCGACCACCGGCAACACGCCCGGCAACGTGCGCGTCCGTGCCCATGTGCAGCTCGACGCCGACACGCCGATCAGCAATGCGGTGTTCAACCTGCTGGTGCTGGAACGCACAAACGGTCCCACCGGATTTTCCGGTGTGGTGCTGGATCACTCGGGCAAGCCGTTGCAGGGCGTGCGTCTGACCATCTCACGCACGCCTCTGAGTACGCTCAGCGGCAGTGATGGCCGCTTCGTCTTCGACGACCAGGTGCCGCCGGGCAAGATCGATCTGGACGTGGACGGCCGCCCCCTGATCGTGCG
>NZ_SNZH01000050.1 GCF_004363655.1 Tahibacter aquaticus
ATCGCCCGGCCGATCGGAATCGTGCGCTGCAGATCGGCCAGATTCGCCGTCACGTCGTACCAGCTGCAGCCGACCACGGTTTCGGTCGGGCCGTAATGGTTGTAGATCTGCGCCTGCGGATACTTCGCCTGCAGCTGCCGCGCCAGATCCACGCCGAACGCTTCGCCGCCGATCACGAATACATGTGCAGTCTGGCGCGGCGTTTCGTCGGCCAGCTGCAGCAATCCCTGCAGATGCGATGGCGTCAGGCGCAGCAGCACCGGCGGCATATCGGCCTGTTCCAGCCGCGCGGCAAAACCGGCGAGATCGTCGTCAGCCGCGATCAGTTCCACGCAACCGCCCGTCAGCAGCGGCACGTACAGCGACGGCACCGTCAGGTCGAACGCCGGCGACGTCACCACCAGCGATCCGCTCAGCGATGCGGCGTAATAGCCTTCGCGCGCAAAGGCACAATAGTCGGTCAGGCCGCGGTGCAGGATCTCTACACCCTTGGGCGTGCCGGTAGAGCCCGAGGTGTACAGCACATAGGCGCTGTCCTCGGCGGCGACAACGACGGCCGGATCGGTAGACGCCTGTTCGGCCAGCCAGTCCACTGCGGTCGCTGCCGCATCCAGGTGCAGCACGTCCACGCCGCTCAGCAGCAGATTGGAACGGCGGCTGTCCAGCAGCACCAGGCCAATCGCTGCATCGGCCAGGATGGCCTGCAGGCGTTCCGGCGTCTGGCGCTGGTCCAGCATCACGTAGGCCGCGCCGCTCTTCAGCACGCCGAGCAAGGCGATCATCAGTTCCGCCGAACGATCCAGCAGCAGGCCAACCCGCGCGCCACGCCCCAGGCCGCGGGCGAGCAGCGCGTGCGCCAACCGGTTGGCGCGTGCATCGAGCTGCGCATAGCTCAGCTGCTGTGCGCCGCAACGCACAGCCACGGCCTGCGGCGTGCGTTGTGCCTGCCGCGCGATCTGCAGCGCCAGGCTGTCCGCGCGGTGCGCACGGCTGGCCGGTCCCTGCCCTTGCCGGCGCAAGGCCTGTACCGCGTCTTCGTCCAGCCAGTCCAGTTCGCTCAGCCGCGCCTGCGGCCGCGCCAGCCATTGCTGCAGCAACCGGGCATAAGCCTGCGCCAGGCGTTCCACGCTGGCCGCGTCGAACAGGCTTTGCGCATAACTCCAGGACAGCCAGAGTCCCTGTTGAGTCTCGGCCGCGGTGAGCTGCAGATCGAACTTGGTCTGCTCGTTGCGCGCGCCCAGCGGCGCCAGGCTCAGGCCGGGCAGCTGCAGTTCGCTCTGTTCATTGTTCTGCAGCGTGAACAGCAGCTGGAACAGCGGTGCATGGCTGAGGCTGCGCGCCGGCTTCAGCTCGTCAACCAGCATCTCGAACGGAATTTCCTGGTGCTCGTAGGCACTCAGCGCCGTGGCGCGCGCCTGCTGCAGCACCGCCTGCAGGGTCGGATCGCCGGACAGATCGCTGCGCAGTACCAGGGTGTTGACGAAAAAGCCGATCAGCGGCTCCACATCCGGATGCAGGCGGCCGGCAATCGGCGTGCCCATCGCGATATCCGTCTCGCCGCTCCAGCGCGCTGCCAGCACGGCGAAAGCCGCCTGCAGCAGCATGAACAGGCTGGCATCGTGCTGCCGTGCCAGCGCCTGCAGACCGTCAAGGGTCGCTGCATCGATGTCCTGGCGCAGGCGTGCACCGTCGAAGCGCTGCTGCGCCGGCCGCGGCCGGTCCAGCGGCAGGCCGTGCACCACCGGCAGGCCGGCCAGCTGCCGGCGCCAGTAGCCGAGCTGGGCCTGTACCGTCTCGCCCTGCAGGCGCTCGCGCTGCCAGGCCGCGTAGTCGGCGTACTGCACCGGCAAGGCCGCCAGGGCTGCTGTCTCGCCGCGCACGCGTGCGCCGTACAGTGCGGCGAATTCCCGCACCAGCACGCCCAGCGACCAGCCATCGCAGACAATATGATGCAAGGTAAACAATAGTGCATAGTCCACATCGCCGAGCTGCACCAGGCGGCAGCGCAGCAGCGGGCCCTGGCCCAGGTCGAACGCTTGCTGGGCTTCGTCGCGCAGCAGCTGCTGCAGACGCGCTTCGCGCAGGTCGGCCGCCAGTTCGCGCAGGTCGGTGCGGACAATCGTGACGGACGCCGCCGGCTGTATGGTCTGCAGCGCCGTGCCGTCCACGTCGGCATACGTGGTGCGCAGCACTTCGTGCCGCTGCAGCAACTGGTCCAGCGCCAGCTGCAGGGCCGGCTGCTGCAGTTCGCCCTGCAGGCGCAGCGCCAGCGGCAGGTTGTACTGCGCGCTGGCGCCTTCGAGCTGGTCGATGAACCACAGCCGCTGCTGCGCATACGACAGCGGCAAGGGCTGGTCGCGGGCTACGCGCGGTATCGCCGCGTAGGCTGACTGTGCCTGCGCGTCCAGATGCGCCGCCAGCTGCCACAGGCGGCGCTGTTCGAACAGGCTGCGGATCGGCAAGGGCTTGCCGAAGGTTCGGGCAATCTCGCTCACCGCTCGCGTGGCCAGCAGGGAATGGCCGCCCAGGTCGAAGAAATCCGCATCACGGCTGATCGCGTCGAGGCGCAGCACGCGCATCCAGATCTGCGCCAGGCGGGTTTCCGTATCGCCCTGCGGTGCGACGAATTGCGCGGCGCGGTATTCCGGTGCCGGCAAGACGCGGCGATCGACCTTGCCGTTGGTATTCAGCGGTATCTCAGCCAGGCAGACAAAGGCCGCCGGCAGCATGTAGTCCGGCAGCATGGCGCGCAGCTGTTCGCGCAGGGTTTCCGCCGCCGGCTCGGCGGCAGTAGCAGTGACGTAGGCAACCAGGCGCTTTTCGCCCGGTACGTCTTCGCGCGCCAGCACCACCGCTTCGCGCACGCCGGCACAGGCCAGCAGGGCCGCCTCGATCTCGCCCAGCTCGATGCGGAAGCCGCGAATCTTGACCTGGTGATCGCACCGGCCGATGAATTCCAGCTCGCCACCGGGCAGCCAGCGCACCAGGTCGCCGGTGCGGTACATCCGCTGTCCGCTGCCTTCGGCAAAGGGATCGGGCACGAAGCGCTCCGCCGTCAGCCCGGCGCGGTTCAGATAGCCGCGCGCCACGCCGGCACCGCCGATGTACAGCTCGCCCACGCTGCCGGCCGGCTGCAGGCGCAAGCCTTCGTTGAGCACATACAGCTGCGTGTTGCGGATCGGCCGGCCTATCGGCACGGCATGGCCCAGGCCGGCCAGCGAATCCACACCCGACACTGAATACACACTGCAGCCAACCACCGTTTCGGTAGGACCGTATTCGTTCACAAATACCGCCTGCGGCAACAGCCGGGTCCACAGCCGCAGTGTCGCCGTGCCGAGTTGCTCGCCGCCGACCACGATGCAATGCGCAGCCGCGCAGGGCGCGCTGTCCTCGCTCA
>NZ_SNZH01000051.1 GCF_004363655.1 Tahibacter aquaticus
GCCAAGCTCGACGACGCCACCGCGACACGGCTGTTCATGGAGCTCAACGTCGCCCTGGCCGACACCTTCATCGCGGTGTGGGACACCAAATACCGTTACTGGACCATGCGGCCGATCACTGCAGCGAAGAAGCTGCTCAACGTCACCTTGCAGCCGCAGATATTGACGCCGCCGTTTCCCTCGTACGTATCGGGCCACGCCGGCTTCAGCGGCGCGGCGGCGCGCATCATCGGCGACTACTTCCCCGACCAGTCGCAGAAGCTCGATGCCATGGCTGAGGAGGCGGCGACATCGCGCCTCTACGGTGGCATCCACTTCCGCCACGACAACGAGGACGGCCTGGTCCTCGGGCGCAAGGTGGCGGAACTCGTGCTGAGCAGCCGCAAGCCATGATCGCCAGCTTCCTCATTGTTTCGCGTTACCTAAGGATTCCGCTCAGCGGAGCCTCCGGCCGGGAAATCGTCAGATCGACGGATGCCTATCGATGAATCGTCTTCAAGCACGTCCATTTCTTGCACGTGGCATAGCCTCGTTGGCTCTGCTGTTCGCGCTTGCGTTGGGAGCAGGAACGAAGGCCGGGACCAAATCCTCAGGCTCCGAGTCGGTTGAGCCGGACGACTACATCTTCGCTTCCTCGTTCGAAACGCCGCCGCCGTCGCCGTTCGATCTCGCAAGCGCCACGCCATCCAACGGCAGCGTGCTTGCTGCGGATGCCGTACCGACCATCAGCATCCGCTTCTCTGCAGACGGATTGCCCTCACCTCAGGTGCGCATGCTTGTTGACGGTGTGGACGTGACCGCCGCGGCGGAAATCGTCGGGCGCACACTGCGCTTCGTCCCTCCCCAGGCGTTGAGCGAAGCAAACCACGAGATCGCGGTCACGGTCGGGAGCGCCAAGGCGAGCTGGTCGTTTACGACTCGATCTGCACCGACGTTCGGTTTCGCAGATTTCGATGATGTGGTTTTGCCGTCCGCGCGGCTTGCCGGCATCAGCCTGAACTACGGCGATGTCGGCAGCGGCATTGAACCATCGGCGGTAAGACTGCGCCTGGATGGCGCCGACGTGACCGGAGCGGCCGTGATAGCAGCTACAGGGCTCACTTACGTGCCAAGCCAGCCCTGGACGGACGGACGCCACAGCGTTGACGTCACAATTGCCGACCGCGCTGGCAACCTTACGCAAGGGCAATGGCAGTTCGGTGTGGGAAATCCGCCGCAAGTTTCAGCTATGACACCGATCGATACCACCTTGCCTTTTGGCAGCCCGACGCTGATTGAAGCCCACTTTGCCGATTCAGCGTTGGACATCGATTCGGCGTCGCTGACGCTGACCCTGGATACGGCGGACGTTACCAGCAGCGCCGTAGTCGACCGGCCCAATAGCCGTGAGGGGACTGTGCGGCTTCGCCCCGACGACCCATTGGAGTCAGGCGAGCACGTCGTCCACTTGGCTGTGGCCAACAGCGCCGGAGCTAAGACTCTCGCGGTGTGGCGGTTCATCGTCGCCAACCGGCGAGTGCTCGAAATCCTTGAGCCTCCGGCTGGCAGCACATTAACGCAACCGGACGTAGTCATCAGCGCTCGGGTCTATTCGAGTGATCTGGCTTCCAGTGGGATCACCATCAATGGTGCGCCCGCTGCAGTTGTCGCCGAAGCAGACGGGGAAACGACCTACTCGGCATCCGTCACTTTAGCACCCGGCGAAAACACTATCGGCGTAGCGGCCGCGTTTGCCGACGGTGGCGATTTGGAGCGTACTGTGGCGCTGAACTACGACGCGCCGCCGACCGTGACCATCACCAGTCCGTCCGACTGGCAGACCTTAGGTGCGCTGGCCGGCGGCAGCGGACCGGTGCCCGGCGGTTCGCGCGATCTGGCGGGCTCGGTGGAACGACCGGTGGCGATCACAGGCCAGGTCAGCAAGCCCGTGGTCAGCGTCAGCATCAACCAGCAGCAGGCGCAGCTCGATGCGGACCGCCGCCGCTTCACCTTCGAGCGCTACCTGCTTCACGAAGGCACGAACCTGATCAGCGCGACAGCAACCGACGCGTCCGGTCGCAGCGGCATGGCCCAGATCACCGTGTATCTGGACCAGACGGCGCCGCTGCTGAGCGTGGAAGGCCCGGTCGCGGACGGCGTGACCTCGGCGGCGAGCGTTGACGTGCGCGGCGTGGTCAACGACGCGGTCGAAGGCGGCGTCAACGCGCCGGAACCGCAGGTGGTCGTGCGCAACGCCGTCAACCAGCAGAGCGTGACCGCCCTCGTCACCGACCGCTACTACCTGGGACGCGAGCTGCCGCTGGAAATCGGCGCCAACACCATCACGGTGACGGCGACCGACGCCCAGGGCAACGCCCGCAGCAGGGAGTTGCGCGTCACCCGCATCGCCGTGGGTTCTTCGCGGGTCACGTTGCTCGGCGGCGACCGCCAGACCGGCGCTGTGCTCGCGCCTCTCCCGCAGCCTTTGGTGGTCGCGGCGATCGACGCCCAGGGGCTCCCGCTGGCCGGGCATTCAATACATTTTGATGTTTTGCGCGGCGCCGGTTCGATCAGCCGCAGCTCCGGACAGCAGGACCGTCCCGACGGCGTCAATGCAGCGCGCAATCTCGAGGTCGAGACCGGTGAGGACGGTCGCGCCGAAGTCTGGCTTACCCTGGGCAGCGAGGCTTCCCAGTCGGGCAACATGATCAGAGCCTGGAGCACCGAGCTGGCCGAGGACGTGATGTTCACCGCCACCGGCCTGCGCCAAGTGCCGGCGTTGGTGATGGTCAGCGGCGCTGCGGGCAGCCAATACGTGCAGACGCAGAGCCAGCCGGTGGAGCCGCTGACAGCCGTGGTGCTGGATGCGCAGCGCAACGCGATGACCGATACGCCGGTGATCTTCACCATCGAAGACGGCGATGCGTTGTTTACTGCCGCCTCCGCCATCAACGGTGTGGTCTCGGCCGACGGCAAAGTCATCACCGTGCCGGCCGACAAGAACGGGCTGGCGAGCGTCCGCCCAACCACCGGCAACACGCCTGGTAACGTGCGCGTCCGTGCCCATGTGCAGCTCGACCCTGACACGCCGATCAGCAACGCGGTGTTCAACCTGCTGGTGTTGGAACGCACAAACGGTCCGACAGGATTTTCCGGTGTGGTGCTGGATCACTCGGGCAAGCCGTTGCAAGGCGTGCGCCTGACCATCTCGCGCACGCCACTGAGCACGCTCAGCGGCAGTGATGGCCGCTTCGTCTTCGACGACCAGGTGCCGCCGGGCAAGATCGACCTGGACGTGGACGGCCGGCCTCTGATCGTGCG
>NZ_SNZH01000052.1 GCF_004363655.1 Tahibacter aquaticus
GGCGGATGCCGGACGAAAGCAAGGTGGATGGATGCCCATCCGAAGGGCTTCGCCAAGCGGAACGACTGCCCAGCCGGTTTCGGATTGAAGCCTCGCGCCTTCAGCAGCGTGCCCATAGCAGTCAGAAGGAGTTTCTCTACAATTCTCGGCATGTGGTATCAAGTCGGTTGTCTTAAGCGGTTCAAGATGTCTTTGAGTGCCTTCTTTGGGCCAACCGCCATACCTGCGAGTTTCACCCCGATCGTGGCCGCCTCAACGCATTTGTCGCGATTTCCCAAACGCTCATGCATACAGGCAAGAAGAAGAAGAAGGCAAGCTCTGACCTTTGTTATTGAGGCCAAGAGACCAGGATTTCTGCTTTCGATACTCTTTCCATCTATTGCGGCAATCGGTCCGTCGAGTCGATATAAATCAAAGGTCGGGAAGGCTCGGCGACGCATAGGATCAGCAATTTGGCCGACGCTTGAAGCGGCAATCGGCCACCACTGATCTTTGACTGTATCTTGGTCCGTCAGGCGAAGCTCTAATTCGCAATCGGGAACCTCAATCTGGTCGACATTGAGCGGCGCTTCAGTGCTTTCGGCAAGAAAGAGTAGTGAATTCCGAGATTCACGCAGAAGGTTGCTTCGGTGCTGTGCTACTGAAGTTGAATTACGTTTAGCTCATCACCCTTGCGACGGTTCCAAATTCCGGCGGCTATGCGCCGAAAACCTGCAATCGTCAAGGCTTCGCTCATCGCCGCATCTTCGACTCGCTTCAAGTCATCGAAGCCCATCTTTACAGTTCACTCCACGATGGGGTGATAGCCAGCTACTGAAGTCTTGGCGGATTTCCATCACGATCTGGCATCTCAGCCTCCCATCCGTCGTACTCGCCGCCTACCGAGTCCATCATTTCCTCCAAAGATTGGCGCACTGATGCTATGAGTTCCTCGGTTGGTACGGCATTGTGCTTGGCGAGAACGAGCCAGTTCTCGCAATCGGCTCCAAGGCGTTCTTCTACTTGGAAGCCACGCTGCTTCAAGTCTTTCGATATCTGGTTGGCAACCTCATTACTTGGCACGTAGAGATAGTGAAGAATGACATGAACTTCATCGCCACTAGATACCGCATTGATCTCGCGGATAGCCTGCTTGTCGTCATTCATGGATCACGTCCGTAGTTTATCGGATTCCAGCGCTCGGCAATTCGCTGAATTAGGAACTCGTGATTCCAGATCGAAGCAACAGGTAGCCGGAGCTCTCCCTCTGATAGCTTTTCCTTTACGACTTCGCGAGCCCCTTCCTCAATGATCCATGTTTCTACCTGCGTTCCGGACCTTCGGCCTGCTCGGCGTAGGCGCGTTGGAACAGGTGGAGGGGGTAAGTGCGAAACCACGTCAACAAGCCCTTGGCTCGCTGCCGCTGAGGCTGGATAGAAGGTCACATATCCATCAGCGAAATTTTCGCTGGTCAAAGATGTCTCTCGCTCGTGGAATCCTGGAATGACCAATATCGCATCTCCATATTCCGGATGTTTTCCGATGTATTGTACGTATGCAAATCGGCTGCCGGCCTGCAACTCTAAAACATCTCCAGCTCTAATTTTCGCGCGTTTTATCGCCATTGAGAGAGGGCCTCGAAACAGGTGGGAGATCAGATTTCTTTAGCCAACTTGAGCGAGTTTTTGTCGGAAAAAGTTCTGCATGAAGCGTGTAGTAGACGCAGCGCGGGTGGCCTACTCATTGGCCACCCGCGAATACTCATTTAGCGTGGTGCTATTATTCCGGCCGATTGTAGCAGCTCGTAGCCTCGGGCCAGCTTGCTGTTGTAGTTGGGATTTAGGGAACCTCTGAATAAGCCCGAGAAGCACCGCGCCAGAAGGTAGTTTCGTCGTCGAAGGTGGGCGTTTGGATGCGTGTTTGAGCGAAAACACCAGAAAAGGCCGCGATCGGGGCCTTTTCCTCCTCAGAATGCGGCTTGCGGACGCAACTCACCTGTCATTGCCAGCAATCGCTTTCGCGCCATCCACAAATTGGACAACGCGAACAGTGTGATTACCTGAGCCGTGTTCTTCGCCAGTCCCTTGAAACGCGTCTTCACATAGCCGAACTGGCATTTCACCACGCGGAACGGATGCTCGACGCGGGCTCGAATACTTGCCTTACGCTTTTCTGCTTTCTGAATTGCCTGCTTTTCTCGGCCGTCCGGCATCGCTTTGACCACGCCACGCTTGCGCGCAATCTGCCAGTCCAGTCCCTTGCGTGCGGCGCTCTTGTCCGCACCGGTGTAGCCCGCATCCGCATACACCACACGTTCCTTGCCGTGGAGCAGGTACTCCGCTTCCGTCACGTCAGCTTCGTTCGCCGCTGTCGTCGTCACCGTGTGCACAAGGCCCGAATCAACGTCTACGCCGATGTGAGCCTTCATGCCGAAGTACCACTGCTCACCTTTCTTCGTCTGATGCATCTCCGGATCGCGCTCGCCCTCGACATTCTTCGAGCTCGGCGCTGCAATGATCGTCGCGTCCACGATCGTTCCTCGCTTGAGCATCAATCCCTTCCGCGACAAATGCCCATTTACCCGCGCCAGAATCTCTCCTGCCAGCTCATACCTCTCCAGCAACCGGCGGAAGTTCA
>NZ_SNZH01000053.1 GCF_004363655.1 Tahibacter aquaticus
ACCGGCAGCAGCAAGGCCTACGACCACGGTGCCGTGCAGCTCAGCGTCAACGGTCAGGCGTTCGGCGGTGCCAGCAGCGCACGCCTGCAGGCGGCTCGGCGACAGTTCCAGATCGAGCAGGTGGGCACCGTCGCCGGCCTCAGGTTGTCGCGCCAGGTCTACGTGCCGCGCGGCAGCTATTTCGCGCGGTATATCGACACTTTCGAGAATCCTGGCGCCACACCGGTCAGCGTGGCCGTCGCCGTGCAGAGCCGCATGCCTCTGGCCAGCATCCTCGCTACCTCCTCCGGCGATGCTGCGGTCGATGCGGCCGACCGCTGGGTGTTGGCCGATGACGAGGACGATGGCGACATCGGCCTGTCGAAACAGTCGCCGAGCCTGGCCCACGTGTTCGCCGCCACTTCCGGTGCTCAGGCGCCCGACAGCGTGGCGTTCGTCCAGGACAACGGCGTCGGCGTGCTGACCCAGACGTGGTCGACGCTGACGGTGCCGGCGGGTGTCAAGGTGTCGCTGCTGCATTTCGCCGTCCAGCAGATCAACCGCCGAGGCGCGCGCGCGGCCGCCGAACGGTTGGTGCAGCTGCCGCCGGAGGCGCTGAGCGACCTGTCGCCGGAGGAGGCGGCCGCCATCGCCAACTTCGCCGTACCGGCGGACGTGAGCAGCAGCGTCGAGCCGCTGCCGTCGCTGACCGCCAGCGTCCGCGGTGTCGTTTACGAAGGCGACGGGCGCATTGCGGTGCCCGGTACCCACGTCACCGCGCAGTCCGAACATCCGCTGTTCAACCGCCAGTGGGGTCTGCGCGCGGATGGAATGTCCGGGTGTCCCAGCGGCACGGCGATCGGCGGCCTGGTGGCCGGCAGCGGAGGCGCTGGCCAGCCGCCGGCTGGCAGCTACCGTTTCGACGGTCAGCTCGGCGCCGACGATTCCGTCGCCGTGCCCGAGGGCGTGGCCGTTAACCTTGAAGCGCAGCCGGACGGCGGCTGCTTTGAGGATTTCGCGGGCCATCCGGTCACGCAAATTCCGTCGCGCCGTGCGACGGTGACGGCCTCGGGCGAGCAGGATCTGTTGTTCGACAGCGGCGTCATTTACGGCACAGCGGTCGGTCCGGCGGACTATTCCGTGACCCACGGTCGGGCGTACTTGTCGATCCACGATCCCGATCCACCGAACAACGACTACGTGCCCGTCGGGCTGGATGCCACGTTCGCCTATCCAGGCCTGCCGCCAGGCCGCTACGACTTCATCTTCGACGTCCCGCACCCGCAGGCGCAGACGCCCGAGCGCCGCCTGCGTGGCCTCAGCAAGCAGGTAGACATTGCTGTGGGCCAGATCAAGGCCATCGAAGTGCCGATGCAGCCCACCGGCAGCGTGCACGGAACCGCGCTGACGGCCAACGCTGAGGCGGTGGTGAACGCGCGCGTGAAGTTGTCCGGCGAGGCGGCAGGCCAGGGCTACGACCAGTGCGACAGCGGCTGTGCTGCCGGCGCGTTGGGCGTCAACCGAGGCAAACGGCCGGTGCAGCGCGAAGCGGTCACCGACACCCTCGGCCACTTCGACTTCAGCGCTGTGCCGGCGGGCAGCTACCGTCTCACCGTGATCGACCCGATCTCCGGCGCCGACAACGTTTCCACGTTCGACGTTCAGGCCGGCCTGCAGCCGACCGTGCGCGAGGTGGTTCTGCTGCCTCTGGGTTCGGCCCAGTTGCAGGTGAACTCGGCCGGCGGCAATCCGGTGGTCGATGCCAACGTCTACCTGCGTTCCAGCACTTTCGCCGGCGAACGCGTGGCCGGGCGCACCGATGCGCAAGGCCGCGTGCTTGTGGCCAACATTCCGCAAGGCGACTACACCGTGCGCGTCAGCGATCCGCGCTTTGGGACGGCTGAGAGCGACCGTCAAGTCAGCGGCAGCATCGCCGTGGGCGGTGAGCGCGACGACTACACCGTGGTGTTGCGACCGGCGGCGCGGTTGCGCGTGCGGGCGCTCGACGCCGACGCCGGAAACGCCGCGATGGAGGACGTGCGCGTGCTCTACGCCGTGGGCGGTGCACCGTTGGCCGAGATCGGCCGCACCGGTGCCGACGGCTGGTTCGACGCCGGCCTCAAGCTCGATGGCGAGCACCGCTATCAGCTCGTCGCCAGCGATGGTCGCCAGAACGGCACGCGTTTCGTTGTTGAGGCAGCGAGCGACAACCAGGAGCTCGTGCGTGAGCTCCTGCTCAGCGGAGGCGCAGAACGCGAAGGCGTGCTCGGCTTTGCTGGTGAGCGCCAACTGCTCGGCCTGACGTTGGCTGCCGGCGACCGGCTGAGCCTGTCGATCCGGGCCTTCGCCCAGGGCACTGCACCGGATACCTGCGCCGTCCGCGTGCAGCTGTACGGCACCGATCGCAGCTTGCTTGCCGAGGGTTACGGCGACGGCGCCGCCGGTGGCTACCAACAGGTCAACCTCAGCGGCGATCTGCGCGACACCGGCGCCGATTCTGCGGGTTTTTACACTATTGCACTTTCCACACTGGACCCCGTCTGTGCCTTGGCCGGCTACCGCGTCGGCGCCAGCGTCGGCGGCGCGGCCCAGCCACTGGACGAGTACCA
>NZ_SNZH01000054.1 GCF_004363655.1 Tahibacter aquaticus
TCGTCATTCCGGTCACGCCGACCTTGGCGGCCGGTGGCAGCGTTACCAATACCGCCACCGTCAGCGGTGGCGGCGACCCAAGCTGTCCGGCAGCCACCCGCTGCAGCGACACCGAAGGCCCGACGACGATCGATGCACCGCAGCTGACGCTGACCAAGACCGCGAGCGCGAGCCCGTGGACCGTCGGTGTACCGGCGAGCTACACCCTTCAAGTCACCAACACCGGCACGACAGCCACGACGGCTGCAGCAACGATCACTGACACGATTCCGGCGGGCCTGACCATCGGCACGTTGCCGGCAGGCTGCACGGCAACCGGCCAGACCGTCACCTGCACGATCGCGAGCGGTCTGGCGGTGGGCGCGAATGCCAGCTTCGTCATTCCGGTCACGCCGACCTTGGCGGCCGGGGCCAGTGTGACGAACACGGCCACCGTCAGCGGTGGCGGCGATCCGAGCTGTCCAGCAGCCGCTCGCTGCAGCGACACCGAAGGTCCGACCACGATCGATGCACCGCAACTGACGCTGACCAAGACCGCGAGCGCCAGTCCGTGGACCGTCGGCGTGGGAGCCAGCTATACGCTGCAGGTCACCAACACCGGCACGACGGCCACGACGGCCGCCGCAACGATCACTGACACGATTCCGGCGGGCCTGACCATCGGCACCCTGCCGGCAGGCTGCACCGCGACAGGCCAGACCGTCACCTGCACAATCGCGAGCGGCTTGGCGGTGGGCGCGAATGCCAGCTTCGTCATCCCGGTCACGCCGACCTTGGCGGCCGGTGCCAGCGTTACCAATACCGCCACCGTCAGCGGTGGCGGCGACCCAAGCTGTCCGGCAGCCACCCGCTGCAGCGACACCGAAGGCCCGACGACGATCGATGCACCGCAGCTGACGCTGACCAAGACCGCGAGCGCGAGCCCGTGGACCGTCGGCGTTCCGGCGAGCTACACCCTTCAAGTCACCAACACCGGCACGACCGCCACGACGGCTGCCGCAACGATCCTCGATGCGATTCCGGCAGGACTCACGATTGGCACGCTGCCAGCGGGTTGTACGGCAACCGGCCAGATCGTCACCTGCACGGTTCCTGCTGGCCTGGCCGCGAGTGCAAACACCAGCTTCGTCATTCCGATAACGCCGACCTTGGCGGCCGGTGCCAGTGTGACGAACACGGCCACCGTCAGCGGTGGCGGCGATCCGAGCTGTCCAGCAGCCGTCCGCTGCAGCGACACCGAAGGCCCGACGACGATCGATGCGCCGCAACTGACGCTCGACAAGACCGCGAGCGCCAGCCCGTGGACCGTCGGTGTACCGGCGAGCTACACGCTGCAGGTCACCAACACCGGCACGACCGCCACGACGGCTACCGCAACGATCACTGACACGATTCCGGCGGGCCTCATGATCGGCACGCTGCCAGCGGGTTGTACGGCAACCGGCCAGACCGTCACCTGCACGATCGCGAGCGGTCTGTCGGTGGGCGCGAATGCCAGCTTCATCATTCCCGTCACGCCGACCCTGGCCGCGGGCTCCAGCGTCACGAACACGGCCACCGTCAGCGGCGGCGGCGACCCGAGCTGTCCGGCAGCCACCCGCTGCAGCGACACCGAAGGCCCGACGACGATCGATGCACCGCAGCTGACGCTGACCAAGACCGCGAGCGCGAGCCCGTGGACCGTCGGCGTTCCGGCGAGCTACACCCTTCAGGTCACCAACACCGGCACGACGGCCACGACGGCCGCCGCAACGATCCTCGACGCGATTCCGGCAGGACTCACGATCGGGACGTTACCGGCAGGCTGCACGGCAACCGGCCAGATCGTTACCTGCACGATCGCGAGCGGCTTGGCGGTGGGTGCGAATGCCAGCTTCATCATTCCCGTCACGCCGACCCTGGCCGCGGGCTCCAGCGTGACGAACACCGCCACCGTCAGCGGTGGCGGCGACCCAAGCTGTCCGGCAGCCACCCGCTGCAGCGACACCGAAGGCCCGACCACGATCGATGCACCGCAGCTGACGCTGACCAAGACCGCGAGCGCGAGCCCGTGGACCGTCGGCGTTCCGGCGAGCTACACGCTGCAGGTCACCAACACCGGCACGACCGCCACGACGGCTGCAGCAACGATCACAGACACGATTCCGGCGGGCCTGACCATCGGCACGTTGCCGGCAGGCTGCACGGCAACCGGCCAGATCGTTACCTGCACGATCGCGAGCGGTCTGGCGGTCGGCGCGAATGCCAGCTTCGTCATTCCCGTCACGCCGACCTTGGCGGCCGGTGCCAGCGTTACCAATACCGCCACCGTCAGCGGTGGCGGCGACCCGAGCTGTCCGGCAGCCACCCGCTGCAGCGACACCGAAGGTCCGACCACGATCGATGCGCCGCAACTGACGCTCGACAAGACCGCGAGCGCGAGCCCGTGGACCGTCGGCGTTCCGGCGAGCTACACGCTGCAGGTCACCAACACCGGCACGAC
>NZ_SNZH01000055.1 GCF_004363655.1 Tahibacter aquaticus
TATGTGCCGCTGGATCCGGCCTATCCGGCCGACCGGCTCGCCTACATGCTGGCCGACTGCGCGCCGGTGGCGCTGCTGACCCAGGGCCGCCTGGCGGATCAAGCCTGGCTGCAGGCCAGCGGCGTGCCGCAGCTGCTGCTGGACGACGAAGCCGCACTGGCCACGCAGCCGCTGCACGACCCGCAGGTTGCCGGGCTGGGGCCGCAGCATCTGGCCTATGTGATCTATACCTCGGGCTCGACCGGCCAGCCCAAGGGCGTGGCGATCGAACACGCCCAGACCCTGAACCTGATCGGCTGGGCACTGGCGAACTTCACCGCAGAAGAACTGGCCGAGACGGTGTTCTCGACCTCGATGAACTTCGACCTGGCAGTGTTCGAGCTGTTCGTGCCGTTGAGCTGCGGCGCGACGGTGAACCTGGTCGCCGATGCGCTGGCGCTGACGGCGCAGTCGACGGCGACGCTGCTCAATACCGTGCCTTCGGCGCTGTCGGCCTTGCTCGATGCCGGCCAGGTGCCGCGCAGCGTGCGCACCGTCAACCTGGCCGGCGAGCCGCTCAAGCGCGGCCTGGTGGAACGGATCTTTGCCCAGACCGGCGTCACGGCGGTGGCCAACCTGTACGGCCCCAGCGAGACCACCACGTATTCGACCGGGGTGCGCATGCCGCGCGCTGGCGGTTTCGTGGCCCATATCGGCCGGCCGATCGCCAATACCCAGGTCTATATCCTGGATGCGCAGCGCCAGCCGGTGCCGGTCGGTGTGACGGGCGAGCTGTATATCGGCGGCGCCGGCGTGGCGCGGGGCTATCTGAACCGGGCTGAGCTGACGGCCGAGCGCTTCATCGCCGATCCGTTCAGTGAAGTGGCCAATGCACGCTTGTATAAAACCGGCGACCTGGGCCGCTGGCTGGCCGACGGCAACATCGAATACCTGGGCCGCAACGACTTCCAGGTGAAGATCCGCGGCTTCCGCATCGAGCTGGGCGAGATCGAGGCGCAGCTGTCGGCCTGTGCTGGCGTGCGCGAGGCGGTGGTGCTGGCGCGCGAAGACATCGCCGGCGATCCACGCCTGGTCGCTTATGCGATTGCGCAGGACGGCATCGCGCTGTCGGCACCGGCCTTGCGCGAAGCGCTGGCGCGGGAACTGGCGGCGTACATGCTGCCGGCGGCGTTCGTGTTCCTGCGCGAGTGGCCGCTGACGCCGAACGGCAAGCTGGATCGCAAGGCCTTGCCGGCGGCAGACCTGTCGAGCCCGTCCACGCGCGACTACGCCGACCCGCAGGGTGCGACGGAACAGGCGATCGCAGCGATCTGGCAGCGCCTGCTCGGCGTGGAGCGGGTGGGGCGCTACGACCATTTCTTCGAGCGGGGCGGCCATTCGCTGCTGGCCACGCGCGTGGTGGGCGAGATCGGCAAGGCCCTGGGCAAGCCGCTGGCCTTGCGTGCGCTGTTCGAATACCCGCAGCTGGATAGCCTCGCCGCGCGGGTCGATGCCCAGGCGGCGTCGGGCCACGCGGCCATCGGCCGGGCAGACCGTGCCGCTGCGCTGCCGCTGTCGTTTGCGCAGCAGCGCCTGTGGTTCATCGACCAGCTGGAAGGCAGCAGCGCGCAGTACAACATGCCGCTGGCGCTGCGCCTGCAGGGTAGGCTGGATACGGCCGCGCTGCAGCAAGCACTGGACGGATTGCTGCAGCGGCACGAGGTGCTGCGCACGGTCTATGCGGAAATCGACGGCATGGCCGTGCAGCGGGTAGTGCCGGCGGCGTCGCTGAATATCGCCTGCGACGACTTGCGAGGGCTGGATGCGGCCAGCCGCGAAGTCCGCCTGCAGCAGCGTGCCGAACAGGAAGCGGTTCGCGCGTTCGACCTGTCGAAAGACACAATGCTGCGTTGTGCACTGGTGAAACTGGCCGACGACGACCAGGCCGTGCTGTTCACCCTGCACCATATCGTCGCCGACGCCTGGTCGCTGGAAGTGCTGGTGCGCGAGTTCGTCGCGCTGTACCGCGCTGCTGCCGGCGGCGTGGCCGCCCACTTGCCGGCCCTGGCCATCCAGTACGCCGACTACGCGCACTGGCAGCGCGAGCGCCTGCAAGGCCCGCTGCGCCAGTCGCAACTGCAGTACTGGCGCGAGCAGCTGGCTGGCTTGCCAGTAGTACACAACCTGCCGCTGGACAAGCCGCGGCCGGCGCAGCAGCGCTTCGAGGGCGCGCGTGTCGAGCAGGTGCTGGAAGCCCCGGCGCTGGCCGCGCTGAACGCGCTGGCGCGGCGTCACGATGCCAGCCTGTTCATGCTGCTGCAGGCGGCATTTGCGGTATTGATCTCGCGCTGGAGCGGCGAGAGCGACATCGTCATCGGTACGCCGATTGCCGGCCGCCTGCATCC
>NZ_SNZH01000056.1 GCF_004363655.1 Tahibacter aquaticus
GACATATGCGGTCCGCTGCTCGATGCGTCGGCGGCTGTGCCGGAGGTATCGGTGCTAACGAGCGAGGTCTGCCCACTCGTGCGGTCGTAGCGGAAAATTTCGCTCTGTAGCCGGTTGCCCATTGATTCGACATAGCGACTGGCGGAGAAAACGATGTAGCGCGAATCCGGTGTTATGGACGGATTGGCTCCCCGGAAAACGTTCGATCCGGCGTAGGTGCTGTTGATCCGCTCAGTAGTGCCGGTTGTCCGGTCGCGCAGGAAAATCTGGTTGGCATAGGAATTACCCTCGACCAGGTTTTGTGCGCTGGAGGTAAATACGACGAAGCGGCCATCTGCGCTGACACCGGGCCCGA
The DNA here is from genome assembly GCF_004363655.1 of Tahibacter aquaticus. Taxonomy (GTDB): domain Bacteria; phylum Pseudomonadota; class Gammaproteobacteria; order Xanthomonadales; family Rhodanobacteraceae; genus Tahibacter; species Tahibacter aquaticus. The sequence continues at coordinate 356 of NZ_SNZH01000056.1, forward strand.
GGTCGCGGTCCGACGGATTGACCGCGCTGTCCCCACTATGGCCGTCGGCAGATTCGCTGCCGGCCGCATAGGCTCGGCTCATTACGGCCAGCCCGCTGTCGTCGCGATAACGCAGGACCTGTTCGCCCGTGACGCCGGGCAGAATAAGGCTAGTGAAGAACAATTCGCCCGGCGTATCGCTGAGGCTGAGTCCTGTAATTTCGAAATCGTCGATGTTGTCGATGGCGATGTGCAATGTTGAAAGACTTGTATTGTTAACAACCAGCGAAGAGTTACCGTAAATAGAGTCCGCCAGAAAAAGTACGCGCTGGCCGTCGCCGCTGATCGCGGGGCAATAGTTTTTGTACGCTGCTGGAAAACCACTGGTAGCTCTGCTGATCAGTTCACTGGTATTGCTCAGCCGATCATAACGATAGACATCATAATTTTGATCGGTATCCGATGGGTCGGCATTGACTTCGGTGACGAAAACCGTATAGCGACCATCGTTACTGATGGTCCGAGTGCTCTTACAGGGGCGCGAGGAGGAGAGGGGCCAAGAAAGGGGGACGGGATCACCGCTGGAGGAAACGGTAGCCTGCACATGGCTGCCGGTATCCATGTCGCGAATAAAAAGCTGCAAGCCTCGATCGGTACGCGCACCATAGGTGACGTAGCGACCATCCGGTGTGATTTCCGGTCGCACTTCGGGGTTTTCGAAAGTGGCGCCTGTGGGGTGATCGACGGACACGATCTGCAACTGCGCGGTCAAAGCGTCGTAACGATAGACCGATGGCGATTCGGCATTGGGTAGCAAATGGGCAAAGCTGATAAACACCACATAACGTCCATCGGCAGAAAGTCCGCCGGCTATGCTGGTGTTGTTGCCCGCAATTCCGCTGGCATCAGCACTGAGCAGCAGGGAAGAGTGCGTCAGGCGGTCGAATCGATAGACCTGGTACGTGCTGCCTCCGTTGGGACGACCGTGGTAGAGCACATAGCGGCCGTCATCCGAAACGCTCGCATTCTCAACGCCGTAGAGATCGAACCGGCTAATCGCATCGCTATTGATGATTGCCATTTCGCCGGTCTGTGCGTCGAGCAAGAACAGGTCCGCCCTCTCGTTGTAGTCATTCAACACCAGATTGTTGGCGCCGGACGCGAACAGCACGTAGCGGCCATCGCCGGATACGTCCAGCGGACCTCTGCTATACGAGTTGCCGTGGGCGGCTGCAGGGAAAGCGGCTTGACTGACAAGTTCGAAGGGTTGCGCCGCCGCCGCGGCACCTGGCAACGCCAATAGCATCAGCGCAAACCTCGCTGCACCAGCGCAGCGCTGATGGACAAGCCTGAAAATTGACATAGACGCCTCGTTGAAGTCTGGGAACGACACCGCCGCAGGCGACGGTGCTGCTCCATTTCCCGAATTCCCGCGCCCCTGCTGCTCAATCGTGTCAGTGCACCTGCATGTAAAAAGTGCACGCACCCAGTGCCGGCACTCAGGCCCTGGCCGCAGGCGACAACGAAATTCCGTTCGTCGGTTAGGGCGGCTTGCCGACGTAGGCGATCAACGGCGCAGGGTTTGTCGCCGAATATCCGGTGCCGATCATCGTCGGCAGCGGGCGCGTTTTTTCGAGGCACGCTGGTGTGCTGTCTCGCAACTACCGTCAAATAGTTTCGACGCCTTTCACCCCTGATACGTCGTTGCGACTCGTCGCCCTAGCGATGCTGCGTTTCCTCATCGTGCCTGGTCTCGCAACGACATCCATCCGGAACTGTTTCAGCGCATTTGCGAGGTGGGGCATTCGTTCTGCCAACCGTCGGCAAAAAATGCCGTCCGCGTGGCCGCTGGCGACGAATACGTCGAAGAACCTGCCGTTGCCGTCTTCGGCCAGGCTGCCGCGGCTGGAATAGAAATCGATGTTCTGGCCGTCGGCGGACAATTGTGGCTTTGTGGTTTCGCCGTCGTCGGATTGCAGGAGCGGCGTGACGGCGCGGTAGCCCGGTGCGCGTTCCTGCAGGTTCGGCAGCA
>NZ_SNZH01000057.1 GCF_004363655.1 Tahibacter aquaticus
GACATATGCGGTCCGCTGCTCGATGCGTCGGCGGCTGTGCCGGAGGTATCGGTGCTAACGAGCGAGGTCTGCCCACTCGTGCGGTCGTAGCGGAATATCTCCCGCTGCAGGCGAAAGGGAACCGGACCTAACTCGCGATTTGCGGAGAAAACGACGTAACGCGAATCCGGCGTGATGGATGGATTGGCACACTCGGAAAGCGACGACCCGCCATCGGCCCAATAGACCTGCGCGGTGGTGCCGGCTGTCCTGTCGCGCAGGAATAGGTGGCATGCATAGGGAAAGCCGCTGACCAGGTTTTTCGCGTTGGAGCTGAATACGACGAAGCGTCCGTCTGCGCTGATACCTGGACCCAGATCGTAACTCGATGGATTGACGGCGCTGTCGCCGCTATGGCCATCGGCAAATTCGCTGCCGGCCGCGTAGGCCCGGCTCAATACGACAGGTGCGCCGTCATCGCGATAGCGGTAGACCTGTTGTCCGGCGGATGAGACCAGGCCAGAGGTATGGAAAAACAGCGCATCGGGTTCGTCGCCGAGGCTCAGGCCTCCGACATCCCGGTCGCTGATGTAACCAACCATGACGCGCAACGTTCCAGCCGTCATGTCACGCAGCATGAGTTTGTAGGCATCCATGTGCACCGTAGAAAAGAAGGCAATGCGCTGACCGTCGGCGCTGATGCCAGGACAGACGTTGACCCCGTCGGGCGCAACGCCGGCGACCGTCGTGCTGATCAGTTCGCGGGTATTGCTCAGCCGGTCGTAGCGATACACGTCGTATGCCGAATCGGTATCCGATGGATCGGCATCGCTACCGGTGACGAAAACCACGTAGCGACCATCGTCGCTGATGCGTCGATTGCTGCAGCTGGATTTGTACGGATCTGGCAAGTTCTGTAGCCACAGAACCACACCATCGGCGGTTACGTTGACCGGTGTGCTGGTGGCGCTGTCCATATCTCGCACGACAAGACGCCCGGTCCCGCTCTCATAGAGGACGTAGCGACCGTCCGGCGTGATATCCACTGCTACGCCGGAATCGCTGGCAGCAGGCACGATCTGCAATCGTGCGGTGAGCGCGTCGTACCGATAGACCGATGGCGTCTGGACATTGGGGAGCAGACCAGCATTGCTGGTAAAAACGGCATAGCGTCCGTCGGCGGAAAGTCCGCCGGCCACGCTGCTGTCGCTGCCGGCGACTCCATCGGCATCGGCGCTGATCAGCAGGGTCGTGCGCGTCAGGCGGTCGAACCGATAGACCTGGTACACGTTGCCCGCGTCGGACCGGTGGTTGTAGAGCACATAGCGGGCATCGTTGGAGAGGCTAGCATCGCCGTAGTAGTAGGGGGCAGCTGCGCTGCTCACGTCCGTGGCGATGCGCTCCACTTCTCCAGTTTGCGTGTCGAGCAAGAACAGATCTGCTCTATCGTTGTTGTCGTTCAGCACCAGGTTGCTGGCGTCGGATGCAAACAGCACGAAGCGGCTGTCGTCGGACAGGTCCAGCGGGCCAATGCTCGCCAAGTCGCCGTTGGTGTTGGCGGGAAATGCGGCCTGGCTGACAAGCTCGATGGATTGCGCCGCCGTAGCGGCACCTGGCAGCGCCAATAGCATCAACACAAACCTCGCTGCATGAGCGCAGCGCTGATGGACACACCTGAAAACTGACATAGACGCCTCGTTGAAGTCCGGGAAAGACACCGCTGCGGGCGACGGTGCTGCTCGATTTCCCGAATTCCGGCGCCCTCGCTGCTCAACCGTGTCGGTGCACCTGCATGTAAAAAGTGCACGGGCCAAGTGCCGCGTACGCAGGTCCTGTCCGCAGGCGACAAGGAAATTCCGTTCGTCGGTTAGGGCGGCTTGCCGACGTAGGCGATCAACGGCGCAGGGCTTGTCGCCGAATATCCGGTGCCGATCATCGTCGGCAGCGGGCGCGTTTTTTCGAGGCACGCTGGTGTGCTGTCTCGCAACTACCGTCAAATAGTTTCGACGCCTTTCACCCCTGATACGTCGTTGCGACTCGTCGCCCTAGCGATGCTGCGTTTCCTCATCGAGCCTGGTCTCGCGACGGCATCCATCCGGAACTGTTTCAGCGCATTTGCGAGGTGGGGCATTCGTTCTGCCAACCGTCGGCAAAAAATGCCGTCCGCATGGCCGCTGGCGACGAATACGTCGAAGAACCTGCCGTTGCTGTCTTCGGCCAGGCTGCCGCGGCTGGAATAGAAACCGATGCTCTGGCCGTCGGTGGACAATTGTGGCTTTGTGGTTTCGCCGTCGTCGGATTGCAGGAGCGGCGTGACGGCGCGGTAGCCCGGTGCGCGTTCCTGCAGGTTCGGCAGCA
>NZ_SNZH01000058.1 GCF_004363655.1 Tahibacter aquaticus
CGATCATCAGAGCAATGCTTGTCGCTCACCTTCTCGGAGCGCCAAGCGTGCAAGCATCGAAGACCGAAGCCTTCTGGCGCCGTCACGTTGAAGCGTGGCGATCGAGCGGCCTGACACAGAAGCAGTACAGCGCGAAGCACGGCATCAACGCGTTGACGTTGGCGCACTGGAGCTATCTGCTCAAGCGTAGATCGAGCAAGCCCGCACAGGCCCTGGTGCCGGTCCGCGTGATCGGCGAAGCGCCGCCGATGACGGTCGAGTTGCAGCACGGCGCCTGGCGTATCGCCGTGCCGGTCGGAACGGATCCCCGTTGGCTCGCTGCCTTGATCCGCGAGACTTCCGCATGCTGAGCCCGACGTCGTGGTGGATCGCGGTGGAGCCGATCGATCTGCGTCGCGGCATGGACGGTTTGTTGACGGCGATCACGATGCAATTCGGTCACGACGGACTCGCCGGCGGCGCGTACGTGTTCCGCAATCGCAGCGGCACGCGGATCAAGGTGATCTGCGCCGACGGCAGTGGCGTGTGGATGTGCATGCGGCGCTTGCGCGAGGGTCGCTTTGTCTGGCCGCGCAGCAGCGATCGCGTGTGCGAGATCGATGCGCAATCGTTCGCATGGTTGTGCACGGGCGTGGACTGGCATCGATTGTGCGCCAAACCGCTGGTCGGCGCGATTGTGTAACTTTATAATCGACGCATGAGTGTTGACGCATCGACCAGCGATGATCTGCAAACGCAATTGCGCGAAGCGCTTGCGGTCATTGCGCAGCGCGATGAACAGATTGCCGAGATGGCGACGGTCGGCGCGTACCGAGCCGCGCGCATCAAGGTGCTGGAAGCGCAGTTGGCGGCAATGAACCGCGCCTTGTATGGCCGCCGTTCCGAGCAGCTTGATCCGGCCCAGCGGCAGCTGTTCGAGGAAGCGCTCGAAGAAGACATCGTCGCGATGCAGACAGAACTGGAGACGCTCAAGGAATCACCGTCTGTGCCGCGTCGCCAGCCCAAGCGTCTGCCGCTGCCCGAACATCTGCCGCGCGTGGAAGTTCGCCACGAGCCCGCTTCGTGCGCGTGCGCGCAGTGTGGCAACGCGCTGACGTCGATGGGCGAGGATGTCACCGAGCAGCTCGACTGCAAGCCGGCCGAGTTCTTCGTGCGCCGCCACATCTATCCGAAGTACGCCTGTCGCGCCTGCGAGACGGTGACGACCGCGCCGAGTGAGGCAAGTGTGATCGAACGCGGCCGGCCGGCGCCGGGCCTCTTGGCACACGTGCTGGTCAGCAAGTACGCCGATCACCTGCCGCTGTATCGCCAGCAGCAGATCTACCAGCGCAGCGGCGTGGAACTGGCGCGTTCGACCCTGGCCGATTGGACCGGCGCCGCTGGCGTCGCGCTGATGCCACTGGTGGATGCGATGAAGGCCGACCTGTTGCAGCGGTCAGTGATCCATGCGGACGAAACGCCGGTCTCACTGCTCGATCCAGGCGCGGGCAAGGCGGCACGCGCGTATCTGTTTGCGTACTGCGCCACGGACGGCGCGCCAATCACCACTTTTGACTTCTGCACCAGCCGCAGCGGCGAGCATGCCAAGCGCTTCCTCGGCGCGTTCCGTGGCCATCTCGTCGTGGACGACTACAGCGGCTACAAAGCCCTGTTTACAGAGGGCATCACCGAAGTAGGCTGCTGGGCGCATATCCGCCGCCTGTTCTTCGAACTGCATGCGGCGAAGGCCAGCGCGCATGCCGAACCGGCATTGCGCCAGATCGCCGAGTTGTACCGGATCGAGGCCCAGATCAATGGCTTGGATCCGCCCGAACGGCTCGCCCGACGACAACGCGAGGCGCGACCGGTGCTCGATGCGTTCGGGCAATGGATCGACCAGCTATCCGCCAACGTCTCGCCCAACAGTGGCCTCGCCAAAGCGCTCGCGCATACCCGCAAGCGCTGGCCGGCGCTCGTGCGCTATGTCGACGACGCTGCGCTGCCCATCGACAACAACCCGGTCGAGCGGTCGATCCGGCCCATCGCCGTGGGACGCAAGAACTGGTTGTTCGCCGGCTCCAAAGCCGCCGGCGAGCGTGCCGCCGCGATCATGAGCCTGATCGCCACCGCCAGGCAGAACGGCTATGAGCCTTACGCGTACCTCAAAGATGT
>NZ_SNZH01000059.1 GCF_004363655.1 Tahibacter aquaticus
GACGTGCTGCTGCAGTTGGTCGACAGCGTGGTCAACCTGCCGATCTCGTTCTTCGACGCCAACGGCTTCCTCTACGACGTCGGCGGCAACGGCGGGCTGCTCAGCGGCCTGCACAACGTGTTCGGCGGCAGCGGCCCGGACAGCGGCGGCCTGCGTCTTGAGCTGATCCGCAACAACGTTGCCGTGCCCTTTGCCAACGGCGACGGCAGCCTGGGACGCCTGCGCGGCGACGGCCAGGAAGTCGAGTTGGACGAGAACCACGCCTTCGGCCTTCGCGTCGTTCGCCGCGTGCTGGCCCCGCGCGCCGGTTATTTCGTGCGCTACATCGAAACGCTGGAAAACCTGGGCTCCAGTCCGATCAACGTCGATGTGCGCGTGCGCACCCACCACAACGGTGCCGACGGCAATCCGCGTGTGGTCGACAGCTCCGACGGCGACCAGATCCTATCGGTCTCCGATCCGCTGCTGCGCGACCGCTGGGTCGTCATCGACGACCAGAGCGACAACGATCCGTTCGCCGCGAACAGCAGTCCGCCCAGCGCCCATCTGTTCGACGGCAGCGGCGCGGCTTTGCAGGTGGCGCAGGCCGAATACGAGCTGATCGGCCTGGTCGGCCGCCTGAGCTACCGCTGGAACAGCCTCACCGTGGCGCCGGGCCAGCGCGTCTCGCTGATGCATTTCGCGCTGAACCAGATCGGTCGCCAGAACGCGCGCGAAGCGGCGCTGCGTCTGGCCCAACTGCCGCCCGAGGCGGTCGACGACCTGACCACGGACGAGCGCCGCGCCATCGTTAACTTCGCCGTGCCGGACCATTCCGCGCTGGGACCGCTGCCCAACCTCGCCGCCGGCGTGATCGACGGTCGCGTGCTCTCCGGCGACGGCGTCACGCCCATCGCCAGCGCCGCCGTCACCTTCCGCAGCAAGCACCCGTTGTTCGCCCGCGCCCGGTCCACCATCAGCGATGCACAAGGTGCGTTCGAATTCCGCTCGCGCCTGGACGGCTCGTCCAACAACGCCGTGGTTCCCATCCACGCTTTCGACCTGGTCGCGCGCCATCCCAACGCCGGCACCAGCACCGCGACCACGCCCGGCGATTTCGTACCGACGCAGACACAGACCACGCAGGACTTGGTCTTCGTCGGCAGCGGTGACTTGCGCGGCCTGGTCAAGCGGCACAACCAGGCCACGGTCGGCGGCGCGGTACTGCGCCTGTGTACCCTCGACGACCGCAACCGCTGCAACGAAGGTCAGTCCGCACCGATCAACTCGACCGTGTCGGCCGAAGACGGTAGCTACGCCCTGCTCGCGAACGTGCCGCGCAACTACTTCGTGTTCGCCGACCAGCCGCATCCGCAGGGCAGCCCGCTGTGGGGCCGCGGCCAGGGTACCGTGGTCGCCGGCGGCGTGACCGTAGCGCCGGTGACGATGGAACCGACCGGTTCCGTCACCGGCACCGTGCGTTCCGCCGACGGCACGCCGGTGGTCAACGCCCGCGTGGTGCTGTTCATCGACGGTACCCCGCCGCGCGTACGCGAAGCGCTCAGCGACACGTCGGGCGATTACGGCCTGTTCGACGTGCCGTTGGGCGAACACCGCATTACCGCGACCGACGCCATCAGCCAGGCCATGGCCGAGGCCATGGTGACGGTGACCACGGACGGCGTGGCGCGGCGCGACCTCACGCTGGCGGCTTTCGGTCAGATCCAGGTCGCGGTGGAGTTTGCCCGCGGCGCGCCGGCGGGCGGCGCCGTGGTCCTGCTCAACGAAGGCGCTCCTGTCAGCGCCGACAGCAACGGCGTGGCGCGCTTCCCGGTGGCGGCCGGCACCTACCGCGTCGAAGCCCTGCATCCGCACAACCCCACAGCGGCGCTGCGCGGCCGCGCCGAGGCCACGGTCAGCAGCAGCGGCCAGCAGGTCGCCGTGCGCGTCGTGCTCGGCGCCGCCGGCAGCGTGCACGGACGCATCGTGCGGCCGGACGGCACCACGCTGGCGGGGGGCTTCCCGTACGAGATCCGCCAGATCGGCGGTGGCGACTACCGCGACGCGACGCGGCAGACCTCGCCCGAAGGCAATTACGTCCGCGCCGGCCTGCCGTTGGGACGCTACCTGAT
>NZ_SNZH01000060.1 GCF_004363655.1 Tahibacter aquaticus
CAGCTGGTGTACCAGGGCTTCGGCGCCGAGGTCTGCCGCCGTGTCGTTGAATGCCTGCACCACCTGGGCGCGTTCGCCCGGCGACAGCAGCGGCAGCTGCAGCACGGGCTGCTGCGGTGCCGTGACGATGCCCTGCAGCAGGCGGCCGAAGCTGTCGCCCAGGCGCGCGATGGTTGCTGCATCGAACAGGCCCGTAGCATAGTTCCAGGCCAGTTTCAGGCCCTGTTCCGTCTCGGTCGCCTGCAGCTCCAGGTCGCATTTCACCTGGCCGTGGCGTGCCGTCACCGGCGCCAGGCTCAGGCCCGGCAGTTCCAACTGCTTGGCCGCATTGTTCTGCAGGGTGAACATCAGCTGGAACAGCGGCGAATGAGCCAGGCTGCGCGCCGGCTTCAGCTCGTCGACCAGCATCTCGAACGGAATTTCCTGGTGTTCGTAGGCCGCCAGCGCCGTGGCCTTGGCCTGGGCCAGCAGCTGCTCGAAGGTGGGATTGGCGGAAAGATCGCTGCGCAGCACCAGCGTGTTGACGAAGAAACCGATCAGCGGCTCCACGTCCGGATGCAGGCGTCCGGCGATCGGCGTGCCGATGACGATGTCGCTCTCGCCGCTCCAGCGCGCCACCAGCACCGCGAACGCCGCCTGCAGCAGCATGAACAGGCTGGCGTCGTGACGCCGCGCCAGCGCGTTCAGCCCGGCCAGTGTCGCCGCATCCACGTCCTGCAGCAGGCGCCCGCCGTCGAACTGCTGCCGCGCCGGCCGCGGCCGGTCCAGCGGCAGGCTGTGCACCGCCGGCAGATCGGCCAGCTGGCCACGCCAGTAGTCCAGCTGTGCGCGCAATGCAGCGCCCTGCAGGCGTTCGCGCTGCCAGGCAGCGTAGTCGGCGTACTGGATGCCCAGTGCGGGCAAAGGATCGGGCTGGCCCTGGCTGAAAGCCGCGTACAGGGCACTGACTTCCTTCACCAGCACGCCGCTGGACCAGCCGTCGGAAACGATATGGTGCTGGGTCAGCAGCAGCACGTGCTCCTGCGTGTGCAGCTGCAGCAGGCGGCCGCGAATCAGCGGGCCGCTGGCCAGGTCGAAACCGGCCTGGGCTTCGGCGCTGCTCAGTTCCGCCACCGCCGCTTCCTGCTGCGCAGCGTCGAGTGCGCACAGGTCGTGTTCGGTCAGGGCAAAGGTACTGGCCAGGTCGGCAATCTGGCGCGGTTCACCGCCGCTGTCGACAAAGCGCGTACGCAGAATGTCGTGCCGCGCCACGATGCGGTCCAGCGTGCGGCGCAATGCCGCGCGATCCAGCACACCGCTCAGACGCAGCGCCGCCGGCATGTTGTAGGCCGCGTTGCGCTCGAACTGGTCGATGAACCACAGCCGCTGCTGCGCGAACGACAGCACCGCCGCTTCGAGCCGGTCGCGCCGCAGCGCAATGCCGTCGGTCCTGGCCGCTCGCACCTCGCCCGCCGTATCCAGGAAGCGGATCAGCGCCTCCTTGTTGCTGCGGATCAGGTCTACCGCGACCGGGTCCAGCTCGGCGCCGGCGGAACGGGTCTTCAGTTTCCCATTTTCCACATAGACGGAAATGGCGTAGGCCGTGTTCAGGTGCTGAATCAGTTCCGCAGCGTGCATATCACCACTCCAGCTCAACGTGCTCTTCCCTAGTCATGACCATCGCCTGGTTGCGACGGCGGATTTCCTGCTCGTCGATCAGCCGGGCGATGCTGCGAATATCCGATCGGTCGAAAATCAGGCGGATGGAAACCTCCACCTCCAGCTGGCGGCGCACCGCGCTGATCAGCCGCGTGGCCAGCAGCGAATGGCCGCCTATATCGAAGAAATTGGCCGTGACGCTGACCTGTTCCAGGCCCAGCACTTCGCCCCAGATCGCGGCCAGGCGCCGCTCGGTCGGCGTCTCCGCCGGCACGTGCAGCAACGGCTGCAGCGCCGGCTGCGGCAATGCCGCTTTGTCCACTTTGCCATTCGGCGTCAGCGGCAGGCGCGGCAGCACGGCATAGGCCGAAGGCTGCATATAGCTGGGCAATTGCGCGGCCAGCTGGGTCTTCAGCTGTTCGACCAGCGC
>NZ_SNZH01000061.1 GCF_004363655.1 Tahibacter aquaticus
CCCGCCACCGGCGTGAGGCCGTCGGGAGCGAGCACCCGACCCTGCACGCGGCCGGTGGCCAGCGCCGTCAACGTGATGGTGACCTCGCCGTCCTCGCCGGGCAGCAGCGTACCGGCGGCGCTGCCCGATAGGCTGCCGATGGGCGCCGGGCGGCTCGCGGTTATCTGGTAGTCACCGTTGAACACGCGCTCGAACACAACCAGACCGCCGGCGTCGGATTCGCGTTCGACCGTGGTGGCAAACGGCAACGCGGTGCTCAGCGCCACGCGCGCACCGGCGACCGGCGCGCCACCGGCACCGACCACGTGAACGCTGACACGTCCCTGGCCCACCAGCTGCACATCAAGCAGGCGCGTCTCGCCGGCGCTGGTGATGCGCGTCGTCGCCGCACCGCGATCGCCGTTGCCGAGCTCCTGAGCGATGACCTCGACCTCGCCGACCGGCACGAGGTCGAAGCGGTACGTGCCGCCGTCGGCCACTTCCTGGCTGGCGATGACAACGCGGTCGCGGCGCAGACTGAGCTTCAGCGGTCCGGGCACAACGCTGCCGTCGCGGCGCAGCACACGGCCAGCCACGCTGCCGCTGGCGGCGAGCACGATGTCGAGGTCGACCTGTTGGCCTTCGTTGTCCAGCCGGGCGCGGTTGAAGCCGCTGAGCTGAGTGGCCGCGTTGCGCGCCGTCGCCGTGACGTCGCCGGCGAACACGCCGTCAACGCTGTAGCGCCCCTGGGCGTCGGTCTGGGTGGTGCGCTCGGCGTCGAAAAGGCCTGCAGAAGTCACGCTGACCGGCACGTTCGCCTGCGCCGCTCCCTGGGGATCGCTGACCCGGCCGCTGACGCTGCCTTTGGCCAGGAACACCACGCGCGTCTGCAGCGGCTGCGGCGGATCCAGGTTGACCACGACCACCTCGCTGCGGCCGCGCTCAAGCGCCGCCTCGGCCTGCACGTAGTAGGCGTCGGCTCGGGTGACGGCGAAGCTGAAGCGCCCCTGCGCATCGGTGGCGGTGCGCAGAACGGCCGGGTTGCCGGACAGCGGATCGTAGGAATAGCGCGGCCCCAGCGCCCGCGGCGCCAGGAACACGGCGACGCCGGCGCCGACCGGCGTGACGTTGTCGCGCTCGAACACGATGCCGACCAGCGCGTTGCTGGCGATGACGATGTCGACCACGCGGGTTTCGCCGTCCTGGGCCAGCTCGCCCTGGGCGTGGCCGCTGCGGCCTTCGGTGGTGATGGCGGTCAGTTCGAACGCGCCCAGCGGCACACCGGGCACGACGTAACGGCCCTGGGCGTCGCTGCGCGCCTCGAGGGTCAGGCGCTGGCCGACCAGGGACTGCAGCGTCACGCGGGCGTTGGCGAAGACTTGACCGGCGCCGTCGCTCACTTGACCACGCACCGTGCCCACGGCGCCCAAGGTGATGTTGCGTTCCAGCACTTCGTTGGGCTGGGACAGCACCAGGGCCGGCACACGGGCGCGCACGCGGCCGTCGACGAAGGCGTCCAGCGTGAACGGACCGTCGGACAGCGGCAGACTGTCGAAGCGGAAGGCACCATCGGTGCCGGTTACGCGCTGGCTGACGATGCCGCGCTCGCGGCTGATCACGCGCACCTGCACACCGGCGCGGCGGGTGCTGCCGTCGACGTCGAAGACGGCGCCGTGGATCGTGCCGATGGGCTGCAACCGCAGGGTCAGGCTGCGCGTCTGCCCGGCGATGATGCTGGAAACCGCGGCGCCGACCAGGCGCGACACCGGATCGCGCGCCGAAGCGGTGAAGGTGCCGGCCGGCACGCCGCTGAAGCGGGCCTTGCCCTGG
>NZ_SNZH01000062.1 GCF_004363655.1 Tahibacter aquaticus
GCCAGGCGGCCCTGGGTCAGCAGCGCCACCGGCGCGCAGTCGGCCAGCATGTAGGCGAGCCGGTCGGCCGGATAGGCCGGATCCAGCGGCACATACGCCGCGCCAGCCTTGAGGATGCCGAGCAGGCCGACCACCAGGTCCAGCCCGCGCTGCACGCAGATTGCCACGCGCTGGTCGGGCTTCACGCCCTGCGCCAGCAGCGCATGCGCCAGCCGGTTCGCGCGCTGGTTCAATTCGGCATAGGTATACGTTTCTTCTTCGCTGCGCAGCGCCGGCGCCGTGCCGGCGCGCGCTACCTGGGCTTCGAACAGGCTGGCGATGGTCTGCGCACCGGATGGCGCCTGCTGTGTCGCGTTGAAGCCCAGCAGTACTTGCTCGCGCTCACGCGGCGACAGCAGTGGCAGGCGGCTGATGGCCTGCTGCGGCGCCTCGACGATGCCGCGCAGCAAACGCTGGAACGCATCGGCCATGCGCTCGATGCTGGCCGCATCGAACAGGCTTTGCGCATAAGTCCACGACAGGCTGAGTCCCAGCTCGGTCTCGGCGACATCCAGCTGCAGATCGAACTTGGCCCGCTCCTGCGCGCCGGCTGCTGCGGTCACGCTCAGGTCGGGCAATTCCAGCGCGGCAAGTGCATTGTTCTGCAGGGCGAACATCAGCTGGAACAGCGGGGCATGGGCCAGGCTGCGGGTCGGCTTCAGCTCGTCCACCAGCATTTCGAACGGCACTTCCTGGTGTTCGTAGGCCGACAGCGCCGCCGCCCGGGTCTGTTGCAACACGCTCGCGAACGTGGGGTCGCCGGACAGATCGGTACGCAGCACCAGGGTGTTGACGAAGAAGCCGATCAGCGGCTCCACATCGGCATGCAGGCGGCCGGCACTGGGCGTGCCGAGCACGATGTCGGTCGCACCGCTCCAGCGCGACACCAGCACCGCGAACGCTGCCTGCAACAGCATGAACAGGCTGGCGTCATGCTGGCGCGCCAGGGCCTGCAGCGCAGCCAGGGTGGGCGCATCCAGCAGTTGCTCGACACGGGCGCCGTCGAAGCGCTGCTGCGCCGGCCGCGGCCGGTCCAGTGGCAGGCTGTGCAGCGCCGGCAAGCCCGCCAGCTGCGTGCGCCAGTAGCCGAGCTGCGCCTGCAAGGCCTCGCCGTGCAGGCGCCGGCGCTGCCAGGCCGCATAGTCGGCATACTGCACCGGCAACGGCGCCAGCTGCGCCGGCCGGCCCTGGCGCAACGCGCCGTACAGGGCCACGAATTCGCGCACCAGCACATCCAGCGACCAGCCGTCGCAGGCGATATGGTGCAGCGTGAGCAGCAGCGCGTAATCGTGCTCGCCGCTGTGCACCAGGCGGCAGCGCAGCATCAGATCCTGCGCCAGATCGAACGGCTGCGCCGCTTCGTCGGCAGCCAGCTGCTGCAGCCGCTGCGCACCGGCGGCGGCAGGCAGCCTGCGCAGATCGTCGCAGGCCATCGCCACAGCGCGTGCCGGCTGGATCTGCTGCAGCGCCGCGCCATCGGTGTCGCTATAGACGGTACGCAGTATTTCGTGCCGCGCCACCAGCGTATCCAGCGCCTGCTGCAAGGCCGGCACATCCAGCTCGCCACGCAGGCGCAGCAGCAGCGGCATGTTGTATTGCGCACTGCCGCCTTCCAGGCGGTCGATAAACCACAGGCGCTGCTGCGCGAACGACAGCGGCAGCGGCGCATCGCGGCCGGCCTGGGGGATTGCCTCGCAGGCCGCGGTTGCCTGCGCATCGAGATGCGCCGCAAGGCGCTGCAG
>NZ_SNZH01000063.1 GCF_004363655.1 Tahibacter aquaticus
CAGCTGGTGTACCAGGGCTTCGGCGCCGAGGTCTGCCGCCGTGTCGTTGAATGCCTGCACCACCTGGGCGCGTTCGCCCGGCGACAGCAGCGGCAACTGCAGCACGGGCTGCTGCGGTGCCGTGACGATGCCCTGCAGCAGGCGGCCGAAGCTGTCGCCCAGGCGCGCGATGGTTGCGGCATCGAACAGGCTTTTCGCGTAGTTCCACGACAGCTTCAGGCCCTGGGCGGACTCGCTGGCTGCCAGCTCCAGGTCGAACTTCGCCGGCACCTGGCGCGATGCCAGCGGCGCCAGGCTCAGGCCGGGCAGAACCAACGCCGACTGCTCGTTGTTCTGCAGCGTGAACATCAGCTGGAACAGCGGCGCATGGGCCAGGCTGCGCGCCGGCTTCAGCTCGTCGACCAGCATCTCGAACGGAATTTCCTGGTGTTCGTAGGCTGCCAGCGCCGTGGCCCTGGCCTGGGCCAGCAGCTGCTCGAAGGTGGGATTGGCGGAAAGATCGCTGCGCAGCACCAGCGTGTTGACGAAGAAACCAATCAGCGGCTCCACGTCCGGATGCAGACGTCCGGCGATCGGCGTGCCGATGACGATGTCGCTCTCGCCGCTCCAGCGCGCCACCAGCAGCGCGAACGCCGCCTGCAGCAGCATGAACAGGCTGGCGTCGTGACGCCGCGCCAGCGCGTTCAGCCCGGCCAGTGTCGCCGCATCCACGTCCTGCAGCAGGCGCCCGCCGTCGAACTGCTGCCGCGCCGGCCGCGGCCGGTCCAGCGGCAGGCTGTGCACCGCCGGCAGATCGGCCAGCTGGCCGCGCCAGTAGTCCAGATGAGCCTGCAGCACCGTGCCCTGCAGCCGCTGGCGCTGCCAGGCGGCGAAATCGGCATATTGCACTGCCAGCGCGGGCAGGCGCGGCGTGCGGCCCTGCGCCCATTCGCCATACAGCGCGACGAATTCGCGCACCAGCACGCCCAGCGACCAGCCGTCGGAGGCAATATGGTGCATGGCGAACAATAGTGCATTGTCCCTTTCGCCCAATTGCACCAGAGCGCAGCGCAGCTTCAGGTCGCGGGACAGATCGAAGGGATGCGTGGCGCGCTCGTGTGCCAGCTGCTGCAGCCGGGCCTCGCGCGCATCCGCAGCCAGCTCGCGCAGGTCGTGGCGCTGCACAGGCACACTGTCCGGCGCAGCAATGACCTGTAGTGCCGTGCCATCGACCTCGACGTAGTGCGTACGCAGCACTTCGTGCCGCGCCACCAGCGCGTCCAGTGCCTGCTGCAGCGCGTTCGTATCCAGCTCGCCCTGCAGGCGCAGAGCGACCGGCATGTTGTATTGCGTGCTGCCGCCTTCCAGCCGGTCGATGAACCACAGGCGCTGCTGCGCGAACGACAGCGGCAACGGCGTGTCGCGCGCCGCCGGCGGAATCGCCGCATAGCCTGCGCTGGCCTGCTGGCCGATATGCGCCGCCAGGTCGGCCAGCACCGGATGCTCGAACAGGGCACGCACCGGCAAGGGCTTGGCCAGGGTTCTGCCAATCTCGCTGACCACGCGCGTAGCCAGCAGCGAATGGCCGCCCAGGTCGAAGAAATTCGCCTCGCGGCTGATCGCATCGAGCTTGAGCACGCGCGC
>NZ_SNZH01000064.1 GCF_004363655.1 Tahibacter aquaticus
ATCCAGGTGACCTCGCGCGCCAACCAGGCCGGCATCGGCATCACCACGCGCCAGCTGTTCGAAGCGCAGACGATTGCGGCGCTGGCCCAGTGCGTACAGCCGCAGCAGCAGGTGGAACGGCCGCAGGGCGCGGTGCAGGGCGCGCTGCGCCTGCTGCCGATCCAGCAGCAGTTCCTGGCCGGCGACGCGCTGGACAAGCACCACCACAACCAGGCGGTGCTGCTGCAGGTGCCGCTGCAGTTGCAGCCCGAAGCGCTGCGCACGGCCGTGGCGGCGCTGTACCAGCGCCACGATGCCCTGCGCCTGCGCTTCGTCGAGCGCGACGGCCAGTGGCAGGCGCAACACCAGGCGCTGGATGACGCGATGCTCGCGGCCAGCTGCGTGGTCGAGACATTGCCGGCGGATGCGCAGGAAATAGCGGCGTTCCTGACGGCGCGCTGCAATCACTGGCAGGCTGGTTTCGACCTGGCGCAAGGCCCGCTGTTGCGGGTAGTGCTGTTCCAGGGCGAGACGACGGCGCGGCTGCTGTTGCTGGCGCATCACCTGGTGATCGACGGCGTGTCCTGGCGCATCCTGCTGGCGGACCTGGAACAGGCCTACCGGCAGATCGAGCGCGGCGAAACGGTGGCGCTGGCACCCAAGACCTCATCCTTGCAGCAATGGGGCGAGGCACTCGCCGGGTATGCGCAGAGCCCGGCGCTGCAGCAGGAAAAGGCCTACTGGCTGGCGCAGTACCGCCGGCCGGTGCCGTTGCTGCCGGCAGACCACGCCATGCCCGACGGCGGCGAGATGGCCGCTGCGGCGCATGTCGGCCTGCGCCTGTCGGCCGAAGACACGCGGGCGCTGCTGCAGCAGTGCAATCGCGCCTACCGCACGCAGATCAACGAACTGCTGCTGGCCGGCGTCTACCTGGGGCTGCGCCGCTGGAGCGGCGAGCCGGGCCTGCGCATCGCGCTGGAAGGGCATGGTCGCGAAGCCCTGTTCGACAACCTGGACCTGACCGAGACGGTAGGCTGGTTCACCAGCATCTACCCGCTGACGCTGTGGCAGGAAGACGCTTCGGTCGAGGCCGTGATCAAGGCGACCAAGGAGCAGTACCGCAGCGTGCCGGCGCGGGGTATCGGCTACGGCGTGCTGCGCCATCTGGCGCAGGATGCAGAGCTGATGGCCGCAGAAGCCGGGCAGTGGCCTGAGCTGGCGTTCAACTACCTGGGCCAGTCGGAACAGGCGGTCAACGAGGAGACGTTCTTCCAGGGCAGCAGTGAATCGGCCGGAGCCAGCGCCAGTGCGCGGCGGCGCCGGGCGCATGCGCTGGTGCTCAAGGGCATGGTGGCCGGCGGCGAGCTGCGCCTGAGCCTGGAGTACCCGCGCGAGCGCTACGAGCGCGCGACGATGGAACAGCTGGCGGCACACGTGGAAGCGGCGCTGCGCGAAGTGGTGGAACACTGCGCCACGCGCGAGCGGGCGGCCTTCACGCCGTCGGACCTGCCGCTGGCCCAGGTCGGCCAGGCGCAGCTGGACGAATGGCAGGCGCGCTATCCCGCCATGACGCGGCTGTATCCGGCCACGCCGATGCAGGCCGGCCTGCTGTTCGAAAGCCTGCTCG
>NZ_SNZH01000065.1 GCF_004363655.1 Tahibacter aquaticus
TAGCGCGCCAGCCGGTCCGACTTCTCGTCCAGCTCGCGATAGCTCAGCTGCTGCGATCCGCTGACCAGCGCGATCGCCTCCGGTGTCCGCTGCGCTTGCGCGGCGAATTGCAGCGGCAGCAGCTCGTGCCGCTGCAGCGTACCGACGCTGCCGGCACCGGCGGCAATCAGCGCGCGGCTTGCCGCGGCGTCCAGCCATTCCAGCTCGTCCAGGCGCCGCTGCGGCTGCTGTGCAACCTGCGCCAGCAGCTGGCTGAAGCCCTGCGCCATGCGCGCAATGGTTTCCGCACGAAACAGGCTTTGTGCATAAATCCAGCTCAGGCGCAGGCCCTGCGCCGATTCGGCCACGACCAGCTGCAGGTCGAATTTCAGCTGTTCGTAGCGCGCCGTCATCGGCACCAGGCTCAGTCCTGGCAGTTCCAGTGCGCTCTGCGCATTGTTCTGCAGGGTCAGCATCACCTGGACCAGCGGCGTATGACTCAGGCTGCGTACGGGCTTGAGTTCGTCCACCAGCATTTCGAACGGAATTTCCTGGTGTTCGTAGGCCGCCAGCGCCGCCGCCTTGGCCTGGGCCAGCACCGCGTCGAAACTTGGCGCGCCGGACAGGTCGGTGCGCAGCACCAGGGTGTTGATGAAGAAACCGATCAGCGGCTCCACATCCGGATGCAGGCGGCCCGCAATCGGCGTGCCGATGACGATGTCGGTCTCGCCGCTCCAGCGCGACAGCAGCACGGCAAAGGCCGCCTGCAGCAGCATGAACAGGCTGGCGCCCTGGCGCCGCGCCAGCGCCGTGACGGCCGCCAGTGTTGGCGCATCGAGTTCCACATCGATACGCCCGCCGTCGAAGCATTGCTGCGCCGGGCGCGGCAGATCCAGCGGCAAGCCATGCAGCACCGGCAGACCAGCCAGCTGGGTGCGCCAGTAATCCAGGTGCTGCTGCAGCCGGGCGCCCTGCAGGCGCTCGCGCTGCCAGGCGGCGTAGTCGGCGTACTGCACCGGCAGGGCCGGCAGCTGCGCGGCCTGGCCGCTGACCAGGCCGGCGTAGAGCGCGACGAATTCCTGCACCAGCACGCCCAGCGACCAGCCGTCGGAGGCGATATGGTGCATGGTAAACAACAGTGCATTGTCGCTTTCGCCCAATTGCAGCAGACGACAGCGCAGCATGGGGTCGCTGGCCAGATCAAACGGGCGCAAGGCCTCGTCGCGGGCGCGCTGCTGCAGCTGCTGCTCGCGCAGGCCCGCATCCAGCTGACGCAGATCCTCGCGCGCAATCGCCACCGGCGCAGCCGCCTGTATGCGCTGCAGCGCCACGCCGTCCACTTCCGCATATACGGTACGCAGCACTTCATGCCGCGCGACCAGCGCATCCAGCGCCTGCTGCAGGGCGGCCTGGTCCAGCTTGCCCTGCAGACGCAGGGCAATGGGCAGGTTGTATTGCGCGCTGCCGCCTTCGAGGCGATCGATGAACCACAGGCGCTGCTGCGCAAACGACAGCGCCAGCGGACCGTCGCGGCCGATGGTCGCGATGGGGGCGTAGCCAGCGCGCGCCTGCGC
>NZ_SNZH01000066.1 GCF_004363655.1 Tahibacter aquaticus
GCAGCTGGACGAATGGCAGGCGCGCTATCCCGCCATGACGCGGCTGTATCCGGCCACGCCGATGCAGGCCGGCCTGCTGTTCGAAAGCCTGCTCGATGTATCCAGTTATATTGTGCAAACATTTCCCATTTTGCGCGGCGAGCTGGATGCTGCGGCATTCCGCCGGGCCTGGCAGCAGGTGGTCGAGCGCCACGATATTTTCCGCACGGCGTTCGTCGGCGAAGGCGAGGGCCTGCACCAGCTGGTGTCGGCGCAGGCGACGCTGCCCTGGCACGAAGAGGACTGGAGCGGACTGGCCGCCGACGAGCAGGAACGCCGCTTCGACGCCTATCGCGCGCAGGACAAGGCGACCGCCTTCGACTTCGCGGCGCCGCCGCTGATGCGCGTCGCCCTGTTCCGTCTGGGCGGCCAGCGCTATCAGCTGCTCTGGACCGTGCATCACATCCTGTCGGACGGCTGGAGCAGTCCGCTGGTCTATCGCGATGTCGTGGCGCTGTACCAGTCGCAGTTGCAGGGCCGGCCGGCGTCACTGAAGACGCCGCAGCCCTACGAGCAGCACATCGCCTGGCTGCAGCGGCAGGACCGGGACGTGGCCCGGGCGCATTGGCAGGCACTGCTCGGCGACATCGACGCGCCCAGCCAGCTCGGCATCGACCGCCTGCCTACCGATGGGGGCAGCGGCTATCGCGAACAATTCCTCGAATTGAGCCCAGCGCAGACCGAAGCCCTGCAGAACGCCGCGCAGGCCCAGCGCAGCACGGTGAATACCCTGCTGCAGTGGGCCTGGGCATATCTGCTGCACCGCTACAGCGGTGAGACGGACGTGGTGTTCGGCGCGACCATTGCCGGACGCCCGGCCGAAGTACCGGGCATCGAGGACATGGTCGGCCTGTTCATCAACACCGTGCCGGTCAAGGTGTCGTTCGGGCGCGAGCGCAGCATTGCGGCTTCGCTGAGCGCGCTGCAGCACGAGTTCCAGCGCAGCAGCGACTACGGCTATCTGGCGCTGTCGGAAATCCAGCGCCAGTCGCGCGTGCGCCCCGGCACGCCGCTGTTCGATACCTTGCTCGGTTTTGCCAACTATCCGCTGGATGCGATGACCGATGCGGCAGCCATGCCGGCGGCGTCGCGGCTGGAGATCGAGCGCGCCAGCAACAATGAAATCAGCAGCTATACGCTGGACCTGAACGCGCATCTGGGCCGCAGCCTGCGCGTGCGCTTCGTCTATCGCGCCGAGCGCTTTGCCCAGGCCACCGTGGCGCGGCTGGTGGCGCAGCTGGGCCAGGTATTGCAGCAGCTGCCGGCGGCAATCGCGCAGGATCTGCGCGACATCGATCTGCTCGATGCAGCACAACAGCAGCAGATGCTCGCCTGGAGTGCACCGCCGCCGCTGCCGCGGCAGGACAGCGGCGTCGCCCTGCAATTCGCCGCGCAGGCGCAGCGGACACCGGAGGCGATCGCGCTGGTCAGCGGATCGCAGCAGCTGAGCTATCGCGAGCTGGACGAGAAGTCGGACCGGCTGGCGCGCTA
>NZ_SNZH01000067.1 GCF_004363655.1 Tahibacter aquaticus
TCGCCCATGTAGGTGTGGGTGATATCGAAGGACAGGCGCAGGCCGGTCAGGGTGCCGGTGGTGCTGACGACCTGGCTGTCGGTGACGCCGGTGGTGTTGTTGTCGGGAATGGCCAGTGCCGGCGTGCGGCAGAAGTTGGTCACTACCGGTGCGGTGGTGAAGCTGAAGGCGCTGGAGGCCGCCCCCTGGCCGCAACCGTTGATGCCGTAGACACGCCAGAAGTACTGCGTGTTGTTGGCCAGTGCCGTGCCCGGCGTGAAGCTGGTGCCGCTGACGACCTGGTTGACGACGAGGTTGCTGAAGGCCGAGTCAGTGGCCACCTGGACGCGGTAGCTGCTGGCCCCGGCGATGGCGGCCCAGCTCAGTGCCGGCGTGGTGGACACGCTGGTGGCGCCGTTGGCTGGAGCGCTCAAGCTGCCGGCACCGGTCACGGCGGCGGTGACATCGAGCGTGACGCCGGCAGTCTGGCTCAGTGCCGGCGAGGTGGAAGCGCCGGTGATGACCAGGTTGTAGTTGCCGGTGGCAACACCGCTGGTGCCGATGGACAGTGCGCTGGTCGCAGCCGGGTTGGCCGGCACGACCGAGGCCGGGCTGAAGCTGCTGCTGCCGCCGGCGGGTACGCCGGTGATGGACAGGCCGACCGGGCTGGTGAAGGTGCCGACGCTCTGCACGCCGACGCTGTAGCTGGCGGCCGAGCCGGCGCAGACGCTGACCGAGGCCGGCGTTGCGGCGAGGGTGAAGCCGTTGGTTCCGCCGACCTGGAAATTGCCGGTGGCGGCCAGGGCGTACTTCTGCGGGCCGGTCGGCACGTTGATGCCGCGCACGCGTACCGTATACGTGCCGGCTGCCGGGGCGGCGAAGCTGATGCGATGCACGTTGTTGCGGTTGTCGTAGCCGGTGGTGGCGATGCTCTGGGTCGGGTTGGCGTTGTTGACGCCGACGCCGCTGGGCAGCTTCTGCGTCCACACATCGCCGTTGGGTGCCTGCACTTCCAGGCGCAGGGAATTGACCAGGGCCGGGTTGGCGTTGACGGCCGCGGCGACGTCGGTCCAGGCCAGGGTGATGTTCAGCGGCTGGCCGGCGGTGACGGTGATGGTGTGGGTGTCGGCGCCGTTGGTGGCCAGGCCGGTGGGCGAGTCGTGGATGTACAGGCGGCTGGCGTCGCCGTTGAAATACAGCGAGTTATCCAGATGTATACGGCCCCAGCCCTGCGACTGTCCCGGCGCGGTGCCGGCACCGGTGCCGGTCATGCTGCTGGCGCCGGAAATCAGGATGGCCTTGATCAGCGCGCCCGAGGGATTCGGGATCGCATTGGCGGCGACTTTCTGGCCGGTCGGATAGAAGCCGCGGGCGAGGTAGTCGCGTACCAGGGCGGCGAGGCCGGCGGCGGTCGGCGTGGCCATCGAGGTGCCGCTCATGCTCAGCGTGCCGCAGGCATTGCGCGCGGCCGAGA
>NZ_SNZH01000068.1 GCF_004363655.1 Tahibacter aquaticus
ATATTGCCGAACTGCAGTTCGTTGGCGATGTTCACGTCCACCTTGAAGGCCGGCAGGAACGGACCCGACCAGACCACGCCGCGGATCATGCGCATCGAGGCGTCCAGCTCGGCCGGCATGCGCACGATGTAGGCGTATTCCGGCGCATAGCCGAGGATGTGTCCGCCGCGGCTTTGAATCGCGGCGCGGCGGCCCTCATCGATGGGGCCGTCGAACTTGACCAGGCGCAGGGTGGAGTTCTTGAACTCTTCGGCCTTGGCCAGCGGCTCCAGGCTGGGATGGGCAACCGACACCTTGCTGCTGCAGACATCCTGCTGTGCGGCGTCGAACGACACCAGGCAACGCTCATCTGCCGCATGTGCAGAAAGAGACAAGGCAAGACCAATACCAATAAACAACGATGTACGCATGTGGAACATCTCCCTCGCTAGTGTTTACAGCAACTGCGGCAGGACTGCCCCCCGGCGTCTTCTGCCACAGCATTTTTTCCGGCGGCGGAACTGCCGCCGGCAATGGCATCGTGGTATCGGCCGCTGGCCGTGGCGCGGCGCGCGCGTTTTCCAGACACGGTAAACCGCACCGGACCTGCGGTGTTCCACGATGAAAGCGATAGTGGGCACAACCAGCTCTGCGATCCTCCCCAGGTCGCCGGGCTAGACGGGCTGTAGGTCGCGACAGTCCCCTCGGTTGTGCACCGGCGGAGGTTCGCGGCTAAGGCGGGTGATTCCGTACTACACGGAAAAGTACGGCGGCGGAGCTCACGCTGCGTCGCATTCAGTAGCGCTTCGCCGCGGTGTCTCCGTCAACTGCCGCAGCTTGCCTCAGTCTCGCAAAGGAAAAATGTGATTGTTTGTCCAGTTAAAACAATTCCAGGGGTATGCCCAGGCCGATGGGGCATTGCCGGCGTCTGGACCCTGGCCTGCGGTTGCGCTGCCGCGCAGGGATGGCGGACAGGTCGCGGCTGACCGGACACGAAAAAACGGGCTCCATTGCTGGAGCCCGTCACGTGTGCAGCAGGAAAGGGAAACGCTAGCGCTTTACAGCGTTGGCAGCAGGCACCAGCCCTTCAGGGTGCCGGTATCCTGACCGGCGGCATCGACCGCGCGCAGGCTCCAGGTACCGTTGAGGGACTGGCCAACGAACGGCGTGAACAGGTTGTTCGGCCGGTAGCTGGCGCCGCTGGTATAGGCCGGCGTACCGCTGCCGCAGTTGCTTTCCAGGGTCAGGCTGGCGGCGCCGTCGACGATGACGTTGCCGTTGTCGCCGGAACAGCCACTGCTACCGGTGTTGCTGGCATTGCCCGGACGCTGCAACAGGGTCACCGAGGTGGTGCCCTTGGTCAGTATCAGGGTGAGATCGCCCATGTAGGTGTGGGTGATATCGAAGGACAGGCGCAGGCCGGTCAGGGTGCCGGTGGTGCTGACGACCTGGCTGTCGGTGACGCCGGTGGT
>NZ_SNZH01000069.1 GCF_004363655.1 Tahibacter aquaticus
TAGCAAGCCGCTACAGCGACGAGAACACAAGCAGCGGTGCGATTGATCGGCTCAATCGGGGCTGAGAGAAAGAGGTGATTCTCAACAGCCTGCTAGATGACGAATCGTCCGGGATACTTTGTAATTTGTGCCTCGCAGGTCAACCGTCGGTCCGCCGCACTTGAGAAGCCCGCTGCATGCGACTGTTGGAGAGGGGTTCCCGCCAACAGCAGGAAAAAGAATATCGCTTGCTGTTTCCCTATCATGCCCATCTTCTTTCTAACGAAAGATTGATTGGACATTTCCAGCTGCAATAATTCCCAAGAGCTCGTCCCTCTTCCCGATTGCCTCCTTGAACTCGGCCGGGGTAAGAAAAGCCTGCTGTACTACGCCCTCAAGTGCTTGACTGGCGCAGTGTCCCTGCGTAACGCACAGCCTGCGGACTTCCGCGCTGTCTGGCCCACAGGGATAACCGAGTGCACATGCGACAAATTTCCAAGCCCACCGGTCGACCTTACTTCCGGAAAATGGGCCGTACTCGTTTGCGCCGTCCTCTGTTTCGCCCATGACTTCGGACAAAGCCCAAATTGCCCAAGGGTCCCGCGATTCCACAATTTGCCGGATCATCGCTTTCGCGTCGTTTTCCGACATGGATTCCGGCGAATTCACCAGAGAAGTGGCGCGATTCGCCAGGTTTTCTGTCCGAAGCGCAACGTCAAATGATTCCAATACCTTCGTCCGAGTAACCTGGCCGCTCGCGATTAGCTGTCTGCAACGATGCTCACTTCGATTCAAGTGTCGAAGCATGTCGGCTTGCACCTCGGGTGGAAGCTCGTGTGCGCTAGCTCTGATCTTTCCGTACAGGGTCGGATCGGCAACCTGGGGAAAGCATTCGTCGAACGCCCGAGCCAGCATCCACTTAGCTTGCCAGTCGCCGCTTTGGGCAGCGGGAGATAATTGTTCGACGACTTGTGCAAGATCTTCCGAATTTTCATAGGCCAGCATCGGGCTGTGAGCGTCCAAAGATTTGCTCCCCGGCGACTGTTGTTTCATAGCCGGTGGGTGCGCTTGAGTCTCTGGTGTCGTGAGCGACGATGGACTCCGCACCGCTTCACGTTGAACAGCGGCTCCTGTGTCGTTTGCAGAGTGGTTGGTTTCCGTTCCGCTCCGGATGTGCCATGTCAATGCTGCACCAGCAGCTAGCGCAGTGATCGCCACGAGAACAAGTCGACTATTTCGCATGCCTGGTACTGCCTTGGTTTCCGGGAATTTCAGACCACGGGCTCAATGGCCGCGCCCCGACTTATTGGGGTGGGGACACTAGGGCCTGTTAACACATCCGAAGCCCATCAGCGATCAGAGCGAAGCTGATAAAGCCCAGGAACATCACGTCGAGCTTTTCGAATCGAGAGAAG
>NZ_SNZH01000070.1 GCF_004363655.1 Tahibacter aquaticus
ATCAGCGGCAATTGCGCGACCGCCGTCTGCGGTGCCGCGACGATGCCCTGCAGCAGGCGCACGAACGCTGCGCCCAGCCGTTCGATGCTGGCCGGTTCGAACAGGCTGCTCGCATAGAACCAGCTCAGCCGCAGGCCCTGGGTGTTTTCGGTGACGACCAGCTGCAGGTCGAACTGTGCGCGTTCGGCGTTGCTGTCCAATGCGGCCAGGCTCAGGCCAGGCAATTCCAGCGCAACCTGTTCGTGGTTCTGCAGGGCCAGCATGATCTGGAATACCGGCGCGTGACTCAGGCTGCGTACCGGCCGCAGTTCGTCCACCAGCATCTCGAACGGAATTTCCTGGTGTTCGTAGGCCGCCAGTGCCGTGGCCCTGGCCTGGGCCAGCAATTGTTCGAACGTCGGGTTGGCGGAAAGATCGCTGCGCAGCACCAGCGTGTTGACGAAGAAACCGATCAGCGGCTCCACGTCCGGATGCAGGCGGCCGGCGATCGGCGTACCGATGACGATGTCGCTCTCGCCGCTCCAGCGCGACAGCAGCAGCGCAAACGCCGCCTGCAGCAGCATGAACAGGCTGGCATCGTGACGCCGCGCCAGCGCGTTCAGCGCGGCCAGAAGCGGTGCTTCCAGCACCTGTTCGACGCGCGCGCCTTCGAAGCGCTGCTGCGCCGGCCGCGGCTTGTCCAGCGGCAGGTTGTGTACCACTGGCAGGCCAGCCAGCTGCTCGCGCCAGTACTGCAGTTGCGACTGGCGCAGCGGGCCTTGCAGGCGTTCGCGCTGCCAGTGGGCGTAATCGGCGTATTGCACCGCCAGCGCCGGCAAGACCGGCGGCCGGCCCTGCACCAGGGCACCGTACAGGGCGACGAATTCGCGCACCAGCACGCCGGACGACCAGCCGTCGGAAGCAATATGGTGCAAGGTGAACAATGCCGCATGATCGTGCCGGTCCAGCTGCAGCAAGGTACAGCGCAGCATCAGGTCGCGGGACAGGTCGAACAGGCGCACGGCCTCGTCGGCCGCATATTGCTGCAGGCGCGCTTCGCGCGCACTGGCGTCCAGCCCGCGCAGGTCGTGCCGCGCAATCGCCAGGGCGGTGGCCGGCTGTATACGCTGCACGGCCACGCCGTCGACTTCCGCGTAGCGCGTGCGCAGCACTTCATGCCGCGCAATCAGCGCATCCAGTGCCTGCTGCAGCGCCGTTTCGTCTAGTTCGCCGCGCAGCCGCAATGCGACCGGCAGGTTGTACTGGGCGCTGCCGCCTTCGAGGCGATCGATGAACCACAGGCGCTGCTGCGCAAACGACAGCGCCAGCGGACCGTCGCGGCCGATGGTCGCGATGGGGGCGTAGCCAGCGCGCGCCTGCGC
>NZ_SNZH01000071.1 GCF_004363655.1 Tahibacter aquaticus
AATTCTGGATCTGCGATTTCTCGGCGGCCGTCAGGCCGTCGAACATGCCCGGTTCGACCATGTCGGCCAGGCGCTGGGTTTGCTGCTGCGCGGCGCTGGCGTCGCCGAAGCGGCGCGGCACCAGGTAGCCGAGGTAGGACACGGTCTGGCCCGGCGCCACGGTCACGTTCCAGCTCCATTCGAAACGGCGCTCCGCGGGATTGATGCGGACCTGCGGCAGCGTTGCGCCGTTACCACCGAAGACCTGGCCGGCCAGGCCCGCGCTGTAGTTGTCCCACTCGGGCGGCGCGACCACAGCGTAGCGGCCGCCTCCGGCCGCTGGCGACACCAGCAATTCCGGCTCGAACGTGCGGTAGGTGCCGCTGATCCGCAGCGTGCGCGTGAGCGCGGTCGCGCCGGTGTTGGTCAACGTTTCCATGAGGCGGACGTAGCCGCCGGCGGCCGGCACGTGGACCCGACGGCTGACCTGCAAACCGGCCAGACCCAATGGCCCCAGGCGCAGTTCGCGTCCGGACTGGCCGCTCCAGGCGGCGCCGAGCCAGGGGAAGTCGGCCCCGCCGACACTGAGGACGTGGCCGTCGCCGGTAAAAGTATGGGCGGCGTCGGTTCCGGTGTGGAACGGAAGCAGCGCGCCGCTGCCGCCAACCTCGACGCTGTAGCCCGAAACGCTGTCGAGCAGGCGTTGCGACAGTGGCAGCGCATTACCCAGGGTCACATCGGCCGTGGTACTGGCGTTGCTGCCGACCGTGGCCTGAGCCAGGCCCGTCAGACGGCTGCCGTCGCAGGCATCGGCCTGGACCAGGAACGGCCCTGGGGTCACCGCCGCGAACGTATACAACCCCGCAGGGTTCGCCGTCGTCGAATGGAACGGATGAACCGGCCCGTCGGCGACCGAACGCAGTTCGACGCAGGCTGCGGGTGCCGGGTTGCCGTCGCGGTAGACGGTGCCGCCGATGCTGCCCGTGGCCGGGAACTGCAGGTTGACGACGGCGTTCTGTCCGTTGCTGGTCAGCTGCGTCTGCCCCGTGGCGACGTTCTGCGTGGGCTCGTCGATGGCGGAGACGCCGACCTCGCCCAGCGCGATGCGGTCGAAGCGGAACTGACCCTGGGCGTCGGTCCAGGTCTGGCGGTCGAACAGCAGGCCCGAACTGCGCGCGTAGACCGCGACGTCCGCCACCGGTGTGCCAGCCTGAGCTAGCACGCTGCCTTCGACGTTGCCCGACGGCTGCAGCGCCAGGTTAAGCAGCACCGCTACCGTCGGCGCCGTCACGCTGCCGGTGGTTTCGCCGCGCAGGCCGGACTCGGCGTGCTGACCCTGCAGCGTGAACGCGCCCACGGCCGCCCAGCCG
>NZ_SNZH01000072.1 GCF_004363655.1 Tahibacter aquaticus
AATTCTGGATCTGCGATTTCTCGGCGGCCGTCAGGCCGTCGAACATGCCCGGTTCGACCATGTCGGCCAGGCGCTGGGTTTGCTGCTGCGCGGCGATGGCGTCGCCGAAGCGGCGCGGCACCAGGTAGCCGAGGTACGAAACGGTCTGGCCCGGCGCCACGGTCACGTTCCAGCTCCATTCGAAACGGCGCTGCGCGGGATTGATGCGGACCTGCGGCAGCGTTGCACCGTTACCACCGAAGACCTGGCCGGCCAGGCCCGCGCTGTAGTTGTCCCACTCGGGCGGCGCGACCACGGCGTAGCGGCCGCCTCCGGCCGCCGGCGACACCAGCAGTTCCGGCTCGAACGTGCGGTAGGTGCCGCTGATCCGCAGCGTGCGCGTGAGCGTTGTCGCACCGGTGTTGGTCAGCGTTTCCAGCAGGCGGACGTAGCCGCCGGCGGCCGGCACGTGGACGCGACGGCTGACCTGCAAACCGGCAAGGCCCAACGGCCCCAGGCGCAGCTCGCGTCCGGACAGGCCGCTCCAGGCGGCGCCGAGCCAGGGGAAGTCGGTCCCGCCGACACTGAGGACGTGGCCGTCGCCGCTGAAGGTATGCGCGGCGTCGGTTTCGGTGTGGAAGGGCAGCAGCGCGCCGGTGCCGCCAACCTCGACGCTGTAGCCCGAGACGCTGTCGAGCAGGCGCTGCGACAGTGGCAGCGCGTTGCCTAGGGTGACGTCGGCCGTGGTGCTGGCGTTGCTACCGACCGTGGCCTCGGCCAAGCCGGTCAGACGGCTGCTGTCGCAGGCATCGGCCTGGACCAGGAACGGACCCGGGGTCACCGCCGCGAACGTATACAGACCCGCAGCGTCCGCCGTCGTCGAATGGAACGGATGGACCGGTCCGTCGGCGACCGAACGCAGTTCGACGCAGGCCGCGGGCGCCGGGTTGCCGTCGCGGTAGACGGTGCCGCCGATACTGCCCGTGGCCGGGAACTGCAGGTTGACGACGGCGTTCTGTCCGTTGCTGGTCAGCTGCGTCTGCCCCGTGGCGACGTTCTGCGTGGGCTCGTCGATAGCGGAGACGCCGACCTCGCCCAGCGCGATGCGGTCGAAGCGGAACTGACCCTGGGCGTCGGTCCAGGTCTGGCGATCGAACAGCAGGCCGGAACTGCGCGCGTAGACCGCGACGTCCGCCACCGGCGTGCCAGCCTGAGCTAGCACGCTGCCTTCGACGTTGCCCGACGGCTGCAGCGCCAGGTTAAGCACCACCGCTGCCGTCGGCGCCGTCACGCTGCCGGTGGTTTCGCCGCGCAGGCCGGACTCGGCGTGCTGAGCCTGCAGCGTGAACGCGCCCACGGCCGCCCAGCCG
>NZ_SNZH01000073.1 GCF_004363655.1 Tahibacter aquaticus
GCGGCTTCGATCTCGCCCAGCTCGATGCGGAAGCCGCGGATCTTCACCTGGAAATCGTTGCGCCCCAGGTATTCGATGCTGCCGTCGGCCAGCCAGCGGCCCAGGTCGCCGGTCTTATACAAGCGCGCATTCGGTACGGCGCTGAACGGATCGGCGACGAAGCGCTCGGCCGTCAGCTGCGCCCGGCCGATATAGCCGCGCGCCACCTGGATGCCGCCGATGTACAGCTCGCCCGTCACGCCCACCGGCACGGGCTGGCGCTGCGCGTCCAGCACATACATCTGCGTGTTCGCCACCGGCCGGCCTATCGGCACGATGCCGGCATGCACGCTGCCGTCGCAGCGCCACCAGGTCACGTCCACCGCCGCTTCGGTAGGACCGTACAAGTTATACAGTTGCGCCTGCGGCAATACCTGGGCAAAACGCTGCTGTGCGGCATACGGCAAGGCTTCGCCGCTGCATTTCACCTGGCGCAGCGAGCGGCAGCGCACGGCATCGGCCTGGTCGATGAAGACCTGCAGCATCGACGGCACGAAATGCGCCAGCGTGATGCCCTCGCCGTCGATCAGCTCGATCAGATAGGCCGGGTCCTGGTGCCCCTGCGGCCGGGCCACGACCAGGCAGGCGCCGGCCAGCAGCGGCAGGAAGAACTCCCACACCGACACGTCGAAGCTGTACGGCGTCTTCTGCAGCACCCGGTCCGCCGCGCTCAGCGCGAACTGCGACTGCGCCCAGCGCAGGCGGTTGACCACGCCGGCGTGTTCGTTCATCACGCCCTTGGGCTGGCCGGTGGAACCCGAGGTATAGATCACGTAGGCCAGGTGGTGCGGGCCCAGGCCGGCGACCTGCGGATTGTGTTCGGGCTGGCCGTCCAGCGCGGCGCTGTCCGCCAGCAGCAGCGGCAGCGTGCTGGCCTGCAGCAGCGGCAGTCCTGCGATCTCGCCCTGCGTCAGCACCGCCACCGGCGTGCAGTCGCCGAGCAGGTAGGCCAGCCGATCGCTGGGATAGTCCGGGTCCAGCGGCACATAGGCTGCGCCGGCCTTCAGCACGGCCAGCAGCGCCACGACCAGTTCCACGCTGCGCTGCATGCACACCGCCACGCGGTCGTCAGGCTTCACGCCCAGCGCGAGCAGCCGGTGCGCCAGCTGGTTGGCGCGCGCATTGAGCTGGGCATAGCTGAGTTGTTCGCCCTCGAAACGCAGCGCGGCGGCGGCCGGCTCGCGCGCGGCCTGGGCTTCGAACAGCTGGTGTACCAGGGCTTCGGCGCCGAGGTCTGCCGCCGTGTCGTTGAATGCCTGCACCACCTGGGCGCGTTCGCCCGGCGACAGCAGCGGCA
>NZ_SNZH01000074.1 GCF_004363655.1 Tahibacter aquaticus
TGAACCGCCCCGGGAACCCCGGAGACTCGTTGGTGTGAGTCACGCCGCCATGGCGAGCTCACGGATTTGCTGGTAGTAGGCCGCCTCAGCTTCTGCCGGCGGAACGTTGCCGATAGGTCCCAGCAGTCGATGGTGATTGAACCAGTCGACCCATTCCAGCGTTGCCAGCTCGACTGCTTCGCGACTGGCCCAGGAACGCCGATGAATCACTTCGGCCTTGTACAGTCCGTTGATCGATTCGGCTAGCGCATTGTCGTAAGAGTCGCCGACGCTACCGACGGACGGTTCGATACCCGCCTCGGCCAGACGCTCGGTGTAGCGAATCGAGACGTATTGCACGCCGCGATCGGAGTGATGAATCAGGCCGCCTTGCGTTGGCTGGCGTGCGTACAACGCCTGTTCCAAGGCGTCGAGTACGAAGTCGGTTCGAGCCGAGCTGGATACCTTCCAGCCCACGATACGCCGTGCAAAGACGTCGATGACGAACGCCACGTAGACGAACCCCTGCCAGGTCGATACGTAGGTAAAGTCCGACACCCACAGCAGGTTCGGACGTTCGGCCCGAAACTGCCGATTCACCTGATCGCGCGGACACGGAATGGCCTTGTCGCTGTGCGTGGTCTTGACCACTTTGCCGCGTATCACGCCGACCAGCCCCCGTCGCTTCATCAACCGCGCCACCGTGCAACGCGCCACATGAAAGCCTTCGCGCAGCAGTTGCCGCCACACCTTGCGCACGCCGTATACCTGTTTGTTCGCGTCCCAGACTCGGCGAATCTCGCCGCAAAGCGCATCGTCCCGCCGCGCCCGATTCGAGCGCAGTTCCGGATCAGCCCGACGCGCAGCATGCGCGTAGTAGGTCGACGGAGCGATCGGCAGTACCTTGCAGATCGGCTCGACTCCGTAACTGTCGCTGTGTTCAGCGATGAACGCCGTCATGACTTGGATCGGCGGTCGAGCTCCGCCTGGGCAAAATAGGCGCTCGCCTTGCGCAGGATCTCATTGGCCTGCCGCAGCTCACGCAACTCCCGTTCCAACTCCTTGATCCGCGTCTGGTCCGCCGTCGTTGGACCCGATCGCTTGCCCTGGTCACGTTCGGACTGCCGGACCCAGCGCCGCAGCGTCTCCGTCGTACACCCGAACTTTCCGCTGATCGACTCGATCGCCGCCCACTGCGATGCGTATTCCGCCTGGTGCTCCAGCACCATCCGCACCGCTCGCTCTCGTACCTCTTCCGAATACTTCTCTGACTTTCTCATCGCTCTATCCTCTCAAGGGAAAGAGCCTCCGGGAAAGCCGGGGCGGTTCA
>NZ_SNZH01000075.1 GCF_004363655.1 Tahibacter aquaticus
GGTGCATCGATCGTCGTCGGGCCTTCGGTGTCGCTGCAGCGGGTGGCTGCCGGACAGCTTGGGTCGCCGCCGCCGCTGACGGTGGCCGTGTTCGTGACGCTGGCACCGGCCGCCAAGGTCGGCGTGACGGGAATGACGAAGCTGGCATTCGCCCCCACCGCCAAGCCGCTCGCGATCGTGCAGGTAACGATCTGGCCGGTTGCCGTACAACCCGCTGGCAGCGTGCCAATCGTGAGTCCTGCCGGAATCGCATCGAGGATCGTTGCGGCAGCCGTCGTGGCGGTCGTGCCGGTGTTGGTGACTTGAAGGGTGTAGCTCGCCGGAACGCCAACGGTCCACGGGCTCGCGCTCGCGGTCTTGGTCAGCGTCAGCTGCGGCGCATCGATCGTGGTCGGACCTTCGGTGTCGCTGCAGCGGACGGCCGCTGGACAGCTCGGGTCGCCGCCGCCGCTGACGGTGGCCGTGTTCGTGACGCTGGAGCCCGCCGCCAAGGTCGGCGTGACGGGAATGACAAAGCTCGTGCTCGCACTCGCGGCCAGGCCGGCAGGAACCGTGCAGGTCACGGTCTGGCCGGTTGCTGTACAACCCGCTGGCAGCGTGCCGATCGTGAGGCCAGTCGGAATCGTGTCAGTGATCGTCGCGGCAGCCGTCGTGGCCGTCGTGCCGGTATTGGTGACTTGAAGGGTGTAGCTCGCCGGAACGCCAACGGTCCACGGACTGGCGCTCGCGGTCTTGTCGAGGGTCAGCTGCGGCGCATCGATCGTCGTCGGGCCTTCGGTGTCGCTGCAGCGAGCGGCTGCCGGACAGCTCGGATCGCCGCCGCCGCTGACGGTCGCGGTATTGGTAACGCTGGCACCTGCCGCCAAGGTCGGCGTGACCGGAATGACAAAGCTCGTGCTTGCACTCGCGGCCAGGCCGGCAGGAACCGTGCAGGTGACGGTCTGTCCGGCTGCCGTGCAGCCTGCCGGCAGCGCGCCGATCGTGAGACCGGTCGGAATCGTGTCGGTAACCGTTGCAGCGGCTGTCGTAGCCGTCGTGCCGGTGTTGGTGACTTGAAGGGTGTAGCTTGCCGGTACACCGACGGTCCACGGGCTGACGCTCGCGGTCTTGGTCAGCGTCAGCTGCGGCGCATCGATCGTCGTCGGACCTTCGGTGTCGCTGCAGCGGGTGGCTGCTGGACAGCTCGGATCGCCGCCGCCGCTGACGGTGGCGGTATTGGTAACGCTGCCACCGGCCGCCAAGGTCGGCGTGACCGGAATGACGAAGCTCGTATTCGCGCCGACCGCCAAGCC
>NZ_SNZH01000076.1 GCF_004363655.1 Tahibacter aquaticus
GGACGCGATCCGCAGCAGATCTTCGACAGCCTGGCCAAGGGTGTCAGCACGCCGGAGCTGAAAGTGGAAATGGCCGAGGGCGAGCACTACCGCTACATCGAACGGTTCCGCGAACGCGTCAGCTTCGAAGGGGCCCGCGTCACCACCATCGACGGCGTTCGTGCTGACTGGCCCGACGGCTGGGGACTGGTGCGTGCGTCCAACACCACGCCGGTACTGGTGCTGCGCTTCGATGCAGACAGCGACAAGGCGCTGCTGCGCATCCAGGACGTGTTCCGCAAGCAGCTGCTGGCGGTGGATTCCCACCTCAAGTTGCCGTTCTGAACGAGGCGCTGCGCCGCCCACGGGACGGCGCAGCCAGCAAGGCGGTACTTTTGCGGCTTATTGGAAAGTGTCGGAAAAGATCGGGTCTGTTTCGGCAGGCGCCAGGAAGATATCGGAAATTCCCGGCATGCCGTCCGGCGCGAGATCGCCACGGGTGGAGCTGAAGACGATGTTCCGGCTGTCGGCGGAAAAGCGCGGCTGCCAGGTGTTGAACGCTGCTGCCGGCGTGCTGAAATAGGTCAGTGCGCGGGTACTGCCGGTGGCGGCGTCGAACACATAGATGCGTTCGGCTTCTTCCCCGTCGAAAGGCGTCAGCAGGCTTGGCGCCGTGCTGACGAAGGCCACGTAGCGGCCTTCGCGCGACAAGGCTGGTGACTTGCCCCTGCCTTCGCTGTCGCCCGGTGCGGCGATCAGCCGCGTAGTGCCCGCGGCGCGATCGCGCAGATAGACCCGCTCATGATTGCCACTGGTGCCGCCGACCAGATCGTCGGCGCTGCTGGTGAACAGCGCGAGGTTGCCGTCGGCGCTGAGGCCGTAGGCGTCACCGCCGCCGCCGCTGGGCGAGCTGCCGCCGCTGAGGCGTTGTAGCTGCTGGCTGACACGGTCGAACACAAAGGCGTCGATACGGTCGTTGTGGTCGTCGCCGACAAGGTCGGAAGCTGCGCTGCTGAACGTCACATAGCGGCCGTCGGCCGAGACGAAGGGCCGGCTTGCCGCGCCATTGCCCGGCTGTCCGGCCGGTGTGCGGCTGACCAGGACCGTCGTGCCGGCGGAGAGGCTGCGCAGGTAGATCTGCGGGTCGGCCGAGCTTATGCCGGCAACGAGGTCATCGGCCTGCGACTGGAAGGCGACCAGATCGCCGTCGTCGGACATATGCGGTCCGCTGCTCGATGCGTCGGCGGCTGTGCCGGAGGTATCGGTGCTAACGAGCGAGGTCTGCCCACTCGTGCGGTCGTAGCGGAA
>NZ_SNZH01000077.1 GCF_004363655.1 Tahibacter aquaticus
CCCGCCACCGGCGTGAGGCCGTCGGGAGCGAGCACCCGACCCTGCACGCGGCCGGTGGCCAGCGCCGTCAACGTGATGGTGACCTCGCCGTCCTCACCGGGCAGCAGCGTACCGGCGGCGCTTCCCGACAGACTGCCGATGGGTGCCGGGCGGCTCGCGGTTATCTGGTAGTCACCGTTGAACACGCGCTCGAACACAACCAGACCGTCGGCGTCGGATTCGCGTTCGACCGTGGTGGCGAACAGCAACGCGGTGCTCAGCGCCACGCGCGCACCGGCAACCGGCGCGCCACCGGCATCGACCACGTGAACGCTGACACGTCCCTGGCCCACCAGGCGCACATCAAGCAGGCGCGTCTCGCCGGCGCTGGTGATGCGCGTCGTCGCCGCACCGCGATCGCCGTTGCCGAGCTCCTGGGCGATGACCTCGACCTCGCCGACCGGCACGAGGTCGAAGCGGTAGGTGCCGCCGTCGGCCACTTCCTGGCTGGCGATGACAACGCGGTCGCGGCGCAGACTGAGCTTCAGCGGTCCAGGCACAACGCTGCCGTCGCGGCGCAGCACGCGGCCGGCGACGCTGCCGCTGGCAGCCAGCACGATGTCGAGGTCGACCTGCTGGCCTTCGTTGTCCAGCCGGGCGCGGTTGAAGCCGCTGAGCTGCGTGGCCGCGTTGCGCGCCGTCGCCGTGACGTCGCCGGCGAACACGCCGTCAACGCTGTAGCGCCCCTGGGCGTCGGTCTGGGTGGTGCGCTCGGCGTCGAAAAGGCCTGCGGAAGTCACGCTGACCGGCACGTTCGCCTGCGCCGCGCCCTGGGGATCGCTGACCCGGCCGCTGACGCTGCCCTTGGCCAGGAACACCACGCGCGTCTGCAGCGGCTGCGGCGGATCCAGGTTGACCACGACCACCTCGCTGCGGCCGCGCTCCAGCGCCGCCTCGGCCTGCACGTAGTAGGCGTCGGCTCGGGTGACGGCGAAGCTGAAGCGCCCCTGCGCGTCGGTGGTCGCGCGCAGCACGGCCGGGATGCCGGACAGCGGATCGTAGGAATAGCGCGGCCCCAGCGCCCGCGGCGCCAGGAACACGGCGACGCCGGCGCCGACCGGCGTGACGTTATCGCGCTCGAACACCGTGCCGACCAGCGCGTTGCTGGCGATGACGATGTCGATCACGCGGGTTTCGCCGTCCTGAGCCAGTTCGCCCTGGGCGTGGCCGCTGCGGCCTTCGGTGGTGATGGCGGTCAGTTCGAACGCGCCCAGCGGCACACCGGGCACGACGTAACGGCCCTGGGC
>NZ_SNZH01000078.1 GCF_004363655.1 Tahibacter aquaticus
CAGGCCATGCTGGGCCAGCCGGTGACCGTCGATTTCGAACTGGACGGCGGTGCCCGGCGCTACCTGAACGGCCAGTGCGTGCACTTCCGCTCGGCCGGCCGCCGCGGCAAGCAGTACCTGTACATCGCCCAGCTCAAGCCCTGGCTGTGGTACGCGACGCGGCGCAGCGACTACCGCATCTTCCAGAACCTCACGACCCCCGACATCGTCAAGCAGGTGCTGGCGATGTACCCGTTCCAGACCAAGTGGCTGCTGTCGCGCAGCTACCGCAAGTGGACGTACTGCGTGCAATACCGCGAGACGGACGCGAACTTCGTGCAGCGCCTGCTGGAGCATGAAGGCATCTGGTTCTCGTTTGATCATTCGGCCGGCGAACACACGCTGGTCATCACCGACGACATCGGCCTGGCCAGCCCGTACCCGGGCTACGCGACGATTCCGTTCTACCCGCACGACCACACCATTCCCGACAAGGACCACCTGCACGGCTGGGCCGCGGGCGGCAATGTGCAGAGCGGCAAGTACTCGGCGCGCGACTACAACTTCGTCATGCCCAGCGCCGACCTGACCACCCTGCGAGCGCAGCCGGCGGGCCATCCGCATGCGAGCTACGACATCTTCGACTACCCGGGCAGCTATCCCACGCTGGGCGAAGGCGACCCGTATGCGCGCGTGCGCCTGGAAGAACTGCAGGCCGGTCACCAGCGCAGCCATGGCCAGGGCCGTGCGCGTGGCCTGGCACCGGGCCGCCTGTTCACGCTGGAAAAGCACGCGGTCGGCGACTACAACAAGGAATACCTGGTCGTCGCGGCCGACTACGACTTCAGCGACAACGACTACGAAGCGACCGAGGATTCGGGCGAGCATCGCCTGTCGATAGCCTCGGAATTCCACCCGACCGACCAGCCCTACCGGCCGGAACGGCGCACGCCCAAGCCGCATACGATGGGGCCGGAAAGCGCGGTGGTGACCGGCCCGGCCGGGCAGGAGATCTATACCAACGAACACGGCCAGGTGAAGGTGCAGTTCCACTGGGACCGCTACGGCAAGAAGGATGAAAATTCGTCCTGCTGGATCCGCGTCTCGCACCCGTGGGCCGGTACCGGCTTCGGCGGCGTGCATATCCCGCGCATCGGCCAGGAAGTGCTGGTGGACCACCTCAACGGCGATCCGGATCTGCCGATCATCGTCGGCCGGGTCTACAACACCAACAACCCGCATCCCTGGGGCCTGCCGGCGAATGCCACGCAGTCGGGCTTCCTGACGCGATC
>NZ_SNZH01000079.1 GCF_004363655.1 Tahibacter aquaticus
CTAGCAGGCTGTTGAGAAACCAGTTTCCGCAGGCACAATGATAGGCGCCATCAATAACGGGTTAGCGAACAGCAATGCGCACAGCAGACGTCCAGCAACTGGGAATGTTCTCGTACGTGTCGGTGGAGGCGCGAGTGCCGGCAGACCATCCGATTCGAAAGCTGCGCGTACTGGTTGACGGGATATTGGCAGAGATGGATAGCGTGTTCGAGGCGCGCTACGCGAAGACGGGGCGACCATCGATTCCGCCGGAACGGCTACTGCGAGCCTCGTTGTTGCAGGTGGTATACAGCGTACGCAGCGAAAGGCAGCTGATGGAACAGTTGGACTACAACCTGCTGTTCCGTTGGTTTGTCGGACTGAACATCGATGATCCGGTGTGGGACCATTCGACGTTTTCGTTCAATCGGGATCGGCTGTTCGATGAAGAAGTGGCCCAACACTTCTTTGACCACACCGTTCTGGTGGCGCAGATCAAGCACTTGGTGAGCAGCGAGCACTTTTCAGTGGATGGCACGCTGTTGGAAGCCTGGGCATCGCACAAGAGCTTTCGTCCCAAGGATGGCGATGACAGCGACGATGATTTCCACGGACAGCAACGCAGCAACGACACGCACGAATCGACAACCGATCCGGACGCTCGATTGATGAAGAAAGGCAAAGGTAAAGAAGCCAAGCTGAGCTATCAGGCCAGCACCTTGATGGAAAACCGAAACGGATTGCTGGTAGCGGTGGATGTGCGCCGGGCAACGGGCAGGTCGGAGCGCGACGGTGCGCTGAGCATGGTCGATGAGATGTTGCTGGGCGAGGGCTGCACACTCGGCGCCGATAAAGGTTATGACACGCGCGATTTTGTACAGGCGTTGCAGGAGCGAGGGATCGCGCCGCATGTCGCGCGTAATCTGAGTGGCCGCAATAGCGCAGTGAGTGATCGCATCGCCGCCAGCAAGGGCTACGCGATCAGCCAGCGGGTCCGAAAACGCATCGAGCAGCCCTATGGCTGGGGCAAGACGATTGGCGGGCTACGCAAATTGATGCGCATTGGGCTGACCTCAGTACGGGCTTGGGTCGTGTGGTCTTTTGCTGCCTACAACTTGATCCGAATCGGCGGTATCGAAGCGTGGTGGCATCCCTCGCCGACCTGACGACCGGCTAGCAAGCCGCTACAGCGACGAGAACACAAGCAGCGGTGCGATTGATCGGCTCAATCGGGGCTGAGAGAAAGAGGTGATTCTCAACAGCCTGCTA
>NZ_SNZH01000080.1 GCF_004363655.1 Tahibacter aquaticus
CGCAAGTGCTGCGTTTCGACAGCCTGCAAGGCCGCGAAGCCTTGTCCCAGCTGTTCGATTTCCAGCTCACACTGAAAAGCGAGGAAAAGGGGATTTCCGCCGACGATCTGCTGGGCCGGCCGATCACGGTCGATCTTGAACTCGACGGTGGAACGCGGCGGCATCTGAACGGCCAGTGTGTACATTTCCGCTCGGCAGGGCGCCGCGGCAGGCAGTACCTCTACTTGGCGGAACTCAAGCCGTGGCTGTGGTACGCCACGCGGCGCAGCGACTACCGTATCTTCCAGGGCAAGAGCACGCCGGACATCGTCAAGGACGTGCTGGCGATGTATCCGTTCCCGGCGAAGTGGCTGCTGTCGCGCAGTTATCGCAAATGGAACTATTGTGTCCAGTATCGCGAGACCGATGCCAACTTCGTGCAGCGGCTGCTGGAACACGAAGGCATCTGGTTCTGGTTCGAGCATTCGACCGGTGAGCACACGCTGGTGATGACCGACGACGTCGGCCTGGCCAGCCCCTATCCGGGCTATGCGACGATCCCGTTCTACCCGCACGACCACACCGTGCCGGACAAGGACCACCTGCACGGCTGGTCCGCGGCCGGCACGGTGCAAAGCGGCAAGTACTCGGCGCGCGACTACAACTTCGTCATGCCCAGCGCCGATCTCACCACACGCCGCAACACCCCGGCTTCGCACCCGCACGCCAGCTACGACATTTTCGACTACCCCGGCAGCTATCCCACCTTAGGCGAAGGCGATCCGTATGCGCGCGTGCGCCTGGAAGAACTGCAGTCGCAGCACAAGCGCAGCCATGGCCAGGGCCGCGCACGAGGTCTTGCACCGGGCCGCCTGTTCACGCTGGAAAAGCATGCGGTCGGTGGCTACAACCGGGAATACCTGGTCGCCGCGGCCGAATACGATTTCAGCGACAACGACTACGAGGCGAACGAAGACAGCGGCGAGCACCGCCTGACCATCGCGGCGGAGTTCCACCCGACCGACCAGCCCTATCGGCCGGAACGGCGCACGCCCAAGCCGCATACCATGGGGCCGGAAAGCGCGGTCGTGACCGGCCCGGCCGGCCAGGAAATCTATACGAATGAACACGGCCAGGTGAAGGTGCAGTTCCACTGGGACCGCTACGGCAGGAAGGATGAAAACTCCTCGTGCTGGATCCGCGTCTCGCATCCCTGGGCCGGTACCGGCTTCGGTGGCGTGCATATTCCGCGCAT
>NZ_SNZH01000081.1 GCF_004363655.1 Tahibacter aquaticus
AGGGTAAAGGTCTGGTCGTGCTCGTGGCTGGCGACGCCGATCAGGCCGAGGCGCTGCGCCGGCGCAGCGGCGCGCTGCCGCAGGCACGCTGGGTCAGTGCTGAGGCTGTCGCCGTTCAGCGCAGGCTGCAGCTATCGGGCACGCCGGTGGTGCTGGGCCTGGACCGGCAGCAGCGCGTCGCCTGGCGCGATAGCGGCCTGCCGGCCGTGCCGCTGCACCTGGCCCTGCGCATCGCCGAATGGACCCAAGCCGCAACGCCGGAGGTGCGCTGATGCGCGCATCCCTGTTGCGGTGGAACGGGTGGTTGCTGCTGGCCTGCCTGTTCGCGGCAGCGCCGGTGCCGGCGCAGTCGCTGACGCCGCAGGTGCGCCAGCCCCAGGCCACCGTCGTCGTTTTCGCCGCGTTTTCGTGCCCCTACTGCGCCCAGGCGGCGCAGACGCTGGCGGCGCTGCAGAAGCGCTACCCCGACGCACTGGCCGTGCAGTTCAAGCATTTCCCGCTAGGCCTGGAGCCCGAGGACCTGCTCGCCCACGAAGCAGCTCTGGCTGCGGCGGCGCAGGATAAGTTTCCACAGTTCCACGACGCGCTGTTCCGGCAGCCGCAACGCGGCCTCGGCCGGGCGGTCTTGGATCAGCTGGCCGAGCAGGCCGGCTTGGACATGGTTCGCTACCGCCGCGACATGGACGGCCACGTCTGGCGCAGCCGCGTGGAGGACGACCGGCGCGAAGCCGCCGCCTTCGGCGTGCGCGCCACGCCGACGTTCTTCGTGCAGGGCTTCAAGCTCGAAGGCATCCCTGCTGCTGATGTCTTCGAGACGCTGATCGACCAGGCGCTGGCGAAGGCGGCCAGCACCGCACCCCCGTCCGCGCAACAGGAGTCCGCGCATGCCACACCGTGACCTCGCCCTGGCCTTGCTGCTGATGCTGTCGGTGTTGCCGCCCGCGCAGGCCGCCTCGGCGAGGGAGGCCAAGCGCCAGCTTCAGCAGATGAACGTGGAAATCAGCGTCGACAAGTTGGTGCAATATGCGGCAGAAGGTGATTTGTCCACGATTGAACTACTGCTCAGCGCCGGCGTGCCGATTAAGGGAGCTGACGGCGTCCACGGCGCGACGGCGCTGCACAACGCCGCGGCGCAGGGACACCGGCGCGTGCTCGACGCCCTGATCAAGGCCGGCGCGCCGCTGGATGCGGTCGACGGCAACGGCGTCACGCCGCTGATGGCGGCGGCCTGGAG
>NZ_SNZH01000082.1 GCF_004363655.1 Tahibacter aquaticus
GTGACGAACACCGCCACCGTCAGCGGCGGCGGCGACCCGAGCTGTCCGGCAGCCGCCCGCTGCACCGACACCGAAGGCCCGACGACGATCGATGCTCCGCAACTGACGCTCGACAAGACCGCGAGCGCCAGCCCGTGGACCGTCGGCGTTCCGGCGAGCTACACGCTGCAGGTCACCAACACCGGCACGACGGCGACGACGGCTGCCGCAACGATCACTGACACGATTCCGGCGGGCCTGACCATCGGCACGTTGCCGGCGGGTTGCACCGCGACCGGCCAGACCGTCACCTGCACAATCGCGAGCGGCTTGGCGGTGGGCGCGAATGCCAGCTTCGTCATCCCGGTCACGCCGACCTTGGCGGCCGGTGCCAGCGTCACGAACACGGCCACCGTCAGCGGCGGCGGCGACCCAAGCTGTCCGGCAGCCACCCGCTGCAGCGACACCGAAGGCCCGACGACGATCGATGCACCGCAACTGACGCTCGACAAGACCGCGAGCGCCAGCCCGTGGACCGTCGGCGTTCCGGCGAGCTACACGCTGCAGGTCACCAACACCGGCACGACGGCCACGACGGCTGCCGCAACGATCACTGACACGATTCCGACCGGCCTGACCATCGGCACCCTGCCGGCAGGCTGCACCGCGACCGGCCAGATCGTTACCTGCACGATCGCGAGCGGCTTGGCGGTGGGTGCGAATGCCAGCTTCGTCATTCCCGTCACGCCGACCTTGGCGGCCGGTGCCAGCGTCACGAACACGGCCACCGTCAGCGGCGGCGGCGACCCAAGCTGTCCGGCAGCCACCCGCTGCAGCGACACCGAAGGCCCGACGACGATCGATGCACCGCAACTGACGCTCGACAAGACCGCGAGCGCCAGCCCGTGGACCGTCGGCGTTCCGGTGAGCTACACGTTGCAGGTCACGAATACCGGCACGACGGCCACGACGGCTGCAGCAACGATCACTGACACGATTCCGACTGGCCTCACGATCGGCACGCTGCCAGCGGGTTGTACGGCAACCGGCCAGACCGTCACCTGCACGATCGCGAGCGGTCTGGCGGTGGGCGCGAATGCCAGCTTCGTCATTCCGGTCACGCCGACCTTGGCGGCCGGGGCCAGTGTGACGAACACGGCCACCGTCAGCGGCGGCGGCGACCCAAGCTGTCCGGCAGCCACCCGCTGCAGCGACACCGAAGGCCCGACGACGATCGATGC